>SJCO01000021.1 GCA_005217565.1 Puteibacter caeruleilacunae
CACAAGAGCTTCAAGCATTCAGTATTATAGTAACTTCATCTATCAAGGAGGATCATTGGATAGAGTTCTCACTTCTGATGGATTTTATGATGTACCAACATCAACATATCACTACTATCTTAAAGATCACTTAGGGAACACCCGAATGAGCTTTCACTACAGTGGTAGCACTCCAGTTGTAAATCAAAAAACAGAGTACTACCCATTTGGAAGTATGTTCACCGAAAATAATCTCGGAAAATAAGTATCTTTATAATGGTAAAGAGTTAAACAACGAGTTCTATGACCAATCCAAAACAAGCAAAGTTAATGCAGTATAGCAATTATTTAAATGCAATATCCGCTTCAATAGCTAACGTTATTGTTGATTATTTTGGATATACTAATATGCTACCAGAAACAACTGTTGTCGGAAGCAAAAAATAATCACTATGATGCGTATTATCTTTTTATTTTTAGTGGTGCTTGTATCATGTCAAAATAATACAAGCACTAAGGGTGGTCAAAAAGAAACACAGTTTGATTCCATCAAGAAACAACCATTGGTTGTTTTAAATAAGCCTAAGTCTCACCTTAATGATAATGATGTTACTGAGTTGGTAAAACATAAACTTCCTAGGTGGGTTAATTATTGGGAAAGAAATTGCCCTGATTTTGATATTGAAGATTTTAGTGCAGGTAAGGATAGTGTGCTTAAAGTAGAAAATATCCATGTTTATGACTACAAAAACAAATCATTTCAAACTGCACAACACAGCTTTGATATACATAAACCCTATCTTAAATATTCAAGCGACTCAACAAAGGTTCTATCATTGTATTCAGCCTACGAGTTTTCACGGGGAGGAGAGAGTTTTATTTGCGACGGGCGAGAATGGATTGGTCAGGTTTACATAGAGTTTTTGCAAGAAAACAAGTCTGTTTTGGTATATAATACCTTCGGAACTATTCAACCACAAGATGGTTTTTGGATAGATAATTATAGCTGCATTGTTGTTTGTTCAAGAGCGAGTCTGGTTTCTCAAGAACAAACCAGTGGAGAGATTCATGAGAAAACTGACCACTACTCTCCATTTTATATGTATATAGCAGAAAATGTTGATGGATATATAGTTCGCCATTATTACCCATTGAATAAGATGAAGATAAAAAAAGATGAGTATCTTGAAAAAGAAGTGTTTATTAATATTGAAAACATAAGTGAATGGTGGTAGCCCTCACGTCCCGTACTAGTAAATTTGACGGGTCGGCAAGTTAAGTCACAAAGACATTTATTAAATTTGAATCATATCTAAAAGAAGAATATTTTTTTTCCTGCCACCTAGCGCTATCTAGTGCTACCTAGCTACCAAAGTGCATGGGTTGGGTGGGGAGGTATTGCGTGGTTAAAAAATAATGCTGACCTTTGAATTGTTGAAAGCAGAGAGCGTATGCAACGGCATGCCAGGAAAGGAGTTACAACGGCTCCATTGAAGAGACAACAATTGACACAGATGACCAGGCCCGATCCTCGTCGGGTGCATTTAGTAAAACGATTTTATGATCGGAGTGATAGGGTAACCTACAATTGATCATGGGGAATAATCGGAGAAGAAAATAGATAAACTGCACAAAAGAGTTATCCTGACAACTTAAGTGAAATTTTAAATTAAATGAGACTTAGCAAATAACAGCTCATTGAAGTTACTGCTATAACATCAATGAGTGTGCGTGAGTCTTGTGTTTCAAATAATAACAGTGTTTAATTAAAAATCTAATTATCATGGGAAAAATAGCACAAGGAGCTTTCGGAGGTGTATCCGGAAAAGTTGGAAATTTAATTGGAAGTTCTTGGAAGGGTATTGATTACTTCAGAATTAAGGCTGCGAACAGGCATGACCCGAAGACTGAGAAACAGGTTAATCAACGCAATCGATTTGGTGGTGTTGTTGGATTTGCTGATCTGTTGCGTGAAGAATTGATCAATCCTATCTGGAAACATAAGGCGGTGAGAATGACGCCTTCCAACCTTTTTGTGAAGACCAATATCAAGGCCTTTGATCAGGAGGGTAAAATCAGCGACTTTTCATTGCTGAAGATGACCGTTGGATCGTTGCCTTTTAATGCTAAAATTAAGGCTAGTGAAGATCCTAAACAGATTGATATCTCGTGGAGCAAATTGCTGAAGCCTAATGCGGCCAGAGATGAGGATAAACTTAACCTGTTTATCATGATGGATGGGGATATGGTGCTCATGACTGATTTGGATGCTAAGCGTTCTGATTTGGAGGCCACAGTGATGGTTCCATACGAACCTGGTATGACTATTCAGGTTTATGCCTTCTTCTCTAGTCTCGACGGTAATGCCTATTCCGATAGTGTCCATGCCGAAGTGACCTTAAACTAGTAGGTAAGTTGTTAAAAAAACACCTTCCAGCGTTGTAAGACCTGGAGGCGTGTTTTTTTTGTATTTGCAATATTTGTTAAAATGATTGACTAATTTGTGATAATGAGTGGTGTTTAATTTCTCTAATTTTGCCTCCACATAACTACAGAACTAACAAAAGACCAAATGATGACGAAAAAAATTGTTTTACTATTTATGGTAACGTGGGGGGTGTGTCTGCATGGGCAGATCAAGGGAAATGAAAAATCAGCTACAGTAAACAATGCAGATCCTCGCTACAGTTATTCCTTAGAACCAGACTTGCCAATTAAAGATTCGAATGCCAGTGTGGAGGCCGATATTGCAACGATCATTGATCGTTATTGTAACAAAATATTGGGTACATCGGCACCCTCGGCTAGTAGTCTGCAAAGTGCCGTGAATAAATACAATGCCTACAATATTGTAATCACTGATGGAGCAATCACAGGAAATAAGGTGAAGAGTTATAACGATCTTGGTTTTCTTCGCACATTTGCACAGCAACTGCGTCATCATCCCGATGATGCTGATACCAAAGAAAAAGCCAACAATATCATCTGGTTGGTTTGTGACCAGTTTATTGAAGGTCAGATTTCATTAGATTATAATGGGTATTCAGTACGTACGTTATTCCGTCCGGCAATGACCTTAAGAAATCTCTTAAGCGCTGAGGTACGTGATATGCTAACGTATGTTTTTTATAAACACCTTGCCGAATTTAAGCATTTCTGGGAGGCTGATTACAGCTTTGCTTATCAGTCGCAGAACAATGCCATCAACACCGATCACAACTATAACCATGGTGATGCACTTATGGCTTTTTGTGCTACTCAGGAAACTCCCGAGGAACGATATCGTTATATGTTGGGATTTCAACGCTGGTTGAATCGTTTCTTGAGTATTACTTCGGGAACCGCAGAAGGGCATAAGCCTGATGGTACAGGATTTCATCACTGGTTTGCTTACGATACTTATATGTGTACACATGGTACTGCCGTTAAAGAGTTGGATATATTGAATGAAACTCAATTTCAGGTTAGCGCTGCGAGTTATAAGGTGTTGCGTGATGCCTTGATGGCTAAGGTTGTTTATACTAATAAGGATAAAGTGTTGGCGCTGTCTCATGTTGGGCGTAAACCTCATAGCAGGTATGCTACCTATTCACAGAATGATCTAAGAACACTGGCAAAGGTTGGTGGTAAGATTCTTGCTTTAGATACTCCTGATCCGGTGTTGGCGGGAATTTACAATGGTATTTGGGGCGTATCGTCTGATTTGGATTATAGTGGTGTTACTCCTAAAAGTGATTTAGATGGATTCTTTCAGTTTAACTGGGGTACCTCGGGAGTGTATCGAAAAGACGACTGGGTAGCGGTGATGCGTGGTTTTAGTAATTGGAGCGTTGGTACTGAAATACTGAATGGTCAAAATAGATATGGCCGTTATCAAAGTTATGGTGCTGTTGAGATTATCTATCCTGGTAATGTGAAGGATGGTAATGGTTACGATGGTAATTCATGGAACTGGAATCATAATCCGGGTACCACTTCTATTTTGATGCCATGGCAGAAGTTATTGGCCGAAAAAGAGCGTGTTGATGAGCTGCAAACGAAAACTTTTGCTGGTTCATTGGCTTTCGATAACAAGCATATTGGGGTGTTGGAGAAGATACACGGAGCAAGTGGTGTTTTTGGAATGGATTTCCAGCAGAAAGAAGGATTGGGATGGAAGGAGCGTTTACAACCTGAATCGCACAACAGTACTTTTGTCTTTAAAAAGTCGGTTTTTGCTTTTGATGATATGTTGGTGTCGTTGGGATCGAATATTAGTAATGACGATACAAATCATCCTACCATTACAACGCTTTTTCAAAGGATGAATAATACGTCGAAAACCGTAAAGATTAATAACTCAAATGCTTCTTCATCAAAGACGGTTAGTGCGGGCGTAAATTCAGTGTTGAGTAATTACAGTACTGGTTTTGTTATTGTGGCAGGAGATGCCGAACTGAAGTACTTTACCGGTACTCAATCTACGCCAAAGGATACGCAAAAAGATCCTTTGGATCAATCTACTTATGAAAGTGGAAGCTATTCAATTGCGTACTTGAATCATGGAACCAAGCCTTCGGCTGTTGCTTATGAGTATATTACCTTACCTGGTGCTACTTCATCCGAAGTGGAGAGTATGAAGAGTAAAGTGAAGAATGGACAGAAGCCATATGAGGTGATCCAGCAAAACGAGAAAGCTCATATTGTAAAGCATGAGGATGGTTTGTGTGGTTATGCTGTTTTTGATGCTGATGCTTCATTAAATGATGCCAGTACTGTTAAGACTACCTCTTCGTCTTGTTTGATTATGCATAGCGATGCCCTGGCTGATGAAATGAGGATTGCTGTTACAAAACCTGACTTAGGAATGGAATGGCGTAGCTATACTCCTGTTGAAGCTGTACATGTGAGGGTAACCTTGAAAGGTGAGTGGAGTATTATGGGCGAAAGTAGCGATGTGTCGTTAATCAGTAGTAGCGAAACGCAGACTGTATTGGAGTTTACCATTGTGGATGCAATGCCTGCTGAGGTTGAATTGAAAAATCATACCGTGGTGACTGGTGCTGCATTCGATAAGCTTGAAGAGCGTTCAATTAAGGTGTTTCCAAATCCTGCATCGCTTGAAATAAATGTGGCCAGCAATAAACTCGTGGGCGGACAATGGAGTCTGTTCAATGTAACAGGAATGAAAATGGGAAATGGTGTAATTGATCGCGATGAGTTTCGTATTAACCTTAATGCATTTCGCAGTGGAGTGTATATTCTGAAGCTCGATCATCAGGATCTTGAAAAGGCCATACTGGAAAGAGTTGTGGTGAATAAATAAAGAATGTATCATATTATCACAAATCATTCAGGTTTGATTGATTTGTTGAAATAAAGCTGGTTTTGAGCCAGCTTTTTTAGTGTCTGCATGTTTTGTTATGCATTCTGAATGATTTCTGACAGCCTTGATTGTTGCTCAATCTTATTTTTACATTGCGGAATCTAATAATCCAGAAATCTAAAAATCTAGAATATGAAGAGAAAAGTATTGGTTGTATTGTTACTGGTTGCTTCGATGGGAGCAGCAAAAGCACAGTGTGAAAAGTTTTGTAATAAGACATTAAAAAACGCAGAGAAACAATTAAGTCTTCAATTGAAGGATGCCTATGAAAATGATCGTATCCCACGAACTGTTAATGAGGAGAACGAAATTCATTGGGCAAAGCAACGCTTCGACTGGACTGAGGGATTTTTTCCTGGTACTTGTTGGTATATGTATGAGTTTACAGGTGATGCCAAATGGAAAAAGGCAGGTGAGTATTTTGAAAATATGTTCTACGAGCATCGCAAATTAACGACTAACCATGACCTGGGTTTCGTATTTAATTGCTCATATGGTAATGGGTATCGCCTTACCGATAATGAGAAGATGAAAGAGGTGATGATTGAGGCTGCTAAATCATTAAGTACACGTTTTAATCCTAATGTGGGGTGTATTAAGTCGTGGGATGTTACTGGCGGATGGCAAGCTAAAAGAGGATGGAAGTATCCTGTAATTATCGACAATATGATGAATCTTGAATTGTTGTTCGAAGTGAGTAAGCTTACTGGCGACGATAAGTACAAGAATATTGCAATTACGCATGCAAATACTACTATGAAGAATCATTATCGCCCTGATAATAGTTCTTTCCATGTAATCGATTATGATCCTGAGACTGGTAAGGTGCGTAATAGGCATACCGCTCAGGGATATGCTCATGAATCACGCTGGGCTAGAGGTCAGGCTTGGGGATTGTATGGTTATACTGTTTGTTACCGTTACACTAAAGATCCTAAATACTTAGAGATGGCTAAAAAGATTGCTGACTTTATTATGACTTCTAAGGAGATGCCTGCTGACCGTGTGCCTTATTGGGATTATGATGTGCCTGAGAAGGCAAAAGCTCCTCGTGATGCTTCTGCTGCAGCTATCACTGCATCGGCTTTGATTGAGTTAGGTGATTATGCTGGTAAAAAGTATTTGGATGAAGGTGTGAAAATTGTAGAGAGTTTAGCATCAAAAAACTATATGGCTAAGATTGGTACAAACCACAATTTTGTGTTGATGCATTCAGTGGGTAGTATCCCTCATGGTGCAGAAATTGATAAGCCATTGAATTATGCCGACTACTATTTTGTTGAGGCGTTGTTGAGATTGAGAACAAAGTAATAAAAAAAGTCACGCCGCCGGCGTGACTTTTTTTATTTATAACTTCTTGCTTATTTTAGGTGTACAATTCGAAACAGCGGTTTTATGATGAGGTATCTGTTTTATGCATTAGTCTGGTTTGTATGGGCATTGTCGGCTCCTTGTTACGGACAAGAGCAGTTTAATTTTAAACATGTGACAGTCGATGATGGATTGTCGCATAGTAGGGTTTATTGTACCTATCAGGATCAATCAGGAAAGGTATGGATAGGAACAGCACAAGGACTTAACTGCTATGATGGAAGTACGGTCACCAATTATCTGAACTCACAGGATAGCACATCAATTGGAATTACTACGGTGTATAAAATTTGTGAGGATGTAGCTGGAAATATTTGGGTAGCAGGAACTGGTGGTGTAAACCGGTTTGATATTTCGTCGAATGGATTTGTGCGCTATAAGGTATTTGAAGATGAAAGTGTATGGTCAATACTGTCTGATTCTCAGGGGAACTTGTGGGTAGGGAATTCAAAAGGACTTTATTATTTTGATCGGGAGTTTGATGAGTTTATCAGGCTTTCGCTTAGCGATGAATTTACCAAGCCAGATGGGAGAAATCTGATGGCTGATATTTTTGAGATTGCGGAGGGAAAACTTGTTATAAGCACCTTGAATAGGATGCATGTTTTGGATGTAAATAGTAACCGACTCTCTGTTGTTTTGTTTGAGGAAGATCTTGCAACTTTAGTTGCCAGGCGATGGTTTAGAAGTTTCTACAAGGATAGTAATAATCGTATTTGGGCATGTAGTATTAAGAATGGATTATTTGAGCTGGTTGAGGAGGAGAATGGGTATATTTTAAAACGGAGGTATGGCGATGTATTTAAAGGTAATCTTGTACGATCAATTGTAGAAGATGAAGACAAAAATTTATGGGTAAGTACCTATAAAGGTTTGGTGCTGATTCGTCCTAATCAGGAAATCGTCAATATCCGTCCTGATAATAGTAATCCCAGTAGTTTGTCTAATATTTCGGTGCTTACCTCGATGAAAGATCGCAATGGAAATCTTTGGTTTGGAACCTATCATGGCGGTGTAAATATTTATCGGAAATCAAATAACTATTTCTCAATTATCAGACCACGGCAGATTGATGATTCAATCATCGATAATGTCATACGGGGAATTGTGAGTGATAAAGCTGGGAATATTTATTTTGGAACCCAGGCTTCAGGAGTAATTGTGCAAAGTGCGAAAGATAAATCTCTGTCATCGCTCGATTTTCCAGCTATAAAAGAGACTAATATTCATTGTATGTGTCTCGATAAAACCGGTTCCGTTTGGATTGGTACACATCGCAATGGGATTTTTCGATATAATCCAGTATCGAAGAAGTTATCGAAGGTTAAAGATGTTAATCCTTTTCATGCGAGTATATCAGATATGTTATGTGATTCAAAAGGGGATATTTGGGTAGGCACGCAAAGGGATGGATTGTATAAATACGCTAGTCGTGGTGAGCAGTTTGGATCTCCTCAGTTGGTTCGCAAGCAGGAAACCAATAGTGTAATTGTAAGGCTATATAACTTTAATGATAGTATAATATTTGTTGGTGGTTCTGAAGGTATTGTTTGTGTTGCTAAAAGCAATGGAGAAAAACTCGACAGGGAACTTTTCCTCAAAGGGATAGGCGACAGTTATCTTGGTATGATTAGTTCGATACATGTTGATAAAGAAGAAAATATTTGGATTGGTACCAGTGGTAATGGATTGTATCGGTTTGGTTCATCAAAAGAGAGCTTTAAGAGGTTTTCCACTTTAGATGGTTTGGTAAATAATAATGTTCAAGGAATTCAGGAAGATAAATTCGGTTTTATATGGATATCTACCAATAAAGGGTTGATGCGATTCAGGAAGAATTTTACTGATATATCAGTATACAATGTGAATAATGGATTGCCTGTTAATCAGTTTGGGATCGTTGCTCAAATGAAAGATAAGAATGATCGGTTGTATTTTGGATCAATCAATGGTGCTGTACATTTTAATCCTGAAATAATTGAGGAAGATAATATTGCATCACCTGTGCTGATAACCGATGTTAAGGTACTCAATAAGAGTATTACTTACAATATGCTGAATGGTCAGCGTTATTATGATGGCGAGAAATGGGGAGACCTGAAATTGAAGAATTTCCAAAATTCATTTAGCATTGACTTTGTAACGTATTATTATGGTGGGAAAGAAGATCCAACTTATGAATATCGCTTAAAGGGATTGGATAAAGAGTGGATGAAAACCAGAAGTCGCTCAGTAAATTATCACAGTGTTCCATCGGGAGAATATGAGTTTGAATTAAGGGTTGCTGTGTCGGGAGGTAAGTGGAATTACCTTGAGCAACCATTGAAAATTACTGTTGAAAAAATATGGTGGATTACAGGAGAAGCGATTGCATTGTATATTGTTGTGTTGGTTGTTCTGTTTCTGTTGATACAGAAGGTGTTGGCTGATAGGATGAAGATTAAGAATGAAATCAGACTTAGTTCGCTGGAGCGCGAAAAAGAGAAGGAATTAAATCAGCTAAAGCTTCGGTTCTTTACCAATGTTTCGCATGAATTCAGAACCCCATTATCTCTTATTTCTGGTCCCCTGGAAAATTTGAAAGAGGAGGTAACCAACGAGGATCATTTAAAATTACTGGATATTGCCAGTCGTAACAGTCAGCGTTTGTTGCAGTTGGTGAATAACATCCTTGATTTCAGAAAGGCAGAACAGAATTTCTTGAAACTGAAGTTGGTACAGTCGGATATCGGGGCTTTTATTGAATCGCACCTAAATGCTTTTAGAGCGTTGGCTGGAAAACGAAAAATAGCATTGCGACTTGAGATAAGTGATGAGGTTGGTTTGTGGGTATTTGATCCCGATAAGATGGGCTCGGTATTGTATAATTTAATTAGCAATGCTTTAAAATATAGTGATATAGGCGATGAGGTTACTGTCCGTTGTGGCGGAAAAGAATCGCTTGAGATTAGTGTGATAGATACAGGCAAGGGGATTGCGGAAAAAGACATAGAACGGGTTTTTGAGCGTTTTTACCAAGTTGAGGAGCAGCAGGAAAGTAATCCTAGCTCGGGAATCGGACTTGCGTTTACCCGACAAATTGTGGAGCTGCACGGAGGTGATATATCAGTGAAGAGTAGGCAGGGAAAGGGAAGTGAATTTAAGATTGTATTGCCAAGACTTAGTGCCAAGGGGATTGAACAGTTGGAGCGTGTTGATCTGGAGGTTGATGTTGCATTGTATGACGAGCCTGTGAACCTTGAGCAGGTGGTTGGCCCTGAGACTGCTCCACGGATATTGTTGGTTGATGATAATACCGATTTGCTGGCTTTTGTTTCGGATGCGTTGAAAGAGGAGTACAGGATAATGGTGGCCGAGAATGGAAAAGAAGCCTTGTCGAATATTAATGTGTTTGATCCTGAAATAATCATTTCTGATGTGATGATGCCTGAGATGAATGGATTGGAGCTGTGCCGATTGGTGAAAGGGGATGTAGAGACATCACACATTTTAATGGTTTTATTGACCGCCAAAGAGACGCTTGAGGATCAGGAGGCAGGCCTGGAAAGTGGTGCCGATGTATATCTGTCAAAACCTTTTAGTATTCGTCAGTTGAAAGCTCAGTTGGCCAATTTATTTAAGCTGCGTGCAAGTCAGCATAAAGCGATCAGGGTATCGAAAGAGATTAAGACTGAGAAGTTATCATTGTCGGGCGTTGATAAGCGCTTCTTAGATAAGGCTATTGAGCTGCTTAAAAAGCATCTTGATGAGAGTGATTATGGTGTAAATGAATTGTCGCGCGATATGGGGATGAGTAAGAGTACATTGTACCGTAAGGTTATTGCGTTGACAGGGAGTGGTAGTAGTGACTTTATTAAGAGTATTCGTTTGAAGGAAGCAGCCGATAAATTGCTACATGAGGATAAAACCGTTGCAGAGATAGCTTATAGTGTTGGATTTGCCAGTCCTTCTTATTTTGGAAACTGCTTTAAAGCTGAATTTGGCATGTCGCCAGGTGAATATATCAAGCAAAATAGTTGATTTTTATTGAAAATAGTTGTTTTCTGAAAGCCCCGCATAGCGAGGCTTTCAGCGTTTCGTGATCTTATATTTATAGGTTGTGAATTCATTTTTACATGTGCTGACCTCAGATTTCATCATCTTGATTGAATCCTTATATCCATAGTTTTAATAGCTACTTAGTTTTGATTCCTGTTCTTCGCTACGTCGGAGACCAAATCTTAAAATCTAATTATCTAAAGATCAACTAAACAGATGAACTGGCGTTTTTTGAGCATAGCAATAGTGTTGCAACTGAGTGTTTTGGTAATGTCAAGTTGTGACTATAACGAACGGACAATTCGTAGCAAGGTTGTTGACGTTGCAGAAGCTCAATACACAAAGATAAACAGACAATTACATTCTACCCGAAGAGTCCCTAAGTCGGTTTATGCCGATGGCAGGTTAAAGACTGTTGATGTTTTTGATTGGACTGGTGGTTTTTTTGCTGGCAGTTTGTGGTACTTGTATGAATTGTCGGAGGATGATTATTGGAAGGGGCAGGCTGTAGAGTGGACGAAAGAGCTTTCTCCTGTTCAGTATTTTTCAGGAACGCATGATGTGGGGTTCATTATCGGTTGTAGTTATGGTGTGGGGTATCGCATGACGCACAATAAAGATTATGAAGCGATAATAATTCAGACTGCAGAGTCGTTGTTGGAGCGATATAATGCAAATACTGAGTGTGTTAAATCGTGGAATTATCGACAATCGTGGGATAATGTAGATTGGTTTTTTCCTGTGATTGTTGATAATATGGTGACATTGGAGGTATTGTTTAAAGCATCAGAGTTAACTGGAAATCTTAAATATCGCGATGTAGCAATAAAGCATGCTAATACTACCATAAAGAATCATTATCGAAGTGATTATTCATCGTACCATGTGGTGAATTATGATGGTGAAACGGGTGAGGTTTTACATAGAGCATCCTACCAGGGATATGCCGATGAATCGAGCTGGTCGCGCGGACAAGCATGGGGATTGTATGGTTTTGTAATGTGTTATCGGGAAACTGGAGAGCAGGCTTATTTAAGGCACGCTGAAGGAGTTGCCGACTATATAATAAGTAATCTGAAGCAATATGATGATTTGATTCCTTATTGGGATTTTAGGGTGAATGATTCCGCCTTAGTGCCTGAATGGGATGTTACACAAATGAAGAACAGGGATATTCCAAAGGATGCATCTTCTGCTTCAATTGTTGCTTCTGCATTACTTGAACTAAGTACTTTTTCTTCAAAGGGAGAGGAGTACTCGTCTTTCGCAAATGATTTGCTGGAAGAGCTTTCTAAGCCAGGGTATCTGGCCACTTCGAAAGAAGATAACTATTTCATCTTAAAGCATAGTGTGGGGAGTGTGCCTCATGATGGGGATGTGGATCGTCCTTCAAGCTTTGCCGACTACTACTTCCTCGAGGCCTTGTGTAGAAGGAAGGAGCTAACAAAACATAAAAAGATAAACTATTAAGGTTCGATCTTCTGCTTTTGCGGTGCAGAAAGATCAGGGTCTTCGCTAAGTAGGAGACTTAATCTTTAAATCGAATAATCTATAAATCTAAAAATCTTTGAAACAAATGAAACAGAACAATTTCTTGCGATCAGGATTACTACTGGTGTTGATGGGATTGCTGGTACATGTTTCTTTTGCACAAACCAATAGTGTGAAAGGTAATGTTACAGATGGCGCCGGAGAACCTATTCCTGGAGTGAATGTGATTGAAAAGGGAACTACTAATGGGGTGATAACCGATTTGGATGGAAATTATACCATTGAAGTGGGAAGTGAAGGAACATTATTGTTTTCATTTATTGGATTTACTTCTTCTGAAGTAGCTATTAATGGGCAAAAGACGATTAATGTTGTAATGAAAGAGGATGTAATTGGACTGGATGAGGTGGTTGCAGTTGGTTACGCAACACAGAAGAAGGTTAACCTTACTGGTTCGGTTGCAGTGGTGTCAGAGAAAGAGCTGGATGCACGTCCTATTACAAGTATATCTCAGGTGTTTTCGGGAACAGCTGCAGGTGTGCAGGTAACGCAGGCCGATGGACAACCAGGACGTGATGGTGCTACCATTCGTATTCGCGGGGTTGGGACCTTAAATGATGCTGATCCTTTGGTGCTGATCGATGGAGTGGCTGCATCAATGAGTGATGTTAATCCTAACGATATTGAAAGCATGTCGGTATTGAAAGATGCTGCGTCGGCTGCTATCTATGGATCGCGTGCTGCTAATGGTGTAATTTTAATTACTACAAAGAAAGGAAAAGCTGGTCAGTTGAAGGTTAACTATAATGGATATGTTGGTTTTCAGACAGCAACCAGGATGATGGATTATCTTTCTGATTTTCCTACCTATATGGAAATGAACAATGAGTTTGCCAACTACTATGGTGAAGATGAAATTGCTGAATGGCGCGAGAATTCTGATGATCAGTTGCGTTATCCTAATGTTGACTGGGTTGATATTATTTATGGAAACACTGGTGTTGTGCGTTCTCATTCGGTAAGCGTTATTGGAGGTGGAGAAAGAAATCGTTATAACTTTTCTGCCGGATATTTGAGTCAGGATGGTATTATGCCTGCTAATGAGGCCAGACGTTATAATTTAAGACTTAACTGGGAGGCTGATATTAAAAAGAACTTACAGTTTGGTGCTAATATCTCAGGATCATGGAAGGATATTGAGGATCCGAATGCAGGTGGTGCCTGGGGAATTCTTCCTGGTATTCCATACGAAAAAGATGAACTTGGTCGCTATGGTTACTCACAGGCTTTTGCTGGTGGTACGGTTGATAATCCGCGTGCTTCATGGGAGAATAAGTTTGATAAAGATAGAGATTTAAAGTTGTTGGCTAAGTTGTATTTGAACTGGGAGATTATTGCCGGACTTAAATACTCAGGAAACTTTGCTGTGAAGTTTAATAATAGCTTTGTGCGTTCCTTTAATGGATATTATGAGCTTTGGAATTTCAAGAGTAATGAAATCCAAAAAACAACAGGTAAAAGATCGGCATCAAATAAAAATGCTGAAAACTATACATTGACCAATTTCCATACCTTGAATTATAGCAAGTCTTTTGGTGATCATAACCTTACAGCATTGGCTGGTATGAGTTTAGAGGAGTATCGATCTGACAGCTTTAATGGTAGTATTCAGGGATTCCCAAATAATGAAATTCAAGTACTGGGAGTAGGTCTTGAGAATGCTTCAGTTGGAGGTAATGCATCAGAGTGGGCATTATTGTCGTACTTTGGAAGGGTGAACTACGATTATGCGGGAAAATATTTGTTTGAAGCAAACCTGCGTTATGATGGTTCTTCGCGCTTTAAGAGTGGCAATAAGTGGGGAGCTTTCCCTTCGTTCTCGCTAGGATGGCGTATCTCAGAAGAAGACTTTATGGCGAATATTTCATGGTTGGATAACCTGAAGCTACGTGGATCATGGGGAAAATTGGGTAACCAGAATATTGGAACTTATCCTTACCAGTCGACTTATTCTTTAGGTCAGAACTACTCTTTAGGTGGAGTGATTTATCCAGGTGTGGCAAGTACTGCTTTGGTTGATTCTGATATTACCTGGGAGACTACTGCCTCGAGTAATGTTGGTGTTGATGCTACATTGTTTGGAAAACTAAATGTTACTGCAGAATATTTCCATCGCTTAACGGAAGATATTCTTGTGAAAATGAAGGTGCCTAAAACACTGGGCGACAAAGCTAATCCGGTGGTGAACTTTGCTAACGTGAAGAATACTGGTTGGGAAGTAGCTGTAAGCTATAAGGATGAAATTGGTAAACTGAAGTATAATGTTGGTTTCAATATTAGTCGCGTGAAGAATGAGGTGACTAAATACCTGGGTGATATTCAGGATTTAGGAAATTACATCACGCAGGAAGGTCTTCCTTATAACTCAATGTATGGTTATGTGTGTACTGGTATTATCAGATCGCAGGAGGAGTTGGATGAGTTGAATGCAAATGCACAAGAGCTTTCGGGTAATGCAGGTGCGTATTATATCAGTAGTGCAACTAATCCGGGAGCATTGAAATATGAGGACTTGGATGGTAATGGTATTATCGATTCAAACGACCGTAAAGTGATTGGTAATGTGATTCCTAAGTATAGCTTTGGATTTAATGTTGGTGCTGAATATAAGGGATTTGATTTTAGTGCATTATTCCAGGGAATTGAAGGTAAAGATAGTTACTTGAGTGGAGCTGGAGTTGTTCCGTTTGGAGCTAATGGAGATCGTGGTCAGGTTCCACTAAAGTGGGTGGATAATTATTGGACTCCAGAGCGCACTGATGCTCCTTTACCAGCACTTTGGCATGTTAAAAAGTATAGTCCAAATACTTATTTCTCAACTTTCTGGAAGCAGGATGCGTCGTTTATCCGTTTGAAGTCGCTACAGTTAGGTTATACGCTTCCTAAGTCGGTGCTTGAGGTTATCGGACTACAAAAAGCAAGGGTTTATGTGAATGGAGAGAATCTGGTTACATGGACTGATTTCGAAGGATTTGATCCTGAAAGAGGTATGACTACCACTGGGATTAATTATCCAAACGTAAAGACTGTTTCATTCGGTGTTCAAGTTACATTCTAAAAAATAGAGAAAAATGAAGTCAAATATTATATATACACTTATCATCTGTTTGTTCTTTGCATCGTGTGATGATGTACTAGACAAGCAACCTTTGGATGTATTGGCGGAGTCTAATTTTTGGAAGACGCCTGCTAATGCGCAAGATGCTTTAATTGGATGCTATGACGCCATGCAACGTGGAGATCACTCCAGTACTTCAGTGGTGTACGATTTGTGGGCTTTACGTGATGTGTTAACTCCTTTAGCTATGAGTCGTGGTGCAGCGTATAATGCCATTTCAGAAGGATTGGCCGATCCTACCAACGGTGTGTTTGCTAATACCTGGGCTGATTTGTATCGTGGTGTTGTTCGTTGTAACGACTTGTTGGATCATATAGATGCCATTGATTTTGCGGGTGATGATGCTTCGAAAAATCAGATTATAGCAGAAGCTTATTTCCTAAGAGCAATGTTCTATTATGCATTGGTTGATTGTTATGGTGATGTACCGTTGATCTTGCATATGCAGACGATTGCTGAGTCGCAGGTACCACGTAATCCTATGTCGGAGGTTATTGCAGCAATGAATACCGACTTGCAATTTGCGATTGATAAGCTACCTACTTCTTATGATTCAAGTAATGTTGGTCGCGCTACTAAAGGAGCGGCATTGGCTTTGGATGTAAAGTATAAGATGCTTACGAAAGATTGGGCGGGGGCTGCTGCCAGTGCCGAGCAAATTATGGGTCTTGGATATGCACTGCAAGCGTCGTTCCCTGATGTGTTCGCATTGGATAATGAGAATAACTCAGAGGTGATCTACGATATTCAGTTCCTGGGTGGTGCTGTTGGAGAAGGCAATATCTTTGATAAGTTGTACAACAACCGTTCAACGCAGACCAATGGGTGGTCGCAGATTAATCCTGCACAGTATTTGGTGAATATGTATGAAGTGATTGATGACAATCCTACTTATACTAAAGATGGAAAAATAGCACAAGAGGTATATGATTATTTTGAAGGACGTGATCCTCGTATGGATTGGACTATCCTTCGTCCGGGTGCTTATGTTTTGGATAAGAAGGGGAAAATGGCTTTGTATCCTTATAAGGTTACGAGTTTTACCCATAGTATAACAGGGCTGACTTTACGTAAAAATATGCTGACGGGTGTGGATGGTCGTGCCTGGGATTCTCCTAATAACTGGATTGTTTTCCGTTTGGCTGATATCATGCTTAATTATGCTGAAGCTAAAACTCAGGCTTTGTATGGTGACGGTGCAGTTGTGACAGAGAGTTCAATCTATAGTATGGTGAATCAGATTAGAGAGCGTGCTTCTGATCAGCTGCCTACTTATGAAGCTGGATCTCTTACCAAAGAGGAGATGTTGGAGCATATTTACACTGAGCGTGTTAGAGAATTGGCATTTGAAGGTTGGTTGTATACCGATTATCGTCGTTGGGGATGGATTGCTCAAAACGACGGGTATGAGTTGTTAGGAATGAAGATAACTTCAAGCATGACTACATTGGGTACGGAGCCTTTACAAACAAGAACGTATTCAGAATACATGAACTTGTGGGCTATCCCGCAATCAGAAAGAGAAGTAAATCCGCAATTGACGCAGAATAATGGTTATGCGCAATAATTAGGACGTTTGATATTAAGGAATCAGAGGTGCCGGTTTTTTTCCACATTCCGGCCCTTTGCATTCCTTTTTTTATTTTAGCGTATTGAGCTATAATTGTTGTGGGTATACCAGTACATTATAGGGGGAAAATCCTCCTGTTTCGATACCAGTGAATGATTTGTGATATGATGAGAATGATTTTAGCTACTGGTATTTTGATATTCACCATACTTTTACAGAAAAAGAATCTTAGACATGAAGATATTATCATTTTGTAGTTTAATTGTTTGGCTGCTATTTGCTGGTGGCGCAAGTGCAATAGAAAAGACTGAAGGTAAAAAGTTATCCTTAGAGAAATTAACGGTAATGGATGATGGGTTTTACCGTCTTCCAAAAGCGAAAGGATCGAAGGTGATGAAAGAGGTACTGGATGTGACATGTGGTGATGGGGATGTTTTATCGCTCGATTTTAAAGTGGATAAAGCGAGTAAGGACGACTTTGAGAACCGGGGGTGTGTTGCTGCTGCAGGATATCGTATTGATGGATGTAATTTTATTGTCGATAATAACAAGAAAGACCTGAGAATTTATGTCGGTTATGGAGATCATACAAAATCACCATATTACATTATCAATCGTCATACTGAACGTAATAAAGTGACGCTTCATGTTAAGAAAATATCCAACGGATTTGAGTGGATGGTTGAAGGTGTGCACAAAAATATTGGAAATACTATTGAAAAGGAGTCTAAATCAAAGAAGGGTGTTGATTTTGTATATGTTCCTGTGAATTCTGGTGAATTGAATTATTCAGTTGGTAACTTGACGATAGGGGCATTTGATCGATGGACTTATGAAGAGGGGGAGTTACATCCTTTGTTTAAGTATGAGGCTACTGCGGTTAATAAATACGACTGGGAGGAGCCTGCTGCCAAGCACTTGGTGTTGGAAGATGCTAAAGGTAAACTTACAGAGAAAGAGCTTAACGGACTTGAGAAATATTTGTTAGGGTATGAGTTGCCTCGTCACAACCATATGAATTACTATTTCCGTAAGCGGATGAATAGTTACATGATGGAGTGGGTGTATGAGCAGACTAATAACATTAAGTTGGTGGATAGGGCTATTGAGGTTGCTCGTCGTGCTATTCATTATCGTAACGACAACTTTGGGAAGTACAAGATTAGCTATGATCGCAGTGTGGCGCCATTGTGGCCTAATTTTAAAGAGGTGGAAGTTTATGAAGATGGTACTACTGGATTAGTTCCTGGTGCTGCTACATTTGCCGGATTACCTACGATCTCGGTTGCTGTTAGAATGATTGCTTCGCATCAGGATTTATGGAATAAATCTTATCAGGGTGTTTCTTATAAGGAAATTGCAATGGGATTGATTGACGAAGCTTTGAAAACAATCGATTATACTTATGATGTGTTTGTTGGTGAGGATAATCTGATTCGTTATCCGAATACGCTGTTACGAAAAGAGTGGCACGGAAGAGTTTATATTTTTAACCGTGTGTTTCCTGTGATTAGTGGATCTATTCCATTGGTTGAGGCTATGGAAAAATTTGGGATTAGAGAAGATAAGGTGAAGGAGATTGATGCTGTGAATCAAGCAATGATTGATTACTTGAAATCAGAAATGGTATTCTATGGTAATGAAAGAAAGCAGTGTTTACGCTACCCTTATAGTCAGGCTTTGAAAGAAAAGGCAGCGCTGAAAGGGGCGGTACAGGTTGAGGATTTTACTCATGGATCGTTCGATTCACGCGATTTCCAATTGTTTTATAAAAGTGGGCGATATAACTTTGGTGAGAATATCATAAAAGCAATGGCTAATACGTTGGCCGATTTGGTGGTTAAAGGTGATGGCAAGTTTGCTGGAACAATGAGTGGCAAAGGGAAAGCCAAGTCGTTTGGTACTCCTATCTCTTTTGATGGTTTTATCTGGTATGCACAATATCGACCTGAATTGTATGATTCATTGATCAACCATATTCTTGACAATGGAGTTGCCAAAAAGAATGGCGTGTATGATGTGTATTGTCTTTACGAGATTCTGAAGATGAAAGAAAGGTAGGACGGTTGAAAGGTTGGAAGGTTGGAAGGTTGAAAGGTTGAAAGGTAGGACGGTTGGACGGTTGGACGGTTGGACGGTTGGATGGTTTTGGCTGTCAGGTGCTGGAGACCGGAAAACGGAAACCGGAGGCTGTCAGGTGTGGGAGCAGCTCGTTAGAGATGCTAATGTTTGTAGAAAAAAAGCAAAATGAAAAGAATTACATCATTTCTGCGCGAAGGATCAGCTTCGCTCATCTTGGGGATCATTATCCTGGCAGGACTGGGTATAACCCTGCATGGGAGTCTTTGGGGATATTCCGTAGATCAACTTCTCGGAGGGGATTCTCATGAGAATCGTCTGTTTATCCCTGATGCCGGGAACCTTAAAGATGCAGGTTATCCTAATGCAACAATAGATTCAATCAATGCAGGAACCTGGACTATCACAGGCAAAGATGGAAAACTACAAGGTACAGTTGTGTCTAGCTCCTTTACAGAAAAACAAATGCCAGGCTATGGTGGACCAGTACCTGTTCTGCTGTACCTGAATTGTGATTCTACACTACAGAAAATTCAGGTGATGGAAAATCATGAGACACCTGAATTTATCGAAGATATCATTGAGGAAGGAATGCTGAAATCGTGGGAAGGGAAAAAGGCACAGTTGGCATTAAATCTTGACGTAGATGGTTTAAGTGGAGCAACCATGACCAGCGATGCTATTGCTTCATCGGTAAGAGGCTCCCTGGCTATGTATATTGGGACAGAGAGTGCTAACAAGTCTCCGCTTTCAATGAGCGATATTATTCCTTTATTGGTGATTGTTTTTGGTGCATATAATGCCATAGGGAAAGTATCGAATAAGAAGCTGCGCCAATTGCAATTGGGACTAAATGTTGTGGTGTTGGGTGTTTGGTATGGGAAATTTCTTTCTCTGGCTTTTCTTGTGAAGTTTGTTGCGATGGATAATATACTGATCGTATTTCCCTTACAGGTATTGTTGGTGGCGATATTACTATGGGGGATAGTCCTTAGGAAAAAGAATCTTTATTGCACTTGGTTCTGTCCTTTTGGAGCAGCACAGGAATTATTAGGACAACTGCCATTGCAGCAGCTTAAGATATCACCTAAGGTCAATAAAATATTGCTGAAATTCAGAGAAGCTACTTTGATGCTGTTATTAATCCTGATTTGGTTTGGAGTAACTGAAACAGTCTTAAATTACGAGCCATTTGCAGTATTTTCAATTATGCGATCGGGATGGATTGTCAATACATTAGCTGTTTTATTTCTGACGTTATCGGTATTTATAAAACGTCCTTGGTGTAGGTTCGTTTGTCCGTTAGGTGAAATCCTAAAATGGTCTCATAAAAAATGAGGATGATTGTAGGAGAGATGCAATGGTTGATGTTCGCAAAGTAAGTGTAGTAAATAGTCTGAAGTCAAAAAGAATAAAATAGATTGCAATGAGTTTTTCAAAACGTTTAAATATTTTCCTTGGTCTGATTGTATTGGGATTATTAATCTTAATTCAAACGAGTAAGAACAATTCTAATGCAGCGCTTGATTTGTTTAATAAAATGAAGAAGCAAGAATCGGCAGAGCAGGCAAAGGAGACAGTGAAAACACATCGTGCATGGGTGTCATTGACAGTATCGGAGAGTAAGCGATTAATCGGACGAGGATTAAGAGAATATAAGCCAATCAAAGAAAATCTTAAGAACGGACAGATCATTATTGCCCGGGGATCAACAAATACTTACGTTGCAGAGGAACTATTAAATGATTCTATTCAGCATGGGCGATTTTTAACTGGTCGTATCACGCCTCAAAAGAATTATAAGAGGAAGCGGTTTAAAAATGCCATAGCGGAGATCTATTTGAAAGCTGGTGAGCATGTTGAAATGTCATTTGATGAGGCTCTGACTAACCTAAAGGAAGGAGCTATAGTGTTGAAGGGTGCTAATGTGTTAAACTATCACGAAAAGAGTGCTGCAGTATTAATTGGACATCCAACAGGGGGAACCATTGGAAAAATGTTGCCAGTAATTAAAGACAATAGAGCTCGGTTGATTATTCCTGTAGGATTAGAAAAGAATATATCTGCACCGATGGCTCAGTTATTAGATAAGCATAAGAACAAATTAGAGAATGTAGGGCGAAGTGTTCCTCGTATTTGGCCACTTCCAGGTGAGGTGTTTACCGAGATTGAAGCAATTAAGCAGTTTGCTGATGTTGAGGTTTACCAATTAGCCTCAGGAGGATTAGCAGGAGCAGAAGGTGCAGTGAGTCTCGTAATTGAAGGTAATAAATCAGAGGTTGAGAAGGCCTTGAATATTGTAAATGATATTCAGGGAGAACCATCGTTTTACAAGAGATAGAATCTTTCATTATTGTTATTGAAGGGGGCAATGTTCCCCCCTATAACTGCACCCTGCATCTCTGCTGCTTGTTCCTGCACTCTGCTCTCTGCTCTCTGCTCTCTGCTCTCTGTTCCTGTTCCTGTTCCTGTTCCTGTTCCTGTTCCTGTTCCCAGCTCCCTGCTCTTTTGCTGAATTGAGTTTCTATGTCGGGTGACTAATTTCCAGTCAATCATTAATATTCCGAATGTTGTGCCAATTAACCTAAATTAACGTTGATTGGCATTGCATTAACCCACTTTTAGAATAAACCTAACTTACTTAGCCGTAGGATTTAAGAATCGAATGTTGGTGGTTCATAAATCCTGAATCATTACGGACTTAAAATCACAATATAGAAACTTAACATCAGTAATCATGAAGAGATTAATTGTATTTTTATTTGTGGCACTGTACGCATTAGGCGCAAGTGCTGAAGGAATCAACTTTTTCCATGGAACATATGCGGAGGCATTGGCCAAAGCTAAAGCGGAAAAGAAGTTGTTATTTGTCGATTTTTACACCTCATGGTGCGGACCATGTAAAAAGATGGCGGCCACCATTTTTACGAGACCCGAAGTAGGGGAGTATTTCAATAAAAACTTTATCGCACTGAAAGTCGATGCCGAAAGAGGAGAGGGTGTGAAGCTATCGCAGGATAATAAGGTAAGAGGTTATCCCACCATGATTTTCTTTAATGCCGATGGTACAGAGAACAAGCGACTGGTTGGCGCTACTCCTGATGCGGCTTTCTTTTTAAGTTTTGCCAAACAGGTTACCGGCGAGGAAACTTCATTTTTGGAACAATACAAAGCCTACGAAAACGGGAAAAAGGATCCGGAATTTGTTCGTGACCTTATTCTTAGTGGAGGCGTTTACGCAGCAACTTTACCCAGAGAGGAGCAGAAAGATTGGTTCGCTAAGCTTAGAGGGATGGCGAATGGGTATTTCGAGCAAAAGAAACCAGCAGAAATGGTTAATACAAAAGATTTCCGCATGATATCGATGTATTTGGATGGACCAAATAATGGAAATCCCTTTGTGGAACATATCTACAATAATTATAAAGCCTGGAAAAAAGTTGTGCCTGTGGCGGATCTTACCAAGTTTATGTTTCGAACCAATAACCAGTCTATTCATAACGCTTATCGAAAAGGGAATCTGAAATTTCGTGAGTACCTGAAGGATATCCATAACCGATTGGCGCAGGCATATAAGGATGCTGATGCTGACGCTGAGGATACTTATCAAATGATGACATTTGTTGGAGAAGCTGGGTATTGTTTACACGGACAAAAAGATATTGATGGATATCTTGAGTGGAATGCT
Organism: Puteibacter caeruleilacunae; assembly: GCA_005217565.1. Taxonomy (GTDB): domain Bacteria; phylum Bacteroidota; class Bacteroidia; order Bacteroidales; family Prolixibacteraceae; genus Puteibacter; species Puteibacter caeruleilacunae. The sequence goes on from SJCO01000021.1 coordinate 22,760, forward strand.
AAATTTATAGCTTATCAGAAAGAAAAAGGGACGCTACAGGCCAGAGGCTATGTGCATATTGTAGCTAACCTGTATCAGGTTGCCAGCGATTATATTAAGGAATCACAGATTAAGAAGGTGATTGCACTTTGCGATGAGGGATTAGCACTTGATGCAAAAAATACAATGCTTTTATCGAATCAAGGTGATTATTATGCATTGCTAGGCGATAAGACGAAAGCCCTTGAATGCTATGAAAAAGTGATTGAAGTTTCGAAAGGCCAAAGAGGAGAAGCTTATTTCAAGAAAATTATGGGTGACAAGATTGCTGCGTTGAAATAATAGGTTGCAGGTTAATACTTTGTGATAATAATTGGAGAATAACAAGAATGAAAAAAATAATAACATTCAGGTATCTGATAACACTGGTCTGTTTTATTGGAATAGGAGGAATGTCTGTAGCACAAAATAAAACAACGATCCCGCTTAATGAGAGTGTTAAATATGGAAAGCTGGGGAATGGGATGACTTATTATGTGTTGCATAATGAGGAGCCGAAAGATCGGGCAAGTTTTTATTTTGTACAGAATGTAGGTGCAATTTTAGAAGAGGACTCACAAAATGGTCTGGCTCACTTTCTGGAGCATATGGCTTTTAACGGATTGAAAAACTTTCCTGGAAAAAGTATGATCAGTTATCTTGAAAGTAGTGGAATTAAGTTTGGTCGCGATATTAATGCATATACTGCGCAGGATGAGACGGTTTATAATATTAGCAATATTCCTGTAGCGAATGAGCATCTAATCGATTCTGCATTGTTGGCGCTACACGATTGGTCGGGAGGGTTACTTCTGGAAGCTGCCGAAATAGAGGCAGAGCGTGGCGTTATTCATGAAGAATGGAGAACCCGGCGCAATGTGAGAAAGCGTTTGAATGATCAATCTACTCCTGTGGTTTATAATCATTCAAAGTATGCCGATCGGGACATTATTGGTTCATTAGATGTGATTGATCATTTTAAACATCAGGAGTTGCGTGATTATTACAATAAATGGTATCGCCCTGATTTACAGGCAGTGATTGTGGTGGGTGATTTCGATGCCAACACGATGGAACAGAAAGTAAAGACATTGTTCTCCCAAATTCCAGAAAAAGAAAATGCCGCTGAGCGTGTCTATTATCCTGTGGAAGACTCAAATAAAACAGGATATGTTATGGCCAAAGATAAGGAAGCGCGGGTAGTGTCGATTAACTGGATTTTCAGAAAGCCTGTGGTTACATTGCGCGATGAGGCTTTTGTAAGGAATAATTATGTACACGGTATGTTCAATACGATGTTTAACAGTCGCTTGAGTGAAATTCTTCGTCAACCAGAATGTGCTGCCGTAAGTATGCAGATTGGTAATTTCGAGATGGCACGAACAAAAGCTGCTAATTATATAGGTGTTGTGCCTAAGGAGAATAGGGAGTTGGAAGCCTTTGAGCAATTTATGACCGAATTTGAACGTGTACGCCGATATGGCTTTACTCAGTCGGAATTAGATCGTACGAAGGTTCAATTTCTGCGTAATGTGGAATCATACTATGAAAACAGGGAGAAGATCTCTAATGAATCGTGGGCCAATAAACTACAAAGGCACTTTTTAAAAGCAGTACCAACGCCTTCGGTTGAACAGGATGTAAAACTTTCAAATCAAATAATTCCTTCCATTACTCTTGAAGAGGTAAATGTAATTGTGGAAGAGTTTATGACCTTGAATAATAGTGTATTTTCGTTATCAGGTCCAGATAAGGAGGATATTCATTACCCGACAATGGAGGAGTTGTTTGGTATAATTAAGAACGTTGAATCGGTGGATGTGGCGGCTTATGAAGATGAAGCAGACAATGCTCCTTTGGTAACTGATGAACTAATTGATGTGCAGGTTGTTGAGGGGTCGGTTGTTGAAGGGATTGAGGCTCAGAGTTATGTGTTGGCTAATGGCGCACGTGTTGTGTTACTGCCAACTGATTATAGTAAAGATCAAATCTTATTTAACGCTTATAGTTTTGGAGGTAAGTCGTTGTTGAATCGCGATGAATTAGAATCGGCAGATGTTGCAGCTGCCTTGGCTCAGATTTCTGGAGTAGGATCATTTAATGCCATCCAATTGCGGAAAAAATTGACAGGTAAAATAGCCAGTGTAAAGCCTCAGCTGAGTGAATTTACCGAAGGTTTCGAAGGAAGCTCTTCAGCAAAGGATCTTGAAACATTGTTGCAGTTGATATATATGCGCTTTGAGCATCCTCGTTTTGATGAGCAGGCTTTAAAAGCTACGATGGGAATGTGGCGTAATAACCTGGTTAATGCAAAAGCTGATAATAATAAAGCATTACAGGATACCATTGGTCAGTTGAACGCGAACCATCATGAACGCGCTTTGATGTTTAGCGAAGCTTTTCTTGATAATGTAAGCTTTGATAAAGCGAAGAATATTTATTTAAATCGCTTCCAGAATGCTGATGAATTTACATTCTTGTTTGTAGGGAATCTGGATGTTAAAAAAGATTTACCACTTATCGCTAAGTATATCGGTAATATAAAAGCTAACAAGCGTCAGGAGAATTGGGTAGACCATGAGATGCGTATGGCAGAAGGAGCTTCACAGAGAGTATTCGAACGAGAGATGCAGGTTCCTAAGACTACCGTTTATTATGGCGTTAATAATGAAGTAGAATATAGTCTGAAGACACGCATGTATGTGCGAGTAGTAGCAGAACTATTGTCGAAAAGATATATGGAAACCATCCGTGAGGAAGAAGGTGGTAGCTATGGTGTTGCTGTTCGTCCTATGATTTCAAAATTACCTTATGAACATGCTCAAATAACTGTAAACTTTGATTGTGCACCTGAAAAGCAGGAGCGATTAAGAGAGATTGTTAATGAGGAGATTGAAAAGATAGCGAGTAAAACATGTAATGAAGTCGACCTTGACGAGATTAAAAAGAACTATGTGAAGAGTAGGGCAGAGGCAGAAAAGCAAAATAGTTTCTGGTTGAGCGTGATCAAAGGATCGTTGATGAATAACGAAGCGATTGCATCTACTAAGGAATACAATGATCTTGTAAATGGTATTGATGCCAAGAGCGTACTGAAATTTGCTAAGAAGTTTTTTAAGAACCCTGATTCTGTAGAGGTTGTTATGAATCCTAAAGAATCGAAATAAAAAAATAGTGTTATGAAACTAGCTATAAGTATATTACTAACATTTTGTTTGATGGCATCCTATGCACAGGATCGCTCGGAGGATGGTGTGAAGTCAACGAATTTTCCAAAGATGAGGAAATTGGTAAATGCTGATATACCAGGGGCTCCGGTACTAGGACAGCCTCAATATCTAGAGGGAACAAAAAATGAGATTCGTGTTGAAAAGCATGGCTTGATTTACCCTGCCTTTTTCGATTGGAATAAAGATGGTAAGAAGGATTTATTATTAGGCGAATTCGAGACTGGTGATACGGGATCTTTCATTAAGGTTTATTTAAATGAAGGATCAGATAAGAAACCTAAATATTCAGGTGAGTATTTCTACGCAAAAGATGTGAATGGTGATACCATCACAAATCATCAGTGGTGTTGTATTGGTATTCATCCGCGTATCAAAGATATGGATGGTGATGGCTATCTAGATATCTTATCGGGACAGTATAATCCTGGAAAAATATCATGGTGGAGAGGCTCAGAAAAAGGATTCCAGCCTCGTCAGTTTATTGATCAGGAAGGTTATGTTGATGGAAAACGCTATGCCCAGGATCGTGAGTCGTGGAGTCCTGAGGCTTGGGCTTACTGGAACTATACATCGGCTGACTTTGCTGATTTCAATGGTGATGGTTTATTAGATCTATTCGTTGGAGGAACCGATGGTTTCAGGGTGGCATTGAATGTTGGAACGAAAGAGAAACCAAAGTTTGGTGTTAGAAAGTACCTGCACCATGTAAATGGTGATGTCCTTCATGTGGAGTTACCTGATAAAAAGCAGGTTGAAGAAGCTGCCAAGCAAGGTCGCTATACAAATCTGGCTGGTGTTGGTAAAGGCTATATGACACCAGTTGACTGGGATGGCGATGGTGTGCTTGATCTTTTGGTAACGCATGAGTATTATAAAAAAGGACACAATCCTATTGAGTTTTATCGTGGTGTTGAAACCGATAAAGGATTACGCTTCGAACAGAAGAAGGCATTATTTACTGAGGTTAATGGTGAAAAAGCCATGCCTGGTTGTCAGCCTATGATTACTGTCGTTGATTACAACAATGATGGCGTGAATGATATCGTTATGGGAATTTCAATCCCTACAATTAATAGCTACGAGGTAGTGCCTGAGGTTGCCTGGGAGTGGGTGAAGAAGCTTAAGATTGAGATGCCAGGTAAAGATGCTGGTCGCACAATCAAATACAGTGGCGGTATTGAGGGGACAATTAAGCGAATTGAGTCTGATACTACAGGATTTTTCAAGCAATATGTTTTGGGTATTTTAGATGACTATAAGTACTTAACAATGCGCCACCGTGGCTATAGCTTTGTATTCTATGGAAAGAAGAATAAGAAGAAAGCTGTTGCGAAGAAAGAGGCTGCTGCTCCTGCTTTTCAGCGTAAGGTTATCGTGAATGAACAAGCAAAAGAAAGTAATACCAAAGGTCCTGTTAAATATACTGTAGTGGCTCCTCAGCGAATAAAGTCTGGCAAGGAAATGGACGTGGCAGTGCAGTTTAATCTACGAAAAGGATGGTACCTTTATGCTGACCATCCTGCCAATACTGCTGCAGGATTTATACCGACTGAAATATCTTTCGATTTTTCCTCAGAACTTGTTGAGAAGATAGGAACATTAACTTTACCTGTGGCTAAACCTAAAGGTGGTTTTCAGGTTTATAAAGATGCGGGTATAACTTTTGCTCAGAAATTTAAATTGAAAAGGTTGACTCGTGAGGACTATCAGGCAGGGAAACGTTATCCTAATGCAGTTAAGGTAAAGGTTCGAATTTATTTCCAGACTTGTAACAATGATATGTGTTTACCGCCGGAAGAGCATGTTGAAGAACTTGACGCGGTAATATCGATGTTTTAAAATGAAGAACAAGGAAGTAATTATGAATTTTTATTATCCTAAAATACACTCAGAAGGATGATTAATATTTATTTGATTTTCTGAATTAATCGGAGAAAGGTATAGAGATTGATCTCGTGTATACATGAGACCAAATCAGAAAATCTAATAATCTAAAAATCTTTTAATATGAAAAAACTAAAGATCGTTTATTTAATAGGAATTGTGATGTTTCTGGCAGTATCACAAGTTCAGGCTCAAGGAATTGAGTTCTTTCATGGTACTTTCAAAGAAGCTCAGGTAAAGGCCCAGAAAGAAGGTAAGCTTTTGTTTATGGATTTCTATACCTCGTGGTGTGGTCCTTGTAAAGTGATGGCTCGTAACTATTTTACTTTAGAGTCGGTTGGTAAGGTGTACAATGCAAAATATATCTGCCTAAAGGTTGATGCAGAGAAAGGTGAAGGACCAGCACTCGCTAAGAAATATGGTGTAAAAGTTTATCCGACATTGGTGTATGCTAAGCCTGATGGGACTGAGATAAAACAAGTAAAAGGCTTGAAGAAAGAACAACAACTGATAGAGTTGGCAAAATAATAGAGATTAATAAAGGTCGGGACTTAATCCCGGCCTGTTTATATTGATAATGTTTGTGTTATCTCTGAATCGAAGCATTCTCTCTATTCCTTGATTAAAAATAGATATCCTTTTCCGCGCAATGTCTGAATCTCAATATTCGGATTTTCGCTAAAATAATTTCGTAGCTTCTTGATGTAAACATCCAGTGTTCTGGAGTTGAAAAATGAATCATCACCCCATATTGTGAGCAGTAACTTTTTACGCTCAATAATCTGTTTATTGGAATAAGCTAACATTTGTAATAATTGTCCTTCGCGATGAGAGAGTTTGATTAACTGCGTTGGTGTCTGTAGTTCATAGCGTGAAGGAAAATACATATAATTGGCAATGGCTATTTCTTCATTATTGGTTTGCTCTGGTTCTTTGCCTACCTGCAATTGTAATTGATTTTTAATGCGCACAATAAGCTCTTCAATACTGAATGGTTTACGCATATAGTCAGTACCACCAGCCTCAAATCCTTTCACCAGATCGGCAGTCTCAACTTTTGCTGTGAGAAAGATGATTGGTAAACTGGTATATCGTGATCGGATCTGTTCACATAGGGTATATCCATCGATATTTGGAAGCATAATGTCGAGTACACAAACATCCGGGGTAAAGGATTCAAAATGTCCCATAACCTTAGCCCCATCTGTCTCCCATACTACTTCATAGCCTTGTGCAATAAGTGTATCTCTAACTATTCTTCCCAGGTTAGGTTCATCTTCGATGTACAATATTTTGGTTGTTGTTTCCATGTGTTGAGGTTTACTCTTTAGTTGTTATTGATGTAACGGGTAATTTAAGTGTAAATTTACAACCTTTTTCAGGTAGATTCTTAGCCATAATTTCTCCTCCATGTTCACGCATAACCAATGCGGCAAAACTTAACCCAAGTCCGAAGCCTTTCACATTGTGTCTGTCGTGCGTGGGAACACGGAAAAACTTGTCAAATACCTTTGATAGATATTCTTTGGGTATTCCAGGTCCATCATCCTGTAAGGTGATATATGCGAACTCCTTTTCATGCTTAATTGCTATATCGATGGTTGTTCCTGAACCTCCATATTTTATACTGTTATCAAGAAGGTTTTTGATTACTCCTTCCAAATAAAGCTGATCAAATTCGATATTAATGGCGTGGGCACAATCAGAAAAGTTGATGGTGATATTTTGTACGTCGCATTGTACTTTCATCTTATCAACGATATTTCTTACAAATACACAAAGCTCAGAAGTTGTCTTCTTTAGCATCTTTTCATGCTTCTCTAACTTTGAATGTTCTAATACCCTGGCTGTAAGATTATCTAATCGATTCATCTCCTGCGATACCATTTCAAGATACTCTTCCCGAACCTTCGGATCAGCCTTCAGTCCGAAATTCCTCAATGCCTCAAGAGCTACCTTGGCTGTTGCTACCGGAATTTTTAGCTCGTGTGTGATGTTATTGATGAATTCATTTCTGAGGGTATTTAATTTCATCTGCTTAACCAGACTACGGTATGATATGGTTAGTGCCGAAGCGGTAAGACTTAGCATGATTAGTACAAAAATAATTTGCGGAGTTATAACCTTCAAAAGGTAGAAGTTGTATCCGGTAATGATGATGTATTTTCTGCTATTGTTATGAAAAACATCAAGATTGATTGCACACTTTTCTTCCTCTGGTTTCTGAGAAATTAACCATTGGAAGTCGAAACTAAATCCTTGACTTTTTAGCTGTTGATTAAATAGGTTGAATACCCTGTTGTAGGCAAATGGAATATAAAGGTATTTTTCTTTTGTTTGGTATTTATGAAATCTAATTCCAGCCTGATAGATAAAAGAACTCAGGTTGCGAACCACAATCTGAATTGATTCCTCGTACTCTCTTAAGGGATTATTACTTTTATAATAGCCGAGAATTTCATCAAGGCTCTCTTCATTGTCGTTTAATAAATTGATGATTGATTGCACCATGACTGTTTTCTCTTTCTCAGGTAAAGAGAAATCATCAAATTCAATGGGTAAAATACCGATGTTTTCTGATTGATCAAGAATTGGTTTGATTACCGATTCATACATCAGCATGTTGGTAACCTGGTGATGTGCATCGTAGTAGGTATCGTATAGTTTATGAGTAAGTTCTTCCTTCTCTTTTTCATACTGGGTAACCAACCAATATCCTACGAATATTGATAGTACCAACTGACTTAAAATCATCAGTGAAACAATGCGTATTTTTTTCTTCTTATCTGATGTTCTTGCCATACCGTAAATATACGCTGTTTTTGCGGGTTCTAAAGGGGATTAACCTTAATTAACCTTGATTGGCACTTCTTTAACCCGCTTTTTGTCGATGAGTTTGTTATTTCGTAGTGTGAAAATACTAAAGCGTTGACCAATATGAGAAATTTAATCATCATCTTAATACTTGTTCTGGGGCAGTTTGCCAATGCCGAGGCTCAGCATATGAACTGGTATTATGGAGGTACATACGATGCCTGGAATAGTTTAAATGGACGGGCAAAAGCTCTGAAAAGAAATGTATTTATTTATTTGAGAAGTCATGGCGATTATCAGCAAGATGCAAAGCATGATATCATATTGAACGATCCTCAGGTAAGTAGTTTTTTTAATGCGAGTTTCATTAGTACGGTGATTGAGCTTAATGACGAGACTGCTCCATTTGTTATTAATAACTACCAGGTAAAAAATTATCCTGCTTTTCTGTTCATCGATAATCAGGGAAATCTATTAAAGAGGATCCCAATAACTGGGATTCTTAGTAAAGAGTGGTTGATTCAACAAGCGGTGTGTGTGATGAGTAATAATCCATGTGATAATTGGGATTATTATAAAAAAGCATACAAGAATGGAAATCGCTCGCCTGATTTTTTAGCTGCCTATATTCAGCAGCGAAGAGCAGAGACTGGGTTGCCAACTCCATATCCTTTAATGTTGGAATATGTGAATGCTATTCCTGTACAGGAGCGCTTTAGAGATCATGAAGTGCGTGCGTTGATTTTAAAACATGCAGCTGTAGGGAATGAATTTTACGAATTGCTAAAAAAGAATTATTCGAGTTTCCCTGAGTTGGAGCACCAAATGATGCAAATCAATGTATTCAGTCAGATGTTATTAAAGGTGAGATATGAATCAGAAGAATTGGGCGGACTGGCAGAGGAGATGTTGATGAAGGATTTTCAGTATCATGCTGTTGGAGGAATCGAGTTTTATCGCATTATGAAGTTGCAGCGATCTGAGAACTTTATAAAGGCATACTTCGATTTTGTAGATAAACATCATTTACCTGCCGATTTTTATCCGATGATTTTATATCATCTCATTCAACAGAAAGATCTCTGTCGCTCATATGCAAAGCGTGGCTTAGAGTTTCTTGCTGAGCATCATGATCTGAGTACTCCTGGTTATTTTAACTATGGATCGTATGCCTATTTTATGATTCGCACAGGACGCAAATCAGAGGCAAAAGAGTTTGCGCGTCAGTTTATTGCAATGCCTTGGAATGAGGTGCAATCAAAACGTTCAACATGGGGATTCAAAACACTTCAGGCAATAGCAGAAGGAAAAGAGCCCGAACCTTTTCGGTTTTAAGTACATAAAATTTCGGAAAAAATAGATCCTCGACAAACGAAAATACAGGTCATAATAGTGGCCGACTTTTTAACGCAAGTTGTAGTTAATTTCATAGAGCAGCGTTTATAATTTGGGACAGGGATAGCTTTGGCGGGCTATCCCTTTATTTTTATTTTAAAAAAGTTTTGTTGTGGTAACTGGCAGTTAATCATGTGATTGTGGTTTTCTTGTGTGTGCGGAGTAATAAAAAAAACATTTTTAGCGTAGGGTGCATTCCAGTGTGTGCGTATTAAGCATGTAAAAACGATAACAAGTTTAAAATTAATCACGAAACAAGCTTAGTTATTTGCATACTGAAATTTTAAATCCGGATAAGGATGCAGGTGTAGGCTAGTGTTTCAAATAGTATTTAGAACATATCTGAGTATTCAGAATAAAAATAACAAAGACATGAAAAATATAATTAAAGCTTTCGCATTCTTATTTGTATGTACGTTAATGACAGTTGCTTGTGATAAAGATGATGATGTTGCAGTGAAGAAATTGAGTACTGTTACTTATAGCCCAAATAAAGTGGAAGTTCTTAAAGATAAGGCAGTGTCATCAGCAACACCTAAAATTGATCCAAAAGAAGCAAAGGTTACATTCGCTATTAAAAGCGTAACTAAAGATGCTAAAAAGTTTACTAATCCTTCTACAGGTTTTAAGGTTAGTGAAACTGGTGTTATCTCTTTAGCAAAAGATAACAAATTGGATAAAGCAACTTATGTGTTGACAATTGAAGCAACTGATAAGGCTGACAAGAAAGTGAAGAAAACAGCAAACTATACCGTAAAGGTTAAATAATACTCTATCGTTACTTTCACTACAGTTATATGTTTGATTAACTAATAACTAGTAGTAGCGCTCTGAACCTGATTAGTGTCTTGATCACCACTTTTCAGGTTTTTGGAGATTGTAACGAATAACTAAATTTGCATCAAAATTCTGAAGAAAGAACGATAGTGAGGAAATTTCTAAGAATAGAAGGAATTACAAAAAAGGAGTATAAGAAGTTGTTTGATACCTATTTCGAAGCAGTGAAGATGTTCATCTATTATAAGAGTGGAGATGAGATGATCGCTTCCGATATTACTCAGGAAGTTTTCCTGAAAGTGTGGGAGAAACGAAAGGATATCAAGATGGAGACAGCTTCGGCATTGCTCTATTCCATGGCCAATAACCTTTTTGTTAGCCATTGCAGGCATCAAAAAGTGGCACTGGAATTTGAGAAAAGAGATAACGATAGTTGCCAGGATAATACACCGGAAGATGAATATGCTTATAAAGAGATGAAGCAGAAGTATGAAAGTGCATTATCATTAATGGCTGAAGAATACCGTGAGGTTTTTCTGATGAGTAGAATGGAGGAGCTTAAATATAGAGAAATTGCAGAACGGTTAGATGTCAGCATTAAAACGGTAGAGAAGCGAATGAGTAGAGCGTTAGCCTATTTAAAAAAAGAACTTAATCCAGTAATGTAAGTTGACTATGAAATCAACAAATGAAAATACAAATTTCGATCGCGACATTTCTGAATTCTTAAATACTCATGAAGTTAAGTTTAAAGCGAGTAAAGAAGATGAATGGAAGCGATTGCAGGGTTCTATCGAATCTCGTAACTATCGTATTACAGGTATCATAAAATATGCAGCGGCAATCCTGGTGGTTGCCTTGATTGGAGGGGCGATGTTCTATACTCGCGATGTTGAATGTCGAAGAGGAGAACATCTGATGGTTGAATTACCTGATGGTTCAACAGTGAAAATGAACGCCGAGAGTAAGCTTTCCTATCGCCCGGTTTGGTGGTATGTGGCTCGTGCAGTAAAGCTTGAGGGGGAGGCGTTCTTTCAAGTACAAAAGGGGAGTAAGTTTAATGTTAATTCCCCACAGGGAACAGTCCAGGTTCTTGGGACAAGTTTTAATGTATTTGCCCGAGATGCTCAGTTTGAGGTTGCCTGTGTTACAGGACGTGTGATGGTGTATACCTTGAATGAGAAGGTGGAGTTAACACCAGGAGAAAATGTAATAGCTGATATATACACAGGAAAAGTTAAAGAGTCAGCAGATGGTAATAAAAAGTTACTTGCGTGGACGAATAATAAACTGCACTTTCATCGGAAATATATTATCGATGTGTTGAAAGAGATCGAACGTCAGTATGATGTGCAAATTCAATCAACAGTGAATAAGGCTACTGTCTATTCAGGAAATGTATCACTTAAGGATGATGTGTTCAGTAACCTGAAAGCCATTTGTGAGCCTTTTAATTTTCAGGTGAGTAAGACAGGTGAAGGAAGTTTTAGAATAACTAAATAAGGGTAGGTTTGCGGAGATGTAGGATAGTTTGCTTGTTGACTTGTTTATTCTGTTGGGGAGCAAGTTGGGGGCAGAAAATAGAAATAAACAAGTATAACAAACAGTTGAATGTGCTCCTTAATGAAATCATTGAGGAGCACGACCTGTTATTATCATATGATGAACAATTTATGAGCTCAATACGACTAAAGGGGGCTGAGGATTGTGAATCGGTAGCAGATTTATTTTCCCATATTGTTCAGCATTATCCTATAACGATTGATACAATCGGAAATAATATCATCTTTAAAAAGAGAGAGAAGTTAAGGAAGCCTATTGTGCGGAATTATATTTTTGAAGGAAGGGTGTTTGATTCAAATACCAATGCTGGTCTACCTAATGCCTTAATAACAGTAGGTGATTATACCACTTATTCTTCATCGACGGGCCATTTTACGGTGAAATCAAAGCTTGGCAAACAAGTAGCTGTAGTGGTGCGACATCTTGGTTATGATGGTCTGGATACACTTGCTATAGAATCGCAATTTATGAATATTCCATTGCGTTATCAAGCCATCTCGCTTTCAGGTATTACCGTAGACCGACGACGTTCACTAACGCATAACGCTCATGTGGGAAGTAAGCCAGGAGCAATAAAGTTGAATCCTGCGTTTATTAAAAAGCTCCCAGGATATGGCGAGAGTTCTATCTATAATTTTTTGCGCTTGATGCCTGGTGTTTTAGCTACAGGTGAGAATTCGAACGACATGTCGATAAGGGGAAGTGTTGAGGGGCAGAATGTGTATGTATTCGATAACTATCGGGTTTATAATCCTTGGTATAAGCTCAATGAAATAGGTACCATTAATCCTCTTCTGGTTAAAGATATTGAGGTATATAAATCGGGGTATGATGCCTCGAAGGGTGAGAATGTGGGAGGTTTTGTTGAACTTACAGGGCAGAATGCAATTCCAGAGAAAACGTCTCTCGATATGTATGTCAATAATTTTCTGGCTAATGTGAAGAGCGAGATTGTGTTGAGCGATAAAACTGCGTTGATCATTGCGGCTCGAAACAATCTGAAGCAGACCATTCAAAAATCTTCGGATTCTAATTATACTTACGCCGAATCTCCCAGATCAGGACAAGATTTGTATGATATTAATGCCGAGCCGGATTATACCTTGAAAGATGGTAATATTAAGCTAATTCATCAGTATGATGAAAACCGAGCTGTCTCATTCAGCAGCTTTTTATCGTACGACGAAATTGTTTTAAATGATTATACAACAACCGCTGATTTTGCGATTACCAATAACCAAAAGCGATATAACTTTCAGCGAGCGGCTTCGCTTGATTATTATTGGCACAAGGAATCAGGTGCAAGGGGGGAATTTATAGCTTCTTATTCTTCAATTAAAAGTTATAATAAGATGGCGGCAATTTATTCTCCTTTGAATGTATTGCTGGATTCAGAGCATAACAATTCGACCGATAATTCGCGGTTAGAGGAGTTTCGGGCTGAATATAAGCATCAGATATCTTTGTCAAAAAGTAATTCATTGGAATATGGTCTGGGTGCAACAACCTCAAACATTGTTGGTGAAAGAGTGGTTGATACAACTCGAGCGGCAGAAGATTTATGGCATCATTTGGGATATTTGTACGGCAATGTAAAGTGGAACGTACTTCCTAATTTAGTGTTTAGTGGTGGAGGACGGATAGACTATAGTACAGGAACGGAGAAAATTACGTTAGAGCCACGGGCGCAGCTGAATTATTACATGAATGATCGTTGGAAGTTATATGGCTCCTTTGGTGTTTTTCGACAGTTTACTTATAAATCAAATTATAGCGATTATTATGGGAATACCTCTTTCCGTTGGGTGAGAGCTGGGCGCGATACACCACATTTGATTTCTCAGAAAGCATGTTTAGGCGTACGCTATAATAATGAGAAATGGATGTTTTCAACAGAGCTTTTTAATAATGGGATTAGAAATAAAGTAAGTAATATCATAAAAGGTCAGGGGATGTATTCCTGGAAAGAAGATTGGCGCTACTGGGGAGCTGATGCGCTGGTGAAATATGATGATCAACGACTGACTTCGTGGATTGCTTATACCTTTAGCGACTTTAAATTGCGCAATACCAATTATAGCATGAAAGAGCGCTATAGAACATCCGATTTCAACATGAAGCATGAGGTTAAATGGGCTGCAACTTATAACTTGAACAAGTTTAATATTTCAGCTAGTTATGTGTATGGTTACGGATTTAAGTTCTGGCGATATCATTATAATGGAAGCGACAAGTTTTATAGTCGTTTGGACCTTGGTGCTTTTTATGATCTTGAGCTGTCGGGAAATCATGTGGAAGTAGGAGTATCACTATTGAATATTCTGGATAACAAGAATAGAAAAATGGATGAGTTTACCCGGTTTGGCATTGGTGATGCTGTGATCTCTTATCCTGTGTCAGGACTTCGGTTTACTCCGGCATTTTTTATCAAAATCAGCTTGTAGAAATATTCTCTGTTGACCATGGGGTTGTGCTACAGTGCTTTAATTCGGGATTAACCTTAATTAACCTAGGTTTACATTTTATTAACCCGTTTTTTACTGATGTATTTGTTATTTCGCGGCGTGCTTTTGATGCAGATAATGCACAAATGCGTTAAGCAATAGAGGAAGCACATGAGTTACATGTTTGACGTTTAGTGAAGATGTAATAATCTAATTCAAAGAGTAGCATCAAAAGGTTAGAGTAGGAGATAGTCAGAAAGGCTGTCTCTTTTTTTTATGTGTACAATTTTGAAGGCTTGGTTATGTAAAATATGTTGTTTGGATATATGGTAGATAAAGAAGAGCTGTGTGTGAGGTAGTACTAGAATAGAACTTTGTACCAGATTATATTTTTGGACAAAAAAGAAATTGTAAATCAGGCGATTTAAGGCCTTTATTATTTCATGATGTAGACAGATGAGAGATAAGTTGGTTTAATTGTTAAATACCATCTTAAAATTAAAACTGACGATTGTGGGTTTGATTTATTTGGCTTGGTAAAGAGTGAAATAGGCCTTGAGATTAGAGGATCTCTTCTTTTGTTATCTCCAGATTGCAATTCCCTTACATCTCCTTACTTACCCCCTACTATTTCTTCTCAAACCCTTATTTTTGCAGAACTTGACAAGGGTTTAGTAAGGGATTGACAAAGCTCGGAGAGGAGTCGTAGAAAGCTCGAAATAGAGTAGTGGATGGATTTTTATAGTTTAATATAAAAAATAGCAAAGTTATTTTGGTGGAGATAATGGACCGAATAGTTGGATCAATTTTGTTTGACGTTATGTGTTTGGTAGGTAGTCGGTTTAATGCATCATCAGATAATGAAAATTCATATTTGTTTCGTTATTCAATTTGTGTGAAACGATGTGAATATTATATCCGATTGGACTCGCATTATCTAATGTTTAGGAAAAAAGTCAAATAAGTATTTCATATGTGAAATTTTGTATATTTGGTCCCTGAAATCATACCATAATCTATAAAAGTGTTTGATATTGAGTTGATACAGAAGGGAAACCGAAAGGAGTTTGAGAAGGTATATCTCGAATTCTTCGATGTGTTGTATCACCTGTGTTTACAATATCTTCAGAACGAAAAGGTGGCCGAAGAATTGGTACAAGATGCTTTTATGAAGTTGTGGATTAAGCGTGCTGATCTTAAAGCAGAGACCAACCTCAGGAATCTTCTTTATACAATGACCAAGCATCGCTGTTTAAACTATCTACGCGATGAGCAAACCGCTCTGCAACATGCGGGAAATCTACGCCATATTGAAATGCAATTCAATTATGAAGCCCTTAACCGACTAGGGAATGAAATGATTGAGTTCAAAGAATTACAGGATATTATTCAGCAAGCGATCGATAAATTACCTCCAGAGCAGCGGGAAGTTTTTATGATGAGCAGGGATGAGGAATTAAAGTATCGGGAGATTGCAGAACGACTCGATATTAGCGTAAAGACTGTGGAAGCCCGTATGTCAAAAGCATTGAATTATTTAAGAGTAGAACTAAAAGACTACCTGCATATTGCCGTCGTACTTTCGGTATTGCAGTAGAAGGGGTGAAAGGTTTAACGGTTAAAAGGTGGAGTTGAATGCTTAAATCGCCTTTTTTAAAATTTTTTCAAAAAAAATCATTTTTCCGATAGGGTACTTCCCAGGTTGTGTGTTTAGTGATTAAACAAAGGGAAACAAAAGGAAGAATGCACGAAGAAGATTTTCGACATATAACAAATAATAGCACACAGGAAGAGCGTAATCGTTTTTTTAAAGAGTTGCAGGAGGATTCAGTGGAGTGGACCCGCTGGCAGCATCTGAAAAACTTAAACTTTTTGATGTCATTAGGAAAAGCAAAAACATCAGATTCGTTTAAGCAAGAACGATTGAACGATTTCTGGCAAAAGACAGATGCTGCAAAATCAACTCGTATAAAATCAATTATTCCAATGGTTATGCGATATGCTGCTATTGTGGTAATTGCAGTGATGAGTGGCGTTTTTATGAATAAGTATTTCTTGACTCAGGAATCATCGCATAACAATTTGGTTTCAGCATTGAGCTTTGAAGCTGATCATGGAAGTATTGCAACTGTGAAATTGAATGATGGATCGGTAATCTGGTTAAATAGCGACTCAAAACTTAGCATTGGAGAAAATGAAGATGGGACAACTGTAGCAAAGCTTGATGGAGAGGCTTTGTTTGAATTGGTTCCTAACGAGGATCGTAAATTTGAGGTGGATGTGAAAGATTTACGAATCCGTGATATTGGAACTTCATTCAATGTTAGGGCGTATGCTAAAGACCGTATCATACAAACAGCTTTGATTGATGGTGTTGTTGATATTTTACAACAAAATGGTACTCGTTTGGTGAGTTTGAATCCTGGTGAAATAGCCAATTTCAATAAAAAAGCCAGAACATTGGATGTTGCAAAAATCGACCTGGAAATGGTAACTGGTTGGAAGGATGGAAAGTTTGTATTTATCGGAAAAACGTTGGACGAGATAACTGTGGAGCTTGAAAACTGGTACAATGTTGATATCGAATTTGAGAATAGTAAAATGAAGAAGGAAGTGTATTCATGTAACATCCGAAGAACTTCAACAGTGAAATCTGTGATGGAAATGTTGAAGTATTCTACCGGTATTGAGTATGAAATTATGGAGGATACAACAGGAAAAGAAAAGATCATGATAAAATAAAAAAGTGTACCGGTGGAGCGGTACACTTATTAATGAAACTGAGTGGAGTCAGTTTCAACTGTTTAACTAAAACATCACAAATTTATGAAAAAAATGTGTTGGCTGTGCCGATATGGGCATGGTATGGGAAAATTATTACGAATTATGAAGTTAACATTGGTGTTAATGTTGGTGATTGTGTGTACGTTAAGTGCCGAAACATACAGTCAGAATGCTAAGCTTAATCTTTCCATGAAGGATGCCTCCATTGTGGAAATATTTAAAGAAATAGAGCGTACCAGTGAGTACGGATTCTTTTTCAAGAATGACCAATTAAATCTGGACAAGCGCTATTCAATCAACCTAAAAAATGCGACTATCGAAGAGGTGCTTGAGACTGTTCTTGGGGAGAATGGACTAAAGTACAAGGTTGTTGATAAGAACATTGTTATTACTCGCAATGCTGTTAAAGCAGCAGCTATGCAACCTACAGAAGTTAAGGGTAAAGTAACCGATGAAACAGGAGAACCTCTACCAGGTGTGTCAGTGGTGGTGAAAGGCACAACAGTTGGAGTAACGACTGATTTTGATGGTAACTATACTTTGGCTTTACCTGCCGACGCTGAGGTTTTGGTATTTTCATTTGTTGGAATGAAAACTCAGGAGATTGCTATTGCAGGACAATCAGCAATTAATATCAAGATGCTTGAAGATGCTATTGGTATGGAAGAGGTTGTTGTTGTAGGTTTTGGTGTTCAGAAAAAAGTAAACTTAACCGGTTCGGTTGCAACTGTTGATAAGAAGGTACTTGAAGCTCGTCCTGTTTCTAATGTGGGACAAGCATTACAGGGTGCTGTTTCAGGTTTGAACTTCTCAGTGGGTAATGGCGGAGGAGAATTGAATAACAGTCTTTCAATTAATATTCGTGGAGCAGGTACTATTGGTCAGGGATCTAGTAGTTCTCCTCTTGTGTTGATTGATGGAATGGAAGGCGATATGAATACATTGAATCCACAGGATATTGAAAATATCTCTGTATTGAAAGATGCGGCAGCAGCTTCGATTTATGGTTCACGTGCACCATTTGGTGTAATCTTGATTACGACAAAAGAAGGTAAGAGTGGTAAGATGGTTGTTAACTATAATAACAACTTCCGTTGGAGTGACCCTGTTCTTCAGCCTCATATGTTAGATTCAGAAAGCTTTGCTTACTACTGGAATGAAGCTGCGGCAAATAATGGTCAGGGATTGCCATTTAAGGATGAGACTATTCAAAAGATTAAAGACTTCAAAGCTGGAAAACTACAATATGGTACAGAACCTCGTGATGACGGTTCTAAAAACTGGAAGATGTATACAGAATCTTTCGGAAATACCAACTGGTTTGATGAGCATTACAAATCATGGGCTCCTTCTCAAGAGCATAACCTAAGTGTGCGTGGTGGATCTGAAAAGGTAAGATATTACTTGTCATCGAACTATCTTGATCAAGATGGATTATTGACTTATGGTGATGACTCATTTAAGCGTTTTACGTTGAATGCAAAGATTAATGCCCAGGTACATAAACTAGTGCGTTTGACTTATAACGGTAAGTTTAATCGTGTAATCTACGATCGTTCTTCTTACCAGAGTGCCTTGTTCTTCCACAATATTGCTCGTCGTTGGCCTACTTTACCAGTGTATGATGGTAATGGTTACTACTTAGGAGGAAACGAAATTGCGCACCTTCAGAATGGTAGAGCAAGAGATGAAAAGGATGAATTCTCACAGCAACTTCAGTTTATTTTTACTCCTGCAAAAGGATGGAATATCAATGCGCAGTTGAACTACAGAACACGTACAACATTTGCTAATTCAGCATATCTTCCAATCTATGATCATGATACAGAAGGAAAGCTACGTGAAAAAGCATTACAACATGTATTGTGGTCGCCAGGTGCTTCTCGTGTATACGAATCAGCATACAAGCAAAACTTCTTCAATCCTAACATTTTCACAGAGTATGAAGTGAACTTGGACGGTGGACATTACCTAAAAGGTATGGTAGGATTCCAGAGTGAGTTGAACAAGACAAGAAACTTGAGTGCTTATCGTGATGATGTGATCACAGCTGAGCTTCCTACGATCAATACTGCATCTGGTGAAGATAAAGTTACTGGAGGAGGATATGCACATTGGGCAACGGCAGGATTCTTTGGTCGTATAAACTACAACTATAAAGAACGTTACCTATTGGAGGTTAACGGCCGTTATGATGGAACCAGTCGTTTCTTGAAAGATGAACGTTGGAACTTCTTCCCTTCATTCTCATTGGGGTGGAATGTTGCTCGTGAGGAGTTTTGGAAAGATTTAAGTGTTAGTAATTTTGTAAGTACTTTTAAGTTACGAGGATCATGGGGTAAGCTTGGTAACCAGAATACTGGAAACTGGTATCCATTCTACGTAACAATGCCTATTGGAACAGCTAATGGTGGATGGTTGTTAAATGGTGAAAAACCAAATACAGCAAGTGCTCCAGGATTGGTGAGTGAATTGTTGACATGGGAAAACGTAAAGTCATATAACTTTGGTCTTGATGCAAGTATGTTCAACAGTCGATTGACTTTTGTATTCGACTACTTTAGTCGTAAGACTGAAGATATGGTTGGTCCTGCTCCTCAGTTACCTTCAACATTGGGTACTTCGGTTCCTAGAATGAATAATGCCGATATGGAATCGAAAGGTTTCGAATTGGAAATCAGTTGGAGAGATCAAATTGGTGAACTTAAGTATGGCGTAAAAGCAATTTTATCTGATAGTCGCCAGAAAGTTACTCGTTATCCTAATGAAACAGGAAGTTTGAACCAGTGGTATGCTGGTCGCTATTCTGGAGAGATTTGGGGATACAAAACTCATGGTTTAGCAAAAACAGATGAAGAAATGTCGGCATGGATTGCTGAACACGATCAGAGTCAGCTTGGTAACAAGTGGGCTGCTGGTGATATCATGTACGAAAACTTAGATGATGATCCAGCAATTACGCGTGGAGCTAATACATTAAGTGATCATGGTGATTTAACTATTATTGGTAACAGCACTCCTCGTTACAACTTTGGTTTAGACTTAGATATGACATGGAGGGGATTCGATTTTAGAGCATTCTTCCAGGGAGTAGCAAAACGTGATGTTTGGGTATCAGGTCCTTATTTCTGGGGTGCAAACTATAACCTATGGCAGTCGGCAGGATTTACAGAGCATTTGGATTATTTCCGTCCAGAAGGAACAGATAGTCCTCTTGGTGCTAATGTTGATTCTTACTATCCTCGTCCATTGTTTGGTGGAGGTAGTAAAAACACGAAAACACAATCTCGTTATCTGCAGAATGGAGCTTACATTCGCTTAAAGAATATTCAGTTAGGTTATACGCTACCTTCAGAATTCACAAAACGCTTTGGTGTTAATAAATTGAGAATGTATGTATCTGGAGAGAACCTAATGACTATTACAAAAATGACAGATATTTTCGATCCTGAGACAACCGGTGGTGGCTGGGGTAATGGAAAAATTTATCCTTTGTCGAAAATTGTGTCATGTGGTGTTAGTTTAACTTTTTAATCGACTTAAATTATGAAGCTAAATATGAAATATCAATTACTCGTTGCATTGTCACTACTTATAGGATTTAGTGGATGTAATGATTATCTGGATCGAGAACCATTGGATAAGGTTACTCCAGAGAATTATTTAAAAGCAGAATCAGACTTAGCGGCATATACTATTAACCGCTATAGTTTCCCAACTCATGGTGGCTGGGGATTGGGTACTTTTAGAAATGATAATGGTACTGATAATCAGGCCTCTTCTGGAGCCAGTAATATTTGGAATCCTGGACAATATCGTGTTGGAGAAGGTGGTGGATCATGGAATTTCTCTCAAATTCGTCAGTTAAACTATTTCTTCGAACAAGTTCTTCCTCGTTGGAAAGCTGATGAGATAAAGGGTGATGCCGATAATATCAATCACTACATTGGCGAAGCATATTTTTTGAGAGCGTATGAGTATTTCAATAGAATTCAAGCATTGGGTGATTTCCCAATTATCAAGACTACCCTTCCTGATAAACCGGAAGAATTAACTGAAGCATCAAAACGTCGTCCTCGTAATGAAGTGGCTCGTTTCATCATTGCTGACTTGGATTCTGCGATCATGTTGATGAAAAATGAACCTCCTTTTGGAAAGAATCGCTTGTCTAAACATGCAGCTCAGTTGTTCAAATCAAGAGTTGCTCTTCATGAAGGTACCTGGTTGAAATATCATAAGGGAACCAATCGTGTACCAGGGGGACCAGGATGGCCAGGAGCAAGTGCTGATTACTTGAGTGGATTCTCGGTAAATATTGATTCTGAAATAGATTTCTTCCTAACAGAAGCAATGGAAGCTGCAAAGGCAGTAACTGATGATGTCGATTTGACAGCAAATAATGGTGCTACTGATAGTAACGTACACTCTAATCCTTATTTCCAAATGTTTGGAGATTTGGATATGGAAGGATATGATGAAGTGCTTTTCTGGAGAGGTTATAACAGTGAAATCAGTGTTGGTCATCATACTATGCACTATTTACGTAATGGTGGTAACTCAGGATATACCAGAAGTTTTGTGGAGACTTTCTTGATGGATTCAGGGCTTCCAATTTATGATGCTGCTTCGGGATATGCAGGAGATGATTCAATTTCAATGACTCAAATTGATCGTGATCCTCGTTTGAAGTTATTTATGAAGACTCCTGGTGATACATTAACCAATATTGGAGGTATGACTGTTGAAGAATATCCTGACATTTTGGATATTGCAGAGAACAGATACGTTACAGGTTATTCAATCAAAAAAGGTATAAATCCAGATAATAAATTTACTGATGGGGCTAACCTGACAACTACTGGATCAATTGTGTTCCGAGCTGTTGAGGCATACTTGAACTATATTGAGGCTGATTATGTGAAGAATGGTTCTTTGAATGGAACATCACAAGATCTTTGGACTAAGATCAGAACTCGTGCTGGTGTTGATACTGATTTCAATAAGACTATTACTGCTACGAATCTTTCATTAGAGAAAGACTGGGCTCGTTATTCAGGTGGTAACATGATTGATGCAACACTATACAATATCCGTCGTGAGCGCCGATGTGAGTTAATTGCCGAAGGATTCAGAATGATGGACCTGAAACGTTGGAGAGCGTTGGATCAGGTGCAAAATTACCAGATTGAAGGATTCAAAATATGGGGACCAATGAAAGATTGGTTTGTTGATGATGAAGGTGCTAGTACATTGAAAGCTGAACCAGAGAGTTCAAATCCTAATGTTTCGCCTGAGGCGAACAGCATGTACTTGAGACCATACCAAATCCGTCAGGGTAACAATGATTTCTACAATGGTTACAATTGGCATCCTGCACACTACTTGTCGCCTATTGCTTACGAGCATTTCCTAATTACAAGTCAAGGTGGAGATGTAAGTACTTCTGTGATTTATCAAAATCCAGGATGGCCAGTTGAAGCTGGTGCCGGACCAACAGAATAAATAATTGAATTAATCACTCTATTAAAAGTTGAAGGCTGTCTCGTAATGAGATGGCCTTCCTTTATTTCCGAGAATTTACTATTGCTAATCATAACGTTATACATGACGGATTCAAACTGTAACCTGTGTACTTATGTTTCAGAGAACACCAGAAGCATCGTTTAACGTCTAGAGGTCTTTTACAGAGGGGAAACGGTTGCTGTTTTTCTGTATCATATTGGAATCTTTCCCTCTTTCTAATCCGGTTGTATGTTGATTTTCGTATTTTTGTAATCACATTAACTATACAAAGAATGAACACCTGTTAATTAGTCCTAAAACGATTTAGGCTATTTGAGTCAAAAAACTTATCGCAGTATGCTGAATAAGAAAATTGATGAGTATTCATAGCCTGGTTGTATCTACCTCCATTGAATTGAATGGGAATGATTAACACTTAAATTCAAAAAAATGAAACAAAATGTATTATTAGCAGTATTACTGCTGTTGGGTACTAGCCTGTTTGCGCAAGAGGTAAAACGGGACTGGGATACTGGTAAAGCAAAAGAAGAAGCTAGTAAATTATGGGAAGCAATTGATGCACGCCCGGTGCCTGATTGGTTCGGAAAAGCTAAGTTTGGAATTTTTATTCACTGGGGACCTTATTCTGTTCCTGCGTGGTCTCCTTCGGGTACTTATACTGAGTGGTATCAAAAATGGTGGTATAGCCACAGTATATTTGGAAATAATAATCCTCAAAGTGATGCTATCCCAAATTTCCAGAAGAACAAATATGGTGAAGAGTCAAGTTATTACGATTTTGGAAAGATGCTGAAGGCTGAATTATATGATCCTACAGAATGGGCAGATTTATTTAAGCGCTCAGGAGCCAAGTATATTATCTTGACTTCAAAGCACCACGATGGTTATACCTTGTGGCCTAATAAGCAAGCACAAAACGGTCGTTTCTTTCCATGGAATGCTGGTGAGACAGGAGCTAAGAGAGATTTGATTGCGCCATATATGAAGGCAATGCGAGAAGCTGGTCTTAAGGCTGGTTTATATTACAGTTTATATGAATGGTATCATCCATGGTATCAGATGCGCAGTGATGATTTTGTGACCAAACACTATCATCCACAGTTTAAAGACTTGGTGAGCAAATATTCTCCTGATCTAATTTATGCTGATGGCGAATGGGATATGGAAGACAGCTACTGGAGAAGTGGAGAATTATTAACGTGGTTGTTTAATGAATCAGAGTGTGGTAAAGATGTTGTAATTAATGACCGTTGGTTTAAAGGTAGTCGTTTTAACCATGGAGGATATTATACAACAGAGTATGATGCACACTTTGATGATTTTGATAAACCATTTGAAGAAATCAGGGGAATGGGACTTTCATTTGGTTATAATCGCGATGAGGACATCGAAGATTACAACACTGCGCAAACCCTGATCCTGATGTTGTGTGATATTGTTTGCCAGGGTGGTAACCTTTGCTTAAATGTGGGACCGTCGGCCGATGGTAAAATTCCGGTGATTATGCAGGAACGTTTATTACAAATTGGTGAATGGTTAGACTTAAACGGAGAAGCTATTTATGAAACCACTGTGTGGAAAAAACCTTTCCAATGGTCTAAAGGTAATAGAGAGTTTGATTTCAAAGCGGGTAAAGCCTATGCTGATGGAGATTATATTTTAAAACAAACAGTTAAACCAATCGACGGTAAAGCTGTTAAGCAAATGTTCTTCACCAAAAAAGGAAATGACTTGTATGTGATATTGCCTGTTTGGAATAAGAAAGCCTTTAAGATCAAGGATGTTAAGCTTGGATCAGGTGCTAAAATCAACTTGTTAGGAGTTGATCAGAAGGTTAAAATGGTACAAAGAGGTAAAGATGTTGTTGTAACATTACCACAATATGATCCATCATGGAATATCAATGATATTGCCTATGTATTAAAGATCACTAATTGTCAATAGATTGTAGGAAATTTTAAACAGATGAGGATCATTATAAAATTTGCCATCATAGCATGTGTATTATTTACAGCGTGTGTAAATGGTCAGAACAGTGAAGGTTTTAAACCAACAACAGAGAAAAACTCCGATAACTGGAAGTATGAACCTTCCATAAGCGATGAGTTTGATGACGCAGAACTAGATACAGCCAAATGGTATAATATAAACCCAACCTGGATTGGACGAGCTCCATCTTTGTTTAGAGCATCGAATGTTACTGTAGAAGATGGAATGCTGGTACTAACAGGAAAGCGTGAAGATGTAGCTGATGCGCCAGAAGGGTATCATACTTTTACCTCGGCAGCAGTACAGGGAAAACGAAAAGTACTTTACGGTTATTTCGAAATTAAATGTAAGCCTATGGATTCAGCTTTGTCAAGTGCTTTTTGGCTGTATACTCCGGATTCAGTTAAACAAGAAGAAATTGACATATTTGAGATCTGTGGAAGAAATGATGTTGATAAAGAATATGAACATACCTATTTTGCAACAACTCACTATATTATTCACAAAAAGGACTTGAAAATTAGCGACCATGTTGCTCATAAAACCGATTATAAACTGGCTAACCGTTTTATTGTGGCTGGATTAAAATGGACGCGTGAAGAAATAATCTGGTATTTAGATGGGAAAGAAATACGTAGACGTAAAAACGATTTCTGGCATAGTCCTGAAACAATAAACTTCGATAGTGAAGCATTTCCTTCTTGGTGGGGCTTACCTTCTGAAAAGGACAATGGTGGTCGATTTGAAATAGAGTATTTCAGGTATTGGTCGCAAATCAAAGAAAGTGATATTAGTTATAAGAACTAATTTTTATTTTCCTGTAAGAATGTTCTATTAGTAATTTTATGTAATCAGTGATTGATCAAAATCCAGGATGCCCAGTAGAAGCTGGGGCCGGATCAACAGAATAAATAATTGAATTAATCATCCTATTTCAAGTTGAAGGCTGTCTCATTACGAGATGGCCTTCCTTTATTTTAAGAGCTTTACTGGCAGCTAGCATGGAGTTTAAAGGTTCCGGTCTTGGTTTATATTTCTTTTTGCAGGCAGCCTTGACTTTTTCCTCTCAATCTAAAAAATGAAGAGTCCGTTCAGCTTAAGAACAATTAAAAACAAAGATTATTCTTAAACCTTTGCATTATCAAAATAGATTATAACTTTAGTCATTTAAAAAATTAACTAAAACCAGTGATAATGAAACGTTTTTGGAATTACCTACTCATTCTATTTTTTATTTGTATAATTAGTCTTGGTGCTTCAGCCCAGGATACCAGATCTACAGCACAACGGGAAGATAAAGCTCTATTTAAAGCTAAGTTCTCTTCGGAGGAGTTGAATGCAGCTCCTGTTAAATTAATGCCTTATCCTCAGAAGGTGAAATGGGGAACCAGTCAAAAGAAGCTGAAGCAGATCAGACTCGTTAATGTTGCTCAATTGAACAATAGTGTGGAAGAGGAGATTCAAGCTATTGTTAAGAGTTCTGGGATTAAAGTATCAGATAAAGCCAATTACTATCTGGAATTTAAACATGACAAGGAGCTTGGAGAAGAAGCATATGATTTAAAAGTGACCAGTGATGGGATTATAGTGAGTGCCTCGACAAGTAAAGGACAATACTATGCTCTTCAAACGGTACGCCAGTTGATCAATATTGATGGAAAATCTGTTCATATTCAGTCGTGTGAAATTGAAGATGAACCTGCTTTTGGGATAAGAGGTTTTATGATTGATGTTGGTCGTAATTTTCAAAGTATGGAGTCGCTTAAGAATCTCTTGGATATAATGGCTCTGTACAAATTAAATGTTTTTCATTGGCACCTTACTGATCGCCCTGCCTGGCGTATCGAAAGTAAAAGTTATCCTCAGCTAACAAAAGCAGAAAATCATCGTGCAACCAGGGATCCTGGAATGTATTATACTTACGATGAAATAAGAGAATTAATTGCTTATGCAGCAACGAAAAATATAACAGTTGTTCCTGAAATTGATATGCCGGGACACAGTGACTCATTCCGCACAGCTATGGGAGTGAGAATGGAGTCAGCCGAAGGAATGATTATCCTGGAGAATATCTTGTTGGAGTTTTTTAAGGAAATTCCGATTGAAATGGCTCCAATGATTCATATTGGTTCAGATGAGGTTCACATAAAAAATCCAAAGGAGTTTATTGAAAAAATGGCCGGTATTGTTGAGGAGAATGGTCGTTCCGTTATTGTTTGGTCTCCGGGACTGGAAGCTCCAAATAGTGTTATCCGACAAACCTGGGGATCGGCTGACGCTGTGCAAGGTGCATTTCAGGAAATAGATTCCCGAAGAAGTTATGTGAACTCAGGGGAACCGATGTCGAATGTAAATAATCTCCTTTTTAAACCAATTGGGGCAGATTCAAATAATAAGACTATTGGTGGTATTATTTGTCATTGGCCTGATGTTAATATAGAGAATGAACAAGATGCTTTCAGACAAAATCCTGTGTATTCTTCATTGCTTACTTATGCGTGGGCAACCTGGACTGCTGATGTTATTTCTGCTCCTCGAAAATACAGAATGCAACTCCCGGAAAAAGGTACTGAAGCTGCTGCATATTTCAATGCATTTGAGTCATTCCTAATCAGCCATAAGGAGTCGCAGTTTAGTGATCTTCCTTTTTTCTATCATGCTCAAAGTGATAAGGAATGGGAATTGATAGGGCCTTTTAAAGGCGATGATGGCGATAGCATTTTGATGGCTGGCGATAACTATAGTTACATGTATAATGGAAAGCCTGTTGAGTGGTTTCCTGTAAGGGGAAATACATTGATGCTTAGAACACGTTGGACGCGAGAGGGATATTTTGCTAAGGAGAAAGCTAATGCAACTGTTTATGCCAGAACCTTTGTTTATAGCGACAAGAGAAAAGAGGTTCCTGCGTGGATTGGATTCGAAACTCCTATGCGTGCCAATAGGATATATACAGGAATAGCAGAAAATGGAGAGTGGGATATTAATGGGGGCTTGATCATGGTGAACGGTCAAAAATTAATAGGACCTAAGTGGCAGAATCCTGGATGGAAGACTGAAAAGCAATCGGGATGGGGAACACCAAAGGATCAGGAAATACCTTGGGCAGATGAGGAACTTTACTGGTTAAGAGAACCGGCAACAATAACCTTTAATAAAGGCTGGAACGAGGTGTTGGTTAAGATTCCATGTACGACCGATTACCAGAACTGGATGTTTACATTTGTGCCTTTAGATATGAAAGGTTTGAAGTTTTCGACCTCTCCAGAGAACTAGTTAGAAAAACAATGTAATATAATATCATTGATTGATTCACAGGCTCTTCGAATAATAACGTAGAGCCTGTTTTTGTATATAATCTAACAGTCATCATTTTGGAAATAGCGGAATAGTTATACATTTGTGATATCAATCAAATCATATTAATGGCGTTACCTGTTCGAAATATTGACTCACATGAGGTTGAAAAACTGAAGACCGGAGATGTAAAATCTTTCGACAGGTTATTTAATAAATACTCCGATCGTTTGTATCGGTTTGCATTAAAATACCTGAAATCGGTGGAAGATGCCGAGGAAGTTGTGCAGGGTGTTTTCTTGTATATCTGGGAGAATAAAGAGGGATTGAAACCAGAGTTGTCGTTTAATTCCTATTTATTTACGATTGCTTTAAACATGATCAAGAAGCAATTCCAGAAGAAAGCTCGCGAAAATGACTTCAAGGATGATATCTTGTGCACTTTTCTGGAGGCAGATGATAGTCTTGATCAGGTAATTGATTACAAGTTTCTGCTAAAAAAAGTAGAAGCCATAATTGAGTCAATGCCTGAAAAACGAAAAGAAGTATTTATTAAGAGAAAATATAACGACTTACCTATAAAAGACATTGCTGCTGAAATGAACATTTCACCCAACACTGTCGAAAATCACCTCTCTGCGGCTCAGAAATATATATTGAAAGAATTGGAAAGGGAAAAATTGGCAGGATTGCTGTTTTTTATGCTTTTCATCAAGATATAATCACATCTTCTTGTTGGAATGTGAAAAAAAAAGTAACTGTATGGGTTTGATATCTAGGTTGATATGGTCTTTTGTGTGCTTTTTTTGAAAAAAACTTCAATTCTGACTAGTGGATTTTGTCCGTTAACGTACATAACCTATAACAATGGATATGAAAAACGACATATTGAAACGATTTGTAGCCGATAGGTTCTCTATGAGAGATTATCTGCAAGTGAAAGATTATATGAGGAAGGATGAGAACGCAACAGAGGTTGATGAGTTTATGCAGCAGGATTGGAATGATACCTCCTTATCAGCTGATCGTAAACATACTCTTGGCCATATTCTAGAGGTTCTGCATGAACAAATCAAATCAACAGGTGAAACTAAGAAAAATGTTTCGTACGACTTTAAACGCGTATTTTTTAAGGTTGCAGCTGTACTAATTTTACCAGCATTAATTACAATTGGGGTACTTAGTTACTTGTATATAGGAGAACAAAAGATTGACAATTCATGGGTGGAAATCCATTCGCCTGTAGGTGCACGAACAAACTTTCAACTACCTGATGGTTCGATAGGATGGTTAAACAGCGGCTCATCAATTAAATACCAGAGTCAGTTTAACGATTCCCGAAAGGTAGAAATTGAAGGAGAAGTATGGTTTGATGTAACTCATCAGAAAGACAAGGACTTTGTGGTACATACACCGTATTTTAATGTTCGGGTATTGGGAACTAAGTTTAATGTAACTGCGTACAGTGAAGAAGAGGTGGCACAAGTAATTTTGGAGGAAGGTAAGGTACAGGTTTTAGATGAAAGTAATCAGCTAAAGAGTACTTTGAAACCCAATGAACGGTTGATGGTTAATAATGTGACACATCAATTTACCAAAGAATCTTTTGATGCGAAATCATACGTCTCATGGATCTATGGAAAGTTGATATTTAAAAATGTTCCTTTCTCTGCTATTGCTGAAAGGATCGGACGGAAGTACAATGTTGACGTGGAAATCAAAGATGAGGAGCTTAAAACATCAATTTTCAGGGCAACCTTTGAAGATGAAAGTCTCGAGGAAATCTGTCAATTGTTGAAGGGGGTAGCACCGGTGGACTATAAAATTCA
This sequence comes from Puteibacter caeruleilacunae, assembly GCA_005217565.1. Lineage (GTDB taxonomy): Bacteria > Bacteroidota > Bacteroidia > Bacteroidales > Prolixibacteraceae > Puteibacter > Puteibacter caeruleilacunae. The sequence continues at coordinate 52,307 of SJCO01000021.1, forward strand.
TAGACGTAAGAAAAGTCCTGATGGAACGACTATCAAGGGCAAAGTTGAATTTTGGCTAAGAAAATAATTTTAAACCTAACTGAATTGCTAATGAATTAGAGTATTGTGAGAGAGAACAGGGCAGGTATTTGCGGTACCTACCCTGTCAGTAGAATTAATTTATCCAAGTATTAAATCCACTATTTGACAAAATTATGAAAAAAAGTCGAAGTATTGGGCTATTGCATACGTATGGCCTTTACAAAATGATTAAAATTATGCGGTTAACGATTTTTATTTTACTCATTTCAATTGTGCAGACCTTTGCGAAGAGTAGTTATTCGCAAGAGACTAAGCTATCACTTGACCTGAACAGCGTAACTGTTGAGAAGGTTCTTGATGAGGTAGAAATGAACTCTGAATTTTATTTCCTGTACAACAAGCGATTGGTTGATGTTGAACGCGAAGTGAGTATAAAAGTGAAAGGACAATCGATAAGTAAAATTCTTGATAAACTATTTGAGGGAACGGGAGTGTCTTATTCAATTGTGAATCGACAAATACTATTGGTAAATAATAGATTATTAGGAATTGAAAAGAAGACAACCAAACAGGATGCTTCAGTATTGAAAGGGAAGGTAACCGATGAGGCCGGTGACCCCTTACCTGGTGTGTCTGTCTTTATAAAAGGAACTACAGTTGGTATAACAACCGATATCGATGGTAACTATAAGTTGGAATTACCCGAAGGGGCAGAAGTGGTGGTATTCTCTTTTGTGGGGATGAGAACACAGGAGATTTTACTCGAAGGTAAGTCTACCGTTAACGTTAACATGATTGAGGATGCTATCGGTTTAGAGGAGGTTGTAGCTGTTGGGTATGGTACAAAAAGAAGGATTGAATTGACCAGTGCAGTGTCGAGTGTTAACGAGGATGATTTTGTAAAAGGAGCTGTTACAGATGCTGCACAGCTGGTAAAAGGTAAGGTTGCAGGTTTGAGCATTTCGAATCCCGATGCCAATCCTACCAGTAAGTCGCAGATTGTATTAAGGGGGGTAACAACACTATCGGCAGGAACAGAACCTCTGATTGTGATTGATGGAGTTCCAGGATCCTTAAGTGATGTGGCAGCTGAGGATATCGAAAGTATCAATATTCTGAAAGATGGTTCAGGTGCGGCAATTTATGGAACACGAGGAACCAATGGTGTTATTCTGATTACAACAAAAAGAGTAAATAAAACTACTCCAGCAACCATAGAGATTAATAGTTATGCTACCACTCAGGTTATTTCAAAAGAACTTGAGTTTATGAATGCTGATCAGTATCGAGAATTGGTGCAGCAAAATAAACCAGGAGCTTTTGACTATGGTGGTGATACAAAGTGGACTGATGAGGTGTTTAGAACACCAATCTCGCATACGCATAATGTTAGCTTGAAGGGTGGCGATTTGAGTACCAACTATATCATGAATGTGAATTACAAATCGCTTGAGGGATTAATGATCAGATCAAACAACGAGGTCTTTAATGCACGTGCTCAGGTAAATCATTCTATGTATGATGGCAAGCTAAAGATTACCGGAAATGTAATGGGATACGAGCAGACCTATTTCTCAGGAAAAGATGGTGGTAGCTGGAGAGGTGATGTATATCGAAATGCATTAATCTATAATCCTACCGATCCGGTGAAAGATGACAATGGAATGTGGACTGAGCATCCTGATATGAATAACTATGCCAATCCTTTGGCTTTGGTGTACGAGACAGAAGGAGAGATTAAGGTAACCAACTTTAAACCATTTGCTACAATTACTTTCTTCCCAATTGAAGGTTTGTCGTTGAAGGGATTGGTATCAAGAAATATTTACAATAAGACTGCTGGCTATGCTGAGACTTTTGACCATTTGAATAGTATAAAATCGAAGCGTCAGGGGTTTGCATCAAGAGGTAGCTCTCGTTCTGTTGATGACCTGTTAGAATTCACTGTGAACTATAACAAAAGCTTTAAGCAGCATAATGTTAGTTTCCTTGGTGGTTATAGTTATCAGAAGAATGTAAGTGAAAGTTTCTGGGCGAATAATTATGATTTCCCTAGTGATGACTTTTTATATAACAACCTTTCTGATGGTTTGGCTAAAGGGGAAGGAAAAGCCGGAATGGATTCTTCTAAAGGATCATCAAAATTGGTAAGTTATTTTTCAAGGGCTAACTACAATTACAATAATAAGTATTTGTTGATGGCGAGTATTCGTTATGAAGGATCAACGAAGTTTGGGGAGGATCATAAATGGGGGGCCTTTCCTGCAGTTTCGGCCGGATGGAATGTCGTTAGTGAGCCTTTTATGCAGTCGTTTCCTATGATTAGCTCATTGAAACTACGTGCCGGTTTTGGTGTTACAGGAACTGCTCCAGGATCTTCTTATCAGTCACTAAGCAGATTAAAATATGGATCAAAATTCTTAATGAATGGAGAATGGATTCCAGTAATAGAACCTTCATCAAATGCCAATCCTGATTTGCGTTGGGAGAAAAAAGAGGAGTTAAACATCGGTCTTGATTTTGGTTTATTCGAGAATAGAATTACTGGAGAAATTGATGTGTATAAGCGTACCACAAAAGACTTGTTGTGGAATTACTCTGTGCCTAATCCTCCTTATTTGTATAGTTCTGTTTTGGCAAATGCAGGAACCATGGAGAATAAGGGACTTGAAATATTATTGAAAGGATCTCCTATCGAAGGAAAGATCTTGAACTGGAATACGTCAGTGAGCTTTTCAACCAATTCAAATAAACTGGTCTCGCTTTCAAATGATCGTTTTCAGTTGAAGAGTGGATATTTCTATACAGGAAGTACGGGAGAACCAATTCAGTCGTCAACTCATATCGTAAAAGAAGGTCAGGCAATTGGCGATTTCTATGGATTTAAATCCGTTGATATCGACGAGAATGGCTTCTGGATCATTGAAGATGTTGATGGAAATCATAAGCCTATTGCAGAACAGCAGCCTGAGGATAAAAAGGTGTTGGGTAATGGTTTACCAAAGTACTACGTGAACTGGAATAACACCATCAACTATAAGAACTTTGATTTTAACATCTCTATGAGAGGTGCTTTTGATTACCAGATCTTGAACATGACTAAAATGTTCTACTCTGTACCAGTAAGTTTAACGCGTGGTAACGTAATGACCAGCACTTATGACAATGTATATGGAAAACGTCCTTTAAATGATATGCAGGAACTTCAGTATGTAAGCTACTTCATTGAGGATGGTGGTTTTTGGAAGATCGACAATATTACCCTGGGATACAATGTAAAACTAAAATCGAAGACGATAAAGAATCTTCGTCTGTATGCATCTGGTTCGAACTTGTTTACCATTACTGGATATAGTGGTATCGATCCAGAGATCAATAGTCTTGGATTAAGTCCTGGAAATGATAGTCGTGATAAGTATCCTTCTACAAGGACTTTTACATTTGGTTTAGCTGTTAAATTTTAACATAAACGTAGTTGAAAGATGAAGAATTTATTTAAAACAATATTGCTATTAATCGTTGCTTCATTTACAGGTTGTAACGACTTAACAGAAGAGGTGTATTCCGAGCTGACAGAAGATGGGTATAATTATACCGAAGCGGAGATTTATGCCGTTATTGGTCCTGCATACAGTACTTTAAGAGGACTTCATCATCACCGTGGTTTTTCGGCATTGCAGATGACCACCAGTGATATCCTGGTAATGCCTGCCAATGCTTCAGGGTGGGATGATGCAGGGGTTTATCGAAAGCTACATCTTCATACGTGGGATTCAGAGGCGAAGCAGATTAGTAGTGCGTGGGGAGTGCTCTATAAAGGGGTGCTACATACCAACCGTATTATTGAGCAGTTGACTGATGAAGTGGTGCCTGTTCCTGCTGATGTGAGCAGAGAAAGTTTAATTGCAGAAATGACTGTTGTACGTGCGTTGTACCACTGGCTGTTGATGGATAATTTTGGTGATGTTCCTTATCTTACTACTACATCTCAGGAGTTGCCTGAACTGACTCCTCGTGCTGAAATTTATGAGGCTATTGTAACAGACATCAAAAACTCAATGGATAAGCTAAGTGATGGTAATACTACCATGGAGTATGCGCGTATGAATAAGTGGGGAGCCAAAGCTTTGTTGGCTAATATTTACTTAAATGCCGAGGTTTATACTGGTACACCAGAATGGGATAAATGTCTTGCTCAGTGCAACGATATTATAGCCTCGAATAAGTATCAACTCCAGCCAAATTATAAGGATTGTTTCGACTTCGATAATGACGATTCGGTAGAGAATATTTTTGTGATTGCCTATGATGAATTGAATGGTGGTGGATTATGGATTAACCACACCTTTCATGCGGCCTCAAAGTTGAAGTATGATATGAAGAATACACCTTGGGGGGCAGGTAGTTTAAAGGCTGTATCTCAGTTTATCGATACTTACGATGCTGATGATACACGATTGGATGATACCTGGGAGCATGGACTACAGTTTGCTTTTGATGGTGTTACTCCATTGTTGTGCACCTATGATCGTGCAGGTGAGCAGTTGAACTATTCTAAAGATTTGCCGGATGGAGTCTATACTGCCGAAGATGAGGGCTACCGTGTAAAGAAGTTTTTGCCAAAGATTGGTTCAGAAAAGGATCTTGATAACGATGTACCTTTATTCCGATACGGACAGGTGTTGATGATGAAAGCTGAGTGTTTATTAAGAACTGATAAAGCACAAGATGCTGCTACTATTGTGAGTGAAGTGCGTGCAAGGGCTTTCAAAAATACACCAGATAAAGCGATTGTAACAGCAGAGGATTTGCTGGCCAATACTTCATACAATTTTGGATATGTAGAGGATTACCAAATTGTGGAAGCTGGAGATGTTACTCCTGTTGAGTTCGGTGGGTTTTATGATGAATTGGGTTATGAGTTTGCGTGCGAGTGGGTACGTCGCCGTGATATGATTCGTTTCGGAACCTTCACTTCAAAGAGTTGGTTGTCGCATAAGCCACAGGGAGATAAAGTCAGTCTTTTCCCATTACCTAAAAGTGCTATTGATACCAATCCGAAGTTAGTGCAAAATCCTAAATATTAATAAACAAAGGAATCGATTGACGGTTAAAAAATAGAGAGTGGTAAAAGTCAATTTATTACGTTGACTTTTACCTTTTCTCGGGGCAGACTGAATGTCTACCAATCGAAAACCATAAACGAAGTAATCTTAAAATCATGAAAATTGTAGGTATTCTTGTTGCTTTGGGATTATGTGTATTGGGTAACGCTAATGCACAGAAGAATACAGTTCTTCAAACCAAAGATTTTGCTCATTATATTGAGTTTTTTAATTCAGTAGATGATGAACCTGTAAAAAACGCTATTGATAATGCAGCTTGTTGGAATTGGATGCAGGGGAATATTCCCTGGTTTGAATGTCCGGATGATGAAATAGAGCAAATCTATTATTATCGTTGGTGGGTGTATCGTAAGCATATCAAAGAAACGCCAATAGGATATGTTATTACTGAGTTTTTGCCTGAGGTTGGACATTCAGCTAAGTACAACACCATTATCTGTGCAGCGGGTCTTCATGTTGATGAGGGAAAATGGCTACACAACAAAAAGTATATAGAAGATTATTTGCGCTTTTGGTTTTCAAAAGAGGGGAAAACAAGGCAGTATAGTACATGGATGGTTACTTCGGTGTACGAGTACTGTTTGAATGTTGGTGATTTCTCGTTGGCAGAAGAATTATTCCCTTTGTTTGTAGATAATTATCGCAAATGGGAAGAAAGTAACATGCATGAGTCTGGTTTATTCTGGTCATACGATGATCGCGATGGAGGGGAACATTCCATTAGTGGATCAGGTTTACGTCCTACACTAAATGCTTTTATGTATGCTGATGCAATGAGTATTTCAAAGTTGGCTCAACGATTTGGGAAATCTGAGTTGGCAAAGGAATTTAAGTTAAAATCAGAGCAGCTAAAGCAAAAGACTCAGGATAAAATTTGGGATAATCATGATGAGTTCTTCTGTACACTTCCGTTGGAAAAGAGAGATGACCAGATTGAAACATATGATCATCGTCAGGTGGATGTAAAGCGACATGTTAGAGAACTGTATGGCTATTTCCCCTGGCGTTTTATGTTGCCTGATGATGGTTATGAAACAGCCTGGAAACAGATATTAGATGAAGATGGATTTTATGCTCCTTATGGTCCGACTACAGCCGAACAGCGTCATCCTTTGTTCATGAAAAATCGTATCAAGCGCTGTCAGTGGGATGGATCAAGCTGGCCATTTGCTACCAGTCTAACTTTGGGGGGAATGCGCAACCTGCTTCATCATTACGATCAGAATGTAATTGGAAAAGACGACTTCCTGAACTTCATGAAAATCTATGCTCATTCACAGCATCGCACATTACCTTATGGAGAAATAATTCCATGGATTGGTGAGAGTCTGCATCCTCATTCGGGTATCTGGTTGTCGCGTGCTATTGCATTGGATATGAATATTAAAATGGTTGCACGACGCTATTGGAAAGATAAGAATAGTGCGGTGTTGAGGGGTAAAGATTACAATCATTCCAGCTATTGTGATTTGGTGATCTCAGGATTAGCAGGACTTGAGATTCATGAGGATGGAACAATTTCAGTTGATCCTTTGGTTCCCAATAAGTCATGGGAGTGGTTCTGCTTAGATGGTATCCAATATCAGGGTAAAACACTATGTGTAGTGTATGATAAAACTGGAAAGAAATATGGTGAAAAATCCGGACTTTCGGTATTGGTCGACGGACAGGTTGTTGCACATAGTAAGAAGTTGGAGAAGTTAAAGGTAAAATGGTAGAACGGTGAGAAAGGGAAACCGGAGACTGGAGAAAGGATTCGCTACGAGGAAAGGAAGTGGAAATTTGCAATGGCACTGCTGGACGTTAGGGCAGCTAATGTCTGTAGCAACAGCGTGGTGTTCAGGCAATTTTACCACAGTGGCAACATCAGCGCACTGCTACCCTTTGGGGCAGCTAATGTCTGTAGCAAAGAAGGACATAACCATCTTTCCCCTCTCCAGTAGCAACAATGGTTTCCTGATAAAGAATCGAATTCATGAGAAATATATTACTATTGCTACTAGTAGTGGTTATGGGCTGTTGTGCTAACGCACAGCAGTCTGGTATATTAAAGCCAAAAGATTTTGCTCACTACAATGAATTTTTCAATTCGGTAGACGATGAGCCGATAAAGAATGCTATTCCTAATGCGCAATGCTGGGATTGGATGCAGGATAATATTCCATGGTTTGAATGTCCCGATAAGGAGATAGAACAGATCTATTATTATCGCTGGTGGGTTTATCGGAAACATATCAAAGAAACACCAAAAGGCTATGTCATCTCTGAATTTTTACCAGAGGTAGGTCATGCTAAAAAGTATAATACCATTGCTTGTGCTTCAGGCTTACACTGTGATGAAGGGAAGTGGTTGAAGAACAGGGCGTATATCGGTGATTATTTAAGGTTTTGGTTGTCTGATGGTGCTGATGCTCATCATTATAGCGATTGGTTTGCATTGTCAACCTATGAGTATTGCTGTGCTATAGGTGATTTTTCATTGGCAGAGGAGATTTTTGATCGTCTGGTTGTCCATTATCGTAAATGGGAAGAACTTAAGTTGCATGAGTCAGGACTGTTTTGGTCGCATGATGGAAATGATGGAGGAGAGCATTCGATTAGTGAAGGAGGTCTACGTCCTACACGAAATTCATATATGTATGCTGAGGCCATGAGTATTGCAAAGTTGGCAAAGCGGTTTGGTGAGAACTATATTGAAGACGAATTTAAGCAGAAAGCTGATAGGCTAAAGCAATTGGTGCAGTCTAAAATATGGGATGCTGAAAATCAATTCTTTTATAATATTCCCTTAAAAAAGCGGACAAGTACAGTGGAGTCATGGAATCATCGTGACATGGATCCGGATAAGCATGTAAGAGAGTTATATGGATTGCTACCCTGGCGTTTTATGTTGCCTGATAATGGTTATGAGGTTGCCTGGAAACAGTTGTTGGATGAAGATGGATTTTATGCTCCTTATGGTCCCACAACTGCCGAACAACGTCATCCGCTATTTATGAAAAAGCGTGTTAAACGTTGTCAGTGGGATGGATCAAGCTGGCCGTTTACTACAAGTCTTGCTCTGGGAAGTATGCGAAACTTGCTTCACCATTACGATCAGAAAGTAATCGATAAGGGTGACTTTCTTCATTTCATGAAAATCTATGCTCATTCACAGCATCGCACATTACCTTATGGGGAAATAATTCCATGGATTGGGGAGAGTTTGCATCCTCATTCTGGTATTTGGTTGTCGCGTGCTATTGCATTGGATATGAATATTAAAATGGTTGCACGACGCTACTGGAAAGATAAGAATAGTGCGGTGTTGAGGGGTAAAGATTACAATCATTCCAGCTATTGTGATTTGGTGATCTCAGGATTGGCAGGACTTGAAATACACGAGAATGGTATGATAACAGTTGATCCTTTAGTACCTAAGAAATCATGGGAATGGTTTTGCTTAGATGGTATAGAATATCAGGGGAAAACGCTGTGCATCATGTATGATAAAAAGGGAAAGAAGTATGGCAAAAAAGCTGGTCTTTCAATATTGATCGACGGACAGGTTGTCGCACATAGTAAGAAGTTGGAAAAGCTAAAGGTAAAATGGTGAAAAGGTAGAACGGAAAAGGGAAACCGGAAAAAGGAGAACGGAGGTCGGAAACACCTTTCAGCGTCCGAAGGTACTGGAAGCGTGTTGTTGAATAAAGGATTGAAGTTCCAGGTTCCAGTTCGGCTAGCGCCTCACAGTTTCACGTTGTGCGATGATGTTGTTGTAGTGGTAAGATTTTACCTCAGTGGTATTTTTTTAACCACAAAGGACGCAAAGATTATACAGAGACGTTGCAACGGATACCGGAGAAAGGATTCGCTACGAGGAAAGGAAGTGGAAATTTGCATGAACGCACCGCCGGACGTTAGGCCAGCTAATGTCTGTAGAAACAACGTGGTGTTCAAGCAATTTTGCCACAGTGGCAACATCAGCGCACTGTTGCCCTTTGGGGCAGCTAATGTTTGTAGCAACGAAGGATATAAACAACAACCCCTACCCCGTAACATCAGCGCTAGTCTACACTTAGTAGAACACGCTGTCAGGAGACGAAGATTAAACCTTCGGCCTTCGCAACCGAATCGGCCTCCTGAAAAAGTGATTGATTTAGCAGCGGTTGGTTTAGTAAGACTGGGAAGCTGAGAGCTCTGCTCGAAGATCACCCAGCCGCACTTACCAACAGCAATAAATAGATTACTTTTTACAGGCAGCCTTGACTTTATTGCTTCGTTTTTGTGTTAAGTCACCGCATTTTAGCAAATGCTATATCCAAAAGAAACAGTGTTGTTTCTTAAGAGACAAAAATGAAGGCCCGTCCGGCAGGACAAACAAACCCTGTCCGGCAGGATAATTTTGCGATTAGCAAAATAAGAACCTTGTTCGGCAGGACAAACAAATAAAATAAACCAAAAATAAGTGCCTATGTAAAAGAGAAAAACTAATTGAAAGAAAAACAAAAAGATAGGCGATTCACGACCAAATCAATCGCCTATCATGATGTATTAAACTAAATGTTTAAAAGTTAATTCAAATTTATGAAAAAAAATGAAATGTGTTTGTCTGCGTTCGTCAGGCAAAGTAAACTTGTACGCCTTATATTTATGCAAATTGTGTTGCTTTTTCTTGCGTATCAGGTAAATGCAACACCTAACTCCCTAGACAATTCAACGGAAGCTCAACAACAAGAAGGGAGAAAAGTAAGTGGAACTGTTCTGGATAAAGAAAACTTGCCACTACCTGGAGTAACAATAACCGTTTTGGGATCAACGCGAGGAGTAATTACCGATGTTGATGGAAAATTCGAAATAACGGGAATTAAAACTACCGATAAATTGGTCTTTTCATTTATTGGTATGGAAACTCAGGTTCTAGATGTTGACAACAAGACCAAATTTGAAGTTGTTTTAAAGGCCAAGGATACCGAACTGGAAGATGTTACTGTAGTTGCTTTTGGTAGACAGAAGAAAGAGAGCGTTATCGCTTCCATTGAGACTGTGAATACAAAAGAATTACGTGTAGCTTCAAGTAACCTTTCTACTGCTCTGTCAGGAAGAATGGCAGGATTGATCTCTTACCAACGTAGTGGAGAGCCAGGACAAGATGATGCGGAGTATTTTATTCGTGGTGTCGCTTCCTTTGGTACCGGGAAAAAAGATCCACTAATCCTGATCGATAATGTGGAGAGTGATAGTCATGACTTGTCGCGTATTCACCCTGATGACTTGGCTAGTTTCTCAATTTTGAAAGATGCCTCGGCTACTGCATTGTATGGAGCGAGAGGTGCAAATGGAGTAATTCTTGTGACGACAAAAGAGGGACACGAGGGAAAAGCAAAAGTTTCGGTACGTTATGAAAGTTCATTTTCATCACCAACCAAGACTATTGAGATGGCTGATCCAATTACTTATATGGAGATGTATAATGAAGCAGTTGCTACCCGTACACCTTTGGAGAAACGTCCTTTTAGTCAGTCTAAGATTGATAACACCAAACTAGGAACTAATCCTATTGTTTATCCTAGTGTCGACTGGATGGATCTTTTATTTAAGTCGGTTACGCATAACTATCGTGGAAATATCAATGTTAGTGGAGGAGGGCGCGTTGCTTCTTACTATGTGGCAGGTGCTTTTTCGCAGGATAATGGTATTTTGAATGATGATTCTCAAAACAACTTTAAGAACAACATCGATCTTAAGAAGTTCAACCTTCGTTCCAATATAACGGTTAATGTAACCAAGTCTACGCAAATGAAGTTTCGTTTTAATGGAACGTTTGATGATTACCAAGGTCCTTTGCAAGGAGGAAGTACGATCTATAAAAATGCCCTAAAAACAAGTCCTGTTAGATTTTTACCAACCTATGAACCAATCGGAGAATATGATACTCCTCATATTATGTTCGGAAGTGCAGGAACAGGAGGCTCTTATTATAACCCTTATGCAGAAATGGTTCGAGGATACAAGTCTAAGAGTACCAATAAGATGATGGCTCAGCTTGAATTTCATCAGGATCTTGACTTTATATTGGATGGTTTAAAAGCTCGTTTCCTGGGGAATACAAAGCGAAATTACTACTATGACTTTTCAAGATCTTATTCTCCCAACTATTATAATGTTGATGAAATTACATATGATCGCCACACCGGAGAATATCAAATTGCCTGGTTGAATGAAGTAGGTGATAATATCGGGAAATCTTACCTGGAATATAAACCGGGGAAGAAAAAAACAGATCATTCATATTATGGTGAAGCATCATTGATGTATAACAACAAGTTTGGAGTACATGGTGTAAGCGGTATGTTAGTAGGAACAGCAAGAGAGTCGATTAATGGAAACGAAGAGGATTTGATTGGTTCGCTTCCTGCCCGAAATCTTTCCCTGGCTGGTCGTTTTACCTATAACTACAATGACAGATACTTCGCGGAGTTTAACTTTGGTTATAACGGCTCTGAGAAATTTGCAGAAAATAACAGATGGGGATTCTTCCCTTCCGGAGGTATCGGATGGATGGTCTCTAACGAAAACTTCTATCAGAATTCCAGCTTTAAAGATGTTGTGAACAAGCTGAAAATTCGTGGAACGTACGGATTGGTAGGTAATGATGCAATTGGAGACGAACGCTTCTTTTATATCTCTAATGTTGAGATAGGAAAAGGAGGAGGCTATACTGTAGGATCTGATTTTTCAGGCTATGGAGGTAAAGGTGTTAAAATAAACAGCTATGAAAACCTGGAGATTGGTTGGGAAGTTGCCCGACAGTCGAATATTGCACTTGAGCTGGGTTTATTTGATGCACTGAATATCCAGGCTGATTTCTTCTATGAGCACAGAGAGAGTATCCTGATGGACAGGGCAGATATTCCAGTGAGTGTTGGACTTTGGTCTACTCCACAGGCGAATATTGGAGAATCGATAAGAAAGGGTATCGATACCTCTGTGGATTATAATACCTATGTAGGAGATGATTTCTGGTTGACTTTCAGAGGTAACTTTACCTATGCACGAGGAGAGTTTGATGCGTTTGAAGAACCTGACTACAGTGTTGAAACAGGATCTGGTACGCCATGGCTTTCTCGCGTTGGACAACCATTGTCGCAACAGTGGGGATATGTTGCTGAGCGATTGTTTATTGATGAAAATGATGTGTTGAACTCTCCACGTCAGGACTTAGGACTGTATGGAGCAGGAGATATCAAGTACAAGGACATTAATGGCGATAATGTCATCAACAAACTGGATCGTGTCCCTATTGGAAAACCTACATCTCCTGAGATTAACTATGGATTTGGATTGTCTATGGGATACAAAAATTTTGACTTCTCATTCTTCTTCCAGGGATCAGCGAACTCATCATTTTTCTTAGATGCTAAAGCATTGGCTCCATTTATCGAATCAAAGAGTGGAGATAAAAAGTTGGAGAACGGTCTTGCTCAATTCATTGCCGATGATCACTGGACTGAGGGTAATCAAGATCCATTTGCCAAATGGCCAAGATTATCGAGTACCAATACCTATCTGGAGAACAATGTTGAGCGAAGTGATATGTGGCTTCGTGACGGTGGTTTCCTGAGACTGAAGAATGTTGAATTCGGTTATACCCTCCCTAAATCCTTGATGGGTAAGTTGAATATGTCTTCTTGTCGATTATATGCCAGTGGAGTCAATCTTTTTACCATCAGCGACTTTAATCTTTGGGACATCGAGATGGGAGGAAATGGAATGGGATATCCTGTACAACGAGTGATAAATCTGGGACTAAGATTGGATTTCTAAAGTTACTTAGGCTATGAACAAAAAAATTAAACAGATGAAGATATTTAACAGGCATATAAAGAATTTTCTGGCACCAGTTATCATGCTCGTTTTTATGAGTTCATGTACTGATTATCTGAATGTAATTCCAGATAATGTTGCGGAAATTGATGATGCATTTGAAACCAGACATGAAGCGGAGAACTATATGTGGGGATGTTATTCCTATATTCCGGGGATGCCTTATATTGCTGATAATCCTGCATTGGTAGGAGGCGATGAAGTTTGGTTAATACCATCAATTGCGGAAGGTAACAGGAACATCAGACTATGGGAAATTGCCCTGGGTGGTCAGGGATCAAATAATCCTTTGGCCAATTACTGGTCGTCTGGTAACGGAGGAAAGAATCTTTGGAGAGGAATCAGAGATTGTAATATATTCCTTGATAACATTCACAAGCCTTTTAATCTGGATGAAACTGAAAAAAAGCAGTGGATTGCAGAGGTGAAGTTTCTAAAGGCTTATCTCCATTTTTATTTGCTGCGCATGTATGGGCCTATCCCTATCATGAGGGAGAATATTGAGGTCTCAGCAGGAATTGAAGAGGTACAATCGTATCGCGAACCTGTAGAGGAAGTGTTTGAATACATCGTGGAATTGCTGGATGAAGCGATACCTGATTTGTTGCCTAAGATTACTGATCCGACACTGGATTATGGTAGAGCAACAAAATCAATTGCTATGGCAATGAAGGGGAAAGTACTGCTCTATGCTGCTAGCCCGCTGTTTAATGGAAATCCTGATTATATGGGGTTTCAGGATAAACGCGGAATTCCTCTTTTTCCTCAGGAGTATGATAAAACAAAGTGGGAAAAAGCTGCAGTAGCTTTACGTGATGCGATTGATGCAGCCCATGAAGCAGGCTTTGAATTGTTCGATTTTTCTACCAATTTATATGCGAAGAATTTAAGTGATTCAACAATTCTTGCTATGGGAGTGCGAGGTGCTGTTACCGAGCGAGCACCTGTTAATAACAGGGAAGTAATTTGGGCGGCAACAAACAACAATCCAAGAGAATTGCAGGGATTGTGCCAACCATTTTTCACTGCAGCTAATGCTGGTAGATGGGATGTGTGTGCGACTTATGCACCTACCTTCAGAGTTGTTGAACAATTTTACTCTAAGAATGGTGTGCCAATCGATGAAGATATTGAATGGAATGGTGTTGATCCTTATGGTTTTAGGACATCTACAGAGGATGATCGCTATTATATTCAGCCGTCATTTAAAACTGTTAATCTTCACTTTAACCGCGAGCCACGATTCTATGGATCGATTTCTTTTGACGGAGGAACGTTCTATGGGAATGGTAGATTTACCGATGATGAGGATCTTTTGCATACCAAGTTTCAGCTGGGAGAAATTCCTGGTGGTTATATCTTTGATAAGAGATCATCAACCGGATATCTGGTAAAAAAACTGATTAATTATCAGACATCAGTGGGGGCTTCTAGTTATAATTTGAGTGATATGAAATATGCCTTCCCAATGATTCGTTTGGCCGATTTGTACTTAATGTATGCCGAGGCCTTAAATGAGGCTAAAGATCAACCTGACGCTGAAGTCTATGATTATATTGATCAGGTAAGAGAGCGATCAGGATTAGATGGGGTAGTCAATAGCTGGCAGAATTTCTCTACTATTCCAGATAAACCTCGCAGCAAAGAAGGAATGAGAAGTATCATTCATCGTGAAAGAATGAATGAACTTGCTTTCGAAGGAGTTAGATTCTGGGATCTAAGAAGATGGAAGCTTACTGAAGATTATATGAACCAACCTGTTTATGGCTGGAGTACTCAGGGAGAAGAAGCTGAAGATTTCTATAAAAAACAGCTTTTGTACGAATTGCAATTTGAGACGAAGGATTATCTGTGGCCATTAAAAATTGATGACCTGTTGAAGAATAGTAACCTGGTGCAAAATCCTGGATGGTAGAGTCCTGTTGTTTAATAATTAAAAGGTATAAACATGAGAAATAAATTTATATATCTGATTGCATCGTTATTAGTTGCATTTGGCTGTAACAATGTACAGGAATGGAATGATGGTGGAAGTTTGACGCCTCCTGAAAAAGTTTCAGTACTTGAAATTGAAAATATCAATGGAGGAGCGAGAATCATCTATGATAAATTACAAGGCGAAGATGTAATTGGAGTGAAGGCTTCGTATCAGTATAGTAAGGACGGAGAGGTGAATGAGGTGTTTGCTTCAGCCTTTTCTGATACACTAGAAGTGAGTGGTTTTCCTGATACACTTGCAAGAGCAGTGACTTTAGTGGCAGTTAATGCAAGTGGAATTGAATCTGATCCTAATGTGATTACCATTACTCCGGAAACTCCACCAGTTGAATTAGCAGCCTCATCAGTGGTAATGAAAAATACTATTGGGGGTATAAAATTAATAATGAGCAATATTATTGGGAAGTATCTTTCTGTAACCCTTGAGTATCGTGAAAATGAAGAGGCTGCATGGGAGTATCACGATGATATTTTGAGAACTACCGATGAGGAAATCAGTGTTAAGTTTCTGAATATTGAGAGTAAGGAACAGAGCTTTAGAGTCAAGATTGTAGATGAATACAATAATGAAGCCATATCGACCACTGAAATTCTTAAACCAAGTTCAATCAGTGATGGAATATACGATATTGAAGGTAATCATTACACGATCATAGCCATTGGATCTCAACTATGGTTAGGGGAGAACTTAAGAGTTACCCAGTATAATGATGGTACTCCTATCGATAATGTAACTGAGAATGAAGAATGGAATTCTCTTGAAACTCCTGCTTATTGCTGGCAAAATAATAATGAAGCAATGTATAAAGAGTATGGAGCTTTCTACAACTGGTTCGTTGTTGATCCGGCCAGTAACGGAGGCAAGAACATTGCTCCTGAAGGTACGCATATCCCTTCCGATGAAGAGTGGAAACAGCTGGAGTTGGCCCTTGGAATGTCTGAAGAGGCAATTCATGAGTCTGGTTGGGAGCGAGGAACAAACCAAGCCAGTCAGCTGGCTGATGATGAGGCCAACTGGAAAGGCGGTAATCTAAAATCGGATCCTGCACTTGGATCAAGTGGTTTCGATGCATATCCTATCGGAAGAAGATCTCCATTTGGAGGTTTAGAGCGATTTAATCAGTGTACTTTCTGGTGGACTTCTGATGAGTTAGGTACTTCAGCCTGGGTAAGAGGTATGTTCTACAGTAACAACAGGTTGGATAGAGAACCTCAGGATAAAAAATGGGGATACTCGATCCGTTGTATATTGGATGATTAATCTCTGGTTCGGTTTGCGCCTCAAGGTTCCATGTTCAAAGTTTCACGTTCCATGTTGCGCAGGTACACCTGCTAGCGTCCGTAGGACCTGGCAGCGTGTTGCAGATTAAAGGTTCAAAGTTTCACGTTCCATGCAGCGCGTTGATGTTGCTCCAGTGGTATTGTTTTTACCACAAAGGACACAAAGAAGCACAGAGATTTCACAAAGTAATACAGCTAATGCATCAGCGAGCTGATTCATAGCTTGAGC
Source organism: Puteibacter caeruleilacunae (assembly GCA_005217565.1). Taxonomy (GTDB): domain Bacteria; phylum Bacteroidota; class Bacteroidia; order Bacteroidales; family Prolixibacteraceae; genus Puteibacter; species Puteibacter caeruleilacunae. Next base: position 68,828 of record SJCO01000021.1, read on the forward strand.
ACACAAAGCCGTTCTAAGTTGCGGTGAATGCACCTGCTAGTGTCGATCGACCTGGCAGGTGTTGTTATTTGTAAGGTTCTATGTTATAGGCTGCCCTTTGGGACAGCTAATATCTGTAGCAACGAAGGATACTCCAAACTAATCTTCTTCCCCATAACATCAGCGCTCCGTTGACCTTTTTTGCTTCGTTTTTGTGTTATGACAAAAATGAAGACCCGTCTGGTAGGGCAATTTTGCGTTAAGTCACCGCATTCAGCAAATGCTATATCAAAAAGAAACAGTATTGTTTCTTAAGAGGCAAAATAGATTATAACTTTGGCGTTTTATAATTAACAAAAAACTCATGGAATGAAACAATTATTAATCCTTCTCACAATCATTGTTTTACAAGGGTTGTCGACAGTTGGTTGGTCGGCAAAACCTATTAAGATTGCCTGTATAGGTAATAGTATCACTTATGGTGCAGGAGTTGCCGATCGTGCAAATAATGCCTATCCCAAGCAGTTGGCTAATATGCTGGGAACCGGTTATGAAGTAAAGAACTTTGGTGTTAGCGGTCGCACTATGCTGAAGAAAGGTAATTATCCTTACTGGGCAGAGAAAGCGTATAAAAACGCTATGAATTACAAGGCTGATATTGTCTTTATTAAACTTGGAACAAACGATAGTAAGTTGCAAAATCGTGTATACTTAAATGAGTTTGAGGCAGACTGTAAAGAGATGATCGCTAATATTCGTAAAAAGAATGCCGACAGTCGTATTGTACTAATGCTACCTGTTCCTGCTTTTATGGAAGACACTTCTAAGATCTGGGATCCTGTTATTCGCCATAAAATCACTCCAATTCTTCAAAAGGTTGCATACGATGAGCAGCTGGAAGTTATTGATTTATATCCAATGTTCACTGATAAGCAATCGATGTTCCCTGATAAGATTCACCCAACATCACTGGGGGCGACAATGATGGCCAAACGTGCTTATGAGGTGGTGAAACAGGCTTCGTCTTCTTTTAACTTGATAGAGACGTTAGGAGTCAGTGATGCAAAGAAATCAAGTTTCTATGGTTTTAACCGATATGACTTTTCTAAGGATGGATTACAATTAAAGGTTGTGGCTCCAAGACGAGCATTAGCTGATAAACCTTGGGTATGGAGAGCTCGTTTCTTCGGACATGAACCACAGACAGATATTGCTTTACTAGAGCGAGGTTATCATGTGGTTTATTGCGATGTGGCTGCTTATTTTGGTGGTCCAGAGGCAGTATCTCGTTGGGATAAGTGCTATGAATTGATGATTCAGGCAGGACTAAACAAGAAACCTGCATTGGAAGGAATGAGTCGCGGTGGATTGATTATCTATAACTGGGCAGCTAAGAATCTGGATAAAGTCTCATGTATTTATGCTGATGCTCCCGTATTAAATGCTTTAAGTTGGCCTGGTGGATTCTTTGCTGGTAAAGGAAGTGCTCCTGATTGGGAAAAGGCTAAAGGTTGTTACAATTTGAAGTCAGATAAAGAGGCAAAAGCTTTTAAAGGATGGCCTATTCATCATGCAGAACAATTGGCCAAATCAGGTATTCCAATGTTACATGTGTGCGGAGAAACAGATAAAGTTGTTCCAGTATTTGAGAATACTACTCCTTTTGAACAACGAGTTTCAGCTATGGGCGGTAACATTAAAGTTATTTATAAAGAAAGAGTTGATCATCACCCACATAGCTTGAAAAATCCTAAAGCGATTGTTGATTTCATTTTACGTAACACCGGACACAAGACTAATTTCGCGGCGATTACTGCTCCAGGTTCTGAATATCGCTCTGCTGCAGGTTGGGCCAAAGGAAAAGGTTGGTGGTATCAGGCGTCACAAATCGATTCACTGTGTCAGGCATCGGGTGATATTGATTTATTGCTGATTGGAAATTCTATTACTCAGGGATGGGGGGGACCTCGTGATTGGGTATCTTATAAACCTGGACAGAAATCTGGAGATAAGAATTTTAAAGGTATGAAATGGCTAGGTGCAGGTATCTCAGGTGATCGCACACAGCATGTATTGTGGAGATTGGAAAAGGGGCACTATGATGCTTGTTCTCCTGACTATGTAAATGTGGCTATTGGTGTAAATAATTTTGCGGACAATAGCGCAGAAGAGATTATTGAAGGACTGAAGAAGGTACTTGCAACGGTGCAGAAGAAGTTCCCTAAAGCCCAGATTCTATTTTATGGTCCACTACCAACAGGTAATGATCCGGCATCAGAACAACGTGCTAAATACAATGCAATTCATAAGGCAATTAGTGGGTGGGATTATGCTGATAATGTTCACTATTGCAATCTTGAATCGATGGTTCTTAATGCTGATGGAACGTTAAACTCAAAATATTACGGAGGCGATGGTATCCACTTAATCCCTGCCGGTTATGATGCCTGGGGATCATTTATAAGAAAGAAAATTGATGCGTTGAAGTAATTATTTACTCCTCTCATTCATCATATTTTATTAAGACTAATCAAAGGCTCTGGTTATGAATAATCAGGGCCTTTGTTGTGTGTTTTTGTTTCCTATCACATCAGAATGATATCCCTTGATACTTCAGCCGTCAGTTTTTTATACTGAAATGAATATCTGATTCTTTAATTGCGTATACCTAATGATCGTGTTGTTTAGACAGCACCCCTATTCGTGTTAAATTTTTTAATTAGACATTATGAAACACAGGAAACTGTTAGTGCTATTTGTACTTCTATTGTTTGGAGGTGTAATTATGGTCAATCGGATAACCTCAAAAGCCTCTGGTGAAAATTCCGGTGATGAGACCACACTTTTGTCGATGAAAGATATTCCTACTAACAAAGAAAAACGAGTAGCAGCATTCCGACTAAGAACAAGCGGTGAAAATATCCTTATCCTTCATGTAGGTCGACTGGTTAAAAGTACCGGAAAATGGAAGGTCACCATTGATGCAGGAACACAAAAATGTAAGCTAATCACAGCCGATCTTCTAGAGGATGGTCGCATTGTTGGAAATAGTGTTATGGGATATGATGATGCGATAATTACCTTATCAAACTTTTTTGACGAGGGAAAGTATGAATTACGCATAAAAGTATTGGGACCAGGAGGTGCGAAACTGAAGGTTTATATGAAGAATATGAAGTGAGGCTGTTATGTAGAATACTTTCTGTCAGGATTCTCAAAATATATGAGAATAATAAAAGAAAATGGTGATAAATAGTGGGGTGATTAGCAAATGACCCCACTATTGTAAATTATTGATTATCGGCTGATAAGAAATCAGTTCTTTGTTGAATTTGTTGGAATTTTAGCATTTGTGAAAAGTGTCCGTTTTGTCTCTTGAGTTCATTTGGCGAGCCACATTCAACTACTTTCCCATTTGTTAATACAACAATTTTATCAGCATTTGCAATTGTTCTCATTCTGTGAGCTATAATTAAAACTGTTTTATTTTGTATTAGTTTTGATATTGCAGCTTGGATCTTTGTTTCATTTTCTACATCTAGCGAAGCTGTTGCTTCATCAAGTAAAACAATCGGAGCATCCTTCAATAATGCTCTTGCTATTGATAATCGTTGTCGTTCCCCTCCTGACAGAGTTGCTCCATTTTCTCCAATTACTGTATTGTAACCATTGGGAAGGTTCTCTATGAATTCTTCACATTGAGCTGATCTTGCTGCTTTAATTATTTCTTCGTCAGTTGCATCTCTTTTTCCAATTCGAATATTATCTTTTATCGTAGTATTGAATAGAACAACATTTTGAAAGACAATCGAGTATTCTTTTAGTAATGTTTCTGGATCTATTTCTTGAATATTTTGATCACCTAGTTTGATTGCCCCAGAATCGACATCCCAGAAACGAGCTGCAAGTTTCGTACAGGTACTTTTCCCACCACCTGATGGACCAATCAATGCTGTTATTTCTCCTTGATTTGCTGTAAATGAAACATTATTGAGTACTTGTTTATCGTCGTTATATGAAAAGTCGACATTATTAAATTCAATATTAAAGTTGTTGTAACTTGCTGTTGTTTCGCCCGATTGAACAGGTAATGCTTCCATCTCATTCATCCTATTAATTCTAATATCTAGATAGAATAATGCGGCGAGGTTATTAAATACATCATTTATCGGTTGGTATACGCTTGCTGAGATCAGGAGAAACATCAGATACATGAATAGGGTGATTTGTTGATTAATCAATAGCGTGGCTCCCACCAGAATAACAGTTATGGTTCCTAGTTTTAACAGACTTTGTGCTCCATTTACTAATGTTCCAGCGAGAAGCTCACCCTTCGTAAGTAATTTTTCATAGCTGTTAAGCTGCTCATCCAGTTCTATTTTGAATTGATCCTTTCCATTGTATGATTTTATTTCCTGGATGTTCTCTAATCCTTCTTGTATTTTTTCACTTACTTCTCTTTTTGATAAGTAATGTTCCTTATTGACTTTATGAAGCTTCTTTTTGGAGCAGATTATAACGCTTGCAGCTAAAGGTACTACCCAGAATACCGACAATGCCATGGTCCAGTTATAAACAAATAGGCCAATTGCAATTAGCAATATACTAATAACGGAGGCAAAAAGTTGTGGAACTGCATGAGAAAATGTATGTTCTAGTTCTGTATTGTCATCCATTATTGTTGAAGTTAAATCAGAAAGGTTTTTCTCACCAAAAAAAGATAATGGTAAACGACGAAGTTTTTCTGCCAATGAAATTCTTCTATTTGCACTTTCTTCATAAATTGATGAAAAAGTACTTCGATATTGTTGTAATGCCACTAACCATGTGATAATAATAAAGCTAATAGCCAAGATTATGTAATAGATTAATCCAGAATGTGTTGTTGTCTTTGAATTGAGTAGTGGATTAAGGTAATCATCAAGGAATATGAACAGATATACTGTTGGGAGCATTAATGTAATATTCAGTAATGTTGTGAAAAACACTCCATTGATAAATTGTATTGCTCCTTTGCTTGATAAGGCGAATCTTGATTTTATATGTTTAAGCATATTGTGCCTCCTTTCCTATAGTCCATTCTATTGATTGTTGATATGTGTTCCACATGCTATGGTATAATCCTTCCTTTAAAAGCAACATGTCATGAGAACCTTGTTCAGCAATTTTTCCATCTTTAATTACAAAGATGTTATCAGCATTCTTAACACTGCTTAAACGATGTGCTATTAGTAAAACTGTTTTTCCACGTAATAATCTTTGTAGAGACTTCTGTATTAGATCTTCATTTTCAGGATCAGAGAACGCTGTAGCTTCATCTAAAATGACAATCGGAGCATTTTTTAGAAAGGCTCTGGCTAAAGCAATACGCTGTTGTTCTCCTCCCGATAAATAAGTTCCATGTGGCCCAATAATGGTGTCTAATCCATCTGGAAGTTTCTCAATAATATTGCGGCATTGAGCCAAATCAATAGCCCTCTGAATATCTTGCATTGAGGCTTCAGGCTTACCGTATTTTATGTTAGCAAGAATACTACCCTTGAATAGTTTACTGTTCTGAAAAACGAATGTTATGTTGTTCATCAGATCATTATTTGATATCTCTGTTACATCATTATTACCAATGGAAATTGTTCCATTTTGAGGATCCCAGAAACGAGCAATTAATCGTGCAATTGTTGTTTTACCACTACCAGATGGCCCTACTAAAGCGTATGTTTTACCTTCGGGAATAGTGAAACTAATATTTCTGAGCGTTTCATGTTTTGAGTCTGGATATGAGAATGAGACATCTTGAAAGTTTATGTTGTAACTCTTTATTTTTATAGGAATATCTAGAGCCTTTAATGGTGGTGTTTTTGATAAATCTTCTAATCGATCAATTGCTTGTGCTGCATGGCCAATAGCTTGACTAAGGTACATGCTTCTCATAATACAATGCCCGAATACAGGAGTAATAAGTACATAAAAGAACAAGTTTAAAATGGTTTGAGTTAAATTGGTAGAATAGTTTAGTAGTATGATCGTTAAAGGAACAAGAATAAATGCGAAACTATTTATGATTACTATGTAACCTGACATAGGCTTTTCCCAAAGATTGGTGTAGGACATAACCATCTTTTTGTAACGAATAATACTATTGTGAAAATTTTTGAAAGAGAATATTGTTTGTTGAAATGTCTTAACAACCGGAATTCCTCGTACATACTCAACGGCTTCGGTATTCATGCTCTCTAAGGCATTCATATAATTATTCATGAATTCTTGTCCCCTACTTCCAATCATTAATCTTAGAATGGTTAGTGAAAAAATGAGGGGCAATAAACATGCAAGTCCCATGCGGTAATCAAAAAAGAATAAAAGACCGATTGTTGCCAATGGTGTTATAATTGTTCCTGCAAGATCAGGTAATTGATGAGCTAAAAAACTATGAGTAATTGATGCATTATCGTCAATTATTTTCCGAATTCTTCCACTTGTATTGTTATCAAAGAAACCTAATGGCATATCGAGTAATTTCGACATGGCTTTTTTGCGCATATTAGTTTCAACTCGAAATGCTGCTAAATGCGACAAAGTCAGGGATAGAAAATAAATAAGAATTCCTGCAATTGATATTGCAACTGCCCAAATAGCATATGACTTTATCAGCGAATGTGAAATGTTGGGGTTTAGACATTCACGTGCAATCAACCAAATAAATATGAACGGAACTAGTGTTGCAATTGAACTTAGCGCTGAAAACAATAATGCAAATGGCAGAAGTAATTTTCGCCCCGTCATGTAGAAGACTAGTTTTCTTAGTATGTTTATCATCTTTTGTAGTTTTTGATTATTGAAAACGATTGATGCTTGTGAAATATAATTGTGGCTATCTTGATTGAAATTTCATAAAGAAATCTAAAAAAGAACACTGTTCATGGATGTTCAAAAAAAATATACTTTGCAATATTGTCAAGCATCCCCTTGGTTTCATCTCATGTTTAATTCCAGATGGTAGCGTGCTACAATGACTATTTCCGTCGCAACAATCTCTTTAACTAAAAATGTTGCAAGATCAAAGTACGGCTAAGTCTGAAAAAAAATCAATCCTTATTTGTTATGAAATATTGGATTTGCAACGAGTATAAAAACAGAAATATTTTGGTGAAGTTCTCCTATCTTATCATGCGTATATTCAAGTCGAGGAAAAAATGAGTAATAAAAAAGATAAATTTCTTTGCTTAATTATTTATGCTTTTTATTAGAATTGGCAGACTAGTTCCTATTATCTTGTAAGTTGAATTTTTGATGGAAAATAGTGTTCTCCTTTTGGTGGAGAAATAAGTTCAAATGTTATTCTGTTTGAGCTTATGAAGGTTAATTTTGCAGTTCCAGTTTTATTTGAAAATCCGCTTATTATCGTAATTGTAGCAATGTTCTCATTAATCGTTCCACTTATTGTAATATACTTTCCTCCATCATCAATTTTGTTCCCATTTTGTGCAATACAGCAATGTGTTCCCTTGATACTTGAACTCTCTTGATTTATGCTTATTTCAATGTAACCTTTCTTTGTTTCTCCTGACCACTTACCATTAAACTTATTAGCCTGAACAATGGTTGTGAAACCGAGAAGAAATATCATTGCGAATACAATTTTCATAATAGATTTATTGAAGTGAAACTATAGTTGTGCCTAAAATTTTATAGAAGACAAAATAATTTCAAACGAGCTTTTTACACAATACCAATAAATGACGATTTTATCAGAATCAACAATTAATGAGAACCAGCAAATAGTGGTGGTGAAAATTTTGTAAATAGTATTAAAGAGTCTTTGATTCTGGTGTCAAAATCGCAAAATAGTATAAGAATTTGTCGTTTTAGTTCAAAAATAGGCCTACTTCTATAACTACATTTACGGATTGATTAACCAAGTATCATCATAATAGTACCGTATCATGGTGATGCATCCAAAAAATTAACTAGATAATGAGGTTTTTAATTTTAAGCATGACACTACTTGTAGTGTTGTCGTGCAATTCAGTTTCACGCAAAACTTCTCACAAGCAAAGATTAGTTTTTCCAGCGTTAGCCGATAAATGGGATGAGGCGATGCCATTAGGAAATGGAATGGTTGGTAACTTAGTCTGGCAGAAAAAAGGAAAATTGAGGTTTTCTCTCGATCGTGCTGATCTGTGGGATTTACGACCGATGGCAAACATCGACTTTAAAAAGTGGACTTTCGAAGATGTTTATCAGCATTGGAAGGATAATAAATACGAAAAGGTTCAGGCTGCATTTGATACACCTTATAATCAATTGCCAGCTCCTTCGAAAATTCCAGCTGGTGGTATTGAATTTGATGTTGATGCACTTGGAACAGTAAAAAATGTAAGTCTTGACCTGGAAACAGCCGCTTGTGTGGTAGAATGGGATAGTGGAGCAACGTTAACCACTTTTGTTCATGCTAATCAGCCTATTGGATGGTATAAATTCGAAAATATTAAAGCACCTGTGAAGGTTACAATGACCTCACCGGCTTACAATCGTGAGAATGAGGATGGATATACCAGTCAGTCGAGAAATGATCTGAATCAGTTGGGATATGAGCAGGGTGCTATTGAAGAAAAAGAACATGCGATCACCTACAATCAAAAGGGATGGGGCGATTTTGCCTACCAAATACATACATCGTGGAATGAAGATGGCAATAGTCTGGTTGGTTGTTGGTCTGTATCATCAGAAAATAAAGGTTGGGCTCCTGCACCTAAGGCGTCATCGATAGTGACTGATGCAATGAGCAGAGGTGTTGATAAAGATTATGCAAGTCATCTTAATTGGTGGCGTAACTATTGGGGAAAATCTGATGTCCAGGTACCCGATTCAATACTTCAGCATCAGTATGAAATGGAGATATATAAATTTGGCTCAGTGGCTCGTGACGATGCACCTCCTATCTCTTTGCAAGCTGTATGGACTGCCGATCATGGAAAGTTGCCACCATGGAAGGGCGATTTTCATCATGATTTAAATACTCAGTTAAGTTATTGGCCTTCGTATGCAGGTAATTATTTGGAATTAGAGGAAGGATACCTTAATTGGTTATGGAAGTATCGTTCAACATTCAAGCGATATACAAAAGAATACTTTGGTGTAAATGGAATGAATGTTCCAGGTGTATGTACATTGGATGGAGAACCAATGGGGGGATGGATTCAATATTCATTTGGACAGACTGTCTCTGCTTGGTTGGGACATCATTTTTATCTGCACTGGCGATTCTCAATGGATCGTAAATTTCTGGAAGAGAAGGCTTATCCATGGATTAAGGATGTTGCAATATTCTTGGATGAAGTAGCTGAAAAAACTGATGGTAAACGAAAGTTGAAGATCAGTTCAAGTCCGGAGATTTTTGATAATTCACGAAGAGCCTGGTTTGCTGAAACTACTAATTATGATTTGGCGTTAATACGTTGGACCTACGAAAAAGCTGCAGAGTTGGCACAGGAATTAGGATTAAACAAAGAGGCTCAGAAATGGACTAAAATATTATCGGAATGGCCAGAGTTGGCAGCAGATCCAAATACTGGATTAATGTTTGCACCTTCTTGTGAATATGATCAGTCGCACCGTCACTTCTCACATCAAATGGCCTATCATCCGTTATCGTTATTAGATTATTCAAATGGTGAAGAAGATCAGCAAATTATCGATAATACAATTAAGCAGCTTAGAAAAGTAGGCCCTGATTTATGGTGTGGTTATTCATATAGCTGGATAGGAAATATGTATGCACGAGCCTTTAAGGGAGAAGAAGCTGCAGAAGTGCTTCGTACTTTTTCGCAGTGTTTTTGCCTGAAGAATTCATTTCATGTGAATGGAGATCAATGTAAGGCAGGACACTCGAAGTTTCATTATCGTCCGTTTACTTTGGAGGGGAACTTTGCATTTGCTTCAGCTATCCAGGAAATGCTTATTCAGAGTCATACCGGTATCGTTAAGCTATTTCCTGCAGTACCTAATAGTTGGCAGGACGCTAGCTTTAAGGATCTGAGAGCAATGGGAGCTTTCCTTATTTCTTCAGAGCTTAAAGGTGGTGAAGTTACTGTGGTAGAGATAACTTCAGAAATGGGAGGCCAAATTGTTTTGAAGAATCCATTTAAAGGGATGAAGTTTAAGGCTACGGCAGCGTATCGTACAGCTGATTCAAATATTATAATCAGCTTAAAGAAAGGTGAGAAAATTGTTCTAAAGCGTTAGCTGTACGCAGCTTCAGGAATATGTCAAAAAGGAATCTTACTACGGTAGGGTTCCTTTTTTTATAGATTATTTTTACATCTGATGTGTTTGTTGCTTTTGTACAATCCAAAAAAATGGCCTAAGTTTGACTGCAAATAAATGCATCTGATTTGAATCAACTAAGCGAAATAGAGATCTTGAAGGAGCTTGCCAGCGGTAGTACTATAGCTTTTGCTCATGTGGTAAAAACTTATCAGGAAAGGTTGTCGCTGTTTGCATTGCATTACCTGAATGATCAGGAGACTGCAAAAGATGTTGTTCAGGATGTGTTTTCCGCAGTGTGGGAAAGTCATAAGAAGTTTGCTGACGTTAAGAACCTGTCGTCGTGGCTGTATACCATGACTAAGAATCATTGCCTGAAACGGATTGATCATTTGAAGGTTAAACAGAAGCACGATGATGTACTCAAGTATCGGCAACTAGAGTTAAACAAGACTGCATTGAATGAATTAGATACCTCTCCGCTTATTTTTGACGAAATTAATGTAATCATAGAGCAGACACTAACTCAACTGTCTCCACAGGCACGCACAATCTTTGAAATGAGTCGATTTGGCAATAAAAAGAACAAAGAAATTGCAGAGGAGCTTAATATTTCCTTGAAGACTGTTGAGGCGAACATCACCAAATGCTTGAAAGCTTTGCGTCCGGCCCTAAAAAACTACCTGCCATTGGTGATCTTTTTATTGAAGTAGGGGCTATAGCTTAATCCATGATAAAGTGTTTGTAAATCTATAAGGAAATCCCTTATGAAGTTATGTTGATGATCGTATTTATTTCATATGGGAGAGCAGAAAAGGCCTATCTCATAAATCCAGATCATTCCATTTTGATGATGTCCTTAGGGGAAATATCTAAGGGAAATAGGGCCAAATACCAGGGAAATTAAGGCAAAATAGGGCCCAATACCCCAGTTTCCCGCAGTGATTTGGCATGTTGGTCCTAATGTGTCCCAAATGATGTCCGAGGTTGACCCCTAAAAAAGTACCATTTTCCCGTAGGGTATTTTCATTATTGTCGTACTTATAAGTAAAGGCACAGTTGTGCCAAAATCATAACCACAAACTAAGATACGATGATTAATTTAAGTCAAATTGCTAAGGTGTCAATTGGTGCCTTGTTGATGGTTTGCTTATTAGAGGCGAACATCTATGCTCAAAAAACGAAGAAAGATCATGCAGGGAATCCTGTATTTGAAGGCTGGTATGCTGATCCTGAAGGAGCAATTCTAGATGGGAAATATTGGATTTTTCCGACATATTCTGATCACTACAAGAAGCAGGTTTATATGGATGCTTTTTCTTCAAAAGATTTGGTGAAATGGACAAAGCACGAGAGAATTATTGATACAACAGCTGTAAAGTGGGCAAAGAAAGCGCTATGGGCTCCTGCAGTGATTGAAAAGGACAATAAGTACTTTCTCTTCTTTGGAGCTAACGATATTCAAAGTGATAATGAGGTTGGAGGAATAGGTATTGCTGTTGCTGATAAGCCTGAAGGTCCTTACAAAGATTACCTGGGAAAACCGTTAATCGATAAGTTTCATAACGGAGCACAGCCTATTGATCAATTTGTCTTTGAGGATAATGGAACCTGGTACATTTTTTATGGAGGATGGAGGCACTGTAATATTGCCAAATTGAATAACGATTTCACTGGATTTGTACCTTTTGAAGATGGATCAGTGTTTAAGGAGGTAACTCCTGAAGGTTATGTTGAAGGACCATTCATGTTTAAACGTAATGGTAAGTATTACTTTATGTGGTCGGAAGGAAGCTGGAGAAAACCTAGCTACAGTGTTGCTTATGCTATTGCTGATTCTCCCATGGGACCTTTCAAACGTATCAATAAGATTTTGAAGCAAGATGATAAAATTGCAACAGGGGCAGGACATCATTCTGTAATTAAAACACCTGGAGAAGATAAATGGTATATCGTTTATCATCGTCGCCCTTTAGGCGAGACAGATCGTAACTATCGTGTAACTTGCATTGATGAAATGCATTTTGATGAAAATGGCTTGATCAAAGACGTGATTATGACATTTGATGGAGTAAAAAAAGCAAAACTAAAATAGACTGGATAATAGATATTAAGATCCCATTTCAGCATTAGGTTAGGTGGTGTTGAGATGGGATTTTTTACTTAATCTGAAAAAAATCTACTTTTCTCATAGGGTATATACATACTTACCGTACCTAATATATAGAAACGATAATTATGGAGAAGGAGAAGCTACATCAATTTGCACAAAATAAGCTCAGTAAGGAAGCCGATATTAAAGCGGTTCTTGACTGGGTAGAGGCATCTGATGCTAACAGGGATGAGTATATTGCACTAAAGAACGTGTCGGCAATGACAGGTTTTCGTAATTACGAGAAATTGGAACAGACCAGGAAGGAAACCAATGGAGGTAAGCTACGTTCATTACAATTACTGAAATATGCTGCGGTATTTATTATAGCTTGCTGTATTGGCGGATTAACTGTGTATCTGGCGAATCTACAAGAAAATAGCATTGCCTATAATAAGGTTGTTGTGCCTTATGGTGAGAGTGCTGAAGTAATCTTATCAGACGATACGCATGTCTTTTTAAGTTCAGGATCAACGTTAAGTTACCCCACTTCTTTTGAAAGGAATAACAGAGATGTAAAGCTTTTGGGAGAAGCTTTTTTTGAGGTGAGTCATAACCCTGAAAGGCCATTTCATGTAAAAACGAATCACCTTACCGTTGAGGTTTTGGGAACCAGTTTTAATGTTGAAGCTTTTGAGGATGCTGATAACATTAATGTTTGTCTGGTTGAAGGTAAAGTGAATCTGCAAAGCGCCTCAGGAAAAGTCCTTACAAGTCTTCAGCCTGGTGAGAATGCAACCTATGATTTAATTAAAAAGAATATGGATATACAAAAGGTAAACACCGATTATTACACGTCGTGGCGAAATGGATATCTAATGTTTAAAGATGAATCATTGGAGAATATAGCTCAGAAATTTGAGCGGTATTTTAATATTGAAATCAAATTTAAAGATGAGACAATCAAATCAAAATACTTTACCGGGACTATCATGAGGAATAAACCGATAGATCAGGTATTCGATATTTTGAAATATACTTCAGGAATAAATTATCAGATTGAAGAGAGAGAAAACAAACCTAGTATAGTTCATTTAAGTGATATGCCTATGTAAATAAAAAGGATCGGAAAATATTGGTACTATTTCCCGATCCAGTTACCATTAATATTAACAATGTCTTCGGCACGAAGATTCTATTAACAGTAAACAGTTCAAATTTATGAAAAAAAATTTTGATGACAGTGGCCTTAGGTGGCGACACTGTAAATTTTTACGCGTTATGAAGATTACACTATTTCTGTGTTTGCTAAGTATAATGCAGGTTGTAGCAGGAACTACGATGGGGCAGAATACTAAGCTAAATTTTAAAATGAAGAATTCTTCCATTGAGGAGGTTCTGAAGAATTTAGAGAAAAATTCGACGTATCGCTTTTTCTATGAAAGTAAAGATCTTATAGGTAAAGAGGCGGTTGATGTGGATATGAGTAAGACAACTGTGACGGAAGTTCTGGATGCAATATTACCAGATTTGGATCTATCGTATGAGGTTTTTGATAACTACATTGCCATAAAATCGATGGTGCGTACTTCAGGAAATACCAAGGCGATGAATCAGCCTAAGAAAATTTCCGGAAAAGTGACCGATGAGGCAGGAGAACCAATGCCTGGAGTATCTGTGGTTGTTAAAGGGACTACAATTGGTATAACTACCGATTTTGATGGAAACTTTACCCTCGACTTACCAGCTACTGCCAAAGTGGTGGTATTCTCCTTTGTGGGAATGAAATCGCAAGAGGTGGTTATCGACGGACAGTCAACAATTAATGTATCCATGCGTGAGGATGCTATCGGTCTGGAGGAAGTGGTTGCAGTGGGGTATGGTACCATGAAAAAGGCTGTGGTTTCTGGTGCTGTAGCTTCAGTGAAATCAGACGAATTGGAAAAGGTGAGTGCTGCCCATGTGAGTACAACATTAGTGGGGAAAGTTGGCGGTTTGGTTACCCGACAGAAGGATTCGCGCCCCGGACGATCGACTGATATGGAGATTCGTGGTATGGGAAAACCGCTATATGTAATTGATGGTACACCTAAGGATGGCGGTCAGTTTAATAATATTGATCCCAACGATATTGAAAGTATTTCTATATTGAAGGATGCCAGTGCAGCTATTTACGGATTGCGTGCTGCCAATGGGGTTATTATTGTAACTACCAAGCGTGGAAAACGGAATCAGCCTAATGAGTTTAACGTACAGTATGCGAAAACCTGGCAGAACTGGACGCGTTTTCCTAAAGCGGTAGATGCAGGCGATTATATGGAACTTCTGGTAGAAGATCGTATTAACCGCTACGGTGAAACAGATATAACGCCAGAGGAGTTGGCAAAATGGAAGGCAGGAACAGAGCCTGGTTATGAAAGCTTTAATTGGTATGATTATGCTGTTCAGGAATGGGCACCTCAGGAGCACCTGAATATCAATACCTCGGGAGGTAGTGAGAAGATTAATTACTATATCAGTTTTAGTCACTTTAACCAGGATGCACTGTTTAAAGAGTTTAATTTTAACCGATCGAATATTCAGTCGAATATTGAAGCTATTCTTGCTGATAACCTAACCATCGGGATGCAAATTAATGGTCGTATTGAAACGCTTGAAAACCCAGGGCTTCCGGCCAGTGATGATTATAAATTCCCATTGTTAGCATTGTATAGCAACATCCCAACACAGCATCCTTATGCCAATGATAATCCTGATTATATTGCTGATAACGGTCGCCGTACCATCTACAACTTCGCTTATATGAATACCGAGACTTCAGGTATGTATAAGAAGGTTTGGAAGGTATTGCATGGTAATATGAACCTGAAGTATAAGTTTCCAATCAAAGGACTTACAGGAAAAATTCTTGGATCGTATTATTACGCGCAGTGTCACGAAAATAACCAGGAGAACAGGTATGATGCATACTCATACAATCCGGTTGAAGATACCTATACCCGAACAGCTGGAAACGACAATCCTTACAAACGTAAGATCATCAAGAATGTTGAGGAGAAGATGTTTCAGGCTCAGTTGAACTTCGATAATAAGTTTGGAAATCATGGTATTGTTGCCAGTTTAGCTTTTGAGGCTAACGAGCGAATTGAACCATATTTCTCAATCAATACTTATCCTACCAGTGATTATATTACTTTGATGACCACGGAAGAATTTCAGAAGCTAGGGAATAGTTATAAGGAGAGTTCTGAAATGGGACTAGCTGGTCGTGTGAATTATACCTATAACGATAAGTACACAGTGGAGTTTTTAGGTCGTTATGACGGCACTTACGTGTACGCACCCGGAAAGCGTTGGGGATTCTTCCCAGGGGTAACCGGATCATATCGCTTAAGCGAAGAAGACTTCTTTAAGAATAGTAAAGTTGGGAATATTGTTACCAATTTAAAGATAAGAGGATCATATGGTAAATCTGGTCAGATTACAGGTATTGGAGCATTTGATTACCTTGAAGGATACAATTTCAACAAAGGAAAACAGATTTTAGAGGTTGACAAGTCGCCTGTTATTGGAATCGAATCTCGCGGATTACCTATTACCAGTGTATCATGGGTTGAAGCTATCAGTAAAAATATCGGAATTGATTTTGGATTCTTGAATAACAAGCTGAATGGTTCTATCGATATTTTCCAGCGCGACAGAGAAGGACTTCCTGTGAGTCGTAATGATGTGCAGATTCCTGACGAGGTAGGTTTCTCATTGCCTAAAGAAAACCTTGAAAGTGATCGTGTATTCGGATGGGATGCTGAGATTAATTATGCAGAGACATTGGGTGAAGTGAAAATGAATGTAGGAGGTTCATTTACGTTTTCTCGTTCAAAGATGTTAGATCGCTATAATCCACAGTATGGAAGTCAATATGATCGCTGGAAAAAAGGTAGTGAGAACCGTTATAAGAATATTGGCTGGGGATATGATGCAATTGGTCAGTTTACTTCACAGGAGCAGATCGATAACCATCCAGTAGATATCGATGGAAAAAATAATACGACATTGATGCCTGGAGATATCATCTATCGCGATGTAAACGGCGATGGAATTATCTCATCGGCCGATGAGCGTCCTATGACTGCTAAGCAATACTTGCCAATGTTCAACTATGGAATAAGCGTTGGATTGAAGTGGAAGAATTTTGATATGTATGCACTGTTTAATGGCTTTGGAAAATATCGTCTTGGAATGGCTAATCAGATTGCAAAACCATTCTATGGTGATGGAACTCCGGTTGAGCATATGATGGATCGCTGGCATCGTGAAGATCTGTTTGATCCTAATAGTGCATGGGTACCAGGAAAATATCCTTCTACTTATTACAAAGGAAAAGGAACCAATCACCGCACCAGTGATTTCTGGGTACGTAATGTGAACGCTTTACGTTTAAAGACGCTTGAAGTTGGTTACTCATTGCCTAAACGTATGTTACAAGGGGTATTCTTCAAGAACATACGATTCTATGCTTCGGGATTAAATATTCTAACCTGGTCGAATATTAGCTCTATCGATCCTGAATCGAGCGACTGGTCGGGAAGACAGTATCCTCCATCAAGAAACTGGACTTTAGGTGTAAAATGTAAATTCTAAAAAAACTGCTGAGAGATGAAGAAAATTTTAAGATACTTATTGATCATTTGTGTTATTGCAGCTGTTGGTTGTGATGACTATCTTGAAAAAGAACCATATAATATCCTGACCAGCGAAACGGTGTGGGAAAATGAAACATTGGTTGAGGGTGTGCTGGCCAATTTGTACGATAGAATGCCTACCAGCGATTTTGATCAGCGAATGATGCAGGCAACTGATCAGGCCATGTGGAGTGCTGGTGGTGATGGTGAGAACCGTAGAAATAGTATCCCTACTGATTGGTTTGACTATTACGATTATAAATATATCTGGCATATCAATCAGTTTATTGGGAAGGCTTCAGATTCAAATCTTGATAACAAAGAGCAGTTCATAGCTGAGGGACGCTTCATTCGTGCTTTCGTTTATTTTGAATTGGTTAAACGTATGGGGGGAGTGCCTTTGCTAACGAAGACCTATGAATATGAAGGTCCTGAGAAGATTGAGGAATTACAGATTGCCCGTTCTGCAGAGGCTGAAGTATATGACTTTATCTATAGCGAATTATCAGAGATTAGTTCGAAGTTGCCGGTAGAGAAGAATCCTGATCGTGCCACTAAATGGGCTGCGCTGGCTTTACAGGCACGTGCAATGATCTATGCTGGTAGTCTGGCTAAATATAATAACCAAATGGGAATGCCTGTAACCCTTGAGGGTGGAGTTGTTGGAATCGCTGCAGGAAAGGCCGAAGGTTATTATGAGAAGGCATTGGCAGCTGCAAAACAGATTATTACAGAAGGAGGTTTTAGTTTGGAGAGCAATTATCATAGTGTTTTTGATAAGAAGAATAAAACTGAAATGATTTATGCTTCTGATTTTAAGTCGCCATTGAAGACGCATAAATTTACCTATGAGAATTCTACTCCTAGTGCACGTGAAGATAACCAGGAAGGTTCGCGTATCACACCGTTTCTTGAAATGGTAGAATGCTATGAATATTTGGATGGTAGTGATGGTGTTTTAGTTGCTGAAAACGAAGATGGAACACCAGTATACTATAATCAGCCTGAAGATATTTTCGCGAATAAAGATAATCGCTTAGCACACACCATTCTTTATTCTAATCAGGTTTATCGCAATAGCAAGGTTAGTCTGCAGTTAGGACAGCTTGTATATAATGCCGAAACTGACTCATACGACGAGTTAATTGGCGATCAGGGTGAGGTTGATGCAGAAGGTCGTCTGATTACTGGCTGGGATGGTCCTTCAACGAATCTTGAATATGTATCCAATAGTGGATTCTATATGAAGAAATTTGTTTCATCAAAGCCAGGAGCAGGACAACGTTCTATTGGCTCAGAGAACTGGTGGCCAATTTTTAGATATGCCGACATTCTTTTAATTGCATCAGAGGCAGCAATGGAATTAGATAAACCAGAAGCTTTGGGGTATATTAATCAAGTGCGAGAAAGAGCAGGATTTGGTGCTAACAGTCTTGATGAAGTGACGCTTGAAGATATCATCCACGAGCGAAAAATTGAATTTGCCTTTGAGGGACATCGTTATTATGATCTGATTCGTTGGAGAAAAGCAGAAGATGTTATGAATGGAGAGAATGAATTTCATGCGTTGTATGGATATCTTGTTGTTCATCCAGGATCGGATAATGATGGCAAGTATATCTATAAGAAGGTGCCTGCTCCACGATTATTTGGTTCTTCGAAGAAGTTCGATTGGCATAACTACTATAGTAAAATGCCTCAGGGAGCATTGGATAAGAATCCTAAACTGATCAAGAATCCAGGACATTAATTGATGTTGATAAATCAAATAATCTAGTAATCCAATAATCTTTAAAAAATGAAGATCAAATTATACATATTAGCAATAGCAAGTATACTGGCTTTTGGTAGTTGTGAAACAGATAACTACGATGCTCCGGGTACCATGTTAGAGGGACACCTGATGTATCAGGGAAAGGAAGTGGCCACAAAAAAAGCAGAAATGCGAATAGAGGTCTATGAAAAAGGTTGGGACTTTGAAAAAGAGATTGAAATGAAGGTGGATCAAAATGGTCACTATTCAGAAACTCTTTTCGATGGTTCATATAAATTATTCCTGAAAAATGGACGTGGTAGTTTTAGCAATTTTACCTCTTCCGATACCATTCACTTTGAATTGAATGGTAACCAACAACTGGATATTGAAGTGGAGCCTTTTTTCTTTGTGAATGAGCCCAATTATAGTGTTTCAGGATCAACACTAACAGCAACTGTTAAGGTTGATAAGGTAGTTACCGAAAAGCAAATAGGAAAAGTAAAATTACTGGTTGGTAAAACCATGTTGGTCGATGATCAGTATAAAGAGATTGACGTAACGCTTGAAGAGATTGCCGATCTTTCGAATATTACACTAACAGCTGATATTAGCGACCTGGTGTCAAAAGGATATTGTTTCGCGAGAGTTGCTGTTGGTACAGAAGGTGTAAGTACTTATAACTACAGCTTTGTAAAGAAGTTAGATCTGTAGACGTATTGTAAGATAATTCAGGGGATGGTGGGACATGTTGACTGCCATCCCTTATAAAGAAGAAGCTTTAAATCAGTTAAAAAATAAAAATTAATACTCCAAATAGATGAAAACATTGTAGCTTTATACCCGTAACAGAGCAAGAGCTGCAGAACCTAAAGGAGCGTTATCCCTCAAATAATTAACCAATGTACATTTCTAAAGCTCGCATTATGATTAGACGTAAAATTCTTACACTCATTGTCGCATTGTCGTTTGGGATGATAGGTCCCAATGTTTATTTATCGGCACAGACCAAACAGAAGGATATCCATGAGTTGGATTTTCAGTTTACAGCCCGTTATCGGAATAATATTTTAGCGCCTACATGGCCCATTTATCAGCAAAATTATGCATTAGATGCGCTTACGGCTTCATTGCCTCGTTTTGAGCGATTCTTTGATAAGGATGATGTGATTATGTCACGAAATGGTAAAGGACTAAAACTGACAGCTAAAAATGCTTCCAGTAAGCAAATATTTAAGGCCTTTCCGAAAATTCAGGCACCTTGTGTGTTGGCAAAGGTTAGTGTGAATGAGTATTCCGAAGAGCACACTTCGATGCTTGGTTTTGCGAATGAAACTAATTCAGCCATTCTTAAAAAGATTAATAACAATGACCGTGATGAGTTTTTCTTCGAACTAAAACAAACAGGCCAGGAAACAATAACGCAAACTTTCTCTGGTGTACCCACTAATGGAAAACCTTACACGCTTTATTTCTTTTTGGGAAATGATGATTTTCGTTTTATGATTGAGACGAACGAGGGTGTTAAGCACATTGGTATCGTATCAGTGAAGCGTACGTGTTTTACGAAAAAAGAGGAATTTAAAGGTTTTGCTCCGGCTTTTGGTGTTGAGCTTGGTGCAAATGATTTTGCTACAATTGGTGCTTTCTCTGCGGGGTATTTCGAGGGAATTGGACATGCCGATATTCGTAGTGTTACGTATGATGATGGTGAACCTGTAAGAAATGAGCGTGGTAATTTTTATATCTCTACATCAGCTCGTTTTATGGGTAAAAACGGAGGTTCAGGAGGAATCTGCGTGTATGAAATGGATGCCAACGGTAGAATTGTACGACCAGTAAGTGTTATTGTCGCAGAAGACGACTCATGGATTGAAGCAGGTACTGCTGCTAAATTGGTTTTCGATAGGGAAACAGAACAATGGTTATATGTTGCTCGCGCGTTTCCTTCTCCTGGAGGAGTGCTTTGTATCGGTAAGACCAAAGAGAATCTTTTACATGATGGCTTACACTTGATCACTTGTAAAAAATACGAAGGGATTGTGGGCAACTCTCTTGATGGCGACCTGATTAAGATTGATAAGGAATGGTTTATAGCCTATCATGGAGGTCATCCTCGTAAATTGCATATTGCCAAATCAAAAGATTTGGAAACATGGAAGGAGATTAGTGTGACCCAGACAGGTGAGGGGATTGCGATAGCGCGCAAAAATGGTGAGTATTTTATTGTTGATGCCACATCGCCTACCACTATGGATGTTCGAAAGATGTTTAATCCATCAGAGGTTGTTGGCTCCATTAAGCTTGCTCCATCACCCGGAAATCATCGAGCACATGGTGGTTTTCCTTGGGGGTGTATTATTCCTGTTGATCAGGGAGATTCTCAAAAGTTTTTGATGGTTTGCTTTTCGATGGATGAATATATCGAGAACGGCTCGGGTGGAATATTTACCTATGGTGATATTTTCTCTTATTCATCATTTTAGGGATTATTTCGTTGCTACAGTCATTAGCTGCCCTAGCGGGCAGCGGTGTACTGATGTTGCTGATTCACTAGCTATAACCCTTGGGAGATCTCTGTGTATGCTTTGCGTTCTTTGTTGTTTAAAATAATACCACTACATCAACATCAACGCGCAACCTGAAACCTTTAATCAGCAACATGCCATGCTGAAGTTTGGCAGACTTGCCAGGTCTACCGATGCTGGAAGGTGTTTCCAACGTTGCCTGCAACCTGCAACCTGCAACCTCTTCTGGTCCTCTGCTCTCTTCACTGCCCATCGCACACTAACGATCACCTTCTATCCTTCCAACCTTTCCACCTTCCATCCGCCCGGCACCAGCCGAACTGACCGATTAGTCCATATCTCTGGTGAGAATATCCATATGTTATAACTTGTCTTAAAGTAGATTTGACAACCGCTTATACAGTATATGGATCGTAATTTTTCCATATGCTGATGGATCTAAAAGAATGTGTTTAAATATTGAAAAAATGAAGAGTTTAAAGAATCTTATTGTACTACTGATGTGTGTGGGGCTTATGATTACCTTGTCTCAAAGTGCGCATGCAATTCTACCAGAGAAAATGGAATCTTTCTGGGTAAATTCATTGAATGGAGATTGGAAGTTTAAATTCGAAAAAGGCAGTTGCACTGTTAATGCGAAAGCTGTTTTTAATGGTGAAATAGCAGTTGCTGAATGGGACAATATCAGCGTGCCTTCAAATTGGGAAATGCATGGTTTCGGTACCTTGGAATATAAATTTCCCAAAAGTGATGAAACGGGTTGGTATTATCGCGAGTTTGAAGTTCCTGAAAACTGGAAAGAGACCAATAGAAAAATGCGCCTTTATTTTGAAGGTGTTGCCTATGGTTTTGAAGTCTGGCTGAATGGTAAGCGAATTGGTGATTTTGAGAGTGCATTTAACAGGGCAGAGTTTGATATTCAAAATTACATCAGGAAAAATGAAAAGAATAAAATTCTTGTAAGGGTATATGGCAATCACGAGCACGTTGGTTTCGATTGCAGTGACTCGTGGAGTCTGCATGGCATCTTCCGTGATGTTTATCTCTATGCAGCACCTCAGGTTCATTACGATAAAGTGGTTATAACTACTCCGGAGCAGGGCCAGAATGCAGAGATAAATATTGTATCCGATATTCATAGCTTTCATCTAAAAGATGGTCCATTAAAGGATGTGACACAAGAGGTTGTATTGAAGTATAATGGAGAGGTAATTAAAACCATAGAACAGGCTGTTTTATGGCAGGGCAAACATTATATGCCACTACCTTTAAATACTTCTTTTAAGCTGAATGATGCCAAACTATGGAATGCAGAAACGCCCAACCTATATGAGTTGGTACAGACACTAAAACAAGGAGAAGAGGTTTTGCATAGCATCAGCAGTAAGGTGGGAATCCGCGAAATAAGTATAGAGAATAGTCAGCTGTTGGTGAATGGATCGCCGATAAAACTGCGTGGAGTAAATCGCCATGAGATGCATCCTGAAAGAGGAAGAGCTGTCTCGGAAGCAGATATGAGACTGGATCTGGAGAAAATGAAGCAGGCTAACATTAATACAATTCGCTGCTCGCATTATCCTCCACATCCAAGGTTTTTCGAACTGTGCGATGAATATGGTTTTTATGTGATCGATGAAATTCCGCTTGGATTTGATGAGTATTCACAGAAAATACCGGGGAATCTGGGGACGATGCTCGCCAGGGTAAACCATACGGTAAATCGTGATATTAACCATCCATCAGTACTGATTTGGAGTGTTGGAAATGAAAATCCGATCTGCACCAATTGGATTAAAATGTATGAGTATTGTAAGATGTTGGACCCAACACGTCCTGCCCTTTACAGTGGTAACAACTTTCATGGTTATATGAACGGAATGCCTGTAAATACTGATATGTTTGCCGATCATTACCCATCAACAGAGGAAATTATTGAGCATCGTGATGATGAGCATATTCAAGCACCGATAATTTATACCGAATACAATCATGCGTTAGACAAAGCGCTGTACGATTTGGAAGAGCGTTGGAATATCATGCAGAATAGTCGTAAGCATGCTGGTGGTTGTATCTGGGATTGGGTGGATCAGGAGTTGCTGAGATCGGTAAAAAAAGGAGCTAAAGTATATGATACCAGAGCTAAAGATTTTAAGTATCCGGTAAATGGTAGTGCATTAATTGCCAACCGTTGGAAGAATGATAGTACAATTTTAGACTGTCATGGTGCTTACGGAAACGATGGCCTTGTGGATGGTTACCGGAATCCTTCGGTCTCATATTTCGAGGTGCAGGCCGTTTACTGTCCTGTGAAATTTAGAGAAGATAAAATCGGTGTTGCAGAAAATGAGTCGCCAGCAGTTGAGATACAGAACAATTACGATTTTATCGATTTAAGTGGGCATAAATGTATCTGGAAGTGGTATAGTAACAATAAGTTGCAAAAAGAGGGGACACTTGAGTTGACTGCCCTGCCACATACCAAACAAAAAGTGCAGTTCCCTTTTGCTTTGAAGAAAGCGTTGGCTGAAAATGTGAATATTATTGAGCTCTCAGTTGTCGATCATAAGCAACGTAACATCCGAAACAAGACTATTGAAATTGTTACTGAGGGAAGTGTTGCTGAAAATGGAGATTCAAAATTGATCAATGACGGAGAATATAAAAGCATTCCCGCACAGTCGTCAATTAAGCTTGCTTCAAATCAGACTTTGCGTTTTGATGAAAATGGTAAGTTTCAGTTTTATTTGGGCTCTGCTTTAATGGTTGAGGGACCGATTCTAAAAACGGGACGTAATGCAGATAATACCACGAAATGGCTGACGTATTACAGTAAAAAGAAGAAACGATCTGTTCCGACTATTTATCCTGATGTTTTTGCCGATAACTATCGCTTGGTGAGTCAGAAATGGTATCAGAATAACATGAGTACAAAGGTTGAATTGTTGTATGCATTTAAGCTGAAAAACGAGGATGCAGAGGTGCAGCTTCACTTGAATATTTCTGTACAGGAATCGGGGCAGGTTGATTTTGAATACCAATTGAAAGAGGCTGCTGTGAGTGCGAAATTTCTGGAGTTAGGATTAGGACTTAAAATGCCGGACAGATTGGAGAATATTGCGTGGCTGGGCGACGGACCTTATCCGCAATATCCGAAGAAAGCATCATCGGGGAATTTTAATTATCACAAGATGAAAATTGATGACTCGAACTTTGAGGGTAATCACACTAATGTCAGTGCAATTGTGGTCAGTAATAATAAAAAGACTGGTGTTGGAATTGTTGCGAAAAATCAAAATTGGGGTATGACTGCATTGCAGGATTCGTATGTTTTATCGAATAATTTATTTGTCGCAAATAGGGTGAAGAAAGGTTCTGTACCGAGCTTAACGGGTTTGGATAAAAAACCAAAAGGTAGTTTTTCTTTTTTCCTATCGGGAAATAAAAAGTTGTTGAAGCAGTTTCCTGGATTGTTATAAGGATTGTGTTGTCCTGCCGGACAGGCCTTCATTTTTGTCGTTGTCCTGCCGGACATGCCTTCATTTTTGTCATTGTCCTGCCGGACAGGCCTTCATTTTTGTCTTAACACAAAAACGAAGCAAAAAAGTCAAGGCTGCCTGGAAAAAGCAATCGATTTATTACTGTTGCTAAGTGCAACTGGGTGATCTTCGAGCAAAGCTCTCAGCTTCCCAGTTTTACTAAGCAACAGCTGCTAAATCAATCTCTTTTTCCAGGAGGCCAATTCGATTGCGAAGGCTGGTGTTTCAAATCTTTACCGATCATGCAGAAAAGGACAATGGAGCGCTGATGTTACGAGGATGTGGGTAATGGTTATATCTTTCGTTGCTACAGACATTGACTGCCCTAGCGGGCAGCGGTGTGTTATTGCATATCTTCACGTCCTTTCCTTGCAGCGAATCCTTTTTTCGGTTTCCGTTCTCCGGTTTCCATGACAATGTTCTTTCTACAGACATTAGCTGCCCCAAAGGGCAGCAAGCGTTGATGGAGTGAGGTGATAAATTGTTTGGATACCACTCTGTTGCTATGGCCAGAATTTATCGACATCGGTGTTGATGGGATCTACCCTTAAGATATCGATTTTGAAATCGGTTGTTTCTTTGCCAATTATTTTGATGATGGATTTAAAGTTATCGGTTGATAACTCATCCACTTTTTCTTCCAAGTCTTCAAGATTTGCAGCATCGAAGATAAATTTAAGGGTTGCAATATTGCCAATTTCTCTGTTGCTGAGGAAGGTAATTACGCTTCTGTCGTCGGAGGTGACAAAGCGACTAATTGTTGTATAGTCGGCCGTTAAATAACCATCAGATTCTGTTTTTAAATCGATAATTGAATCGTTTGTCGTATAGTGGGTTGTATAGTTTTCTAATTCAAACGAGATGCCGATTTTCTTCATAACAGGTTTGAAAATCCTTAATGCTTTGTATGATCCTACAAATATCACATGATGACCTTTGACATCTTCCCAGGTAACTTCACTGGCATATTTCATCTTCATATTGAGAAAGCCTCCTCCCAGGGAGCTGGCTATTTTATATAAACCAAAGTTGGATTGTCGATCAATAAAGGTTTGGGTTGTTATCACAATATCCTCTTTTGATGTGGGATTTTCATCCATCCTTTCATTAAGATCATCCAATGAATTGATGTTGGTATGACGCGATAAGGCGAGTCCCCCAAGTGGACTTTTTAATCTGAAAAAGTAATGATCACCTACCACAATCAATACTGGATGTTTGTGTTTGTAAAGCTCTTTCCAAAGGAATTGTTTTGCAGCAGGAGGCGATGATGAATTTAGAGACAGGATCACGCCTGATATGCATAATATTAGACTAACGATTAATATTACTGGTGCCTTTCGATATAAGCTCGATTTAAATAGCTCAAGTTGATTGTAGTGAAAAGTAACCTGATACGAACCTTTCGGTATTTCAAATTTTATCTCATCATTTAAACCCTCCTTCTCATAATACGCTTGTAGTTTTTTGCGAAGATTCAGTATATAAATACGCACATTGTGATCCTTATCTGGATCGGGATTTTTACCAAACACATCGTACGCAATCTGCAATTCAGTCGGTGTGTTTCCTGCCAGCGTATTATCAACCAGGTATCGCAACAGCTCTTTATTGACTACTGATTTGGCAAAACAATGACTCTCAATAATCTTGCTGCAATAAGTCTTTATTTTATTCGTGTGTTTCATTAGTTCGCTGATTATGAGTGTTGTTAAGTGACCTGTTAACGATGATTTTACAACTGTAAAAGTAAAATCTTTTTATTCAGATTAGCTCAGTTGTAATTTCAAATCGTCGGTAAAATTACATGAAATAATAATACCGTGAACGAAAACGGAAAGAAAAATACATGCTGTCTTGATATAGCTGTATAGAAATATTGTAGTGTTTAAATTAAGTATTTTCAATCATGAAATGTAAATGTATTCAGACATGTTTACTTATCCTGACAGTGTTGTTGGGAAGTTTGGTTACCTCCTGTAATCAGTCAACGTATCAGGTGAATTCTCCTAATGAGAGACTTTCATTAACGTTTAAAACAGATAGTGGTAAGCTGTACTATTTTGTGGATCGTGGAGGAAAAAGAGTGGTTAACGAATCGGCAATGGGACTTGTTACTGAGTTAATCACACTGGAAAATTTTATTGTGAAAGGAGTTGAATCTTCTTCATTTAGCGAAGACTGGGAACCTGTGTGGGGACAGTTTGCATCTATTAAGAATGAGTACAATGAAGTTGTTCTTCATCTGGAAGCCTCGGAAAATAAGGACATAAAAATGGATGTTATTGCCCGGGTATTTGATAATGGAATTGGTTTGCGTTACCATTTCCCTGAGCAAAATCAAAAACATTGGGTAGTGAAAAGTGATCTTACTGAGTTTAATTTCCCTGAAGGATCGAGCACCTACTCAACTAATGGTGAAAGTACACCTAAGGGACCAACTCCTATTAAGCAACTAAAGAATGCAAAACCTCCTGTGGTAGTAGAAATGCAGGAGGGATATGCAGCAATACATGAAGCGGATTTAATGAATTTCTCTTTTATGCGAATAGGTGCCAATGATTCAGGTATTCCTACACCTCAGATAAGCAAATCAACTTTGGATGCACCTTTCAATACGCCTTGGCGGGTGGTGCTTTTTGAAGAGAAATTAGGGGATTTGGCTTTATCGCATGTGATCCAGAATTTGAATTCTCCCTGTAAAATCGCCGATACATCATGGATTAAATCAGGTATTGGAATGACAGAATGTAGAGCGTGGGGGGCTACGTTGGCTGACGGATTTCAGTATGGAAAGAATATGGAGAGTCTGAAGCGTTTCATCGATTTCTGTCATGAGAATGGTATGGAATATATTATGGTTGACTCAGGATGGTATGGAAATCAGTGGGATGATGAGTCTGATCCGTTTACTCCACGTCAGGAAGGTGATAATGTTTCAGCAGCAAGGTTTTATCGTGGTCCTATTGAAGTAATTGACCGACTGCGAGGAGCCATTGTTATGCCTGAGCTGATTAAGTATGGAAGAGAACGCAATGTTGGGGTGATCGTTTATATGAATGATTTGCTTCGTCGCAACCATGGCATGTCGTTCGTGGATGATGTGCTTAAAACTTATGCCAACTGGGGAGCAGCAGGAATTAAGTATGGCTTTATGAAGGAAAATAATCCGCAGAAGAAGGTGAATAATACTCGCCATATTGTAGCTGAATGTGCCAAAAATAAGCTACTGGTTAATTTTCACGATGGACCAGTGCACCCAACCGGAGAAGATCGAACTTATCCAAACTTGATAACCAGGGAGTTTGTGCAGGCACAGTTTGATGCCAGTAAAGCGTTTGGCCCTACCTGTTTCCTGCGTTCTATATTTGTGAATGCCATTGCTGGTCCGCTTGACTTTATGAATGGTTTCTTTGAGTTGGAGAGTGAAATGGTGAAGGAACGTTTTCAGGTGAGACAAACATTGAATTCTACAGTAGTGGCAGAGGCTGCCCGTTGCTTAATTGCCAGTAATGGTTTAAATATCTTAAGTGATCATGATGAGGCATATCGCAAAAAGGCTGATATCTTTGAGTTTGTTAGGCAGACTAAAGGGCAATGGGATGAAACCCGCATTTTGCATGATGAGATGGGGCGTTTGGCGACTTTTGCTCGTCGAAAAGGGGATACATGGTTGATTGGTTCTCATATAAATGAAAAAGGTGGCAGTGTTACCATTCCACTTGATTTCTTATCTGATGGAGCATATCATGCTCGTATTTTCACAGATGGTGAAAATACCGATTATAAGCACAACAAAGAGGATTATCGTATTGATGACCGTACTGTGTCGAATAAGGATGTATTGACGTTTAATATTCCTGCAGGAGGAGGCGTTTGTATTGAGTTGAAGAAGTAGTAAGATAACTATAGATCCAAAAATAAAGAAAGGGGTGATGTGCGTCACCCCTTTCTCAACCAAACTTATCTATGAAAAAAAAACTTATCTATGAAAAAAACTCATGTGCTAAACTCAACACTACAAATGTATATCATGATTAAGTTAACGTCTGATAAGCGAAGTTAAAATGTGTTAATATTTCACGAAAAGTATCTGTGGGTGTTTTTTGCCTTATTGCATCATATCTGTATATTTGTTTTGTCCAAAATGAGGAATTACTAATCATTAAGGAAAACTAACACCTATGAAGAAAACCTTACTAATCATACTTGCTCTCTTTTTTTTATTTGCAGATGGCTATGCAAATAGAGCTATACGCTTTAATGATAACTACGCCCTTTTTCCTACATCACCAGTTCTACGTCCGAAGGATCAAATCACTGTAGAATGTTGGATAAAAGCTGAGAATTACCTAAACTGGGGAGCCCCTGTGTGCTATTTAGTAGATAATCAGTATGATGAGTCGGGTTATGCGTTGGCCTTTAATGAAGGAGAAATGCGCTTCATGATCAAGACAGATCGTATGCGAGGACAGGATTGGACTTATAATCCTGGTGTACATATCGAATTGAATCAATGGTGTCATATCGCAGGAGTATATGATGGTAAATCTGTAAAGGTGTATTTAAATGGACTACTTCAAGATGAGCGTTTTGTGAGTGGTGATATCGATTGGAGTTTTGCTCCTGCTCAATTAAGCATAGGAGCGTTTGTCGACAGCAACGAAATGCATCATTTTTATGGCTGTGTTGATGAAGTGAGAATTTGGAATCGGGGACTAGCAGCTGCAGAAATACAAGCTAATTTATACAAGTCGCTTACAGGGAGCGAGGATGGATTGATCTTTTACCTGCCAATGACAGGTGACGGGACAATAATTAAAGATCACTCTAAGAATCATTTTGACGGAAGAATTATAAACCATACATCTGAGAGCCGCACTAATTCGTTGGCTATGGTTCATCCAACAATAACAAATTCCGAGCTATTATCAACATCTTCATGCAATATTGAATGGTCGATGTCGAGCAAAATTGAGGCCTTGAAAGAGTATTATGTCGATGTTGCCAGTGACTTGAAATTTAATAAGATACTTCCAGAATACAATAATGTAAAGGTATTAGATAACCGTCAGGTTTTATCGTATCTTCCTGGAGGACAGAATTATTATGTGCGGGTGAAGGGACGATTAAGTAATGGTGATTATACGATGTATTCAGAGCCATATTTAATCGATGGTTTTTCAAGTTCTTTATCAATTGATCTATACTCAAAGGCTGATAAAATAAAGGATCATATAATAGTATTGGATGATAACGTTTTGACGTCGAGCTATGTGAAGTTGAAAAAAGGAACCAGAAGCATGATGATTGAGTCGCGCCTAACATCTGAATCGCTGAGTTTTGATGAGTATGCTTTTATGTATATTAAAGGTAAAAATCTAGATGAAGAATACGATATTAGTCGTGTATCAAACTTGATGTTACCAGAGCTGGATCCAGGGAAATATACAATTGACCTGAAGTGGGGTACCGATCACAATCTATCAAGTAGTTTTGTGGTTGAAATAGAGCGATATTGGTGGCAAAATGTTTGGTTCTATGTATTGGTTGTAATGACATTAGGGGGAGTGGTATTTCTTGCTACTAAATATATCAAGATCATTACAAAAACCAGGTATCAGGAACTGCTCGATGGTTATGTTCCTATCCCAGAGAAAGATCTTGAGATTAGCGAAAATGAGATGACCAATATTTATAATCGTCTTGTTGAATTAATGGATGAAGAAAAGCCATACCTTGAACCACGACTAAGTCTCAAGATACTTGGAGATAAATTAGATGTTAGTCCAACATTGTTATCGCATATCATTAGAGAAAAGTATGGCTATTATTTTAATGATTTTGTCAATAAGTATCGAATTGATGAGGTAAAGCGACAATTGAAGAGCAAGGAAACATCAGGACTTAAAATTGTGGCCATTGCCTATAAATGTGGTTTTAATTCAGAATCTACTTTCTTCAGGGTATTTAAGAAGTTTACAGGAGAAACTCCGAGTAGCTATCAGAAAAAGATGATGTGATAAACTGTACACTAACGTCAGAACTCATCATTGAGGTTCAATTAGTGTCGTTTTAAAAATAAAATTATGTTACTATTATTGTGCTGAAATCAGAATAGGCAAATAGCTATCACTATTTTTTGTGCTAAAATTAAATTTATTCCCCGATAATATTCTTCAGAAAATAAACGATAAAATAAGGCGTTTTAAGATCTTTAAATTTTTGAGGTGGTGACTCACAAGTGTCAGGTGGTTTTGATTGTTGAAATCTACCTTAAAATTGAAACTGAAGCATGTGGGGGCGGTTTGTTTGGCTTCGTAAAGAGCAAAAAAGGCCTGCAAATTAGAGATTTCTTCGTTTTGCTATCTCTAGATTACAATTCCCTTACACCTTCTTACTAAGCCCCTACTTATCCCTCTCAAAGCCCCCATTTTTCAGTAGTTGACAAGGCTTTGACAAGGGATTGACAAAAGTTTGAGAAAACTGGGAGAAGGCTTCAAACAGGCTGATAAAACATTGTCTTTATAATTATCATAAAAATTGAAAAGATTATATTGAAGTCCATGTCACACTATAAAATCACGATTCAATAATGATGTTTAACGAGTAGGTCTCTGGTGAATTTTATAAAATATGTTATAAAACATATAGTGGATCTAAACCTATTTTATTTGGGAAGTGCCTTATCAGTAAACGGGTGTTTGGCCCGGAGGAATTTAAAACAACTCAGATTAAAAAGGATGAAGAGAAATTATATTGTTGTTCGAGAAAAAAAGAAACCAATTAAGATAGTATTTGAGGCAATAGTTTACATTGATGTTGATGATCATTTGACGACGTTTCACTGCACCAATGGAGATTGCATTTCATGTATAATGTCGTTGAAGGAGATTATTCCTGTACTGGATGAGGAATTTTTTAGAATTAATCGTTCCCAAGTGGTTCATCGCGATGAGATAGTTGCATTAAATGAAAGGGAGCTAATAGTAGTTGGAGATAAGAAGTTAACTGTTGCATGTAGGCAGTTGAAAAAATTCAAGGATTGGTTTTCTGAAAATTAAATAGCAAATAAGGTGCTTGTTGAGGAGAAATTTAACGCTTACGAATGCAGATTTAACGCTTACGAAAATTATTGAAATAATATTTCAAAATATTTGAACAATATAAATAAGACTGTTAAGTTCGTTGTCGAGGCTGGGTGATTGAGGCGTTGGTTTTTGATTTTAAACTGAATAAAATCAAAAACAACCTAAGCATGAAATTCTTCGAAAAACGACCACGTTTATTGTTTGTTTTATTGACACTTTTAGTGTTCTTCCCAACGTTCTTTAACGATTTTCAACTGGCGTGGGATGATCAGTGGCAATTACTGGAGTTTGAATTCGTGGTGTATCATAGATTTGAAGATATAGGTATCGTTTTGAATCATAACTGTAAAATTCTTGAAATAGCTAGCCGAGGTCTGTAATTGTTTATGAAGCCACTATGGTAATTAGTAATATAGGCGACCCGCCTTTCAGGGTAAAGTAAAATTAAAAATGAAAGATTTATTTAAGTTAATTTTAGCCGGGGTGATATTAGTTTTTGTAGCCTGTGAAAATGATGATGTATTGAAACATGACCCCAACGAGACGAAAAACAATATTGATCTTGAATATTTAGATATAAATGCAAATGAGTTATCGGATATTGATATAAAAGACGAATTAAGAACAAGCACAGGTCTAGCCATTATTGATAGAATGTTAATATATAAGGAACATCAGGTTAGAATAACGAATAAAAGTGCAGAACAATTGAATATTAGTAAAAGTGCTTTTGAGTTTGGAGTACGAACGATAAGAAGTATGAAAGAAATGGGCTATAATAAAGAGATATTACCTTTCAAACGATTAAAATCAGCCAATAATGAATCTAATGATCAAAATAAAAAAGTAGATTGTTTTGCTTATGCTCTTAGTGCTCTAAGTAATACACGAAGAGGTAAAATAGAAAAGGTTATAAAGGATAATGTTACATATGACTATGATACGTATGGTATCAAACTAGCTGATTGTATGGCATTTTTGACTTATTTTGTTGATGGATTTGCTTTGCGTCCTTATCAGTTGAGTGGATATAATGATGAAGATTTGATGGGCGCTGTCATCATAGGGAATGGCCATGCTGCAAATTTTTATAAAAGAATGGATGAAATAGTTTTGTGTACCGACAGCCAAGGAGGTGGTATCTGGTATATAGAAATAAATAATATTGATTTAGCATACGTGAAAAATGAAAAGAAAGATTAATGCAATAGCAGTTATGATAGTAATAATTGTGCAAGTTAATTGTAATGCACAAGTTGCTAATCCAATTTATGGAGGTAATTGGAATACATTTACTCAGTGGTATATTCAAAAGCATGGTATAGTATTTCATAAATTACCTAATTGTAAGTTGTCAGACAATTATTTCAAGAAGATCAAACTAATAGATAATTACAAGGATTTTGCTTTTGGACCTATTTTTAAATCTAGAGATAAACAATGTCAATTTTTGTACTCGGGCTCGAACATATTGCCATTAGATTCTCTTATCGGATTCCCTAAAAGAAAATATCATGCTAAAGCAATGATAAGATTGTCAAATAAAATTAGAGATTTTTATGAGCATGAAGTAGACACAGTTGAATATGGTAATTATGAAACTGTAATATCAGGGAAAATGCCAAAAGAGTACTTTAATGCTACAGAAATGTGTTTTTCTGATATTAAGATCCTAACTCAATGTGAAAAATATAATAATTGCACCATCGTAACGATTAACAATGCAAATAAAATGATGATACATATTTATTTGTTGTTGACCGATAAAGGGAAGAAAAATGTAATCAAGTATATTAACATGTTAAAAAGTAATATTTGGTTTACAAATCATCAGTATGATCAAAAATGGGATCCAATAGAGTAGAAAGCCGTAAACAATAAATACAATGAGATTAAATGGAATGACGCTTTTATTGATCATTATATTCGCTGGAAGTATATTTTATACTTCCAGTTTTTTTATTGATCATTATAATTACCCCCAAAATAAGATATTACAAGTTGGTGTTATAATCGTTTTAGTTAGAGCTTTATTTGCAAAGGAATATAAAATTTCAAAAAGATATATATATGTAGGTATTATTCTCATTAGCGCATTGGAGTCATTTTATGGGCTAATGTGGCTAAAACGGAGTGACCATGCCAGCAAAAACGGTCCAAATGGTGCCACTTTGAAAGATGGTGCAATAATAGGAAAAAAATTATTTACTCACTCTTCAAGACACCTTTTCTTAGAGACTCACCTTTAAGATCTATCCGGTGTGATGA
>SJCO01000183.1 GCA_005217565.1 Puteibacter caeruleilacunae
AATGAACAAAAACACTGGCATTCAAAGTGCCATTACAAACGGAACTCCGGTTCCGCCCCCGCGGGTATGAACAACCTCCACACCGGGGAGCCTGCGGGGCGACGAGCTCCGGGTGATCCGCCAACGACCTCTGCAGCAGCAGCCATGGTCCCAGGACGGACGCGGCCGCCGGAAGGCTTCGCGTTCCCGCTCAAGGGACACRAACMASCCATCAAAGCCAAAGAGCGGGCCGCTCCMAAGCGCACCGGCAGGTCCTCGYTCCCGTCCWCGCCRCGAAWGCGAGGAAGAGGGCGGAATGTTGCATCCTAGCTGGRCAGCAACAGTTCGCCTTCCCCGGCATGGCTGGAGGACGYCTCCKCCGCAGSGCKGGAGGGCGATTGCCACCACCAGAAGCTGGAAGARGAGGTGGYCCRCCGACCCGCGCRGGAGGTAGAGCCCCGGCTCGCCTCGCYCCCYGCCCCAGCGAGGATGACGAACACMCYCGATGCTGAGGGCGRRATCGGGATCACAGCCYGGWTTGYCTCTCCCCATCCAGGAGCTGGAGGTCACCGTCTTGGGTGACCRCCRGCGGAGGGGAGCAACCGGGCTGTG
>SJCO01000190.1 GCA_005217565.1 Puteibacter caeruleilacunae
GTCGCGCGACGYTTAACGTCTCCTCATAACTAAGGCGAAGTGYCTCGTTGCGTGCTCGGTCGYGCGACGAGTCGTTAACTTCTTAATTTGTTTTAGAGAGCTTTGTCGCGCGTCTCGCCRCGCGACCATYTTTTTRTTTATCTCCACCTGCTKATAATAATTAGACATGAAACATGACTTTACTTTACGCTAAACATAGTGTCTACATTAAATTTCCTTCCATTAAGCGAGTGGTTAATTTATAATCATGTAACGTGATCGTTTCTCGACTGTCTTTTCCTCTTTCTCTCTTAACCGTACTCRCGARCCCGCGTGGAACGTCTGTTTACTTAYTGCWTTCTATTGTATGGTGTACTGTTCTTTTGTATTAAATRTGTGGATGTATGTATGYTTGCRMTCKCATAGAGAACGATCCGGTYGAAGAGCCCGAGGAACTCGCAGGAGAAGCCCCTGAGCAGCAGTCGKTTGGTGGAGGCAAGTGTCCCTTGACCTATCTCTGTCCTATTCATTATTTAATTCACCTCCCGCTTTACACATTTATGCCTAAGGATTRACTAGCTTTTGTTAACCATGTCCTTGTTCACC
>SJCO01000191.1 GCA_005217565.1 Puteibacter caeruleilacunae
AGAGCACTATTTATAGAAGAAGAAGRCAACCGCTCACCTCCTACCACGGCCACCRAACAGTCACAAAAATTCAATATGCAATTCAAACCGTYTGAAGACACGTCAGGCGGCTSACGCCGTTTCACGTAACACGACACCCATTGGGACTCCAGTCAACTGCRCGGGCRATATGATTACACCCGYGGTCACATCAAGTTACTACTCAGARGCAGTTTGCTAAACGCTCAGYGTACCAAGCCRTCCCTTGCCTACACCCATTGGGGGGGACGCCCAGAAGTTATCAGTATATTTTTCAAAATGGTCACATCTGTGCAGGGCACACAGTGAATACCTCAAGACAAAAATGAGATATCAGTAAGGATCARAGGAAAGCCAAATATAGCCAGTGAAGTACAAAATATGGCCGACAGAAGCGACGTGAAGACTAGACAGRGAACGTCCATCAAATGTCCAATCAGTCGCAGAGCAAATAAATTRCACYACCTAGCAAGATATGGATGGATTGCGAACTCGGCTGCAAAAGACAAAATAYATGCTGACCTCTGAAGCATAATATTGATGACATAATGCTGACCTCCAAAGCA
>SJCO01000192.1 GCA_005217565.1 Puteibacter caeruleilacunae
ATCAGGGGTTCGAAGGCTGGCCCCTCGGAAGGGTTCGACAGCCGCCCCAAAGCACTCAGGCTTCAGGCTCATTACTGATCAGGGGTTCGAAGGCTGGCCCCTCGGAAGGGTTCGACAGCCGCCTCAGAGCACTCGGGCTCCGCGCACACTACTGGTCAGAGGTTCGAAGGCTGGCCCCTCGGAAGGGTTCGACAGCCGCCTCAGGCCACTCGGGCTCCGCGCCCACTACTGATCAGGGGTTCGAAGGCTGGCCCCTCGGAAGGGTTCGACAGTCGCCCCAGAGCACGCAGAGCGAGGGATGACTCTGGGTACGTCCGATACATGGCCGAGGCTCGGGCTACGCTCCCGAGGTACCCTAGGACATTTCCGAGACCAGCAGGAGCGATTTTGTAACGGAATACCATCAGAGGGAGGCATCGAGCCCTTGGACCCTATCAAACGGGACCGGGTCCGGCAAATCACCTACAGGTACTTTTGGAGCGCGCCTCCGGGCCACTAGCCGACCCCTAACGAACGGGGCACGGGCGTCCACTCGGATTACCCGTTAGCAACTCACTGGAAACACCGTGTTCGGTGCCCACCG
>SJCO01000022.1 GCA_005217565.1 Puteibacter caeruleilacunae
GAGGATTGTCTTTTTCTCCTGACGCAATCCCTGTGTTGAAGTCTGGTCAGTTCACCTCTTTAATGACAGAATTAGCGCATCAGCGTTACGATGCTACAGAGGTGATGTATCGATTCCCTGGTTTGGTTGACGATCCAAGTTCTCCTTATTACGAGACTTACAACAACGAAACCGACTGGCAGGATGAGGTGTTGGGAACAGGTGCTGTACAAGACTATTTTGTGAATGTTAAAGGTGGTGATGCGGTAGCACACTATTCTCTTTCTCTTGGTTACCACGATGTGAAAGGTATCTTAGAGAATACCGATCTATCGAGATATACAACGCATATTAATGCGACAATCAATGTATCGTCGAAAGTGAAACTGTGGACATCGCTAGGTTATAACATCAACAAGCGTAGTCTGAAAGAGCAGGGTATTGAAACAGCAGTTTCTCCAATCTATTCTGCATTGTTTAAAGCGCCATCGTTAGCGCCTTACTCAAGCGAAGCACTATCGGGTGATAAAACGATCTACCTTGATGAAGTACGAGAGTTTGATGTGTCAAACCCAACCGCATTGGTACAGGTAACCGATAACTTCGAGAAGCGTTATAATATCTTCGCATCGTTAGGTGGTGAGTACAAGATCAACAAAAACTGGAAAGTAAATTTCCTTGCATCAAGTAACTACAACAAGAATCGTGAGAACCTTTTCGTACCTGGAGCAAGTAGAAATACCATTGCTAGTCTTACCGATCCTGAGATCAAGAACATGGTGAAGCACGGTGTAGGTGTTGGTTCTTCTAATGCTTTCCGCGCTAACTTAATCCACCAGGTACGCTATAACAATGGCAACACTTTGAGTTTTAATCTTGGCGGATTGGCATTGATCCAGAAGCAGGAATATGACTATGGTCGCGGTATCAACTCTTCAAACGATGAGTTTAACAGTCTTTCGAATACTACTACCAAGAAGTTGATTGGTGGATATTTGGACGATTATAATTACATGGCTTATACTGGTACTTTCGGGTACTCGATTAGAGACAAATACTTTGCAACTGCTATCCTGACTACTGATCGTTCAAGTGTGTTTGGTAGCAATGGTGATTTTGAATTGTTCCCTGCGGTGACAATGGCATGGCGACTATCATCTGAGGAGTTTTTGAAGAATGAGAAGTGGTTGAATGATCTGAAACTTCGTATTGGTGCTGGTCAGGCTGGTAATAGTAAGGTTGCCAGTTCAACCGGACAGTATGCTTTTACTTCTAAGCGTTTCAAGGCGATCAATGGTATCGTTCGTACGGGTATTCCTAATGGTGAATTATCAAGTGAGCAACGTAACATGTTCAATGCTGGCTTTGATTTCTTAGCTTTCAATAAGCGTTTCGATCTTAAAGTTGATGCATTCCATGAAACGACTAAGGATATGATGGTGAACAAGTCGACATCCGATTTCCTTGGCTATGACTCATTCCTAATGAATGGTGGAGAAATTGAAACACAGGGTGTTGAGATTACAGCCAACTTGAAGGTAGTCGACAGTCGTGATTTTGATATCACTATTGGTGGTAACATCTCATTTGTTGATAATAAGGTCAAGAGTCTTGGTGGCGATCAGAGCATCGTGACTGAAATTCCTGGTGGTGAGGTGATCTCTGCTGTTGGTGGTAAGCCTTATGAGTTTTATGGATTCAAGACTGCCGGAGTTTTTGCTTCACATCAGCAAGCTGAGGCTACGAACCTAAGCAACCGTGCAGGTGTAAACTTTGCAGCTGGTGATGTAATCTTTGTTGACAAAGACAAGAACGGTATTATCGACAAGAACGACCGTTATACTTTGGGTAGTGCAGCTCCTGATTTCTTTGGTGGTTTCTACGCTGATGTTGATTACAAAAAGGTGTTTTTGAGTGCTCAGTTTACTTATACGTTCGGCAATGAGGTGTACAACTATATGCGTGCACAGCTGGAGAGCATGAGCGATTTCAACAACCAGGCAGGATCAGTAATGAACCGTTGGTTAGTTGACGGTCAGCAGACCAACATGCCTAAGGCTACTTATGGTGACCCWATGGGTAACGCTCGTTTTTCTGATCGTTGGATTGAGGATGGTTCWTAYATCAAGYTAAAGAACCTAACCATTGGTTACAAGYTKCCAAAGAACTGGTTRGGCTTTGTGCAAAATGGAATGGTTTACCTGGCAGGRGARAACTTGTTTACCATCTCTTCTGATTATTTAGGGTACGATCCTGAATTCAACTATGGTAATACTCCGGCATTGAATGGTGTAGACTACGGWAAAACACCATTGGCAAAGCGTATAATGTTAGGTGTTAAAGTGACCTTGTAATATCTAAAAAAGTAAGTTTATGTACAGAACAATAAAATATATAATACTGGCGTGTATTGCTTTAACAGCCGTGTCGTGTGACGATTTCTTCGAATCAGATAAGGACGACATTATTGCCGGTGAAAAGAACTATCAAAGTGTTCAGGAGATCACAAATACCATTGTTGGTATCAATGGTTTGATACAGGATGTTGCCGATCAGAATGTGTTGTTGCATAGTTTGTTGAGTGACGAAGCAGTATCTTCAGTAGTTGCTCCTGATGAGTTTTTCCAGATCGAAAGCAGAACGGTAAGTGCCGACAATGACTTTGCTAATCCTAGCGATTATTATAAGATAATTGTGAACTGTAACGACTTGTTGAATCGTTTGGATACTACTGATATCATTAAAGTTGGTTTCGATTCAGAAGAGGCTAAGGCGGTGAGAATGCAGGCTTATACAAGTAGAGCATGGGCCTATATCAACCTGAGTTATATCTACGGAAAGGTACGCTACTTCTACGATCCTTTGATCAACTATGATGAGAAAGCTGTGGCTACTTTCCCTGAGTTAACGCCAGAGGAGATGGTTGAGCAGTTAATAACAGAGTTTGAGAACCACAAAGGCGACTATGGTTATGTGAACTGGGGAAAGCTTATGGGGGATAACGATAAGGAATGGAACTTAATGAGGATTCCATTTAACCTGTTGCTTGGAAACCTATACCTGATGGCAGAGCGTTATTCCGATGCATTGAGTCAGTATTTCCTTTTATTAAAGGATGTAAAGGATCATAATTACACTATCTCAACGAAGTATGCATTTGGAAGATGGAGAGATATCTTCAGTAAATCTCTTTCTTCAAATGTTAATGAAGTTTATACAGCTATTCCTTATAGTAGGTCTAACTTTCAGCAGCATTACCTGCAATCATACTTTACATGGGATAAGGAGCTTGGAGGCATGGGGTATCTGGTTCCACCTGATACACTTATTAGTAACTATGAGCTACAGTCAAATAACTTTGAGCAGAAAGGTGATTTTACGCGTATGAGTGCATCTGTAAGAAGTTTTAATGATGGTGAAGACAAGATGATCTATAAGTACACTATTGGTCGTCAGCCATACGACAACAATACTCCAATTATTCTTTACCGTGCCGCTGATGTGCATTTAGCAATGGCTGAGTGTTTCAATCGCTTAGGTGATTCTGATATCGCGTTGGCTATTCTGAATGATGGTTTCCAGGATTTCTGGGCAGGTTCTGAYTGGAGTGAAGAGCTGGAAGCTCGYTATGCTATTCCTGAAGGATTGAAGAACAAYATCGGTATTCGTGGTCGCGTAAACCTGAAGCCTTTGGTGATTGATGAGGATAGTGATGTATCGGTAATGCACCAGGTGGAAGAGTTTATTGCCAGTGARTACTTATTAGAGATGGCTTACGAAGGTAAGCGCTGGCCAGCATTGGTGCGTATTGCTAAGCGTTGGATGAAAGAAGATGGAGCTACAGGTGCTGCTTTCTTAGTAGACAGAGTGGCTACTAAATCAGACAATGCAGCGGCTATGCGTGAGCAAATGCTTGACCCTCAAAATTGGTTCATAAAACGTTAGTGTTAGTCTTTTATTTCATATGCAGTCGATAATTTGTAGCTCCAGGGCATTCTGCTCGGAGCTACTATTATGGTGGGAGTACTGTACATGTCTTGTGCACAGTCTGATTCGTTTTAACAATTAAATCACATCTGGCACAGTAGCTAATGACCTTGGTGGGAGGTTGGCTATTGTGCCTTTATTCGTGTTTTCTATGAATTATTAGATGTTGCAAT
Organism: Puteibacter caeruleilacunae; assembly: GCA_005217565.1. Taxonomy (GTDB): domain Bacteria; phylum Bacteroidota; class Bacteroidia; order Bacteroidales; family Prolixibacteraceae; genus Puteibacter; species Puteibacter caeruleilacunae. The sequence continues at coordinate 4,140 of SJCO01000022.1, forward strand.
TAGTAAGAGAAAGAAACGAGCTTTATAAATCCTTTGCCCGAAATCGTAAGTGAGTTGAATCGATAGGGAAAAATCAAGTGAGCACTTTAAGAGGTTTTAAGTAAGAAAAATAAAAAAAACATGACATTAAAAAAGGTTTTTAAGTATCAAATTTTTGTACTAGTAGTATGCATGACACTATCATGTAGCGTTAGAGAAAAACAAAATTTATTATCTGTAATCGAGTTTGGCGCAATTGGTGATGGAACAACCTTAAATAGCAAAGCTTTTCAGGCTGCAATTGATAATATGAGTAAAAAAGGAGGAGGAATAGTTAATGTTCCTTCAGGTAAATATTTACTTGGTACCATCCTATTAAAAGATAACGTTACACTTAATATTGAAGAAGGTGCAGAAATAATCGGAAGCAACCACTTGGAAGATTATTTTAATATTGATCCTTTTGTTGATGCAGTGGGGCAGAAAAGAGGGAATTGCCTTATTGGGGCTAAAGGTGCAAGAAACATTGCTATCACTGGTAAGGGATGGATCAATGGCCGTGGCGAGCGGATGATATATAAGGAAAAAGGAGGAAGGAGTAAACGGCCATTTATGATTCGAATTGTGAATTGTAATGGGGTGAAAGTTAGTGGGATAAAACTTCGGAATTCTGCGGCATGGAATATTCATTTATATAAATCGAAGCAGATTGAAATATCAGGAGTGCGCATCCTGTCTCAATCAGAGGGGAATGGAGATGGTATTGATATTGATTCATCAGAAGGAGTGTATATTCACGATTGCGATATTAATGCTCATGATGATGCGATTTGTTTTAAAAGTACCAGTCCTGTTCCGTGTCGAGACAATAAAGTAGAGAATTGTCGATTATCAAGTCGATGGGGAGCTATTAAGTTTGGAACAGAATCCATGGGGAATTTTGAAAACATTGAAGTTGCTAACTGCTATATTTATGACACTCATGGTGGAGGTATTAAAATTCTCAGTGTTGATGGTTCAAACATAAAAAAGCTTAACATACATGATATTGAAATGAATGATGTAGAAATGCCCATCATGATTCGGTTAGGAGCCCGATTAAACACTTATAGAGATGCGGAGAAGCAACCAATAGGATCGATCGATGGAATCACCATTAAGAACGTAAAAATCCATGGTAAACGCTGGGGCAAGTGGCGTATAATACCTGCATCAACTATGTTCATCACCGGCTTGGATGATGCCAAGATAAAAAATGTATCAATAGAAAATATTGATGCCTTGATGTATTTTGCAGGAAAAGCTGAACATGCAAAAAAGATTGTCCCTGAAATGCGAACCAGATATCCTGAGTATGTTTATTTTGATGGTCACTTACCTGCGTATGGAGCTTATATTCGTCATGCTGTAAATATTAGTTTAAACAATATAAGTATTCGAACAGTAAACGAAGAACAACGACACATCATAAAAGCAATAGATGTGAACGGCCTGCAAATAGATGGTCTTAAAACAAAAATTGATGAGGGAGCATTGACACCGATTTCGACAAAGAATGTAGAAGGTTTAGATTATGGTAATATTGAATTATCAGGAAATTTAACGAAGGAAATAATAGAAGAAGAATAATCAATTTCTAGATCCTAAGAGTTGGTATTTAAATTGTTAGTGCTAGTCTTTTTTTTTCAGATGCAATCGATAATTTGTAGCTCCGGGGCATTCTGTTCGGAGCTACTATTATGGTGGGAGTACTGTACATGTATTGTGTACAGTCTGATTTGCATTAACAATTAAATCACATCTGGCACAGTAGTAAATAATCTTGGTGGTAGGTTATGGCTATTGTGCCTTTATTGTTAGAGAATTTTGATGAAAATATATAAATGCTTTAATCGAAAGACTCCCTTTTTTTTGATAACAAACCTAAACTATATTCAATAATTTAGTAATATTACACTAAACTATTCTATATATAGTATTCATCGGTATTTAGTTGAGGTATTGTAAATTTATGAAACAAGCAAAATTTAAAACCGATATTGAAGCCTTGTTAAAGGTCAAAAAAGGAGATCAGGATGCTTTTCGCTTCCTATTTGATTCTTATTTTGCAGACCTTTGTAAGTTTTTACAGATGTACCTAAGCGATCCGTTTGTCTCAGAAGAAATAGCCCTTGATCTTTTCAGCAACCTTTGGGAAAAAAGGGATAATCTTAAAATCGAAAGCTCATTTAAAGGTTATTTATTCCAGTCCGCCAAATACAAGGCGATAAGTCATCTTCGTAAAAAGAGGAAAGAGATTTACATGGAACTTGATGTTCAGGAATTACAGGAGAATGTTAAAGAAAATAATCCATCGCATGTAGAAATTGATGAGTTAAGGGAAATTATTAAGGATGCCATAAATCGCTTACCCGAAAAAAGTAGAATGATTTATCAGATGGCAAGAGAAGAAAATCTGTCGCATAAACAAATTGCTGAAAAATTAGGACTAACTCCGAAAACTGTAGAAAATCATGTTGGTATCGCATTGCGAAAATTACGTGCTTCACTGAAACCATATTATGAGCAAATTTTCATTCTCTGCTTAGTTCATTTTTAGTTGAGAGTAGTTGTGTTTATCTCGCTGATAATTAATGGGATGAAGTTGTGATTCTTTTGGTTGTTATTCAAATTTAAAAAAGTCTTCGAAGTTTAAGTTAGCATTCACTCAAAATTAGTACATCCAGTTTTTTATGAAATTCCTATGGATTAAATAAAACGGTTTCGCTCAATGGGGAACAAAAACTGTAATGGTTACTTGTTTTAAGTTTTACATCTTTTTTTGAAAAAAATATAAATCTGTTTTGAGGGATTCAAAGAGTAGTTGCGACATATAAATGAAAGCATTTAATATGGAACAAAAAAACATACCTTGGAATGAGATATCGGCCTTCTTGAAAAGGGAAGCATCTATCGAACAAAAGCAACAGTTAAAAGATTGGCTGGAAGCATCCTCGGATAATACGGTTATCTTTGATGAGATTTTAAAAACATGGGAAATCTCAAATCAAGGTTTTTCTGATTATCAGCCCGAAGAAGAACGTTTATGGGGTGAATTAATGCACCGCATAAATTATCCTGGGCAGAAACAAATTAACTTAAAAGTGATAGCAAAATGGTTGACTGCTGCCGCTATCATTACTTTGGTTTTTCTTGCAGGTAACTGGAGTGGTAAATCTAACTTCTCTCTAACAAAAGCTGATAAATTTACAACAGTAGCAGCTCCTTCCGGAAATAAGACTTTTCTTGTATTACCTGACAGCACCAAAGTGTGGCTTAACTCTGGTGCCGAGTTAAAGTACTCTTCAGCATATGCTGAGAATAATCGGGAAGTTTTTATAAAAGGAGAATGTTTTTTTGATGTTACTAAAAGTTCGGAAAACCACTTCCTGGTAAATACTTCCAATTTGAGAGTAAAGGTTTTCGGTACAGAATTTAATGTACGAGAAAATAATAAAGAGCAGTCAACATTGGTAACTTTAGTTTCTGGAAAAGTTCAGGTCCTCGACAGGTCTAATAAAGAATTGTCAGTCTTACAACCCAACGAGCAGTTAATATTCGAGAAGAATAAGTTTAGGATTAGGAAATTGCCTGATGTATATATTGCTACTGCTTGGATGCAAAACATGTTGATATTTAACAATCAATCTTTTGAAGAGATAATAAGTTACCTTGAAAATTGGTTTGGTGTTGACATAGAATTGCATCCTAGCTTAGCGCATAAAAATTACTACACCTTTAAAACAAAAACAGAAAGCTTGCGCGAAGTACTTGAAATGATTTCGATCATAACACCTATCGATTATGAAATAAACGGAGATAAAGTGAAAATTAATCCTAAAAAATAAAAAAGAAACAGGAAAGCCTTCACCCTTCCCTGTTTCCAGATAGTTAATTGTTAAATCCGAATTTGTAATGCTTAGCATTAAATGTGACGCCAGCATGACAAGTTCAAAAAACTATTCAAGCAAAATTATGAAAAAAAATGCAACGATTGTCTGCCGGAGTAAGCTCGGCGCGAAAAAAATTTTAGTTATTATGAAATTAATGCTTTTCCTTACAGTGTTGGCAACTTATGGCGCAATAGCTGGTAACAGTTATGCGCAGAGTACCAAGCTAAATTTGAATTATAAGAATAAGGAGATCAAGTTTATCCTTGATAAGATAGAAGAGAATTCGGAATACTTTTTTATGTACAACAACAAGGATGTTGATGTTACGCAAAAGATGGATTTAGAAGTAAAGTCGAAGACTGTCTTTGAGATCCTGGATGAAATGTTTGAAGGTACAGGTATTGCCTATACTATCCGTGACAGGCATATTATGATATACCCTGAAAAGAAGGTAGGAAAGTATCAAATAAAGCAAAAGTCTGTTTCAGGTAAGGTAACCGATGAAAACGGAGAGGAATTACCTGGTGTTACAGTAGTTGTTAAAGGTACAACCAATGGCACTGTTACTAATTATGAAGGAAGATATTCTATCTCTAATTTACCGGAAAGTGCCATTTTGCAGTTTTCTTTTGTGGGAATGATTCCGCAAGAGATTTTGGTGGGAAACCAAACAACCATTAATGTAAATATGCAGGTTGATGCAATCGGACTTGAAGAAGTTGTTGCGATAGGGTATGGAATTCAGAAAAAAGTGAATCTAACAGGTTCCGTTGCAACCGTTGAAACGAAAGCATTAGAATCACGTGCTATTACAAATATGAGTGCGGGTTTATCAGGTTTAGCATCAGGGATTAGAGTGACTCAAACTTCTGGAGGTAAAGCAGGGCAAGATGGCGCAAGCATAAGAATCCGAGGAATAACCTCCTTTGGAACAAGTAATGATCCTTTGGTTATTGTTGATGGTATTCCATCGTCATTTACTGATATTGATCCTAATGATATTGAAAACATCTCAATTCTTAAAGATGCCGCGTCTGCAACAATTTATGGTTCCCGAGCTTCGGCTGGAGTAATTCTAATTTCAACCAAAAGAGGGAAAACAGGAAAATTAACCGCTACATATAATGGTTATGGTGGCTGGCAACAAGCAACAACTAAGCCTGATTTAATTACTGATTTTCCTACGTGGGCGGGGATGCAAAACCTATTGGCCAATAATGATATTTATAGTGAAGAATCATTAGAAGAATGGCGCAATTCAAATGATCCTCTGACACATCCTAACACCGATTGGTTTGATGTTTTAGTTGGGGGTAAAGCTTACCTACATTCACATAACTTATCGTTTAGTGGAGGTACAAAACTCACTCGTTACCGCTTTTCTTTAAGTTACCTTGATCAGGAAGGTTTAACTTCCGGTAATGATTACAAGCGTTATGGAATTAGAACAAATATTGATTCGGATATTGTAAAGGGATTAAATATAGGCACAAATATCTTTTTCAGATGGTCTGATTTATCTCCAAATTTATTGAATGAAGGTCAGGGGAACGTTGCTCTACCTCCTCCATCAGTACCAGCTATTCAACATCCTGATGGACGTTGGGGAGGCAAACAGCATTCAGCTGGTGGAACCATTAGTAATCCGTTTGCTGATATGGAAAACCGGGTTGATGATAGAACTCAACGACGTCTTCTGGGCGACATATTTTTTAACTGGAATCTTATAGATGGATTGAATATTGGAGGGAAATTTTCACTAAATTATAATAATCAGCTAAGAAATAGGTTTGGTGGATTTTATGAACTTTGGAATTTCCGTGAAAATGAAGTTGATAGAATATTACAATTGCTTAGAAGTGCAACATCTAGTTATAATGAAAATTACCAATTGTTAAGCAATTTTACTATCGATTATACAAAAAGTATTGGAAGACACAACTTTAAACTGTTTGGAGGATATGAACAGTTCAAATATCGAGGTGATAACTTAAGTGCATCAAATACCGACTACCCGAATAATGAAATTCAGATTGTTAATGCTGGTTCTGGAGGAGCATCCGGTTCAGGAAGTCGGGAAGAAGAAGGAATGCAGTCGGTTTTTGGAAGGTTTAATTATGATCTTGATGGCAAATATTTATTTGAGGCAGTTGTTCGTACCGATGGTTCATCGCGTTTTCGTAAAGGGAAAAGATGGAGTACTTTTCCGTCATTTTCTGCAGGCTGGAGAATTTCAGAAGAGAATTTTATGCAAAAGGTTGACTTTGTAAGCAATCTAAAACTAAAGGCTTCCTGGGGGATGTTAGGAAACAATCGGATAGTTACTAATAATAGTCAAAATCGTTATCCTTATCAATTTGTTTATTCGCTTAATCAGAATTACAGCTTCAATAACGATGTTGTACCTGGAATAGCTCAAACAAAAATGGTGAATGAAGATATTAGCTGGGAAACAACTACTTCTATAAATTTAGCTTTAGATGCAGGATTCTTTGATAATAGATTTACTGTTTCTACCGAATATTATAACCGGGTAACTGAAGATGTTTTGGCGGGATATCCTGTACCGGGATTTCTTGGAGCAAAAGGAAATCCTGTAGTAAACCTATTTGAGGTAACAAATTGGGGATGGGAGGCTGATTTTGGATTCCATAATACCTATGGATCTTTAAAGGTTGATGCATCAGCAAATTTTACCTATCAACAGAATGAGGTAACTGATTATTTCGAAGATATAAAGACTGGTGGATTGCAAAAAGGATTGCCATTAGGGACAATTTGGGGGTATGAGGCTAATGGTCTGATCAGAACGCAAGAGGAACTAGAGGCTGTAACCAGAAGATCAAGTGCGATCGGTATTGGAGATGTAAATCTGGTGGATAACAATGGTCGAGATGAAGAAGGAAATTTAACAGGTAAACCTGATGGTAAAATTGATAGTGCTGACGAGACTGTTATTGGAAACTCAAATCCTAAATATCTATTTGGTGCTAACATTGCTTTAGCTTATAAGAACTTTGATTTATCGACAGTCCTACAAGGAATTGCTGACCGTGATGTTCGAATATATGGACAGGTGTATCGTCCAGGAAGCAGTACTGTACATGAGGACTGGCTTGATGCATGGTCGGAAGACAATCCAAAGGGGGCTTTACCGCGAATCTCAGGAACAACTATTGGAATGAATGATGATGGTACTAGTTTTTGGCTGAAAGATGCTTCTTTTTTACGTGTTAAAAACTTACAGGTAGGTTATACTATCCCTAAATACGTATTGAGTAAATATGGAGTTGAGAAGTTTAGGATTTATGTAAGTTCTGACAACTTACTAACGTTATCTAGTTACGATCTAGGTTTTGATGTTGAAAGTGCCAGCTCAACTGCTGTTCCTAATGTTACAACATTTGTGCTAGGGGTAAATATTAAATTCTAATAATGAATAAATAACTATAATCGATAGAATTATGAAATACACAAAATATATTATCGGACTTTGTTTGTCATTAATCTTTGGATTATATGCATGTCAGGATGATATTCTCGACAAACAACCACCAGGAGACTTATCTGCTTCTTCATTTTGGATTGATGCGAAAGATGCAGATGCAGGTCTTGCTGCGGTCTATGATGTTTTAAATCCTGGAAAACGAAATGGTGTTGGATGGGGATTGATGGTGGCCATGGATATGTATACACCTATTGGAAATCATCGTAGCTCTTCCGAACGAGCAATTGCAGAGGGGATACATACTCCTAGTTATGGAATCTTTAATAAAGCTTGGGAATATGGATTTAAAGGTGTTGTAAGAGCTAACGATTTTCTTACTCATATTGATGATATTGAGTTCTCAGAGAATGATGCTGACCTTAAGGAAATAATGAAAGGAGAAGCAAGATTTCTTAGGGGGATGTACTATTACTATTTGGTAGAGAATTTTGGTGGAGTTCCGTTATTTACAGATGTACCTGGAGTGGATCAAAAGAATGCTGAAAGAGCATCAAAGGAACAGGTAATTTCGCTAATAAAAGACGATTTGAATTTTGCAATTGATGTTTTACCAAATGAAGCAAGAGATGTTGGTCGTGCAACAAAAGGTGCAGCTATGGCCTTACGTGTTAAGTTAGCCCTTCATGAGAAAGACTGGGCAACAGCAGCCACTGTTTCAAAGGAGATTTTGGATATGAGGATTTATGATTTAGTTCCAAACTATTCTGATATCTTTAGTTTTGAAAATGAGAACAATGAAGAGGTAATTTTTGATGTTCAGAATTATTTTGAAGGAATTGATAATACAAATCAAGAGCGCGGAGGACCTCATGAAAAGTTAATGGGAGGACGTGAATCGACTGCAAATGGTTGGACTTGGTGTCAACCAACGCGTTGGTTAGTTGATCAGTTTGAAGTTATCGATCCTAATCCTGTTTATACGCAAGAAGATGAAAGGATTCCAACAGAAATTTATGATTACCTTGAAGGGCGTGATCCAAGGATGGATGCAACGATAATACGTCCAGGGGCTCATTATTTGAATTTCTTAGGTGAAGATGAGCTTTATCCATATCAGTACGCTGCAAACAATCACTCTCAGGTTGGAATGCATATTCGCAAAAATGTAATTTATGGAGCTGGACGAGGAACATTAACCAATGGAGATGATTCTCCACTGAACTGGATTGTTTTTAGGTATGCAGATATCTTGTTATGCCATCTGGAAGCTGTGGCCATGAGAGATGGTGTTACTAGTGTTTCTCAGGAAATATTAGATGCAACAATAAACAAGGTAAGACAAAGAGCGTCGACCCTATTACCAATATATACAGCTGGGGATATTACAATGGAGGACATTTATTTGGAGCGTATCCGTGAGTTGGCTTTCGAAGGTTGGACGCTGATTGATATGCGACGAAGTGGAATGATTGAAATCAATGAAGGTTATGTGGTTTCAGGCTTTAGTGTTGGTGCTGAAGTTGGCTTTAAAGATGTCATTGGAAATGTCAGGAAATTTGATCCTGCAATCCATTATTTATGGCCAATTCCACAAAGTGAAAGGGAGAAAAGTAACTTTAGCTTGACACAAAATCCAGGATATCCCGAATAGAAAAAGATTAGGGAACTGTACAAATTCAGTTCCCTATTTTTTATGGCAATGAATATTTTAAACCAAGTGAAAATTATAGAATCAATGAATCGAAGAGTATTAGTTATTTTATTTGTTCTTTTTATTCCAATTAGCCTGTTTGCAGGCAAAAGCAATTTGGAGAAAAACATTAATTGGGAAAAATTCCTCTCACGACATGATTTGAAATGGGATGTTGAACCCATCCATTGGCACGAAGCACCTTTCGTAGGAAATGGCTTATTGGGTAGTATGATTTATGTGGTGGATAAACACACCATTCGCTGGGATTTTAATAACAGTAGAAATGAGGATCACCGCAAAGATGAGCCAGGGGGAATTATGATGGCGCGTCCCAAATTACCAACAGGATGCTTTACACTAACAACAGTAGGTGAAATTATTGATGCGGATATCCGCCTGGACCTGTGGAATGCAGAAATAATTGGGACCTTTTATACAACTAAAGGAGAAATAAAATTTAGAACCCTAATTCATGCAGATAAACTGGTTATGCTCAATGAGCTAAAGCCTAGCAGTGGAGAGCGAGAAATAGTGTGGCGTTGGCAAGGGGCTGAAGCCATTAGTCCGCGGGCAACTTATGCGAGTAGAAAAACCGGGTGGTGGCCTAAAGTGAAAAAGCCAGAGAATCCAAATCCTGAGGGTTTTCGTTCTCGTAAAGGAGCAATTGATCTATATACTCAATCTTTATCGGCAGGAGGAGAGACGGTAACGGGTTGGGCAATTAATTACGAACAAGATCATAGTCAAACGATACTTGCAACAATTGCCCATACATATCCTGAAACAAACGCAAAGGATATTGTTATTGAAAGGATTAACGATTTTAGTCAAATTGAAATAGAACGAAATATTGAAGATCATCGGAATTGGTGGCATAAGTTGTATCCCAAAAGTTTTGTGTCTTTCCCCGATTCACGATGGGAGAGCTTTTATTGGATTCAGCTCTATAAGTTTGCTTGTGCAACAAGAAGTGATCGTCCAATGATTGGACTTCAGGGTGTTTGGGATCAGGCTACTCCATGGCCAGGATACTGGTGGAACCTGAATGCTCAGTTGACGTATTGGCCTGTCTATACTTGGAACCATTTAGAACTTGGCGAATCATTGACCAAAACGCTTGATAAAAACATTCAGAATCTCATTAATAATTGTCCTCCAGAATTCAGGGATGACTGTGCAGTAATTGGACGAACTTCTTCCAGTAATCTTGTATGTCCAATTGATGATCGTATTGGCCCAAATAATACCAGGGGAGCAGAAATCGGAAATCTTACCTGGGTATTACACAATTATTGGCTACACTATCGCCATTCAATGGATAAAGAATTACTGAAAGACAAATTATATCCGTTACTAAAACGTTCCGTTAATTATTATTTGAAGATTATGGAAAAAGGAAGTGACGGTAAATATCATCTTCCTATCACTGTATCTCCAGAGTTCGGAGCAACCAGGGATGCCAATTATGATTTGGCAATTTTTCGTTGGGGGTGTATTGCTTTACTTGAAGCAAATAATATTCTCAAGCTTAATGATCCTCTGAAGGATGCTTGGCAGGATGCATTAGATAACTTAGTAGAATATCAACGTAATGATCAAGGGCTCCTACAGATAGGACAAGATTTGAAGTATAACCGAGGACATCGTCACTTCTCACACTTGCTAATGTTTTATCCTTTTTACGAGTTAAATGTTGAACAACCAGGAGCCGCTGAGGATATCAGAGCAAATATAAAAAATTGGTCAGGCAAAGGAAATTGGAGTGGTGCGTATGCGTTTGCAGGAGCTTCATCTATGTATTCAGCCATCGGTGATGGTAATAATGCACTGAGGTATTTTGAAAAGTACACCGATTTTATTCAACCCAACACATTCTATAGGGAAGCAGGACCGGTAATTGAGACACCTTTCTTTTATGTGCAGTGTATTCATAATATGATGTTTCAGAGTTGGGGGAATAAACTGAGGTTCTTTCCAGCTATGCCTGATGCATGGGAGGATGCTGTATTCCATGATTTACGTGCAGAAGGAGGTTTTCTGGTTAGTGGGAAATATGAAAAAGGGCACATTAAATTCATTCGAATAAAAAGTTTATCAGGGGAGAAATGTGTAGTGAAAGCTGCATTCGACGGAGAAATAAAAGTAACAGGTATAAACAATCGTAAGGTTTCGTTAATTGCAGAACATGAGTATCAGATTGATTTAAAGAAAGGAGAAGAGGTAGTGATATCTATAACGAATGTTGATGATTTCCAAATAAATCCATTGCCTGGAGTCGCAAGTGAGTTTAATCGATGGGGAAAGAATCAAGGACGAACTTTAAGAGGTTTTAAGTAAGAAATAGTAACGTAATCGAAATCATGGAAATGAAATTAGGAATCGGATTATTGGCACTTGCTGCATTAGGAGGATGTACCAGTCAGGGAAAAACAGATCGTTTACCGAATATTGTGTTAATCTTGGCAGATGATCTTGGATCGGGTGATTTACAGTGCTATAATAAACAGTCGGAAATACCGACACCCAATATGGATCTGCTGGCACAGGAGGGAGTAAGGTTTACCGACGCTCATACTAATTCTTCGCTTTGTACTCCAACGCGTTATGGTATCATTACTGGTCGCTATGCATGGAGGACACGTTTGAAAAGAGGCGTTCTTAATGGATATAGTAGGCATTTGATTGATCCTAATCGGACAACTATTGCGTCACTGTTGAAGTCGAAAGGTTATGCAACTGCGGGTGTTGGTAAATGGCATCTGGGAATGGACCTTGCCAAAGATGCTAAAAATAAGACAGACTATTCAGGAAAAATTGAAAACAGTCCGCTTGTAAACGGTTTCGATTCATATTATGGTATCTCAGCATCGCTTGATTTCCCTCCATATGTATACATTGAGGATGATCATTTCACAAAAGTGCCAACAGAAAAGCAGCAACAACAATATTTTCCTCGTTATCTGAGGAATGGAGATAAAGCCGATAATTTCGATTTTGAACGAGTTGGTCATCATTTGTTGTCAAAGGCATTGGGTGTTATTGATAAGCATGCCAATCAGGAGAAACCGTTCTTCATGTATTATGCGTTACCTTCACCTCACAAACCAGTATGGCCAACAAAGGAATTTCAAGGTAAATCAAGCAAAGGTCCTTATGGCGACTTTGTCATGCAGACCGATTATATCGTTGGTCAAGTATTGAAACAGCTAAAGGATAAGGGAATTGATGATAATACGCTTGTGTTATTTACCAGTGATAATGGCTCATTTATGTATAAGTTGGAGAATGGTGAGACAGATGATCATTTAAGTGATAGCAGTATCCAGGGATTCTTTCCTCAAAGTCATACAGCCAACTATGTATATCGAGGTACGAAAGCAGATATATGGGAAGGAGGACATCGAGTACCTTTCTTGGTTCGCTGGCCAGCTAAAGTTAAGCAACGAGTGGTTTCAGAGACTATTTGTACAACAGATTTCTTCTCAACATTTGCTGAACTTGTCGGAAAGCAGGTTGAAGATAATGAAGGAGAGGATAGTTTTAGTTTCCTTCCATTATTAATGGGTGATGATGAGCAGTTTGAAAGACATCCAGTTGTTCATCACTCAAGTGGCGGAACATTTGCACTTCGACAGGGTGATTGGAAAATGGTATTTGGCTCTGGTTCTGGGGGACGACAGAAACCTAAAGGAAAAGCATGGGAGAAACCATTTAAGCTTTTTAATATGAAGTCGGATATCTCAGAAACAACGAATGTGATTGATCAGCATGCTGATATTGCTGAAAAGATGGAGCAAACGATGCATCAGATTATTGACACAGGTACTAGTCGTTAAATAGGAGATATTCTCGATTTCTCGAAATTCGTTGTAAAATTTAGGTTAAAGCCCCTATTTGAAAAAGTAGGGGCTAACTTATAAATCGTGTAAACTTGGTTGTTATAGTTTCCTTAAACTATCCATCCAACTTTTATTGATTCAATTTGTCAACAGCTTGCATACCACCAATTACAGTATAAGCCGTATGGTTTCCTGAACGCGCAATTTTTTGGGCAGCAGCTCTACCGTAAATACCCAGATAGCAAACAGTCACAACTATCTTTGTTTTTGTTGCTTTTTGCCAGTTTTTCATGAAAATCTGATATGGGATATTTATAGCTCCATCGATATGACCTTCGGCATAATCCTCTTTATCTCTACAATCGATAATCGTAATATCTTTCTTCGTTCTTGTCATTTCAAAAAACTCTGATGCTGAAATCTTCCTGAACTTTCTTTTTTGTCCCAAGGCACATATCACTTCGAAAAGAGATTTTGCTATGCCGGTTTTCTTTCTCCCATTTTTATTCATTTTCGATCCTATTTATTTGTTTATGAATTAATTTTAATAATGATTTTATATCCTTTTTTGTAGTTAAATGGCTAAAACTAAACCTTACGGAGTTTGCTGATTGTTCACCTAAATATCCCATTGCTTGCAGTACATGTGAACCTTTGTTTTTAGCACTGGAACAGGCCGAACTTGTGGAATAAGTTATTTGGTCCTGTATCTCGGCGAAAAGGACATTAACATCATGTTTTGTTGACTGTATATTACTGATATAAGGGGAGCGGTATGAGTTTTTGCAAACAACCTGGAAACAACCAAATTTTAGAATTTCTTCTTCAAAGAAGTCTCTAAGACCACATACATGTTTATTAAATTTAATCAGGTTGTTACATGAATATTTAAGGGCATGATAAAAGCCTACAATACTAGGTACATTTACAGTCCCCGAACGTAAATTGTTTTGTTGACCTCCACCGTGTATTAGTGCAGGAAGTCCGTGTTTTTCACTCATCACTAAAAAACCTACACCCTTTGGTCCATATATTTTGTGTGCCGAACCTACCAAAAAGTCAATGGGGGTTTCTGATAAATCAATTGGTATTTTACCTATTGTTTGGGTTGTATCGCAACAGAAATTAATACTTTTTGCAGCACAAAGTTTAGCTATTCCTTCTATGTCGTTAATGACACCTGTCTCATTATTAACACCCATTAAAACAACAGCCAGGGTGTTTTCATCCATCTGGGCTTCTAAATCTCTCAGTGAAATCAGACCTGCATTATCAACGGGAAGATACACTATTTCAGCCCCTAACTTTGCTAAGTCATCACAAACTGAAATAACAGCGTTATGTTCTGTTTTTGTTGTGATTATTTTCCTTTTCGTAGGATAACCAATATTAAAGAGCCCTTTTAAGCACATATTAATGCTTTCAGTAGCACCACTTGTATAAACAATCTTATACTTTTCACTACCAAATAAATTTAAAATATCCATAGAGTATTCCTCTATCAACTGCTCAATCTCCAATGATTGTAGACTATTGGAGTTAGATGGATTATGGTAATTATTGAGAAAATACGGTTCCATCTCTTTCAAAATTGCCGGAAGTACAGGAGTGGAAGCTGCGTAGTCAAAATATGTTTTGTATTTTGATCTTCGTTTAAAAAAGCGGAATGGATTTAGGTAAATTTGCCTCATAATATTCATCATTAATTTGAGGCAAATTTATATTGTAAGACGAAGAAGAATTAGAACAAACGAAGCCGGTATTAGGACATTTCAATCATTCCTGTATTTTTTCCCCACGACGTTGCCTTAGCAAGTAGATGAATATCACGATCGAAATCAAACCCTATACGCTTCCAGATCCTGCGGATGCTGAAAGGTAATGCTCCGACCTACGCATATCACCACCTTCTGTCCCAGCAGGATATTTTATTCTTAATCCATGACAAGGCACGAGTAGTGGGATATAATCTACCTGCTGCTTATTTACCCTCCTTCAAATTCAAAGCTTTCTGCTTGATCCAATGAAGGGCAATATCAACAGGTGCTGTGGTGTTGGCAAAGGCCGTGTTGTGTCCTAATGTTGGAAATAGGGCATATTCGAACGGTTTTCCCTGAACTTTAAATTCGTTGAGATGCTCAATACACATCTTCGTCGGAATCTGTATGTCTTTTTCACCAAAAAGCCAGAGTCCTGGAATTGAAAGCGTACTTAAATCAATCTTAGGATCAGTACTAGTAAATTGATAACGATCGGGATCGTTCTTTATATGTTCACGTGCATCTGCTTCTGTATGATTTTCCCAGAAATCAGTATTGCCATTAGTGTAGAATTGAAATCTAAGCTGCTCAAGAGTTGTAACAGTAGGACAACTAAAGAGAACCATAAATTCCACTAACGGATTTTTGTTTGCAGCTTTGGGGATGATCCATCCAGCCTGACTGAATCCTACGAGTCCTATAGGTAATGCTTTGTTCTGTTGATGAAGTAAATTCACAGCAGCACTGGCATCTTTGGCTAATAGATCAAGATTGGTTGTGCTAATGTTGTTTGTTCCAACTTCAGGACCAGCATAAACACCACCAGATTCTCCAACTCCACGTTTATCATAGGTCAACACTGAAATACCATTTTTAGCCAACAGTTTCGCTAGCTTGGTCATTCGAGGCTCTTGACCTGAACCATGAACAATGACCACAGCAGCATGTGGTTGTTTAGGCTTATAGATTGTTCCGACAAGACTCACACCTTCACTCTTAAAACTAACATCCTGAGCTATGGGATCTAATGATTGAGCCATCACTTGATTAAAGGTCATCAAGAGAAGCGCCAATGAAAAGAATATCCCGATAACAAAGGCAAATCCCTTTAGCCTGTTGACTGTATTGATGGAGGTAGAGTTACTTGTAGCCATGATATGATAATGTTGAGTTTTTTCTTTTCAGTATTTCAGATAGTGTTGCCTACAAAGGTTGGCGTATCATCTAGTCTTGCCCTGCAATACATACTGTATTATAGGCTATTTCATAATTCTTTAAACTTCAATCGATGTATCTCATATTCAAAGTTATCAAAGTTGAAATTCTTAAAGAAGTCCATATTTGAGTTAAAGTAAATCGTGTCATTTACTTCAGTATTTGAATTGATGTCAACGTACATCTTTTTGTTTTTGAATGTTTTCCCAATTAATTTCAATGAGAATGCCGTGTCGTTAAAAATGAAATAAGAATTTGCCTTTGTGTTCTTATCTATCAGAATCCCTTTTACATTATAAAGACTGTCTCTGGAAATTGAATTGTCAAGATAATGAACTAGGTGATTGAAACTATTAAATTCAATTTCGTTTTCCATTTTTAAAACCAATTTTTCTCCGAACTCAGATGCTTTTATTTCACAACCATTCAATCGATACTTAAACTTCGTCGGATTGTAATCGCTTTCAAATGAGTGTAATACTTTCTTAATGTACTCTAAGTTTGTCGAGTTAATCAATATGTATTTGTCATAGTTCGAAAATGAAATCTTAACTGGTCTTGAAGCATCCTCAAATTTCTTAATAAATAATTTTAGTCCAAAGATTTTATCTATCAACCAAGCCGGTAACCAAATAGGTGAGAGAATCATTCTTGCCCACAAATTAGGATGAGATTTTAGCCCTCGGAGAATAGACTTGAACAAGTAAATTGGATCACGCAAAATCAAATAAAGGACTGATCCAATCCCCATTATAAAAACTACTGATATGATTAATTCAGAGATGTTCATTCATTATTTCGTTTCGTTGGCAACTGCATCGATAACTTGTATGTAAACGCATAATCTTCTGATGAACTTAGCCCATCAGAAGGATTTCTAAATTTATTAAAATCTTTTATAGATCCATATGAATAAACATACTCTATTTTGATTTATGTATTTCACATATGTTCTTTTAGAGAAACATACGTGAAAGTGCGCTACATATGTGTCAATACTTAGCATTAGAGTGAAAAAATAACGAGTTACCATCCATTACTTTTAGAACTGCTAAAACGAGACTTTAATCGACAATTGATTCAAACCAAAAGATAGAGTAACTCAAGCGAATTGAGTCACTTTGATGTAAGTATAACACTAATTAAATCATTTATGGGAAAAAACAGATCCATTTATTGGCAGATGCGAACAGGGCTATCTGCCAATAAATTAAAGCTTAGTTTAATGTTAATGTGTTGGAGTCTATTCCAGCTATCTGCCGCAGCTGACACTTTCAGTGATAAGGGTATTAGTGGCAAAGATAATTTAGCAGGAAGTGAGATTGCTCAGAAGTCGAAACGATCGATTTCGGGGATAGTGAAAGACGAGCAAGGTATGCCAGTGCCTGGTGCAACGGTGTTCATAAAAGGCACTACAATGGGAACAATAACCCAGTCAGATGGTACTTACCATCTTGAAGTACCGGAAACTGGTGGTGTTCTGGTCTTCTCTTTTATAGGGATGGAGACTCAAGAAATTACAATTGGAGCCACAGCACTTATTAATTGTGTGCTTAAGAGCTCAGAAATGGTGATTGATGAAGTTTCTGTTATTGCGTATGGAACACAAAAGAAAGTTACTATTACTGGGGCTATTTCTTCTATGGACACAAAGGAGTTAGTTAAGATGCCAGTTGCCTCTGTTAGTAATATGTTGGCTGGTAATGTGACCGGTGTTTCTGCAGTTCAGTATTCAGGACAACCAGGAGCCGATGATGCAGCAATTTACGTTCGAGGAGAAGCAAATCCATTGGTTCTTGTTGATGGTGTAGAACGTCCTTTCTCGCAAATTGATCCTAACGTAATTGCAGATATAACGGTATTGAAAGATGCCTCATCAACTGCAGTATTCGGTGTGCGCGGGGCAAATGGTGTCATTCTTATTTCAACTCGTAGGGGACAAGAAGGAGCTGCACAGATTAGTATTAATTCATCTTTTGGGGCACAAGTACCAACAAGCCTGGGTGATTATGTCAATGCCGAAGATTTTATGACTTACGTGAATGAGGCGAACAAGAATGATGGACAATCCTTGACATATTCAAAAGAGACATTGGAGCAGTATAAAAATCCGGATCGAAATAAGTTACTATATCCAGATACTGATTGGCAAGATATGTTTTATGATGATTATGCGAGCCAACAGCAACATAATGTAAACGTGAGTGGTGGTACTAAAAGGGTAAAATATTTTACCTCCATAGGTATGTTTAATCAGAATGGGATATTCAATGGGAATGAGAAGTTAGAGAAAAATGGGAGTTTTACTTTCAGACGTTACAATTTAAGAAGTAATCTTGATTTTGATATTACTAAAACAACATTCATGTCAATGAATATTGGTGCACGTCTCGAAAACAGGAATGAACCTAATGCTTACAAACCAGGCGAGTTTTTTGGAATTTTTAAAGAGGCGAATCCTCTTGGTGGAGCAGGAATAATTGATGGTAAGGTCATTGTCGGGAATTCTAAATTGTACGTTCCTAATGGGAGAGATGCTTATACATTTGTCGGGCGAGGAGCAACTTCAAGGTCAAAAAATGTTTTGAATTTGGATTTTAAATTGAAGCAAAAACTTGATTTTATTACTAAAGGATTGGATATAAGTCTAAAAGGATCTTATAATAGTCAGTACGAACAAAGTAAGACATTTAAAACCGCAAGACCACGATATACTCCATGGAAAAGAAAAGATATTCCGTGGCTACAGGATGTACCATATACTCAAGAAGAAGGAGAGGAGGTAATTCTTATAAAAAGTGGTGATGATGGAAAAACAGAATTTGGACACTCTATTGGACGAGGACGTGATTTTTACTCAGAATTAGCACTGAATTATAAGAGAAGCTTTGGCGGGCATAATGTGTCGGGATTACTAATGTATAATGCCAAAAGGTTATACTACCCTAATGGTGACAGGGTAACCCCTGATTTACCAGCTGGTTATGTGGGACTTGTAGGAAGAGCTACATATGATTATGATACACGCTATCTGGTTGATCTTAGCGTAGGTTATAATGGTTCAGAAAATTTTCACCCCGACAGACGTTATGGAGTTTTCCCTTCAGCATCTCTTGGATGGGTTATAAGTGAAGAGAGCTTCCTAAAAGATAACTCTACAATTAATTACCTGAAATTAAGAGCCTCATACGGAATTGTAGGTAGGGATAAACGATACAATGATTATAGATATCGATTTGGTTATGTGCCTAATTCGTGGACCTTTGGAGGAGGATATCTTTTTGGAGATGTGTCTGGAGGTACTTGGTATGGAGGTGTTAATGAAGGAAAAATTCATGATGAAGATACAACATGGGAAACCGCTCATAAGCAAAACTATGGTATTGATATGCGATTTATAGATAGTAAGTTATCTGTTTACATTGACTATTTCTTTGAAAAACGAGATAACATTCTAATTGCACGAAATACATTCCCAGTATTCACTGCCTATACTCCTCCTGAGGTTAACCTTGGTAAGCGCGAAATTAAAGGTATGGAATTTAATGTAGGATGGAAATCCAATATCAATAAATTCTCTTACAAAGTTTCAATCAATGGTTCATATGCTAAACGTATTATCACATTTAAAGACGAAGTCCCAAATCCTGATAATCCTTGGACACTTTCAACAGGATATGAAGAGGGACAGCCATTTGGATTAGATTTTATTGGTTTCTATAGGGAAGGCATGAAGAACAATAATGGAGTGGATGCCAGAGTGGTGCAACCTTCTATCAGTGAGGGTGATTGTGTGTTTGCTGATATAAACGGAGACGGAACCATTGATGCGAATGACAGAATAGCGATTGGACATACAAATAATCCCCGCTTTAATGGTGGTATTAACTTGAGTTGTGATTACAAGAATATTTCTTTATCGATGCAATGGAATGGTGCTACTGGAGTTTCTCGTGTGTTAGCAGGAACTTATAGAGAACCATTAGGACCAACCGGAGACCGTTCGCTAATGCAAGAACAATTTGATAATCGCTGGACTCCTGAAACAGCAGAAACTGCTACGTTGCCACGCGCATCAATGAGTTCGCTAACCAATAATAGTCAGGTGTCTGACTTATGGATTCGAGATGCCAGTTATATTCGACTTAAGAATATCCGCCTGGGCTATACAATCCAATCACATGCAGTAAAAAGATTAGGAGTTAAAAAGTTAGATGTTTTTGTTGCAGGGCAGAATATATTAACATTTGATAAGCTTAAAATACTTGATCCTGAATCACGAACTACTGCTCTTAATCCAGGCTATCCAATTATGGCTGTATACAAT
The DNA here is from genome assembly GCA_005217565.1 of Puteibacter caeruleilacunae. Taxonomy (GTDB): domain Bacteria; phylum Bacteroidota; class Bacteroidia; order Bacteroidales; family Prolixibacteraceae; genus Puteibacter; species Puteibacter caeruleilacunae. Next base: position 24,333 of record SJCO01000022.1, read on the forward strand.
ATCGGAGTTAATCTTAGCTTCTAAGTGAAAAAAAAGAATGTATCTAAATTGTTTGTAATATGAAAACGATAATATATAAATTACTTTTCATCTGCATTGTTGTATCAGCATTGTTTACGACTTCATGTGTCGATGAATTTGAAGTGGGGGATGATTTTCTGGTTAAGAAACCCAGTGGAGATGTTTCTATTGATAAAGTTTTTAGTGATGAAGTGAGTGCAAAGGGTGTTCTTTGGAATGCATACGCAACACTTCATTACGGATTAACAGATCCTACCAATTATGGGACAACCGGACCTGAAGGATTGAATGCTCTTGGTGATGATTTTGAGAGTTTCTTGAATTGGGGAGGAACAGGAATAACTAATTATTATTCGGGGGTGATGAATCCATCACTGGAAAATAGAGGTTCAAAAGGTTATTATGCAATGTCTTCAAGGTGGAAAGGGATCCGTAATGCTTATACTTTTATTGAAAATGCCGATAAAGTTCCCAATTTTAAAGCTGGTGAAAAGGAACGGTTAGTTGCGGAGTCTAAAATGATAATCGCAAGCCACTATGCTAACATGTTTCGTCATTTCGGCGGATTGCCATTGGTTAAAAAAGCCTATCTTCCATCTGATGACTCTAATTTGGAACGAGCAACTGTTGAGGAAACCGTTAATTTTATTACTGGATTATGTGATGACGCAGCAAAGGTTTTACCTTGGCAGATAGATAATGATAAAATGGCTGCTTGGTCAGGTAGGTTTACCGCAGCAGGTGCGCTAGGATTAAAAGTACGCGTATTACTGTTTGCAGCTAGTCCATTGTTCAATTCGTCCAACACTTGGGATGGTTACGAGAATGAATCGGTTACCCAAAAACAATCAACATATGGAAACTATGATTCAAATCGATGGCAAAAAGTAGTGGATGCTTGTGAGGAGTTTTTCACTCGCAATGGCGGGAACGCTCCTAACTCTGGTATCTATTATCTTCAACAAGCAACAAGAGCTGGTCTAAAGGGGTACCGGGAAGCCTATCGAGAAGCTTATTATAATCGTAGCAATCCAGGTATGCTTATTTCAGTTCGCCGTGGTGACCGAACCCCATCAAAGTGGACTTATACTTACTTCCCAACAATTTGGGTGCGCTGGCATGGTATGGTACCAACTTTAACCGGTTTGAATGCATATGCCAAAGCTAATGGTGCTCCTTTCCTGGAAGAAGATATGCCATGGAAGAAGTCCAATGAAGAACAACAAGCAGCATTGGATAATAGTACCTATGTTGATCCGTTTGCTGATCGTGATCCAAGATTATACGAAGTGAGTCATATTTCTGGTAAAAGTTCATATAGCGGAAGAACATTTGAGGGCTATATGGGAGGAAGTCACCGCGGAGATAAAGAAGATGGATCTCAAATTAAAACAGATGCTGGATTTGCACCAAGTGGATTTTCCCTGTACAAATGGGCTCTTGATTTTGCAGGAGAATTTGGTGGTCGTACCATTCATTGGCCAGAGTTGCGTTTGGCCGAGATTTACCTTAGCTATGCTGAGGCACTGGTTATGGTTGGACGCTCTGGCGAGGCTTATCAATGGATTGACGCAGTACGTGAGCGTGTTGGCCTGAAAGGAATTTTGGAAGCCAATCCAGATCGCAAATCAGTTGATATTACTCATCCAGACCTATCTGTTGCTTCACCTTCTGATGAGTTTTTATTGAAAGAAATTCTGAGAGAACGAAAGTGCGAGTTTGCACTAGAGGATGTCCGCTTATATGACTTGATTAGGTGGCGTTGCGCTGAAGACTTTAAAAAGCGCTTGACGGGATTGTTAATCTGGAGATACAAAAAGTCCTCTGATGGTACAACTGTAAATGATGGAGCTTCTTTTGTTTTTAATGAATTTAAAATTCGTAAGCGATTTATTCAGAATGGAGAACAGGAAAAAGTACAGAAAATAAGAATATATCCAGGTGATAAAGAGGTATCCATAAATAAGGATCCACATGGTTCAATGTGGGAACCCAAATGGTACTTATCGGCATTTCCAACAAATGAGGTAAATAAAAGCTATGGATTAACACAGAATCCTGGATGGTAACTGTAAACGTACAATTTATGAAGACAATATATTTCAAATTTATTATTGGTGTATTCTTTTTTATCGGTATTCACGCAAAAGCGAATACCGATAGATTGACAGGACATGTGCTGGATGCAAAAGGAAGTCCAATATCAGGAGCTAGAATACATTTAGCTGAGAGTCCTGAAGTAACGGTCACAACTAATGCGAACGGAAAATACTCGATTGAGGCTGCAGAGAATTCAATTGCCATAATTAATACCGCAGACGATTTTTCAAAAACAGTAGAGTTGAAGGATAGTCTAATAGTAACTATGGGACAAGAATCTGCTCCTGTTTACCAAGGATATGAGCTGTGGGCAGCTAAAAGAGAAACTGCTGCAACCACACATAGTGTTTTTGCGAATGATCTGAAGAAAAACGATTCTAAAGCTAATGTTTCAAATGCTTTATTTGGACAGTTGCTAGGACTTACTGTATTACAAAGAAGTGGTACAGTAGCAGATAATCAAGCTCGTTTAAATTTTCGAGGGCAAGGTATGCCATTAATTATCGTGGATGGTTTTGAGCGTAAACTCAATGATTTATCGGTTGAAGAAATTGAATCGGTTACTTTGTTAAAAGATGCAGCTTCTCAAGCTATCTATGGGATGCGTGCCAGTAATGGTGTAGTATTGATATCTACAAAGAAGGGAAAGTACAATACCATGGAAATTGACTTTAAATATGAGCATGGTATTAAATTCGCAAAATCAACTATTCCGATGGTTGATGCCTATAATTATGCACTGGCAATGAATGAAGCATTGACGAATGATAAATTAACACCTCTATACAATAATTACCAGCTGAATGCTTTTAAGGATGGAAGTCAGCCAGGTGTTTATGCAAATGTTGATTGGGCTAAAGAAATTTTAAAAGATGTAGCTCATTCTAATTCTTATAACATGCAAGTGCGCGGTGGTAATAGTATAATCCGTTATTATTCGTCAATTGCGTATGATACCGATAAGGGATTTATTAAACTGGATGCACCGGATCCATCAATCCCCAATCAGTTTAAGTATTCTAATCTGAATGTACGTTCTAACCTGGATATTGATCTAACACGTAATACACTATTAACAGTTAATTTGTTAGGAAGATTACAGGAGAATAGTCGTGGTATGTTAAGTGCAGGTAGTTTAATGAGCTCAATTTATAATACTCCAGCAGGAGCATTTCCTATTAAAACAGAAAATGAAAATTGGGGGGCAAGTACTACCTGGACTTTAAACCCTGTAGCTGAGTTGTCCACTGCTGGATTTACACGGTTTCATACACGCACTTTATATGCCAACTTAGGAGTTAAACAAAACATGGATGCCATAATTAAAGGATTAAAAGCTTCTGCGAGGTTTGGATTCGACTCTTATTCTGTAATTACAGAGAAAAAATATAAGAAATATATTACTGAGAGAATTACACCTGTTTTTGATAATGATGGCAATCCTGTTGATGTTGAGTATGTTGAAGTTGGAGAAAACGAGTCAAGTTATAAACACTGGAGTGCTGGTACTACAACACAATGGCGTAAACTAACCGCTCAAGGGCAACTTGATTATCAACGAACTTTTAATAAATCAACTATTGGTGTAAACTATATTTTTGAATTATCTGGTTATACAGGAATGGGGCAACATAAAACGTATAATCGGGTTAACAATGCCTTTCATGCATCGTATAATTATGATAATCGTTACTTGTTAAATGCTACTTTATCTGTGGGAGCTTGCAATGTGCTTAATCCACGTAGGAAATGGGGGTATTTACCAGCTGTTTCAGCTGCATGGATGGTGTCGGAAGAATCGTTTGCTAAAAAAATCGAAGCTATTGATCATCTGAAGTTGCATGCCTCATGGGGTATTACAGGCAATGACAACATCTCGTTTGATTTGCATAAAACAGTTTACAAATATGGAGGATCATACTTGTTTGGTAATTTCCAGGGTATTAGTACAATTATGCCTAATGATCTACCCGTAATTAATTTGACTTATCCTAAATCGCGAAACTTTAATTTTGGTATTGAAGGAAGCCTGTTTAATGGAATGGATCTTAGTGTAGACATATTTAATATCAAGAAGTATGATCAGCTAATAGGCAAAACACATGTCGTATCCTCGGTAATGGGAATCAATCCAGGGCAGACCAACAGTGGTGAATATGACTTCAAAGGTCTTGAATTAGGATTGGGATATCACGGAAGCTCTAGTGATCTGAATTATTCAGCAATGGGACATTTTTCGTTCGTACGCAGTAAAATCGTAAATATTAATGAAAAAGTCTGGAAGAATGATTTCAACAAGAGAACTGGTCGTCCTTTAGGCCAGATTTTCGGATACGAGTCTATAGGATTCTTTAAGGATCAGACAGATATTGACGTTAGTCCTGTTCATACTTTCTCTGCTGTTCAACCAGGCGATATTAAATACAAGGATCAGGATGACAATGGTATTATTGATGAGTATGATCAGGTAGCCATTGGAAATAGTTCAAGTCTTCCTGAGATGTATTTCTCTTTGGATATGAATGTAGAGTATCGCAATTTTGGCGTAAATCTTTTATTCCAGGGTGTTGCTAATTACAGCACAATTTTAAATACATCGAGTATCTATCGTCCAATGGTTGGTAATAAAAATATCTCTCAACATTATTACGATAATCGCTGGACAGCATCCAACCAAGACGCACTTTATCCAAGATTAACAAATGAGAATAATGATAATAACAATAAGAACTCAACGACTTGGTTGCAAGATTTGGCTTACCTGAAGTTAAGGACTGCTGAAATTTATTACAAACTTCCAACGCAATTAGTAAACCGCGTGAAACTTAGTAATGCCACAGTCTTCGCAAGAGGCTATAACTTGTTCTCATTAGATAAAATGGTAATTGGTGATCCTGAAGCTGTGGGAATAAGTTATCCCATGTATAGATCAGTTAACGTCGGAATGAAGATCAATTTCTAATAGACTTGAAGAATGAAAAATAAAATAAAAAATAAAGTAATATTATTGCTAGGCGTTGTGTTTTTGACGTTGACAGCATGCGATGACTTCTTAGAATATAGCGAATCTGATACGCTAAGTGAAGAACTGGCATATAACAACTTAGAACGCGCAACACAAGTGGGTTTTAATTGCTACACTTTTTTAAGAGATAATTTTGGTTCAGCCATGCGTTCGTCAGCCTGCGATGAGTCACAATATGTTTGGTCGGAGAGTTATATACACCGTTACTACAATGGAAGTTGGTCGCAATTTAATCCTGTTGATGATATGTGGGGGCACTATTATAAAGGTATTTATATGTGCAACAATTTTTTGGAGAAGGGAGCAGACAAAGAGTTTGAAGAATATCGTTACAACGAAGATTATGAAAGACTCTATGCTAACTTTAAAAATGTGAAATGGGAAGTGCGTGCATTGCGTGCATACTTTTATTTTGAACTGGCTAAACGTTATGGAAATGTACCTTTAATCACAAAGACCTTAAGTGAAGAGGAAGCAAACAATATATCACAAACAGGGGCAAAAGACGTTTTAACGTGGATTGCAGGAGAATGTCAAACCTGTTATGAATATTTGCCTGATTCATATGATTCAAGTGTTTTCCTGAAACAATTGGGGCGAGTTACAAAACTGTTTGTAAAATCCTTGGAAGCACGAGCATTACTATATGCGGCTAGTCCACTTCACAATAATGGGAGCTATGATTTAGAAATATTGCGTTCATCAGGTAAAGCATCTTTAGATGTTATAAACACGATGGAGTCTGCGGGTGTGAGGTTAGCAAATATTAACTATTTCGATCTATGGAATTCTGATGCAGATACTCATGCTAAATGTGTGGAAATTATTTCAATGATTAGAAGAGGAAATAGTAATGGTTTTGAAAGAGATAATTTCCCTATTTCTGTTGAAGGAGGTAAAACAGGGAATTGTCCCACGCAAAACCTGGTAGATGCGTACGATATGCAAAGTGGATTCACATATGATCCTGCTAATCCATATGCCAATCGCGATCAGCGTCTACAGCAAACAATTGTTGTGAACCAGTCGGAGTGGGCCTATAACGAAACGATGGATATCTTTTACGGAGGTAAAGATGGACTACCGAATAAGGGTGCAACTCCAACAGGATATTACTTAAAGAAGTATGCCATGAAAAATACCAACCTAAATCCGGTTGGTACTACTTCCCATAAAAAAGTGTGGATTTTGTTCCGATTAGGTGAAGTGTATTTGAACTATGCTGAGGCTGCCAGTCAGATTAATGGGGTGTCGGGTACCGATGCAGACTTAACAATGTCGGCAGTAGATGCAATTAATAAAGTACGTGGGCGAAAAGGTCTAACAATCGATCCACTTCCAGGCGATTTGTCGCTGCAAGATTTTACAGCTAAATATAGAAAAGAAAGAATGGTTGAACTGGCCTTTGAAGATCATCGTTTCTGGGACATTCGTCGTTGGATGATTGGTAGTACATCAGTGGTTCTCAAAACTATGAAGATAGAAAAAGCTGCAGATGGTAGCATAAGCTATACAAAAGAGATCGACAATATTTCACGGAAGTGGGAGGATAAGTACTATTTCTATCCCATAAGTGTAAATGAATTGAATATTAATACTAATCTGAAACAAAATAAGGGTTGGTAGTGCTTTGTTGCGCGATATATATATTTCTGGCTCACAGGTCATAGGATGTATATATATCGCCTATAAGTTTTAAATCATTTTAATTGAGTTTAATTATGAAGAATAAACTAAGCTATATATGGATGATGGCTATTGTTGCCATTGCTATTATCTATGGATGTAATAAGGATGATATATTGAAAGATCGCCAGAATATTGCTGCAGTTCCTTTGAAAATGATTGTCAAAAATGATGTTATTACTTCTGGAGATAGTTTAGCAATTGTTTTTAGCGTTGAACCAGAAGGAACAGTCGCGAATAAGGATATTGAAATTAATCTTTCTGTAAAAGACGATAGTAAGAACGATGCGTCGGATTACTTTTTGGGCTTTACCAAATTAATTACCTTCCCAAGAGGAGAAAAGACGCTCATTAAAAAATATCAGCTAAGTAAGCTACAGATGAGTAAGATGAATGTTCAGCTGAGTGCTCTTTCTGAGGCAAGTCAAATTGCAGAAAACACAATTCCTTTGACCATTTCCAACAGTGATTTGTGTGATATTATTTCATTCAATATAGGTGAAAGTATCGGGATTATAAATAAGGAGGAAAAAACTGTTTTTGTTCCCGTAAAATGGGGATCTGATTTAACTAGTTTATCACCGGTTTTAGAGGTATCACTTGATGCAACATATTCTCCTGAAGGCTCGCTTGATTTTTCGTCTCCTGTAGTATATACAATTACAGCACAAGATGGTGTAACACAAAAAGAATACACTGTTACTGTAGAATATGCCAAGAATGATGAAGCTATTATCGAGTCGTTTATGCTAGGCAATTATCCGGGAGTAATTAACCAGGACAATTACACAATTAATGTTAATGTGCCTGTTGGAACAAATACTGATGAATTGAGAAGTTCATTAAACCTTGCCTATGGTGCTACATATCAGTCTAATGGAAACATATTTACCGTAACATCAGAAGATAAAGAGAATACACAAGATTATAACCTGAATGTTATTGAAAAAACTGTTGCTCCTCAGATGTCATTTGTGGAGGCGGGTACCTTTACAATGGGAGCGGGAGGTGTTGCTCCAACTTTTGAATCTACGATTTCAAGAGATATGTATGTAGGTATATATGAAGTTACATATGGTCAGTACAAGGAACTACTTGGCTCAACCCGAGCAAGTGTGCAATCATGGAGATGGCTACCTGGTGGACCGGATATGCCAATGGCATGTTTATCATGGTATGATGCATGTGATTTTAGTAATCAATTAAGTGTTGCCCATGGTTTACAACCTTATTATGATATCACTGATATTGCAACCGACAACAGGGGGAGAATTGTATCTGCATCAGTAACCATAAATGATTCCGATGGAAAAGGCTATCGTTTATTAACAGAAGCAGAGTATGAGTTTGCTGCTCGGGGTGGTAATGAATCTAAGGGATATACTTTTTCGGGTGGTAATGAATCAACCGAAGTAGCTTGGGTTCGGTCAAATATAACGAAAGTTTATAATCCTTATGGCGATCCACATCCAGTAGGTTTGAAAAAACCTAATGAGTTAGGTATTTACGATATGACTGGTAACATAAAAGAATGGGTTTGGGATTGGTTTAGTGAGGAGCGTCCTTTAATTCCAACAACAGATCCAATGGGACCTAATTCAGGTACCCATAAAATTACAAGAGGAGGTAGTTATTGGTCATCCGATAATGCTGGAGAATTGAAGGTCTGGGATCGAGGAAAACCATTTGCTCCGCACCCAAATCACTATGAAGTGGGATTTAGGATTGTTCGTAATAAATAAAATGATGGAGAATTGGTGCCTTAAAGAGCACCAATTCTCATATCTACCAGGTTGTTGAATTTCAATCATATTTTTTGAACATTCAGAAATCAAAAAAAATTAAACAGATGAAAACCATAAACTTTAAGTTTGTTTGTCTTCTTTGCTATTGCATGTTCTCGTTAATGTCGGTGTATGCTAGCAGCGATAGCGAACTAATAATGAGTCGTATTCGTTCGAAGTTAAGGCCTAATATGACAACTGTTGAAAATGTTGTAGCAACTTACTTGCCAACGATGCAAGCTAATGGTAGTTGGAGTGATATCAATTACCAGGATTTTCACCATTTAGATGGATGGGAACCTGCAAAGCATTACGATAGGTTATTGGCATTTGCTCAAGCATATGTGTTAGATAGTAAATACAAAGATGATTCTACCTTACACACAGCGATAAAAAATGGTTTAACCTATTATTATCAAGTGAAGCCAAAGTCAGAAAATTGGTGGGATAACGAGTTAAGAGCTCCTCAGTTGATTCTCGCTACCTTTATCTATTTAAGAGCAGGTAAAGCAAGTGTTTTGTCTACTTTGGAAAGCAATTTTTTAACTCGTTTCGATTCTCTACCTGAACCTACGAAGCACGGTCTGGGGGCAAATCGATCTGATGTTGCTCTTTGGCATTTATATCAGGCAGTATTAAGGGATAATGCTAACCAATTGATCTATGCCTCAGAACAATTATTCAATTCTTTAGTAACAACTACCAGCGATGGTATTCAGCATGATTACAATTATATGGACCATGGTCCTCAGCTTTACACTTATGCTTATGGTTGTGTGGTTGTCAATAATAGTAACCAAGCAGCCAAATATCTAACAGGGACTTCTTATGCTATTTCCGACAACTACTTAAGTGTATATGCTAATTTCCTTAAATCTGGTTATTCAACATGTTTACGAGGGAAATATGTGAGTTTTAATACTCTTGGTCGTTCAATTAGTCGTCCTAATAGTGTGCAAAAAGATGCTTGGGCATTCAGAGAAGCTTTAACAGTTGATCCTGCTAATTCCGATTTTTATCAATCTGTTTTAGATCGTGCCCAAGGAATCATCCCTTTAGATTCAGGTGTAACACCAACCTTTACACATTATTACCGCTCTAAATTTAGTACGCATAATAGGGGGAAATATTATTTTACAGTATTGACAGTATCTAATCGCACCGAAAAACCAGAAACCGGACGGGGAGAAAATCTGAAAGGTTTGTTTTTGGGTGATGGTGCGACTAATATTTTAGTAAATGGTGACGAGTATTTCAACATTTTTCCAGTGTGGGATTGGACTAAAATACCTGGAGTAACAGTTCCTGAATATACCAACCTGAAACCACCGCGTGAATATGGAGTTCTTGGCACTTCTACTTTTACAGGTGGTGTGTCTAATGGCAAATATGGTGCTCACGTATTTGCTATGAACGATTATAACACGCAAGCAAAAAAAGCATGGTTTTGTTTTGATGATGAAATTGTTTGCTTGGGTGCAGGTATATCATCGTCGGCAGAAGAAAAAATAAATACAACAGTTAATCAATGTGTTTTAGATGGAACTGTAACTGTTTCTAGTAATGAAGTTACATCAGATTTAGTTGCGGGATCTACTCAAACATATACCAATAATATTGACTGGGTATTACATGATGGTGTTGGCTATTTCTTCCCACAGGGAGGAAATATTAAATTGACCAATCAAACCCAAAACGGCTCATGGAAATCTATTAATAATTTAAGATCATCACAAGCGGTTTCCAAGGGTGTGTTTAAACTGTGGTTTACGCATGGGGTAAAACCCGAAGATGATAGTTATGCGTACATTGTTGCCCCTGGGATAACAAGCTCAGATGCAATGCAAGCTTACAACCAAAATGCGATTGAGATATTATCTAATACAAAGGAAATTCAGGCCGTTAAACATGCAGAACTGGATATGATTCAGGTGATATTTTATAAAGCAGGTTCATTAACCTCCGAAGGATGTACAATACAAACAGATAAACCATGTGCTATGGTTTTGAGTGATGTGAGTACCTCAAAAGTGAAACTGAATATTGCTGATCCCAGCGAAACAAGTTCCGATATCAGAATTGATTTCAAGTCTGATAAAATAGAGGGGATGCGCCAGATTGTATGTGTGATGCCAACATCTGTTGAAACTGCAGGGAAATCAGTTGCTAAGGTTATTGATGAGAATACTCCATCTACACCTGATAATGATGACATAATAACTAATGAAGATTTAATTAAGAACATTAACGTTATTCTTTATCCCAATCCTGCCACCGAATGGGTTTACTTGAGTAATGTACCAGAGGGTACAGACATAAAGATATACTCTTTAATAGGACAGTTAGTGAAACAGGGTAAATACCATTCTGGTATTAATGTTTCTCAATTGCAAAATGGATTGTACATGTGTGTGTTCAATATTGATGGAAATCTTATAAGCTATAAGGTCTTGAAACAGTAAGTTAAATGTTATTTGTTTTGCTGAAAAGTAATAAGGAAAAAGAGTGATTCTTTCTAATCACTCTTTTTTTTTGATTTATTCGTTGCATTATATTGGATGCTTATTTTGAGTATAAGATCTATTCTTTATTTATCTTTTGTTTAGCCATGTATTCTTTTGGACTTTGATTGTAATGTTTTTTGAAACTTCGCGTGAAATATGAGTGGGTTTTGAATCCTACCATATGTGCTACCTCATCAATGTTATATTGTCCAGTTTCAAGTAACTGAATGCCTTTTTCTAATCGATATACCCTTACATATTCAGAAGTAGAGTAATTGGTCATCGTTTTAAGCTTACGGTGTAATTGAGAGCGGCTGATACCTATGAGGTTGATTAGCTGTTCGATATCGAATTTATCATCGTGTAAATGCTCTTCAATGATATCGTTCAGTTTTTTTAGGAAATAATTGTCCAAACCATTCATATTTGCTGATTCTCCTGTTGGTATTTTCGGGCCGAAATGTTTACGGAGATGTTCTCTTTGTGCTAATAGGTTATCGATTTGCGATAGTAATATATCATCACTGAATGGTTTTGTGATATATGCATCTGCTCCTAATTGCATACCTGTAATATGGTTGCTACTCGAAGACAAGGCTGTTAAAAGGATTATCGGCAGATGCGAGGTCGCAATATCACTTTTAACTTTAGCACATAATTCAAACCCATTCATTTCAGGCATCATTACATCAGAAACAATAATGTCGATTGCAGTGGTTTGTAGTATATTAAGCGCAGTTATACCATTGTCTGCAATTTTTATTTGATAGTGTGGTTTTAAAACAGATGTAAGGTAAGTTCTTAAGTCAGGATTGTCTTCTACAATTAAAACCATTGCAGTTGATTTCTCTGTTGATTCTATTGCATCCAGATTAATGGCTTTATCAACTAACGTTGGCGTATAAGACTCTATGTAGATATTTTCACTCTCTTGTTCTATTGGCAATTGAACCACAAAACAGCTGCCTTTACCTGGGGTAGTATAAACTTGTAAGCTGCCTTTATGTAAAAGTGTAAAATCGCGACATAGTGATAATCCTATCCCAGAGCTGTTTTTACTCAAGGTTTTTCCCTGTTCAAAACGGTCAAAAACATTTTTAAGGTCTTCGGCATCAATACCGGCTCCTTCATCTTCAACAAGAATAGAAATTACATTAGTGGTATGTAGTTCTCCAAAACTTGCATGATGTTGATAATGTTTGTTGTATTGTAATTGGTTGCCATTTACTATTGATAGTTTAATTTGCTTGCCATTAGGGGTGAATTTAAACGAGTTGGAAAGTAGATTGAAGATGATATAATCAAGTTTTTCCGGATCAAATTCCATATTGATTGGTTTGTCGGGATAGGACTGTACAAATGAGATGGATCTGGATTGTGCGTCGAATGAAAAATGCAAACTCCGTTCCTTAAGGAAACTAACTATATTGGCTGCTGACAGATTTAGTTTTTCCTTGCCCTTCTCCATTTTACGGAAGTCAATGATTTGATTAATCAGCATCAGTAAACGTTCTGAATTTCGTTGAATAATATCTACCATTCCTTTTTGAGTCTCAGTTAAATTATCGGCCTGTGTTAATGATTTTGCAGGCCCTGAAATAAGAGACAGAGGTGTTTTAAATTCATGCGACACATTCGTGAAGAAACCTATCTTTAGCTCGTTAAGTTGTTCTTCTTGTTTGTGTTGTATCGTTTGAATTAGGATCTCATTTCTCAGTTTCGCTCTAACTTTTATAGTACGGATTAGAAAATATATAGCAATGGATAATAATATGAAATAAACAATGTAGGCGATGTTTGTCGCATACAGTGGTCTGGAAATGATTATTTGCACTCGTGCTGGTTTGAGACACCAGATACCATCATTATTACAACTCTTTACTTCAAAAATGTACGTGCCCCAACTCAGATTGGCAAACAAAGCGGTTGCCGTTTGGTCCGACTCTATCCATTCATCGTAGTAATTTACCAGTCTGTATTGAAAACGATTTTTTTCTGGTAACAAGTAGTTATCTGATGTAAAATCAAAGCGTAGCGTTGTTTCTTCGGGTGATAGAATTAGTTTATTATCAGTTGAATCGATACTCGTAAAAAAAGGATAAAGGTGCTTGTTATTATTAATAATGATATCACTAATCATAACTTTAGGAGGACGAATATTTATCTTAACCTTATTGGCTGCCACTGTTGTAAAACCATTGGTGCCGCCAAAATACAATAAACTATCCTGATCCATAAATACAGCCTGAGGATTGAACCAAAGTCCTTGAATACCATCAGATAGACCAAATTTCCTTGCACTTTTAAACTCTGGTTTATACAAAATTAATCCATTGCTAGAGGTAATCCAGATGTGATGGTTATGATCTTCTAAAATGCCATAAACTGATTCATCTTTGAGAAATTGGTTTGCATGAAATGGCGTGAATGTATCATTTTGGGGATCGTATATTTTTAGGCCTGTCTTAGTGCCAATCCATATTTGTCCATTACCTACTTCCTTAATGCAGTATATCAAACCGTTAAAGCCAGCCTGGGCATTTTTGTTTTGTGCATTACCTTGAAAAGGAATGCACTTAATATCTTCAACTGTTCCTATCCATAAATTGGAATGAGAATCAACAAGTATTGGTCGAATAAATAATGATTTATTGGGAATCCCTTCAGGAAACAATGTAGATTGAAAAGAGATTTTACGGGTTTTATAGTTATAAAAGTTTAGTCCTTCACCTTGCGTGCCAATCCATACTCCAGTCTCCGTGGGACAAAGAGAAAAAACCTCATGACCTGAGATATGCTTACCATCTTCAGGACCATAAGTAAAGTGTTTGTATTTTGATTCTCCGACAGCTTTATACCAAAGCCCATTGTCTTTTGTTGCTACCCAATGACCTTTCATTTTATCAATACATTGGTGCTTGATGTTAAATGAAGACTGCGCTTGGTTTAACGACACTTGAGAAAAGGTACCTGTTTTCTTATGGAAGCGATTAAGTCCTCCTTTTTCTGTTCCTACATAAACCTGGTCCCCTTGATCCTGAGTGAAGCAACTAACAATGTTATTGGAAATAGATGAAGGATCTTTGGTGTGAGAATAATTGATAAACTGATTGTTGGCTTTGTGGTAGTAACTAAGACCTCCCGCCCAGGTTCCTATCCAGATCCCGTTTTGACGATCTTCATAGATTTCAAATATTGAAGAATGTGGTAATCCTTCTTTTTTATAATTGTCAATCCATGTTAATTTATCTCCTTTTTTTTGTGCGAATAAACCATGGTAAGTAGATACCCATAATGTCCCATCTTGATCTTTAATTACTTTTCGAATATCCCAGATATCGTGAGAAACACCGATTGCTTTGTTAAAATTATAGTCTTTAACAAGCGAACCATCTAAATTATATTGCTTTAAGCCAATGCGCGTATAGCCTACCCACAAGTGTTGGTTATCTTTATAAATGGATGTCACTTTATTGTTCTGGGCATTCAGGAATAGTTCCGGTTCCCAATTGTCAGATGTAACTTTGTAAATACTTCCCTGTTGGGTTCCAATCCAAAGCGTATTGTCAATGTCAAAATAAAAGTGAACAGGTGTTTCGCTATTATCTATGGTTAGACGTTTTATATAGCCTGTTTTACTATTGATTTTACCAATGCCAAACTGATCTGCTATCCAAATATTACCATGTCGATCATTTGCCATGTAATATATAAGAGGCGTGGCAATTGAACCGCTATCATCATGATAATTAAATCTTTTAAAGAGTTGAGTTGATTTATCCAAAACACAAAGCTGGGTAAGCATAGCTACCCATAATTTGCCATTGCTATCAATTGCAAGTGATAGTATGACGGCTTGCTTTAAACATTTGCTTTTATCTGGTTCATTACTGAACAGATTTTTACTCTGGATATTATATTTAAGTAATCCATGATTGGTCCCAACCCAAATAATATCTTGTTGATCTTGTATAATTGCATTTACCGATTCTGATGATAATCCACCCGGAGGCGACATGCGACGAAAAGTAAAATCAGTATCATTACTTGCCCCTCGGAGTCCAATGCAGCACAATATTATTAGCAAAAAAAATGGTCTCATATACCTTTGTTTTATACAAATTTAGTTGATTTTTTATTTCTAAACTTATAGTAATGTTGTGCTTATGAAATATGTAGTCAATAATGCAATAATAATGAAAGAACCTGCAACATGTGTGAAAAGAATTTAAGTGGTCTGCTGCTAATTTTATTGTCAGATATAAATAAAATTAATGCGATTATGAGAATTTATAAAAGACCCTTTCTTTTTCTGAGTATTGCAATACTAATGAATGCATGTCAACCGAAAGAATCAAAAGTTGCTATGGTAAAAAAGAATATTGCCCATGCTTCGGCTCAAATCGGACTGCAGTTAGATGCAATTCGAGAAACAGGAAAAATTTTAAATCCTTATACCATTAATAAAGATCTAACAACTCGATATGTCGGTATTCAGGACTGGACGAGTGGATTTTTCCCGGGAACGATGTGGTACATGTATGAGCATACTGGGGATGATAAGTGGAAAGAATATGGAATTGAATTAACTGAGTCGTTGGAGGATGTTCAATATATTAAATGGCATCATGATGTTGGCTTTATGATTGGGTGCAGTTATGGAAATGCATACCGTTTGACAGGAAATAAAGACTATGCTAAAGTGATTGTTCAAGCATCAAAATCATTAATTAGCCGTTTCCGAGATAAGCCAGGCATTATACAATCGTGGGATACAACCAATGATTGGATAATAAGTCGTGGATGGAAATGTCCGGTGATCATTGATAATATGATGAACTTAGAAATGCTATTTGAAGCAACGCGTTTAACCGGAGATTCTACTTATTTTGATATTGCAGTGAGACATGCAAATACAACAATGCAACATCACTTCCGAAAAGATTATAGTTCCTGGCATGTTGTTGATTATGATATTATATCAGGAAATGTGCGTCAGAAAAATACAGCACAAGGATATTCTGATGATTCAGCATGGGCCAGGGGACAAGCGTGGGGATTGTATGGTTATACTGTTTGTTACCGCGAAACCAAGAATCCAGAATACTTGGAGTTGGCCGAGAATATCGCAAACTATATCCTCAATCATCCAAATATTCCGGAAGATTTAGTCCCATACTGGGATTATAATGCTCCTAATATTCCCAACGAATTGCGTGATGCTTCCGCTGCTGCTATTACTGCTTCTGCATTGTATGAGTTATCTGACTACTCCAGCAAAAAAGAATATTACATTGAAAAAGCCTATAAGATTATGAAGTCTTTGTCTTCGCCGGTTTATAGAGCTGAAATAGGTGAAAACAATTTCTTTTTATTGCAGCATTCTGTAGGGAGTATTCCTCATGGTGCCGAAATTGACGTGCCACTTAATTATGCTGATTATTATTATTTGGAAGCATTGAAACGGATGAAGGAGCTTATGAGATAGAGACTTTTATTCATCTAAGAATTCCCCCATTAAGCGTTATAATAACCTTAATTGGGGGAGACTATTCTAGTAGGGTTTAATCCCAAAAACTATCTTGATGTTAAGTGCTTTCTGGATCTTATTGAGCAGGAATATTGTTAGATCTTGCTGTCAGTTTCTATGCGGTAAACCAATCATCAAACCGGTCTTTCTGGCGAGGCCACCGTTTTTTCCCGTCCAACCTTTTTACCGTTTTCGTCAATACCATTATCTTCATAAAAGTCGATCTCATATAGCTTTTCAAGCTGTTCAAGTGTTAAATGGTCTAACTTTCGCTTTAGAGCATTAGTCCAGGTACCTAAAGCCGAATGGTTACAATCTTTTTGGGAAACAAAGCTGGTACCAAATTTCTTTTTATAAGCTTTTAGCTCTTCAATTCTAACAAACCATTGTTTATAGGCTTCTGCCTTCTTGATTTTTACAGATGCATTAGATGCCCAGTCGAAACCAATTTCGTCAAGTAACTGTTTATGTTCCGGAGACATTGTCTTTTTAGTGAGCCTTTGCTCTTGTTCAAAATCGATTAACTGCTTACTGGCACCATAAGTTGGACAAACGATCAAATGACCATGTTTTTTCTTAAACTCAATCAGTTGGGCATACTGTTCTTTCCAAATACTTATTGTTTGATGCTTCAAATCGACACCAATCTGTTTAAATTGTATTACTCTAGTATAACTCAACTTGCCCTCCCAATACAATTTACGATGGTGATACAACCATTCATTTAGATGTTTGTATTTTGAGTGGACGGATACATATGTGTGGCCGTATTTCGCTTTAAAATCTTCAAGCCTTTTATACATTTCATCCCAATTTTTATCATTTTGGCGGAAATTGAATCCTAGTAATTTAAGTAGATTCACTCTTGCTGGCTCTAACTCTTTATACTTATATTGTTGTCGTACCTTAGCAATCCAATTGCCTATGTTATCCAT
Organism: Puteibacter caeruleilacunae; assembly: GCA_005217565.1. Taxonomy (GTDB): domain Bacteria; phylum Bacteroidota; class Bacteroidia; order Bacteroidales; family Prolixibacteraceae; genus Puteibacter; species Puteibacter caeruleilacunae. Next base: position 41,918 of record SJCO01000022.1, read on the forward strand.
GTCCTTACATGTAGTAGTAATATTGCAATGTCCATTTTTATGAATAAAGTCTCGCAGGGAAAGTATTCGTTTTATCCATTTTTTCTCATGCGGATTATTCATATCATGCGTCTTCTTATATTCCTTGATTGTCTTATTGAGCCATTCTTCCTCTGTTTTATCTGTAAAATTGGGGCGTTGTTTAATGATATTATCGCATCGCATCAGGTCAACCCCTAAGGCAGTCTCCATTGTTACGATATTCTCTAACGTAAGGTCGTATGAACCATTCAGGCAGTAAGTAGTCTGGAAAAGTGATTTCCCCATCTCCTCAGCAAATTGTTCCATCGACCATCCTTTCAGGATCAGTGTATGGTTAACTTTATTGATAACAGCTTTTGTTTTTGTATCAAATTTTTCCTCAATAGAAGTATTGAATTTCTCAGTTGAAACCTGTGTTGTATTTTTATTCTTCATAACAATAGATGTAGTAACATTATGATATTTTGTTGCTCAATGCAGCGCTATACCGAGTAACTGGAAAGATAAGCGCCTACTTTCCAGCCTTTCTGCCCTTCCCAGCCTTTCTGCCCTTTCCAGGCTTTTTAACCTTTCTAGTCTCTGTAATACTTTCACCGTTTTCATCGATTTGGTTATCTTTAAAAAAGTCGATTTCCTTGAGCATCTCAATCTGTTCAGTCGTTAATTTATTTAATTTCAATTTTCGCTTTTGTAGATAGATCCAATTCATAATATACCCGTCGACATCGGTTCTATTGTAAAAACAGCTGGTGCCAAATTCCTTTTTTAAAGTTTTCAATTCTTTAAACCGAGCAAGCCATAGTTGATGGTTTTTCTCATTGAGGATTTGTGCAAATACCTTTCTCTTAGGCTCCCAGTCGAAACCAATTTCATCAAGTAAGCGTTCATGTTCCTGTGATATTACAAAGCCCCTTTTATCATTTCTTTGTTTTTGAACAAAGTAGATTAGTTGCTTATTAGCACCATAATATGGGCAAATATTCACATGCCCATTTTTTTTCTTGAATTCAACCAATTGGGCATATCTTTCGTCCCAAATTCTCATTGTTTGATGCTTCAAATCGACACCAATCTGTTTAAATTGAGAGAGTTTTACATCATTGAGCTTGCCCTTCCTGTACGATATACGAATAGCTTCCAACCAGGAATGAAGTTGTTTGTATTCCGGGTTTGTGGGTACATTTGTGTGGCCGTATTTTGCTTTAAAGTTTTCAAGTTGTTTAAGCATTGCCTCCCATCTTGCATCCAGCACATTGAAAGTGAATCCAATTAATTGAAGTAGATTTTCTTTTGCAGGTTCTAAATTTCCTTTATTATATTTGGCTCTATTTGTGGAAATCCATAGCCTTAAATTATCCATTTCCTTAGATGCAGTAGGAATATTACAATGTCCATTTTTTTGTTTAAAGTCAACCATAGCAATAAATCTCGTAATCCATTTTTGCTCAAAAAAATTTTGCATATTATGAGTATTCTTATACTCCTTTATTGCGTAAGCAATCTTCTCGGCTTCTGTTTTTTGTGATAAATTATGGTATCCTACAGAGGTGTGTTCGCAGTGCATAAGGTTGGTCCCTAAGGCAGCCTCCATTGTCGAGATTTGTTTAAATGTAAGGTTATGGCAACCATTTATCCAAGAGGTAACCTCTTCAGGTGTTTTCCTCATTATCTCGGCAAATTGTTCCATCGACCAGCCTTTCTTTGCCAGTATATGTTTTGCATTATTGGCAATCGCTTTTGCTTTCCTTTCGAGTTTTTCCTCAATAGCAACTCTGGATTCTTTAATAGAATCTTGTGTGTTAATTTTATTCTCCATAATAAAAGTAGTAACAATTAATCATGTAGTTGCTAAAGACGGAGCGAGGCAGAGTGAGGCAGAGCAAAGCAGAGCTAGACAGAGCGGGGCAGAGCAAAGCAACTAATAAAATGATTACCAAAATTAATAACAAGATATGATGATCGCAAATTTTATAATAATCTGTGGTGATGGTTCTGCCCTTTGGGGCAGATAATGTCTCTAGAAAAAGGTATGTAACCACACAAATATATTTCCCGATTTTTGTTGGGGGTATACGTTTTAACCCTGGAATCGCTGACGCTCTTCCAGGCTACAGACATTAGCTGGCCTAACGCCCAGCAATGCGTTGATGTTGTTGTGGTGGTAAATTGTTTGTATACCACGTTGTTGCTACAGATATTAGCTGGCCTAACGCCCAGCAGCGTGCGTTGATGATTATGTGGTGGTTGATTGCTTGTATATCTCGTTGTTGCTACAGCCATTGGCATCCCTAACGGGCTGCATTTCATCGAAGCGATACTGTCTCCCTTTTCCGATTTCCGGTTTCCTATTCCTCTGGGTACTATCCTTCGCACTTTCCACCTTTTCACCGTTTACCTTTTCACCGTTCTACCTTTCCACCACATTCCATCTCAACACCTCTTCGCCCTTCTTTGTCTTTCCTAACCAGCAGTGGTGTCCCAGAAAATTGAAGGTATGATGTTTAAAGTCGTTGCCATAGTTGGGATTATCACCATAGCCGCAAGCGCTATATGCACCAGCTGCAGTTCCGGTATTTTGACCAGCACCAATCTCATTGCCGCCATCGGAGGCACCTAGCCACACCATAAAGCTCTTTCTTTGGTTCAGGTATAGGTAATACTTAGCCAGTCGTTTGAAGAGGGTACGGTACACCCTACGTGCATCATTGGCGTTGTTGAATCCCATGATGAAATCATCACAATAGCGAACCATAAAACTAGTGTTATGCATTAGAGGTTGAATTCTGCTTACAAACCAATTATCAAGCACGTAGTGCAAGTAAATATTGCTTAGCATTGGAGAGAGAGGGGAACCAGTAATAAGTCCTTGTGGACGTTCTTCTGGCTTGTTACGGTTTACATTCCCTACGGCCATCCATTCTTCCACCAGGTGCAGGATAACATCATCAGCAATCCTCTCCTTCAGAAACTCCATCATGTATTCATGATCAATCGAACTAAAGAAGTCATGCAGGTCAGCTTTAATCAGATAACGGTATCCACCATGTGTGATCTGATGATGTAGCCACGAATGTCCATCATACTGATCCTTTCCTCTCCGGTACCCAATATTGAAGTTGAAGAACACCTGTTCATACACAGGCTCCAATATCACCTTCACTGCCTTCTGCAACAACTCATCCTCTAACTGTAACTTGCCCACATCCCTTAACTTGTTCTTTACGATTACCTGTTTCATCTTCACAGCTACGGGATGGTAAACACCCTCCTTCAGTTCTTTTAGCAGGTAGGGTATGGATATAGACTTGTTCATGCTTTTCAGGGAACGGCCGGAAGGAGATACAAGGGGATGATGTTTTATTCCTGTAAGACAGAAATTAAGAAGGTCTTCATCGATAAAATTGTGCAGGCCGGATAGTGTTCTATGGTTGTTAGCTTTAATCAACTTTCTCTCTTTTTTCACTAATTCTGTAATATATCTCATGATTCTATTTCTTGGTTAAGCTCTCTGTAGAGGAGACCCTGGTTACACGGTTGAAGTTTTTTCCAGTCAAGAAGCAGACTGTGTCGATTCTTGGTTTACTGGATTCTTAGATCTTCAGATTATTAGACTTGGGCTTCCTTGTTCATTATGCTTTGTTATTTTAATAGTACTGTTACTAACCTTTGCTACACCTGAAGTCTCTGCAGTTTTCGCGATAGAGCTCTTGCTCTCATCACTCACCATTGACTTGCATACAATTTGAGCAGCCTCTGCAGTCTTAGCAAAAGCAGTCTTGCTTGAAGAAGCCTCAGCGTCCGCAGTCTTACCTGCAGCTTTAGCCTCAGCAACTTCTTTACATGTAATCCATCGTCTAACAGCCTTTTTAGGCCTATACACACGTTTTCTTTTGATCACAACATTAGACACAATAGTACTAGGCAGTTGCTCAACAACAAGGCCATCACGCACCTTTAAACGCTCTGCTATTTCGGGATGAGCCTGTCTTACCTCAGTAAGATACACACCTTCCCATATGGTTTTACGATAATGCTGCTTTATAATGATGTATCCTTCATCCTCAGCAAGCGTACGGTATTTACTAATGGTAGTATAGTGCAGTTCAAGATTATTGCCAATAAATCGATTAGGTAGTTCGTATTCATGTTTTGTATGATGAGCATCCTTATTGAAGTCCCCCTTTAAACACTTCGAAGCTCTCTTCTTGCAATTCAGGAATCGACTACCCCAACTGATTACAGCACCAACACAGAAGGCTCTGAACTTGATAATATCCTCTATGCTGCAGCCAATGCCACAGTTGTGCTGTTTATCCAATTTTATCTTGATGACTATCTTCTTATATCCCTTAATATGTAAGCTTTTGGTGCGGTTATTATAACTGATCCATTTCTTACGGAGCAACCACTGGCGGTGTTTTTCGAATGTCTTTTTACACCAGTGTAGCTTGCTGCAGATATCGTCGATAACCTCATTGGTGAGTTTAATGTTCCCACTGGCCATATACTTCAAATAGAGGTATAATCGTACCTGGTTAACCTTGCGTTTACGAAGGCTAAACAATAGTAGGTCAATGGGAACGGTGTACATTGGTAATGTGATTAGAAGTTGGTGAAAACTTGAATGTTAACGGCCAATTAATTAGTTTTTATCACGCTTTACTTCAGGTTTATTGTCAGGTAGGCAAAACCTTCGATAGTTTCCAGATGATGTGGTATCCAAACTCTGGTTACCAACAATAAGTTTTGATGTTGACATTGAGTCAATAGATGAGTTTCCAATATTCCTCATGGTGTTTTGATTTAAAGATTACTGGATCCTCAGACGAGAAGACCAACAGGCATTACGCCTGGGGGTCCAGATGATAACTTAATTTCCAGAAATTTAGACACTACGGGTTAGGGCATATAAACTATGCCAAACACAGTACTACTAAAATTCTGAATACTCGATGTTCATGACGGTAGAACCACGACAATGTGCATGTCTTTTGTGTTCTGCGAACTAATTTCTTTTGACCTGCTATTCAGGCTTTACCAACATGTCCATCACAGTAACTCGAATCGGCCGATTCATGTCTGTGAGCTAATATTTGAGACTCAACTCTACGTTTTTCGTGTCGAGAGCTTCCCTCTGCATCGTTAGCGTAACGATTGCTCTTTTCAATTTACCACCATCTTTCGCCTCATCGATTGAGATCAAAAATCATATCAGCCCTCAGGCCTCAATGACCATCTTCCAGGCAACGTTAATAAGAAGTGATCATCAATCATCTTCCTCTCCAAGGTGGATAAATTTCAGCGTGCATTTCTGCTTTAAAGAACTTTCATTATTGCCGTGAGATGCATCGTTCTTTGAATCTCACAATGCAATTTTAAGAGATATTTCTCAGAACTCAAAACGACTTGAAGCGAGGTACTTGAGAAGTGCTTTACCAAAAGTCACGAAAAGTCACCAAAAGTCACGAAAAGTCACGAAAAGTCACCAAAAAAAAGTTGAAATTTTTTTGATTTTTTTTTCGAGTGACCATTTTTGAGGGTGTTTTTGACGGTGATTTTTGTCATTTGTCAAGTTTCAGAAACAACCAGATCAGAAAAAGCAGAGATGGGTCAAAGCCTTCTCAAAGCCTTCTCCGAGCCTTGTCAAACTCCTATCAAAGCCTACTCAAAGTGCCTAATATAAAGGCTTTGATAGGAATTAGTAGGGAGTTAGTAGTGAATTGGAGTGTGAATGAATCCGAGATTTATAACAGAAAAAGCCGAGTTATGATAAAGAGCATGTTTAATTATCCTGAAATGACACGCATTTGCTGATCGCTGATAAGAACGCGATAACAACAGGTGAAAGCAAGTATCAGTATGTCGTCATTATAGAATTTAGTTTATAAACACCCCTACACCCGTTTAATGCGCCGATAATTTAGCATGCTGTCAATTAAATAAAATTTGCAGCACTTCAAGATTCGCTAACACCTCGCCAGAAAGAGATATTTCAATTAAGCCGAGAAGAAGGATTAGTGCACAAAGAAATTATGGAATGGATAACATCATCATTATCCACTAACCTTCATCAGCGTGCATGGATCTTTGATATACGCGTGAAGGAGGAGAAAAGGAAAGAGGCTATCTTTTAGGATATGGCCTCTTCTTGACAGGGACAGGTGGCTCATCCTAAAAAAAGTGTCTCAATCATAGGTTATGCTTGCTATAATAATCTATCTTCGTATCGTATTACAGATCGCTTAAATTATAGTTGCATACATGAACCTACTCAATATTATCCCTATCATTGGAGCATCATGGGGAATTCTGTTTTCCTTGTTTATTGTAACAAATAAAAACATCCATGCCAATAATCGCAAAGCAAAGAGTATCCTTGTTTTAATTATTCTTTTGCTTACCCACAATTTGATTGATTCATATTACAGCTATAATAATTTTGAGACGATGTTTTGGTCGGGGTATTCATACCTTCATTATCATTTGGTTGGTTACCTGATCTTGCTTTATACGAGCTCGTTATTAAAGCTGACGAAGGTTTTAAAGGGCTTTCATTTCTTCATCATCATGGTGACCATTGTTCGATTTGTTGCGCTTTCAATGTTGATTGACGGTGAGGACTCATTCAAACAATTAGCAACTACTAGTGATATCTTGATTCTAGATTACTTGATTGCATTGTTCTCAAATATCATCCCCCTTATTCGATTATACTTTAAGCTCCGTAAAATGAAATTTGCGGTAAAACTTGTAGGTAAGAGTAAGACTGAATTTATCTGGTTGAGAAATATTATCGGACTCTCAATCCTCATATATCTTGCAATTTTCCAGAGTAACATTGTTTCGGTTTTTTGGGAAAAAGAATGGTTCTTTTTTATGAAAATTGAGTCGCTTATTACAAGCTTCTTTTTCTTCGGTTTTGCGGTTTTAGCAATTCGTTTCCCGGTCTTTACAATTCAAGGTGATTATGAAGAGCTGCAGACTTCCAGGGCCAATAAAAAATATGCAAAATCTTCGTTGAAAAGCGATACCTCGGAACAGCTTTGGGAAAAGATTACCGATGTTATGGACAACAGGAAGCTATGGCAGAATCCTGAAATCAGACTTAATAATCTTGCCGAAGAAGTTAATGAAACAGTCCATCATGTTTCTCAGGTTATTAATGAACGAAAGCAACTCAACTTCTTTGATTTTATTAATCAGTATCGAATTAACGAAGCCAGGGAACTATTGACAACAGAAAAAGGAAAGCATTTTAAGATACTTGCAATTGCTTTTGAGGTTGGTTTTAATAGTAAAACCACCTTTTATACTGCTTTTAAGAAAGAAACCGGATTAACTCCTTCAGAATACAGGAAGATTCATAACAAGTTGTAAACCTATTGTTTATATGTCCGCCCCGATAAACCTGAACACCTATGTTTTTTTTAATTAGTCCCGTTTTATAGCCTCGGAAGACTAGCGTAATGGTATGCCCTATGTTTGCCTAAGAATTCAATTGAGTTCGGATCAAATATTTAATAACCATTTAAAATTTAACAAAATGAATAGGGTTCTATTTTTAATTATTGCCATTGTTTTGGCAAGTTTTACGCAGGTTTTCGCACAGAAAGAAACATCTCTTATTGGCAGGTGGAAAGTAAAGATGGAAGGCACTGACGAAGATTCAGTGATTGAGTTCAGGAACAATGGAAAGGTGAATGGATACATTGTGGAGTATACCGATGAGTCGGGTAATAAACAAGAAGCCTTCGAAAAAGCGGTCACGGATATTACATTCAATGGAGAAAAGGGGAAATGCAGATACTCCTTCGAATGGGAAGATGAGTCTTACGAAGTAGATGCCAAACTGATGATGAAGAAGTCAGGCATTATTGAAGTTTCCTACCGGTACGAAGGTTATACGCTAAAAGAAACCTGGACAAAGATCAAATAAAAGATACACTGTAGTGTTGCTGTCCGTCAGTTAATATGAATGCAGGGATTGGTAATGATGGACAGCTATAAACTCCCGTTATCACTTAAAACAAGGTATTATGAAAGAGAAGAATAAAGACTTGATCAAGTTTATTACGGTAATGGCTGTGTTTATGGCTGGAATGATTGTGATGATTGTACACCATATACACTCTTGGTGGATTTGGTTGGTTTACATCTCCATTTGGACTTATGCCGAGGCTATAATAGCACGAAATTTTCATCTGAAGTGGTGGGCTTGGGTAGTTATTATTGGAGGAATATCTATTCTCGATTTGATAATCATCTCCACTTTAAATAATTGGAATTAATACGACGACCCTCGCAGTTTCTTAATGCTTAGAAACGAATAATGCAGGTTAGAATAACGAGATATTGAATATGAAAAAATTAAGAATTGTTTTAATATTAGGTTGCTTATTGATGTTTGGATTGCAATTGCAAGCACAATATAAAATCACAGGAAAGGTAGTGGATCAAAAAAACAATCCTCAGGCATTTGCGAATATAGCGTTATATACGTTGGATCACCAGTTGGTTGGGGGAGTCGCATCTGCAGCTGAAGGTGGATTTGTTTTGCCCGTAAAGAATCATGAAAAGTATAAATTGGTAGTTTCTCTTATGGGATATGAAAAGAAGGAAATCGATAATATTTCGATCAGCAAGGAAAATACTGATTTGGGATTGATACACTTAAACGAGTCAACCGAATTATTATCGGAGGTGAATGTTAAAGGAAGGCGAAAGATAATTGAAACTAGTCCTGGGATGCAGGCTATTAACGTAACTCCAGAGCTTGTGAGCATGGGTGGGAATATGGGAACAATTCTAAAACAGATTCCTTCTGTTGAAGTGTCACCTAAAGGAACTTTGAAGATTAGAGGAAGTGGTAATGTTTTGATCTTAATTAACGGTCGTAAGTCAGTACTAACGCTAAATCCTCAAAATCTGTTAAAGATGATTCCTGTTGCATCCATCGAAAGAATTGAGGTTATTACCTCACCATCTCCTAAATATGATAGTGAAGGGGTGGATGCCATTATTAACGTGATTTTTAAGCGTGGTAGAATGGATTGTTTTAATTCCAGTATTGGAGGTTATGTAGATGTTGCAGGCCTGGGATCAGGCGTCATGTCTACTTTTAAAAAGGGAAAGTGGGATGTGTCTGGAATTTTAGGATACTATAAGTCAAAACTGCCCTACAAAATTAGAAGTGTCCGTCAGGATTTAAATAATGCTGGGAGAGACTTGTTTACATCGGCTAAAGGTGACTTTAAGATGAATAGCAGTTATTTTTCGTTGACAACAAATTATGAGATTGCTCCCAAAGAAAATTTAACGCTGGAAGCAACACATAGTAAGTATGATTCTAAATCGGATGAAAAATCGAAAAACACGACTAAACTGCATAAAGATCGGTTGATTCACGCTATCGAAGATCACGATTTTTCAGGCTCCGACATTTCATTAACCTATGAGAAGGAATATTCATTAGGCAGGCGTTTAGACATCAATCTAAATGTATCTGATGGAAGTCTGGATAGTAAGCTGAAAATCTTTGAAACAATCGATGATCTGGATATTAATACGCATAATCCCAGTAATGCTGACTACCAGATGGGGCAGTTGAAATTGGATTATCAGGATTCTTTGTTCTCGAAAGTCGGTATAGAGAGCGGCTTATCAGCAAATGGATTAAAGTTTAAGGTTGATCAGGATAATCAACGTTTCTTCAATAAATCGAAATATGATTTCCTTCAGCAGCAGTACAATGCGTATTGGATTGGGAAAGTGAGTCTTGGTAAGGTTATGCTTGGTGCAGGTGGTCGTTTCGAAGTATTTCATAGCAACGGAAAAGAGAAATTGAAGAATGTAAAAATTAATCAGCGGTACTTTAAGGTTTTGCCCAATGTGATGTGCCAGTACAACTTTCGAGAGGGATTGCCTGCTCACAGTATCTCATTGATATACAATCAAAAATTTAATAGACCGCAATATGAGCAATTAAATCCGACATTGCAGGTTCAGGATCCATTCAACGTGTTAAAGGGGAATACGAATCTGAAACCAGAGCGTGTGAATAATATGGAGCTGTTTCATGAAATCAGAACTGCTGAACATAGCATTACCACGACCCTGTTTGGTCGTTCTACACACGATGTTATTCAGCGGGTTTACGAGATTCAGGATAAGGTGATTACAACGAGTTTTGAAAATTATTCGAATTCACATTCTGCGGGAATTGATTCCAGATATATGTTGAAAGCATTTGATCAAATAGATTTTTCGGTTGGATTTCTAGGGATGAGAAAGTGGTTTCCGAAATCAAAAGACAATAAATTAAAGGTTAACCGTAGCGGCTACAATTGGAATGTAAAGTCTGAATTAAAGATAAGAACAGGGAAGGGGCCTGTGATGGACTTTAAATATGCTTATTATGGTAAGAACACAGAAGCGTATTCAGCTAGAAAAGCATACTCAAAGTTTGATATGCATTTATCACAAAGCTTTTTTCAAGGTTTTATGACAGTGGGACTTAATGCTGAAGATTTATTTAAAACAGCTCAGGAAGAGATTTGGGTTACGACTATTGATAACCTAAAAACGAGACAGACCTGGAAAACTCTCAATAGAAACTTCTCCTTGTCGGTGTACATGAATTTTTAGTGATATATCCACAGCCTTGCTAGGGCTGCCTCAATATGCTTCCAGATCCTTCTGGGCGCTGAAAGGTATCGAGAAAAAGAAAGAGGCTATCTTTTAGTAGATGGCCTCTTTATGAGTGAAATGCAGCGACTTCATTGTTTCATTCTGCACAAGATTATCAGTCCTTTAAGCATACCTCCCTTTCACCTCGCAATTCGGTAATTCTTCGACCTATGTAGCGTAATAGAAATATTTTACATTAATTTGCAGAAGCAATCAGCAAAGATATGATAGGGCGCGAATACAATGAAAAAGCATTAATTGATGGTTTGAAGAGAGATTCTCATGAGTCATTCCGATTGCTTTTTGATGAATATAGCACTGCTCTTTTTAAGTTTTCGATGGGCTATCTGAAATCGACCGAGGCTGCTGAAGATATTGTGCAGGAGGTATTTGTGAAGGTTTGGGAGCACCGTAAGAATCTTAAAACCAACACATCATTTAAGTCATATCTTTTTACTATCGCGCTAAATGCTATCAGAAAACAATTCAACAAACTATCGCAGTTAAAAGAGATCAAGCACGATCTGTTGTATGAGTTTACTCCGCATAAAGATGGCTTCGATCAGAAGCAGGAGTATGAAATACTTGAAAACAAACTCAATCAATTAATAGAACAATTACCTGAACAACGCAAGGATATCTTTCGAAAGAAAAAAATAGAAGGTAAATCTCTGAAGGAGATTGCTGATGAATTAAATGTTACTACAAAAGCAGTTGAATATCATATTACTCAGGCAATGAAATTCTTGAAGGAAGCGTTTGAAAAAGACGATATTACAGGCCTGGTTTTCTTCCATTTATTTGTTTAAGATTAGATTTTTTCAAAAAAAGTTGATTTTTTCTTTAGGGATTTTTCTGAATCCGGATATAACATGTACAAGCGACACTAAACCGTCTCTTAATTTATATCAATGGAAAAAGAAAAAAATAGAAAATTACTTGATCGATTTGTGCGTGGAAAGTATTCGTACGACGAATTTAAAGAGGTAAAAGAATTACTTCAACAATCGGAATCTAATGCTGAGATTCATGAGTCGTTTGAGAATCAGTGGGATGATACTGTGGAGACCACGACTGATAAAATGGAGCTGGATCATGTATATCAACGTGTTCAGGATACCATTCAAAAGCAGGGTAAGGGGCAAGCGAAAAAGGTTCATTTATGGAAGATATATCGATATGCAGCAGCTGTATTATTGATTCCTATTGCTCTGTTCTCGTTGTGGATGCTTGTGCAAAACGATTGGCAAGTAGGGGGAACAAAGAAGGATGTGGCATGGGTAAGCATAAACGCTCCTACAGGTTCGCGTGTGGAGTTTCAGTTGCCCGACGGATCAACGGGATGGTTGAATAGTGGATCTGAATTGAAATATCCTCCAGCCTTTAAAGATCAAAGAGAGGTAAAATTAGAAGGAGAAGCTTTTTTTGATGTTGAGCATCAAAAGGGAGCAAAATTTATAGTGCGTACCAAGGAGCTGAATGTGACAGTGTTGGGAACAAAATTCGATGTGAAAGCATATGCCGATGATGACCAGGTAGATGTTATTCTTGAGGAAGGAAAAGTTGCATTAGAAGGCAATGTGCAGCGTTTTAAACATGTGTTAAAACCTAACCAGCAAATGACGTTTGATCGTAATACAAAACAGTTGAAGTTATCGGAGGTTAATGCAAAGCGGTTGAGCGCCTGGAAGAAGGGATATCTGATCATTAATAACGAGGCTTTAGGTAAGGTTGTAAATCGCATTGAACGCTGGTATAATGTGGATATAGAGGTTGCAGATGAGCAACTCAGGAAATATCGATTTAAGGCAACTTTTAAGGATGAACCTTTAGAAGAAATGCTGCGAATTTTAGCCCAGACTACTTCAATAAGATATGAAATCATTGAACGAAAAAGCAAGACTGATGGAAAATATGAGCGAAAGAAAGTGATTTTGAAATTGAAATAAACTGCAAAGTGAGAAAGTGCTGGAACCACCTTCTCACTGTATTTGCAGAGCGAGTACTTACTAAATTATTCACTCTAGAATGTAAATTTATGAAAAAAAGACGAGAACCAAAGGCTTTTTGTCTGTCTCCGTTATGGGATGATGGTGCCTTTAAAAAACTAATTAGAATGTTAAGAATTAGTGTTTTTTGCTTCTTTCTGAGTATGTTACAGACCTTTGCGGTCGACTCGTACTCTCAGGATGCTAAACTGTCGATTGATATTAAAAATCAATCGCTTGAAGTTGTTTTGGACCGAATAGAGGACAATACAGACTATTTTTTTGTGTACAATGCCGATTTGATCGATGTTGAGCAAACTGTGAGTGTACATGCTAAAAACCAATCTGTAAAATCAATCCTTCTAGGACTATTAAAAGAGAAGGATATTAAATTCTCACTTCATGATAACCTAATTGTTCTTTCAAAAGGAAATATTAGCGAAGTTGCTGCAGAGAATGTAAAGATTAGCGGACGAGTAGTTGATGATGCTGGAGAATCGTTGCCTGGTGTTAGTGTTATTGTGAAAGGAACAACTATTGGTACGGTTACCGATGGTGATGGTAATTATACATTGGCAAACGTTCCTGAAGGAGCTACATTGGTATTTTCTTTTATTGGGATGGCTACACAGGAGATTCCTGTAGGAAGTGCGACTGTCATTAATATTAAAATGATGGTTGATGCTGTTGGTCTTGACGAGGTAGTTGCTATTGGTTATGGTGTGGTAAAGAAAAGCGACTTGACTGGTTCTGTTGGAACAGTTAAAGCGGAAGAAATCTCAAAACAATCGGTTACGCGAATTGATCAGGCATTGCAAGGTAGAATTTCGGGAGTTCAGATTTCAACTACCAGTGGTGCTCCTGGTTCCGGAGCTTCAATACGTATTCGTGGGGGGAATTCTATAAATGCAGGGAATGAACCATTGTATGTTATTGATGGATTTATTGGAGGAGGAGATCTAAACTCAATAAATCCTAATGATATTGAATCGGTAGAAGTTTTAAAAGATGCGTCAGCAACGGCTATTTATGGATCGCGTGGATCGAATGGTGTTATCTTAATTACTACCAAGCGTGGATCAGGAAGTAAAGGATTTGGAGTTTCTTTCGATTGTTACTGGGGGATGCAGTCGCCAATAAAAAAGTTGGATTTATTAAATGGACCTGAGTTTGCAGAATACCGCAATGAGTTCGCAGAAGTAATTGGTACTACTCAGCCTTTCCCAAATTTGGATGAAGTTTCTAATACCGATTGGCAGGATATTCTATTCAGAGATGTTCCTATGACAAGTAATACGCTAAACTTTTATAATAATACTGAGAAAAGTAACTATTACGTCTCTCTCAATTATCTCGACCAAGATGGTATTCAATTAGGATCAAGTTATACCCGTTATCAGATACGTTTTAATTTTGATCAGAAACTTGGAGAATTTGCGAAGGTTGGTGCATCGCTTAATGCTTCCAAATCAGATCGTGAGAATCCAAGGGCTTCGGCTTTAGGGAATTATATTCTTCCTACAGCTCCTGTGTATTTAGAAGACGGCAGTTTTCATAGAGTAGATGCAATTAATGGTAGTACATACAATAATCCTGTAGCTCAAAATGAACTAAGAATTAATAATACCGTTAAGGATAGAGCATTAGGAAATGTTTATGTACAATTGATGCCTTTAAAAGGGATGATATTTAAATCTACATTTGGATTTGATAATAACACATCCAAGCAAAATACCTATAATTCAGTTAATCTGCCAACAAACTTTGAAGCAGCAAGAGGAGGACAGGCAAGCATTAGTACTAACTTTGGAAGAACCATCCAAAATGAAAATACATTGAATTATTCGTATGATATAGAGGATCATAGTTTTAATGTTTTAGGAGGTTGGACTTATCAGAGTTATAAAGGAGAGAGCCTAAGCATGAGTGCTAAGGGATTTACAAATGATGTAACCACTTTCAATGCCGTTGAGACAGGAGATCCTGAACTATTAACCGCAAATAGTGGCGAAAGTAGCTGGACATTATTATCTGGTCTTTACCGTTTAAATTATTCTTATAAAGATCGTTATTTATTGACCGTTTCTGGTCGCCATGATGGCTCTTCCCGACTGGCTGAAGGAAATCAGTGGCACTTTTTCCCATCAGCTGCGATTGCCTGGAGATTAGTTGAGGAAGATTTTATTAAAGACCTGGATGTTTTTAGTAACCTGAAATTGAGAGTTTCATACGGTAAAACCGGTAGTCAATCAATTGCTCCATATGCAACATTGGCTCGCTTATCGGCGGGTAAAAATTACTTGGGAGATCAGCAGTTGGTTACATTTCTACCTGCAGGCTCAGCAGATCCTAGTCTTAAGTGGGAGGTAACAGATCAGTATGACATTGGTTTTGAAGCAGGATTATTTAAGAACAGACTTAGTATTGAGGTTGACTACTATTCTAAAAAAACAACTGATTTATTACTTTCAAGAGAACTTCCTTATCAGACAGGCTTTTCAAGTCGACTTGAGAATGTGGGATCTCTCCAAAATAAAGGTATCGACGTTACACTTAGAGGTGTTATCTTAAAAAAGAATGATTTCACATGGTCTTCCGATTTGACTGTTTCATCAAATAAAAATGAGATTCTGGAACTATCGAAAGGAAAGGAATTTATTGAAAATGGTGTTGGCTCGAGGTTGATAGTAGGTGAATCGGTAAGTACTTTCTTTGGAGCTAAATTTATCGGTTTGTGGCAAGAAGGAGATGAAGGTCTTGGTGGAGCATATGTGCCGGGAGCTATGAAATTTGAGGATGTCGATAAAGATGGGGTTATTAACGTAAATGATGGACAAATTATTGGAAAGGGAACACCCGATTTTTATGGAGGTTTTAATAATGTATTTACCTATAAGCGTTTCACTTTAAGTGCCTTTTTCGATTTCAGTTATGGAAACGACATTTACGACCTTGACGGAAGAATTTTTAATACCGGATTCGCATCTAATGTGTACGGGAAATTTAGAAATAGATGGACTCCCGAAAATACAAACACAAATGTCCCAAAAGCGGGAACACAACAACGTACGTATTACAACAATTACACTGGACGAGGGGGAAGTAGTTATGATATTTATGATGGATCATATTTCCGTATGAAAAACCTGAATCTTAACTATGAACTACCAATAAAGAGTAATATTATAGAATCGTTAGCGATTTATGGAACTGCAACGAATGTATTCACTATTACAAATTATAAGGGCTTCAGTCCGGATGTTAATGCAACAGGAACTCATTCAACACGACGAGGATTTGATAGCAATGGATATCCTCCAGCTAAAATGTTTTTGATCGGAGTAAAAGCAGATTTCTAATTTTTAAAGGTTAACATTATGAAAGTAAAAAATATATTACTAGCATTTTCATTTCTGGTTTTCTTTGCTTGTGAAAATGTTTTGGAGGAAAACCCTAAAAGCTTTATCTCACCTGCTGAGTATTTTAATACTGAAGCTGAAGTAGAGGCCGCAGTTTTTGGCGTATACAATTTTTTCCATACTGCTTCTATCGCAGAATCTGATTGGATGTTTTTAGGTGATTTTGGAACTGATGTGTCGATTACACGAAATTTAGCGAAAATGGCCTATCAGTATGCCGAAATGGAAACAATTTCCAACCAATATAGCTCGATGTGGAGAGTATATTACAAAGCTATTGGGGCCGCAAATTTAGTAATTAGCAGAGTGGAAGATTCAGATAGTCTTTCCGATAGTTTCAAAAAGAAAACCGTTGCTGAAGTAAAGTTTATGCGTGGTTATTTTTATCATCATCTTAATCTTGTATGGGGAAATGTTCCTGTTTGGCTGGATGAGTTAAATCTGGATGAAGTAGAAGTTTTGGGTACTACCGCGGCTGATGAAGTAAGAAATCAAGTAATAAGCGACTTGAAGGCTGCGGCAGAAGGATTGCCAACATCTGTTTCTCAAGCTGGAAGGGTAACTCAATGGGCTGCCAAAGGTTTATTGGCAAGGGTTTATTTATTAGGAAATCAGTGGCAGGAAGCCAAAGTATTAGCACAAGATGTGATCGACAATTCAGGTCATTCATTGTTGAACTCATACTACGATGTGTTCGACTGGACAAACAAAATGAATAGTGAATTGATTCATGTTGTTCCTAAGGCTGCGGATATTAAAGCTTCAACATTGCATTCATTTTCTTCTCCACGTCCATTTGATGATAACAAGAATTTTCAGATTCCAGAAGGTGAGTCGGTAATTCGACCTGATGGACAGTTATCTACGGATAAAAAGTCAAGAAATCCGGGTAGCCTATTCCAGGGATGGGGAATGTATCAAACGATTAAAGAGAATTATGACAGTTTTGAAGAAGGTGATTCACGTAGAGAGCTTTGGTGGAGTGAATTGAAATTTACTGACGGTACTAGCTTTAAATTAACAGGAGGAGGCTCAGCAGGTCTTCCTGGAAGAAGTGGGTATTATAATTTGAAATGGATTGCCTGGGATGAGGCTCCTAATAACGGAGGAAGGGATATTCATTTGCAACGATTGGCTGAATTGTATTTGATTTATGCAGAAGCTGAAAATGAATTGAATGGACCTACTGCTGATGCTTATGAAGCAATTAATACTGTTAGGAGACGAGCTTTCGGTGATAACAATCATGATTTAGCAGGTTTAAATAAAGAGGAGTTTAGACAAGCAATTATTAATGAAAATCGCTGGGAATTAGGAGGAGAAGGTTTACGCAGATGGTATTTATGGCACTGGGGATATGAAACCTTTAAAAAGGCCTCAGAATTCGCAAAAGAATCAAATCCAAAGTTGTTCCAAAACTTAAAAGAACACCACAAATGGTTTGGAATTCCTGAAGAGGAGATTGTAAAGAATCCTAATCTGCAACAGAATCCAGGATATTAAAAAGAATCACACATAGCGGTATACTAATGCCGCTATGTGTTTTTAGTTATTGATTTATTAATCGTAGTGAAATATTTAAAGTTAGATCAGCAATGAGTAAGTTAATAAACATATCTTGTTTGTTGTTTCTATGTCATCTTACTTGTTCCGCAAGTAAAACAGAAACAGCTTCAAAGCCCAATGTAATATATATCCTGGCCGATGATTTGGGGTATGGAGAATTGGGCTGTTACGGCCAAGAACGTATTGAAACTCCCAATATTGATGCACTGGCGAAAAACGGGATGTTATTTTCCCAGCACTATTCGGGATCTCCGGTTTGTGCACCCTCAAGGTGTGTGTTACTAACAGGAAAGCATACCGGGCATTCATATATTCGGGGAAACGATGAATGGACTTCCCGTGGGAATGTTGGAAATTATCGTGCTATGCTAGCTGATTCTACGCTTGAAGGACAAAGACCTCTTTTAAAGGATACAAAAACCATTGGCAAGCTTTTACAAGCACAAGGATATACTACAGGCGCTGTTGGAAAGTGGGGCTTGGGAGCTCCTCATACCGAAGGTATCCCCAATAAACAAGGATTTGATTTCTTTTGTGGATATAACTGTCAGCGTCAGGCCCATACCTATTATCCGGTTCATTTATATTTAAATGAAAACCGAATATATCTTGATAATGATACTGTGCCTATTCATTCCAAGCTTAATAAAGGTGCCGATCCGCTAGCTTTGGAAAGCTATGCTAAGTTTTCCCTAAAGGAATATGCACCAGATGTAATGTTTCGGGAAATGATGCACTTTGTAGATGAAAATAAAAACAATCCGTTTTTCCTTTATTGGGCTACTCCAATACCTCATGTAGCCATTCAGGCACCTCAAAAGTGGGTAGACTATTATGTCGATAAATTTGGTGACGAAAAACCATATCTGGGCAATAAAGGTTATTTCCCACACCGATATCCTCATGCCGGTTATGCTGCTATGATATCCTATTTGGATGAGCAGGTCGGACAATTGGTTCAATACTTAAAAGAGAATGGGTTATATGATAATACACTTATCATCTTTACCTCAGATAATGGACCTACTTTTAATGGAGGTTCCGATTCGCCATGGTTTAATAGTGGGGGGCAGTTTAATGAAGAATACGGTTGGGGAAAATGTTTCCTTCAAGAAGGAGGAATTCGTGTTCCTATGATAGCAAGTTGGCCAGGTAAAATAAAAGCAGGAACACGATCACAACATATTTCTGCATTTTATGATGTTCTTCCTACTTTATGTGAGTTAACCGGAGCAAAAGTGCCCACTGACATTGATGGTATTAGTTTCTTACCGGAATTGTTGGGTGACAAGCAAAAAGAGCATGGATATCTTTATTGGGAATATCCAGAGATGCAAGGGCAGCAGGCGGTTAGGTTTGGTAAATGGAAAGCCATTCGCAAGCAAATCAAAAAAGGAAATCGGGAATTGGAATTATATAATCTGGAAACAGATATTCGGGAAGAAAACAATGTGGCCAAACAGTATCCCGAACAAGTGAAGAAGGCGGAACAATTGATGATAGAAGCTCATACGCCTGCAAAACTTCGAAGGTTTAAAATGAAACAACTGGGCGACTAATAATCTTCTCTAAATGGATAGCACTAAACTTTAAGAATAATCATGAAATTAAGAATAGTCATAGTTTTAACTCTTCTCGTTGTGTTTGGAAGAAACAATGTGTTTGGACAATACACACTGAAATCACCTACCTGGCAAGTACAAATCAATGAGCAGGGGCAAATTGTAGAATACAAGACAAAAGGAAATAAGAATGCCATTGCATTTCGTAATGATAAGCATGCTGGGCCTTCTTTTGAAGGGGTTGAGCTTTCGGTTGAGGATCGTAATGCGTTGATATTTTCAGGACAAAAAGGGACGCTGAAATATCATCTGCAATATAAAAATGACGACGCTGATTTACAGATCGTTGCTTCTATAAAGAATGAAGGGAGAGAGCGTTATGACGTAAAGTACGAGCGTCTGATTCTCGGTGTCGATACTTATATGAATAAATACCCGGAGTGGAACAATAAGTTTTTCCCGACTATGCTAAGGGCTGAAAAAACGCACTTTGGTGGCTATTTTATGTCTCCATTGGGTAGAGTGTTGGCATTTGCTTCTCCTGATCCAATTGCTTCATGGAATTACGAGTATCACAATCATCGTCCTTATAAGAATTATAAAAATGCATATGTCGCAGGTCATCGTATCTATACTGTCAGTCTTGATTTATTGCATTGTTTGCCATTGCCTGATAGACATCCACAACATATGAATGAGTTGTTGCCAGGTGAAGAGCACACGGTTAGGTTATACCTGAAAGAGTTAGGAGGACTAGATGAATATAATGACTTCATAAGCTCGATAACCAATGCTCCTGCTATTGAGCTTGATCTTTATACTGTCGCTGAGAATGAGATGATTTGCGGTAAAATTGTATCAGAATCTAAGCCGCAGGTTAAAGTGTATGGACCCAAAAATGTTGTTAAACAAATTGATCCTGTTCAACGTGAAAACGGAGTATATGACCTAAAGTTTAAGATGGATAGAGGCATTGGTCAGTACAAAATCATAGCGAGTAATGAAGAAGGTCAAGTATCAGAAGCCATTGCATTTTGTCGGGAACCATGGAGTTGGTACCTTGACAGAGCGCGAAATGAATCCTTAAAATGTAAGCCTACATCAACACACCATGCTGAGTGTTTTTATCCATTCTATAGCTATTTCCTGGCGCGCAAACACTTGCCTAATAAGGAGGTTGATAAACAGGCAGAAGAGATCTTTCAAAAACTGTTCTTTGAATTGTTTGATCCAGAGACGAAAGAGATGCGTGATGGTAAATTTAGAATCCAGGATGCTGCGACTATGATTGGTGTGCTTGCCGATAGATATCAGGTGACGAATGATATTACCGACATGGAAAATGCTGCGGGATTGGTTGAGTTCTTAATGCGTAAACAGAGAGAGGATGGAGGCTTTTATAGTGGCCACAATGTACATTATACTTCGGTGATTTATTTGGCTAAGTCGATTATGGAATACCTTACTGAAGCCAAAGTGCTGGCTTCACAATTTCCTGAATGGAAGACGCGTTACAATCGCCACCTCGAAGCAGTACAGAAAGCCTTAGATGATTTGGCAAAACGTGGAGATAATGTGGAAACTGAGGGCCAGATGACCTTTGAAGATGGCATGATTTCTTGTTCGGCATCGCAATTAGCATTGGGAGCCCTTCGATCTGATGATGAGGACGTGAGAAATAAATATCGGGATGCGTCATTGATGTTAACCGACAAGCACAGGTGTTTGACTTACTTAAAAATGCCTGATTCTCGTATGGTTGGAGCTACGTTAAGATTCTGGGAAGCACAGTATACAATAAATATCATGCATGGAATGATGAATTCTCCATGTGGATGGTCTGCCTGGAAAACATATGGGATATGGTACCAGTATTTGCTTACGGGCGATGAGAAGTTTCTGAAATTGGCCATGAACTCATTAGGAACTTTTATGCAGCTGGTTAATCATGAATCAGGGAAACTACGCTTCTCTTTTACACCTGATCCATATATCGAGACCATGCAATATTTAGAGACACCTGTTGGGTCGGGAAAAGCTGAGTTGCAACCTGTATTATTAGGGGAATCATACATTGACATGATGAGTTATTGGCATAGATACCCGCATCCAACGTGGAGGCAAAAATGGGGGATCGATAACTTCGTACATGAGGTATTTAAATGTATGGAAGAGGTCGCTCTAACGAATGCATACATCGTAGAACAGCCTGATGGTACCTTCAATACTTACAATTGTGAACTCATTAACGAGGGTGGGACCTTGACTGTTAAAGCAAATGAGGAGCTTGTAGATAAACTGCATGTGAACTTACGCAATACCTATAATATTGATTTTTACGCTAAAACATCTGCTTCTTATAAAGAGGTGACGGGTGTTAAATGGGTAGGATTAGTCCCAGATGATATTAAGGTATATAGCAAGATTAAATAGGTCAAACGCTGATGCTATTTGTATCAGTACATATTTGAAGTTTTTTAAAAAATTATCATGAAGTATAGAGTAAGAATTTTACTATTGCAATGTGTTTTGTTTCTCTCCGTAATCACCTTTGCAAATGACAATAAGAAATTAGGAATTATTCCCCAACCCAATAAAGTGGAGGTTATAGAAAAGGGAAAAGATTTCGTTTTAAGCGAAACGACAGAGATATATTATTCAGAAGGCTTGAAAGATGTTGCACTGTTTTTACAGAAACGAATTAAAAGATCAACAGGCTTTAATTTGGTTGTTACCGACAAAAAGCAAAAGAGGGGCATCAGAATTGAATTAAATGAAAAGCTTAGCAAAAACAGCGACGCCTATACTCTGGTAAGCGGGAAAAAGAGTATAACTATTACCGGTGATTCTCCTCAAGGAGCATTTTGGGGAATTCAAACATTGCTTCAACTCCTGCCTCCGGAAATCTATTCAAAATCGGTACAAACCGGAATAAGCTGGCAGGTTCCTGCTGTGAGAATTGAAGACGAGTCGCGATTTCAAAGGTTTAGAGGATTACAGATTGATATTTCCAGACATTTCAGAACTAAAGAAGAAATTCTGGAAACCATAGATATGATGGCAATCCATAAATTGAATACACTACACCTACATTTTTCTGATGATGATGGATGGCGAATTGAAAGTAAGGTTTATCCGAAATTAACGTCGGTAGGAGCACAGGGAGATAGGTCAAGCAAGGGCAAAGGTGATTTTTACTTTTTAACCCAGGAGGATGTGAATGAGATCATTGCTTACGCTAATGCTCAGTTTATAAATGTTTTGCCAGAAATTGATATGCCCGGGCATATGCATGCAGTAATACGTGCTTATCCTGAACTGGGGAGTGAGAAAGATACCAGGGCGAAAAAGAAAGTTATTAGGATTGATGAAAAAGGTGCAGAGTTTTGTCGTAACATCTTGCGTGAAATGTACCAGCTTTTTCAGTCTGATGAGTTTCATCTCGGCTTTGATGAGGTAAACCTGGGGGCTGAGGTATATAACGACGAAGAAATTACGGCCTTTGCAAAAAAGATGTCTGCGTTTGTTAAAGAAGAATTGAAGGTAACTCCTGTGTTATGGGACGACGCTTTTGAAAAAGGTATTCAGAACAAAGATTATTTAATCCAATGGTGGCGTTTTGGTCAAATTGCGTGGTGGAAAGATATTGAAATGCCAATGGATGCCAAATTGCAGAAACTTGATCAACCGTTTATTCTTTCTCCGGGAAACTATACCTATTTAGATATGGCAAATACCAAGAAAGATGGCGGTGCAAGATGGGGTGGAAATATCTCTGTTGCCGAAATATATGCTTGGGAACCTTTGTTGGATTTAGTCAATTACGATGAAAGCAAAAAACATTTGGCTCAAGGAATAATTTCTTGTGTTTGGAGTGAGCAGATTAGAAGGATGAATACCTTCGAGGCACGAGTATATCCGCGGCTTGCAACCCTTTGCGAAAAATGCTGGGCTAAACCATCCAGTGATAGATTAGCGTGGAGCGAATACCGGGATATGATTTTATCGAAACAATTAAAACGATACGAGGTTTTGGGGATTAATTATTGGAGTATTGATAATCCCGAGAAGTTAAAAAGCTTAAAAGCACTAAAAAAAGTAGATAATAAGTCGGCTGAAAATGCCAACTAGGAAAATCAGAAGTTAAGGCCTAAGTAATAGGAAAATATTTATTGGAAGGTGGTTTCACACGAAGCCATCTTCTTGAATTAGAAAGTCATATTATGAAAAAAATATCACTTATAGTGCTCATTGTAATGCTCATGGCATGCAATGCTTTTTCAAAAAATAAAAAGTCGGGTCAACCAAATATTTTTTTCTTCTTTGCTGATGATTGGGGGAAGTATGCAAGCACATACAACTCATTTGCACCAAACACCGCATTTGAAACCCCCGCACTCGACAGGTTTGCAGAGGAAGGAGTAAAGTTTAATCATGCTCATGTAACGTCACCTTCGTGTACTCCTTGTCGAAGCTCTTTGTTATCGGGGCAGTACTTTTACAGAACAGGACTTGGTGCAATATTACAGGGAGCTGTTTGGGATCCTGATATTCCCAGTTATCCGCTTATACTTGAAAAAGCAGGTTACCATATTGGCTATACATACAAAGTGTGGTCGCCAGGTACTCCTCAAAATGCTCCTTACGGCGCACCCAGAAACGAATATCAAAATGAAGGAAAACGTTTTTGTAAATTCTCACAAAGCGTAACAGCGTTGGTGGAGTCAGGGAAATCTGTTGAGGAGGCGAAGGAAGAAATTTATAAAGATGCATTGACCGATTTTCGTTCTTTTATAGCCGCACGTGGAGAAGGACAACCATATTGTTATTGGTTTGGTCCAACCAATACTCATCGTACCTGGGTAAAAGGATCGGGGAAAGCTTTATGGGGATTAAATCCGGATGACCTTAAAGGAAAAATGCCTGATTTCCTTCCCGATGTACCGGAAATACGTGAAGACATGTGCGATTACCTTGGAGAAGTGCTGGCTTTAGACGAGATGTTTAAACGACTAATGGCAGAAATTGAGGCTACTGGCGAAAGAGAAAATACATTGGTTGTTGTTAGCGGCGACCATGGTATTCCAGGTTTCCCACGAGGTAAGTGTAATTTGTATCCGCTGGGTACCGAGGTGGCACTTTTTGCCCAGTGGCCGGAGAGGGTAAAAGGGAATCGCGTTATTGAAGATTTTGTTAATCTGATGGATTTAGCGCCAACGTTTCTGGAGGCAGCAAATGTGGAGATTCCAGAATGCATGACAGGGAGAAGCATAATGCCTTTGCTGCTGAGCTCACACGGCGGACAGATTGATAAGGAGCGTGATTATGTTGTAACCGGAAGGGAACGCCATGTTGCTTCAGCCCGTAAAAATTCGTTACCTTATCCACAGCGGAGCATTCAAACAAAGGACTTCTTATATATTCGGAATTTTAAGTCAGATAGAGAGCCAATGGGCAAGCACGATTGCTTATCTGAACCTCGCACAGAACCGTCGTATGAGGTGCTTCAGCGAAAGACCTATGCAGCCTATCCAGACATGGATGGCAGTCCTACAAAAGCCTGGATGATTAAGAACCGAAAAGATGAGAAATGGGAAATGCACTGGCGTTTAGGCTTTGAGAAGAGACCAGAAGAGGAGCTTTACGACCTCCGGAAAGATCCAGACTATCTGAATAATGTTGCAACAGATCCTGCTTACGCAAGTGTGAAAAAGGAACTTCGGAGCAGGTTAATGAAGGTTCTTAAAACAACGAATGACCCTCGTGTAACAGGTGATGGCTCGGCCTTTGATAAAGCTCCGTATGTACGGAGCAAAAAGAAGTGAATTAGGAAAGGGTAGTATATGGTGATATTGAATTTTACATTTTCGGTAAATTCTTGCAATAAATCAGTTTATTCTCATTAAATTTAGATGTCAAGTAAGAATATGTATGTAAAATTAACACAATGAAACAATTTATAGTAGTCTTGTTTTTCGCCATGTTGTTGTCTTCTAAAATGTACGGACAATGCAGTATTGATGAGCTATTCCCCATTAAACATGGGATGACGAAATCACAGGTAGTAAAAGTCTTAAATGATCAAGAGAACATACAAGATGTAAAAGAACTCGACAATAAATGGGATCATCCCGAATATTTAAAAGGGGATTCTGTTTTACTGTCACAGGTAAATTTTAAGTTTAAAACGCACGACTGCCTTGATAGCAATAACAACGAGGTAATATTGCTTTTTGCCGATGATGTCCTTTATGATATTACCTTGCGCGCTTGGTTCGATTCCAATAGTTTTGAAAAGTGCCACAACAATTATCGTTCTCTGTTTGCTTCACTTAACAAGTCGCTTCCGTGTTATGAAGAGGTTTCTATTTCAAGAAAGTATGGAGGAGAAGCTGAGAAGGTTAAAATTGGAGAAGGATTCAGGTTGTATCGCTCTGAGCAGGATATGAAAAACAAGCCTTTAGAGTATCCAGTGGTTCTTGAGTATAGTACCGACTATAAGTGTGTAACCAATCTCTTTTCTGGTGAACGCTGCAGGACTGGTAAGATCAATAAATATATGCTTCACTTAGGGTATTCCAACTTAAAAGGAACCAAACACGAAGGAAGAGGTTTTCATTAAAGTGTAAGAAGTATTGGGTGTTGGCAGGGATTAAGGTGTTGAGTGTAGCTTAATTCCTGGCTTTACTATCTGTAAGCGTTCGAAAGGTTTTGGCAGTATGTAGTTTATAGCTACAGCTACGATAGCCGCTGCCTTTTGTTCCGGATGGGACATTTTCTTTATAATGATGAACGCTAGTGAATCGTGGGATTTCAGCAACCTTCACCGTGCTTCTCCCATAACCTATGAAAAGCACTTCCTTCTGTCGTCGATATATTCACAGGTCTATCGAATAGTTTTTTAATAACCTATTATAAATTGGGATAATAGTATTTTATTTCTCTGGGTAACTTTATTTTCTTACGTTTTAATCATGATTAAAGTTTTTGCTACCTAATACTTTCTTTAAACTCCCGTGGGCTTTTGCCAAACTTTTCCTTAAAGCATCTTGAGAAATAGGAGGAGTTTTTAAAACCCACACTATACATTACTTCGGATATATTTCTTGTTGGATCGGCCTCGAAGACCTGTTTGGCATGATTGAGCCTGTAATTATTAACGAAATTGCCAACAGAATCTCCCGTAATTGCTTTCATTTTACGATTGAATTGAATGTAGCTATATGACATCTCTTTAGCAAGATCAACCATTTTTAAATCTGGATTTGAAAGATTCTCTTCGATATATGAAATAAGGTCTTTAATGAGTTTTTCATCAGCAGGAATTATATTTAGATCGTCGAAAGCAATTCCATACTTCTCTTTCAAAGACTTTTGAATCTTCTTACGTGACTCCAGTAAATTATCAACCTGTGCTTCCAGGTGGTTTATTTGAAACGGTTTGGTCAAATATGCATCAGCACCAACATTTAATCCCTCTATTTTTTGTTCTGTTGTACCTTTGGCTGTTAGCATTATTATTGGGATATGTGCTGTTTTCGGATTTTCCTTTAATAAACGACATAATTCTGTGCCGTCCATTTTTGGCATCATAATATCGGTAATTATTAGAGACGGAATCTGCTCTTCGGCACTCTTTACCCCCTCAACTCCATCCGTTGCCTTCACTACTATAAACCTATTCGAGAGGATACCAGAAACAAACTCTAACATCTCAGCATTATCTTCGACAACCAAAACAATTTCCTGTTCTTCTGCATGATTATTTTGCATATGAATTGCTTCATCTTCAAGTGCCCTTGCTGACTGAGCTTCAACCTTATTTCGTGTTTCTAAATCATTGTCAAGCAAAGGGAGCTCTATTTTAAAGATGGCATTTTTGCCATACGTGCCTGTTTCGATGATGGTGCCTCCATGCATCTCTATAAAACTTTGGCTCATTGCCAGCCCAATACCCGTACCTGTTTCTGTATTTTGCAATTGATAAAACCTTTCAAAAATTCTTTCTTTTTCATTCTCTGGTATTCCTTCTCCGTCATTCATGATGAAGATCTCGACCATATCTTGATCCGTTATCAATTGGGTTTTTATCCTAATTTCCCCATTAGGAGTAGTGTGTTTTATGGCATTTGATAAGAGGTTATAGATTACTTTTTCTACTTTGTCATGATCGAAATTCATATAAATAGTTTCATCCTTGCCTTCAAATTTCAGATGCTGCTTGTTATATTTCATTTCTTCATTAAACGAAACGGTTATGTTTTGAATAAACAGGTTTATATCAGAGTTTTGCAGCGACAATTCTATTTTACTCTGCTCAAGTTTTCTAAAGTCCATTATTTGGTTGATCAACTGATGTAACCGATTGACATTCCTATTAATAACCGAAAAAGTTTGCTGGTCTGATTCGTTTAAATTCAGTTTATTGGATAGTTTCTCTAATGGCCCAAGTATGAGCGACAAAGGTGTTTTTAGTTCGTGTGATATATTGGTGAAAAAACTCTGCTTTGCTTCATATAGTTCCTTTTCCTTACTCTTTTCCAACTTCTCATATTTCAGTTCATGTTTTAGAAATACCATTTTCCTGACATAGGCAAAAATCAAAGTGAATAAACAGATGATAATTAAGCTAAATGTGATTATGGCAAATGTTGTTTGATACCAGGGAGGCAGAATAGTGATATCTAACTCAACAATCTCAGGATTTTGAACATTGTCGGAATTTGAACTGGAAACCTTAAAGGTATACTTACCTGGAGATAGGTTTGTGTAGTTCGCGTAATTTCTTTTAGAGGAGGTTAAAATCCAATCTGCATCAATCCCTTCCAGTTTATACTGAAAACTATTCTTTTCAGGATTAGATAGCTGGATTCCTGCAAATTCTAACGTTATCATGTTGCACTCGTAGGGAAGTTCAATGTGGTCCATATTTGAAATTGCCGTTGGTAGTATTACTTTACCAAATAGTTTTTCACCAATCTTTACTTTTTGATTAAAGATACTTAGTTTGGTGATTGAAGTAATTGGAAAGGTTTGATTGGGTTTAATCAGCTCTGGATGAAAGGCAGTTAAACCAAAAATACTTCCGAATATCATTAGCCCTTCCCTGGTCTTAAACGAGGAAAATTTATGAAAAAGATTTGTTGCTAAACCATCTGAAGTGGAATAGTTCAGATAGGTATTATCCTTTGTATTATACATGAAAATTCCGTTGTAACTACTAAGCCAAAGGTTTTCCCTGGAGTCTTCTTCGATTCTAAAAATACTGCTTTCTTGCAAGTTCAGCCCATTTTGAGTATGTTTAAAACTGAGCGTGTTATCGGATTGATCTAACTCTACTAAATTAAGACCTCCATAAAAAGTTCCAATCCAAATTCGATGGTTACTATCTTCAAAAATGTTTGTTAATTCATTCTGGCTTAATGATGATAAATCGCCAAGCTTGTGATAATAGTGATCTAAGGATATTAATTCCTTTTTGCTTTTGGCATGGAATAACCCGATATCAGTTGCAATGTATATGTGATCATCTTGAGTACAAGTGATCTGATTTACCCTAAGAAATGAATCTGGATTAATTTCCTTCAACTGAACAGGTGTCTTGGTTACTTTTCCTGCAATCAAATTTTCGACATGGTTATTAAAGTCAAGGCATAAAACCTTTTCTTTACAACCAATCCAAAGCCTGTCATAATTATCGATTTCAAAACAAATGATCTGTTTGTTGGCCAATAACTTTCCTAATTCGCTGTTGACATTAATTCTTGTAAGTGTATCCTTTTCCAGATCATAAGCATACAAGGTACTACCATGACCAATTAATACATACCCATTTATTTCAATAAGACTATAATGGCCTAGGTTTCCAGGCATATGGTCTAAAGACAGAACATCGAATGACAACTCCTCAAATGTTGAATTATTTAAATTATTAATTGACCGGTTTAATCCACCGAAGAAAGTTCCAATCCAAAGGTGATTATGAGAATCAACCAGTATTGAGTTTATATGGTCGTGACTTAATGTATTTGATTCAAGCGGATTATGCTTTAGATGATAGAATGGTTTTCTATTGGTATCGTATTTCGATAACCCACCTTGTCCTGTTCCAAACCATAGTATGCCACAATGATCTTCGTATATACAAAATACATTATCCCAACTTATGCTTGATTTTACCTTTTTATCATATCTAAACACTTCAATATTCTTTAAGGATGGATTAATACGAATTAGTCCATTTCCTGTTGAGCCAGCATAGATATATCCATCCGAAGCTTTGTAGATTTCATTGATGATACTCCCATCCAGCAACTGATAGTTGCTATATGCAGAAAAATCTAATTCTTCCAGTTCTCCATTTTCGGAGAGTTTGACTCTTCTTAATCCATTGGTTAGACCAAGCCAGAATACGGATTCTGTTTCCTTACATAAAGTGTGAGTAACACCATTGGTATGGTAATAACTTAAAGGCGTTATAGCCTTTTCTAATACATTGTACTTACAGATACCGATTCCTGAGAATGTGGCATATAAGTATAGGCTATCTTTTAAAAAAAACAAATTTCGTAGATTCTCATTAGGAGGTAGTAAACCATTTAGATTGACCTTAATATTGGAAAGTGTTCCTGCATCTGATAAATGATATACTCCACTACTGGCACATACCAGTAAATCCTCCTTGGTGCAAGGTACGAAGTAATTGCTTTTATTGAAATGAATATGTGTTTCACTAAGTTTTACGACCTTTTCCAGATCGATATCATATTTAAAAATCCCGGATGACGAACCTACAAGTATATCTCCACTATTATTCAGGTATAAAGCATATACTCTTTTAATCGGTTCGGTTATACCGTTAGATTCATATTGCTCAAATATATTATAGTTTACACCATCGTATCTGATGAGACCTTTAGGGGTAGCCAACCATAGAAATCCATACTTATCCTGAACGATGTCGTATGCTGTATTTTGATACAATCCTTTCTCATAAGATACCTTCTCAAATGATACGTTCTGAGGTATAACATCTATTGAAAAGAGTAACAGGATTAATAATAGAAATACGTTATGTGATGTGTTAAAAATGAATTGCATAAAATTCTTACCTCTTAATATAATCATCTACCTGTATTAATTTCCCAAAGCTACTTAAAGCTAAGTAAAAGAACCATTTTTTTACAAAGTTATGTGGATTCCTGAATCTGGTGTTTATCGGGCATATATATGTTAGGATAGAATATGATCATTTATGGATAATATTCTTTCATGAAAGAATACTGAAAGTTTTTGAATTTCATAAACCACACTACTTCTGTTTATTACAATTAGGTTTGTTTTGAAAAATCAATTTAATATTATTCTATGAAAAAAAAATGTAGTACAAAAGAAGGTACCTTAAAAGGAAGGTATTTATTTCTAATGATGGCTTTCTTTTTAATCTCTTTTGCAGGTAATGCCCAAAGTGGTTATCAGGTAAAAGGTACGGTGAGCGATGACAAAGGAGAATTATTACCTGGAGTAAGTGTGATAATTAAAGGAACAACCCAAGGTACCGTTACCAACTTCGATGGAGAATACGAGATTAATGTGGATGAAGATAATTCCGTACTGGTTTTCTCATTTATAGGATTCGCCAAACAGGAAGTAGTTGTTGCTGGTAGAAAAGAATTAAATGTAATCCTTGCTGAGGAAACTGTCGGTTTGGATGAAGTAGTTGCCGTTGGATATGGTTCTATGAAGAAAACTGATTTAACAGGAGCTGTTGCTCAGGTAAAAATGGATGATGTTGGAGATATGAATGTCGCTTCTGTTGATCAGGCTTTGCAAGGTAGGATGTCTGGAGTAACAGTTATGCAAAACTCTGGTCAGCCAGGAGGATCTGTTTCTGTTCGTATTCGAGGAGGAAATTCAATTTCAGGGGATAATGAGCCTCTTTATGTGATCGATGGTTTCCCGGTGAAAACTACAAATTCAGATGGAGGGGCTATCGATGATGCTTCTCCAATTAATCCACTTGCTGCGCTTAATCCTGAAGATATTGAATCAATAGAGGTACTTAAAGATGCTGCTTCTACATCAATATACGGAGCTGAAGGTGCCAATGGTGTTATTCTAATTACAACCAAAACCGGAAAATCAACTAAAGGAAAACTACAGCTAAGTGCCAAATATAGCTTGGCAGAGGTAAGTAACCGTTTAGACCTTGTTAATCGTGATGAATTTATTTTAAACCGACAGCGAGCTTATACAACAGGAACTGGTTCTCCATTTTGGAATGAAGAAGAGTTAGCTGAAAAGTATCCGAAATTCGCTGATACTGATTGGCAGGACTTAATATTTCGTACCGCAAAAACATCGGATATAAATGTTTCTTTTGTTGGAAACTCTGATAAAACAGATTATAGACTTTCATTAGGTCTATATGACCAAGAGGGTGTTGTGAAACAATCTGACTATAAAAGAGCTTCATTCAGATATAATTTTGACAGCCAAATTTATGATTGGTTAAAGCTAGGAGGTAGAACTAGTGCGTCATATCAAAAAGGTAATTTTGCATCTACAGATGGAGCTGGTGAGACTACTAATATTATTCAACGAATATCATATAGTTCTCCACTAATACACCCTTTTACAGAGGATGGTGATTTAAACTTTGAAGACTCAGAAGGAGATATTATACCAAATCCATTGTCATTAGTGATAGCTCAGGATAAAAATTTCGAGCGTAATAATTATAGCGTTAATCTTTATACCGAGTTAAAACTTCTCCCTGAGTTAAAACTTCGTATTACAGGAGGTCTTAATGTTGCCAACAATAAGAGCAATCAGTATTTATCAAAAATGGATCCTATTGGCTATGCTGATGGAGGACATGCTAAGGTTAGAATGTCAAACTCTTACGATTGGTTAAATGAAAACATATTGACCTATTCAAAAGATTTGGGAGACCATAGCGTTACATTAACTGGTGTTTTCTCTCAAAACTATAATAAATTAGAGGCTATTCTTGTAGATGCACAACAGTTCTCCAACGAAAATTTGAGTTATTATAACGTTGGTGCAGCAGAACAACACAATCCAAGTAGGTCTACTTATACAGACCGAAAGAGATATTCCTATGTAGGTAGGTTTAATTATGGATATAAGAGTCGCTATTTAATTACAGGAATTATAAGAGCAGATGGAGATTCGCGTTTTTCTAAGAACAATAAGTTTGGGGTGTTCCCTTCTTTATCCGCAGCTTGGCGTCTTTCTGAAGAATCGTTCATAAAAGATAATTTTAAAGCGATTAGTAATTTAAAATTAAGATTTGGCGCTGGTCGCACAGGTAATCCAGGAATCGCAGCTTATGCTTCTTTACCAAGTTATGAAAGTGATTTTTATATCATTAATGATGGAGTTGTTACAGGATATTCGAGTACAAGTATGGGTAACTCGAACCTTAAGTGGGAAACTACAGATGAAGTTAATGCAGGAATTGATTTATCGTTGTGGAGAGGTCGCTTTGATATAACATTGGATACTTATAGCAAATTAACTAAGGACCTGTTGTTAATCGAAAAACTGCCATTATCGAGTGGTTATGCTCAAACATGGAATAATGTTGGGGAGGTTTCTAACAAAGGAATTGAAGTTGCATTAAATGGTAGGGTTATTAGTAAGAAGGACTTTAGTGTTTCAATGGGAGCTAATTTTAGTTACAACAAGAACGTTGTAGAAGATGCTGGGAAATCTGCTGACGGATTATTCGGGCCTGACAATGGTGCACTTCATATACAAAACTCTATTATTCTAAAAGAAGGAGAAGCCTTGGGAAGCTTTTATGGTTATAAATATAAAGGTGTTTGGCAACAAAATGAAGTCGATAATGCTGCGCTATATGATGTAGTACCAGGAACAGGTGTTAAAGCAGAACCAGGAGACCCTCGTTATTTGGATGTGAATGGAGACGAAGAGCTTGATGATGAAGATAAGATGATTTTAGGTAATGCTCTACCAATTTATAATGTAGGTGTTAATATGAGAGTGCGTTACAAGCAATTTACTTTATCTGGTTCTGGATATGGAGCATTTGGGCATGAAATATTTAATATGAACCGTGTAAAATTAGAGTCCAACAATGGTCTAATGGCAAGTAAAAATACTCTAAACGCATGGAGAGCACCGGGAACAGATGGACCAGATGACCCAGGATATGTAAGTACAACTATGCCACGCTTGAATTCCAATAATTTTATCGGAGGTTTTGTTACAGACAGGTGGATTGAAAAAGGTGATTTTTTCAAAATCGCTAATATTACTTTTGCCTACAATGTTAAAGGAGAGTTTTTGAATAAGCTTAAGCTATCTAATTTGAGACTTTCAGTTACAGGACAAGACCTATTTATGTTTACCGATTATTCGGGTTATACACCAGAAGTAAACAGCCATCCAGGAAACAGTTTAAACATGGGACATGATGAAGGTGGTTATCCTCCATCAAGAATGATCACTTTTGGATTAAACGCAACTTTCTAACCTGTAAAAAGAACAAAAATGAAGAAATTAGTATTTATAGCAAGTTTAATATTATCAGTTGGTTTTCTTTCATGTGAAGAACAACTTGTTGAAGACCCTAAAGCCCTGTTATCGCCAAGCACATTTTGGGAGACAGAGGAAGATGCAATAGCAGGAGTAAATGCAATATTTAGTCCATTGGCAAATGGCTCAAGTAGTACATCTAATCCCTCAGCCAATGGAGTATATCAGTATTCATTTCATTTCTTAGCAGATCTGTCTACAGATGATATCTATACCGACCCAAGAAAAGCTGCAGCTGCTAGAGCTTTTTCTACTCTTTCACTTACAGCAGAAGATGAGTTGGTTAGTGCTGTATGGCAAAGAACATATCAATCTATAAACAGAGCAAATGATGCAATAAAAAACATACCTGGAATTGATATGGATGATGATAATAAAAGCATGTTAATTGGAGAAGCAAAATTCTTGAGAGCCTTAAATTATTTTAATTTGGTAAGGTTTTTTGGAGAAGTTCCATTAAGACTTGAAGCAACTTCCGATATTCAAAGTGCTAATTTGTTAAAAACCTCAGAATTAGATGTTTACGAAGCTATTGTAGCTGACTTAACAAGTAATGAAGTCGACGCTTTACCAGAAAATGCCTCAAAATCTATATTAGGAGATGGTGCTGTATGTAAAGCAGCTGCACACACATTGCTAGCTAAGGTGTACATGACAATGGCTGGCGAACCACTGTTAATGACAGATTATAAAGGAAATAACCTTTGGCAATTAGCGAATAATGAAATTGGTAAGGTTACAGGATTTTCATTATATGATAATTATGCTGATGTTTTTAAAATTGACAATGAAAACGAATATAGGGAGAATATTTTTGAGATTCAGTTTAAGAGTGGTTATGGAGATTTAGGAGCAGGTTTTGGTAATGTTATGGGGCAACAGTCTACCCCTCATAAAACTCCTCAAACTAATTCAAACAAGCTTTTTAACATGTTAGGTAAATTTTTACCAACTCCTATGTTAAGTGCTTCTTTTGAAGATGGTGATAATCGAAAAAATATGATTCGCTATGACTATACCAGTTATTTAGACGGTTCTAAATATACGTTCCCTGAACCCGGTTTTATGTGGAAGTATGTTGATGAAGGTGCTATGAAAATTCACATGGTAGCAGAGGGTAAAAGTTTTCGGGATGATGATATGAATTACCGTGTGTTTAGATATGCAGATGTATTATTAATGAAAGCTGAGGTTGAAAATGAAATTAATAATGGTCCTTCACAAGAAGCATATGATGCAATTAAAGAAGTAAGAAATAGAGCAGGACTTAGTGAATTATCAGGATTAGATTACAATAGTTTTAAGAGTGCTGTTATTCAAGAACGTCGTGTGGAACTATGGTTTGAAGGTCATCGTTGGTTTGACTTAAAGAGATGGGGAAAATTACAAGAAACAATGGAAGGATTAACCTTTGTCGAGCTTGGTAAAAATTCGGAAGTAGTTGTTAATTATGAACATCCCAAACACTTATATTTCCCAATTCCAGTTGATGAAATTAACGCAAACGAGGGTATTTCTTTAGAACAGCAAAATACAGGTTGGTAAATTGAGGACTGCTCAGGTGCAATTGAACCTGAGCATACTCTTAAAAAAGGGTATTGAACTTTCCATGCTATAGCTACTGAGACAAAGTCTTTCTCTATAAAATGTAAATTCTTATAACAATGTATAGAACTTTAATATTTACACTAGTTATCTTGTTCGTAACGAGTTGCACGAAAGGAAAACTATATGAAAAAAAACAACCGAACATCATCTATATATTGGCTGATGATCTGGGTTATGGAGATGCACAATGCTATAATCCGGAGGGAAAGATTCCTACACCCAACATGGATGATATGGCCAACAATGGTGTTAGATTCACAGATGCACATACCTCTTCTGCTGTTTGTACTCCTACTCGCTATGGTATATTAACCGGTCGTTATAATTGGAGAACCAGTTTAAAAAGTTTTGTGCTAAGCGGTTATTCAAAAGCCCTCATAAAACCTCACAGAACAACTATTGCGGACTTGCTAAAGCAACAAGGGTATTCCACTGCATTCATCGGTAAATGGCATTTAGGATGGGATTGGGATATTGAAAAAGCCGACACCAGTTTAAACAAACAGATACTAGACCTTAGGCCTAAAGTCGACTTTTCCCAACCGATAAAGAATGGCCCATCGACATATGGGTTTGACTATTCTTATGGATTTTGTGGTTCATTGGATATGCCTCCTTATGTGTGGGTTGAAAATGATATGCCTACAATGGTTCCACGTAAGGAAACTGTTAATGAAGATGCCAAAGGTTTCTGGCGTAAAGGTGTTACTTCTAATGATTTTAACCACACTGATATCTTACAAGATGTTACAAACCGTGCAGTTTGTTACATCAAAAAGCAGACGAAACAAAATAAACCCTTCTTTCTGTACTTGCCACTTCCTGCACCACACACACCAATTTTACCAACAACCAGATTCATGGGAAAAAGCAATACAAATATGTATGGTGATTTTGTAATGCAGGTTGATGATGTATTAGGTCAAATCAGAAAGGTGCTTGCTGAAACAGGTATGTACGAAAATACATTGCTGGTGTTTACGAGTGATAATGGTTGTTCACCGAAAGCAAACTTGAAAGAATTAGCAACAGTTCATCATTACCCGAGCCATATTTACAGAGGTGGTAAAGCAGATATTTATGAAGGTGGTCACAGAGTTCCATTTATTATTGAGTGGCCTAATGGAGCAATTAAAAATACGGTTGTCAACCAGACGATATGCTCAACAGATTTCTTTGCTACCAGTGCAGAAATTACCGGCTATACTGTTAAGGATAACGAAGGTGAAGATAGTTATAGCATTCTTCCTTTTTTAAAAGGGAAAACAAACGAGGATTTTAGGAAGTACACTGTTCATCACTCCCTTAATGGGTCTTTTGCCATTCGTAAAGGAGATTGGAAGTTGTGTTTCTGTCCTGGTTCTGGAGGATGGTCAGACCCTACTCCAGCAACAATTAAAAATCAACATTTGGAATTGCCTCCAATGCAATTGTTTAATCTGAAGGACGACCCTGGAGAAAAAAACAATCTCGTTGAGAAATATCCTGTCATCGTCAATGAACTGAAAGTTTCTATGGAGAAGATTATTCTTGATGGAAGAAGCACGGCGGGTGTAGTTCAAAACAACGATGGAATGGATAATTGGTGGCAAATTGAGACGATAATTAATTAGTGTTATAATTGAGAATGGAATTAATAGGAGTACCCAGTTTTGAAGGGAAAGAGTGTAATCGTATTGAACGACTGGATATCATAAAGTAAAGAGTTAAGATAATGAGAAAATTATTATTAGTAGTAGTATTTGTTTTGGGGGTTATCAGTCGGTTAAATGCTCAGTATAACGAAGTTAATGTACCTGTAGGAGCAGACTTAAAAGAGGTGAAGAATCAGGTTCGGACTTTGATAAAAGATATGTCATCAGATATCGTGATTAACCTGGAAGGAGGGATGTACTTTTTAGAAGAGACTCTGAAATTTGATCATATGGATTCTCCCAATGGAAAATTCCGTGTGGTGTGGAAAAATAAAGCAAATGAACTTCCACGTATCAGTGGCGGACAAATACTTCGGAACTGGAAAAAAATAGATAATAATATCATTGCTGCTCCAATAGAAGAGGGCGTTAAATTCAGACAACTATACGTTAATAATAAAAAAGCATCAAGAGCCAAGTATTTAGATTCTATATGGGTACGTGTTAAGTATGATAAAGAAAATAAAAGATTCTATTTGCCTACAACTATAGCAAATAAGAAGGAAATAAAGAATTGGAAACAAATTCATAATGTAGAAATCAATGTAGTATCAACATTTGTAAGTCACCAATTAAAACTAGAGGGAGTATCTACAGATAGTGTTAATGGACTCTCCTATCTGAAACTAGAGGATTATGGAGCTTCCGTTTTTAATACTGTAAAGCATATTGATAAAAGCACTAATGGAGAAACGGTTTTTGAATACGATATTTATTTTGAAAATGCTTTAGAATTTCTTGATGAACCAGGGGAATGGTATCATGATGAAAAAAAGAATCTGATTTATTACAAGCTTAAACCAGGAGAAACTTTAGAAAATATACATGTTATCTATCCGAAGCTTGAAAAGATCGTTGAACTAAATAGAGCTAGTAATTTAACTTTCTTCGGTTTGTGTTTTGAGCATAGTACATGGACAAGACCTTCTGATAGTAGTTTAATAAGCTTACAATGCCTATATAAAACATTGAAAAAAGGAAATACAGGAAACTTCCCTATACCTGCAGCTGTAAATGTTAAAAGAGGCAACAATATACACTTTGAGAGGAACATTTTCAGGTATACAGGTGGAACAGGGTTTATGGCACATGACGACTCTACACATAATTTAGCTTTAGTAGGAAATGTTTTTTATGAAAATGCAGCTGCTGCATTACAATTAGGAGACGATGATAAGAAGGGAAAAAGGTTGCCAAAACAAGGATTGTTTCAACCTCTTGTTCATAACAACTATTTCTACAAAAACGGTTTACAATACGGAAGTCCTGTAGTGTTTGGGACTTTTCCTTTCCAACTGGATTTTAGTCATAATGAATTAGTATATTCTAATGCTATGGGATTAAACCTAGGATGGGGAGGATTATCTACACATGATTTACTGTTTAGACCTTTAGTACAATACAACACATTTGATAGTATAGCTCTTCAAGGAACAGATGTTTCTGTTTATCACACACGAAATCATACAAAAGGTGCCAGAATTGTAAAGAATTGGTTTAAAAACACAACTAAAGTTGCTAATAAAAGAATAGTTGGTCGCTTTAACGAGCATTATAATGACCCAAAGTTTGGCAATCTATACTTAGATAATGATGCTAAAGACAATAACTTTATTGATAATGTACACTCTAACTTCGCAGGCAATGGTTTTGAAAGTCCTAGAGACGGTCATTATATAGTTGGGGATAAAAGTAGTCCTAACTACATAGTAGAAAATGCAAATTATGAACAAGGTGTTATTAAAAAATCTGGTTTAACACCTGAATTCAAGGATATAAAAAACTATCTAAACAAGGGTAGTATTGGAGGAGAACTATATCCGCACGATTTGTATAAAGCTGCATATATTGTAGATAGTAAAGCCAAAAGAGTTAAATACGAAGGGAAATGGGAGCATGTTTCTTCACAGGGAGAAGATTTAGGTAAAGGCGGATATCTTGACACCTACTCCAAATCAAAAAGCAAAAATAGTAGTGTGTCATTAAGCTTTGTTGGTGAAGGAATTGAAATTTTCAGTTCGTTAAGCCAAACTGCTGTAACAGTAAATGTATATGTTGACAATAAACCCGAAGGAACTTACACCTTGTCTGGAGATAATTTAGTACAATTCACCTGGTTTAAAAAGTTTAACTTAGAAAAAGGAAGACATACTATAAAAGTTGAGAGAAAATCTGGCGGAGATTTAATTATTGATGGTTTCCACATATACCCTACGCAGAATTTCAACTATTAAAATAAAGATTATGAGGCACTTACTGACAGCATTAACTGTATTGTTACTTGGAAGTATAATGAGTTGCAAATCAGTAAAAGATAATAGCTCTGTTATTTCACCTGATAAAAAGGTAGAGGTTCATTTTAGCACCGAAAAAGGTGTCCTAGAATATCAAGTAGAATGGCAAGGAGTAGAGACAATACGCAAATCAGAGTTGTCGATTATTCCTAACTCGATTAAAAAATGACTTGGCAGAAACTACTGATGTCTCTGGTCAATTTCCTGAAATCGCAAAGGAACTTATTTCCATCGGCGTAAATAACAAAATGTCTATGGGATATATTTTTGATGTACATAATTGACTGTACGAATCAATTATAAGGAGATAAATTCAAACAAATAATAATACAAAGATGGTTAAATATATATTCTTACTTATAACTGTAATGATGTTAGTAAGTAGTTGTCTCAATACAAATCGACATTTGAATAATGATAAAACGATGAATGTTGAGTACGTTGGGAAGGCGGTTCAAAAGACTGGTTTTCATGTGTGGGGGAGTTCTCCAATTATAGACAAAGATGGTAAAGTTCATTTATATGTATCCGAGTGGCCAATACCTTCTGATTCAACCGAACGTTTTACAGGGTGGTTTAAACATTGTCAGATAGCACATTATGTTGGTAATAAAGCTGAAGGCCCATTTGAGTTTATTAGATATTCAGTTAAAGATTTAGATGGAGATTTTAACTCACCACATAATCCAACAATCAAATATATTGATAATAAGTATGTGTTATGTTTTATTGTAAATGAGGATGATGATTTAAGCAAGCAACGCATAATGATGTATGTATCTGATGACCTGAATGATAATTGGGAACCGGCTAAAGGAGCGGAAAATGATGGAACCATGTTAAGAGTACCAAATGATAAAAATCTTTGGAATAATAAAGCAATACTAGGAGTCTCTAATCCAACTCTTTTAAAAAATAAAGATGAGTACATGCTTTACTTTAAATCAGTATTACCACATGAAAAACCAACGAAAGAAAATCATGGTAAAGATTATGGTTATGGTGTTGCTCTTTCAAATAAACTAGAAGGACCTTATAAAATATATCCTAAACGAGTTACAGGTGAAGGCACTCAGTTAGAAGATGCTTATGTATATAAAATGGATGATAAAGTATGTTTAGTAAGTCGTGACTATTTAGGTTCTAAAGGTTCTAATGGAGGTGGTCTTTTTTGGAGTTCTTCAGATGGTATGTTCTTTAATTCTGGATCAACTTATAGAGCTTATGAAGATTTGGCATTTTATGTTGGAGAAGAAGGATTGAAAAATGCAAAAGTTTATAGGGGAAATAATTATGGTCATTTAGAAAGACCACAACTTTTATGTATTGAAGGTAAGCCGAAGTACATGTATGTGGCTACTGGCGTCAATGACTTCCATGAATTTGGTAGTGCATCACATGTTTTTAGAGTGAATTAATTATAACAAATAAAATAAAGGTAAGTATGGATCAAATTGGATATTACTCCAGAGAAACTCAAAAAGTATGAGAAAAAGGATGCTTATTACGAGGCACTGGCCTCAGAATCGATCAGTTAATGGACGGAGGGTGTGGCAGCTTCCAGTTTGAGAAGTAGTAACACCAATTAGATTATCCCAACAGCCAGCCTTTTGTGGCTGAAGCCTCTACCAAACGCAATGCTGATTTTTACTTTTTATAAGTAATTGGCATCTTTGCAAGAGGAATTGATATTTAACAGGAGGTTTTGAATTGGTGATAATTTGTAAGGTGAAGAAGTATTTGTTGCTAATATTGGTCTTTTGCAGCTCATTGATTGCAAGTGCAAGCAAGGGGCCAATGTTCAAGCACATTACTTCGAACCATGGCTTGGTTTATAATTCCGTTTTTTCGATCACGCAGGATAGCGAAGGATTTATGTGGTTTGGAACCGGCAAAGGATTATCGAAGTACGACGGAATCAAGATTGTCAACTACATTTATTCAGCCAAAGATAGCACGGGAATACCCAAGGGAGATGTGTCGCAATTAGTAACCGATCATAATGGTGATGTTTGGATGCGCATTGGTGGTGAGATAGCTCGCTTTAATAAGTTGAATGATCATTTTATCGTCTATGGGAAAAGAAGAAAAGGTAAATTCTATTTGGCCCATCACATCAATCACATATCCAAAGATCAGAAAGGTGGCATTTGGATTAGCACCAACAAAGGAATCTATCATTACGATGATGACAAATCTCTTTTTGTAAGGTATGAGCTGTTGCCCGATGAAATTAAGTCGGCATCTATCAAAGCCATTCTACACGATCATAGAGGTCGTTTGTGGATTGTTCTGCCGAAATTACTATACCGATTGGATGATCTGGAAAAGTACGATGAGTATGAGGTCATCAAGCTGGATCCTTTAATTTGGGGTAATCGTCCGTTCGGCAGAATTGGAACCATCATCGATGATCAACAGGATAATGTTTACATTTCGGTGTATGGCAAGGGAATGATTAAAATTGATGTCGATGACAAGATCACGCGATTTGCAAAGGACAGTAAGGAGGGACGAAAGCTAAGCAGCAATGAAGTTCTTCCTATTGAAGTTGATGCCAGTGGAAGGTACTGGATAGGAACAGAATTGGGAATTAATATCTGGGAGAACGACGATACTCCCATGGTTGTGATTGAGCAGGATTATAATAATCCAAGCGGACTAAATAATAATGCCATTCATGCTTTGTATAACGACCGACAAGGAAATATGTGGGTGGGAACTTATTTTGGTGGCGTGAATGTTCATTTGGCCAACAGGAAAGAGTTTTATCACTACCAGGCTGGCAATGCTTCATTTAATTTAAGCGGGAAAGTGGTGAATGAGATTATCGAAGATGATCAGAAAGGCCTATGGATTGCCACCGAGGATAAAGGTCTCAATTACTTTTCGGCAGAGGATAAATCATTTACCCATTATACCGATGTGGGAAAGAAGCGATTAAGCTATAACAATGTCCACGCTCTTGTGATAGGTGACGACAAGTCTGTTTGGATCGGCACCAACCTGGGAGGATTAAATCACTTTTCCAATGGAAAGTTTTCATCCTATAAAAAGGGCTATGGGAAATATGATTTGAAATCGGATAACATTTTTGC
This sequence comes from Puteibacter caeruleilacunae, assembly GCA_005217565.1. GTDB lineage: Bacteria > Bacteroidota > Bacteroidia > Bacteroidales > Prolixibacteraceae > Puteibacter > Puteibacter caeruleilacunae. Next base: position 84,440 of record SJCO01000022.1, read on the forward strand.
ATTGTGTCAAGGCAAGAAGAAGAATATCTGGGTAGGTACCACTTCTGGATTGGTCTTTTTCGATCCGCAACGAGAAATGTTTACTCCTGCCCAGGGCGATATGCAAGAGGCTTTTATCTATGATTTAATGAAAGATTCAAAAGGAAATATTTGGATCGGCACCCTTAATAACGGAATCTGGTTTAGTCGACAGGGAGCGGATACAATTGTTTCCATCAGCGATGTGATGAAGCCTTCAGTATTAAAGCCCAATCGAATCTTTAGCATCAGTGAGTCGTCAGATGGATTAATCTGGTTTGGTACAGATGAAGAAGGAGTCTATTCATATAATCCTGCGGAAAGGACGTTGAATCAATACACCAAAGAGGATGGTTTACCCGACAATACCATCTATGCGATTGTTGAAGATGACAATTCCAATATTTGGATGTCCTCGAACAACGGACTTGTTTATTTTGATCGGAAGAATCACTCATTCAAATCTTATACAACCTCAGATGGCCTGCCAGTAAACCAGTTTAATTATAAGTCGGGTTATAAGCATTCTGATGGGACCTTATATTTCGGAACAGTCGACGGCATGATCTCTTTTAGAACGGAAGATATTACAGTCAACCCTGCACCTCCCGAGGTTAGGATCACGAAGTTCTTATTACACAATGAACCAATTACGCCTGATAGTGAAGAAAAGATCCTAAGGCAGTCTATTTATAATACACGTAGCATTGTGTTAGATCATGATCAAACGGAGATAGGATTTGAATTTGTGGCCTTTGATTATACGGCACCTGAGCAGAATAAATTTGTGTATCAACTAGAAGGGTACGACGACAACTGGATTGAGGTGGGGAACTATAATAAAGCCTTTTACTCTCGCATTCCACCGGGGACATATACCTTTAAAGTAAAAGCCTGTAATAGCGATGGGGTATGGAATGAGCAAGGAGTTCAATTGCAACTCATCGTAAAACCTCCGTTTTGGAACAGTTATGCAGGTTATCTTTTGTACTTGGTTTTGTTTGCCGTAATCGCTCTATTGACAAATAGAAGGATACAAATAAGGCGTAGGGAAAAAGCCGAACTAACGCAAGCTAAATTAGAGAAAGAGCAAAATGAGACCTTAAATAAACTAAAGCTGGAGTTTTACACCCAGGTTTCTCATGAACTAAGAACGCCTTTAAGTTTAATCGTGGATCCCTTGCATAAGGTGATCGCTCAGCCAGATTCTCCTTCGTCGGATAGTCTGCTGAAAATCGTATTGAAAAATGCGAACCGATTGCAATTGATGGTCAATCAGCTCCTGGATTTCAGAAAGACAGAGGAGCATCATTTCAAGCTCCATATTGCCAAAGGTGATTTATCTGGTTTTGTGGAGAATATCTTTGACCGCTTCACGGAGGAAGCTCGCAAGAAAACAATTGATTATACTTTTTCGAATCAGGATGTTAATGGGCTTACCTATTACGATGCCAAGGTGGTTGATATTATCCTATACAATTTACTATCCAATGCTATCAAGTACACCGACAAAGGTGGTGAAATCACGTGTCAGCTTTACTGGAAAACAGATGAGCATAAGGTGGTCTGCATTCAGGTTGCGGATAATGGTATCGGCATGAAACAGAAGGATGCCCAAAGGGTATTCGAGAACTTTTATGTGGTGAATGCCAGTGATAGTACCAATAAGAGTTTGGGAGTTGGATTAGCCCTGGTCAACAAATTAGTTGAGTTGCATCGTGGTAAAGTTACGCTGGAAACAGCCGAAAATAAAGGGAGCTCTTTTTGTGTTGAGCTACCCGCTACGTTAGATCAATATCCAGGTGATCATATTGATGATTCGAACAGCAATACCAATACAGAATTACACGATGACTTTCAGGAGATAAACACTGAATCAGAAACGGGCGTGAGGAGCTATAAATTGGTATTGGTAGAAGATCATGAAGATTTAAGGCATTATCTCAAGGAGTTTCTGGAGAAATACTTTTATGTATTTACTGCAGATAATGGAAAAGATGCACTGCAAATAATTGAGACCGAAATGCCAGATGTTGTTGTGAGTGATGTGATGATGCCACTGATGGATGGCTTTGAATTGTGCAATCACATTAAAAGCAATATTGAAACCAGTCATATTCCGGTGGTCTTACTCACTGCTCGTAGCTCGGAAGAAGATCAGGCTGAGGGCTTGGAGAATGGCGCGGATGTGTATTTAAGCAAACCATTTAACAGTGAAATTCTCAAGGCACACCTGATCAATATAATCAACCTTAAAAAGGTGTTGCGAAAAAGGTTTGAACATGAATTGGGAATCAACCTATCTGAGCTCACCTATTCAAATAAGGATGAGGAGTTCGTTAAAAAAGCAATACAGGTTGTACATGATCATATGGCTGATCCTATATTTTCGGTTGCCGTGTTCATCGAAAAGATGGGAGTTAGCAAAACCTTACTTCATACCAAGCTCAAAGAGATAGTAGGGAAAACTGCGTCGGAATTTATCCTGTCCATTCGAATGAAAGAAGCCTCACGCTTGCTAAAATCACAACAATATACAATCACTGAAGTATCCGATCTTGTTGGATTCAATGATGCATCTTACTTCTCGAAATCATTCAAGAAGTACTTTAACCACTCGCCTAGAGAGCATCATTCATAAATTTTTGAAGATAAATCATAAACACGCTGTTATCCTGGGAATAATTTAGACCTGTGAGACAATGAACTTTTCTTCAAAAATTTCCTAAAGTGCGTTTAGTTAAACGCATGAATAATACAGGCTAGAGAGCACAATAATGAGTAAGCAGAGCAGCTTCTGTAAATGGAAAAGTACAGACTTCCTGGCGTCATAGTAATGAAGATTGTGTTTGTAAGTGTGTGTTGTTCAGTGTTCTGAACTATACTACCAATATCCTGTCAATAATTACAAGTCGGTTTCTCATGTGCTAATTAAGTTTGAAGAGAAGTCCTGAACACGACAACGAGCGACAACGCGTTAATGCTCATTAAAAGCTGTCGGGTTCGGCATTGTAAAACAGAATTTGTAATTAGTTACTATGAAGAATTTAACCTGGAGTATCCTAATGTTGTATAGTCTGATTAGCATCAGCTGCAGTAAGACGAACGACATTGCATTTAAAGAAGAAGATAGAACTGTCGCCTTCAATTTGGATTGGGAATTCTATCAATTATCAAAAAGTGAAGCACAATCGAATGAGGATTATCCTCCTGAGAATGCACAGTGGCGAATGGTTGACATACCGCACGATTGGAGTATTGAATCGCCTTTTGTGGCGCCTGAAGATGAAAAGAAGAAAAGTAAAAAACTAACCGTAGCACAACTGGGCGGTCACCTGGGGAAACGTTCTACGGGTTATCTAGAGGGAGGAAACGCATGGTATAGAAAGACGTTTAAGTTGTCGGATGACATGCGAAATAAGAACGTACGAATTGATTTTGATGGTGTTTACATGTATTCTGATTGTTGGATAAACGGCGTGCATTTAGGTCACCATCATTATGGTTATACTGGTTTTTCGTATGATTTAACACCTCATTTGAAACGGGAAGGCGAAAATGTGCTTCTGGTACGGGTAAAAAACAAATTGCAAAGTCGATGGTATGCAGGATCAGGAATTTACCGACCAGTTAAGCTAACGGTAACCAACGATCAACACATTGAAAAGTGGGGGACCTATATCACAACTCCTCAGATCACAAATGAGAAAGCACAGGTTAACGTCAGCACAACAATCGTAAACAAAGCTTCAGTCGCCGTAAATGTGGAATTGAAATCATTTGTTTTAGATGCCGAGGGACAAAAGGTGCTTTCTTTAGGCTCGACATCGCAAAGAATAAATGCTGATACCAGTATATCTGTTGATCAAACAGAGTTGCTTCTTAAGCCCATATTATGGGACATCAACAATCCGTATTTATACCAGTTGGTCAGCGAGGTATGGGTAAAGGATCAGTTAATGGATGTGTATAAAATCAAGTTTGGTGTACGTAACATTGAATTCAATCCCCAACAAGGCTTTTTACTTAATGGTCGTAAAGTCCTGTTAAAAGGGGTCTGCATCCATCACGACAATGGTATTCTTGGAGCCAAATCATACGATTGGGCAGAAGAAAGAAAGATTCTAAAGCTAAAAGAAATGGGAGCCAATGCCATACGCTTTAGTCACAATCCTCCCAGCGAGGCCATGCTCGATCTGTGCGATAAACATGGAATGCTCACCATTGATGAAGCCTTTGATGAATGGCGTATTCCTAAAGCAGGAGGTTATGCCAGGTTTTTTGATGATAACTGGAAGAAGGATATTCGTTCGATGGTCTTTCGCGACCGCAACCATCCTTCAATCATCATGTGGAGTATTGGCAATGAAATTCCGGAACAGGGAATGCAAATCTATGGAGGTGAAATGGCCCGGATGATTGGGGATTACGTCAGAGAACTAGAGCCGTCGAGGCCCATAACGCATGCTGCCCAGCCAGGTGGTGGTCGTTGGGGAAATCACTTCCCATATGCCGATTATTTTGATGCGGTGGATGTTGCGGGATACAATTATGAAAGATGGAGTAGGGATGGCAAAGGAAACTTTGTGAAGAATCATAAACAATACCCTCATCGCATCATGTATCAAAGTGAATCGGCAGGTGCATACCTGTTTGATAACTGGATGAAGATGGTGGACAATGATTTTTTATGTGGTGATTTCATTTGGACTGGTATCGACTACTTAGGTGAAGTAGGTTGTGGAAGGGAATTGGAAGATCAGAAACAATACCCGGCATATATTGCGTCATGTGGTAGTATGGAACATACCCTTTTCCCCAAGCCTCGTTTCTATTACACCCAGGTTTTATGGAAAGAAGAGCCAATTGTACACATGGTCGTTCAAAAAGGCGCTCCGTATGAGATCAGCAGCTGGGGGTGGCAACCGGCGATCAGCAGTTGGAATTTAAAACGCAGAAAGGGGGCGATGTGCATGGTTGATGTGTATAGCAATTGCGATGAAGTGGAGTTGTTCTTAAATGGTAAATCGCTGGGAAGAAAACAAACGAGAAGAGCCAATGAATTTACCGCACAATACATGGTTCCATATCACCAGGGAGAACTAAAGGCGCTGGCCTATCGACAAGGAAAGTTAGTAAAAGAAGATGTGCTTAAAACAGCAGAAAAGCCCGCAAAGATAAAGCTGACTCTTGACAAGGACACCATTTACAATACCGGTACCGACATCTGTTATGCAGAGGTTGAAGTAGTAGATCAGCATGGAATCAGGAATCCAGCAGTGGAGTGTGAGGTGGAATTTGCCCTTGAAGGCCCAGGCAAAATAATAGCTGTCGGCAATGGCAGTCATTATGCACCCCTGAATCACCCCTTTAACGGAACAAAAGGCAAGACCTATAACGGACGCCTGCTGGTGGTCATAAAATCAACAACGGCCGCTGGAAAGATAGAATTAAAAGCAACTTCCAAGGATTTACAATCGGCCAATGCCAATGTGATAAATAAAAAATACTGATAATTCTGACATTAGAATAAAATGTGATTTGTGTAATCAAGCTAAAAGCTGCTTCTGGAAACGGAAGTGGCTTTTTTTGGGGGGGAATTCGTTTTTTGCTGAACCTGCATTTCGCGTACGACAGGTATCTAGTAGTTGCTACTTTTTTCGTTTAACTCTCGAATTGTTTCATGCATACTCTTGATCTTGTTATGCTCATCAGTAATTTCAATTGTAGGACAAATCCTCCCGCATCACAGAAAGAGTGGCTTTATGGTTGTTCTGGAGGTATTGCAATATCGGAAAAAGGAAAGATGCTTGTCTGGGGGATTGGTAGGGGGGTAGGTGAAGACTGACGATTAGATTTCTTGTCGGTAAGGGGCGAGGATTGAGAGCTCTGCTTATTACGCTTTTAAAGCCAAGTAAGCAGTATAACAATGATACATTATACTGAAATGTAAGAAGAGGTGTAGGTAAGATCAGTTATCCTAGTAACATGAAGTGGATTTAATTTTGCCGTGTCTTTCTATTAATTTTTAAGAATATTCTAAAATTCTGATCATTTTCGTTGGCATTCTTTCTTATTATTATTTAAATTAGCGAGACCTAAATTTAACCTATAAAACTAATTGACGTGAAAAACGAACCTCAAAGATCCCCGATAAGACGAGAAGATAACTCTTATTGTTTGTTCAATTGCGTGCTACATTATGGTATATGTGGCTGGGGGAGCATAATAGGTCATGCTTTTGATTATTTAAATACCTCATGAATGCAAATCCCCTTTAATGGTTTCAATATGTGTGCTCTATGCTTATGACGAAAGTGAAATAGTAGAACTGCAATATTGAAAACTTTCTTTAATATCCAACAAAATTATTTGTGAAACTGTAAATTTTTCTCGAACGACAAATTAACTAATAGCAGATAACCTAGTACCTTGAAGATATGATTAAACCAAAAGAAGAGATATTTAAATACTATTTTTATTTCGTTCAAGAACGGATGAATATTTTCTGGAATAAGTATGATCGTGTGCGGCCATGGACGACTGATGAGATATTGAAAGTTCATAAATTCACGAATGTGTATCGAGCTATGGACAGAGTAAGTCAATATCTTATTCGTAATGTTATTTACAGTGAAAATTCTTTTTCTGACGAAGATGTCTTATTGAGAATTCTTGTGTTTAAAATATTTAATAAACCAGACACATGGGAGTATTTGGAGGATAGGGTTGGTACAATTACAGTTAATAATTTTGAGTTAGATCGGATTAATAGGGCACTATTAGAATTAAAACAAGTTCAACCAATATTCAATAATGCTTATATGATGACAGGTACTCATTCTCTTTATAACCATCTTAATTACAAGCATGAAAAGTGGTTGGATATGGTAAAAAAGGAGATAGTTGGTAATTCGACTTTAAGAAGGATTATTGATTCAAACTCTCTATCCGAAGTGTTTGAACTTCTTAGAGATTGCTCGTTTATTGGTGATTTTCTAGCATATCAGTATGCTATTGACATGAATTACTCTGATGTAATTGATTTTGATGAGAATTCATTTGTTAAGGCAGGAATTGGAGCTATTCGAGGTATTAAGAAGTGTTTTGAACCGCTAGACAAAAAATATAGCTATGAAGACGCAATAAAATACACACATGATCATTTTGATTATTTCTTAGAAAAATTCGATTGCGAGGGATTCAAACCTCTTTTTGACAGAGGGCCTATGTTAATCGATTTGCAAAATTGTTTTTGTGAGACAGATAAATATTTAAGAGTGAAGGTGCCAGAATTGCAAGTTGATAATAAAAGAATAAAACAAAAGTATAAGGAGACGAATAAATCCATTGAACTTTTCTTCCCTCCTAAATGGAATATAAATAGCAAAATAACACGACCATGTATACAGCCGAGTATGAAGGAATCAACTCTTTTTTAGTTGGTGCTTCAACTCTTTTGTTGAAGGAAGGAGTTAAGCGCAACACTAGGGGATTTAATTGCAGGGAGTTACCAGCTCCATTTATGTTTAGGATTAAAAATCCAACAGCTCGTTTGGTAACGATACCAGAAAGACGCTGGAATCCAATTTTACCATATGCAGAATCCTTATGGCTAGCTATTGGTCGGAATGATCTTGAATTCATAGGACACTATCTAAAGAAAATGAAAGATTTCTCTGACGATGGATTCTTTTTGCGCGGTGGTTACGGACCAAGATTGAGAAATTATAATGGGATAAACAATGATTATAAAATTCAGAATCCATTTGACATTGATTTTTCTGGATTGAATAAATCTGAAGTCGACCAGTTTAAATATATTGACTTAAATTTTCAAAAGGATATCAATACCAGACAAGCAATTATTAATATAGGTGATCCACCAAAGGATTGCTTCGATGCTGATGGCTGTTTGAAAAAAACAAAGGATTTTCCATGTACCCGTTTATTGCATTTTCAAAAACAACCTAAGACACATAAATTAAACCTGACCGTATATATGCGTTCAAATGATTTAATGTGGGGTGCGAGTGCTGTTAATATCTTTAATTTCACGTTTATACAGGAATATTTTGCCAAGATATTGAATCTTGATATTGGAGATTATTATCATGTTGTTAATAATTTTCATTACTATGACTATCATGAAAAAGAATTACAAGCTATCTCTAAGGTTAAAGACATTAATGATAATGGATTTTACTATGAGAAATCCTTTAATAACCTTGTAGAGTTTGATAAGCTAACTGATAAGTTGAGGATAGAAGAAGAGAAATTAAGACGAGGTGAAGGAAATGGGCTAGTCGATTTTAAAGATGACTTTTTTAATGATTGGTATAGAGTGTTTTATGCGTTTAATAAGAAGACTAATATTGAGTTTATAAATCTGGAATTACAAATTTTATTTAATAAATACTAACTGACATGGATGAAAAAAGTATTAAAAAGTACACTGAAAATGTGACTAATATTTTGGTAAAGAAAAATGAAGATTATGGTGGCGCTAGCTTCGATCTTGGTCTGAACGGCAATATGGTTCATCTTTGGGATAAGGTTAGCCGGTTTAGGAGCCTAGTCTCAAAGGGAGGAAAGGATGCAAACTTTGAAAGTCTTGAGGATACTCTGAAAGATATTATTGGATATGCAATTATTGGTTTACACATTCTGGATGATGAGACAATAAAAGATAAAATAAATGGAAAAAACTAACAATGTATTTATCAGTCATTATGGTAAAGATGACGAACATGTACAAAGATTGAAAGGATTATTGAAGAAAAACGGACGTGTATTAAGGAATAGTTCTATTGATAGTACGAAACCTAATAATGCTAAAAATGAGAATTATATCAAGGGTCTCTTGAGTGATGGAATAACATGGGCAGGCACGACAGTTGTATTAATAGGGCCTGAAACCCACACTCGCTGGTGGGTTGACTGGGAAATTGAGAGATCCTTTAAAGAAGGAAATCGTATTGTAGGAGTTTATATTAATGGAGGTAGTGATTCTGATGTGCCTGAGAATTTTCAGAAATATGGGGATGCACTAGTTGGTTGGGATACAGGAAGAATAGAAGGTGCAATTGATGGTTCAATTAACAACTGGGAAAATTCCTCAGGAGAAGACCGAGATCCGCATTGGCCTTCTGATAAACATATTTGCTAATAAGATATGAAACATTATTCTTATGTAGTTGCAAGGGATTTTGGATTTGCACCTAATCCATTTGGACGTTATTGCACATTAGCGACATGTAAGCCAAGAATTAGGAAGAATGCAGATATCGGGAGCTGGATTTTTGGAATCACTCCTAGAGATAAAGGTGCCGGTAATAAATTGGTGTTTGCAATGAAGGTAACTCAAAAAATGACTTTTAATGAATATTGGGAATCTCCAGATTTTCAGTATAAAAAGCCAGTTTTAAATGGTAGCTTAAAACAAATGTATGGTGATAATATTTACCATAAAGATGATAACGGTAATTGGTTTCAGGCAGATTCTCATCATAGCAAAGAAGGTGGGGAAATTAATAAAGAGAATTTAAATAGAGACACAAAGGGGGAGTTTGTATTAATTTCTGATTGCTTCTATTATTTTGGGGCATCATGTATTAATATTCCAACTGAATTGAAAAAAGAAATTATTGTAGGAATTGGCCAAAAGCAAATTGATGGTGAATTTGTGTTGCAAATAGTCGAATGGCTTGAAGCATATTATCAAAAAGGACTAACAGAGGTGCCAAAGTTATTTACTGGATTTAAGCGGTATGATGGTGTTTCTTAAACAAGCTAGATGGGAAATTATAATATGGAAATTTCTTTTGTCTCTGTATCTCCGTTATAGCTGGAAGCGTGCTTTCCTCCATGATTTCATAAATATAGAGTTAAGCAGAAGATTTTTGGAAAGAGTATTGTAATAAAAAAGATCAGTATTACAACGAGTATAAAAAGGTGTTTATCCAATAGACTTTTGGATTTTTTTGGAAGGGGTAGCAAGATCTTTCAAATAGCGTTGAGAAAGCAATAATTATATGGCATGTAAAATAGGTGGTGAGAGTATGACCAAATGACTGCGAAAAATACGATATAACAGATGGTAGCATATAATAGAAGATTTATTGAGGAGTCTAGTATCTTATCTAGAAAAAGATTGGATATTCCTTGTGTATTTTTAAGTCATCAAAAAAAAGATGCTGAGTATACAAGAAAAATTGCAGATTTTTTAATTGAAAATGAAATTGATATCTACTTTGATGAATATGATATAGATCTTAAGAATACTAATCAGAATAATAATCCCGATAAGATGACAAAAGCAATTCTAAAAGGAATTAACTCCAGTTCACATATGTTAGTAATTGTGTCCCCAAACACATTATATTCTAATTGGGTTCCATTTGAAATTGGATTTGGTTTTGATAAAACGGATTTAGGTATATTGACTTTAAAGGGTATTGCGAAGGGGAAACTACCAGCATACCTAAAAACAGCAAAGCGAATTAGAGATAGGTATGATATTAATTCGTTTGTTAGGTATCTAACACGAAATAATGATAATGAATTATGTAAGTCTTTCGACTACTATGACCATTCATCATTCAATCATCCTCTTTATAATGTCATGGATAGTATAATTGTGGATTAAGTATGAAAAAATGGTCTGTTTTTGGATAAGCAAATAGGGATTATATGTATACTCCTCATCCGGATTATGGAACAGGTAAGTATACTTATTCTAACCAACCGCAGCGATTAACTGATAACTTAAAAGGTAAATATGCAATAATAAGAGATTATACAACGGATAGGAAAAAATTGCATGAATATATCGAACTTACTTTTGAGAAGCGAACTAAAAATGCTGATGGCAGAGATAACTCAAGAATTCAAATGAAGAAAAACAATTGCTCATGATTGATACAATCCAAACAATTCCAACAACTGAAGTATTTCGAATAGCTTTAAATACTAAAAAACCTGCAATACTAATTGAGACAGATTGGTATATTCTTGGAGGAACTGCTGTGCTTTTTATTGTCTGTCTAATTTTAAAGAAAAAATTTGGTCTCTTTTTTAAATGGTATGAAATGGAATTTGAAATTTCTGGAAGTCCAAAGGCGACATTTAAGGTAAAGCGTAATACCGAGAATCTTTATATTGCTAATCGGATATATATCGAACTTACCACAAGGAAAGCAGCTATGCTAATCGATGAGAATAATGATGTAATTGAAGAAATTTATAATTCATGGTATAGTTTGTTTGGAATTATTAGAGATGAAATAAAGCAGTTACCAGGAGAGTATTTGAAGGATCACGATCCTTCAAAAGCTTTGTTAGGATTAACGTCAAAGATACTAAACGAAGGATTAAGACCTCATCTTACAAAATATCAAGCGAAATATAGAAAGTGGCTTGAGCAAGAAAAAGAAAAAGATGAAAATAAAAATAAATCACCTCAAGAAGTTCAGCGAACATATCCAGAATACCAAGCTCTTGTTTCTTCGATGAAAGATGTGAATCGCGTGTTAATTAAGTATTCGGAAGATCTAAATAAACTTATAAAAGGGTAGGGGATGGATATTGATACTACGTTAAAGCTTAAAGAAATAGATCAACTAGATGCTGCAATTTTGCAGTTTTCTAAAAATACAATGCAATCGAAGAAATTGTGTGCCTCTCTTCTTGTTGCGATTATAGGAATCATCTTAAAAATCACAGATAATAAGTTAGATAACGCCATTTACGTTAGCGGAACAATAACTGTACTTATATTCTGGATTATTGATGCAAAGGCATATTATTTTCAGAGAAAATTAAGAATACGAATGACAGAGATTGTTAAAAGTCTACAAACAAATGGGATTTCTATTAATGGATATGGTATGCCAATAAGTCGAAATAAACCATTAAGTTGGTATAAGGCTTTCTTTAACTCATCTCAATATTTCTATTTGTTTGCTATTGTCGCAATTGTAGCTGTTTTTGTTGTTGATATATTGGGAGGAATATAATTGAAAAAAATATTTGTTAGTTATACTGTTAGAGACAACATTGTTAAAAAGGATTTTCTCGAAAAAGTTGAGAGCTTTCTTCAAGCTTATGGACGTCCATTTATTGATCTACTTCATAATAATTCAGAAAATAAGCAGTTAAGAGTTGAAACAGAATTAACTGAATCTGATTGTTTAATATTAATCAACACCAAAGATGCAAAGAAATCTGAATGGGTAAATAAGGAACTATCAATCGCAATCAAGAACGGAATTCCAGTGTTTGAGTATGATTATAAAAAACTTGAGGAAGAGGAATTTCATCCGATTACGATAAATATTGGTCATTGGGCAAATGGCGAGAAGAGAAACGAGTAATACAAATTGATAGATGAACAGATTGGAGGCTTAAATAATCCAATGTTCATTATAATACTGTTAATGAGAAAAAAAACAGAATAAATTTAAATATATGGGACAGTCAGTGTTGGTTTTTATAAGTCATTCTTCAGAAGATAAAGAATCATTAATAGAACCTATTGTATCAGATCTAGAAAACTGTTATATTAATGTTTGGCTTGATAAGCGAAAGATACTACCTGGAGATAATCTTAGAAAATCGGTTTTTAGAGATGGACTTGATAAGGCGGATGTCGCATTAATATTCTTCACTGAAAAATCTTTAAAATCATCTTGGGTGGACAGAGAGATAAAGCATGTTTTAAGAGAAGAGTCTAAAAAAGGGAATAATTTTGATTTGAGTAAAATCATATCAATATTTGATTCGCAAAAAACATATGATGAAGTTGCTGAAAGATATCCAGAGCTCACCGATGATTTGTTACACTTTCTTCCTCAGAATTATGATAAAATAGAATTAGGACAACTTGTTTCTGCAATATGGAGCAAATACCTTTCTTTACAAGGAGGAGATATTGAAACACAACGTCAATTGTTGGTTAAAGAGAAAGAGATATTTCAGAGAGAAAAAGATATTCAAGGCTTAAAAGTAGAATTAGATAATTTGAAGGAGAAAAATTCAAAAGTTAAACAGATAGACGAGTTCAAGCAGTTTTGCGAGTCAGGTAAGATTTCTGATTTTATTGAAACAAAAGAAAATATTCTTATTGGAGGGTGGGCTATACGTAACAATATAGAAAACCTACCTGAAGCAGTGGCTTTTGGGCTTGTAGAGGATAATCCTAGAAACAATACTTATGTCAAAATTACTGAAAAAGGGAAAGATTTCTTTAAATGGTATTTAATGAAAAATAACTAGATTTCGGATTAACTATAGAAAATATACTCATTTATTAAGTGAATTAGCCGAGGTTGAAGATCTTGACTAAAGCGGAGTGATCATGCCAGCAAAATGGTCTCACTTTAATAGATGGTAAGCATCCGGTAAACCACGTAAAACTTTCAAAGTTCAAGGATATATCTTTGAGAGTTTCTCTAAATTATTCGGAGAACTCTGATAGAATCAGGAGATCTACGATTGGACGTTGGTGTGTTGCTGCTTAAAATTATGAGGCAGCAGTTCAGCAAGATCTTTCGTATAATCGTTGTCGTAGTTGTGGACATTATTCAAAAAGAAAACTAGCCACTCGTAGAAGTTTACATCACAGGCTTTACAACATC
>SJCO01000198.1 GCA_005217565.1 Puteibacter caeruleilacunae
ATGAAGTAGACCAATTTATTAAAGAACGAAAGCACTTACCTGGAGTACCTTCAGCAAAGCAAATGGAGAAAGATGGAGTTGGCTTGGCAGAGATGAATAAACTACTACTACAGAAGGTTGAAGAGTTGACACTGCACTTGATTGATCAGAAAAAAGAAATTGATCGTCTAAAGTCTCAAGAGGATAAAATTAAAGAGTTGGAGCAACAAATTCAGAAACTTACTCAGTCATCAAAATAAATCATGCAAATAAGAATCATAATTGTTTTAAGCTGTCTTTTGTGTTTAGTTAAATTCAGTTATTGCCAAATACAACTTGATGGATCTCCCATATATTACCAAAATGGTAAAGTCGGAGTAAAAGTGACTAGTCCAAATGCTCACTTAGTAGTAGGGAGTACTTGCGGAGCCTGTATCTCTGGTAGCGGAGGAGGAAGAGGTGTTTTTGGATCTAATCTTGCTGTCTGTTATAGTGGTGTTAATAATAGTAAGTTATATACTCCTTATGATCATTATGGCGGTTATGGTTTTGCAGGGATGGAATGTTATTGGGGTAATATAACATTTCATGCCA
>SJCO01000199.1 GCA_005217565.1 Puteibacter caeruleilacunae
ATGAAGTAGACCAATTTATTAAAGAACGAAAGCACTTACCTGGAGTACCTTCAGCAAAGCAAATGGAGAAAGATGGAGTTGGCTTGGCAGAGATGAATAAACTACTACTACAGAAGGTTGAAGAGTTGACACTGCACTTGATTGATCAAAAGAAAGAAATCGATCGCCTTAAGTCACAAGAAGAAAAAATTATAAAACTAGAACAACAAATACGAGAACTTACTCAGTCATCAAAATAAATCATGCAAACAAGAATCATAATTATTTTAAACTGTCTATTGTGTTTAGTTAAAGTCGGTCATTGCCAAACACAAGTTAATGAATCCCCTATATATTATCAGGATGGTAAAGTAGGGATAAATGTTACTAACCCAAATGCTCATTTGTTGGTGGGAAGTGATTTCGGAGCTTGTATCTCTGGGAGTGGAGGAGGAAGAGGTGTTTTTGGATCTAATCTTGCTGTCTGTTATAGTGGTGTTAATAATAGTAAGTTATATACTCCTTATGATCATTATGGCGGTTATGGTTTTGCAGGGATGGAATGTTATTGGGGTAATATAACATTTCATGCCA
>SJCO01000023.1 GCA_005217565.1 Puteibacter caeruleilacunae
AAAAACCAACTAGGGCATGCCGATATTGCCACCACCATGATGTATTTGCACATTGCACGGTCGAACCCTGTGGCGGGTTTTGCCCCCATGGAAAAGCTTTATAAAAAATGATCGGGGATGAAGCCGCAACACTGGGAAAAATTGTGCGACAGTTTTTACCCGATTTGCCACCCCCGAAAAAACACTGCAACGCCAACGCAAAAACCGATTGAAAACACTATACCAAAATCCGCACAAAATCAAGTGGTTTAATCCAAAGTCCGGTTAGTTCAACACACCCTCCAATGCAAAGCGTATGCGAGCAACGCTTTATTGGAGGCTAATTGTTAACAACTGGGTTTTATTCTTTCCTTAGTGTCGAATCATTTGTTTCTAATAATTCCTTTTCTTTTTCTATCCAATCTTGAATTGTATCTCTAGTCGAATCTTGAGTGATTTGTTCTGAAAATTCACAAGTATCATTGGCTAATGAATCTCTGTTGATGAAAAGCTCTTTATTTATATTTTTAGAACAGATTAAGGGTTTCAATAAAACATCAAAATGAATTTTTAAATAGGCAATTAACAAAAGCACTACAATAATAATTGTCAGTCCTTTGACGAGCTTTAGCTTTCTTTTTTGTCTAGGTATAATGGTTTTGCTTTTTTCATCAAGTTCATTCCAAATTGTAATTAAATTATTATCTCCAGTTATTTTACTCTTAAATGATATTATATCCTTATCAATTGCAAGGATTGCATCCTTCACACTTTTCAGAACCACAAACCATATTAGAATAAAGAAAATAATACCTAATAGAAGCAAAAAGGAATCTTTTACGATATTGCTTCCAGTAAAATCTAAAAAGCGAATTAAAAAAATATAAGCTATTGGAATTCCAAAAATATATGAAGAAAATTTTATAACAGTTGAGTGGATTCTGTCTGTTAAATCATGAAAATATTCTATTGAAGCAGTTTTTACTTTTTCAAATGAAAAACCTGAAAGATATAATGAAAAACTTTTTTTATAATTATCAATCAAAAGATTCCAGTTGTCAATTAAGCTTGAATATGTACATCCTTTTTGATTGAGAATAGTTATTAACTCATTAACGAAAATCTGTTTTCTTTCATTTGAATCACTTGGCTGATTAAAATGTTCCGTTAATTCAATAATTGACCATTTAAAATCAGATAAGTCTTTAGATAAAACGGAATCGTTGTAATCGATTTTTATTTCTACACCCTGTTCTGATTTGTAAAAGAAAAGTTCCAATTCTCCATTTGTTTGCTTGCTGTAGTCGGAAATATTTTTCAGAAAATCTATAAGCAGTATGTTAGTAGTATAATTTTCAAGAAATGAAGATTCCGAATTATCTGAACAATAATCATTCTCGTTAATATAGAATGCCGAATCCTTAAGCTCATGTTTATTGGATTGAATAAATGCAACTATTGTTTCATAGAATGCAATGTTTTCTTTTAAGTCAATTGAAATTACAATTACACTGTTTAATTCAATGTTAGTTAAATCAACATCGTTATTCGTTTCTTTATAATAATAGTCTCGCAGATGATGCTTTAATTTCCGAAGAAGCTCAGCATCTTCTGGAGTTTTAGGCACATAAATACCTTTGAACCCAAAGGGTTCAATTGAAACATCCTTTAGAAGTTTCCTTATCTTTATTATGTGCTTTAAAATCTGACTCATTAACTACTTCACTCCAAATTCATCATCTAATATTTCTGTAGGAACATCTTTAATTACAATATTGTTTCCTTCTCTAATTATTTTATTGTCTCTTTTTAACTTTTTCTCAAACTCTAATTTATATCCTTGTTCTGCAACTACAGCGCGATGAAAATTGAAATCTGATTTCTTTGCTACTCGAAAACTACCACTTACTTCAAAGGATTCGTCTTCCTGAACAAACTCTACAAATTTTGTAGGATTCTCTGTATTTACAAACGCTGAAATTGCATCTAAATGTACATCTTTTTCGGCTTTTCTTCGCTCCTCAATATAGTTCGTTATGTCTCTAGTTACACTTTCTTTCTTATTTTCATCATACTCATTAACTCGCATATACTTATTCAATGCTTTTTTCAAGTTATTCCCATTAACCTTTGATGAAGTTAAGTCCGTACTACCTATAAATTTTTGAAAATAATTGGAAACATCTCTCGTCCCTTTAATAAATGCCAAATAAGTTTCATCTGTTCCAAGTTTCCATTTTGTAATATTTAATCTATTTGCTCGCGCCAATTTATCAATCGCTAGAGCCTCTAATTGTTTTATATTTAGGTTATCGTCATCGATAGCAAACTGCAAAGACTTGTCAAGCATAATTGTCACAAGATAATCAACTTGTTTTTCCTCATAATGAGAAAATAGAACATATCCACCAGTAGCTTTTGGTACCTGAATATTAACTTTTAAAGTATCCATCGCTTTTATAGTAAACTCTAAGAAGTTTTTATCTGAGTAATACTCATCTACCCATTTTTGAAATGGGTAATTCTCTTTATCTTCTTCAAATCTACCATATGTTGGATTTTTTGATGTAAAGCTTTTTATCAGCCTATCCATAAATTCATTGATAGTTTTGTTACTATTATCCAATAAATGGTCGGAACAATTTAATTCGGCAGGATTATTATCTTCCCGTTTAATTTGGTGTAAAACAATTTTCTTTAACTTCATCTGTTTGAGATTTTGCTGATTATTATGTAGTAGCTGTTTTTAACCTTGTTGTTAACGTATATGTTAGTAATAGTGCAATTAACATTCTATTATATATTACAATTGTAAGTTGCTGTTATTCTTTTGTTTCTGATTCAAGATTTCGTCAAGCGAACTATTTATTTTTGCAAGAGATTTATTACTTATATGCGTATAAATCTCAGTCGTTTTAGTCGATTCATGTCCTAAAAGGCTCTGAATGTAACGAATATCTACTCCATGTTCAAGTAAATGGGTGGCAAAGGAATGGCATAACATATGAGGCGTTACTCGTTTAGCAATATCCGTATTTTTTACAGCCTTTTGAAGTACCCTACTTATACTGGTCGCGCTGTATTGGGCTCTGTCTTGTCCCTCAAATAGCCAGTAATTGGGTTTATACCTTTGGATGTATACTTTTAGTAACTTGGCATTCGCTTCAGACAATATGCTGATACGATCTTTTTTTCCCTTTGCACCTCTTATCAACACTGTTTTTCGTTCAAAATCAATATCATGTTTTCTCAGGTTTATAAGTTCGCTTCTTCTTAATCCTGATGAATAAATAGTTGACAGAATTGCTTTGTGCTTATAGTTATCAATAGCACGAAGTATAGCCAAAACTTCGCTTTCGTTTAAAACCTTTGGGAGTACTTTTTCGCTGTGTGGTCTTTCAATGTTGTAGTACTCCTTATCCCTGCCTAAAACTTTGTCGTAATAGAATTTAATGGCATTGATTCGTTGATTCTGCTGCGATGGCGAAATTTTATTCTTCCGTATTAATACCAATATGTAGGCATCAATTTGGTCTTTTTCGATCTCATTTATATCGCTATTAGCAAAATAGCCAAGGAACTGTTCGAAAAATAGTTGCAACTTAAAACTGTTCTGTTCGATATACCAACACCTTCCGGAAGCACTCCAAACAGCTGTAGTTACCTCTTTTAGCCTGTTTATGATCTGTTGGTTATAAGCAAACCTAATACCTATCACAGGAAGTGTTTTATGGTATTCGTTTGAAAGTAATATTTGAGGCTTGATAGTCACATCAGTAAAGTTTTCTGAAATTTAAGAATATTCTACAATTTAACAATAAGTTTTATAAAAAAATCTTTCGGACGATCTTTCTATCAAAAGGAGTTGAGCTCATGAATAGTTTTAAACTGCGCCTGCATTTCATGGCTAATCAGACAAAAGGCCTTATTTACGCACAAATCAATTACAGACCATCCGTCTTGTCATCAATTAAAGTTCATGAGGAAAGTAGAGGATAAGCAAACCCGTGGACCATATTTCACTGGATTTCTCAGTTCAGGATAAAGCAAAGCTTAGTAATGAATTTCTTTTAAAAATTGCGGATGATTACCTAAACAAAATGGGAATCATGGTTAAAACGGTCACTCCCTTTTAACCACACCCTCTCAAATGGATTAAACTACACTTACATTAACAGCTTAAAGATTCTTTTACAGCTTTTCGATAACTACGTCCTATTGTTAAAGTCACCTCATCAACCACCACTTCATCGGATGAAATATTCTTAATTCTATCGCTATTTATTATAAATGAGCGATGAATTCGAATGAAAGTATCAGGTAATCTCTCGGCCAACTTGCTTATCTTCTCCTTACTCGTAATTTCATCTTTTTCTGTAACAACCTTAATATAATCAGACAAGCTTTCGATGTACACAATATTCTCATAGGGTATTTTTGCCTTTTTCCTGTTAGATATTATCTCCAGAAACGATTTCTTCATTTTCTGGTTCTCTTCTGAAAGCTGTTGAATCAGTTGTCGGTTTTCGGTGATTTGATGCATCATTAAAATAAAAGATCCAACAAACACAAGAAAATACAATGTTACAGCCAATAGAACAATCTTAGAAGCATTAGGACTTAAACTCAGATAGCTTAGATTGACCATGTAAACATATGAAAAGACTAGAATAATCGTCTCGAGATAAACAGATACTATAGCTGTATAAAAAGAATACAAGGCAAATCTTCCATACCTTTTGGTGAGGTAAAATTTTGGCACCAATACATAGTTAAAGAAATAAGAGGTCCCTAACACAATTGGAAGAAGCATGCTAACAAAGAAAAATGCAGCTTTACCATTACCCCATGAAGAACCAAATGCCAAGGTTAAAACAAGCACTACAAAAATCCAGTATGCGATATGGTAGTAAGGATTTTTCGATTTTAAGTTCATCTGATTACAAGATTTTTATGTTTTTTCTGGCTAATTTCATCAAATATATCAAATTTACAAGCTAGAGTCGACAAACAACACGTTAAGAACCGGATTCGACCTTGATAGATTTCGCTAACTCATCTAATTTGGTAGAAGTATTAATTACAAAAAAAATGTTGTTATGAAAGAGTTGTTTTTCATGGGAGGTCCCCAGTTTATGTCTATTCTAACTATTCTATTAATTATCACGACTGCCTGGATTATTTATCATTTTGTTGTTGGATATAAATCCGATCAACCAAATCCGGAAAAACTATTACGCAAGATTGGATATGGTAAATCAATAGGATTATTTGCCTTAATAACTGGATTTTTAGGTCAGATGATTGGATTTGTTGCTATGTTTTCGGCAATTGAACAAATAATTTCAAATGGAAGTGAAGCTAAGCCAGAATTGATATTTGGAGCGATAAAAGTTACAATGATCTGTCCCATTTTTGGCATACTGATTTATCTTTTCACCATATCATTATGGTTCATTGCCAGCATGATTATTGAAAAGAAATTCAAGATGAAGTAGCATCAATTTGGGCATGCACACTATCTCTTAAAATATTAGAAGAAAAGAGGCATGATTATTCTGCCTCTTTTCTGTATTTAATGATCTAATATATGCACCATTTGTCTGTTGTATCCTGCAAATATCCCTGTTCCATTCTCTATATTAGAGTAAACCTCTACTGGATCGGAATAAGGATTTATACGCTGACTAACTTGCAACATATAGGTTTTGTAGTATTGTAGATAATTTGAATCACCCCGAGTAACCTCTACCGAATATTCACAATTTCTGTCATTATCATTAGCTATTGCAGACTTCAGATTGATGTCTGAGTAAAGAATAGCCGCTTTCGCAATATTATTTCCTTCTCCAATTACACGATAGGTATCAAATGAGACATTCCCAAGCCAATTGTCATCAGCAAAAATTTGATTATAATCAAGATCTTGAGTATCTGGTACAATTAACACTTCTTCTGTAACTTCTTCTTTTATCATATTAAAGAACTCATAGTACACTTTCTGATCTTTAATTGATTCCAGACACTCAGTAAAAACATAATCACAATCCTCCCAGCGATCAACCAAACGAATCAATTCACCATAGGCCTTTTGTGGTAATCCTCTCTGTTTCAATTTTTCCAAAGCCGAAGAAGTAAACATATAACGACTCTTTCTATCCCCCTTATAATAACGAGTGGCTCGAAAGACAAATCGTGCTTGTTCAACCTTTTTCTCAAAATTTATCGTTAGTGGAAATACATCATAATCAAGCAACTCGCTAGGATTCATATACGTAATCCAATTCACATCCACATTATTAACAGATGCTTTTACCAACGCCGGGATTATAGCCTCGGCTGTAATTTCCTTATGATTCGGTATGTTTATTTTAAGTTTATACACCTCTTCAGGTTTTGGTTTAGTATCACTAGTATAAATCCCCTCACCTTGATAAGTTAGCTTGATTTCCTCCCCCTTCTCAGAATATATCACAACTTTAGCATGTTCAACAAAAGCATCTACTGTTTCAACTATGCGTCTCGTTCTGGAGAGACAAAGCGACCAATTCTCTTCTGGATTAAATAGACATTTCACTACAACCTGTTCTTGAGTTTTCTTCATTTCAAACTCCATCTCTTCAACGCATGAACTGATAAATAATACCACAACGAAGCTTGATATTGCTAATAAATATCTCATTTCAATATACTTAAACAGATTAAAAACTAATTCGATAACTCACTGATGGGACAAATGGGAAAAGACACACCTTTTTATAAATAGTCTCTCCTTCCGGTGTAACGTCAGGATAAAACATATAGGCATTTTGTCGCGCATAAACATTATATATGCCTACTTTCCATTCTCTGTAACTCTTTTCACGTTGCTTCTTAAAAGTTAATCCAACATCTAAATGGTGAAAAGCAGGAAGTCGGTAATCGTTGTATTTTTCAAAGAGTTGAATCCTTTCAGTATTCTTTATATCTAATCCTGTTACAAAATCCATTACCTCATAATCAATTGGTCCTGCAGCATTGTAATATCGCATAGGTACAGTTGCAGCTAAGCCTGTTTGGAATGTCCATACTGCAGAACACTCGATGTGATCATTCAATTGATATACACACCCCAGATTAATATCATGTCGTCGATCGAATTTAAATGGAAAATATTTACCTTTATTCAAGCTTGCAAATTTCCGTTTATTCCAGGCAAGCGTATAATTAAGCCACGACTTAAGTCGAGAGCTTTCGTAATTTATAGAATTCTCAATACCCCAAGCTTTTCCAGTTCCCACTTCAACAAGCTCTTCCCAGTCATCGAAAATATCCATAAAGCTATTTCCCGCTTGATAGTTTATCACATTATCCATTGCTTTGTAGTAGGAGTCAAACTTATAGTGCAATTGATTACTTAGTCGCACCTCTGCACCAGCTGTAACCTGATGCGAAATTTCAGGAGCCACTTTTTTAGTAGCAGGTACCCAAATATCAGAAGGAAGGCCAATACTACTATTGGTCAACAAATGCAGAGGCTGGGTCATTCTAGCATAAGAAACAAACAAATTGCAGTTATCTCTTAATGCATATTTAGCATTTATTCTCGGAGTTAATTGACTGCTCCATTTTCCCTCTAAATCGAAAACATCCAAGCGTAATCCCCCGTATAGCGTTAACCTTTCATTAATGGCATACTGATCATCAAAAAAACAAGACAATGCCGTATTATTAGAATGATCTTTTCCCCTCTCCAAATTATCGCCATCATGTCGTTTAATTTTCTGTCGCCCAGGAACAAAGTGATTCAACTCTCCACTTGCTCCAAATTGCAACTTATGTTCCGGTAAATACCAGTCGAACAGCAATTGCAACTTATCATTATTGACACGCGTCAAGTATTCAATACTTGTCCAAATTATTTCTGTGTCATTATCCTGTGTTACTGATTGGTAATATCTATTGTCAATAGTGTAGTTAAAAGTCCCCGATGAAAGGGTAGTGTTTAAAAATAGCCTATTGTTTAGCCGACTGCTCCATCGTAATGAGCCAACTTTATTCCCCCACTTCAAATTAACCTTAGTTTTCTGTTTTGTTTCACCTCCTTGATATGAATAGGTATCTTTAAAATGTGATGCTAAACAATCACCTCCTCCATAAAAACTAAGATATAATCGATTCGTTTCATTCAGTTCAAAATTGAATTTTGCATTTACATCATAAAGATGAAGCTTTGGCATTATAACCTGATCGTCTGATGACTGTACTATTTTCAAGCCTCCTCTCGCCAATAAATCAAGCAACGTTCTTCTAGCTGAAATAAGAAATGACGACTTCTCTTTCTTAATAGGACCTTCATGTGTATATTTTGAAGTCACCAGTCCAAACATTAGATCTGTAGCACTTTTTGTTTTATTTCCTTCCTTCATTCGCACATCAACAACCGACGACAACCTACCGCCATACCTTGCAGGAAAACCACCTTTGTATAAATCAACACTCTGCAATGCTTCGGGCGTGAAGACAGAAATAAATCCAAACATGTGAGTTGCATTAAAAATAGGCACACCATCAAGTAACATTAAATTCTGATCAGGACTACCACCTCGGACAAACAATCCTGCACTACCTTCGTATCCTTGCTGAACGCCTGGTAGCATTGTCAAACTCTTCAGTACGTCTTGCTCCCCAACAAATGCAGGCAATGACTTTATTGACTGCATACTTACCTGTTCATGACCTGAAAAGGTTTGTTTTTGCTGTAGTGATTGCGCTTTTATGGTCACTTCCTGAAGGTCGTTTTTCTGAAGTAGATGAAAATTTACAATTGTATCCTTTAAAGCTTTAATCGATATCATCTGATGCTCGTAACCAACAAATGAAACAGTCAAGTTAATATCGCCTGAAGGCACCGTTATGGAATAAAAACCATAAGTATTGCTAATTGTTCCCCGCTCACTATTGATTTCGTAAACGGTTGCATTATAAAGACTCTCCAGAGAACTAGAGTCACGAATAAAACCACTTACTGAAATACTATTTTGTGCATAGAGCCTGGGATTAATGGCAACAAGCAAGCACAATAAAATAAATAAACGTAAATACATTAAATCGTTGTTTTTATTAACTGTAATCCACTTCTATAATGGGCTGGACTACATTTAGCCCATGATCATATCCCGTTTAACTATTCTACATTAACGACATAGTCGTTAAAGAATAACCAACCAGATTAATCTGCATATCACATCAGTACACCACTATGCACTGCGTATAATTCAAATATTTTTTATTGTCCCTGCTGGAAATTTGTATCGAAGAGTAGGGGCATTATTTAGACAATCACAAAATTATAAAAATCACCATTTGTTATACATAGTGTTTATGTTTTTGGGTAGGAATACGTACTAATAGGACTTCTAACTATGCAAATCAGAACTAAATTCAATAATCTAACCACAAGAGAGCCATAACGACTATCATACTTCCATTCTCAACAGGCCCTTATTAAATCATTTTCCGAGTTCATACTTTTCTGCGTTTACACACAAGCAAAAGTCAAGGAATTTTACTGAATATTTCAAAACCACAAGTTTTAGTCGACAAACAACACTTTAAGAACCGGTTTCGACCTTGATAGATTGTACTAACTCCTTTACATTAGCTGAAGTATTATTTACAAGAAAATGTAGTTATCGAAGAGTTGTAAATGTTACATGCTACATCAGATAAAACGCTAAGTTGGTTTGGTGTTTGAATTAATAAATTGAATCGTATCGTAAATAAAAGAAGAACATACGATGTAGCGTTCAGGAAGGAGGACTGCTGAACCTAGTTATGCAGTTCCCTTATCCTTTGATTCTTCTTTTAAAGGGAAAATCTATTGAAGATTTTCCCTTTTTTGTACCACAACCGACCCTTGTTCTGGGAAGCAACGGGTAGTAGAACACGGATATACATAGGCCGATTGGGTCTGTGAACAATTCTGATATAGCTACGGTGAGAAACTTAGCACTAACGAACGTTTAAGTCTCTTGTGGATTCAATAACATCGCAGTCATTAAATCTGATGCATATTGCGCATGAAGGTCATCTACCAAATGTTCTATTATATCATCAAACACACCTACAAGAAATGGATATTTCGATACCACATACATAACCATCCAAATAAGGCCAGGCATATTAGCACATACAAGGGCATCAAACTGCTCTTCCTTTTTCACCAGATCTAGTTTAAACACCATCCCTTCATCAGCTGCCTTTTTAAAATTATACTGCTTAAAATCATTCATTATCTCAGGCCGCACCATTCCCCTATACTTCGATGATCCCATCAGCATCGCTTCAACAAACACTTTCTTCAACTCCCCAAAACTCATCCACAGTTCACGTATATCCTCATTACTACCTTCTACCCGTGCCGCAGTCCCTTTTTCACTCTTTATAATCTGTATAATTGCATTATTGTTACTCATAGTTTTTGATAATTGGAAATTAACATTCCCTCCCCTCAATTTTCTGCCACCGCTTTACTTATGTGTTTCTGCACTTTTTTTCTTCTCTTCCCCTCAACTTTATCTTTCAACAGATCAATCAGCATTGTCTTTTCCTTCAGCGCATTCTTCAACTCAACAATATCCTCTTCAAGCTCATCGATTATTCGTTTCTCTTGAGTACTTAAACCGTCCTTTAAACACAATAAATCAGCTATTGTAACACTCAAAACTCCTGCAATTTTCACCATCCAGATTATTGACAAAGGAGTTACGCCATCCTCTATCTCTATATATCCTTCCGTTGTAATATCTAACTTTGATGCAATAACATCGTGAGTAACACCATTACTCAATCGCGTAGTTTTTATCCTCTCCAAAACTCTCCCCTCTATAAAACTGACGGAAATCTCATTCGTAGACTTTTTGTCTCTTTGATAAGTCTTATCCATATAATAGAGTCTTTTAATATCCTAATAGTGTACCAAAAGTCACATTTTTGTGTACTTTTAATACCTTTGATTAACAATTACAACTTAAAGTAATACTTTTTGTCCCTATTTTCCAAACTTTATGGACTCAAAGTTTTATTTTTCATAAAATATAGGACTTAAAATATGGATATAACTGATTTTAAGAATCACGTTAAGACTGTTATTAAAGGTGTTTTAAAGGAAAAAGGTAAAAAACTGGATTGGTTTTGCGATAATTTAGGTTGGACAGTATCAAACTACCACAAAAGACTTCGTGCTGAAGGTGACTTCAAGGTAAGTGAACTATTCCGTTTCGCAGAAGTACTGAACATCTCTGTTTTGAGATTCTTCGAAACTCTTCCAGAGATGCAAGATATAAATGATGATCAAAACGCTTTAACCGTAATCAAACTAAAGTTGGAAATTGATATGCTGCGTGAGCAAATTAAAGATAAGGACAAGCTAATAAACAATCTGATTGATAAGCTTTCAAAAGGATAACGATACTTCTAACGTATAAATCTTCTCTACTAACAATCAGTGTTTTGAATCTCAGTAGAGAAAAAGTCTTTTATTCAATCCTTTTCAGCATAATCAAGTTTCTATACAGGCCATCACCTAACTGAAAGTTTGTATCGCCGATATGGTCAAATTTTAAGCGTCTATAGAAGGCAATGGCGTTTTCATTCTCGTGATATACCGTTAGCCATGTTTTCTCTCCTCCCAGGGCTTTAATTTGCTTAAAACTATCTAAAAGCAACTTCTTGCCTACACCCCTTCCCTGAAATCTTTCAAGCACGTATAAGGTGGTTATTTCATGACAAGGGTTTATCTCCGACATTGGTTGCTCTGGAGTAATGGCTATCTCAGAACAACCAACAAGCTTACCATCTAATGTTGCCAGTAAAATAACCTTCTGTTCATCAAGTATAGACTCTCTAACTTTCTCCTGTGAATACTCCGTTAACACATAATCCGAAAATTCCTCCACTAGTCCCTCTGTTGCATAAGTTGAAATCCACACCTGCTGTTTCAACACCGCCAGATTCTTATAATCGCTAACCTCTGCTTTTCTTATTCTTAAATCCATTTCCTTATCACTAATCTTACCTCTTCAATTCCTCAAGACTCATTATCCTTGTCTTCGCACCATTTCATTAATCCAGATAGGAGCAAAAGGTGATGTACATCCTTTTGAGACTGGATAATCACGATAGATCCCCAATGTCTCACCAATATTTATTGCCCTTTCTCTAAATTCTGGAAAATTAATCCCAATTTCAGCAAGGGTAAAATTCATTGTCCACTGTGTTTCTGGTGCTGCATCTCCCATCTCCTTCTCAAGTCGATTCAAGAGTGCATCCAAATCTAGCAGCTCAGGATTTTTAGCAACTCGTTGTGACGTGAGATTCCATCCAGCACGTCCGGCCATCGGATCATCCGACTCCATCCATTCCTGTCGTAACGTTTCATTGTCGGGATGATTCTTAACAACATATGCATTTAACCAATCAGCTACATGGACAAATGAAACCGATCGTACAAGCTCGTCCACCCTTTCCTTTGATAACTCTTTTGGTTTCATTAGCAGAATAGCCAAAAAACGAGCGTCAATATTCTCAGTTTCCCATAGCTCCATCGCCAGCTCATGATTCACTTTAATCCGTTTTGCCAGCTTTCGAATTTCTCCCATTCTTACACCATACTGATTATCTCCAGATCCATTTTTTAAGTTTTGCTTGCGCATTCTTTCATTTCCAAGCGCCTTAAGCTCAGCTAAAGTTTCCTGTAGTGTCATTGTCAATTGGGTTTAAATGAAACATCTAATTGCTCTAACAAGCCACAATGTAAGGAAAATATACCAATCATAATATGCATCCTTTAACAGTTTTTAACTTCACTTATCAGTCGTTAACTAAATCTAGAGGTACATTTGTAATGTTAGTTTTAGCAAGACACATAAGTTTTTTTTCATAGAAAGTTTTTTTCATAGAT
The DNA here is from genome assembly GCA_005217565.1 of Puteibacter caeruleilacunae. GTDB lineage: Bacteria > Bacteroidota > Bacteroidia > Bacteroidales > Prolixibacteraceae > Puteibacter > Puteibacter caeruleilacunae. The sequence goes on from SJCO01000023.1 coordinate 12,923, forward strand.
AAGTTAGGTTAGTAAGGGATGAGCCACCACTCATCCCTTTTTTTATGCTTCAAAATTTAACTCTTAACAGATTTTAACTTCGCTTATCAGTCGTTAACTGAATTACCACCTACATTTGTATCGTAAGTAATAGCAAAACAATAAGATTTTTTCATAGTAAGTTTTTTTCATAGATAAGTTTAGGTTGAAAAAGGGATGAGCCACCACTCATCCCTTTTTTTGTGCTCAAAATATCACTCTTAACAGATTTTAACTTCGCTTATCAGTCGTTAACTGAAATACCCCTTACATTTGTATCGTTGAGTTAGTCAAGACACATAAGTTTTTTTCATAGAAAGTTTTTTTTCATAGATAAGTTTGGGTTAGAAAAGGGATGAGCCACCACTCATCCCTTTTTTTGTGCAATAATCTATCCTCAACTATCACCCATTTTTCTTCACTAATTGAAATAATTAAGGTACCTTGTCACATCTTACATGGATGTCCATCCAAACAATTAATCACAGTCATTTTATTATACTAGTAATCCCATATCCACCCTCTATTTTACTACTCTACACTACTCTTACACCACAAATACAGGGCTTTTACCACTATAAGTAGTAAGTGTCCAGTAAGAGGGCAGTAAGAGTCCAGTAAGAGGGGTCATTGCAAGGTGAATAAGGGATGACCTCTTCAGGAGATAATCATCACAGTAACAAATGGGTAACAATAAGACAAAACACACCAATCCCTATAGGAAAAACAATAGTCCTCCTTCAAATCGACTTATAGTATAACTTACTCTCCTATAATATCTTGAAATTGCTGATGGTAGTCCTCTCCGTAAAGCGTATGATACTCTTTTATGAATTTACGATAGGCACTTTGAGCAACTGAAGATTTGCCAGCTTCACACAACCATTTAACTTTTTTCTGCATTGCCTCCTCATTAACGGTATCGAAGATCAATGTAGTACTGACCATCTCCAACAGCAGATTTTGTTCAAATTCGTGCTCTTCTTCTCCGCTAAATGATCCCAATACCTCCAGTACGTTGTTGGTAATTTCTCCTTTAAAATCATCAATCCACTCATAATCGAGCAACGGAAATACTGGTCCGGCCTGACAGATACTTAAAACCTTACGAAGATATATTTGCTTAGCCTGGCTATCGCTTTTCATCACAGCTCTTAATTGCTTAAACAGCTCATTGAACTCGACTAAATCACAGGTTGAATCCCCTTGGAATGCAATTCGCCAGTATTTATTTTCATAAACAACCTCAACACCCGACATATTAACCAACAGAGCTCTTAGGTTCTGTACACTAGTACTTCGAATATTCTTGGCACTAGAGGCTGAATATCCCATCCATAAAAGCTCATTAAGCTGTTTTGAGGTAATCCCCTTACTGTTCTTATGTTGGTACAGTAAAATAGCTAAAAATAACTGTCTTAGTTTTGGTGTAAAGCGAGCTGTAATATCCTCTCCTTGCTTGTCGACCACCTTGAAAGCACCGAAGATATGAACATAGTCCTTCTTGGGTTTCTCAATAACAGCCTCGGGTAATGTTTTATTCTTGTTGTTACGACGAAACTTAATTTGACGCATAACGATAAATAACAAGATCACTCCCACAATTACCAAAATCCATATAATTGCGGTCAATCCGATATACTTAGGCTGCTCAGGTTCCTGGAATACCGAAAGACCACGACGCGACTTACGATACAACTCTCTCACCTCACTGTGCTTCAACTCTCTATTCCACACATACAATTCATCCATTCCTCCCTTGAAGTATTGTCCCCAAAGGTTACGACCAATGAAAAATGAGTTGGAATATGAGCTCAACGGCGAAGCCATGGTTTCATATACCAGCTCTCCGTTCTTATAAAACTTTAATGTTCCTCCGGCATTAAAAACATAGGTTAGGTGCTGCCACTTATTCAATTCAATCACCTCTTTATCGCTACGGTGATCAGAGATAAAAGTGGTGGTAAATAACATATACTTCTCCCAAATCTTTGCCGAATAGGAGAATCCTTTTCCTACAATAGAGATATGATCATACAACAGTGAAGGCTTCACCCACACCGAAATTGAAATTACATTGGTGATATCAAAAGCCGGATCGTTTCCACAATCCACATAACTGTCAGATCCATTAAACCACGCCGCCTTACCAATGATACTATCATTGATAAACTCTATATGCTGACTTTTACCATTGAACTTCACTCCTGGTCCTTCATCCATTACATTACCTTCGAATGGATAATAAGCAACCAGATTTGATTCAAAATCGGGACGTTCGTATTCTTGCTGATAAAAGTTTTCAACCTCTGCAAAACTTAATGCACGCCCCCATAGTTTCATGTTATCAAGAAAGCCATCTAATCCGATACCTTTATGATTTCCCAGGAATAGTTTGTCGGGACGCAACTCTTGTTTACCCACCTCGATATCGCCAACATGTGCACCGTTCAGGAAAAGATTTAATTTACCTGTTGTCCGGGAGCATGTGGCTACAACATGGTTCCAGCTATAATTTAATGTCTGCGGACTTTCAACAACCTCCCCTCCTGACAACATCATCAGTCTTCGGTTACGCAAGATAAACTCTACCGAACGATTACCCCTTAACTCTCCAATATTCACATCATTTTCAGGATAGTGGTCAATCTTAAACCACAAACTAAAACTGAAGTCTGCTACATTATTGAAAACCGGCGAGAAATCAATTTGCATGATATCCTTTGGAGAAAATACAACTACTCCTCCACGGGTATCTTCCTCAATCAGGGAAGGTCCGAAAAGATAAAATTGATTGATATGCGAGGTTTTATCTGTGAATTCATCTTCAAAGTCAACATCCAGCAAAATGCCATCATCCTGTGACAAACCTGAAGCTTCGAACTGAACGCTTTTCCGTTCATCGGTGACTGACACCTGCTCTGGGAAGAACCGGAAGCCATCTTTCATTGGCTCCAATGTGATGCTGTCATTCTCGGATGTTAATATCTCAAATTTTCCATCAGTGGTAACATCCAAACCCTTCCAGTGCACAGCATCCAGCATTTGGTGATTACAGCTGACCACTCCATCAACGTAATCATATTGGTGTAGATATTCTAATGCTCGTTGAGCCACCTTATAACGCGACTGATCAACAACAATAAAGTTAGGCATGCGAGCTGTTGTGCGCCATATCGAAATCAACGAATCGGTTACCTGATCAACTGTCTTGATCTTTTTCTCATGCGACAAGTCTACTTCGAAGAAATCATTCTGTGGATTACCCACATCAATATACCCTTCCTTAGTCTTTGATTTTGTAAAGAAATATTCCCCTTTATTCAGAATCCAGTCGGGTTGGTACTCATCAGGAACACTGTTAAAAATAAATAGTCGTCTGCCAGTCTTTATCAACTTTGCAACACTCTTCCACTTCTCTTTCCCTTTGTGCTGAACCACCATCTCTCTCAACCTGCTTTTCTTAAGATAATCAGCTAACCACATTGAAGGGAATCGATTATTTTCGATAAACAGGAAGATCAGGTCATCAGGATTTTCATCGAGTAACTGAACAACCGGAGTAAATACCGTGGCAAAAATATCGTCGTATAATTTTCGGTATTTATCATCGGCAAAACGTTCTTCTTTAATTTCAACTGTTTCGAATTGCAATGAAAATGCACGTATACCTTTTGTGTAGGCATCAGAAAATACTTCATTGTAAACACCTTTATCGGTGATAGGAATCTGGGTTGTAAGAATAAAGTTTTTATCAATGCCTGCCTGCATATTCCATTTTGCAGCTGAAGTTACTACAGTCTGCAAAAGCAACATTATAAATAAGATATATCGAAACTTCGTCATTCCTTAGTTGTATTTCTGCCCGTAAGATTAGTTTGCTAAACAGTTGAATCACAAAAATAACATTTAATTGGATAAAAGTAAGATTACATTGTGATGCAATGATTTGTTTCTGCTCAAAAATCATTCCATCTCTACAACTCAGCGATTTATTATATATTTACACAAAATCTATTGCATATGAACACGGATCATTTTCCATCACGGTTATTAGAGCAGGCAGTTGATGAATTTGCAAAGCTGCCGGGCATTGGAAAAAAGACTGCCTTACGATTGGTTTTGCATCTTCTTAAGCAAGAACACAAAGAGGTTGAGCGCTTTACCGGTGCAATCAACACCCTGAAAAAAGAGATCAAACATTGTAAGGTTTGTCGTAATATCTCAGATACTGATACGTGTAACATATGCTCATCACCTTCACGCAATCTTCGTATTGTTTGTGTAGTTGAGAACATCAAAGATGTGATGTCGATTGAGAACACTCAGCAATTTAACGGAGGTTATCATGTTTTAGGAGGTATTATTTCTCCTATGGATGGTATCGGTCCTTCCGATCTGGAGATTAACTCGCTTGTTGAACGCGTTGAAAGGGGTGAAGTTGATGAGGTAATTTTGGCTTTAAGTACTACCATGGAAGGTGATACAACCAACTTCTTCATCTACAAAAAACTAAAAGGCACTGACGTTAAAATTAGTACTTTGGCTCGTGGCGTTTCCATTGGTGATGAACTGGAATATACCGACGAAGTAACTCTTGGTAGATCAATTGTTAATAGATTGAATTTCGAAGACTCAATAAAGCAGCTTTAATTACGTTCATATCATTAGTTACCTAATGAGCACACCTGAGTATGAAGCTAAGTATCGTCATTGTCAACTACAATGTTAAGCATTTTCTGGAGCAATGTTTGTGGTCGGTTTATAAGGCCACCCAGGACATTTCTGCTGAGATATTTGTTGTTGATAACAATTCGGTAGATGGCTCTTGTGCCATGGTAAATGAAAAGTTCCCTACTGTTAATTTAATTGCCAATAAAGAAAATGTAGGATACGCCGCGGCCAATAATATGGCCATTCGTAAGGCCAAGGGAACCTATATTCTACTTTTAAACCCAGATACTCTGGTAGAGGAAGACACCTTTACAAAATGTTTATCCTTCATGGACAACCACCAGGATGCAGGTGCACTGGGTGTAAAAATGATTGATGGAAAAGGGAATTTTTTACCTGAATCGAAACGAGGTTTACCTACACCATGGGTGGCCTTTTATAAGGTATTCGGACTAGCTAGTTTATTTCCTCGATCAAAACGATTCGGTCAGTATCACTTGCGCTACCTTCATGAAGATGAAACTCATGAGGTGGATGTGCTTTGCGGTGCTTTTATGTTGATGCGAAAAGAGGCTCTTGATAACGTTGGTCTTTTAGATGAAACCTTCTTCATGTATGGTGAAGATATCGACCTATCGTACCGCATTCAATTGGGAGGCTACAAGGTTTACTATTATCCCGAGACAACAATTATTCACTATAAAGGAGAGAGTACCAAAAAGGGAAGTCTGAATTACGTGCGCATCTTCTACAATGCAATGATCATTTTTGCGCGCAAACACTTTTCAGGGAAACATGCTTTCATCTACAGCTTTATCATTAAGCTGGCCATATATCTGCGTGCAGCGGTGGCTGTTATTCGTAGAATAATCAATCGGGTGTCGCTACCCATTGTTGATATCCTGCTTTTTTACTTGTGCTTCATCTTCATTCTTCCCTATTGGGAAAAGATAAGATATGAAGTTGGCTACTATCCCGAGGAATACCTGCAATTGGTTATTCCTTCTTATATCTTACTTTGGATATCGAGCATATGGCTTAATGGCGGATATGAACGCCCAATCTCTATAGGGAAATTGTGGAAAGGGACCATTTGGGGAACCATCACATTATTGGTGATTTACTCTTTGCTTCCCGATACTTTGCGCTACTCAAGGGCAATGTTATTAATCGGTGCAGTTGCCGGAGGTATTGCGTTAACCATCTCAAGGTTTATCCTGAGTAAAATTCCGGGCTTTGGATTAAAGCTTAGAAGCAAGATTGTAAAGTCAGTATTGATTGTTGGGGATGCAAATGAAGTTACACGCATTAAACAATTGCTAACACAAAGCAACACCAACGTGAAGATTAAAGGATCGGCATCTTTAAATGGTAATCCTTGCAATGATTCATTAGGTACACTTGATCAGCTTCAGGAGATTATTCATATTCATCACATTGATGAGGTTATCTTCTGTTCTGAAGATATTCCTGCTGAGACCATCATTAGTCAGATGCTTCGTCTGGCAAATCTAAGCGTTCAGTATAAGATAGCTCCACCAAAGTCGCAAGCGATTATTGGTAGCAATTCAATTCATACTGCTGGTGATTTATATTTGATCAACCTCAACTCTCTGAACAAGCCGGAAAACAAACGTAGCAAACGTCTTTTCGACATTCTCACCTCTGCGATCATTTTGACATGTTGGCCTTTATTAGCGATATACACTGGTAAACCGCGACAGCTTTTTAAGAACATAGCCTGTGTGATGACTGGTCGCATGAGTTGGATCGGCTTCTCAATGAATTCTGTGAATGGGAAATTACAGAAGATTAAACCAGGTGTACTAACGCCTGCCGATCAGTTTGATCTTACCCTTTCAAAACATCAGGTTGAAGAATTAAATATGAACTACGCCAGAAATTACAATATTTTACACGACTTTCGTATCTTAATGGGAGGAATGAAAAAGCTAGGAAGAGTAGACATTAATAAAACCATATAACAATGAACGATATACTAAAAGGCGAGAAAATACAACTTCGCCCTCTTGAGCCTGAAGATATTCACGCACTATACCAATGGGAAAATGATTCAAGTATTTGGAATGTGAGTAATACTATGGCACCTTTCTCAAGATATATTCTCACTGAGTACATTAAAAATTCAGGCGCGGATATTTTTGAGACTAAGCAGTTGAGATTAATTATCGCTAATCATGATGGTGAACCTTTAGGCGCTATCGACCTGTTTGATTTTGATCCTTATCATCTACGTGCCGGGTTGGGAATCTTGATCTATCAAAAAGAGGATCGCAAAAATGGCTATGCCAGTGAGGCAATTAATATGATGAAAGAATATGCACAGAAAGTACTAGGATTACATCAATTGTATGCCAATGTAACGGTCGACAATACTGCAAGTGTTGGCTTGTTTGAGAAGTGTGGTTTCGAGACTATCGGCACAAAGAAAGATTGGATTAAAACCTACGAAGGCTGGAAAGATGAACACCTGATGCAGGTGATGTTATAAAAAGATAGAATCTCCTCCCTGATGATACAAGGAGGAGATTTTATTTATAGAGGTAATTTACTAAAATCAATATTGGGAGCTTTTCCTACTGCAGGTCTGGTAAGTTTTTCACCATAAGTGCCCTGATTGTTAATAAATCCACAGTTCTGTAAAAAGTATTTGCCGTTTTCAACTCCACCATAGTAATCCAAACGATGTCCACTTCGTCCGGTCTGGTCACAGGTAAATGAGGCATTTACCGATTCAACCCATGATTTACTATCAGCATCATACATCCACTGATTTGTATAAAATCCTTTGCGAGTAATATCTCCCATTTCGGTAACGAAGTTTTCAAGGAATGAATACATTCCTGTCAAGTAGGTATCAGTATATGGTCGACGGAAGCTAGCAATCAACTTCCATTCTCCTTCTTCAGGAGCATAAAACCACGCAGTAAAATCAGTCTTTTCATTTCCCTGAGGTTCTGCCTTCAGCAAAAATTTGTAAGTAGTTCCGGCTTTCCAGTTAAATTTCAAGAAACTCTGGGCTCCTGAACCTTCATTCCCGAATTTACCAACATGAACTCCTTCTCCATGTGCTAATTCATTTACCTGGTAATCGTCAGGAATCTGATTTGGATCCTGTGTATCATAGGCACTCCATACTGAGAACAATACTCTGCGCTCGGTCTCCGAGTTCACCTGAATACCAAAATATCCTTGTCCGAAACCACTTGAACAGAAATATGATCCAATAGGATCTTCTCCTTCAGGAACGGTTATTTCATTGTAGAAATAATTCACCTTTTTAACCGCTGTAGGGATCTGATAATTCAGGTGTACCGATGGTCCTCTTCTTCCCCAGTAGAAATAATCTGGGCCAATACAACTAACGGAGCTAGTCCATTCATTTCCACTAATCAACACCTCCGATAGATCGGCATAATATCCTCCATCTTTAGCTATCCCTTGAATATCCACTCTCTGATAACCTTTGGTCTTAACATTGAACTTCCCTACAAAGTAATCTTTGTAGCTTGATGCCTTCTCAAATGTTACACTCTTTGAGGTTTCTCCAACAGTGACCTTCAATGTTGTTGAATTAGATGGAAATTTGGCTTTCAATCCAAGCTTAATTTCTCCAGTCTTGGTGGCATAGAAAAAGGTGCTAACAACCGACTCGCTTTTGGTCCAGTTGTGAATACCTCCTTTTGAGACCATTTGTTTGGTCTGAGCAGGATGTCCAACAATCCAACTATTTCCTTCGGTTGGAATGCGAACTGAGTAGGTGATTACTTCAGGAGCTTCCTCCTGTACTTCCTTTGGGGCTGTAAGCTCTGGGTCTGATTCGGAACTACACGCTCCTCCTATTATCCCTAGCATACAGAGTGAAAGACTAAATAGTTTTAACTTCATTATGATCTTCTCTTTAGTTAATTTTTCACCCAAAGGTAAATCAAAAGGGGAGAAATTATCTCCCCTTTTTTGTCTTTTATGGATTCTGAACAAGGTTTTCTTGTACATTCATCTGCGATTCTGGGATGTAAAAAATAACTCTAGGATGATCTGCCGGTATTTCAAGCAACGGACTAGCACCTCCATCGTGAGTTCCTGGGTAGTTCCGGTCAAGGGTAAGACCGTTTCTGAAGATATCAAATCGGCGCTGTGCCTCGAAAGCTAGCTCCAAGCGTCTCTCATCCAACACAACCTGAAACACACTTGATCGCCCTTTCAAATCATCAACGCTGTATAGTGCATCTCCACTCAATCCGGCACGCTGACGAATTTCGTTAACATCATCAATTGCATCGCCGTTATTACCTAACTTGGCATTTGCTTCTGCGCGGTTTAGGTACATTTCAGCCAAGCGAATAAATACAGGCGAACTTAACGTTGGTTCATCCTCTTGCATCGAATACTTGTTGATATAATATTTTGGATATCCATTACGCTCCTGAAGTGAACCATCATCATTGTATTGTGGTTCAACAAACGCATGACGTGCATCTTCAGGAAATTCATCCAATAGGTTACGATATGGTTCTGAAGCATACATTTCACCAAACCCTTTTCCTTCAACATGATTATACATGGAACCTAATGAACTCCACCCACGATCATCAACGTCAATCTGATGTTTCACCGCAAAGATTGTTTCTACATTATCCTCAGGAGCAGGTTTAAAATATCCTTTATAAGGACCTGTTGCCATTAAAGAATAACGACCAGAGGAGATAACCTTATTGGCATACTCGATCGACTTAGTAGCATATTCAGCTACAGGACTATCAGGTGTTCCACTCATGTATAGGTACACGCGCGATAATAATGCCTGGGCAACTTCTTTCGATGCAAAAATATTTGCTTTCTCACTTCCCATCAACTTCTCTGCCTCAACCAGGTCAGCAATAACTTGTTCGTAAACCTCTTTGACTGTTGCTCTGGCTGGGATATTCTCTACATCATCATCCAACTTAATAGGTATACCTAAACTTGTTTCTGGATTCTGATAGTAAGGACGTCCGAATACATTCACCAAATGGAAATAAGTCTGAGCCCTGATAAACAAGTTTTCTCCTTTCACCTGCTTCATCTCCTCTGAAGCATCATCACCGATTGCCTGAATAACCTTATTACATCCAACCACCAACTGATAAGTCTTCTCCCAGAATCCTTGTGTTGGAGACATTCCTGGGAAATGCTGATAATTGTAGCAATAGAATAAATGATCACTGGTTGTTCCACTTAACGACACATTATCTCCTCCATACTCACCAAAGAAATGGAAGTTACGCTGATAGTATGAATCCTTCAGGTAGTTATAGTTACCAATAGTGGCTCCCTTAAGTCCTACATCACTAGCAATTAACTGTGACTCAGGAAGTCCATCGTAAGGAAGATATTCCATATCACAAGCAGTTCCTGCAAATAATATAACAACATATAGTATTATAAATTTCTTCATCTGTCTCATTTTTAATGGTTCTCAACGGTTAAAACTGAACATTTAATCCAAACATTACTTTTCTGGTTACCGGGAATCTGAAATAAGCATCTCCGCCAATTCCAACTTCTGGATCCAAACCTGAGAAATCAGTTTTCGTCCACAAATTATCACCCGAAACTTTTAGGCGCACTTTCCTAAAGCCTAGTTTCTTAACAAATGCACCTGGTAGGTCATACGTTAAGGTTACATTTCTCAAACGGATATAACCACCATCCTCCAAGTAACGTGATGAGGTTTTGTTCGACAAATGGTTTCCTTGCAACATTGGCTTTGGATGAGTTGCCTGATCTCCTGGCTTTTCCCAACGACTCCAGCCATCGTGAAGTACCATGCTATTAAATGTTGGATATGCTCCATCATTATCGAAGAATTCTCTTGAGCTATGATAGATCTTATTACCTGAAACATAATTAAAGTTGGCAATCAAACTTAGTCCTTTGTATGAGAATGTATTTGTAAATCCACCAAAATAATCAGGCGATGAGCTTCCTACAGCCTGCAGTGTTGCATCACTATAGCTATTGGTAATCTCAACATTTGAAGTTCCGTCTTCATTCTCTGTTACTTTTTCCCATAATGGGTCACCATTCTCAGGATCAATACCTGCCCACTTTTTCATGTACCAAGTATTCATATCCCAACCTTCACGAAGGATTTTATTGCTACGGATAATATCCTGTCCGGCGTTAAGCTTCAAAACTTTGTTCTTATTAAAACTGATGTTGAAATCAACATTCCATTTAAACTCATCCTTCTCCAATACATCTGCATTAACCAGGAATTCAACACCTCGGTTTCTGATTGATCCCACATTCTCAGTAAACCAGTAGAAACCTGTTACCATTGGAAGTGGTGCATCCTGAAGTAGGTTCTTGGTCTTACGATTATAAACATCTACTGTTAGGTTTACACGATTGAATAAGCGAGTATCCAATGCTATGTTGGTGTTATAGTTCGACTCCCACGTTAGGTCTTCATTAGGTAGTCTTCGAGGGAAACCTCCTGGGATACCATTATACTGCACGGTCATATTATACAATCCCAAAGCAACGAAGTCGCCAATATTGGCATTACCCACAGAACCATATGATCCTCTTAGTTTCATATTATCAATCCACGATATATCGCTAATGAAGTCTTCTTCATGCATTGCCCATGATGCTCCAACCGACCAGAAGTTACCGTAACGCTGATCATCACCAAAGCGAGAAGAACCATCGCGACGGAAGGATCCTTGTACCATGTATTTTTTGTTATATACATACTGCACATTCGATAATACAGAAAGGAACGCTGATTCGGTCTTTGTTCCACCAACTGCTTTTGGTTCTGATGCTCCATTCATAATCTCTAGCGTAGGATAGATACCTTTTCCTGTAGCATCAAGATTGTCGTAATATGATTTCGAATATTCATAAGCTACCAATCCAAATACATGATGCTTATTAAAAGAGCGGTCGAATCGAAGCAGGTTGCTTGTAAATAAATTGCTATGATAAGAGTATCCATTAGAAATTAATCCATCATCAGCCTGTCCTCCTGGAGTTCTGGAGTCGGTAAGCGATTCTGAGCGACCAGTAGTGGTTCGTAGTCGGTTGTTAGAGCTAAATGTTAGCCAGTCGGTTAGTTTAATTTCAACACCAAGGTCGGTCATGTATTGCATACTGCGACTCTTGCTGTAGTTGTATTGACGTGAGAAAAGGAAGTTACTTTGACTACGACCATACCATTGCTGCCCGTCTACTTCACTACGACCTGTCTTCAGACTGCCATCTTCGAAGTATGGATTGTCCCATGGAAGGTAAGTGAAAGATGAATATAATGCACCATTTTCATTATTGAAGCGCGATTGATAAACGCCACCTATTTTGGCTGTAAGTTTTACTCTATCGGTAGCATAATAATCGATATTAAATCGTCCGGAGAACTTCTCCCAATCATGACCAATAACTGCACCATCCTCTTTATAGTATCCAAGACTAGCAAACATTCTTGTCTTCTCAGAACCTCCTCTGAATGAGAAGTTGTAATCATGAACAACTCCTGTTTTGAAAGCAATATCTTGCCAATCGGTACCATTGCTTACTGTTGGTGCATCAGCAGGTGGAATTGTCTTATTCATGTATGTCTCCTTATCGGTGGTCCCAAGTTTTTGCTCAATCCACCATTCTTGCCAACCACCCCACCATGAGGTTGCCTGGTCCCAATAAAGTTGATATAGACGATCAAAACCTTCCCCTACCATTGGAGCAACATAATCGTACAGTTGCTGTCCATCCATTACCTTAAACTCTCCTTGGTTCAGCTTGGTAATACCTGTGTTGACATCTAAAGTAAACACTGATGAATTCGCTTTACCAGTCTTTGTTTTCACAAGGATAACTCCATTCGATGCACGTGCTCCGTATAGTGCAGCGGCGGCAGCATCTTTCAATATTGAAATAGTTTCAATATCATTCGGGTTTATATCAGGAGAACTTGTTCCATAAATTACTCCATCAACTACCCATAATGGTTCATTGGTATAGTTAATTGAACCCTCACCACGAATTCGAACTGAAGCTTTTTGGCCTGGAGCACCTGAAGAACTAGCAACCTGAACTCCGGTAGCAACACTCTGAATCATATTGGAAATATTCGGAGTAGTTACATTGGTTAACTCTCCTGCATCAACAGATTGAACCGCACCCGTAAGTGTAGATTTCGACTGTGTTCCATATGCTACAACAACTACCTCATCGATCTCTGAATTATCAGGTTCCATAGTGATATCAATTGTGCCTTGCCCAGCATAATTCATCTCGATGGTCTTCATTCCAACAAATGAATACTGCAAAACAACATCGCCGGCAGGAACTGTTAACAAGTAATAGCCATTAACATCGGTTACCGTACCAATTGTAGTTCCTTTTACCACGACTGCTACTCCAGGTAATGGATCGCCAACGTTATCAACAATGGTTCCAATAACTTTGCTCTCCTGACTCATTGAATCACGATCGCTTGGGGTGATTACAATCAGATTATTTTCTAAAACAGTATAGGAAACTTTTGACTGGTCTAATACCTCTTTTAGAATATCATCAATTAGAGAATTCTTCACCTCAATTGAGACTTCCTTATCGGTATCAATCATCTCATCCTTATACAAAAACTTATATTCACTCTGGCGTTCAATAGTTCTAAGAACTTCTTCCAAAGTAACTTTCTTCAACGATAAATTTAACCGCGTTGACTGTGAATAAACATTTGCAGATAACTGCATTACACCGATCAACATAAAAATCAAACAAAATTTCATAACCAGCAAAATTTTGCGAGTACGGGTATACAAATTACCCGACCACTTTTTACATCTTTTTTTCATAAATTTGTAGTGATTTTGAGTTAACAATTGCTTATTCAGTGCCTAAGGTTACCTGCAAGTACCACACTGAGTTAAGCTAATTCAATTTTATTAACCGGATAATGTTCCCGCATTCTCCGGTTTTTTTATGTCTTCATCTTTTAGGGAGGACTACCATCCCCTGCCGCTTCAAGCAATTTTTCAAGTTGTTTAATTCGTTTAGTTCTCATGCTTTAATTTCTTAATCATGCTGTATTGCTGGAGTTCCCAATTCCAATCAGTACAACACACCTATTTTGAAATATAAACTGTTCGCTTCTTAATTTTATAGTTAAAATGTGATGATAATCGGAGCGCATTGATTGCTTGTTCAAATGTCTCTTTATCAAAACTTCCGGTATATAGTTCGTTTTTCAACTCTTCATCCTCAAAAATAAATTTCACATCATACCAACGTTCTAGTTTCCTGGCTAGGTCTCCAAATGCAACACTCTTAAATGCCAGGCGGCCATCTTTCCAACCTGTATGGTCTACTGCATTAAGTTGACTCAATACAACCTTTGATGTTTTCCGACTAAACGTTGCTTGTTCGTTTGGTTTTAATATCAACGGCTTACTTCTTTTGCCGGTTTCATTATAAAATTTTAATTCAACTTTACCACTGACTAAAGTTGTTTGAACAAACTCATCATCACCATAATTGCAAACATCAAATTCGGTTCCTAATACTTTAACATCAACACCATCGGTCTTCACGATAAAAGGTCGTTCAGGATTATGCGTCACTTTAAAATAGGCTTCACCTGTGAGCTTTACTTCACGACTGTCAGTTTTAAAAGCTGATGGATACGTTAATGTTGATTCTGAGTTAAGCCACACCTCTGAACCATCGGCTAGTACTACCTGTACTTTCTGCCCCTTAGGAACTATCATTTGCAAATCACCTGCTTCATGAAAACGATTACTATTGGTTGCCAAGAAATAGCCAGCACCAAGAAAAAGAATAGGTAGTATGATTACTGAAGCAATTCTTAACCAGCGTCGCAGTGAAAATACATTCGTTTTTCTGTTACGATCAACTGAATAAACTTCAATCTTACTCTTCAACTCTAGAAGAATGGATTCGGCTTCATCTTTATTGTTTGCATTGGCATCAGCCAAATCCCAATGCTCACCCATCCATTCCGACACAGTCTCCACATGCGATGCATCCTCAAGCCACTGTTGTAATTCATTAATCTCGTTTGATGAAACAGTTCCCGACAAATATTTTTCAAGTAACTCGATTCCTTTTTTCTTTTGCATGATACATTTGACGTTTTATCTCTCCCCACTTGTCTTCTCATTATTGAATACAACTACCAATTTGTCTTCCGTGACTCTAATATTATTTTTTTTTGAAAATAATTCACAAAACACCATCACACCACTCATTATCTAGCATTTAGCGAAATAATATTTTTCTCACCTCATCAGTTCATCCTATTATATTGAGGTTAGCATGCCTGTCGATAGTCATCCAAATATCTAAATAACGACTACCAAAGAACCATAGATATTACGAGATATACATAGAGCTCATCTTCCAGGTGATCTTTCAAAAATTGTAGTGCTTTTCTTATCTGAGTATCAACAGTATTCTCTGAAATATTTAGATGGATTGCTATTTCCTTATAAGTCATCCCCCTTTTCCGACTTAAGATAAAAACCTCTTTCCTACGAGGAGGAAGTTTATCAATACATGCCTTTAATCGGGCTTCAAGCTCTGTAAACTCTACCTTATCGAAGGTGGAATCTGCTAATTGATCAAGTGAATCTATGTGTGCTTCTTTCATCGAAGCTTCACGTACACTTTTACGGATAAAGTTATAAACAAGATTCTTCGCAATTTTAAATACGAATCCCGAGAAGGATTGAGAAGGATCAATTGTTGAGCGCTTTTCCCACAATTTTATAAATACATATTGTACAATTTCTGCAGCTTCTTCCTTATCTCCAATTGTCTTTCTTACAAAATTGAATAACTTCCCATTATACTTTCGGTAAAGAACCTCAAAGGCTAATGAATTACCTTTTCGTAATTCTTCAACCAAGAAATATTCTTCATGTATACGGTCAGATTTCAAGTTTTAACTAATTTAATAAAATGGAGAAATTCTTATTCTATTTCTTTTAGAGTATTACAAAGTTGCAATATTTTTTGATAAAAAAAAGCAACAACTACTTTTCATTCATACCTTATTTCATGAACCAGTAACATTCTCTATTTTTTAATTTTAACGTTGATTTATTTGGATAGTTCCTTTGAAAGATTACTTTTGCACATTATTAGATATTTATATTTCTAGATATCTACTTAACCATTTAGTAACTCATTATCAACAGCAATGGCAAAATATCTTATCGTTGGAGGAGTAGCAGGAGGGGCTACAACAGCAGCCCGACTACGCAGATTGGATGAATCGGCAGAGATCATCATGTTCGAAAGAGGTGAACATATATCATACGCAAACTGTGGACTACCATATTATGTGGGCGATGTAATCACTGAGAGAGAAAACCTTTTGTTACAAACACCTGAGAGTTTTAACAAACGACTTAATGTAGATGTGCGCATCAAAAATGAGGTTGTTAAAATAAATAAGGAAGCAAAAGAAGTCGAAGTAAAAGATCTATCAAACAACACCATTTATACTGAATCCTACGATAAGCTAATTGTTTCTCCTGGTGCAGAACCTATAAAACCTCCAATCCCGGGCATTAACGATGAGGCTATCTTCACTGTTCGAAATGTTCGCGATACCGATAAGATTAAAAGCTATGTGAATGCAAATAAACCACAAAAAGCTGTGGTTGTTGGTGCAGGATTTATTGGCCTTGAAATGGCCGAGAATCTTCACCATCTTGACATGATGGTTACCATTGTGGAAATGGCTGAACAGGTAATGACTCCTCTTGACTATGAAATGGCTGCAGTAGTTCATCAACATTTGAAGACCAAAAATGTGGAATTCTTCTTAAAAGATGGTGTTAGTGAATTTAATAGAAAAGGCGACTATGTAGAAATTTCACTACAATCTGGAAGAAAGGTAGAAGCCGATATGGTGATCCTTTCAATTGGTGTTCGTCCTGAAACAAAATTGATAAAAGACGCTGATCTTGAATTGGCTCCCAATGGAGGAATAAAGGTAAATGAGTTCTTACAGACCAGTAACGAACATATTTATGCATTAGGAGATGCAATTGCATTCCCTCATCCAATCACTGGAAAGTATACCAATGCCTACTTGGCTGGTCCTGCAAACAAACAAGGGCGTATTCTTGCAAACAATTTGGTGCAAGGACACAAACATTCATACAAGGGAGCAATTGCAACTGCCATTGCAAAAGTGTTTGATCTAACAATCGGATCAACTGGCTTGGCTGAAAAGGTACTAAAGAAGGAAGGGATACCATATATCTCAAATATTACACACGGCGGATCTCACGCAGGATACTATCCCGGTGCTACACCTACATCAATAAAGATAATGTTTAGTCCTGAAGATGGTAAGCTATTCGGAGCTCAAGTTATTGGATACGAAGGTGTAGATAAAAGAACTGATCTCATTGCAACAGTATTGCAAAAGGGAGGATCAATTTATGATCTTCAGGAGATAGAACATGCCTATGCTCCTCCTTATTCTTCTGCTAAGGATCCAATTAATCAGGCAGGATTTACTGCAGGAAATATCCTGGAAGGTATGGTTAAAATTATCCATTGGGATGAGCTTTACCAATTACATGCACCTAATAATTTCATCTTAGATGTACGTACGCCTGATGAATATGAGTTGGGCAATATTGAAGGATCAGTAAATATTGAGGTTGATCAAATTCGTAACCGCCTTGACGAAATTCCTCGTGATAAAAAGATAATTATCTATTGTGGTGTTGGATTACGTGGATACTTTGCCGCAAGAATTCTTATGCAGAAAGGATTTACAGAGGTATTCAACCTTAGCGGAGGCTACAAGACTTATGAGCATGCCACATGTAAGCAGAGTAATGAAGACATATTTGAATCAAGCTATATTGCAAGAGATAGTCATATCTATAGTGGCAAACGTAATAACGGAAAAGAAGAACAACACACAGATGCAAAGGTAGTAGAAGTTGATGCATGCGGACTTCAATGTCCGGGTCCTATCATTAAACTTAAGAAGGAGATGGATCAGCTAGAGGTTGGCCAGCGCCTAAAACAGAAAGTCACCGATGCTGGTTTTGCCAAAGATGTTGACGCCTGGTGTAATATGACTGGTAATAAACTTATATCTGTAGATTCAGATAAAGGAGTCTATACTGCAGTAGTTGAGAAGCAGGCTAATAAAGAAGCATGTCCGGTTACTTCCAATAATCTTCCTAAGAATAAGACTATGGTTGTATTCTCTGATGACATGGATCGAGCACTGGCTTCATTAGTTATTGCCAATGGTGCTGCTACAACAGGAAACAAGGTAACCTTGTTCTTTACTTTCTGGGGACTCAATGTAATCAAGAAAAGTAGTAAGCCAAAGGTTCAGAAAGATCTGATGGGAAAAATGTTTGGCAAGATGATGGCTAGTAGTGCTGATGACCTAAAACTATCAAAGATGAATATGATGGGGCTGGGATCTAAAATGATGAAAAAACGCATGCTAGCTAAAAAAGTTGACTCTTTAGAGGATATGCTGGAAAGTGCAATGGAGAATGGAGTTGAAATGATTGCCTGTCAAATGTCGATGGATGTGATGGGTGTAGCTAAAGAAGAACTTCTTGATGGAGTTCAAATTGGTGGCGTTGCAACTTACCTTTCCGAAGCAGAACAATCAAATTTGAATTTATTCATATAGTACTACACACGAATATTATATTACAATGGCGGTCTATTCTTTGTTTTAGACCGCCATTGTCTTTTTATAATTCTTTAGCTACACAATCTTATATGCTGAATTGATCTTCGTTTAAGATTGACCTCACGTTATAATCCTACGCAGACTCTCCATTCATGCGAAAAACAATATTTTTTACTCACACCCCCTATTTTTTAGCACCTCTAATTCAAAAAAAGCAGTTTTTTATTGATATACCCCCTAAAAAACACACCCCCTCTTTGTTAATTTAATATTATTTCAAAACACACCCCCTCAAAATGACACCCTCCATTCAGAAAAACACTCTACTTTTGAATCACACCCCCATTTAAACAGGGGTGGTGATCAAAAAAATAACATTTTAAAGCCAAACACCCCCTTTGGCATCAAAAACGAAAAACTTATTTCTATGAAAGACTTAAAAAGATTTTTTGTTCTAGGAGTATTGGTAATCTTATCAAGTGGATTGCATGCACAAAATGAAAACAAATTAAATGTTGACGTGAATGTTGACATTGTTAGTCGCTACATGTGGCGTGGTTTAGATTTTGGTAATGCACCTGCAGTCCAACCTGGATTATCATTAACAACAGGCAATCTATCATTTGGTGCATGGGGGAGCTACACGCTAAGTTCCAACACAGGAGGAATGGAAACAGATCTATTTTTATCTTATGCTATTTCAGAACACTTTAGTATTGGACTTACCGATTATTTCTTTCCCTCTGAAGCATTACTCATTCTCGAGGATCACATCACACCTGTTCGTACGGGAAATTACTTTGATTATGATGCTCATTTATTGGAATTAAACCTCGGGTACACTCAGGGAGACTTTAGCCTATCAGGAAATTACCTACTACATGGCAATGAAGAAGACATTTATGTAGAAGCAGGATACACCATAGGCAAGGTATCATTATTTCTGGGTGGAGGGAATGAACAATACACTGAAGAGGGAGATTTTGAATTAACAAATATAGGAATCTCAACCTCTAAAGAAGTGAAAGTATCTGAAGTTTTCACTCCTTCTCTATCTGCAACACTTGCAGTTAATCCAAACAATGAAATGGTACACTTCATCGTAGGGATATCATTTTAATTCATCTTATCAATCAAAAAGAAAAGCATCATGAAGAAAATTGAAGCTATCATTAGAAAGTCAAAGTTCGACGAGGTAAAAACAGCATTGGCTGAGGCAGGAATCGACTTCTTCTCATATTGGGATGTAAGGGGTATTGGTAAGACTCGACAGGGTAGAGCCTATCGCGGAGTTGTATATGACACCAGCATCATTGAACGTACAAAATTATCGATCATCGTTCGTGAAAAGAATGTTGAAAAAACGGTGCTTGCAATTATGCTTGCTGCGCGTACCGGAGAAATTGGAGATGGAAAAATCTTCGTTGTAGATATTCTGGAGTCGTATAGAATACGAACTGGTGAATTTGGAGATGATGCCCTGTACATAAAAGGGGAAGAAGAGTAGAAACTGTAAAAAGAGAAAAAGATGACACTATTAGATATAGCAAATGTAACAGCATTGGCAGCTGAGACTGCCACATCAATAGATAGTATTTGGGTATTAATTGCGGCATGCTTAGTGATGTTTATGCAGCCTGGATTTGCTTTAGTAGAAGCAGGATTTACCCGATCAAAGAACTCGGCCAATATCATTATGAAAAACCTTATGGATTTTTCAATTGGTTCACTCATATTCTGGCTGGTAGGTTTTAGTCTCATGTTTGGCGCCAGCGCAGGCGGGTTTATTGGTTTGCCCGATTTTTTTACAACAGGTAGTTATGATACAGGTATCCCTGATTATGCATTTCTATTCTTTCAGACTGTATTTTGTGCTACCGCCGCTACCATCGTATCTGGAGCCGTTGCAGAGCGGACAAAATTTGGCACTTATTTAATTTTTAGTATTGTTATTTGTGCAATTATTTACCCTATTTCTGGTCACTGGGTATGGGGAGGAGGCTGGCTAAGCGAGCTTGGATTCCATGACTTCGCAGGCTCAACCGTGGTACACTCTGTTGGTGCATGGCTAGGTCTTGTTGGAGCTTTCATGGTAGGCCCTCGCTTAGGAAAATATAATGGCACTACGAAAGCAATACCCGGACACAACCTTACCTTGGGTGCATTGGGGGTATTCATCCTATGGTTTGGTTGGTTCGGATTTAATCCTGGTTCTCAGTTAGCGGCCTCTGGCGCCGATAACATTAAAGCGATATCTCATATTTTTATCACGACCAACCTTTCTGCAGCAGCAGGAGCTGTAACTGTTATGCTTATCAGTTGGATGCGATATGGTCACCCTAGTTTAAGTATGTCATTAAACGGTGCCTTAGCTGGATTGGTAGCAATCACTGCTGGATGTGATGTTGTTGGTCCTGGCGGAGCAGTCATCATCGGTATTATTGCAGGTATAGTCCTTTTGTTTGGTGTGGAGTTTATCGATCAGAAATTACACATTGATGATCCTGTGGGAGCCATTTCAGTACATGGATTAAGTGGTGCTACAGGAACTATTCTAGTTGGATTCTTTTCAACTTCTGAGGGGCTATTTTATGGTGGAGGAGTCAACCTACTTATCGCCCAGTTAATAGGAGTAGCAGCCGTTGCTGCATGGGCACTAGGTACTGGATTTATCTTGTTCTATACGCTTAAGAAAACCGTTGGTATCAGAGTTCCCAAGCGTATCGAGGAGGAAGGTCTCGACATTTATGAACATGGAGAAAGTGCTTACAACTAGCAAACGAACAAATCAATTATATTTTTATTCATCAAACACCTTTAACCATTTTTTGCGTATCAAAACAATAAAGCCACCCGAACGGGTGGCTTTATTTATATCTTCAAATCTTCTAAAAGTTTACAGTAGATGTCAATCCCCTCTGGAATTTCATTGAGAAATATATATTCATCTGAGGTATGCGAACGGGCAGAATCACCTGGCCCTATCTTTATTGATGTATATGGTATAACCGCTTGGTCGGAAGTGGTAGGTGATCCATAATAAGAAAGCCCTAACTCTATTCCCTTTTTCACCAACGAGTGCTCAAGAGGAATACCTGAAGAATTCAAGCGAAATGAACGTTCTTTACATTCACTTTCCAATAATTCATCAATCACCTCAAAAGCCTGCCTATTAGAATAATGCTCATTCGTACGAACATCAATAACGAAATGACATTTATCTGGAACAACATTGTGTTGATACCCTGCCTCAACCTGTGTTACCGTTGCTTTTGTTTTTCCTAACACACCAGACTCCTTAGAGAAAGAAAAGTTTTTTAGCTTCTGGATATCCTCCATTGCCTTGTATAGTGCATTCACGCCTTCATCACGCGCAGCATGCCCAGCTTCGCCATGCGCTGTTGCATCAATCACCAGCAAACCTTTTTCGGCAATAGCCATCTGCATTAAGGTAGGCTCTCCCACGATTACCAAATCAACGTTTCCCAATTCATCAAGGATTGATTCTACACCGTTTATTCCAGAAACCTCCTCCTCTGCAGTCGCAGCCATAATCAAATTAAATGGTAAATCCTTTCGATCATAAAAGTATCGAAATGTAGCCATCAATGACACCAGACAACCACCAGCATCGTTACTGCCCAATCCATACAGCTTTCCATCTACAACGTCTGCACTAAACGGATCTCTGGTATATCCCTTGTTGGGTTTAACTGTATCAATGTGTGAATTTAATAATATGACTGGCTTATCTTCCTGCCAGTATTTATTTCGAATCCAAGTATTGTGTCCTTTGGTCTCCATTGGAATATCCAACTTAGTCCAAAAAGAACGCACTACTTTAGCAGCAAGTTCTTCTTCCCGACTGAAAGATTGAACTTCAATTAAAGCCTTAAGTAAGGCTACTGCATCTTCTGCTATCTTGTTTTTACTCATCCTGATCATTTCTATTACACCATGAAAGTACAAAAGAGAACGGAAAAACAATACATCCAACAATGAAAAAGCCTGAATCAGCGATTGCTAATTCAGGCTCTTAACATTATATAATGATATAATCTGTCTCTATGCTTGGTCGATAATCATACCTGCAGCAACTGTTTCATTAGTTGCTTCGTCAATCAGGATCAAACTACCGGTAGTAGTATTCTTCTTATAAGGATCGAAGAAGATTGGCTTATTGGTCTTCAACTTGATACGTGCAATATCATTCATCTTCACCTCTTTATCTGTTGCATCATCTTCAAGTGTACTAATGTTCACTTTACTCTCAACAGAACCAATCACACAACGTGCCTCATTAGAAGTATGACGAAGAACGTATTTTCCTCTTACTTGAAGTGGACGCTCATTAAACCAACACACCATTAACTCTATATCGCGTGCAGTCTTAGGCTGATTGTCGGCAGCAACCAACATATCACCACGACTGATATCGATATCATCCTCCAAGGTAATACATACTGAATCACCAGGACGAGGATCTTTTGCAGGTTGATCATAAAGGTCCACACTCTTCACTGTTGATGTTAACAAAGAAGGCAATACTGTCACTTTATCTCCTGGCTTAAATGTTCCGCCTGCGATACGTCCTGCATATCCTCTGTAATCATGATACTCGTCAACCTGTGGACGAACAACATATTGTACAGGGAATCTTGGATTATCGAAGTCTGCATCGTTATAAATCTCTACGTTCTCAAGGATATGAAGGAAAGTCTCACCTTTGTACCAAGGCATGTTCTCTGACTTTTCAACAACATTATCTCCATCTCTTGCACTGATAGGAAGAATGTAAGTATCTTCAACATTCAATTTAGTCGCAAGAGCTTCCAAATCACCCTTAATCTTCGTAAATGATTCCTCATTGTAGTCTACCAAGTCCATTTTATTCACACAGAATACAATGTGTTTCATGCTTAACAATGAAGCAATGTAGGTATGACGTAAAGTTTGTTCCAAAACACCATGGCGGGCATCCACCAAGATTACAGCTAAGTTTGCAGTAGAAGCACCGGTAACCATATTACGAGTATACTGAATATGTCCCGGAGTATCTGCTATAATAAATTTACGCTTTGGTGTTGCAAAATAACGATATGCAACATCAATGGTAATTCCTTGTTCTCTCTCTGCTCGAAGTCCGTCAGTAAGCAATGCAAGGTCCACATCTTCGTTTCCTCTACGCTTACTTGATTCCTCAAGAGCTTCCATTTGATCTTCGAAAATTGATTTACTATCGTAAAGCATTCTACCGATCAGTGTACTTTTTCCGTCATCTACACTACCAGCAGTTGTAAATCGTAATAAACCTAATTTTGGATGATCATTATTTATTGTACTCATTTCAAGATTCTTTTTGATAATAAATTTTTCAATAAAGCGGTTTAGAAATAACCTTCTTTCTTACGATCTTCCATTGCCGCTTCTGATCGTTTGTCATCGTATCTTCCTCCTCGTTCAGTTACACGTGATGCTGCAATTTCCGCAACAATATCCTCAAGTGTATCTGCTTTCGATTCAGTCAATCCAGTACAGGTAATATCACCGATAGTACGACAACGTACATCCATTTCAATAACCTCTTCTGTTGGTTTCAATTCCATAAATGGAGCGTAAGCCAACAATGTACCATCACGATTAAACGCTTTTCTTTTGTGAGTATAATAAAGGCTTGGCAATTCAATTTCTTCTTGCATAATGTACTGCCAAACATCTAATTCTGTCCAGTTAGAGATAGGGAATACACGGAAGTGCTCTCCCATATGCTTTCTACCGTTGAAAATATTCCACAACTCAGGACGCTGGTTTTTAGGATCCCATTGTCCAAAATCGTCTCGATGAGAGAAGAAGCGCTCTTTTGCTCTTGCTTTTTCTTCATCACGTCGTCCTCCACCGATAGCAGCATCACATTTCAACTCTTCGATCGCATCTAACAAAGTAACCGTTTGCAGTTTGTTACGACTTGCATTGATTCCTTTCTCTTCAACAGCTTTTCCCTGATCAATAGAGTCCTGCACCAAGCGAACTAGCATTTGCACGCCTAATTCTTTTGCAAGGTTATCACGATACTCTAAAGTTTCCTGGAAGTTATGTCCTGTATCGATATGAAGAAATGAAAATGGAATTTTACCTGGCCAGAAGGCTTTTTTAGCTAAATGTGCCAGTAATATAGAATCCTTTCCGCCGGAAAAAAGAAGCACTGGTCTTTCAAACTGTGCTGCAATCTCGCGCATCACAAAGATTGCCTCGTTTTCCAGCTCTTTTAAATGCTCGCTATTAATTAAAAGATGATCACTCATATAATGAAATATTCTGTGTTAATTGATCAATTTTCACACGTTCGATGAAAAATTCGTGTAAAAATGCCACATTTTTTTATTATTTCGAAACATCCCTGCAACTATTAATCAGAGAGATGACATTTTTTTAATCCTATGATGTCAAATTAATTACACTATTGCCTTATTTAAAGCAATAGTATTTCCAAACATTCCTTATTCCAACGAATGTTCTCAATAATTAATCTATAACAGGATTAAAGTAGGTCTTTCGACAAATCTTTAGCTTTGTGTGTGCAATCCACACTCTTTGCCTGATTTGTTTTCCCACCACCATCGGCCGGCACGAAAATCATCACCTTCATTAATTGCACGAGTACAAGGAGCACAACCGATGCTCACAAAACCTTGATCATGCAATACATTGTAAGGCACATAATTCTCTTTGATATAATTCATCACATCCTCTAAACTCCAGTCGAGTAAAGGATTATATTTAAGCAAACCAAAACCTTTGTCTTCTTCAATCGCATGCATCTCCTGACGACCAGACGACTGGTCAGCACGGATACCTGTGATCCAACAGCTCATTCCTTCCAAAGATCTTTTCAAAGGAATTACTTTACGTACATAGCAACATTCCTTGCGATCCTCTACTGAATTATAAAAGCTATAAGGTCCCTTTTCTGAAACAAGTTTCTCAACATCTTCAGCAAAAGGTGCAAAAATTTCAATCTTCTTTTTGTATTTTTCCAAGGTACGACTTAATACCTTATAGGTCTCTTCAAATAATCTTCCTGTATCAAGCGATACAACTCTAATAGGAATATCATTGGCAAATATTAAATCAGTAATCACCTGATCTTCTATTCCAAAGCTAGTAGTAAACACTACTTTCCCAGGAAATTCTTCAGCAAGAGTCTTTAAGCTCTCAACTATTGATTTTCCTTCAATCTTTTGTCTAATCTCCGTAACCATTTTTGCTTTTATTTCTTTCTGGACAGAATAATCCGCTTAATAATTTTCCGCCGTATCATCGAATTTCTTCGAATAATCACACGCATTCTTCCCCAACGCACCGTGTTCCATGCTCGTTCATGTAGAAAAAACAGCACAATCTTCAGTACTGACTCTATTGCAGCAATCCCTGATGCTTTCTCTATCGCATATGGGTCATCCTGGAAAAATACCCAGGCTAATACCCATGTTGTACCAGAAGCAATTACGCGCCAGGTTATTGCCTTAAAAATACTCTTTACAGGCCTATCCCTAACGGTTGATATATCCTTGGGCGTGTCTTTTTTTGGGTCCTTGGTTTTCTTTAACACAATGGTTTCCAATCTTTTTTATTTACTCGAAAAATTACGGCTAAGTAACAAAATTTATTCGGTTTTTCTATGAGCTTATCACAATTTTAAACCAATCTACCAAATGTTCGAAAGTCACTGAACATCGATATTCGCACAAAGCCTTAGTCTTTAAGCGTTCACCACTCTATCACAAAATGGCATACGTTAGCAATACTCTAATGCAAATTTAAAATCATTAGGATAGGTAAAAGTACCTATATTCATTCTTTGTCCACAAGTCGAATAGGATTTGTCCTTCCGGACGGGCCTTCATTTTTGGCCTAACCCAAAAACGAAGCAAAAAGGTCAAGGCTGCCTGAAAAAAAGCAATCGATTTATTGCGGTTGCTAAGTGCAACTGGGAGATCTTCGAGCAAAGCTCTCAGCTTCCTAGTTTTACTAAGCTCCCGCTACTAAATCAATCACGTTTTTCAGGAGGCCGATTCGGATGCGAAGGCCGGTGTTTTTTATCTTTACTTCCTTTTTAAAATTACTATATTCGTTTTTCCATATTAAAAACCTAATAACCATGAAATCAGTATTAATTATTCTTGCTGTATTTACATGTATTACAGCAACTTTCGCACAAAACAACCTCCTAAATAAAAACAGTGCCTCAACCACAATTACAAAGACTGATCCTCAAAAAGGAAAGTTTCCGGGAGGAAGAGGTAGTAATGAAATTATTGTTTACACTCCTGCTTATGGCGAGAAAACAGGAACAAACATGTGGGGCATTGAAGCGATCATTGAAAACGGGGTTGTTATATCTGTTGGGGATAACAATTCAACAATTCCCTCTAGTGGTTTTGTTGTGTCGGGCAATGGGGATGCCGCACGATGGATTACTAAAAACCTTACTCCTGGTATTGAGGTAAGCATTTCCGACAATCAACTAGTCGCCACTAACACACCTAGAAGCAAGACTTTCTATGCTGAAAAAATATTTAATAAGGCGAAAGAAAATATTAGCGATCAGAAGTCAAATAAACACTTCAAACGCTACGAGAATTCCTACCTGCAGATCAGTTCAAAATTTAAAGCAAGTGGTTCTGAAGAAGACGCAGATGCCAGTCTGAAAGCAGCATATGAATTTCTATATAGGACATACCCTAGCAGGACAAAAGAATGGCGAGCTGTGTGGTGGAATCCTACCTGTAAAGATGCCGTTGAAATGGAAGCAACGTTTAAAGATATGGCAGAAACAGGTATCAACATGGTTTGTCCACAGACAATTTTCTCAGGGACAGCCATATACCCAAATGCACATCCAAACCTGGAACAAAACCCTAGATTTAAAGGTTGGGATCCTTTGAAAGAGATGATCCGCCTGGGCAAAAAATATCATATCGAAGTTGTACCATGGGTATGGGTATATTATATAGGTAGAAAAGGAGTAAGTCCGTTAATTGACTCTAAAAAAGAATGGCTCAGTGTATCACGCACTGGAAAGAACTATTCTGACATGGAAAAAGGCTATCACTTTTTCTGCCAGTCGGAAGAAAAAGTTGATCAATTCTGGATTGAAGTGTATGAAAATCTATTTAAGAACTATGATATCAATGCACTACAACTAGACTATATAAGGTATCCTGTCAGCACTCCTTGGGATCATGATTTCTGTTACTGCGACAGATGTACTGCAAAGTTCAAAAAGCAAACAGGAAAAGATCCTAAAACAATCAATCCTAATGACCATCCTGATCTATGGAAGCAATGGGAAGCATTCAGGATTGCCAATGTAGATCGTATTGTTTCTAAAATACGAAATCGATTCCCAAAAATCACATTATCTGCCGATGTATTCCCAGATGTGGAACAATCACTTATTAATAAAAAACAAAACTGGGGAGAGTGGCTTCACAACGACTACATTAATGAAGTATACATCATGTCGTATACAGCTGATGTAAGTCAGGTTAAAGCGCATAGTGATTACCTGGCTGGAAAAATAGGCAAACATCAAATCGCACATGTAGGCTTAGGACCTTACCTTGGATTAAAACCAGAAATCCTACTAGAGGAAATAGAAGTTGTTCAACAATATGACAACCTCAATATCACCTTATTTTCATGGAACTCACTATCACCTCAACATAAAGAGGCTTTAAAAAAAGGACCATTCAGAAGTAAGGCAAAAGGGATAAAATAAGACATGCAAAAAAGGGATATCTGATCATTTCAGATATCCCTTAATTCTGTCCTTTAATCTACCAAACTAGTCGATGAGACGCAGTTTCTCATTAACAACAAACCATTCTCCATTGTCATTATATCTATAATGCAAATGGAAGATTTTGTTCAGCTTCTCATAAGTAGATGTACCTAAATCTTCAACTTCCACGTTTTTGTAAGGTTTCACTACTACTTTATCACCTGTTATTACCAATTTCATGGCTTTATTCTCAATATCCTCCAGCTTAGTTGAAAACTTAACTGTTGAAGGAAACAAACGTACTTCATTGGCAGCAATAGGTAGAAATCTTTTACTCGCAGCAATCTTAATCGGAGCGGCATCTTCAGCTGCATTTTCTGACTTCTTATCACCTTTCATGAAATAAGTTGTTACTGTCTTCTGACTACAGTAATCGTTTTTAAAGTACAACTTCACTAAGGCATTATTCTTTTCCTCATTAACTTTAAAGTTGCTAACGCTCTTTATCTGATAAGGAATCAAATAAGTGGTATCAACCGACAAGCCTTGCGCATTCAATTTTACCAATAGTCGAGATTTATTATCAACAGTTCCAGCCTTAAGCGTAGTTGACAACGAAGCGACATCAATACGACTAAGAGGCATTCTCTTGGCATACTTATCTGTATCAATATCAAAGTTTCTCTTGTTGTAATCATCTATTAGAGTCAAATTTTCCTCTAACTCAACATTAACATCCTTAGATACAGGCTTAGTCCCTGAACTACCAATAGTCACATATAGACTATCAGTATCATTGTTCAGGTCTATTTCATGATCATAAATGTTCTTACTACCGCTAAGAAGGTAGATAATACTTTCGTATTGCTCATCCTTTAAAAGATCATCCTCACAGGAAGAGATTGCCAAAGAACAGCACAAAAGCAATAAATAAATAGATATATTCTTCATCTTAATAAATGTCTTTTGTTTCACAATTTTCATTTTTGATTAATCTCCCCATCCAGGATTTTGATCAATGTTCTCACCTTTTCGAATTTCATATCGTGGAATTGGCAAGAAAATCATTCTACTATCCCATGTTCTGTTTCTGATAAAACGATGATTCACATTCACTCTCACAAAATACCCGTCTTCTCTTTCTTCGGTATTCATTCCTTGCAATGGAGTAGATTCAACCTCTTCAACAATTCCCCATCGACGAACATCGTAATATCTTCTGTTCTCGTGGAAGAATTCAATCATTCTTTCACGTTCGATTAACTTCTGAAAAGCTACTGGATCATTTACATCAGCTTCTGTTATTCCTGGCAAACCTGCACGATAGCGAATCTGATTGAAACAGTTAACAATCTGACTAAGATCTTTATCTACAGTAACATCGTTACCATCCTTATCCTTTAAAGTATAAGCTTTAGTCAGATGACTAGCAGCTTCTGCATAGTTCAACAGAATTTCAGCATATCGAATAATCGGGAAAGGCTTCCTTAAACGTTCTGCTTGCTCTCCTTTCCAGGCATCTTCTTTGTGAACATATTTTTTTGTTACATAGCCTGTGATTGGATAGTTACGCGTATCCTCATTGGTTTGATCTTTTCCTGCAGTACCACCCATGTGATAGGTAACCACTTTATTCTTGCGGTTATTCTCACTCGTACTCAAACATGGCCAGAAACAACCACTAAAACCAATACTCGCATAAAATCTAGCTTCGCGATTGATATACATATTATGAACACGGTTTGCAAACTGATACCCTGAAAACTCAGTTGGATTAGTTGTGAAATCATCCTCTGAATAAGGATACTCTGCACTACTATTCTCGATTGTCCGACCATCAACCATATAGTATGCATCGATGATTCCTTGTGGAACAGCCATACCATTCCATCCTCCTAATAAGTTCACAGGAAAAGAGTGCTTAGTATATGATAATACTTGCCCAGAATAACGTGCCCAAACAAACTCAGAATTTTTAAAAGAAATACCTTCTCCATCAAACATATCTTTATACGAATGATAAGGATCAATATCCCCAGCACCATTTGGGAAAGCCTCACTACTTACATTCGATGGCAATTCAGGTGTCTGCCCGGTTTTCTGAACTGTATGCAACTGATATACACCAAGGTTCATAACTTCTTTTGCTGCCCAAGCGGCTTTTGCCCACTTCTCTTCATCATATTCCTGTGATACATAATCCGCATCATCAACTGAACGTTTCCATCCGGCAAAGTTCTTTTTCGCTGCTGCTCCCCCATTATACATTGGACTTGCCTGCTGCAAACGAACTCTACTCACTAAACCATAAGCCGCTCCTTTTGTAGGACGTGAAAACTGACTAATCGTTACGTTCAATGGCAACAACTTCGCTGCTTCCTCCAATTCCGTACAGATATAATCACAGCACTCATCGTAGGTTCCACGATGATGATCATAATAATCAGGATCCATATTCGTTTCAAGAACATCCTCAAGAATAATAAATGGTCCAAAATTTTGTAACAATCTGAAATATGCATATGCTCTCATAAAGCGAGCATAACCAATGATCTCACGTTTATCAGATCCTTTTAAGTCATGACATTCATCAACCCTGGCAAGAATGGTATTCGATTTGCGTACAATCTTATACATTGATGGCCAAATATTCATTGAGCCTAAGTTATCTTCATCAATCTCACCCAAGGTAAGTTTTAATCCAGGAAATTCCCACTGATTCCACTGCACAAAAGCTTCATCGGTTGCAGTTACTCCTGGAGTATAACTGCCTCCCCATATTCCTCCTTCATCGGGAAATAATGCTGCAGTGGCAAAAACATACCCCTCCAGGTTGATTTTGTTCGAAAAAACTGAATCGATACTTGTTAAATCTTCAAAATGTTCATCCACATTCAGAAAGTCACAAGAAGCAAAATGCATCAAAAAGCAAATGGTCGCTATTAATAATATTGATGTTCGTTTCATCTTTATGCCTATTTTTAAAATTTCAAATAAACTTGCATCGCAATGCGTGATGGAATTGGATACTTATTTCCGTTATATCTTGCCAGCTCAGGATCAAAGATATCAACACTATCCCAAACTAATAAATCATATCCTGTAAGATTAAGATCTATAGCTCCAATACCAATTAACTCTTTCAATCGCTTAGTCTGCATCTTATAGGTAATTCCAACCTCTTTCAATCGCACATATTTCGCGTCACCTAACCAAAAGGTCGAGCGCTTACTGTTATTAGCATTGTGTCCATAGGTAAAACGAGGAAATCTTGCATCTTGATTTTCAGTTGAAGCATCACCTGAATATGAAGCAGGAGTCCATCGATTCGATTGTTTCGCTGCAATTTTCAACACATTACCAACAGGTCCTCCTTCAAATGGAGTATATCCATATCCTCCATAGAAAAAGTTCGATTTACCTGTGCCTTGGAAACGAATATTAAAACTTAGCTTCTTATAGTTTACCTCGGCTCCAAATCCATACATCAATCTTGGAAACGGACTATAGCTCAATGGTACTTCATCATCAGAGTTGATCACTCCATCACCATTAACATCCATGTATTTAATATCTCCAGGACGAAGCTGTCCGAATTGTGTTGGACTCGTTTCAATATCTCTTTCATCCTTAAATAAACCAGCATCAATATAACCACGCAATGCATTCAAAGGCTTTCCTTTATATCGCTGATATTCATACTTTGTAGAAGGTTGCTCCCACTCATCTACCTCATTCGTTGAATAAGTATAATTTGCACGAACTGTTGCTGATAAATCTTTTGAAAATTTATGTGTATAACTAATATTTCCATCCGATCCATAACTATGCATTGATCCAACGTTACCATAAGGCATATTCACTGCACCTACATAACTAGGCACCTGAGTACGTTGCTGAAAGATTCCATCACGTTTATCATGAAAAAAGTCAACCACAAAACTTAGTCTATTATCAAATAAATTTGCCTCAATTCCCAAGTCGAACTTTGTTGATTTTTCCCATTTCAAATTATCTGCACCAACAACACTTTCTCCAAGGCCACCCATATGTCCCCATGCCGATGATTTATCTCCAACAATAGTCAAATAAGGAAATCGTTTATTTGAAATACGGTCGTTACCAACCTGACCATAGGAACAACGAATTTTAAAGTAATCCAACCATGTTATATTGTCTTTAAAATAGTCATAACTAGTAGGAGTCCATCCAATACCAATAGAAGGAAAGAATCCAAACTGTTTTCCAGGCTCAAAGTTTTCAGAACCGGTATAACCGAAGTTAAGGTCTACGTGATATGCATCACCGTAACTATAGGTTGCGCGACTACTTATACCCTGATAACGCTTTGGAATTGCATTCATTGACGTGTATGCATTTGAACTCTTTTCACTAGTCATATAGTAATAAACCAAACCACTTATACGGTGTACCTCGTTAAATAACCTGGAGTAGTTGATCTTTGTCTGGAACTCATACTTCCGATACTGCTCTTCACTATTGACATACGATAGATTCGATTTATTTACCTTCTTGATCAGTTTCAAATCTCCATTAGTTGCCCTTCCGGTTGCAAGGAAACATTCAGGCATTTTTCGACGGTGCTCCTCAAACTTGTTATCCGTATAAAATGCTCCTTGAATTTTCAGACTTAATCCTTTAGTCAAGGCGTCCAACTCTTGTGTGATTGCCAAAGTTGTTGTATTCTTATAACGGTCAGTACTTCCATACCCCGTATAATTCAGCAGTACATATGGACTAATCATACTCTCTTTTCCGTATGCGGGAAGTGAACCATCAGAATAACGCAATGGAACAGTTAGTGGCGTTAAGCGTGCCTGTGATTGCCACAAGTATCCTGTAGATGAAATACCAGGAGTTTGATACTTGGAGATGAAACCATCTGTACCAAAATACACTTTTGTGGTATTGGTAATATTCATATCCAAATTGCTTCGGTAAGTATAAGTATTATACCCATTCTTCTGCTTATACTTACTATCTGAGGCTTGCTTATAAATAGCATCTTCAGTACTTCCACCTAAACTTAAAAAATAACGTGCAATCTTAGTTCCTCCACGAGCAGAAACATAAGCAGTCTTCTGCCAAGACATATCTCTTAAGATTTCATCTTGCCAATCTACATTTGGATAAAGATCTGGATCCAGGTTATACCTAATCAAATCCATTTCCATAGGTGAATATTTTGGATCTTCACCTGAAACCACTGCTGCTTCATTAGCCAATAAGGCATAATCGTAAGCACCTAAGTATTCTGGTTTGCGTTGTAACCACGATGCGGTAGCGTTAACACGGGCAGAAATATTCATTTTACCTTCTTTTCCTCTTTTGGTGGTAATCAACACAACTCCATTTGCACCTTTCACACCATATACTGCAGTCGCACTCGCATCCTTCAATATAGAAAAGCTTTCAACATCGGCTGCATCAACCTGATCCAAACTACCCTCAAGACCGTCAATCAACACCAAAGCTCCTGAGTTAGCTCCAAAAGTTCCAATACCACGAATCCAGAATTCACTGATATTTTTACCTGGTTCACCACTACTAATTGTAGAAATAACTCCAGGAACTTTTCCTCCAATAAGGTTATTCATATTCATTGCAGGAACCTCCAGCTCTTCGGTACTAATACTAGTAATCGCTCCAACAACACTCACCTTTTTCTTCTTATTTCCAAGTCCTACTACAACTGTTTCTTCAAGCTGGTTTACAGACTCTTTTAGAACAACCTTCAAATCACTAACATTCTTGGTCACTAAATATTCAAAGGAAGTATAACCAATAAATGAAACCACTAATGTTTGATTTTTCTCTGCTTTAATCTTAAAGTGACCATCCATATCAGCAGTAGTTCCAACGCCTGGTACATTTTTAATGTAAACTGCAGATCCGATAAGAGTTTCACCATTCTCATCCAAAACTGTACCTTCAATGGTCAATTTATTACCCTTTTGAGCATACGCAAGCACTCCCAAAGAAATGATGCAAAGGGATAAAAATATTTTTCTAAACATGTTTTATTTTCTTTGAGTTATTCAATGGCTAATTTTCGCACACACTTATTACCTGTATCAGCAACATAGATAATACCGTCTTTATCAATGGCTACCCCATATGGTTGTTTAAACATTGCCACTTCAGGATCACCGTCAACATATCCTGAGATCTGAGGTACACCTACAACTGCAGATACAATCCCTTTCTTATCAATTTTTCGAATACAATGGTTCTTTGTATCAGCAACATAAATATTACCATCTTCGTCGAAACACAATTGATGAGGATTGTTAAAGCGTGTAAAATCTCGCTCTCCATCGATATAACCAGGAACGTTTTGCTCTCCCGCAAAAAGTTCATGCTCTCCAGTTTCTACATTATAGGTATAAATACAGTGCTTTGCAGCGTAACTAATATATAGCATCTTATCATCCTTCGGATCAAACTGTAAGAATGAATCTGAACCTGGTAACAAATCAATATCAACTAATTCTCGCTCTTTGGTTACTGGATTAATTTTTGCCAATTTACCATCATAAGCCCTGGTATACAACATTCCTGTACTATATCGAAGAGCCAAAGAGTGCTTATAAGTAATTGTAAAATTCTCAGTTCCTGATTTTACTTGTGGATTTACTTTCCTTGGTGACCACTGTGTCTGAGGATCAAATTGATAAAATGTATTACCTCCATCTAAAGGAACAATCACCGATTGATCTGGAGCAACACAAGGTGCATTCGGATAGGTTAAACCATTCTTGCGCATTAGCGTTACCACTTGATTCTTCTCCTCATTAATCTGAGTCATGGTATGCCAGTGAATCTGAGTAACAAAGATATTTTTCTCATCATCTACACAGATATATCTTGGCTGTGGAAGCCATGCTTCTGCCAAAGAACCATCTTTAATATCATTGGCTCCTGGAGAACCAGCAATAGTAGATACATTAATCTGGGTGATATATTTAAATTTGTTATCGTAAACAATACTATCACCGTCATGGACTAGCGATACTGTACACATATCTCCTGGCTGCTTTGGAACAATTCCATAAACAAGATCTCCAGTACTTTCAATTACTTTACCTGGTTTTTCGTTAAAGTAAATTTTCAATCGATCGGCATCTATTCCTAAATTCTTACCTTTCAATATAATTTTCGTTGCGATCCCCCCAGAGTCTGGGTAAAATGTAGATAATTCGATTGGTGAATTCGGATCATGTGGTGTTCTTTGAAACTCCTCATTATTATCATCATCACTACATGAGACAATAAAAGCAGAACACATCAATAGTATCGTAACGATACTAGTAATATTCTTCATCATGGTTTGATTAATTATAATTTTAATTCACAGTTACCTGAAATACAGGTATCAGTTTGGCAAAAAACTCACGATTGAAATGGAAAAATAATTTCATATTTCAAGAGTCTTCCTCCATTGTTTTGTTAGGAATGATTTATTTAAACCCTAGGCAAGAATAAATCACCTCAGAAATGTATGCTCAAAATATTATTCACTAATACACTCTACATCAACACATTCAGCCCACCTGAAAATATCAATAGAGATAATTTAGTTAGAAATATTTATTGATCAGGCTATTAGATGTTCTTTCAATCCAGTTAGCCACAATACCTCCCTGTTTCTTTTGTTATAGTATAGTCTTTAGTTTTTCTTATCTTTGTTCAATTAACCTCCTTTCGTTTTAGTAGGAGAGCCAGGTAGAAAGTGGTTTGTTGGCGCAATCGGACTTTCTGCCTTTTTCTTTGTCCTAATTTTTCAATATCTATAATCATATTGTTAAATAAATATCCTTTTTACAGGTAGCTACTTATTCAACAAAAATCATTTCATTATTTGCTTTAAACGTTATTTCGTTTGTTTTCATTAGTTTATTCAATATCTCTTGAATGTTTTTCTTCTTTTCAATATTTCCACTAAACTTCACCTCTTTCAACTCATCTTTTTTAATGCGAAATTCAACATTATACCACCATCCTAAGATCCTCAACATCTCTTCCAAAGGCATCTCTCGAAAATAAAAACGGCCATCCTTCCAAGATGTGAACTTTTTTGTATTAACCTTCTGCGTAAAAAAGGATTGATCCTTTTTATGAAAAACACTCTGAAATTCTGGTGTCAGGAATTCTCCCAATTCTTCTTTACCAGAACTTTGCACTTTTACCTTTCCTTCAACAAGAGTTGTGGTTATAATGCTCTCCTCCGGATAGGCTTTCACATTAAATTCTGTTCCATAAACCACCACTTGATGTTTTCCAGAATTAACAATAAATGGGCGTAAAGAATCGGTCTTCACATCAAAGAAAGCTTCTCCTATAATTTCTACACGTCGCTCATTCTTCGCAAATACAACAGGATAACGAATAATGGTTGCTGAGTTTACCCAAACTTTCGTACCATCTGACAACTGAAGATTGTACTCTGCCCCCCTGGGAACCATCAATTTATTGTATTTATTCCTCCCTGCAACCAGACTGCTATACTTATAATGCAACTTAGAATCGATGTTTTCGATAACTACTCCGTTAGTCATTAAAAGTGTATCATTTCCCGATTGAAGCTCCATCATTTCTCCATTATCTAAAACCAGGGTTGCCTTTTTCATTCCTGGATCTATGGAAATACCATCTGCAAATAATCCTTCATTTCTATTCTGTACTGCAAACCAGATCCCAACTGTCAATACAACACATGCTGCACTAGCAGCAATTCGCAATGCCAAAGAGAACCTTGGTTTGCGTTTTTTAGAAATATTCATATTCTTCCATGCCTGACTTCTCTGCTCTGCAGAAAATTTAAGCAATTCAGTCTTTTTTCTATTTGCTTGTAATTGGTTGTAATATATAAGGTGTTCTTCATTTGAGTCAAGCCAGGCATTGAGTTTTTGTTGCTCATGCTCGTTCAACTGACCATCCAGGCTTTTCCAAATTAAAGAATATTCAATGTTTTCCTTCATCTATTTTATTGTCTTTATCATTAGTAAGGCACTTGCCAAATGAAAAAGGTTTAGATAAGCGTGTTTTTTTTTCAAAAAAAAATTGCACCATCTGCTTTTCACGTTCAAATCTCTATTCATTCATTTTAAAAATGAGAGTACATTCAATATTTTACCTCATTTTTAATCTCCTTACATTAGTAAGGCACTTGCCAAATGAAAAAGGTTTAGATAAGCGTGTTTTTTTTTCAAAAAAAGTTTCACCCCATCTACTTTTCACGTTCAAATCTCCATTCATTCATTTTAAAAATGAGAGTACATTTAATATTTTACCTCATTTTTAATCTCCTTACACTAGTAAGGCACTTGCCAAATGAAAAAGGTTTAGATAAGCGTGTTTTTTTTCAAAAAAAAAATTGCACCATCTGCTTTTCACGTTCAAATCTCTATTCATTCATTTTAAAAATGAGAGTACATTCAATATTTTACCTCATTTTTAATCTCCTTACATTAGTAAGGCACTTGCCAAATGAAAAAGGTTTAGATGAAAGTGATTTTTTATAAAAAAAAATAAATCCCTGTGGTAGTCTTTATGAACTCTCGCACCTTCTTACGCCCATTAAACAACTGAGCTTTAACAGTATTGGGACTTACTTCAAGTTCTTTTGCAATTTCAGAAATAGGCATATCCTGAAAATATTTTTTCCAAAAAATATCATACATCTGCTCTGGCAATTGTTGTAATGCCACTTTTATCTCTTCAACAATCGTTATATCGCTTAAGATTTCTTCATCATTGGTTATAATAAGTGCCTCAAGATACAACAACTCATGTTTATCTCTAATTTTTAAAGAACGAAGGTAGTTCAGACAGTCATTTTTTACGGATTGAAACAGATAGGATTTGATGGATTGTTCTTTTTGGATTGCATTTTTATTCTCCCACAAGTAGATAAAGACTCCTTGTACAATATCTTCTGAAGCCTCCGCATTATTAAGAAACTGATTGGCAAAGTTCACCAGAACATCATAATGTTTATTGAAAAGAGCTTCATAAACCTCACAATTTCCTTTACGAATTTCTCCTAATATTAGCTTCTCCTCGAGGTGCATTTATTCGTTCATTCCATTAGTTAGGGATAACAAATCTAATATTTTTTACTGAAACACTTGAGACATACTTCCAAATTTCCTTTCACAAAAGATCAATATTGACGAATTAATTCTTATCGAGAAGACCTCAAAAAGCAACGCATGACTTCAGTATTTTCATAACCTTTACTTTAAAGATCGAGGTACTAATAATGCTAAATTCAACGAACAAATATGTCCTAGAATCTTAGATAGACTTGCATCCCTACACGTGATGGGATTGGATAGCGATTACCATTGTATCTTGCAAGTTCTGGATCAAAAATATCAACTTTATCCCAAACAAATAAGTCATAACCAGTAAGACTAACATCTATCGATCTAATCCCTGAAAGCTTCTTTAATTTCTTGGGTTTTATTCTATAGGTTACTCCTATTTCTTTCAACCGAATATAACGTGAATCTCCTAACCAAAAAGATGATCGCTTACTGTTATTCGCATTATGCCCATATGTCAACCGAGGGTAAAGTACATTTTGTCTTTCTGTTGATTTATCTCCGGAATAAGAAGCAGGCGTCCACCTATTTGATTGCTTTGCTGCTATCGACAGAACATTTCCTACTGGTCCCCCTTCAAATGGAGTATATCCATAACCTCCATAAAAAAAGTTCGATGTTCCTATTCCCTGAAAACGCATATTAACACTCAATTTTTTATATCTCAATTCTGCGCCAAATCCATACATTAATCGAGGGAAAGGACTATAGCTTAAAGGAATCTTGTCGTCAGCGTTAATAACTCCATCACCATTCACATCCATGTATTTGATATCACCTGGGCGCAATTTTCCAAACTGTGCAGGGCTTGACTCAATATCGTTCTCATCTAAAAATAAGCCAGCAGCCCTGTACCCACGCAGTGCATTCAATGGTTTGCCATTTAAATGTTGATATTCATATTTCGTAGCAGGCTGTTCCCAGGTTTTAACCTTGTTTGTTGAGTAGGTAAAATTACCTCGTACGGTAGCCGTTAGCTCTTTGGAAAATTTATGGGTATAGCTTACATTTCCATCCGCTCCATAACTCTCCATCGATCCAACATTTCCATAAGGCATATTTACTGCACCTACATAATCAGGTATTTGCTTTCGCTGCTGAAATATGCCATCCCGTATATCTTTAAAAAAATCAACAACAAAAGATAAACGGTTATCAAACATATTCGCCTCAACTCCCAGATCTATCTTGGTCGACTTTTCCCACTTCAGATTATCAGCACCAACAACTTCTTCTCCTAAACCACCTTCATGGCCCCATGCACCATCTTTTCCCCCAACAATAGTAAGATAAGGAAAACGCTTGTCTGAGATTCGATCATTACCTACTTGCCCCCATGACAATCTAAGTTTAAAGTAATCTAGCCAAGTCAATTGATCTTTAATTGTTTGATAGCTTGTAGGAGTCCATCCTAGACCAATAGAAGGGAAGAAACCAAACTGTTTACCAGGCTTAAAATTCTCTGAACCTGTGTAACCAAAATTTAAATCCAGGTGATATGCATCGTTATAACTATAGGTAAAACGACTACTTAAACCTTGATATCTTTTAGGAATTGCATCCATTGAAGTCTTTGCATTCGATCTTTTTCTACTTGTCATGTAATAATAAATCAAACCACTAAATCGATGTACATCATCAATCACCCTCGAGTAATTTACACGGGCCTGCAATTCAGTTCTTCGATATTGGCTTTCATGTTTGCCATATTTCAAATGCTCTTTATTAACCATTTTAACAAGCTTCAAATCACCATTAATTGAACGACCTGTTGCATAATAACAGTCAGGCATTTTTCTTCTGTACTCAGAAAAATAATTGTAAGTATATAAAGCCCCTTGCACCTTTGCACTTAACCCTCTTATTAATGCATCTAAGTTTTGTGTTATGGCTAATGTCGATGTTGTTCTGTAAAAGTCCCAATTAGCATACCCGGTATAATTCAACAATACATACGGACTAATCATACTATCTTTTCCGTAGGCAGGAAATGCTCCATTGGAATAACGTAAGGGAACCGTTAATGGAGTTAAACGTGCCAATGACTGCCACAGGTAATCCGTCGAAGTTAGTCCAGGAGTCTGATATCTTGAGATAAATCCATCAGTACCTAAATAGACCTTTGTTGTCTGAGTAATATTCATATCGAGATTACTTCTGTAATTATAGGTAGTGTAACCATTCTTTTGCTTGTATCTACTATCAGATTCCTGATTGTAAATTGCTTCATCACTACTCATACCTACACTTAAGAAATAACGAGCGACAGATGTTCCACCGCGCGCAGAAAGATAAGCAGTCTTCTGCCATGAAAAATCCTTTAATATTTCGTTTTGCCAATTTACATTAGGATAGAGATCGGGATCCATATTGTATTTGATCAAATCCATTTCTATTGGAGAATAAACAGGTTCGTTTCCCGAAACCACAGAAGCCTCATTTGCCATTTTAGCATATTGGGATGCATTTAAATAATCAGACTTACGTCTCAAAAATGATGCAGTAAGATTGGTTCGTGCCGTAAGGTTAATCTTTCCTTTCTTCCCTCGTTTTGTAGTAATAAGCACAACACCATTGGCACCTTTCATTCCATAAACCGCAGTAGCACTTGCATCTTTTAAAATAGAGAAGCTCTCAACATCGGCAGGATCCACTTCATTTAAACTTCCTTCTAAACCGTCAATCAAAACAAGAGCTGTAGAGTTAGCCCCGAAGGTTCCAATTCCCCTGATCCAGAACTCACTATTATTTTTACCTGGCTCTCCGCTGTTAACGATTGTTATAATACCCGGCACAGTTCCTCCAATCATATTGGTCATATTCGTAGCCGGCACGTCTAACTCTGCCATCTGAACACTCGAAATTGCACCAACTACACTTACCCTTTTTTTCTTTCCCAAGCCAACAATAACCGTCTCTTCCAACTGACTCACACTTTGCTTCAGAACAACCTTTAGATTAGCCATTTTTTGGGTCACGATGTACTCATAACTATTATATCCAATATATGAAAATATCAAATGATCTGATAAACATATATCAGTAACACTGAATTTTCCATCAACGTCAGTAACAACTCCTCGGTTTGTTCCTAAAATAGAAATAGTAACACCAGGCAGAGCCTCTCCAAAACTATCAATCACCTCCCCATATATTTTTACCTGATCAATTTGCGAAGGAACATGAACTGGCTTCACTTCTTTCTTTCTTAGAATTATGATAGTCTTATCATCGATCTCATATTCATATCCTCTATTCGTCAAGTACTTTTTAAGAATTTGCTTTATATCAATCGACTTTTCATTGAAGGATAACTTCTCTTTTTTATTGAATAAATCTGAACGGTAAAGAAAAGAATACTCACTAATTTCTTCAAGTTGGTTTAGCAAATCTACCATATTGGCATCTTCCATCTGAAGACTGACTTTTTGCGCACGCACAGATGCAGTCAACTGCAGAATTAACAACAGTAGAAATACCAATATAAATTTCATATGATTACTCAATATTACCATTTACCATATGTATGCCACAAACAGCATCAGTGATTATACCGAGAATAATGAGATATGAAATCACTCTGTTGATTCAAACAGATGAGGTTACATTTTTCAATAAAATGAGGATAGAAAGTGTTTTTATTTCCGCACATCTTAAGTTTAGTTTAGGTAATTCTTATTGTTCGTTTTTCTTTGACAACCTGGTTAACATACAGGTTCACCAAAGCTTTTAAACACAGCATAACACTGCAGTGAACGTTAATTTTCAGCTTAGTTGTTGGGATATTTTCTCGGGGTACCTTCTCTTTTTCTGAACCTTACAAAGGCGAACCACCACCACACGCACAATGCAAAGAAATAAAGAGATTGCCAACAAATATAATGAATTAGTTATAACTTCTGATATATATCACACTCACTAACGTTGATAATAAAGGAAGTAGATACTCATAATGATCGCAAAAATCTCAACAACAGTGCGTCATTAACGATAATAGCAGAATCTGTAAGATTGATTATTTAGAAATAATATTGGGGTGATATAAAGAAAGGCCGACACATCATCAAGATGTGAACAGCCTTTTCTTTTCTATTGCGCAAAAAACTTTTTTACGAATTAGGACTCATACTTGAGTAATGAAAAGATAAACTCTACTCCTCCCTCTGATCTATTACGTACAGAGATCTCTCCTTTCTGTAAACTTATAGCATTTTTTACAATGGCCAATCCCAATCCAGTTCCACCTAATTTTCTTGATCGTCCTTTATCAATTCTATAGAATCGCTCAAAGATTCGAGGTAGATGTTCTGCAGGAATACCAATACCCGTATCTGAGAATGAGAAGTAATAATAGTTCTCATCTTCATGGTAATTCTTCAGTGCTATTTTAATATCAGTTCCAGCATAGTTCAGGGCATTCTCCATTAAATTCTGCAACACTGATAACACAAGTGAGCGACTACCATTCACATTCACTCCAGCATCAACATCCAACTTTATCTTGACATTTTTATTTTCTATCTCATGCTTAAAGTTATCAACAATCTCGTCGGCAATTTCCTTAACATTAACCTTCTCGAAAGAGAAGTGCTCTCCGTCCTCATCAATCTTATTCAGCACTACAATGTCGTTAATAAGATCAGTCAATCGATTCGCTTGGTTATTGGCCTTCTCTATAAAATATTTTTGTTTATCGAAATCGACCTCATCATTATTCAAGATGGTCTCAAGATACCCTTTAACAGAAGCAACTGGAGTCTTTAACTCATGAGCAATATTAGAAGTCATTTGTTGCTTAATCAAGCGTCTCTTTTCTAATTTTGTGACATCAGTTATAATTACTTCAAAACTACGATCAGGGAAAATAATGCACTGAATATTGAAGTACTTCGACTGTTTAAATACAGTTCTTTCCATCATTGGTAAATCATTCGAACTTATATCTCCATCAGCTAATGTTTCATCTATAAATTCATTAAACTCATGAAACTCTTTGATCTCAAAGATATGTTCTGCTGTAATTGAAGAATGCTCGGCAATAATATTTACGAACTGAATAAAATGATTATTGGTCAAAATCTTTTTACGCTCAACCGAGAAGAAAGCAACTCCCTCGTTTAATGCTTGTAAATGATTGATTAGTTTATCTCTTTCCTGACCTAGCTCATCTTTTGTACTTTTTAGGTCCTGATACATCTTTATAATCTGGTGACTAATTACACCTAACTCATTATTTGGGAAAGAAATATTAGCATCTATTTTATCTTGACGACGTACTTTTACTGCAAAATCTTTTAAAGTGGTAATAGCATCTCCAAACTTCCGTGTTACAAATGCCAGGACTATCCAAACACCTAAAAACAGAGCAAGCATGAATACCAAGAACATACTCTCTCCCTTTAAGAAATTTTCAACAGCTACATCATAAACCATTGCAGTACGCACGAAGTAGCGATTGTAAAACCTGGCATAGTAATAATAATCATTACCCGTGGTTGCTGATTGACGTATATCTGCTCCGAACTCTGAAAATAGTGCCTCCTTAACTTCGGGACGACTCTTATGGTTCTCCATTGTAGAAACGTCCTTCACAGAGCTATCATACTTCACCTTACCATCCATATCGATTATGGTGATGCGGATGTCATCTTTTTTAAGTAGTGTTTTTAGTGAGTCAACCGCAATAAAATTGCCTTGCTCCACGAGATTATTTCCTTCGATATACTGATTGGTAATCTCCGTAATATTATCTAGTGTATTTTCCAGTTGCTCAGTTCGATACTTTTTTTCTCGAGAGAATTGGAATAAAACTACAGCCACTGTAAATATCGCAAATACAGCTGTGTAATATAAAAATAGCTTTCTTTGATAGGTGTTTCTGCTCACCATCTTAATT
The DNA here is from genome assembly GCA_005217565.1 of Puteibacter caeruleilacunae. Classification (GTDB taxonomy): domain Bacteria; phylum Bacteroidota; class Bacteroidia; order Bacteroidales; family Prolixibacteraceae; genus Puteibacter; species Puteibacter caeruleilacunae. The sequence goes on from SJCO01000023.1 coordinate 57,145, forward strand.
GATTTTTTTGGTTTTTAATCTATTTCCAGGAAATATCCATATCCCGGACGGTTTTTTAGGCATTTACCGTAGCTGCCAATTTTCTTACGCAATCGCGTTATATTTACATCTACAGTTCTTTCTGTTACAATTACATCATCACTCCATATTCTATTCAGAATATCCTCTCGGGAAAAGATACGCCCCTGATTTTCGATGAACATCCTTAAGATTTCTAACTCTTTCTTTGTAAGATCAATCTTCTCCTTTCCAATTACTACTCTTTTCTTATCAAGATCAAGCTTCAATTCACCTAATTGAATATCGCCCTCTTCTTTCATCTGTTTCGCACCAAACCTTCGTAATACAGCTTTAACCCGAGCTGTTAATTCCTTGATAGAAAAAGGTTTTGCCATATAATCATCGGCGCCTAAATTAAATCCTGTTAATAGGTCATTCTCAGTATCTTTTGCTGTCAGAAATACAATCGGTACTGTAAGCTTTAACTCCTTTCTCACCTTTTCAGCCATTTTGAATCCAGACATCTTGCCCATCATCACATCCAGTAAAAGCAAATCATACTTTTCTAACCTTTTTGTTAATGCTTCTTCTGCAGAATAGGCTACATCTATATCAAAGCCCTCACTTTCAAGGTTAAATTGTAAAATCTCACATAAATCCTCCTCGTCGTCAACGACAAGAATTCTTTTTTTAGGATCACTCATGATTATTTTATTTCAGGATTTAACAAGCCCTCCTTATACAGTTTCTACTTCTTTGGCACTTCGTCCTCCGACTTAATATCTTTATGTCTTAAATCGGTTCCTTCCAAAGAATAAATTGATGCTTCTGCAATATTGGTTGCATGATCAGCAATACGTTCGATATCAGATATCACACCATGAAGGTTAATGAAACTAAGCAGCATTCTTTGGGTCTCCTTGTTGTAATCACCCTTAGAAATATTCTTCTTCAATAGTTTCCTATTCATTTCATTAACCACCACGTCATTTTTTATAGTCCATATGGCGTACTCCTTATCTTCATTCGTAAAAGAAATCAAGGCTTTCTCAACCATATTAACGCTTGATATCAACATATTTGATATCACATCAGCAAGACCTGCATAAATATCGGGTTCTTTAATTTTCCCTATAAAATTAACAATATTGTAAATCAAGTCACCAATACGCTCCAAATTTATGGTCATACGGTAGCATGCCATCAATTTTCTAAGATCAGAAGCCATAGGGTGATGAAGAGATATTGTATTCACAATCTTATCACTTATTTTTACCTCTAGCTTGTCGAGTTTGGCCTCATTCTTTTTAATCTCTGCAACAATATCTTGAGGTAATTCTACTTTTCCAGTATTAACAACTGTCTCTAATAGATCAAGCTGATGAAGAATCAGATTCGCAAATTCTGAAAAATTCTTCATGATATCCTGTATTGCACTTTCCTTCTTAACGTACATGAGTTCTTTATTTTATCAAATTCATTAATTCAGTTCTAAGCTCTATTAACCAAATTTTCCGGTTAGATAACCTTCTGTTCTTGAATCACGAGGATTGGTAAACATCACTTTTGTTTTATCATATTCAACTAGTTCTCCAAGATACATGAACATCGAATAATCTGAAATTCGAGCCGCTTGCGACATGTTATGCGTTACTAAAACGATGGTATAATCCTTTTTAAGTTCCACCAACAGATCTTCTACTTTCGCTGTGGCCACAGGATCTAAAGCAGATGTAGGTTCATCCAACAAGATTACCTCAGGCTGAAATGCTAATGCTCGGGCAATACACAATCTTTGCTGCTGTCCTCCTGACAGAAACGTCCCTTTTTTCATTAAAGAATCCTTCACCTCATCCCATAAAGCCACATTTCTCAACGATCGCTCTACGATCTCATCACGTTCAGCTCTTTTTAATTTGATTCCATTTAGCTTGTATCCGGCAATCACATTATCATATATACTCATCGTTGGAAAAGGATTCGGCCTTTGGAATACCATTCCGATCTTACGACGAAGTTTGATAGTCGACATCTTCAAAATATCGTCATCATGTAAGTTAATTTTACCTTCTGTGACTATATCCGGATACAATTCATGCATACGATTAATGGCACGTAACAACGTACTTTTACCACAACCCGAAGGTCCCATAATCGCTGTAATTGCGTTTTTCTTAATATCGGCATTTACATGCTTTACCGCATATTTATCTTTATTGTAAGCAATGGATAAATCCTGTATCGATAAAACAGGATTCTTAATATCCACAATTCTCTCTTCCATCTTCACTTGTTTTTCAGCCATCGCAACCGTTGTCATAATTTCAAGTCTAAATTGTTCTCCGCTTAGCAGCGATACGTTTTGATATGATATTCAGCGTCAATACAAAGCCCATCAAGAACAATGATGAACTCCAGATAAGATCAACCATATTGGGATCATTATAGAACTCCCAAATAAGTAATGGCACTGCACTGGTTGGTTTAGCGATATTCATATTTACTACCGGGCTTCCTAATGTTGTAAGCATTAAAGGAGCTGTTTCACCAATGATTCTTGATATTGCAAGTAAAATCCCAGTCATTAGACCACTAAAACCTGTTGGGATTAGTACACGCAATATTATTTTATAATAAGGAACACCCAGCGCTAAACCGGCCTCCTTTATCGAGGTTGGAATCATTTTCATTGTTTCTTCCGTTGATCGAATAATCAACGGAAGCATCATAATACATAACGACACACTTCCTGCCAAAGCAGAGAATCCAGTCGTTACATGCTTTACTATCCATAAATATGAAATCAGACCTAATACAATTGAAGGCACTCCTTGCAATACATCTGCAATACTTCTAATTAATCCGGCATAACGCTTCGCCTGATTTTCATACAGATAAATTCCGATAATAACACCTAATGGAATAGCCATTACGGAAGCTAAAACCACCACCAATAAACTACCTGTAATTCCATTCAATATTCCACCAGGTATAATCTCTCCCTGAGATACGGCCATCATGGCCTCAAATGTATCTGGAGTTGTTTGAGTAAAAAAGTTAAAATTAAACTGTCGAAATCCTTTTACTACCAACTTTCCAATAATCATAACAATAGGAGAGATGGTAACAACCGACATAACAACAATGAACCAGAAAAAGATACGATCCTTTAATTTTCTGTAACTGGAATTATCCTGATTTGCTAATTCTATTTGTGCTTTCATAACTAATCTAATTTATCAGGAGAATTTCTTGATTATTATTTTTCCAATCCAGTTCACCAAAGCAGTAATGATAAACAGTAATAGGCCGATACCAATTAAGGCACTCAACTTTAATCCATCTGCTTCTCCAAACTGATTTGCAATCACACTGGCCATTGTATTACCTGTTCCAAACAAGCTATCTGGAACAACGTTTGAATTACCAATTAACATTGTTACAGCCATCGTCTCACCTAATGCCCGACCAAATGCAAGAATATAACTAGCCACAATACCTGAACGTGCATTAGGCAAAATCACCGTAAACACAACCTCCATTCTGGTTGCACCCAGTGAATAGGCTGCCTCTTTGAGTTCGTTAGGTACCATTGAAATAATTTCATTACTCAACGATGTTGCGTAAGGAATAATCATTATGGCAAGAATAATTCCTGAAGTAAAAACTCCATATCCCTGAGGACTTAGTCCTAGCTCCATGATGATTGGTCGCAGTGTGTAAAATCCCCATAATCCATATACAATAGAAGGAACACCTGCCAGAAGATCAACCATAGAACTGATTACAGAGGCAACAGCCGATTTTCTAAAATACTCACCTATAAATAATGAAGTAGAGAAAGCCATAGGTAAACAAATGACAATAGCCAGAATCGATGTAATCAATGTCCCGGCAATAAATGGCAATGCACCATAATTCTCTCTTCCTTCCGTTGGATCCCACTCATTGGAGAACACAAATCCTAAACCAAACTCTTTAAACACAGGTATGGCTCCCATGATCAATGAGAAAACCATACCTGCAGCTGTTAATAAGATGATTAAAGAGGCTGCAAAAAGAATTTGCTTTGTAACTTTATCACTCTTCATCTATAATTCAGTCCTAATATATTTAACGCTTACTTCAATACTGGTGAACCATTATAGGTCACTGAACGAAGAATTGTTTTTGCTTGATTAACTGCTTTCTCTGGAAGTGGAGCATAGTTAACTTTCTCAGCTACCAACTGAGCCTCACCTGCGATCAACCAATCAAGAAACTTCAGAGTTTCCTCAGCTTGTGCTTTCGAGCGACCATCATATGCTTGCTCTTTATATAGAATAATCCAGGTAAATCCACTAATAGGATAAGCATCTGCATCAGAAGAATTTGTCAACATTACTCGTGTATCTGCAGGAATTTCTCCTTTTGCCGCTGCACTAATTGATGCAATAGATGGCTCGATATATTTTCCAGCAGCATTTTGAACTTTAGCTACAGCAATGCTTTGTGCAAAAGCATACTCTGATCCAATATAACCAATTGCCCCGGCTGTTTGCTTAATTGTTCCGGCAACTCCAGGATTTCCTTTTGCTCCCATTCCAACAGGCCACTTCAATGATTTTCCGCGTCCAACTTCTGTTTCCCACTTAGAGCTAATCTTGCTCATATAGTCACTGAAAATGAACGTTGTTCCACTACCGTCTGAACGATGAACAAAAGTGATTGCCATATCTGGTAGGTTAGCACCAGGATTATTAGCTTTCAAACGACTATCATTCCATTTTGTGATTTCACCCATAAAAATCTTCTCTAACAAATCGTTCGATAATTTTAGCTCATCAACACCAGGAAGATTATATGCGATTACTACTGCACCAAGACAAGTAGGAATATGTACAATTTCTGCAGGAAGATCGGCAGCTTTTTCATCAGAAAGAAATGCATCTGACGCTCCAAAATCTACAACCTTATCCTTCAAGCTTCGGATACCGCCACCTGAACCAATTCCACCATAAGTCAATAACAGACCTGTTTCTTTGGTGTACTGCTTAAATACCATATTATAGAATGGCATAGGGAAAGTTGCTCCTGCGGCAGTTAATGAAACAGATTTCTTTTTTGCACCAGTGCTTTTGTCTGATTTCTTACTGTTTTGACATCCTACCAAGACAGCAAGACACATTGCAATAGCTAATAGTTTTCTCATCTTGTTTTTCGATTAAGTTCTTTAAATTTTTATCAGATTCTATATTCAATAAATGTATTAGAACTTCAATTCAAGGTTCACATACAGACTAGATGTGAAGTCTTTTGAATCCTGCTTTGGACTCCATCCTCTGTAGTTTGGAGAGAGCTTTACTCCTCTTACTGGGCTGTATTCCAATCCTGCGATGAATAAGTCTCCATCTCGATTAACATTCCAGCCTTCTGATGCCCCTGATAGCTTATCTGAAGTTAGGCTATCATAACGACCGTAAACTTTAACTTTTTCACTAACTTCTACAGTTGAGTAGAATGAAACACCCGAAAAGTCGCGACCATCGATCATTCCGTTGTTCTTCTGATGGTTGTATTCTGCTGCGATATTGAATTTATCAGCAGTATAACCTATATATGTCGCCAATGATGTTTGAGCTGCATCATCTTTCATATGGTCATAGTATCCACGAATAACTACTTTATCGACTGGTCTAAGCGTTAAACCAAACCCCTTCTTAAAGATACTGTCTCCTTGTAGTTTCTTGTATCCCTCACCATTTGTAAGAGAGAAATCAACACTTACAAAGTCTGAAAGATTATATTCAACACTCAGTCCTAAATCAGCACTTGGCCCAAATTTGTACTGATCCTGGAATGACTTCAACAAGTAGCGATATCCCCATTGTTTTTCTTGAATCTTAAACTGCTTTGATCCGATTAATCCGAACTCAACAGCTAAACGATCTTTCTTATATTTTACTAATGCATTCTTCAAGTAAGCTGTCATTTCTAATTTTCCTGCAGCAGGGTTACCTACATCCAATACTAACTTGGTTGAAAATTCTGGACTGAATTTGTATTCATAACCAAAATATGCTCTGGTAATCTCAAAAGCAGAGGCGCTTTCTCCATCAGTGATGTCAGTATGGTAATTACTGAAAATTTTCACTAAAGGTTTTCCATTAGGTTTAAATTCACTGTTGTCCTGTGCTATCAAATTTCCGGTAATTGCAAATAATAGTGCGATAGCTAATTGTAATCTTCTCATGTTATTTAATTAATTTATTTTCTTTACCTAAATGTGTGTGTTCTTTCGTCATTTTGACGTTACAAAAATTCATCATTAGTGTTACACTGCAATTACGCTCTTGTTACATAGTTGTTACAATTTACGATCACCACACAACACTACTGATTAACAAATCATTCCAATAGCATAAGACACAAAAAAGAGAAGAAGTACGAAGTAGTTTTAAAAAAAAAGCAAAAAAAAACCGCTGCAAAATGCAACGGTTTTAATCTTATAATATTTGTAAGTCTTAGATTACAGCATCAATCTTGTTCCAGAGTTTATGTTACTTCCTAGCTGATCTGCTCGTGTAATTGTTACACTCTCAACTCCATTTCGCATGGCACTAAATCCATTATCTAATTTAGGAATCATACCATCCTTAATAACCTTGTCCTCTTTTGCATCTTGATACAACTCATAGGTCAATTCTGAAATAACAGAATCATCATCCTCTGGATTTGAAAGTACTCCCTTCTTCTCGAAGCAGTACACTAAATTTACACGATAATGGTGACTCAAAGCAATTGCCAATTCCGATGCAATTGTATCAGCATTGGTATTCAACATCTGTCCTTTTCCATCATGAGTTAAAGGAGCCACTACAGGAACAACACCCTGATCAATAATGGTTTCTAACTCACGCGTAGAAACATCCATGATATCACCAACATATCCATAATCGATCTCTTTCACTGGACGTTTTACAGCACGAATAAGATCCATATCAGCACCAGTCATTCCCATTGCATTACAATTCAATGCTTGAAGTCCTGATACTAATTTCTTATTTACCAAACCGCCATAAACCATGGTTACAACTTCCAACATGGCCTCATCGGTAATACGGCGACCTTCAACCATTTTGGTTTCAACGCCTAACCTTTCTGCCATAGCTGTTGCTGATCGCCCTCCACCATGAACAAGAATCTTATTTCCAGATATTCGGCTGAAATCAAACAGTAGCGCCTTTAACGAGTCTTCCTCTTCAACTACTTTTCCACCGACTTTTACGATTGTTAATCTTTCCATTCTATCAGTAATGTTGTTTTCTGACATCCAAAATACGAATAAATGTATTAATAACTGATCTAAATAATTAAACCTATAAATCTTCCAAGATTCTCTTCAGCACAGCCTGTGCCGAAACGACACGGTTAGCCGCCTCCGCAATAACCAAAGAACGATCACTCTCAATTACGCCATCAGTTACGATCATATTTCGACGAACAGGTAAACAGTGCATAAAGTAAGCGTTGTTGGTCAGTGCCATCTTTTCCTCATCAACGGTCCAACTTCTGTCGGTAGATAGGATTTGACCATATTCACTATACGATGCCCAGTTTTTAGCGTAGATAAAGTCAGCTCCTTCAAAAGCTTTTTCCTGATCATATTCCACTTTGGCATTTCCCACAAATTCAGGCGCCAACTCATACCCCTTAGGATGTGTTATCACAAGATCATAGTCGGCAACTTGCATCCACTCAGCAAATGAGTTAGGTACCGCTTGAGGCAAAGCTCTTGGGTGAGGTGCCCATGTAAGTACAACCTTAGGACGATCAACTTTTTTATGCTCTTCAATAGTGATATGATCAGCAAAAGATTGCAATGGATGACGAGTTGCAGCCTCCATACTAACAACAGGCACTCCTGCATATTGGATAAACTGACTCAAAATTTTCTCCTCATAATCATCTTGTTTACTCTCAAAACGAGCAAAAGAACGAACACCTATCACATCACAATAGCTTCCAATAACCGGCACAGCCTCCAATAGGTGTTCTGGTTTGTCTCCATCCATTATAACTCCTCGCTCTGTTTCCAACTTCCAAGCTCCTTGATTTACATCCAGAACAATGGTATTCATTCCAAGATTCATGGCTGCCTTTTGTGTACTCAATCGTGTACGCAGACTGGAATTAAAGAATAACAACACCATTGTCTTGTTTTCACCAAGATGCTTAAATCCGTAAGGATTCTTTTTTACTTCAAATGCTTCGTCTAAGGCTTGATTCAAGTCCTCGACATCATGTACTGATGTAAAATGTCTCATAATCTTTCTATTTTAATACCCGCGTACCGGGCAACCATTTTTCTAATCAATTTTATTATGAACGTACGTGTCCATTACCTTCAATAAACCACTTATAACTAGTTAGTTCTTCAAGAGCCATTGGTCCTCGTGCGTGCAATTTTTGAGTGCTAATACCGATCTCCGCACCTAATCCAAATTGAGCTCCATCAGTGAAAGCTGTTGATGCATTTGTATAAACAGATGAAGCATCAACCAACATATTGAACTTATATATCGTGTCTGCATCTTCCGCAACAATTGCCTCACTATGTTTGGAACTATAGGTCGCAATATGCTCTAATGCATCTTCAAATGAAGCAACAGTCTTAACAGACATGCGGTAATCTAAAAACTCTGTACCAAAACTATCAGCATCAGCTTTCTCCAGTAATATCTCTGGATAATTCCCGGAAAGCACCTCAAATGCCTGGTCATCAGCAAGAATTTCTACATCCTTTTTATACAACTCAAGGCACAATTTTGGTAAATCAGCTAAACGATCCTGATGTATCACAAGACAATCTAGTGCATTACATACACTTACTCTTCTTGTCTTTGCGTTATTAACAATTGCTGCTCCTTTTTCAATATCTCCACTTTTATCGAAATAGGTATGACAAATACCAGCACCTGTTTCAATAACTGGTATTGTTGCATTTTCTCTCACATAGTTAATCAATCCTTGACTACCACGTGGTATAATCAAATCAACATATCCCTGGGCTGTTAATATCTCCCCTGTTGCTTCACGTCCTGCTGGTAGTAAGGTTAAAATCTTTCTATCAACACCATGTTTATCCAATACCTGATGAATAACATTGACAATAGCAGTATTGGAATCAATTGCATCACTTCCGCCCTTTAGAATACAAGCATTTCCAGATTTTAGACACAACGAGAAAACATCAAAAGTAACATTCGGACGAGCTTCATAGATAATTCCAATTACTCCAAAAGGTACACTGACTTTAGTTATCTTCAAGCCATTTGGTCGAACAGACTCTGATAACTTCCTTCCTAGAGGAGAAGGTAATAGGGCAACATTACGAATATCAGAAGCAATCCCTTTAATACGTTCTGGGGTAAGCTCTAAACGGTCATATTTCGCATCTTCAGGTGACATGCGATCTAAATCTTTCTCATTCGCCACCAGAATATCATCAGTATAAGCTACTGCAGCATCCGCCACATCATTCAATATTGCATTGATCTTTTCTTCCGAGAACAAGTTGATCAATGTTGATGCTTTGCGCACCTCTGCAAATATTTGATTATAATTTTCGCTCATAGTTTCTTCGTTTAAAATTAGTTGCTAAAACAGATAGAGATAATCGTAATGAACTAAAACTTTGCCTTTCTCTTTCCCTAGATATTTTTGTGCCTTCGTGGAGTCATACTTGGTTTTACCAATACCCAACTGAACACCTTTGCTATTATATATTTTTACAATATCACCTTTCTCAAAATAACCTTCAACTTCAGTTACTCCAACCATCAAAAGACTTGACGCTTTTTGTGATTGCAACGCCGCTTCAGCTCCTTCATTGATGGAAATAACACCTTTCGCAAAACTATAGGAGTGAGCCAACCACTTCTTCACATTGGATGACTGCTTCTCGGCTGCCACAAAGTGAGAATGCTCAACTTCAACTTTTTTATCTAATAGGTCTGGTAAAATATTATCTCTCTTGCCGTTCGCGATATGCACATCAATTCCTTCTTCTGCAATCTTTCGGGCAATATTGCATTTCGTAATCATCCCACCTCTACCAAATTCTGACTTATTCGTAGAGATATATTCACTCAAGTCTGAAGTTTCCGCGTGTATTTTAGGAATTACCCTCGTTCCCTCATCATCAGGATGTCCGGTATAGATACCATTGATATTACTCAAGATTACCAATGCTTCTGTTTTCATCATGGAAGCAATTAATCCAGAAAGTTCATCATTATCAGTAAACATCAACTCAGTTACAGAGATCGTATCATTCTCATTTACAATTGGAATAACCCCATTTTCCAACAAGGTAGTTATGCAGTTCTTCATATTAAGGTAATGCCTACGATCCTTAAAATTCTCCTTGGTTGTAAGGACCTGTGCACAGCTCAGTCCATATTCTCTGAAAAAATAAGAATAACGGTTGATTAGCTTTACCTGTCCGACTGCCGACCATAACTGACGAGAAGATACCGCATCCATCTTCTTGTCGATATTCAGTTCTGTTCTTCCTGCCGCTACTGCTCCCGATGAAATTAGAATTACCTCGACTCCCAACTTTCGTAATGTTGCTATTTGATCAACAAGCTGAGCCATTCGGGCAACATCAAGAGTTCCATCACCTTTGGTAAGGACATTACTGCCTATTTTAACTGCTATTTTTTTATATTGAAGTTTCATTCCGAAGGTATTTTCGATATTTGGAATTTTTCATTAGTTAAACCAGCATTTCCTATTAATTGCTCAATAACAAAATGTAATCTCATTATTCTGCCTTGATCTAATATTACCTCTCAGTATGTATACGTAATATATTTATCAGATCTTCAGAAAATTTGAGGCAATTAAATGGGCTGGTTACAAATTCTATAAAGCAAAAAAGAAGATCGGATACGTTATATTATCAAGTGTTATTCCAACAAACAATTATAATAACTATCCAATATTTCGTACCCGAACCTTCTGTTCGTCTTAGAATTTCTATTTACCCTTATTTTTTTTCTTTCTCTACTTTTTCGAAAGAAGTAACTAATCCCTGAATCAACGAAGAACTAAATCCTTTATGTTCCATTTCATTTAATCCAGAAATCGTAATTCCTCGGGGTGTAGTAACTTTATCGATCTCCCTTTCGGGGTGATGTTTCGTCTTCTTAACTAACTCTGCAGCCCCCTTAACGGTTTGTGCAGTAATAAGCTGAGCCATTTCAGCTCCAAATCCAATTTCAATACCCCCTTGCATCGCGGCACGAATAAACCTCAACGCAAAAGCAATACCACATGATCCAAGCACTGTAGCTGCCGACATAAGCTCTTCAGCAATAACTGCAGTTTCGCCCAATTGATCAAATAATTTTACAACATCATCTTTCCTATCGCTCCATTGAGGATTAAAAGAAATACATGTCATCGATTCTTGCAATGAAATCGCAGTGTTAGGCATAGCTCTAAACAAAGGTATCTCAGAGCCAATTTCTTTTTCTATTACATCTAATCCTACACCTGCAACCACCGACACCAACGTCTTATCAGCAGATAACTTACCTTTGATATCTCTTAGAATATCAACAATCTGATACGGTTTTATTGCTAAGAAAATAATATCAGCAGATTCAACCGCAGCTTCATTATCTGACATTGTATTAATACCCATCTCACGAAGATTCTCGATCAAGGGGAGGCGTCGACGGGTAACAGTAATGTTTTCAGCCTTTATTAATCCGGATTTTACAAGCCCTTGAGCAATGGCTCCTCCTAGATTTCCTCCTCCAATAATAGTGATCTTCTTCGAATTCATGTGTATTATATTTTAATGTTAGGACACAAAAATCATGATAAATATCATATTTTTCAAATATCCTATGCTAAACTTTAGTTAAGACTTCTTCAAAAGCAGTCAAAAATTCGTCTACATACTCTTTTGTCAATGACAATGGAGGTAGTATTCTAATTGTATGAGTACCTGACACTCCAGTAAATATTTTATAGTCGAATAATAGTTTCTTACGCACATCTGCGATCGGTTGTTCCATTTCAATACCAATCATCAGTCCTTGACCACGAATTTCTTTAATTCCTGAAATTTCAGACAATTTATTCATGAAGTACTCTCCTAACTCAGCAGCATTGTCTAAAAGATTTTCCTCTTTCATGACATCAAGCACTGAAATTGCAGCAGCACATGCAAGGTGATTTCCCCCGAAAGTTGTTCCTAACAAGCCATAAGATGCTTCAAACTCAGGACTAATTAGCACCCCTCCAATAGGAAAACCATTCCCCATACCTTTGGCCATTGTGATAAGGTCTGGTTTCAAATCGGTATACTGATGAGCGAAAAATTTACCGCTTCGACCATAACCTGATTGAATCTCATCAAGGATCAAAACAGCACCTGATACTCTCGTCAACTTCCCAACCATTTCCACGAATTCAGGATCAGGAACAACAACTCCTCCAATTCCTTGAATACCCTCAATAATTACAGCACAAACATCTCCTTTTCTAAGCTCCAATGCCAACGCATCTGGATCATTCAATTCAAGAATTGTCGATTCGTGTAAACTATTAACAGGCGCTACAATTTTAGGATTATCAGTCACAGCAACAGCTGCAGAAGTACGTCCATGAAAACCTTTACGAAAACTTATCACCCTCTTTTTTCCTGTATGGAAAGAAGCTAATTTTATAGCATTCTCATTGGCCTCAGCTCCTGAGTTACACAAGAACAGACTATAATCATCATATCCAGAGATGGCTCCTAACTTTTGAGCAAGCTCTTTCTGTAGACTATTTTGAACGGAGTTGGAATAAAATCCGATCTTTCGTAGTTGCTCATCGATGCGACTCACATAATGTGGATGAGAATGACCAATTGAAATAACTGCATGACCGCCATACAAATCAAGATAGCGCGTCCCTTCTTTATCCCATACTTCACAACCTTTAGCCTTTACCGGCTCAATATCAAATAACGGATATACATCAAACAACTCCATTTCAACCAATTTTATATTAGAATGACACTGGCTTTAAATTAAGCCCTGTCTTTTCATCTAGTCCAAAAATCAAATTCATATTCTGTACAGCTTGTCCAGAGGCACCTTTTAATAAATTGTCGGTACATGAAATCACAACAATTTTTCCATCATGCTTCTCAACAAACAATACTGCTTTATTGGTATTCACCACCTGCTTCACATCCGGATTTTGCTTTGTCACCCAAACAAAAGGATGCTCTTTATAGTAATCTTCAAATAAAGCAACAGCTTCTTCTTCACTCAAATCGCAATCAACATATGCCGATACGAAAATACCACGGGTATGATTTCCACGAATTGGCACAAAGTTCAATGCATGGTCAAAGCTACCCTGCAGTTGAGCAAGGCTCTGCTTAATCTCTCCCAAGTGTTGGTGCTTAAACATTTTATAAGCAGATACGTTACCACTTCTCCAACTGTAGTGAGATGTTCTACTTGGTGCCTGTCCTGCTCCGGTAGAACCAGTAATGGCATGTACATGTACTTCACTATTCAAGAGTTTTGCACTAGCCAAAGGCAACAAAGCCAATTGGATACCAGTTGCAAAACAACCAGGATTAGCTATATACTTACATTCTTTAATTGCCTCTCGGTCTAATTCAGGAAGTCCATAAATGAAGTTATTTCCTTCTCGTTTCAACCTAAAGTCGTGACTTAAATCAATAACTTTTAAAGATTCTGGTAACTCATTTTCACTCATGAACTCAACAGACTTGCCATGCCCCATACAAAGGAACAGTGCATCAATCGCATTAAAATCAGCCTCTGCAGTGAAAACTAAATCTGTCTCTCCAATCAAGTCTTTATGAACATCACAAATAGGATTCCCTGCATTACTTCCTGAATGAATGAACGAAATCTCAGCCTCTGGATGGTTCAATAAAATACGTACCAATTCCCCTGCAGTATATCCTGCACCCCCAATAATTCCTACTTTAATCATCGAATTTTATTTTATACTGCAATTAATTAAGGTCGTCATTCACCGCATTGTAAATCTTCATCGATGTACCAAGAATCTTAGTGAATCCTTTCACATCATCAGCAGTCCACGCTTTATTTATTTCCCCATACTCACCAAAGTCTGACTTCATCAAATCTTTCGCTGAATCAACTCCAATCAGTTGGAAGTGATATGGCTTCAATTTTACAATTACTTTTCCAGTTACATTACGCTGAGAACTTTCTAAAAATTTCTCCATATCACGCATCACAGGATCAAGATATTGAGACTCGTGCAAGAACATACCGTACCAGTTAGAAAGTTGCTCTTTCCAGTACTGTTGCCATTTGGTCAAAGTGTGCTTCTCTAACATGTGATGTGCCTTAATGATCATCATTGGCGCAGCCGCTTCAAAACCTACACGACCTTTAATACCAATAATTGTATCACCAATATGCATATCGCGACCAACAGCCCATGAAGCACCAATTTCTTCCAACACGCGAATTGCATCTACTTTATCGTCATATATTTTACCATTCAAACCAACAAACTCTCCTGCTTCAAAATGTAATTCTACAGTCTCCTCACCTTCTTTAGTCAAATGACTAGGGTAAGCTTCTTCAGGAAGTGTTTGATCAGAAGAAAGGGTTTCTTTTCCACCAACACTTGTTCCCCACAATCCTTTGTTGATAGAGTATTCCATTTTCACCCAATCATCCTCAACACCTCTTTCTTTAAGGTAGTTGATTTCATATTCACGGGTTAACACCATATCCCTGGTTGGAGTCAAGATTTTAATCTCTGGAGCCAGTACATCAAAAGTCAAATCAAAACGAACCTGATCATTTCCTGCTCCAGTACTACCATGAGCTACATAATCAGCTCCAATCTCTTTGGCGTATTCAATAATTGCAATAGCCTGAAAAATTCGCTCTGAACTTACAGAAATAGGATAAGTATTACCTCGAAGAATATTACCATATACCATATATTTGATACACTTCTCGTAATATGTTCCGGTAACATCAAGACTAACATGTTTTGCTGATCCAAGCTTATAAGCTTTCTCTTCAATATCCTTTAGCTCTTCATCTGAAAAACCTCCAGTATTAGCAATGGCTGTATAAACTTCTAATCCTTTCTCTTCTGCAAGATACTTTGCACAAAAAGAGGTATCCAAACCTCCACTAAATGCTAGAACAACTTTTTCTTTCATAACGCTATCTTTTTGACTCCTATAATAGATTGTCCTATTTCTAGTCCTAACCTATTTCTATTTCCTTTGGATTCTAATTTATTTTTAAAAGTGACGACGCCAACAGGTGATTGTTTACTAACCTTAAATTTGCCTGTGTTGCTATGATTCTATTCATCCCCTAAATTTGCGCTACGCAGGGCTTTTACCTGAAATGAGCCTGTCCTGCGGCGCCATCACTATCCCTATTTCTATTCTTTTTTTTATCTACTTTTATTGACCTCTATTTTACGATCTCAACTTCTGCTTTTGAGCCGATAACCTTAGAGCCATTCTCTCCTTTTTTACGACCGCTATGCTTCAACTTCCACCATTGTTTAAACACTTGAAAAGATGTTTTCTTTGGCTTTTCATTCTTAACAGCCTCCCAATTGGGATCATATATCATTCCGGTGCATAGACACTTTGAAAAATTGGTTCGCTGAAGAATGTCATAATTCACACAACTCTGACAGCCTTTCCAAAATTCAGCATCATCAGTTAACTCTGAGAATGTAACTGGTTTATAACCTAACTCCGAATTAATCTTCATCACTGCTAAACCTGTTGTCAAACCAAAGATCTTAGCCTTTGGAAACATTTCACGCGACAATTTAAATGCCTGCTTCTTGATCCTTTTTGCCAGTCCAACACCTCTATACTCAGGTCGTACAATCAATCCTGAATTTGCAACAAATCGATTGTGGCCCCAGGATTCAACGTAACAAAATCCGGCAAAATCTTCCCCATCCAAAGCGATAACCGCTTTCCCGTCGAGAATTTTTCTGGCCAAATATTCAAACGTTCTCCTTGCAATACCTGTACCTCTCTCCTTCGATGCTTGTTCAATAGCATCATTAATATCATCAACATACCCTACATGTTCGGGCTGTGCAACCATTACTGTAAGATTGCTTCCTTTATCTTTTAACCCCATAAGGCCTCCTATTCCAATTTATCTTCCAGTTTTGGCATAATCAGAATTAATGCATTCAATAGATCATTCTGACTTACTCCCTCTCTCATTACTAAAAATATATTGTCATCTCCAGCAATAGATCCTATCACTTCATAAGGATCTGCATTATCTATTATGGCCGCAATACTACTTGCATAGCCAGGGAGCGTTTTCAACACCGCCAGATTTCCCGAAAAATTAATACTCTGGAATCCATCTGCCAGAAAATTCACTTTTGGGTTCCCAACCGCTGCTGTTTCTGCACTAATCCCTTCTGGAATTACATAAACATATCCTTTTTCAGCATCAGCAACCTTTGCAACTTTTAAAAATTTCAAATCACGAGATAAAGTAGCTTGCCCGAAATCAAAGCCTTGCCCTTTCAATATTAATAACAACTCTTCCTGACTACCAACCTTATTCGTTGTGATTATGTTTTTAATTGCGATTAATCGCTTTGTTCTGTTCTTCATATTTTCAACACTCTTGTGATGAATATTTATTCATTACGAATGCAAATTTATTCATTTTCTCTTAAAAACAAATTTTTATTCCAAAAATTATTGTATTTTTGTACCGGAGTTAATTCAATGTTATCAAATAGTAAATCAAGCACCTGGAACCAGATGCAAACGAAAGTACCGAGTAGGTTTATAATATAAGAGAGGAAATGCGTTTGAGCTACAATTTTGTAGAGCAGGCGCATTTTTTTTAAAAATTAAATAGATATCACGATGCCAGAGTTTAAGAACATTAAGCTTGTTTTAGAAGACGGAACGGAATTCAAAGGAAAGTCCTTTGGATATGAAAAATCGGTAGCCGGAGAGGTAGTATTTTATACAGCCATGACTGGTTATCCTGAGAGTTTAACTGACCCATCATATACAGGTCAGATTCTGGTCTCAACTTATCCTATGATTGGAAATTACGGGGTTCCAAAAGACTTAAAGGATGAGGGAATTTTTCAGAACTATGAATCTAGTAAAATCCACATTTCAGGATTAGTTATCTCTGATTATTCTGTGGAGTACAGCCACTGGAATGCAATGAAAAGCCTGGGAGACTGGCTTAAAGAGCATAATGTTCCAGGAATCTTTGACATTGACACCCGTGCACTAACAAAGATATTAAGAGAAAAAGGATCAATGCTTGGAAAGATCGTTATCGATGAGGATATCGAGTTCTATAATCCAAACACTGAAAACCTTGTGGCTAAAGCGAGTACAGATGAAAGAAAGGTTTATGGAAATGGTAAGAACCGCGTTGTTTTAGTAGACTGCGGAGTTAAGTATAACATTATCCGTTGCCTTTTAAAACGCGACACAACTGTTATTCGTGTGCCATGGAATTACGACTTTTCACAAGAAGAATGTGATGGTATCTTCTTATCGAATGGTCCTGGTGATCCTGCGATGTGTGACGAAACTGTTGCAAACATCACAAAAGCACTTGAGGCTGAGAAGCCAATTATGGGTATTTGTCTTGGAAACCAGCTTCTAGCAAGAGCTGCTGGCGCTGAGACCTATAAGCTTAAATTTGGTCACCGTAGCCACAACCAGCCAGTATTACTGAATGGAACTAATCGTTGCTTCATTACGTCACAGAATCATGGCTATGCCATTAATTCTGAAACTCTTCCAGCAGATTGGGAGCCGATGTTCATTAACGTAAATGATGATACAAACGAAGGAATCAGACATAAGTCTAAACCCTTCTTTTCAACTCAGTTTCACCCAGAGGCTGCCAGTGGACCAATCGACACTGAGTATTTATTTGATGAATTTATTAGCAACATTGAAAAGTACAAGGAGAACAATTAATGACAATAATGGTCCATTATGGACTGCATAAATTTTATTGCTTTTTGAATTAATAAAAACTTAACAATTCAAGCAACAAATTAAAAGTCATTAATTCATCGAAAAAATTCAGATCATGGAGATTAACAAAATAAAAAAAGTAATCGTATTAGGATCAGGTGCATTGAAGATTGGTGAGGCCGGAGAATTTGACTACTCTGGATCACAAGCACTCAAAGCACTGAAGGAGGAAGGTGTTGAAACGGTATTAATCAACCCGAATATTGCAACGATTCAGACTTCTGAAGAGATTGCAGATAAAGTATACTTCCTTCCTGTAACTGCACATTTCGTTGAGCAGGTTATTCAAAAAGAAAAACCTCAGGGAATTCTTCTTGCGTTTGGAGGTCAGACTGCACTAAACTGTGGAGTCGAACTGCATAAAGCAGGAATTCTTGAGAAATACAATATCGAAGTAGTAGGAACACCTGTACAGGCAATTATTAATACCGAGGATCGTGAGATTTTCGCAAATATGCTTGAGGAGATTGATGTAAAAACACCAATCAGTATTCCTGCCCAATCAATGGAAGAAGCCAAAGCTGCGGCTAAGAAAATTGGTTTCCCTCTTATTATTCGTGCTGCTTACACTCTTGGAGGACTAGGCTCAGGATTCTGTTACAACGAAGAGGAGTTAGAAAAACTTGCTTCAAGTGCATTTGCCTACTCCCCACAGATTCTTGTAGAAGAGTCATTAAAAGGATGGAAAGAGGTAGAGTATGAGGTTGTTCGTGATAAATACGACAACTGTATTACTGTTTGTAACATGGAAAACTTCGATCCACTTGGAATTCATACAGGTGAGAGTATCGTAGTTGCACCATCACAAACACTTTCAAATGCAGAATATCACAAATTAAGAGCGCTATCTATTAAGATTATTCGTAAAGTAGGAGTTATTGGAGAGTGTAACGTTCAGTTTGCATTAGATCCTCACTCTGAAGATTATC
Source organism: Puteibacter caeruleilacunae (assembly GCA_005217565.1). Classification (GTDB taxonomy): domain Bacteria; phylum Bacteroidota; class Bacteroidia; order Bacteroidales; family Prolixibacteraceae; genus Puteibacter; species Puteibacter caeruleilacunae. The sequence goes on from SJCO01000023.1 coordinate 76,171, forward strand.
GTGTAATTGAGGTTAATGCCCGACTTTCAAGATCATCTGCACTAGCATCTAAAGCTACTGGTTATCCTCTAGCATTTGTTGCTGCGAAACTTGGTTTAGGTTACGGACTGCATGAACTTAAAAACTCAGTAACTAAGGTTACGACTGCATGTTTCGAGCCTGCACTTGACTATATCGTATGTAAGATTCCTCGTTGGGATTTGAACAAATTCTCAGGTGTATCGAAGCATCTAGGATCAAGCATGAAGTCGGTTGGAGAGATCATGTCGATCGGTAGAACTTTCGAGGAGGCTATCCAGAAAGGTCTTCGTATGGTTGGTCTTGGAATGCACGGTTTCGTTGCCAACAAAGGAACAGAAAGCGAAAACCTTGAAGGAGAATTAACAAATCCAACTGATCACCGTATCTTCGCTATTGCTGAAGCATTAGACAAAGGCTACACAATTGATCAGATTTATGAGTTAACAAAAATTGATCGCTGGTTCCTTCAGAAGCTAAACAACATCTTCAACCTGAAGAATACTGCTTCATCATATAATGATTTAGAATCACTACCAACAACACTTCTTACAGATCTTAAGAAAGCTGGATTCTCAGATTTCCAGGTTGCAAGATTAGTTTTAGATAGTGAGAATAAAAATATCGCATCGGATCTTATCAAAGTAAGAAATCTACGTAAAGAGAAAGGTATCCTTCCTTTTGTGAAGCAGATTGACACTTTGGCAGGAGAGTATCCAGCTCAAACCAACTACTTGTATATGACATACAATGGTAGTGAGCATGATATCGACTTCCAACACGATAACAAATCAGTTGTTGTATTAGGTTCAGGTGCTTACCGAATTGGTAGTTCTGTAGAGTTTGACTGGTGTGGTGTAAATGCAATCAACACGATTAAAGAAGAAGGTTACCGTTCTATCATGATTAACTATAATCCTGAAACGGTATCAACCGACTACGACAGCTGTGACCGCTTATACTTTGATGAATTAAGTTTCGAGCGTGTAATGGACGTTATTGACATGGAATTACCGAAGGGTGTTGTTGTCTCTACAGGAGGTCAGATCCCTAATAACCTAGCAATGCGCTTACACGGACAAGAAGTACCAGTATTAGGAACTTCTCCATTGAAGATCGACAACGCTGAGGATAGAAAGAAATTCTCTTCTTTACTTGATGATCTAGGAATCGACCAGCCACGTTGGAGCGAGTTAACTAGCATTAATGATATCTACGATTTTGTTGACGAAGTAGGCTTCCCAGTATTAATTCGTCCTTCATATGTTCTTTCTGGTGCCGCAATGAACGTTGTTTCAAACAAAGACCAATTAGAGCATTTCTTGAACCTTGCAGCAAATGTATCTAAAGAACACCCTGTGGTAGTTTCTGAATTCATTGAGCAAGCAAAAGAAATTGAAGTTGATGCAGTAGCCAAAAATGGAGAGATTGTTGCTTATGCAATTTCAGAGCACGTTGAGTTTGCTGGAGTACACTCTGGTGATGCAACTATCGTATTCCCTCCACAAAAGCTTTATGTTGAAACGATCAGAAGAGTTAAGAAAATTGCTCGTAAGATTGCCCAAGGATTAGAGATCACTGGACCATTCAACATGCAGTTACTTGCTAAAGATAACGACATCAAGGTAATCGAGTGTAACCTAAGAGCTTCACGTTCATTCCCATTCGTATCGAAGGTAATGAAGATCAACTTGATTGAACTTGCAACAAAAGCAATGTTAGGAGCTGACGTTCAAAAACCAGACAAGTCATTGTTTGAGTTGGATTACGTAGGTGTTAAGGCTCCACAGTTCTCATTCCACCGTTTATTAAATGCCGATCCGGTACTAGGTGTTGACATGTCATCAACTGGAGAGGTAGGATGTATTGGAGAGAACTTCTACGAAGCCATGTTGAAATCTATGCTTTCAGTTGGATATCGTATCCCAGATAAGAATATCTTGATTTCTTCAGGTCCTGCTCGTGGTAAACTGGAATTACTAAACAGTGCACGTATGCTTAGCAAGCGTGGATACAACTTATTTGCATCAGGAGGAACTCATAAATTCCTTCAGGATAATGGAGTAGAATCAACACTACTACATTGGCCAGATGAAGCAGATAAGAAACCAAATATCATGGACTACCTAAAAGAGAAAAAGCTTGATATGGTAGTTAATATTCCAAAAGACCACTCTACTCGAGAGTTGAGTAATGGATATCAGATTCGCCGTAGTGCGATCGACTATAACATTCCATTGATCACTAATGCTCGTGTAGCTAGTGCCTTCATCTATGCAATGTGCAAAGTTCCAGAGGAAAAAATTGCAATTAAAAGCTGGGATGAGTATGGTGTTGAATAGATTCACACTATTATAAATAAAACTTACAAAGCCTCTTTCAAATGAAAGGGGCTTTTTTATTCAACAAAATTGTACTCATAATTGTCATTAGAGATGACTATCTACTTCTAATTCAATGGCAATGAGAATACTATTAACTGGAACAACGGGATATATAGGAAAACGACTGTTACCTGTTCTTCTCCAAGAAGGACATGAAATAATATGTTGTGTGCGTGATAAAACGAGAATTGCAGACCATATTAAACACAATCCTCAAATCACCATTATTGAAATTGATTTTCTCAAATCAAACAAAATAACCGCTGTTGCTTCCGATATTGACGTGGCGTATTACTTCATCCATTCTATGACATCATCAACTAACACTTTTGATAAACTAGAAGCTACAGCTGCTCATAATTTCAGAACTTGCGTAGAACACTTAAAAGCAAAGCAGGTCATCTATCTTGGCGGGATAATAAACGACTCATCACTATCAAAACATTTAGAATCAAGGAAAACAGTAGGAAGTATTCTTAAAGCGGGTAATTACAACACAACAATACTTCGAGCTGGAATTATCATTGGTTCAGGAAGTGCTTCTTTTGAAATCATGAGAGATCTGGTAGAGAAACTGCCTATCATGATTACACCTAAATGGGTAGAAACTAAATCTCAGCCCATTGCGATCAGAGATGTAATCTTCTATTTATCGAAAATAAAAGATTATCCAGCATGTCAAAATCAGACATATGACATTACAGGTCCTGATATTCTGACCTATAAACAGATGATGCTCCAATTTGCAAAAGTTCGTAACCTTAAGCGACGGATATTTACAGTACCTGTAATGACTCCTCGTTTATCATCATATTGGCTCTATTTCGTAACCTCAACCTCATACAATCTTGCTGTTAACCTTGTTGATAGTATTAAAGTTGAAGTCATCGGCTCACCAAATAACCTAAATCAGATCTTAGGACACTCGCCGATTCCATTTAGTAAAGCAGTAGAATTAGCATATGATAAGATAGAACAGAACCTTGTTGTCTCCAGCTGGAAAGATTCAATAACAAATTCTAGTCTACAGCCATTCATCTCACAATATATTGAATCACCATCATTTGGTTGCTTTAAAGACATACAAATGACTCCCATCAAAACATCTCCCGAATGCGTGAGAGAAAGAATTTGGAAAATCGGTGGAGATAATGGTTGGTACTATGCAAATAAACTTTGGAAAATAAGAGGTTTCATGGATAAGGTATTTGGAGGAGTAGGATTACGAAGAGGGCGCACACATCCCAAGCAAATAAACACTGGTGATGTTATTGATTTTTGGAGAGTCGTTTATGCAAATGAAAAAAGCAACAGACTAGTTTTGTATGCCGAAATGACTTTACCAGGAGAAGCCTGGTTAGAATTTTCTATTGTGAATATCTTTTCCAAAGAATATCTAATTCAAGAAGCTACTTTCCGTCCAAGAGGTGTTTGGGGTCGTCTATACTGGTTTCTACTTATTCCATTTCATTACTTCATTTTTAGAGGAATGAGTAGGCGTATAGCACAAAAAAGCTGAACTCCAATACTGTTTATGAAGATCAGCTTATTTATCTATAATAATTCTCTAATCTATTTCCATGAATTAGCAACCACTGAAGGATCATAATCTGGATTTGGATCAGGAAACTTAGCTCCTACTTCCTTTTGCCATTGATGAAGCATTTGCTTCAACTCATTAGTCTTTTCAGGCATATCGGCAGCCAAATCCTTTGTCTCTCCAACATCGTCCTTTAGATTATACAATTCAACATGATTATCTTCGAAATATTCGATTAATTTATAATCGCCCAATCGAATCGCTGCTCCAGGTGTTGTTCCTTGATTACTATAATGAGGGTAATGCCAGTACAATGGACGTTCTCCATTTGCCTGTTCTCCTTTTAGTAATCCAGCAAAACTTTTTCCATCTACATGCTGGTCTTGCTTTAAGGGTGCACCCGCCATTTCCAAGATCGTTGGATAAAAGTCGGTACTGGTTACAGGAACATCTATTTCGGTGCCCGCTTTAGCAACTCCAGGCCATTTTACAAACATTGGTTCACGAACTCCTCCTTCATACAACCAACCTTTTCCTCCGCGCAATGGATCATTACATGTTGGAGAACCTTCGGAAGTAGATAAGCCACCGTTATCTGACATGAAGAAGATTACAGTATTTTTATCTAAGCCTAACTCTTTCAATTTAGCCGTTAGCTTTCCAATATTTTCATCCAAACTGTAAATCATAGATGAATAAGTTGGTTGATCCTGGAATAAGCGCTCTTTATAATTACTCTTCTTTGGTTTTTCTTTAATCCAGGCTTTATCTCTTGTATAATGTTCTTTTTTATCTAATCCTTGATCTTCTGCTTTCTTCTTGAACTTTTCAATCAATTCCTTCTTACCCATTAGTGGATTATGAACCGTATAATAAGAAAGGTATACAAAGAAAGGATTATCCTTATGCCCTTCAATATACTTGATAGCCTCATCTGTAAGTCTATCTGTCAAATATTCACCCTTAGGTCCATCTTCAATCATAGGATTACCATAGGGACTAAAATATCCATTTGCATTCTTATTCCTCTGAGGAGATCCTTTCGACCACCCTGCAATATTTACATCAAATCCTTGATGATGTGGCCAATATTCTTCACTCTCTCCAATATGCCATTTTCCAATAAAGCAAGTCTTATATCCTTCTTCCTTCAGCGCCTCTGCAACTGTTACTTCCTCCAATCCCATCTCCAATTTGAATGGTTTCTGGATCATCTTCTCGTAATCCCTGGCTCCACGATGCTGTCTTCCAGGAATCCAATCCGTAACATCAATCCTTGCTGGATATTTCCCACTCATAATACTTGCACGTGTTGGAGAACAAACAGGACATGCAGCATATGCATTAGTGAACTTCACGCCTTCCGATGCTAACTTATCGATATTAGGTGTTTCATAAAATGAACTCCCGAAGCACCCCAGATCAGTCCATCCCATATCATCGATTAATACAAAAACAAAATTGGGTCTTTCAACCTTTTGCTCTGCTTGCTTCGCACAAGAAGTGATACCAGCACACAATCCCAAGGAGGAAAGGCCTAGTATACCGTTTCTAAGATTTGTTGATAATTTCATTGATAATCCTATTAACTGCAATAATCCAACATCTTAATTTAATGAACCAATTTCCTTAACCACTAAAATGATAAAACTGATCAATCATGACTAATGAATTATTGCGATTTTATTTCTGGTTACGCATGCAATTTAACAATTTCGACAGGGATCAAGGGTGGAAATTCGTTCATTTCATGCTATTTAACATTCATTTTTCAACTTCTATACCTCGATCTTCATAATCCACACCATACGCGACCTTCAGCATAAAACCTAATGCTAACACTCTGATTATGTGCTCACAAAAAATGTTAAAATTTATATTCATGCACAATAATTCAAACTTTTTTTAGTAATATTACCATTGGTGTGTAATATGTGGGGATAGAATGATAAGGAAAATTCTACTAATTTGTTGTTTGGTCACAGTAAAAGGCTACAGTAAAAGACTGTGTGCTCAAAGTCGTTGTGACTCATTGGAGCAAAATTGGATACCTAAGGTTAATGGATGTGCTCCTAAAAGAGGATTAGAAGTAAGTTATAAATCAAGTCTTGATTATAATGTTCACTCTAAATCTGATCTTATTGGTCCTAGTCAGGATAAAATCGTTCAAAATCGATTATTCAAATTAAAGCTCAAAGTTCCTATGATCAATAGACCCAACTTTAAAATGATAGGGGGCTTTCATTATAGTGATGAGCAATTTTATTTTAAAAACAGATTAACCAACGATTATCCATTATACCAGGGACTCGACAAAAAGAATCTAAAAAGTATTGGAGGAACCTTATATTTCATGCATCGCTTAAAAGAAAGGTCTTTCTTCATGCTACGATTAGGTGCGAGTCTTAAGGGTGACTATTGGAAGGAAGGAATAGGCGATGTTGCTCCCGGAACATTTCTGAAGTATGAGATTACGCCTCTTATCGGTTGGAAAGTTAACCCGTATAAATCGTGGGGATTAGGGGTAGCGTATAGTTATAGTTTTGGTGATCCTTTGGTTTTTCCAGTAATAGCATATAATCATTCTTTTAACAAGAAGTGGGGAATAGAGGCATTTTTACCAGCCAAGGTAAAAATCAGACATAAATTCAACGACTTGTCATTCCTTAGCTTTACAACTAAAATATCAGGAGGTAGTTATAGTGTGCATTTAGATGCCCCAGAGTTAGCAGACTTTAAAACACTTGAACTTAGACGATCTGAATTAGATTTCTTCTTTAATCTGGAAAGAGGTATTACCGATTGGTTATGGGTAGATTTAACTGCCGGATATCGTGCCAACCTACGATTCGACGTAACGAATAAAAAGCATGACTTTACTCTTTCGGGACAAAAAATATTTAATAAAGATTACCTAATCGACTCTTTTGCCGATTCAGGTCCGTTTGTAAAAGTTAGCCTTTTTATCTCACCTTCTAAAAAATTACTAAAGAAGCTAGGTTTCTAGAAATCGTAAAATATAACCTGAGGTTTCGACCTCAGGTCCTCGGTAAGGCATTATAATCTACAAATCTGTAGTCTTCCAATCTATAAACAATATTTGTAGAACTAAGCAATTGATTCCACAATATCAATCTAAATTATCATCTCCGGAATATTTGCCAGATTAAGATGTCCGTATTTATCGTCACCAAATGACTCAACTGAAGCTTCTGTAATTCGATAGGTAGACTTCTCCCCATAAACTCCAGAAAAAAGAATTGTACATTGCCAATCCTCATCATCTCTCATATAAAGGGCATTCAAATTTTTATGGACTTCAGGAACTGCTAATGCGCTTTTGCATAGTGGACAAGTAAAATTCAATTGCTCTCCTTTTGAAAAATATAGATTCGGATGACGTGATATTTTATATTTTCCCAGCCTGACATCCAATAAAACCAAACCTGCTACATTTTCTTTATTCGATGCTGCTAGTATCACATGATCACCAACATTTAAGAATCCATTACAGTGAGGGCATAAAAAATCGAACTTCATAATATTGCTTTTTTTGACTATTTATAATATTAAAACAGATCTGCGTTTCACTTTAATCATAAACGCAAACTCTTATTTAGACGATCAAAAGTCAACATTCACTAGTTTCTTATACACCTCTCTTTTAATCGCTTTCTAATAGAGAAATCATAACACACTCTAAAAAAGGTCAATTGTAGTTCTTAAGAGTAAACGTATTCAATTCTGATTTAGTTCTCTAAAGCAAGGATTATTTTCTGAATAATATTTCCAACATTAAAAACATCAATGGAAATTAATGATACTGAACAATTTCAATCTTAAAACGTAAAGGTTAGTATGAAGAGTAAAATTCCCCATAATAATTTGGACAAGTGTACCGGTGATGGTCACTGTGTAGATATTTGTCAAACACATGCATTAGAGTTAGTTCCATTGTCAGAGAACGAGAAAAATCATCTTAGTGCTAAAGGGTGGTTCAATTTAATGATGCATGGTTCATTAAGAATGCGAGTTGTTCATCCCGACAGATGCACTGGATGTGGTCATTGTGCCTCCGTATGTCATAAACACGCAATTACGTTCGAAGAATCTACAATAGCAGAAACACAATAAAAAAGGCTGCCTTCATCTAAGGGCACTGAAAAACTTCCCTTTTTTAGGATAGTTTGAAATAATAAGGGTGTAATATTTAGGCAAAATGCTCAAATGTTACATCCTTGTTTTTTATGATCGGAAATTGTTTTCTAAGTCAAAATCGGCGTAAAATTAAGTTCTGGAA
>SJCO01000202.1 GCA_005217565.1 Puteibacter caeruleilacunae
YTTTGCTTGGAAYTAYACTGAGATGCCTGGAYTRAGYCGAGAGATCGTMGAGCATCGGCTGCCTATTAARYCTGGTTTCAGACCTTTCAAGCAGAAAGCTAGAACATTTCGTCCAGATCTTCTCCCACGAATCAAGGACGAAATCCACCGGCTGCTAGAAGCTAATTTTATTAGACCTTGCAGATACGCAGAGTGRGTCTCCAATATTGTGCCGRTGGAGAAGGAGTCAGGTAAGCTTAGAGTATGCATTGATTTTCGCAATTTAAATAGAGCAACTCCTAAAGAYGAATAYCCCATGCCCATAGCCGACACATTARTCAATAATGCATCAGKGAATAKAATTATTAGCTTCCTTGATGGTAATGCCGGATATAAYCAGATTTTCATGGCCGAAGAAGATGC
>SJCO01000203.1 GCA_005217565.1 Puteibacter caeruleilacunae
GCCTGCACCGCGAAGCCCAGCAGCCAGGCCATGATCAGCCACATCCGCCCGGTCAGCGCCCCGTTCAGCATCGACCCGGCCACCAGGATGATCAGCGGGATCAGCCAGTCCCAGAACGTGCCCACGTGCTCGGTGAAGTGGTACGGCGGCGCGGTCGACGCCCACGGGAACACCAGCAGGATCACCGTGATCCCGAAGTTCGACGGGTTCATGAAGTGCCGCAGCCGCCCGCGCACCGGGGCGCGCAGCACCCACTTCGCGCCGACCGCCACCACCACGCCGAACACCATCACCCAGACCCGGTCGTTGACGTAGGTCAGCATGTTCACCGCGAGGCTGGTGATGTGCGCGGGCAGCAGGAACTCCACCAGCCCGCGCGCGCCGCCGCCCGCGAACCTCGGCGCCCTGCCCTCCTGCCACGCCGACACCGCCTCCAGCAGCAGCTCCACCGCGTAGCCGGTGAGCACCGCGACGAACGGCCACAGCCACGGCTGCTCGAACCCGAGCACGGTGTAGCCGAGCGCGTTGAACACGCTGATCGAGATCGCGAACCGCTTGAGCGCGGTGAT
>SJCO01000205.1 GCA_005217565.1 Puteibacter caeruleilacunae
TTATTTTCCTCAACATAACTACGCTTCAATACAACTTTTCCTTTTTTATCCTTAAACTCCTCGGTTGTGTGTAGTTTTCCTAACTCCGACTTCCAATTCTCATCCTTTACAATATTCTTGTATAGAGAGTTAGCTGGATAATAAGCATAACCATCACTAGCTATTACACCTCCCTTATTGACAAGTCGATTACTAATTACTTTAAAGCATAAAACCTCATCGTCACTATTGGTACCATATTCAAATCGCTGTGAATGCCCTGCTCCAATCTTCCAGTTTTCTCCTGGTGCACCCTGCTCTAAAACTCGATTTAGCGGTGAAGCTTCTAATCTTGCCTCACTGTAGGGTACTTCTGAATGAGCTACTTTTACTGCCTTATTTGTATAGTAATCATACTGCTCCGAATCAGTGTAAGTACCGATCGATTTAACCGCATCAATATGATACTTACCATCTGATGCGTTAGTAACATAAGGCAAATAGGTTCTAACTTGTCGCCCATAGCTATCATATTGAACAGGAGTAATAATATCCTTTCCCAAAGGACTTCCTTGCACTGATATTAC
>SJCO01000208.1 GCA_005217565.1 Puteibacter caeruleilacunae
TGGGTAACACTAACTGGAGGACCGAACCGACTAATGTTGAAAAATTAGCGGATGACCTGTGGCTGGGGGTGAAAGGCCAATCAAACCGGGAGATAGCTGGTTCTCCCCGAAATCTATTTAGGTAGAGCCTTGAGCTTACACCTTTGGGGGTAGAGCACTGTTTCGGCTAGGGGTCCATCCCGGCTTACCAACCCGATGCAAACTACGAATACCRAAGARTGATACTCAGGAGACACACGGCGGGTGCTAACGTCCGTCGTGAAGAGGGAAACAACCCAGACCGCCAGCTAAGGTCCCAAAGTCATGRTTAAGTGGGAAACGAWGTGGGAAGGCTYAGACAGCYAGGAKGTTGGCTTAGAAGCAGCCATCMTTTAAAGAAAGCGTAATAGCTCACTRGTCGAGTCGGCCTGCGCGGAAGATGTAACGGGGCTAAACCATGCACCGAAGCTGCGGCAGCGACGCTTATGYGTTGTTGGGTAGGGGAGCGTTCTGTAAGCCGYTGAAGGTGTSCTGTGAGGCACGCTGGAGGTATCAGAAGTGCGAATGCTGACATAAGTAACG
>SJCO01000209.1 GCA_005217565.1 Puteibacter caeruleilacunae
GTTTTCAGCATGCCACATAGTTCATTGAGGCCCCTCTCCGCCCCATGCATATGGTAGTTCGTGATGAAGTTTCCATAGCTGGGCGGAAGAGATGCCAAAATGAAGTCAGTGGCCAACTCTTGGCTTATTGGGAAGCCAAGCTTCTCCAACCTCTAACTGTAACCAACCATTTTGATTACGTGTGGCCCAACTGCTGCGCCTTCTGCTAGCTTGCATTCCAGAAARGCTTTGGACACATTGAACCTTTCAGTCCTAGCCTGAGTCTGGAACATATCCTTGAGCGCCACGATCATATCGTRCACCTCATGGTTTGTCTCAAACTGCATYTGSAGCTCAGGCTCYATGCAAGCAAGCATTAGGCAACTYACTTCAAGATTAGYATCCATTGCTTTCTTGTAAGCGGTTTTAGCTGCRGCAGTTGCATTTTCACCAGGATCCTCTGGYAGTGGGGTGTCTAGAACGTCTTCCTTTTTTCAGCCTTGAGAACAATTCTCAGGTTACAGATCCAATCTGTATAGTTTGTTCCATTTAACTTATCCTTTTCAAGAATTGATCGC
>SJCO01000024.1 GCA_005217565.1 Puteibacter caeruleilacunae
CCTCCCGCTAGCGTTCATCCTGAGCCAGGATCAAACTCTTCGTTGTAGAAAAGATTGTTAAATRTTCTTAGCTCACAAAGTCTCTTCAGAATTAACTAGCTTGTTTATTTTGTGCTATACTTTTCAATATTTTCAATGAACTCTTTTTCGTTCGTTCTTTCTGTTTCCAGAAGCGGCTGCAAAGATAAACACTTTAATTTGTAAATCRCAAAAGTTTTTTAAACTTTTTTTTCAGCAACCTCTCATTTTGTTTTTGAACGCCTTTYTGCTYCTCTCTTCCCCTCGCGCCTTGCGGCTTTCAGTTTCTCGAAGCGGCTGCAAAGATAAATCATTTTATCTTTAACTTCCAAAACATTTTTGAGATTTTTTTTTTGAAGCTTTTTCAAGTCGTCTTTACCCGACTTCCTATCTCGAAAATCCGTAAACTCAAACTTCGAAATCAGCCCAAAAAATTGGCCTCTTCATTTCCTCATTGAACGTCTTGCTGTAAAAGCGGGTGCAAATATAGAGCTTCACCCCTATCACACCAAATCTTTTCACGCCTTTTTTCAAACCTTTTTCTTAACTAACTCTGTATCTGAGAGAAAAAATGCATGGAAAATTTGAATGGCAATTCGGACCTTTCATTATTCAAAAAACATACACAATATATTATAATAGGGATACCAAAAACGCACACTAGGAACATGAAAAACGGTTACGCCTGGAGACAGGAATCTGCAAAAAAAGTACTCGAAACATCAAAAATTGTTACCTAAACAAGAAAAAGATACTTCTAAAAAACGGTAAAAAGGTGAAAGAAGACCGAAATCCACCTTCAAAAAGCTACAAAAAGGAGTCTCAAACTCGAAAAAACACTTCATAAATTCCGAAAAAAGGAGTTTCAAAAAAGGATTTTCCTCTGATCATAGGGATATATCGGGTCATATTTCCTCATTAAATCTTAAAATTCCCACAAATTCAAGACAGAAATAAAACATCAAAAGTGAATTTTACTTCATAAAACCACACCAATAATTCGTAAAAAAGAGAAATACCGTCTAACAGAACATCGATTTTAGGCAAACTAATACACCATATCCGCTAAAATACAGTCATCACAACCGGAAGTTTTATAAAAATTGAAGATCGAAACACTGAAAAATAACATCTACAGCCCAAATAGATCACCAAAATTCCTGCTTAAATATATTTTCTCCACACCAGAACTGAATCCAATCTCCGGAAAATAGCTTTTGGAACGTTCACATCAATTTCAACATATCATCAGAGAAATACAAGAGCACATTCAGCCTTCTTTACACACACTTTTATACCTATTCTCTACAAAGCCATAGGTATCCCCTACAAAATCCCTACTATTCCCTACGGATTTCTATGCTTGGGGTAAGGAAGGTATAAGGAGGGGGTAAGGGCAACTAATCATCAAGTAACACCTCATAACAATTAATAATTCCTCACGAAAAAATCACAATACACTATATTAAGGCATTTTAGACAACCACAACATATCATTTTCAAAACGTCACGTTCACAACACCCCCTTTCAAAAAACCTCTGAATCTCCAGGAATTTCCCAGAAGGTTAGGTAGAGAGGATTAATCGGAGAAGAACAGGGAGTAACATCAACTATAAAATGAGAAAGTCAAAAGAGGTGATACAATTACTGCCAAAACCAAACGATGAATCCAACAAAACATTAAAAAAGGGATTCACTGAATGTGAATCCCTTTGAATGTATGAATAATAATAAATTATCCAATCTTATAGTTACCCAAATCATCGATAGATGATGTACGGATATACTCAGCGTGACCACGTACCTCAGCTTTCGCCATGTTAACATACGCCTTCAACGACTTCAAGTATGACATATCACGATTACAGTCATAAATCAACAAGTAACTCATAACAATATGACCAGCCATCTCAACCATACGACGTGCGTGGTAATCGACAAACTCAGTATCATGTTCAGCAGTTACTTTACGTACAGCCTCTTCGTAATCAGCAGTAAGCATGATCAAAGTACGACGGAAAGATTCCAATTCAGGTTTAATTTCCATTTTTTCGTACTCACGAATCTTATTAAGGTATCCACCTGTTGTAACACCACGAATAGCTGCAACAACCTGTAGCTGAGTTGTACCTTCATAGATAGTAGTAATACGAGCATCACGATAGATACGTTCTACTGGATAGTCCTTCATAAAACCAGAACCACCATGAATCTGTACCGCATCGTAAGCCAATTGGTTACTATACTCTGAAGACATACCTTTTAGAAGTGGAGTAAAGAAATCAGCTAATTTCTGATATTTCTTCATTTCCTGACGCTCTTCTTTCTCAAGCTTACGCTCTTCAGAAATATGCATATATGTCTTATATACATCAACGTAACGAGCTGTTTCATATAACAATGAACGAGAAGCATCAAGCTTCGCCTTCATGTTAGTCAGCATTTCATATACAGCTGGGAATTGAATAATTGGCTTACCAAACTGCTCACGTTCTTTTGCATACTGTAATGCTTCGCGATATGCTGCTTCAGAAACACCAACCGATTGTGCACCAATACCTAGACGAGCACCGTTCATCAATGCCATTACGTATTTGATCAATCCCATCTTACGAGCACCAACTAATTCAGCTGGAGCATCAGTAAATACCAATTCACAAGTAGGAGAACCGATAATACCCATCTTATGCTCGATACGACGAACAACAACACCTCCGTTGTTTTTATCGTGGATGAACATAGAAAGACCACGACCATCATTGGTACCTTCCTCTGAACGTGCCAACACTAATGAAATGTCACCATCTCCGTTAGTAATGAAACGCTTAACACCATTCAACAACCACTTACCACTCTCTTCGTCGTAAGTCGCTTTCAACTGAACTGCTTGAAGGTCAGAACCAGCATCAGGCTCAGTCAAATCCATTGCCATAGTTTCACCCTGGCAAACGCGAGTCAAATATTTTTCTTTTTGCTCTTCATCAGCAAACTCATTGATTGTTTCAGCACAATCCTGAAGTCCCCAGATATTTACAAAACCTGCATCAGCACGAGATACAACATCCGCAGCCATGATGTAAGGTACGATCGGGAAGTTCAATCCACCAAAACGACGAGGAAGAGACATTCCCATCAAACCTGCCTGATTTAAGGCATCAAGGTTAATTTGAGTACCGTCGGCATACTTCACATGACCATCAATTACTTCTGGTCCCTGAGCATCAACGCCCTCTGCATTAGGAGCAACAATCTCTCCACAAATTTCTCCAACTACCTCTAGAACTTTATCGAAACTGTCGATTGCATCTTCATAATCAACAGGAGCATAGTCAAAGTTATCTTTTTCAGTAAAATTCCGCTCTTTCAAGCTAACAATCTTCTCCATCAATGGATGGGTAAGATGGAATTTCATTGCTTCATTATCTGTATAAAAATTAGCCATTGTTTCAGATTTTTCCGATTACTTACTTGGTGTTCTGCTTGTAGAACTTAATCATTTTTGGCACAACCTCTGCAACATCGCCAGTAATAACATAGTCGGCAATTGCATTGATTGGAGCATTAGGATCAGTATTGATAGAAATAATCTGAGCCGACTCCTCCATACCTGCACGGTGCTGTACCTGTCCTGAGATACCGCAAGCGATATATAATTTTGGACGAACAGTTACACCTGTCTGACCAATCTGACGCTCATGGTCAGCATAACCAGCATCAACAGCTGCACGCGAAGCACCAACTTCACCACCAAGAACAGCAGCTAATTCGTGCAATAAATCAAAGTTTTCCTTCGATCCAACACCATAACCTCCGGCAATTACAACCTGAGCACCTTTGATGTTCACTTTACTCTTCTCCAAGTGACGTTCAATGATCTCAACAGCGAAATCTTCATCTGAAACATACTTGTTTACATCAAGAGCTTTAACTTCACCTTTGTAATTTTCATCGCGAACCTCTTTCTTCATTACACCTTCACGAACGGTTGCCATCTGTGGGCGACAGTCAGGGTTAATGATAGTTGCAATAATATTACCACCGAAAGCAGGACGAATCTGGTAAAGTAAATTTTCGTACTTCTTCTTTGCTTTCTTGTCTTCGTGATCACCAATAATCAAACTAGTACAATCAGCAGTTAATCCGCTATGAAGAGCAGAAGAAACACGAGGTCCCAAATCACGACCAATTGAACTTGCACCCATCAAAGCAATCTGAGGCTTTACTTCCTGGAACAACTTCACAACAATAGAAGTGTGAGGTTGAGTAGTATATGGGTATAATCTTTTATCATCAGCGGTGTAAAGTGTATCAACACCGAAAGGTAGAATCTGCTTTTCAATACCTTCTAAACCTGAACCAATAGCAATTGCTTCAAGATCACACTTTAATTCGTCAGCAAGTGAACGTCCTTTGGTCAAGAGCTCTTGACTCACTTCAGCCACTACACCGTCTTCTATTTCACAGTAAACAAATACACTATTCATTTCTTCTGTTTTTTGTTCAATAAAAATTAACCAATAACGTGGCTTTCAATTAACTCTTTCATTAGGCTATCGATATCCTCATCTGCTGTAGATAATTTCTTCGCTTCTTTAGCCTGCAACACAACGTTCTCAATCTTTTTCACTTTTGTAGGAGAACCAGACAATCCAAGTTGCTCATGGTCAACTTCGATATCGCTAACAGTTAACTCTTTGATCGTTAACCATGGACGTTCATCATACAAGTGTGTATAATCTTGAGTTTCATTCTGCAACTCATTAAGTGTTTTAGCATGCTTAAATTTCATCAAGCGCTTAGCATTTCTTGAGCGACAATCAGGAGCAGATCCAGTTACAGTAACAACTAAAGGAAGTTTAGTACGAACAGTTTCAACACCATTTTCAAGTCGACGTACAACTTTCAATTTGTTTCCTTTTTCTGCTACAATTTCTTCAGCGTATGTAATTTGGTTTAATCCTAACTTTTCAGCAACCTGTGGTCCTACCTGAGCGGTATCACCGTCAATCGCCTGACGACCAGCAACAATTAGATCAACTTTACCAAGTTCTTTAACAGCTTGAGATAAAGCATATGAAGTAGCTAAAGTATCAGAACCAGCAAAAGCTCTGTCGGTAAGTAACACACCTCCATCAGCTCCACGGTACATTCCTTCTCTAATTATCTCAGCAGCACGTCCTGGTCCCATTGTAAGAATAGTCACAGTCGTTCCTGGTACAGCATCTTTTACTCTAAGTGCCTGCTCAAGTGCATTCAAATCCTCCGGGTTGAAAATTGCAGGTAATGCAGCACGGTTAACGGTTCCGTCAGCTTTCATTGCATCCTTACCTACATTCCGGGTATCTGGCACTTGCTTGGCAAGAACAATAATATTTAATCCCTTCATGTCAATTAACATTTTTAAAATATGGTGAGCAAATATAAAAATTCACCTTTTAGAAATCAAGGTAATAACGATAGTAGTATTACTAAACCGATTCACACACCTCTTTTCACGCGTAATTCAATTATGGAATACCCGAAAAGAGTCGCTGAACAGTGCTACAATCAAGCTATTAAAACAATCTACTCCATTTTTCGAAAATTTCTTAAGCAACACACTCCCTCATTAATTTAAAATGAATTTATTTTATAACACACTCATTTTCTATAGAATTATTTGTTTTAATGAGTCAATAACTATAATTCGATATTAAGATAACGGCAAGTCAAATCTACGTGATTCTGTCCTTAACTAAATCCCCCCTCTGATCATCACTAAGCCTCCTTGCCCTCACCTCTCTTACTGCACTCTTACTGGACACTTACTAGACACTTACTACTCTTAGTGGTAAAAGCCCTGTATTTGTGGTGTATTTGTAGTGTAACGTAGTAAGATTTGGGGTATTATTGAGAATACTGATGGATTGTAATGACTATTTAAACAGATTATTTGGACCTTATCGATGCATTAGTAGTGCAACAAATTTAGTCAATTAACACAATTTCAACAAGTAAATATTTGTCTAAGGATAACTCAACAACAAACTGCTTAACTAAAGAATTTCCAACATTCACTAAGTCCGAGTTATGATTAACACACCAACACCTATCACTCATCAATTAAATCATTATCAGAGGCATAACCTCTCCAAGAACGTTTCTTGATTAAGATATTTTTTCTTAATTTAGGTTTCTGAAAACAACTTAAATACCCTGATTATGAAAGCACTTATTGCAATAACAATACTGCTTTGCAGTTATTTCCAATTGGCTTCTCAAAATCCTGAGTTCTTACAACATAGAAATAACAATAACGTTAATCCGCAATTAAAACCGGAATGCGATATTTCCCAAAGAGACATACACTGTTTTATAAAAGGCACACCAATCACAATGTGTAACGATTCTGTAAAGACTATTGAGACACTTGTGCCTGGAGATACCATTGCTACATGGAATCCAAAATCCAAATCACTTGAACCTGCAATTATAGAGCAACTAGAAAAGACGGCGCACAACGAGTTGGTTCGTTACTATTTTGAAAGCAGCAAGACCATAACTGTAACTCAGGACCATCCCTTTTTACTAAAAGATAAAGGCTGGTGTTCGCTTCGTCCGGATCTTTCAAGTATTTACAAAGGATTTCAATCTATTAAGCAATTAGAACCAGGGGATATTTTCCTTAGCATAATCAATCAACAAATCACAGATGATCAGATAACGCAAATAGCTTTTCTAAAAAAGCCACAGGAGACCTATACCATTTCTCGTTTGAGTTCTGGATCGAACTTTATAGCTAATGGTTATATTGTCGGTGTTGAACAGCTATCATCCGAAGCAATCGCCTCAACATATAAATTTACTATTCAAGTTGACAAAGAAGAATCAAACTTCCCTTCAAGTGTTTTTGTAAAAATTGAAAATCATCGAGATCATCTGTCTTTGAGTAATTTTCTTTTGTTTATCTATTCCGATTCTGAATCATATTGTGGCACTGTCGAACAGTTCAGATACAACTCCTCTCCATTAGTCTTAGGAAAAGATTCAATTCTCGCCAAAAATCTATATCTTAACGACTTCGAGTTTAAATCATTAAAATCAGCTGAAATAAAAGAACTAAGTAAAATCAAACAAACCATATCCAACTGTGATGAATATAGGATAGTAGCAACTTTTTTTGATCCATCACGCAGGAATAATCCTTATGAAAGCAATTTAAATCGACGCTCTAATATGCTAAAAATCAAAACTAAATAATCTTTACACACTATTATGAAAACAATCCTAATCTTCAGTTCAATAGCAATGATATTGCTATTATCCTCATGCGGTTTTTCATTTTCCTTTAAAAACAACATCGAATTAAAACAGAGAACCATTCAGGGGAAAGAATACACGTTCTCCAACCACGCCAAATGTCAGAATTTTAAGCTTTTCTTCAAGAAGTCGAACACGATTGAAAATCATATCATGTTTTATGGTGCCGGTAAAGCGATTGACAAAACAATATCTGACAATGAGTTTAAGGAGAAATGTAATCTTAATACCAATGACATTGTTTTGGTGGACAGTGTTTCCTTTTCCATAAATGATCAACAAAGCAAAATTGACTTATTCTATTACATGACAGTCAATAAATTTCAAAAGAAAACTGAAATTCTCACATTAATTAAAGATAAGCAAAACTGGGAGTTAAAGTAATTATGATCAATTTTTACATCGAATTGAAAACATTAACAGAAAAATATTTCTAATTTTACAGGTATAATTAATATTTTTTATTGCACCAATTCATTGTTTTAGTAGATTATCTTTTTTCGAACAACACCAACCTGTTGTATTATTACACAAGGTACTACCCTAACATTAAGAATTCCTGCATGTTAATTTCTATTTAATCATTTAATTATCATGAAAAAGTTAGTTTATTGCATTCTATTTTTAGGAGTTATTTCTCCCTTATTTTCCCTTGCACAAGATTCTGACAACCTTAAATCGCCCCAGGAAAAGTCATGGATGATTGAAGTAAACTTCGATCCGTTTAATGATGATGGGGTATTTAGCTTTGATCAATTACAAGCTAAATATCGCTTAAATAATAAAACATCATTGAGGTTGGGACTAGATTTAAACTACAAGCATAACTCTACCTCTTCTGATGACTATGCACTTGAATCGTCGACAAAAAATACACTTTCTGAGCGATCGTTCTTATTTGGTTTCCGTCCTGGAATAGAGTTTAGGATTCTTGAGAATACGAAAATTTCTCCATACTGGGGAGCAGAATTAGCATTTCTAAGCAAATCATCGTCGTCAAAATACGTTGATTACAAAAGAAGGAACAGTTATGGCGACGAAATTTATGATAGAACAACTCTTGAAATAGATGGAGCATGGCGCAGTATTACCCATCAGTATATGGAAAATACTAGCGGCTATGGATATTCATATAGAGAATATACTACCACTAATTATAATGGAGAAAGATCATACTCTTCATTCGGCTTTAACCTATTGCTAGGTACCGATGTATATCTTATCAAGAATTTATATTTTGGATTTGAAGTTGGTTTAGGTTACAATGTAAAGAAATACAAAAAGATCAAGCTGGTTTCTGTTAGTCCAGAAGAAAGAAATCATCGTATTGTTATGACAACAGAAAGAACAACTTACCCTTCAAGCAAGTCGAAAGAAATCGACTTCTATAGCAATAATGCCATTCGAGTAGGTGTATATTTCTAGTCTTTAAGGAATAATGATAGACCAGAGAAATGGTCTATCATTATTTTTTCATTCAATAACTAAAACCTCAACCTCTCATTCTTAAAACAATCACCTTTCATGTTACGACAACTATTACCCTGCCTTATTCTATTCCTGGCAACGAACCTAGTAAATGCACAATCCTTTTTAAAAGGAACAGTAACCAATAAAAAGGGAGCACCTGTAGCATACGCCAACATTTGCTTCCTGAATTCTCCTACAATTGGTAGTACCACTGATATTAATGGAATCTTTAAACTAGAATTACCTACCGATAAATCATTTAAGACAGATAGTCTTATTTTCATGCATCTTAATTACAAAAATCAAACAGTTGCATTCAAGGATCTTTCCTCTCATGCATCAATTATTCTAAAACCGGATTTACACTCACTCGATGAAATAGCTGTATATGCTCAATTTGCACAGCACACCTACAAAAGAGCACTATCTTATGCTTCAGAAGCAGAGAAACCACTACTATTGTTCTTCACTGCCCAATGGTGTGGATTCTGTCATAAGTATAAAAAACTTTTTTCAGAAGAAAACGAGATTAGTGATTATCTCAAAGAACACTATAAGCTTGTAATTTGCGACATTCTAACAAAACCTGGAATGAAGCTAAAGAGACTTTATTCAGCAGGTCCTGGCCTTCCTCAATTTGTAATTATAACCCCTCAAGAAAGAATTATTGCTAAACATCACGGAGGTTGGAAAACCAAACAAGAATGTCTGGATTTTCTAAAACAACATCATCACCTACCGCAAGCAGTTAATCAGTTAAAAGCAATTCGACAAACCAAATATGACTTCACCAGGAACGAACTAAGAAAACAAACGATACCAAAACTTGATGAACAACTAGAGCAAACCAACTGGAAAGTGCTATTAAATCTCGGTCTAATGAATTTTACCCATTTAAGTTCTACAAATCCTTATGGCACAAATAAAATAGGATATGATTTTGGAGTATTGCTTAACTACACACAGGAAGAAAGTAAATTTTCATATGAAACAGGTATATTATTTTCATCTCAAGGTGGACGTCATGCAAATGAGGGAAAAAATTTCAGAATAAACTATTTAGAAGTCCCTTTTAGAATTAACTACAAATTTTCAGATGCTCCATTTCCTATGAAGCTATGTCTTTCACCATATCTAGCCTATGGCGTGAGTGCAAAAAACAAGTTCACAGATACTCGTATTAGATTCGGCAATAAAGCCAGTGAATTGTCTCGTTGGGACTATGGCATTACTCCGGGTATTAAACTATCACCTATCGGTAACATGGAAATATTTGCAGGTTACAAATTTGGTTTGAATAACATTAGCAACTCAGCCAATTGGGAAGGCTATAATAGAGGGGTTTACATCTTAATATCTATTGGATTCTTAGGCAAGTATCTTTAATTAAATCCATCTGAATAGCTTAAACAATGCGACACCTAACAATGTTATTATATTTTAGCTAGTTTTGTGGGCTAAAATAGAGAGACATTGGAATTGAAGACGTCATATAAAGTTACGGATTGGTTACCGACAACGGTAAAAGAGATGAAGCAATTGGGATGGGAACGTCCGGATGTAATATTATTTTCAGGAGATGCTTATGTAGATCATCCATCGTTTGGAGCTGCCGTTATTGGAAGGATATTGGCCGCAGAAGGATTGAAAGTAGTAATAGTTCCGCAACCCAACTGGCGTGACGACCTTAGAGATTTCAAAAAGTTTGGTGAACCCAACCTATTTTTTGCCATTACAGGTGGATGTATGGATTCAATGGTTAATCATTACACTGCCAACAAACGCAAAAGATCAAATGATGCATACACCCCTGGAGGCCGTCCCGGTCAGCGACCAGACTATGCAACCATAACATATAGTAAAATTGTAAAAAAGCTATTTCCTGATATTCCATTAATTATTGGAGGTATAGAGGCATCGCTAAGAAGGGTTACCCACTATGATTACTGGTCAAATAAATTAATGCCATCAATAATAATTGACAGTGAAGCGGACTTATTATTCTATGGTATGGGAGAAAAGTCGCTAAAAGATTTTACTCGCCTCGTAAAAAGAGGTGTTCCAATTACTAGTCTCACAACAATACCCCAAACAGTATTTAAGCGATATATTGGAGAAAAATATGCGACCAACAAGAAATGGGGAGCAATTGAATTGCATAGTCACGAAGAGTGCTTGGACGACAAACTTAAATATGCCAGAAATTTCAGACATATAGAGGAAGAGTCGAATAAGATGCAAGCCAATAAGCTTACACAAGAGGTCAACGACTCTGTAGTTGTTATTAATCCTCCATATCCTCCAATGAAGGAGAAAGACTTGGATAGTGTTTTTGATCTACCTTTTACGAGATTACCTCATCCTCGATATCACAAAAAAGGAGCAATTCCGGCATACGAGATGATTCGTCATTCAGTTAACCTACACCGAGGTTGTTTTGGCGGTTGTTCATTTTGTACAATTTCAGCACATCAGGGAAAATTCATTGTTAGTCGCTCCGAGAAATCCATTTTGAAGGAAGTAGAACAAGTCACTCAAATGCCAGATTTTAAAGGATACATTAGTGATTTGGGTGGACCATCAGCTAACATGTATAAAATGCAAGGGATACATCTTGAGATTTGCGAGAAATGTAAACGTCCTAGCTGCATATTCCCGAGCGTTTGTAAAAATTTAAATATCGACCACAAACCAATGACTGACCTTTATAAAAAGGTTACTCAGCACAAAAAAGTAAAAAGAGCATTCATTGGAAGCGGTATCAGATATGATATGGTACTTCATCAAACTGGAAATCCTGAAATTGATGAAAATAACATGGAATATTTGCGAGAAGTAATCAGAAACCATGTTTCGGGAAGATTAAAAGTTGCGCCAGAACACACATCCGATGATGTACTAAACTTTATGCGTAAACCATCATTTGACCTCTTCAAGCAATTGACTAAGATTTTTAATCAAATCAATAAAGAAGCAGGATTAAACCAACAGTTAATCCCATACTTTATTTCAAGTCACCCAGGCAGCGAATCTTCAAGTATGGCTAATCTGGCAATAGAGACTAAGAAACTAGACTTCAAGCTAGAGCAAGTTCAAGACTTCACCCCTACTCCAATGACAGTAGCAACAGTAATGTACTATTCAGGTTATCATCCATATACCCTAGAGAAAAGCTATACTGCTAAGACAAAACAGGAGAAATTGAACCAACGTCAATTCTTCTTTTGGTATAAGAATGAGTACAAGCGACAAATCATTACTGAATTGAAACGAATCAATCGACAAGATTTAATCAAAGCACTGTTTGATAAGAAATAGATCGCATTGCAATTAAACATTCTATCGAAAAGCAATACTTAGCAGCTTGACAAACAGGCATTGAAGCACCTAATCGCGAAGCTTTCCCTGCCAAGTATCTCTCGCTGCTAAACGTTTTTCAACTTTGGCCACAAATTCAAAATTCTTCAATCCCCATTTAGGGGCGATAAGCATATCAATAGGAGCCTGTGAGATAAAACGCTCAACAATAATCGATGGGTTAAGTCGCTCTAAATAATCAACAACAAGATCAATATATTCTTCCGCGGTATATAGATCAAAATCTTCCGGACTATTTTTATATTGAACTGAAAGCTGTGTTCCTTTATGAATCTGCAGTTGATGTAGTTTTAAATTCTCTACAGGCAAATGAGATAAAACCTCTGCCTGGCGTAAGATCTCTTCACGAGATTCTCCCGGCAAACCAAGAATCATGTGAGCACAATTATGAATACCTCTCCTTGCTGTTTCTTTAATGGCACGCTCTGCTTCTTCAAAAAGATGTCCTCTATTAATTCGCTGGAGTGTTTCGTCACAGCATGATTCTACCCCAAACTCTACCATGATATACCAATCTTTTGCTAGCTCTTCAAGATAATCAAGGACCTCGTTACTAAGGCAATCTGGACGAGTAGCAATAACAAGACCGATAACCTGAGGATGAGCCAGAGCTTCGCTGTAAAGTTGCTTTAGTATTTCAATTGGCGCATAGGTATTTGAGTAAGCCTGAAAATACCCAAGATACTTCATCGTTTTATATTTCTTCGAAAAGAAATTGATGCCTTGCTGTATTTGCTCAGTTACCGATGTTTCCAAATCACAATAACCAGGTTTAAACGTTTTATTATTGCAATAGGCACAACCCCCAGTCCCCTTTGATCCATCGCGGTTAGGACAGGTAAAACCTGCATCTATTGAAACCTTTTGTACTCTGCCTTGAAACTTATTTCTAAAATAAGTTGGAAAATCGTTATAACGCTTACTATGTCCCCACTGAAACTCCATCTAATAAATCTTTAATTGGCGCAAAGATAAAGATATTCTTTAATGCTCAACGATACGTTCAGTTTCCACTCCAAAGTCAATACGAACAATTGTTAATAATTTTTCAATAATTATTAATGTTAAATTGCCTTATATAACCAGAGTTTTAGCTACTTTTAGAAAAAACAAAACCGAACTACATGTTTACAGAGAAAGATATCCAACAAATCGACAGTAGAGGGAGTAATCAGGAAACCATCAAAAATCAGTTAAATCAATTTGCGACAGGATTCCCATTTTTAACGATTAAACAAGCAGCAACAATAGGAAAAGGTATTGTCAAGCTAAATGATCAAGATATTGTTTCTTGTATCGAAGCTTTCGATCAGAAGATTCAGGAAGGATTAAAACCATTGAAGTTTGTTCCTGCATCGGGTGCTGCTAGTAGAATGTTTAAAGATCTTTT
Source organism: Puteibacter caeruleilacunae (assembly GCA_005217565.1). Taxonomy (GTDB): domain Bacteria; phylum Bacteroidota; class Bacteroidia; order Bacteroidales; family Prolixibacteraceae; genus Puteibacter; species Puteibacter caeruleilacunae. Next base: position 13,557 of record SJCO01000024.1, read on the forward strand.
TGCATATAGCAACAGTGCAGAAAAACAAGCGGAGCTTCCTGGAGCAGTCCAAAAATTTGTGGATCATCTTGATCAATTTGCATTTTGCGATGATCTTTTAGAAAAAATCGAAAATAAAGTGGATGTCCAGAATATGTTGGATGCTCTTTTAACTGACCAAGGTTTGAATTATGGAAATCTACCAAAAGGTCTTTTGAAATTTCACAAATATGAGGATAATTCAAGAACTCCATTCGAAGAACACCTAGTAGAAGGGGCAAGTTATAGTAAAGATCAAAACAAGTTGGTGCGCTTACATATGACCGTATCGCCTCAACACAAGACACTGTTTCAACAATTATTCAATCAAGTAAAGGCGTTATATGAAAATAAATATGACGTGACCTTCGAGATTAGTTTTTCAGAGCAAAAACCATCAACAGACACAATAGCTGCCAAGCCTGATAATACACCATTTAGGGAAACCGATGGTAGTTTGCTGTTTAGACCAGGTGGTCATGGAGCTTTAATTGAAAACTTGAATGACCTGAAAGCAGACCTTGTTTTTATCAAAAATATCGACAATGTTGTTCCTGACTATAGGAAAGATACAACTATAAAATACAAAAAAGCATTAGCCGGATATTTATTAAAGATTCAGGAAAAGCTTTATAAATATCAGAAGTTCTTAAAAGACACTCATTACTATGGAACAACCAGTAAAGAACTAGCAGAAATTGCAAAATTCTTAGAGGAAGAATTAAATGTTAGACCTGCAGAGAACTTATATTACGCCGAAAAAGAAGAGCTTTATCAATATCTAAAACTAAAACTTAACAGACCTCTTCGTATATGTGGTATGGTTAAGAATGAAGGAGAACCTGGAGGTGGACCATTTTGGGCAGAAAATCCAGACAAGACTGTATCTTTACAAATAGCAGAAAGCTCTCAAGTTGACCATGACAATGAAACACAATATTCACTATTGAGAAATGCAACACACTTCAATCCTGTTGATTTGGTCTGTTCATATGTGAATTATAAAGGAGAAAAATATAACCTTCTTGACTATGTAGATCCTCAAACAGGATTTATTTCGAACAAATCAAAAAATGGCAAGGAATTAAAGGCGTTAGAACTTCCTGGATTATGGAATGGAGCAATGTCAAATTGGAACACAATTTTCATTGAAGTACCTGCAGAAACATTCTCTCCAGTGAAGTCGGTTAATGATCTTTTAAGGGAAGAGCATCAGCCAAAATAAGTTGAAGAACAACACATTAGTTGCTTTAAAAACAATTTATTAACTTTGCACGCTGATAATTTTTTGATAGATGAACGAAGGAGCACAAGATTTTTATGATGACCAGGAAGGACGAGAGGCAATAAATCAGTTCCTTAAAATGTCGGATAATGGCAAGATTGGATTCTTTGACGTATTTCAATTCGAAGCAATTCTTGACCATTTTTTAGAAGAAGGAGATACAGACAAAGCGCTATTGGCTTCTGATCATGCCATTGCACAGCATCCATATGCAACGTCATTGAAGTTAAAAAGAGCTGCAGCATTAATACCTGAAGGTCGCTTTGATGAGGCTCTTGAATTACTTGCGTTTCTTAGAGAGGTTGAAAGTAATAATGTAGAGGTGTATTATTTAGCAGGTACCATCTACACACTTACTGACCGATTTAAAACTGCAGAAAAGGTATTTGATTTGGCATTAAAATTTGCCGAAGAAGAGCGAGATGAACTTCTTTTTAACATGGGATATGCCTTCGAACAACTATGTCAGTATAAACTTGCTGAAAAGTACTTTACCCTAGGTTATAAGGCCAATCCAACAAATGATTCAATTATTTTTGAACTGGCATTCTGTTTGGAAAAGAATAAGAAATATCAAGAAAGTATTTTCATGTATAATAAGTTTCTTGATTTCGATCCGTTTTCCTTCACAGCTTGGTATAATTTAGGAATCATCTACAATCAAATTGATAAATATGAAAAGGCGATTGAAGCATATGACTATGCATTATTGCTAAATGAATCATTCCATTCAGCAATTTTCAACAAAGCCAATTCATATGCAAATTCAGGTAAATTTCTTGAGGCTATTGAGTTCTATAAGGAATACCTGGAGCATGAGCCAGATAGTGAAGAAACATTACTTTATATTGCGGAAAGCCATCTTCACCTTGATGACAACTTAGAAGCATTAACCTACTACAAGAAGTGCATCAATATTAATAGTGCAAATTCAGATGCATGGTTTGGTAGTAGCTTAGTAATGTATGCCGAGAAACAATATCATGAAGCGATGATTTTTGTTAACAAAGCAATCAAGAGCAACAATGAAAGATGCGAGTATTTTCAACATCTTGCCAAGATAGCTAACAAACTAGAGCTATTTGATGAAGCTCTGGCTGCATTTGATCAGGCAACATTGCTTTCACCCAAAGATATTGAAGTTTGGTTATCATACTCTGATTTCATGTTCAAGAGAGGTTTAAAACAAAAAGCCATCTCAATACTTAAAAACGGATATCTTCAAAATCCGGAGAATGCAAAAATCAATTATCGGATGGCTGCGTATTTGTTAGAGAATGACGAAGAACAAACAGCTGTAGATTATTTCGAGAGGGCATTAAAGATTGACTTCTCGACATACAAAGATTTATTTGAGCATTCACCAAATGCTAGGTTCAGCGAACCAATTAATAAAATGCTTACAAAATACCAATCAATAAACATCATAAAAGAATGATGAACTTTAATCTTCCAAATATTCCTGAAAGACCTGCTCAACCACGTCAAAGTGGAATGACCATGATGATGGATAAAGGGCTTAGTCTGCGTCAGGCTGAAGACTTTATAGAAACAAGTGCAGAATATACAGACCTAGTAAAATTAGGCTTTGGAACAGGAATAATTACACCAAACGTAAAGAAAAAGATAGAACTCTACAAATCTGCTGGCTTACGCCCTTATTTTGGAGGAACCTTATTTGAAGCGTTCGCAGTACGTAATATGTTCGACGATTACAGAAAATTTGTAATGGACGCAGGTGTTGACCTAGCTGAGATTTCGGATGGAGTATTCCACATGGACGTAGAAACTAAATGTGAATACATTGAGGAGTTATCGAAAGATTTAACCGTTATATCAGAGGTTGGTTCAAAAATCAAAGAAGAAGAACTTACCAATGATGAGTGGATTGCAAGCATGAAAGCTGAGTTAGAAGCAGGATCATGGAAAGTAATCGCTGAAGCCAGAGAAAGTGGCAACATGGGAATTTATAACTCAGACGGATCGGCCAACACAGAATTAATCGAAATGATTGAAAATGTAATTGGTGCAGAAAGTGTTATCTGGGAAGCTCCTGCAAAAAATCAACAAGTGTGGTTTATTCAACAATTAGGACCAAATGTAAATCTGGGAAATATTGCAACCAATGAAGTTATTCCACTTGAAACATTGAGAAGAGGTTTGAGAGGAGATACTTTACTTAGCTTCCTTCCCTAGTTATTTTTAATAACACATTTCATCACAAATCTAATAGTCAGTTTAATGCTGGTTATTAGATTTGTCATATATACAACTAAAGCAACAGATCAATAAACGCAACTAATATGAGTCGTAAGATTAAGGATTATATAGCAATTGGATTAAAAGGGGCTGCGATGGGGGCAGCAGATGTAGTACCAGGTGTTTCAGGAGGAACAATTGCATTCATCTCTGGAATATATGAAGAGTTAATTAATACAATAAACTCAGTTAACCTATCGGCACTACAACTTCTATTAAAAGGAAAATTCAAAGAGCTATGGCAAGCCATCAATGGGAACTTTCTTTTAAGTCTGGTTTTAGGAATAGGTATTAGCTTCGTATCTCTTGCACGAGTAATTAAGTATGTTTTAGAAAATCACCCAGTATTGCTATGGTCATTCTTTTTTGGTCTAGTCATAGCCTCGGCAATTACAATCGCCGCAAAAGTTACACGGTGGGATGCTAAAGTTATTATAGGTATTATTATTGGATCGATAGTAGCATATTTCATCACAGAAATGACTCCAGCTGAAACTCCAACATCATACTGGTTTCTATTCTTATCAGGAGCATTGGCTATTTGTGCAATGATCCTACCAGGGATTTCTGGATCCTTCATCCTTCTTATATTAGGGAAGTATGAGTATGTCATCAATGCAGTTACTTCATTAAAGTTAGATGTATTACTTGTTGTAATGAGTGGCGCGGTAGTCGGATTACTAAGTTTTTCGAAACTACTCTCGTGGCTTTTAAGTAAATATCACAATCTGGCGATTGCTATTCTTTCTGGATTTATGATTGGTTCTTTGAATAAGATATGGCCTTGGAAACAGGTCGTTGAAACATTCACTGATCGTCATGGAAAAGTTAAGCCTTTAGTTGAAGACAATATTCTACCAAATACTTTTCAAGAAGTTACAGGTAATGATCCACAAGTATTATGGGCGGTTCTTTTAGCAATTACAGGATTTGTTTTAATTTATTGGTTAGAGAAAGCATCAAACGGAACAGAAAAAGTTTAACACAATGAAGGAATTTGGCTTAATTGGATACCCCTTAACACACTCATTCTCCAAGAAGTTTTTCTCAGAGAAATTTGAACAAGAACAACTTGACTGTATTTATGAGAACTTTGAAATACCACAGATAGAATTAATCACAGACGTTCTCAAGAACAAACAGCAACTAGTTGGAATGAATGTTACTATTCCATATAAAGAACAAGTTATTCCATTTCTTGACGAGCTTGATGAAGCTGCAAAAGAGATTGGGGCTGTTAATACCATCAAACTAACAAAGGTAGACAACCAATACCATTTGAAAGGTTTCAATACCGATACCTATGGTTTTATGAATTCAATTAAGCCATTTATCAAACCTCATCATACTAAAGCTTTAATCCTGGGAACAGGAGGAGCATCAAAGGCTGTTGCTTGGGCTTTAAAAGAATTGGGATTAGAGTTCTTGTATGTATCGAGATCTGCAGACAAAGACAATTGCATTACCTATAATGACATTGACACCAAAATAATGTCGGAATATACTGTGATAGTAAACTCTACTCCTTTGGGGACTTTCCCTAAGGTTGACACCTGTCCTGATTTGCCATACGAGAACGTTACTGAACGACACCTATTCTATGATTTGGTGTACAATCCAGCAAAGACTGAATTCCTTAGACGCGCCGAAGCAAAAGGTGCGACAGTTAAGAACGGACTGGATATGTTACATTTACAAGCACTAAAGGCTTGGGAAATATGGAATGATTAATATAACTTTAAAGGAATAACTCTATCTTAGCCTATTATTGTTTAACCAATATCTTATAGGTTCTTCATTTCGAGTACATGAGATTTTATGTCGCAAAATACTTATTGTTTTGGGGAGTATATACTTTAATCGTAATACTCGGGATTAAGCATGTTAATGCTTCAGATGCAGATTCTCTCAATATTTATATCAATAATGCAGAATCCTGTATAAAGTATAACTATGTAAAAGCATTTGAATTTGCCAGACAGGCACAAACTATAAGCTCAAAAAACAATAATCAGGTATTATTTGCAAAAGCATTATATCTTCAGGCCAAAGCGAAATCGAGACAGGGATATTATAAAGAATGTCTGGAAGTTTTGCATGAAGCAGAGCATATTGCTCTCAATGAAAAGGATTCTATACTGTTAGGTCGTATCGAGTTAGAGAGAGGTCGTGTTTTAGTGGATTACGGCATCACCAACGAGGCGATAGACAAGCTATTCAAAGCATTATCAATTTTCGAAAATGCACAAATGGCTAATGCAAAAGCCCATGCATTTATTCATCTTGGTAGAATCAACTATTATTCAGACAATGGAAAGGAAAAAGCAGAAGAATATTACAATAAGGCTTTAAAAATCTTTTCAAAAACATCAAATCAGGAGGGGATAGCTCAAGCATTAAACTACAATGCAGCAATAGCAACAACAGATAAAGATTTTGAAAAAGCGCTGAAATTATTTCACAAGGCCGAGCAAATAAATAAAGAACTGAATTATCAAGGAGCACTAGCGATTAATTACCATAACATCTCTGTTATATATCAGGAGCAGGAAGATTTTGATAAAGCATTAAACTATTTAAACAAGGCAATAAGTATAAATTCAACGATCGGAGCCCAATTAGAACTAGCTTATAACAAGCTATCGTTAGCATCATACCATCAAGACAAGAACCAAAACGATAAGGCAATAACGATTCTTGAGGATTTGTTTGAAATCTGCGAAGAAAATGGTTTTTTAAGGTTGCATTCTATTGTTGCCCGTCGATTGGCGTTAATCTATTATGCTGTTGACAAGCTTCAAGAGTCACTTGATTATTCTTGGGAATACATGTTCTTAAAAGATAGTCTAAACAACAATATTAACAATTACAAGTTAGAGCTTCTTGAAAGCAAGAAGCGCTTTGAGCATCAACAACAAGAAAAGCAAAAGGCAATCTCATCGGCTTTATTAACCAATAAAAATCAGCGTATAACTTTCACCGTAATCATACTGGCAATATTATTTGTATCAATAATCTTATTCTTTAATCTTCAAACCAAAAAGAAATGGTTAAAAATTGTAGAAGAGAAGAATAAGCAAATCACAGCCCAGTCGGACCAATTAAAGCGTAGCATTGAATCGTATAAAGAAAGTCAAAAGCAGTTGGCAAGGAACAATAAAGTAAGAGAAAAATTCATGTCGATATTAGCACATGATCTGATTAATCCTTTTAATTCAATTCTTGGTTTAACCGATATTATCATTGATGACAAAGAGTTAGATAATGAGGAAATTCGCAATTACTCAACCCAAATAAACAGAACAGCAAACGAAACGCACCTTTTATTACAACAGCTTTTAATCTGGGCTAATACGCAAAACAACAAGGTTCAATTAAAACCTACCTCAATAGATTTAAACGTGCTAGTTAGACAAAACATAGAATTATATCAGATTAGTGCTGAATCGAAGCAAATTAAACTTGAAGAGCAACTCATGGATAACGCGCTTGCTTTTGCTGATGAGAATTGCATTTCAACAATTATTCGCAATTTCGTTTCCAATGCTATTAAGTTTACAACACCTAAAGGAAAGATTACTTTACAAACAGAAAAGCACAACAATGGTTCGGTAACAATATCCGTTATTGATACAGGTATTGGAATGACACCTGAAGAGCTGGCCCAAGTTCTTAATCCAGAGGACCATTTCACAAAACCAGGCACTTCAAAAGAGAAAGGAACCGGATTAGGCCTAAATATATGTCGCGACCTGGCAGCACGTAATCATGGAACCTTGAGTGTTAAAAGTATAAAAGGGAAAGGAACATCATTCACTTTATCCTTACCCTCAGGGAAATAATTAAATCTCTAGAGGAATCTAAAAAATCCACTATCTTCTCGCACAAATTGGTCATCAATTTCTTTGGGATAAACCACATCGACGAGATATAATCCGCTAGCTGGTGCCGATGTTCCTGCAAGCCCTCTATCTTTCAATTCGATAATTTCAGCAAAGCGATCGACAGATATTTTACCACTGCCAACCTGAAATAACGTACCCACAATGGCACGCACCATATTTCTCAAGAATCTATCTGCAGAGACAGTAAATACCATTAAATCTCCATGAGCCTCCCATTTGGCATATGTCACTTCACAATTATTCGTTTTCACATCTGTGTGAAGTTTACTGAAGCTTGTAAAATCGGTGTAATTAAACAACTTTAAAGCAGCTTCATTCATCTTATCGATATCCAATACAGCATGATGTCGAGCTACAAAATCATTATTAAACGCCGACTTTTCACGAGAAACAAAATACTTATAAGATCTTTCCACCGCACCAAAACGTGCATGCGCTTCCTCATCAACTTCAAAAATCTTCTGTATTGCTATATCCTGTGGCAGAAAGCTATTTAATCTAAACGCTAATTTCTCGGTATCATTAATCACTTTTCCACAGTCAAAATGAGCAACAAAGAAACTTGCATGCACGCCTGTATCAGTTCGTCCTGCACCCGTAACTTTTATCTCCTCTCTTAAGATTGTAGATAGTGCCTTTTCTAATGTTTCCTGAACGGAATTTGCATTAGGCTGAATCTGCCATCCATGATATGCCGTTCCGCAGTATGCTAACTGTATAAAGTACCTAAATTGTGACATGCTCCTTTTTTGTGCGAATTTATAAATTTCCTGTTCTCCTTCCTCCTCATTTTTCTGCAATTTCAATATCTTTAGGGGCCATTTTAACTTGACCTTAACTTTTTTTAATGAAAATAAACGGCAATTTCGAGGTCAATCAGTTATTTTCGTGCAACTAATTTTTAAATCAGAAAACTTTTTCAAAAGCATAATATCATGAACCAAGCAGTTGACATTAAGGAACTCAATGATAGAATTCAGCAGGAGAGCTCATTTGTGGATATGATTTCCATGGAAATGAACAAAGTGATTGTTGGCCAGAAGCACCTGGTTGAAAGTCTTTTAATCAGTTTACTTTCAGACGGACACATTCTATTAGAAGGGGTACCGGGACTTGCAAAGACATTAGCCATTAACACTTTGGCATCGGTAGTTAATGCTGACTTTTCGCGAATTCAGTTTACACCAGACTTACTTCCGGCCGACCTTTTAGGTACCATGATTTACAGTCAGAAAAAGGAGGAATTTGTTGTTAAAAAGGGACCTATCTTTGCAAACTTCATTCTTGCTGATGAGATCAACCGTGCACCAGCAAAAGTTCAGTCTGCATTACTTGAAGCCATGCAGGAAAGACAGGTTACCATTGGTGAAACAACTTATAAATTAAACGCTCCATTCCTGGTAATGGCTACGCAAAACCCAATTGAGCAAGAAGGTACTTACCCTCTTCCTGAAGCACAGGTTGACCGTTTCATGCTGAAGGTAGTTATTGATTATCCAAAGAAAGAAGAGGAACGATTAATTATTAATCAGAATCTGTTGAAGCAGTTCCCAAAAGCAACTCAGATTTTGAAACCAGAAGATATCCTTAAAGCTCGCGACGTTGTAAAAGATGTTTATATTGATGAGAAAATTCAGAAATACATTGTAGACATTGTATTTGCAACTCGTAATCCACAGGATTATAAGTTAGAGAAATACACCAATATGATTTCATATGGTGGTTCTCCTCGTGCAAGTATTAGTTTAGCTCAAGCAGCAAAATCATATGCATTCATAAAACGACGTGGTTATGTAATTCCAGAAGATGTACGTGCCGTATGTCCTGATGTATTGCGTCACCGTATTGGATTGAGTTATGAAGCAGAAGCCAATAATATCACTACAGTTGAAATTATCAACGATATTTTGAATACCGTAGAAGTACCTTAGTGATCGGATAGAAATCCTGAGAACAACTGTATTATTACAATCAAGTATTCACTCCCGTATTAGCGGGTTCAAATTGATAGAAATTGGAAACCAGTGAACTGTTAAAAAAAGTACGAAAGATAGAGATTAAGACCCGTGGTCTTTCCCGTAATATTTTTGCGGGAGAGTACCATAGTGCCTTTAAAGGACGGGGTATGGCTTTCAGTGAAGTACGAGAATATCAATATGGTGATGACATTCGTAATATTGACTGGAATGTTACAGCACGATATAATAAACCGTACATTAAAATATTTGAAGAAGAGCGAGAATTAACTGTTATGCTTCTTATTGATGTTAGTGGATCAAGAGAATTCGGAACATTCGAACTACTCAAGAAGAATGTAATAACTGAGATTTCCGCAATTTTATCGTTTTCAGCAATACAGAATAACGACAAGATTGGAGTAATATTCTTCTCCGATCATGTTGAGAAATTTATTCCTCCGAAAAAAGGGAGAAGTCATATTCTCCGTATCATTCGTGAGTTAATTGATTTTACTCCTGAAAATCGTGAGACAGATATTGCAGAAGCAGTTCGCTACATGACTAATGCAATAAAAAAGAGGTGTACAGCATTTTTAATCTCCGATTTTATTGACGAAAATAAAGCATTAGAAAATGCATTATCGATAGCCAATAACAAGCACGACATGGTTGCGCTGAAAGTATTTGATGATCGCGAAGCAGAAGTTCCTCCTATCGGTTTGGTTAAATTAAAGGATGCAGAGACAGGATCTTTTTCATGGGTTGACTTTTCAAATAAACGCACCAGAGAGCAATATAGCAAATGGTGGCGTACCCATAATATTAAGATGAATACGATGCTCACTAAATGTGGTATCGACCATGTTGATATTAATACCCGTGAAGATTATGTGAGATCACTCATAACCCTGTTTAAGAAAAGAGGATAATAATGAGGCAAATTTATAGAACAATACAAACAGTAATCTGTGCATTGCTTATCGCTATTCCAGCGGTTCAAGCTCAGGAGATCACTGCCAAGGCAATACTTGACACGACCAACATCATGTTGGGAGACCAAATTAAGTTTAATTTGGAATTAGAGAAACCTCTTGGTTTTGATATTCAATTTCCAGCAATTAATGATTCGTTGTTAACACCAAACATCGAGATCCTTGAAAAATCGGACATAGATACAGTTGCACTGGATAACAACAGACAGAAAATCACTCAGCAATTTGTTATTACCTCTTTTGATAGTGGTTCACATGTAATTCCTGAGTTTTATTTTCGATATCAATATGATCAGCTGGCCGATTCGTTAAAAAGTAATACGATTACTCTAAATGTACATTCTTTTGATATAGACTTAAAGAAAGGTATCACAGATATTAAGAAACCATATGAGGCTCCGGTGACCTTAAAAGAAGTTACCCCTTATATTATGGGAGCAATATTGATTGTAGCTATTCTATTCTTTATTTTCTATGCGATACGCCGTCGTCAAAAGAATATGTCGCTTTTTAGTAAACCACCAAAACCATCTGATCCGCCTCATGTAGTTGCTCTTAAGGAACTAGATCGAATAAGGGATGAAAAATTGTGGGAACAGGAAAAGCTGAAACTATATTACAGTGATATAACCGATACTTTACGTCGATACATTGAAGGAAGATATCATCTTTCCGCAATGGAGTCGACAACCGATGAAATTCTTGAGCAATTTGAGTCAGCAAAAAAGGTTCTGGACAAAAAGTCGTTCCAACAACTTAAAGACCTGTTACAATTAGCCGATTTGGTGAAGTTTGCCAAATTTAAACCGCAGGCCGATGATAACAGTATCTCGTTGGCAAATGCCTATTTCTTTGTTAATCAAACCAAAGAAGAAATCAAGAAAGAAGAACCTGTTGAAGACGACAGGGAAGGTGAAGTTGTAGAACTTAAATAATCGACAACAATGATGGATCGATATACATTTGCAAATCCTGAATTCTTTTACCTATTACTACTATTAATTCCAATAGTAGCATGGTATATATTTAAACATCGCACTAGCTCTGCGACAATTCAGGTATCAACAACAAGAGGCTTAGACAAAGCTCCTGTAACTTACAAGCACATTATATATCATGCACTTTTCGCCATGAAAATGATGGCTATAGCTGCCTTAATTGCAGTGTTAGCTCGCCCTCAGGCAACAGAAAACTGGCAAAATGTAACAACTGAAGGTATCGATGTTGTTATAGCACTTGATATTTCTGGCTCAATGTTAGCACGAGATTTTACACCAGATCGACTGGAAGCAGCTAAAGATGTCGCAATGGAGTTCATTGCCGGACGTCGGGATGATAAAATTGGACTGGTAGTATTTAGTGGAGAAAGCTTTACGCAATGTCCTCTTACAACCGACCATGCAGTACTATTCAATCTTTTTAGAGATATTGAAAGTGGAATGATTGAGGATGGTACAGCCATTGGAAATGGACTAGCCACAGCAGTAAGCCGCTTAAAAGATAGTCAGGCTATAAGTAAAGTGGTCATTCTCTTAACTGATGGTGAAAACAACAGGGGACAGATTGCACCAGTAACAGCTGCTGAGATAGCAAAAACATATGGTATTAGAGTTTACACCATTGGTGTTGGAACAATTGGAACTGCACCCTACCCTTTTAAAACAGCTTTTGGCACCACACAGCTAAGAGATGTAGAAGTAAAGATTGATGAAGAAACTCTTGAAGAGATTGCTCAGTTAACAGATGGGCAATACTTCCGTGCCACAGATAATGAGAAACTAAAAGAGATTTACGAAGAGATCGATAAACTTGAGAAATCAAAGATCGATGTAAAAGAGTTCAGCAAAAAAGATGAAGTATATCATCGCTTTGCCATTTTGGCTGCAGTGCTATTGATCTTAGCTGCATTACTTAAACAGCTTTTCGTAAGAAATTTACCTTAACCCGTAAAAGAAGAAATCATGTTCAGATTTGCACATCCTGAATATCTATATGCATTAATTATTATCCCTCTATTACTGGTGATATTCATTATTGCACGCTCAAGAGCTAACAAGGCATTAAAACAATTTGGGAATCCAGATTTAATTGCTCAATTGATGCCTGACACGTCGAAATACCGGCCTTCAATTAAGTTTGTTTTTTCATTAGTAGCACTAATGTTTTTGATTGTAGGACTTGCGCAACCTCAGTTTGGCTCTAAACTTAAGAAGATAAAAAGAGAGGGCGTTGAGATCATTATCGCGTTAGATGTCTCGAATAGTATGCTGGCGGAAGATATCCAGCCAAACAGACTGGAAAGAGCAAAACGAGCCATTGCCAAAATGGTAGACCGCATGCAAGACGACCGAATTGGTCTTGTTGTTTTTGCAGGACAGGCTTACACTCAATTACCAATTACAACGGATTATGCCTCGGCAAAGTTGTTTATGTCCTCAATAGATACGCACATTGTTCCAATCCAAGGAACAGCTATTGGGGCTGCAATAGATCTTGGGATGAAATCTTTTACTCCTGAATCTGAAAATAACAAGGCATTAATCATTATTACTGATGGAGAGAATCATGAGGATGATGCCATTCAAATGGCTGCCGCAGCTGCAGAAAAAGGAATCATTGTTCATACCATTGGAATGGGACTACCTAAAGGTGCACCAATACCGATCAATCCTAATAGTATAAAGAAAGACTATCGAAAAGATAAAGATGGCAACATTGTTGTTTCAAAACTAAATGAAGAGATGTTGCAGCAGATTGCAGCGGCAGGTAATGGAGTCTATGTAAGAGCCAATAACTCCCAAATTGGATTAAATCGATTGTTTGATGAGATCAATAGCATGGAGAAAACTGAAATGGAATCAAGAATCTATTCAGAATATGACGACCAGTTTCAATACCTAATTGGATTAGCCATTTTCTTTATTTTATTAGAATTGGCCCTATTAGAACGAAAAAACAGATGGTTGAAGAACGTGAGTTTATTTGCATCAAAAAAGGATTAATCATGAAGACAATTGTCATTAGCATATTACTGGTATTCGTTACATTGGTTTCCTTTGGTCAGAAGGAACGTAAATTTGTGCGTCAAGGGAATGATGTATATCAGAAGGCCGTTCAGGATACAGTACAGATAGATAGCACTGCATTCAGTCAGGCTGAAACATCTTATCGAAAAGCATTGGATCTAAAACCCGACGACTATAAGTGGAATTTTAACCTTGGAGATGCACTTTACAAACAAGGAAAACTTGAAGAAGCAACTGCAAAGTTTGAAGAGTTAAAAGAGACTGCAAAAACAAAGGAAGACAAAGCCAAAGTACAACACAATTTGGGAAATTCTCATTTGTTGCAGAAAAAGATAGACGAGAGTATTGCTGCCTATAAAGAAGCACTTAGAAACAATCCGAATGACATGGAGACTAAGTACAATCTTGCTTATGCTCAAAAATTAAAGAAAGAGCAAGAGAAACAGCAGCAACAACAGCAACAAAACAAGGATCAGAACAAAGATCAAAATAAGGACCAGAATAAGGACCAAAACAAAGATCAGAATAAGAACGATCAAAATAAAGACAAGAATAAAGATAAAGATAAGAACAAAGACAAAAAGGATAACAAGGACAATAAAGACAAGAACAAAGACGACCAGGATAAAAATAAAGACAAAAACAAAGATCAGAATAAAGATAAAAAGAAGGATCAAGATAAGCAGCAACAACAGCAGCGTCAACCTAAGATTTCTAAAGAAAACGCTGAGCAGCTATTACAAGCCCTTCAGAATGATGAAAAGAAAGTTCAGGATAAGGTTAAGAAAGCACAGGCAGCTAAAGCCAAGCGTGTAAAAACCGACAAAGATTGGTAATAATTGGAACGTAATATTCCATTTTATAATTTTGAACTGGATAATTGAAAGATAAAATGTTTCGAGATATGATTAAACGGATAGGTATCCTTATAGTAACACTATTGTTCACCCTTACATCGTGGGCTTCATTGGTTGATTTTGAAATGTCAGGTCCTGGAGTAGTAGGGAAAAATGAACAATTCAGACTAACACTCACATTGAACCAGAGAGGAGGAGAAAACCTAAAATTACCTAATCTAGGGAATTTTGAAGTATTAATGGGGCCTAGTACATCAAGCTCAAGTTCTATACAAATTGTCAACGGTAAAACGACACAGACTTTTACATTCTCTTATACCTTTATTTTAAGGGCCAAGAAAACTGGGAAGTTCACCATCCGCCCTGCTTCTATTGAGGTTAATGGCAAGGTATACCAATCAAACTCAATAAACATTGAAGTTATTGAGGGCAGCTCGAATCCTACCAACACACAAAGAAACAGAGGAACGCAACGGCAACAGCAAACAGTTACAGATCAAATAAAGAAAGAAGACTTATTTGTAAAGGTTGAGTTGAATAAGACCAATGTATACAAGGGACAACATGTAATTGCTACTGCGAAGGTCTACAGTCGTGTTAATCTTTCTGGATTTCAAGATGTAAAGTTTCCTTCATATGAAGGTTTCTGGACACAAGACATTGATTTGCCGCAAAACATTCAGCTAGAAAGAGAGGTTTACAAAGGAGAAATCTACAATGTAGGTACTCTAAAGAAAACAATTTTATTTCCTCAACAAACTGGAAAAATAAAGATTGATCCTTTCGAGGTTGAATGTGCAATCGTTCAAAGGAGAGCAAGAAGAAGTATATTTGACGATTTCTTTGATCAAGGAAGAACTGTTATTGCAAAGGTTGCCAGTAAGCCACTTACAATAACAGTAAAAGATATACCTGCTATTGATAATTTCTCGGGAGGTGTTGGTTCATTCTCAATCAAGGGATCACTTAACAAACAAACCGTAAAAGCGAACGATGCTGTTACATTAAAAATTGACATCTCAGGAAATGGTAATCTTAAACTTATAAAGCCATTAAAGATAGATTTCCCTGCTGATTTTGAGGTGTATGATCCGAAAACAGCTAATAATTTGAAAACTTCTGAAAATGGCTTATCCGGAAGCGTTACCTTCGAACACCTATTCATTCCTCGTCATCAAGGAGAATACACTATTCCTGAAATACCATTTGTTTACTTTAATCCTGTTAGTGGTCGCAAAATTTCTAAAACAATCGGACCATTTACAATACAAGTTGAGAAAGGAGATGACAGTCAGACTGCAACCGTTGTCAGTTCATTTTCAAAGGAAGATGTTAAATTTATTGGTAAGGACATTCGCTTCATCAAACAAGGTAATATCAGGTTAATTGAAACTGGCCATACGTTTTTTGGAACATTAGCATTTTATCTGTTCTACATGATAAGTATTCTAGGATTAGCAGTTATTGTTCTTCTATACCGTCAGCAAGCTAAACGTAATGCTAACCTTGTATTGGTAAAACATAAGAAAGCAAGCAAACTAGCCCGCAAACATTTGAAGAATGCTTCGGTACAGCTAAAACAAAATAACAGAGAAGAATTCTATGAAGCAGTACTAAAAGCTTTCTGGGGATATCTTAGCGATAAACTAAATCTACCTATGGCAAATTTGAACAGAGATAAAGCTGTAGAAACTTTACATGCCAATAATGTTGAAGAATCGTTAGTTACAGAATTCATTTCAATTGTTGATAAATGTGAGTTTGCACGATTTGCTCCTGCTGAAAGCGAAGCTCAGATGAGTGACCTTTATAAAGAGGCAGAGCAAGTAATGAATAAAATTGATAAACAGATTCGATAAGGATAAAAATTTACGATATGAACTATAAAGTAATCAGTTCTATATTATTGATATTTATTAGCACATTGTGCTTTGCAGCAAAGGAGAATCCTGTCCTAACAGAAGCAAACCAACTTTATGCTGAAGCAAAGTACCAGGAAGCGATTGTTAAATATGAGCAGCTACTTAAGCAGAATCTGGAAGCTGGCGAACTCTATTATAATTTAGGTAATGCCTACTATAAAACAGGAGATATCCCGAAGGCCATATTAAACTACGAAAGGGCTAAGTTATTATCACCTAATGACGAGGATATAACCTACAATTTGGAACTAGCAAACCAGCATGTTCTTGATAAAATTGAGCCGCTTCCGCAAGTATTTTTCTTAAAGTGGAAACACAATATCATCAACTCAAAATCGGCTGATGAGTGGGCATGGATTAGTGCTATTACATTTATATTCTTTATTATCCTATTGGGTATATTCATTCTGTCAGGAATGGTTAGTTTAAAGAAAATGTCATTTTCAATAGGCATTTCGTTGTTCATTGTAAGCATCATGACCTTTACGTTTGCATCATCGCAGAAGCATAAAATAAACAAGCGTAAGAATGCAATTGTATTCACACCAAGTGTAACAGTAAAAAGTTCACCTGCAGAGAGTGGTACTAACTTATTTGTTATCCATGAAGGATTAAAAGTTCAGGTTACAGATAGCGTAACCAACTGGAAAGAGATTAAGTTAGCTGATGGAAACAAGGGATGGTTAAGAGATACATGTGTAGTAAAAATTTAAATTTTAGTTTCAATAATTCGAAAAAGGGGGCTTTTTAGCTCCCTTTTTTTATGCTTTTCTGAAATTAACCTACCTAAGGGCCTATCTCAACCTTTTGAGCCAATAAATGTTTTATACATTTGCAACCATTTTTGGCGAAACGTTGTTATTAGACAAAAGAAAATTAGATATGACCTACAATTTATTAAAAGGAAAAAGGGGTATTATTTTTGGAGCCCTTAATGAAGATTCAATTGCATGGAAAGTAGCAATGAGGGCAAAAGAAGAAGGTGCAACTTTCACTTTGACCAATACTGCTGTTGCAATTAGAATGGGAGACACCAATAAACTTGGTGAACTTTGTAACGCTGAGGTTATCCCCGCCGATGCTACAAATGTTGAAGATCTCGAGAATCTTATCACTAAATCAATGGAAGTATTAGGTGGTAAGATTGACTTCGTACTGCACTCGATCGGAATGTCTCCTAATGTTCGTAAAGGAAAACACTATAGTGACCTTGACTACGGATTGCTAGACAAAACACTAGATATTTCGGCAATTTCATTCCATAAGGTAATCCAATCATGTCGTAAGTTAGATGCCTTGAATGAATGGGCATCTGTAATTGGACTATCATATGTTGCAGCACAAAGATCATTTGTTGGTTACAATGATATGGCTGATGCAAAAGCATTGCTTGAATCAATCGCAAGAAGCTTTGGTTACATTTATGGTCGTGAAAGAAATGTACGTATCAATACTATTTCTCAATCTCCTACTTACACAACTGCAGGAGGAGGAATCAAAGGATTTGATGGTTTGTTAGACTTCTCTGAGCGTATGTCGCCTCTAGGGAATGCATCAGGAGATGAATGTGCAGATTACTGTATTGTAATGTTTTCAGACCTTACACGTAAAGTTACAATGCAAAACCTATTCCATGATGGAGGATTCTCTAATATGGGTATGAGTTTGCGCGCAATGCACACCTACAATAAAGGGATGTGCTGTGATTGTGATCCTGAATGTGATCATGAACACAAGTATGACTAATTGAATGATAAAATGATATTAAAAAAGGCTGTTCTTTCGAACAGCCTTTTTTGATGTAAACGAATTATTTGTCTCTATTTATTAACCTTTGCAAAGTCTCTTCCAGCGCGAAGAGCTTTTAGGTTTAGATCCACAACTTTATCTCCTTTCTTAGCAAAAATGGCACGAATACCATCTTCTAACTTTGAATATTCGATATCAATAAATGGTGAAGCTGCTCCAAGCATAACCATATTGGACGCTCTGGAGTTACCAACCTCTTTGGCTAATTTATCCGCATCAATTAGAACAAAGTTCTTCTTATTCTCGATTTCTTCGATGATCTTCTCATCTTCAGGATAATTTGGAATATTCTTAAACGGAGTACTGTTTGTAACAATATATCCTTCCTCTGAAAGGAATGGTAAATATCTTAACGACTCCATTGGCTCTACCGAAAGAATCAAGTCGGCTTTTCCTTTAGGAATAAGATCTGAGCTTATTTGTTTGTCTGAAATTCTCACATGAGATTGTACCGCTCCACCTCGCTGACTCATTCCATGAGTCTCTGCTTGCTTAAGGTGATAATCATTTTCCAATGCAGCAGCGCCAATTACTGCAGCGATAGATAATATCCCCTGACCGCCTACTCCTGCTAATATTATATCTGATTTCATCTGATTAAATTTATTATTTCCAATTGCATAAGATAGAACTCTCGATGAATTTAATCATTCTCGTGTGTGTAACTTAGAATGCTAAAATTCATGTTCGTTTCATCTGATTAAATTTATTATTTCCAATTGCATAAGATGGAACTCTCGATGAATTTAATCATTCTCGTGTGTGTAACTTAGAATGCTAAAATTCATGTTCGTTTCATCTGATTAAAAATTTTTGATTATTGGACTAGTTCTTTCTAGCAGCTCTACGTATACGAGCTGCACGCTGAATACACTCTCTACGAGGAATGATTACAGAAACACCATCATGTGCTAACTCCTCTTTTATAACATCCACCATTTGCTGGTGATTCTTTTTATGAGGATATAATACATGAATGTGAGCTGGATCTACTCCTACCCCTTTACATATATCTTCAATCTTACCTACAGCTGACGAATCCTGACCACCAGTCATTGAAACAGACTCATTATCTGAGATAATCACCGTGATACTAGACTTCTCGTTAACAGCATCTAACAATCCTGTAATTCCTGAGTGAGTAAAAGTAGAATCACCAATTACTGAAACAGAAGGTACTAATCCAGCATCAGACGCACCTTTAGCCATAGTAATCGATGCTCCCATGTCAACACAAGTATTAATTGAGCTATATGGAGGAAGAGCTCCTAAAGTGTAACAACCAATATCAGAGAATACGCGACCTTTTCCATATACTTCCAAGGCCTCATTTAATGCAACATACATATCCTGGTGACCACATCCCTGACATAGGGCTGGCGGACGATTTGCCATTAGTTCAGGAATAGCTTCACCTTCAATATTAGGCATACCTAGAGATTTCGCCACGATATCAGGACTAAGTTCTCCAGCGCGAGGTAAGCTACCTGACAAACGACCGTTCACACGAATACCTTTACCAAAGTAATCTCCTAACAACTCTTCCAACAATGGAGCACCTTCTTCAAGAACAAGAATTTCATCACATTCTTCCTCTAATTTCTGAATTGCACTTGCTGGCGCTGGATATTGTGATATTTTAATATGTGGAAATGGACATCCATTAGGATAGTTCTCCATCAAATAATTGTAGGCAATTCCACAAGCGATGATACCAAGACTTTTGTCTTCTCCATCTACATATTTATTGTAATCAGACTTCTCAGACAAATCCAACTGTACACTTTGATTATCTAAAAGCATACTATAACGCTTTCTGGCAATAGCTGGCAATAAAACAAACTGCAAAGGATCAGATGGTAATTTTAACTCATTCTCCTCAACTGGAGGAGCAGCAACAACACCTGCTCTTGAGTGTGCCAAACGAGTTGTTATACGCATCATTACAGGTACACCTGTCTTTTCTGAAAGTTCAAATCCGAAGCGTGTCATATCATATGCTTCCTGCTGATTTGATGGTTCCAAAATTGGAATCATTGCAAACTTACCATAAAAACGACTATCCTGCTCATTCTGAGAAGAGTGCATTGATGGATCATCAGCAACAGTAATAACCATACCACCATTAATTCCAGTAATACCTGCATTCACAAATGCGTCGGCAGCCACATTCAATCCAACATGCTTCATGCATACCAATGTACGCTTACCTGCGTAAGACATACCTAAAGCTGCCTCCATGGCAGTTTTCTCATTGGCCGACCATTCTCTGTGAATATTTCTCTCTATGGCCAGTTTGTTACTTTGAATGTGTTCTGTGATTTCCGTAGATGGAGTTCCTGGATAAGCATATACCCCAGATATACCGCCATCCACAGCACCTTCCCCGATGGCTTCAACTCCTAATAATAATTTTCTTTGCATATTGTTAATGTTTCCTTTTCATATTTGGTTACCAAAAGTAGGAAATTATTCACTCACAATACACAAGAATAATCATGAAGAAAGCTGTTATTTAATACTAGCGGACCGTGTTAATGTTTTAATTTATAAGCGGATAGAAAAATACACTACTAATTTATTACTTTTCTAAATAAGAAACAGTGAAATTAGCGCCCTTAGGACTTTTAATTTAATACTAAACGAGCCTATTTAAGAATAAATTGTTACTACAATCTTTCTACGGCCTCCATAATTTCGAAACTCACATAGATAAATTCCTTGCCATGTTCCTAGGTTCAAACGTCCGTTAGTAATTGGTTTAGTAAGACTTGCACCAAGAATGGAGGATTTTAGATGAGCAGGCATATCATCCGAACCTTCATAAGTATGTTCATATACTGGATCATTTTCAGGAATTAACTTATTCATGAAAGATTCAAAGTCGTACCGAACAGTTGGATCGGCATTCTCATTGAGCGTCAATCCTGCAGAGGTATGCTTAATTAATAAATTCACCATTCCTATCTCGGGAAGCTTTCCCATCTCTCGTTCAATGATAGAAGTAACTAAATGATACCCTCGGCGATATTCTGGTAATTGTATTTCAAACTGTTTAATCATGTGATGTAATTATAGGCTATTTATATGCTTTCCGAAATTCAAAGTTAAAAGAAAAGCCCTACATGTTAAATGCAGGACTTTAATATTTTATTCTTTATTACTTCAAGTAACTATTTACCTCCCATGAAATCATCAAATGCATTATAAGTACCACCAGTCTGCTGCGCTTGCTGGTAATCTTGCTGTTGCTGCTTCCATTGCTCGGCCATTTGTCTCAATACTCCATCTGCATGAGAGAAGAACATTTTATAAGAAGTACAGAAACGAGGCATCATATGATCCGCTGGATCTTTGATACGATCTTTAGTACATCCACCATAACAGTTCGACAACCATGAGCATCTACGACATTTAGTTGGAATTTTGCCTTTCATACTACCAAAGGCTGTCTGTTTTTTAGAATTCAGCATATTGATCAAGCGATCATGCATTAGATTTCCAAGTTTCCATCGTGGCTCTACAAAGAAATCACAACTATAAACATTACCGTTGTGTTCAACTGCCACATATGGACCACACTCTTTCATCATTGTACATTCCGGAGCATCCATTCCAACATATGTATGGAAAACTGATTCAAAATGACGAATGGAAGTAGTGGGTTGACCATTTTGGAAATCGGCTAACCACAGGTCAAACAGTTTCACCAGGAATCGGCCATAATCTTCAGCACTTACTGAAAAAGGAGCAGCCTTTGTTGGATCATTCTTATCGGTCTCAACGATAGGAATAAATTGCATAAAGGTAAGTCCCTTTTCCTTGAAATAGTTGTATAATTCCTCGGGATAATTAACTGAATAACTAGTTACACAACACATCGCATTTGCAGCAACACCTTCATCGAGAAGCATCATTGCATTCTCTTCCACTATCTTATGTGTTCCTTTTCCTGCCTTATTGAATCTATACTTATTATGAATATGCTCTGGTCCATCTAATGAGATGCCTACTAGCCAATCATATTGCTTAAGGAACTTTGCCCACTCTCGGTTTAATAATACACCGTTAGTCTGCAAACCATTACCTACCATTTGACCATGGCCATATTTCATTTCAAGCTCAATTGCACGCTTATAAAAATCAAGTCCCATAAGCGTAGGCTCACCACCTTGCCATGCAATAGATACTGATTCTCCTGATTGTTGCATTACCTGACGAATAAGTTCCTCCTGAATTTTAGGACTCATCCGCAACATCGGACTATTTTTAAACAGCTCTTCTTTCTCAAGATAGAAACAATACGAACAGTTCAGATTACAGTCAGGACCCGCAGGTTTTACCAAAACTGACGTTAGGGGTTTAAATTTCTTCGCCATATCTCACACGCTTTATTCGTAAGTTCATATTAACATCGCCAATACTTCAGCAATTCTGTTGATCAAAGGTAGCATTTAATTATTTGAAGTTAAACTCCTACTTCCTTACAACTCTTAGCCGATAATATTTAGCTGTTACGATCTATTCCCACCAAAATGATGTACTGAAATAGATTTATCTTCATGCAATATTAGCTGTTTTTATTAGTTTAGATAGGTGAATATTGTTCAAAAAGACCTTAGATCTGTCTACTTTCTTCCAAAAGAGACAATTTATGGTACATTGAGGCAACTTTAAGAAAAAACGACAAGATTTATTTATCTTCACTAGCCAGAAGACAACTAAATGATTAACCTAACATGATGAATAAAGTTATTTTCATAGTTTCCTTCATTTTGTTTGCAATTCAATTACCTGCGCAGCAAAAGCAGATCACCATACAAGGTAAGGTAACCAATTCCAAGGGTGAACCATTAGAATTGGTAAACATCTCTCTCAAACAAACCCCTACAGTAGGAACAGTTAGTGACTCTAATGGTAATTTCAAATTTCGGATTCCCTTTAAACAAGGAGCAATTATTGTTTTTTCTATGTTGGGTTATACCTCACAAGAATACCTGATAAAAAATGCAAAGTCCACGTTATTAACCATCAATGCTTCATTAATCGCCAAAAATGAAGATATACAAGAGATCATCGTCAAGGAATCGAAACGGAACTATAACAATTTTGAGCGTATTGATCCTAATCTTTCAGGAGTCATATCAAATGCAAATGGAGGAGTTGAGAGTATTATCAAGACGATGATTGGTGTTTCGTCAAATAATGAACTTAGTTCACAATATTCTGTTCGAGGTGGAAACTTTGATGAAAATCTGGTATACGTAAATGATGTAGAAATATATCGCCCATTCCTCATTCGATCGGGACAGCAAGAAGGACTTAGCTTTATTAATTCGGACATGATATCATCTATCAATTTTTCAGCAGGTGGATTTGATGCTAAATATGGAGATAAAATGTCATCAGTGCTTGATATTCGATATAAGGATCCTACTAAATTTGGAGCATCTGCCTCTGTAAGCATGTTAGGAGCAAATTTACATCTTGAAGATAGAACAAAGAATAAAAAGTTCTCATACAATCTAGGTCTGAGATATAAGACTAATCAATACCTTTTGAACACCTTGGATGAAAAAGGTGAATATGATCCTAAATTTATTGACGGACAAGTATTTCTGACCTATCATTTCAATGACCAATCAACGTTATCTTTTATTGGGAATTTATCTTCCAATAAATACAATTTTGTCCCCATTACCAGGGAAACTAAATTTGGCACCTACAGTAACGCACGAGCAATAACCATTTATTTTGATGGTCAGGAAGAGGATAAATTCAACACCTTGACTGGTGCCTTGACCTATCGTTACAGGCCCAATTCAAATATTGATCTAAAATTCATTGGCTCTAGCTTTTATACTTTAGAACGTGAGAATTATGACATCATCGGTGAATACTTGTTTTCGGAATTGAATCTGGATGCAGGAATCAATAGTTATGGAGAAGATAAATTGAGTCTTGGAATAGGCAAGTTTCATGAACATGCTCGAAATGAATTGGTGGCTCATGTTACAAGTTTCAACCACAAGGGAACAATTGATTCAGATAACCACCTGTTGCAATGGGGTTTAAAAATTCAGCATGAAATGATTGATGATGAGATGAATCAATGGGAATTAAGAGATTCTGCAGGATACTCTCTTCCACATTCTGAGACAGAAATTAAATTCTTCCAATCATCAAAAACAA
The DNA here is from genome assembly GCA_005217565.1 of Puteibacter caeruleilacunae. GTDB lineage: Bacteria > Bacteroidota > Bacteroidia > Bacteroidales > Prolixibacteraceae > Puteibacter > Puteibacter caeruleilacunae. The sequence goes on from SJCO01000024.1 coordinate 37,780, forward strand.
ATTATGAATTCAGTTCTACACGCTTATCAGGCTATCTACAAGAAACCTGGTGGTTCAATAATTCACTATATTTAACTGGTGGGATACGCATGAGTTACTGGGATTATAACAACGAATTTATTCTCAGTCCGAGAGCTTCAATACGATGGGTTCCACAAGGAAGTAAGAGTCTTATTTTCAGACTTGCATCTGGTTTTTATCATCAACCCCCTTTCTACAAAGAACTAAAAATGCTTTCTGGAGAGATAAATCCTAATGTTAAAGCTCAACGTTCCTTCCAGGTATTAGGGGGTAATGATTATCTTTTAAAGATATGGGATCGGCCATTCAAACTAACAACAGAACTTTACTACAAACACTTTGATGGTCTTATCCCTTATGAAATAGAGAATGTTAGAATTCGTTATTTATCGGATCAATTGTCCGATGGATATGCTACGGGGCTAGATATGAAGATCAATGGTGAATTTGTGAGTGGTGTGCAATCCTGGGCAAGTTTAAGTATCATGAAAACAGAAGAGGATATCCGTGGAGATGGCTTTGGATATATACCTCGTCCAACTGATCAACGCATTAATTTCAGCATGTTTTTTCAGGACTATCTTCCCGGCAATCCAAGCTATAAGATGAACCTGACCATGCACTATGGATCTCGTTTGCCATTTGGTCCTCCCAATTCATCAAAGGATCAACACACATTGCGTATTCCACCCTACCGAAGAGTTGATATGGGTTTATCGAAAGTTCTGATTGATGAAAAGAGTCGTTTTCGTAGAGGAAGTTGGTTAAATAATTTTCGAGAGTTATGGATTGGACTAGATGTCTTCAATTTATTTGGAATTAGAAATACGGTATCTTACTTTTGGGTAAATGATATTTACAACAACGAGTGGGCTGTTCCGAATTACTTAACCGGACGTCGCTTTAATGTAAAGGTCTCAGCTAAATTTTAAATCATGCACATTACCATATCAAATTCCATTAAGGAAAAATGGAACAATACAGTTTTAGGCGTTATTACTGCTGATGTTGAATACCAAAAAGCCAATGTCCTTTTAAAAGAACAACTTGATCTTCTGGAAGCATCGATAAAGGAATCCATTATTATTGAGGATATTGCTAAAATGCAGGCAATCTCTAATACAAGGGCTGCCTATCGGGCATTTGGGAAGGAACCAGCACGTTACAGGGTTTCATCAGAGGCGCTGACCAGAAGAATTGTACAAGGCAAAGGACTCTATTACATCAATAATATTGTTGACACCAACAACTTGGTATCTATCAAGTCGGGCTATGCTTTATGTTGTTTTGATATGGATAAGATTGATGGTGATGTGGAGTTTACAATTGCAAAGCCAGGCTCCTCCTACAAAGGGATTGGCAAAGGAGAACTAAATATTGAATTTCTACCAGTCTTTAGGGATAGCATCGGATATTTTGGTTCTCCAACAAGTGATTCACAACGTACAATGATCACGAACACTACAAAACGCTTGTTGTTCGTAATTGTATCATTTTCAGGCGAGGCTGATTTACAGGATCAATTAACCCATGCAAAAGAAAGCTTGGAAACATACTGTTCTGCTAATATACACTCACTAGAGGTTGTGGGATAAAAGCCCGACAGTTTGTAAATTGGTAATCTGATTAAATTGCAGTTTCTCCTCTTAACTTGGTAGTTCATCAGATTTACCTGTGCTAGCAAAAAATGATTCTTTTCCTTAGCAGAGAATTCCTAAAAATAGTACCAATGAAAACATTACTAAGTATTCTAATTCTCTGCTTAATTTCGATTAACGGAGTAACTGCAAAAGATTACAAAAACAGTGGAAACTGGAATTTTCTGGTTTCCAAACTCTTTAATGGCAATGCCTATGTCTCTCGGTTCCACGAAGACATCAAATTACAAGTTTCAGGCAAGTTAACACATGGTGATTCCATACACATTAACAACTTGGTAACTGAATTGAATGAACTGATCGATGTTGTGGAAGTAAAACAAGTAGAGGAAGAAGGAAATATTAAACTGGGACTATCTCCATCTAATGGTTCCACAATGAATTATAGCGTCAATTTTCAATCTTATGAAAACATTGACATTAGATTATTCTTCAACCATGATCAGAATCAATCTGAAAGAAATCAAGCAATAACATACTACGTGATCAGATCTCTTGTCAGATTAAATGTCAATTTGAATAACAATACGATGATAAGGAACACTATTTTCGAAGAACACGATGCAGTACAAACATCTTTTACTGACCAAGATAAATTTATCATTGCCAATGTCTATTCGGAAGATTTTTATGAACGGTTAAAAGAAAATTACGGAAAGAAAAGAGGATTTCTTAGCGTCTATAAACTTCGATTCCCAAAGGAACTGAAGCTATTATTGCTAATAACCGCCATCTTTCTCTTCATACTAATGATTCTCCTTGCATTTCATTATAGGTTCATCAACCTAAACAACTCCAAATGGTTAGACTACATGAAATTTACCCTTCTCATCATCATTGGTTTTTTATTATTAGGTCTCTCCGATGCACTTTATAGTATAATTGGATTTAAAGAGATTGTAACCCAACTATATTATACATACAGACATATCATATTGAAGGAGATAGCTCTACTTAACTTGGCATTAATTGTATCGATAAATCTATTGTATTCATTGGAAAAATTAATTATTAAGTCTAAAAACAATCTCTTTTCATTATTAATTACTCACTCAACCACCTCTGTTACCACCGGTTTAGTCTTTATCTGGATTACCAGAATTTCTGTATATTCAAATTGGCAACAACTGGTGAATGTAACAATCATCATAAGTGTTATAATTCTTATTCGCATTGCCTGGATTTTCCTACGTTTCAAAAGTGAGAATGCAATCAAGCAGAAAGATATTGAGTTAGCAACCTTAAGAGAGTTAAAAACAAAAGCTGAACTTCAAGCATTACACTCACGAATCAATCCTCACTTTCTTTATAACTCCTTAAACTCTGTAGCTAGTCTGGCCCACATTAACGCTGATAAAACTGAACAAATGGCTCTTTCACTGTCCGACTTTTTCAGGTATGCTATTAATCGTGAGCAAAAAGACATGGTTACAGTGAAGGAAGAAATTGAGATTGTTGAAACCTATCTTGAAATAGAGAAAGTCAGACTTGGTGATCGCCTGCTATGTAACTTTAATATTGATCCATCATGTCTAAAACTGACAATCCCTCGGTTCCTTATTCAGCCTCTTGTTGAAAATGCAATAAAGCATGGAATTGGCCAGATTACTGAAAATGGGATCTTGAATATTTCTATCACAAAAGATTCAACGAAACTAATCATATCAATTGCTGATAATGGACCAGATTTCCCAGATACACCAGTTAGTGGCTACGGTCTTCAGAGTCTACATGATAAACTCAACTTACTATACAATGGCTTAGCCAGTATATCCTGGGAAAATGGAAACAACAAACACATAGAAATAACATTACCTCTACAACCATGAAAACATTCAATACAATCCTAATAGATGATGAAGCCCCTGCTCGTCAAAGATTAGCACGCTTATTGAAGGATCACGATGAGCAAATCAATATCATTGGAGAAGCTTCCAATGGTATTGAAGCAATAAAAATGATAGATCAGATCAAGCCTGACCTAATATTTCTTGACATTCAAATGCCAGGATTAAATGGTTTTCAGGTTTTAGAGCAAATTATTCATAAGCCCCTGGTTATATTCTGCTCTGCATATGATCAATATGCAATAGATGCATTCGAGATTAACAGTACTGATTACATTCTCAAACCAGTAAAGCAAGAACGACTTGTTAAGTCAATTGAGCGGTTACCACAACAACCAAATCAGGAGTCTCTTCAGGAAGTAGTCAGTAGTATGATCCGCAAGTATCAAAGCAATCATTCTGAAAAAAAGGAGCCAACAAGTATTCCTGTTAAGATTGGAGAAAAAGTAGTGTTCGTAGCACTACCTAACATTTCGTATTTCGAAGCAGAGGAAAAATTAGTCCGCATATATACCTCCGATGGCAAAAGTTACCTAACCGACCACAGTCTAAAGTCTCTGGAAACAAAACTACCCAATTGGTTTATTCGGATTTCAAAATCAGCCCTTATCAACAAACAAAAAATAAAAGAAATAAAAAGATATTTAGGGAGTAAATACATCATTTATATGCAAGATCAACAACTCTCAAGACTTACATCTGGCAGAAACTATAAGGTAGTAGTACAATCATTGATGCAATTTTAGTGCTGTTTTTTGGAGGTAGGAGGATATTTTACGAATTTGGTATTTTATTCTTGAAAACAATTAAACGAGCAAACGTATGAAAATATCACTTTACCAACTGACAACATTTATAATTGGACTTTTACTCTTAACTAGCATTGACATACACGCGTCGGACAAGGGGAAATATGTAGTTGTTATTCATGGAGGTGCAGGAACAATTCTCAAGAAAAACATGTCACCGGAAAAAGAGCAAGCTTATAAAGCAAAACTTGATGAAGCTCTTGTTGCCGCTGAGAAAATTCTAAAAGCAAAAGGGACATGTGTAGAAGCTGTAAAAGCAGCCATTATGGTAATGGAAAATTCACCTCTATTCAATGCCGGTAAAGGTGCAGTATTTACAAATGCAGGAAAAAATGAGTTAGATGCCTCTATCATGAGAGGTAAAGATCTTAACGCAGGAGCAGTGGCTGGAGTTACCAATATCAAGAATCCGATACATGCAGCCATTATGGTAATGGATAACTCTGAACATGTGATGCTAGCAGGTAAAGGGGCATCAGACTTTGCAAAAAGTCAAGATGTAGAAATAGTAGATCCTAAATATTTCTATACAAAATCAAGATGGGAGTCCCTCCAACGTCTTATAAAAAAAGAAAGAGAAATTACGCAAAGAGATAAACATGGTACTGTTGGATGTGTTGTGCTTGACACCTATGGAAATCTGGCTGCTGGGACATCAACAGGAGGTATGACCAACAAGAAATATGGAAGAATTGGAGATTCTCCGATAATCGGTGCTGGAACGTATGCCAACAATAAAACATGTGCTATTTCATGCACTGGACATGGTGAATATTATATCAGGTTGAGTTTTGCAAGAGACATTTCTGCGATGATGGAATATCAAGGTATAACAATAGAGAACGCTTGCAAACAAGAAGTTCGCAAACTAACAAAACTGGGTGGCACTGGCGGTACAATTGCTGTTGATAAAGATGGTAATGTAGCGATGGAGTTCAATACTGCCGGTATGTACAGGGGATATATTAAAAGCAGCGGAGAAAAGATTATCAGTATCTATAAGTAGAAATAAGGAGAGGTCTCTAAATGGAGACCTCTTCTTTTGTAATTCAAAAATATGTATTATTTGGTGTTAAAGTTCTTCAATCCTTCATCTAAAAATTTAACAAAGTTATCTGCATTCAAATCGTAAGCTTTTGGAGTAGTCAGCTCCTTACCATTTTCGTCAAGTAATACATAATAAGGCTGAGAGTTCACGCCAAAACGAGAGGCCTGAAAATCAGCATATTTTTTCCCTATTGATTTCTTCACCTTTCCATCACGACTTGATGTCACCCAATCCTCTTCAGGTAAATCCGTTTTATCATCAACGTATAGGGCAACAACAACAAAATCTTCACGCAATTTCTTCAATACTCGTGGATCAGACCAAACTGCAGCTTCCATCTCGCGACAGTTTACACATCCATGACCAGTAAAGTCTACAAATACAGGCTTTCCTTTCTCTTTAGCACAACGGATAGCTTGCTCATAGTCGAAATACCCTTCTAAACCATGAGGTAAATGTAGGAAATCAGCATACTTTGGATCTTCACACAAACCATTATCAGCAACACTTCCAGATCCAACTCCTCCTGCCATCTTAATTTCATCTCTGACGATCTTATTCAGATCAAAATCATGCGTTGTCTGAGGTGGTAGATATCCTGATAATGCCTTAAGAGGCGCACCAAACATCCCCGGAGTAAGATATACTACAAAAGAGAAAGAGATAATAGCAAGCATCAAACGTGGAACACTAATGTGTTTTACCTCACTATCATGCGCAAACTTCAATTTTCCTAATAAATAGAATCCCAGAAGTATGAAAATCACAATCCAGAACGCAAGGTAAACCTCACGATCAAGGATTCCCCAGTGATATGTTTGATCTGCAATACTTAAAAATTTCAATCCCAGTGCCAATTCCAGAAATCCTAATACAACCTTCACTGAGTTTAGCCATCCACCCGATTTAGGAAGATTATTAAGCCATGATGGAAACAATGCGAACAATGTAAATGGTAAAGCAAAGGCTGCAGCAAAACCAAACATTCCTATAATCGGTTTTAAAACTTGCCCCCCTGCCGACTCAACAAGAATAGTTCCCACAATTGGTCCAGTACATGAGAAAGATACCAAAACCAATGTTAACGCCATAAAGAAAGCCCCCATAAAACCACCTTTGTCAGCTTGTCTATCTGATTTGTTTACCATCCAACTAGGTAGAACTATTTCGAACATTCCGAAGAACGAAAAAGCAAATAGTACAAATACAACAAAGAAGATAATGTTAGGTAACCAATGCGTACTTAAAAAGTTTGCTGCATCAGGTCCAAATGATACAGCCACCACAGTACCAATTACTGTATATAATACGATAATCGAAAATCCGTAAAACAATCCATGAAGCTTTGCTTTTACTTTCGATTCACTACTATGCATGAAAAATGAAACCGTCATTGGGATCATAGGAAATACACATGGTGTTACAATTGCTGCTAAACCTCCTAAAAAGGCAAGCGCGAAAAATACCCATAACGAACCACTCTCCTCTTTACTTTCTTGTTGCTGTACTGGCGAAGCTTTCTCTATTTTTGCAGCTGCAATCACCTCCTTCTTTTCTTCTTCTTTTTCTACGCTCTTTACTGCGGGAACAATGGTTTCAGCCTTTACAACCTCCTTTTGTGCAGGCTTCGCAACTTTAGCTGTCTTTCCTGCTGAAGCTTCCAACTTAAATTCAAAGTCGGCTTCCATCGGAGGTGTACATGTTTCATCATTACAGCTCATGAATTCAACATAACCTTTCACTTCAACTTTTGCACCTGGCTTTAACTTAACATTTCTTGTAAAGACCGCTTTATGCTCAAAATAGCGAATCTTCATTTGAAACATGTCATCAAATGTTTCAATTGCTTTAGGTGCTACTAAATCAGAAGAAAACTGATATGACTTATTCTCCTCAAAATTAAACGTCGTTTTTATTGGCCCTCCTTCAGGTAGATCTGAGGAATACAGATGCCAACCATCATCAATCGATGCAATAAAGGTTAATTCATATTCTAGCTCTGAAAGCTTCTTCGAGCTAAATTTCCATTTTACAGGTTCCAGAATTTGTGACATCCCAGAGAATCCTATGAAAAGAAATAGTGAAAATAAAAGTACCCTGATTCTCATATGACAAGTTTTAATTTGTTTCAATCATGATGCTCATCCAAGCTAAAAGATCAAATCCTTACGCCTGGTTGAAAATGACAAACCAAAACTACAACCATATTTTTATACTCAATAACTTATTAGGGTTGAAATAATACTTAGTTCGGGGTTGGAAATAGGGTCTAGACCCCCCTTATCTATTTAATTTCCTGACTCGTACATTTCGACTGCTTCTTTACGACCAGCAACCTTCAATCGCTTATAAATATTGTTAATATGCGACTTGACAGTACTTAATTCGATATGAAATTCCAATGCAATTTCCTTATTGGTTTTACCAGCAGCTATCGATCTTAAGATATCAAGCTCTTTTGATGTAAGCTCCTTTAGCAATTTTTTCGTTTCCTCCGTCTTTCCCTGTGACGGATTATTACCAACATTACCAGCTATTGCTAACTGATACTTGCGATACACTACAATTAGCGCTATGATTAAACAGATAATCAAGCCCAACTCAGCCCAGACAATAGTTCCTCTAAATCGGTATTGTGAATCGGGAATTTTACAAACTGTATTTCGATATTGAACCAATTCCTTCAGCATTTCATTGTACTCAATATAATATGACGAGCTACTAATCTTATTCTGAAGTTGTGTCTGAAAATCCAGGTAAAAATCGCTATCATTTAAAAAATCACTATTCTTATCATCAATATGAGCTATTGCAAAAAGAGAGACGTAAGGATCATCAACATTCATCGCTTTATCCTTAATATACTTAAGGAGACTATGGAATACTAAATCATACTTTGCCTTTGGAAGATCGCTACTTAACTTTGCTTTTCTGGAGTGGATTTCGTTCTCTATCTCATATAACATTCTGCTGGTTTCAGAACCTTCTATCTTTAGTTCTGAAAGATCTCCCGAAATACCATTGCTAGTCAGTGTCATTTCAGTATTACTATCCAATACAACAAAGCATTGGTTCTTCTCTGATGGAGCTAAGAAATCTGTTAATCCATTAGGATCCCGTTCAATATGTATCCTATAAAATCGACCATCCTCAGGTAAATCGTTCCCTGTGAACTCAAAGGAGCCATCTTTATCAATGGTTGCACTATTAATTATATAATCTGGAGATTTTATAAAGAGATTTTTGAATCCATCAACGGAAGATAAATACAATACATTTTGCCATTTACTTGATAAATCCAACTTCCCCTTAATCTGATAAGCCAAACAATCAACCGACGATAAGATTAATAATCCTATAATTACCGAAACTAACTTCATGCAAATCCTATTATTTCTTACAACACCTTCCCTAGTGGTTGCACATTAACAACCAGTATCCCTTGCTCTCTAATAAAAAGCAAGATAAGAAATCGTAACCATACTTGATAACTTCGCATAAAATTAAACAAAAATCCCGGAATAAATTCCGGGATTTAAATTTCATTACAGTATCATCTCTTCGAGATTCTCATCTAAGAAGTGGTATTCAAGAAAATTAAAAGAATGAACTTCTTGGATATTAACCTTCTTGAAATACTTTAAAAACCATTTGGTTTTTATAGAGGGCCAACCTTTTGTTAGATACGCAGCCACATACGGATGAACCTGTATGGTAATTCTTTTCTTATGTAACTCTGAAAACAAGTAATCTACTTTGCTTTCAATATCATCGGTTAATAAAATAGTTGGAATTACTTTCCCACTACCTTTACAAACCGGACAAACTTCTGCTGTATCAACATGTTGTTCCGGGCGCACACGCTGTCTGGTTATTTGCATCAGACAAAACTTACTTAAAGGTAGAATGTTATGCTTCGTTCTATCCGAAGCCATTACCTTTTTCATGTGCTCATACACTTTCTGGCGGTTTTCGGTCTTTTGCATATCGATAAAATCGATAACTATAATACCGCCCATATCCCTCAATCTTAATTGCCTTGCTATCTCTTCTGCTGCAGCAAGATTAACTTCCAGAGCGTTGGTCTCCTGATCAATTCCTACTTTAGATCGGTTTCCACTATTCACGTCGATTACATGAAACGCCTCTGTATGTTCAACTATCAAATAAGCTCCATTTTTAAATGATACGGTTTTACCGAATGAAGCTTTGATCTGTTTGTCGATTCCAAAATGACTAAATATGGAATCTCTACCACGATAATGTTTTACAATTTTCTTTTTCTCAGGTGCGATATCGGCAAGATAATCACAAATTTCACGATAAACATCTCCGTCGTTTACATGTATACTTGTAAAGTCTGGATTGTAAATATCCCTAAGCAAAGCGATGGTTCTGTCAAGCTCTCCAAGCACCAGACTTGGTGTTTGGGCTTTTTTCAGAATGGTAAAAAGACTTTCCCATCGAGTAACCAATCTTCGAAGTTCCGAATCTAATTCTGCAACTCTTTTGCCCTCTGCAGCTGTTCGAACTATTACTCCAAAGTTCTTGGGTTTAATGCTTTGTACCAGTTTTTTCAACCGGTTTCTTTCCTCAGCTGAACCAATCTTTTGTGATACAGAAACCTTATCACTAAATGGCATTAATACCATATTTCTTCCGGCCAATGACATTTCTGATGTCAATCGAGGCCCTTTACTAGATATTGGTTCTTTTGCAACCTGTACAAGGATTGGTTGTCCAACCTTCATCACCTCGGTGATTTTTCCTTCCTTGTTAATATCAGGGACAGGCTGAATTTTTGCCAGGGATGTAATTCTACTTTTTTTAGAACTCGCTACCTGAAAAAAGTTTTTAAGTGTCGAAAATTGTGGTCCCAGATCAAGATAGTGTAAGAACGCATCTTTTTCGTAACCAACATCAATAAAAGCAGCATTCAAACTTGGCATGATTTTCTTTACCCTTCCCAGGTAAATATCACCTACACCAAATTTACTTCCACTTTTTTCTCTGTTAAGTTCTACTAATTTCTTGTTCTCTAATAAAGCAATTACAATTTCAGAGGGAGAAACATCAATTATTAATTCGTTACTCACAACTTTAAATTATAAATTAAATGTAGAACCATTACTACACTTTATAAATAGAATAAACCTAAAGCACAATAAGCACTTTAGGTTTAATCTATAACTTTCTTTCAGCAATTTAATAAAAAGAATGATTATTTCTTCTTTTTATGTCTGTTTTTTCTAAGTCGCTTTTTACGCTTATGCGTAGCCATCTTATGTCTTTTTCTTTTTTTTCCGCTTGGCATAACTAAATTATTTTACATTGTTTTTAACTTTCGCTACGAATGTTTTCGCCGGCTTAAACGCAGGGATAAAGTGCTCTGGAATAATAATAGTCGTATTCTTCGAGATGTTACGTGCTGTCTTCTCAGCTCTCTTCTTCACAATAAAGCTACCAAAGCCTCTTAAGTAAACATTTTTTCCTTCTGATAAAGATCCTTTAACAGTGTCCATGAAAGCCTCAACAGCTCTTTGAACAGTTACTTTTTCAATTCCAGTTGTCTTGGAAACTTCGTTTACGATATCTGCTTTTGTCATCTTAAGTATTTTAATTTTCAACAAATTAATATTCGTTTACATCGGGATGCAAAAATAAAACTTTTCTGAAAATAAAAGAATACTAAAAAGATTATTTTTGACAAAATATTACAAGATACTTAGAGTGTTAGACTATTTGCGCATGAATTTTGCTAGAGAACTTTTAGAGTGGTACAATATATATAAGAGAGATTTGCCTTGGAGACGGACTAAAGATCCCTATAAAATATGGCTATCTGAGATCATTTTACAACAAACGCGTGTTGATCAGGGAAATGCATATTATCACGCCTTTATAGAAAAGTACCCTGATGTATTTGCTTTGGCAAATGCTGATCAGGAAGAAGTTTTAAAGTTATGGCAAGGTTTGGGTTACTATTCAAGAGCACGAAATCTTCACTTTGCAAGTCAAGAAATCGTTAAATTGTATGCCGGAAACTTCCCTAATGATCATAAACAAGTCTTAAAATTAAAAGGAATTGGTGAATATACAGCCGCTGCTATCTGCTCAATTGCCTATAATCAACCCTATCCAGTGATTGATGGCAATGTTTTTAGGGTATTAAGTCGTGTTTTTGGAATCTCTGCCCCAATAGATACAACAACAGGTAAAAAAGAATTTAAACAGCTTGCTGAAGAACTTATGCATCAGAAGGAATGTGGAGCTTACAATCAAGCGCTCATGGACTTTGGTGCAATACAATGCACTCCTAAAAAGCCAAACTGTTCAACCTGTCCTTTTAATGAATCGTGTTATGCCTATAATAATGATCAAATAAGTGTTCTACCAATAAAGCTCAAGAAAATAAAGCAGAGAGAAAGACACTTTCACTATCTGCTACTCGAACACAACGATCATATTTACTTAAATAAACGAAGAGAAAAAGACATTTGGCAAGGACTTTATGAATTACCTTTGATTGAAACAGAGAAAGCAACAGCAACGAAACAGATACTAAATAACCAATCTATCTTTAAAGGTAACTTGAAAAAGAACTTGTCTCTGTGCGAAGTTAGCAAGCTTTACACCCATCAATTAACGCATCAAAAGATATTTGCACAATTCTATTGGATAAAAATCGCTGATGAAATTGAACCTCTGTCACCCTATCTTAAAGTAAATAAAAAAGATATTTATAAATTTGCAGTCCCAAAGCTAGTTGAACGCTATCTGTACAACTGGCTTGAAAATAGTTGATAAAAATATTTTAAATCCAATCAAAGAATTGCTATCTTCAGTAGTAATTTTTTAATTGTTTAATAATAAAGAATACGTCATGTCAGTAAACAAAGTAATTTTAGTAGGAAATGTAGGTAAAGATCCTGAAGTAAGACACTTAGACTCAGGAGTTGCAGTTGCGAATTTTCCTCTAGCCACAAGTGAATCCTACACTGCTAAATCAGGTGAAAGAGTGACAACAACCGAATGGCACAATATTGTATTGTGGAGAGGCCTGGCTGAAGTGGCTGAAAAGTATGTAACAAAAGGGAAACAACTTTATATCGAAGGACGTATCAGAACGCGTTCGTATGACGATAAAGATGGAAACAAGCGTTACATTACCGAAATCTTTGCAGATAATATGCAAATGTTGGGTAGAAAGGATGATGCGAATGGATTCGCTCCTGAACAGTCTCAATCTCAAACACAATCATCAACAATTTCTTCATCTCAGACAGAGACGACAAGTGCTCCTGAACCTGAGGATGATTTACCATTTTAATTAAAATAAACTTTAAATAATTTGGAAACAGAAAGTATCCCTCCTTCGGACCCGTTAAGTTGGGAATTTGCAATAAATCCAATTACTCCGGGAATTTTATTAGCTATAGTAGTAACGATTCTGCTATTGTTTATCTCTGCGTTAGTTTCGGGCTCCGAAGTAGCGTTCTTTTCACTCAATCCGGCTGATAAGGATGAACTAAAAAGTCGAAAGACCAGATCAGCCGGATTGGTTCTCAAGCAAATCGATTCTCCACAAAAATTATTAGCGACAATCCTTGTTGCGAACAATTTTGTGAATGTCGGTATTGTAATACTTTCATCTTGGATTACGAACTCTCTACTGGATTTCACAGGAAATCATGTTCTTGGTTTTATCTTCCAGGTAGTTGTTATCACTGCGTTGTTACTACTGTTTGGCGAAATTATCCCAAAGGTGTATGCCGCGCAGCACCCAAAAGGATTTTCCTTACTAATGGCAGGACCATTGAATGTTCTTGAAAAAATATTTCGGCCTGTAAACACGTTGCTCATCAGTTCTACCTCATTTGTAAACCGTCGATTTAAAAAGCACAAACAGAACATATCGATTGATGATATTTCTGAAGCTCTGGAATTAACATCAAACGAGGATCTCAAACAAGACAAAGATATTCTTGAGGGGATAATTAAGTTTGGTAATATTAGTGTGGATGAGATTATGCGATCACGAGTGGATGTTGTTGCGCTTGAATTAAAAGATGATTTCATGAAGGCCTTAAGTGTTATTAATGAATCAGGATTTTCCAGAATACCTGTGTATTCTGAATCATTCGATAACGTTAGAGGAATTCTATATGTAAAAGATCTTTTACCACATATTCATAAAGGCAAAACATTTAAATGGCAATCTGTAATTCGTCCTCCTTTCTATGTTCCTGAAACTAAGAAAATCGATGATCTTCTTGAAGAGTTCCAAAAAAATAAAGTCCATATGGCAATTGTGGTCGACGAATATGGAGGCACCTCTGGAATCATTACTCTTGAAGATATTCTGGAAGAGATTGTAGGTGAAATTAGCGACGAATACGATGAGGATGAAAAATATTACACCAAAATTGATGACAAGCATTATCAATTTGATGGTAAAATATTACTGAATGACTTTTATAAGGTACTTAATTGTCCGGATGATATATTCGATCAAATCAAAGGTGATGCCGATACCTTGGCAGGATTAATTCTGGAAATAAAAGGAGATATTCCTGAAAAGAATGAAACAATTACTTATGGTAACTTCTTATTTTCCATTGAAGCCGCTGATGATAGGCGAATAAAACAGATTAAAGTGGAAATACAATCCTAATCTTGTATTTCCACGATAGCTTTACGTTAAAATCAATTTGAAGTGAAACACATCATCTATATGATAATCTTATTGGGGATAGTATACTCTTGCAGTACACCTCCAACTCCTAAACCTAGAGGTTATTTCAGAATTGGATTTCCTGAAAAAGAGTATTCCTTGACTCCTGATGCTCTCCCCTATCAATTTTACAGGCCTAATTATTCAATTATAGAACCATACAATGATCCCCATACTGGACCATATGATATTACCATAAGGATACCTGAAAATAAGGCAGACATACACCTTTCATACAAACAGATAAAAGGGAATTTAGCTGCATACACCGAGGAGTCAAGGAAACTAGCCTATAATCATACAATAAAAGCCAGTTCCATTCAAGAACGCCTTTATGTAAACAACGACCAAAAGGTTTTCGGAACGATCTACCATATTAAAGGAAATGCAGCATCTCCAATGCAGTTTTATCTTACTGATAGCGCGAAACACTTTCTAAGAGGAGCCCTGTATATTAGGGAAGTTCCAAACTACGACTCTTTGCAACCAGTAATTAAATTCATAGAACAAGACATTGTTAAGATGATTGAAACAACTCAATGGAAGTAAGACATGCCATTAGATCTACATCAAATATATGACACTCATGAACTTGGAGTATGGGAACTGACAGAATCAATCGAAGAGTTATTAGCATTATACAAGTTCCTTCCTCAGGAAGAACAGCTATGGGCATCATTTAGAAGCGATAGAAGAAAGAAAGAGTGGTTGGCTACACGTACCCTTTGCCAAGTTATTTTAAAGGGAAAATACGCCATTAAAAACACAAATGAAGGCAAACCATACATTGACAATCATCAACGTCATATAAGCATCTCTCATAGTGACACATACATCGCAGTAATGATAACGAGTGCCCCTCATGTAGGAATCGACATTGAAAACCTATCGCGACCTGTAGAGAAAGTTGCTAAAAAGTTCCTTTCCCCAGAAGAGCAAGCTTTTTGCGATGCTGAAAATGAAAGAGTGAGAACCATGCTTCATTGGTGTACAAAGGAGGCCATTTTTAAAGCTATTGAAGAGAAGGATATCCATTTTTCACAACAAATCAATTTAATTTTAGACGATCAAATACTCAAACGTAAGTCGTTCGAATGTACATACACTAACAAAGAAGGCACACAGCAAATACTTCCTGTGCAATATCAAATTCACAAAAACCAAATGATGGCATTCACCTTCTTTTAATTTCAGTGTAATATTTCAAGCGTTGCTGAGTCTAATACTAAAAATTACAAATAAAATAATATCATGTATCAAGACTTCAATCAAGGCAACCCTGGAAGAAAACAATATGTTTGTCCGAAATGTGGTAACACTCAATTTGAAACTGATGAATTCCGCGCAACAGGTGGAACTCTTTCCAAAATATTTGACGTTCAGAATAAAAAATTCACCACCGTTACATGCTCTCGTTGTATGTATACTGAGATTTACAAAGGCACACAAAGCTCACTCAGCAACGTATTCGATTTATTCTTTGGAGGATAAATAAATTTAACATCAAAATTACATATCCTATTAAAGAAATAAAATTGTACAATCCCTTAAGCATTGATATGTGCTTAAGGGATTGTACTTTATTATAGATATCGGATGTTTGCATTAGATTAATTCAGTAATTTCAAGGCTCATTTCATTCATGGCTTCGAAAATTTATTCTAATTTTGCCGGCAAATGCAGAAGATGAGCGGAATAAACATATACGAAGATCTTGTAGAGCAATTTCAAAAAGGGATTGCTGAAAACAATTCCAAAATGCTACGGGATTTTCTAAATAGGAAAACGGTTGAAGAGCTAAAGAGCTCACCTATTCAATATACAGAAATAAAAGAACTGAGAGCAAAGGCACACACTTTGTTCGGAGAGTTCATTGAAGCTGAGAAGGAATACGAGGAAGGTCTTGACACCTGTCCTCCTCAATTAAAATGGGAATACCTTGTTAATTGGGCTATCAGCAATTTCACCATATTCAGTATTACAACTGATATGAATGAAATCCTTCCATACCTCAACAAAAGCTTATTACTATTGGACGCGGCAATTGTGGAAAGTGGAAGAGAACCTAATCATGAATACGCACTTCTTTCAATCAACAACGTCAAGGCATTCATCTTTATGATCATGAAGGATGAAAAGTCTGCACGTCAGGTTTATAAAGCTGATTTAGGATTTGTGAAAGCTGTACCTGTTGATGATTTCAATAACAAAGAGAAGTTACAATTCTTATTTGCCAACTACTTTAAAGGATTAGCCGTTGCCATTGAATTGAAAGATAAAAAGCTATTGATGAAGCTTTTAACAATCATCTCAATTGACGATGGAGTATTACTAGGTAATCATACTTTATTCAAGAAATTCTATGTTACGATGATCGACACGTTCGATACAAGAGAAGAATTTGGTACTGAATTCAATACGCTATTCAGACTTTGTAACAACTTCAAAGAACCAATGCCTGTTTATCGTAAATTCCTTGAATTAATGAGTAAGCCTGACTTTGAAGGATTAGACAAACTATTTTCTGAATTTTCTTAACAAGCTAGATATAGATAAATAAAAAGGGGATGTTTTAAACATCCCCTTTTTATTTATAATCAAGTATATATTATTATTTCTTTGGTTCTGGCCCCATCTCAAAGACCATCTTTCCACCTTTCATGATATCATCATGCTTCAAAAACCATCCATTCAACGGCTGTCCATTTAATGTAATAGATTGCACATAGATATTCTTGTCTGAAACATTATTAGCAACAATCGTAAAAACGTTACCGTTTTCAAGACGAACCTCTGCTTTATCCCAAACCGGAGTACCAATATCATAAACTGTTTTTCCAGGACAAACAGGATAGAATCCTAATGAAGAAAACACATACCATGCCGACATTTGTCCACAATCCTCATTATTTATCATACCATCATGAGTAGCTGCATACATTGTATTTCTTAAACGGTTAATCATTTCCTGTGATTTCCATGGACTATTCGTGTAGTTATACAGATAAGGAATATGATGACCAGGCTCATCACCATGACCATACATACCAATAAAGCCAGAAATATCAACGTGTTGATCACCTTTCATCTCAACATGCTCGGTGAACAGTTTATCAAGAGATTTCTCTAATCCATCTTTACCTCCACGCATCTCAACAAAACGATCCATGTTATGAGGAACGAAATATTCATAAGCCCAGAAGTTACCAGACACATAATGTGGTTGTAAAGTTTTCCAATCATTTAACTCGAAATCTTCAAACCAAGTTCCATCTGCTTTCTTCATCCAAAAACGCCCCTTACTAGCATCCCATAGATTTTCAAAGCTATTGGCACGTTTTTGAAATTCTTTTGCCTCTTTTGTTTTTCCCAAACGTTCTGCCAACTGTCCTACAGTCCAGTCACAATATGCAAACTCCAAAGTCTTAGCAACCGATTTATCGACACCAGCAGGGATATAGTTATACTTCAAGTAAGATTTCATTCCTCCTTCACCATCACTACTACTCTTCTTGTCAACAAAAGCAGCGTCATGCATCGCATAAAATGCTTCTTCTTCGTTTATTCCAGGTACTCCCTTTACAATAGCATCCCAAATCATTGAAGCTGAGTGATAACCAATCATACAACGATTATCATATCCACAAAGCTCCCACATAGGCATTGTACCTTTAGCCTGAGTATGTCTTGAAATCAAAGACTTCGCAAATTCTGCTGTATGTTTCTGATCAATGATCGTTAATAAAGGATGAGTTGCTCGGAAAGTATCCCACAATGAAAATGAACTATAATTAGCAAAACCTTTTGCCTTATGAACCTTATCTAATGCCCAATAATGACCATCAACATCCATATTTAGATTTGGAGCAATGAAGTTGTGATAAAGACCTGTATAGAATATTTTCTTCTGATCTTCCGTTCCTCCACTCACTTTAATACTTGATAGTTTCTCTTCCCACACAGCCTTAGCTTCTGCAAGAACCTTATCAAAATTCTTACCTGTTGCTTCAGCTTTAAGATTCATATCTGCACCTTCCTGACTAACAGCTGAAATCGCAACTTTTACTTCTACCTTATCTCCCTCATTAGTATTGAAGCTAACCCAGGCTTTTGCATCTTTTCCTTTTGCTTGCTTCTCGCCTTTTTTCTTCTGTCCACCAACATAAACACCATATTGCTCGAAT
Source organism: Puteibacter caeruleilacunae (assembly GCA_005217565.1). Lineage (GTDB taxonomy): Bacteria > Bacteroidota > Bacteroidia > Bacteroidales > Prolixibacteraceae > Puteibacter > Puteibacter caeruleilacunae. Next base: position 56,081 of record SJCO01000024.1, read on the forward strand.
GGTTTTGAGAATTCTGCAGTAAAATAGACATAACGCTTACCTCCCCATCCATTAGTATCGCATAGTCCTTTCACGGTCTTATTGTCAACAATAGTAACCGAAGTATTTAATGTTTTACCAAAAATCTTGTGAGTTGGATCCAAAATAATATTACTGGCATCACTTTTAGGGAAAGTATAACGATGAAATCCTACACGCTCTGTTGTAGTCATCTCAGCATTAACTTTGTAATCCTGCAAGAATACTCTATAATAACCAGGACTAGCTTCCTCGTTATCATGACTAAATCTCGAGCGATAACCTTCATCAGGATTCGCTTTTGAACCAGGCACCATTTGTACATCTCCAACTGTTGCAGTAACAAGAATATCTCCTAGATCAGTCCATCCTGTTCCACTCAAGTGAGTATGACTAAATCCCATTAACGAACTATCACTTTGATGATAGCCTGAACACCAATCCCATCCTGTTACATCACCATCAGGACTTAATTGGATCATTCCAAAAGGAACTGTTGCTCCCGGGAAAGTGTGCACATGCCCCCCTGTCCCAATAAATGGATCAACATAATCCAAAACAGATTTCTCTGCAACTGCTTCAGGCGCCTTCTTTTGAGCACAAGCACCCCAAAACAAACCTATAGCAGCCAGAATAATAATACTTTTAATCTTCATATTTCACTCTTTGTTTGCGGTTATTTATCTATACTTATTATATCCTGAATCATCAAATTTACAAACACTTACTCTATCGAATGTTGTAAATCGTAATGCTGACAAATATAACAAATAAACCTAAATCGGTTTACCTATTCTGTCAGATTGATTACCAGCCAGTAGTAGAAATTATACCACAATTACTTCTCGTTGTAAGATTACTCCAAATTTCTTATCAACCGCAGTTCTTATCTCCTCTGATAAATCCAATATTTCTTGTCCTCCGGCTTTACCATAGTTTACCAATACCAGAGCCTGGTCCTGATGAACTCCTGCATCACCTTTTCGGCACCCCTTGAATCCGCATTGTTCAATTAACCAACCTGCCGCAAGCTTCTTTCGTACACCATCAACATCATAATAAGGCATATCAGGGTAATTCTGAAGTAAATCATTCACATGACTCTCTTCCACCACTGGATTCATAAAGAAACTACCTGCATTTCCCATTTCTAAAGGATCTGGCAACTTAGACTCTCGAATAGCAACTACAGCTTTACGCACATTTTTAATCGTTGGATCACCATATTTACTCACTTCATCCTTCAAACGACCATACGCCAGGTTAACCGTATTTTGTCGTTCCAGACGAAACTCTACAGAACTGACAATTACCTTATCTTTCAACTCATGCTTGAAGATACTATTTCGATATCCAAATTTACATTCAGTATGATGCATAGAATAACGTTCTGCAGTCTTTAAATCTACCACATTTACACGTTCAATAACATCTTTGGCTTCCACTCCGTAAGCACCAATATTCTGAACAGGTGCAGCTCCAACACATCCTGGTATCAGTGATAAATTCTCAACACCTCCAAGTCCTTCATTCACACAATAGTCCACAAAATCATCCCATACAACACCGGCTCCTGCCTCAACAGAAACATATCTTCCATCGTCCTGCAAGATTCTTATACCTGGAATGTTAGGATGCAATACTATTCCATCAAAATCCTGAGTGAACAGATAATTACTTCCACCTCCTATTATCAGCTTATTCACCTCCTGAAAGGAAGCATTTGCCTGAATCATTTCAATCAAATCACTCGACTCTGTAAATTCAAAAAAGAATTTAGCTTTTGCCTCAATACCAAAAGTTGTATGTTTTCTCAGAGAATAATTTTCAAAAAATCTTATCATTACATAAATTTTTTTCAAAGATAGTGCAACGAAAAACAAGATTGCGCGTTCAATTTATAATAAATCAAATAAAAATAATCTCGAACCAAAAAGCAACACATTGGCACGAATTCATTTGGCAGTAATTAATGATTTGGTATCCGACAACAGGGTACATAAAGTGTGTAAAACTCTTGAAAGCATGGGTTTCTGGGTACACCTAACCGGAAGAAAATTGCCCAAAAGCCCAATACTTAACAAACGCACATATTCAACACATAGAATGAGACTTCTTTTCAAAAAAGGACCATTGTTCTATGCAGAATACAATTTCTGGTTGTTTTTTCATTTGATGATTAATAAATACGATGTTATAGTAGCTAACGACTTAGATACTCTCCCTGCTTCATATTTAGCCGCAAAATTAAAAAAGAAGCCTCTCATTTATGATAGCCATGAATATTTCACTGAGGTTCCTGAATTAATTGACAGACCTAAAATTAAGCGTTTTTGGGAGAGGATTGAACGAAAAATTGTTCCTAAAGTAGACTCTGCTTATACTGTGTGTCATTCCATCGCAAATACCTATTCTCAGAAATATAATGTTCCATTTGAAGTTGTCCGCAACCTCCCTGAGCAGTATACTGTTGATGAGATTCCTGAAGCCTACCGAATCAGTGGAAATGGGGAAAAAATAATAATCTATCAAGGTGCGCTTAATGTTGGAAGAGGACTGGAACAGGTAATAACTGCAATGCAGTTTATTGATGCCCATTTATATATTGCTGGAGATGGAGATATAAGAGAACAATTAAAGGCATTAACCATTGATTTAAACTTAAAACACAAAGTAAGTTTTCTGGGACGAATAGCACTTGAGAAGCTAAGATTTTATACTGCTCAGGCTGATCTTGGAATATCTGCAGAAGAAGATCTTGGTCTTAATTATCGATATGCACTCCCTAATAAGATATTCGACTATATCCAATCGGGAGTCCCTGTATTGTGCTCTCCTCTCCCTGAGATGGAAAATATCATCAATCAATACAAAATAGGACAATGCATTAAAAGCAAAGAACCAGAAAAACTTGCAGAACAGATATCAGATATGCTTTTTAATGACACTCAAAGAGCTGAATATCTCAACAATCTTTCAGTTGCAGCCAAAGAATTAAACTGGAATCAAGAGAAAAAAGTGCTGGAATCAATTTTTCAAGTATTTTTGTATCACTAAAAACCATAAATCATAAAGTATGAGACATTTATTCTCCATTGTGTGTATTGTATGCACAATGATTAGTTGTGTTTCGAAAGAAAAACAAACAGTTTCAACCGAAACCAACCTCACCCAATTTGTAGATCCCTTTATTGGTACAGCCTTCCATGGTCATACCTATCCTGGAGCTACAGTCCCTTTTGGAATGATCCAACTTAGTCCCGACAATGGTACTTCTGGCTGGGATTGGTGCTCTGGTTATCATTACTCCGACACCATCATTGCTGGATTCAGTCATTTGCATTTAAGCGGAACAGGTATTGGAGACCTTGCTGATATTTCAGTTATGCCAACCAACAAGGAAATTGCTGCTAAGCATTTCGAAGCAGGAAAATCTTATCAGGACTTCTATAGAAGTGGATTTTCACACGACAATGAAAAGGCCAAGCCTGGTTACTATCAAGTTCTACTTAACGATGATCAAATTAATGTTGAGTTATCAACCACTAAACGTGTAGGGTTTCACAGGTATACCTATTCAAATGCAAAAAACAAGTCCTTGATTCTTGACCTGGGTTTCCAGATCAACTGGGATAAACCAGACGATACTTACATAAAAGTTGTTTCCAACGACATGATTATCGGTCATCGTTATTCTAAAGGATGGGCTAATTATCAGAAGGTGCACTTCGCAATTAAGTTCTCACAGCCATTTACTAAGATGGAAACATTCCTTGCCGAAGGTAACGACAAAGAAGCAAGAGGAAAAGAGGTTAAAGGTGTCTTCAAATTTGACGATAAGGCTAGCAATGAACTATTGGTTAAAGTTGCAGTATCATCAGCAAGTACTGATGGTGCAATCAAGAATCTGGAATCAGATAAGAACGACTGGAACTTCGATCAGGTTGTTGCTAAAGCTGATGAAATCTGGAATAACGAATTAAAGAAAATTGAGATCAAAGGGAACAATAAAGATAACAAAGTGGTATTCTATACTGCCCTTTATCACTCATTTCTTGCACCGTACATTTTCTCCGATGTTGATGGAGGATACAAAGGATACGAAAACACAACAAAGTATACCAACGGCTACACTAAATATACAGTGCTTTCCTTGTGGGATACCTTCCGTGCTTTAAAGCCATTATTCACAATTACTCAGCCAGACCTTACAAATGATATTATCAAATCAATGCTTGACCAATATCAGGAAACAGGATTACTTCCAGTATGGGAGCTTCAAGGTAACGAAACGAACTGTATGATTGGCTATAATGCCATTCCTGTAATCGCTGACGCAATGTTGAAAGGAATTGGTGATTTTGATAAAGAACTAGCTTTCGAAGCCATGAAAGCGAGCTCTATGTCCAACCTTGCCGGACTAGATCATTATCGTAAATTTGGATATATCCCTTCTGACCTTGAAAACGAGTCAACATCTAAGACATTAGAGTATGCTTATGATGATTGGTGTATTGCTCAAATTGCAAAACACCTGGGGAAAGACGATGACTACAAGACTTACTTGAAACGCTCTAAGAGTTATGCACAGCTATTCGACAAGAATATCAGATTTATGCGAGGTAAACTTAGCAACGGAAAATGGGCCGAGCCTTTTGATCCAAGTTTCTCTCAGCACAGGAAAGATTATTTTACTGAAGGAAACTCTTGGCAGTGGACATGGTTTGTTCCTCATGATGTTGATGGATTAAAGGAATTAATGGGAGGTAAAGAGCACTTTATTAGTAAACTTGACAGTCTATTCAAAGTAAGTTCAGAGTTGAAAGGAGAGAATGTTTCTGCTGACATTACTGGGCTTATCGGACAGTATGCTCACGGTAATGAACCATCTCACCACACTGTTTATCTTTACAACCAAGTGGGACAACCATGGAAGACTCAAGAAAAAGTACATGAGATTCTTACCACCTTATACACTAAAGAGAAAGACGGACTATGTGGTAATGAAGACTGCGGACAGATGTCGGCGTGGTACGTATTCTCTTCAATGGGTATTTATCCAGCTAATCCAGCAAACGGCGAATACCAATTTGGTTCTCCGCTATTTGAAGAAGCTAAACTAAATCTTCCTTCAGGAAAAGTATTCACAATAAAAGCAACGAATCTAACTGACGGAAACATCTACATTCAATCAGCAACATTGAATGGGAAGAAACTGAATCGTACTTATATTACACATAAAGAATTAACTTCAGGAGGAGAGCTAATCTTTGAAATGGGAAATTCTCCAAAGAAATAATATTCAAAAGAGGACACTTAATCGGAAGGGCACTGAAAAACTTCCCTTTTTTAGGATAGTTTGAAATAATAAGGGTGTAATATTTAGGCAAAATGCTCAAATGTTACATCCTTGTTTTTTATGATCGGAAATTGTTTTCTAAGTCAAAATCGGCGTAAAATTAAGTTCTGGAA
>SJCO01000211.1 GCA_005217565.1 Puteibacter caeruleilacunae
ACAATACTCTGATTGGAACAAATACAAATCATTCAATATCTGAAGTATTTCTTTTGGGGTGTATGTCGTATGTGTTTCACTCATATTATATGTCTTCTTGTTTTAATAGTGTATATGCTATTATCATTGGATCTTTAATTTATTTAAAATCAGACGTTCGAATTTTTCCTTTTGAAGCTTATTGTCTTTTCTGGAAAAGCTTTTGTTTATGTSCTTCCAATTTCCAAGAGTTAAACCCTTATTAATACCAACAAAAGCAAATTCCGTTACGTTTTTAGTCGATTTTCTAACCCATGTTTTTACTATCTCATTATCCTTCTTGTAGTAGAAATATACATGATACCAATGATCTTTTTCGTCTCTTCGTCCGTCTTTCAACAACGTCTGAGATGGTATTATATATTGAGCATTCTCAGCTTTAAATTTTTCAATAGCATTAATCAATTCTATCTCACTACACTCCAGTTCATATCTCTCGGCATATGGATAGCTGCCTGGAGCAAAGTTGCAGGCTCCAAGAGTCCAGAATAGAACAAATAATAAGGCGGATAATCTA
>SJCO01000212.1 GCA_005217565.1 Puteibacter caeruleilacunae
TCTACAGAGAAATCTTTATGTCAATCTTGCAAGTAAAAGAATATCTCAAGTTGAAACAAGCAAGAACACAAGACACAAGATTTAATCCGAGGTTCGGCCACACCACWAAGGTGTCCTACTCCYCGTTGAGGAGCCCACAAAGGGCCGGGTCTTTTYCAACCCTAATCCTCCAMAAGCCGACCACAAAGGTCAAGGCAATCTCTTCTYAWMTTAGCTCAAAGAGCGGGTGATACAAACTTCTTGGGGTCGTCCACAAATTTGGAGACTCCCAAGCAACCTCTAACCGTCAAGGAACACRAGGTTCCAAGAGTAACAAATCCGCACAMGGTTAAGTTTGCAAMGAGCTCAAGAACAAAGAGAATGGGAGAATCGAGATGAAATTGACAGCGTGTTCGATCGAGTTCACCTCACACCAARGGTCCTTCAAAYGATTGAAGGAGATGMGATTTCGGGTGTGAAAGGTGAAATGAATGCGCTTGTTTAAAGGTTGGTCAGCCAAGAATTCGTGGGAGAGGCTGGAGTAAATGAGAGAGAGAGTGTGAGGGGGTATATAA
>SJCO01000213.1 GCA_005217565.1 Puteibacter caeruleilacunae
GGGAAAGAAAGGAATGACTGACTTCCGTGCAGTGTGTCTAAGACGAGCCATCTACAAAAGACACTGTAAGCATAAGAGTGAGAACAGAACTAATATGACAAGTGAATAAACCATAGACAGAACAAAATAAAATTTTAACAAGGTATAATATAGTATATATATGTAGTAAAACATAGGGTTGGTCGAGGTGACCGACTTTTGAAGTAACATCAGAGGTCAAGGTGAGAGGGAAGGTCAATAGTCCTTAGTACGACCAGTGCTACTCTAGGTCAGCGGTCCTACAGTCAGCACGGCTTTGATACCACTTATGTCACACCCGGTTTTRGAAGGYAAACCGAATGCGAACYATGTACGTGCCAGGATCAGAACTCACGTACACAGCGATTACATAAATGAACATCATCACACAATGCTCGAATAATAACWTAAAAGRGTACTTATTACATCATAGAGTCATAGACATCCACATAGTCATTGTCTTAACAAGTAAATCAAAGTGCTAAACGAAACGCAGTAAMGATAAGGCCTYCACAGGCAGCTGACTGGGGGTT
>SJCO01000214.1 GCA_005217565.1 Puteibacter caeruleilacunae
CATCCGCGAGATGATCCAGTAACTCTAATTGGTATGCTACTTCTCCCACTCGCTTYARGATYAAGAAGGGTCCRATAAAGCGAGGGGACAAYTTYCMTTTGACTTTRAATCTTCTCATACCCCGGAGTGGTGACACCTTCARATAGACATRATCACCCTCYTTAAACTCWAGCAGTCTTCTCCGGGTATCAGCATAGCTTTTCTGCCTGGACTGTGCAGTTCTCAAATTCTCCCTTATTTGCTGAACTTGTTCCTCTGCTTCTTGTATAATCTCAGGYCCAAACAACTGCCTTTCACCAGTTTGATCCCAATACAGTGGAGTCCTGCACTTTCTGCCATACAAAGCCTCAAACGGTGACATCTTCAAACTGGCCTGATARCTATTATTATAWGAGAACTCYGCATACGGCAAACTCTTATCCCAACTACCACCATGYTTAAGAGCACAAGCTCTTAACATATCTTCMAGYACTTGGTTAGTCCTCTCAGTCTGCCCATCAGTCTGGGGATGGTAAGCCRAACTRAAATTCAATCTTGTATCCAATGAC
>SJCO01000215.1 GCA_005217565.1 Puteibacter caeruleilacunae
GTGGCTGAGCTAAGGATGCCTAAACCAGCGGAGGGAGATTGTCACCAGACTTCAGTTGATAGTAAGGAGGCCAAACCGCTTGAGGCTATCAAGGTTGTGTCAGACTTTCCGGATGTGTTTCCCGAGGAACTAACGGGCATGCCACCCGAGAGAAAAGTCGAATTTGCYATAGAGCTTATCCCTGGTACCGCCCCCATTTCCAAAAGAGCCTATCGAGTGTCTGGACCAGAATTGGTGGAACTCAAGAAGCAGATAGATGAGATGTTAGAGAAGGGTTACATCAGRCCAAGYACCTCGCCTTGGGCMGCYCCAGTGTTGTTTGTAGAGAAGAAAGATGGTACCAAAAGGATGTGCATAGACTACAGAGCCTTGAATGAAGTCACTGTCAAGAAYAAGTACCCCYTGCCAAGGATAGAAGATYTGTTCGACCAGCTCAGAGGTGCCAGCGTATTCTCGAAGATAGATCTGAGRTCAGGTTACCATCAGCTCAGAATCYGACCCTCGGATATACCGAAGACGGCATTCATCACCAAGTATGGGTTATATG
>SJCO01000216.1 GCA_005217565.1 Puteibacter caeruleilacunae
ATTACTTAATTGAAACCTAAGGATTGACTAGTTTGTATTTATCTTGTCCTTGATTACCTTTTGGGTTATTATGGTTAGCTTCATGCTTGAAACTTAAGGATTGACTAGTTTGTATTTATCTTGTCCTTGATTACCTTTTGTCTCTATGATTATGATGTTGGACTGGTGATACTTTAGGGGGCTCGAGCGGTTTCTCGAGTGCCTCTCCGTAAGGACCTGTTCGTTGAGAGACCATTGGACTGGTGATACTTTAGGGGGCTCRAGCGGTTTCYCGAGTGCCTCTCCGTAAGGACCTGTTCGTTGAGAGACCACCCGGGATAACAGTGCAACCATGAGGGTGAAATGGGAKGCCCTTAGCTRATTAATTAGAGGAACTAGAGGTGTAGTTGCTTCGCCGTCGTGCCGTCAATGGGGTCCAGRCACAGTGCTTGCTYTGCCGAGGCTGRGTGCCGAGGTTCTTTYGTTTTGCTCTTTGTTAGTCACYCYCCTKCGGGGAGAGGTACTCTGTTTATCAAACTGGAGAAACCTAACGGGCGGCTATGATCTC
>SJCO01000217.1 GCA_005217565.1 Puteibacter caeruleilacunae
TGGTGGGATCACTTTCTGGCTATGCAGCCAGAGGACCGAGAGGTGGAGTGGAGGGAGTTTAAGGCAGCYTTTAGAGGACACCATATACCAGCCGGGATCATGGAYAGGAARCTCAATGAGTTYTTGGCACTCACTCAGGGCAACARGACAGTGTTGCAGTATGCCCAGGCCTTTAATGACTTGTGCCAGTAYGCGGGATATCAYGCAGATACAGATGAGAAGAAGAGRGACAGRTTCAGRAGGGGGCTCAGCACTAAGCTCCGKGAYCGTCTCAACACCGTCAGGGCCAACAGYTACAATGAGTTGGTCAACATGGCTATCTCCCAAGAGGACTGCATTACAGCTAGRCAGGCAGAGAAGAARAGGAAGACCCCTGTGGCAGGACCCTCAGCTCAGCCACAGCGCTTCAGGATTGTGTCCGACACCCAGGGCAGGGGRCCCCAGCAGCAGCAAGGRCGATGGGTGATCCGACCTCAGCAGCAGCAGCAGCAGGCATCCAACCGCACCCAGTTTCTAGCTCAGAGGAATAATCAGCAGCAGCAGTACC
>SJCO01000025.1 GCA_005217565.1 Puteibacter caeruleilacunae
ATTGCAACCATATTTAAAAAGATATGGAAAAGCTAAATAACCAAAGGAACTCATCATCTAGTCTAATTAGTGTTGCATCGCGATTGCTATCATCGCATTTACAACAGGCATTTGCTGTAAAGAATATTGATATAACCATTGAACAGTGGACCCTGTTATTTTACCTCTGGGAAAAAGATGGACAAACACAGCGTGAACTTTCAATCACATCAAATAAAGAGAAAAGTACCATCACTCGCCAGATCAATGCAATGGAAAAGAGAGGATTGATTGAACGACAAAGTCACCCTGTAGATAAGCGCAACAACATTATAGTGCTTACAGAAAAAGGTAAATCAATAAAGACAGAAGCCCTGGAAGCAGCAGGAAACATTACCCTCAACTCTGAATTAGGCGTTTCTGACGAAGATCTAGAGATCTTTAAGCGAGTATTGAAAACCATTATCTGTAATCTAACCAAGTAGATACATGCAATTCATTAACAAGGATCAGATACAACACACCCTTAGCATGAAGGCTTGCACCAATGAAATGCGCAAGCTCTTTATGCTCAATCAGGAAACTGATATTATTGTGCCGCTGAGGAATAAAATGTCCATACAGGATAACAACCTGTTAGGCATGATGCCGGCCTGTATTATTCCTTATCAAATTATGGGGATAAAAGTAACCTCTGTTTTTCCTGATAACTATAAGAAAGGCATTAGTTCGCACCAAGGCCTCATTCAACTATTCAACATGTCGACAGGTGAACCGCTGGCCTGCATTGATGCTGATGAAATTACAGCCATCCGAACAGCTGCAGTTAGTGCTGTAGCAACCCATCAACTAGCTAGAGAAGATAGCAGTAGTCTTTGTCTTCTGGGAAGCGGTACACAGGCAAAAAAGCATTTAGAGGCCATACTCAATATCAGAGATATCAAAAACGTTACCGTGTGGAGCAATGTCGCTGAAAATGACAAACATTTCGCCATCACAGCTGCGAATAAATATCATTTGCCTATCACTCCGTGTAAAAGTGCTAAAGAAGCGGTACAAAACGCCGACATTATCTGTACAACAACTAGCTCAGCTGTGCCTATAATACAAAACGACTGGCTGAAGCCTAGCGCTCACATCAATGCTGTTGGAGCATGCTTTGCAGGAAGCAGAGAGCTTTCCTCTGATATTATACACAACTCAAAGGTGATTGTCGACAACTATATATCTGCAACTAATGAAGCTGGAGATATCATTATTCCTGCAAATGAAAAAAGTATCGAAACCATGGAGCTTATCTATTCCGATCTGCATGATCTATTGACGAATACCCCTCGTGATCTTCAATCAGAACAAACCGTGTTTAAATCGGTAGGTATAGCTACAGAAGACCTTGCTGCGGCTTGGTTTTGCTACAATAACATCCATAAGAACGATTCATTTTATACCAATAGTTGTATAATACAACCTGTTTGACAAATAACAAAATATCATCCCAAAGAGAATAAAAATCTAAATAATCATGAAAACAGAAAGACGCCAATTCTTAAGAACCCTGGGATTGTTTGCCGCCGGAGGAACAGTCGTTCCCATGGCTGTTCAAGGAAATGCTACCGGTTATTTCATAAGCGAAACGCTTAAGAACAATATGCCACGCGAATATCCCAACGAGGTAAAACAGCTGGTTCAGGAAAACACCTGCATTGATATGCTCGGAACACATGGTAACTGGATACAGCGCAGACAAGGTATGACGTTAACCAACTATTGGGAACGAATACCCAGTTCATTCACCGAAGAGGATTTTCTCTTTGTAAAGAAAGCTGGAATTGATGTCTTTGGATGGGGAGCTATGAATCCTACCTATGAAAAGATGCTTCAATTTATGGCCCTTCAAAATGGCTTGGTAGCATCAAATCCTCAGTTCTTTGAGCGCATTGATACCAAAGCAAAACTAAAGAACCTACAGTCCTCTGGGAAAATTGGAATTTTGATCACCAATCAAAACTCCGAGCACTTTCGAACGGTCAAAGACGTAGCTGTTTTCTATGCAATGGGACAACGGGTGTCTCAGCTTACATACAATGGAAAGAACCGATTAGGATGTGGAGCTTTTGAAGACACCGACACAGGCATCACTCCTTTCGGAATCGAGATTGTACAAGAAATGAACAAAATAGGAATGGGAGTTGATGTGTCACACTGTGCTGACAAAACCACAATGGGCGCCATTGAAGTCAGCACCAAACCAGTCCTCATCACCCATGGATCATGTCGCTCTTTAGCAAAAGGTGTTGCGCGGGCAAAAACCGATGAAGCCATCAAAGCAGTTGCCAAAACTGGAGGAGTAATAGGCATTCCAATCCTTCGTTTTATGGTACGCGAGAAAGAACCGGTTAATGTTGAGCACTTTCTGGCACACATCGATCATGTAGCACAGATTGCAGGAATTGAACATGTAGGAATAGGTAGCGATCAGGGTCTGTATACCGAGGACTATGGSTCCAGAGAATGGCGGAAAGCACGCCTCGAAAATGCGCCRGCTAAATATCAATGCCATACCAATGATGACTACCTTTTAACCATMGAAGGATTAAATCATCCTTTCCGCACCTACGACATTGCCGAAGGACTGTTAAAGAAAGGCTATACCGATGAGCATGTTAAAATGGTACTGGGCAAAAACTTCCAACGTGCATTGATTGAAATATTCAATCACTAAAAGCAATAAACAACTATATATCTGTCAACTATCAAGCTAATTACATTAAAACTCAATTAATTTAAAAGATTAAAAATCATGAGACAAAGAGTATTTACATTGTTAATTGCTGTATTTATTGCAACAAATATTGCAGCACAAATCCCCGCACGTATCAAGCCCCAACTAGATCAGCTTGTAACTGCAGCCGACAAACATATACAACGCGACAAGTCGGCAGTGAGAAATAGAATTCTTAGTTTTATTAAGAAGGCGCCAAGTAAGGAATCAAAGCARGCTGCTCTTGAGTATATTAAATCGAAAAGTACATCAAATGATGTCAAAATCATTATCGATGAGATACTAAAACACAAGTCRCCCGATAAAAAAGAAGAAGCCTATGTAGTTTTGAAAAATGCATCGATTATTGATGCAATAGGTGATGCTCCCAAAACAGGATCGATATTGCTGCAGGGTGAAAAGATTATGGCTATTGACTATACAGGAAGTAAGCCTATTCCTGCTGATGCTACCACCTACGATTTAACGGGTAAGTTTATCATTCCTGGCATTATCGATGGTCATGTGCACATTACGCATGGAACAGAACAACAAGCCAAGGAACATCTACTGACAGCCTTACAAAACGGAGTAACAGGCGTCAGGGATATGGGTGGAGATGGTCGCGTTTTAACCCTACTAAAAAAGAACACGCAGATTGGTGAAGATTTAGGTCCTGACATTTTCTTTGGAACAATCATCGCCGGCCCAAGATTTTTTGAAACAGATAAACGCCCACAATCAGTCGCTTTAGGTGCTACGGCTGGAGAAGTACCATGGCAAAGAGCTATTACAAAGAAGTCTGACTTCAAACAAGTTATTGCCGAAATAAAAGGGCTTGGTGCAACAGCTATTAAATGCTATGCTAATCTTGATGCTAAAGTGTTAGAATTAGTGTCAGATGAAGCAAAAAAACAAGGTTTAAAAGTATGGGGGCATGCTACCACTTATCCCGCTGGTCCTTCTGAAGTAGTCGGTGCAGGTGTTGAAGTTGTTTCGCATGCCGACTTACTAGAAAAAGAGCTATATGAAGAATTGATCGCTTTCAATAACTTTAAATCAAGAGAAGAGATAGCTGCATACAAGAAGAAAAATAGCGCAATAGTATGGGATGAGAACACCAACGAGATGCGCGATCTATTTAATCTGATGAAACGTAAAAACTGTATAATAGATGCTACGCTATTTATTTATGCCAAAAATTTAGGTAAAGCAAATTCAGATTCAACAAGACTAAAAGATGCGTGCAAAGTAGTTAGAATAGCACACGAGAATGGTGTTAAAATTCTTGCTGGCACTGATTGCCTGATTGATCATAAAAGTCACAAAATCAATATCCATAAAGAAATGGAATACCTAACATTAGCAGGTCTATCGAATATGGAGGTGATAAAAGCAGCCACTATCAATAATGCAGAAGCTGTTGGTGAAGAAAAGAATGTTGGTACCATTGAACCTAACAAATTAGCAAATCTGGTCATTCTAAATTCTAATCCTCTTGAGGATATCAAAAACACCAAGGACATAAAAATGGTAATCAAACGAGGGAAGGTTATTGATCCATCTACCCTCGCCTCTCACTAATCCCATTTAAGAAAGATGGCATTCCTTTCGAGGAATGTCATCTGATTAATTCATTTACTTCACAAAATAGTATGTTTTTCTACACTTACTGAATGCGATTTGATATCCCTCACAGCGAAGATCATATAAGTAGTTAAATAAACATCGCCGCGAGACACCTAACTTGACACATAGACATTCTGAAGGGCCGGTTTTTTCATGTTTTATTAGTTCTTTCAGGAATTCAATTCGATTGCAATATTCTCTATACGACATTTGATTATACATTTAGGGTTATTTTCACAGAAACACTTCATTCATTTAATTCAGCTCAATATACTCTACTCCCAGGAGACCGATCAAACGAAAAAAGATTACAGGCCAAGCATACTAAACAACACAGATAAAAATTACATCCCAAAAATCCACCCTAACACTTGGCCAGGGTGGATAATCTTTCTGGTAATTTCTCAAGTTGGCTGATTTGAGATAAATAGCACCTTTATGAGAACATTAATTCTAGTTTGACATTGATCAAAGACAAGGATGATCAATAATAATATCTATTTCACAGTCTTAATCAATCCTCGTAAAGAGCTGAATAATTATACCTACTTTGGGGTGTCAAGTATCAGTTCCAACACATTGTAATGCAACGATGGTAGTTTTTCAGGCCATGTAACCATCATTTTATCATTGTCCTGCTTCCAGCTTATATCCTCATTACTACCCAACAAGCGACACTTGGCAATAGCTAAATTTCCTTTTGAAAAATCAGTCAGTGCGATATTGGTATTTGGTACTGCATCTGGAACAAACACATATACCTTATTATCATTTCGCGTATATCGTATTTTTCCACATCCGAAAGTAGTATATGGTTTTGAATCATAAATGGCTTTTCCATTGATGTCCATCCAGTCACCAATCTCTTTCAATGTTTCAACAGCCAATGGATCGTGCTTACCACGAGGAGACATAGGAATATTCATCAACAACACCCCATTTTTAGAAACCACATCAATCAATAATCCAAGTGCTTGTTTAGTACGCTTCTTTTTATACTGACCTTTACTATAATGCCATCCACCTAAACCATAACCACGCTCCCAAATATGTGGCATGATTTTATCTGGTGTGCCATGCTCATAATCGTGAACCAATCCTGTTCTAAACTCTTCGGGTACACTTTTAATCGTTGTTACAGCCTCCAGTTGACCACCGTGTCTCTTCATATTGGTATTATAAAAGTGCGCAATAGCTGTTTTTCCCATATTCTTAAAAGGAGTCTCACGTAATGAACGCTCTGCATTTGAAGGGATAGTATCAGCAAAGCGTACAAACTGACGCCAAACTCCATTATAATGAGAATCCCAATAAAGATAATCCAACTCATATTTACTAACCACATCTTTAAAACGATTGTAAAACTTCAACATAAACTCCTCAGTTGGTGGCGCTCCATTCGTTCCAGGTTCATGCGGAGGACCATAAAGTTCATAAGGATCGTAACCTTCCCACCATTTACCTTTGCCAGTTTTTTTTGAGGCAGAAACAACATCATAGGGAATACCTTTATACACACCCACTGTATCAGTTTTGCGACCAGAATCAAACCATCCCCAAGTATTAATAGCATGCAGCGAAGTTCCAAAACGCAATCCATACTTATCGGCTGCTTTCTTCCATTCGCCCAACACATCACGCTTTGGACCAATATTCTTACTATTCCACTCTTGATATTTACTATCCCACATATCAAAGTTACAATGATGGTTACCCATACCTACAAAAAACCGGGCTCCTGCCCTTTTATACAGAGCCATCATTGCATCAGGATTCCAATCTTCCAGCCTCCATTCGTTACACATATCCTTATATCCTGATTCACTGGGATGACCAAACCGATCTAAATGATGTTTATACTGCCTGTGTCCCTCGTTATATAAATTCCGTGCATACCAATCGCCAGCTTCTGCTTCATCCTGAGGACTGGCATGTACCCATATTCCAAATTTGCCCTTACTATACCACTCCGGCACGTTATATTGTGTCGTAAAAGATTCCCAGGTAGGCTCAAATGATCCATGCTCATAAGTAAGCTTATCGTCAGATTGTGTGCATTGCAGCAATGTTAATGCAACAAAGAATAAAAATATCTCTTTCATATTAATTGTATATTTTCTAATTCCTGATCATGGCAAAGTCATTTTTCTTATGCTCCATATTTAGTCCTCTAGGCTGTGCACACTCATGACACTAATAATTAAATAAACACCTTCGGGAAATGGCAGCATTAACAACTTCCTTCGAAATCAATCTTAATTCAAATCTTCACAAGTTTTCACAACCAACGTTCCTCCATTATATATATCGGAATAATCAATGGATAAATTATTCAGTTTTTTCCCATTCAGAACCAATTCGGTTATTTTAGCATTTTCCGAACGAGGTCCTTCAACCTTCATGGTGAAAGTCTTTCCATGAGGAAGCTTGATTGTACATGATTTATATAATGGAATGGTTACCCAAAAGTAAGACTCTCCCGGACAGGTTTGATAGAGCCCAAGTGATGCTAATAAGTACCATCCACTCATAGTTCCTGCATCATCATCCATTTGGGTAATATACCCCTGAGGTGTTGTCTGGAAAATCTTTCGGAACTCAGGCTCCTTTCTTTTAAAGTGTGTTCCATACCAGTTATTGAGTTCTCCAGTCAATAATTTCTGTACCAACTGCTGTGATTTCCAAGGCGAATTAGTATAATTATAAAGGAAAGGTACCTGAATATCTGGCTGATTGCCCACATTGAATAGTTCTTTTTCAAAGAATTCATCTAATTGTTTTTCAAAGACTTCCTTGCCGCCAAGCATTGTCTGAATGCCTTCAATATCGAAAGGAACAAACCATCGATATTGCCAAAGTGTACCTTCATAAATACCACGAGCATGCATCTTATCAGCATCATCTTCTAATTTCATGAATACCTTGTTCCAGGTTTCTCTATAATTCATCGCAATATCCATGTAATGCTTGTAATCCTCTTCATGGCCAAGCACCTTTGCAATCTGAGCAAAGGCCCAGCTATCGTACGATGATTCAAGAATATGGCCAGGAGAATGCCATTCCAACTGGTTATCTATCTCATTTTTAATAGAGTAATAAATTTCATTAAGATCAAAATCAAGTAATCCCTTTCTCAATCCATCCAATAGCAAGACAACCGTATGCTCTGTCCTAATTGTCGGATATGGCTCTGTTTGGGTTGCCCATGGTTGCTTCCCTTGCTGATAAAGCGTACACATACTGGCTAGTATATTTGTATATTGCTCTGGATAAAGCACACTTAAAAGGGGATGCTTTGAACGGAAAGTATCCCATACTGACCAACCAAAATAGTGATCTTCCCCATTAGGAAGTTGATATATTTTCTCATCACTTCCCCTGTATTGTCCATTGAAATCTTGAACTACAAATGGAGACTGCGCAACATGATAAAGATGTGTATAAAAAAGTTGCTTTTGCTCAATATCATCGGTTTCAATATCTACAACATCAACTAACTCAGCCCACGCTTTAAATGCAGCTTTTCTTGAAGCATTAAATTCTGGCTGTTCTTTAATTAGTGTCTGATAAGCATTTTCAGAACTTACTGTAGATACAGACACGTAGGTATCAATTATTGACTTTTCCTCATGCTGAAATTCAGCAAATACTTTATTCCCTTTTTTAACAAGCATCAAATCTCCATCAACTTTGATGGCAAAATAGAACTTGTATTTCCCCTTATCGCAAACATTAGTACACTTTACATCTCCCAAAATGATATTATCCTTAATCGTGAAGTCTACATTAAGGGTTTTCATGAATGATGAGGCTAAATCAATCAGAATTCCTTGTTTTACATTTGCGGGAAAATGATAACGATGTATAGCTATTTGACGGGTAGCTGTTAGTTCTGCCTTGATTCCATTTTCCAACTGCACGGAATAATATCCAGGCACTGCTATTTCGGTAGATTTATCGATCTTAAATGATCCAGGTTTATCAATATTTATCGGATCAACAAAGGGGATTATCCGTAAATTTCCACCTGTC
Source organism: Puteibacter caeruleilacunae (assembly GCA_005217565.1). Lineage (GTDB taxonomy): Bacteria > Bacteroidota > Bacteroidia > Bacteroidales > Prolixibacteraceae > Puteibacter > Puteibacter caeruleilacunae. Next base: position 8,402 of record SJCO01000025.1, read on the forward strand.
CCTTTACATCCAACACCACTAAAACGAGTATTGGAGAATCCGAATATTTTATCACTTTCAAAGTTGTAACCAGAATGATTAATCGGATCACTATCAGGACATGGCTTTACCATCCCAAAGGGAACTGCTGCCGCAACATCAGTCTGCCCATGATCTCCACCTGTACAAATAAACGGATTGATATGATATGCATTTGACTTTTCCTTTTGTGCATTGCATGCACAAAAAGCACATAATACCAATAAAAATATACTTACTAACTTCATCTCTTCTCTTTTATTTATCACCCCTTTAATACTTCCGCTATTAGACAATAGAAAACTAAAATAACTGCAGGAAAAATCCTGCAGTTATTAACATCATTAAAACACTAAAAAGATAAAACAATCTCATCGGCATAAAACAAATCAACTGCAAGCTCATTTGGTTTATAAACTGTTCTATAAGAAACCGGTTTATCTTTGTTTACATTTTCAAGAATTGACTCTTCGAACGGAGTTTCCTGCTTATAGGTTATCTTTTCTCCATTAAGATCAGTATACATTATTTCAATAGCATATTCACCATGAGTATCCCCCCAACCTATTTCTAATTCATTTTCATTAAACTCTTTTGATTTAATAAAACGATTGGATAATCTAGATTCATATATCTCACCATAGATCGACGAAATGAATTCTGCAGGAAGTGATCTTAGTTCTTTCTCACCTATTGATACTACCTCAAATGTTTGTATTCCTTCATCAAGCTCATCGATAATTACAGCTAAAGATTCTTCGTCTGCACCTGGAATTGAGGTATCAATACTATCCTCTCCAAAATTGTAAAAGATTCGATATCCCTCAACTCTTTTATCAATATTAGGCAAAATTTCAAACTGCACACGGTTACGCCCTGACCTTACCCTTGCGCTATCTACTTTATGCAAATAAACAGTTGGCTCACTATCAATAAATTGCTCGTAGTTATCGTCCATCTCTGAACAACTTGTTATCATCACAATTAGAGCAGCAATAACACTAAATATATCTCCTTTATTTCTTAACATCTTCTCTAAGTTTATAAATTCAATAATTGCTTATAATTAAGCCTAGACAATTGACATACTATTCTCCCTCAACCTGTCCATAAAAATTTAACTCTGTCAAGGTATAGCCTACTGGATTATGTCCAAAATTGTCAATCAACCTCACTCTTATATATCTAAAAGCTCCTAAGCTTGCATCACACCTAAATATATAACCATCATAAGCAGCTTGTTTGTCTTCATCATTATTCTGACCTACGGGCAAACCACTACGCTTAGTAATCTGAGGCATATAATCAGGAGTAAGGTCTGTCCAATCATCCCAATCAGGACTAAGCTCATTGCTTCCATAAACTTCAAAAAATTCTGTTTCAGTGTTATTGTAAGACCAACTTTTGCTCCACCTATTGAAATAATGGAAGCGGCTAATCACTGCTGAAACGCCTAAATCAAATGTAAATGAGTAATAAGGAGGAATCTGAACATTAGTCTTATATTCTACAGTCCAACGATCACCTCCATTTCTTGTTTTACCATCATCTAGTTTTTCAAATCCACCTACATCTCCAGGATAATCAGTCTCAAGGTTAGTCAACGTCCATAATTTTCCATCAAGTCTTTCTTCATATAGTGGAGTTATCGCAACATTTACGGAATCAGACAAATTGCTCCACTTATCTCTCACCTGAACTGAGAAAGCAGTCTCTTCTGGTTCATAACCTGTCAAAAGAAGCTCTCCTTTTACCTGTGTTGTTTGATGATAGTCAACAACATCCATCGTTCCTGTTGAATCTTCTGATGAAACGATAACTAATAATTCCTTCCTTTCTTCATTATCCCACTTTATCAATGCTCCACCGAAGTCTGAAAATACGTCCACACTCCGTCCAACAACTTTATAATATGGTTCTGAAGGATTAATCACAGTGTTCACCTCGGAACCTGCGACATTACTATTACTATAAACAACCAATGAAACTGGATACTCCTTAGCTTCAGGTAATCCTTCAATTAGCAAATGATTCTTTGAAACAGAAGAAATTACAGCCTTTTCTTCTCCGTTAACAGTATAAGTTCCTTTTACATATGCAATATCCCTATCATTAGATAAATCATAACTAATCGTCGCCTCTCCCGGTCCATTCTCTACGACCACATTGGCTACACTTCCAGGAACATGAGTTGAATTATATAATGCTTCATAAACTTTCTCTTCTCCACAGCCTAAACACAGCAAAAAAAAGACACTGCTATATATTAAATATTTTAACTTCATTTCTATATTTTTTTAGATTACCAACCTTGATTCTGGACTAAATTGGTGTTATTCACGATATTACTTTCTGCAATCGGCCAGAAGTAATCTTTTTGAGTGAAAGTTTGACTAAATATCGTGCGAGGTTTATAGTACTCTTCTGCACCCTCTTCATCTGTTTTCCAACCTTTTATTGATTGATTTAACTCTTCATGACCAATACGCCATCTTCTTAAGTCCCAAAAACGTTGACCTTCCATACACATTTCAATAGCTCTCTCACGACGAATAATCTCTCTCATCCCCTCTTTTGTTTTATATTTATTAGGTAATGAACTATAATTCGTCCAAGCATCCTGAACTGTTGGCAGGCTAGCTCTTTCACGCACTAAATTAATATACTCATATACATCATCTGTAGGAACACCACCATCAGGTAGCACCTCATTTGCAGCCTCACTATATAATAAATACAAATCTGCCAATCTCATCTCAGGCCATGGAAGATCATCAATCGTAGCACGATTATCAGTTCCATATGTGTTTTTATAATTCACATTTTTCTTGATGAAATACCCTGTAAAGTTATTCTGACGATGATGAATCTCTCCTTGCTTACATTTGATATAGCGAGGATCCTTATCATCCATCTTATCAGAATGCCACCAACTAGAGCCGTCAAAAGCTAAATCTGCGTAAAAGCGAACCTCTCTATTAAAGTGCATATTAGGTTGTAAAGAACCAACCTTCATAAAATAGCGATGATCAACCTCAACCTCCTTTTGATCATATCGGCCCAGGTAATCAAAATCTTTATCTTCTTCCATAGGAATTCCATTTTTCGTATAAAAGAGTTCTGCAACATTCAATGTTGGATTTGCTCCAGCTTTCATAGAATTATGCTCAGAAGATTGATTGACCCATGTGGTAGGACACCTTTTCTGATGTTCTGTCATTCCATTTTTAATTGTAGTCCCCCATATTATTTCTTGATTCCATTTTGCTGTCATTGCTCCACGGATATTCATCTTTTGTTTGGTTGAATCACTTATCGCAACAGAAAAAACATCATTAAAATAGTATAAGCCTTTACCTTGGGAGTGCGCCAAATCAATAGCTTCTCTACAGGCAATCTTTGCTGTCTCCCATTTACTCATATCTTTTTGCTGAGGAAAAAGTTCTGTGCCATCTAAGTTTTTCAATGATAAACCTTCTCCGTTAAATAATGGAGATGCAGCAGTAACTAATACTCTGGCTTTTAATGCTCGGTTTGTTAATTGGGTTGCACGTCCGGCCTCTAAGCCTTCCAACTCAAGATATTCAGGCAGATCAATAAATGATTCTTCCAGCAACTCAACAACATAACTAAAGCCTTCTTCTAAAGGACTTCTTTCGAGTTTAACCTCATTCACTCCTGCAGAAACAGGTATATTTTCCTTGATCAATGGAACAGGTCCATACATCCTCAATAGATAGAAATAATAATATGCCTTTAGAAATTTAGCCTCAGCTATATACCGTTTATGCTCCTCCTCTGTCATATCTGGCACAGCGCTTATACGTTCAATCAGAACATTGCAATGTCTGATTCCTTCCCATAAGTCTTTTCCTCCTTCACTACCATTCCAGAAATCAAAATAAACCTTTCCTCTACTTTGCTCTCCCTCAGCCAAGCGATTTCCGCGAACATTACCTAAACGATTTGAGGCAATAACCTCATTATCATGCACCCACACCTCATCGGCACCTAGCAAGGCTGGATTTGAAGACCATCCTGCACTATTAGGCAAATAGCGATAACAGGTACTCAAATACCCTTCAGCTGCATATGCATCAATAAAAGCATAATCAATTGTTCCTACACCATCTGGAACAACATCCAAATAATCATTACATGCTACCATACCTAGCAATGCAAATGTCAATATGAATAGTTTTAATTTCTTTATCATGATTTTCAATTTTATAAACCGATCTGAATACCAAGATTTATAACTCTTTGGTTAGGATAACCTAAGCCATTACTCGCATTCTCTGGATCCCATAATTTAAAATTTGACCAAGTGTGCAAATTTGATCCGCTACAATAAACACGAAGCTTTTGCAGTTTGTATTTTCTTAAAACAGTTCTTGGTAAGTTATATCCTATTTCCACATTCTTTAATCGAAGAAATGCCCCATCATGCATGAACCAGGTACTTCTTTGCCCATTGTTATCATTGTACTTGTAAGATAAACGAGGCCATAGTGCATAAGGATTTCTATTATTTTCACTCCAGTGATCATCGGCATAGGCCTTTAGAAGCGCTTGGTTAACGATAACATCATCCTTCGCATCGTTATCAATAAATGGTGATGTCTTCTCTACATCAATCCAGAAACTACTTAGTGCACTTCCTTGCAAGAAGAAAGAGATATCAAAATTCTTCCATCCTGCAGAAAGACCTCCACCATATACGATTTTTGGGTCTGTTGGATGTCCAATAGGTACTTTATCTAAAGAGGTCACATAACCATCCTTGTTTACATCCATATATTTGATATCGCCTGGCATATATTCGCCAAATGTCTGAATAGGGCTATCCTCGATGTCCTCTTCATCAAAGAACAATCTTTCTGCGATATATCCGAATTGCTGGCTCAAATTCTGCCCAACTTTCGATTTCCATGGTGTTTTCGAGTAATCCGGTTCCTCTACAACCTTATATTCACTATCAGCATATGTGAAGTTGGCACGTCCTGAAAGCCATAAGCCATTATTAAAAGACTTATTAAAATCACATGAAATATCAACTCCCTGACCAATAGCCTCTCCAATATTTGCTTTTACATCAGCCTCTAATCCGAGAATAGCAGGAACATTGGCTCTGTTCATCAGAATATTTTCTCTATACTCATGAAAGTACTCTGCCTGAATCTCTAAAGCATCCCAGATTCCTAACTCAAATCCCACATTCGTCTTATGGGCGATTTCCCAACTAACATCCTTATTCTCATATCTTTTTATTTCTACACCTTTCCTCTCATAATTAAGTTCTGTACCATATGTAAATCCATCTGCATCTAGTTTAACATTTGATAAATAGTAAAACCTATCATCAGCACTTCCGATAGCATCGTTTCCTACAATACCGTACGTTCCTTTAAGCTTTAATTTATTTATCTTATTAGATCGCCACCAACCTTCATTAGAAATAATATACCCTGCACCAAACGAAGGGAAAAAACCAAATCGACTATCTTCACTAAAACGTTCACTTCCGTTATATCCAAAGTTAAACTCTGCAAAGTAGCGTGAATCATAATTATAAGTAAAACGCCCACTTACTCCAAGATTTCGATAAGGCAAAGATTTTTCCAAATTATCAGGACTATCATTAGTTTCCTCTCTAATAGTACCAACAAGCAATCCGCTTACTCCATGTTTCTCATCATATGTGGCGCTATAATTAACTGCTGCTTCCCCATAAAATACATTCTTAATTGATTTTGCATCCTCTGAATAGTCAAGATAATCACGTCCGGAATCTTTATTCAACGGCAACAAAGTATACTTTCCCGTTTTCTTATCATAGCTATCAATGGAATAAAAGAATGGTTCATAAGATCGCTTGATCGTAAACGAGGAAGTACGGTTCATATTAAACATTGCTCTTGCACTCAAACCGTCTAAAATAGCAGATAAGTCTTGTTTAATCTCAAATTGAGACAACAGTCTGGCAGTACTCTTATCTTTATATCCTTTAACCAATTCCGCATAAGGATTTATATAAAGGTCACTTCCTTCTTCTTCGCTATAGTTTCCAAAGAAAATCCGGTCCTTATATTTATTCGCCTCATCTGGCTCATAGAATGCTGGAAATAAAACAGGATTAGTCCTCATCACCATTTTATATACCTCGGCTCCCCCTTCCAAAGGTCCTTTGTAATCATCTATTCCTGCCTGAAAACGAATAATCGCCTCGGTAGTTTTAGTTAGATTTACATTAATATTTGACCTTAGCAGGTATTTCTTAAAATCAATATTATTGTTAAAATTGCTTTCTGATGGGACTTTTAAAATTCCATTATCTTGTGAAACACTTGCACCTAAATAATATCGGGCAATTTTCCCACCTCCACTGACATTGAAATTAAAACGCTTATTTACTGTATGATCCTTAAACAACATGCCTTGCCAATCCACATTGGGATATAAAACAGGATGATTTCCAGCAATCGTATTTTCAACCTTATCCGTTGTATATGGTTGAAATGCAAAAGGACTACGGGTTACAACTGACTCATTGTGAAGTTTCATATATGTAATCGGGTCAGCTAGTTCCACATCCTGGGTAGGCGTTGACCATGAATTCTCAAAGCGTACAGAAACTCTAGCCTTTCCCTCTTTTCCTTCTTTAGTTGTCACCAAAATTACACCATTAGCACCACGAGCACCATACAACGCGGTAGCAGTAGCATCTTTCATAATAGAGAAACTAGCAATATCATCAGTCTGCAAACGAGCCAAGTCAGTTGTAGTTAATTCCACTCCATCAATCAAAATGAGAGGATCCTTCTTGTAACCGAACGTTGTAACACCTCTAATAAAGAACTCCGCATTATCTTGCCCTGGTTCTCCGCTTCGTTGGTAAGAAATTACACCGGCAATTCTACCTGCCATTGCTGTTGTTAGGTTGCTTGAAGGGACTTTTAGTTCGCTGACATCAACAGTTGAAATAGATGCCAGTACACTCTCTTTTTTCTGCTTTGAAAATGCCACCACTGTAACATCATCCAATTCTTCCGTCTTTGGTTTCAACGTAACATTTAACTTGGTTTTATTATCAACATCAATGATCTGTGATTCCATTCCGATAAATGAGAACACCAGCTTATCGCTGGCCTTTATACCTGTAATCTCATATTTCCCATCAATATCAGTGATAACACCTTTTGTGGCCCCATGAACAGTAATGGTAACTCCTGGAAGAGCCAATCCCTCTTCATCTATGACCTTACCGGTTACTTTTTTCCCGTCCTGCAACATCATATCTTCACTTACATCCTCTGCAATGAAATTTGTCCGATGCATATCAGTCTTTGCGTTTGCGCCCACGGTCATAAAGACAACAAACATTATAATTAGGCTACATTTAGCATACAACCATGACTTCCATTCCATCAATGGAAGCCTCAATAATTTTTTCTTCATAAATTTTTCTTTTCGTTTTTAGTTTTGACACAATGATTTAAAATCATTTTTCTGTAGTTCGCTAGAGTTTCTGTTTTTTCTTACATAGGCTATTGTATTATGGGTTATAATAATTCTCTTCATCTCAATTTGAGTGGTTTAAAACTACCCATATCAATCAGCTCATTTTTTAGATATTGTTGTAAAAATCTTAGATATTGGTGCATTACGTCCATTGTGTTGCATGCATGCAACAATGCTTACAGCTTATATCACAATCGTTTACTACATTTGAATCCAAAGTGACTAACTGAATAAACCACAAACAATGCACACACTCAAATCAGATATTTCATACAAGAAATTCCTCAATGCCATTCTAACTGCATTAATTATTTCTATTGGTTTTTCATCAAGTGCCAGCATTAACTTAAGAAGGATTACTCCCGCTGGAGGTTTATCTTTTAACGAGATTCACGATATAACAAAAGACAATTATGGGTATCTATGGATAGCTTCCTCTGAAGGATTATTTCAATATAATTCCAAACGATTTATAAATTACAGACATACTGTTACAGATTCGTTATCACTAATAGATGATAGAATTCAAAAACTTCACGTAGCTAAAGACAGTTCTCTTTATATTGGAACTCATTCAGGACTGTGCATACACAACTACAAAAAGAACAATTTTCATAAAATCCCATTATTTGATGCTCACAAACAGCGATTACATTCTCCCAACATACATGATATAGCGGAGGATTCATCTGGCAAAATATGGATTATTGCTGATGGGAAAATATTCTGTTCTAAAGCTTCCTATTTTTATGAAGTTGATCTTAACATACCAAATTTGACAACAATCCATTTTGGAAATATCGATAAGAGTATTGGATGGCTTGGTGATAACCGAGGAAATATATTTAAATTTAATCCCTTCAAAAAAAAAGGCACCAGATTCTACTCAGGTAAAAAAAGGCGGATTATTTCAATCTATTCGACATCAGAAAGAATAATTATCGGTTATCTCTTCGGCGGTGCAACTTCTGTCTCATTAGCCAATAATAGTTCATATCAATACCGCTTCGAAACAAATAGTTGGAAATTAAGTAATGAAAATGTACGTGATATTTTAGCGGATAAATTCAATAATATTTGGTTTGCTACCAGTAAAGGTATTTTTATTGATCAACATGGTCAACTTCTTAATTATACTCCCAACACGCACAAAGATATGCCGCACAGGTCAATTTGGTGTCTCTATAAGGATAGTGCTGATGGTATTTGGCTGGGAACTTGGAGTAGTGGCGTTGCTTATTCACACCCAAATGATAATACATATTACACTTTTCATCATGATCAATCTAATAATTCTCTTTCGAGCAATATGGTGTCTTCATTTGTGCAAACAATGGGTAGAGATATTCTTGTAGGCAGTGATGCTGGAGGACTAGATGTATTTAACACTTCAACTCACACATTTAAAAACATCAAGCTAAAAGTAGAGAAGCAATATGAAACAACAGTTAAGTCCCTCGTGGAAGATAAAGTAGGAAACATCTTTGTTGGAACTACTAAAGCCGCATTTCTATGTCCTCAAAATACATATAATTACAAACCGATCCAATTACATACCAACAGATCGATGTGTTTACCCGGGATAAATGTTCACTCACTATGCGCTGTTGATTCTGGAACGTATGTCGGATTTAGGAATCATACAACATATTTTTACAATACTAAATCAAAAACAATTCATCCATGGAATCGATCATTCCCACATATCTCCATCAATTCATCAGATATCTCACATATTCTATCGACGAAGAACACACTCTATTTTGCAACTTTAGACCAAGGGCTATACATTTTCTCAAATGACACACTCCCTAAACTTGTCCATTACAACGCAAAAAATAGTAACATATCATCAAATAGTATATACTTTCTTTACCAATCATCGAACAATGAAATCTGGCTAGGAACAAAATCTCATGGAATATCCATATACGACCCTCAAACAAATACATTCAGAGAAGAAGATCTAGACGGTGCTATTAAGGGATTAGATGTTTATGGAATTATTCAAGACAATCATAACCGTTATTGGATAACCACAAACAATGGAATTTATTCATTCGATCAAAACAAGGAAGAAATAAGACACTTAACCAAGGAAGACGGTATCCAAGGAAATTTATTCACTCCGAAAGCAATACTCAAGGATCATAAAGGGAATTTATATTTCGGTGGCACGAATGGCTTTACGGTGATTGATCCCAAAAAACTAAAAACGAATAATGTTAAGCCCAATGTTCTTATCCACAATATTGTTGTGAACCACAACACTAATATTAACTACTTTAGTTTAGATAGAATCGATTCCATTGCACACCTTAAACTTAACGCCAATGAAACTGACATTAGGTTTGATTTCTCTGCCGATAATTATTTGCTCCCGGAGAAGAATCAATTTAAATATCGATTAAAAGGTCATTCTGAACAATGGGTGGATTGCACTAAGGAGTCTAGCGCTATTTTTACCAACCTTTCTGATGGAGAGTACACCTTTGAAGTAAAGGCTTGTAATAATGATCAAGTATGGAATGATAAGCCTTTAAAGATAAGAATTACCATTGCAACACCTCTTTGGCGTTCAACATGGGCCTTACTAGCTTACTTTATCTTTATTACAGCTATTCTTTATGCCATTGCACATTTTTTCAAAGAACGACACAAGCTTAAGCAGCAAGTGGAGCGAGAAAGAATGGAGAAAGAAAATCAAAAAGAACTCAGCGAGATGAAACTCCGCTTATTTACCAATATTTCTCACGAGTTAAGAACACCATTAACATTAATATCAGGTCCTTTACAAATACTTAATAACTTCAATCACATCCCAGTAAAAGTGCAGTCATACATTGATGTGATGAATAGAAATACCAACAGACTACTTGCCCTCGTAAATCAGATTTTAGAGCTACGCAAACTGGAATCAGGTAAAAGTGAATTAAAAGTCTCCTCATTTAATCTTTTTGAATTTATTGAAGAACGTTATCTTAGCTTCATTCAACTTGCAATGCAAAAGGGCATCAACTATCAGTTCCAATTCAATCTTCTTGAGCCTGAAATTATAGAAGCTGATAAGGATAAGCTAGATAAAATTATTGTGAACCTTTTAGCCAATGCATTTAAGTATACTCCTGCCAACGGCTCAATTATTTTAACTATTGATGTCGCTGTTGCTTGTGCCCCTACGGATCATGAAAATGAGATTTCATTTGGTACTCCCCAAATAGCTGATGCTATATCAATCCTAATCACAGATACTGGGAAAGGTATTAGCAAACTAAATCTGCCAACAATATTTAATCGCTTTGAACAAGGAGAAAATGCGGCATCAGGTACTGGCATTGGTCTTGAATTGTGCAAAGAATATACGCTTCTGCATAACGGGAATATCACTGCGGCAAGTACCCTACAAAAAGGCAGTTGCTTTAGCCTTCAGCTACCATTAAGGCAAGAAAACTATAGCTCAGACCAATCAGAAATAATTATTCCAGATGGCAATATCGATTTAGATCGCGTTACAGCATTGACAAAGGAAACCAAAGCCGATACAACAATTTTGATAGTTGAAGATAATCTCGACTTACAAGCATTTATCATTGACATACTCTCCTCACATTACCAAACATTACAGGCAAGCAATGGACATGAAGCGCTCAAGATTGTCTCTTCTCAGTCTATTGATCTTGTTTTATCTGATGTGATGATGCCCGAAATGGATGGTATGGAATTATGCAATAAGATTAAATCAAATGTCGTTACCTCACATATTCCTGTTATTCTATTAACAGCTTTAAACAACACAAAGAATCAATTACAGGGATTTACATATGGTGCTGATGCTTACCTGACCAAACCATTTGATCCTCAGATTCTGTTAGGAAGAATTGAAAACCTATTACTGCAACGTCAACGTCTGCAAGCATATTTCAACCAAGGAGATCAACCATCCAATTCTACACCTCTAAATGATATTGACAATCAATTTATAACTAAAGTTCAGAGACTCATCCAAGAACATCTCTCTGACGAACACCTTTCAACAGAAGACTTAGCTTATGAGGCAGGACTAAGTAGAAGTCAGCTTCATCGCAAAATAAAAAGTCTTACCGGTCAGTCTACGTCCGAATTTATGCGCATTGTGAAGTTAAATATAGCAACAGATTTACTAACTAAAACAGATTTAAATATTACAGAAATAGCATTTAAGAGTGGATTCACCTCTCATGCCTATTTCTCTAAAAGTTTTAAAGACCATTTTAAGATGTCACCAAAGCTTTATAAGGAGAAATATACACCCAATAAACCCATAAACGATATTCCATAATCTGACTAATGAAAATCGTTATTTTGACCAAATGTCATGCATTGTCTACTGAAATCCACCCTAATAAAAGGTTAGGGTGGATAACTTGGCAATAGCTATTTACCTGGCCATTCCCAGTTTATCAGGTCATCACTCCAAGCTATTGCCAAACTAGCATTATGATGGCAATTGCGAACAGGAACTCTATCATCATGCTTTCCTCCATGAAAAAACATGATATACTTTCCTATATTTTTATTGCCAGTCAGGTCTATTACAGTCGCTGCTGTTAGCCGTCGTTGTGCCCACGGCCAATCAACCTGACCCAGTGTTATCAACTGTTCATCTGCACCCCATTGAATAGGCGACTTCGATCGTTTTACTCCTATTCCATTTTCGGGAGAGTGAAACATCACATATTCTCCATTCTTACTTAGAACCGTAACATTCTCTCCGGCATGAGAATTTCCACAGTAAATCCAGTCTTTCAGGTTGTAGGAATAGGACATAGAAACTCCCTTCTGTTTATAATAACACCACCATTTACCAGCTACATCCTGATCCTCCAATAAATAAGGATCTATCATACGCCCCATTTCTTCAATAGCAATATTATTCCCTTTAACTTTTAGTAGTTCAGGCTCTGACCAATTCTCCAAATCATTACTTCTCATAATCCATATCCGACTATCATTGTTTCCCCATACCTCCATATTAGGCTGAGGATAAGTTTGCAAACAAATAATCCACTGATCATCATAACGAACTACATTACCAGGACTACTGTAATTTAAGGTCCTATCTCTTGGCGTAATTATTTTGGGGAAGCTCCAATGCATCAAATCGTTGCTACGACTATAACCAGTATATAAGAAATAACCTTCATCAGTAGCTCTTTCAACAACTGTAAAATAAAGATGAAAAACGCCATTATGAAAAACAACAGCTGGATCCCTGTAGGCAAATTTATAATCACCTCTAAAAATAATCGGTGAATCTAGTTTTTCAAAATCAATCTTTCTTTGAGCCATTGCTCCCAAGATGCAGGACAGTAAGACTATCGTTATTAGATACTTCATTCCTTTAATTATTAATGTATATCACTTAGATACGAATATAAGTCACCATAGGTAAATATATCTCCATTATTACTTTCAATATATTCATCCATTGAGAAACAAATCATAAGATATTGAACTCCATTCTCTCTTTCAATAGGAATTAGCGTACCCCAAGGATAACCTCCATTTCTTCGAGAATTACCAGGAGAAGGCTTTAAGTCAATAGCCCCAACTACTTCTGAAGGCTGGAACATTCTTCGAATATTCATCCTTTTTTGAGAAGTTGCATCGATAATAAAAAATTCTCCTTTTCTATTAAAAATGGATATGCCTTCACCTGTATTTGTCTCACTTATTTCTTCCCATTTTTTGAGATCCCGACTTTTTGCAATATGTAGTCTTCTCGGATTCCCGCCATGATAAGCTAAATACCAATCATTCTTAATCTGAATTAAATCACCATCCAGCGAATTGGACAAAATACCTCTATGCTTTTTACATGTTACTATATGCAAACCATCATGGATTAAATTCTCATTTGTTATGCCAATATGAATTGAGCCTCCAGGAGAAGGAAACGCCCTGGCAACATATAGCCACTGTTCTAATTTTCGATCAAATACTAATTTTGCTGCAGTTCCTGCCTCTATCCAAGTTTCATTTTGGGCAACAATTAAGCTCACAGGCCTAATAATTCTACCATGATTATCAATTTCATAAACGCAAATTCCTCCTGAACCACCATTCTTCCCCATTAAACGCGCTGACGTAGATATATAAAAATTCCCTTTTTCATTACGTACAGGTTCTCCATTTTCATAAGTTACACTTCGAACATCTGCATGTCCAATTCCTTCAAAATATCCTGCATCAAAAGAACCAATGCTAAGACTCCCGTTATTTGACACCTTCCCACCAAACATAGGAGACATAAGCTTTAACTTTTCAGGTTGTGTAAACATAGTCCGACTATTAGCGACCATACCAATACGTTGTACTCCCTGCCTAGTCTTAATGAAAAAACTAAAATCGTCATTCCCTAGCAGAAAAAACAACGTAAATTCCTCATTTTTAATATCAAAACCATTAAAAGTTTTGTTAATAGTATTTTTACCATCTTGTTTTAATTCAAAGATAAAATATTCTCTACCTTGCTTTTGGATACACGATAATAAAGCGACATTGTCTTCATCATTTCCTACCCCTAACATTATCCTATGTTCTTTTGAATGTTCTGTTATATGCAACTTTAATAAAACACATGGAGCCTCTAATTTCGAGAATGTCTTAAAGAAATGGGGATCTGAATCTGGAGCTATTTTGATTCCCTTTTCTGTTCGAGAAGTAGGGCTAACTATATTTCCATTCAAGTCAACAAACCTAGGCAACGAAGCACTAACAGGATCTTCTTGATAGTTTCGCTTGTAAATATACCATGTTGGGTTTAAAATATTGTTTCGATATTGATGAACCATGTTAAAGTTCATTTGTATTCCACCATTTTCTCTGCTACTTTGACAAACTCCATCCATTGCAGTAACAAATGAGATAAATAAAATCACAGTCAAAAAATCTAACTTCATCATTAATATTCACTTATTGTTTGTTAATTCAATACACAGCATGAATTCCATACTTAGCACTATCTTGAAAGCAAAAGTTTGTTCTGACAAACAGCAACAATATCTTTCCATAATGAAATAAGGCACGAAAAATTTCGTGCCTTATTTACTGTTATAAATCTATAATTATACTATCTGAAAAAAATAGATCGCATGCTAATTCCTCTGGTCTAAATATGGTCTGGTACTGAATTACTTCATTTCCATCAATATTTTCAACTACACTTTCTGAAAAAGGTGCAAATTGCTCAAAAACTTGCGTGTTACCCTCAACATTCGTATAGGTTATTTTTATTCCATATTCATTTATCGTGTCTTCCCACTTTAAGGTAAGCTTATTATCCTCATACAATTTTGACTTAATTGCTCTATTAGACAGTTGAGATTCATATATGTCACCATAAGTAGATGCCATAAATTCTTTTGGTAAAGACTTTAGTCGAACCTCATCTTGAGAAACAAAATTGAATGAATGTACTCCTTCATCTAAATTCTCTATTACAAAAGAATAAAACTCTTCTCCCTGTTTTGGAACTCTAACATCTACACTATCCTGTCCATAATTGTAATATACCCTATAACTCAAAACACGGTTATCAATGTTAGGATACACATCAAATTTAACACGATTTCGTCCTGCACGAACAGTTACGCTATCCACTTTGTGTAAATACATTGCAGCCTCATCACCCACGTATTTCTCAAACGCATCATCCATATCTGAACAGCTAATCATTAATGCTAATACACAAGCAACAATAAACAATGATCTTATTATTTTTTTTAAACTCATAATTTCAAGATTCTATTAAGTATTCATACTTATTCTTTAAATGGAATTAATCTTCAATAATTTGACCATAAAAATCCAATTCCGTAAGAACAAACGAGTAAGGTTTATGTCCGAAATTATCAATGAATCTTACTCGGATGTACCTAAAGGCTCCAAGACTTGCATCACATCGGAAGATAAATCCTGCGTATGCAGCTTCTTTATCCTCATTGGTATTTTGCCCAATTGGTAAACCACTAGGTTTTACAACCTGAGGTACATACTTCGGAGTCAGATCAGTCCAGTCATCCCAGTTCGGACTTAGTTCATTACTTCCGTAAACTTCAAAGAACTCGGTTTCTCCTCCATTGAATCCCCAATCTCCTCCCCAGCGATCAAAGAAATGGAATC
Source organism: Puteibacter caeruleilacunae (assembly GCA_005217565.1). Classification (GTDB taxonomy): domain Bacteria; phylum Bacteroidota; class Bacteroidia; order Bacteroidales; family Prolixibacteraceae; genus Puteibacter; species Puteibacter caeruleilacunae. Next base: position 24,104 of record SJCO01000025.1, read on the forward strand.
GACTAATAACAGCGCTAACCCCCAAATCCATAGTAAAGGAGAAATAAGGAGGTACAAATGAACTATTACGATATTCCAATAACCACATATCTCCAGACGAAATAGTCTTATCATCGTATAGTTTTTCAAATCCACCAACATCGCCAGAATAATCATTCACCTGATCAACTTGAGTCCAAAGATGTCCATCTAATTGTTGTTCATAAAGAGGTGTTGTCACTACAACCGTAGAGTCAGAAAGATTACTCCACTCATCTCTTACTTGCACTGAAAAAGTTGTCTCCTCTGGCTCGTACCCAGTCAACAAATACTCTCCTTCTGATTGTGTCGTTTGGTGATAATCAACCACATCAATTAAACCTGTTGTATCCTCAGCAGAAATAATTAAAAGTAACTCATTTCTCATTTCATTTTGCCATCGAATCAATGCTCCTCCAAAATCAGACTGTATATGAACACTCTCACCAACCATTTTATAATATGGTTTTGAAGGATTTATAATAGTTTCCACTGATTCTCCACCAATATTACTATTACTATATACGACTAAAGAGACAGAATATTCTTTTGCTGTAGGTAAGCCTTCAACCAACAAATGATTCTTCGACACAGATGAGATAATAGTCTTCTCAACACCATTTACAGTATAAACCCCTTTCACATATGCAATATCTTTATCGTTAGGTAGATCATAAGATATTTTGGCATTTCCAGGACCATTCTCGATCTTAACATTAGTAACAATGCCAGGAGCATTATCTAAACTGTACAATGATTCATATAGTTTCTCTTCGCCACAGCTAACTGATAAAAGAGAAACAATCATCATAATTATAAAAACATATATTTTCATCGTAATTTGTTTTTAATTACCAACCTACATTTTGGACTAAATTGGTGTTGTTTATAATATTTCCTTCTTCAATTGGCCAGAAATAATCCTTTTGAGAAAACTTCTGGTTATAAAGGATTCGTGTCTTGAAATATTCTTCTGCCTCTTTTTCATCTGTTTTCCATCCCATAATAGTTTTATTTAATTCATTATGAGCAATTCCCCATCTACGCAAGTCCCAAAAGCGTTGACCTTCCATAAACATTTCAATACCTCTCTCTCTTTGAATAATACTCCTCATCCCTTCTTTTGTCTTATATTTATCTGGGAATGAACTAAATGTTGACCAAGATTCCTGAATCGTAGGCAAGCTTGCTCTTTCTCTAATCAGATTAATATACTCGAACACATCATCTGTTGGCATACTTCCATCATTTAATGATTCGTTGGCTGCTTCTGCATATAAAAGATATAAGTCTGCTAATCTAATCTCAGGCCAAGGCAAATCATCAATAGTAGCCCTATTATCTGATCCGTAGCTATTCTTATAATTTACATTCTTCTTGATATAATAGCCTGTGAAATTTAATCGATGATTCTCTTCAGCAAACTTACATTTAATATGACGCGGTTGTGTATCATCCATTTTATCAGAGTGCCACCATGTTGCACGATCAAATGCTAAATCCGCATAAAATCGAACTTCTCTATTTAAATGCATTATTGGTTGAGTAGAACCATTTTCTATGTAGTATCTATGGGATTCACCTGATTTTGTCTGTTTATACCTATTTATGTAATCATAGTACTTATCCTCCTCCATAGGTACCCCATTATTAGTATAGAAAAGTTCAGCAATATTGAGGGTGGGATTTGCTCCTGCCTTCATCTGACTATGATCTTCAAAATCGGTAGTCCATGTAGGCACACACCTACTTTGATGACCAGTCATTGCTCCTTTTAAAGTAGTTCCCCAAACGATCTCTTCATTCCATTTAGCGGTCATTGCTCCACGAATATTCATTTTTCTCTTTGTTGAATCACTTATAGTAACAGCAATAACATCATTAAAATAATACAATGACTTTCCTTGCACATGGGCTAATTCAATTGCATTTAAACAAGCAACTTTTGCACGTTCCCATTTCGCATTATCTTTTTCTTGCGGAAATAACTCCAAACCATCCAAATTTTTAAGAGAAGGGCCTTCTCCATTAAAAAGAGGAGATGCAAATGTCACTAATACTTTAGCCTTTAGAGCTAAACTGATTAGTTTAGTTGCTCGACCTGCCTCCAGTCCAGCCAGCTCAACGACTTCAGGAAGATCCTCATAGGCTTCATCAAGAAGATCAATTACATACTTAAATCCTTCCTCAATTGGTCTTCGTTCTAATTTAACTTCTTCGATCCCTGCCGAAACGGCAACATTTTCTTTCATTATTGGAATAGGCCCGTACATCCTTAATAGATAAAAGGAATAGTAGGCTTTCAAGAATTTTGCTTCTGCAATATATCTCTTTTGCTCTTCCTCTGTCATATCAGGAACTTCTTTAATTCTCTCAATCAAAACATTACAATGCCTTATTCCTTCCCATAAATCTTTGCCTCCTTCTCCTCCATTCCAGAAATCAAAATATACACTGTTTCTATTCTGTTCGCCTTTTGCTAACCTATTCCCTCTAATATTTCCAAGTTTACTGGTAGCATAGATTTCATTATCCATAATCCACGCTTCGTCGCATCCCATCAAGGCTGGATTTTCTGAGAAATGGGCACTATTAGGTAAATAACGATAACATGTAAACAGATAACCTTCCGCCGCATAAGCATCAATAAAAGCATGATCAATAGTTCCAACACCATCAGGAACTACATCCAAGTAATCATTGCATCCCATAATACCTAGCAATGAAATTGTCATTATGAATAGTTGTATTTTCTTTATCATTGTCTTCAATTTTATAAACCGATCTGTATACCAAGATTAATCACTCTTTGGTTTGGGTATCCAAGTCCATTACCTGCATTCTCTGGATCCCATAACTTAAAATTAGACCAGGTATGTAGATTTGAACCGCTACAATACACTCTCAACTTATTGAATTTTATCTTCTTAAGAATAGGTGTAGGTAAACTATAGCCTATTTCGACATTTTTCAGCCTCACAAAAGCACCATCATGCATAAACCAAGTACTTTTCTGCTCATTATTTTGATTGCGTTTATAAGATAAGCGAGGCCAAAGTGCGTATGGATTCCTATTATTCTCACTCCAGTGGTCATCTGCATAGGCCTTTAGAAGAGCTTGATTAACAGTCAGACCATCAGGAACACCATCATCTTCTTCATTTAAATTAATAAATGGTGATGTTGACTTGACATCAATCCAAAAGCTACTCTGTGCACTTCCCTGTATGAAGAATGAAATATCAAAATTCTTCCATCCGGCTGAAATACCACCTCCATATACAATTTTAGGGCTTGTTGGATGTCCAATAGGCACTTTATCCAATGAAGTAATATAACCATCCCTATTAACATCCACATACTTTATATCACCAGGCATATATTCCCCAAATGTCTGAACCGGACTGTCATCAATATCTTCATCATCAAAGAATAGTCTCTCTGCAATGTAACCATATTGCTGACTTAGATTTTGTCCTATTTTAGATTTCCATGGAGTTTCTGAGTAGTCAGGCTCTTCCACCGCTTTATACTCACTGTCAGCATAAGTAAAATTTGCACGTCCTGATAACCACAATCCACTATTAAATGATTTATTAAAGTCACATGAAACATCAATTCCCTGTCCTATAGCCTCTCCAATGTTTGCTTTGACATCTGCTTCTAATCCAAGTATTGCAGGGATATTGGCACGTTCCATCAAAATATTCTCTCTATATTCATGAAAATATTCTGCCTGCAGTTCAATAGCATCCCAAATTCCTAACTCAAATCCCACATTTGTTTTGTGAGCAATTTCCCAGCTTACATCTTTATTTTCATAACGGTTAATCTCAACTCCTTTTCTACTATAATCCAATTCAGTTCCAAAAGTAGAACCACTTGCATCTAAATTCACGTTAGATAAATAGTAAAATCGATCATCTGCACTACCAATAGCATCATTACCAACAATACCATGAGTAGCCTTAAGCTTTAGTTTATTTATTTTACTTGATCTCCACCAACCTTCATTAGAGATAATATATCCTGCACCAACAGATGGAAAGAATCCAAACCGACTATCCTCACTAAAACGTTCACTACCATTGTAACCAAAGTTAAATTCAGCGAAGTAACGTGAATCATAATTATATGTAAATCTACCACTGATTCCTAGATTTCTATAAGGAAGTGATTTTTCAAGACTACCTGGATTAGCTATAGTTTCTTCTCTTATTGTACCAACAAGAAGTCCGCTTACTCCATGAATTTCATTAAAATCAGCATTGTAGTTTATTGCTGCCTCTCCATAGAATACATTTGTAATCGTTTTATCGTCCTCTGAATACCCCAGATAGTCACGCCCCTCATCTTTATTTAGAGGCAATAATGTATATTCCTTCGTTCCTTTATCGTATGATTCAATCGTATAGTAAAATGGTTCATATGAGCGTTTTATCGTAAAAGATGAACTTCTATTCATATTAAACATTAACCTGGCACCAAGTCCATTTAAAATACCTGACAAATCTTGTTTTACTTCAAACTGAGACAATAATCGAGATGTACTAATTTCTTTATAGCCTTTAACTAGTTCAGCATAGGGATTTAGGTATAAATTATCACCTTCCCCCTCACTATAGTTCCCAAAGAAAATTCTATCCTTATAAAGGTTCATTTCATCAGGCCTATAATATGCTGGAAATAGTACAGGATTTGTCTTCATTACCATTTTATAAATATCAGCACCTCCACTCAAAGGTCCCTGATAGTCGTCAATCCCTGCCTGAAAACGAATTATTGCCTCAGTACTTTTCGTTAGATTTACATTAATGTTAGATCTAAGCAAGTACTTTTTGAAGTCGATATTATTATTAAAATTACTCTCTGATGGTACCTTTAATATACCATTATCTTGAGAAACACTTGCTCCGAAATAATATCGAGCAACCTTACCACCTCCATTGACATTAAAATTCAGTCGCTTATTCACGGTATGATCCTTAAAAAGCATATTTTGCCAATTAACCATTGGGTACATAACAGGATCATTACCTGCAATTGTATTTTCAATCTTACTCGCAGTATAGGGCTGGAAAGCAAAAGGACTTCGAGTCACAACCGATTCATTATGTAGTTTCATATAAGTAATTGGGTCCGCTAATTCCACATCCTGAGTAGGTGCTGACCATGAGTTCTCAAATCGTACAGAAACCTTTGCTTTACCTTCTTTTCCTTCCTTAGTTGTTACTAAAATAACCCCGTTAGCACCACGAGCACCATACAAAGCTGTCGCAGTAGCATCTTTCATGATTGAAAAGCTAGCAATATCATCAGTCTGCAAACGAGCTAAATCAGTGGTTGTTAACTCCACTCCATCAATCAAAATTAGTGGATCTTTCTTATAGCCAAAAGTTGTAACTCCTCTTACAAAAAATTCCGCGTTATCTTGTCCTGGCTCTCCACTTCTTTGATAAGAAATTACACCAGCAATTCTACCAGCCATTGCTGTTGTAAGGTTACTTGATGGAACTTTTAATTCTCCTACATCAACAGTTGAAATCGATGCCAATACACTTTCCTTTTTTTGCTTTGCAAATGCAACAACGGTCACATCCTCTAACTCTTCAGTCTTTGGCTTTAGCGTTACATTTAATTTAGTTTTATTATCAACATCTACAATTTCAGATTCCATCCCTATAAATGAGAAAACCAATTTATCAGTGGCTTTAATTCCTGTAATCTCGTAATTCCCATCAATATCAGTGATAACTCCTTTGGTGGCACCATGAACAGTAATGGTAACTCCTGGCAGAGCCAAACCCTCTTCATCAACTACCTTACCGGTTACTTTCTTTCCATCCTGTTCTGCAGTTCCTTGAACAACATTTGTTGCTGTAGTTCTATTTGCAGACTTATCATTTATGGAGTTTGCGTTTGCGCACACGGATGCAATTAATATAAACAGTACCGTTAAACTATATTTTGTATACAAACTCATCCGCCATCCTAGAAATAGCAGCTTTAATAATTTTTCTTTCATAAATTTTTCTTTCGTTTTTTTTTAAAGTTTTGACATAGTGATAGAACCATCATCTTGTTTCTACAATTGTTTGTTAGTGTTTTAGTTCAGTTTTTACATAGGCAACTATATTACAGATTAATACTCACATCAACTCATTGATTACATGAGACTTTCGACTCTTCAAAACTATTAATCCACCTATGACTATTCTTTCGATATTACGGCAAAAGCTTTAGATTTTACCGCATATTGCAAACCATGTTACATTTGTGCAACATAGTTGTTAATTAATCTGATAATCGATTGTTATTTTTGCTTTGAAGCTGACTAACCGAATAAAATTCCTTAACCATGCTAAATATTTTGCAAGCAAACTTTATCAAAACAACAATAACAGCATTAATTATTTTAATTGGATTTTCTTTAAATGCTAACATCAACGTCCGTAGAATTTCTCCGATTGGTGGTCTATCCTTTAATGCGATTCATGATATTACAAGAGATAAGCATGGTTATCTATGGGTTGCTTCATCAGAAGGATTATTTAAATATAACTCCAAACGATTCATTAATTATAGACATACTTCGGATTCATCATCCATAATGGACGACAGAGTAAAAAAACTGCATGTAGCAAAAGATAATACTTTATATATTGGAACTCAATCAGGAATATGCACTTACAACTACAGTAACAACAGCTTTCATAAAATCCAGTTAATCAATTCCAAGAAGAATCTGTTACATACTCCCAATATTCAAGATATAGTCGAAGATTCTTTCGGAAAAGTATGGATAATTGCGAATGGGAAGTTATTCTGTTCTGACAAATCATCTTTCTATGAAGTTACTGTTAATGTACCAAACTTAACAGTAATCCATTTTGGAGAAAATAACGATGGATGGTTAGGCGACAGCCACGGCAATATATACAGATTTAATTCTCATCAAAAAAAATGCACTAAATATTATTCTGGGAAAAAAAAGCAAGTTTCCTCCATATATTCCTTGTCTGATCGCATTATCGTAGGTTATTTATTCGGTGGAGTATCTTCTGTTAGTCTAGTGAATAAAGTTACAAATCATTATATATTCAAAACAAATAAATGGAGTTTGAGTAATGCAAAGGTTAGAGATATTATAACAGATAAATTCAATAATATTTGGATTGCAACAAGTAGGGGCATCTTTATTGAACAAAATGGGAAACTTCTTAAATATAATCCCCAAACACATAGTCAAATACCACATCAATCAATCTGGTGTCTTTTTAAAGATTACGAAGGTGGAATATGGATTGGAACATGGAGTGGTGGCATTGCCTATTCACATCCAAAAGATAATACATTCTATTCTTTCGAACGTGAATATTCCCATAAGTCTCTTTCAAGCAATCTGGTTTCATCATTCGAACAAACACAGAGTGGAAATATATTGATAGGAAGCGATGCTGGTGGTTTAGATTTATTCGACAACTCTACACACACTTTTCAAAACATCCAATTAAAAGTGGAAGATCGGTATGAACCAACTGTATTAGCCCTTGCCCAGGATAACTCAGGAAATATCATTGCCGGCACAACTAAAACGACATTTATATGCTCCAATAGTTTTAACAATTATCAACCAATAAAACTATATACCAACAACTCCAAATACTTACAAGGAAATAGTTTTAATACGATTTGCCCCGTTGATTCAGGTGTATATATCGGATCAGCCTGGCCTACAATATATTTTTACAATACTAAATCTAAAAGAATACATTATTGGAATTATTTATTTCCAGAAATCTCGATTAACTCAAACAATATTACTCACATTATTTCAACGAAGAACAAGCTTTATTTTGCCACATTAGACAAAGGACTATATCTTTTTTCAAATGATACGATACCAGAGTTACGGCAATACAATACGAATAATTCCAACATCTCATCTTATGGTATATACTTTCTTTATGAGTCTTCGGATAATACAATTTGGATGGGAACCCAATCTCACGGTATATCTATATACAATCCTCATACTGAAAAATTCAGTACTGAAGATTTAAATGGAACTATCAAGAATTTAGATGTTTATGGAATAAAACAAGACAACAATAACCGATATTGGATTACCACAAACAATGGTATTTATTCTTTTGATCAGAATAAGGAAAACATTAGACACTTCACAAAAGAAGATGGTATACAGGGAAATCTATTCAATCCCAAAGCAATATTTAAAGATCGCAATGGCACTTTGTACTTCGGTGGCACTAACGGCTTTACCGTATTTGATCCACAACATCTCCAAAAGAACAACAGTATACCCAAAATTCAGATTAATAATATTAAAATAAACAATAAAAAAGAGTTGAATTATTATGCCCTAATTGAAAACGGTTCCGTTGCACATCTTAAACTTAACGCCAATGAAACTGACATTAGGTTTGATTTCTCTGCCGATAATTATTTGCTCCCGGAGAAAAATCAGTTCAAGTATCGATTAAAGGGACATTCTGATCAGTGGATCAACTGCACTCAAGAGTCTAATGCTGTATTTACCAACCTTTCGGATGGAGAGTACACATTCGAAGTTAAGGCTTGTAATAATGATCAGGTATGGAATGATAAGCCTTTACAGATAAAAATTACGATAGCAACACCTCTTTGGCGTTCAACATGGGCCTTATTGGCTTACTTCCTTCTTGTCGCAGGTATCGTTTATGTTATTGCTCATTTCCTTAAAGAACGCCACAAGCTTAAACAGCAGGTGGAGCGAGAAAGAATGGAGAAAGAAAATCAAAAAGAACTCAGCGAGATGAAACTCCGCTTCTTTACCAACATCTCTCACGAGTTAAGAACGCCATTAACATTAATATCAGGTCCGTTAAAGGTACTTAATAACTTCAATGACATCCCTGTAAAAGTGCAATCATACATTGATGTGATGAATAGAAATACCAACAGACTACTTGCCCTCGTAAATCAGATTTTAGAGCTTCGTAAATTAGAATCTGGGAAAAGTGAATTAAAGATATCCTCTTTCAATCTTCATGTGTTTCTCGAAGAACGATACCTTAGCTTTATTCAGTTTGCAATGCAAAAGGGCATCAACTATCAGCTCCAATTCAATCTTCTTGAGCCCCAAATGATAGAAGCTGATAAGGATAAGTTAGATAAAATTATTGTGAACCTTTTAGCCAATGCATTTAAGTATACTCCTGCCAATGGCTCAATTAATTTAACGGTTGGGACTCCTGAATCTTGTGTAACAACAGATCATGACAATGAAATTTCATTTGGTACTCCCCAAATAGCTGATGCTATATCAATCCTAATTACAGATACTGGAAAAGGTATTAACAAACTAAATTTACCAACAATATTTAATCGCTTTGAACAAGGAGAAAATGCAGCATCTGGGACTGGCATTGGTCTTGAATTGTGCAAAGAGTACACACTTCTGCATAACGGAAATATCACTGCGGCAAGTACGCTACAAAAAGGCAGTTGCTTTAGTCTTCAGCTACCAGTTAGGCAAGAAAACTATAGCTCAAACCAATCAGAAATAATTATTCCAGATGACAACATCGATTTAGTTAACTCGCAAGGATTGACAAAGGAAACCAAAGCCGACACAACAATTTTAATAGTTGAAGATAATCCCGACTTACAAGCATTTATCATTGATATACTCTCCTCGAATTACCAAACATTAAAGGCAAGCAATGGACATGAAGCGCTCAAGATTGTCTCTTGTCAATCTATTAATCTTGTTTTATCTGATGTGATGATGCCCGAAATGGATGGTATGGAATTGTGCAATAAGATTAAATCAAATGTCGTTACCTCACATATTCCTGTTATTCTATTAACAGCATTAACCAACACAAAGAATCAATTACAGGGATTTACATATGGTGCTGATGCTTACCTGACCAAACCATTTGATCCTCAGATACTGTTAGCAAGAATTGAAAACATTTTATTGCAACGTCAACGTCTGCAAGAATATTTCAGCCAAGGAGATCAATCATACAAACTTTCACTACTAGGTAATGTTGACAATCAATTTATTTCGAAAGTACAAAGGCTCATTCGAGAGCATCTCACTGACGAACAGTTTTCAATAGAAGACTTAGCTTATGAGGTAGGACTAAGCCAAAGTCAATTACTCCGTAAATTAAAAAGTCTAGCTGGCCAATCTACTTCCGAATTTATACGTATTGTAAAGTTGAATATCGCAACCGATCTACTAATTAATACAGATTTAAATATTAAAGAAATAGCATTTAAAAGTGGATTCACCTCTCATGCCTATTTCACTAAAAGTTTTAAAGATCATTTTAAGATATCGCCTAAACAATATAAAGAGAAGTATACACCCAATAAACCAATTATTGACACACCTTTATCTGATTAAGGGATTAACACGATAAGGTTTAACTTTTATGAAAATAATTTTGATTAAAAGTATAACCTTATCCACATTTCTTCGTTATTAAAAATCGAGGGCCTTTATTTAGATTTATTCTAGATAGCATTCCTTATTTATCCTTTAGTCAGCCAACAAATCAGTCATGCTGTGCATCTTACCGAACATGCACCAACAGAATCCCTGCGGAGTAGCAACATGTTATTATTTTAAACTTAATAACTATGAAAAGACCTCTACTATGTTTTTACATCATAGGCTTACTATTAATAAGTTTCCAGGAAACTTATGGACAAGCCATGCCGTCAAATATTAAAGGACAGGCAGTTGCTACGTGCTTTTCTGGCTACATTGGGAACAATGCAGTCAACGGAATTGAAGATGACTATGTAGTTGGAGTCATCGATGTTCACAATCCTGTAGGGCCTGGAACAAATTGGCCTGCCCCCATGTATCATGGTCCGGGTAATACTTGGAAATCAAGTCGCATGGGACAAATATTTGGTATTGCTATAGATAAACGAAACAACATTTACGTAACCTCCACAATTGTTTACAATAATCCACAACCATCAACATATGCCTTCGGTCCGGCCGGTCCAGGAGGAATCTACAAATTAGACGGAGTAACGGGTATGGTGTCCGACTTTATCACCTCCGTAGCTCACAGTACCACAATAATTCCTGGAACAAGCACTGCCTTACCCAATGGTGATGGTATTAACAGGGGACCAGGATTGGGTAACATCTGCTATAATCACATCCATGATAAACTTTATGTCACCAACTTTGAAGACGGAAAAATCTATCGAATTGATCCTATTTTAGGAGTCATTGATGGTATATATGATCCCATCGCTCCTGCAAACCCTGGGTCAACAACAAATCCTGCTATGGCAGCCGACTCAGGGACTTATGGTATTGCTCCTCGTGGCGAAAGAGTCTGGGGTATTACATACAACGGATTGGAAAACAGGATCTATTACGGAGTATGGGTAGAAGATTTGGCCAACAATAGTGCCAGCACTAAAAATATTATCCGATCGATCGAACTTGATGCCACTGGTCAATTTGTGCCAGGAACTGATGTATTCGAGTTAGAACTTCCAGATTTTACCGACATCAATGGCAATACGTTTAACTACTCAATGCCTATATCAGATTTAACCTTTAACTCTGATCGTGATAAAATACTTATTGGAGAACGTGGTGCAAGTAATAGTTTCTATGCAGCTCACAAAGCTCGAGTATTGGAATACACTGGTAGCTCAACCAGCTGGGGAAGTATGAAGCAAATCCACATTGGAAACCTATTTACAACCCTTAGAAGTACCAATTGTGCTGGGGGAATTGATTATGCCTACCGATCATACGACAATGACCTCAACTTAAATCTTGAATGCGACTCTACGATATGGTCGACTGGTGATGGATTGGTTAGTGCCCCAGGCTTTGGTGGAATTTATGGAATTCAGCGATCTCCTGCCTCTGGAAATACATCCGCCACAATATCAACAACAGGATACTTTATTGATCTGGATGGAAATCCTGGTAGTTGGGATAAAAACCAAATTGGTGATATAGAAGTATATCGTGATTCTTGTGGCATGGCGACACAAACAGATCCTGATCCTTGTGACAAGATTTCAGTTACAGCAAAACCACAAACCATGACCGATACTGATTGCTGTTATGAGTTAACATTAAGCAATGGTATGGCAAACTATATCAGTTCAGTATCAGCACAAGTTTTAACTCCTTCGGTAACAATATCCGGTGTTACAGGACCATCGGGCTGGGGTGTAACCAATACAGGTTCTATGGCAACATGGACTCCTCCATCATTCCTCCCAACGGGGAATACCACCGGATTAATCCTATGCCTATATAGTCTGGTGCCACCACCGCAACAGGTTGAAATAACCTTCCATGCGGTTGATGGAACCGTTTGTATCGACACGCTTGAGTTCGATTGTCCTGAGATGCCACCTCCAGTGCCTCCATGTTTTGATTTGCAGGAACAAGAGGTGAACTGTGTACAATCGACAAGTAGTGGAAATATTTATGACTTTATGTTCTCATTCACCAATAATAGTCCGTTCAGCACGGCACCATATTCACTGCCAGCTGAAAATATTTTGGTTTATCCAATTACATCAGGAATCACAATCACGCCTGCCAATATCAATTTCCCACCGGTAGGCTATGGAGCCACATCTGGTCCACATAGCTTTACCATTAGTGGAACCGGAGCGTTGGCTGATTCAACAATATGCTTTGTTATGCAGCTTCATGGAGCCATGACAGCGCATGATTATGAATGGTGTTGTCCTCCCGATACTATCTGTATAACTCTACCTGACTGTAAAGACTGCTGCGAGAACTTTGAGTTTGAAATCATTCAGGAAAAACTCACTCACAATGGGGCTGGTACTACCAATCTTCAGTCATTAGTGACTGCGGGTCCACAACCGATCATAGCTGCATCAGCTACCATTGTGAGCGCAGCACGTAAGATTAATTGCGGACAAAATCAACAGTGGATGGCAGTATCAGGAACCATTAGTAATCCACCGGATCCTTGGAACGGTTTACCATTAGATAATCCGTTGAGTAATATTCCAGGTGCGCCTCCTGTCAACAGCTTTGCTGATGTTCATTGGGGCATCATCCCAGGAGGAGTCTCAACCAGTGGAGTATCGCTTAACCTGGATCTTGATTTCCCTGCACCTCCATGGCCATTTGGAGGTTGTACCGACTCGTTAAAGTTCTGTATCCGCTACAGCTTTACCGATACACTATGTCATACATGTGATACGGTAATCTGTTACGAACAAGTCAGAAAAGGGAAAATAATTATCTTCGATCCTTTCCCTCATGATCCAATCAAGTTGGTAAAGATCAAGATGACAGACTCTGGTACAGGTCAGCTTATGGTTGATATTCCTCAACGAGAAGACGGAGATGAGGATACATATCGAATCACAGGCATTATTCTGAAACCTCAGTATGGAGTACATATTGAATCACTTAGTGGTTCTGGTACCAGTGCCGAAATCATAGAACAGATGGAAGCACGATTACCGGTTAACATTAGCCAGGGACAAAGTCAAACATATGATTTAAAATTCAATAATTATGCTGGATTATCAGTCTTTACAAACGAAGTTATCCTCAGGTATGAGTACCTGAGCATGAAAGGACAAACGTTCGAATCGAGTGCAACAATAAATGCACGTGTACCTGATGCAACCGGTTCAATGGATATAATGGCTAATGATCGGGATACTGAAAAAGTTGGTGTTTATACCTTCCAGGTGTACTTTGCCAATATGAACTTCACTGAGGACAATATCAAACGTCTAAGGATTATGCCTGAAGATGGGGTGAGTATTCTCGCTATTGGTCCGACTGAAAATTCAGGGGAAGTAACGATGCAATCTTATAAATCATCAGACGGAAGAATGTTACTTCAGCCTCTTCTATCTGGAGGTGCCGCAGAAGCAAGTATTGAAGCGTCACAAGAAGTGAAGCCAATATACCTTACTGTGTCTGGAGTATCGAATGAATCGTTCTCACTCGCTTTCCAGTCGATAAATGAAGCTGGAGACGTGGTAACCGAAGGCGAATTCGATGTAACAGATCCTATGGTAACATCGGCCGATGATTTGAAGAAAGCAGAGCTTAATGGATTCACATTAAATCAAAACTACCCGAATCCAGTGTCGAACTTTACGACAATTCAGTTCTCTTCTGATCATCATATCAGCAAGGCCAGTCTAACAGTTAGAGATGTATCAGGTAGAATCGTATCTCGAATATTCGAGAATAGAGATATTACTATTGGAGATCACGCTGTGGTATATGATGCAAGTAAGTTACCATCGGGAACATATGTCTACACCATATCGACAGGCAATTTTACAACATCAAAGAAAATGAGTATCAATAAATAAGCGCTGAGTATTTTCTTATAACACGAAGGCCGACACCATAAAGATGTCGGCCTTCTATTTAACCATTTTCCGTTAAACCTTTAACGGTATATTATTCTACAATCTCGTATATCTTATAATTATCGTAGTAACCTTTTGCTGGAGCCATCAAACGAATTGCTGTCTGCCCTCCCTTCAAATGACCATCTTCCATATCGTCTAAATATCTAAACGAAAGCTCTCCATTAATATACCACTCAATCACATTCTTATTCTTGATAATTTTAAGATGATGCTTCCCCTTTAGGTCTTTCAATGTAAGATCATCACCTTTAATTGTCAATCTTCTTCCAGGACACTTTCGCATATTTGAAGTACCTCTACCAGGAGCATAAAAGGAAATACGATAGTTATACAAATCACTCTTGGTATACTGAGCAGCCAATCCAAAACGCTCCTTCAAAGAAGGATCAAACACATCCTGACCTTTATCTCCCGTGCAGCTAAACATGAGCATGTGCAAAGCATTAGGACTCAAACTTTGGAAATCACATTCCAATATATAATTCTCAGGAGTCTTGAACTTATTCCAGAACACAAGGTGTCCACCACGAAAAGTTCCATCCACATAATGCTTCTTCACATCATCACCAATGTCCTTACGCATTGCAGGCTCTACTGCTTTATAGAAATTAGCACCATTGCCACTAAATCCTCCTCCCTGCGTCTCAAAATACTCTACCACAGCATCGTAATATTTTGAATAAATCAGCAATTTTCCATCCTCAATACTGGCAATCCCTGGTCCTTCCATTACCCAATCATCTAGAGATTCAGGATTATTAAAATCACATGAATAGACTAATTTGGTCTTTAGTTTTCCTTTATCATGAGCACATGCCGACAATACCATCACCGACATTAATACGATTGTTATTAGCTTCATCTTCTTTAAAGATTTTTTGATTTTCCGTTGAAACAAATTTAGTCAACCTCCCTCTGACCGAGTATTAATAATAGATCAATGATTATAACTATTGTTCATTTCAGCACAAATTTCGTCCAAATGGGAAGATATAATGGGATAAGTAACGAATAAACAAATTGGGATACGATTCCAGGTCCTGCCAACACTGAAAGGTTCGCCAGTCCCATTATACTTCTCCCGCCTTCCTTTTCCTGACCTCCGGTTTCCGCCTCTCCGGTCCCCATTTTTCCCTTTTTTGATTATATTTTTACAAATATCGCCCCCAATTATTAACATTTTCTAAATTTAACCCCCACGAAAAAATCATTTTCATAGTATTTTCTAAAAAAAATCACCATATTTGCGCAAATTCATTAGATAATTAATTCCCTTAATTATTAGACATTTATATTTATGAAAGTACTCAAATTTGGAGGAACCTCAGTAGGTTCTGTAGAAAACATGAGATCGGTAATGGAGATTATTACCGATGGGGAGCAAAAAATAGTGGTGCTCTCGGCCATGTCTGGCACAACAAACAGTTTAGTAGAAATATCGGAGTTACTTTACCAGAAAAAACAGAAGGAAGCAGAAGAGGCTATTCTTAAGCTCGAGGCCAAATACGAAAAGGTTATCGACACTCTTTACGTTTCCGAATTGTCTAAACAGAAGGGGATTAAACGGGTAAAAGAATCATTCGATGTACTAAAAGGTTACCTGGAAAGTGACTTTGATAAGGTAGGTGAAAATACAATTCTTGCGCAAGGAGAGATGATGTCGACAGGTATGTTCCATTACCTTCTTGAGGAGAACGAATATAAAACGGCTTTAATTCCTGCACTTGATTTCATGAAAATCGATGCAGACCTTCAGCCTGATGAAGATTATATCACAGAAGCAATCAAACCATATCTTGAGGAGAGCAAAGATGCTGATTACATCATCACTCAAGGATTCATCTGTCGTAATGCAGATAACGATGTAGACAACCTACAGCGTGGTGGTAGCGACTATACAGCAACATTGATTGGTGCAAACATTGGTGCATCAGAAATTGAAATCTGGACAGATATCGACGGATTCCACAATAACGATCCTCGTTTTGTTGAGAATACTTCAAAAATTGATCAGCTTTCATTTGCTGAGGCAGCCGAGCTAGCATACTTTGGAGCAAAAATCCTGCATCCATCAACAGTATTGCCATGTCGTAAAAAGAATGTACCTGTACGTTTGAAGAACACCATGAATCCATCTGATTGCGGTACTTTAATTGCAAGTACTCCAATGGGTAAAGGAATCAAGGCTATTGCAGCAAAAGATAACATTAGTGCTGTAAAAATCCGTTCAGGACGAATGCTTCTTGCTTACGGTTTCCTTCGTCGTGTATTCGAAGTATTTGAAAACTTCCGTACACCTATCGATATGATCACAACATCAGAGGTAGCTGTTTCATTGACGATCGACAAAACAGATTATCTTGATGAGATTCTTGTTGACCTTGAAAGCTGGGGACAGGTAACAGTAGATAGCGATCAAACTATCATCTGTATTGTTGGTCATGATCTAATCGAGGAAAAAGGATTTGAGCAAAAGATATTTGGCGCACTTTCGAACATACCTATTCGTATGATTTCGTATGGTGGAAGTAACCACAATATCTCGATCCTTATCAACAGAGACGACAAAAAAGAAGCGCTTAACGCACTTAGCTCAACGCTTTTCAACTAATTGCAAACTCACATTCTGAGTAATATACAATAGTATTTCTGGACTCCAGGAATACTATTGTTCGTATTTACAACCTGTTAAAACAGGAATCGTAAAATAAACAACAATGATTAAAGCGAAATACATAGATATTTTCCAAAACCTGGAAACTCCTTTCTACTTTTACGATTTGGAACTATTGCGTCATACGCTGCAAACAGTAAAAGAAGAAAGCTCAAAATATGGCTATGTGGTTCACTATGCCATCAAAGCCAATGCATCAGATGCTATTCTTGACACCATCGCGGAATATGGTATGGGTGCAGATTGTGTTAGTGGTAATGAAGTTGCCAGAGCCATTGAAAAAGGCATTAACAAAGAGAAAGTAGCCTTTGCTGGTGTAGGTAAAACCGACAAAGAAATTAAAACAGCTCTTGAGAATGAAATTTTCTCCTTCAACTGTGAAAGTATTCCCGAGATAGAGGTAATCAACGAGATTGCTGGAAAAATGGGCAAGGTAGCTCCAATAGCTATCCGCATCAATCCAGATGTTGATCCACAGACTCATGAATACATCACAACAGGACTTAAGGATAACAAATTCGGAATCAACCACTGGGATTTCGATGAAGTAGGTCGTGTATTGAAGTCATTACCTAACATCCGACTAACAGGGATTCACTTTCACGTAGGTTCTCAAATTACTGACATATCAGTGTTCGAGCAACTTAGTCTGAAGGTCAATAAAATCCACGAATGGTTTGAGCAAAATGGTTTCCATCTTGAACACATTAACGTAGGTGGCGGACTAGGTATCAACTACGACAGTCCGAAAGAAGAACCTGTTTCTGATTTCAAAGCTTACTTTAAAGCATTCAACGATAACCTTGAATTGAAGGAAGGTCAGCAACTACACTTTGAGCTTGGTCGCTCATTAGTTGCACAATGTGGTCACCTGATTTCAAAAGTATTGTACGTTAAGCAAGGACTAGAGACGAAATTCTTAATTCTTGATGCAGGAATGACCGAATTGATCAGACCAGCCCTTTACAAGGCAAATCATGATATTACAAATCTAACATCGGCAGCCTCACCTGTAAAATACGATGTTGTTGGTCCGATTTGTGAATCATCTGATACATTTGGAAAAGGGATTCTACTTCCTGAATCAAAGAGAGGCGATCTTATAGCGATGCATTCTGCAGGAGCATATGGAGAATCTATGGCCTCAACGTATAACATGCGTGACTTGGTAAAATCATACAGTTCTGATCAACTTGATCAGATGTAAAAATACACACTGTAAGCGTCCATAAGGACGCTTACAGATGTTCTATAATTTCTTCTGGTTGAATATTTCGCCCATACACACAATAGTGGGCTTGTTTGTAGAATTCATTTCTCTTTCTTAGCGTTTCATCAATAAAGGCAATCAGTTCCTCTTCACTTTTACCCTTAATCAACGGACGCTCATTCTTTGATTTCATCAATCGCTTTGCCAATTCATCGGCAGGAATATCTAAATAAAAAGTTACTCCACTATTATTCATGATATCCATATTATCGAAGAAACAAGGAGCACCTCCTCCTGTAGAGATAATCACATCATGAAATCCTGCAACTTCTTTTAGTGCTTTATGCTCTTTATCACGAAAACCATCCTCACCTTCTTCTGCAAATATTTGAGGGATTGATCGGAAATACTTCTCCTCAATAAACTTATCCATATCAAGAAATGACAGATTTAGCATCTCAGCCAACCTGCGCCCCAGAGTGGTCTTGCCACTCCCCATATATCCGATCAAATAGATTCTCATACTAGCTTTTAAAACAGCGACATTTGATTTTCATCATCTTCTTCATCTCCATTGGAAACTTCCATTGGTACATCCTTAAACTGATCAGACACTTCTCCGTTCTCATCATCGAACATTGCATCACTTTCCTTTACCTGATCCTCATCTCGAACTACTGGCTCCAACTCAGTAACATTCTCGATAGTATAATTACTTAGTCGTTTTCCTTTCGCTCTGAAAGACTTAATTCCAATGAATTCTTCAATCTCTACGATCTCATTCTCACGACTACTACTATCTCCTCCAAACTTAATTTCTAAACGAGGATAACGTACCCAGGTTATGCTTATCAATTTATTATCAGTATTCTCTCCAATAAAGTTAACCATTTTACCTACGGCCGATGCATCAATCTGGAATCGCTTCACATAGTAATACTTCTGCTCTGCATCATAATACACAACCGAAAGAATCTTATCGGTATGCAATTTCTCAATCGTCAGAATATTATCTGGGAAGTGATTTTGCAAGTCGAAGTTATACAACTGGTAATCGCCCTTCTTAGTAATCACAAGAATTCTGTCGTCGCCCTGGAACTCTCCAAGGAACTTACCACGACCATCAGCATTTAATCTGCGAACGTCCTGATCAAACCAAATCTTACGACCACCCAATGTAGAAACCCCCTTCTCCTTCATGGTCACTTTGTGCACCTCATTCTTAGTAAGAATATTACCCATCGATTGTCGCCCTTTGATTGCCAACACACTCAGATCACGTGTAAACTGCAACACCTTCAATCGTGGCTTAGGCTTAAGTACAATACGTATAATTTCAGCCTCTCCATTAGGATTGGCACTGAAATACAATATCCGTGAACCAGCGGTACCCTTGGTCATATTATACTCCTTATCGCGTGTTACACCAGCTACTGCAAAACGCTTCATATAAGTATTACCAGCACGACCGTCACGATAAACCAAGTTATAAATAGTCCGTTTATCGTTTTTCTTAAATACAGCAATATGGAGGATATTCTTTCCTATAAAGGCTTTCTCTGAAACTTTTGTGATGAAGTAAGAGCCATCACGACGGAAGATAATGATATCATCAATATCAGAACAATCGCATAGATACTCAGCTTTCTTCAATGTAGTTCCCATAAAACCTTCGTCATAGTCAACGTAAAGTTTCTGATTAGCAACCACTACCTTGCTGGCAACGATATTTTCAAAACTACGAATCTCAGTCTTACGTTCTTTCCCCTTACCGAACTTAGCCTTAATTCGCTTGAAATAAGCAACAGTAAATGGGATAATATTTTCAAGATTGTGAAGAATCTCAGCGATCTCCTCCTCAATAGAAGCAATATAATCGTTAGCCTTATCCTTGTTAAACTTCAGGATACGCCCCATCTTGATCTCCATCAATTTCAAGATATCATCGCGAGTAACCTCACGCTTCAAGCTAGGTTTAAAAGGCTCTAAACGCTTATCAATATGCGCCACTGCCTCATTCATATCCTTACTTTCTTCAAAGCCTTTATCCTTGTAAATTCTCTCTTCGATGAATATTTTTTCAAGAGAAGCATAATGCCACGCATTCTCCAATTCACCTTTACGAATTTCAAGCTCAAGCTTCAGTAAAGCCACCGTATTGTCGGCCGACTTTCTCAAGATCTCACTTACACTTAGGAAGTGAGGTTTATCATTTTCGATGATACATACATTCGGAGAAATAGAAATCTCACAATCAGAAAATGCATACAATGCATCGATCGTTTTATCCGACGATACTCCTACCCCCAAGTGAATAAGGATTTCAACATTTTCCGCAGTATTATCATCAACCTTCTTAATTTTAATTTTCCCCTTGTCGTTGGCCTTAAGAATTGAATCGATAACACTTGAGGTAGTCTTACCATAAGGAATCTCAGTAATAGAGATCGTTTTATTGTCAAGCTTCTCAATTCTAGCCCTTACCTTCACAGCTCCACCGCGACTACCATCATTGTAGCGCGAAACATCAACATAACCACCAGTTGGGAAATCAGGATACAATTCAAACTCCTGTCCTTTCAGGTATGCGATACAAGCATCAATCAGCTCATTAAAGTTGTGTGGTAAAATTTTAGAAGACAAACCTACAGCAATACCCTCAACTCCCTGTGCAAGGAGCAATGGGAACTTCACAGGTAATGTAATAGGCTCTTTGTTTCGCCCATCGTACGACATCTTCCATTTAGTAGTTTTAGGATTAAAAACCACCTCATTGGCAAACTTCGACAGTCGGGCTTCAATATATCGAGGTGCCGCAGCACCGTCACCGGTCAGAATATTACCCCAGTTTCCCTGGGTATCAACAAGTAAATCTTTTTGTCCCAATTGCACCAGTGCATCACCAATTGAAGCATCCCCGTGCGGGTGATACTGCATGGTATGCCCAATAATGTTCGCCACCTTATTATAGCGACCATCATCCATTTGTTTCATGGCATGCATAATACGACGTTGCACTGGTTTTAAGCCATCATCAACATATGGCACAGCGCGCTCCAGAATTACGTACGACGCATAATCCAGAAACCAGTCCTGGTACATTCCGGACAGATAAGTTATGTCACTCTTTTTTTCGGAATGATGCTTTTCCTCAGGGTTTAACTCTTGTTCCTGATTTTTATCTTCCTCCTGAATCATAAATTCCTCCCGGGTTTAAACTATTCTACTTTTACAATCAGACTATTCAACATCATCGCGTTCAACAACCAAATTATCGATAATGAACTCCTGACGTTTAGGAGTATTTTTTCCCATGTAAAAAGTCAGCATCTCTTTCACCGACTCATGACGCTTCATGCGCACAGGCTCTAAGCGCATATCTTGTCCGATGAAATGTTTAAACTCACCAGGCGAGATCTCTCCCAATCCCTTAAAGCGGGTAATTTCAGGCTTAGGTCCAGTCTTTTTAATCGCACTTGTTTTTTCTTCCTCGCTATAGCAATAGAAAGTTTTCTTCTTATTTCTCACCCTAAACAAAGGTGTTTGTAAAATATACAAGTGCCCCTTCTTCACCAGGTCGGGGAAGAACTGAAGGAAGAAAGTTATTAACAACAAACGGATGTGCATACCATCCACATCGGCATCAGTTGCAATAATTACATGGTTATATCGTAAGTTGTCGAGGCCATCCTCAATATTAAGTGCGGCCTGCAACAAGTTAAATTCTTCATTTTCGTAGACAATCTTTTTCGTCAACCCAAAAGAGTTCAGCGGCTTTCCTTTCAAGCTAAATACCGCCTGGGTATTCACATCGCGCGATTTGGTAATCGATCCACTTGCCGAGTCACCCTCGGTAATAAAAATTGATGATTCCTCTTTGCGATCCTTTTTCCCATTAAAGTGTACACGACAGTCGCGCAACTTCTTGTTATGCAGGTTAGCCTTCTTAGCACGTTCACGAGCCAATTTCTTCACTCCCGAAATTGCTTTACGTTCACGTTCCGACTCCTGAATACGTTTTAATAATACTTCTGCCACCTCATGATTCTTGTGTAAGAAGTTATCCAACTCCTTTTGCACAAAATTCATCACAAAGTTACGCACTGAAGGTCCATCAGGACCAACATCACGTGATCCCAGTTTTGTCTTAGTTTGAGACTCAAACACAGGTTCCTCCACCTTAATAGCGATTGCAGCAACAATAGAGGCACGTATATCAGTAGGATCAAAATCCTTCTTATAAAAATCACGAACAGTTCTTACAACCGCTTCACGAAAAGCAGCAAGATGAGTCCCCCCCTGCGTAGTGTGCTGTCCGTTTACAAACGAATAGTAATCTTCACCATATTGGTTACCGTGAGTCATTGCCATTTCAATGTCCTCACCTTTGAGGTGAATAATTGGATATAACGCCGGAGTATTGAGGTTTTCCTCCAGAAGGTCCAACAATCCATTTTTTGAAATATACTTCTCGCCATTAAAGTGGATGGTAAGGCCAGCATTCAAGAAGGTATAATTCTTCAGCATGTTCACCACATAGTCGGTACGATAGCTATAATCGCGGAAGATCTTTTTATCAGGTTTAAAGCTGATCATTGTTCCGTTTTCTTCGCTAGTTGGTCCGATTGGCTCTTCGCGAACAATTTCACCTCTCGTAAATTCAACTTCTTTGATCTCGCCTTCACGAGCAGCCTTTACGGTAAAACTTTTCGACAAGGCATTAACAGCTTTAATACCTACACCATTCAATCCCACCGACTTCTTAAACACTTTCGAGTCGTATTTGGCACCGGTATTCATTTTCGAAGCAACATCAATCACCTTCCCAAGAGGAATTCCTCGACCATAGTCTCTTACGGTAATGGCTTCTTCACTAACAGAGATTTCTAATTTTTTACCAAACCCCATCATGAATTCATCGATAGAGTTATCAATCACCTCTTTAAGAAGCACATAAATACCATCGTCAGCCGATGCACCATCACCGAGTTTTCCAATATACATTCCCGGACGCTTCCGAATATGCTCTTTCCAATCAAGGGTTCGTATCGCTTGTTCTGAATATTCCTGTGTCATTTTCACCTCAAATTTCCACAAATATAACGAAAAGAGATTAATCCTTAAACATTTCAGAGCCCCCATCAATTAACAACTTCAGGAAAAAATATTAACAATTTACCGATATTTTCACACAGGTAATATTATTTTCTACGTATTTGAATTTTGCTAAAGTACTGATTCACTACAAGACAACTCTCGCGCAATTAAATTCTCTTATTCAGGAGGTTATCAACCAATTTTATTTCTAAAGAAAAGCTAAAATACCCCCTTCATAAACTCCTCTTTAGACAAAATTCTAGTCACATTCGGCAAAAATCCCTGGAAATCTCTACAAATACCTGCGAAATCCCTAGACTTTCCTATAGCATTTCGCATGTTGGTATGAGGAAGGGGCAAGGAGGGGCTAAGGCCTGCCTCTCCAAAAATGTGGAACACTAATTATTTTCATTTTATCTATTTTGTTAATTAAAACCATATTCTTAATTTAGAACTCAGTATTCCCACAAATACAACTCAAATAAAATAACAAAACATGAAGACTCTAATTTTAAGCGTACTGGTTCTAATATCTCTTAACGCAACAGCTCAATCTAAATATGTCAATGGAACTGGTTTCAATTCTTTCTTTCAAAAAACAAAAGAAGCAAAGCTAGAGGGAAAAACCACTGGAAGAATGATATTCAAATACTCAGAGGGAGCGGACACTATAATATTTAATGACAACGGAACACTGGTTATTACCCCCGACAAAAACGAAGTCTATGATGTCAGTACAAAGAAATACATCTCTCAAGCCAGCAAATCGGAAGTTAAGGTTACTTATTCAACCTATGCACTGGCAAATTCCATTGAGATCGAAATTAACAACCAGCACCATAAGTTATCATTGATTGATGGAGGTTGCGACTTGGTTATTCCGGGACTAAAATGGCGATACATTGACGAAGACAAAACAGAGAAGCTATTACTGTTTTTCACTGATGATTCTGGAATATATCACTCTTCCATGAAAACACCATACTCTCTGACAGTGAAGGCAGGATCATGGATTGAATGGTCTATCTCAAAGTAAATGCTCAAGATAATGAAATTACGATACCTCAGTTAAACCAATCAAATAGACATACGATCTAAAATTCAATAATATGAAATATTTAATTGTAATAATTTCAATCCTAACTCTATGCGTAAATCCAAGCATTGGGCAAAATATTTTGATAAAAGGTAAATTCATTGATTACAAAACCAATGAAATTCTTCCTGGAGTTTCGTTGAGTAGCTATACACAAGAGGGCAAAAAACAAGATGCATTTTCTGGATATGAGGGAACTTCTGAATTAAAAATTAACGCTGATGCAGAGTATCTTATTATTAGATATATGAGCTCTTATGTAATCAAGATTATTAACATCCCTTCAGGAATTAAGCAGATTGATTTTGGGGAAATTAAAATAGTGAAAGATTTTGACACAAAGCTACTACGGATGGATGGTTGCCATATTGAGGCATCCCCCAAACATATAGATAATCATAATAGATATAAAAAAGAGATTATTGAAAAATACAGACTTAATGTGATACAGAAGGAGTTAAAGCCCTATTTTAAAGGAAAAGACTTAATATTTGATTTCAACAAAGGAACTTGTATAAAATCAAATGGAGAAAAGTAGTTCGAATATAACTTTAATTGATGGTTTGGAATTACATCAATACGCCATTAAAACATAACACGTAAAACGACATGAAACAAATACTAGCTATCATCCTGGCAATGGTTTCCTTATCAACTTTCCCACAAGATAGTCGCTCCAAAGATGGAAAAGGCTTTAATTCGATTTTTCAAAAATTGAAAGAAGGAAAGAAAAAAGGAGTTGTGACAGGAGTATTAAAAGTAAAGTATTGTGACGGAGAAGTTATCTCTGAAGTATTCTCTGAATCTTCTGCTACCCTTCAAATAAAACCCGATGCTAACGAAATCTATGATGTGAGTCATAAAACGTATTTAACGAAAAACGACAACATGAAGGTTGAATACACGACCTACAACTACGCCAATTCAATCAAAATTTATACAGATAAAGAACCATATCATCTGAGTTTGATTGATGGAGCATGCTTAGGGGTTATTAACGGAATCAATTACCAGTATGTGCAAACAGAGGATAAAGAATTACTAATACTTCACTTTTCCAAAGATATTGGCTTAAGTCCAGGAAAATGTTTTACTTCCGCTGAATGCTATATACTGAAAGGTAGTATTTTAATTTTCTGCATTTCAAAATAGTCTAACAATAACTGTTTTAATGAAATGAGTGAATCTATATCTAAAAGATTTGCTCATTTCTTTCCGACAGACAAAAGTCTTCTATGCTGTAATCCAAACAGTCAATGCCCAGATTCCCTTCGACTCTCCTAAAGCGATAACCGTTCGTTCCTTATATACTACCGTTCGTCATTATCTTTCTAAAATGCTTATTCCCAACTAAAAAAACATTTATATTAGGATAAGAATAGAATGAATCCCCCTACCGAAGCAAGACTTATAATCAACCTATTAATAACTAATAAACTATTTGAGTTTCATGAAACGATCAATCCAATTTTCAACACTATTCACTGTATTACTTATTGCAAGTATTATTTTAACTTCAGGTAAACCCAAAAAGAAGAGCCCAATATTTGGCACATGGAAACTAGTTAGTTGCAAGATCAATAACAAAGATATTAAGGGAGGTCTCGCAAACCGCACTATGGCCTTCAAGGAAGATTACACATTAGCAGCAATTACCAATTCTCGAAACATCGAAGAAAGTCGAACTATGGGACAATTCTTTCTTGCTAACGACACTACATTCATCTCGTTGCACGTATCCAGAACAGGAAAACCGGCAAAGCACTCTTACACGTACAATTTCTACGTAGAAAACGACTCCTTACACTTGATTGGAAACTACTATAGAGGGATTCCCGGCCATCCGGACTTATTAAGTGTAATGCACAACGAAGAATGGTGGGTAAGGGTAAAATAACCTCAACCTCACTTCCTCTCTCAATGAATGCCATCTTCTCCATGAAGAAGGTGGCAATCATTGTTTCGTTTACTAAAAACAACAAGTCTTTACTTTCATCCTATCAATCCCTGCCAACGATTTTCAAACTCTTCGACCCTTCTTCGGGCAACAGGAATTACCATTC
>SJCO01000219.1 GCA_005217565.1 Puteibacter caeruleilacunae
CAACCCCCATTTTGCCGAAAATAGCCATGAAYGACCATTTTCAATAATACCGAAGGCTAACACGTACGAGTTTTTAACCAAGAAATGGTCTCCACCAGAAATCCAAGAATGTRATCTATGGCAAGGAAACATATGTGGGGTGAGGTGTAYGAGCCTCTRGTCGATGATCAATGGCCACACAACCCCCATTTTGCCGAAAATAGCCATGAAYGACCATTTTCAATAATACCGAAGGCTAACACGTACGRRTTTTTRACCAAGAAATGGTCTCCACCARAAATCCAAGAATGTGATCTATGGCAAGGAAACATATGTGGGGTGAGRTTTATGAGCCTCTAGTCGATGATAAATGGCCACACAACCCCCATTTTTTTATGAAAATAGCCATGAGCRACCATTTTCAATAATAYTAGAGGCTAAGACCTACGGATTTTWGACCAAGAAATGGTCTCCACCAGAAATCCAAGAATGTGATCTAYGRCAAGGAAACATATGTGGGGTGAGGTGTATGAGCSTCTGGTCGATGATMAATGGCCACACAAC
>SJCO01000221.1 GCA_005217565.1 Puteibacter caeruleilacunae
CACCTACGGATTTTTGACCAAGAAATGGTCTCCACCTGAAATCCAAGAATGTGATCTATGGCAAGGAAACATATGTGGGGTGAGGTGTATGAGCGTCTGGTCGATGATCAATGGCCACACAACCCCCATTTTTTATGAAAATAGCCATGAAYGACCATTTTCAATAATACCGAAGGCTAACACGTACGAGTTTTTAACCAAGAAATGGTTTCCACCAGAAATCCAAGAATGTAATCTATGGCAAGGAAACATATGTGGGGTGAGGTGTACKAGCCTCTRGTCGATGATMAATGGCCACACAACCCCCATTTTTKATGAAAATAGCCATGARCGACCATTTTCAATAATACTAGAGGCTAACACCTAYRGATTTTTRACCAAGAAATGGTCTCCACCAGAAATCCAAGAATGTGATCTATRGCAAGGAAACATATGTGGGGTGAGGTGTATGAGCCTCTGGTYGATGATCAATGGCCACACAACCCCCATTTTTTATGAAAATAGCCATGAGCGACCATTTTCAATAATACTAGAGGCTAA
>SJCO01000222.1 GCA_005217565.1 Puteibacter caeruleilacunae
AATCCTTCTTCTTCATTGATATCCGACAACATGTTATTCCAACCTGTTTTCTCTAATGCTTCAGCAAAGATGGTCAACGACTCATCTTGTTTGATCTTATCATATAAAGACTCAGTTACAATGGTAAGTACCTTATTTAGTTTATGTGCTACACCATTGATTACAGTCATGTCTTTCTCTGTAATCATGGCTTCATCATTCACATAAATTGAGTTGATACCGCCATCACCATATTTGGTCGTCAACTTATCTCCTGTAAATGTAGTATCTGGCACATAACCTTCAATAAAATCTGTATGTTCGAATTTAGTGTTCAATGTATGGTACTTTACCAGTTCGGTAAGGTAGTCCTTATCAAAATCCTTTACACTACTCTTTCCCTGCTCACTCATGAATGCCTGCATAGCCTCGTTATCAGGAATAAATGCAGTATAAGTACCAGCAACATTAAATGCATTGTAAAGACCAGATTCTCTTAAAGCCTCTACCCATAGAGAAAAGTCGGCTGAGCGGCTCTCTAAATACAGACCGATAGGTAA
>SJCO01000223.1 GCA_005217565.1 Puteibacter caeruleilacunae
ATCTTCTGAACYTGAGGRTACTTYTTCTTCGAGGGACCGAGGACCTCACTGATAAAGTAGACAAGATGTTGTACTAGATACGCACGCCTTTCTTCAGCCCGCTTGACTACCAACGCGGTGCTTACCACGTGAGTCGTGCAAGAGATATAYAGYAGCARATCTTCAGCCGGTTGAGTCGRYGTRGCTCGCCGGGGTGGTTTCAGTACTGGTGGKGTTGTCARGAATTTCTTCAGTGCATCTAGAKCTTCTTGTGCTTCTGAAGTCCATTGAAACTTATCCACCTTCTTGAGTAGCTTGTAAAATGGYAAACCTTTTTCTCCCAGCCTGGATATAAATCTGCTCAGRGCTGCCATRCATCYAGTAAGTCKYTGAACYTTCTTTTGTGATCGAGGYSCTTCCATCTTCATGATAGCTTCAATCTTTTCTGGATTAGCYTCAATTCCCYGGTGGCTGACGATAAACCCGAGTARCTTTCCWGCTSGTACCCCAAAAACACATTTTTCAGGATTAAGCTTCCATCTATACTGTCTCAGACTGT
>SJCO01000225.1 GCA_005217565.1 Puteibacter caeruleilacunae
CCGGGTCTCTCTCAACCCTTCCCTCTCTCAAACGATCCACGGATCGAGTGAGCTTTCTCTTCTCAATCACTTGGAACACAAAGTTCCYRCAAGGACCACCACAAGWTTGGTGTCTCTTGCYTCAATTACAAGTGAGTTTGATYGCAAWGAAAGRATCAAGAAAGARGAAAGCAATCCAAGCGCAAGAGCTCGAAAGAACACAAGCAAATCWCTCTCTCTARTCACTAKGGYGTTGTGTGGAATTTGGAGAG
>SJCO01000226.1 GCA_005217565.1 Puteibacter caeruleilacunae
GGCTTCTTCCGGAGTTATTGC
The DNA here is from genome assembly GCA_005217565.1 of Puteibacter caeruleilacunae. GTDB lineage: Bacteria > Bacteroidota > Bacteroidia > Bacteroidales > Prolixibacteraceae > Puteibacter > Puteibacter caeruleilacunae. Next base: position 22 of record SJCO01000226.1, read on the forward strand.
TTCATCACCAAACAATAATTTGAATGGTGTAAAACCTGTTGATCTTGATATTGTTGTGTTGTGGCTCCACACCACTTTGATTAATTCGTCTGGCCACTTTCCCCTGGGCTGATTGAAGATTAACTTCATTATTCCTGTCATTATGATGTCATTAGCCCTTTCAACAAGTCCATTTGACTCCGGATGCTGAACTGATGCAAAATGGATCTTTGTGCCAATTTGTTCACAAAATTCTCTGAAAGCTTCGGAATCAAACTGCGTTCTATTATCCACAGTAATGGCCTTCGGCACTCCGAAGCAACAGACAATATTTTGCCAGAAAAACTTTTGAATAGTAACCGAAGTTATTGTGGCTAGAGGCTTTGCCTCAATCCATTTAGAAAAATATTCCGCTGCC
>SJCO01000026.1 GCA_005217565.1 Puteibacter caeruleilacunae
TCTCAATGAATGCCATCTTCTCCATGAAGAAGGTGGCAATCATTGTTTCGTTTACTAAAAACAACAAGTCTTTACTTTCATCCTATCAATCCCTGCCAACGATTTTCAAACTCTTCGACCCTTCTTCGGGCAACAGGAATTACCATTCCATTACTCAGCGTAAGTTGATGTTTTGATTTATTCCACTCCTTAACATGCCATGGATTGACCACATAACTACGATGGCAAAACACCAAACAATCAGGCCATTTCTCCTGAATTTCATGCAATAGATGCCGGSTTACAATTWTCCTTCCRTCATTTAAGTAAATGTCAGCATACTTATCATTCATAATAACTACAACTACTTGCGAACAGTATACTTGATATTWTACATTCCAGCTTTCTATAATCTTGGGGATACTCATTAATTCCATTGGTTTAAGTTAATCTAAAAAATTCTACTAACTCTCTTATAAGGCACTTGCCAAATGAAAAAGGTTTAGATTTCACTATTTTTTTTTCACTTAGAGCAATAATTAAAGATCACACATACAAATACGAGTAACTCACAGAACTCCATTCACTCTCTAATTTCGACCGTTCGTCACTCTATTTTACCGTTGGTCATTCTTGATGCACATCAGTTGTTCTACCAAACATAACTTCATAGATTCGTTATCTATGTTGTTTAAGACAAAACAAAAACATGAACAAAAGAATAATGCCATCTAGATAATTTCCTTCAATAAACAGATTCTCATTCGAATACAGAGTTTACGTGAAAAGATAATTCAGAAATTAATCAAGATGACTTAGAAGAATTAAATTAAATAATCCACATATGATATTACTCCGTAAAATTGCACTCTATTTAATCTCTATTTTAATCGCAAGTTGCTTTGTTAAAGCTAACAAAGCAACTTTGATAGAATTATCAAAGGAAAAATATAATTTAAGCTTTGAAAGAGATTTTTCAATGTATGCACCTGATAGATCTTGGATTGTCGAAGGACGTCAAGTCAAGTTCTATCTCGATACAATCAATAAGTATGATGGAGCAAAATCGGTTTACTTAGCAGCAAAGCAATATGAAACAACTTATCTTAGTTATTGCAGATTAAATCAGAAGATTAATCTTCCTCAAAATATTACTGGAGGTACAGTAAGTGTGAAATTAAGATATCCTAAGAAAGGAAATGCCAGTTTTAACCTACTATGTAAAGATACACAAGAAAATATAGTTCAAAATGATAGTATCATTCCGAAGGTAAGCAATGAATGGACAGAGTATAAAATTAAATTCAATAAACAAACAGCCTTCTTTAACATTCAAATAAACCTTTTTGATTCTACTGAATTATGGATCGATGATGTTCAGATTGAATGTAAAACACACAAAAATAATCGACCTCAAACTTTCACCGATCCCCAAGAACTCTTACCAGGTTTTAAAACTCATCAAACCATTGGAGCACTGCAAGACATCCAGTTTCCTAAAGATAAAGATATTATTGCTATTGGTGAATCAGCTCACACTTCGCACGAACTTGCCATAGCAAAAAATGAAATCATAAAATCACTGGTAAAAAAGAATGAATGCAAACTAATCCTCCTCGAGGCTTCATCTTATATGATGAGTTTGGTTAATGATTACATTCATAGTAAAATTGATTCAGATGGTCTAGATGAGCTTAATATTACGAATGGTCAGGGTTTGGTATATTTTTGCGATGAATTTGTCGAACTCATTGAATGGCTTCGTAATTATAATTCTACAGCCTCTCAAGATGTAAATATCATTGGATATGATGTTGATTCAAGGTATTATCAAAAGATCAAAGAATATATTCGTAAGAACAAAAGAACAATTCCGTGTTCCAAATTTCTTAAAGAATATATTAGCTGTTCGGAAACTATCCCTAGAGCATTTAAAATTTTACATCAAAATAAAGATATTTTTATAGAAAAAAATAGCGAAGAGAATTATTTTCAACTACATAGTTGGTTAATTGAACACCAAAGATCATTTGATGTTTATTGGCGATGTCATTATGAAAATATAGTACGTGACTCAATCACGGCCAATTACGCTCTAAACATGATCCACAAATACCATCGCAAGGGAACAAAAGTTATCCTCCACGGACATTTAACTCACCTCAACAAGATCAATATAACATACAACATCGATCGAAACTTCGGAGCAATAATGAATGAACGCCTTGGAGGTAATTATTATGTAATTTCTCTGAACACTGGAACTGGTAAATTATTAAACTGTAAATATACTCACCATTCGATTTCTCATATTCTTGGAACTCCCGAGAAATCAAGTCTTGAACGAAGATGTTTGTTATCGTGTAACAATAAGATCATTTCCCAGTCAACAAAACTTTACGCTGGAGAAAAGGGATTTATGACCACAAGGTTCGCCGGAGTTACCGTTAGGAAGAATCAATTTTATCCAATGAATATTGAAAAACGATTTGACCATTTCATATTTATTCCGACCAGTACACATTTAAGAATTTTCTGGGAAAAATCATTAGGAGAAGCCATTAGAACTCATTAAATGTGATGCACAATGAAGAATGGTGGGTAAGAGTTAAATAATCTTACACCTTAACCTCACTTTTACTCTCAATGATGCCCATCTTCTCCATGAGGAAGGTGGCATTCATTGTTTGGGTTACTCCATTGGTTAGTTTATAACTAAAACTCAGCGAATCTTCATTAAGGGTTACCTCAAAACACTGGTTGGAGATTCTATCTGGGTATTCCTGCTCTAACTCGGCAAGCTTTAAATCATGCGTAGCCACCATACCAACAGCTCCCATACCAAGCATCTTTCTCACAAACTCACGCGATCCATTCAGCTTATCAATAGAATTGGTTCCCCGAAGAATTTCATCAAGTATTACAAACAGTTTTTTATTCTCCTCTAAACGGGTAAGCAAAGCTTTTAGTCGCTTTAACTCGGCAAAGAAATACGATTCATCATTTACCAACGAATCGGTAGTTCGCATATTGGTAAATATCGGGATTGGTGCAAATTTCATTTCCTTGGCAAACACAGGACCTCCACATCTACCAATCACCATGTTCACCCCAACAGTCCGCAGAAATGTACTTTTCCCAGCCATGTTAGCTCCGGTAATAATGTTGATATTCCCACGGTCGTGCAGTTCAAAATCATTCACTACACATTTTTCCTCTGAAATCAATGGATGTCCAAGTCCTTTTGCCTTGAGCACCTCATCGTCAGAAATAACAGGATAACTATATGATGGTCGGTTATAAGCATAATTCGACAGCGATATTAAGGCTCCCCACTCGCCAATAAGATCGAACCACTCTTTCAACTGATGGCGATGTTTATTATGCCATGCAATCAATCTAACGGCATAAAACAGGTCCCACAACAATAAAGAGTTTAACACCAATCCGATTAAAGCACTCTTACTACTATCTAATGCTGATATTACTTTTTCAAGCTTTCCGATCAGTAAAAAGGCATCTCCATTGCGATTTAACTGTTGTTGATAACTTTTTAATAGCTCGGAATTAAATGATTCAGAACTGATTGATTGGAACAAATCGCGGTATTTACGCAATAACGCTGTGCGCTTACCGAATTTACGATACAATCCGATCATCTTCTTTGCATTAGCAGCAAACATCCCCCACTGCGCAAACACGAATAGCATGAAAACGCCATAAGTGATGTATCCCAGAATAAACGCAAACAAAGCTGCCATGGTTAATGCCGGTAATACCACCAATACAATTCTGAATAAATTTCCCTGGAAGAAAGACACCTCTTCTGAACTCCATGTTTCAATGCGCTTCTGATCTTTTGCTTCTTCCTCATACAACTGCCCTAAAGCCAGAAAATACTGTCGCCAGTCAAGCTTCTCCGACAGCTCTTTGATGGCCTCTTGTCGTTTTAATATATCATCTTTCTGAGGCGAATTATTCCGCAACATCTTACTCAGTCGCTTTCGCCCCAACAACGAAGAGGTTCGATTGATCATCTGAAAGATTGATCCCTGACCAAACAGATCCAGATCGGTTGCATAATCGTGTGAATGATCTACAAAGTCGCTACCATCATCAAAGATTTCTGTCACCCCTGATAATGCAACAATTTCATTCTGATTAATGGTTTTTAAATTTCTTGCAATTCTACGCAAACGATGTTGACGTTGCGAGTAAGCGATCAAACTAAAGAATATTACCACCGCCCCTAAAGATCCCAATACACTAAATAGTACTGAATATGGAAGAAGATAATAAGGTAATACAATTGCTGCCGTGAAGAATACCACACGCAACCAAGCCACCTTGGTTAGCAGTTGTTTTATTGATCGTTCTTCACTCTTATATTTATCGTATAATTCCTGATAAATCTGTGTTCGTGTATTCATCGAAGTATCCTGTTCTAAAAATCAAAACACTAAAATACAGAAAAGTAATCGGCATTTGCAAATCTTATCAGTGAACAATCTACAAATCTTACGGTACAAGAACCTATAAATCCCATGAATTGCTTAGTAAGCAATCAGCATATTATAATGTTGTAGTTTCCAAACAACCAATATTACAGTCACCGCAACAGTTAGTCCGATACCTGTAAGCAAGGCTCCATCGGAAGTCACCTGCTTAGTGGTAGCAATTTTAGTACCTGAATTCATGAACCGCGATTCAAGTGCAATAGACAATCGGTAAGCTCCCCATCCAATGAACAATCCGATTAGAGATCCCACCAAGAGATCGCCTGGATAGTGCACTCCAAGGTAAACGCGACTGTATACTATTACAATTGCCCACACAAAGATAAAGAAGCGATATACGCTATTTTTGAATAACAACGATGAGAATAAGGCCATACTAAAAGCATTGGCTGCATGGGCTGAGAAGAAGCCAAACTGACCGCCTTTCTTCATCACATTGTGAACCATTCCAGCCAGCGCAGGTTCATGCACTGGCCGTAATCGTTCAGTTAAGTCTTTTATAATATTGGAAAACTGATCACAAATTATCACCGACAAGATCAGTAACGGTACAATGATAATAGCCTTACGACCATATCTTCGAGATACTACATAGATTAAACACAAGTACAAAGGCAACCATGTTTCTTTTCGCGTGAATGCCGACATCACATAGTCCCAAAACTGATTGTGAGATGCATTAAGTGTCAAAAACAACTGTGTGTCTAGTCCGTTTAAGTATTCCAATACCGCCATCTTCTTCGTCTTAGCTATTTAAAATTTCCCAGATCTTATCTTTTAATTCAGGTATACCTTTTCCTGCTACTGATGAAATGAACAGGTGAGGAATATCTTTAACCTCCTCTTTCATCTCAGCCATCAAATCATCATCAAGCATATCTGCTTTGGTGATTGCAAGGAATCGCTGCTTATCTAATAGCTCAGGATTGTATTTTTCTAATTCATTCAACAGCACAAAATACTCTTTACGAACATCATCACTATCGGCAGGAATCATAAACAACAACATTGAGTTTCGCTCAATATGACGAAGGAATCGTAATCCTAATCCTTTCCCTTCATGCGCTCCCTCAATAATTCCAGGGATATCAGCAATACAGAACGACTGATTATCGCGGTAACCTACAATTCCTAGGTTTGGTACCAATGTGGTAAATGGATAATCTGCAATCTCAGGCTTTGCTGCTGACACAACAGATAATAGTGTTGATTTTCCTGCATTAGGGAAACCTACCAAACCAACATCAGCAAGTACTTTAAGCTCCAGAATTTTCCATCCTTCCTCATAAGGTTCTCCTGGCTGTGCATATCGAGGCGTTTGGTTGGTTGATGATTTAAAGTTCCAGTTACCTAGTCCTCCGCGACCACCACGTGCGATGATTTGCTCTTCACCATCCTCCGTGATCTCAAACAGAATCTCTCCTGTTTCACCATCTTTAGCTACAGTTCCCAGTGGTACATCAAGGTAAACACTATCACCCATAGCACCACTCTTACGCGCACCACTACCCGATTCACCGTGACCAGCAAATATATGCTTACGGTACTTCAGGTGTAACAGTGTCCACATTTGTGCATTACCACGAATGATCACATGACCACCGTCTCCTCCATCACCTCCATCAGGACCTCCCTTAGGGATGTACTTCTCTCTTCTCATATGTGTGGAGCCAGGGCCACCATTACCTGACCGACAAAATATCTTAACGTAATCTACAAAATTCGAACTTGCCATTTAATGCGCTTATCATTAGTTAAATAAAAAGGCAAAAATAGTCTGATTTTTTGGATCTATGAAAAAATTATTCAGAACTACCATTTTTCGATCAAAATACCTTAACTTTCATCGATCATAAACCATTAATTTTTTCACAAACTATGAAACGAACATGAATTTTCATCGTCGCAAAATGCACACACGCGGAAGATTAAAATTTATGTGAGTTCCTGAATGGATTCAAATTTTTTGAACATTCAGAAATCAAAAAACTTTTAACAGATGAAACAGTATTTTACCATTCTATGCATTTTATGTATTACAACAATCTCGTGTTCACAGCAAAAATCTCCTCAAAATCATCCTAATACCAGTAAATGGGAATCGTTATTTAAAGCCGATTTATCAAATGCCGACTATCCCGAAGGTGTTTGGACATTCGACAATAACGAGTTAACCGCTGATGAAGATCAGGTTATCTGGTCGCAAAAAGAGTACGACAACTTTATTCTCGACCTTGAATTTAAAAATGAACCTGGTGCCAACAGTGGTGTATTGGTTTACTGTACTAATCCAAAAGGATGGATTAAGAATTCGGTAGAGGTACAAATTACCGACGACCATCATGAGAAGTGGGCAAAAGCCAACAAAACATGGCGATGTGGCGCTATCTTTGGCAGACTGGCACCTAATGCTTCAGCTGTTAAAAAGCCTGGCGAATGGAACCACTATACTATTAAATGCTACGATCATATGATCTGGGTACTCCTCAACGGTCAGTTAGTAACAACAATGGATATGCGCAAATGGACCGATCCAAAGCTTAATCCTGATGGAACTAAAATTCCTTCATGGCTTAGTCGCCCATTAGCCGAGATGGCAACAAAAGGAAAAATAGGATTGCAAGGGAAACATGCCGGAGCAAAAATCTATTTCCGTAACATCAAGATCAAAGAAATATAATATTCATCGTAAATATTGTGTAACAATTCAATACAACTGCTTACCAATAGGATATAAAATAATTTATAACGTCATGGATAAACATATTTCTGCTGTTGCTTACATTCACATGGGATTAGCTATTCTAGGAGTTGTATTTGGAGGACTACTCATGTTCATCCTTTTTGGGACAAGCTTGATTGCCAACGCACTTCCTGCAACTATAGCACTAAATTTAATAGCGATCATCATTGGAATATTTGTTGTTTTTAAAAACATGGTTACTATTGTAGGAGCTATCGGATTGCTTTCAAGAAAAAACTGGGGAAGAATAATGATTCTGGTAATCTCAGCCCTTGATATATTATGTATTCCTGTTGGAACTGCTATTGGTGTATACTCATTCTGGACTCTACTCAATGAAGAGTCGGTTGAGATTATCACTGGTAAAAGCAGATGGCCAAAACAATAATCACAACACAATATTTTCTGGATTATAGATATTAAAAAAGGGTGCCCGTCGGCACCCTCAATCTATCCCAACAATCAATTCATGATTATCAGTTACTCAGCATCTTTCTTTGTGCTGATGACAAAGTACGTTTTGGTTTTAAGATGCCATCTCTCGTCAAAACACACCATGCCCATAGATAATATCTTCTCAAAAGAAACATCACTATAGTGTTCCCTCTTTTATAACCTTTTACCGTATCCCAAATTGCTGAACTAGCAATAAATGCTGGCGAGCAGAAAAATGACCCATTCCCTAAATGCGTCACTGCCTTGATTTTCCACCCACTGCCAGCATCTCTATTCGTGTTAATCGTTATAGTATACATAAAAAAAGCCCTATAGGTTACCTATAGAGCTTCTAAATTATATTTTGATTCTATTATAGAGTCGCTACAACGTCACACAAACGAGCTGCTATTTCTTCAATTGAACCCATTCCTTCTACTTCATAAAGCTTATCTTGAGCCTTATAGAAATCTTTCAAAGGAGAAGTTTTTTCGTGGTATACACTAATACGGTTTTCGATGATTGATTGATCCTGGTCATCGCTTCTACCTGAAGACTCACCTCTGATCAACAAACGCTTAACCAACTCTTCCTTCTCTACTTCAAGACTAAGCATTCCTTTTACTGGGATGCTAGCATTGTTCAATAAAGTATCTAAAGCTTCAGCCTGAGCAACAGTTCTTGGGAAACCGTCGAAGATGATTCCTTTAGCATCTTTATTTGAATCCAACAACGATTGAATCATACCGATTACAATCTCGTCGGTTACCAACTCTCCTTTGTCCATGAAAGCCTTAGCTTGCTGACCTAATTCAGTATTAGCAGCAATCTCACTTCTCAACAAGTCGCCAGTTGACACGTGCAACAATCCAAACTTCTCAATCAAAAACTCAGCTTGAGTTCCTTTTCCGGCTCCCGGAGGTCCAAATAATACAAGATTTAGCATTTCTCTAAATAATATTAAAATTTCACAATGGTTATACTCAAAGGTCTATTCTACAACCTTATAAATATCCTTCAAATTTCGGCCCCTGCCATTGTAATCTAAACCAAATCCTACGATGAAATCGTTACCAATTTCAAGTCCCACATAATCAAGAGGAACATCTTTCTTCAACGCTTTTGGCTTAAATAGCAAAGTCGCCACTTTAATCTCTTTTGGTCTGAATGCACTTAACTGATCAAGGATGTTATCCATTGAGAATCCTGTATCAACGATATCTTCCAAAATCACACAGGTACGTCCTTCCAGATTTTCGTTCAAACCAATAAGGTGTTTCACTGAACCTGATGAATTCGTTCCGTGATACGATGCCATCTTTACAAAAGAAATCTCAGCATCAAAATCTAAATTCTTAAACAGATCAGCTGCGAACATAAAGGCACCATTTAAAACACTAATGAATACAGGCTCTTTTCCTTTAAGATCCTCATTCATTTTTGCCGCCATTTCTTTGATGGCTCCTTCGATTTTTTCGTATGGAATAAAAGTCTCAAACTTTTTATCCAAAACTTGAATGGTTTTCATTCGTTTATAGTTTTAAATAAACAATAATTGAACACTTGCCTTTCCGACAAGCCACATGAAAAAACCAAAGTTCCATGAACCGGAATCTCCGCTAATCTCATGATTTAATTATCAGTACAAAAACATTCGCGCAGCAAAGGTAGTTTATCATTTCAATGCTCTGGGCATTCTCTTTTCAAAACCATGGCTTGTAAACAATTTATTAATGCACTTGATTTTCCAATGCTAAATATTCACAAATTCCATTAACTCAGCGCTCAAATTTTTATCAATATCTGATAAAAAAGCTTTTCTTTGCTACAGGAAAAGACGCAAAATAACAAAACAAATTTCTCTTGTAAAAATAAATTACTCAAAACATGAAAGCAGTTGTAAGTATCATCATGGGAAGCACTTCCGATCTTAAGGTTATGGAAGGGGCTGCACAAATCCTAAATGAGTTCAAAATTCCATTTGAAATTAATGCTTTATCGGCTCACAGAACTCCTGAAGAGGTAGAAAAATTTGCTAAGGGAGCTAAAGAGCGTGGTATCAAAGTTATTATTGCCGGAGCCGGAATGGCTGCTCACCTACCAGGTGTTATCGCTGCAATGACTCCACTTCCAATTATTGGAGTACCTATCAACGCTAGTCTTGACGGATGGGATGCACTTTTAGCTATCGCTCAAATGCCTCCGGGAATTCCTGTTGCAACCGTTGCTGTTAATGGTGCAAGAAACGCTGGAATCCTTGCTGTTCAGATGTTGTCACTTGGTAATGAAGAATTGGCAACTCAATTTGTTGAGTTCAAAGAAGACCTTAAGCAAAAGATTGTTAAAGCTAATGAAGATCTTGCTGAGGTAAAGTTTGAATACAAAACAAACTAATATCATATGAGGCATCCTTTTTAGGGTGCCTTCTTTCTTTTTCAGTCAATTCTTCCTAACTTGAGGGGTGTTATTCTTAATGAATAGCGTAATTTTTTACCTCAAGCAATTCATGAAACGTTCAATTATGATGTTGTCGTTGCTGAGCCTGTTGTTGACCGGGCCTTTAAAAGCAACCGACAAACTAACAACTGGTGCCAAAGCTGCATCTCTTTCCAACGCAGCAACATGCCTTACTGGCATAGGGGCAGCTATGCATAATCAGGCAGGATTAACAACGATATCAAAGCCTGTAGTTGATATTTCTTATACCGATCACTTCTCACTGGACATTCTTTCCGATCGCTCAATATGTTTCGCAATACCACTAGCTAATAGTGTATGGTCGGCTAGTTATGCCGAGACTGGTTATGAATTATGGAAGGAGTCGCGCATGGCTATGACGCTTGCCAAATCGTTTGGGAGGAAGCTATCTGTTGCCTTACAGTTCGATCTCTATGATCAGTATTATGCCGAAGACCATAAAAACCTTCAGGTATTCATTCCTGAATTCGGTCTTCAATATCATACACCAACCATTGATCTGGGATTTCATCTTTTTAATCCACTCCAGGCAGGTTATCACACCCTCAACTCAATAGAGCATCTTCCTTTATTAATCAATACAGGTGTAGCTTTACACCCCGATAAGAATATCATTATCTATTGCGATATGCATTACCGCAAGCATTACGATTACTCCTTACTGGTGGGAACAGCATATGATATCACGCGTCAACTTTCTTTGTATGCGGGAGTGAACGCCCGACAAGCATCCTATTCTTTTGGCTTGGGCTACTCGTGGCATCATTTCAATGTTAACATCTCCATGTCGAACCATCAGCAACTGGGCTTAACTCCTGCGGTGTCCTTACAATATCACTTCAGCAAACATCATCACTCTTAATCATTAAACGCATTACGACATTCTAGTCATGAAACACATTACTATTTTTTTCTTCTGCTTTTTTTCAACTCTCATTGGTTTTGGTCAAAGCAATATTTCAAAAGACTTGTTATATCAACAATTTATCGAAGAGCTGCTGTCAGCCGACAATGAAGATCAGTCTTCTTTACTGGAAGAGATTGAATACCTGTACCACCATCCATTGGATATTAACAATGCAACAAACGATGAACTGAGTCAGCTCTTCTTTCTCGACTCTTATCAAATTGCCTCTATATTATTATATAGGCAAGAACAAGGAGGCTTTGTCAGTCCGTTTGAGTTTATTGCTATTGACGGTCTCACGACTAGCGAGGCTAAATATTTATCGTTGTTCACCTGTATAGGAGATATTAAGGAGTCGCCAACAAAACCTTCTTTGAAATACATTAAGCATGAAATTGTCTCCTCAACATCGGCTACACTGGAGAAACAGAAAGGCTATCAAAAGCCTTATGATGAGGGTGGCTTTAAGGGAAATCATTGGAAGAAATACCTCAGGTGGACTGCGCGTTCCGGTAAAGACATGGAAGTAGGAACTACAATGGAGACTGATCCGGGTGAACCATTTTTCAAATCCCCCAACAAGGCTGGCTTTGATTATTATTCATTTCATGCAATCTATTCTCCTCGTCGTACTTTACAGACTATCGTGGTAGGTGATTACATCTGCAGAACAGGGCTCGGCCTTTCGCTATGGTCGGGTTATGGCATTCGCAAATCAGCATCATTAACTTCTGTCACGATGCCACAACTGGGATTGGCTCCTTATCGCTCTTCTCGAGAGAATCATTTCCTTCGTGGCATTGGCACTCAGTTTAAATGGAAGGAGTTTCAATTGGTATCTTTTTTCTCCTCACGCAAAGCTGATGCGCTATTGAACATACGGGGCGATTCTATTATCTCTATCCAGTCATCTGGATATCATCGCACCAGCAATGAACTCGATCGCAAAAACAATATCGTTGAAACCATCTATGGAACATCTCTCCTTTGGTCTCACAATAGATGGAGGGCCCAGCTGAATGTCAATCAAAAACAATATAGTAAGGCAATTCTACCCGGCAGTAGACCTTACCAACGCTACAATTTTTCAGCAAAAACCAATAGCAATATCTCCACGACCCTCTTCTGGGTCGATAACGGAATTAATGTTTCTACCGAGACAGCCATTAGTAGTTCTTCAGGTATCGCCACCCTGCAGAAAGTCATTCTTAGTCCTGCCATACTTGCGCGATTTAGCATTATCCACCGCTACTACCAACGCAATTATCATTCAAATATGGGAAGTTCATTTACCGAGAATAACCTTAAGAATGAACACGGATTATATATAGGTACAGAACTTCTGCCCTGCTCACATTGGAAAATCAATGCTTATTTCGATTCCTGGAAATGCCCTTGGTTAAACTATAACAATATCTCTCCCTCAAATGGGAAAGACTATCTGGTTCAATTTAGTTTTTCTCCTTCTGGCAAGCATCAGTGCTATCTGAGAATCAAGGAAAAGACTGAAGACCATAATGGAACAGCATCAACTGGCGTGAAAAAAGAGTATCAAACCACCAAGACTTCGATGCGCCTGAATCACCTATGGCAAGTGAATCCATACCTTTCTATTCAAAACCGTATGGAGCAGGTGACTTATCATACTGAAATCACACCAAAGGAAAAAGGTTGGTTGTTGTTTGCGCAACTAAACTGGTCTCCTCAATCGCAAAAGCTAAAACTGAATTATCGATTTTCCTGGTTCAAAACTGCATCATATAATACCCGTGTATATAGTTATGAAAATGATCTATTGTACGCATTATCCACTCCTTCGATGTTCGGACAAGGGATACGTTCATATCTAAACTGTGCATGGAACATCTCATCAAGCTTAGCGCTTAGGGGAAAACTGGCTTATACGTATTATAGCCATCAGCAATCAATAGGATCGGGACTCACATTGATTGATGCTCCGCATAAAACAGAACTAAAATTACAGGCCAGAATTAAGTTCTAAACGCATTTCTTTAGATTTCAAATTACCCTGTTCTCAATTAAATTTGTACTTTTGCACCTTGTTAATTAATTAGGCTAATTTTTATTACCAGAAAGCCAGCAACTTAACGCAATAATGATGGACATAGAGAATAACTTTGATGATATTCGCTCTTACAATGATGATGAAGTTAATTCAACACTCAAAGAATTAATTGCAGATCCTCAGTTTGATTCGGTACTCGAATACATTTTTAAAGACCAGAACATGATAGCTAAGGTCAAACAAGACTTGTCGAAAGTAGACAATGTATATGACCTTCAGATAAATTTCATGTATCCGCTAATCAAGGATATATTAGGAAAAAGTACTGACGGCATTACTTGTTCCGGACTTGAGAATGTTGATAAAAACAAAAGTTATTTGTTCATCTCAAATCATCGTGATATTATACTCGACTCTGCCTTCATGAACATGTTGATGCATAGTCAGGGATTGAATACCACAGATATCGCCATCGGTAATAACTTATTAATCTTCGAATGGATTGAGAAGTTAGTAAGATTGAACCGCGCATTCCTGGTTAAAAGAAATCTTCCAGGAAAACAGATGTTGGAAGCTTCGAAAAAGCTGTCTCAATATATTCGCCTGAATGTATCTGAGAAAGAGGAATCGGTTTGGATTGCTCAACGTGAAGGACGTTCAAAAGATGGAAACGATCAAACTCAGGTAGCACTATTAAAGATGCTTAACATGAGTAATACAAAATCGTTTGAAGAAGGTTTTGGTGAACTAAGTCTTGTGCCTTTGTCTATTTCATACGAAATTGAGCCTTGTGGTAGCGAAAAGGTATATGAGTTGATGAGCCGCGAAGATAATCCCGACTTCCAGAAAACGCCAAAAGATGACCTTGTGGCTATGGCTGAAGGATTGAGTAATGAAAAGGGGCGCGTTAATTTTGCTTTTGGTAAACCTATCGATATTAACCACACATCAATCGCAACTGCTAAAAACAACAACAAAAAATTAGCAGCATTGGCTGAGCTGGTTGATGAAAGCATTTATACTTCCTATAAGCTTTGGCCTAACAACTATATTGCTTACGACTTGCTAAATAGCACCGATAAATATGCTCAGAAAGCTTATTATACGGCTGATCAGAAGGAAGCATTTACAGCACTGACTGCAAGCCGATTGAGCAAGATGGAAGCGATGAAGGAAAGAGCTGAAAAACTATGGCTGCAAATGTATGCCAATCCTGTAGTGAATTTTGAAAAGTGTGGTGAGTAAAGATTAATCCTAGAGATTATCTTTCTGCCAGATAACGATTATAAAAAACCCCGTTCGGATGATTCATTCGAACGGGGTTTTTCTTTATCTATACAGTACTAATTACTGAACATCCACTTTCTTTGAATCTCCTGGAAGAACAAGATTAAGAATTACACCTACTACAGATGCCAATCCAATTCCTGCCATTGAGAATGTTCCCCAACTAATTACAGCACCACCAACTCCTACAGTAAGGATGATAGAAATAATTACCTGGTTTCTAGTCTTCGACATATCTGTTTTTGACTCGATCAAGGTCTTGATACCTACTGATGCAATCATACCAAATAACAACAACATGATACCACCTAATACAGCCTGAGGAATAGTCTTAAGGAATCCACTGATTTTTCCAACCAATGAGAATACGATTGCAGTAATTGCAGAAATTCTTAGTACTAGAGGATTTGTTACTTTAGTCAAAGTAATTGCTCCTGTCACCTCAGAATAAGTGGTGTTAGGAGGTCCTCCCATGAAACCTGCAAATGCAGATGCAACACCATCTCCTAGTAAGGTTCTGTGCAATCCTGGCTTCTCAATAAAGTCCTTCTCGGCAACACTACCAATTGCGTACATATCACCAACGTGCTCAATCACTGGTGCAACTGCTACTGGAATCATATATACAATAGCTCCCCAATTAAACTCAGGAAATGTAAAATCTGGCAATGCAAACCACGTTGCTTCTACAATAGGAGTAAAATCAACAGCACCAGCAACAACAGAGGCAACATAACCAACCACAATTCCGGCAAAAATAGGAATCAACTTAATCATTCCACGTGTAAAAACCACAACAACAATAGCAGTAATCAATGCAAGAATTGCAATCCACCACTCAGTTTTTGCCATATTAACACCTACTGATGCCAACGACAAACCAATTACCATGATCACAGGTCCTACAACCACCGAAGGGAATAACTTTTCAATAAACTTCAGTCCCCTGGCTTTTACCAACCCTGAAACTAATGTGTAAACTACACCAACTGCCACTAAACCTCCTAATGTTCCAGGCAATCCATACAACTCTGTTGATTTCTGAATAGGTGCAATAAAAGCAAAGCTACTTCCCAGGAATACAGGAACCATCCCCTTGGTTATCAAGTGAAAGATTAATGTTCCGACACCTGCGGTGAATAATGCAACAGCAGGATCAATGCCCACCAACAAAGGAACCAGCACTGTTGCTCCAAAAGCTACGAATAGGAACTGAATCCCCAATACGGTATTCTTAAAATTGATACCGCCTCCATTTTGTAAATTTTCCGACATAGTAAATTCGTAATTTAAGAAACTTAATATTCTATTTTCAATTATTTATTCTCATTCACACACACCTGTCCTTGCCACGCAGTCCTTCCCCAAACGCATCAACATCCTCTGCTCACACGGCATAAAAACAGTTCTCTATTAACTATAATCTTTGAATATCTCTTAAATACAGCTGTATTGATGTTTTACCTCGAAACTCATTCTCCATCACTGAATAACAGACATCAAAAGGCAATCCTTGCTTAACAACTTCAAAGTTCTCGGCCTGTGAAAATGCAATTCCTGCATACACCGAACTAGAACTATTGGCTTCAATTAAGTCAAGCTTAATATGTTCTTCATTCTTTCCTACCAATCGACTTGTTCCGTAATCAAATACATTTTCGGTCACAAAGACTGGTCTCATATTATGTGGCCCAAATGGCTCAAATTGCTTTAAAATACGAACAAATTTCGGGGTTAAATCTGATAGTTGAACTTTACAATCAACATCAATAGTATGTACCAACTGCTTGTCGGTAATACTTTCGTGGACAATCTTTTCAAATCGACGCTTAAACGCTGGGATATTTTCAATTTTCATTGTCATCCCTGCTGCATACATATGTCCACCGTACGACTCCAGCAAGTCGCTGCATTTTCCAATGGCTTCATATAAATCAAAGTCCTTTACCGATCTGGCTGAACCTGTAGCCATTCCATTGGATTCGGTCATAATAACCGTTGGTCTGTAAAATGATTCTGTCAATCGGGAAGCTACAATTCCTACAACACCTTTATGCCAGTCGCGGTTATAAAGTACTGTTGTACATTGCCCCGAAGACTCTGGATCTTCAGTAATCATGTTCAGCGCCTCCTGAGTGATATCGCGATCAAGTGTCTTACGAATTTCATTGTACGAGTTGATCTCCTCACCTAATCTTGTTGCTTCTTCTTCATCCTCAACGACAAGAATCTTTACTGATTTCTTTCCATGTTCAATTCTTCCTGAAGCATTTAAGCGAGGCCCGATCTTAAACACAATATCACTGATGGAATGTTCCATTCCTAACATTCCGGAATATTTGATAATTGTTTTCAACCCTAAAGAAGGATCGGTATTCAATTTCTTTAATCCGAAATGAGCCAATACTCTGTTCTCACCGGTAACCGGTACAATATCGGAGGCAATACTAACAACCACCAAATCCAACAGGTCGTTCAACTGATCCTCTGGAAGGTGATGTTTAATGGAATATGCCTGTAGTAACTTAAAACCTACACCACAACCCGATAGATCCTTGTAAGGGTAACTACAATCTTTCCTTTTAGGATCGAGTACTGCCACTGCATCTGGAATTTCATCATCTGGATTATGGTGATCACAAACGATAAAATCGATACCAAGCTCTGCAGCTTTTTCAATTTTATCAGCAGCTTTAATTCCACAGTCAAGCGCGATTACCAATGTAATCTTCTTTTCCTGTGCGTACTCTATACTTTGATTGGAAATACCGTAACCTTCGGAATATCGATCTGGAATGTAGTATTCAATGTTGGTGAATTTACTTTTCAAAAACATGTACATCATCGCAACTGATGTAGTTCCATCCACATCGTAGTCGCCATAAATCAATACACGTTCATCAGTTTCAATTGCACGTTCTAACCGTTCCACCGCTTTATCCATATCCTTCATCAGGAACGGATCGTGGAGGTCTGACAACTTAGGACGAAAAAAAGCCTTGGCTTCTTCGAAAGTTTTAATCCCTCGCTGTACCAACAGTCTTGCAATGGTCATATCTACATTCAGCGCAGCTGAGAGATGTTTCACCTCATTTGAGTCGCCTTGATCTTTTAAATTCCAAATCTTCGTCATGTTGCTTATTAAGTCCTCTTCAGACATAAAATTGTTCAAAGATATAAAAATGCAGGCTCATGCAAGAATGAATTCCGATTGAATAGTTCAAGTTTTATTAACAATCGCTTCATCTATGCAACAAAGATTCTTGCTAACAACCACTTAGATTTAAAATATTCTTCACATAAAAATCGAAACATTCTCTGTAATTGAAATTGTGACAGAGTACAGTTCAGCATACAAAACAGACTCATTTTCACCACCAATTCCCCTCTTCAAAAGCTTACTTAATGGTACCCTCCGCCAAATCAATATCTCATCTAAGCGGCGTATCATGGTCTCTTCATGATGTATCGCATTAATTTTTCTTTAACAAAAAGAAGCTATTCCGATTACAAATCAGTTAATTTCTTGGTGATTTCATGCCCCTATCTAGCCTTATTCACCAATAAACTTGTATCTTTATGATTCTACGTTTCAAATTTCTTTAGGAAGAGAAAAACAACGCATTTTTTCTCTCAATATCACCAATTCATAGTATGATGAAAATACCCAGGAGATAAGTCGTTTCCCTAACAGAACTGCGACAGACTCGTATCAAAGTCGTATAAAACCTGCCATATAGTCGACTTTGATACGGCTCTGACTCGGTTTTGTCACGGCTTTGTCCACCATCCTTCCCCCATTTAACCAAGATTTGAATGGGTATTTTTTCGATTGTTCCCCCGTTGGAGCACAACACCCTCTATTTCCAGGTGTCTTCAAGCTGCCGAAAAGTGTTTATAATCTTTAAATTTAACGTGAGAATGACGCTTTTACATCACTTTAAAATCAATTGCCTATTTATTTTTTATCTTTGCAAAAATTTTCACCGAATAATAATTTAAAAAGGAAAAGCGAAGATGAGCATTCAGGAGCTAAGCGAACAAGAGATCATCAGAAGAAACTCGCTTCAGAAATTGTATGAGTTAGGCATAAATCCATATCCTGCCGAAGAGTATATAACCAGTGCAACTACTGCAGAAATAAAACAGAACTTTGATGCTGAGAAGAAGAATTTTCAGGATGTTTCTGTTGCCGGAAGAATTATGTCACGCAGAATTATGGGTAAAGCCTCGTTTGCTGAACTTCAGGACGATAAAGGTAGAATTCAGTTATACTTCAATCGTGATGAAATTTGTCCGGGTGAAGACAAATCTATGTACAACGATGTCTTCAAGAAGTTATTAGACATTGGTGATATCATTGGAGTTAAAGGAGAGGTTTTCGTAACTCAAATGGGCGAGATTTCTGTCTTGGTAAAAGAATATACCTTGCTAAGTAAGTCTCTACGTCCGTTACCTATCGTAAAAGAAAAAGAAGGAAAAGTATATGATGCATTTACTGATCCTGAGCAAAGATACCGTCAGCGTTATGTTGATTTGATTGTAAACCCTCAGATTAAAGATGTTTTTCTGAAGCGTACTAAAATCATCAACACAATGCGCGATATGTTTAATGAAATGGGATACCTAGAGGTGGAAACTCCTATCTTGCAGGCTATTCCTGGAGGAGCTGCTGCTCGTCCGTTCGTTACTCACCATAATGCGTTAAATATTCCATTGTACCTACGTATTGCTAACGAGTTGTACTTAAAGCGACTAATCGTTGGTGGTTTTGAAGGTGTATATGAGTTTGCCAAAGACTTCCGTAACGAAGGAATGGACCGTACTCACAATCCAGAGTTTACCGTAATGGAAATCTATGTAGCTTATAAAGACTACAACTGGATGATGGAGTTCACCGAAAAAATGATTGAGAGAGTAGCAATCGCTCTTCACGGTACAACTGAAGTTCCATTGGGAGATAAGATTATCAACTATAAAGCACCATTCCGCCGAGTGACTATGTATGATGCAATTAAAGAGCATACAGGTTATGATATTTCAGGAATGACTGAAGAGCAGCTTCGCGAGGTGTGTGATAAGTTGGACATCGAGATCGATGAAACAATGGGTAAAGGAAAACTTATCGACGAGATCTTCGGAGAGAAATGTGAAGGTTCATACATTCAGCCTACATTTATCACTGATTATCCAAAAGAGATGTCTCCATTAACTAAAGAGCATCGTGAAAATCCTGAGTTAACTGAAAGATTTGAGTTGATGGTTAACGGTAAAGAGGTATGTAATGCATACTCTGAGCTTAACGATCCTATTGATCAGTTAGAAAGATTCCAGGACCAAATGAAGCTTTCTGAAAAAGGAGATGACGAAGCGATGTTTATCGATCAGGACTTTGTTCGTTCATTGGAATACGGTATGCCTCCAACATCAGGAATGGGTATCGGTATCGATCGTTTGACAATGATGATGACTGATAATGCATCAATTCAAGACGTATTGTTCTTCCCTCAGATGAAACCTGAGAAGAAAGCGGAGAATGATGGCGTTGAGAAATACACAGAAATCGGCGTTAAAGAAGAGTGGGTAGAGGTGATCCAAAAGTTAGGCTTCAAGACTGTGGCAAAACTTCAGGAAGCTAAAGCTGGAAAATTATTTAACGATCTGTGTGGATACAACAAAAAAAATAAGCTTGGTCTTGCTAATCCTACTATGGATGAAGTAAAACAATGGCTGGCGTAATCTAAATATATGCTAAGTAACTCAAAAATAGCTATTATCGGAGGAGGAAGCTGGGCTACAGCCTTAGCCAAAATGTTATTGGTTAATGTTGATAGCATCAACTGGTATCTCCGTAATCCGAACAATATTGATCTGTTTACCAAATTCGGCCATAATCCCAATTATTTGAGAGGGGTCGAATTTGATACCAATTGCATAAACTTTTATCACGACATCAATAAAATTGCTGAAGAATCAGATATCATGATTTTTGCGATTCCTTCGGCATTTTTAAAGGATGCGTTGAAAGAGTTAACTGTTGATATTAGTGAAAAATTCATTGTTTCGGCAATCAAAGGAATTGTTCCTGAGGACAATTTGATTATCGGTCAGTTTTTCAATCAGCGATTCAATGTGCCATTCGAATCGATTGGCGTTATTGCCGGTCCTTGTCATGCCGAAGAGGTCGCTCTTGAGCGTCTCTCTTACTTGACAATTGCATGTCCTGATATGAAAAAAGCCAGAGCATTTGCATTTAAACTGGAGACACCTTTCATCAGAACCCATATATCTGACGACATCTGGGGAACTGAATATGCTTCAGTGTTAAAGAATGTATTTGCTATTGCCGCCGGAATATGTCACGGCTTGCGATATGGAGATAATTTCCAGGCAGTGTTAATATCTAATGCAATTCAGGAGATTAAACGATTTGTTGATCGTGTACATCCTATTACACGTGATATTAAAAGTTCGGCCTACCTCGGCGACCTTTTAGTTACAGCTTATTCTCAATTTAGTAGAAACAGAACCTTTGGAACCATGATTGGTAAGGGATACACTGTTCGATCGGCACAACTTGAAATGCATATGGTAGCAGAAGGATTCTATGCTGCAAAGTGTATCAAGGAAATCAACAGTCAGTATAACGTAAATATGCCAATCTGTGATGCTGTGTATAACATCCTCTATGAGAATATATCACCGACTATTGAAATAAGATTATTATCCGAAAATCTGAGGTAATTAAAATAGTATTAACATGGATAAAATTAAACTGAATTACGAGAAAGCTCTTGGCTTCGTATCAGAAGAAAAGGTTCTCTCTTTTAAGGAGGATTTACAGAAGCACAATGAAGCGCTTCAGAATAAAACTGGCAAAGGAAATGATTTTCTTGGTTGGGTAAACCTTCCTAGTTCTATTTCCGAAGAAATGATCTCAAAAGTTGAAGCTACCGCAGCTCAACTTAAAGGTAAAAACATCGATATCTTTGTGGTTGTTGGTATTGGTGGTTCTTACCTAGGAGCAAAAGCTGTTATCGATGCATTGTCTGATAGCTTTGCTGCATTGAAAGATAATGGAAATCCTTTGGTACTTTTCGCAGGTCAAAACATTAGCGAAGATTACTTATACGAATTGCGTGAGTTGTTGAAGAACAAGGAGTACGCAATGGCTGTGATTTCTAAATCAGGTACTACTACTGAGCCTGCATTGGCATTCCGTTTGTTGAAGCAGGATATTGAAGAGAAATACGGAAAAGAAGAAGCTGCTCAACGTATCGTTGCTGTTACTGATGCTGAGCGTGGTGCTTTGAAGACTTTAGCTACTGAGGAAGGTTACGAGACTTTCGTTATCCCTGATGATGTAGGTGGTCGTTATTCTGTATTGACTCCTGTAGGATTGATTGCTATCGCTGTTGCTGGATTCAGCATTCGCGAGTTCATCCAGGGTGCTAAAGATATGGAAGTAGCAACTGGTGTTGATGTAGCATTCGAAGATAATATTGCTGCTCAGTATGCAGCGGTAAGAAATGCTCTTTACCAGGATGGTAAGTTGATCGAGATTTTGGTTAACTACAATCCTAAGCTTCACTATGTAGCAGAATGGTGGAAGCAGCTTTATGGTGAGAGTGAAGGTAAAGAAGGAAAAGGTATTTTCCCTGCAAGTGTTGATTTCACTTCTGACTTGCACTCAATGGGACAGTACATTCAGGAAGGTGAGCGCAAGTTGTTCGAAACTGTTATCACTGTTAACAATCCTGATCGCGAAGTTCGCGTTCCTAGTGATGAGGCTAACCTTGACAGCTTGAACTTCCTGGCAGGTAAGCGTGTTGATGAGGTTAACAAAATGGCTGAGCTTGGTACAATGTTAGCACACGTTGACGGAGGTGTACCAAATATGCTTATCGAGCTTCCTAAGCTTAATGAGTACTTTATCGGTCAATTGCTTTATTTCTTTGAAAGAGCTTGTGGTTTGAGTGGTTACGTATTGGATGTAAATCCTTTCGATCAGCCAGGAGTTGAAGCATACAAAAAGAACATGTTTGCTTTGCTTGAGAAACCAGGTTTCGAAGAAGAGACAAAAAAGATCAAAGAAAGATTATAAAATAAAGAACAAAACCCAGCCATTCGGCTGGGTTTTTTCTTATGCATGTACATTGCCTACATACTTCCGTATAAATTCACTGAGTACTTCTTTTAGATCGGGTTTACCGATTTCTGCCAAATCATAATAAACACGCGTAAACGGCTTATTGATATCTACAATTCGATTCAGGTCGATTGGTGTACCAATGATAACTGCATCACAGTCGGTGTTATTAATGGTAGTCTCCAGGTCTTTCACCTGCTGATCACCATACCCCATTGCTGGAAGTAGTCTTCCAATATTTGGATAAATTTCAAAAGTTTCAGACAGTTTTCCAACGGTAAACGGACGAGGATCGACAAGTTCTGCGGCTCCAAATTTCTTTGCTGCAACAACGCCTGCACCTATCTTCATCTCTCCATGAGTTAAAGTAGGACCATCTTCCACAACCAATACCCGCTTGCCCTTTATTATCTCTGGTCTGTCAACACGAATCGGACTGGCACCATCGATAACACAAGCATTAGGATTGGCCTTTTCTATATTGTCTCTAACAATTTGAATGCTCTCTGGATCGGCTGTATCCATCTTATTAATAATAATAACATCAGACATCCGTAGATTTACTTCACCTGGATAGTAACTCATTTCAGCACCCGGGCGATGAGGATCAGCCACAGTCACAGCAAGGTCTGGTTTATAGAATGGGAAATCGTTATTTCCACCATCCCAAAGAATAACATCACATCCATCAGGATCATTCTCTGCAGCGCGCAAGATAGCTTCATAATCAACGCCAGCATAGATCACATTACCACGTACTACATGAGGTTCGTATTCTTCCATTTCCTCTATTGTACACTTATGATGTTTTAAATCTTCAACAGAAGCAAAGCGTTGTACTTTCTGTGCCACCAAGTCGCCATATGGCATTGGGTGACGAATAGCAACAACCTTCAAGCCACAGGCCATTAAGTTCTCAATAATCTTTCTTGAAGTCTGACTTTTCCCACAACCAGTACGTGTAGCACACACCGATATAACAGGTTTGGTACTCTTAATCATAGTATCCTTAGGCCCCAGCAATACAAAGTTAGCCCCTGCTGCATTAACCTGGGCACCTAAATTCATTACAAACTGATAAGGAACATCGCTATAAGAAAATACACAATCGTCCACGTTCAGTTCTTTAATCAAAGCATTTAGATTCTCCTGAGGATAAATTGGAATGCCTTCAGGATATAGTTTCCCGCATAGTTCAGCAGGATATTTTCGTCCATCTATATCAGGAATCTGAGCAGCAGTAAATGCAACTACATTATAACTTTGGTTATCTCTGAAATAGGTGTTAAAGTTGTGAAAATCTCGACCCGCAGCGCCGATAATAATTACGTTCTTTCTTGTCATAGTTCCTCCTTTCAAATATTAAGCACTTTAAATTACGACTTAATAATCGTATTTTTGTGCCTCTGATATTGTTTCTTAACATCGCAAAGTGAGTTGTTGGAAACATTTTTTTTTCAGACATTTATATGTTTTACCTAAAGCAAAAGGATGAATTATCTGGCACACATATTTCTTTCGGGTAACAATGAGCAGATACGAATTGGTAACTTCATTGGTGATCATGTTAAAGGAAATCAATACCAGCAGTATGCTCAGGATATCAGTACAGGTATTGTTTTGCATCGACAAATTGATTCGTACACCGACCAGCATCCCGATTTTCTTAAGGTGAAACGTTTCTTCCGGGATGAATACAGTCATTATGCAGGTATTGTAACAGATGTTTTATTCGATCATCTTCTTGCATCGAACTGGAATAAGTATTGTGACCAGTCGCTCGCTGATTATCTTCAGGAATTTTACGACTCACTAAATAGACATATGGATATCCTTCCTGCTCGTATTCAGGAAATTTCGCAAAAAATACAGATATCAAATCGTATATATACCTACAAAACAGTTGAAGGATTGAAAGAAACATTGACAATTATGTCGAGATATACTTCTTTACCTCCTTATTCTGAAAAAGCAATTGAAATTTTCAAACACAATTACCAAGAAATCTTTCACTATTTCACATGTTTTTTTAATGATATATACAGATTTACATATGACTTCCTAACAAATCCTAAAAATAGCAGTCAAAAAGCTGAAAATTAGCGACTTTATTTTTCCGTTCATTTTAATTATATTTGTTTTCTAATAATAGATTGCACATAATGCGGATCATACGCAACACCTTATAAAATCTGTTATTTCGGGAACTTTTTCCCATAATATTCATACAAAAAGGGGACGAATGCTTATTGGAAAAGACGAAAGAATTAAGATTACGCCAAAATCACATGCGGTACTAAAAAAACTATTAAACGAAAATCCTAAACTGGATACTATTTTACGATTCGCCACTAAACCGGATCAGGTAAATAGTAAGATGAAAGAGTGGATGCTCGAATATCTTGACAAAAATCCATACGCACAACAATTTTATAGCGGTGAGATTTCAGGAAGAGAAGGATTTGAGAAGTTAAAGTGGGCTGATTTGGCGGCAATCAGGATTCTGGATTACATTGATCACGCCGACAACAAGTATATCGATCAAAACTTAAGAGGAGCTACTGTTACAAACAATCCTTTCAGATTATTGTGGTTTGCAAAACACAATGGAACAGGAGGTGCACATTGTGCATTCTTTGAGGATATGCTTAATCTGTTCCGTCAACTGAATGGACGTAATAAATTAGAGTTACCAGAGAAGAGTACAATTGAAAGTTGGATGGAACGACATCCTTCTGGAATGGATGAGGATATTATGGCTGTTCGCCGTAAAAACAAAGACCGTATCATCCGTATTCTTATCAACAAGTTTGAGACTGGTTTAATTAAGAGTAAAAGATATCATCTAAATAGTGAGCTTACTTTCGATGAAAAGTACGCTAAAATCCTAAAATGGTGGGATACTCCACAATTCCATTTAAGATTTGCAGTTAAGAGTCCTGATCTAATTAATGAGTTTCTGGACTATTCTTTGAGTAAGGAGACCATGGAAATCATGTTCCAGGCTGAAGAAATTGGTATTCCTTTCTTTGTGAATCCTTATTACCTTTCACTACTGAATATCGATGAACCAGAGGGGTATGTTGCTTCAGACATGGCCATCAGAGATTATATATTCTATACAAAAGAGTTGATTTCTGAATTTGGAGATATTGTAGCATGGGAGAAAGAGGATATTGTAGAGGTTGGAAAACCAAATGCAGCTGGTTGGATTCTTCCTACTACCGATAATCTTCATAGAAGATATCCTGAGGTAGCTATCCTTATCCCTGACACTGTAGGACGTGCGTGCGGTGGATTATGTTCTTCTTGTCAGCGGATGTATAATTTCCAGAGTGGTATTCTTAACTTCAACCTGGATCAATTACGCCCTGATGAAAAGTGGGATATCAAACTACAAAAGTTGATGACCTACTTTGAAGAGGATACACAATTAAGAGACATCCTACTTACTGGAGGAGATGCTTTGATGACCTCTAATCCAAATCTTGAAAAGCTGTTCAACGCATTTCTTGAGATGATTGAGCGTAAGCGTGAAGCAAATAAACTTCGTCCGGAAGGAGAGAAATATGCTGAGATTTTACGTATTAGATTAGGAACAAGATTGCCGGTATACTTACCTCAGCGAATTGATGATCATTTGATTTCTATTCTAAGTACATTTAAAGAGAAAGCAAGCCAATTAGGAGTTAAGCAGTTCATTGTACAAACTCACTTTGAGTCGGCAATGGAGATCACAGAAGAGGCTAAACTAGGTATCGAAAGGTTATTAAATGCCGGTTGGGCGGTAACTAATCAATTGGTATTTACCTCTGCAGCTTCACGTCGTGGTCATACAGCAAAACTTCGTAAAGAGTTGAACGATATAGGTATTGTACCATACTATACATTCTCGGTCAAAGGTTTCATGGAAAACAGTCATAATTTTGCGACCAATGCTAGGGCTGTTCAGGAACAAATGGAAGAGAAGGTTATTGGTAGAATTCCAGCAGAAAAGAAACATATCTTAAAGGATCTATCATCTCATGCCGACCAATTGGTATCAAAACTAAAAGAGTTGAGAGAAGAGATTGATGCACCATTCCTTGCCTCTGATCGTAACGTATTAAACCTTCCTGGTGTTGGTAAGAGTTTAACATTCCGAACTATTGGTATTACTCCTCAGGGAAGAAGAATCCTTGAATTTGATCACGATCATAACCGTAAACATAGTCCAATCATCAATGAAATGGGTAAAGTGGTTATTATCGAATCCAAACCAATCATCAATTACTTGAAGCAATTGGGTGATATGGGTGAAGATATCAGTGAGTACGATACAATCTGGGGATACTCTGCTGGTGAAACTGAGCCACGCATGGGATTCTATGAATATCCTGACTATGATTTTGAATTGACTGAGAAGATCACCAATTTCAAGATTGATTGCACAGAAAAAGAAAAGCACTAGGCTTTATTAAAATACTCGATGAAAACCTACTTCAATGATTGGAGTAGGTTTTTTTATGTCCTTATTAGAGGCGTTCTAATCGACTTGCATCAAGTCGCAGGAAGATAAACAACAAGATTGTAAATGACCACAGTGAAGAGCCACCATAACTAAAGAAAGGCAATGGAATACCAATAACTGGTGCCAGTTTTATCGTCATTCCAATATTAATAGCAAAGTGAAAAAACAGAATACATGCTACACTATAGCCATACACCCTACTAAAGACAGATCTTTGTCGTTCTGCTAAAAACACCAGGCGAATCAAGAAAAATAAGAACAAACAGATAAGAGCAGTGGTACCAATAAAGCCCCACTCCTCACCTACTGTACAGAAAATGAAATCGGTACTTTGTTCTGGAACAAACTTAAACTTCGTCTGTGTACCTTGTAGGAATCCTTTTCCTGTAACCCCACCAGATCCAATGGCAGTCATGGATTGTTTTACGTGCCATCCAACACCCAATGGATCGGAAATCTTCCCTAGCAATAGGTTAATACGTGAGCGCTGATGCTGTTGCAAGATATTTTCAAAGGCATAATTCACTGAATAAGTAAACATTACTGATCCTAAAAATACCATCATGATAGTAGTCACATTCTTCCATCTCTTTTTTAGAGATAGTACAAATATTATCAAGCCACTGATAACAGAAGTAATTAGTAATGCATATTCCCAACCTAAGCCAAGTGTAAACAAGTTATCAACACCCAACAACATAGCAAATGAGCCCGCTACATATAAGAAAGGTTTTAGAATAATCTTCTTACCAGCACCTAAGAAGTAATAAGCCAGAAATGCACCAATACTGACTATAGCCAACACTTCTCCTGTCCCTAACAGTAAAGTAAGTATAAACACCAGGCCAACCAGAAAACCAAAGAATAGCACAACCCCAGACAAGCCTTCGCGGAATAGCACCAATGTAAAGACGGCATAAACAAGCGCTGAACCTGCATCCCCTTGTAATACGATCAATAACATTGGAATCCCTAATATGGCGCCCATCGTAAGTAATGAATTTAGACGGTGGACCTTAAAGTTATGCTTACTTGTATATTTAGCAAGCGCAAGAGCTGTAGCGAACTTCGCGAATTCAGATGGCTGCAAGCGAACTACACCTAGATCAAACCAAGAGCGTGCTCCATTAATCTCTGTACCTAAAAATAAAACAGCCAGCAACAATAACGAAGTTACGGCATATACAGGATAGGAAAAGGCGACATAGAATTTACTGTCAACCACCAGCATAAAGAATCCAATAACTATGGCTGCAATAATCCATAGCAGCTGTTTTCCATACTGTTGCGACATATCTAATATGCTGGAATGTTCTTCATTGTAAACTGCAGCATAAATGCTTGTCCACCCCAGCAATACCATTACCAACCATAAAAAGATTGTTAACCAGTCGAGATTAGCCCATACATTATTTCTCTTTGCCAATGCTATTCCTCCCTAGTGATTTAATAAATTAACTCCTTTATGAATTAGATCTGCATCAAGCATCTTCTTTTCTAACCACTTTCGAGATTCCATGATCGAGTCATTCAGATATTTCTCCATGATCAGACTTGCAATAGGAGCGGCATATGTCGATCCCCATTTCGCATTTTCCACATAAACAGATATGGCAATTTTCGGTTTATCCTTAGGTGCAAATGCTGTAAAAACCGAATGATCTTCTCCTTGATTCTGAGCTGTTCCTGTTTTTCCACACATCTCTATTCCTGGAATTCTGGACATACGTGCAGTACCACGTGGGGGTAAAGACACCCTGTACATACCTTCTATGATAGGTTCAAAATAAGCAGAATCAATAGTACCCTGTTGAGGCTTTAAAAAACGTTCATCAATTTGCTCTTCCCCTTCAACGGCTTTGACTACATGAGGGATATAATAATGTCCTCGATTCGCTAGATATGCTGTATAATTGGTCAATTGGAGCGGAGTAACCCCCAACTCACCCTGACCGATAGCCAACGAAATGATCCACAACGATCGCCATCGCATACCTTTAAATACTCTCTTCTCATAGTAATCTGTAGATGGTACCAAACCCGTTAACTCTTCCCCTCTCGGGAAATCGGTATTTAGATGAATACCAAACCCCATTGAGTGTAAGTGCCTAATCCAATTCTCATATCCTTTTTTAACCGTTCCAAACTTTGGAGCCTCTAATATATACCTAAACACATTACAGTAATAGGTATTACACGACATCTCAACTGATTCAATCAAACTTGTTCCATACTCATTCTTATGATGGCAGCCTAAACTTCTATTTCCATAGAAAAAAGCTCCATAACATGGTATTTTAGTATTAAAATCAATTACTTTTTCTTGCAGACCAATCAATGCATTGGCCATTTTAAAGGTAGAACCTGGAGGATAGGACGCCATTAAAGCACGATTAAACAAAGGCTTCAACGTATCTTTTAATAACACAGAATAGTTCTTCCCCCTCTCGCGACCAATTAATAGTGTTGGATCGAAAGCAGGACTACTCACCACGCATAGCACCTCTCCGGTGGATGGGTCAATGGCTACAATACTTCCCTTCTTATTCTGCATCAACTTTTCCCCGTATGCCTGTAAGTCTGCATCAATTGTCAAAGTCACGTTTCGCCCCCTTATAGCACTGGTATCCAACTCTCCTCCTCTATAGCTTCCCTTAACACGGTTATGAGCATCTTTCAGCTCAAAACGTATTCCCTTTTTTCCTCGAAGGACCTCCTCGTATGATTTCTCAACACCGCCTTTTCCGATATAATCACCCGAAGAGTAATACTTATCTCGTTTAAGATCTCGAGAATTTACTTCTCCAATACCACCTAATAGATGTGCCGCGGAGCGATACGGATAATCTCGAATAGTACGTGTTTGGGTAAAGAATCCTGGAAATCGGTATAACTTTTCCTGAAGCAATGCATATTGCTTTGATGAAATCTGATTAACCAATATCGAAGGTTTGTATCTTGAGTAATCTGTGGCTTTCTTTAATCCAGTCCTTAAATCTTCGATATCAATTTTTAGGATATTGCATAACATCAGCGTATCAAACGCCTTTACCTCTCTTGGTGTTACCAATAGATCATAAGCTGCCTGGTTATATACCAAAAGCTTGTGGTTTCGATCATATATTAATCCACGCGATGGATACTGAACAGTTTTACGTAATACATTACGTGTAGCATATTGCTTAAATTCTGTATCCAGAATTTGAAGATTAAACAACTTCACGATAAACAACAGCCCGACCATCAGGAAAATTCCTGAAATAATAAATTTTCTTTTTGAATAAGAATCCACTGACTACCTTATTTGCGAAATACTAAAAACTGACTAATTAAAATAATTATAATTGTAAAAAGCGCACTTCCTAATGCGCGCATTAAGGTACTTATAAATCCCGATAAAGTAAAGGCTTCGGCAAAAAACAAAAATAAATGATGAGATAAAACGATTATCGCTGTATATTTTACAAACCAATTGAATCCCAGCGTAGCCATACGTGGAGCTGAACCAGACTCATAGACCTCTTTTCCTGAGATTAATGGAATAATTCTCGGACGTAGAAAGGCGGCCAACACTGTTGCCGATGCATGAAATCCTAAAGTATCACTGAATATATCAACAGATAAACCTAGAAGAAAACCGATAACCAATAATAGATTACGAGGAGTATCAAATGGAAGTAATAGGATGAATAAAACGTACACAAAGGGATTCATAAATCCAGCTAAACGTACATTATTCAGAATCAGTGCTTGTAATAAGATTAGAAACACAAAGATTCCTGTGTATTTTAAAATATCCCTAATCATCAAGTTCCTCCTCTTCTATACTTCTACGCTCATCAACACGTAAATTTTTAACAACATTCACATAGGTTAGTCTATTGAAATCAATAAACAAGTCAACAGCTATCGTATAAAAGTTACTCCCCGGATCCAGTTGTACTTCCGATACCACACCTACAGGAACTCCTTCAGGGAATATCGCGGAATATCCACTGGTAGTGATTGTATCTCCCATAGCAACTGAAACATTATATGGAATCTCAGATAATTGTACCTTTCTGTGATCTTCACCATCCCAACTTAAAGAACCATTCTGATCGCTCGGTTGATGCTTAACACTTAACTCCCAACGACCATTGAGTAGTGAAATTGCAGTAGAATAATTTCGTGATACATTGGTGATAATACCAACAACTCCCTTATCTCCAATCACCCCCATATCCGACTTTAGACCATGGCGGGATCCTTTATTTAAAGTGATGTAGTTGTATTTCTTATTGATGGAGTTGTTAATAACTTTTGCCGACTGATAAAAATAGGTAGCTGCGATACTATCAGAAAGGAAAGTTGTGCCGTTAGCATTCAATTCCATTTTGTAACGCACAAGCTCAGAACGCAATCGCGCATTCTCAACAGAAAGACCTTCATTAACTCGCTTAAGGGTGAAATAATCGACAACGTTACTAAAGCTACCATAAATCCCAGCAGTTATTGAGTTACTGGAATTAAGGAATTTAACCCGATGAAAGTTGTTATACTTGATAATAAATACCACGCAAACAGCCTCAAGTAATAAAAACAAAATGAAATTAAAATGCTTTATTAAAAATCGGATTAAATTCCTCATGATATAATTTGAAAGAAGTTTCCTTCCTTACTCTTAGCGAATAAGGAAGTTAAACTTATCAACATTTTTCAATGCAATACCTGTACCACGTGCAACAGCTCTCAATGGATCTTCAGCAATATGGAATGGTATCTTAATTTTATCAGACAATCTCTTGTCCAGTCCTCGAAGCATCGCTCCACCACCTGCTAGGAAAATACCCCGATTTACGATATCTGCATATAGCTCTGGAGGCGTTTGCTCCAATGCGCTCAAGATCGCAGTTTCAATCTTCGATACAGATTTATCCAGACAATGTGCAATTTCCTGATAAGTAACAGGTACCTCAATTGGTAACGCAGTCATCTGGTTAGGTCCTTGAACAATGAAATCATTAGGTGGATTCTCCAATTCTGGAAGAGCAGCTCCTACATTAATTTTGATCTCCTCTGCGGTACGCTCTCCTATCTTGATATTATGCTGGTGTCTCATGTACTCCATAATATCCATTGTCAAATCGTCTCCTGCGATACGAATAGACTTATTGGTTACGATACCTCCTAATGAGATTACTGCAATTTCCGTAGTTCCACCACCTATATCAACAACCATGTTACCTTCTGGCGCTTCTACGTCAATCCCAATACCAATTGCGGCAGCCATAGGCTCATAAATCATATAAACATCACGTCCTCCGGCATGCTCAGAGGAGTCACGAACAGCCCTTAACTCAACTTCCGTACTTCCTGATGGAATACATACCACAATTTTCAAGGCTGGAGAAAACAACTTTGATCCGGAATTAATCATCTTGATCATTCCACGAATCATTTGCTCTGCAGCATTAAAGTCGGCAATTACTCCATCCCTCATCGGACGAATCGTTTTAAGATTTGCATGAGTTTTTCCCTGCATCTGCCTTGCCTTTTCACCAACTGCAACCACTTTCTCTGATTTCATATCAATGGCTACAATCGATGGCTCGTCAACTACAATCTTATCACCATGTATAATAATTGTATTAGCAGTTCCAAGGTCTATCGCAATCTCCTGGGTTAAAAAAGAAAATAATCCCATTTGCAAAGTTTTTCAAAATTAATAATCCCTGCCTCCTGCAGGACTGGCATTAATGTTTAAAGTGTCGTACTCCTGTAAACACCATTGCGATTCCGTACTCATCACACGCCTCAATTACTTCCTCGTCACGAATACTTCCTCCTGGTTCTACAATATACTTAATTCCGAATTCATTTGCTGCTTCCACACTATCTCTAAATGGGAAGAATGCATCAGAAATCAGAACAGAATCTTCGATTTGAACACCCTCTTTCAAATTAAAACGAGGAATAGTCAATTGACGAAGACTATCCAATCGGTTAGGCTGCCCCATACCTGCACCTGTTAACCAGAATGAACCATCACTATTTTCAGTCACCAATGCAATTGCATTACTCTTTAAATGCTTACATGCAGTGATACCGAACTTAGTTAAGAACATTTTATTGTCATCGAATTGGATCTTGGTTACATTCTTGAATTCAGTCTCTAGACCTTCATCCTCATCCTGTACCAACATACCTCCACTGATTGATCTAAATAGTTTCTCTTTAGTGATTTCTGGCTTCACTGGAGTCTGCAACAATCTTAGATTTTTCTTTTTACCGAAAACCTCTAATGCCTCAGGAGTAAATTCTGGAGCAATAATAATTTCGATAAACCTCTTAGCAAACCATGTTGCAATATCAGCAGTAACAGTATCAGTAAAGCAGATAATACCACCATATGCACTAACAGGATCACCAGCCCATGCAAGTTCTAACGACTTCATAATATCGTTACTAACTGCAAGACCACAAGGATTCAAGTGCTTAATTACTGATACAGCAACTTTATTGTCTAGATGTGTTACAGAATGGTATGCGTCGCTAGCCGACTTCCATGCAGCATCAGCATCCAACAAGTTATTATAAGATAATGCTTTACCTTGTAATACTTTTGCATCAGCCAATGATACATCTACTCCGTTATTATCGAATTTATAGAAAGTAGCTTTTTGATGTGGATTCTCTCCGTAACGTAGAACATGGCCATTGTTTAGGCTTACACGCTCTTCTGCTGCTTCATCTTCCTGGAAATAACCAAAGATTGCAGAATCGTAATGAGATGATACAGCAAATGCTGCTTTAGCAAATTGCTTACGATCTTCAATTGCCGACTCTCCTTCTTTTTCATTCAATAAGTCCATCAAGTTTGCATATTGCTCCATTGAAGGAACGATAATAACATCTTTGAAGTTCTTAGCAGCTGCACGAATTAAAGAAATACCACCAATATCAATCTTCTCGATAATATCTGCTTCGCTCGCACCTGAAGCAACAGTAGCCTCAAATGGGTACAGATCAACAATAACTAAGTCAATTTCAGGAATCTCATACTGGTTCAATTGCTCAACGTCACCTTCGTTGGCTCTTCGTGCAAGGATACCTCCAAATACTTTTGGATGCAATGTTTTTACTCGACCACCCAAGATTGAAGGATATGAAGTCAATGATTCTACCGCAGTTACTTCCACGCCTAATTCTTCGATGAAAGCTTGAGTTCCACCAGTTGAATAAATCTTTACACCCAACTGATTTAGTTTTTCAACAATCACACCTAAACCATCTTTGTGATAGACAGATATCAGTGCAGATTTAATCTTTTTTAATTCGTTCATTTATAGCAGTTTAAATTTTGACCACAAATTTAATAAAATAGGTAGAAAATTCTTATCCTTCAAAGGACGGAGTTATGAACAATTTGATATAAAAATATCAAGCTTTTTGATGTTATCAAAAAAGTAGCGATCAAATATTAAAAAACATGCTCGCGATGATAAAGTAAACCAACAATCCCAACACATCATTAATGGTGGTAATAAATGGTCCTGTCGCTAAAGCTGGATCAACCTTTAATCGATTCAGTAATAATGGGATAAAAGTCCCAAACAAAGAAGCAAATATCATAACCGCAAACAAAGACAGACTAACTGCCCAGGTTAATCGAATATCGCTATAGATGAAAAAGCTAAAACAAAATATAGATGCAGCCAATGCAAAAGCAGTTAAAAAGGCAACAGAAAATTCTTTTAATAATTTACTGAATGCACCTTCAATATCAGAAGCTCCACTTGCTAAGTTCTGAACGACTATCGATGATGACTGCACTCCAATGTTACCTGCCATCGCTCCAATAAGCGGGATAAAGGCTGCCAAAATTGGAAATGCTCCGAGTTCTCCTTCGTGTGCTCCAATTACTTTAGCACTGAGTATTCCTCCGAATAAACCAATGAACAGCCATGGTAACCTAACTTTAGTAAGATTCCACACCCTATCGTTTGATTCAACATCTCCGGCAATACCCGATACCATTTGGTAATCCTTCTCAGCTTCTTCCCTGATTACATCGACAACATCATCGAAGGTGATTCGCCCCATTACGCGTCCTACTGCATCAACTACAGGTATTGCTACCAAGTCGTACTTTTCAAGAATTAGGGCAACCTCTTCCTGTGGTGTTGAAGTCGTAACTGAAATTACATCTTCATTAAAGATCTTAGATATTTTGGTAGAGGTACTATTTAATATCAGTTTCTTTAAGGAAAGAATACCACGCAGTAGGTTGTTATCATCGACAACATATACATAATAAATCTCATCAATATCCTCTGCTTGCTTTCCGATTTCACGCAAACAAGTTTGTACGGTCCAATTTTCATTGACCAGTACCAACTCTTTTGCCATTAAACCACCGGCGGTATCTTCATCATATTCTAATAGCGATGCGATATCACCAGCCTGCTCAACATCATCAATACAAGCTAAGACTTTCTCTTTTAACTCTTCCGACATCTCACCAAGTACATCGGCAGCATCATCAGAGTCCATATGCTCAATAAACTGACTTGCAATTATTTCAGGAGGTAGGACTTCTAAAAAGCGTTTTCGATCATCTTCCGGAATTTCAACCAGAACATCGGATGCAATATCACCTTCTAGTAACAAATAAACATACTTCGCTTCCTCAATAGACAAATTATCCATGATTTCTGCGATATCCGCAGCATGGAGTTCGTCCATCAACAACTTAACCTCTGTATGGCTATCTCCTTCGATTAGTTCCTGTAAATGAACTAAATATTCTTTTGTCAGTTCGAATTGCATAATGCTATTTTTTTATACAGTTCTCAACTTGCTTGGTCAATTCAATAAACTCACTCACACCCAATTGTTCTGGTCTCTGACTTAACAATTGAGGATCAACTCCTTCTAGTTCCTTGGTTATTGACTTCAGTGAATTACGTATTGTCTTTCGTCGTTGATTAAAAGTAGCCTTAACTACTCGGAAAAACAGTTTTTCGTCACAGTCGAGTGTATCTGTCTGATTCCGTTTCATTCGAATAACAGCAGACTTCACTTTGGGAGGCGGAATAAATACATTCTCATGCACCGTAAACAGGTATTCCATATCGTACCATGCTTGCAGCAACACACTTAATATTCCGTAGGTCTTACTTCCTGGAGGAGCAACAATCCGATCAGCTACTTCCTTTTGGATCATTCCAACAACCTCATCAACATGATTGCGATAATCTAATACCTTAAAAAATATTTGTGATGAGATATTATAAGGGAAGTTACCAATAATATCGAACTTACTGTTAACGATAGATAGTAAATCTAACTTCAGAAAATCACCCGAGATAATTCTTTCGTCAAGTTCAGGGTAATGATCTTCAAGATATTTTACAGATTCCTTATCTAATTCAACTACGTAGGTTTCGCAGTCTTCTCTTTTTACTAAAAATTGAGTTAACACCCCCATTCCAGGACCTATCTCAAGTACATCTCTTGAGGATTTTTCCTGTAGACTCTCAACAATTTTTGAAGCAATATTCTGATCCTTCAAAAAGTGTTGGCCTAAATGCTTTTTGGCCTTTACAACAGTCATATAAATCGTCTTCACTCATTTCCACAACATCAATTTTTTGTGTAAATCCGTGGTGTTTAAAAACAATAAATTATTTTTGTGTCTTTGCTTTACCCTATTGGTAGTGCGCAAAGATATAAAAAACAAATTCGGACATCGTTGGATTCCAGAATTAAATTTAATTCTTTTTCATTAATAACCAAATCAAAACAAATTGAAAAAACAGGCTATTAATCTTTTAAAGTACATTACATTCTTCGCCATTGGAGCATTTATCTTCTGGCTTATATACAAGGATCAGGATATTGAGGAAATTAAAGAAATTCTAGCAAATGATGTTAATTACCTTTGGGTATGGGTGTCATTAGGCTTGGGATTACTTAGTCATATCAGCAGAACAATACGCTGGAATTACCTAGTAGAAGCTTTAGGGAAAAAGCCTCGATTAATCAATACATTCCTTGCTGTAATGGTTGGTTATTTAATGAATATGGCTGTGCCACGTATGGGAGAAATTTCTCGTTGTGGTGTATTATCGAAGTATGAGAAGATCACATTCTCAAAACTTATTGGTACTGTTGTACTTGAGCGACTAATCGACATGCTCATGCTTTTACTTCTAACAGCATTAATCGTTGTTTTACAGTTCGGCAAAGTTATCACTTTGCTTAAGGAGAATCCTGATATAAAAATGCAGGTGATGTCGAAATTAACTTCACCGTATACAATTGCCGTATTAATTATCTTATTTTCGGCATTATGGGTATTCCGTAGGAAATTTAAGCATACCAACCTTTATGCCCGTCTCCATAATTTTTGGACGAACCTATTGGAAGGTATCAGGACAATAAAAAGTATGAAGCACAAAGGCGCATTCATTTTCCATTCGGTGTTCATCTGGTTGATGTATTACTTAATGCTCTACGTTGTGTTCTTCAGTTTTGATTTCACCACTGATTTGAATCCTATCGCCGGACTTACAACCTTCGTAATTGCCAGTTATGGTATGGTTGCGCCAGTTCAGGCAGGAATAGGTGCATGGCACTTTATGGCTAAGGAATCGTTGAAACTTTATGGAGTAAACAATGGTGATGCAGTGATCTTTGCATTGGTCGTACACACCTCTATGAATGCGATGATTTTATTGGTAGGATTACTTTCAGTAGTGG
This sequence comes from Puteibacter caeruleilacunae, assembly GCA_005217565.1. Classification (GTDB taxonomy): domain Bacteria; phylum Bacteroidota; class Bacteroidia; order Bacteroidales; family Prolixibacteraceae; genus Puteibacter; species Puteibacter caeruleilacunae. The sequence goes on from SJCO01000026.1 coordinate 37,778, forward strand.
CATTACCTTTTGTTAATCGAAAAGATTCGTAACTTACGCAAAAATTAGTCCATTGAATACTGAATACTTCATAGCAAAACGCATTTTCTCAGAGAAGTCGAACCGTAAAAAACTTTCTCTGAGGATTGTTAACATTGCTGTATATGGTATTACACTGGGATTAGCTGTGATGATAATATCGGTTGCTGTACTTCTTGGTTTCAAAAAAGAGATCAGAGATAAAGTAACCGGTTTTGGCTCACATATTCAACTGGTTAATTACGATTCGAATCAATCGTATGAAACACAACCTGTTGAAAACAACCAGGAGTTTATTCCTGAGATTAAGCAATTAGAAGGAGTTGCCTATATCCAGGAGTTTGCAACTAAACCTGGCATTATTAAAGCCAATGAAGTTAATCATGGCATTGTTTTAAAAGGTGTTGGCAAAGATTTCGACTGGAAGTTTTTCAATACGAATTTGCAAGAAGGTTCTATTATCAAATGGGATGAATCTAAAGCATCAAATGATATCATTATTTCCAGAAAGATTGCTGATCTGCTGGACTTAAAACTTAATGATCCTGTTTATGCTTACTTCTTTAATAAAAACTCACTTTACCCGCTTAGTCGAAAATTCAAGGTAACTGGAATATACAATACAAGCTTAGAAGACTTTGATTCCTTCATGGTGTTGGCCGACATCAGGCAAATACAGAAGTTAAATAAATGGGACTCCAACCAAATTAGTGGATATGAAGTTGCCATCAAAAACTTTAACAACATAGAGGATATCACGTGGCAGATTAGTCTTATTCTGAACAGGTATATTAAAGAAGACTCTACCTCCTTTATGGCAGAGAATATCTTACAGAAATTTCCGCAAATATTTGACTGGTTGTCACTACTTGATATGAATGTATGGGTGATACTTTTACTAATCACCCTGGTTGCTGGAATTAACATGATTTCAGGATTACTAATACTCATCCTTGAGAAAACCCCGATGATTGGTATATTGAAAGCTCTGGGAACAAGAAATTACAGTGTGCGTAAAGTATTCTTATACCTATCAGCTTTACTGATCAGTAGAGGTCTTCTTTGGGGAAATATTATTGGCATTGCCTTTTGTATTTTGCAATCTCAATTTAACATTATCAGTCTTGATCCAACAACCTATTACTTAGACACGGTTCCGGTATTCATTCAAATTCAGCATATTATTCTATTAAATATCGGCACAATGGTATGTACTGTTGCCATGTTATTAATTCCATCATTATTTATTGCAAGAATCACTCCCGACAAAGCAATTCGATTTGAGTAATATTTTTTTACCAGAACCCATTATAATTGGCCCATTCCTTTGTATTTTTATAATATAAAATGGGTAATATGACATTCACGATTGATTTTTTATTAGACCTCAAACAGAAATTAAATGGAAACCTTCCAGGCGAGAAGGCTCATCGCCTAATGCTTCCTCCTAATCGAAAACTTACTCCAAATTCAACAAATAACACTACACCGAAAATAAGCGCTGTCTTGATATTGTTATTTCCCCTGAATGATAAGATCCATCTTTGCTTCATTAAGCGCCCATCGACTATGAGAAACCATGCAGGACAGATTAGCTTTCCAGGCGGGAAACACGATGCAACTGATCCATCAATTGAGTATACTGCCCTGCGCGAAGCCAAGGAAGAGGTCGGAATATCCCCGGGCGATATCCAGTTAATTGGGCAACTTAGTGACCTCTACATAGAGGTCAGCAACTTTCTTATATATCCAATTATTGGCTACATTGAACACAAACCTCACTTTTCAGTAAACGAGGATGAAGTAAGTGAGTTTTTCACTATTCCACTAGCTGATTTTTCAGACAAGGATAATCTTAAAATGCATACAGTAAATACAGTTACTGGGCCATTAGAAGTTCCTTGCTTTAATATCAACAATGAAATAATCTGGGGAGCAACAGCCATGATCATGGCCGAGCTGATAACCATTATCTCGAATAATTAATCGAGAATATTTGTGTAATGATTGTAAATATCTAATACTTTATTGACATATTCGTAAGGTTCTTCTCCCCTACAATATCCCCACTTTACAACTGGATCTTTGTAATACTTCGATGCAGATTTATTTAGCAAGAAGAAATCAACATTGTCATCCCAAACGTTCGGATCCTTACCATATTTTACGGCTAATCTTCTTGCGTCCTTTACGTGCCCTAATCCTACATTATACGATGCCAATACAAATTTCAATTGCTCATCTTCGTTAGGTACCATTTCTGAAACCTGCTCCATTAGCCAATTTAACAGGCGAATACCTCCAGAAATATTCTCCCTTGGCTCAGTTAAATCACCCACATCAAATTGATCTGCAGTTTCAGGCATTAACTGCATTAATCCAACAGCTCCAGCCCAAGACTCCGCTTGAGGATCAAAACGTGATTCCTGATATATGATTGAGGCCAATAACTTCCAGTCTAGATCTTCACGCTCCGCAAGCTCTTTAATTACATCATCATAAGGAGATAGTTTTCCACCCGACATTGAATGATAATCACTTCCCATTCGGATATTTGCCCTTGTACTCAGAAAGTACTTGTTATAAATACGTGTATATTCTTTTGTCTCCCTGAACTTGACAATCCAGTTATTCAGAAAATCTAACAATTCAGGCTCATCTTTTCTAACAGCCCAAGCTATCTTTTGAGAAAAACTTACTGGTGTTTTAATATCAATATTAGGATAATAGGATTGATTTACTTTAGCTACATTCTCGTCACAAACGGTATAGTCAATATCTCCCTTTGATACTAATGCTACCAATCGCTCTACTCCATAAATTGTATCCTCGATAATATTTATCGGAGCACCTATTTCATCTGATAAATTAATTAATCGTTGATAGTAAGCTGTATTGCGCTGAACAACAACAGACTTTTTTCCAAGATCAAGCTGATTCCGGACAAGCCTTTTTTCCAATTCTTCCTTGTTGAGTTCACGCCAGTCCTGTGGTTTTCTCTGCACCAATACTTGTCGAGTTTGCGTTAGTGATTTTGTGAAATCCACTATTGCAGCTCGTTCCTTGGTAATGGTAAGATTCTTTGCTATCAGATCAAAACGTCCGCTGTACAATCCATCGAAAGTTTCTATTAAACTATTACTTACAGTCAGTTTTAATTCTACATTTAAATCTTTCGCAAGATGACGTAGCAATTCATATTGAAATCCCATTGGTCTTCCGCGGTAAACGAAATAATTGGTAGAATTATAGTCTACTACAACATTGATCTCACGTTGTTCAAGAATCTTACTTAACTCCTCCTTTGGAGCTTCTAATTGTTCTGTTGTTTGCTTTTTCTCAGGTCTGTTACAACCAATAACTATGAATAAAATACAACTTACTAATACCGGAATTGATTTCCGTATCATAAAATCGTTTTATAGTTAAAAATACACTAATCGTAAAAAGTCCACGACAAACCTAATCTAAAGGTTCGACGGTTCAGAGGGTAGTGCAATGCTGTAAACTGATCTTCTCCAATTAATCCTTCTGCTGCATTAATCAGTTTAAAGAATGCTCGTGTTCGTTTAAGCTTCAAATTAACAAACAAATCTATTTGAGGAAAGTTTCCAATTTTCTTTTCTGTTTGCAAATGAAATCTACTTGTTGCAGGATCATAAGTATCGGCATAATACGAAGAAAAGTATCTTGTATCAAATCCAATATGAGTATGCATTACTTTTTCCCATAAGAAATAGAAATACGTACTTGTATACGCACTAACTTGTGGTAGTTTTATATAACTATCATCAGATAGCTGTTGCAATCTTACATGAGCAAGAAAGTTAAAACTCCCTACTTTAAAGTGTTTCTTTGCATATGCTGAAAAAATAGAGAACTCCTTACTTCCTTGTGTTGGTAGTCCATTCTCATTATTATAAATAAACTTGGTATTCAATGCATATCTAGCACCTAATTCAAGTGTTTTGTCTTTACTAAACAGTGTTCCTCCTAACGTAAAGCGCTGCTGATTATCCAAGCTCTGATCCCACTCAAAGTGATTAGAAAAATACTCTTGCTCGAAATAGTCAGGGCTTATATTCTGAATCTTAGTAAAAGCTTGCAATGCCATCGTATCCTTACCAATCACAAATGGTTTTTCCATTTTGAAATTAATATCAAATTCACCCTTTTTGAAACCGGTATAACATAAACGTGCATTTCCTTCCCAAGTCCAGAAAGTACCTTCTCTTCTGTAAATAGATCCACCAACATAGTTATTAGAATATGTTCGCTTCTTCTCACCATAAACCTTTGTGACGTTCCCAACCGCATCCTCGTTGTTTACCATCATTGGTTGGTAAATGGTTATTTGCTCATTCTCGATGAACGCATTCTTTCCAAATGTATACTTACGATCTGGTGCCTCAAATGAATTTAGTTGAAATCTATTATAGAAACGTTTAAAACGTGTAGTATCACCTGTAAAGGAATTATTGGTTAATACGTCAGAGAAGAAACCACCATTCGGATTATCATTACTATAGTAACGTTTATAAGATGTATATTCTACAAAATGTTGAACCCCCAACCTAGGGATAAATACATCTTCGATCATATCCTCAGTTTCCTTTTCCACATACTTACCTAGCCTGTATTCATGAGAATAGGAAATACCATCACTATGTACCTTTGTCCGTGAAGCGTTATTCATCCTAACCTGAAGCTCATCTGTATCAAGTGGACTATCAATGTCCTCATCCTTTAATAGCCCACCATTCTCTTCGTTTCCTAAAGAATTACTAATAAAAGCGAAATATCCTCGATATTGATCAGCAGTGTAATTACCTGTCAAATAGATATTGTAATTTTTATTAGACTGATTCAAAAACTGTCCGGTTGACTTTCGATTCTCATAGTTCAGAGAAAAGTTCAAGTCCTCATTTACATTTTGAGTATGCGTAAAACTAAATGTTGTTTCGTTTTTAGTATTCTGCTGTTCACTCTGACTGTAGTTAAGGATAGTATATGGAACGGTAGTATTATAAAACCTAATATCCTCAGGGTATTTAATATAGTTTCTGAAGCTATTTAAGAAAAAGAATTCACCTTTCTTTATACGCTTAAAGAAGTCATTACTCTCATAAGCACTTCCCATATTACCCAATGAAGTAACAGAAATATCATTCTTATAAATAACATTATAATTCTGGAATTGATGAAATGCTGTATCCATTTCTTGTGGATCAACAATTCCCATATCCTTATTCATAGAAAATGATTCTATATTAACTTCGATTGAATCCTGCTCCTCTTCCTGTACATCAGTCATCTCTTTTCCTGATGCATCACTAATTCTATATTGCTGAGCGTAACCTTCTTGCAATGTCATCAGACATACAAAAAAACCTATATAAAAAACTAATAGTCTCATAGCCGTCAAAGATAAACAAAAACCTGTAGTTGAAACGTGAAAAAAACTTAAAGGGCATAAAAAAACCCAGACTCTTTTCAGAACCTGGGTTTATTAAAATGGCGACGACCTACTCTCCCACATCTCTGCAGTACCATCGGCGCTAGTAGGCTTAACTTCTCTGTTCGGAATGGGAAGAGGTGGGACCCTACTGCAATAGTC
>SJCO01000228.1 GCA_005217565.1 Puteibacter caeruleilacunae
CTGACTATGGTGTTTCTGCTCCGAATGGAAATACGATCATCAACTTTCCTGACTATAAAGGAAATGAAGTTGGAGGTCCAACAGGTAAAATTGAGTATGACCTGAATGGTAATATTTTAAAGCTTACAAGATATGATGGTGGAGGTTACGCTGGAGCCGCATATAGTAATATAAGAGACATTCTCGACTACAGGTACTCTGGCAATAAGTTAATGGCCATAGGAGCTTCGGGTGCTGCAGCTCCAGCAGTTGACACTTACGCTTACGATGGTAACGGCAATATGACTCGTGATGACCATAAAGGATTAAGTGAGATTAAATACAACAGCTTAAATTTACCAAAACAGGTAACTAAGGGCTCAAATGATATCTATTACACCTACGATGCCATAGGAAATAAACTCATTAACACCCTTCCTAACAAGACAATCAAATATTTTGGTAACTTTGTTTACGAAGGTAGTTCTTTGAAATATATCCTTACGGGTGAAGGTCGCCTGGTTGTGGAGGCATCGTCTGCAACCTA
>SJCO01000234.1 GCA_005217565.1 Puteibacter caeruleilacunae
AGAAGGATTTTGAAGCAAGATACGCCACCTACATAGGACACACAATGCTTCAATTTCAAGACAGGGAATCCATAGTGGCCCCGTACAACTTTAAGTAAGTGTGATTTTGCATAAATAAAAWTAATAATTTCAATACACATGYATCACAAGTTTGATTCGTACAGGGACCACTGGATATGCTTCTTCATTTATCCTAAGGTTGGAAAGGTGCTGGTGCTCRACTCCTTGCACACCGAGCCTTCGGCCTATTCAAAATTCCTCRRCMTCTTAGARCTGTAAGCCTTTTCTATGCATGCATACTTATATCGATGAGAATTGTAGAATAACATGGTGATTCTATTYGAGATCACAGGGCATTTAGGTTTTATAAGCTACRWGGTGGAAAGTACGGCACGTCCAAAAAAGGCGTGCCACTAGACATCCATTATAACTGGCCGGTAAGTATGTGAATTTATGAATACATATCATACATGTACCTACATAGGACAATGTTGCAACTAAATAACCAAT
>SJCO01000027.1 GCA_005217565.1 Puteibacter caeruleilacunae
GACTATTGCAGTAGGGTCCCACCTCTTCCCATTCCGAACAGAGAAGTTAAGCCTACTAGCGCCGATGGTACTGCAGAGATGTGGGAGAGTAGGTCGTCGCCATTTTAATAAACCCAGGTTCTGAAAAGAGTCTGGGTTTTTTTATGCCTTAACTTTCCTGGGTAATGCCTGCATTCTGACAAAGGCATTGATATAGGTATATGAAATTTGAGTGAAAAAAGCACTACATGAGTGCTTTAGTCTATAATTGATTGAAGGCCGATTCTAGAATGGAAATGGATTCGTCAAGTTCTGCTCTTGTAATTGTTAAAGGAGGAGACAACTGAAGAACGTTTCCTTGAGAAACCTTAAAACTTAATCCATTCTGCAAACAATGATACATGATTTTTTCAGCTTCCTTAGAGGCTCGTTCATAAGTAAAGTGGTCATTGACTAGCTCAATAGCTCATAACAGACCAATTCCTCTAATATCTCCTTCCGTTTTCTGTTGATTGTGTGTGTCGTTATCGTCATATGATATTAGTTGGCCATATATAAATTGAAAGGCCACCTCGTAAGGTAGCCTTGTGACATGAACTTTATTTGTTTTCCCACCAGACTGGTGTCCAGTATGAATAGTTGGACACACTTCCAGCTTGTGCTGTAGCAGCAGCATCATGATTACTTAAATTCAGAGCTTGCTCATCATCAGGATACAAATATCTACTTGGATAAGAATCTCCGTGCGTATCAGGGCCTGGTTCAATTATGTGGGGGTAACCTGTTCTTTTGTATTCAATAAAACCTTGATAATCGGTAAAGAAAAGAGCAATCCACTTTTGGGTAATGATTGTCTCAATATTGCCATCGTAATTTACGGGAATATCAAATTCTGAATTTGATGATGTTCTGGTAAGATAATCTGCAGGTAAATCAACATTCCAGAACTCAAAGTTTAATGTTATTCCTTTTTCGTAGTGGGACTTAGCATCAGCTATACTTGCAATCTCAGGGTAACGAGCAGCCGCTTCGGCTATGATGAATTGTACTTCAGATGCCAACATTATCATACCTGGAACATTATTCGCACTATAGTAGAAAGTTTCAGGATTGATTGCCGAGATGAAAGAAGGACCTCCTTTGTATTCATAAGCGCTTCCATCAACCATTCCGTTTTGCATTCCTGCATAATCAGGACCTGCATTAACAGAATTCTCGGTTGGAGCGAATAGTTTCATTTGTCTTGGATCGCTATAAGCCTCTAAAACATCTTCAATTGTTTCACTCATACGATATTCATCATACGATCCAATGCGATATCCTGAAGCCTCTGACTTCGGATGAACGTTAGGGAATGATGTTGTATAGTTAAGAATTGCATTGTCATCATTTCCTTCCATCACTGGATTAGCTGAAGGATTTGCAATGATTTCACGGAGCTCGCTGGTTAAATTAATTGAACCTCCATCAACATTTGTTAGACGAATTAACAATCTTAAGCGAAGTGAATTTGCAAATCGTTTCCATTTGTTTAGATCTCCATTGTAGATGATATCACCTTTTATTGAAGAAGAACCTTGAGAAAGCAAAGTATTTGCTTCCTTTAGGTCAGCTAATAAGGAAACGTAAATTTCCTCTTGTTTGTCATATACAGGAGTAAAAATTTCACCTTTTTTTGCTTGAAGAGCTTCTTTATAAGGGACATCACCCCACATGTCAGTGAGGATCTGAAACATCCATGCTCGCATTATTAAACCAACAGCTTCGTAGCTTGTGTTATTGATCGTTTCAGATATTGTTAGAAGATTTTGTATTTCGCGGGAGGTACTGTAAATCTTGTTCCAACTTCCACTGTTAGATCCCCACTCAAACTGATCAAATGCCGTAAATACAATTTTTGCTGAATATTGAGCCATTACATTACCTTCATTCCATGCATCAACAACCATATCATTGACTATATCTTTACAGATACCTGTTAACAATAGCTCTGGGTTATTGTTAATCTCAGAAGGGGCATTAGGATTTTCATTCATTGTTCCGAAATCATCACATGATACCAGTACAACGATGAAAAGTAGACTGAGGAGTTTATTTATTGTATTCATTTTTTAAGTTTTTTTGATTTTCGATTATTAGATTTTGAGCATTTAGAATGTAATGTTCACGTTTACTCCCATGCTTCTAAGTGAAGGTAAACTATAATCTTCAACACCAGGAATAAGGAACTTACCACTCATACCGAATGTCTCAGGATCACCATGAGGGAAATCTGTCCACATAAATAGATTTCGACCAATTAGTGATACTTTTACTGATTCAATAGGGGTTTTGCTTAAGAAACTTTTTGGAAGTTTATAACTTAGTTTTACTTCGCGAATCTTCACATAAGTTGCATCATACATTCCTTCCTCCTCATTCTGTCTTTTGTATCTCTTATTGTGATAAGCAGAAGCAGGAACAACAACATTATTTTCTACTAAATTTCCGCTAGCGTCGCGCATCCAACCGTCTCCAATAACTCCGTCGTAATAGGTAATTGCTGCACCTGTACTTGTTGTTGCCTGGCGAGCGATTCCACTATCTTTGATTCCTGGATGAGCTCCACCATGCTCTTGGTCACGTCCCCATAACGTCTCTTTGATGTTACCAGATGTTGCTGCAATCAATCTTGTTGCCGACATCAAAGATCCTCCTTGACTCCAATCAACAAGCGCACTAAAAGTGAAGTTCTTATATTTGAATTCATTAGTAATACCTACTTTGAAATCAGGATTATAATTTCCTAAGTAACGCAGACGGCTATCTTGTACTGGTAAACCATTAGTATAAATTAGCCTTCCATCAGAATGCTTTTCAAGTCCAGTACCATACATCGCACCCATTTCTTCTCCTTCTTTCGCGATGATTGATACCCTGTTTCCGGCGATTGTATATGAATCAATACCATCAGCCAATTTTTCAACAACAGATTTGTTGGTTGAGAAATTTATAGTTGTATTCCAGTTTAGTTTTCGGTCTCTGATAATTTCACCCGTCAACATCAATTCGACACCTTTACTGGAAATCTCTCCGGCGTTAATCCACTTACTCGTATAACCTGCAGAGTTAGGTAGGTCGGTAGCAATAATCTGGTTTTTATTTAATGTATAATAATAAGTAAAATCTACTCCTATACGATTATCAAAGAAGTTCATATCTGTTCCGACCTCAAACGAATTGGCCAACTCTGGCTTAAGGTTTGAGTTTGCAATTGAAGAAGATTCATGTGCAATAAGGTTGTCTCCCCATGCTGTATCAAATGAATACACATCTTTAAGGTTATGAGGTTTTGTATCGTTACCTACCTGAGCGAAGCCTCCTCGAATTTTAGCAAAAGAGATAAATTCAGGAAGTTCTACCATATCTGAGACTATACCACTAACAGTGATTGAAGGATAGAAATAAGAATTATTTCCTGCAGGTAAGGTACTTGACCAGTCATTTCTTGCAGTTAAGTCGACAAAAATCTTGTCATTGAAAGAGAGAGAAACAGAACCATATAAACTTCTGATTTCTTTTTTATACTTACTCATGTCCGATGCTAATGGTACATCAGTGTTCGAAAAGTTATACACTCCAGGGATTACAAGCTGGTTTGCACTCAAGGCATTGTAGTGATCCTTTTGAGTCATAATGTTGCCACCAAGGTATGCATTCAACTGAATAGTAGAGAAGGCTTTGTTATATGACAATAAGAAATCGCTGTTTACTTCGCGGAAGATAATATTATCTTCCCTGTACTGACCTTTAGGGAAACGCTGTGTACTAAAGGCACGTTTCCATGTTCTTAGTTCATTGTAGTAGTCAATTCCTGATCGAAGCATCAAGTTTAGCGAGTTATTGATTTGATAGTTAATAACGAAATTACCCATCAATCGATTCTTATCCAGACCATTTGTATTTTCGTATACATTGAAGTAAGGATTGTCGTGATAGTTGTAGTTGTAATTGAACTGCTGAAAACCTTCATTTCCCTTCTGCCAATAGTTCTTTAGAGATTTTAAGTTTACACTTTGCCCCCACCAGGTCCATAAGTACATTAAACTCTCTGTTCCATATCCATTAACTGGTCGATTATTACTGTTTGTATTCACATAAGTGACAGCTGCCTTTACGTTTAGTTTATCTGATAGTTTATGAGAACCATTAAAACTAATGGTGTTACGCTCAAGCCCCATGTTCGGTGCAATGTATTTATTATCGAAATTTGTCAATGAAAGTCTGAAATCACCTTCATCATTTGACCCATAGAATGCTAAACTGTTTGTTGTAGTAATACCGGTTTCGAAGAATTGATCCAGTACATTACCATGGCTAACCCATGGAGTTGCATTAATTGAACCTCTTCGATCCAGGTCAAGACCTTGTTTCCCAAGAATTCTATTCGTTCCATGTACATCTCCTGCGCGTAAACCATTTGATGTTGGAGAGTCGAACTGAACAATCATTCTTCCATCTAATTTTGGCCCCCAGCTTTCATCAACTCCATCATAAAGGCCACCACCATATCCATCATGGAAAGCAAATTCGAAGTTTTTACCTTGACCATATTCTGATTGATAGTCAGGCGCAGCTAAGATAGTCTCAAAGGTTGTTGTGCTGTTAAATGAAACGCCAATACCTTCTTTTCCTTTACCTGATTTAGTTGTTATAAGAATAACACCGTTTCCTGCTCTAGATCCGTAAAGAGCAGCTGCGGCAGCACCTTTTAGAATGGTTACTGATGCAATATCCTCAGGATTCACTTCTGCAGCGCCATTACCAAAGTCAAGCTTCATGTTATCTGAAATACCTGAATTACTTCTGTTATCCGTATCGTTGTTAATAGGAACTCCGTCTACAACGAATAATGGTTGGTTTGTTCCAGATAGTGACGATTCCCCTCGGATTGTGATTCTGGAAGAACCTCCAGGTCCGTTAGCACTTTGAGTAATATTTACACCAGCAACTTTACCTGCTAATGAATTTACAATATTACCATCTCGTGCTTCAGTTAAGTCTGAACCATCTTGCTGTTGGATTGAATATCCTAAAACTTTGTTTTCTCTTTTCAAACCTAAAGCTGTAATGACAACTTCTTTTACTTTTAGATGTTCTTCTTCAAGAACAACATCGATGGTTTGTTTACTATTAATCTCTATTTCTCGCGAAATATAACCGATAAAGGAGAATGTTAACGTTCCATTTTCAGGAACCTTGATTTGGTATTTCCCATCAAGATCGGATACTGTACCAGTGGTTGTGCCCGATATGACAACATTAACACCAGGTATTGCGACTCCATCCCTTCCAGAAATTGTTCCTGTCACTAAAAGTTCTTGTGCATAGGCGAAATTCATTCCCCACAAGAGTGCAATAAGACAAATAAGTTTTTTCATGATTTCTTGAGTTAAATTCTCTATTTTTTAGACATAGAGAGTCCAGGGAGGTATAATTTTTAATACCTCCAGACTCATTAAATTAATTGTTGCTTATGAAATAGAATTACCCGGACGTAATGGAAGAAAGGATTTGAAACAGAATATGTAAACTATTATTCCGGGTAATTGGGATATAAATTAGTATAAAGATATTTTCACGTCTCCGAATAGTGAATGAAGATCTTCAATATCTTTAATTGTCCTAATATGAGCTTCAAATTTCTCTGTATCTTCAGAGAAAGCTGCTTGAGCAACATCTAGTACTTTTTTGTAGGATGTTTGAGCGTCATTAGACGTAAGTTTTTGCTTTTTCATTTGTTTCTTATAGTATCTTTCAAGTTTTTGAACTGCATTGTAGATTAATGGTTTACGAATTACGGTTCTCATTCCAGGATTACCAGGAGCAATAGGTGTTGAATAAGTGTATGTTTTCTCAAATAGAAATTGCTTCTTTGCAATCAAGTTACCTAAAGAATGTGTTCCTGATTCCTCAATAGTTATTTTTTCCAATTGATCAGAATCGCTTAGTGTTATAAATTCGAATTTTGCAGATACTGTTTTTTCTACTTTATTTACAGTGGAATTAGCTTCATAGAGATTGTGCAAATCGGCTAAAGTTTCTCCGTCTTGAGCTATAATTGTTCCAGAAATAGCAAGGAGATAAATTGCGGTTGTAAAAAACTTCTTCATTTTTATTTGATTTTATTATTTCCAATTATAAGATTTAAGTTGATTGGTATATGAACCGTCGCTATAAAGGTCAATTAACGCATAAGATGGTCCAAATTCCTGGTATTTACCTTTCCACCAGCCTCCACATGCAGCTCCATTGCAGAAGTAATCAACTCCTAAATAGTTTACATGATCGGCTAGGTGCACATGACCACTAATGGCCATTTTAATGTTAGGATAATTTCGTAGTAGATCTTTTATTCTTCTTGCATCTATATGCATCCATGAACCTGGAATATTCCAGTCGCCTGATTTTTCATTATCTCCATCAAAAAATACAGAGGGTGCAAGAATAGGTATATGTGATGCTAGAAGTATTGGAGTGTCCGAAGGGGTATCTTTTAGATCATTTTCTAACCATTCAAACTGCTCTTGGTCAAGCTTTGCAGTGTAAGCATGGCTGTTTGAGGCTTTAAAAGGACTGTCAAGACATATAATGTGCCATCCTCCTTTGTCGAAACTGTAAAAACGTTGGGAGAGTTCCAACATATCCATTGCCCAAGCCTTACCGTAGAGTTTTTCCTTTTTTACTTTCGTGTTCTTTAAACCCCATCCCCAAACATCGTGATTGCCGATGCAGTTGTAAAGTTCAAAGTTCATTTGGTTTTTAAAGTACGATTTCCAGGCTTTCCATTGGGCGTCAACTTCGGTTTTGTTCTTTTTTAACGCATCCATGATGTTATCACCAGTATTGATAACGATATCTGGTTTTACATCTAGAGTGTTTAATTGTTCTAGAAGATTGTTAATCCCTCTTTCTGCGGCAGAATCAGAAAAGATGTGCATGTCCGTTAGGTGAGCAATACGCAGCACCCTTTCTTTTGATCTATCACTAGAGAGCGATGCTCCAAGAGTTGGGACCGTCAGTGCTCCAACTAACGAACTTGCAATAAAGGTTCTTCGTTTCATCTGTTTGAAATTTTTTGATTTCTGAATGTTCAAAAAATTTAAATACATTCAGGAACTCACATAAACTTTAATCATTCATCTGATGAAATTAGAATGCTGAAAATTCATGTTCGTTTCATCTGTTTGAAATTTGTTACTTCGTTTTTGCACAACAAACATAGGGATGGTATGTATCTTTATGTTTGTTCTAATGTGAACTAATTGTTAGGCTCCGAAATTTTATCTTACCTAATTGAAAAGAGAAACCTTTAGTGCAATGCACACCCTTTAAATGCTTAATTGATTACCAGAAAATTGATATTTCAATGGCATTCAGAAGGTTGTTGATGTCTGATTCATGAATCTCACCAATGTTTCCGATTCTGAAACATTGAAAGTTTGTGACTTTACCTGGATAGATTACAAATCCTTTGTTTTTCAATCGTTGGTAGAATCTCCCAAAGCTATATGTATCACTTTCCGGTGATTGGAATGTTGTGATAATCGGTGATTGAATCTTATCTTCCAAAAGTGGATTGAATCCTAGTTTACGCATGCCTTTTACCAAGGTGCGCTGATTGTTTTTATATCTTTCATATCGTACCTTAATGCCTCCTTCAACGCTTAATTCATCCATTGCTTGTTTGAATGCACGTACAACATGTGTTGGTGATGTGAATCGCCATTTCCCATTAAGATTTTCCATGGTTTCCCATTGGTCATACAGATCTAATGAGTGGGAGCGTGCCTGATTGTTACATTGTTTTAGTTTCTCAGTCTTTGCAATAACAAAACCAAAACCAGGAACCCCCTGGATGCATTTGTTGGCACTACTGATCAAGAAATCGATACCCCACTTGTCAACACTTATTGGAATACCGCCAAAGCTGCTCATTGCATCAACGATGTAAGTTTTATTAAATCGCTTTGCAAGAACTCCTACTTCACGTATAGGATTAAGCATTCCTGTTGTTGTTTCACAATGCACCATTGCAATGTGAGAAATGTCAGAATCTGCTTTTAAAATGAATTCAATTCTTTTTAAATCAGGAGTACTTAGTTCAGAGAAGTTTAGTACGTGTACATCAATATCCAGAGTCTTGGCGATTTTAACCATTCGATTTCCGTATGCACCATTACTAAGGATTAAGATCTTCCCTGTTTTAGGAACACATGTTCCAATTACAGATTCTACACTGAAAGTACCACTACCTTGCATAAGTACAGTTGTGTATTCTGCGTTGTTTAGGTTTGCTAATTGTAGTAAACCATTTCTAACATCCTGAACAAGATTATTGTAATCATCATCCCAAGTACACCAGTCTTTTAGCATTGCTGCTTTCACTCCTTTGGTCGTAGAGAGAGGACCAGGTGTTAATAGTAAATAAGGATTTTCTGGAAGATTGTTTAAGTTCATGTCTAAAAAATTAAATATGTGTGATTAATTCTAATTCTGGATTCTCAGATTTTTCAGCTTTCTGATTGTATTTCTTTTGGTATTTATTGTGGCTGAAATAATAAGCTATTAGGACACAAAAAATACCAGTTATTGAGATCGTATATGACAATTGTTTATAGAAATTTAGCCAGCTCAAATCTGGAGACAAAAAGTTCTTCATGAGAAATGAACCAATACTACCAAGGTAACCAAATGAATCGGCCAGGTAGAAGATGAAACCAATATTACCAGCTATTTTAAATGTTGCGATTAATCTTTCGAACACCATTGTGTGGTAAGCAATATATCCCAGGTATAAGCCAAAACCTACAAGAATCATCCAGGCCGTTCCTGAAATAATATTGTGTTGAAGACTGAAGGTTCCGGCAAGTACTATTGCAAAACCTACCAGAATCAATAAGATTGAGGTATGCAAGGCTTTTATGTTATCCTTAATTAAAGCACACAATCCCATGATAAGCAAGACTCCCACACCGACTGGAATTTCTGTTAGCGTAAATAATTCAGGAGTATTTCCAAGACCTAATTCGATCCATAATTCTGCTGCATAGTTATCTCTGATATCCCTTAAGATGGTGAGTGCAACATAAGTCATTATAAAGCCTGTAATTATGAAAGCATATTCTCTTATGAAATTTTTTCTGTCTTTAGTTGTCATAGGTTTTCTTTCTGTACGTTGTTTCTTGTCTTCCAGGGTAGGTTCCGGAATTTGGTTCAGAAAGAATACGGCAAGTATAAGTGGAATCATAAAAATAAGTCCGGTATAAAAAGGCATCCAAAATTCTGAAATATTGAAATTTAAAATGAGGAATTTACCAACTGATTTTATAAATCCTGAAGCGAAAATAAAACTTACACTTAGGCCTGCACTCAATATTTCAGTTGTCGATCTTCCTTCGAGATATGATAAGACTAATCCCCATACAAGTCCAAGAGGTAGTCCGTTGATGAATAGGAATACTATATTATATGGAGCAGGAGTGCAAGCAAATCCTAGTAATGCTAAATGAGCAACAAGAATAATTGCAATGATTGCTAAAGCTCTATACCTGGCTTTCATTTCAGAGATAACCTTGATCCCGAGAAATTTAGATATGGTATAGCCTAAAACCTGTGCTGTTATCAACCAGATTTTGTAATGAACTCCAAAGAATATCATGTTGTCGAATGTTGCTACAGAAAATGGTTTTCTGAATGCATACATACATGAATAAGTTAAGAAAGCAGCGAGTATTGCATATAGGTTAAATACTAATTTATTCTGCTTGTTTAACCAGTTTGTGAAAGTTGGTATTAGGATCATATTTTAAGGTTTACAAATATTAAATTGTTGTGTGGTCAAATTTAGAGGGGGAATCTTTCGTGGATAATAAGACAGCGTTAAAGAAAAGACAACAAACAGTTACAGGACAGTTACAATATGAATAAAATATTAATATGTTGAAATAGAGGATTGTAGGCTTGTTTTCTGCTTATTTTTGAAAAGTTGAATATAAGTAAACAAAGATGACAAGTAACACATTGATAGGAATAGCCAAAAAGGTAAGAGAAGTAAGATTAGAAAAAGGATTAAAACTTATTGAAGTTGCAAAAGCGGCTTCAGTTAGTAAAGGATTACTTTCAAAGATTGAAAATGGAAGAACAATTCCTTCATTGCCTGTTTTGCTAAAGATAATTCAGGCACTAAAAGTTGATTTGACTGTCTTTTTTGAGGGGATTGAAGATGGCGTTGATCATCGCTATATTCATTGTAAGCCTGCACAGCATGTTTCATTGCAAAAAGAAGATAGTGTTGGATTTAATTATTTTTCAATACTGCAGGAAAGCTTCAACAACATTGCCCTTCATGTGGCAATACTAGATCTGGATCCTGAAGCAGAAAGGGAAAAGGTTATCACTGATGGTTATCAATTGCTCTATTTACTTGATGGGAAAATTGATTATGAACTCGACAACGAAAGTGTGTTTATGGAGGCTGGGGATAGCTTATTCTTTAATGGTCAGATTCCTCATGTTCCTAGAAATAACAGTAATGAACGAGCAAGAATACTTGTAATATATTTATTAACTACGAATAAATCACACTAAAGATTTAGAAATCATGAAAAAGGTAAAATTGGTTGTTTTTGATATGGCAGGTACAACAGTCAAAGACGAAAATGAAGTAGAAGATTGCTTTTTTGCGGCAGTTGAAGAAACAGGATTGACTGCCACTCGAGAAAGGATTAATTCAATGATGGGCTGGTCTAAAAGACTAGTATTTGAAACATTATGGAAAGAACAATGTCCTAATGTTGCTGAAGCTGAATTAGAAGAAATGATTGAAAAGTCATATCAGAAATTTAAAACTGTACTTGAAAATCATTATAGAACTCAACCTGTATTGCCAACAGAAGGATGTCTTGAATTATTTAAGTCTCTGAGCGAGCAAGGGATAAAGATTGCTTTGACAACAGGATTCTACAGAGAAGTAACCAATATTATTCTAGATAGATTAGGTTGGGATAAAGGATTGGATGAGAACTATATTGGTGGTGAAATTATTGATGCATCAATTGCTAGTGATGAAGTTGCTTCCGGTAGGCCATCTCCTTTTATGATTCAGAAGGCTATGAATCTACTAAATGTAGAATCGTTTGATGAGGTAATCAAAATTGGTGATACTCCTTCTGATCTACAGGCAGGAAAAAGTGCTGGATGTTTATTAAGTCTTGGTGTTACAAACGGAACACATACAGCCGAGGAAATGTCGAAATTCGAGAATGATGGTTTAATTCCATCTTTGGCTGAGTTTGTTCCTTTTGTTATGAAACAAGAAGTTGAAGCCTAATAAAAATCTTTTATTTCTAAATAATGAGTCTCTTGACTAAACAAAAATCAGGAAAAGCAATGGTATTTACCGAAGTTGGTAAGCCATTGCTTTCTAAGAGTTATCCTCTTCCGGAGTTGAGTGAGGGTGAAGTCCTAGTTCGTAATATGTGTGCCACAATATGTGGGAGTGATCTTCATACAATTACAGGAAAACGACAAGAGAAAACTCCAACGATTTTAGGGCATGAAATTGTTGGAAGGATTGTTAAGTTACCAGAGGGAAATGAAATTTCAGATCATTTTGGTAATAAACTGAAAATAGGAGATAAAATAACATGGAGTGTTATGGCATTCTGTGGTAGATGTGAAAACTGTAAAAAGGGAATTCCTCAAAAATGTGATTTCTTGAAAAAATATGGGCACGAAAGGGTCGATTCCCAACGTGTTTTTTCTGGAGGCTTTGCTGAATATACACACCTTTGGAAAGGTACAGCTATCTTTAAATTATCGGAAGATGTTGCAGTGACCGAGCAGGTTTGGCTGAATTGTGCTTTTGCCACAACAATGGCAGCTATAAGTCGAACAAATGGTTTGACAAACAAGAAAATATTGGTTGTTGGAGCTGGGGCATTAGGGGTGTTGGCTATACCTGTAAGTCGTGAACAAGGATCAGACAGTGTAACTGTTGTTGATCCTAATAAAGATAGACGAGAATTGGCAAAATCTTTTGGTGCAGATTATATCTTTTCTCCTGAAGAGTTTTTTGCACAAGAAAGCGGAGATTATGATGTAATTCTTGAAATGAGTGGCAATTATAATGCGCTTATCGATGGGATTAACCGTTTGTCCATAGGGGGTGTTTTTGTATTCGTGGGATCGGTATTTCCAATGCGAGATATTGGAATTAATCCAGAGCAGGTTGTTCGACGATTACATACATTTACGGGAATACATAACTATACTCCCAATGATTTGGCTCAAGCTGTTCTTTTTCTTGAAAAGTATTGTACCAAGTACCCATTTGATTTGATCTCATCGCCCAAGTCCTTTGGACTAGATAAATGCAATGAAGCGTTTCAATTTGCATTGGAGACAAATGCCTGTAGGGTGCGTATTGAGATGTAATCGTCCGACGATTACATCTCAATGAAAGTATTTAATTCTTCATATAGTCGCTGTACCGGTAATCCCATAACATTGAAATAAGATCCTTCTATTATATCAATTCCAATATATCCAATCCATTCTTGAATGCCATAAGCTCCAGCCTTATCAAATGGTTTGTAGTTGGCGATATAATGAAGGATTTCGTCGTCAGTTAATTCTTTGAAATGTACATTGGTAGTTGACGAAAAACTAATTGATTTATCCTTCGATGCAATTGCAACTCCAGTAATAACCTGGTGCATTTTACCTGATAACTTCCGAAGCATACGATAAGCATCTGCTTCATCTGCAGGCTTCCCTAATACCTCATCTTCAATACATACAGTAGTATCAGAAGTTATAATAATGGCATTATCGTCTTTAATTGGGAAAAATGGATCAAGCTTTTTCTTAGCCAAATATTCAGCAACTTCTATCGATGGAAGCGATTCTGGGTAAGATTCATCAACCTCATAAGTAAGTATTGAAAATTCAATTCCTAAATCTTTTAATAGTTGCTGGCGACGGGGAGATTTTGAAGCCAGTACAATTGTATAATCGTTGAGATGTTTAAGTTGTCGCATATCTTTCAATTTTATGCAAATATAGTGGTTGAAGAAGGAATAATCATTGAGAGCATAAAAAAAGGAGTCCTGGAATAGGACTCCTTAAACAATAGCGCAAATTTATAGGTATATTAAGCGATTTCTCCTAGGAACATTTTCATGTCTTCATCAACAGTTCCAATTCCGCCAATACCAAATGTTTCAACTAATACTTTTGCCACGTTTGGTGAAAGGAATGCAGGTAATGTTGGTCCAAGATGGATATTCTTAACTCCAAGGTGTAGAAGAGCTAGTAGAACAATAACAGCTTTCTGCTCGTACCATGCAATGTTATATGCAATAGGTAGATCATTGATATCGTTTAGCTCAAATACCTCTTTAAGTTTCAATGCGATTACTGCAAGTGAATATGAGTCGTTACACTGGCCCGCATCCAATACTCTTGGTATTCCACCAATGTCACCCAATGGTAATTTGTTGTAACGATACTTAGCACATCCAGCAGTTAGAATAACCGTGTCTTGCGGAAGTTTCTCAGCAAATTCAGTATAGTAATCTCTTCCTTTCATTCTTCCATCACATCCTGCCATTACAAAGAACTTGCGAATAGCTCCTGATTTAACTGCATCTACAACTTTGTCGGCAACTTGCATTACCTGATTGTGTGCAAATCCACCAATTATTTCACCTTCCTCAATTTGAGTTGGGGCTTTACATGTCTTTGCTAATTCAATAATTTCACTGAAATCTTTTGTCTTACCATCTTCTCTTGATGGAATGTGCTTGAATCCAGGGAATCCAGAAGCTCCAGTGGTGAATACTTTATCAGCGTATGTAGCATTAGCAGGAGGAGGAACGATACAGTTAGTAGTGAAGATAATCGGTCCGTTGAAGGTCTCAAATTCTTCTTTTTGTTTCCACCATGCATTACCATAGTTTCCTACAAAGTGCTCATACTTTTTGAATGCAGGATAGTAGTTTGCTGGAAGCATCTCACTGTGAGTATATACATCAACACCTGTACCTTCGGTTTGAGCCAACAATTCTTCCATGTCCTTCAAGTCGTGTCCGCTAATCAGGATTGCTGGATTTTCTCTTACACCGATATTTACTTTAGTAACTTCAGGATTACCGTATGCTGAGGTGTTAGCTTGATCTAGTAATGCCATCACATCAACTCCAAATTTACCTGTTTCCAGAGTTAGAGCAATTAATTCGTCAGCTGGAAGCTCATCGTTAGTAGTTGCAGCAAGAGCCTTATAGATAAATTTATAGATCTCTTTATTTTCATGACCAAGGTTAAGTGCATGTTCTGCATAAGCTGCCATACCTTTTAGTCCGTAAATGATCAATTCTCTTAATGATCGAACATCTTCATTGACAGTTGTAAGTACACCAACGAAAGGAGCTTTTCTTTTCATGTCTTCCAATGATGCAGCAGTCCATGAAACAGATCCATGTTGCGGTAATGCAATTCCTTTGGCAGTTACCTTTGCTTTTAATTCTTCGCGAATTGCAATAGCTTGCTCAACTTTGTTATAGATTGCATCTTCATCAAAGTTAGCGTTAGTAATCGTTGCAAATAAAGCCTCAAGAGTGAAGGCATCAACTTTAGCATCTGTTTCTTTTAGTTCTTCAGCTAATAATGCAATACCTTTAAGAATCCAGACCAAAAGATCTTGTGAGTTGGATACTGTATCTGTTTTTCCACAAACACCTTTAATTGTACAACCTACGCCTTTTGCGGCTTCCTGACATTGATAACAAAACATGCTCATAACTTAATTTTTTTTGTATTACTGTCTTTTAATTTTATTCTGATACGAAAATAAAGGATCAAAAACTCTTAAATTGTAACAGATGTTACAACTGAGAAAAAAAGATGATAATTTTTATTGTATCACCTACTTAAACCCATTCCTCCTGTATAATGTTTCCTTTAATTCCAACAATTGTCAATTTTACTGGTATTTTTCTGGCAGCTTGATCAACAGCTTGCTGAGCAATTTGTAATAATCCTCCACAACAAGGTACTTCCATGATCAAGACATTAAGTGTATTGATTTTTGATTCATCTATCAGCATCTGAATCTTATTTACGTACATCTCTTTGTTAGAATCCAACTTCGGACAGGCAATCCCAAGTGTTTTTCCTTTTAGAAATTTTGAGTGAAAATTCCCTAAAGAGAACGCAACACAATCGGCCGCCAATACAAAGTCTGAACCAACAAAATGATTCGCCATCGGATTAATAAGGTGCATCTGAACAGGCCAGTGCTTAAGCTCTGATTGTTGTTCTACAGGCTCTGCAGCAACAGGGGTAGGTGTTGAAGGTTGATTGAAAGACATGCTTTGTGATCCAGGACAACCTCCACCTGAAGGGGCCTGATGTATTAATACCGATTGTTGTGGTGTTGCTTTTGGTTTTCCATGGGCATGTACCTCCTGAAATACTTCGTTCACATCAAACTCAATACTTGCCGCATTTTCACGAAGATAAGTAACACCTTCTCTTAAGAATCCTATTTCATTATGATCTTTTAGATGTTTTAAGTGTGCAATGACTGTATTTCGACCTTTTGCAACCATCTCTTTGATAACAGCCGTTTCGTTATATGGTTCTGCTTCTCTTTCTTCAAGCGTAATTGCTCCAAGAGGACAATGACCTATACAAGCACCTAAGCCATCACACATTAAGTCGCTAACTAAGCGTGCTTTATTGTCAATTATTTGTAATGCGCCTTCGTGGCAGTTAGGAATACATACTCCGCATCCATTACATAAGTCTTCGTCTATTTTTACAATCTGGCGTTTCATATCTTAAAGTTTTTCAGTTATTACATCTCTTTGCTTGTTGTCCTGATTCTTACCTTTTGATGTCCTTACTTGAATCAAGAATAAGCTTTCTAATTTTTCTTGATACAAATGTAGAGAAGCCGAAAATCTTAAATTGTAACAATTGTGACAACAAAGAGTTTTCTTTTAAAGATTTTTAGATTAAAAGGTTCAGCTACTTACTCGAAAATGCTTGATATGAATTTTACTAATAGCAGTTTTACTAGTTTAGGAGTAGAAAGACCTAGACTATTATTTTATTTGTACTTATTAGTGTCATAAATTAGAGGGAATCCTGTCAATAATGAAGATTTATAGTAATTAAGAGAACATTGTCTTATATTTGAATATCATTGAAAGAAGAGCACCATGGAAGGAATGTTTGAAATATTACAAGAGTCTCCTGTTTTTAAAGGTTTGGGAAGTGAACGTATTGAGTCATTATTGCGTGAAGTAGGTTATCAGATTAAGAAGTATGGAAAAGAAGATATGATTTCCATGAGAGAGGAACAGTGTAATACATTGCAAATCGTAATAAAGGGATCGGTAAAAGGAGAGATGCTTGATCTTTCAGGGAAGGTGATCAAAATTGAAGATATTCCAGCTCCTCGTCCTCTAGCTTCAGCTTTTCTTTTTGGAAAGAATAATCGTTTTCCCGTGGATATAATCGCAAATGAGGATGTTTCCATTCTTCGATTATCCAAAGAATCTGTTCTACAACTATTCATGAAAGATGAGGATATATTGAAAAATTACCTAAATGCAATATCCAATAGGACGCAATTTCTTACCAGAAAACTATTCTTTTTATCATTTAAGACTATTCGTGAAAAAATCGCCTTTTTTCTCAATGAGCAATTAAAGAATCAAGGTGGAAATGAGATCGTATTAAAATTAACTCAGCGCGAGATGGCAGAGCTGTTTGGTGTTGCACGTCCGTCGTTGGCAAGAGGTTTTGCAGAGTTGGAGAAGACGGGAGTTATTGAGTTGTCTCGCAAAAATGTAAAAGTATTAGATCAAAAAGGTTTGCTTGAATTGATTAAATCATAGTTGATTTGTGAAAGAGACCAATCTGAAAATTTCGTTATAAATATACTTTTCTATTATGTTTAAATTTTACCAAGAAGTGTGCTATCTGATTAATTTTAAGAATAGTATATAGTAAAAGTCATGCAAAATTGTATTGGAGTTTGACAACTATTTGTTGATTCATTTTCTGATTTTTTACTGGAAAATTAATAGATATGAATAGAAGATGAAATATAGAATGAATATTCTTAATTACCTACCAAAGAGTTCCCAAAGCCTACTTTTCTCTTGAATTTCTCTATTGTTTCTCTTGTTCGTCTCTTCTATAGTGGTTAAAATGCATCATTTGGCGATACAGCTTTAGATGTTTTGCATCATGTGATGTTGCATCTCAAAAAAGAACGTTGGCTGATAACCAAGACCATAAAGGTAGTAAAAAAATATTCATCATTTTTTTGGGCGAAATAGACTTTGCAATTGGATTAATATTCAGGTAACATTTTAATTTAAAATCAATACAAATTTACATTTCGAAAGTTTTTGGCTTGTTCAAAATATTAATCTTTTTAATTTTGTGGGTAATTATTTCAATATGAAAGAGAGGCGTTTTCTACATTATCGACTGCAAGATTATTTTTATTGTTAGAATTGATCAATCGATTCTAAACATATTCCTTTGCCTCGAATTTTAACAAACTTTGACATGACAAGAACATTACTTACAATTGCTTTATTTCTATGTGCCTGTATGGGTATGGCGAAACCGCAGGGAGATGAAAAGGCCGTAAAAGCAAAGTTTTCGGGATTTGTACGATCAGATTTTGCGTACGACAACCGAAAAAATGCTGAGGCGATTGAAGGTTTAGTAAATCTTTATCCATTGAAACCCAATTACGGGAAAAATGGGGAGGATTTGAATAAAGAAACAAGGGCTAGATTTTTAAGCTTGGCGACTCGTGTGAGAAGCAAGATTACAGGTCCTGAAATTCTTGGAGCCCAAACGAGTGGACTAGTGGAAGTTGATTTTACAGGAGGTAGTGTTACCAACAGTGTGAGATTCAGACATGCTTATACCAAGTTAGCATGGGAAAATACTTCATTATTGATTGGTCGAACCTGGCATCCATTATTTGTAGAGAAGGTGTTTCCAACGGTTATTGCTCTAAGTACAGGTGCTCCTTTTCAGGTGTTTAACAGGAGTCCACAAGTGCGAGTAACACATCATATGGGTAACTATACCCTTGTTGGAGGACTTATTTATCAAAGTCGCTATACCAACCTTGGTCCGGGTGGAAAGAGTGCCGATTATCAGAGAAATGCGGCGATACCAAATATGCATGCACAATTGCAGTATGATCATAAAGGATTGATCTGGGGGCTTGGTCTTGATTACAAATACCTACAACCAATGACTGAACTGAATGGTTACAAGGTTGATAAGAAAGTTGGATCAGGGGCTATCTTGACTTATGCGTCATATAAGACTGGAAAATTAAATGTTAAAGCCAAATATATGTATGGTCAAAATATGACTGATCATTTATTGGCTGGAGGGTACGCAGTAAAGACGATAGATGCAGATAATGGTATTGTCGATTATACTGTATCAAACCATTCTTATTCGTGGATTAATGTACTCTACGGAAAAGACGTTAAAGTAGGTGCTTTTGCAGGTTACTTTAAGAATCATGGAATGAAAGATAATATCGCTGGAGATATATATGCAAGAGGGGCAGATTTGGAATATGGATACAGATTATCAGGACTACTGATGTGGTATATGAAGAATGTATCTTTTGGATTGGAGCCTGAATATACTGCAGTTGCTTATGGCGATATTGATAAAAGTAATAAAGGAAAAGTTCTGAATGCATCAGAGGTCGGAGGATTTAGGATGCAAATGAGCCTTTGCTATACGTTTTAATTAAACCAAATAACCCATATAGTTATGACAAGTATTTATTGGGAACCGGAATTGGAGACCCTCTCGCGGAATGATCTTCAAAAGTTGCAGGTTGAACGATTAAAGAAGACACTTGGATTTGCAGGAGAGAGTTCGTTCTACAAGTCGAAGCTACAAGAGTGCGGGATTAGTGCGGATGACATTAAATGTGTTGAAGACATTCGCAAGTTACCATTTACAACAAAGCAGGATTTAAGAGATCATTTCCCTTATGGATTTTTATCTCTGGATAAGAAAGAGATTATTCGTCTGCATAGTTCTAGTGGGACAACGGGTAATCCAACGGTTATTTATCACAATCGACATGATATTGCTTCTTGGGCAAATCTTATGGCTCGATCGCTTTATACAGCAGGAGTGAGAGATACTGATGTGTTCCAGAATATTTGTGGTTATGGGTTATTTACAGGTGGATTAGGTTTTCAATATGGTATCGAGCGATTAGGGTGTTTGAGTATTCCTGCTGGTGCTGGAAATAGTCTGCGCCAAATAAAATTGATGCAAGACTATGGGACAACGGTTGCTCATGCTATTCCAAGTTATCTTGGACGATTATACGAGGTTTTCGAATCAATGAACCTCGATCCAGCTAAAGATACCAAACTTCACACCTTAGTTATTGGTGCAGAACCTCATACCGACGAGCAACGCAGAAGGATTGAGGATATGTATGGTGTGAAAGCTTATAATTCATTTGGATTATCAGAGATGAATGGTCCTGGAGTGGCATTTGAATGTACTTATCAGGATGGTTTGCATATTTGGGAAGATGCTTACATTGTTGAGATTGTAGATCCTGAAACTTTAGAACCTGTACCTGATGGAGAGGTTGGAGAATTGGTGATGACTACCCTGGATCGTCAAGCTAATCCTTTGATTCGTTATAGAACGAGAGATTTAACCAGAATTATTCCTGGAGATTGTGCATGTGGAAGATCACACCGTCGATTGGATAGAATCACAGGACGTAGTGATGATATGTTTATCATTAAAGGATGTAATGTTTTCCCAATGCAGATTGAGAAAGTACTATTAAAGGTTCCTGAAGTTGGTTCTGATTACTTAATTACACTTGATCGTCAAAATGATAATGATGAGATGATTGTTGAAGTAGAGGTTAAAAAGGACTGGTTTAGAGGGGATATTACACGTTTGGATAAACTAACTAAGCAAATTACGCATCAAATACGTGATGAAGTGTTAGCCAAGCCTATTGTGAAATTGGTGGAACCTGGTGCTATTCCTAAAACAGAAGGAAAAGCAGTCAGAGTTAAAGACTTAAGAAAAAGAAGTTAAAAAAGATTCATTAGGTTTGTATAACTTAAAATCAATGTATTATGGCTTATCAGGTATCAGTATTTCTTGAAAATAAAATAGGACACTTAGAACGTGTAACTGCAGTATTGAAGGAACATCAAATCAATATTCGTACGATGAATCTGACACATACTGCAAATGGATGGGGTATTCTGAATCTTGTTGTTTCAGATCCTGAAAAAGCAGTAGGGAAACTAGGAGAAAAAGGTTTGTCAGCTGCTCTGAGAGAGATTGTTGTGATGAAAATGAGTGATCAACCCGGCGGTTTAGATCAACTTTTACAGCAAGTGGCCTCGGCTAATGTGAATTTCACCAATGCTTACGGTCGCGTAGAGCAAGAAGGAGAGTTGGCATTTTTTGTGATCGACACAGATGATGTTGATAATGCAAAAGAGAAGCTAACCGCATGTGGAATTTCAATATTGAATGATTCCGATATTTATGGCGGAGTGAAATAAATAATGCTGAAATTCAAATAAGAATAAATTAAGCAAATAATACCAATTAACTATGAAGAAAAGTGATCTGTTATTTCTTGTGTTTATAACCCTTTTGTTTGCTCCCTTTTTTATGTCGGATGTAGTTTATGACTTTTATTCGTCATTCAATAAGAATCATCCATATGTTATGGGATTCATCAAGTTTGCCATTTTGGCAACAACGGGTGAAGCCATAGGACTGCGTCTAAGAGAAGGAAACTATAATAAGAATGGTTTTGGACTTATTCCTCGTGCTATAGTTTGGGGATTTTTAGGGATTACAATCGTTGTAGCATTTCAAATCTTTGCTTCCGGTGCGCCTGTTTTTATGAAAATATTGGGTGTTGAAGGAGCTACAGAGGTAATGAGAGGACCTATTACACTGCAGCGTGTTATGGTTGCTTTTGGTATTAGTGTTACAATGAATTTGATTTATGCACCAGTAATGATGACACTGCACAAGATAACCGATACACACATTGTTAATAATGGAGGAACTGTTTCGGGATTACTAAAGCCTATTGAATTTGGAGAGATTATGAAAGGTTTGGATTGGGGGGTACAATGGAATTTTGTATTTAAAAAGACGATTCCATTTTTCTGGATTCCAATGCATACAATTACTTTCCTTTTACCAGTAGAGTTTAGGGTATTGTTTGCCGCTTTATTAGGAATAGCATTAGGAATAATTCTATCGATAGCAGTGTTAAAGAGTAAAAAATAGTAATAGTAGTAGCCATGATTTGGAATGAAAAGATGGAGTGTGCAAGTCGCGAGTTAATGTCTGAGGTACAATCAGAACGACTTGTCAACACAGTGAAAAGAAGCTATCACAATGTTCCATTCTTCAGAAAAAAGATGCAGGAAATGCATTTGGTTCCTGAGGATATCAAAGGAATTGAAGATTTACATAAATTGCCATTTACGGTAAAGCAAGATATGAGGGATAACTATCCATACGGATTGTTTGCTGTCCCAATGAGTGAGATTGTAAGACTACATGCTTCTTCTGGAACAACTGGAAAGCCTACCGTTGTAGGTTATACCAGAAAGGACCTTGCTTCATGGGCTGAGGTGGTAACACGTACATTGGCTATGGCTGGTGTTCACAAGGAAGATATAGTACAGGTAGCTTATGGTTACGGATTATTTACTGGAGGATTAGGAATCCATTATGGAACTGAAAACCTTGGAGCATCTGTAATTCCTATTTCAGGAGGAAATACCAAAAAGCAGATTCAGTTGATGCGTGATTTTGGATCAACAGTGTTAGCTTGTACTCCTTCATATGCATTATATCTTGCAGAGGTGATTGAAGAAATGGGAATTAGTCCTGAAGAACTGAAAATTCGTATCGGAATATTTGGGGCAGAACCTTGGTCGCAGAATATGCGATTAGAAATAGAAAAGCGTTTAGGATTAAAGGCGATTGATATTTTCGGGTTGAGTGAAATTATCGGACCTGGAGTTTCATGTGAATGTGAGTGTCAGAATGGCTTACATATCAATGAAGATCATTTTATTCCAGAGATCATAGATCCTGAAACACATGAACCACTACCTGGAGGAAGCTATGGTGAGTTGGTATTTACAACGATCTCAAAAGAGGGAATCCCAATGATTCGTTATAGAACCAGAGATTTGACTCGCTTGAATTATGAGAAGTGTGAGTGTGGTAGAACGTTGGTTAGAATGGAGAAATGTACTGGTCGTTCCGACGACATGCTAATTATCCGTGGTGTTAATGTTTTCCCATCTCAAATTGAAAGTGTGTTACTCGAGATGAGTGAGACTGCTCCTCATTATCAGTTGATAGTTGAACGTGAAGGAACAATGGATTCACTTACGTTACAAGTAGAGGTTGAAGAAAGATTCTTCTCTGATGAGATTCGCGAATTACAAGGATTGAGAAAGAAAATCGCTCATAACATTCAAAGCACATTGGGAATTTCTGTTAATGTGAAGTTGGTAGAACCTAAGACTATTGAACGTACAGCAGGAAAAGCCAAACGAGTTATTGATAAGCGTAAAATTTAAAAAGAACTCAGTACCTTTGTATTAATTAAAAGAAAACGGAACTATGCTTATAAAACAATTATCAGTATTTCTTGAGAATAAAAAGGGACGATTAATGGAAGTGACCCAGGTTTTAGGTGAAGCTAATGTTAATATGTCTGCATTTAGTGTGGCTGATACGTCAGAATTTGGTATCTTGCGAATGATCGTTTCAGATCCTGAGAAAGCTGTAGAGGTGTTAAAAGCAAAGGACTTTTCAGTAAAGCTTACTGATGTTGTTTGCTTGAATGCTCCAAATCAACCAGGATCTTTAGCAAAAGCGTTACAGATTTTAGGGAATGATGGTGTATTTATTGAATATATGTATGCATTCTCGATGGGGGAATCAGCCAATGTAGTGCTGAAACCTAAAAATCTGGACAAATGCATCAAGGTGTTGCAGGATCATAAGATGGAGTTGGTTAAAGCAAGTGATTTGTATAAATTATAATTGTAAATGGTAAAAAAGCGCAAATTCTCTAATTACGAAATATTTCTAATTGTCTTTACGGTGATATTGCTATTGACGATATTATTAACCTGGGATGATTTTATAATACGATTGAAAGACGCTTTACCTTGGACAGAACCAACGACAAAATAAGAATAGATAAGATGCTCGGTTTCGCTTTAAATATGAACTATTTCTTTTTTAGCTTTTTTAAAGACTGATGTCAACCGGGCGTTAGAAAATATTACGCATGTCTAAATCCCGGTCATATGACTGGGATTTTTTTTATATGAAATTTAAAAGAATCAGGATATAGATCAGAACATTGCCTAATTAATAAGGGAATTGAGATGTAAGCTGATCATAGCAAATATTGAAAAATGAAAAAAGTTGCAGTACAAGGAATAAAGGGAGCTTTCCACGAAGATGCTGCTCGTCGCTATTTTGGTGATGAGGTAGAGATTGTGGAGTGTTTATCCTTCAAGCAGGTGTGTGAGCGTGTTGACTTAGATGAAGTTGATTATGCAGTTATGGCAATTGAAAATTCTATTGCAGGAAGCTTGTTAAATAACTATGCTTTGATGCGTGATTATCATCTACGCATTATTGGTGAGACATATCTTCATATTAATATGAATTTAATGGTTTTACCAGGAGTGAAGAAGGAAGAAATCAAGGAAATACATTCTCATCCTATTGCTCTGAAACAGTGTAGTGAGTTTATATACGAAAACTTTGGCGAAATCAAATTACGCGAAAAAAGCGATACTGCGGGTGCCGCAAAAGGTTTGGTTGATGATGACTTAAGAAATGTTGCCGCAATTGGTAATTTAAGATCGGCTGATATCTATGGGCTGGAGGTCATTGAGAAAGGAATTGAAACAAATAAAAAGAACTATACGCGTTTTCTTGTGTTAGCTAAGCATGGTAATCCTCCAGGGTATGGAAATAAAGCATCTGTTTGTTTTGAAGTTGGCCATTTCCATGGAGCTCTGGCAAAGGTGCTGAATATATTTGCTGAAAATGATATTAACTTGACAAAGATACAGTCAGTACCTATTATTGGTAAACCGAAAGAATATTCTTTTCACGTTGATTTAGAATGGAATTCATTTGAAAATTATGAGCGAGCTATTCATTTGGTATTAAAAAATGTCTCTAGCTTATCGATTTTGGGTGAATATGAGAGAGGTGAAATGCAAATACATGATCAATGACAGTATTTTGTGACAGTTACCTCATAATGAGTGATTGCAAACTGTAAGTAAAAAAAATTGCTTGTATGTCAAATTGATGTACTTATGTAGAATGTTATATTGGATTATAAAAGTTGGCGTTAAAATGGTCGTATAATTTTTTTAATCCGATTTTCTTTGATTATTTTATAAAAAAAATCGAGCAAAAATGAATACTGAAACTCCTATCAATTCAAGTATTGTTCAAAATGAAATCGATAAACTACGAATCGATAATATAGGTAAAGCATCTATCCGTGAAATTGTACAATTAGTTAATCAGGTTGAAGAACAAACCGGAGATAAATATGTACGAATGGAAATGGGTATTCCAGGATTACCTCCTGCAAAAGTTGGTGTTAGTGCTGAAATTGCAGCATTAGAGCAAGGTGTTGCTTCAAAATATCCTATGCTTGACGGTATTAAGCCGTTAAAAGAAGAAGCTTCCAGATTTGTGAAGCTATTTATGGATATTGATGTTAAGCCTCAAGGATGTATTCCTACAGTTGGATCTATGCAAGGTACATATGCTGCCTTTCATGTAGCGGCTAACTGTGATGTAAAAAAAGATACTGCATTATTTATAGATCCGGGATTTCCGGTTCAAAAGCAGCAAATGCTTGTGATGGGAGCTAAATACGAAACATTTGATGTATTCGACTACAGAGGTGAAAAGTTGCGTGCAAAGTTGGTGGAGTATTTAGAAAAAGGCAATATTAATTCGATTATATTTTCGAATCCTAATAATCCTTCATGGATTTGTTTTACGGAAGAAGAATTAAAAATTGTTGCAGAATGTGCCAATGAATATGATGTTATTATAATGGAAGATTTGGCATATTTCGCAATGGATTTTAGACGCAATTTAGCCACCCCGGGAGAACCTCCATATCAGGCGACTGTTGCAAGATGGACAGATAACTATATCATGTTTGTTTCTAGCTCAAAAATCTTCTCTTATGCAGGGCAACGGTGTGGAATGATGGTGATCTCTGATAAGTTATATGAACGCGATTATCCAAATCTAAAACCACGTTTTGATTGTCATGGATTTGGTAATACTATTCTACAAAGAGCATTATATTCATTGTCATCAGGAACTAGTCATTCAGCACAGTATGCTTTGGCAGCGATGTTTAAAGCAGCAAATGATGGTGAATTTAAGTTTGTTGAAGAGATAAAGGAGTATGGTGAAAGAGCTAAGATTATGAAGAAGTTATTTACTGATAACGGATTCTATATCGTTTATGATAAAGATGGTAATGAAAAAGTTGCTGATGGCTTTTACTTTACCATTGCCTACCCAGGAATGACAGGAGGAGAATTACTTGAGAAAATGTTATTCTATGGAATTAGCGCTATAACCCTTGGTAATACAGGTTCTGAGCGAGAAGGACTAAGAGCATGTGTGTCACATGTTCAGAGAAGCCAGTTTGAAGACCTGGAGAAGCGCTTAACGCAATTTCATAAAGATTTCCCCATTGGATAGAACTAATTACATGCAAATTAATAAGGAATCATAATAAAACCAGTACAATGGCAAAAGTTAAAGGAGCAGTAGTGGTGGATAATGAAAAATGTAAAGGTTGTGATCTTTGCGTTGTTGCATGTCCTCACGATGTATTAAGCCTACACAGGGAAGTGAACGGTAAGGGATATCATTATTCCTATATGAAGAATCCAGATGCCTGTATAGGATGTATGAATTGTGCGCTCGTATGTCCAGACTCTTGTATAACTGTTTACAGAGTAAGAGTTTAATGAAAATGCGTAAGGCATTTTCCTAGGTTTAGTACAAATTTAAAAAACATTGAATAATGGGAGAATTAAGATTAATGAAAGGGAATGAGGTTATTGCCGAAGCTGCAATCAGATGTGGTTGTGACGGATATTTCGGTTATCCCATTACACCTCAGTCCGAAGTAATGGAAACATTGATGATTCGACGCCCATGGGACGAAACAGGTATGGTAGTTCTACAGGCCGAGAGTGAAGTCGCATCAATAAATATGCTTTATGGTGGAGCATCAACTGGAAAAAAAGTGATGACTTCATCTTCAAGTCCAGGTATCAGCTTGATGGCTGAAGGATTATCTTATTTGGCAGGAGCAGAATTGCCTTGTCTTGTTGTAAATGTTCAACGTGCGGGTCCTGGATTAGGAACAATTCAGCCTTCTCAGGCGGACTATTTTCAAGCAGTAAAAGGTTGTGGTCATGGTGATTATAAATTGATCGTTCTGGCACCAGCATCGGTTCAGGAGATGAACGACTTTGTTGACTTGGGCTTTGAATTGGCATTTAAATATAAAAATCCAGCAATGATCTTGACTGATGGTGTTATTGGTCAGATGATGGAAAAAGTTGAATTGGCTGATTTTAAACCTCGTTGGACAAAAGAAGAAATTCAAGCGAACTGCGGAGACTGGGCATGTACCGGTAAAAAAGATAGAAAACGTCATGTATCTACTTCTTTGGAGTTAGACTCAGAATTGATGGAGCAGAATAACCTTCGATTTCAGGCTAAATACAAAGAGATTGAGGAGAATGAAGTTCGTTATGAAATGATTGACTGCGAAGACGCAGATTATATAATCGTTGCATTTGGTTCAGCTGCACGTATTTGTCAAAAGTCGATGCAAATAGCAAGAGAACAAGGAATAAAAGTTGGTATGTTACGTCCAATAACATTGTTCCCTTTCCCAACTAAGACTATTGAAGAATTGGCTGGTAAGGTTAAAGGATTTATCTCTGTTGAGATGAGTGCTGGTCAAATGGTTGAAGATGTGAAATTGGCAGTTAATGGAAAAGTACCTGTTGAGTATTTTGGTCGCTATGGAGGGGTTGTTCCAACTCCGGGAGAAATAGTTGATGCAATGAAACAAAAATTAATTGGAGGTTAAGACAATGGATATAAAAGATATAATTAAGCCTGAGAATCTGGTTTATGATAAAACCAAAGTTCTTACCGATAATGTAATGCACTATTGTCCAGGATGTAGTCATGGTGTTATCCATAAGATTCTGGCAGAGGTGATTGATGAAATGGGTATTCAGGAAGAAACTATAGGTGTTTCGCCAGTGGGATGTTCTGTATTAGCATACAATTATTTGGATATCGACTGGTTGGAGGCTGCTCACGGTAGAGCTCCTGCATTAGCGACAGGTGTAGTTCGATTGAATCCAGAGAAATATGTGTTTACTTATCAGGGAGATGGTGACTTGGCATCAATCGGTACAGCAGAAATCATGCATGCTTGTAATCGAGGAGAAAACATTGTTGTGATATTTGTGAATAACGCTATTTATGGAATGACAGGAGGTCAGATGGCTCCTACCACATTAGTAGGTCAGGTAACAGCAACAACTCCATATGGTAGAGAGCTGGATCTACATGGTTATCCTTTAAAAATTACTGAATTAGTGGCACAATTACCCGGAACTTCATTCGTTACTCGTCAGTCTGTGCAGACCCCTGCTGCTGTGCGAAAAACAAAGAAAGCCATTAAAAAAGCTTTTGCGAATGTAGGGCAGAAGAAGGGAACACAATTTGTTGAAGTTGTATCTACTTGTAGTTCTGGTTGGAAGATTTCTCCAGTTGCATCAAATAAATGGATGGAAACCAATATGTTCCCATTTTATCCTCTTGGAGATATAAAAGATTCAGAAAAAGAAACGGCTGACAAATTTAAGGTTCAGTAATCAATTAAAAAAGTGAAATTATGACCGAAGAAATAATTATAGCAGGATTTGGAGGCCAGGGAGTTTTATCAATGGGTAAAATTCTTGCATACTCGGGAATTATGCAAGATCAGGAGGTTGCATGGTTTCCTTCATATGGACCTGAAATGAGAGGAGGAACTGCAAACGTTACTGTCATTCTAAGTGACGATCGTATTAGTTCTCCTGTGCTTCATGAGTATGATACAGCAATCATTCTGAATCAGCAATCGATGGATAAGTTTGAATCATCAGTAAAGCCAGGAGGTGTATTGCTGTATGATCCAAATGGAATTAGTCGTCACCCTGAGCGTAAGGATATTAAAGTTTATCGAATTGAAGGTACGCGCCTTGCTGCAGAAATGGGTAATCCAAAGACATTCAACATGATCGTATTAGGTGCTTACCTAAAGGTTAAGCCATTAGTGGAAATGGAGAATGTTAAAAAAGGATTGGAAAAATCATTGCCAGCGCGCCATCATAAATTGATTCCTTTGAATATTGAAGCAATTGAAAAAGGATGCGGTGAGTTGGAAACTGTTCAAGAATAATCTTATAAGATAATATAAAAGAAAGCGTCTTGGTTTTGACCGAGGCGCTTTTATTTTTTCTCGTAAAAGTGCATCTCAGAAATATAGTTGGCTGTATTGGGATGCATGAAAAAAGAGACATCTTTCCCTCCAGCAATACTATCTCGAATAAAAGATGAAGAAACCTCAATAAAAGGTGCATTCACAATTGTCATATCTGCATCTGTAGGCATAGTTGATTCATCAAAACCTGGTCTTGGATATACCAGAATAGGATATTGCTCGATAAGTTGCTGATAGTTTTTCCACTTGTCAAAGCTTTTTAGGTTATCAGAACCCATGATTAAAACAAACTGGTGATTTGGGTAAGCTTCCTTGAGATAGGTCAGTGTGTCAATTGTATAAGAAGGTTTCGGTAGTCTGAATTCAATATTGGATGCCTTAAATCTAAAATCATCACCTATTGCTTGATTAACTAGTTCTAGTCTTTGGTATTCAGGTAGAAGACTTTTCTTTGTTTTAAAAGGATTTTGTGGACTCACCACGAACCATAAGCTATCAAGATCAGTAAATTCAACCATGTAATTAGCAATGGCTAAGTGACCAATATGAATAGGATTAAATGATCCAAAGTAGAGTCCTATTTTCATCCTTTAACGATTTATGTATTTATGATTTTGGGATTCCTAAAGTGTTATTAGTCATCCCAATATTTTAATTAGCTATTTATGAATTGTTTTACTGCATTTTCAGCTGCAACGAATGCATCATCAAGAATATCATTGACAATAATGGTGTCAAATTTCGATGCATAAGTAAGCTCTTCTTCCGCTTTGGCAACTCTTTTCTCAATAACATCAGGGGCATCAGTAGATCTACCAATTAAGCGGTTGCGTAATTCTTTAACTGATGGTGGTTGAATGAATAATGCCAATGCTTCTGCTCCATATAATTTTTTGATATTACTTCCGCCTACAACGTCTACATCAAAAACCACATGTTTACCTTGATTGGTGATTCTTTCTACCTCGCTTCTTAATGTCCCATAGCAGCAACCTGCATATACCTCTTCCCACTCAAGGAATTCATCATTCTTCACTTTTTCCTTGAATTCGTCAAGACTTAGAAAGTAATAATCTTTCCCATGTTGTTCTTCTCCTCTAGGAGCTCTACAAGTAGCAGAAATAGAGAACTCCAGACCTAAATCTTGTGATAATAGATGCTTAACTATAGTTGTTTTTCCAGAACCAGAAGGTGCTGAAAAAATAATTAGTTTACCTTTCTTCATTTGATGTGATGATTCAGAATTGATTATAAAACGTTTAATACCTGTTCTTTAATTTTTTCCAGGTTATCTTTCATTTGTACAACCAGTTTTTGTATTTCGGAGTGGTTGGCCTTTGATCCCATTGTATTGATTTCACGTCCAATTTCCTGAGCAATAAAACCTAGTTTCTTTCCAGCAGGACCTTTATCTGTCATAGTATCCAAGAAGTACTTACAATGATTTGCCAAACGTACCTTCTCTTCATTGAGATCAAGTTTTTCGATGTAAAAGATAAGTTCTTGCTCAAATCGGTTTTTATCGAAGTTTCCGTTGGCATCAAGTTCTTTGAAATTGTCAAGAATACGTTCTTTTACTTTGTCGATACGTTCTTGTTCAAAAGGTTCAACTTTCTTCGAAAGGCTGGTAATTTGATCTATACTGTTACGAATGTCATTTTCAAGCGCTATGCCTTCTTGTTCTCTAAAGTTAATTAACTCTTTAAGCGCTATTTCAGTATGATTCTTGATTTGAAGCCATTCTTCTTCATCAAGTTCTTCATATTCGATCTTAATTGTGTCAGGTAGTCGCATGATTACCTGCATGATTGATTCGCCCACTGGTAAATTAAGATCGTTTGAGATATTGGATAGCTGTTTGTAATAATCTGTAACAATTCCTTGATTAATTGTTGCATTTGCTTCAGTACCAAGATTTTCGTAATAAATACAGTATTCGACCTTTCCTCGTGTTAAAAACTCTGAAATGAATTTACGTATTTCAATCTCTTTTGACTTGTATAGCGAAGGTATTCTTGTGCTTATATCAAGTTGTTTACTGTTTAAAGATTTTATTTCAATTGTGAGTTTTTTATTTTCGAGGATGCATTCGGATTTACCGAATCCGGTCATAGATCTTATCATGCTATCTTTGTTTAAATTGGGACAAAGGTAATTCTTTTTACTGAAAGAATCCAAACCATCTAAGATCTACTATATTTAGGTGTTAAATTATATCGTATCGAGTAAAAGAATATCACCCTAACAATTGCGATACGCCATAAAGGAAATATAATGAACAACTTGATTGGAAGGGGCAATTTCACCTGAATGTCCTTCGGCCAATAACTGAATAGAGGAAGCGTCAGATTCCATTTTGGAGTATTCCATAAGTGTCATTATAGGGCCATAACCACATATTGATGCCTGCTTTTTCTTAATGCATTTATAAGTATCTTTTGTGTTTAATGTAAGGATTTTATTAACTACCGGTTGATCAGTTGATTCTATCTGACGAGGAGAAATGTAGTGACTAAAATCTGATGATGCGATAATAAAGACTTTCTTTTTTGCCAATTTTATAGCCGTGTGAAGCTGTTTGGCTAGTTCCAGGGCTGCATCTGGATTTTGGCGATTCATTGTTATTGGAAGAATCTTAAAGCAATAGTTAAGTGTGGTTTGAAGAAGTGGAAGTTGTACTTCTGCTGAATGTTCATGATCATGTGCTTGATTATCAGTGTCGATTTGTAGTAAAGACTGAAGTCCTAAATCTACAGGTATATCACCTAGCGGTGTTCGCCAATGTGTATAGTTACAAGTATTAAAATCGCCATGTCCTAGTCCAGTGTGGTTAGGATTGACGATTACGAAGGTTTTATATTCAGTCTTGTACTTGGCTAATAGCTCATATAAATGAATGGCCTGCCATCCCGAATAGATTAATCCTGCATGAGGAGAAACACCTCCGATGAGTGTATTTTTATCTATGCTATAGTTAACTGAAGATTGTTCCCTATTCCTTAGTTTCTGAATAAGTTTAGTTAATTCAACTTTATTGGCTGGGTAGAACCTTCCGGCTACGACTGGCTGTCTGATTTTCATTGTCTTTAAAGTTTTTTATAACAGGTGTATGGCAATGCGTACATTTTCCATTTGGATCTAGACCAACTGTGTCAATATTATAGAATTCTCTTTCAATGAGTAATTCCTTACAGTTGGGACAATAAGTGTCTGATTTTTCAATGTTTTGGGCATTACCTACATAAACATGTTGTAAATACTGCTTAGCAATTTCAAAGAATGATAATAGTGTTGAAATTGGAGTAGGAGGATAACTAACCTCAAAGTGAGGGAAATAGCGAGATATATGTAGTGGAATCCATGGAGATAATTCAGATGAAATCCATTTCACCATTTCCTCAAACTCAACAGGATCATCATTTAGATTTGGAATCACCAAGTGTGTAATTTCTAAATGTTTTTCTTGTGCATTTATTGTTTTTAGTGTTTCAAGAACAGGTTGTAACTTTGATTTTGTTATTTTCTTGTAAAATTTATCGTTAAATGCTTTAAGGTCAATGTTAAATGCATCAATAGTTTCTAAAATTTCCAGTAATGGTTTTCTGTTGATATAGCCATTAGAAATCATTACATTTTTTAAGCCAGCAATCTTGGCTAGTTTTGATGTTTCTATAAGAAATTCAAAGAAAATACTAGGTTCATTATATGTGAATGCTATACCAATATTATCTTTTTGTCGTTTGGCTAGATCAATAATATCTTCAGGAGAAAAACTGCGGGCAAAGTAGGAATTGGAGTTTGCTTGGGAGATATGATGGTTTTGACAGAACTTACAGCTCATATTGCAACCATTTGTTCCAACAGATAAAATTTGAGTGCCAGGATAAAAATGATATAATGGTTTTTTTTCAATTGGATCAATTGCTAATGCAGTAATATCTCCAAAGTTAATGGTCTCCAGTTGACCTTTGTTATTTTGTCTAACCCTACAGATTCCAACAGCTCCATCTTTTAAGATGCAATTATGCGGACACAAAATGCATTGCACTGCTTTTCCTTCTTTTTCGATAAAATATGATGCTTTTGTTTTCATAATTCCATATTCAATTATTCCTGCTGCTAATCCTCTACAAAAGATTGTTAATTTTTACAATTTCCCTCATAAACAATCTTGGTATGTATTAACATACGATGCTAAATATCATTTCGTTCCAAGAAAAAATCAGATATCTTTGTCCTGAATTAATTTCTATCTTTATACAGATTGATAAAGTTTTTAGTTTATGAGCAGATTGGAGGATATATTTCAGCGAGCAGAATTCAGTAAAGAAGATCTTATTTACTTGCTTATGGCGGAAGGTGATGAACGCACTGAATTATTCAAAAGAGCCAATTCAATGAAGCATAAGATGATTGGTAACAAGGTATATTTTAGAGGCTTAATTGAATTCTCCAATATCTGTGATAAAGATTGTTTGTATTGCGGTATCCGATCTTCTAATAAGAATGTTACCAGATATCATGCAACCGATGAAGAGATTCTGTATGCTGCAAAATATGCATATGAGAATGACTATGCTTCAGTTGTTCTCCAAAGTGGTGAATTGGAGACTCCTGGATTTGTGAATCGTGTGGATAGACTTTTGAAAGAAATTAAGAAAATCTCGAATGGGGAGTTAGGTATCACCTTATCTTGTGGAGAACAATCTGAGGAAACTTATAAAAGATGGTTTGAGAGTGGTGCGCATCGATACTTATTGCGAATTGAGACATCGAATGAAGATTTGTATTATCGTATACATCCTAAAAATGAAAAGCATGATTATGCTAAAAGATTAAAGGCGTTAGAGTCGTTACGGAAGTGTGGGTATCAGGTTGGCTCAGGAGTAATGGTAGGATTACCATTTCAAAATGTAGAAGATCTGGCAGAGGACTTGTTGTTCCTAAAAAGAATAGATGTTGATATGTGTGGATTGGGGCCTTTCTTAGAGCATGAAGATACACCACTTTATCAATATAAAGATCAGTTATGGCCTAAGCTTAAGCGATTTGATATGGCACTAAAGATGCTGGCATGTTTGAGACTACTTATGCCTGATATTAATATTGCAGCTGCAACAGCATTACAAGCTATTGATCCTGTTGGACGAGAGAAAGCTGTTACATTAGGGGCCAATGTAATTATGCCAAATTTAACTCCTTGTGAATACCGCGAAGAATATAGACTTTACGAAAACAAGCCTTGTTTGGATGAAGATGCCGATATGTGCAGAAATTGCTTAGAAGGAAGAATCGCATTAACGGGCGATGAAATTGGATATGGCGAGTGGGGGGATTCCTTGCACTTTAAAGAACGTAAAAGATAGAGAATAGATTTATCCCTTATATTAATGTTTACGAAGTTGGTTTCGAGTAATAAATTGTAACATGACCCAATGATTGATATGATCACATCAGACATAAAACCTATTAACGTGCTTATTAAGGACAATCCTCTACAGATATTGTAAAATAGTTTGATACACTTATGGGATGAATTTTCTTTTTAAAGATCATCATATTGATGTAGAAAGAGCAAAATAAAGAAACTAATAAAAGATATACTTGTCTGAAATAGAGCTCTTTTCTTGATTATATTTGAAGTGATTGTTTTAAATGTCCTGATTATTAGTGTGTTGAAGAGATTTGTTCAAGTGTTGGAATGTGTTTAATAACATATAATAGAGTATTAGTAGCCCCTAACTTTCATGTTTAGAGTAGATTATCATCAGACAGAAGACCCTCATAATGAATGATATTTATGTTTGAATATCCATTTTAGATAATAATTCAGAACAATAAATTGAAACTCCCGTAATAAAAAATACTCAGCAGCTTATTTTATTGATCTTATTAGCATAATCTTAGTTGTTAAACTAATTCTTTTTTGAGGGATTAAGAATTGGTGGTTTGCAATTGGGTTTTTACGAAACAGTAATAGTACAACTAAATTTACTACGTTATGAGGGGAACATTTACTTCTCAGAAGGGAATGGTATGTCTGTTTTTCTTGCTATCGCTGCTATTATCAGTGCAACAAGGAATGAGTCAAGTTAGTGTAACAGCAACAACTAACTCTAATACCATTAAAAATACATTGCAAGGAGCCGGTGTTACGATTACCAATATGAATACTAGTCAATTTGTGTATGGAACGTTTTCTAATGGTTTGTCAGGAGGGAACGGGCCAGTAATTGGAATCGCCAATGGAGTTGTAATGTCAACTGGAAATAATTCGAATGTTTCCAGAACAAGTAATGGCAATGCAATAATTGGTCCAAACGATAGCCATAGGGCAATGAGTGACATTCGAAATTTAGGTCAGGATTCGGATCTGGCTCAAATAACGAATTTCAGGCAATATGACCAATCGGTATTGGAGTTCGATGTTGTTTGTGGATCAGAAGTCCTGGTTTTTGACTTTGTTTTTGGTTCAGAAGAATATCCCGAATTTGTAGCCACAAGATTTAATGATGCTTTTGGTATTTTTGTAAGTGGACCAGGAATTAATGGTTCGTTTTCAAATAATGCTGAAAACATTGCCGTGTTGCCATCTGGCGCACGTTTTAGTATTAATGAAATCAATGGTGGTTATCCGGGAATTAAAAGGTATAACAATAGTAGTTGGGCAGCCAATTATGTAACCACCAACAGTGGCTATTATGTATGGAATACTCCTATTGAAACAGAGACGCATTCAGGAGTAACTTATGCTGTAGATCCGGCAGAGGATGGTACAGATCTAGAAAACGATTTTGAAAATCTACAGGCTGATGGTTTTACCTCTGAAATACGTGCAGAAGTACGTGTGCAGCCGGGAAGCACTTATCATGTTAAGATGATATTAGCAGATATGAGTGATAGTAAATATGATTCATATGTGTTCTTAAATGCACTAAGTTGTATTCAATATGATTTTGGTGATGCACCTCAGGTATATAATACAGAGTCGAGTATTTCAAATGGTATTCCGTTAGGAGATGGAGCACGACATACAGTTAATGGTGTTATACCTGTTTATTTAGGAAGTCTCATTGATGTTGAGGGAAATGGTGTTGCTACAGTTGATGCCGATGGTGATGATATTGCAGGATCGGATGATGAAGATGGAGTAAGTTCATTTAGCATGCTGAAGACTTCAGATAGTAGTTATTCTGTTTCTGTGGCTGCTGTAAATACCTCAGGAGAAGATGCTACCCTTATAGGGTGGATCGATTTTGATCAAGATGGAGATTTTGAAGAAAGCGAAGGTTCAGAGGCAGTAGTATCAGGTTCGGGCAACGTTACACTAACCTGGAGTAAAAGCCCGACGGGATTGCAAGGAACCATCCCGTCTGTGTTTCCTTCTGGAACTACGTATGCCAGATTTAGGATAACCAGAGATTCTGAAATGGAGAAAGATGATGGTGAGCGGGATACTTTTGATGATGGAGAGATTGAAGACTATAAATTAACCGTTGTTGGTTTAGATTATGGAGATGCGCCGGAAAGTGGAACATCATTCCCAACTCTATTGGCTAGCAATGGTGCGAGACATTTAATTACAAATGGATTGAAAATTGGAAGTTTAGTCGATGATGAGGCTGATGGATTACCTGCATCAGATGCAGGTGATTCAGGAACAACAGGAGATGATGGAGATGGTTCTGATGATGAGGATGGTGTAAGCATGTTGTCGTTTATTCAAGGGGCGACCGAGTCAATAACGGTTTCAGTAAGTGGAGCTGGTAATCTTACAGCTTGGATCGATTGGAATGGTAATGGATCTTGGGCTGATATAGGAGAACAGATTGCAGCAGATGTGGTTGATGGTGGAGCAGGTGATGCAGATGGTTCTGTAAACGGAGAAATAGAGCTTGTGGTATCTGTTCCGTGTAGCGCTTCTATTGGCAATCGTTTTGCTCGCTTTAG
Organism: Puteibacter caeruleilacunae; assembly: GCA_005217565.1. Lineage (GTDB taxonomy): Bacteria > Bacteroidota > Bacteroidia > Bacteroidales > Prolixibacteraceae > Puteibacter > Puteibacter caeruleilacunae. Next base: position 36,668 of record SJCO01000027.1, read on the forward strand.
ATATAGTTCCGATACAGGTCTTTCATTTACAGGTGAGGCAAGCGACGGAGAGGTTGAGGATTACCAGGTAATGATTGTAAAGGACAATCAGAAGCCAGTATTTAGTGGCTGTCCTTCAGATCAACTAAACGTTGTAATGGATGCCGGTAAGTGTGGTGCAACGATCACATGGACCGATCCAACAGCAAATGATAACTGTGATGGAGCTATTACTCCGGTAAGAAGTGATGTGACAGGCTTGAACAGTGGAGATCTGTTCCCAGAGGGTACAACAGTCATAAGCTGGACCGCAACCGATGTAGCMGGTAATGTACAGWCMTGYTCATTTACCGTAACAGTAAACGCAGATGCRGAGAAGCCTGTCTTTAGTGGCTGTCCAAATGACCAGTTGAATGTTGTAATGGATGCCGGCAAGTGTGGTGCAACGATCACATGGACCGATCCAACAGCAAATGATAACTGTGA
>SJCO01000236.1 GCA_005217565.1 Puteibacter caeruleilacunae
GCAGCAACAGGCGTGGGACCAGTGGGCCCAACAGGGCGAACCGGCCCAACAGGCCAAATCGGCTAACAACCCGATGGATGATGGCTCAGGAGGCTCTTCAGCGACACGCACACGTCGCTCAAGAAAAAGCCACTCAGTAAAGCCTCGTCACGTGATAGAGCGAGAGGCTGATATGATCTTAATCATGCCGCATGGAGATYGGTGAGTGTAATATATTAACTTATCTCATATAACTATTATGTGTATTGTYAATGTTTTTGTGTAATGMAGGAATTRGGAGGACCTRTCCTTTGACGRCAAGGGACACCACACTCAGGTTAACCTTACGTTGGGTTCTCTTTGCCGCCTTCACTACCCTGGTATAGTGAAGGTGTCAAACGGTGATACCGAGGATGAGGT
>SJCO01000237.1 GCA_005217565.1 Puteibacter caeruleilacunae
CTCAACAATGGTGCATCCCCCAACTCAAGACGATGAACAGGTTCATCAAGAGGAGGCGTGTGATCAAGGGGGAGCACAAGATGATCATTTGATGGAGGAAGAAGCACAACCGGCACCTCCAACCCAAGTCCGAGCAATGATTCAAAGGGATCATCCCGTCGACCAAATTCTGGGTGATATTAGCAAGGGAGTAACTACTCGATCTCGATTAGTTAATTTTTGTGAGCATTACTCYTTTGTCTCTTCTATTGAGCCTTTCAGGGTAGARGAGGCCTTGCTAGATCCRGAYTGGGTGTTRGCCATGCAGGARGARCTYAAYAACTTCAAGCGMAATGAAGTTTGGACACTGGTGCCWCGTCCSAAGCAAAAYRTTGTGGGAACCAAGTGGGTGTTCCGCAACAAACAGGACGAGCACGGGGTGGTGACRAGGAACAAGGCTMGACTTGTGGCAAAAGGTTATGCCCAAGTCGCAGGTTTGGACTTTGAGGAGACKTTTGCTCCTGTG
>SJCO01000238.1 GCA_005217565.1 Puteibacter caeruleilacunae
TATGCAGTCACTCATGTATGATACTAATGTTCCAAATGGTAAGTTTACTCTATTGTTGTTAACCCGATGGTTAAACAAGATTATTGCATATTAATTGGAACATRGAGTGACCACCCGGGAAAACAGTGCTACCATGAGAACTATCATGGCTCTGGTCTTGGCTAAATAACTAGGGAAGTCTTATGTTGRGTGCTGGTCGTGGTCGACMGGAACGGGGGCATCTGGCAAGCKCTTATAGTTCCRGCTCAGGCAGATTGGATAYGGGCATAGTTCCCAAAGCTTTACCCTGYAGTCTGGACTATAAGTTGGTTACGGTAGGTGTGCCTTATGCAGTTTGACCATTTSCAGCATTTGCGTAATGAGGACTCTAGGGAGAAGCCTCGTAGTGAGACCCTGGCCATTCACCTCGGAAGTGAATACGKGTCTAGCTAACCCRGGCTAGAAGGSAATCRCGACTCATGGGTAAAGATGCGCCACCTCTGCAGAGTGTAAAACTGATATATC
>SJCO01000240.1 GCA_005217565.1 Puteibacter caeruleilacunae
ATTTCTCCATGGCATTGCTTCATAAGGATCACAAACATCTTTGTCTCACCTTTTGAAGCAAACWCAAATCARASCCTGTGACTTGTRCCATTTCACCATATATGAGTTCAAATCATGGCTTCAAGTCACCTTACTKATGCATCAACATRTTGTAACTCTTCATAGCTGATTAGTTCATCGACTTAGTGCAASTACTCTCTTCTTCACCTTAGCCATGGTACCTCGGTCYACAAGCCGTCGCTTGGCCTTCACCTTCGCTTAGTTCCTCGAAGCCCTTTCCTTGMTATCTTCACCCTATCAAGCCATTCTTGAGTCACATCCTATTGAGCATCCATTRAGAGAATCATTTCTTCRATATTGTGAACCTTGCTTGAATGTCATCTAGATATAAMTGYTAAGATCAATCAAGCTCTAGTTTGATTCTCATAKAAKCATATRTGGACTAATAGTAATATGGTCAAGTCAATTCACGATTCCACATATCTTATTCACTTGGGCTT
>SJCO01000244.1 GCA_005217565.1 Puteibacter caeruleilacunae
TCGTGTCGAAAGGAATACCATCAACAACAATTAATGGTTCGTTGTTTCCGTTCAATGAAGCGGTACCACGAATACGAATTGCTGTTCCAGCACCTGGATCTCCAGAGTTGGCTACGATGTTCACGTTAGCCATACGACCCGACATTGCCTCTTCAAGCGAGGTAACTCCAACACCTTCAACTTCTGCCATATCGAAATTCTCACGTGCTGTGGCCATGTCGCGCTTATCAATCTTCATGAATCCATCACCTCTGCGCTGATGACCAACAACTGAGATCTCATCAATTTGTGAGCGTTGTTCTTCCAATTCAATATTGATAATACTTCGATTTTTAACCTCAATGGTCTGCGACTTATAACCAATAAAAGAAAATTGAAGTCTGGTATTACCATTGACTTTAATAAAAAATCGTCCGTCAAAATCTGTTGTTGTACCGCCAACCATACGATCATCTTCATTCAGTACGGCAACGGTTACACCGATCATAGGTTCTTTG
>SJCO01000028.1 GCA_005217565.1 Puteibacter caeruleilacunae
GATGTTGTAAAGCCTGTGATGTAAACTTCTACGAGTGGCTAGTTTTCTTTTTGAATAATGTCCACAACTACGACAACGATTATACGAAAGATCTTGCTGAACTGCTGCCTCATAATTTTAAGCAGCAACACACCAACGTCCAATCGTAAATCTCCTGATTCTATCAGAGTTCTCCGAATAATTTAGAGAAACTCTCAAAGATATATCCTTGAACTTTGAAAGTTTTACGTGGTTTACCGGATGCTTACCTTCTTCAGGATCTCTTTAACCATCTAGTGTATTGGGATCATAACCTTTGGTCCGTTCTTATTCACAATGGCAGAATGAAGTTTTCAGTAACCTGGCATTCTGGATCTATGTTCAAGTAATTTTCAATCCTCATACCGGTACAGCAGCCTATTATAAACAGATCCCTGGCTTTGTCTAGGTAGCCATGGCTAAAACGGAGTGACCATGCCAGATGATATTAGTTCAAAGAAGGATAAATCTGTGGAAGCGGCTTTTAACGTGATGGGGATAATGAAAATTGAAGTACCTCCTCATTATGAAACTGAAGACTTTGAATCTCAATCAGGCTAAAATAGATTATACATTGGAAAACGTCGAGAATATTTTATAAACCGTATATTCGATTTTATATTTACATTGTGTTTAAGGATTTTTGTAGTGAGTTTAATGATTTAAAGTCGTGATTATGAAAAAAACAATTTTGTTCTCATTGCATGGTTTTATATGGTTTTGTGACCTTTGCATAATTTTTCTTGCAACACTTGCCGGAAATCTATGGGCAAATGAAAATGTACTCAATGGCTTAACAGGCTTTCTCGGACTTGCGTTGTGGTCGTTGATATTGTTCTATATTGGTTATTCTTTTATCGTTCCCAAAATCTTTTCACAAGGGAAAATCTTCGAAGGAATTGTAGCGATTTCTATCACAGGCTTGGCTTCTTCCTTCATCATGAATTTCGAAGATGTCATTTCAGTAATATCCGGAAATGGTGGGATAGATTATTCTTTCTCAGGTTTTATCCAGGTAGCGTTCCTGAGTATTTTTATTTGTGCGTCAGGAGTATTCCTTCGACTTTTTATTAATTGGATTAATGAAGAACAAAAGAAAAAGGAACTTGAGAATGAAAGAATAAAAATGAAGCTACAGGTGCTTGTCAATCAGAATAATCCGCATTTTATTTTCAATGTTCTAAATAATATCGATTCACTAATAACATCTAAACCCGCTAGAGCTTCTGAAACAATCAATAAACTGTCGACATTGTTAAGATATAACTATACAAATTCAGAAAACGACAAAGTGCCTATACGTTCTGAAATCGAATATATCGAAAACTATATCGAGCTTCAATCTTTACGACTCGACCATGAGATTAACGTTCAATGGGAAGTAAGTCCCAGACTTGAAGGGATCAATATTGTTCCTTTGATTTTCCTCCCATTTGTTGAGAACGCTTTTAAACATGGAAATACAGACAACAATCATCCTATTCAATTAAGAGTCGATTTGCAGGGCAATGAAGTTCACTTTGAATGCAAAAACAGCTATAATTCATCCAACACACAAAAAGCAGTCTCCGGATTCGGAATCTCGAATATTGTGAAAAGGCTTGATTTGATGTACGCTGATAATTACAAACTAAATATCGAAAACGAAAAAGAAATCTATTCTGTCTCACTAATTTTGAAAGTAGATGAAGATTAAATGTATTATCATAGAAGATGAAAAACTGGCTGCAGAAAAACTGGCAAGTTATATTGAAAAGATTTCTGTAATTGAATTAGTATCAGTCTTTAAAGATGGTATTTCTGCTATTAACTACCTGCAAGACAACAGCGTCGATATCATATTCCTTGATATTGAAATGAAGGACTTTAATGGATTACAATTTCTGCAGGCAATGAAGGTGAGACCTGCGGTTATTATAACATCTGCTTACGAAAAGTATGCCTTGGCTGGTTACGAGTTTTCAGTAATCGATTATTTACTAAAACCTTATACGTTGGAAAGATTTCTACAGGCAGTTGATAAAGTGATTAATTTCAATCAGCTGAAAGAAAAGGCAAAAAACTATGAACTGATTGCATCTCAAAGTAATGAGTATATTTTTATTAAATCGGAAAACCGAATTGAGAAGGTTGTTTTGGAGGATATACTTTTTATTGAAGGGATGAAAGATTACTTAAGAATTCATACTACCTCAAAAAAGATTATGACACTGCAGAGTTTTAAAGGAATACTTAAACATCTTCCTGAAAATGTCTTTTTGCGTGTTCACAATTCATATATTATTTCATTAAGCAGAGTGGAGAATATTGAAAGAAACCGTATTAAAATTGGTGAGACTTATATCCCCATCAGCGATAAATACAAAGACAATTTCTTTCGTTCAATAAAGTCTTAAACCTTACTGGCATATCATCAAATAATTGCTGTTTTCACCGCAAAATGGGATTACTCACACCTAAATTTACAATAAAATGAAGACAATAACGCATACACTTTTTACAGGATTAGTCCTAATTACAAGCACTTTGAGTGCTCAACAGGTCTCTGTTTCAGACGTAGGAGACAATTTGGACAAGCAAATAGAGAAAATACTAGGAGAAACCGGAGTCCCATCAATCTCCTATACAATTTTTGATTCCGATTCATTGCTATTAAGCAACGCAATAGGATACAGTAATGTCTCTCTAAAAGTCCCGGTATCAAAAAACACAATATACAATACGGGATCAACCTTTAAATTCGTTACCGCTATGAGTATTATGCAATTACACGCTGCCAATAAACTAAATATTGATTTGCCGATTGCAAATTACCTGAAAGGAACTTCTTATACCGATTTAGATAAAGACAATCCGGTAACACTTAGGCATTTGTTAAGTCATCGTTCTGGATTAGCTGGCGAAACGATCAGAATTCCTATCTGGGAGAGAGATTTACCTGCGCCCCTCGATTCTTTAATCAAAGGAATAAAACCTTTCCAAAAACCGGGAATCGAATTTAAATATTGTAATTATTGCTATGGTATTGCAGGTTTGATAATCCAAAATATAACCAACCAAACTTTTGACGAATACGTAAAGGAAAATCTTTTAAAACCTTTATCTATTAAAGATACAGCACCATTTAATCCAACACCCGAAATGACAGAAAAAATGGCTCTACCGTATAATAAGGAGAATAATACGGCGGTTGCTGAGAGCTACTATAGGTACAATGTATATCCTGCTGGTGATGCTTATTTTACACCTGCTGAAATGGCTACGTTGTTAATTCCGCAACTAAATAATGGCTCTTATAATGGTGTTTCCATTTTAGATTCTGTTTGGGTAGCCGAAATGCAAACCAATCAATTTACACCCAATAAGTACGGCCTAGGTATTGGTTTAACACCCAATAAAGACGGTAAACTATTGTTACATGGTGGCAGTGTTCCTGGATTTAGTTCGTATTTTATTCTTGATACTAAAACTAAGAAAGGTATTTATACAATGGCAAACTGTAGCGATAGTGGTGATATCTTGTTGGCGCTTTCGGAATACGCCATAAAGCAACTAAGAGGGGGAGGGCACATTGCCGATTTGCCAAGTTTTGCGAAAAAAGAATACAGAGAAAAATCACTTAATAATGATCTAATCAGTAAATATACAGGCAAATACGAACTGGCTCCTGAAGTATTTATGAACGTTTTTGTTGAAGATGCGAAATTATTTATTCAAGTTACCAGACAACCGAAAGTTCAAATATATCCTTACGAAGCGAATAAGTTCTTCCTTAAGGTAACGGATGCTCAAGTAGTCTTCAATTTAATTGATAATGGACAAGTGAAAAGTCTAACCTTGCACCAAAAGGGTAAAAGCATAAATGCAATAAGACTATAATAATTTGGGGGATTTATTATTCCCTTGTGCTTTATTGAAGTGTCTTATGATTACCTGTTTTGCTTGCCTTAGGAAGTCATGGATTAAAAGAAGGTCTATCATCAGGCTTGACGGGTCCTGATCAGCGAATCTAGAAATCAAAATCGTTGAGGTAAGTTGCACTGTTAATTTCCGTACATTTTAGTTCTATTTACGGATATTTTCCGTACTTTTGTGTATGGGATATAATGAGTAGGAGTTATGAATCAAGAAAAAGCAAGATTTGATACGAGATTGCCGAAAGAGCAAAAGCAATTCTTTGAAAGGGCTGCTTTGTTGGGAGGATATAGAAATCTAACAGATTTTGTTATCGCCACTGTACAAAGTAAAGCAAAGGAGATTATTGAAGAAAGAGAACAAGTTATTGCTTCGCAAAAGGATAACGAGATCTTTTTTGATGCCTTGGTTAATCCTCCAAAACCTAACAAGGATTTACTATCTGCAAAGGAGGCATATAATAAAGCTATGAACAAATGAGTTATTTAAGTCGACCACTTGATCTAAAGCTTAATAGAAAGAATTTTACCTGTGGAAAGGATTTATTAGACAATTATTTTCGAAAACAAGCAAGTCAGGATGTAAAAAGGAAATTATCAGCTTGCTTTGTATTAATAGACGAAGGATCAAGTAATATTGCAGGATATTATACTCTATCAAGTAATGGCATTTCTAATAGCTTCGTTCCAGATTCATTTAGAAAGAAACTACCAAGGACATATACATCTTTACCAACAATACTTCTGGGTAGATTCGCAATTGATAAGAATTTTCAAGGGAAAGGACTAGGAAAAGTATTGTTAATTGACGCGTTAAAAAGATGTTTAGATACATCTGATACAATCGGTGCTTTTGCTGTTATTGTTGATCCATTAGATATTGAGGCTGAAAGATTCTATTTTAAGTACGGATTCATGAAATTACAGGATAGCGGAAAAATGTTTTTACCAATGAAAACGATAAAAGAACTATTTGCATAAAATACAGTTGTTTCGGTTTTCTCTTGATTATTCATATCTCAACGCTTGTACAGGATTCTTGGTAGCTGCACTCCAACTACGCCATGAAACCGTTATAACAGCAATAACTAAGGCTAATACTCCTGCCGAGGCGAAAATCGACCAGCTTAAATTAATTTTATAGGCGAAGTTTTCGAGCCATTTAGTCATGGCATAATAGGCAATCGGACAGGCTACAACAAAAGCTATTGCTACCCATTTAATAAAGTCGCGGTTAAGCATTACCAGTATCTCGCTTACTTTGGCACCATTTACTTTACGAATACCGATTTCTTTTATGCGTTGTTCTGCAACAAATGCAGCCAACGCTAAAAGACCTAAATTGGCTATGAATATAGTAATGATAGATAATATTGAAGCCAAACTTTTAGTCTGTACCTCAGCCTTATAGAAGCGTCCAAAATCTTCATCAAAAAATGTATATTCAAAAGGTTGTCCGCCTGCATATTTATCCCAACTATGCTCAATTGTTTTCAAATTCTTCTGAATATCTCCACTAATTCTAACACTTAGGTAACTACCACGTGCCTTCAGAATATTCGCATTACTAAGCAGTACCACCGAACTTAAGTCCTGATGTAACGGATGGAGATGCAAATCTTTTATTACCCCTATTATTGTGAATGTACCCTCCTCGGTTTTCTTCCTTTTGTATATCTTTTTGCCAATAGGATCTTCTAATCCCAGTTCTTTTAATGCTGATTCACAAATAACAATAGACTTAGAATTGGCATCATTTCCTTCTTCGAAAAAGCGACCTTGCAAAAGCTCTATTTGATATGCCTTTAAAAAGTCAGCATCCACCCACAATTGATTCATCCCTTTGGAATTGTCTTTTGTATCGTGGAAAAACAAATTTCCAGAGGAACATCTTCCAGGAATATGAGTAGAATTACTGGCCTCTAAAATTCCTGGCTGAGTGAGTATCTCGCTCGTAAATGCAGATCTGTTAATCCATTTATGATGTACATTTTTAAGTATTACCAGATTTTCTTTATTATAGCCCATTTCTTTATTCTGAAAAAGATCGAGCTGTTTATTTATACAGAAGGTTCCGGCAAAAAGTATGATCGTTACAATTAATTGAACCACGACCAAACCACTTCGTAAATTCCCAAGAGCGCCTTTTGTCTTGTGCGTTCCACTCATCACAGTTACCGGTTTAAACGAGGCCAAAAAGAAAGCCGGATAACTTCCCGAAATTATAGCTATAATCAATCCAAAAACAAGCAGCAAGGGGAGCGTTATAAGATTGTCGGTGTATGACAATGTAAGTTCTTTATCAATTAAATTATTAAAGAATGGGAGTAATGTTTTTATTAAAATCAAGGCTATTATTAAAGCTAGGAAGGTGAACAGCAATGATTCTGATAAAAACTGTATGATGAGGTTTTTTCGATTAGAACCCAACGATTTCTTTATGCCGACTTCCTTAGCACGATTTGTTGAATTGGCGGTAGACAAGTTCATGTAATTAATGCTAGCATTGGCCAGAATAAAAATGGCAATGATTGAAATGATTATTATATAGCTTTTACTTCCCGATGCTTCGGGACCTAATATCACATCTCTGTTAAAGTAAATATCTGATAACGGTTGTGTATAATACTCATACTTGTTTCCCTTTGCTAGAGATTCCTCAAGTGAAACACCCTTAACCTGCTTCATATAAGGTCCCACATATTTCTTAACGATTTCAGCCAACTTTGCATCTACTGCTGCTTTTGAGGCTCCCTGTTTCAATAATACATATGTGTGATGGATATTAAGCAGCCAGTTTGTCCCGTTGATGGCAGGAATGCTTTTGATGGAAGCTAAAAAATCAGGCTTGTAATGTGAGTTTGAGGGAAAATCTTTGATTACTCCTGTTACTACATAGTCATTTCTATCTTTTTGCGAAAGCGTTCGTCCAAGAGGATTTTGATCACCAAAATAGCGCTTTGCTGTAGACTCTGTTAATACCACAGTGAAAGGCTCTGTCAGTGCTAGCCCAGGATCTCCATAAATAAACGATGTCGTAAAGAAATTAAAGAAGTTAGCGTCGACGAAACTCCACTTCGTTTCGTTGAATATTTTATTATTGTATTCAATCACCAGTGGCCTATATTTCGTAACGCGAACTGCATCTTCAACCTCTGGAATCTCATCTTTCATTATGCCAGCTAACGGATCGCTGGAATAAGGCCAATTATCATTGTAATTACTTCCCGATGTAATTAAATTCACCCTGTAGATCCGCTCATAGTTCTCATGATATTTATCGTGGCTAAATTCAAACTGAACATATAGCATGGTTAAAACACATGCGGTAATTCCGATTGCTAAACCAAGAATATTTATGCCTGAGTAGAACTTATTTCTTATTAAGTTTCTGAATGCGGATTTTAGATGGAATTTTATCATAATTCCTTTTAGTGCTAAAATTATGCCAGAGTTGTAATGTGTTGATCATGTGACGTATCCGCAAGATTGTTTTGATGGATTGTAAAAATAATTGGCAAAAGAATGTGTAACATTTATACACCAAGTCATGGGCTTTTCACACTTTCAGTATCGATAGATCTGAAAGTGTGAAATCCGGCATAATCATTTTTTTTATGTTGATTCCCTATCCGTTAATCATTAATAAATGCAGGAGCTACTTCAAGCTGTTCATCCGCTGCAGATCCCATACCTGTGTCAGAGCCCTTGCCTATATCCGTGGCAGAAGGTGAGCTCATTCCCGTGCCTGAAACTGTTGTATTCTTCGCTGATGATTTGGCCGTTTGAATAAGGATAAACGACAAGGCACCACTAACCATAAAGCCAATGAAAATCGGCAAAGCAGTAGCATCAATAAAGCGACCGATAATCGTTGCTAATGGTACAGTAATTATTGTTGAAATAAAGCCAACAATTGCAGCTCCAATACCGGCAATATGCCCAACTGGTTGCATCGCCAGGGCATTCATATTTCCCATAATAAATCCCGTAGAAAACAGCATCATTCCCAGGAAAAAGATTAAAACAAAACTTGACGGATTAGACTTGCCAGCAAAGAGCAGGATATAACAGCCTGCAGCCACAAACAGGGTAATCAGCGCCGTTGTTACCATCTTTAACATCCCAAACCTCACGACAAATGTTCCGTTAAGGTACGTCGCTAAACCAATCGTTATTGCCAATCCAGAGAAAATATAAGGGTACATCTCAGTCAGGCCATATTGCACTTGAAATATCTGCTGACTAGCGCTTATATATGCCAAAAATGGAGCGGTACTAATCCCAATGGCAAACGTATAAATTACGGCTTGCTTATGCTTGAAAAACTCTTTTGTACCATCGATAAACAGCGAAAGTCGTACCGGCTTTTTATCTTCTTCCTTCAACGTTTCTGGCTGTCGTTGCCAAAGCCATGTTATCACTCCAGCACCATAAATCACCTGACTGTAAAAAATAGACTGCCATCCAAAACTATCAAGCAATAGTTTCCCCAATGATGGAGCCACAATAGGCGCTAAAATGAATATAACAGACACAAACGACATTACTTTAGCCATATAATTACCACTGTATTTGTCTCTGATAATTGCTATACTAATACTTCGCGGAGCTGAAAGTCCAAATCCCTGAAGCAGTCGCCCGATAATTATCATCTCTAAACTCGTAGCAAATACACAGACTAAGCTGGCCAATGCAAAAACCAGATATCCCAGACACACTGCGGGTTTGCGACCAAGACTATCGGATAAGGTACCTGAGATAAGCTGACCAAAACCCAATCCCATGAAAATCATGGTAATCAGTAATTGATTGTCCTGTGGATTCGATATCCCAATGGTGCCAGCAATATCCTTTAGTCCAGGCAATAATGCATCTATCGATAAGGACGACAACGCCATTAGCGATGCCATTAAGCTGATAAACTCTAATTGTGAAATTTTCTTCTTAATCATATAATTCCTGTTTAGTGGTTTTCCCACCAGATGTTTTTTGTGTAATTAATTGTATTCTGAATAATTATTGACTCTCCAATTTTTGGTATTACCAAAGGAAGATCTAATTTCTTTGCTGCAGCAATAACTCTTTCTACTGGCTCGGTCCATGCATGCTGAGATAACCTAAAAGCACCCCAGTGTTTGGGCATCAGCTGCTTGGCTTTTATATCTATTCCTGCTTGTGCTGTCTGTTCAGGAAACATATGTATATGAGGCCATTTTTCATTGTACTGGCCACATTCCATCATGGCAAAATCGAAAGGTCCATACTTTTCACCTATCTCTTTAAAGTGATCGGCATAACCACCATCACCGCTAAAATAGATGTTTGTATGCTCCGATTTTATAATCCACGAACACCAAAGAATACCTCGGTTTCCTCCTGTTATTGCAACAATTTTCCCACTCAATTTAGGTTGTTCAGGGCAAATTGGTGTATTTGCCTTTTGTCTCCAAGCACCTAAAAATATCCTTTTAAACTTCCCTTTAACCTCTGTTGCTTTCATGTCATTAAAAGATTTATGGATGAATAGATTTTAAGATTTTCTGATTTTCTCTCCAGTATTCCACTTTTACTTCGTTCTAACTCATCTTCCTATCATTTCATTCTTTTTTGTTCAAAACCGAATATTTATTCGTTATTAAGACAAAAAAAATTAACGTTTCAATGCGTCTCTTATGATGCTAAAAGTGAGGTCTAAAGTTGATTGGTTCATTTGAAGATGTCCAGCTTTAATAAGGGTGACTGTTTGATTTGCTATTCCTGCCATAATTGCATGAATAATATTGTCATCCAAATCTTTAAGATACCCCGAATCCCTGCCTTCCTGAAACAGCATCATCTTCATTTTAAAGCCATCCTTCATTTCTTTAAATATGTTCTTATCAAAATAAGGCGACCGCTTCCACTGATCCATGAAATTAATTTCCTTTTCGTGGTTAATTGTAAATTGCACCATATGAATCCACTTAGCCCGTAACTTATTCTCAAATGAAGTTGATTCTGCTAAAACAGATTCAAGGCCTGCAGCAATGTTTTTAAGTATTCTCCTTGCAACTGAAACAATAAGGTCTTCCTTAGTTTCGAAATACACATACAGTGTAGAAGGCGAAATTCCTACACGTTTTGCCAATTTCGACATTTTAACACCTGCAATCCCTGTTTCGTACACAATATCAAGAGTTTGCTCGATGATGGCATTTTCCTTATTACTGTCTTTCAGTTTCAATGTTTAATCTTTAAGCGAATAAATATTCGGCAATAATACACCTATTTTCTTTATTTGGCAAATAATTCTGAAAAATTCCAAATAAATGATAAAGTTTGAGGCTGAAATTTTAGACAAGAGTAATGGGTTAAATGGAGAACTGGAATACCGTCTATCCATTGAACAATACCATTAAGATGAAAATTTACAAGAGTGCCTGAATGTATTCAAATTATTTGGACATTCAGAAATCAAAAAAAATTAGACACATGAAAACAAGAATCTATAATATAGTTGAGAAAGGATCTCATGGTAAAAGAACTAACAGAATATTCGATTACGTAATATTGGTCTTAATATTAGCGAGTGTTACGACAATAGTTTTGCAGTCGGTGCCTGAAATAGATGCAGCGTACCATGATTTTTTTATTAGTTTCAATATCTTTTCAGTGATTGTTTTTTCCATTGAGTACCTTCTAAGACTCTATGTCTCTGATCTAACTCATCCTGCAAAAAACAGATTTCGCTCTGCTTTGAAATTTATAACCTCAGGATATGGTATCATTGATTTGTTAGCGATATTACCATTTTATCTTCCTTTCTTCATGAAGGTCGATTTACGGTTTCTACGAGCGGTAAGATTGACAAGGTTTCTTCGGATTTTAAAGGTAAACCGATATAACGACTCACTTGGCTTGATCTGGTCGGTTGTAAAAGAGAAGAAAGAAGAACTTGCTGTTACAGGATTTCTTACTTTTCTTGTTCTGTTGCTGTCCTCATTCATCATGTACTACGTTGAAGGAAAGGTACAGCCAGATAAGTTCCCTAATATCCTTTCTTCATTCTGGTGGGCAGTTGCAACATTGACTACCGTAGGATATGGCGATGTTTACCCAATAACAGCTGTGGGCAAATTCATTAGTGGAGTTATTGCTTTATTAGGCATTGGAATCGTAGCACTACCAACAGGAATAATCGGTTCTGGTTTCATGGAAAAAGTATCAGAAACCAGACAAAAGAAGAAAGTGCATAGATGCCCTCATTGTGGCGAGACGTTTGAGGAAGAGTAGGGGGAGATCTCCGTTGCTACACCCATTATCTGCCCCCAAGGGCAGAGTTTCTATGAAATTTATGCTGTTTTTTCTTCGAGTTTACTTCATGTTTTTTTAGATTTGTAGACTACATTCAATTGTCTTCATACTTTTTATGTAGAATAGTATTCGTAAAATCACTGCAATGGTTACCTGTTGACAAGGAGCATGTTTGTCTGTATTTTTTGAGATGAAGGCAATATTTTAATTTTTTTAAGTAAATATTATGAATTATAAAGATCCAGTGCGATTTACTGAAGATTTCATGTCGTACTTAAAAGCTAAAAACCCAAGAGAAACTGAATTTCATCAAGCAGTTTTAGTAGTAGTTGAAAGTTTAGCCGACTTTTTAGTTAAGAACCCACGGTTAATCAAGGCAAAAATTTTAGAACGGATGGTCGAGCCCGAAAGAGTTATCATGTTTAGGGTGCCTTGGATCGATGACGAAGGTAACGTATGTATCAACCGTGGCTATCGAATTGAAATGAACAGTGCTATTGGCCCTTACAAAGGAGGTTTGAGATTTCACCCAACTGTAAGTCTAAGTACTTTTAAATTTTTAGCTTTTGAACAAGTCTTGAAAAACAGTCTAACTTCCTTACCTATGGGAGGAGGAAAAGGTGGTTCTGATTTTAATCCTAAAGGAAAATCCGATAATGAGGTAATGCGCTTCTGTCAAAGCTTTGTCACTGAGTTATATCGTCATATTGGAGCAAATACTGATATCCCAGCTGGCGATATTGGTGTAGGAGGTCGCGAAATAGGCTATATGTTTGGTCAGTATAAACGTTTGCGTAACGAGTTTACCGGAGTATTCACCGGAAAAGGTACTGACTGGGGAGGCTCTCTGATAAGACCCGAAGCTACAGGCTACGGCGCAGTATATTTTGCCGAGGAAATGCTTAAAACACGTGGCGACAGTATTGAGGGAAAAAAAGTAACCATTTCAGGTTCAGGTAATGTGGCTCAGTATGCTGTTGAGAAAGTGCTTGATCTTGGAGGAAAGCCCGTAACCTTGTCCGACTCAAACGGTACGATATATGATCCTGCAGGTATTAGTCGTGAGAAGCTAGAGTATGTGAAGATGTTGAAGAATGGCTATCGTGGAAGGATTAAAGAGTATGCTGATGAGTACGATAAAGTTGAGTATTTTGAAAATCAACGTCCGTGGCATATAAAATGCGATGTAGCTCTTCCTTGTGCTACTCAAAATGAGCTAGACTTGAAAGATGCAGAGACATTGCTAGGAAATGGATGTTTTGTAGTGGCAGAAGGAGCCAATATGCCTTCGACCTACGAAGCCGAACATCTGTTCCTTGAGAAGGGTATTCTTTATGCTCCTGGTAAAGCAGCCAACGCAGGAGGGGTAGCTGTATCGGGACTAGAAATGACTCAAAACAGTATGCGCTTTAATTGGTCTCGCGAGGAGGTGGATGAAAAGCTGAAAACGATTATGACCAACATCCATGAGATGTGCGTTACATACGGTAAAAATGGAGATGGCCCGGTAAATTATGTGAAAGGTGCAAATATTGCAGGCTTTGTTAAAGTCGCCAATTCAATGATGAGCCAGGGAATAGTTTAATTTCTTTCATATTTCAGATAAAATTTTTCGATCTTATTGCTCGTGACGAAAGCCATTGCAGCAATAAGATCGTTTTATTTTGATACTATTATGTAAGGGAATGATTTTTTTATTTATTTCGTGGATGATAAACTAATTATACCTAGTATGAGTTATGCTGATACCGCTTCGGGAAGGTTGCCCGAAGAGTTAGATACATTTTTCGAAAAAGCTGCTGTAGCTTTAATCCTGGTAAACAAAAAAGGCAGGATTCTGGAGGTTAACAGGAAGGGACTTGAGATGCTTGGTAAAAGTAAAAGCGAAGTTATAAACCTGTTGGGAGGAGAAGCTTTTGAATGTATTAATGCATCGGTTGATGGTAAACTGGTAGGTGGAACAAGTAATTATTGTTCTGAATGTGTAATTGGGAATAGTTTGAGTTCAACTCTTCGCACCAAGGAGGAAATCTATCAACGCGAAGGACATTTAGATATTGTTTCAAATGGTGTTACATATCATTTATCCCTTATGGTATCGACAGGTCTAATAACTGTTAACAATGAAGAATGTGTATTGCTAACAATTAATGATATTACCAATCGAAAGAAATTAGAGAAGGAGCTTAAAAAAAGCGAAGAACGACTAAAAAAAGCACAGGGTATCGGGCAAATCGGACACTGGGAATTAGATATCGTACACAATAAACTAACGTGGTCTGATGAAATATATCGTATTTTCGATGTTGAACCTCAGTCGTTTGAGGCAACATATGAAGCATTTTTAGCCAATGTCCACCCCGAAGATCGGGAGTTAGTAGATACATCATATAAAAAGTCTCTGATAGAGAAAAAGTCTTACGAGATAGAACATCGCTTATTGTTAAAATCAGGAATGATTAAGTATGTGCTGGAAAAATGCCATACCGAATATGATGAAGCAGGAAAGCCTTTATTATCAATAGGTACTGTGAATGACATTACTGAACTGAAAGAAAAGGAGATGCTGTTGGAAGAAGCCATTGCAACTAAAAACAAATTTTTCTCAATAATAGCCCATGATTTAAAAAGTCCCTTTAATGGATTGCTCGGATTATTAGACCTATTGCTAGGTCACCACAGTAGTTACGATAATGAGGAACGCGAGGAAATAATAAGTGCAATACATAAAAGTGCACACGGAGTTTATGATTTACTTGAGAATCTGCTTACCTGGTCATTATCGCAATCGGACAAAATAAAACTCCTGAAAGAAAATATCTGTTTAAATAGTATTCTGCTTGATGTGGTGGATATACTGCATAAACATGCGGATGAAAAGAATATTCAGATTGCGCATAATATATCTGAGAATTATTTAATTCTGGCAGATGTAAATATGGTTACATCTATTTTGCGTAACTTAATTTCAAATGCCATTAAATTTACCGAACGCGGTGGCTCAATTTCAATTACAGCTGAAGAACAAAATGATTTTATAAAAATATCAGTAAGAGATACGGGCATAGGTATATCAGCTGAAAGGATGGGTAATTTGTTTAAAATCGGAACAAACACTTCTATTTTAGGAACACAAAATGAAAAAGGCACAGGCCTTGGCTTAGTTTTATGCAACGATTTTGTGCAACAACATGGAGGTAAAATATGGGTGGAAAGCCAACTGGGAGAAGGAAGTACTTTTTGTTTTACGCTTCCCCTTGTACAGAGTAGCATTCAATAGTCAACTCATAGGATTGCCTGAAAGATATATTTTTTGACTTATAACTCACATTTTCGTAACTTGTAGTGATTCAGTAAAATGTAATGTTATGAGAAAGCTCGTTATATTTTTTTATTGTCTTTTCACTGCAGCATCATTAATGGGACAAGAGCCCGAATCATTCCAAACATCCGATAACGAAACCTTGTATTTTACCAGAGCAGGAGATGGTCCGGCAATATTAATACTTGGAGGTGCAGGATGGGAATCAAAAATAATGACCTATTGGGTTGACTCACTATCTGCTGATTATGAATGTATATTACTCGATTACAGGGGAGCTGGAAATTCAGGTAATGCCAAAGTTGATTCCAGTACCATAAATATGGGTAGGGCAGCGCAAGATATTGAGGATTTAAGAAAGCATCTTGGACTAGAAAAGCTTACTATCGCAGGTATATCTTATGGTGGAGGTCTGGCTCAAAACTATGCTTCAATTTATCCTAAGCATATTAAAAACATGGTGTTAGTGAGCACTATAGGTTCCGATTATAGCTACGACAAACCGTTTACTGATAATGTTAAGGGTAGATTCTATCCCAGGGAAAAAGACTCAATTCAATATTGGAAATCTTATCCTGATAAAAAGATTGCCCAACGAAGGATCGCGATGCAGTGGTTGAAGCCTTATTTTTATGATCACGATCTTGCAGAGAAGGTTGTCCCAGAGTTTTTTAAATTTAAATGGAATGGCAAAGTATCTTACTTGATGTATAAAGATTTACGGACAAATTATGATGTAAAAGAGAAGCTGAAAAACTATAAAGGGAAGTGTACGATAGTAAGACCACGACAAGATCCAATTCCTTGTCAGACCAGTTACCTGATAAAGGAATTAATACCACAGGCTGAAATAGTCTTTATTGAGAAATGTGGTCATTTCCCAGCAATGGAAAGACCTGATGTCTTCTTTAAAATAATGAAAGAAGTATTGAGGGACTAATTGCTAATGATTGAGGCCTACCATTTGTCTCTGACTCTGAATTAATCATTATTGAAATATGTTAGCTGTAATCCTTTGACTCATCATTGTTTAAAGCATCAATTTAATAATTTTTATGGAAATCGCTAAAACGATAAATTTATTCTTTACATTTACAGTGTTGTTAATTGTTTGTACAACTATAGCACCGAGGAGAAACAATCATGGAGTATCCTTGTTAATACAGCATCTAGTGTTCAACTAGTGAAAAATTATTTAAAAAAGTATGTTTATGAAAACAAAGATTAAATTACTTGTTGTAATCTGTTGTTTGATAAGTATCTATTCCAGTGCACAGGATTATAACTCAACATTATGGTATGATTATCCCGCCGAAGATTGGCGTACTCAAGCCTTACATATTGGTAATGGTTATATGGGGGCATCGTATTATGGAGGAGTCAAGTCTGAACGATTTGATATTACCGAAGAGACGATGTGGTTTGGCGGACCAGGAGAGAATCCTGATTACAATTACGGTATAAAAAAGGGAGGAAAAGCGCATCTTAAAGAGATTAGAGATGCAATTGTGAATGGTGATATTGAGAAAGCCGATGGACTTGTTCAAAAGCATTTCACGGGAGATTATTCAAACTTTGGATCCCTTACTTCAATAGAACATTTGTATCTTGATTTTGAAAATCATGATGGAGTAGTGAAAAACTACAAACGCTCACTCGATGTTGCCAATTCATTGGCTTCAGTTTCGTACGATATCAATGGTGTTAACTACCACAGAGAATATTTTTGTAGTTACCCTGATCGTGTAATGGCTGTTCATGTAAAAAGTGATGCCAATGGCAAAGTTGGATTTACCATCAGACATGAGTTTATGCAGAAATCGAATGACATTAGTATCCACGATAACGAGATCCATGTAAAAGGGAAAATCGATGGAAATAATCGCCAGTACGAGATCAAGATTAAGGTTCTAAATGAAGGCGGTACCTTGTCGGAAGAGAATGGTACATTAAAACTTAGTGGTGCCAATAGTGCCACCGTGCTTTACACTACAGCTACAGAATATACTTCTGTTGCTCCAAAGTATAACGGAGCCGATCCTGTGGCCTTAACACATAAGTTTATTACTGGAGCATCTAAAAAAGGATACAGTAAGTTGAAGGCTGATCACATTGCTGATTACAGAAGCTTATACGATAGGGTTGCTTTGACGATGGATGGTGATCCTCAATTAGAAAAGCTTCCTACCAACAAGCGTTATGAAATGCTGAAGACAGGCATGACTGATGATGCAGGACTGAAGGTGTTGTTGTTTAATCTTGGTCGCTATTTACTGATTAGTGCTTCACGACCAGGTACACTGCCATCCGGACTTCAAGGGGTATGGGTGTCAAACCGTACTGCAGCATGGGCAGGCAACTATCAGAGTAATATTAATATCCAGGAGATGTACTGGACTGCTGGTCCGTTGAATTTGCCTGAAACACAAGAGGCTTACGTTAACTGGATAAAGACATTGATTGAGCCTGGTAGAAAAGTTGCTAACGCTTATTATGGAACAGATGGATGGGTGAGTCATAGTACCGGAAATATCTGGGGATATGCGTCGCCAGGTTCTGATATGCTATGGGGAATGTATCCTTCAGGTGCAGCATGGCATTGCCAACACTTGTGGAGTCAGTATGAATTTACCCAAGACAAGAAATACCTGGCAAAAGAGGCATACCCAATCATGAAAGAAGCTGCTGAATTCTGGTTACAGAATATGGTGGAATACGAAGGTGGCTATATCATTGCACCTGTTGTGTCGGCAGAGCACGGTGTGGATATTCGCGATGGAAAACCAGTTGATTATGCAATCACCAACGGAGAAGCCAGGGCAGGGAAGTGGTTCAATCTTCCAGGGGCCTTTCAGGATATCCAGATGGTGTATGATCTTTTCAGTAACGTGATGCAAGCCGCAGAAGAATTGGATGTTGATAAGGATTTTAGCGCTAAGGTGAAAAAGACAAGAGATCAGTTGTTGCCATTGAAGATTGGTAAATACGGACAGATTCAGGAATGGGCATGGGATGTTGATAATCCACGCGATCACCATCGTCATATTGCTCACATGTATGCACTCATGCCTGGTCGTCAAATTGATCCTTATAAAACTCCAGAACTAGCGAAAGCAGCCAAGATTTCGCTTAACATGAGAGGACATACGCTATATGGACCAAAGTGGCCTCATATGGGTGGTAACTGGAACAGAACATGGCGTATCTATTGTTATACAAGATTGTTGGATGGCGAAAAAGCTGCCAGAATATTCAATGATATGGTAACACAGGTGGGATTTGAGAACTTAATGGCTCACGAGAGTAACAATATGCAGGTTGATGGTTCTATGTCGACTCCTGGCTTTATGGCTGAAATGATGTTGCAATCGCACCAGGGAGAAATCCATGTGTTGCCAGCATTGCCAGTGGAATGGCCAGCGGGAAAGGTAACCGGACTGATTGCCAGAGGTGCCTTTAAAGTGGATATTGAATGGCGTTACGGACTGCTTGTGTCGTGTACTATTGAATCATTGGAAGGGAATAAGCTTCCTCCAGTACGCGTAAAAGGTGAACTTGTAGATCCTAAAAACGATAGTAGGATTGTTATCAAATAAGTGGTTTTTTGTTCTCAAGCCGAACAGGCTTCTCATTTTTGCCTTGCCGCAAAAACGAGACAAAAAGGTCAAGGCTGCCTGCAAAAAATAATCAATTTATTGCAGTTGCTTAGTGCAACTGGGTGATGTTGTTCTCAAGCCGAACAGGCTTCTCATTTTTGCCTTGCCGCAAAAACGAGACAAAAAGGTCAAGGCTGCCTGTAAAAAGCAATCAATTTATTGCAGTTGCTAAGTGCAACTGGGTGATCTTCTCTCTGCGTTCGAAGCTTCCCAGTTTTACTAAGCAACTGCTGCAAAATCAATCACTTTTTTCAGGAGGCCGATTCCGTTGCGATGACCGGTAGTTTTGAACAACGGTCATCTATCAGATCCTGCGGACGATAAAAGGTAACGCTCTGACATTAGCAAACCACAAGACAGTTAGCTAATATCCAGCGCGACTACGATGCTCTGACCTTCGCATCTCGCTGTCACCTGTCCCAGCGGGACATCATCTTTTTTGCCCATGACGAGGCACGAGTCGTGGGATATCAATGATCTCAATCGCAATAACACCGCCGTGGCACCCCATAACCAACAGGGTACAGCACTATCTGTCGGCGGAACAACAGCAACTACAACCGTAACCTATTTAAACTTTTTAATTTTAAGCACAGGGTTATCTTGAATATCTATTTTAGGTACTAATTCCTTCAGTAATTTATCTCTTATCATTCCTCTCTTTGATGCTTCTAAAATGCGCCAAGGCTGTTTTAAACCAGCATCCGTATTCTCAGGGATATCTACCCAGCGAACCGAGTTTCTACTTTTATTGGAATCTTTAAAGAATTCTCCTGTTTTAAGATCAAGAATGTAACTAGAATACTCCGGATCCCATTTTTCTCCCGATTTACAAATTTTGAATGCCTCCTTAAAATCATAGGACTCAACAAATAATTCTAAAAAACGATTGTGTATGATCATCCCAACATTAACACCTGTAGGATGTTCCGATTTTACAGAAGGTGTCTGTGTAAATAAAGGAGTTAATGATTTATCTTGTTTCATCAAATAAACAGTGTCCATTGATCTGTTAGCAAGAATGTATTTGTTCCCAAACTTGCAATTCTTAGGAAAGTTATTTCCCCAAGCGTATCCCATTGTATAATTTTTCCTTATGGGTACACTAAACCGTCTAGGTTCTATTTTTGCGATCTCTAAATCAAGATAATCTGTAATTTCTCCGTTCTCTTTCGAAATGAAGAAGTATGGTTTTGTTGGCTCTGTTGTACCCGAAGTATTTTCATTGTAACAAAAGAGGGTGTTCTTATCGAAGTTGTAAATCCTTCTTACATGAGTTTTGGGTGGGGTTTTGAAACTACGAAGCAATTCCCCATCTTCAGTAAAAACATAGATCTTCTTGTAAACTTCATCCACAATAAACACCTTCTTTTCGCTTTCTGCGTATGCAAGAGAGCTTAGAATCGTATATCCCTTTCCTCCTTTCTGATTAAACTTAGCATGTAGCTTACCTGTAATGTCGAAAATAAATACATCTCCACTTATCTTGTCTGCTACCACAATTCTATTATCGGATATATGTCTTAGGTAGCAAGTTCGCCCCATCAATACATCTTTAGAGGTTTCAAGTTGTATATATGATACATCGGCTTCCCACTCAAATCCCTTTTCAGGATACGATTTTGTTTTATCCAGTACTGGTATCTTATCGCTTGATGCAATTGGTTGGGAATAGCATGTTGTTACTAAAGCATAAAAGCTTAAAACGGTAAAAATAATGTGTCGTCTGTTCATGGGGCTATCTGAATGTTTGAATTGCAATTATCGGATTATCTTCAATATCTAGTTTAGGACATAATTCCAACAGTGGCTTATTGTCTTTAATTCTACCAGCCTTATATGAGTTTAGTATAAGATATGGCTGTATTAGTTTCACTCTCTTGTTTGCAGGAACATCCACTTCGCGAACTGAGTATGAGAATTCACCAGGATCTTTAAAAAACTCACCTGTCGTCATGTCAAAAGTATAATCTGTATACTCCGCTTTCCACTGTTCGCCTTTTTTAAGTAGCTTAAGTGCTTTTTGGTAGTCGTATGAGGCTACTTGTACCTGTAAAAACCGATTGTTTATGATCATTCCAACTGCAGCGGCAGTAGGATGTTCTGAAAACACCGAAGGAGTTTGAGTGAATAGCGGGATTAATGATTTATCTTGTTTAAGTAAATAGACAGTATCCATTGACCTGTTTGCAAGAATAAAATAGTTTCCAAATTTGCAATTGTCAGGGTAATTACGTCTGAATGAGTATCCTCTTGAGTTGTTTTTATCTATTTGTTCAACAAAGCGACGTGGCTTAACTTCTTTGACTTCTATGTCAATGTAGTCGGTGATTTCTCCGGTTTCTTTTGAAATAAAAAAGTATGGTTTTGTTGGTGCTGAAGAACCCAAATGATTTTCATTATAACACAGAAGGGTGTTCTTATTGAAGTTATAAATTTTCATTACATGAGTTTTCGGGGGGAGTTTGAAAGCTGCGTAGCAGGTTTCCTTCCTCTGTAAAAACAAAAATCTTTTTGCGGATTACATCCAGGACGAACACCTCTTTGTCTTTCTCGGCGTAAGCCAGATAGCTTACAAACACATAGCCTTTTCCTCCTTTTTGATTAAACTTAGAAAATAATTTGCCATTGATATCGAATATAAATACATCTCCATGTATTTCATCTGCAACCACAATTCTATTTTCAGATACATATCTCAAATCACAATGTTCCCCCAGCAATACATTTTCAGAGGTTTCAAGAGGTACATATGCTAAATCCACTATAAACTCAAGCGCCTTTTCAGGATACGATTTTGTTTTATCCAGTACTGGTATCTTATCGCTTGAGGCAATTGGTTGGGAATAGCATGTTGTTACTAAAGCATAAAAGCTTAAAACGGTAAAAATAATGTGTCGTCTGTTCATCTGTTCTTTATTTGGATTGACTAAAAAACTAATAAAAGATGTAGTGAGGACATGTATTTCTGTGGCTTGGAGTCTGTCAATACATGTGCGACCTTATCAAATTTACAAAATTATTCTTTATCTATCGTGCTGGATATCACATCCGCATCAACCAAAATAATAAACTCCGACCTACTCATAATCTACCTTCTCATCAAAATCTGATAAATCAATACCTATATCTTCGAGTAATGAAAAATAAGCACTTTCCGAGACTATACCTTTGTCGAAGAGCTCTTTGGCCATATTGCCATAATTACCAATAATTAACCCTTTATTTCCAGGTTTATACAGGTCGATATTAAATCCACATAGCAGTGCATTCTTTATCTTGTCATGATTAAATTCCTGATACCTTTTAAGGTCGATAATGCCCATTTTCAATAACCTATTCAGTAGCGCATTTCTTGAGCAACTAAAGTAATGCTCAATGTTTAATATCGTTGGTAACGTTATTTTATTCTTGCCCCATTCTTTGTCAGGAATCATGTCATAAACCCCATTTTCAGGAAGTAGAAGATGACTGGCAAACACATCAGCATTATACTCTTCTGGATCTCCATCTTTGTCGAACTTTCCAGCATGACTTTTCTCTGAAACGAAATTCTCTTGATAATAGAGATGGTATAATTCATGACAGATAGTAAAATGCTGGCGACCAATAGTGTGGTTGCTATTAACCAGTATAAAGTACTTGGCTGAATTGCTGCCGTTCATTTTTACAGCCATTCCTGATAGATCCTCACTTAGCGGAAGAAATACGGTAAGAATGTTATTCTTTAAAAGTAAGCTCTTAAGGCGAATAGTTTCGTTTTCGTTTAAGCCATTCTTGCGACGAAATTCTGCCGCAAATTGTTTAAGTTTTCTTTCTCTTCTATTCATTTTCCAAGGCTGATGACATGTTAATGTAATTGGTAATGATCTTCTTGAACTGACTAATTGTGGTCATATCTTCGGCAGTTATTTCATCAGCACGGAAAGCAAAAGCAGTTAAAATCTCCCGTTTCTCAGGATTATCCTCATATAAGTCGAATTCCTCCACATTGTATAGTAGTGCCAGTTTTTCTACAACATTTTCTGGAATTGTACGGGCGTCATTTTCATATTGGTTTACCGCAGCTGCAGTAATTCCCAAATAATCGGCAACAAAAGCTTGTGTAAACTCAAATTTTTCACGCAACTTTTTGATGTTCTTACTGAGTAATTGGTTTTTTTCCATCATGATAATTGAGAACTTAAATCTTTTGTTGTTACAAAAATATTCAAAAAAATAGAAAATGACAAAAAATTAACAAGGGTAATGTATTGGGAGGTTAGGTGAGATAGGAAATCTATGTGGTGGGTAAGTGTTAATTGTAATTGTAAAAATTAAATTAATATGCTTGGTGTGCAGGGTGGTGCTACATAAGATTTTTCCCACGACGTAGCGTTAGCATGTCGTGGGAAATGATCTTATTCATTCACATAAAGTGGGTATTCTTTCTTTGCTGATTTTGCTTTCTTTAAATCGATATCAAGTGTTAAGAATGGAGACTCCTCGGAAGTCGTTCCTAGCAATGCACCATCAACAGGTTGTGCAATCCATGCTGTGCCACCCCAGTGGAAGTCATTGTCACCAATTCCCGCGCGATTAGAGCTTAAACAGTAACAACCACCAATTACTGATGATGTTTGTCCGCAACGCACCCATTGATCGATAGTGTATTTACTAGTAGCTCTCGGACACAACAATAAATCGATGCCTTGTAAACCGTACTTTCTTGTATGTTGAGTGAACCATATTTCAGTACAAAGCAGAAAACCGATTCTAACACCGTTAATTTCAATCGTCTCAAAATGCTTTGATTCTCTATCAAACCAAGTCGCCTCGTAAGCTTCCACCTCTTCAGGTAGATAGTATTTTGTATGTACTTTTATATGACCGCTCTTTTTTGACCAAACATAGGCGATGTTAAAAAACTTACCGTTCTTAATCTCTGGTTTAGTATAAGCCACTACAGCATCTCCTAATTCATCAAAACGCTCAATCCATTCTTCGTGCGCTTTAACTGCATCTAATTTTATTGAATCACTCACTGATGGCTTGGTTGCAAACCACGAAGAAAAAGGCATCTCAGGTAAAAGAATCAACTCACTCTTATTCTTCTTACAGTGCGATACTAATCCCTCCCAATCCTTTTCAAGCTGTTGTGTGTTATTGCTTAATTGACAAACTGTTACTTTCATTTTAATTGTTTTTTATTGAGTTAACAATTGATAATGTAATTTGATCACTTATTTGATACGTACAAAGATATTTGTTGTTGAATGATGAAAAGAGCCAAAAGATAGTCGTTTTAGGCCAACCTGCCTGTGATCTCACACATCAACGCTTCCTCAAGCCTGAATACGCTTCCAGCTCCTTCGGACGCTTATAAATGACACATCTGCATGCCATAATAAACAAAAAAGGAGAATGATTGTATAAAATCATTCTCCTCATCAATATCCAATTCGTTATAATAAACGACTAACTATATACTATTCCCATCCAGGGTTTTGGGTTAATACACCATTACTAATGGTAATCTCATCACTTGGAATAGGCGACAAGTAATCCCTGTCTTCATCAAAGCCAAAACCACTGGGTAATGCATTTTGATACAGGTCGATATAGTTATTCTCATCCAAGAATAAATTACTACCCAATTCAAGTAAATCTTCAGTCTGCGGGAAACTCTCACCCCAAATAAACTTGGCACCTTTTAATCTCTTACCCTGAATTAAAAGGTGTGCTCTCCATCTTTGCAAATCCTTAAAACGGAAACCTTCACAAGCCAGCTCAATTCTTCTTTCTCTTCTAATTTCATTGATAACAGGCGATAGTGCAGGGAAGTCCCAATTAGGATCAACTGTAATATTGCTGATAACCAAATTAGGCATACCAGCGCGAGCTCTAAGCAAGTTGATTGTCTGATCAATAATCGTCTGTGAAATTTCACCCAACTCAGCCTTAGCCTCGGCATAAGTAAGCAACACCTCAGCATAACGGAAAGTAATAGAAGGGCTCACACCTACGTGTCCCTGGAACAATTGATAGTAATCAGGAATCGCACCTTTATGAAGCTGATATCCCGAAGCACTGTTCTGTAGTTCAGGCTCATTGAAATAACTCAATTCCACACCATCCTTCTCAACGTTAACCTGTCCAGGTAACCAATACATCTGCTTTAGTCGTGGATCTCTACCCTGAAATACCTGGACAATAGTGGTATCCCCTTCATACAAATCACTAACGGCAATAGGATCTCCATCAACACAAAGGTATTGGTCAACCAATTCCTTTGACAGGTTATAAGGATTATCGTTATTGTCGTAGCTACAGATACCCCTTTGCACATTATGTGTTAGGCCTGCATCTTGATCAAACTTCTTCCACATAATCACCTCCGGATTACTAGAGTAATCCATCTGAGCAAACAATTCGGCATACGACTTGTCGGTATCGCTGGTAGTATACAATGAATAGTTAGCACCATCAATCACAGTCTTCGCAGCCTCAGCAGCCAGCGTCAAATATTTTTGTCCGTTTGCACCAGTTACACCAAACACCGATCCTGCATGGTATTTTTCCCATGTACCTTCATACAGGCAAACACGAGCCTTATAAGTTAAAGCCACATCCTTATTAAGTCTGCCTGGTTTTTCATCCCCTTTGGCAGGTAAATAATCAATCGCTTTATCCAGAGCAACAATCATGGAATCAACAACAACATCACGAGACAATCTATTC
The DNA here is from genome assembly GCA_005217565.1 of Puteibacter caeruleilacunae. Taxonomy (GTDB): domain Bacteria; phylum Bacteroidota; class Bacteroidia; order Bacteroidales; family Prolixibacteraceae; genus Puteibacter; species Puteibacter caeruleilacunae. Next base: position 24,927 of record SJCO01000028.1, read on the forward strand.
GCGAATAATTCTGGAGAATCAGTCTCTAACGACCTATTAAACCAAGGAACATCTCCAAATCTCTTTACCTTGTCAAAATATAAAAGAGCCTTGAAAAAATGAGCTTCACCTACAAACGGTGCCACAATTTCCCATGGATCTTTACTCATCGCCTTACTATAATTCTCAAGAAAAACGTTCACTGAACGGATACTTCCCCACGACCATCCAGCACCACTTGCAGGAACTGTTCTTGTTCCAGCTAGTGTTGAGTTAGGAGATCCTGGAATCATATTATCACTATTCATATCCTGTGAAAAAACACCGGCATCCCAAGCACCATTGCGGTGCCCTGGCAGTAGCGGATAGAATTGATTATTGTAAATCTCCAAATCCTTAGCCGACGACCAGTAGTTGGCCTCTGTAATCTGATCTAACGGAGCCTTGTCGAGAAAATCATCACAAGCTGTTAGAAAGGATGCCAGGATGATAACTAAACCTATATACTTATTAAATTTCATTGTCTTACTTTTTTAAAGTTTTAGAAACTGATTTTAGCACCAATAGTGATATTTTTTGTCAGTGGATACATTTTTCCGCTCCCCCATGATCCCTGTATAGCCTCAGGATCATAAATTGATGAAATAGGAGAGAAGGTTAGCAGATTCTCACCACTAGCATATACTCGAGCTTCTTTAATGAAGAAATTTTTCAATTTTGCCTTTGGGATTGTATAACCAATCTGTAGATTTTTCAATCGAATGTAAGAAGCATCCTGTAGATATTTACTCTGCACCTGTAAGTTTCTCGAACTACCGGCTCCACCTGCATAAGGTCTAGGATAATAGGCATTAGGATTATCCGGAGTCCAATGATCCATGTGTTCTTCTAGTACTACTACCTGCGACAATCCTGGCTTCAACCAGAAATATACATCATTTCCTAACCATACATCTCTTTTACCAACACCTTGCCACAACATTCTAAGGTCAAAACCTTTCCAGCTACATGATAAGTTAGCATTGTACATGTATCTAGGACGCGAATTTCCGATTACTTTAAGATCTCCAGAATCATCAAGAGTATTGTTCCCTCTATCAATCTTCTTATCACCGTTCAAATCCTCATATTTAATATCACCAGCTTGCCACTTCGAAGAAATGTACGATTGATCATGCCATTCAGATACCTCATCATCCGACTGGAAGTAACCTACAGTTGAGTAACCCCAAATTTCACCTAACTCTTTTCCTTCATAATGATTTGAAAGAATTTTCGTAGGATTATAGAACTTCTTCACCTTCGACACATTATCGGCCATCGATAACGAAGCTGAGTAGGAGAAGTCTTCTCCAATACGATCTTTCCAAGTCAATGTAAGCTCAAATCCCTTGGTTTCCAATTCAGCATTATTACTCTTCGGTACACCAGTTCCTAAATAAGCAGGAAGTTTCTCCGACGGTCCGAACATATCAGTAGTAGTACGTTTAAACCAATCAAAAACAATACCCATTCTATTCTCAAAAAGATTAGCATCCAATCCGAAATCAATGGTTGTAGATGTTTCCCAGGTAAGGTCAGCACTGGTCAATCCTGGTGCATTTACATATGGAGGACGTTCACCACCAAATATGTAATTGATCTTATTACCAACATTCATACGTGGCAAATACAAGTAGTTGGCTACATTTTGATTTCCTAATGAACCATATGAACCTCTAAGTTTTAGGTTGTTGATTGTCGATTGGAGAGGAGCCCAGAAATCTTCTTTCGAGATATTATATCCTGCCGAGAATGATGGAAACATTCCCCATCTTTTACCATCTTCAAAACGAGAAGATCCATCATAACGGCCATTTACTTCAAATAGAAACTTCTCTTTGTAGTTATAGTTGAAACGACCAAAGAAACCGGCAGTAGACCAATGTCCCAGGTTATCATCAACGGTCATGTTTTCACCTAAAGCTATTGATAAAGATGACAGGTCATCAGTGATCAATCCATAGCGTTCTCCATATAAACTCTTTGAATCAGAAAGCTCAGCCTGGAATCCAGCCATTATCTTAAAATTATGGTCGGCCATTTTCTTCGTATAAGAAGAGTAGATGTTGGTAGAGTAGTAGTTGTTGGTAACGAATTGCTTGTTAACTCTATTCTTAGAAGCATACTGCTCAACAGGAGTTCCATCAACAAGATACACATAGAATGTATTAAAACGACGTTGATTTTCTGAATTATACAGCTGCCATGACACATCGCCATTGATCACCCAATCTTTTACTGGCTCAAAAATAAGCTTACCAGTCAGCCAGTTATCATACTGATTGTTCTTATACTTACCACCATTCTCTAAATCAGCAAACTCAACACCCAAATTACCATCAGGTTGGCGTACTGGATTTGTAGGGAACTGTTTCAAAAACTGATGATAGATAATTCCAGTACCTGAATATCCACCCAACATTCCCGATGGTTGAGTCGTTGATCGCTTTGAAAAACGATTGCTCAATTCAAAGGCAAGCTGACTGTTTACCTGGGTATGGAGATTAAAGTTTAGATTATAGCGGTTGAACTTGATTTCACCCCATCTGAATAATCCTGGATCATCAAAAAAGGAGGTTGAGAAATAATAAGAAGTCTTCTCGCTACCACCAGTCAAACTAAGATCATGTTTTTGTCTTACTGCATGATCCTTGTATAGCTCGTCGACATAATTAACATTTGCATTGGCTGTGTTTCTTCTACCCCAAATATTAGGATTGCCTGATTGAGGATAGTTTACAGGATTATTTACAGGATCATCAATGTATGCTTTTATACGATCAATAATTATAGGGGCGAAATAGTCGCCCTGACCATTGTTCTGACGCATCTCATTAACGGTAAGTGCAAAATCCAGTGAGTTCACAGGATCAGGTAAGTTTGTTGGAGAAGCCCATGTGAAGCTGGTACTGTAGGTGACCTTTTGTCTCTCTCTTTTTTGTCCTTTTTTAGTGGTAATTAGTATAACACCGTAAGCTGCACGTGCTCCATAGATTGCCGAAGCTGAAGCATCTTTAAGGACTGATACACTTTCTATATCATCTGGATTAAGGGTATTGATTCCCTGAGGAACACCATCGATAAGAATATACGGGCCATCACCTGCAGACAGAGAACCGTCTCCCCTAATATTCAAATTAAAACCAGCACCAGGCTCACTACCTGCACTCGATACAGTTGCATTAAGGTTAGGAACAACACCTTGTAGTGCTTGCGATACGTTGGTTACAGCTCTGTTTTCAATCTCTTCGGAAGAAACCTGTGCTACCGATCCAGTTAGATTCACCTTCTTCTGAACACCATATCCTACGGCAACAACTTCTTCAAGTCCGATAGCATCAGCCTCCATCTGCACATCGATGCTAGATTGGTTACCCAGCGTAATCTCTTGTGTCTTCATACCTACAAAAGAGAACTGTAGTATCGCATCGGAAGGAATATTATCTAATGCATACTTTCCGTTCATATCAGTAACCGTACCGTTTGAAGTGCCCTTAACAACAACCGTTACTCCAGGCAATGTTTCACCATTCTCATCGGTAACAATACCAGTAATCGATTTTTTTTGCTGAGCTATTCTATTGGCTAGTTTACTGCCAGAAGGAGTTAATAAAATAAGATCGTTATCCATCACCTTATATTCAACAGCCTCATTTTTAAAGATAGTCGTAAGAATCTGGTCAATGGTTTTCTCTTTTGATTTGATACTTATAATTTTCTCTACATCAATTTGTTCTCTCTGATAAAAAAAGCGATAATTGCTGGTCTTCTCTATTTCACGAAGTACCTCTTCAATCTGCTTTTCCTTCATGTTTAATTCAAATTTCGTAGCCTGAGAATATACCGAGGCTGAAACTTGCATAAAGCATAGAATAAGTCCTATTAATGTTAGCTTCATTTTCAATAATAATTTGCGCTTCAATCCAATATCATGAAAGAAGCCTGTTACAATTTTTTTCATAAATTTGTAATGTTAAAATGTTTGTATTAATGGTGTGACCGCACCTTTTTATAAACGACATTTGCCGGGGTGATATGACCGTATCGTTCCGGCTTTTTTTATCGTTTTACTTTTCTAAATACTATTTCATTTTGGTAATAATTATTTTTTGATTTTCAATTTCTACATGTATTGGGAGTGTTGCTTGTAATATTGACATTAACTCGGTAATTGTTTCATCCTTAATAGTTCCATCATAGTGGAAGTCAAGGATTGATTTATCTTCAACAATGATATCTACGCCATATTTTCGTTCTACCATTCTTATCAGTTCTTCTAATCTTATATCAATAAAGATCAGTTTATTCTCTCTCCATGAGGTATAAACTTCTGTGTCGACTTGTTTCTTGATGAAGGCACGTTTCTCCTTATCGTACACCATCTGCTCTCCAGGTTTAAGTGTGCTGTTCGATTTTATCTTAAATCTTTGCGATGAGATTTTAACACTTCCTTTTTCCAGGGTTGTAGTTGCATGGTTTTCTTCAGGATAAGCTTTCACATTAAACTCGGTACCCAAAACATTAACATCGTAGAAGTCGGTATGCACCACAAAAGGTTTCTTTTCATTTTTAGTCACCTGGAACCAAGCTTCACCTTTCAGAAATACCTCTCTGTTTCCATCAACTCCTGTCATTGAGTACCTAATTTCAGAATCAGAATTCAGAAACACCATCGTGCTATCAGGTAAAAGCATTTGCGACACCGATCCTTTGGGGGCCATTGATGTATAATAAACAGGAGCATTGTTTTGGAATTTCTGAATTATAACACCCATAACTATTCCGATAATAAGTATCGCAGCAACTCTTGAAATATTAATCAACAACCTTCTTGAATTCTGTCTCTTTTGATTGATAAGGTCCCGTTTTATCTTCTTATGCAGCTCATTTAATATGCCTGAAAAACCTCCATGGTCAGGCACTTCCACCTGATCTGTTGTATCCTCATTCCATAAATCATGAAGAATAGGTTTTAACTCATGATTTTTAAGAGGCTCCTCAAGTAATGATGTTGCTTTTTCAAACTCCTCCCTTGTTGAAGTGCCGAGCATATATTTTTTAATAATATCTGTATGTCTTTTTCCCATATTGTCTTTTTAAAATCGAAGACCTTGTAATAACAAATGAAAGTCTCGATTTATTCTATTTTCACTTTCTCTTCGTTAATACTGATTTTACATGTAATACGGAGAAATCAATATTACCCCCTAAAGAAAAATGAAAAAAATGAGGGAAATATTTAATTGGTGTTGCAATGTGCTGATATATAGAGGGTCTGTATTCTGAAGATTATGCCATTATGCAAATAGAATTATAAAAAGAGCAACTTCAAGTAAGCTACTGCCTAGTCTTTTTCTGAGATGTTTTAATGCAAGTGTTATCTGGTTTTCTACCGTCTTTACCGAAATATCTAAACGCTCAGCAATCTCGTTGTTTGACAGTCCTAACTCGCGACTAAGTACATAGATTTGCTTTCTTTTAGCAGGTAATTCTTCCACAGCATCTTTCACCTGAGCCACAATTTTATCGTAATCAAGGTTGCTTTTTAAATCAAAGCTTTCCGACTCAAAGTAGTGCACTAAAAACTTTCTGTACTCTTGATCTTTTAAGCGTAAACGCAACTGATCAACAATCAGATTATAGGAGATAGAGAATAAAAAAGACTTAAAAGATTTCTGAGAATCGATGTCTGATCTCTTCTCCCAGATACGTAGAAATGCCTCTTGAACAATCTCTTTCGATTCCTCAGTACTCTTTAACAGTGAAAAAGAAAAACGGAATAACTTGTCGCTATACTTATGAAATAGCGCATCGAATGCTTCAACATCATTCTTTTGAAGTTGTACCACCAGAAGCTTGTCTTGATTTTTTTCTAACACTGTCATAAATTCGGATTGCTGCACAATATTACATTTTTTACTTGAAATATCATAGTTGCAGTTTACAGTCTGCTAACATCAACGCTTCCTCATGCCAGGACGATACATCTTCTTTTTAACCCATGACGAAGCGCCAGCAAGTCGTGGGAATTTACGATGTCACAATCGAAAACCAACCGCCGTTGCAGCTCAGAACCAACAAAGCACAATACAACCTGTCGGCGGAACAACCACTTCCACCAAACCGTCCTACCCTCCGACCCTCCACCCCTCCAACCTTCCACCCCTCTTATCAAAATGGTACAACATTGCTATAAAATGGTCGTACAATGCTTTTGTAAAAGCAGAATCTTTGCAGAGTGAAAAACTCCCCTTGCTTTATAACTGGGAGGCGATATTTGTAGTAACTTGAGAAAAATACCGATTATGAAGTATATCGAATTCAATAAGACTCTTTGCAACGTGAAGTTTTTAATGAATGTAATCGATTTGCAGTCGAATTGCGCTGCTGAAATGACATCTGAAACTCAGCGTGCAGGCTTCTTTCAGATCTATTTCCTTGAGAATGCCGATGGTTACTTGAAGCTAAATGACGAAACCATTGAACTGAAGCCTTATACCATCGTCTTCATTTCACAGCATCAAAACTACTCGTGGCATGTTGACGCGTCAACTTTCGAGGGACGATTGATGGTATTTCAGGAGGATTTTCTGAACGATTTCTTCTCCGATCAGTACTTCATCTACCGATTGCTTTTCTTTTATCAGACCAATCACCCGTTGTATTTTAATGCATCGGAAGACTTCTTTAACGATATGCTGCTCAAACTAAAGGAGATCAGGCAGGAGATATTGAACGTTCAAAGCGACAGTGCACATCTTATCCGATCGATACTTTATTATGTGCTCATATCGCTAAATCGAAGCTATTCGCAAGCCCACCAGCTAGGAGATGCTATTGCACTTGATAATACTGCCTATCATTTTCGAAAACTTGTAGAGAAGCACATCTTCACGCATCACAGGGTAGAGGATTACTCCATTATGATGAATTTAAGTCGCATCACACTCAACAAAGCCATTAAAAGTCAGTTCAATATTACAGCTACCGAGTTTATCAAGTTGAGGTTGTTGTTTGAGATAAAGATGATGCTCATCCACACAACAAAAACCATTTCTGAAATAGCACATGAGGTGCATTATTCCGAGATCAATCATCTATCGCGATTCTTTAAGCAGAAAACAGGTAAATCACCAGGGGAATATCGACTAGCTTATCAAAATGGTACAGCATTGTAAAGAAGTGGTCACGTAGTGCCTGCTTAAAACCGGGATCTTTGTCTAAGTAAAATACTTAACAATCAAAGCGTTTTTAAAATGACAAATTTCAAACACATCTGTTTAACGGTTTTAACAATTATTACTATGACTAAAATTACAAATGCACAAGACAAGGCGCATACTAAAGAAGCGGTGCGCAAAGCGATGAATCACCTTATTGATAGGGCTACAAATTTCGATGTAAAAGCACTGGAAACCATCTATCATGATGATTTTCACACTACACTGGTAATGCCCGATGATAGCGTGGTGACTTACAATAAGAGAGAATTCATCGAGCATTTTGCCAAGCAGGCTAAGGAGGGGAAGAAACAGCTGAACACCTGGGCAAAATGGCACGACTTCCATGTGTTGGGGAACTCTGCAGTAAGTGTGCTTACCCGTCAGCATAGCGGCATGAATGGCGAGGAGATGCTTTTACTTTGTAACATCGAACTTCGTTATGAAGACCACCGATGGCAAGTGATCCGCGAAGCAATCTATCTTCGTCCATTAGAGAAGTAATTTTCAACATTGAATCTATAAATCGAAGCTTATGGCAACACTACCGACAGTTAAGCCTGGAAAGGTTATTTTTTATGGAGTGGTGTAACGAGACAGTTAATGCCTGGCTGGCGGAACAACTACAAGGTTGATATTTGTGGTTGTTCCGCTGAACGGTGAAGTTCCAACCAACGCATACCACTGCCTTCTGTCCTGGAGGGACATTTTCTTTTTAACCCATGACGAAGCGTCAGCAAGTCGTGGGAATTTACGATATCACAATCGAAAACCAACCGCCGTTGCACCCCTTAACCAACGGGGCACAGCACAATCCGTCGGCGGAATATTCACCGTCTCAAAACCTTCCAACCGTTTCTCCGTTCTCCTTTCAATCCTATCCTCACCACCATGCATTCATAAACTAATTATTATATTTATTCAGATCTAGGACTAGGAGGAGCAAAGAAGTGCTACATTTGACGGAGCGTTAAGCGAAACAGAACTCCTTATCAAAGGATATTGTGATAATTGCAAAAAGAAGAACATGGAAAACAAACCTACACCTGTAACTATAATAACCGGATTCCTGGGAGCCGGTAAAACAACATTGCTGAACGAAATACTTCGATGTAATAAAGATTCGAATTTCCTGATTATTGAAAACGAGGCAGGTAACATCAATATTGATGGTCAGCTTTTAAAATCCAATAACAAAAACAACATATACGAATTAACGGGAGGCTGTATTTGCTGCTCGCTGAGTACAGAGCTGGGGACAGTGCTAAACAGCGTAATCCTGTCGCGCGTGAAGTATGATTATGTCCTGATCGAAGCAACAGGAATGGCTGATTCTGGGCAGATAATAAACATGTTCTCAGGGCCACGAGTTCAGAGGTATTTTAAGTTAGACAGTGTAGTTTGTCTGATAGATGCCGATTCTTTTCTTAAACGACTTAACGACTTTAGCGAAGTCCGCAGTCAGCTTGCAAAATCCGATATTGCTGTCATAAACAAATGCGACTTGTTACCTTCTGAGCAGATGAATGACGTTGAACAAAAGATTGCTTCAATCAATCCGCTTGCAAGAATTGAGAAAACAACGTATGGTAAGGTTGACGGCATAGAGGTGTTGAACAATGAGAGTTTTAGTCCTTCGAAAATCGAGGAAAATATAACCGATTTCACCAATCTGACGTTAGCAACTCCGGATAATGAGCATGCTCATAAAATACAGACATTAAGTTATATCATCCCCGGCAGTTTTGATATGGAAAGAATGTCGATGTGGTTCGACGATTTCTTGTTCCTAAACAAGGACAATATTTTAAGGATCAAAGCAATGGTAAGCGTATGCGACATGAGACACAAAATGATCCTTCAATCGGTTGGCAGTGACTTTCATGTTACCCAAGGCTCTAAATGGAACGAGGATGAAGATAGGGAAAGTAAAATCGTGTTTATTGGTACTGATTTAAAAGAGGAAGAAATAAGAAAAAGCCTTGATAGATTGTTGGTTAAAGTTACGATGTAATATTTAACGAAATATACAGTACACAACAGTTCTAAGTCAGAATATGGGAGGTACCAACTTTCGTATTCTGACTTTGGTTTAAGGAATGGAAGCGATACATAAAGTGTTTTTTTAGTCTGTCATTTATTTACCGTTTTCCTGCTCTGTAAAGCCTGCGTGAAATACTTGAACTAGCCAGAAATTACTCCTCTAACAGTTTTTCTTTTGCTTCACGCAATGCTGCTAAAAATGTATCATAATGAACCTCCTTTAAATTCGGTTTATCAAAGAACTCTATTTTCAAATTATCCTTTCCTTCATCCTGATTCACCAACGCAACATATTTCCCATCAACGACAAGGTAAGCTACTAACTCATCGTAATCGACTGGACTTCCAATTATTATTTCAATTTTCTCCATAAAAACATTATTCTAATTCTCTAATTAATTTAGTTCTCAAGTCCACTATGTTTTCTGTATTGTTTTATTATTTAAAGAAAGGTGGATATTAACCTCAAGTGAGGATTAGTGAAATGAACCAAATAATCGTACTTCCAATTATATATATTAATGCAATCTTACCTTTTTTATGTGAGTACTTATTGATTATTTTCTTGTATCTATTTTTTCGAAAAATCAATAGGTAGTTTAAAATAGCAAACGGAGTTGCAAATTGTAAAAAGAAGGCTAATGCATTATTGATCATTGTTCCTGGGAAGATACCTATAGCAAGGATATCAAATTTAATTCCTATTTGTTTGAGTATTAATAGTATTGTGAATAAGTTTAGTGCATTGATAAAAGTTATTAATGAAAAAGATGACAATTTCCATGTTGGATTTTTCTTCTTATACTGTCTATCATTGACAATAGCGTCTGTCCAAAGTAAGTAATAAATGTTACGCATATCAATGTGCTTTTATTTTCTGAATGTGAATTTCATCTCAGACTAAATGAGGTTGTTCTATTGAGCAGAAGTGATACCATGAATGAAGAATAGTAAAATTAATAATTGCAACTTTCTCATTTTGTTGGTTTTAATATGCTTAACTATCATCCGAAAAACTTGTCTGTTATCTCTTTGTTGTTCCCTGATTGACCAATGTGTCGCAAAAAAATCCCAAATGATATGGCTAACTTTTGGGTGCAGTTCACGCTCAGGTTTTTTCTATATTTAAATTCGCTTTAATGCCAACGACAAGGTCTTTAACAGTATTAAAACCTCCTATCTCATAACTGAGAGGTTCAATTTTACGACCTATGTTTAGTATGGCAACTGAAACTCCAAATGGTATAATCGCAAGCCACGACAACTTTCCAGATATCAGTGCAACTACTAATACAAGCAATGAGATTAGGAAAAGATAACCTCCAGCCTTACTTATTCTATTTTCTTGTATGTCATAATACGATATTGTTCCGGGAGCTAATTTGCTTACTATTTCAATGAACTCTGATGGATATTTCTTAAAAAGGAGTGGAAAGTTATTGCTAGCCTTTAACTCCTTAATATTTACACCTCTTTTTTTTAGATTTTGGTTAATGCTATTTAATATCCCAGCTTCCAAGCATTTTCCACCCAGTGAAACACTTAAAGTTATTGTTTCCCGTTTGGCATTTTGTGCAATATATTCGCAATACTCCTTTAATGTATTTTCCTGTTCTCTTTTTAAGATAGTTTCTAATTCTGTCTCATCAGTTTCTAAATCAAAGAATTCATGATGAGCTTTTGCCAACTCAACAGGATTTAACAAGTCACATATATTTCTCCAACTTTCAATCGAAGTTTCGAATGATAGCGTATGACCGACGTCTCCGTTATTACAATACTCTGATTGGAACAAATACAAATCATTCAATATCTGAAGTATTTCTTTTGGGGTGTATGTCGTATGTGTTTCACTCATATTATATGTCTTCTTGTTTTAATAGTGTATATGCTATTATCATTGGATCTTTAATTTATTTAAA
>SJCO01000245.1 GCA_005217565.1 Puteibacter caeruleilacunae
TCGTGTCGAAAGGAATACCATCAACAACAATTAATGGTTCGTTGTTTCCGTTCAATGAAGCGGTACCACGAATACGAATTGCTGTTCCAGCACCTGGATCTCCAGAGTTGGCTACGATGTTCACGTTAGCCATACGACCCGACATTGCTTCTTCCAATGAAGTTACTCCAACACCTTCAACTTCTGCCATATCGAAATTCTCACGTGCTGTTGCCATGTCGCGCTTATCGATCTTCATGAATCCATCACCTCTACGCTGGCGAGCAACAACTGAGATCTCATCAATCTGTGAGCGTTGTTCTTCCAATTCAATATTGATAATACTTCTGTTTTTTACCTCTATGGTCTTCGACTTATAACCAATAAAAGAAAATTGAAGTCTGGTATTACCATTGACTTTAATAAAAAATCGTCCGTCAAAATCTGTTGTTGTACCGCCAACCATACGATCATCTTCATTCAGTACGGCAACGGTTACACCGATCATAGGTTCTTTG
>SJCO01000246.1 GCA_005217565.1 Puteibacter caeruleilacunae
CCGGGTTAGGTGTGAGCAGAAGGATTGTCCCCTCATATAAGGACTGGTTTGTCATCCTTCACTACCTGTACTYATGACAAGTACAACCACTCGAGACTGTATGGGCAGTCACTCAATCTGAACTCGTACGGTCCAAACCCCATGGTTATGAAGGCTGGGGAGCACYGGGAGGATAAGGAGGGGGAATGTTTTGTCCGGTTTGGACATGGYGGTGGCCTGACTCCTTCCGGTATAACYGTTAAGGTAGGACGTGCGAGGAAAGAAAGAGATYCGGCATTCGGGTCTCRCGACGGTGAGATCGCAGAAACCRGRCTAGTGGGTAAAGTGTACCCCTCTGCGCAGAGTTSAAACCTATTCGAATAGTCCGTGTCSACTGGWATGGAYGAGTCTGGTRTGGTATGRCAATTAGTGTTTTACAACCTCCGTGAGCAGGGAAATGTGTGTGTGAGTGTGTTTTTGGAAATGAAAACGATGCCACGGGAGCGGGAAG
>SJCO01000248.1 GCA_005217565.1 Puteibacter caeruleilacunae
GTGGTTCATGCATTGAAGATGTGGAGACACTATTTGATGGGAACCCACTGCAACATCTTCACATGTCATAAGAGCCTYAAGTAYATCTTTACTCAGGCTGATCTCAACATGAGGCAGAGAAGATGGCTAGAGCTGATCAAGGATTATGACCTGGAGGTACATTATCACCCAGGGAAGGCYAATGTRGTAGCMGATGCCTTGAGTCRGAAGTTGCAATGCAATTGTRTTCTGATGGATTCTCGYRTYAACACCTTGTGTGATGAGTTGAGCAAGATGMARATTGAAGTGATTCCTTCTGGTKCTTTGTCTCACATTTCTGTTGAGCCAGCTTTGCAAGACCAGATYATCATGGCCCAGCTCARTGACAAG
>SJCO01000249.1 GCA_005217565.1 Puteibacter caeruleilacunae
CGAATTACCTGAAAATAAGAAGYCATATAYTGCGTCAGCTGYCCRACCTGCTCCTGCGCTGCTCGAGCCTGCTCCTGTGCTGCTCGAGCCTGCTCCTGTGCTGCCCGAGTCTCCTCCTCCAGCTGAGCCTCTCGAGCAGACCTGGAGGAGCGAGAACTCCCTSCCGAAGACGATGCCTTCCCTTGACCTATTGTCCYGTTATAYTCCACAACGCCGGTGCCAAAGGCAAACCTGCATGATACACATAGTTGAGCCATTAAGTGGACACATTCTTGTTAATGAAATTGTCGAAT
>SJCO01000029.1 GCA_005217565.1 Puteibacter caeruleilacunae
TAGCATTAATCAATTCTATCTCACTACACTCCAGTTCATATCTCTCGGCATATGGATAGCTGCCTGGAGCAAAGTTGCAGGCTCCAAGAGTCCAGAATAGAACAAATAATAAGGCGGATAATCTATAAAATTCTTTTTTCATTGTTATCTCTTTTTTAACTCATTATCATATGTCGAAGACAGATCTCCTGCGGCATTGGACTTACAGCAGTTGATGATCTGTTGTAAACGTAAAGTTATTGCACAGAATCCCGAATTCTGATTTCTGAAAATCATTAAAGTCGTATTCATGACTTGAGTATGGAGAAAAATCAAAAAGATATTGATCCCCTAACTTCATAATTACTGCTTCAAAAATGATTTGATTATTGGATTTTTCTTCCTTAAAAATATAGGATTTCAACCAACCTACAATATCTTCTAAAAGAAAGGGCTTGGTTTTCCAATCGATTACTTATTTTACTCTGTTTATTTTGGGTAATACCTCATCAAAGAGTTTTTTTCGCTCTCCAGGTAAGTTGTAATAACCAACAACAATGTCATTTAATATTAACTTCTTCCAATACCGCTCATTTTCTTGTATCCCATTGACTTCTATTGTATCTGAGAGAGTCTTTTTTGTATATCCGTTTGTGTCTATGTTCATTCGATTTTGAATATTCAATCTGGAGCCATTTCATTCGTCATTTGTAATATAAACAATTGAAGAGTCCGGATAAGTAATCCTATATTCTCTTTTATAATTACCTGTTAAAACAGTACTCTTTTCGATTTTCCCTCATTTAGGTAACTCAAGTATATAAGTTCGCTGTTAGGTTTCACCATCTGCAGGAAAGATACCTTTGTACTTTATTATCATCTGCTTTCCCTTTTTTTGGCCCAAACATAAAGTTAAGACAAATAGGAGTGAAGTTATAAGCGATAATCTTTTCATCGTGTTTAATATTTGCATTTAACTGTCCTGTCAATTGTACGATATCCATTGCTGCAATTATTATGAACTCAGATACAAAAGAGCGGTCATGTCATTTGAGACAGCTATATTATTCTATTCCCAACTTATTCTATTTTTAGGTATTTCAGTCCATTTACAAATTGTTGTCAATAAATCTTTATCTAAAGGACGCTTCGATGGAATAATCCATCTTTTTTTACTTGGTTTATTATTGCGTTCCAAGTATGATATATCAGATTTACTAAAATTAAATTCTTCATAAACTTCAGGATAGAAGACTATATTTTCGATAGCATCCCTTGCAACATTTCCTTCATCCACCCAATATCTTATGCCAAAAAGATATTTCCCTTGATACAAGAAAACATTTTTAACAAGCCTGCTATCTGACAAATAAATATTAATCCTGTTCCAATCTGGAAAATCTGAGTTAACATTTAAACTTAATTGATTTCTTTTGGACTCACTAGATTTAAAGTATTCATCAAAAGTGGCATATAATCCGTTTCCTTCAAATACTTTAATTACGTTTCCAAAATCAAAACCTCTTACCATAATCCAAAGTATAATGTATTTTTCACCTATTGCTTATCTTCATGATAAACAGCCTTAACCTTTGTTCCTGTTTGAAGGTTTTTTTCTTGTTCATGTCTGGTTGAAAGCTGTATAGTGCAAACATTCTCTCTGAGAACAGGTGCTTGATGTGACAGTATTCTTTTGTATTCAAACTTTGATGTATCTAAATTAGACGACTGAAAATATCCATCCCCAGAGAAACCATCATTTATTCCTGAGTACTCAACCCATAGTTTAGGAACATCCTTAATAACTTTATTGTAGTAAAAAGTAGTTTTCCCAGACTTGTTAATCCGTTTAATCTCGATATTGTTATAGCTATACGTGATTTTCGTCCCTGTATCACAGGAATAAACGAAACACAAAACGAATAACAATAATACAATCAGATTTTTACTCATGTCGTTTAATTATTTTTAAGTGGTTGTTTTTCAATATCTATTGATCTGTAAGCTTATTTATCATTTGTTTTCATTTTACAGGTTAAGTTGGTATTACCTCATTGGTTCCATCATATGCAGCCGTTCTAATTTCGAATTATAAAGTCTCACAACGTGAATATAATTCTCAAAGAAATCGCTGTTAAACTTATTTCTCCGATAAATGTAATTATTTTCAACGAGATTATCTGAGGTGAACTTATTACCCAATGAATAATACTCAGTTTCTTGCTCAAAAATAGGATCCGAACCATTCTAGTTTATATCTATACGAGCGTTCCCTAAATACCCTATAAATACACAAGTTGGTCAATAATTTTACAAATAATACGGATGAAGGAAATAACGGATAGGATGGACCTATTATTGCCAATTAATTTGAGTAAGCTATTAGAGGATTATCATTATATTTATTTGGTAATTGGTTAAGTTAAACAAATACAGGATTAAATTTATATAATTATACCATAGGTGTGGTAAAACAAAATTGGGAATTAATAAATGATGCAGAATTTAAGTAAAGCTATATTTTTAGCATTTTGTTGTTTAATAGTTACTTCGTGTACTTTTCGTAATAGGCCACTGACAGGTAATGATATAGAATTATTTAAAAGAACACCTGTCTGGGAATTAGCTAAGGCAGTTGAGAGACAGGATGTGAATAGTATAAAATCATTTCTTAATGGACACAAAGATGTTGATGTAAACTATCAAGAACCTAAACTTGGTTTCTCCCTTTTGATTTGGGCTGTTTATAATAATTGCTACGAAGCAAGTGAATGTTTGTTAAATCATGGTGCAGATCCAAATTTAAAGTCTACTTACTCTGGCACATCTGCGATATTGTGGGCTGCGGATTATTTGGAAACATCTAAATATCTTAGTTTGTTACTGAAATATGGAGCAGATCCTAATGACGTTGCATTAAAAGAGCGGTCATACAGGGTAGGAACGCCTCTTGTAGCTGCAGCTTCTAATAGATTGGAAAGTGTTAAGTTATTAGTTGAGAGCGGTGCTGATATTGATTATGTATTTTATAACAGAGAAAATGCTATCAAGGCGGCTATGGTTAGCGAAAAATCAGAGATCGTATACTATCTGTTAGTAGATTGCCATGCTAAGTTTTATGAGCCTCCGAAGTATGCTAACAATAAACCTTTTATTAGGTGGTTAAGGACATGGACTTTTCCTCTTGATTCAGAAGATTATAAGGTTAAAATGAAAATTGTTGATTTTTTAGCTAAGCAGGGATATGATTATTGGGCGACAGAAATTCCTGCACCTGTTTTAAAACACTATCCAGAAGAGTATTGTGATAAGTATTGATAGCATTGGCCTAGATTGTCCGAACTAGTAGTCAGGTGGTGCTATGAAAGTACCACCCATCACAATAATTCTTTAAAACATTCGAATTTTAAGGAAGACAAAACTCTACATCTTTTAAACGAACCTTTTTATTATACAAAGACTTTGCTTGCTTACTATTAGCTTTAAATAGCAATAAAGTATCATTGTCAAAACGAAATTCTAAGAGCAAAGGAGTTCTTTGAGATTCATCCCTTTCATAACCTAGAAGATAGAATGAAGAATTATTTTTCCAGAACGCTTCTTCAATCTTAATTTCACTCAGTCCTATATTTAATCTTAAAAATTTGTTCTGAGTATTTGCATTTGACGTTAGATCATGATCGACAACATGAATTATGTCATTCTCGTGATCCAGAAAACAAAATACCCCTGATAAATCCTTATCAAACAACCTTGATTGGGAATCAATATCAATATAATAACTTGAATCATTATTGTAGACATAATGCTCTTGATATAATGACTCTTTTTCATTCTTTATTATTGCATCGCTGCTCCATAAATCAGTCAAAATAATCTTTGATGTATCCTGGAAATTAGATAAATTAAATTCATTATAATTTAACCAGCGATCCATTCGATTCTCCATGCTGACTTTAATTTGATTCTTTTCATTCTCCTTTTTATATTTTTTGCAGCCAATGAATACAACAAGCAATAAAAGCAAATAAAGGTTGTTCATAAATATTAATTTAAAAATAGCTGATCCCACCTCCAATTGTTAGACCACATTAAAGATAAAAATAAGTTTGATGATAATGATCCCATATTTAAAACCATACTGTTTTTTCGGTTTATCAGTAGGGGATCATTACTCAATTTAGCAGTGTAACGTGTTTATTTTTTCAGTATATTACACAGTGAGCTATAAATTAATCTTTCTATGGATGTTATAAGATTCTATAAGGCTGAAGATGAGTATGGGAATTTTTCAAACTTTGCATCATTTCCCATTTTTATAGATGGAGAAGTATGGTCAACACTTGAACACTATTACCAAACAAACAAGTTTGAAGAATTATCAATCCGAAATAAGATTAAAACTCTTGATTCACCCATGAAAGCCGCAACCGTAGGGCGTAATAGTACTCAACTATTGCGAGGTGATTGGGATAAGGTAAAAGATCATGTAATGCTACAGGGCTTGTTTGCTAAGTTTCTACAACACCATAAATTAAAAGTAGAACTACTGAGCACAGGAAATGCCGAAATCGTTGAGCATACCGAAAATGATAGTTATTGGGGAGATGCTGGCGATGGTAGCGGACTAAATAAATTGGGTTTGTTGTTAATGGAAGTACGCAAAGAAATCGTAAAGATTAATAACGATCCACAAATAGTTTTTCCTCCTTGGATTGCATTTCCTGAGGTAGGCCAACATGACGTGTTTTGGAATCGGGGATTAGGAGGAGCTTATATGAATACATGGTCAAGATATTACCTTGCAGTTGCAGACAAGCAAGAATATCGCCGCCTGTTTTCTGAACCTTCAGAATGGGAAGGTTTTTTCTCATTCACCACCCACCCTTGAACTAGTTTTAAGTCGGTATGCTGACTCATTTTTTGTGCCATCAGTAAAATGGCTATCCCTTTCCGTAAAATGGCTAAGTACCAAAGCCCTTGTATCCCATACTTTTGTGTTGTAAATTTAAAGAAGAGAAACTGTTATGAGTCACTTATTAGAAACAACTCAATCACGCACACAAGCCGAAGATGTTGCAGAAGCTTTAAAAGCCATTGCGAATCCAAGACCGGCAAGAATACCAATTATTAGAACACCAGCAGAATATGGTTTGGAATATGAAGACGTTTTCTTTCAGGCTATCGACGGCGTTCCTTTGGAAGCTTGGTTTATTCCTGCCGACTCCGATAAGTTGATTATTTTCAATCATCCTGGTACATTTAATCGTTATGGATTTCCAGGGCATTTGGAGCCTTGGAGTAAGGCAAATGATTTTGAGGTAAACTTCATTAAGATTCATGAAGCATTACACAACGCTGGGTACAATGTATTAGCATTCGATATGAGAAACCATGGAACAAGTGGAGCCGCTAATGATGGTGTGATGGCTTATGGAATGTACGAGTGGAGAGATTCTGCCGGAGCTATGCAGTATGTAAAAGGACATGAAAAGTTAAAGAATATGCAGGTAGGTTGGTTCTCACCATGTGCTGGTGGTAATGCAACTCTAAGGGCCATGACTGAGTGTCCTGAACTATTTGAAGATGTAAAAGCACTAGTTTGTCCTCAGCCATGTTCTGCAAGTATTTCCATCAAGCAAATCGCCGGTTTTCAAGGTCTTCAGGATTATATGGAGGAATTGAATTTAGAAGTGCTGAAACAAGGAGGAATGCCGTACAATAAGTGTACACCACATCCTTATGCGCCTAATGTAAAAGTCCCAACCTTCATTATTCAGGTGCATGATGATCCTATAACTAAGCCTATTGATGTACAAACAACCTATGATTTGATCCCGGGAGAAGAGAAGAAATTATTCTGGATTGAAGGAACAACCAGGCGTTTTGATGGATACAATTACTTTGGCGAGCATCCCGAACAAATGCTTGAGTGGTATGATAAGTATATGAAATAAACTTATTTTATTAATGAATAATAAGAAGGGCTGTCTCAAAAGAGATGGCCTTTTTAGTATCTATTTCTTTCCTTGATTATATTAAAAATGCAGTGCTGAGCTAGAAAAAGGTTCTTGCACAGTTCCTTTTTTGCGCACCAATAATTTAGCTTGACATCAATTAACTATAATTTATAGCACTTCTGTCAAGCTAAAGTAAGGCGTGTTTTTCAGGTTGTTTATTTATCCTATTTAAACGAATTAGTTTTAATCTCTTAAATGTAATCCGAAAGTTCTCGTTCCTCTGGGATATAACCAAGAGTTTTATTCTTATCTAGTAAAAGTACTGCTAGACGCATGAAATCATGAGGCGTTTTGCTCCAATCTGTAATTACATCTATAACAGCTTCCATCATTGGAATTGGTGCCATTCTGGAATCAGCACCTCTTCTTCCATATTTAATTTGGGATTTTTCTTTTCCCGTTAATAGAATTGATTTCAACTCAAGGATTACCTTCTTGATGTCGTCTTCTTTGGGAAGAATTGCGAGGAGGAATCTTTGTATTCCATGATAAAAGAGGTCATAAGATTTTTCTGGATCAGCAATTAGACTGGCAGATTCAGTTATCTTAATTAAGTCTTTAATTTCTTCAGGATCTTCATTTATTGAATCAAACAATAAACGTTGTTTGTCGTTACTCTGTGCATCTAATATTCTTTTTGATGCGTTAATTAGTTCGTCTAATTTGAGTGCTTTTTTTTCAGCCATAAATATAATTTTAAGATGCTTTGATGAATTGTCCTTTAATTACTTGCGCTGCTGATTCAATACTTTCTGATTTGATTGGATTATATGTAACGTGGTACTTTAAGGCCTCGTTAGTCTTAGGTAAAAACTTTTGGTATTTAGGAAACTCTTTACTTTGCATTGCTTTGGGTAAATTGTCCAAATATTGCCCATATATAATACACGGATGTATTTGAAGGCGTTCTGCCATCTGATTGATCTTAAAAGGATAATTGATAACTTTTGATGCAATGGCGAGGGACTGTTTTCCAACTAATGCCTGTGATGCAAACTTATCTGCATCTTCTTCTGATACAAAAATATCACCCTCCTGATCTCCAGAAATATGATACTTTGTTTTATGAATAAATTCAAAATCATTGAGGATGTGGTAAATCTCATGCAGTAAAGTAAACCACAATTTATCGTACCTTTTACCTTGATCGGTTATAATAATGCAAGGTTTACTGTTTACCATCATGGTAACTCCGTATGAAGTTGTTCTTGTTAAATAAGGCTCTACGATTACAGTTACTCCAATTTTAAAGAGCACGTCAATAATGGTAAAGAATCCATTTCTAATATCAGTAGTGAAAGTTTTTATTTTCTTCGTAAGCTGAATTAATAAGTCCTCATTATAGTCATACGGATTGTCAATGTATTCAAAAGTCGCTTGAGAGCACTTTAGCCAGAAGTTAATCATCTTCTGCTTCTTCTGTTCTTCAACAGATATCTTTGATTTGCTAAAGAGAGAAAAATTCGATGTCGCTTTATTGTATTCAAATATCGTATTTAGACCGAAAAAAGAAACTATCTTCTTTTCTATCTCTGAATAATCGGAAATTCCTTTAAGAAATCCTTCTTTCTTAAGACCTTGGATGTCGAAATTGTTTATAATAAATGATGTTCTTTTAGTTGCATTTATCCTGTCTATTTCATCTTCTTCCATACCATTTAAACAAAGATCAACTAATTCATGATCTTGAATGCCAAGTAGACTCATCATTTTTAAAAGGTGATGCACCTTAAGTGATGTCGTCTTGCCCGCGAGGAAATCGGTAAACGAATTCTTATCCATAGCCAAAATGGTATATACTTGTTTATTGGATAACGAATTGGTTTCCATATAATCTACCAGTAACTCACGAATTGATTTCTTACTGCTTGATTTTATTCTTTTTCCTGTTATGTCTAATATCATATATTCCTATTTGTAGGAACAAAGATACGATACGTTAGACAGAAAGGCAAAAAAGTTTCCTAAAAATAGGAATAAGAAAGATATTGTGTGGAGAGGCGAGTTTTGCAGTAAGTACAAAAACTGACTTCTAGAAGCCTAAAAGTTGCATAAAGAACTATAGAACGCTATCGCATGTCATGGAGGTTTATTAAGAGGCTGCCCAAAATGAGCAGCCTTTGATGAAAAGCATTAGGACTTCAAGCTAGACCTTGTTGGGCTTAACCAAACCTATCTTTACCTAACATGGTCATGCTTCGCCTCTAGTTTCCTCCACTCTCATGTCCTGCTGATTCACCTGATTCCCCTCCGGATCCTTCTCCTGCTTCGCTGCCAGAGCCTCCAACTTCAGGATGCATTGCAAAAGTGACAAAACTGCCTGCTCCTGGAGTCGCAAGAACTACATTATGTTTTTCTCCGGCTTGCATATCTTTAGGCGTTGTTGGTCCGTATTCAGTACTGTTACCAGCGGCGTCATACACATGCACTTCAACTCTTACCTGAGGAGCAACTTTTGTATTTAAATTCTCCAGTGTGCCTTTGAATGATTCGCTGGTTGCATCGTAGGTTAGAATCAAGTTTACTCCATTGATGATCTCATTGGCTGTGGCCGATCTATCCCATTGTTGTCCTGATTCTCCAATCTCTCCACCTTGTCCTTCAGTTCCTTCAGCACCTTCCATCTCACTTTCCTGACACGAAGTTGCAACAAGCATCAACAAAAAGAATAGCGAATAAATCATCTTAAATCGTTTCATAATCTCAATTTTAAAATGTTAGAATTTAAATGTAATGAGTCAGTTGTAGTTAAACTGACCGCACTGTTTTTTATCTATCTAATAGATCTAGCGATGTTCCTCTCTGGAATTCTCGTGACCATGCACACCACTTTCCTCTCCTCGAGGACTGCGGCCATGCACATCACCTTAATCTACCTGTCCCTGAGAACCGTGACCATGCTCGCTTCTGCCTTCTTTGCTCCCATGACCATGCACACCACTTTCCTCTCCTCGAGGACTGCGGCCATGCACATCACCTTAATCTACCTGTCCCTGAGAACCGTGACCATGCACATCACCTTAATCTACCTCTCCCTGAGAACCACGACCATGCTCGCCACTTTCACCTCGAGAACCATGACCATGCTCGCCACCTTCACCATTCTCACCATGAGGACCATGACTATGCTCGCCACCTTCACCATTCTCACCATGAGGACCATGACCATGCTCATTAGAACCAACCTCGGCATGAGTCGACCATGTTCTGAAATCTTGTCCTTTAGCCGATAGTGTTACAGTGATTGTTTTGCCAGGAGCAATATCTTGAGGCTTTGTGGGGCCTAATTCAACACCATTCGATAAATGTACCTCCACACGTGCACGCTCGGCAGTTTCGTTCGACTTATTCTCTATAGTACCTACAAACGCTGATTGAGCTTCATCGTATTTTAGGATCAAACGAACACCCTTCTTTACCTCATTGTAAGTCTGTGTTTTAGTATACTGCGTGCCATCTTCCTCCCCATGTTTTTCGTGATTCCTTTTTTCCTGAGCACAACTGGTCCCGAATACTAAAAGTTGAATTAATAATCCACTGGCTAATAATTTTAACATTTTCATCGTCTTGAATATTTAATGATTAATAAATAGGAATTACTGTCCTGATTTGTACACGTCAAAAGTAGAATCAGATTATGAACGTGAGATTACACAAGACTTAACAGGGCATGAATAAATGATTACAAAATTGTAATTTGTGAATTGAAAGATATTTGATACTTTGCCGAATTGTAACACTGGATGAATGAAAATACTTTTAATAGAGGATGAAAAGAAGGTGTCGGGATTTATCAAGCGAGGCTTGGAAAATGAACGATACATAGTGGAAACCGCCAATGATGGTTTGGTAGGTCTTGAAATGGGATGTCATCCAACAATCGATTTAATTATTCTTGATTTAATGTTACCAGGAATCGACGGACTTACAGTTTTACGAAAATTAAGAGAGGCTGAAGTTCATACTCCTGTATTAATATTAACCGCGAAAGATAGTATCGATGATCGTATACATGGCTTGAATTTAGGTGCTGATGACTATATGGTGAAACCATTCTCTTTTGGCGAATTGTTAGCCCGTGTGAGAGCACTACTGCGCAGAAGTAGTCAACAAAATAGTATGATTGCCACGGTGAAGGATTTGAGGGTGAATCTGATGACTCATGAGGTTTTTCGTGATGAGCTACCTATCGAATTAACGGCCAAAGAATATGCATTACTCGAGTTCTTTATTAATAATGCCGATCGAGCTGTTAATCGCATTTCTATAGCGGAGCATGTATGGCAATACGACTTTGATCCGGGAACCAATTTCGTTGATGTGTATATTAATCGCCTGCGTAAGAAGATCAACGATTCAGTTGAAAATAAACTGATCCACACGGTGCGTGGATATGGATATATCTTAAAAACCAAATAGCGATGTTCAGAAATTTCAAGACAAGGATTAGTCTTTGGTACACAGTACTTTTCTCAATTATTCTTTTGGTAACGCTATTGCTATCTTATAAAATTATAGGTTATCAGTTGAAGCGTGAAATTAGAAGTAATTTAGAGGCCAAGACTGCTCTTGTAAAGCGTACATTGCAGGGAGAGTATGAGGAGATTACCGAGGAGCACTCAGAGGATGAAACTCACAAATATGCTGAGAAAAATATCAAAGAAGATAACTCTGAAGGTATAAGTTTATTAAGCTCAGGACATGCAGGGCATCGCGATAAAAGCATCTTTAATATGATAAGGCTAGTCACCGAGTCGGCCGATAACAATTATGCTGTATTTGTTTTTTCAGGCGATAACCTTACTTATATTACTCCTAAGTATTCCAGGTTACTGGGGCATATTTCACATCTTAAAAGCTATAGTACTCCACTGCAGGAGCTAGATATTGAGGGAGTTCCGTTTGTTGTTTCAAAGATAAAACAACCTAAATTTACCATCTATTTAGGATATGAAATGTCGGCATTAAAGAGTCTTGAGGGCCGACTAAGAGATATATTTCTTGTTATTTTTCCTGTCAGTCTGCTTTTATCAATCTTGTGTGGTATGCTGGTTACCCAAAAGACAATGGACGTGATAGAGCGCATTGATTCTACAGCTAAAAGTATCACATCGAGTAACCTGAGTAAGCGAATTGCCGTCCCAAAGGGGGATGATGAGATTTCAAGACTGATTGGAACCTTAAATTCTATGATTGATCGTCTAGAGAGTTCCTTTGTACAAGCCAAGCAATTCTCGCAAGATGCAGCCCATGAAATTCGTACACCACTTACAATAATTCGGGGAGAGATAGAAGAATTAATCGGAAAGGAAGGTGTTGACGATAGAAGTATCCTGACCTTAGAGAATGTACTCGAGGAGGTGCAATATTTATCCTCTATTTCAGAGCGATTACTCATGATTCATAACATGGATACCCGCAATATCAAATATCATTTTGAAAAGATTAACCTGTCGGAATTGATGAAAGAGATTTATCAGGATGTACAGGTCCTTTCAATGGATAAAAATATTAGCGTTGAGTTGAAAGTAGAAGAAGATATTACCCTTGATGGAAGTAAAGAGTTACTGTCGCGTTTATTGTGGAATTTGGCTGATAATGCAGTGAAATATAATAAACCAGGAGGTAGTTTGTGGATGCAACTATCAAAACAAAGAAACCACATTAATATCACAATCAGCGATACAGGAATAGGCATACCAGAAGCAGAAATTTCAAAGATATTTAATCGCTTTTATAGAGTCGATAAGTCACGCTCGCGCGAACTAGGAGGTAGCGGTCTGGGATTGTCTATTTGTAAGTGGATTGCCGAATTACATGGAGGAGTAATTAAGGTAAACAGTGAAGAGGGGATAGGATCAGAATTTACGATAATACTATAAAATCCAAAACACACGTCGTCCTAAAGATCTCTTCTCCGTCAAATCATCACTTCCCCGTAATATGGTTTCCTATCTCAGTAATATGGCTTCGCCCAGAAACAGCAATCAATCTACTTTTGTCGTGGTAATTTAAAACACACATGACAGATGAGACGAACGGTATTAATAACAGGAGCAAGTCAGGGATTTGGAAAACTGATTGCAAAGAAATTCCACAAAGAAGGATGGAATGTTATTGCAACAATGAGAACCCCGGAGAAAGAAACTGAACTTACAGAATTGGATAATGTTTTAGTGAACCGTCTTGATGTAACCGACAAGGATTCAATCACAAAATCAGTCGCCGAAGGAGTTGAACGTTTCGGCAAAATTGACGTATTGGTAAACAACGCTGGATTCGGATTACAAGGGCCATATATGAGCAGCTCAGAAGAGATGGTAAGCAAGCAAATGAACGTGAATGTCTTTGGCGTGCTTAATGTAACCAGGGCAGTATTACCTTATATGGAGAAAAATAAAGACGGAGTAATTGTAAACTTCTCATCAATCGCTGGATTAGTAGGATTACCACATACAGCAGTGTATAATGCTACAAAATACGCAGTGGAAGGATTTACTGAAGGATTGCAGTATGAACTAAATCCAATAGGTATTAAGCTTAAATTGGTTCAACCAGGAGCCTTTAACACAGGCTTCGTCTCTTCAATGGACAGACCTGATGTTTCTGATAATTGCATTTATAAAGCAGGGTGGGATGCAACAGTTGCTCAGATCGATTCAATGATTGGAGAAGGGCAAGATCCACAAGAGGTTGCCGATATAACATTCTTAGCTGCCACTGATGGAGAAGAAACCTTAAGGTATATAGTTGGAGGAGATGCTATACAAATCATGGAAGCACGAAAGCAGATGAATGATGTAGAGTTTAAGTCTATGCTCATGGAAGCATTTAATTTGTAGGATTGATATACAAGAATTGCGGCCTGTTTTAGATAAACTAATTCAAGTCGCGATTCTTGATGAAGAATTTACTAATTTAGGTAACAAAAGAAGAGGTGTATGAACGAGACGGTTAAGATAAATTCAATCAGTAAACTTCATGAGTTTTTTGGGTATCCTCACAAACCAACACATCCGTTGATTACGCTGATAGATTTTTCAGAAATCAACCTGAATGCCATAAATAGTGGTACTCGCATAATCTTTGGATTTTACTGTATCGTTCTAAAAAGACTCAAAGGTGCGGGAGTCATATATGGTCGAAAGGATTATGATTTTTCCGAAGCCGCTCTTTTATGCATGGCGCCTGAACAGTCCAATATCGTTACGGATATTCAAAAAGGAGCCTTAACCGATGGTTGGGGATTATATTTTCATCCTGATTTAATCCGCTCCAGTTCGTTAAATGATAAGATCAAGGAGTATTCCTTCTTTTCATACAATATGAACGAGGCGCTTCATTTATCCGACAATGAAAAAAACACCCTGTATTCGGTTGTTCAAACTATTCAAGAAGAGTTCAGCAATAAGCTCGATAATTACAGTCACGATTTAATCGTTTCAAATATTGAAGTCCTGCTGAATTATTGTAACCGCTCTTATGGTCGACAATTTATGACGCGCAGGCATCATAACAAGGGAGTTGTAACCCGATTTGAAGCAATATTAAGCGACTATTTTGAGTCGGAACAGATTAAACTCAATGGATTGCCTACGGTTAAGTATTGTGCTGAACAGTTGCACCTATCATCGAATTACCTGGGCGATTTACTAAAACAGGAAACAGGCAAAAGCGCTATTGACCACATTCATTATTACCTTATTGAAAAGGCAAAAAGTCTGTTGTTAACCTCATCACATTCCATAAGCGAAATAGCTTATGAATTAGGATTTGAACAACGTCAAAGTTTTACGAGACTATTCAAAAGAAAAACAGGAATGAGCCCAAAAGAATATGCCGAATCAGGGTCATTAAGCTAATTATATCCTATCCACGAGAAAAGCTGATTTGTTTTTAGTTGCTGCCAACTAATTTGGTTGTATTAAAATTCCCTCCTTTTAACCTCCCTCTTCAATCTGGGAGGTAAAAAGAAGGAAGTAATCTTACTGTTCACGAATCAGTAAAATGGCTTTCCATTTCCGTAAAATGGTTTCGTGAGAGAACGCCTTTCGGTCTACTTTTGTATTGTTAGAGTGACAATACTTCTCTAATCAATCAAATCTGCTGAAGCATGCTAGCAGGAGATGAAAATGGATTCTTCGCCTATTGGAGGGCAATTCAGAAAATCTAATAATCCAAAAATCTAAAAATCTTTTAAACGATGAACAAAACAATACTAATAACAGGAGCAGGCTCAGGTCTCGGTAAATTGATCGCTAAAAAATTCCACAAAGAAGGCTGGAATGTTATTGCGTCAATGCGCTCTCCTGAAAAAGAAACAGAATTAACCGAGTTAGATAATGTGTTGGTAAGCAGACTAGATGTTACCGACAAAGATTCAATTACAAAATCAGTAGCTGAAGGTTTAGAGCGATTTGGTAACATTGATGTACTGGTAAACAATGCTGGTTACGGACTGCAAGGGCCATTTGAGGTGCTTGCGGAAGAGCTTATCAGAAAAGAATTTGAAGTTAATGTGTTCGGCTTATTCAATGTAACTAAGGCTGTATTGCCTCATTTTAGAAGGAACAGAGCAGGCATAATTATTAACTTCTCTTCGATAGGAGGATTAATTACTTTTCCCTTCACCTCAATGTATCACGCCAGCAAATATGCAGTAGAAGCATTTACCGAAGGACTGCAGTACGAACTAAATCCTATAGATATCAAATTAAAGCTGATTGAACCAGGTTCATTTAATACCGGTTTTGTTTCTGCAATGGAGAGGGAGAGTGATGATATTTATAAGTATATGCCTGAGAACTGCGTGTATAGAGATGGACTTAATGCAACGATGGCAAGAAGACATGCAATGATGGGTGCTCAGCAAGATCCACAGGACGTTGCCGATATCGTATTCTTAGCGGCAACAGA
Organism: Puteibacter caeruleilacunae; assembly: GCA_005217565.1. Lineage (GTDB taxonomy): Bacteria > Bacteroidota > Bacteroidia > Bacteroidales > Prolixibacteraceae > Puteibacter > Puteibacter caeruleilacunae. The sequence goes on from SJCO01000029.1 coordinate 14,916, forward strand.
TGGATCCGAAAGATTAAGATACATGGTAGGCGATGATGCTGAAAAAATCTACGCACTAAGGGAAAGGATGAATGACGTAGAGTTCAAGAAGATGATCATGGAATCATTTAATCTGTAAGATTATTTGCAAGGATGGCGAACTGTTTGGGTATATTTCTGTTAAAGAAAAACATTCGCTTCTCGATTTCATGATAATGTGTTTGAACGAGTGGATTAAGGTAGATTTAGTAATCAATTACAATACTTAATAAAAAATGAGAGATTTTACATTTTACAACCCAACAAGGATTGAGTTTGGGAAAGAAAAAGAGAATAACATAGGAAACTATATCACGGATTATGGATTAAAGAAAGTTCTGATTGTATACGGATCTGAACGTATTAAGAGAGATGGCTTGTTGGGTCGTGTCACAGCATCATTGGAGAAGAATAACATTCAGTGGGTAGCAATTGGTGGCGTTGTTAGTAATCCATTGCTTAGCAAGGTGCACGAAGCAATCTTTCTTGCTAAAACAGAAAATGTGGATGCAGTTCTAGCAGTTGGAGGAGGATCAGTCCTCGATTCTGCTAAGGCCATTGCTGCCGGAGCTCTTTATGATGGCGATGTATGGGACTTTTTTATTTTCAAAGCCAGAGCGGAAGCTGCGTTACCTATATTCTCAATTATGACATTAGCTGCTACCGGTAGTGAAATGAATGCCGGGGGTGTGGTGATGAACGATGAGACCAAGGAAAAATTAGCCATCATGACACCTGTTCTTTACCCAAAGGTTTCAGTGATCAATCCTGATTTGATGGCAACGGTAGGGAAGGACTATCTGGCATACTCTGCAGCTGATATCTTTGCCCATTGTCTCGATTTGTATTTCACCGCCACCTATATCCCAGAATTCAACCTGTCGCTGATAGAAAATATTCTGAGGACAGTAATGACCACTACCGATCGCTTGTTAGCTGATCCAAATGATTATGACGCACGTGCTGAATTTGCCTGGGCTTCAACCATAGCTCTTAATGGCAATACCTTTAACGGGGTAAAGGGCAACTCATTCGATACACACATGATTGAGCACTCTTTATCGGCCCTGTTTAATGTACCTCACGGTGCAGGTTTGTCGGCAATATTCCCTGCCTGGATGAGATGGCATAACAATCAGCAGCCAGAGCGTTACGAGCGTTTTGCCAGGAATGTATTTGGTACTGAAGGAATTGAAAATGGTATTCAAAAGCTGGAAGAGTGGTACACCAAAATAGGAACACCGATCAATCTGACCGAAGCAAATGTTCCTAAAACAGCTATCCGCGACCTGGCTGAAAACGCTTATGTTTTAGCTACCATGTGGGGATTGACTGAGAAATATCCGGTTGATACCATCGCTGAAATTTTGGAGATGGCGTAAGTTGTATTCAAAGAACTTTTAATAAGCAAAAATCAATATAAAAATAAGTCAAGTGTCAGTATGATGCTTGACTTGTTTATGTTTGCCTTCCATCAAAGAGTCCCAGCGGCACATTCTCTTTTTTAACCCAGGTCACGCGCTGAGGTACGCATGCTACAAGACCGTTGGCCTAATATCCAGCGTGTCAATGACGCTCTGACCTTCGCATGCTACTGCCTTCTGTCCCAGCGGGACATTCTCTTTTTTGCCCATGACGAGGCACGAGTCGTGGGATACAATAATCACAATCGAAATAATACCGCCGTGGCATCCCATAACCTACAACGCTCAACAGTACCTGTCGGTGGAATAACCACCGCCTATCTAAATAGCACCTTATTGATTCTTAAATATAAGGAAAAGGCGTGAGTAGTTCTATCTTTTAGAAGAAGGAATCCAATTTTGAGGTAGTAGCAGGTCTGGTCTGTTAGCATTATGTTCTGATATAGGTGCAAGCACATCGGTTAGCCATGGCATTGGTTCAACATCATTAACTTGCATGACCCAAAAAACGAATACATCGTTTATTCCATTGTGATTCTTACACTCTCACCATCTGTCATTAAAACAGTTATTTCTCTTCTCTGTTCTGATATTCTTTTTATATCTCCATTGCTTATATTGACATCATAAATTTTGTTGCTATTAAGACTGTAAATCTTGATATTTCGTTTAGGGTATGCAAAAATCGCAGAGTTATACTTTTTAGACTCATTTATGGGGGTAACTATTACAAATTTGTTTTTGAATACCTCATAAGTACATAACTCATACTCACCCTTAGGCTCAAAGCAAAGCTTGTCGTTGTGAAAAAGTCTTGCGCTATTATCACTTTTTAAGTGAAGCTTTGGAATAATAAGGTAACCATCTTCGGTATAACTGCCTTTAACTTGAAATAATGGAACAAGTTTTTGCGCATTAACAACACTCGATGATAATAACATTATAAACAGAATAAAACTTGAATATATCAGTCTCATAATATCGGTCTACTTTCAATGATGATTTACATGATTGAATTTTATTTACTTTCAATGAATACAGAATCATTCTCTAATTGTGAAAAACCTCTTTCTTAGTTACATTTTTTAGTCTTCCTTCGAAATATTCAAACAGAAATGCTGTACTCTGACAAAACAAAGTAGAACCAAGATAATCAGAATTGTTGGTTTCTCTCATTACTTCAGCAATCAAAAAATCGTTTCGAATCTCCGAAAAAAAGATCAAATTTTTACTACTCTTTTTGAAATTTGAGAAGTTCTCTAAGCAATCAATATTTTTATAATCACTTTCTTTAACATCTCCGTCAGCTAAATATTCTTTTTTTGTCTTCTTTGATATTTCAGATTGAAAAAACCACCCTAGCATATCAAAAGGGACTACCTGTGGCGAAACTCTAACATTAGAGTAATTTGCCTTAGTCTTGCCTATGCGCTTATTTCCAGTCAAATACTCCATTGCTTGAGAGTAATAACTCATATTGAATTCGCTATTGTCTTGACCATTCACAGTCTTTAAACAACAGCTACTCATGATCATTATGAAATAAAAGAGTCTTGTCATTTTTTGATATGTTTTCATTCAATCTTAAAATCTCTACCTCATCAAAATTTTATGGATCTAACCTGCCATTCTCCCATAAGTCAAGGACAGGCTCCGCCATCAATGAAATAAAGGTGTCTTCTTGTTTTAGTTTTTTCAATATTGCTATTGCTTCGTCAGTGTACCTATCTAATAAATGGGTTGCTGCCCAGAGCAATACTCCCCTGTCATTGTCTTCTAAGAATTTCTTCAGTTGAACAAAACTATCTCCACCAATATCTTGTAACTGTGCATAATACCTCGTAAGCTTTTCATGCTCTTTATTAACTGTAATACTATCTCGTTCTTCCATGGCTTTTCCATAAGCACTTGCGGCCTTCCTGTAATCGGCAAGAATAATATTTATATCACTCATATCTTTGTTTATCAATTGTGATTCTTTGCTTATCATTCTTCCATTTAATTCCGTATTCTCGAAGCGAAGTTGTTCATGTTCCGGTAAAAACATATCAACCATATTTGATATGAATTTACGAAAAGGTGCATTGTTATCCAAAATCCAATTAACCCTTTCATAATCAGATACCATTCCTTCGTAAATGTTCCCTGAAAATAATCTCATTGAAAATAAGTATCTTTATAAGGGGAAGGACATAAATAACAAGTTCTTTGAGAACTATGACTGTGGGGCAGGTTCATATGATGCGGAGATTGCATGCAGTGGATCCAATGGCATAATAGAAGCAGTTTAACCTGTACTCAAGGGTATTCCACTAATGACCAACGCAAGTTTTCTAGCAATGTATTGATTTAAAGGTAATCTTAAATTAGGTGAATATTCTTATACTCAAAAAATATAGACAAAAAATGAAAAAGGTTTTAATCATTCTTCTTGGACTTAGTGTTTCAATATGTAGTCTTTATGCTCAGACTAAAATTGTTAAAGGAAGAGTGATTTCTGATGATTATAGAACTGTGCCAGGAGTGTTAATAATGATTAATGACATAGTTGAGGTTGGCAGAACAGATTTAAACGGCTTTTTCCAAATAGAGATCCCTATTTCCGAGAATAAGATATCGTTTATGTTTGTTGGAGTAGATCCAACAAACATAGAGCTTGAAGGTAAATGTGAGATTATTGAAGTTGTAATGATGCGCACTGGAACAGATGATTTTATAACTCTAAGACGCGCTGAGAGGAAAAGGAAAAAGAGGTATAAGAAGCTTCCTGAGATACATAAACAAGCTTTTGAGAAGGGTTTATTTACAACGGAAGAAGCTGTCGGTTATACACGCAAGTTTGAGGCCTATTATTTGGAGGAAAACTGACTCTGCACTACTGAAGATCTTATCAATCAGTGAAGAGTAGGCTGAAGTTGAAAAAGCCCCACTTGCTGAAGGGTATTTTTCATTCACACTGGAGGTAAGAGAAAAATCGTAAGACAAACATATTAAGAAACCGCAAGGTGAACTTGAATAATAAGACAGGGCAAAGAAAATATGAAAATTGGTTATGTCGGTTATAATAAGTAAAACAGATCTAATCCCCATATTGAAGAAGGTAGTAGAATATCTTGAAGGGGTAAACATTGAGAATTTTTCATCCAATACAGATTTTTATAAACTGATTGGAACAGATGAATGGGATAATTTTGGTAAGGATTGTATTGATCCAGATATTGGCTCTTTGAAGGATGACTGGGAATCACTAATGCTCCTTTTGAAGGATGACGATAGACCGTTAACCAGCGTAGATCTTGATAGAGTTGCTTCCATATTAAGGGTTGTGTCGGAATCAATATCGCCCAATAGAGAAGTTCAATAATGAATTACAACTGGCGCAAGTTCATAACTTGCTCTCGCTGTAACCATGAGAGATAAACAAAAATAATAGCCCTACTCATGCGTTTTGCTTATATTTAGGCGTAAATAGTATTCAAGGGTGAGGCCTAACAATATAAGAAATGACGATATGAAAAATATAATATTTATTGGTTTGATATTTAGCATCTTGAATTTGTGTTGTCCTCATAAAGCATTAACAGCTTATTTTCAAGATAACAAAACAGAGAATAATCCAATAGGTTTTGTTTTTATTGATTTTTCAAGAATTACTAATCAAGAAGAGGCTGTTTCTGTTTTAGACCAAAATGGAGATACAATACTGTATTTACAAAATCGAGTTATATCATTACATGGAATTGACTATGCGGTATACGACGAAGAGCATTTATATAAAAAGTTGGTAGATGCTGAGGTTTTTGAACCTGAATATGGATTTTTTATTCTAAGATGCTACGAGATAACAGATCAGTTTTATAAGGTTGAGTTAAACGAAAAGGTAGCATTAGTAAGTAAAGATGTAACAAGCAAGTCCATTCAGTTTAAAAACGTAGAGAAATATATTATGGAGTCCTATCCTATGCCTACGCAACAAAATCCAATTCGAGTAAGTCCAGATGAAGATGCTGATGAAGTGAATGATTTTGACAAATGGACATATTTGCCTGTTGAGATTGATGGAGATTGGGTAAAAGTAGTTGATGATAAAGATTGCTACAGTGGAGAAGCTCCTTCATCAATTGATATAAAAGGTTGGATTAGATGGCGAAAGGATGGGAAGTTTATATTAAAAGTTGCTCATACTTGTTAATCATGTCATCTGAGGAAGGATTGGAGTCTCTTTGAAGGATGACGATAGACTGTTAACCAGCGTAGATCTTGATAGAGTTGCTTCCATATTAAGGGTTGTGTCGGAATCAATATCGCCCTATAGAGAAGTTCAATAATGAATTACAACTGGCGCAAGTTCATAACTTGCTCTCGCTGTAACCATGAGAGATAAACAAAAATAATAGCCCTACTCATGCGTTTTGCTTATATTTAAGGGTAGATAGTTTGCTAGAGGAGTGGGCTTTGGTACATTAAGGTCTTAAAGAAATAATCAATATATCAGATAAATAATGACAGCTATGGTTAAGTGGATTATTATTTTAGTAGCATTTCTATGTTCCTGTTCAGAATACAAAGGAAGTAAAGATAGTGATGCTTATGATTGTGTTGAGGTTGTTTTTGATGGATATGGAGAATATGATATAGAGGGAGAGCTATCTATTTCTTTTATAGATTCTACTGTGGTAAAAAAGTTAAATGAATTGAAAAATGTATCAAAAGGGAAGTGGGTTATAGATAACAAAGCAACTGAGTATTTTATAAGATTGTATTATGAAGACACTGAGACTGGAGAAAAGTTGGTGATAAGTATTTCTAAAAGTAAAGGTTCTACTCCAACTATAGAATACGGTCTTGGGACTTTATTTGATGCACAATATAAAAATGAAAAGCTTGTTGATTATGTTGGTTCACTTATCAAACTAGAAGAAATAAAACAGTACAAGGGAAGTTTGACTCAGGAGGTATACGATAAACGTATCTTAAAAGTCACTACTCTAGGTAATTAGGCTGAGCTTGTATTGTAGGACAGAGAGTTAATGCACCGACTTTTTTTGGAAAAAAATGAAACATTATATACTATTGATATTCCTTTGGTTACCTATTGTTTGCCTCGGGCAATGTAAGGTTTATTTGAAGATTCATGATTCTTGTATTGAATGTGAAAATAAGCTATCGTATACAGTAAGCTTGACTGATAGTACTGGTGCTCATGAAAATTCTAAAGGTGTTAATATTTTAAAAAAAGGAAACGCGCATGCATGGATCAATATAAATCGATGTGATCAATTTAAATTGCTATATTTTGATTTTGAGGTTCCTAATTCTGATGAATTACACATAAGTATTGTATTACCTAAACTGATGGAAATGTCTACTTTTGATGGTATTAACCCTCATGGGGACCATCATTTCTACTTTTGGTGTAATGAACTAGCTAACGGCGAAGTTGTTGATTATTATGAGGACGATAAAGTACGGATTAGGGGGGAATTTATGGAAGGGAAGCCTATTGGTAAATTAACTACATATTTGAGAAATGGTCACATTAACTTTGTTGCTAAATACACACGCAAAGGAAGATTCAAGAGACTTATATTGTACAATTATGATTTTGGTAAGAAGTGTTCTAAGTCGCGTCACAAGGTCGGTGCAGCAGGATTAGATATCTTACATTCAGATAGAGGTGCCTATGGAGGTTTCGTTGGATTTAATCCTGAATATACAGTGAAGTAAAATCCTATTATCGCAGAAGCGTTATCGAAATCTCAATTCCCTGAAGATTGATTTACTCCCGTCTCAAGGAGGTTTTTCGGGTTACGTAGGCTATAAACCATGATCGAGGTTTTAGGATAAATCTAACGCCTCGGAAAAAATACCATATTCTTTATCTAACCATGTCTTTTAATGTAGTACTTCCAATAATGTACTTGCACGCATTTCTGATCATAAGGCAAACAAACTAGACCAGCTACTTACGCAAAATTGGATTCCCGTTTCAAAATAATAGCCCTACTCATGCGTTTTGCTTATATTTAGGCGTAAATAGTGCGCAAGGGCGGACGCTTAAATTTATCCCTATAATCTTTAACTTAACATTATGTACAAATTTTATATCGATATAGTTGCTGACGATAATTGTTCTTTATCAAGCGACCAACAAAAGGATTTTAATCTTACAGCAAATTTGGTTGCATCAATATTTAGCTCCCATGTGAAAGGCTTAAAGGTTAGAGGGCTTGGGAAAATTAGAATAGACCTACATACTCAGAAAGATTCCTTTAGATTTATGCCTTTTTTTACTGGAAATCCTGTATGTGCAATCACTAATTACTACGATTTTAATGATTTCTTCTCTAAGACCAATATTATTGAAAGACGAAATGAAATCCTACAGCAGATAGTAAAGAATGTATACATAGCCTGCGAGCGGTTAAATATTGATAAATCTCCTTTTGAAGCAGCATTTAATTATGCATTAAGTTATTTGGCCCAGGAATTTGTTGAACTAAAGCGTTTTGACACCATTTATTCACACGAAAAAGAATACAAGGTGGAAATAAGAACATTTCTACACAAAACTCATTTACAAATTGTAGCGATATTCCAAGACAAGAATGATAAAACCATAAAGGAAATAGAAGTAATTAAGATATTACCAAACTTTTACTTTCTAACAATGATTCTAGGCGATGTTAAATGGATYAGCAATGATRARATTTGCATCTCAGGGAAAAACAACGAAATTTTATTATTCGTATCAATGAACAAGGAAACAGTTGAAATACAATTAAATGAAGAAGCAAGGTCTAGTGAGATGTTACGGTCACTTTTTGATAAGATTATTGTAACGACTTAACATAGTGCCGGCAGTAGTATTTCTTGTTCAAAACAGAAAATCCCAAAGAAAGATTCATATGGAATTTGCCTTTATTGTTGGTTGGTTTGTTCTTTTTGTTTCATAAATTCAAGGAGTAGTCTGATTTCCCACATTCGTTGCTATATCTTGGTTTGATACGCTTTCAGGTCCTGCGGACGCTGAAAGGTAACGCTCTGATATATGCATACTATAAGACCGTTGGCCTATTATCCAGCGTGGCTGTGACGCGCTGACCTTCGCATGCTACTGCCTTTTGTCCCAGCGGGACATTCTCTTTTTTGCCCATGACGAGGCACGAGTCGTGGGACACAATAATCACAATCGAAATAATACCGCCGTGGCATCCCATAACCTACAAGGTGTAACACTACCTGTCGGCGGAACAAATACTGCCTACCTAAATTTTTCAATTTCAAGTACCGGATTGTCTTCAAGATTTAATTTAGGAGCTAATTCCAACAATAGTTTATCATCCTTCAATCGCCCTTTCTTGTAAGAGTCAATAATCTGCCATGGTTGTCTTAATCCAGCATATGTATTCTCTGAAATATCAATATGACGAACTGTATGTTCAGATTTCTTATATGGTTTAGTAGGTTCCTTGAAAAATTCACCAGTCTTCATATCAAATATATAATATATCGATTCAGGTCGCCATCTTCCTCCCGATTTAAGAATCTTGAGTCCCTCTTTATAGTCGTATGATGATACACATATCTTCAAGAAACGATTGTGTATTATCATTCCAATGAAAGCGGCAGTAGGATGTTCAGAGTGTACTGTTGGTGTTTGCGTGAATAATGGAGTTAATGATTTATCCTTCTTTAGCAAATACACCGTATCCATTGATCTGTTTGCAAGAATGAAATTGTCCCCAAATTTGCAATTTTCGGGGAAGTTACGTCTGAATGAGTATCCTCTCGAAGTGTTTTTACTCTTTTGTTCCACAAAATAGCATTGATTTACGCTTTCCACCTCAATATCAATATACTCAGTGATTTCTCCAGTCTCTTTTGAAATGAAAAAATATGGTTTCGTTGGCTCTGATGAACCAAATTGATTTTCATTAAAGCACAACAGGGTGTTTTTGTCGAAGTTGTAAATTTTCATTACATGCGTTTCGGGTGGAGTTTTAAAACTTCGTAATTGGTTTCCATCTTCTGTAAAGACAAAAATCTTCTTGGTGATTTTATCCAAAACAAACACCTCTTTCTCGTTTTCGGCGTAAGCAAGAAAGCTTACAAAGACATATCCTTTTCCTCCTTTCTGATTAAACTTGGAATGTAACTTTCCATTAATGTCGAAAATAAACACATCTCCACGTATCTCGTCTGCCACTACAACTCTATCATCAGAAACATATGTCAACTCACAAAATTCTCCAAACAACACCTTTTCCGAAGTCTCCAGAGGGATATATGATAATTCTGTTTCAAACTCAAGTTTCTTCTCAGGATACGATTTCGTTTTATCCAGAACTGGTAATTTATCACCCGATACTATTGGTTGGGAATAGCATACTGTAGCTAAAGCATAAAAGCTTAAAACGGTAAAAATGATGTGCAGTCTGTTCATAGGGCTATCTAATTTTTTCAATTTTGACTACTGGATTATCTTGAATATCTAATTTAGGAGCTAATTCCAACAATAGTTTATCGTGTTTAATTCGTCCGGACTTATATGATTGAATAATACGCCATGGTTGTCTTAATCCGGCACACGTATTCTCAGGAACATCAACATTCAAAAGGGAATATTTAGGAAGCCTATTTTTGTATTTTCTAGGATCTTCAAAGAATTCTCCTGTTTTCAAATCAAAAATAAAAGTCAACAACTCAGTGTCCCATTTTCCTCCTGATTTAACAATTTTCAGTCCCTCTTTATAATCATGAGACATTACAGATATCTTTAGATAGCGATCGGTCATCATGCCAATGGAAACACCAGTAGGGTGTTCAGCGTTTACTGATGGAATTTGTGTAAATAAAGGAGTTAATGATTTATCTTGTTTTAATAAATAAACAGTATCCATTGATCTGTCAGCAAGAATAAATTTATTCCCAAATTTGCAATTATCAGGATAGATACGACACCAACTGTAGCTCATAGAATAATTCTTCCTGATGGATTCGCTAAAGCGACTAGGCTTTGTTTTTGCTATCTCAAGATTAACGTAATCAGTAATTTCACCATTCTCCTTGGATATAAAAAAGTAAGGCCGTGTTGGCTTTGCTGTACCCAAAGTATTTTCACTGAAACATAACAGATTGTTCTTATCGAAATTGTAAATCATTCTTACATGTGTTTCTGGAGGAGTTCTGAAACTACGTAGCAATGTACCATCCTCAGTAAAAACAAAAATCTTCTTGTAAACCTCATCTAAAGTAAACACCTCTTTGTCTTTTTCGGCGTATGCTACAGAGCTTACAAACGTATATCCTTTCCCTCCTTTATGATTAAACTTGGAATGTAACTTACCTTTAATATCAAAAATAAATACATCTCCACGAATTTTATCTGCCACCAAAATCCTATTATCTGATAAATACTTCAGGTAACAAGTTTCTCCCATCAATACATTATCCGAAGTCTCAAGGGGTACATATGATAATTCTGTTTCAAACTCAAGTTTCTTCTCAGGATACGATTTCGTTTTATCCAGAACTGGTAATTTATCACCCGAAACTATGGGTTGGGAATAACATGTCGTAGCTAAAGCATAAAAGCTTAAAACTGTAAAAATGATGTGCAGTCTGTTCATCTGTTCTCAATTAGGATTGATTAAAAAACTAAAAAAAAGATGTTAGAGAGGACATATATTTCTGAGGCTTGGAGTCTGTCAATACATGTGCGACCTTATCAAATTTACAAAATTATTCTTTATGCATTGTTTTGAATAAGAAATAATTATGTTGGTTCTTCATTTTTGACTCTTAAGAAGCACATGAACAGCAACCTCGCAGCTTTTGTCCCATTGGGACATTTTCTTTTTTGCCCATGACGAGGCACGAGTCATGGGACATCATGATCACAATCGAAATCCCTCTTGTCCCAGCGGGACATTCTCTTTTTTGCCCATGACGAGGTACGAGTCGTGGGATATCATGATCACAATCGAAATCCTACCTGTCCCAGCGGGACATTCTCTTTTTTGCCCATGACGAGGAACGAGTCATGGGACATCAATGATCACAATCGCAATAACACCGCCGTGGCAGCCCATAACCTACAAGGTGCAACACTTCCCATCGGCGGAACAACCACCGACCTATTTAATTTTTTGAAAAACTACATTAGCTTATTAAGTTCTCGTTCAATCCTGTGTACCATATAAAAAGGGAGGTTTAAGAGCGTAAACTCTTTTCCTTTCAACGTTTTGGCTTGTTGAACTAAATATTCACCTTGGTACACTCGTACAGCCAGGGAATGCGGTGCTTCATCCATAAATCGGAGTAATGAACGTAACTTCCCAATAGCACCCGCTTTAACTTCAATTGGTATTATATTACCTTTATATGGTAGAATATAATCTATTTCAGCGCTTGATTCAGCTTTTTCGCGTGTCCAGAAGTATAGTTTATTCATTATTGATGAGGTTGATGCAAGTAATTCTTGCCCTACAATGTGCTCTGCGATAATTCCACGGTGTGCCTCATTAATATTTTTATCAAATACCAATGATCCCATAATCTGCAATGAATAATTTATCAAACCAGTATCAAGGATATGCAAACGTGGTTTTTTCTTTATTACCGGAGACATTGGAAGGTTGGTTGAAGTGCAAGGATGTACAAGATGAATGAGCATGGTCCTTTCAACAACACGGAAAGCTTCTCTCATTTCTCTTGAGCGATAACCAGAGTTCCCAAATTTTTCAAAGGTAATTTTCTTCCCTCCCTCTCGAAATATATTAGTTATTACATGGCGTATGTAAGGTATTTGAGCTTGAGAGCCAGCATATTTCTCAATATCATCAGTATAGGAGGTAATAAGGCTATTATATACAATGTCAAGCGCCGTGACATCTTTGTCATTTTCAACATATTCTTTCACAACTTCTGGCATACCACCTATAGTTGTATACTTTTTAAACCATGCATCAAATTGATCGTGTAAAAAATCCGGAACAGTTGGCTGTTTAAGTGCTTCAGCCAACTGGGAATTATTTGCATTCAGGAATTCGCAAAAGGAAAATGGGCGTACGGCCATAAATTCAACACGTCCAACAGGGAAGGATACTTTCCGATCAAGTATACTTTCAAGCAAGGAACCAGCTGCTATTACGTAAAGATCTTCTGCTTCTTCGTAAAAGTAGCGCAACAAGGTAATAGCTTTTGACGAATTCTGAATCTCATCAATAAATATTAATGTTTTACCTCCTTTTCGTTTTTTCTCCGAATAAATGAATAATGTTGTAAGCAAATCATTAAAAGAGTATTCACGATCAAAGATTTCTCTTTCTTCGTTCTTCTCCAGATTGAGGTAAATGTATTGGTCAAATTCCTTTGAAAATATCTTTACAGCAGTGGTTTTTCCAACTTGTCTGGCTCCTCTCAATACGAGGGGTTTTCGGTTCTTTCTCTCGGCCCACTTGTTTAGTTCCTCTATTATATCTCTGCTAAACATACAGTATAGTCTTTGTTTGTGGATTAAAGATAATGAATTTTGTAATGAAATGAGGGTAAAAATTCAGTAAAGTTGTAATGAAATGAGGGTAAATATGTAGTGAAGTTGTCATAGAATGAGGGATAATAACACTGTTTTTTGTAATAAAATGAGGGATAATTTGATTCACAATCGTTTTCTTCCCCTATGTTCCAACGGGACATTTCCTTTTTAGCCCACATCAAGGCACAGCATGCCGGAGGTCCTGTGAGTGTGTTCTCCAAAGTATACCTCGTAACTTAGAACGTCTTCGTTACAAATTCTCTTCACCAATAGAATATAATGGAACATTTGTCATCCATTCTTCTTCCTTATAATTAGCTTGTGAAGTTCGAATCGCCATAGAAGGTTTGTACTTTTCACAGAACAGTTTAAAACTTTTCGCTCTTAGGTTATCACCCGATTTCACTTCAATAGGAATAGTTTTCCCTTCTTCCTGAATAACAAAATCAACTTCAGAAGTACTCCGATTATTAGTCCAATAGCCAATATATCGTTCATTATTTAGACGCAGCTGTTGCATCACATATTGTTCTGTTAGGGCGCCCTTAAACTCCGTAAAGATTTCATCCCCATCAATTATTGTTCGTACATCCAGTCCTGCCATAGCACCAAGTAATCCTACATCATGAAGAAATAACTTAAAAACAGACATTTCCTGATATGCTGCCAGCGGTATTCCAGGTTTCGATACACGATGAATTTTAAGTAATAATCCACAATCCTCCAACCACTGAATAGCTAGTTCAAAGTCTTTGGAACGTGCGCCTTCTCTCAAAACTCCATATATAAATTTCTTATTCTCTTTTGCTAGCTGCGAAGGAATACTTTTCCATACCATTCTAATTCGAGGTACGATATCATAAGGAGCATGTTTTGAAAAGTCTCCTTCATACGAATTTAATATTCTGCTTTGAATCTGTCGTACTAATTGCCAATCTCGTGTTTGCGCAAAAGCATTAACCACCTCGGGCATACCTCCCACATAAAAAAAATAACGAAGATACTCTTTCAATTTATCGGCGAAAATAGAAATAATGCTCCATTTTTTTTCCCTAAGAGCATTAACCAGTTCTGATTCATTCAATGACAGTAGAAACTCAAAAAAGGAAAGAGGACGGAGATCAAGAAAATCAACCTTACCTACAGGAAATGAAACCTGACTATGCAATCCCATCCTGAGTAACGAACCTGCAGCAATTACATGATATTGTGGAGCGTTTTCACAAAAATATTTCAAAGAGGTCACTCCCCGTTCCGCAGACTGTATTTCATCAAAGACAATCAGAGTATTTTCGGCCGTTATTGTTGTTTGTGCATGTATTTGAAGGGCTGTAATGATACGCTCTATGCTAAAGTCAGTAGTAAACATATTTTGCAATGCAGGATTTTCTTCAAAATTCACGTACACAAGTTTGTCATATTCTGTACGTCCAAACTCCTTTAAAAGCCATGTTTTTCCCACCTGGCGAGCACCTCTTACAATTAGTGGTTTACGAAATTTATTTTCTTTCCACCTTTTTAAACTTATAATCGACTCCCGATACATATGTCTTAACTATTATATTCTGTTATAAAATTACACTTTTATCCTGATAAAAATGTATTCCTACAACACTTTTATCTTGATAAAAATGTATTCCTACAACACTTTTATCAAGATAAATATGTGTATCGACTACACTTTTATCAAGATACATTTGAAATTTTACTTCTAATAGCGAATCTATAATCTCTATTTTCTACCAGTTGAACAGGCTCTTCATTTTTGTCTCTTAAGAAACAACACTGTTTCTTTTTGATATAGCATTTGCTAAATGCGGTGACTTAACACAAGAACGAAGCAAAAAAGTCAAGGCTGCCTGAAAAACGTAATCGATTTATTGCACTTGCTAAGTGCAACTGGGTGATCTTCTCTCTCCGTTCGAAGCTTCCCAGTTTTACTAAGCAACCGCTGCTAAATCAATCACTTTTTTCAGGAGGCCAATCTCAGTGCCATGGCCTAGTACTTTAATCAAAGTTTCCTTTCAGGAGGTTAGTTCCATTGCCTTGGTCTGGAGCTTTTATCAACGATCGGCAGTCACAAGGCCAATTCCGATGCATTGGCTTGTAGTTGTGAATATGGATCACTTGTCAGCGTCTGAAGGTCCTCGAGAAACACTTACTCTGACTCCTCCCAAAAGACAAGTTTAAATACAAAGACACGCTTTGAGTAAGGTTATTAGGTAACACATTGATTGCTTGGGTTGTATGTGGTGATTGAACGATGATTTAGAATGAAATGAATTACCTTTTAGAATATATTGACATAATATTTAAACTATCTGAACAATTTGTAGTATAGCAATAGGCTTTTTTTTATTTCTTTTGAAGGAAAATTATATTCCATTTTAACAACCCAATGAAAGGTAACAAAGATCAATGAGTTCGCCATTTTTATCAACAATAAGTCGTGCCTGCCTTGATCCTCATAATCAATTAATAGTTGAGAAAGGAATGACCATTTTATTAATGATGGTGGTTGTAATGGCATTATCAAAATATTAGCGACATGAACAAAGGATATTATTTATTGATTTGTATCTCCGTATTAATGATCACTTGTGGAAACGAGAAACCTGCAATTGATTACTTCAGTTTCAAAGATAGCAATCTGAAAAAACGTTTGCAGGAAGCTTTAGATAGAAAAGGACAAGAAGGTGCAAAAATCAGCATGTATGACAGTCTGGTTCCATCCATAAAGGCTAAAATGAAAGACACAGCTTGTATTACTAATGAGGATGTGACGGATTATGAAATTGAATATAAAAAGTTAGAAAGAGAAATTTATCAGAAAGCAATTGATTCGCAGCAAGAAGGGATAGATTTCAGCGATTTAACGGAAGGTCTGGAAAGTGCGCATGGAAGATGTCAAAATGATCTTAAAAAGAGGTATTTAGGATTGAAATTAGCTAAAAACTATCTGCTTCATTATTTAAGTAGCTCTGATACTGAATATTTAAGGAAGTGTGAAAAGGTATTCTTATATAGTTTGAAAGGGACTAGTATAGGGAATCAGAAAATATATTTAAAAACAAATGAAGCTAATATCCGGAGTTTATTCTCGGTATGGGAAAATTGCAATGACTCAGAAAAGAAGGATATTTTACTGCATGCCTTGCTTCGGGAATTTTATGGCGATTCACCTGCTGTACTTCTTAACGAGCAATGATGATTTGTTACCACTAGTTTTGTACTTCTTTGGAGTCGAAAATATAAGCCTTTTTGAATTCTAAATTCCTAATTGAATTACTCAACTCTGTGAAATTAACTCTACAAGCTTCACTCATATAAAATGAAAATGGAAACTGCATTTCGTGTTGTCTTGGAATATGGATCCCATATTCATTCGATTCATTTTTGCCTATAAAAATTGTAAATCGATTCAAAGTCAAAGAGTCTTGTTGAAATACAAAAATTGAATCGAATGTAAATTCATTTGAGAACATTCCATATTCATAGTGAATTCTTCCATTTCCTGTAATAAAACATCCAGCTGCATCAAGTTCTGCTCCGTACCCCTGAAAAATATGAATCCAGTTTTTAGGGGTCATTATTTTAAAATGATTAGTTTCAATTATTTGGACACTATCAATTGGATGATATTCCGTTCTCAAAGTCTCTTTATAGTCGATCCTACCAAAATAAAATTGCAAACCAATATGAGTTGTCAGGACGAATACCGCTGTTATTAGTATCCATTTAATTAATCGTTTCATATTTTAGAATCTGTGGCAACTTGTTTGTGAACGTATAAGCTTATGATGAACTTAAATTATCATAAGGACTTCTAAATTTATTAAAATCTTTTTTTAGATTCAAATGAATTAGCATATTCTAATATGGTCAAGGCCTCCTAATCTTACGGGGAGGTAAGGAGGTTGGAGGTATTCTTTGTTGCTACAGACATTGGCTGGCCTAACGCCCAGCATTCGTTAATGATGTTGTTGTGGTCGATTGTATGTATACCACGTTGTTGCTACAGACATTGGCATCCCTAACGGGCTGCAATGCGTTGCTGTGGTGGTTGTTCTGCCCTTTGGGGCAGATAATGTCTTTAGAAAAAGGTACGTAACCACATAAATATATTTCCCGATTTTTGTTGTGGTATACGTTTTAACCCTGGAATCGCTGACGCTCTTCCAGGGCTACAGCCATTGGCTGGCCTAACGCCCAGCAGCGTGCGTTAATGATGTTGTTGTGGTAGATTGCTTGTATATCACGTTGTTGCTACAGTCATTTGCTGGCCTAATGCCCAGCTGTGCGTTGATGATGTGCTGGTGGTCGATTATTTGTATTCCACATTGTTGCTTCAGACATTGGCATCCCTAACGGGCTGCATTTCATCGAAGCGAATCCTGTTTCCTTTTTCCGGTTATCCGGTTTCCTATTCCTCTGGGTACTATCCTTCGCACTCTCACCGTTCCACCTTCCAACCTTCCAACCTTTCTACCTTCCAACCTTCCAACTTTCCAACCTTTTCACCGTTCTATCATTTTCAACCACCGCTCCGCATGCCAGTACTGTAGGTTTTATCTTTTGCCCACGACGTTGTGCGAGCAATTCGTCGGGATATGAAGGGTAATATCAATAGGCGCAGTGGTATTCTCTGTTTTTATCGAGTATTTACTTTTGGATTTAATCCGTATGTACATTGTCGTGCTTTCGTGCTTTTTTCTGTTTTATTATCATTTTGATGTCGGCATAAATCCAAATCGAAACAAATGAAATCGCAGTAATTCCTGCAACTGTGCCACGCAGTGTAGAACTGTAAATTGCAAGTAGTCCTGCTACAATTATTATTGCAGAAAGAGGATACATAAAAAGTCTAATAGCAATC
>SJCO01000253.1 GCA_005217565.1 Puteibacter caeruleilacunae
GGTGCCATGAAAAAGAAAAGAAAAGTCAAAATTACATCGAGTTATACATAAAACCGCCGAAGCTCATCCGCATTCCAAGAYCTTGGAATTTCGTTGCCATCCATGTCCTTCAATCTGTACGAWCCAGGCCTTGACGAAGATTCTACTAAGAAGGGTCCTTCCCATTTCATCTGYAGCTTGCCCACTGTATCTGGRTTRGCCACTCTCCGAAGCACCAAGTGTCCTGGCTCAATATTYTTTAGCCGGACCTTTCTATCACGCCATTTTATTGTTTCRGCTTGA
>SJCO01000259.1 GCA_005217565.1 Puteibacter caeruleilacunae
CTGAGCTGCTCATGACCGCGAGCACGACTCTGAGCTGCTCATGACCGCGAGCACGACTAGTATACCAGTTTTACACTCTGTAGAGGTTGTACCCTGTACCCACAAGTCGTGTATCCCATGTCGCCAGGGTTAGCTAGACCCTTAGACACTACMAAGGTGAATGGCTAGGGATCCACTACGAGGCCTTTACAAAGTTCCACTAGCTTCCGAAAACCCGCTACAGTTTATGGGAAGATCCAGTACAGGGTTCCTGGCTGACCGCCATCGCAGCAAAATCAACCAGGGACCTCCCCGCACTGACCTCTCCCCTACTGCCCTTGCCCCTTTCRGGTAAGGTAGTCTTCCACTAGCTTTCCTAATTARTCAGCCAAGGGCGTCCCATTAAACCCTTGTGGTAGCACTGTTTTCCCGGGTGGTTCTCCATGTTCCCATTAATTTAATGATCTTAACATGAACAATAATAATAACAAGTT
>SJCO01000260.1 GCA_005217565.1 Puteibacter caeruleilacunae
AGGAAGAGTCAAGTCAATATGTTGGCCWCGTACCCRATGCCGTATGAGTTAGCCAARGAGTTCGACAGACTGAGYCTCGGTTTYCTGAACAGTACGCAAGGAGTAACAGTGGAATTAGAGCCCACCCTAGAGMGGGAGATCAAAGAAGGGYAGAAGGATGATGAAARCATCAACAAGATCCGGCAGCTGATCTTAGAAGGAAGAGGCAAAGACTTTCGAGAGGATGAAGAGGGAGTGATATGGTTCAAGGACMGAYTGTGTGTYCCCGACMTCAAACCTGTTCGGGAACTAATCCTCAAGGAAGCTCATGAGACAGCTTACTCCATAC
>SJCO01000030.1 GCA_005217565.1 Puteibacter caeruleilacunae
TTCCAGAACTTAATTTTACGCCGATTTTGACTTAGAAAACAATTTCCGATCATAAAAAACAAGGATGTAACATTTGAGCATTTTGCCTAAATATTACACCCTTATTATTTCAAACTATCCTAAAAAAGGGAAGTTTTTCAGTGCCCTTTCGCAATAATGAGGGCTTTCTTTTTATTTCTTTTCTCGATGTTGTTCTTGACGATACTTTCGCATCATATGATATCGGAATTTCGACTCCGACTGGTATAGCTTAAATACCTTTATCGGAGGTAAAATCTTTTGGAATTTCTTATTATACGTTTCAACAAGATTTGCTTCTTCTTTCATTGCAGAAGAATAACTATTCAGCATTTCGCTAATTTCCTTATCAGATAGTGCGTCGGCTTCCTCTCGAAAACGCATTTCATTTTGTCTACGCTTCATCGCGATTTCACCCCGCTTCTTCTCAAATTCATTATACACAGGCCAAAATGCCATCGCTTCTTCTGGAGTAAGATCAAGATTTTCGGTTAGATATGAAATCTTCTCTGCTTTATATCTATCCCACAAGTCTTTTTGCATTCGATGTTTTTGAGCAGATGCTCCAATTGTTAATGCAAAAAAAGTGATAATTGTTATTGTTATAGCTTTGACATTCATAGTCTAATTATTTAAAGATTCAGCAAATATAAGGTCATAGTCTTTTATCTCCATGGCTATACAGTCCATGATTTGATCAGGCTCAAGTTCTTCTGTCTCATTCGTTACGGTACTTTCAAATAAGAAGAATTGATCTTCTATTTCAGCAAGAATAGCCTCCATCCCTTCTGTTGTATCAACAACCTGTTCCTTGGAGTAGTACTGCTCTGCAATTTTTGGCATATATATTTTTAATGGTACGTATAATAACAGGAATACCACTAAAAAGCTTGCAACCAGTCCCAGAGCAGGTCTCAGCATATGTAATACTTTCCCTTTTTGAGGATTTTCTTGTTCTTCAATTTTGCCTTGAAGGCGATCATTGAAGCTCTCGAAATAACCTTCAGGTGTAGAGAACGGATTCTCCTTTCCTGGCATTTCAAAAGGATTATTGTTTTGTATGTTTTTGTCGTCTCTCATCGCGCTAATATTAAGATTAAATATCTACTATTAGATCACCAGTTTAATATTACGGAAAAATGGTTACTTAAAGTAGAACTTAAATCATTAATCTTTTTCATATTCATTTTATTAGACTCTTAATATCTGAAAAAGTTTAAGCCTGATTTCTCATAAACTCTTCGATCTTTTTTACAGCATGATGATATGATGCTTTAAGTGCACCCTCAGAAGTATCGAGAATTTTCGACATATCCTGATATTTTATATCATCATAATACTTCATGTTAAATACCAATCTTTGTTTTTCAGGTAACCTTATGATGGCTTCCTGAAATTTTTGTTGAATTTCATCACCAGAGAAATGATTCTCAGCTTTTAGAGTTTCAACAAGATATTCCGACACATCATTTAATGGCAAAATACTTCTTTTCTGCTTTTGCTTCAAAAAACTCAATGCTTCATTAGTTGCGATACGGTACAACCAAGTATACAAACCTGCTTCCGATCTGAAATTATCAATGCTCTTCCAGACTTTCAGAAATGTATTTTGAAGCACATCATCAGCATCGTCGTGACTGATAACGATTTTCCGGATGTGCCAATACAAACGTTGCTTGTACAGGTTCACCAAGTCATTAAAAGCTCTATTTTTAGAGTTTTCATCCTTCAGGTTACGTAATATTTTCTGTTCTTCTGGACTCATCATGCGTTTTAGGGTCAAGCATATTCACTTTGTAAGACTGTGATTTGCCATGAAGGTTTAAAAGTACGAATATTTTTTTGTAGGATACTTTCAAAGATGGATATCTGCCGTTTTTTAGGATAAGTATTAAGTCAATTGTTAATATCTTGAATTACTTACCATGTTAATTTTTACTGATTTAAATAAACGGTTATCTTTGCAGCGCAAAAATTTAAGAATAAGAACATGGCATTAAAATGTGGAATCGTTGGTTTGCCCAACGTTGGTAAATCTACTCTATTCAATTGTTTGTCAAACGCGAAGGCACAGTCGGCAAACTTTCCATTTTGTACAATTGAGCCTAACATTGGTGTAATTACAGTACCAGATGATCGCTTAATTAAGTTGGAAGAGCTGGTTAATCCAGAAAGGGTGATGCCAACAACTGTAGAGATCGTTGATATTGCAGGACTGGTTCGTGGAGCGAGTAAGGGAGAAGGATTAGGGAATAAATTTCTTGGAAACATCCGTGAGACAGATGCGATTATCCATGTGTTAAGATGTTTCGAAAATGAAAATATTACTCATGTCGATGGTTCAATTGATCCAATTCGAGACAAGGAGACTATCGATATTGAATTACAATTAAAAGACCTTGAGACTGTTGAGTCTAGAATCTTGAGAGTAGAAAAGCAAGCGAGAACAGGAAATGATCCTGAAGCAAAAAGATTGTTTGCATTATTGACGAAATATAAAGAGGCATTATTACAAGGTAAGTCGGCCAGAACAGTAGACTTGGAAGATAGCGAAATTGAATTGGCAAGAGGATTACAATTACTTACCAACAAGCCTATCTTGTATGTTTGTAATGTTGATGAAGCGTCAATTCGCGAAGGCAATAAATTTGTTGCCAAAGTAGAGGAAGCAGTGAAAGATGAGAATGCTCAAATTTTGATGATTGCTGCGGCTACAGAGGCTGATATCGCAGAGTTAGAAGACTTTGAGGAGAGACAAATGTTCCTTGATGATCTTGGTCTTGATGAGTCGGGAGTATCGAAACTAATTAAGGCAGCATATCGTTTGTTGCAGTTAGAGACTTACTTTACTGCAGGTGTTAAAGAGGTACGTGCATGGACATTCCATAAAGGATGGAAAGCACCTCAAGCTGCAGGAGTAATTCACACCGACTTTGAAAAAGGATTTATTAGAGCAGAAGTAATTAAGTACAATACCTTTGTAGAACTAGGATCAGAACAAGCTTGTAAAGAAGCAGGAAAGATGTCGGTTGAAGGTAAAGAGTATGTTGTACAGGATGGTGATATTATGCACTTTAGATTCAACGTATAATTCTGATTGAAAGAATATTTAGTAATAAATATATGCGAGAGCTGCTTGATGAAAATTGAGCAGCTCTTTTTTTGGAAAAAGCTCTGGATTAGGAGCTCAGGTACATCGCAAGAAATCGATTAATTTATTTTACCTTTACAGAAAAGGAATAAATACGAATATTACTATGCTTACACTCACTACTCCCGCACTATTATTTTCGGCAATATCTTTGATTCTTTTGGCATACACCAACCGTTTTCTTGCATATGCATCGGTTGTGAGAAATCTACATTCACGATTAAAGGAGAAGCCAAGCGCACTAATTATAGGGCAGATTGAGAACCTTCGTCGACGCTTAAAATTAACAAGAGCAATGCAGGTTTTGGGAATAACCAGCTTGCTGTTATGTGTGTTATGTATGTTCTTAGTGTATGTGAAATGGCAGACCAGTGCAGAGGTGGTATTCGGAATCGCCTTAGTGCTTCTTATCGCTTCTTTGGCACTCTCTATTCAAGAGATTTTAATCTCAGTAAAAGCACTAGATCTTCATCTTAGCGATATAGAATAAAGATGAATATTCCCCTATTGGATCACTACAATAGGGGATTTGATTGTTTAGTTACTTTCAATAACCTGACCTTTTTCTCGGTATAAATCTACTTTCCCATCAAGTAATACAGCGATTACTGTAACCTGATCATCAAGTACCGATTCCGGAACATCCATATAAACGATACCAGGAACAGAGCTCCAGTAAAGTTTGCCTACAACATTCCAATGGAGTTTGGTTCCATTACCAACAACCCATGCACGATTAATCTTATTTTTCAATCCTTTAATCATGATTGGTCCATTGGGTTTATGAGGAAGGAACAAGTAAAGAATGTCACCTTTTTTATTGAGTGCAGTCGGACCATAAAAGTGCTCACGAGGAATTCCTGCACGACTTCCATAGATTGCTTCACTATGCTTGTTGGTCCATCGTCCTAACTCTTTAAGAATATTAACCTGTTCTTCAGGAATTGTTCCATCAGCCTTAGGTCCTATATCCAGAAGAAGATTTCCTCCCAAACTAATGCAATCAACTAGCATCCGAATAATCTGATTAGGCGTTTTGTAGTTATGATCATTGTGTTGATAACCCCAAGAGTCGTTCATGGTCATACACAATTCCCACCAATTACTCGATGGTTTTGTTACGGGAAGTCCTTGTTCTGGAGTGGCATAGTCACCATATCCTCTTATTCGAGAGTTAAGAATGATACCCTTGTTCCATTCGCGAAGCTTTTCACTTAATTCTTTTGCTTTCCATGCTTCAGCACTTTGCTCCCAGTCGCCATCAAACCAATACAATTCAGGTTTAAACTGTTTTGATAACTCTTCCAACTGACAAAAGTTAAAATCAACAAAGCGATTCCAGCGGTCCGGATCGTCTTTGTATCTTTTCTCTTTTCTCGTGAAGTTAGGATAATCAGGGTGTGACCAATCCAGCAGAGAATAATAAAGTCCTACATGGACCTTGTTTTTCTTTAATGCTTTTACAAATGGTTTAATCAGGTCACGTTTTGCAGGCGATTGCTTAACAACACTTAAATCATTACATTGTGTGTTCCACAACGCCACTCCATCATGATGTTTCGCTGTAATAACTGAATATTGAGCTCCACTTTCTTTTATTAGTTTAGCCCAGTAATCCGGATCATAGTTTTTGGCAGTAAATCCATTAAGTTGCTTCATGTAATCGTCATGCGAAATGTAACCATTATGAAACGACCAGCTTTCATCTATTCCGTTGACAGAATAGATACCCCAATGGATAAAGATCCCCAGTTTCGCATCTTTAAACCATTGCATTCTTTTTGTTTTTTCTTCAAGGGATTCTTGGGAATATAAATTATTGCATATCACTAATAGTGTTAATGCTAGAGAGAGTAATTGTTTCATGTATGTGTGTTTTAATATGAACCATAAATTTAACGAATTGCAAAACTGAAAACAATAGCAAAAATCAGGCAGGAGAGAAATATTGCGTACTTAGATATAGTGTGGAAAAAGAATCAAGAACTCCTAGAGGTGTATCATAGAAAAGAGAGGTTGTATTGCTACAAATGAGAGAAAAAGAAAGAAGCATATTGTCTAGTTGAATATGCTTCTATAGTATGATTATAAATGATTTGATTGTTTCAGTTAATAACTTCGACAAACTCATTCAGTGGTTTCCTGACTTTTGCTGCATATTGCAGTTGATCATTTTCTGAGCGGAATCCTAAGGTGCAGATAACCACCGATTTTAGTCCTTTATTTTCCAGTTGTAGGATCTGATCAAAAGCACTTCGATCAAAACCTTCCATCGGACAAACATCAATTTCCTGAAGAGCAGCTACCGTTAACAAGTTCCCCAAAGCCAGATAAGCTTGTCGTGTAGCCCATTGTATTTTTGATTCCTGATCAAGTCTTTGGTAGACTGATTTAACCATATTACCTAACCCTTCCAATTCAGGTACAGGAATATTCCTTGTTTTTGATACGAGGTGAATGAAATGATCTACCGATTCATCAGAAAGCTTTGTATCCACAGCAAAGACAAACAAGTGGGAAGCATGAGCGACTTTATCTTGTCCGTAAGAATGAGGAACCAACTGTTGGCGAAGGTCTTCATTTTTAATTACCAATACCTTGAAGGGTTGTTGGCCGTACGATGAGGCCGAAAGACGTGTTGCCTCCAATAATAGCTGTTCTTGCTCCTCGGTTAATTTTTTACTTGAATCAAATTCCTTAACAGCATATCTCCAGTTTAAAGCCTTAAGTATATCCATAATATTATATTTTATCGAGTTAAAATGTTTAATAATAACACGATAGACTATGGAAGGTTTATGAGAGAAGAAGAAAGAAAATAAAACACTGTCTCCTAAGAAAGAGGAGACAGTGAATGATTATTTTTAAGGTAAATTGATTCTTGCTACATCTGCTTTATCGCCAAGGTATCGATTGTATGGTCGTATGCTATACCTAAATTTAAGCTCTTTAGTATTTAACAAATAGCGTTTCATAGGGCCAGGACCACAACTTCCACCTCCTAGTCCACAATGTGCAGCATCAACTGTGATAATAGTTTCCTTACGTGGTGTAAGCTCATATGGATGATTGGCCTTTTCAAGATCCCAAGGCGTATAATGAAGGGCACTGAAGTTTAACAGATCAGCTCCAACAATCATCATACCCGATCCTTTTCTATTCGTAATTGTTACCCAACGTACATCACAGCGATTTCCCATATCCTGAGGACGAACATAGTCTTCAAACATGTTGCTTACATTGTCTTTATAGCGTCCAACTGCTGCTGATGTTTTTCTATCAATATAATTTTCATGAGGACCAGCACCAAAATACTCAACATGTTCAAAGCCTTCAGGCATTTCCATAAGGAAGCCTAATTTGGCAAGAGGCCATTTAGCTTGATCAGGATTAAATGTCGTTTGAACGTCAATACATCCATTGCTCCACACAATATATTTGGTATTGGTGATAATGGAATAATTGGTCTCAGATGTCGATTTTATTTCCACGTTAACCACTGCACTGTGAGCATCTCTTTTTTGAAATTTGAATGATTTAACCTCTGTTGATAAGTGCGCGAGTTTATTTTTGCGCCATTGAGGCCCATGTCCTCTCCCAAACAAATAATCGTTGTCAACAGGTGCTCTGAAAATATTAACTAAAGGCCCTGCAATTCGTTTGTTGTGATTAGTATCCCAGGTTAACATTGGAGTTTCAGCTTTTATCCCATTAATTGCAACGTGATCTGTATCTAAAACTTTTGTATTCATGTATTGAAGGTCAGTAATGGTACCTACTTGCTTATTGAATACCACATGAAATTGCTTACTTGAGATAGTTAGATTATTCTTTTGATCATCTACAGCTAATTCATCAAGATTCTCAGTATTCATCACAATCGCATCAGGAACTTCAAATGGTATCTTGAACTGTTCCCAAGCTACAGTATGACCTCTTTCTGCCCATACTTCATCAGTGACTAATGTAGATGAAACTTTAAGAAAATACTCAGCACCAGCTTTAAGTTGTGGCTGTTTAAACGGAATCGTTAAAGTTGTACTTTCTCCTGCTGGAAGATCTAACGTTGGCAATACTCCTGCCTGAATGATTGAGCCATCACATGTTAATTCCCAATCTATAGCAAACTTTTTAAGGTTCAGAAATTGATATTTGTTTTTAATTAGCACGTTACCATTAAGCAGATCCTGAGGCTCAAAACCAATGTATTGGTACACCTTTTTCATTTCTTCCATCTTAGGAGTAATTTGTCTATCAGCAGTAGTCAGACCATTGATACAGAAATTCCAATCTGCTGGGCGATCAACGTAATCACCACCATAAGCGAAAAATGTCTCCTCTTGGTTGCCAGGAATAGGTTTTGCTAAACCTTGATCCACCCAATCCCAGATACAGCCACCAATTAGTCTGTCATACTTCTCTATAGCATCCCAGTATTCTTTTAAATTACCGACAGCATTTCCCATTGCGTGGGCATATTCACACATGAAAAATGGTTTCGAGTCTTTTTCTTTTCCCTCCTTAATCAAATGCTCAACCGAAGGGTACATGATTGATTCAACATCAGCAACCTCATTGTAGCGCTCGTAGTGAATAGGGCGACTGGTATCGATATTGCGAATAGCTCGGGCACATGCTTCAAAGTTAATGCCTGGACCAGCTTCGTTACCAAGTGACCACATGATAACAGATGGGTGATTTTTATCGCGTTCTACCATTCTAATTTGGCGGTCTACGTGTGCCTCTTGCCAGCTTTCAACATGTCCTAATGACTCTTTTCCATATCCCATACCATGCGATTCCAAATTGGCCTCATTAACCACGTAAATACCATACTTATCACATAGCTCATAAAACTCAGGATGATCGGGGTAATGACAGGTTCTAACAGTATTCACATTAAACTGTTTAAACAACTCAATGTCCTTAATCATCGATTCTATGCTTACTGCCCTTCCATCATAAGGATCATGTTCATGACGGTTTACCCCTTTAAGAAGAACACTCTTCCCGTTGATCCACAATTGTTGATCTTTGATTGCTATGTGACGAAAGCCGAAATTTGATTGCAATACTTCAACAATCTTTCCTATAGGATCTTTTACCACAAAGACCATATCGTACAGGTTGGGAATTTCTGCCGACCAGAGTTTTGGATTCAGGATCTCTTTTTCAATGTCAATTGTTAATCCTTTTGTTCGCGAAACTTTACGAACAGGAGTTGTGAAAAGAGGTTGAGTTGGATCAAGAAGCTCTCCTTTCTCCACAAGAAATGCCTCTACATTATAGATGCCATTGGCCCCAAAGTTTTTAAAGGACAAGGTCGTTTTTAGTTTGGCTTTGGAGAAATCTTCATTAAAAGTTGTATTCATAAAGAAATCCCACAGATGCATTTTGGGTACTGCGTAAAGAAATACGTCGCGATATATGCCCGAAAGTCTCCAGAAATCCTGATCCTCTAAGTAACTTCCGTCGCTCCAGCGATATACTTCGGCAGCAATAATATTTTTCCCTGGTTTCAGGTATTTAGTGATGTTAAACTCAGCAGGAGTCATGCTACCCTGACTATAACCAACTTTCTGTCCGTTAATCCAGACATACATCGCACTTTTCACTCCAGCAAAATGAACAAATACTTCTCTTTCGGTCCAGTTGCCTGGGAGTTCAAACTCGCGGCGATATGAACCTACAGGATTAGGTAATTCTTTCTTTGTGAAATGATCAGGAACCTCTTCCATAATAAAAGGAGGTTTCTTTTTGAATGGATAAGGAACATTGGTATAAATTGGCTTGCCATAACCGTGCATTTGCCAATTCGACGGGACAGGAATATCATCCCAGTATGAAACATCGAAATCAGTCTTAAAGAAGTCTTTTGGACGTAAATCAGGATGCTTCACCCAATTAAACTTCCAATCCCCATTTAACGATTGGTACCATGCCGAATTGTTTGGGTAATCGGCAATGGCTTGATTAATATTCTCATATGGAATGTAATAGCTATGAGCAACCTCTTTATTTATTCCAATAATTTGTTCATTCTCCCAGTCATGATTTTGAGCCCATGATGTGCACACGCTAATGAAGAGAATGAATAACAGTACTATATGATTTTTCTTCATGATACTTTGTATGAATAGTTATGAGTAAATAAAGATACAAATAATTTTCCCTTATAACCCCATCAGTACCTACCAGTAAGAAGATGCTAGTACTTAAAACAAAGAGATTTTAGTATACTGAAGCTATTTATTCTGTTGAAGAATATCGCGGATGTCAAGAAAACTATTTTCTAAGCGCATCATATTAGTAGCCATAAATTCAAAGATTGCTTCCCAGTCCGACTTACGATGAAAATCAGGTCCTTCCAATTCGGTGAAAACACGACAAACTTCTTGTCCCGATTCTCTTACGAAAGCAAAATCCCAAATTAGTCCATCTTCAAATCCTTCTTCAATGATTGCTTTGTACGATTCTAGTTTTTCGTACATCTCTAATCGTCGCTTTTCATTGCGCTGACTCAGCTCTAAAATTACGGCGGTGTATTTACGCTGTACATCAAATTTAAAAGTGACACCAGCTATTTTAGTATTATAGAGCATCCACTTTTTCTTTTTATGCATCAATTCAGGGATTTGTGATGAGTATTCATCAAATTGATTCCAAAAATCCCTAACTAGCTTTTTCTTTTCTTCTTTGCTGTACATTGTAATTTATCGTAAAAAATGAGTGCAAAGAAAGCTACTAATTTTGAAATGACAATAAACATGGTTTTATCGGTAGCAATTTTTAACATTTTAAAACGATAGTTTGGCATACCTCTTGTGTTTAAGTTGTTGAAGTTGAATTTAAAGGAGGATGTCATGGTAGTTGCGAGGATTATAAGAAAATACATGTTGTTGCTTGTATTAAGTGTGTTTGTGCTTCCTTTAACCGCTGGTAATAATAACGATCAGAAAAAGAATAGGGAGCAACAAAAGGAAGAAAGAATCAAGAAACGGCAAGAACGAAAAGCTGAGCGTGCGGCATATGATAGAGAGATGAATGAGAGAGCGCTCGAGGCACTAAAGAATAGCGATTTTGTTCTTGAAGCTCATACTGTTTACAATCGCTGGGGAGATTCCTTTCATGTTCAGGATCATTTGAATTTTATCTCATTGACAGAGGAAGAAGCAGTATTACAATTAGCATTTTGTGGTTATGGGGGGCCTAATGGATTAGGAGGTATAACAATTGCAGGCCGACCAACCAAGGTTGAGATGAAACAGGATAAAAAAGGAAATACACGTTACAAGATGGTTGTAATGGGACCTTTTTTAAATGTAGAAGTATTACTGACTTTGAGTGGATCAAGTAACAGAGCAGATGCCTGGGTGACTCATAATACACGTGGAGGCCGACTTCATTTTTCTGGATACTTGAAACAAACTGGAGATTCAGATTACTATGTGAGTGGATTAAAATATTAGTTGTGAATTGTGTAGAAGTGTTGAAGGAGCGGATGGAATGATACTACACAATCAGGAATAGTGGGATAGAGCAAATAAAAAAACCCAGCCATATGGCTGGGTTTTGTATTTTTAAGAGGCTATAATTATGCCTTCTTAACTTTCTTGTATCCGTAGATTGCGTTAGCACCCAATTGCTCTTCGATACGAAGTAATTGGTTGTACTTAGCCATACGGTCAGAACGGCTCAATGAACCAGTCTTAATCTGTCCTGAGTTAGTTGCAACAGCAATGTCAGCGATAGTTGAATCCTCAGTTTCACCTGAACGGTGAGAAGTTACTGAAGTATAACCAGCACGGTGTGCCATTTCAATTGCGTCTAAAGTCTCAGTTAAAGTACCAATTTGGTTAACTTTAATAAGGATTGAGTTAGCAGCGTCAAGCTCGATACCTTTCTGTAGGTACTCAACGTTAGTTACGAACAAGTCGTCACCAACTAATTGACACTTCTCGCCGATAGTTTTGTTAAGAACTACCCAGCCATCCCAGTCACCTTCGTCCATACCGTCCTCGATTGAGTCGATAGGGAATTTAGCAACCAATTCAGCAAGGTAAGCAGCTTGCTCTTCAGAAGTACGCTTAGCACCGCCTTCTCCTTCGAACTTACTGTAATCGTAGATACCATCGCTATAGAACTCAGAAGAAGCACAGTCAAGAGCGATAGAAACATCACCACCGTCTTCTGCACGACCTGGCTTGTATCCAGCGTTTTTGATAGCCTCGATGATGCTGTTCAATGCATCCTCAGTTCCATCAAGAGCAGGAGCGAAACCACCTTCGTCACCAACTGCAGTACTCAAACCACGAGCGTGAAGTACTTTAGCTAAGTGATGGAATACCTCTGCACCCATACGAAGACCTTCGCGGAATGAAGCAGCACCGATAGGACGGATCATGAATTCCTGGAATGCGATAGGAGCATCAGAGTGAGATCCACCGTTGATGATGTTCATCATTGGAACAGGTAGAGTTTTAGCGTTAGTACCACCAATGTAACGGTAAAGTGGCATGTCTAATGCATTAGCAGCAGCTTTAGCAACAGCCAAAGAAACTCCTAACATAGCGTTAGCACCTAAGTTACTCTTAGTCTTAGTTCCGTCAAGCTCAAGTAATTTCTTGTCGATAGCTACTTGATCACCTGCGTTCATACCAACGATTGCTTTAGCAATAGCGTTGTTTACGTTCTCAACAGCTTTCAATACACCTTTTCCTAGGTAACGACCTTTGTCACCGTCTCTCAACTCCAAAGCTTCGTTTTCACCTGTAGATGCACCTGAAGGAACGCCAGCAAGACCTACTGCACCACATTCCAAAGTAATTTCTACTTCAACAGTTGGATTACCACGTGAATCCAATATTTCTCTTCCGACTACTGAATTAATTAACATTGTCAATAGTTTTTTATGTTTAACCTAATTGCCTCTTTCGAGGAAATTTATAATTTTCTCTATAATCCCGACAAAGATAGAAAATACTGGGAAAAAACAGTTGATCTTTATTATATGGAGAGCTAAGAATAGGATGATAATTCTAGAAATTTCTCCTAATTGATATCTACACTTGACAAATAGAGTGCAGATCGCGTCATTTTAACTGTTTTACCGTATTGTTAATTCGTAATTTTACCCATTTTCATCGTTTCATTTAAAATACTGCTATTTCAATAAACTCAACGGATAAATCAATATTAATCTTTGACATGACTTTGTACGTGAAAAGTCGTCAAAAACAGTGAGTTAGTTTGTTACGAAATTCTTAATTTTTTTTCTTCCCTCCTTTTACTTCTGCCAGCAGCGATCCTTTTAATCGATCATAGAAAGCATGCTTAGGTGCACCAATCATCTGAGCACTATAAATACCTGTGTGGCCAGAGAACAAATAGGCGGTTACACAGGCTATAGCGATGAATACGCCCCCTTCAGCTCCAAATAACTCAATCCCCATAAGGGTGCATGCAATAGGAGTATTTGTGGCACCTGAGAATACCGCAACGAATCCCATACCTGCAAGCAGTGCCATAGGAAGCGGTATGAAAAGTGTTAGAGCATTTCCTAATGTTGCACCTATATAAAACAGAGGTGTTACTTCTCCTCCTTTGAAACCGGCACCTAAGGTGAAAGATGTGAAAAGTACTTTCAGTAAGAAATCATACCAGTTCAAATCAGTAGAGAAAGCATCAACAATCGTAGGAACACCTAATCCAATATATTTTGTCGTACCAATAAGGTGTACTGCTGTAGCTATGAAAATACCTCCAATAACAGGTCGTAATGGAGCATAAGAGATTTTCTTTTTAAACAAGTCTCCCCAGAAGTGAGTCGATTTGGAGAAAAGCATTCCTGTGAGACCGAAGAAAACACCGGCTATAACTGCCCAGATAATATTAGTAACAGTCATCTCTGGAACAACAGGGATATGATAATGCGTATGTCCAACATTCCAAAGGTTACAAGTGTAGTTCGCAATCACAGCAGCCATTAAACTTGGAATCAGGGCATCGTAACGCATCTTCCCAAGCACTAGTACTTCCAGTGCAAATACAGCCCCCGCAAGAGGTGTTCCAAATACTGATGCAAATCCTGCGCTAATACCGATAATCAAAAGAATCTTTCGATCATCTTTGTTGAGTCTTAACAGTTGATGATGATGTCTTTTCTTGAGCTTTAGTAAATGTGAAAATTGATCAGCTAAGGCTCCTCCCATCTGCACTGCGGTACCCTCTCGTCCGGCCGATCCTCCGAAGAAGTGGGTTGCTACAGTTCCGAATAAAACTAAGGGAGCCATTCTTAACGGAATAATCTTTTTAGGCTTATGAAATTCCTCTAAGAGTTGGTTGTTTCCTTTAACAACCGAGCTGCCGTGGTAGTGGTATGCCCATCCAATACAGAAACCACCAACAGGCAGTAACCAGATAATCCATAAATGCGACTCACGCCAATTGGTTGCCCAATCAAGAGAATGTAACAATAAAGCTGATGCAGAGCCCGATAATGCTCCAACAAGCAAGCTGAATACAAACCACTTTGTAATAAAAAATAATACCGGAACTTGTTCTATTGAAAGCAGAAACTGTCCGAATTTCGATCTTAAAAAATTCATAATAATTGGATAATAAAATTCCTACTATAATATTTGCTATCATATTAAGTAGGTGTCATCATCTCGAAATCCCGAGCAGTTATCGGCAGACACCATTGCCATCTATGAAGGCTGCAAAGTTATAGATTTTATCTAAGATTAGCATACGAATCATTATTTTGATGTGAGCGATTTGGTGAAAGTCGATATTTAACTTTACATTTGAGTGTGTTGAAAACAATATTTCAAAAGCTGTTATGACCATACTATTTAAACTATATACGCTATTTTTATTTGTGTTAATTTCATCAGGACTTAATGCACAAAACAAGTTAATAGATGCATTAAATGATTTTGTATTAGATCCAGAACTAAAGAATGCATCTATTAATTGTTGTGTTTGGGATGTTGAGTCAAGTGAAATAATTTTGGAAACAGAACCACAGATTAGTGTGGTGCCTGCATCTGTCCTAAAAACTATAACTACAGCAACTGCACTTGAATTGCTCGGTCCCGATTATACCTTTAAAACAACATTAAGCTATTCGGGAGAGTTGAATAAAAAGACCGGAGTACTGACGGGAGATTTGTTGATAAAAGGAGGTGGTGATGCCAGTCTGGGTTCAGAACACTTTGAAGAGCACTATAATGACTTAGATCAAAAGTGGATTGATGCGATAAAGGAGGCAGGTATTAAGAAAATTGAGGGAAAGATATTATACGATGCTTCAATATATGACGAACAGCAAATTCCACGTACATGGATCTGGGAAGATATGGGGAATTATTATGGCGCTGGTGCCCTGGGACTAAATATCTTTGATAACATGTATCGCATTTATTTCAATTCTCCAAAAGTACCAGGAAAGCCAACCCAAATAGTTAAAATTGATCCTGAAATACCCGGTTTAGAACTTGATAATCAGGTAAAGTCGGCGCCGGGTAATCGCGATAATGCATATGTATTTGGAAGCCCATATGATATGAGTCGTGTAGTTAGGGGGACAATTCCTGCTAATAGAAAAAGTTTTTCAGTAAAGGCTTCTATTCCCAATCCTCCTCTATTTGTTGCTCAATATTTGAGGAAACTGTTGTTGGATGAAGGAATAAGAATAGAAGGAGAGGTGGGACGAAATAATGCAAGCTCAAATAATAACTATACTTCCTTATGTACTATTGAATCACCGACGTTGAAAGAAATTATTAGAGAGACCAATGTTGAGAGTATTAATCTATTCGCCGAGCAGTTGCTCAAGCATATCGGTTTGCAATTAAATGGAGAGGGATCTACTAAATCAGGAGTAAAAGCAGTGATGAATTTCTGGGAAGAAAAGGGAATTCAATGTGATGGGATGTTTCTTGTTGATGGCAGTGGTTTGTCGCGATTCAATGCCATAACTGCTCGTCAGCTTGTTGATATTATTGGTTATATGTGTGTGCAATCTCCTAATTCGAGGGAGTACATTAACTCTCTTCCCGAAGCAGGAGTTAATGGCACCATGAAATATTATTTTAAAGATCGACTTCCTCATGATGGAAGAATAAAAACAGGATCGATGACACGTGTTAGGAGTATGGCCGGACTCGTAGGACCCAAGGGTAATCGTAAAGTCTTTGCCATTATGGTTAACAATTATTCCTGTTCTGGTTCAGAACTAAAAAAGAAAATGGAACACTTGGTTTTGATGATTAATGATTATTAGGATTACAAAATTATTTTCGGAAGATATTTAGTACCTTTGAGATACCAGTTGTTCGTCATCTCAATCAACGATAATTTGAGATTAGAAGCTGGCAACGTATATACACTTACTGATTTTTAAGACTTTCCTAAAGTTTAGCATTTAATTTTTCAGACAATGAGAATACCTCCTGAATAAGTTGGAGGAACCTTTTTTCCCCGACAGTGTCGCGTCAAGGTCGCGACAAAACTGCGACAGATACGCCTATATTGCGGCTTTGACGCGGGTTTGATGCGCCTCTGTCGCGGCTTTGAGTAGGAAAAGGGGTGGGGAAATGTTCCCTAAGAGGTGAATATTTATCTTGAAATAATCATCTATAGCAAGGAGTAAAAGGGCATACGAATGGGGGTAGAATCTGTTTATGTACTATGAAGTAATAAAAAAAGATAATTGTCGCGTTGAGAAAGACGACTCTTCTCTGCTTAATGAACAACACTAACTACTCCAAGTCACTTATATAAAAAAGATTGCCAGGAAGATTCTATATAAAACTTATGGTTAAATTCTAAAATATTCTTAAATTCGGGAAACTAAACAGGTGTGACTATTAAACCTCAAATATTACTTCCCGATGAACAGCATAATAATAGCTTGGTTATTTGAAGGACAGACTTCCAGACATACCTACAGCTCTAGCAGTATAAGCAAGATTCTAAAAGAAGCATCATTAAAGGCCGGAATCAGAAAGCTCGTGATACCGCAAATATTATGTCACTCGTTTGCCACTCATTTATTAGAACAGGGAACTGATTTACGTAATATACAGGAATTATTAGGCTACGGTTCATCAAAAACAACAGAGATTTATTCTCATGTTTCGAATCGTTACATTGAAGGAATAAAGAATGCATTAGACGGTGTTTTTAATGATTCAACATAACAACACCTTTAAAAACGATATAGTGAAAATAACGTTACCTGGTGATGATATATACAAGTTGTGTTGCATATAAAAACCACAGATACTTAAATGAAGAAAATAAAAATAAATATTGGAGTTATAGGATACCTTCCTTTTGAATTTGATAGAACCAAAATTTTAAATTGGGAATCAGAAGTTTTTGAAATTGTTGGCGATATTGAAGATTACCATTTCAACAATAACTCAGACACTATGGAATGGGGCTATAGTGATGAAATATTAGCTAGAGAATTACCGAATCAATATGAAGGAGATTTTTTTGTTGGTATCACATATGTACCAATTGAAGACAACTTTTATGCTCGTAGACTCAGTAATAATCGACTGATATTATCCTATTTTGAAATGTTTCAAATCTTAAAGTGTGAAAATATCCCTGTAGAAAATTTATTGCTTAGAGTTTTATATTCTTCAATAATTGTCTATCAAAGAAATGAACAGACTATACCTAAAACAACCGATTGGATTGGCTTTACTCACGACGACACTAGAGGTTGTTTATTTGACATGAATGGTAATAAATCAGATGTAGTATTCTCACTTGATTCGCCAACTATTTGTGATAAATGTATTACAAACATACGTGAAGATAAGGTTTCTGACAATTGCATAAGTACAATTAAAAAGGAAATTCAAAAGATTAAGAAGGAAAGGTTTTATAAAATCTCAGAATTTGTAAAACGAAAACCAGTTCTATCAATTGTTATTTCATTAATATTTGGTGTTTTAGTAAGTCTGACAGCTACCGTGATTTATGAAATATTTCTACGTAATATGATAAATGCACAGCACAGCAATGTATATACTCCATGCCCTTCTAATTTTACAAATGTTTCTGCAAAAGTAATTGAGGCAGATTCAATTAAAGATAGCGAACTCTAAATTAAACGGGCACGTGGCATATACTCAACGTTACCAACTATAATAAAAGAGAGACTATAATGAAACAAAACTTATCTACACACATTGCAAATATCACTTATTCCTTAATTAGTCAGATTACGGAAAAAGGAGTTATACTAACTCAGTACAATTCTCACATAGAGGAAGATATTGTATCGACTCACCACACTATTGAGTTAATAGGAAAATTAAATATTAATCTTTTTCTACACTATGCTGAAAGAATTATTCATTATATGTCAAAGCCAGAAAACCAAGTGGTTTCATCTCTTTTTTCTGTTGACACTATGTCACAATTGCTTCCTGAAAATAAAAATGTTGAACTTTTAGTTGACGAAGTTTTAGAATCACAGCTTCAAAGTGGTGCATTTACTAAATATACTGCGCTTCTAAGAGGTGGAGATTTTTTTAGTACTTTATGGTGTCTGAAAATACTAACAAACACAGAAAAGAAGAACTATCAAGAACCTATAAGAAAAGGATTTGAGTACCTGTCGAAAAATGTTTTAGATTCAGGTATTTCAATAAATCAAAAAGGATTCTTTTATCTTTTGGCTAATAAATGTGGATATAGCGACTATGACAAACAATCATTAGGGAATCAGTTAAAAACTTATATTTTAAATTCTGAAATCACAGCAGAGTCATTACTTTGCCATTTATATATCTACGAAGACCTTCTTTTTGAAGCAGACAAGGATACATTTGAACTTATAAAGGTAAAATTCATTTCCGTGTTTGAGTTAAATGAGAAAGCAGAGGCAATACCAGAAGTATTTGAAGGTTTTCAGAAAAAAATGGCTGAATCAGTTTATTATCAGTGTTTAGCAAGGTTTTGTGTCGTTGGACTAGAGTTTCTAGAAAATGATGAAATTATACAATTAGCTTTTGAAACGAATAAAATAGTACAATCAAACGGACAACAAGCTCTTTATAGAGCCAATACGAGAGAAAAGCAGTTAAAAGAATTCCTTTCAATTTACGGAGGTATTCATCAAGAGTTTTCAAAATATAACGATACTTTAGAAACAATCTGGAAAGAACAACATGGATTTGAGAAATCTATTTTCATTATGATGCCATTTAAAAACGAGATAGGCTATAATGAAACTGCAAGAATTATTAAAAAAACTTGTGAAGAGAGAGGTTTTAAAGCAATTCGCATAGACGATAATGATAGACAATTTCATCATACTCTTTGGGACAATCTTGTAATCAATTTATTATCTTGTAAGTATGCAATTGCAATTTATGCAAGTGACCAAATAGTTGATATTCTAGATAGTAACAGTCCCAAAATGTTTCCTAATCCAAATGTTGCATTGGAATTTGGTTTCTTTACTTCAAGGGGGCAACAGACTTTACTATTGAGGGATAAATCTTCTCCAATTCCAAGTGATTTGCAAGGATTTATATGGAGTCAGTTCAATATAAAGAATCCAGGGGATGATGTAAAAAACGCAGTTAATGAATTCTTGGATAGGATTTAAGGTACTGAAAGCCAGTTGGTTAAAAATAGATAGTGATGTGTGGAAATAACAGCCGAAACAGTAGTAAATTCAAAGGGTATAGCCCGCTTCATCTTTCTTTGAACTTGACAGGGAAGTGTAACGCAGTCGACTACTATTCTTATACTGAACGTTAGCGTTCATACAATGAGGTAGAAACAACATTGACAAATAGATGAAACAACAACACACAAATAGCACATTTGCAAGCTCCAACACACTGGCTGATTCTTCAGCTTGCAAAAGAGCTATTTTTTGCTAACACACATTGCTTTGATAAATGAAATGGTTAAATTTGGAAAGATGTTAAGAGGATAATATGCAATCGAATATATTTTTAATAAACCTAGACTTTCATAAGTTCCAAATTGAAAGAACTCCCTACTCAGAAGAGAAGTTACAAGAATTGAGAGCGAATCATAATGAAACGCATTCATTCTTTAGGAATGGTGACTACATTTATATCTCAAACAAAGAGGACGAAACAGATTCACCTCTTGGTGAAAGCGTTGAATTATCTTTTGATAATAATGAGAGAATTGTAAATAGTTTAATTAAACACTTATTTTTTAGAACATTTAAAGACAGGTTCTCTTACATTAAACCAATTAGATTTTCACCGTTTATGTTTTACTCTGGTAAAGAACGTGATGATTTGGTTTATGCTTATTTGCCCAATAACTTGAAAAATGTTTTGTCTTATAGAAAACATATTGAGGTTCAATTAAGGAAATTTACCTTGCATGGGAAAAATCAGTGGGGATTCGTAATCAATACTTCCCACAAATGGTTGTTGGATGTGAATTGCTACGAATTGCATACCAAAGGAATGGACATTATTGGTTTAGACGTTTTGCAGACTGAAGAACTGCCAGGATTAAGTAATATTATGGCTCCAAATGAGGAGTTTATTGGAAGTATTCAATCAATTGAGGGGGAATATGCGAAAGTTGTAACAAGTGACGGAATTGAGGAAATCCAATTAACAGAATTGTTTTTAAAGAAAACGACTTACAATATTCGGGCTTTTCTAGAAAGTATGTTGAATTCTGATAAAGTAGAACAGATTTTAAGTAATGTTAGATTTGAAGAACAAAAAAGATTAGATCCTGAAAAAGAATACCTTGAAATAAATTCAATTGCAAAATTACTCTTTATATCACAGGGCTACGATGGAATTAATTCAGTAATATTTCAAAATAGAGATGGTTTCTGCTTTACTGTTAGTAATATTCCTTTTTCACCAGAAAATACATTTAAACTACAATCACCGAATTTTATTTTTGACCCAGCCGCAACGCAAGTAGAAAGTAAATATCCTGATTTGGGTCTTAAGAATTTTGGCCCATATGACAGTCATATATTTGACCCTAAATCACCAAAAATAATTGGAATCTGCCATAAAAGTAATCGAGGAAAATTTACAAATTTTCTGCACAACTTAATAAGTGGAATTCCTGATTCAAAATGGTTTAAGGAAGGATTTAGAAAAAAATATGATTTTCATGAAGTTAATATAGAAGTAAATGATGTTTCAGAGTATTCTATCCAGGAATATGATAAAATAATTTCTTCTCTGATTGAAAAGCCAGATATAGTTATTATTGAAATCCCTGAACGGTTTAAGAAGTTAAAATCTGAGTTAAATCCTTATTATAAGCTGAAAGCGAAGTTGTTAACGTTGGAGATTCCTGTTCAATTTGTTCAGGATAAAAATCTAGCAATAAGAAATGGTGATGCAATACTTAATGCTATTGGTCTTCAGATGTATGCAAAGTTAGGAGGTACTCCTTGGGTTTTACCTTCAGCTCGTTCAGTTGATAGAGAATTAATAATAGGTATTGGTCATAGTATAATTAGAAATAGTGAATATAAAGGTGCTGAACAAAATAGAGTTGTTGGAATAACCACCTTTTTCTCAAGTGATGGTCAATATTTGTTATCTAATAAGGCAAAGGACGTCCACTTTGACAACTACTTTCAAGAATTATTAAAGAATCTAAATGAAGCCTTAAATACTCTCCAAGAAAATCAAGCATGGAAAGAAAATGATACCATCAGATTAATATTCCATATTTTTAAACCAATTAAGAATATAGAGCATGATGTTGTTCAAGAATTAATAAAAAACTTTTCAAGGTACAAAATTCAATATGCTTTTGTTACAATTAGTAAAAAACATCCTTTCCAGTTATTCGATACTTCTCAACCAGGGAAAAAAAGTTATTATGGTTCTGATGTTATTGGGAAATATGTTCCTTACAGGGCAAGTAATGTGTTAATAGATGAATCGGCTTGTTTAGTTCAATTACTGGGAGTAAACGAAATTAAAACAGCAAAACATGGTTCAAGTAATCCAATATTAATAAGGATTCGAAAACCTTTAAATGAGTTTGGGCAAGAACTAGAGAGTGAAGAGCTTTTTACTGATATTCAATACATAGTTCAACAAATATACTCGCTTACATATTTATCTTGGAGAGGATTTCTTCCATCAGAACAACCAGCAACCATGCTTTATTCTAATCTATTTTCAAACCTTCTTGGTAAACTTAGAAAAATAGAAGGGTGGCATCCTGATATATTGAACTTTAAACTTAAGAGAAAGAAATGGTTTCTTTAATTCACCCTGAACATATAAAGCAGATTGAGTCAAATTGGAAGACCAAGTTGTTTAATGACTTTATCCATGAAAAACCAATTAATCCTGAAATATACTT
Source organism: Puteibacter caeruleilacunae (assembly GCA_005217565.1). Lineage (GTDB taxonomy): Bacteria > Bacteroidota > Bacteroidia > Bacteroidales > Prolixibacteraceae > Puteibacter > Puteibacter caeruleilacunae. The sequence goes on from SJCO01000030.1 coordinate 21,551, forward strand.
AGAGGATAATTTTGTTCGAATAATAAAGGCAACTACAAAAGATACAAAAGCAGATTTTGAAAAATTCTATTCAGAATTTTCTCAAAGGAAACCATCAGAAGATAGTCCTTGGCTACATGATAATTTTTTCATTTTCATATTAATAGTTGGCATTGTAAAATACAACATTGCAAGAGAATGGTTAGAAAAAGTATTTGAGTTAAGAGAAAGTCGAAATAAAGAAATCACTCAAATAAATACTACATTTAAAAATCTGATTAACAAGAATTATTCGAGTAAGGACAATTTATTTGAGATTGTTTTTGTATTTCAAGAATTAATTAACATACCTATTTCTCCTTCCGATGAAATTGATGATTTGTATAATAAACTATCATCAGATTTTAGTCTTTTAAACATTAGAGATGACTTTTTGAAAATAATTCGCTTAAGAGTTGTCGACCTGATTGTTTTGCAAAAGGAACTCCCTAATACGGTTGAAATTACAGTGCTTAAGGACTTTAAAAATACTTTTTTAAAACGTATTGATTTTATTAGTAAAGCAATTTATGCAGTTTTAGTTATTGGCTTAGTTGTCGGCATCTACGTATATCAATCAAAGAATAAAACCAATCAGGAATTAGTAAATACTATAAATACGATTTCTGGATTATTAGGAGTTGGATTACTTATATTGATTAAACAGTTATCTAAATGGGTGAGACTATTGATTCTTGTGATATTGGGATATAATAAAATCTATAACAATGATAATACTCCACGCTAAGTCAAGCACATTGTCTGGTCGCACGTTAACCGTCCCACGGCCAAAATCAGCCAAAGAGCTTGCCTTGCCAACGCATGGACTGACAGGAATAAAGCACGAAATGCTAGCACTTTGTATAAGTAATGGAAGGGAAAGCGCCTAATATCAAGGCTTATATCCCGCTCAGACTGCATAGAAGTTTGACAGGAAAGTACCTCGCAATCTGCCACTACTCATACAATTTAGCGCCAATAAAATTTTGGCCTCCGTGTGTATAAAAAGAGAAGAATTTAACAGATCAATTATTCTCTGTAAAGAAATTGTAAAACCTTTACATTATATCCGAGAGCAACGACTTTGTCATAAAATGTAGCTTTACCCTTTGTTATACAGGTCTAAATAGATATTCTTCTTTTTCTGTTGAACCATATTTTTAATTGCTATTTCAGTAAGCTATGCGATTTTGTATATCGGTTTCACAATTGATTGGCATTAGTAATAATCTGTAAGATGTAGATTGAAAGAATAGAGGTGGTTAAAACGGTTCGATTTGTGCCAGTGAAAACGGAGTGGTTTGTGCCACTAAAAACGGTTCAAACTGTGCCAGTATAAAAGTCTATTTAACAGGCAATCGGTTCTAATTGTGCCAGTGAACGGTTCGTTTTGTGCCACCACTCGT
>SJCO01000261.1 GCA_005217565.1 Puteibacter caeruleilacunae
CTAATCTTGCTGTCTGTTATAGTGGTGTTAATAATAGTAAGTTATATACTCCTTATGATCATTATGGCGGTTATGGTTTTGCAGGGATGGAATGTTATTGGGGTAATATAACATTTCATGCCAAAAGAGTTAATACAATAGCAAATCAACTTGTGTCAAGTCCAAGAATGCATATAGAATTTACAGGAAATGTTGGAATAGGGACTATTTGGCCAAAGTATAAGCTTGATGTTTTAGGAACAGTAAGGGCCAGAGAAATTATGGTTGACTTAAAAGGAGGGCCTGACTTTGTTTTTGAAGACGACTATGATTTAAAATCCCTCGATGAAGTAGACCAATTTATTAAAGAACGAAAGCACTTACCTGGAGTACCTTCAGCAAAGCAAATGGAGAAAGATGGAGTTGGCTTGGCAGAGATGAATAAACTACTACTACAGAAGGTTGAAGAGTTGACACTGCACTTGATTGATC
>SJCO01000264.1 GCA_005217565.1 Puteibacter caeruleilacunae
YCGWCTAATGCTMAGGTCCTTTACYGTWCTTGATCCACATTTGGTGAACAATATTCGTGACAATCCYAGGTACACCAAAATGTCGCCCGAAGAAGTCCTAGGAAAATTCGTCAGCGGGCGAATGATGATCAAGGAGGCAAGGTATGTGGACGACGCCTTGAATGGACCGATCAACGAGCCCCAACCGGTTGCTCTCAAAGCYACAAGAACCAAGGAGACGCTACCYAGCAAGGTGGCGCAARTTGAGGCGGCCAGGCTCAATGATGAAGAGATGGCCC
>SJCO01000265.1 GCA_005217565.1 Puteibacter caeruleilacunae
AAGTCCGAGCTGGGCCGCGAAGCTGCTGTGCGGCGAAGCGAGCCTTGGCTTCATCGGGGCAGTCTCCTGTGAGGATGGGAAACTTGGACTCGACGACGCGAAGCCACACGTCGGCGTCCAAYRGATCCTCTGCCTTGGTGAACAAGGGYGGCTRCRTRCTCAGRAACTCCTGGTAKGTTGCCAYWGCCGGAGGTCGCTGATGCTGGCCTCCACCAKGMTGCTGWKGGTGGGGCTGGCGCTGCAAGAGCTGTCGCAGAATCTCATTCTGCTGGGCCATCAGCTCCTGCACTRTGGGAGCTGGRGGAGGTGGCGGGGGAGCTTGCTCATTCTGCCCRCGACGCTGCCTAGCTGCCATCTGAAAACAGAGATTGTCGCCATTGTTATCCCAACTCACAGTTTYGAACGACAAGATATCATCTCATATGGAAGGAAAAATGCCATAATCACAATATTAGGTTCGAAATGAAGA
>SJCO01000267.1 GCA_005217565.1 Puteibacter caeruleilacunae
TTTSCTGACGACCATACATTTGTACTAACATTAACCTCAAAGTCGGCCTTCTTTAATCTATTTAAGCCATCATACGCATAACCATAGCCCTTTTTACTCTCTCCATGAGCCTTCCATACAACACTTCCAATATTACCATTAAACTGCTCTTCCCCATCAATATTCGCTCCTTGAATAGWTTGATCGTAGGATAATTCCATTCCAAAGTGATTATTGGTATCATCATCAGTTACACCWCCATCTTCATCCAACTCGGCATTGTTGATRCTAGTGAGCCAACCTCGAATATTGTAACGATAATCAATAGATTCTACACCWCCATGAAGATTCTTTTCGATCAACTCTCCAAGTTCATTGTACTTCATTTCGGCCAAGACTGTTGTCGGCGTTGTGGTGTTCACCCCATGCTTAACTTCAATTAATCGACCTTGGTCATCATATGCCATTTCTTCACACACATAATTT
>SJCO01000004.1 GCA_005217565.1 Puteibacter caeruleilacunae
AAGTTGCTGAACTTTACAAGAACCGCTGGCAAGTCGAGCTGTTCTTCAAATGGATGAAGCAACATTCGAAAATTAAGAAATTCTGGGGTACAACTGAAAATGCTGTTCGAATTCTGATCTACGTAGCCATGTGTACATACTGCTTAGTAGCGATCGTCCAAAAAGACATGCAACTTGACAGAAGTACTTATGAGGTTTTGCAGATCTTGAGTATATCTTTAACAGATAAAACTCTCCTTAGAGAACTATTCGATAGAACTAAATTTCAAAATGACAAAGAACGTTTTAGGCTTAATGAGCCAAATTTGTTTAATATTTAATAACGTCCCAATTTTAATGAGACACTAGTGATCAGTATTATAAAAGAGTTGCCACATCTTACAATAGCAACTCTTTTAGAATACTGATATAAATTATTATTCCAACAATTCCAAATCATTTTAGTCGTAAAAACTATAATGATTGTATTTGCTTGCTTGTTCGTTGTATCTCTTCTACTCTAGGATCTTCCTTTACAATGCTGAAAATAAAATCCAACACAGCTCTTAGCCTTTTTGATTTTTTATCTTGGGCACTAGTAAAGGTATCCCAGACAACCTTATATCTATTCCCATTAAATCGATAGTCCAAAGAATAAATATCATCTGGTAAAATCTGATATTCATGTTTTGGTATATATGGATTAGGATACGAAGCAATATCATACTTGACCAAGATTCTGTAAATCTGATCAAGCTCATTCTCAGAAAAGGTGAAATTGATAATAGTATCTTTTACCTCTCCCGTTTCGGTTATAAATTGCTGACTATATTCCCTATTATAAGTATCTACCTTCATCTTTCCTGCAAGTCCTGTACATGCGCTAAAAGCAAAATCTTCTGGTCGTTTCTCTTGCTTGCAAAAAGTACAACAGAAGATTAAGCTTACGATAAATAAACTGAGTCTCAGACCACTATTATTTATGCTTATTTTCATCCCCATTTACGTTATCTTTAAACTTTGGTGTTGTTCTCTGCCATGTTGAATGTTTTTTGACTACATATTGCTCTTAAATCACTATTTCGTGCAGACATTGTTGGTGCAACAGAATGGTCGAATTCATGGACAAGACTATTTTTCATATTAAATGCAGTACTCAAAAGAGGAGAAACCTTTCCTCCACTTGTATTTACACTTACGGTTGGAGTGTCCCTGATAAAAGACCTAGCCCTGTAATCTCAATTCTCAAAGAACTCGTTGTTTAACTCTTTTCCATCATAAAGATACTTATTCTCTGTGAGATTATTTTCAATAACATACTTCCAAATGGGTAGTACTCTGTTTTTTGGTTAACAGTTGGTTTAATCCACTATCACTAACTGTCATTCGCATGTTACCCAGATGATCTATTAATCTCCATATTTCACTGAATACAACCAGTATCTAGCAAAAACTACAAATAAAGATTTCCTTCTTGGACTCATTTTCTCAAACATTTTATATACCTTGCTTTTGATTTCAGAGGATCCTTCTGAACACTTTCCATTAACATTTTCACCATCAAATAACCACTTAATCATCTCTTATTTTACTACTATACACTACAAATGCACTACAATTACTGGGCTTTTACCACTATAAGTAGTAAGTGTCTAGTAAGAGCCCAGTAAGAGTCCAGTAGCAGGGGTGAGTGCTTGGTGATAATGGGGTGAGTGCTTGGTTATGTATAAGGGAATCCTCTTTACTCATAAATTAAGCCCTGTTGAATACTAAAAGGTATTAAGCCTAATACGCCAGACAACCATCTGGTTTTATCAGTCTTTCAGTATTGCATCCATTTTCGCTATCGATTGCCCAACTTTCCCTCATTTTTCCTTTAATTAATATGTCAAATCGCAAACTAATGGGTAAATTATTGGATTTTATCGAAAATGCATCTTAATTTTGCAGCTCAGAAGTAAAATATAAATCAAATTAGATAATGGGAAGAGCATTTGAATACCGAAAAGCCAGAAAAATGAAGCGCTGGGGTACAATGGCAAAGACTTTTACAAAATTAGGTAAAGAGATCGCTATTGCAGTTAAAGCAGGGGGACCAGAACCTGAAAGTAACTCCAGATTAAGGGTGCTTATTCAAAATGCCAAGGCAGCCAACATGCCTAAAGACAATGTTGAAAGAGCAATTAAGCGCGCATCTTCAAAAGATCAGGAAGACTATAAAGAGATTGTATACGAAGGATACGGACCTTACGGAATTGCAATTGTTGTTGAAACTGCAACAAATAACAATACTCGTACCGTTGCCAACGTACGTAGTTATTTCAACAAATGTGGAGGTTCATTAGGAACTACTGGTTCTGTAGACTTCATGTTTGAGCATCAATGTCACTTTAAAGTGAAAGGTAAAGAAGGTCTTGACCTGGAAGAGCTTGAGCTTGAGATGATCGATCTTGGTGTATTTGAAATCTTCGCTGAAGAAGAAAGCATCATTCTATATGGTGATTTTGAAGCATTCGGACCTATCCAAAAATACTTGGAGGAAAATAGCTTCGAAATTGAATCAGCTGAATTTGAGCGTATCCCTACTGATACCAAAGAGCTTTCAGAAGAGCAACAAGCCGACATTAACAAGTTGTTGGAGAAATTCGAAGACGATGAAGACGTTACAAACGTTTTCCACAATATGAAGTAATAAATATTCATTACATAGATAACCGCTTCAATTTATGGTTGGAGCGGTTTTTTTGTTATTTACACCTACCATATATGCACAAACTATCGGACAGAATACAACAAGCAATTGCCAATATTGAAATTGAATCGCTCAACGAAATGCAGTTGAAGTCGCTTAAGCTTGCTGGTAAGCGCAAAGACATGGTATTGTTGTCACCTACAGGATCGGGAAAAACATTGGCTTTCTTACTGCCAATATTAAACCGATTAGATCCTAATAAGCAGGGTATTCAGGCAATGATTCTGGCTCCATCAAGAGAGTTAGCGCTGCAAATTGAGCAAGTATTTCGTTCACTTCAATCGGGTTTTAAGGTTAGTTGCTTTTACGGAGGACATCCATTTAAGACCGAACGTGCCAGTCTGGCCCACCCGCCAGCAGTGTTGGTGGGAACACCTGGACGAGTAGCCGACCATGTCCGTCGCGAGACATTCGACACTGATACAATCAATACGCTTGTTCTTGATGAATTTGATAAGGCTCTCGACCTAGGTTATGAGGCTGAGATGATCACAATCATCGGACAGTTAGCGAATGTAAACTACCGTATTCTTACATCGGCAACCAAAAGCGAATCGATTCCATTGTATACCGGATTAGAGGATTACAAAGAGCTTAACTACCTTCAGGAACAGGTACCTCAGAAGTTGGCTTTTAAGATGGTACGGTCGACTGAAAACGATAAGCTGGAAGCGCTGTTCAAATTGGTATGTACATTTAAGGGAGAGGCTTCGTTGGTATTCTGTAATCATCGCGATTCGGTAGATCGCATCAGTGATTTACTTAAAAAACAGGGCCTTGCTCACGATACTTTCCATGGAGGAATGGAGCAGGAAGAACGCGAGCGAGCATTGATAAAATTCCGCAGTGGTAGTCACCAGATGTTGATTGCAACCGACCTGGCATCACGTGGATTGGACATTCCGGAGATCAAGCATGTGGTGCATTACCAATTGCCTCTGCAAGCTGATCAGTTTGTGCACCGTAACGGACGAACTGCAAGAATGTTTGCTGAAGGAACAGCATACCTTGTGCTACGTCAGGATGAGCCTATTCCTGAATTCATTGAAGAAAAACCTGAAGAACTATCATTACCTGAATCTCCAGTATTACCTGAAAAGCCTGAGTGGACTACCCTTTATATTGGTAGCGGTAAGAAGGAAAAAATCAGCAAGGGTGATATTGCAGGACTATTGATTAAGAAAGGTCATTTGGAGATGAAAGAAATTGGCCGCATTGAGGTACTTGACCATACTGCCTATGTTGCTGTAAGTACTAAGAAAGCAGGCAAGGTTGTTCACAAATTAAAAGATGAACGCATCAAACGAAAAAAGATTAAGATCAGTATTTCAAGATAATACTCCGCTACGCTCCGTGGAAAACCATTAGAAGGAGAACCATGTGGTTGCAAGGAGCACTAAGCAAAGAGTCGGCAATCTGTTGCATTGCCTGATAAAAGAAAAAGGCCTTATGGATAATACCATTAGGCCTTTTTTTTTCAATATTCTGATTTATTCTATTACTTCTTCAGCTCAAAATGCTCTTCCACAGCATTTGAGGTTTTAAACTCAACAACATTAGTCGCGCTATTCTTGTATTTCCATTGTTTACTCAAAGTAAGCTTAACGTTCCTAACAGGACTCGCAAGGGCATCACCTAAGTTATATCGAGTGATTTTACCTCCCGGGTTAGTCTTGATATCAGGATCACAGAAACCAATCTTCAACGCATCTTTCGAAGGCTTCACCATCATCAATCCAGGTACTGAACATTCTGATATTGGACCCGGAAGATTCTTAGCAGGCTTAAATACCACATAACCAACCATTCCGGTTACATTATCTTTCACCACGTGAGCAGTCTCATCTTGCTGAAGCACTGTATAATTTGCTTTTGCAACAGGAGCATTCAACTGTATCATATATTCGTATTTTGCAGCCTTAGGACTCACTCCATGGTTAAACCATGCCAATGCAAAATCGCCTGAATGTACCTTACCGCATCTGTCTCCATTGGTCTGGCTTTGCTTGCGCAACTCTACAGCATCATTACTTGCTGGAATATAATAACCGTGTCCCTGATTATCAACCAATTTAAGTTCTTTTCCTTGCACTGCATTGTTATATGGAAACTCAGCAATCTTTTTTCCATCAACAGCAAATGCACTGCTCTTTTTAGGTAAAGCCAACTGGAACATTGTAGTCTCAAGCGTTTCACCAGCACCACAGGTAAGGTCTGAACCAAGACAAACAATGCGATCTTCAAAGAAGAACCAACTCTTGTTTCCATTCCAACCCTGATCAGCAGTCTCACTAATACGGTATCCGTAAACACCATTGTTCAGCAAACTAGCACCTCCGGCAAAAGAACGTTCATCACCATATCCGGCACTTTTCTTTGTTGCTGCTTTCAGCTTATCGTTCGACAGATAAATACCGGTTACTCCAGGAATTCGACTCCAGTCCCAACCTTCATCAACATATCCACAATCAGCAGTAGTAAAGAACTCTCCCTGAGGTTTTGCATGAATATACATACTACCTGTGCGGTTATAGCGACTGTAAACTCGGGCTACACCAGCATCCCAATTCATTAGGTTGTTGTTCACACCTGTGATCATCACTGTTGCATCAGGAATTGAGTGTGTTGATACACCTGCCCAGTTTAATACCTGATGGTAACGCATTGAAGGCTTAATACCTTTGAATGCATCAGGAATAGGAGCATCACCCATTCTATTTCTTAACCAAATAGCTGCCAACTCTTTGTCAACCGCGTCCCCTGTTTTAGGATTTCCATTCAATGCCAATTCAAGCGCCGCCTGTTGTACCCTGAAATCCAGTTTCTTCTTACCATCAGATCTACCGCGACCTAGCAAGTTAAATGGCAAGTCTGCACCGCGATATATACGATTAAATACCATCAGATTCTGACGAACATTCTTCCAAGATATTGAACTCGCAAAAGGCGTATCAGTAAATACCATCAACAAGTCGTTAAACTGAGTGATATTAGTTTGCCAGTATCCAATCAACATCAATGCATGATGATAAAAACAGTAATCAGGCTTAATAACACCCTGCGTACCATCACTCACCGTTAGCACATCGTTGAACCAACGCATGAAACAAGCCATATCCTGATCCTTATCTGCTGAGTTATCCTGCATCAACACACAGATTAAGCGAGATAACGAAACAGTTCCATCATCACCAACACCACCAGGACGTTCCTTTTTATGATAACACTCAGCAAAACCAGTCAGCCACTTTAATGTACTTATCCAGCGATCCAATCGTCCGGTTTCTTCAAGCAAGTCGCGCGCAAACAGCAGACTCACTGCCAGGTTACGTGATCGGTAGCCAATATGACTGGTTGAACCGTAACTATGACCTGCAACCACTCCTTGTTGCTCAAACCAATCGAGTACATTCAACACCCTATCTTTTGATGCCTGATCCTTTTTAGCGATATAATCGAAGATAATCATTGGAAGCAAGCGATCCTCAACATCGCGCCATGAGATCTCATTCTCATAAGCAGGAGCATGTCCAAAAGGAACAGCAATATTCTGACCTACAATCTTATCGCCTACTCTTTTTATACCTAACGACTCGTACTTCTTCTCTACATCTTCACGCAATTGGTTGGTCAATACCCAAGCTCTCTCCGACTCTTCACCTGTAATGATTATCTCTTGCTGCTCAGCAGATAGGATTTCATCGACATACAGGTTCCAACCCAACTTCTTCGACTTGATATTTTCAATCATCTTCTCATACATCGATGAAGAGAAACCATTCACATCATTCACCAACTCTTTCTGGCCGGTTTCCCACCAATATTGGTTTACCCAGTGGTTATCGTTTTTAGAATATGGCAATTGATGATCGGCCATACTATGAGAAGGCAAACGCCCTATTTCAAAGCGGTCGAACACTACCCAACCTTCATCCAAGCTCTCTGGAGCGGTAATCTGAATATGACCTTCAGAAGCATTTCCGCCCTTAGGCATCTCAGCAAACTGGATATAACAAGCGCGCCATCCCGAGTAGTTCAAGCCGAACTTTATCTCTTTCTGATAACCGTTGGCAGCTAAGGCAAGGGTAAGATTATCATTCTTCAAAGCCTTAGGATTATAAATCCATAGCTGAAAACCAATACCTCCCCCAAATGCAACTTTATGATACTCCTTACGCAAGTATTTGTTCAACTGATCAGATACTTCAATATCTAATACATCACCATTATTCCAATTCCATTGAATACCTTTAAATCCAGCTCGGCGATACTCCTCAACAGCTTTCAATTCACCACATCCTTTCAACTCCCATTCAATTGGAATTTCCTCCAAAGCGAAGTGCTCAAGAGGCACATTTTTAGGAGATACAAATGCGGCTGGTGCCTCATCAACAAACTTATTTTTCGTCTTCTGACTAAATACATTGCCCATAGCGATCAGATTGATCATGAGCAATACAGCCATAGCTCTATACATACAACGATGCTTTTTCATTATTAAATATCTTAATGCGATTCTTATTTTTCTATACCATATCGTTTGGCACGCAAATGTAGTGAATGAAACACTACACGACCATCTAAGCAACCACGTTTATTCATTACTGAATAGATATACTCTACCATTTTGTGATCAAGATCAGGACGAAACTCTGCCAACCATATCATTGGAGGTAATGCTCCCCAATAGTCGTATTTCTTACTTTCGCCCGAACCATCAAGTCGCTTAGCAAACGTTCCTTTATCGTCTTTTACAATATTCTCAGCCATCACATTGGCCAACAACTGTGTTTGTTCCTTATTCCAATATCTACCACTTTCATGGAAAGCACGGAAACCACGAAGATCAAAACCATAATGACCGCCATCCTCTGTATGCATAGGATTTGACTTTAGTCGGTAAACACCATAAGGAAATAACAACACCTTAGATCCATTAACTGTTTCGGTCCTTGAATTTTCCCAGAACTCCTTAATCAGAGCCTTCATAATTCTATCAACCTTCTCGGCTCTTGCGTCCTTCTCTCCTAGCTTTTCGTACGTATCGACTAACACATTACCTGCAGCCATTAATGGGAAGATACGGTTCCATTGAGGTACATAATCAAGAGGCTCAGCTCCGAATGATGGCGACAATAAAAGATTAGTCTTTTTATCGTAGTAATGCTTAATGGCGAATCCCCATGACTCGTGCACACGCTCTAGCATCACCTTCATAATCTCTTTATAGGTTTTGCCCTGATATTTCTTTTTCCATATCTCAGGATGATTAGCAATCATACTTGCAGTTAACGCAGGGAAGTTTGTTCCTGTTCCTAAAGTTGCAATGCCAAGCTTCGATTTCACCTGCTCACCATTCAACTCCTCCATACCTCTAAAGTGCGACCATCCTTTTGTATAAATAGCTTCTGTGTCGGAAATCTTTGTCTTATACTTTCTATAATGATCATCGCGGTGATCGTTAATACTATTGGCCTGCTCAATCATACGATTTACCAAACGGATATCTCCATTCACGTCATACAACCACTCCATCATATGCGCCTTTGTCCACGATGCAAATAATGTATTATGCCAGTTGGTGGTAAAAATTGGGCGATCTAAAAAATACTCCGTTAGTCCTTTCAGTTCCTTTTGTGTAACCTTACCTGTCAATCCATTAAAAACAAGCTTATCAACTCCGGGGATATTATTATTATCGTATTTAAGATAAAGCTTTGGTTTTTCAATAGCCTCAGGAGTACCTTCCGGTATAGGTTTTACATCCTGTGCCTGCAATGAAATCGCTAACATTGGTACCATAGCTGCCCCAAGCATCAACTTAGTTGCAAATTTTCTTAATTGTAGATTTCGTTTCATTTTTTAACGATTATAGTTTTTTGTTTTTAGCAAGAAGAATCAAGTCGATTGGTACAACATTATTCCCTTACTATATTTTCTGGTTTGGTAATCATCGATTGGAATGATTCCGAGAATGAAATTCCTTAATTATTCAATACTTGTGATTCGATTTTGTGTGTAAAGTGTTCAATATTCTTCAATTCTATATTTCCGAACAGCACTACTGTAAAGCTAATATTTACAACACTTTACAACTACAACAAATCATTCACAGGTTATCACAAATTATTCAAAATGCAGATATATAGTCACAAATCGTTCATCTACACCATAATCGGATACATAAGCACATAACAATCGCCAATAACACCGATTTTTCTACACCTCCGACCATTCAGATAAATACAAAAAAGGCTCACTCCTGGGAGCAAGCCTTACTGGATTATAAACCTAAACCTTAATATCCTGGATTCTGTTCCAGATTAGGGTTCTTGTCAATTTCATCCTGAGGTATAGGGAAGAAATACTGACGAGGCATAAATACCTGCTTCTTGTTTCTCAATTGGAAACGCTCATATCTCAACTCCTTGGTATCTTTATCTTCAAACACCTTCATTCCGGTCCACTTCTTATCGTGAAGAACATCTTCAGCAGTCTTCCAGCGAAGTAAATCCCAGTAACGAAGATTCTCGTATGCCAACTCAATCAAACGCTCATGACGAATACGCTCACGCATCTGCTCTTTTGAAAGACCTGCAGGAATAGCTGGCATTTCAGCACGAGCACGTACTTTGTTGATTGCATCATATACTGTAGCATCAGGACCAGCCGCCTCGTTCTGCGCCTCGGCATAGTTCAACAGAATCTCACCATAGCGGAACTCTTTCCAGCTATTGGTTGATGGTTTAGGTTCCAAAGGCACATTCTCCTGAGTAAACTTACGCAGGTAGTATCCGGAAACAGTATGCAAACCAGTCTTCAATACTGCATCAGGACCTGTTGCCTGGTACTGACCTTTCGAATCGTTCCAGGTAAACAACATATCCATATGGTCTCCTTTATAAGGTGCTCCATGATAAAGAATTGTTTCATAGAAACGCTTATCGCGACCAACATAAGGATTCTGCTCATCATATCCCGAAGCAGGATCAGTAATAGGCAATCCGTTAGCCATATCATATGCATCAACCATCTCCTGAGTAGGACAATGCTGAGAACCACCGCCAAATCGAACTGGAGCAGCATCAGCGCCATACTTGTGAGTTTTCTCTGGATCTTTAAACATGATTTCGAAGATTGTTTCAGGACTGCTATTGTAACCACCATCAGTCTCGAAATACTGTCCATAATCGCCATGGAGATCAAACAAACCTGTATCGATAATCTTCTTGTTCAAAGTAGCAGCTTCACTCATTCTATTAACATACATCATGGCTCTACCATTCAATGCCCATGCAGTCTCTTTAGTAGCGCGACCATAATAACTACCGTTAATATCACCATGAGAAGGCAATAAAGCTGCAATCTCATTCAATTCAGCATAGATAAAATCGAATACTTTACTCTGACTATCACGTGGAAGTAACAGTTCTTCATCAATCTTTTGCACCTCAACAATTAAAGGCACATCGCCATACTTTTTAGAAAGATCGAAATACTGAAAAGCACGTACAAATCGGGCTTCCAGTACAATTTGCTTTCTATCCTCTTCCGCAAAAGTTGCCTCATCCATTTTTGAAATCAGCGTATTACAAATACGGATTGCCTTGTATCGAGGCTCCCAACACTCAACATGCGTTTTTATTGTTGGCGACACTAGTCCCGGAGAAATAATCTTTTCAGCCTTAGGATAAGTACTCTTATTCCTTGCTTCATCGGTTATATTCGAGAAATTGAAGAACCATCCGTTACCAGATCCTTCATGCCCAACTGTTCCTCTATCACCAAAACCAAGAGGTAAGAAATTATAGGCTTGAAACAGATAGGCCTGTGCATATCCGGCATCATTGATAATTGCATCCTCTGATAATTTATCTGTCGGTTCTTTATCTAAAAAATCGCTACTACAACCAAATAGAATTGCAGCAATAAAAGCTAATAAATATATCTTTATTCGTGTCATTTTTCAAAGGTTTAGAATTTAATATTTACACCCAATGTATAAACCCTCATCTGAGGATAACTAACCAAATCTTTAGCTTCCGGATCAACAAAATCCAGATCACTAATGGTAAATAGGTTAGTTCCCGATAATACAACTCGTGCGCTGGAAACACCAATCTTCTGCGCCAATGTCTTTCTTAACGTATAACCAATCTGCATATTCTTCAATCGCAAATATGACGCATTATACAACCAGAAATCAGACTCAAACGAGTTATTTGGATTTAATCCAACCTCCATTCTTGGGAATCGTGCATCTTCGTTACCTACGCGATACGAATCAACCAATTCAGCAGAAGAGTTACGATCATTCAGGAACGCATTGAACACAAAGTATTTCTCAAAATTACCTGCTCCCTGGAAGTCCATTGAAATATCGAACTGCTTATAATCGGCATTGATACTAAAACCATATACAATCTCTGGAATCGCACTTTTACCAATATGATGAATATCCTTTCCATCGAGCACTTTATCATCGTTATAGTCGAGATACTTGATATCACCTGGACGCAGACTTGTGTTACCTTGTCCGTCCTGATCAACTTTCCAGTTATCAATTTCTTCCTGCGATTTAAATAATCCCAGTGCTGAATAGCCAAATCGTTGCTCTAAGGAACGACCAGTCTTGCGAATTCTTTCAGGTACCTCTTCCGGCTCATCAATCTCTTTTACCTCATTCTTACTGTAAGTCATGTTAGCAGAAAGACGTAGTTTAACCTGGCCAAGATCTTTCTGGAAATTCACCAAACCTTCAAATCCTTTCAAGTCGACAATACCAATATTTTCAGAAGGTAGTTTTGCACCAAATGTTTCAGGAATAGAAGCATTTCTAGGAGTAAGAATATCCTCGGTACGCTTATAGAATCCACCTAGTTCTCCGGAAATCATTCCGTTAAACATTGCAAAGTCAACACCTAAATCATAGTTAGTTGCAGTCTCCCAGGTAATATTAGGATTCGCAATAACCGAGTTGTTGATCAGCTTATAAGGAGTTCCATTAACAACGTACACCTTGTTATTTGAGATATTCATCAATGATAGGTGCTGATAAGCATCAACACGGTCGTTACCAATCATACCATATGATGCACGAATCTTCAGGTTATCAAGGAAAGAAGCATTTTCAAGAAACTGCTCCTCGCTAATACGCCAAGCCATCGAAGCTGAAGGGAAAAATCCCCAACGCGATCCTTTAGGAAAGTTATATGATCCATCGTATCGACCATTTACCTGTAGCAAATACTTTCCCATATAGCCATAATTGGCTCTCATCACATAACCTTCACGAACTGTCTCATTATAGGACCCGTTATTATCTTTCAAATCCTCATTACCAGCGAACAGCTGATCAATCTCATTAGAGATATAACCTGTACGCTCACCCATTAACTTCGATGAATTATTATCCTCTCTTTCATAAACAAAGATTCCACCAAAATCATGATCATTAATCTTTCTGTTATAATTAATGAAGAACTGATATTGTTTATCGAAACTATCCGAACGATTATCAGTCAGTTTTATTGAATTTGACTGATCGGAAGTAACCTTCTCCCACTCCTCTGTTTGACGTACATATTGGTATACATCATAAGCATATTCAAATTGGCGATCTTTCTTAAAACTCTTATCGAAAGCTGCTTTAGCTTTTAATTGTAATCCTTTGATAAAAGGCACATCATACTTCACCTCGATAGAGCTTTCGTACTTGTTATTTTCAATGGTATTATACCCTGAATGTTTGTTCTGACCAATCGCACTCTGTCCGCCGAAACCACTAAACCCAAGCTCTCCTTTGTACTCACCATCCGTTACATAAGCGAATTCAGTTGGCTGAGAACGGATAACATTATTGAATACGGATGATAATCCCCCTGGAGGCTGTTTGGTATCACGAAGCTCGCCATACAACTGAAGCGATACAGATAGAGAATTTGACAATTCAGTATCAATAGTAGAACGGATTGAGTAACGATTATAACTCAACGAGCTTGACAATCCTTGCTGATCAAGATATCCGAACGAGAAATAATATTTTGTCTTCTCTGTACCACCGATAACAGAAAGACTATGGCGATGCATAGGAGCAAAGTTATTAAACACCTCGCTGTACCAATCGGTATCAGGGTATAAAGGATCAGTTCCTAAGCGATAATTCTCAATGTCCTCTTCGCTATACTTAGTACTTGAAGGCACCTCTCCACCATTCTGGTTAATCTCTGCCTCACGATAGTACTTTGCATACTCATAACTATTAAACAAATCAGGCTTCCTTGTAGGCTCCTGCAATGAGAATGAACCTGAGTAGTTGAAAGTTGGTTTTCCTACTTTACCACGCTTGGTAGTAACCAGGATAACACCATTTGCCGCACGTGCACCATATACTGCTGTAGCAGCCGCATCCTTCAAAATAGTAATAGACTCTATATCATCAGGATCTAATCGTGCAAATCCACGATCAACACCATCAACAATGGTTAGTGCAGAATTATTATTCAAAGTACCCTGACCACGAACATAAAACTTCGGATCATCAAAACCTGGCTGTCCAGAACTCTGAGTGGCAATAACACCTGTCATTTTACCAGCCATTGCGTTCATCAGGTTAGGCGCCTGACTCTTCTTCAACTCTTCTCCTTTTACTGATGCAACAGCACCTGTAAGATCCGATTTCTTCTGAATACCATAACCAATAGCTACAACCTCCTCAAGACCAATAGCATCTTCACGCATGGTTACGTTAATTGTAGACTGACCATTAAGGGCAATCTCCTGGCTTTTCATTCCAACAAATGAATAAATAATAACCTCGGCTCCTTCTGGAAGTTCAAGGGTATAGTTTCCATCAAAATCAGAAGTAATACCAACAGTGGTTCCTTTTACAATCACCGAAACACCTGGCAAAGGTTCGCCTGCTTCATCGGTAATTTTTCCGGAAATAGATTTAGATTGATTAGCTACATTTAGGTTTTTAGATTGTTTAGTTGCATTCTTAAGAACAACAGTATCATTAACTTTCTGATACACCACTGCAGTTCCTTTGAAAAGTGCGTCCAACACATCATCAAGAGACTTATCTTTCACCTGAAGAGAAACTCTTCGATTAAGATCTACCTTCTCGGGACTGAAAAAGAACTTCACATTGCTGCTCTTTTCAATCTCTTTGATTACCTCAAGTACTGTCTGACTTTTCACGTTCAAACTAATTGAAGTTTGCTGTGAATAAGAGGTATTTGCATAAAGTTGCATCATACACAGGTATAGCAACAACATCCCTACACGCATAATTTTCCACATTTTTTTCAGGACATAGTTATCCCATCTCCCAAACAATTGATTTTTTTTCATAAATTTGAATTGCTTAAAGGGTTTAAATCACCTTGATTAACTCTTAAATACTTTCAAGGAGGCGCCGCAATCGCTTCCTTGTTTTTTGTTTTCTGTTTTATTGCATATAAAGCTCAATAGTCTTCCGAAGTAATTTGCCTTCCGCATCAGGCTTTTGCTCTTGGGTCTCCCACCGCATTGGGATCGCCATTTGCATATACTTCAAAACAACATCGATCGTTTCATTTTCTATGGTTCCATAAAATGAATATTCAAATAGTTCCGTATCTTTTACTACAACATTCACGTTATAATATCGCTCTAACACCTTGATCACATCACGCATGTTCATGTTCTCGAATGAGAGGATACCATCAATCCACTTCATCTGTTCTGCCGCATCAACTTTCTTTATTAATACGCACTTTTCGCTCCGCTTATAGGTTAATTGCTGATTGGGCTTAAGCACACTCTTATTCTCCTCCGAGCCAGCATAAACATTCACCTTCCCCTTCTTCAATATTACATCTGTTTCAGTATCCTCAGGGTAAGCCGTTACGCTAAATTCAGTACCCACAACCTCAACCAAAAGATTCGTTGTCTTCACTTGAAAAGGTTGCTTCTCGTTGTGCGCCACATCAAAGAAAGCACAACCACTCAAGTCGACATTTCGCGTAGTTTTATTCTTCTTGTACTTTATTGAAGATCCTCCGTTCAACCATCCCATTGTACCATCAGGTAAATAAAACTTGGTACGTACTCCAACAGGAGAATGCACTCTAGCTACAATTACTTCTTCCGATACAGTTGAAAAGATAGTCAGCAACGCAAAAGTTAAAATACTTGCTGCCGCTGCAATCATTCCTCCAATGAAAATTCGTCTTGATTTTGTTCTTTTTTGCTCACGCTCCTTAGTTATACGATAAAATAACTTATAAAAAAGAGGTGACATATCTTGAGGATCATTCGACTCGACAGTATCATCCCACTGATCTCGCATGGATTCCTTTAACTGAGATTGACCGATCTGATTTTCAAACCTTTCACCCAGCTCCATTCGATCTTTAAAAGAGATCTCCTTGGCGCGTAATTGATCTAATAGTTTCTTATTCATACTCCTCAAACAAAGTTGATTTGTTATTGTATTCATAAGGTTAGATCATCGAAAAATAAGTTGTCCCAAAAAAAATTGATTTTTTTTCTATATTTGCCACCGATTCAAGAATAGGGTACCCCGTAACAGGGGTTTAATAGGGAATCATGTGTAAATCATGAGCTGACGCGCAACTGTGATTCCGACTAAAAGTTTGTAACAATAAAGCCACTGTTTGAACAAAATGGGAAGGCGTTACAAATCGGAAAGCCAGGAGACCTGTCTTATTCTTTCAAAATATGATTAATGCTTTCGCGATTAGAGCAGTAAATCAGGTCTCCGAAATGAGTTGTCATGTCCGGCAATTCATATCTATCTGTTTTATATTCTATTCGCATGGCTATTGGTAAAGAAAACCAATCAATAGAATATTTAAACTATAGATATGAACTTAGTAGAATTATTTACGAAACCAGGAACTGCATCAACCATCATGATCATTTGTATGGTAGCAGTATTAGGTATTCTTTTGGGTAAAATCAGGATACTCAAAATTAAGTTAGGAATAGCAGGTATACTCTTCTCCGGCTTGCTTGTTGGCCATTTAGGAGCAGTTACCGATCCTCATGTTCTCCATTTCATTAAGGAGTTTGGTCTGATCTTGTTTGTATATTCCATTGGATTGGAAGTTGGACCTCGATTTCTTACATCCCTAAAAAAGAATGGAATAACCATTAACCTTCTGGCAACAGGAATTGTAGTTACCGGCTTTCTAGTAGCTGTAGCTATCCGCTTTATCTTTGATGTACCAATTGAGGTGATAACAGGTGTTATGTGTGGTGCAGTAACCAACACACCTAGTCTGGGAGCAGCCCAACAAACAATTAGTGATGTAATGGCATCAGCCGAAAGTATGGAGATTGTTGGGATGGGATATGCCGTAGCCTATCCTTTCGGAATCTTTGGAATCATTATAGCCATGATCCTGATTCGCGTTATATTCAAGATAAAAGTCAATAGCGAAGAAGAGAAATACAAAAAAGAGTTAACCGGTATGGAAGGTAAACTCATTGCCATAAACATTGAAGTTACCAATCCTAATCTTTTCGGTAAAACCATTGAGTTTGTTACAAGTACCTGCAACAAGGACTTTGCATTATCTCGCATTGAACGTAACGGTGAGTTTATTGCTGCCGATTCAGAGGTTATTCTTCAGGAAGGTGATCGTCTTTACGGTGTAAGTACCCAAGAAAGATTTAACAACATTGAACTTCAGGTTGGTAAAATCAACACCACCGGAGAACGCGAGATCACTGGTCGGTTGGGTGTTAAACAAGTAATGATCACCAACAAGAAAATTGCAGGTAAAACCTTAAAAGAGATTGGCATTTCGCGCAGGTTTCCTGTTAACATTACTCGTATTTACCGAAATGGTAGTGAGCTAATGCCTACCGGAGAAGATAGCATTGAGTTTGGTGACACAGTTCGCATTGTTGGAGAGAAAGAAGCCTTACCAAAGGTTGCCTCACTATTGGGAAACTCAGTAAAAGAGTTATCACACCCTAATATTCTACCTATTTTCATGGGTATTTTAAGTGGTATCTTCATTGGATTAATTCCAATTCACATACCAGGACTTCCTGCACCAGCAAAA
Source organism: Puteibacter caeruleilacunae (assembly GCA_005217565.1). Lineage (GTDB taxonomy): Bacteria > Bacteroidota > Bacteroidia > Bacteroidales > Prolixibacteraceae > Puteibacter > Puteibacter caeruleilacunae. The sequence goes on from SJCO01000004.1 coordinate 16,813, forward strand.
TTAGGACTAGCTGGCGGACCTCTTTTAATTGCTCTTATTCTGGGACATAAAGGTAGAATTGGTAAATTAGATTTCTACATGACACCAAGTGCCAACCTGTTTATTCGAGAGTTAGGAATTGTATTATTCCTTGCCTGTGTTGGAGTTTCATCAGGAAAATACTTTATCCAGACATTGCTTGACGAAGGATACATCTGGATGCTTTATGGAGTGGCCATCACCTTCTTGCCATTAATAATATTTGGAGTGATAGCACGACTTCTTAAGCTTAACTACCTATCCATTTGCGGATTATTATCAGGATCAATGACCGATCCTCCGGCACTTGAATTCGCCAACTCAATTGCTCCGGTACAGGCTCAATCAACAGCCTATGCTACTGTTTATCCATTGGTGATGTTTCTTAGAGTGCTACTGGCACAGGTATTAGTCTTACTTTTTAGTTGATAACATATGCAAGATAACAGAACACAATTTCAACGTTTTGCCACACGCAAGGCACAACTTGAGGCACAATACAATAGCGCATACTTTGCAAAACAGCATAAGAAAGGAAAGCTAACTGCACGCGAACGTATCGATATACTATTCGACAAAGATACTTTTGAGGAAATCGATGCGTTTGTTAAACCTGCAGGAGATATAAATACAGCAACTTATGGTGATGGTGTAATTTGCGGTCACGGACGAATCAATGGGCGAAAGGTGTTTGCTTTTGCCCAGGACTTCACTTTCATGGGCGGTTCTCTTGGATCGGTACATGCACAAAAGATCATGAAGGTACAGGATATGGCATTAAGCATGGGACATCCAATCATCGGACTCATTGACTCTGGAGGTGCTCGTATCCAGGAAGGAGTTGCCAGTCTTGCTGGTTATGCTGGAATCTTCCACCGAAATGTTAAATCATCGGGAATCATTCCACAAATATCAGTCATCTTAGGTCCGGCTGCTGGTGGAGCGGTGTATTCACCTGCACTTACCGACTTCATTTTCATGTGTCGACATACCTCTTATATGTTTGTCACTGGTCCAGATGTTGTAAAAGAGGTGCTTAATGAGGATACAACCTTTGAAAAACTTGGAGGTGCCGATATTCATGGCACGCAGAGTGGTGTTGCGCAATTTATCTATGACGATGAAGAGCATACCCTTTTAGGCGTACGTAAGCTATTGCAGTATCTTCCATCAAATAATATTGAATTACCTCCACATTCAGAGCAGCCAAGTACTGCGCCTGAAAATCCTGATAAACTTAGCATCATCATACCTGAGGAAGCCAATATTCCTTACGACATGCTTGATATCATCAAGAACCTGATCGACAAGAATAGTTTTAATGAGATTTCAGAGTTATTTGCTGAAAATATCATCACCGGGTTTGCACGCTTAAATGGGAAAGTGATCGGGATAGTAGCCAATCAGCCTAAAATACTTGCCGGAGTATTAGACATCAATTCAGCAGAGAAAGCAGCACGTTTTGTACGATTCTGCGATGCCTTTAATGTTCCTATCCTTGTATTGGAAGATGTTCCGGGCTTCCTTCCTGGCAGTAATCAAGAACATGCAGGAATTATCCGCCGGGGAGCTAAACTACTCTATGCATTTAGTGAGGCTACTGTTCCAAAGATAACTGTGATTGTCCGCAAGGCTTACGGTGGAGCTTACATTGTAATGAACAGTAAGAACATGGGCGGCGACTTCAACTTTGCCTGGCCTACGGCTGAAATTGCTGTTATGGGACCAGATGGTGCGGTGAAAATTCTTCACAACAAACAATTGGCTCAAGCTGAAAAACCAGAAGAGTTAAAAGCCAAACTTGTTTCGGAATACAAGGAGAACATTGCCAATCCGTATATCGCTGATGAAAAGGGATATATTGATGAGGTAATTGATCCTGCAGACACCAGGGCGAAACTCATTTCGGCATTTGATGCTTTAGAAAATAAGCACATGGAGAAGAGCGCTAAAAAACATGGGAACATCCCATTATAAGCCAGATTATCAATATTCACCATTAAAATGAAAGGCAATGATCAAATCATTATTAATAGCTAATCGAGGTGAAATAGCCATAAGAATAGCCAAGACAGCCAAAAAGATGGGTATTAAAATCCATTGTATTAGAACCAATAGAGAAGCCAATGCACTTTATTTAGATTATGCTGATGAAATTATCACTCTTGAAGAGAATTCATCAGGAACGATCTTTCTGAATGTAGAGGAGTTGATACAGATTTGTAAAGACAATCAGATTGAGGCGATACATCCAGGCTATGGATTTCTATCTGAGTCCCCTTACCTGGCGAGTCGCTGTAAAGATGAAAATATCGTTTTCATTGGTCCTGATGAGAAAGCCATCTATACCATGGGCAACAAAGGGATGGCTCGTAAGATTGCCTCTCAAAGTGGTATTCCTGTTCTTGAAGGAAGCTCGCGGAATATTACAAAACTGGAAGATGCTTGCTACTGGGCCAAAAAGATTGGTTTCCCTGTAATTATGAAGGCCGTTGCTGGTGGTGGAGGCAAAGGGATGCGCATTGTACGTTCAGCTGATGAATTAGAGCTGATGTATAAAATGGTAGTTAACGAGGCGAAGACAGCATTTAACGACGACTCGTTACTGATGGAAAAATATGTAGAAAACCCAAAGCATATTGAGATACAGGTATTGGCCGATCAACATGGCAATGCCATTCATCTGTACGACCGGGAATGTTCTATACAGCGAAAGCATCAGAAGCTTATGGAGGAGGCTCCATCTCCTGCATTATCAAATGAGTTGCGCACAAAGATGGGTGAAATGGCTCTTTTTCTTTGCAAAAAGATCAATTACCACACCTTAGGAACAGTAGAGTTTCTGGTTGATGAAGAGCTAAACTATTACTTTCTGGAAATGAATACAAGGGTGCAGGTTGAGCATCCTGTAACGGAGAGTATTACAGGCATTGACCTGATAGAACAACAAATACGCACTGCCGTTGGAGAGGAACTTCAATTGAAACAAGCCGACATCGCAATAAATGGTTGGGCTATTGAACTTAGAATTAATGCAGAGGATGTGCAAACCGATTTCTCTCCTAGTCCGGGTATTATCGACAATATGGAGTTTCCTGAATGGGATTTCTTGAGAGTTGATACTGGTTTTGAGGGGGGAAAACTGATACCTCCATCATACGACTCAATGATCACAAAATTGATCATTACTGGAGCCACTCGCGAGGAAGTTATCGCCAATGCCATAGATGTGATTAACAACACCTCTATTAAAGGAGTGAAAACCACTATTCCATTTTTCAAATCGGTACTAAATCATGCCGATTTCCGCAATGGAAGCTACAATACTTCTTTCATTAGCGAGAAACTGGAAAAACCATACTTCCAGGAACAGAATGAAGAAGAAGTTGCTGCAATTATGGCATTGCAGGCATACCTCAGCAGGAATAAAGAGTTAGAAGATAATATGCTGGTAGAGGATACTTCAGCATGGGCTTCTAAAATGAGAAACAACTTATTCTAAGATTATGAGTAAAGATCAAAAGACAAAAACATATGTGGTTACGGGTGATCATACATTTACTCTGAACACCAAGGATTACCAAGTGATTCCAGCCGACAATCAGCATCAGTTTTTACGTATTAAACATCACAATGATGAGTGTATGGTTGAATACGAAGGACAGCGTTTCACAGGAGAAATTGTGGAATTAAAACAGAACAAATGCACTGTTACAATTAACGGTAATACTTACAATTTCACCATCGACACTGAAGCTTCTTTCGAACGTAAAGAGAAGCTGATTCAGCGCAATCAATACAACAACAAAATCACCATTAAAGCTCCAATGCCTGGAGTTATAAATGAAGTATTAGTAGCAGAAGGATCAACCATTGAAAAAGGTGTCCCTCTATTGATTCTTGAAGCAATGAAAATGCAGAATCAGATTCTGAATACAAAAAGTGGTGTTGCCACCAGAGTATTGGTAAAAGCTGGAGAAAGTGTGATGGCCAATCAGCCACTAATTGAAATAGAATAAAAGAAATATCCTTTTTTGCTCAGAACTATCAAAAGTTCGTTACTCGCCCTCAACTTCAGAAGTTGGGGGCTCTCTTATTTATAGAACATTGAAAAAAACAGTAGTTCGCCCAGACCTTTATCTTTTGCAGCACTCTTCAAATCACTCATAGCCAGAGAAAGAAGATTTCTCACTGTCTTTTCCGCAACATTAAGGTATTCGGCAATTTCATGGGTATCGAGACCTTCTTTTTTATTCAGGATAAGAATCTCTCTTCGTTTGGCAGGTAGATTTTCTATAAGGCGGTCAACGTGTTCCATCATATCAAAGTAGTTTATCTCCCCACTATCCTTGCCACTATCAAGAATCAACTGAGCAGCCACACCTTGCTTATATGCTTCCTCGATGTTACGCTTATTAAAAGCTCTACGAATTTCATTATAGGCGATAGTAAAGACATAACTCTTAAATGATGAATCGGACTTAATTTCAGTACGGGTATTCCACACCTTCAGAAAAACGTCCTGAACAACCTCCTCTGCATCAGACTCCTCATGCAGATATCCTAGCGCAAAACGATACAAACGAAAGCTATATTCATGAAACAGCTTTTCGAACGCCTGCTCATCCCCTCTCCTGAGTTGCTGAACTAAATCCTTTTCGCTATTGATATTTGTTTTTCCCTTCGACACCCTCTAACAAATTCATAAGTTTACAGAACAAAGAAATAAAAATAAAAATAAGAAATAAAACTACGCTAACAATCTGATCGAAACTGTTCCATATTGAGAACTAGCGAAGTGGAAATATACGATAGGGTTTCAAAAACGTTATTTATTTCCGTAGTGTGTCCAAGCACTTACCACATATACCGTCACAACTTTTTCATTAATGGAATAAACTAATCTGTGTTTTTTGTAATTCTCCTGGAATAAAATCCTGCTAAATTATGCTTTAACTGTTCTGGTTGACCTGTTCCTTTTGTAGGGTGCTCCATTAACTCATTCAATAGCTTTTCTATTTTTCTTAAGACAGCTTTATCTTCCGATTTCCTATGACGTTCAATATCAGCTAAAGCTGTCTCAGTAAAATCTAAAACATATCTCATAATCCCAACAAATCACTAATACCTTTTGGGGTAGAAACTCTCTGCACTTTTCCTTCTTCCACCTCTTTAAAGCTATTCCTAATTTTTTTTATCATCTCAGCATTGAAGTATATATCATCTTCATGGATTGGAGTCAAAGCATAAGCTTTATCTTTTCCTCTCTGAACAATGATTTGCTCACCTTTGTCGGCCTTTTCAAAATACATCTTTTGATTCTGCCTAAACTCCCTACTACTAATCACCAACATATTTCCCATTTTTATTGTGTACCTATATGGTACAAATATAATAAATACAGATAAGAAATAAAACTACGGTAACAATCTGATCGAAACTGTTCCATATTGAGAACTAACGAAGTGGAAATATACGGTAGGGTTTCAAAAACGTTAATCAGTTTCCAATAATTCTCTAATACCCTCTTGAGATGACGCACTCTTTACTTTTCCTTCTTCAGCCTGCTTAATGCTCTGTTTAATTCTTCGAATAATCGCTGGATTAACAGATAAAGCAGTAAGAATACCGGATCTCAAACTTTCTCCGCAATAAATGCAGAGATTAGAGAGATTATTCTCCGCATAATGCTCACGATTGCAACGCCTCATTAAATCACAAAAAGTTTAAAGTATAACTTAAACTTTCACACATTCTTCTAAAAGTTTTAAGTATACTTTAAACTTTTCCGTATATTTGATAAAGTTTAAAGTATACTTTAAAGATTTCAATATGGTAAACATTCCTCAAAATATAATTTCAAGAGATACTTACATCTCCAAAATAGAACCGTTCATTAATAAGTCATTGATAAAGGTTCTTACAGGACAAAGACGTGTTGGTAAATCTTATCTATTATTTCAACTCATCGATTTGATTTCCCAAAAAGTTAAAGATGCCCATATTGTATATATCAATATGGAAGATCTTGCTTTTGATTTCATCAGATCCGCTAAAGATTTACACGATTACGTTCTTCAGAATCTATCCACCACAAATCCGAACTATCTATTCATAGATGAGATACAAGATATTGAGGATTTTGAAAAAGCCTTACGATCATTGCTTTTAAGAGAAAACATCGATATCTATATTACCGGGAGCAATGCTAAAATGCTATCCGGAGAACTAGCTACTACTTTAAGTGGTAGGTATATTGAATTTAATATCTACAGTCTTTCATACCTTGAATTTCTGAGATTCCATTCACTTGAAAACTCTGATGATAGTCTGGCATTATACATGAAATACGGCGGACTACCATATATCGCACACTTACCACTCAGTGATGATGTTATATTCGAGTATCTTAAGAATATTTACAGCACAATCATCTATAGAGACGTTGTAAGTCGCTATAACTTAAGAAATACACAATTCCTCGAACGTTTGGTTATTTTCTTAGCAGACAATGTTGGCAGTCTTTTTTCTGCCAAAAAAATCAGTGACTTTCTGAAGTCACAAAGAGTAAACATATCATCTCTGCAAATAAATAATTACATTAACTACCTATCCAATGCATTTATTATAAATCCTTCGAAACGATATGATATTGCTGGAAAAAGAATATTCGCAATAGGAGATAAATATTTCTTTGAAAATATTGGTATTCGCAATGCAATTGTTGGATATAAAACCAATGATATTGCCAAAATTCTTGAAAACATGGTCTACAATCACCTCCTATATTGTGGATTTACAGTAAAAATAGGAGTTTTAGGAACACAGGAAATTGACTTTGTCTGTGAAAGAAACAATGAGAAGAAATACATTCAAGTATCATATCTACTAGAAAGAGAAGAAACAGTGGCGCGTGAATTTGGTAATCTACTAAAGATAGACGACAATCATCCTAAAATTGTAGTCTCAATGGATAAATTAGCTGGCGATGGTTATGAAGGTATTGAACACATCTATATTAGAGACTTCCTAAGTACTAAGTTTTAATCAAACAAAACAGACCGTGCAAAAGATGCTGCAACGGTCTGTTAATCCCTATACCAGTATGATTATTAAAAAAACTATCTTCTCTCTTTTGAATAGCAATCAGGAACCTCAGTCGGTAATGACTTCTTCCAGGCTAGTACTTTCTTCTTCAATCGTGCTGTGATTTGAGGATTATCCTTCGCGACATCCTGCTGCTCCTTCAAATCACGCGAAATATTATACAACTCAGCTCTATTCAGCTTTTCATTCAGTAGCAATTTCCAATCGCCATCCTGCACTCCAAGATTTGCCCAGAAACCTTCCTTCTCCTTCCAGAATCTCCACTCCCAAAAGATCGGTTTAGATCGATTAAAGTCCCCTGTTTTAATAGCCTTCACGAAACTTTCACCATCAGGTCGATACCCCTTAGGAAGCTTAGCTCCTGCCAGCTCCATAAATGTTGGTAATAAGTCAACAGCTACTAACTTCGATTGCTGATCAACCTTGCCAGGAGCTGCAACACCAGGCCAGCGTACAACACACGGAACGCGCACACCTCCGGCAAACAGCGATCGCTTTCGCCCTTTGAGTCCTGCTGTTTCACCCACCGAATAATAGGTACCTAAACCTGGTCCTGTTGATGCATCCTTTATTATCTTGCGACTACCGGTGATTTCAGGACCATTATCAGAAGAAAACACGACAATCGTTTTTTCATCAAGATTCAGCTCCTTCAACAGACTAAAGATCTTTCCAATCTTCTCGTCGGCCTCGGCCACAACAGCTGCATACACTTGCTGCTGTTCACCCAAGTGCTTGAATCGTTTCAGATACTTCTCCTTCGGATAATGAGGAGTATGCGTATCATGCATCCACACATTGATATAAAAAGGTTGATCCTTATGCTTACGAATAAAATCAAGCGTTAAAGGAATAGTATGCTCCACATTCATTTGCTCACCCGACCAGTTAAAAGCACCAAACTCATCAATACCATACTCGGTTGGAGAAGGAGCATCAGGAACCGGTGTATTTGTTAGATGCCATTTACCAAAGTGACCTGTAGCATAGCCTGCATTCTTCAACATCTTAGTCAGCAAAGGAGCCTTAGGATCTAACCAATCGGGCATATTTCTTTTAACATGACTTTGAACTGTAGCAAAATGACCATGCACATGATGTCGCGCCGGGAAATGACCAGTCATGACAGCAGTTCTACTGGGAGAACACACCGGATTAGATACTGAAAAGTTTTGAAAGTCGATCCCCTCATCCACCATCTTGTCGAGATTTGGCGTTTTACAAAAGGTACTCCCATGACATCCCAAATCTCCATAGCCCCAATCATCAGCAAAGATGAAGACAATATTGGGCTTCTGGGCACAAGCAGCAGAAGCAATGAACAACAATAAAATAGTCTTAAAAAAAATCCTCATGTTAGTTTTATTTAATCATTAGTACAATCGTATAAATGACATTTTCTAATTTAGCTAAGTCAAAATTAGCTTCACTAACCTTCAAGGATGTTCAACATTGTAAAGTTTTTGAGGACAATTGTTCAAACGATAGAGCTTTTGCCTTTGCGTTACCATAAAACAATAAAAGAGCCGGATAATATAAATCATCCAGCTCCTATCATTGATTATAAATTCGTCAGACTAACGTTGAAGTTACTTCTTCTTAATCCAGGCAACAAAACCACCAGCTTTGCGCATCTTAAAACTCACATTACTCTTAGCATTCACGCCCTGTTCGTGTCGCTTAATTTGAGCAGTAAATTTATGATGATCGCGGATTAGTACAGCCTCATACTCTCCCTCTCCAAGGAAATCGAGGTTTAAAGACAACTCCTTCTCTTTGTCGCCATTCATCGCACCAACAAACCAATCATCACCACTTCTACGGGCAATAATTACCGTTTCACCTAACGTAGAGCCAGGCAATACAATGGTTTCATCCCATACCGTAGGAATCGCCTTAATGATATCCTCAGCAGGGTGACCAATATAATACATTGGATAGTCGGCATAATGGGTAAGCGGACTGGTAAATATGATTGGTTTGGCCAACTCTTTTGCCCAGGTATTACCAAATAATTCATATGGATTAAACACCATCGGAGTATAATCGCCATACCCTACAGCCAAACGGGTGAAAGGAATAATCACATCGTGAGCAGGAGGCAACAAACGCTTAAAACGAGAAATATGCCATTCCTGTCCGCGTACCCCCTCTCGCGTCATCTCGTGCGGATAAGTACGATTCAATCCTGTTGGCTTGTTACAACCGTGGAAATCTACCATCAACTCCAGTTCGGCAGTCTCTTTCAAAATACGCTCATACCAATTCACCACCTTATATGATTCAGCAGGGAAGAAATCAATCTTGATACCAACAGCCCCAACGTCCTTCACCTTCTTCAAGAAAGCTGTCTGCTCTTCGGGAGACTTCAAATACTTACTATGTACCCAAATGGTAGATTGCACTCCCTTGGTTTTTCCATAATCGATACACTCCTTCAACAAGGTCCATTTATCTTTTCCCGGTTGTTTCCAAAAGCGCCAGCCATCATCAATAAGATAATACTCAAATCCTAGCTCGGCTGCTTTATCATACCAGTAATGCTGATCATCAAACTCAGGAGCGTCAACAGCCCACCATTGCCATGCACTACGACCAGGCTTAATCCAGTCGGCACTTTTTAACGCAGCTGAAGGCGCGTCACATAATGCAGTAAACAAATCGCAGTTCATCAGCTCATTCAAATCATCAGTCAGCACAGTCACACGCCAGGGAGATATCACCTCTCCAGTCATTTTCCACCCCTTGGCATCGCGAGGCAACACACTGGCAAAACCTTCATTGGTACGTTTCAGTAACATCCCACTATAGTCTACCAAATTAGCCTCAGAAAGCAGCATATACACCTGCTCATCCTTCCAGTGCATCGTTACGGGCGGACAAATAATCTCATCGCCTGTAGCAACCTTTGTCAATGACTCCATGATATATTCCCCTTCATAGCGCTTATGCTTAATAGGGTAACATACCTCAGGATTCCCCAGAAGATTCCAGTCGAACTGATCACCCAGAATCAAGGTCTCATCCTTAAACGTTGTTCTTAGTCGGCATGCAACACCGGTATTAAACAGTTTTACATCAAGGTAGAAAGTTTGTGATTTCGCATCCTTATCCTTCAATCGGAAAGTAAGACTACGATAAGGAAGGTTTACATCAGTATGATTTCCAAAAGTCTGGTATGCCTCAACACCATCTTTATTGCTGAGTAACCTAACCGAAGATTGATCACCAATAAGCTTATCGTTGTACTTAAAAGTAATGGGCGACCATTTCATTACTTCCTTCTCTTTGTAGTTTAGCTTATACTGCAACTCCCCTTTTAAGGATCTCACAGTAAAACTAATATCTCCATTAGGAGATGTAAACATTTGTGCCCATCCAGGCAACGCCAGCAGCGTTAACAGAACAATTACTAAGTGTTTCATTTTGTAGTTTATTAGATCTTGGTGCGTTAAAATTACACATCCTTAAGTAATAAAGAGTCATAATTGCTGGTTTATACTCACACAAAATGAGAATAATCTGATCAACATTCCTCTCTAGCCTGCATTATTCATAATTTTTGAAGATAAATCATAAACACGCTGTTATCCTGGGAATTATTTAGACCTGTGAGACAATGAACTTTTCTTCAAAAATTTCCTATAGTGCGTTTATTAAAGCACATCTACATCCTTGAAATCCCTTTGAAGTAGGAAACTACAAAAGGGGTGATGTGGAAATCAATAATAACAAAAGGCCGCAACAGAATAAACTGCTACGGCCTACATTCAAACTATATAAAGTGTAAATCAACTCAACTACCAACCAGGATTCTGAGTAATCTTATCGTTCTTATCGATCACATCCTGAGGTACAGGCCATAAGTAACCTTTCGACGCATCGAACTTAATTGGCTCAGCAATTACCTTCTCTTTTGTCCAGTCACCAACAGCATTGTTGTAGTCATCCTCATTCTTGTTGATTCCATACAATTGATTTCCTTCAGGATTCATAAAGATTTCAGCAGTTTTGGTACGCAATAAATCCCAGTAACGTCGATCTTCGTTAACCAACTCAACTCTTCTTTCATGAAGGATCTTCTCACGCATCGCTTGTTGATTTCCTAGAATGTCATCAACACCAGGAAGACCACCACGACTACGCACTTCATTCATTGCCCAGGCAATCAAACTATTTGTAGGATCCGACTCATTTAAACACTCAGCCAACATCAATAAGGTTTCACCATAGCGATAAATAATGAAGTTCTGGTGTCCATAGTGTATTTGATTGTCCATCTCTACGTATTTTACTCCCCAGTAACCACTACGGCCACCACCACCTTCGCCACCTAAGGCTTCACGGTGATCAGTTCCGGCATAACTAGGATGAGATTCAAATAGCGTGTACTCACCATTTTGACGCAGCACAGGATACTTTGGCAACAAGAACCATGAAGTCAAACGACTATCGCGATTCTCCCAAGGATTCGCTTTATCATACAAAGGCGACTCTTTAATGCTCTTTCCATCGGTACACTCATAATCATCAATAAGATTACGAGGAGCACTAAATGATGCCCAACCACCACCTCGAAGACTTACACCTCCAGGTACTCCTAGCACATTAATCATGTTCTGAATTTCATCTTCCACATATTGGCGTGCAAGAATCGTTTCATTATCGGTATTGTTGGTGACACTCTGAAATAGCGTAACGAAATCGTCTTCCAAAACGTATCGGTTCTTGTCAACAATAGACTTAACTGCTGTTGCTGCCTCAGCGAATAACTGATCAGCCGATTTATCAGAAACTGAACGTCCGTGGAATCTATCCAAGCTAGCCATCCACATCCAAACCTCTGCTTTTAACATTAAAGCAGCATCTTTAGTAATACGTCCTGACTTATCGTGTACATCAGGAAGCATATCAACTGCTTTGTTCACGTTCTCCGCAATGTAAGCAAATACCTCTTTCTGAGAGCTACGAGTCAATTCTCTGGCTTCATCTATCGAAACAGGCTCCTCTTTAATCAATGGAAGATCACCAAAAACACGTGTCATTTTGAAATAACGCAATGCCAAAATAAAACGAGCCTGACCCTCATAATTATCCTTTACAGATTGGTCTTTAACCTCAATCTTTTGTACATTCTTGATATAATAAAGAATCTGACGAATGTGGTCATAACGCCAAGGCGACCAGTGGTAACCTGATTGAATGTGACCAGTAGTAGCCGATAAACCACCCTGTTTAATCTCACCTAAACCACCTTCACCCCAGGCATTGGTCATAATTGCATTATCACTATAACACTCAGTCCACCAGCGTCGTGCATTAGGAAGATAATTATACAGACTATTAATAGCCTTTTCAGCATCTGCCTCTGTCTTCCAAAAAGTAGTCTCGTCAGGAGTATGCAATGGCTCCTTATCAAGATAGTCGCTACAGCCAGTAACAGCGATAGCTAAAATTAATATTGCTAATATCTTTTTCATTGCTTAATCTTTTTCTAGAATTTAAGTTGAACTCCTAATGAGAATGTTCTTGCTAATGGATAATTACCTCCTTCAGGATCAAATCCATCGTAATTTGAAATAATTCCCAGGTTTTGTCCTGACACATACACACGAGCATAGTCGAAACCTAGTGTTCTATTCAAGGCATTAGGGAACGTATATCCTAACTGCACATTCTGAATTTTCAGGTAATTTGCTTTTCTCAACCAGAAATCAGAGAATTCACGATCATTACCTTTCATATTGGTTGTAATACGTGGATAAGAAGCATCCTTATTTTCTTCAGTCCAGTTATCCAAATGCATTGGACGCGCATTGGTTGTCAAGTAGAATGCCCATCCTTCGTATCCTTGCAAGTAACGGTAGTTTCTCAATTTTCCGTATGTATTCACCGCAAAATCGAAATCTTTATACTTTAGGTTCAAATTGATACCATAACGAATAGGTACTTTATCTGTTAAGATTACACGGTCGTCACCATTGATTACGCCATCAGCTTCATCAGGAACACCATCGTTGTTAGTATCGACAGTCAGCTGATCCTTATACTTGATATTACCAGGTTTAACATTCACCTGAGTAGCGCTATTATCAATATCTTCCTGACTTTGGAATAAGCCATCACTTTCATATCCATAAAGCATCGACAACTGTGTACCTACATCAGTATATCTTGTGCCACTCTTCCAAGGACCTGATCCGTAAAGATCTAACACCTTGTTTTTAGAATAGTTAAAGTTGAAGTCGAATCCATATTCAAAATCACCTTTCTTATCTTTAAATGCGAACATCGCTTCTAATCCACGGTTACGCATTTTCAAAGCATTGATCGTAGGTGCACCTAATCCATACTCTGAAGGTACTGGTGCTTTATACAAGATATCCTCACGCTCATTGTTGAAATAATCAACAGAGATGTCAATGCGATTATCCCATGCTCCCAATTCAACACCGATGTTGGTCATTCTTGCAGTCTCCCAGCTAATATCCTCTTTAAAAGAAGCATCACTCCATGCTCCACCAACAAGTGATCCATCGAAGGCATACGACTTGGCATTAAATTTCAACATATTACGGGTTTCATAGCGATCAATTTTCATTGCATCTCCTAATTCTCCCCAAGAACCACGGATCTTGAAACGAGAAATGTATTTAGTAAGCGACTTGAAGAACTCCTCATGATGAACGTTCCATCCAGCTGAGAACGAAGGGAATGTTCCCCAACGGTGACCATCAGCAAAACGAGAAGAACCATCCGAACGAACGTTCGCATCAAATAGATATTTTCCTTTGTAATCGTAAGTTAAACGACCAAATACCGATTGCAGAGCGTCATGGTGAGCTGTTCCGGAGTTGTTTTTAGCATCCTGTGCAATATCCAACACATAGATTCCGGCAAAAGCAGGATTCTTACGACTAGCTTCAAATCCTTTATACTTATTATCTTCCTGAGAATAACCTGCAAGAATAGAGAAGTTATGATCCTCATTCAAGGTATAACTATAATTCGATGTTATCTGCAATAAGCGAGTTCTGGTTTGATTTGATTTGTCAACAATTGACTGATTCGACATAGCACCTTCACTATATACGTCACCATCCTCTTTATAAAGAGTTATAACTCGTGAATAACCATGTTCAAGATAGTCTGTATTTTTAACTGAGTATAAAGGCTTAATTACCCAATTTTTCAACGGAGTGATCTCGGCAGTGAAGATCGCTAATGTCTCTTTATATTTCTTGTTGGTTGATCCTCCTTGCTCTAATACTGCAATAGGGTTACCTCCAGGAGTTCCACCAGGTCCTAAAGGCTGTCCGGCCTCATTATAGATCGGAGTAACAGGAGAAATACGTGTAGCTGCGGTTATATTACCCTGTCCTCCCTGAGGTTCATCAATCTCGGTTTCAGTATACTGTACATTACCTCTCACTGACAACCACTCTTTCAAATTAAAGGTTAGGTCTGGCTTAAAGATGTAACGAGTATAGTCGTTACCTGGCAAAGCTCCCGACTGAGAATCATATGAACCTGAGATATTATACCCCAATTTTTTAGTCTTTCCTGACAATGAAATGTGATTGTTACTAATTGCCTGATTCTTCTTGAATACCTCTTTGTACCATACGTTATCAGGGATCTTACCATCTTTCAAATCCTGGAAATCCTTATCGGTATATTGAGGATCATTACCTTCATTCTGACGAGCTATATTGTACATCTTCATGAAATCTTCTGATCCCAGGAAGTCGATAAAGTGCAATGGATTGGTAATACCGTAACTTGAAGTAATTGCTACCTGAAGTTCCTTATCACGATTTCCTTTTTTCGTAGTAATCAAGATCACACCATTTGCAGCACGAGAACCATAAATAGAAGCCGAAGCAGCATCTTTCAATACCGATACACTCTCAATATCGTTTGGATTCACGGTGTAAATATTACCAGGTACTCCGTCGACAATCACAAGAACTCCCGAGCTATTACCAATGGTAGATGTACCACGAATATTAATACTTGCACCACTACCAGGAGCTCCTGATCCCTTTGTAATGTTCAAACCTGGAGTTTTACCTTGTAACAGCTCCTGAACGTTAGTTACAGGCTTAGCTGCGATGACTTCAGAATCAACCTGTCCAACAGCACCGGTTAAGTTAACTTTCTTCTGCACACCATAACCAATAGCAACAACCTCCTCTAATCCGATAGCATCCTCTGCCATCACAAGGTTAATCACCGACTGCCCTGCAATTTCTACTTCTTCTGATTTCATTCCAACGAATGAAAATACTAACGTTTTAGCATCAGCTGGAAGATCAAGACTATACTTTCCATCAAAATCAGTAGTGATACCAACAGTTGTTCCTTTCACCACAACAGAAACACCTGGAAGAGGCTCGCCTGCCTCATCAGTAACCGTACCCGATACCTTTTCAACCTGCTTTACAGTAGCATTAGTTTTTGCCTCTTTGCTGGTAATTACAATACTATTATCAATAAGCGTATAGGTATAAGGAGTATCGTTTAAAACAACATCTAAGATTTTAGACACCGCCACATCGCGCTTGCTGATGTTATACTTCTTGTTTAGATCGAACTGATCACTTTTGAAAAGAAAACCATACTCCGACTGGCGTTCAATTTCATTAAACACTTCAATAATGCTAGCATTATTCAATTTCAGCGTAATCTTCTTATTCTGAGAATAAGAGCTTGCCGAAACCGACATGATAGCCACTAAGAAAAACAGCGTTGTAAGCTTCATAGTCAATAAAATTTTCCCATACCAACTCCTCCATGGAATTGGTAAATTACATTTTTTCTTCATAAATTTGTTGTTCAACTTGTTAATACTTGAAGTAAGGTCTCACATTTACTTCATTTATTACTTTGATACCGGGAAAGGCGGCAACCATTTCCGGTATTATTTTTTCTCACTATTTGATTTATTGGACTAGAACATAAATTGTTAAAACAATTATCATACTCAGACCATCCGTTTTTAATTTCTCCTTTCTTCTATTGGTTTTAGTTTTACTTACTAATCGTTATCACTTTTTCATCATCATTATTCTTTGTCATAACGAAATTAGCATTCGTGTTTAGTTGTAACATATGCAAGACTTGCTCCACAGAAACAGTACGACTAATATTCATATTAAATCGCTCGTTTCTAAGACTTTTATTCGCAAACACAACCCTAACATCGTACCACAACTCCAGATCGTGCATTATTCTTTCCAACCTCTCATCGCTGTATATAAACTTGTTCGACAACCATCCTGGTTTTCTATTAATATCGAATGCCCGAATCTTAAATTTACCTGTCACCTTCGAATACTCACACATGCGACCAGGTGTTAATGCCACCTTCTTTTTATTCCGCTTATGAATTTCAATTCCTCCCTCAACAAGGGCAGTCTCAATATATTTTGTATCAGAATAAGCCTGAACATTGAACTGTGTTCCTAAATCAATCAAGGTTAAATCGCCTGCTTCCACAATAAAAGGTCGTTCCTCATCGTGTACAACATCAAAGTAAGCTTCACCATCCAGACTAACCAAACGTTTTCCGGTTTCTGGATCCTCTCGGTAGGTTAAGGTAGTTAGTGCATTTAATCGCACTTCACTTCCATCGGCTAACTCAACCTCAGCAATACTTCCCCTATCAGCACGGAAAGTACTCAATCGCTCATTAGCCACATGATACGTAGTTGTCTGCTGTGATATAAAATATCCCATAACACCTCCCACTGAAAGCATTAAGATAATAATTGCAGCATATTGCATCACCTGGCGACTAACCAGGTTAATGATTCTGTTGCCTGCAGCTTTTTTCCATATCTGGTTAAAATCATCATCCAACTCCTTTGCTGAAAGTTTAGATACCTTTCCGGTTTTAACCCAAGCATTCTTCTGATCATAAAACTCCTGCTCCAACGCTTTATCGTCACGCAATTGCTGATAAAAAGCGATCTTGTCTTCTGCCGAAGCTCTATTGTTTAATATGTCGTGTAGTTTGCTCATTGTACTATCTACGATTATTAGATTCAAGGATTTTTAGATTGATGGACTTCAATCATGGTCTCAACCATAAAATTCATCTCCATCGGTCTGTTTTTTGCACCCTTCTACTAACTATACAACAAACTACACCTTACCCCTTAGTGAAAAATGATTTTTTTAAGAAAAAATACTCGAAATGACGACAATTGCAGATAGATATTCGCCCAAATCCTTTCGTAACAAACTCAGTGCCTTTGTGATATGAGCCTCGACAGTTTTTTCTGAAATATTTAATTTTTCTGCAATTTCTTTGTTACGAAGTTGCTCAATTCTACTCATTTTGAACACAACACCACACTGTCCTGGTAAATTTTCAATGGCCTCGGAGATCTTATCCTGAAGTTCCTGAAACTCCAAATCAGAAAATCCCAATCGGTTTAGAGCCTCATACTGATAATGCATTTCCATCCACAATAGCGACTCCTTACTGCGTAACACAACCTCTTTATGCTTGAGTTGATTCAGACAGTTATTCTTGGTAATTGTAAAAAGAAAGTTTCTGATATTGGCCGATTCTTTAATCGACCTACGATTCTCCCACAGCTTCACAAAAGCCTCCTGCACAGTCTCTTTTGCATCCTCCTTATTATCGAGATATTGGGCACTCACATACAACAACATCTCGTAATATTCATCATAAATAGCACGAAAAGCTGCCTTGCTGTCGTTACGCAATTGTCGCAGTATGTTAGTCTGGTTCTCCATTCAATTATACCGTTGTGGGTACTACAAAAGAAACAATTGCATTTGGGAAATACAAATCAGCATTATAATTATCATACTAAACCTCTCCTCAATTATGGTGATATGTTGTTGCCTTTGAGGTCATTTTTGCTAACTTTACAAGTGTGGTACTCAACCATCGTTCTTTTTAAAGTGTTTCTAAAAACACTACATTCAGAGAAGAAAATGTTTCTAAAAACGCTACATTTTCACTGAGATTCCGAATGGGGACCGAATCACTTCCCAATAGCTACCGAATCACTTGGCTATAAGGGGTACATGAGAGATACATAAGAGGTTCCTGAGGGATTCCTGAAAGATGGTTACTTTCTTCCTTTTTCTATTCCATATTTATTTCACAAATTACATCAACATAACAAAGTATTAACAACCGATTAACCCCACATTCTACTCTTATTCGTCCATCCTTTTACTGCACTCACATTCGAACCACATTCGAGACACATTAATACCAAATTCGGAAACCACTGCGGAAACTCTGGAGATTTGGCGGTATGTTGGCCGAATTTGGCCTGAATGTGGGGTAAATGGGGTTGGGAGAATGTCTATTCTTGAAGACAGAATTAATCAGATACATCTTCCATTACAGCACAATGTCTGTTTTTTCAATTACCTTACTATGGTGTTTAAGAATGTTATCAACGTAGATAAAAAAGCCTTTCCCCTTTTGATACTTGTTACCATCAGCATCCCAAACTACTGTCAGAATATGATCGTGATATTTCAGATGGTCTAAACAAAAATACTCCCACTGGTCGGAAGTTATTAAGGGATTAATGGTTAGTGTTTTCTCAAAAGATGGACGTATTCCAATTAGATCACTAATGATAAAGTCGCAAAATGCCGAATGATTATAATCTTTTCCCCGTTCTACTCCACCCTTATCATCGCTCCAACTTCCATTTTTCCAGGTTTTAAGTCGCGTACGAGACAACCAATCGCCAGTATGAGGGTTTAGATTTTCATCAATCCAACAAACTTCCTCTCCTTTTTCGTTAATCCTACGCTGACTCTTTGAATAAGTTTGAAGTAGTTCAAGAAAATCAGACTTGCTAATATAGTTCTGCTTATAGTCACGCAACAGATTTGCCATTGCTTTGAGAGTAACAGAAGTAGCAAATGGCCAACTTGGACCATTCCATTGGCATTCATGTCCTTCATATGCAATCTTAAAATCAGGATGTCTTTGCTCTGCCGATGTAGGCCCATAAGGAGCTTTAAATCCATCCTCTAAAAGAATATGGCGCCATGCTTTAGCGTGCTCATCATCAGGAATATTAAAATACCATGGAGTATAGCCATGTAACTCTCGCACACCGACCAATTCATTTTTATCACTTGGCAGTGTTTTGAAGAAGGTTGCATCTCCATCCCATAATTTACTGCAAATTAGAGACTTCAACATGTCTGCCTTTTGTTTAAACTTACTATTTAATGACTTATTCCCAGTCATGTTGGCAATAGAACTTATTGCCACTGCATCACCATACATATAGGAATTAATGGTAGCCCTTTTCCCCGATCCACCAATCGAGACCTCCATTCCATCAAGGTTATCTGATTGCCAAAACAATCCATCATCTGCCAACCGTATATTTTCCCATTGTTGATAGTTTTCTACCAGATCAGGTAGCAAATCAATAATTAGATCTTTTTGATTTATTACTTTCACATATGATAATATTGAATTGGCAGCCCAGAAACTATATTTTCGAGGATCTCCACCGCCCCTAAACCAGAACTTGGCATAATCACTAAGAAAACGAGTATCATGCAACCAACGACCTTCGTAGAAATGATGTGCAGCAGGACAATTTATTGTATTATACACCCCAGCCCATGGAACATTGGGTAGAAATTCGGTTATTACAAATCCCGAAGAAGTCTTCTTTATATGCTTTCTATAAGTCCACCACCTAAAGTAATAAGTCTTCTCGATCTCTTTATCGGGACATTCAAAATATGGAATATTCTCTTTCAGAAATTCAGCAGCCTTAGAATTAGGGTAGTTTTGCACATATAATTCTTCATCATTCTTATTGAATTCATTGATATAATGTTTTAAATCCGTCCATTTCAACACATACGACGAACTTTCACTCGCAGTGTTTTTTGTTAATGATGGATCTCCTTTTTGATTTATACAACTTCCTAAAAACAAACAAAAGGCAAACATTAATACCAATTTCATTTTACTCGTATTTTTCTGGTTATTAATCTATTGGTCATTGTGAATATCTTATAAGTCACCCCATATAAGACATTCACAATATTAAACTTACTTAATTTTCTTGGTAACAATAAATATTACCCGCAAAATCGCACACATAAATAGCATGTTCACTCACAGCTATCGAAGTCATAATTGGTGCGCCTAGCTCTGTTTTCCAGAGTAGTCGGCCTGTAGCTTGATCTAACACATATAAACAGCCATCCATTGCACCAAAAACCACTTTATCATCGATAAGAACAGGTGTTGTTTCGATACTTTGCTGTCGATCGCAGAAATACGACGGTGTATAAAATAGAGCATCACCAACCTCATATTGCCAGATCTTCTTTCCTGATTCTCTATCATAAGCGGCAATCCCAGGATCAGCACTTGCAGCAATAATTTGATCTTCCATGACAATAGGAGTCGAGGTTCCTGACTGCTGAGCATCAGTAGGGATTCTGCGAATTGTTTTTCCTGTTTTTAGATCAAGTTGAAATATATTTCCTTTACTAACACCCTTAGTTCCGCGTCCCAAGCACCATAGCGCACCATCTTTGTATCCCAATACACCATCTCTAAAACGAAAGCCCTCATCACTACGCGACCAGATTACCTTCCCTGAGGATATATCATGCGCATAGACTGCTCTCCATTGGCATGAAGTTATTAATACATCATCAGCAATTGTCATAATTGGCGTTGTTCCATCTCCACCATTCCAATCCTGATTTTTCCAGATAATATCACCTGATTCAACCTTTAAGGCACACAACGAAGTTCCAAATCCAGTATAAACAACCTCACCATCAGTTACAATACCTGAGACGAAACCTGCTAAGCGACTGTATTCAAGATCTCGCTCCCAGCGCAACTCACCTGAGTCGATATCAATAGCATAAGTAATTCCAATAACATCAGTTCCGACAACCAATCCTTTAGCAATAATCATCTGATTTTTGATCCCGTTTTTGGTATTATATTGCCAAACTTTTTTGCCAGTGTTTTTATCGAAACAAATGATACATCCCGATGCATTTCCATCATCAAAGCCTGCTGTAATAACCCGATCATTGTACAATACAGGTGAAGACATAAATATATTGGTCCCAATATTAGCAGACCACCTCAACTGATATGGCATTTCATGCCCCCCTTTAACCACAGGATCATGCTCCTTATTACCTGCAAGATTTGCCCAAGTTGTATGTTTTTCATTTAAGGTGTAGCTCTTCTCTACAGAAAATTTCTTTTTGATATGTAATACATCTCCGCTCTTCATGAAAGCATCAATTACAAGCGTATATTCTTTCTGATCAAATGGTTCAAATGAAGCAGACCAGTTCCAATCAGATTGTTGTATCATCTTCTTCCACGTCTCTGCTTGAAGGGATGATTTCCAATTATATCCTTCCTTTCCCCACACAGCATATTTAACACTATCAATCTCTGATCCCGAGTGATAAGTGTTAACAGCAATTCTCACATTACCATTTTCATCTTCCAGGGCAATATCCTTTTGGGGCGCAGTTATTTCTAGTTCTTTATTGAGATAGGTCCACCTAAGATGAGAAGTCGTGTTCCCTTTATCATCAACATGTACTACCCGGAAGCTTGATGGTGCATGATCAATACCCCCCATTACGGCAGTTGCAGTACCATATGATACAACACCATTTTCACCATGTTCTTTCACGCGATTAATATGCCAATGCCCATACAACCAAGCCTTCAGTCCATAGTCGGTCAGATTAATAGATTCATCTTTTGATACCTTAAAAACAAAATCTTTCTTCTCGGTAAGTAAGTCGTGATTGAAGAAAACTTTAGGTTGATTAGAACCATAAACTTTGAACAGATTCTTAAGCCAACCGCCAATATCTTTATGAGTAAATCCAGGACGATAATCCCCTCCCATCATTGGCGTTATAACATACAATGTATTGCCTTCTTCAAAAGCATACCATGCAGGTCCGAAGCAATTCTCAAAGTACTGTTCGCCATACTCCCCTTTTATTAGATCATGATTACCAAGGCAGTAATACACCGGTACCCCCACCTTGCTGGTAGTAAGATTCTCGGCATGCCATTTCATACCAGTTTCATAGCAGATATCCCCTGTATGAATGATAAAGTCAGGTTGATGAACTTGTGCATATTCTTTCAAATCATCAACCCAGTTACGATGTTCGAATGTTTCAGTATCTGAAACTTGAATAAAGTCCACCTGCTTCTTTCTAGTTTTTGATTGTACTGCAAACTTGTAGTCTTGAATATCAGGATTGATTCTTATAAATCGGTTCTCACAATTAAACTCGGCTCCTGGGTAAAGCGTTACAAAGCGTTGTTTTTCCCAACCAGGCAACTCAAATTCACCTTTCCTGTTTGTCTTAACAACATGATATCCATCTGAAACAACAGCATCAATAATACCCCTTTCTCCTCGATCTTGTATTCCATTACTGTTTATATCAATAAAAACACGGCCGGTAATTTGAGCACGACCAACCAAACAGAACAATACAAAACAAATAGTAAACAACTTACTCATCTCTAAAGATTTTTAGATAAATACAGCTAATAACAGCAAGGTCTGGAGATACCAGACCCTGCACCATTACAACTTATAAAGCACTTAGTTCCTTGCATATAAGAACTAAGCTCATTTATTGCTTATAGAATGTTAATGGATAACTTCCGCTTGAACCATACCCCGAAAAAGCAGCATCGAAGTTTAGTTCTAATGAATTAAGGCTATAAGTACCAGCAGTACCAGCCTCATACGCCATATTATATCCAAAGGAAGTAAAGCTAACGCTATTAAGAAGAGTAACCGATCCCACAAAAGTATTTTCATCAAATTCACCCAACTCAACATCTAATTCGATAATAGCATTTGAATCCTGCCAAAAATTGATAGTAAACTTAATCTGATTACAACTCCCCTCTATTTTTTCAGCAGTAACACTAGTTGGACTATAACCTGGAGATGGCTCATCTTTACATGCAACACCTGCACCAGTCCATAAATCTGCAATACAACTAATATCAGGCAGATTAGGATCATTCATAATTTCAATTGTCCATTCTGCTTCTGTTCCTGCAGGAGATGTCACAATATATTTCCTGGGTTGCGTATAATCTCCATATTTTCCAAATGCAGGAGCTTCGCCTACAGGTTTAATCGTACATCCATTCTCTAGTCTTCCACTCACCCAAATACTTTCCATGCTCATAAAAGTCTTCAAGTGAACAGTAATTGTTCTTGTTTCAGCATCAATTTCTTCAAACGTTACTGGCAACGATTGGAATAGTCCGTTTTCCCCCATCAAACCAACATCTAAAGAAATAATATCTGATTTATCAGGAAGAACATCAACTTCAAGATCAACAGGCTGCATACACCCAAAAAGCAACACTACAGCCAACAAGTTTATGTATATTAATTTGTTCATTTTAATACCAATTTTAAGATTATTAATTCCATCCAAATATTTGCTCCAAGCTAGAATTCAATAGAATTTCACTAGATGGAACAGGGCGATAGTAATGCTTTGGTTCAATAAAAGTACCGATATTCGTTCTCTCTAGTTTAAACATTACATGACCTGATTTTCCATTTTCTAAATAGATAGGAGAATCATCTGAAGAAGAAATCAATTTTGTAACTCCTGCAGGTAGATCAGCAGGCTCATTAGAACCGTCATCACTAATAAAATAATCAGCAACACCATCACCTGTTATATCAAGAAGTCCTGTTGATGGAATATAAATACCTTGTTGTGGTTTCTCGAAAGTCTTACCTTGTTTCCAACGCATCATATCGTCATATCGCAATCCCTCAGCAAATAGCTCTACTCTTCTTTCTCTTCTGATTTCAAGCAGTTCAGCCTTCTGTGAAGAAGTAATGTTAGGATGCAGCGACTCTAACAATGGATCAACAGCTGGATTCATTGTTAAATGTCCCATACCAACCCGATCTCT
This sequence comes from Puteibacter caeruleilacunae, assembly GCA_005217565.1. Lineage (GTDB taxonomy): Bacteria > Bacteroidota > Bacteroidia > Bacteroidales > Prolixibacteraceae > Puteibacter > Puteibacter caeruleilacunae. Next base: position 40,943 of record SJCO01000004.1, read on the forward strand.
TAATAGATTAACTGTATTATCTAAATCGGCCTGAGTAAGCTGCCCTAATTCAGCCTTTGCCTCTGCAGAAATAAGTAACACTTCAGCATAGCGATAAATAGGTAAATCGGTATGAACAGTCATATAACCATCCCAGTGAGTATCTGCCTCTTTTGGCATATACTTAATCTGACCATATCCTCCTGTTTTCCCAATTGGCAACTTATATGCGATATTTTGGTTGGGAACGATATATCCAGGAGACATGATTGATTGCTTCATTCGAGGATCACGATCAGTAAATACATTTTGTATTTGCATCGTATCGGTAACCGCCTTAGGTACAAAAGAACCATCGGTATACAAATAGCTATCGGCCATACTTCTACTAATTCCATTTTCGAAATCAAGCACTAGCTCTGCACCATGTTCTTTTTTGTCATCCTCATATTCTTTAAACATGATGATTTCAGGATTACTATGTAACGGCGTACCTCCATTAAACAGGTTTCCATAAGCTTCTCCGAGACCACCTTCAGTGCTCAACGAAAAGCTTCCACTTGCCATCACCGCTTGAGCAGCATCAGCAGCCTTATTAAGGAAATACTCTGCTCCCTTTGTTACATGCAAATCACTTTCTCCGGTATGATATTTTCTATAAGTTCCTTCATACAAACAGAATCTAGCAAGCTCGGTATAAGCAGCCCATTTCGAAAGCATCACTTTACTTGATTCTTCTGTTAGGTGTTGTGTTGCAAATTCCAAATCAGCAATCAATGAATCAACAACCATTTCGCGCGTATCACGTGCCTTATATAATTGTTCTTCATCATCAGTATTAATAACATGTGAATACCAAGGCACATCGCTATAGGTTTTTACTTTACCAATATAAAATCGAGCCCTGGCAAAGCGTCCCATTGCTCCATATTTCTCAATCTCCTCGGTAAAACCCTCTGCTTGTTTATAGTTATCAAGGAAATAGTTAATTGTGCGTAACTGTCCCCAGCTCCAACCACCAATATTGTCGGCATTAACTGATCCCAACATCAACGTTCTGATACTACCTTTATGAATAGTTGTATTATCAGAAGGGCGATCCCAGTAAGTAGGATTTATATAATCATAAAACTGATAGCTATAGGTTTTCAGATCCTCAACATTACTAAAGAAGTTTTTTTCAGTAATGGAAGTCTGCGGAAATCTTTCCAGATAATCATCGTTACACCCCGCAAATAAGGCGAGTATAAGAAGTATATTTATTGTCTTTATTAATTTCATGTGTTTAAGTATTATCGTTCATATGTAAAACTTTCTTCCAGTAATTCACTAGAACTGCACATTCACTCCAACAGTATAAATTCGTTGCATTGGGTAATTTCCTCCTAAAGTTTCAGGATCGATATTAGGAGATTTTATCCCAGTCCATGTTGAAAGATTCTCTCCACCAACAGACACTCTAACTTTTGCAATATTCAGTTTATCAGTAAGTATGCGAGGAATAGTATACCCAACATTAACACTCTTCAATCGCACATAAGCAGCATTTTGAAGGTAACGAGTATTCGTTTTTATCATTTCACCACCACTCCACGAAGTAGCAGCATAACCTTTTAATCTTGGCAAATAAGCATCAGTATGCTCTGGAGTCCATGAGTTTTCATAGTTCCATTTACGCAAATTGGTCCATGGTCCTGCATTCAGTCCCCAGAATTGATATCCTGTAGGGTACCAATCGCGCTTCAACACACCTTGAAAAAATGCAGAGAAATCAAATCCTTTAAAATCGCCACCTAAGCGGAAACCAATATGGTAGCGCGATCTTGAATTTCCGATCTTCTTAAGATCCTTCAGGTCGTTTACTGTCTGACCTCCTCGAATTTCTCCATCTCCATTTAAATCCTCAAACTTGATATCTCCAGGGCCAGGAATTGTTTTTCCTGGATACGACCAGAAAGCACTCTGATTAGCATGATTTTTAATTTCTTCTTCTGATTGGAAAAGACCATTTACCTCATATCCCCAAATTGTTCCAATCTCATATCCTTCATAATAGTCATTCAATCGTCCTTCAGGATTATCAAACTTAGTAATCCAAGCGCGACTATCAGACAATGTAAGACGGGCATTATAGTTTAACTTATCGCCTCCAATTTTAATATCATCCTTCCACGATAAAGCTATCTCCCAACCTTTAGTAATCAGGTCAGCAGCATTCTCTTTTGGTTCTCCAGTTCCAAGAACTCCAGGAAGCTCTTTACCTTTGGTAAGCATGTCTTTTGTTGCCCTATGGTAATAATCGAAATTACCTATTAGTTTATTCTTGAAGAGGCCGAAATCGAAACCAATATTCTTTGTTTCAACTCTTTCCCATGACAATGATGCCGAAACTAATCCAGGCGCCTTAATGATAAGTTGCTGATCGTATTCACCTCCATCTAATATCGAACTTGTTTTACCATCGCCCATTTCTGCGATATAGCTATAAGCTCCCACATTCTGGTTACCAAGAATACCATACGAAACACGAGGTTTAAAAGAAGTCAACACATTTCTTAAAGGTTCGAAAAAGTTCTCCCTATACATATTCCATCCCAAAGAAGCCGAAGGAACAAAAACCCAACGATCATCCTTAGGAAATCGAGATGTTCCATCGTAACGACCATTTACTTCGAACAAATATTTGCCAGCATAATCATAGTTCACTCTGAAGAAGCCACTACGAGTAGCCCAATCTGTAATTGATTCATCAAGTTCTTTATCTCCTGTTGCATTATTGATACTTGGAACACTTGAACTGATTAAATCTTTTCTATAAGCCTTAAACCAGTCACTATAACGATACTCTTGGTTATACCCAACAAGTACATGTACATGACTTTCACCAAACTTCTTATCAAAGTCAGCAAATACATCAAAAACATTTTGGCGAGATGTACTGGCCGTGCGTTGTGCATCTTTAACCGGGTGATGTGTTTTAACATCCTCAGGTCCTACCTTATACTTAACAGGAAGCCAGTATGCTTTATAGGCTTGAGATGATCTCATGAAAGTAGCCTTACCTGTCACCCAAAGTACATCTTCTAAAATATCAGCTTTTGCGGTGAAAGATGTCCAGAAACGATTATTTCTTGTTACAGCTTCTCCTCCTTCAATAGCCTTTCCAAAATATGAAGCACCATTACTCGACCACGATCCATCAGGATTTTTAATTACTGAAGTTGTTGCTGCATTCTCCAGACTAGCAAAGTTGTAACCTTGCGATGGTTCATCCATTACGTCATAGGTATACGATGAATTATTAGCGACATTCAGCCAATCAGTAAGTTGATATCCAACCTTTACTCTCATATTATACTTATCAAAGACATCGTTTCCATACCTAACAATACCTTCTTCACGCGAATAACTACCCGACAAGAAATAAGATGTTTTCTTATTCTTTCCAGAAACCGACATACTATGATTTTGAGTAAAACCATAATCTCTCATAGCCTCTTTATACCAATTTGTTCGAGCAGCTGTTAACCATTTCGATGGATCTTCTGGATTTAGCATTATTTCTTCTGCTTCGCCTGCAGTAATCTGATCAAGCAAATCCCAATCGTTTACTCCCCAAATACTCTTTAAATTGTACCATCCACCAGAACCTGCAACACGAGCTTTTAGTACAATATTAGGTTCCATGATATACTCAGGAATGATTATCGGTTTTTTAAATGATGCATTAGATGAAATACTTGTATATACCCCTTCTTTTTTACCATTTTTAGTTGTCACAAGCACGACCCCAAAAGCAGCTCTTGCACCATAAATTGCAGCTGACGCAGCATCCATAAGTGATGAAACACTTTCAATATCGTTAGGATTGATTCGAGATAACTCACTCACTGTAGACGCAACTCCATCGATAACAATAAGTGGAGATCCATTACCTGATAATGTTGTTGTTCCACGAATATTAAATGTTGGTGTTGCATTTGATTTACCACTTGAATAATAGATGTTCAAGTTTGGGATTGCTCCCTGAAGACTTCTTGTTGCTGAAGTTTGTGCTCGATTTTCTAACTCTGCCGACGAAATTGATTGTACAGCTCCGGTCATGTTTGACTTCTTCTGAATACCATAACCAACAACCACAACCTCTTCTAGTCCTTTTGTTTCCTCTCGTAGAGCAACATTAATAACTGCTTGTCCTTCAAGCAGCACTTCTTGTGTTTGCATTCCAATAAAAGAAAACACTAAAGTTTCAGCATTAGCAGGCAACCTTAAAGTATACTTACCATCTAAATCGGTTGTTATCCCTATAGTAGTCCCTTTTACAACTACCGATACTCCAGGCAAAGGCTCCCCAACTTCATCAGTTACTGTTCCACTTACTTCTTTTTGCTGTTGAGTAGTTATAGAGCGTTCTACTTCTTTCTTATGAACAACGATATACTGATCCACCATATCAAACTGCACATCAGCCCCTTTTAACAAGTGTTCTAACACCTCCTGTACAGTAGCGTTACGCTTATTTATTGTTACCACTTTAGTTTTATCCAAGCTCTCATCCTTGAACAAGAAGGAGTAATCGCTTTGGCGTTCAATTTCGCGGAACACTTCTTCTAAGGTTCCATTGGTAATCCGTAAATTTAGTTTTGCCGATTGGGAGTATACTCCTGCCGAGACAGTCATTAAGCCCAATAGCATAAAGACAAAGGTCAATTTCATAATCATTAAGCATTTACGCCACACTCCCAAAGGGGTATAGCAATCTCGTGATTTTTTCATAAATTTGTATTGTTTCAAGATTGATACTTACCGCGTCAACGGTATTTATTGATTGATTCAACGATGGATTTGTGCCAGCATCTCCATCGTTTGTTTTTTTATATCATAGGCATTGTACGTTTATTTCTTATATAGTTTTATTTGATCTTTCCCCGAAGGATTCGACTTTATTGTATAATCAATATCACCCATTATTCTCATTGCTTTCAGGATTTGATCAATTGGTTTATAGCGCATGATAGTACCTGAAATCAACGTTTCTTCAATTGCGTTCCCTTCAAGCGTAATCTCTACATTATACCAACGCTCCAACTTTTTGACAATATCTTTTAATTGTACTCCTGAAAACTCCATGCGTCCTTCACGCCATGAATCGTAGAATCGTGTATCAACTTTCTTAATTGTTAATCCTTGATTGTCTAATACTGCCTGTTCTCCCGGAGTAATTCCCGCGATACGAGTTCCTGCGCGATTTAATAACTCAACCTTACCCTCTAAAAGTGTTATTTCTGTATCTGTGTCCTCTTTATATGCATTTACATTGAATGATGTTCCAAGCACTTTCACCTTTAGCTGATTGGTTTCAACAATAAATGGATGCTCAGGATCGGTTGTTACATCAAAGAATCCTTCTCCATTGATCTCCACGCTACGGTTCTCCTGATTGAAAATGTTAGGATACTTTAAGGTGGTCCCTGAGTTTAGCCACACAGCAGTACCATCCGATAAAGTAATCTTACTCATTTGTCCGTATGGCGCCTCAACTGTAGTATAAGCCAATGGAGTAGTTTGCTGATCAGGCTTTGTCATCATCAAGGTAAATAGTGAGCCAATAATTAGAGCAATAGTAACCACCGCTGCATATCTCAATAAACCAGGAAGTACCCGGCGCTTAGTCTGTGCTGACGTTACTGTCTGTTCTTGCTTGTCGGCATATAATGGCTGTGCTGATGTGGATGCTTTCGTTAGCGTTTGTGCCGCCTGCGGGGTTGACTCAGTACGTTGCATTGACTGGGTCGACTGTACCTGTTGCATTGACTGCTTATCCATGAGGTGATTCCAAGCTTTAGATGGCGTGCTTATCTCCCGAGCCAGAGCTGCTTTATCACGCACTGAAATCACTTTCTTCGAAAACTTAAACTCGCTTGAATTTTCCGTTTCCTTGCTAAGATCAATTTCCTCTTTGCTATCACCATGCAAGAAGGCAATTACCTCATCCCATATCGTATTATTTCCATTTTTCTTTTCCATACTCATCTAACAAGTACCAGAAAAATGAAAAAGGGTGAAAAGAAAAATGATTTTTTTTGAAAAAAGTTAGTGAGAGAACTTATCAAACAAGAAAAAGAGATTGAAAACATAACGCGACAACTGCTCGCGTAGACTGCGATAGGCTTGCTTTATCTGTGTTTTTACAGTATTCACAGAGATCTCTAATTCTTCAGCAATTTCATTATAACTCAGCTCATCGTAATAAGCCAATTTAAATACCCGTCGGCATTGGGTTGGTAAATTTTCAATAGCCTCGGCCACTTTTACTGCCAACTCCTCTTTGGAATAATTGGCCTCATCAGCATCTTCAACTTTTATCGCTTCATTGAGTGATGTAGTGTTCCCTTTCTCGCGCTCGAGATATTTGAGTGCCGATTTTTTAACTGCTGAGAACAGATAATTCTTTAATGAAGACTTCAATTGCAGACTATCTCTGCGCATCCACATACTCATAAATACTTCCTGAGTTAGGTCTTCTGCAATTTCTACACGATCGACATAGCGCATTGCTACCATTGTGGCAACCTGATAATTATCCTCAAAGAATTGCTTAAATTCTTCCAGATTTTTTAGTCCAGTAGTATCGTGTTTTGCTGCTCCCATAAATAGAATTATGGGGCTAATTTAGTAAATGCAGGTCAACTTTAAAGAATCTATTTGCATTATATTCAAAAACTACTGCTTCACAATCTTCGCTACATGTCTTCCAATCTTCAATAAATAAAGCCCTTTTCGCAACCTTGAAATATCTAGTCTATCGCCACTAATTACCCCTTGTTGCTTTATTCGCCCATGCAAATCATACACCCAATAATCTTGCTGATCGGCATTGGTTACATATAATAAACCTCTGGTAGGATTTGGATATACGACCAACGGCTGAAGCTTCTGAATCTCTAAATCGGTGGTGTTATCATTAAACACCTCATTATGAATATCAACATAATAGCGCTGAAGTTCCTTCTCCTCGCCAGTCAATGAAACTCCTTTTCCAAAATCCCAGATACAAATACCGCCAACACCTAACGCTTTTATTCCCTCGCATAGCTCCTTGTAACTCTCCTGATCATGGATAAAGCTTCTCCTGGTTTTTCCGTTCTCTTCATTCTCATAACAAGGATAACTATATTGATTTGAGAGCGCCACATTCTTTGTCGCCACAGCTTCAATATTCTTTAGAAAATCGCCATACGACAGGGCCATTTCACGGGTTGCTTCCTCAATAACACCAGTAGATGGATTCACAATAGCAGTGCGACCATACCAGCCAATTCCTACATTAATCTTATCCTTTGGAATATCCTTATAAACACCATTGATCATGTTTCGGATATCAGGTAAAGGAGTAACACCACCACTCATTTGCTGTCCCACTCTGCGGATATTATACATGTAACTCATAATATTCAACCAATCAACAGTGTTCAAGATATCAGTGTTGGCAATCATTTCGCCACCACCCTGACTGCAGGCAAAGGTCAGGATCATCTTTGGATCAACCTTATCCATCTCTTCTCTCACCACTTTTAAAAGTTTGGCCGTAGCATCATAACCTTGCTGATCGGCTTGATTCTCGATATCCCAATCCAGTCCGTCATATTTATAACGGGCCAACTCTTCCACCATCTCTCTGGCTATTGGTCGGAATGCTTCTAAGTTGTTACTCCAGTAAATCTGTTCAGTATGATGATCATTCCATTCGCCATTCAACCCCAGACTAATCATGACCTTCACATTATTAGCATGATGCCTGTTCAATGCATCGAAATGTGGAAAAGGATCGCTATCATGATCATCGATTATCCATCTCTCTGTCTCGCCATGTTTATTTAGCTTAAAACCCTGGTAATAGACATGCGTAAAATCCTGAGATTCCCACTCAATCACCTGAGGCTCATTTGTAAATCGAGGATACCATCCGGTTACCCGATGAGTATTAGGATTAGTCACAGTATCATCAACAGGCTCTATCTTCTGCACCACAGCATATTGTTTATTCACCGTTCGGGCTGTAATACTCAAGTTATCTTCACCTCGTTGATATGACAATTCGGTACACGGAATCCACACTTGCAGTCCTTTTGGCATTTGCTCATCAGTCTTGCCCACCAACACCAACTCATACACTCCGCTAGGGATAGATTTATCAAGCGTAACACTCAGCACACTCCCCTCAACAGTAACACTTTCAAATACAACCTCTTCTGTTTCAGAGATAAACTTCACCTTATAATTACTGAAAGAGTCGCTGCTCCCCAACTCCGATAAATCAAATTTAATTGTCTGCAGGTCAACATTCTCATCTCCAATCAACACAACACCAACACGCTGAATAACGTCCTCTTCTCTGCCATTATATAAAGTTAGATTTCCGCCATAGTTTACCAACTCCTTAATTTCAGTAACACCAGGCACATATTCAGGAAAAGTAATTTCATCAGTAATATCAACAATCTGCAATCCACTGTTTGAGATAATATCTTCTCCTATTGTTGCGGGTATTTTTGTCACTCCACCTTCATTTGTTAAGGGCTTTTCAAAATCGTAGTACGCCACCAACGATCCATAGTTAGGATGCGAGGTTGGGATGTTAAAATACTTATACTGATTCAACACGTCTAACGCTAGAGGAGCAGTCCACACGCGCATTTCATCATATTGTACTTCAATATTATTCCCCCAATTAATAAAAATAGGCTCGCCCATTGCAGGCAGATTATCACTCCAATCTTTCGTTACGGTATTTGCCCTTCCATTCACCAATATGGTTACTTCGTTCCCTGATTTAGTCCCATCGTAAATTAATGCACAATGATTCCAATCATCATCAAACAAAGGCGTTTCAAGATTATATTGAGCGTAAGTTTTATCGTCGACACCATTTCGCACTGCAAATTGTGCTTTGTGCTCTACTGCATCGACATTCATTAGCACTTGTAGTTTTTTATCATCCTCAGCTTTATAGGCATTGAATAATTGCGACCAGCCAGGTTTAACTTCTGAGAGTTTGAACCAGGTTTCCACAGTTAATGATGCCTGTCCGCTTAACTCGTTGACTTCTGTTCTAAGTTGTACTGATTCTGATTTCTTTATGCCTTTGTTTGACTGTGCTGTTAGGCATAGCGACTGGCATACGATTAGTAGAATTAAAAGCAGACATCTCATAGATTCAAAAGTTTAAGTTCGAGGTCTGAAAATGCAACATTTCTGTTGACTAAAGGTTTGAAAATGGGATTGAATGTTTCGATAATGAACTCTCGAGGAGTTTTTACTGGGGAATTCAAAATGAATCCTCTCTCTTTAGGTTAGTCAAATACGTATTATTTATACTAAGATTACATTCAAGCACTCTCTTACAAATCTACAGACACGACTTCTCTACAGGAAAGAATATCAATCTAAATCAAGGATAAGAAACGATCTAGCTCTTCAGTCTTGCCAAATTTAGTTACAGCAATTTTTCGATATGAACTTTTTCGTTTTCCTCTATTTCGTTGAACTGCGTCAATCATCTCTGTAACGTTTTCATTGGTATTGATGATTTCAGTCTTTATATCAAGTGTCTTTATAAAATGAATAAATTCATCTGCAAATGCCCGCGAAATAAAGTCTATTTCCGAAAAATCAAAAACACAAAACTCCAAGCTCTCTTCCAAACAAGCAGCTTTCAGTACTTCTATCGATTTTCGTGTTATTATCGTTGAAGACAAATACTTTTTTATTTCGATAACTAATTTCATACTATTCAAAGTTACTGTATATTAATGTTTTTTCAAAAAACTATTCCAAATACATGGCATAATTAAATCCTTCTGGTGCATCACACGGAATACGAAGTGCCAACATCGTACCATGCCATTTAATATTACGATCTAGTGAGATAATTTGTTCTAATTCATTCGTGTACACATAAAAAGCCGCACCTGAGAATAATACATATTTTCCTTTGAGTCCATCAACCAACATTCTACGCGAAGTGTCAATTCCATACCCTCTGGTCTCGGTTATTTTTTTTGTACTATTTCCATTCACTGCATGTTCCAAAGCATCAACATCATCATCAACACCAGAAATCTGATTTGTCTGATAAGATCCTAATATACCTAACCCTCCGTCTAAAATGCATATATCCATGTACCCTTTCTTGGGATAATTTTGAACCATAATCCAACCTCCCTCTACTTTCGCATGATCAACGATATTATCAATCGCTTCTCCCATTAAATATTTAACAACCGATACCATTTGTCCTGTTATCCTTAACTGTTCCAATAAGATATTTTCGAAGGAAGTCAACAAATCCTCTCTCATTTTCAAATCACAAACAGCCACAGGAATCTGACATATAGGCAAGTAAGTTTTATGTCTAAATGACAACAAAAATTGCTTCCATTCATCATAGGCTAATGAATTAAAACCCTGTGGAAAAAATATGGTCTCCAAATAATTATTAATTCTACCTACATTAATAATATCTACTCTAACATTCTGTTGTTTTACCTTATCGAGGAAACAGCAGATTGGTAAAACAAGAAAAGGATGTACAAATGAAAGATCCTGAAGATTAATTATTAGTTCATCATTTATAGTAATCGTATCTAATTGACCTAAAACAACAAAAAGGGAATTAAATGATGCCCCCATCTCATCACTTCCAGGATTGGGTATAATTATTTCATATCTCATGTTTTTCAATCAATTCCAAATTTATAAATACCAAACAAGTTACACATTAAAATTAATAATAACTGCTTCTTTTACTTTTACACTGCCTCGTCGAGGTTGACATTGCGCATGCGTTCCATTCTATTCACCTCAATACTAATGAAGCCATACTCTTCCACCACCTTGCCCTCAATCACATAACAACCAGGTCCGCGGAAAGGATACTGACTGGCAATAGGTGGGAAATGTACGGTATCAAGCCAATGCCCGTCCTGATCAATCCAGGTACCGAAATACATGATTTTACCATTGCTGGTCTTGGTAGGTTTCCGATGAATAAGAAAACCAACGATACGCACATAACGGTTTATCAAACTACGAAGATGATGTGCCCGTAACGAGGATGGCAATTCATCTTTTACCAATACAAACGGCGACTGAATCGATAGTCCCAGTAGTTCAAGCTCATCAAAAGCATCTTCCAATCGGTGTTTCCACAAGGTAGGCAACTTAAACTCCTTCACTTCAGGTTGGAATAATGTACGCTCAGGCTTGGTCTCCTTGCCGTGCCCCAACACATAATGAGCATCCCATAGCAGCTCTTTCTTTCCCTTGCCTGTAAAGCGAAAAGCCCCAATACGGATTAAGATCATCAACTGTTCTAACGAGATAGGCACACGTTTAATGAAATCGCGCAAATCACGAAAAGGCCCCTGGGCAAAACGCTCCTCCAGAATATGCCTGACCGTCTCACGTTCCAGATCACGCAAAAAGCACAAGCCTAGAAACACTGTATCATCCCAGATACTCGTCTCCCAGTTACTCTGATTAATACACGGCGCCTCGATGCGAGCTCCATGCATCGCCGCCTCATGCAGATACAACTGAGGCGAATAAAAACCTCCACCATTATTGAGTGTTGCCACCATATACTCCAAAGGATAGTAAGCCTTAAGGTAAAGCGCCTGGAAACTCTCCACAGCATAGCTAGCCGAGTGCCCCTTAGCAAAAGCATAGTTGGCAAAACTCTCTATCTGACGCCAGATATCCTGCACCAACCTTTCGGCATAACCTTTTGCTCTACAATTTGAGAAGAACTTATTCTTGATCTTCCAAAACTCATTACGCTGACGAAACTTCCACGACATCCCTCGTCTCAATACATCAGCCTCATCCAGCGTTAATCCAGCAAAATAATGCGCCACCTTAATCACATCCTCCTGGTAAACCATCACCCCGTAGGTCTCTTCAAGAATCTCATAAAGCTCAGGCAGTGCCTTGCGAGCCAGTTCTCGCTTCTCCTCATTCTGGAAACGAATGATATACTCACGCATCATCCCACTCTTTGCAACTCCCGGACGGATAATAGAACTGGCAGCCACCAATCGCTTATAATCCTCAGCCTTCAACTTGGTTAAAAGCATACGCATAGCAGGCGATTCCACATAAAAACAACCAATAGCTTTCCCCTCCTTCAACAGAGCCTTCACCCGAGGATCTTCCATAAACAACTTCGTATTATGAATATCGATATCGATCCCCTTATTGGTTTTAATGATCTCCAGTGTGTCTTTGATTTTTCCCAATCCACGCTGCGATAAGATATCAAACTTATGCAGTCCCAGGTCCTCGGCAATATACATATCAAACTGCGTTGACGGGAAGCCTTTAGGCAACAACTCAGTAGCCGAGTAATTACTGATCGGCTCCTCAGCAATCAATATTCCACTTGAATGGATACTATTGTGACTGGGAAAATCGGCAATATAAGCGCTATAGCGAATCACCCACTTACCATACTCATCAGCCTCGTTAACATTGGGGCGCTTTTGTAGTCGCGTGATTTCTTCATCAGGCAAGCCAAACACCTTACCAATTTCCCTAAAAGCTGATTTATGACTAAACGTGATATAATTTCCCAGCAACACCACCTTATCCCAGCCATATCGGTCAAACAAATACCGCGTAACATCATCCCTGTCGGTCCACGAGAAATCAATATCAAAGTCTGGCGGTGATGTTCGATACGGATTAATAAATCGCTCAAAATAAAGATCCAACTCCACCGGATCAACATTGGTGATGCGCAACAAATAAGCCACCAGACTGTTCGCTCCACTCCCTCTTCCTACGTGATAATAGCCTTTATTCATGGCATAATTCACAAGATCCCAGTTGATCAGGAAATACGCGCAGAAATCGAGTTCTTTAATCACCTTCAGCTCTTTATTCAGGCGATCAAGCACCTCATCGGTTACCTCATCGTAGCGATACGCCAATCCTTTGTAACACTCCTGTTTCAGCAATTCAAAATCCTCATCCTTTGATCCCAGAAACAACTGTTTATTCTTATTGGTACCGAATTGAAAATCCATCTCACAAGCCGCCATTACCTTCTTCGTATTTTCAATCAGCTGAGGGTACTCTTCATAAGCCTTTAACAGTTCCTGCTGAGAGCAATAGCAATCGTCGAATGTAGCCTGCTCACTCTTTGGCAACTTACTCAAGAGCATATTATTGTCGATTGCCCTTAATAGTCGGTGGATATTATAATCGCGCTTATCCCTAAACGTGGCAGTCTGCATGATTACCAAACGATCCTGATGCTTCTTCCACCAGGTAAAAGGCAGATGCTGTAAGTCACGCCGACTCACCCCCATGTACTCGTGCGACTTAAAGTTACGAGGAGCTGATTGAAAAGGATAGATCACCAGAGCATTTTTAAATGCTGGTGCCTCTGAGGCAAACGCCTCTTTACCATGCAAATGAGGAGTGATAAATTCATTCAACTCCCGAAAACCAGCGCTATTCTTTGCCAACGCAACATACTGCTGATCGACTCCATTGCGAACATCCACTCCTACAATGGGCCGGATATCAAACTCTTTGGCACGGCGCACAAAATCAAGACTCGCAGCAGTATTATTAATATCAGTCAGCGCGATGGAAGCAAAGCCCCCTTTCGACACCTTCTGCAACACCTCCTCGGTAGATAGTGCGCCGTATTTAAAACTATAATATGAATGACAATTTAAAAGCATACTTTTTGATTTTCTGAACACGCCATGCCTGCGGCTTGTTAGACTTGGCAGATCATGCCGATGACTTGATCTACGACTTTCCTGGGGCTATCGAATGCCATACCTGCGGCTTAGCTGGCCATATTTGCAGCTTGACAGGCTGCAAAGTGAACCAACACTACTCCCTTCGATGAGCAGGAATAATAGGCGGCTGTCCGTTAAATGGATTCGAACGACCAATTTTCCGTGATTTCATTCCCACAGCCCGTTTCACTGCATCCTGTCCGTAACGATTTCGCATTTTATCCATTGCCTGATAAAGCTTAATCATCTTCTCTGAATCCTCAAACAAGCGCATTTGATAAGTACCCCCCACCAGATGACTAAACCGTACACCAATCAAGCGTATCAATACCCTCCGGTCATACATCCGATCAAATAAATCCAGCACAGTCTCAATAAGCGTATGATCAAGCGAGGTATAAGCAATCCGCTTCTGTCGGGTGTAAGTCTGGAAATCAGAATAACGAATCTTCACAGTCACGCATGCCGTTACCTTCTCCCCATTTCGCAATTGATAGGCCAGATTTTCGGCCATGGCCACCAGTATGCTTCGCAGTTTGGTCACATCAGTGGTATCCTTCTCAAAGGTTCGTTCACACGATATTGATTTACGCTCATGCCAGGCAATCACAGGCGTATTATCAATCCCTTGAGCCTTTTTCCATATCACCACCCCATTTTTTCCCAGCACCCGTTGCATCAACTCCATCGGCATCTGCTGCACCGTGCTGATCTTCTCAATCCCCATGCTACGCAGCTTACTATACGTCTTCTCGCCAACCATAGGAATCTTCTTTATAGACAATGGTGCAAGAAAATCCATTTCAGTTCCCGCCGGAATCTCCAGGTGATTATTAGGCTTCGCCTCACCCGTTCCCACCTTGGCCACCGTTTTGTTAGTCGACAGACCAAATGATATGGGCAGATGCGTCTCCTTCAGAATCGTTTCACGTAGCTCTTTCGACCAGATATAGCTCGACTTAACAAATCTATCCATTCCACTAATGTCTAGATAAAACTCGTCAATCGAGGACTTCTCAAATAAAGGAGCACGCTCTTTGATAATATCCGTTACCATATCAGAGTACTTGCTATAAATACCACTATTCCCACGAATCACCACAGCATCGGGACATAACATACGAGCCATCTTCATTGGCATAGCTGAATGCACCCCATACGTACGTGCTTCATAGCTACACGCAGCCACCACTCCCCTGTCGGAAGTCCCTCCAATCAGTACCGGACGGTTATTCAACCTACTGTCCAGCAGTCGCTCACACGATACAAAAAATGTATCTAAATCCAGATGTAAAATCGTTTTAAGCATTTCTAGATTTTTGCTTCTTCGAACATTGAAAGATTTTCTGACTTCACCAACCAGTTTACAACACCCAAAAACATGGTATTTAAAAAGCTTACCAACATGTTTTCTTTCATCATTTTTGCTTTTTGTCGACTTTTTCGACAGTTATTTGTCTATAATTTAGTCAAAATATGTATCTTTAAGAAAAAAAGAGAAATGTTTTTTGCAGAAAATATCAAGTTCCTACGCAAGCGAAACAAGCAATCGCAGGCCGATTTATCAGAAAACCTGGGCATTACACGTACCACATTAGCGGGTTATGAAAAGAGCGTACAACCGCCATTTAAGATCCTCATCCGCTTTGCTGAGTACTTTAATGTATCAATCGATGCACTACTGCGCTATGATCTGTCAAAGCTTTCAGAGTTTCAGCTTTCACAAATAGAGAAAGGATTTGATGTAGATGTAACCGGACAAAAACTGCGCTTGCTAACAATCTCGGTCGACAAGGAAGGGAAAGAAAATATCGAGATGGTACCATTAAAAGCACAAGCAGGTTATACAGCCAGCTATGGAGATTTGGAATTTATTGAATCGCTACCAAAATTCTCATTACCATTTCTACCAACCGATAAAACCTATCGAACCTTTCAGATACAAGGCGATTCGATGTTACCAATTCCAGAAGGCACGTGGGTTACCGGGTCATATATTCAAGATTGGAGCACCATAAAAGATGGCACTCCTTGTATTATTGTTACACAAGATGATGGTATCGTATTCAAGTTACTATACAAGCAACTTGAGAAGAATCAGACATTCCTGTTGGTTTCAACTAACCGCAATTATAAACCATACGAGCTTCCAGTAAACCAAGTAGTAGAGATCTGGAAATTCGAAACGTATAACGGCTTTGAGGTGAAGTAGAGTTCTAACGCCTACTTCTCTTAAAGACTGATAAACAAATACATTAAGTCCTAATGAAGCATCTTACAAAATTGTAAACCCAAGTCTACGACCTAAGCCTTCTTCTATGATTTTAAAAAGAGTAGATAACTGAATATCGATCTTCCCATTCTCTAGTCTCGAAATATAACTTTTCTTCGTACCGGTTTTCATTGCCAGGTCCTCTTGAGTCATATTAGCCTCTTTTCGAGCCTCTTTTATCATCTCGCCTATCACAAAAGCTTTAGCCTTCGATTCATACTCATCTCTCTTCTCTGTTCCAAGCTTACCATACTTAATATCCAGAAGTTCATCAAAAGTTGTTGCGTCACTAATCTTCTTCATAATACTTCTTAAAGAAACGTACCTCTCTTGTCATGCCCAAAGTTAACAAGTTTGTAAACTTTTAACAAGCAAATTATAGAAAATGATTACTGCTTATTTAATTCTTGACGCTACCGCTTCACGCCACAAAAGTCAAGGATTATCTTGTCGTCATTATCCTGAACAAGGGTTTTAAACTCCTTATGGGCGACAAGGAACACCACAATATCAGCCTGATCATAGGCCTCCTGGTAATTCGTAAGCTTGAAGATATTGTGCGACTCTACATTAGGCTCTACAATCATCATCCCATCACTATTCGACGATTGCATAATCTTTTGGGCAATATACTTTGCAGGCGATTCACGCAGGTCATCAATATCAGGCTTAAAGGCCAATCCCATCAACGCCACTTTAGGCTCGCGACCATGCTGTAACTGAAACTGCAACATTGCATTTTGTGTCTTCTCGGCACACCAGAAAGCCTTATAGTTATTAATCTTTCGAGCCGAAGCAATGATATTAGCCTCTGCAGGATATTCCGATACAATAAACCAAGGATCCACCGCAATACAATGTCCTCCAACACCACAACCAGGCTGAAGAATATTCACACGAGGGTGTCTGTTAGCCAACTCAATCAGCTCCCACACATTCACATCAGCCTTATCACAAATCAGCGACAGTTCATTGGCAAAAGCAATCTGCACATCACGCGAAGAGTTCTCTGTCAGCTTACACATTTCAGCAGTCCGAGCATTAGTGCCATGCAAATCTCCCTTCACAAAAGAGCTATAAAAAGCAGTAGCCTTTTCGGTCGACTCAGGATTAATTCCTCCAATCACACGATCATTATGCACCAACTCATAAATCACATTACCCGGCAATACACGTTCTGGACAGTAAGCAATATACAATTCATCCTTCAGCTCAGGACGGGCAGAAAAGATCAGCTCAGCCATCTTCTCGGTAGTTCCAACAGGAGAAGTGGATTCGATAATATACAAATCACCTTTTTTCAGATAAGGTAAAACCGCACGAGTAGCAGCATCAACAAATGAAATATCAGGCTCATGATCTCCCTTAAAAGGAGTTGGAACAACGATCACATACACATCGCTATCCTGAGGTTTAGTCGCGGCTACCAAAGAACCATCAGCAACAACCTTCTTACAAAGGTCCTCTAGCCCAGGTTCTACAATATGAATCTTTCCCTGATTAATTATTTCTACAATTTCAGGATTAATATCAACACCAAGAACCTGTACATTATTTTCTGCAGCTATAATTGCAGTAGGTAATCCAATATATCCAAGCCCCATAAAGCAGGCCTTCATCTTATTTGAGTCGTTCAATTGCATATTATCTTATTTGAGCTCCTAAAATTAATAAAATCCCATGATCGTCCAACCGTTCATCATTAACTGCGGTCAATACTACTCCTAACCGAACGCAATATGCCTTTCTTTGTTCTCTAGCCGAACAGGCTCTTCATTATTACCTTGATGCAAAAAGGTCAGGGCTGCCTGAAAAAAGCAATCGATGGTACGCTGAAGTTACGGGGTGAGAGGTGGTTATTTATATCCTTCGTTGCTACAAACATTTGCTTCCCCAAAGGGCAGCCCGTAACTTGCAACCACCTTTGTGTACTCAAGCTGTGGATCAGCTTGCTGATGCACTAGCTATATTTCTTTGTAACCTCTCTGTGTTTCCTCTGTGCCCTCAATGGTGAAAACCCTACCATTACAGCAACATCGACACACAACCTGAAACTTTAAACTTCAAACCTGGAACTATGAGGCGACAGCTGAACTGGAACCGTTTTCCTTCTCCGTGTTCCGGTTTCCAAGCGAAGCCCTCTCCAGTTTCCAGGCAAAGCGGTTTTCCCGTTTCCGGTCCTCCGTTCTACCGCAACACCATATACGCACCAAACCTTCTATCCATGGTAGGTGATACAATGGGGACAAAACCTTGCTGTACATGTCCCTGTGAAGTCACAATAGGATATTTTAAAGACATCTGTTCAGCAAACTCACCAAAAGCGTCCTTGCCATTGAAGAACGTTGCAAAATAGCCCTTAGCATCATCAGCTACAACATTGTCTAACTGATGTGCTAAATACCCCATATTATAGCGGAAGTTAATCTCAAGACAAGGATAAATCTTCACATCACCATCTTCGTTAAACAACATCCCATCAACACCAATCACCCCGTGATAAATATGATGTACCTTCATATCCATCAACACCTTCTTCAAGCGATCGGCTAACTTCAGGAGTCGATCATGCAATGGAGTACCAACAGATTCAGGACGATTTTGACGATTCTTTCCTGCAATGATATTACCTTCATACTGACCGCCATCACCAGTCTTAAACCAACTAAGTCCGCCGAAATGAACACCCGCAGCATCCAGATGAAACTGAAAAGCAAAATCCTCAATACGATCATGCAATGGCTCAACCATCACCAACTTCTGCTGCCTGATCATTCCCCTGATTCGGTTATATATCGACTCATTCATCGGTTGTGTAGTCACAGGCTGAATTCCCCGTCCCGATGAACTAAAAGGCGCTTTCACCATCAACGTTCCCCAACGCACCAACAACTCCTCAACTTCAGGAAGAGAGGTACAAACACGAGGAAGATGTTCTTCTGCCACCAAATCATCAGCATTTTCCGCTTTCAACACAGCAGCCAACACCTTAAGAGCAAACTCGCGACTGTAAAGTGTGCGTACCTCATCACTCCACACTGCATTAGGTCGCAGCTTAAAGTCATCCGAGCAAGAAGGTTTTAAATGACGCAGTAGATGATGAGCAGCAGGACTCCATCCCCAAGGTTCCAATGAGCTAATACGCTCCCCAATCACTGCAGGATTCTCAGCTGCATCAGGTAACTGAAGAAATTCAGGAACATCAAATCCTAAGTCGCGCAATTGTAACAAATGATTTTTTTCGGGAAGTTGATGAACCAATACTTTGTCATTGTCAGCAGCAAACACCAAAGGAAGCATCCCACAGTCGGACTCCATACGTTGTAATAACTGATTAGGCTGCCACGACACCGTGCCATTGGCTATAGCCATTTCACACGTAGGATTGTAATAAAAAACACGTACCATTGATTATTATTAATTCAAGCAGTAAGTCACCTAAGTTCCTTATTTTTTCTTCAAATCTTCAACATTCCGTTTAATATCGGCCAACATCATTGCCATTGAATGCAGATTCCCGCTATCAGGATCAGGAAGATCAAACGACAGCACACCAAGTGCTCTCCACACCTCTTTAATACCTTCAGCTTTTATCAGGTAAGAATCATACTCAACGTTATCCGATCGGAACTCCCAGTGACCATCACGCTTCAAGTCGCCGAATAATCGTTTATACACAATCCCTTCATCCAACGTAATCACCACGAAAGTCTCCCCTTCACGAACATCCTGCCAATCGGCCACATATTCGCAAAACACATACGCTCCTGAAGGTACCGGTAACATACTATCACCTTTAGTCTGAAACACCCTATAGGTACGTTCAGCACTTAATTCGTCTAAAGGCATATGAAAATTAGGTAGCTGTCCCACATATTCAGGATCGGCATAACCATTCAAATAACCAGCCGACGCTTTAATAGGCACCATCGCAATCTGTTCACGATTCTCCTGGTCGGTAACGATCGACAGAACACGTAAATTATCTGCACCCTCCAACTCATTAGGATCTTCAACAGCCAAATCGATATTGATCAACTGATCGATATTATAATTCCACAACTTGGCCATATCCTGCAACACTGGGATCTTCGGATAGGCACGATTCTCTTCATAAGAACCGATCAATGAGCGTTTAATCCCAAGTTTATTAGCAAGCTGTTCTTGCGTGTCGCCCTGACGTTTACGGAGTGTCTTGATATTTTTATTCAGATAATTCACAATTTTTATGCTAATTTATTTAGTATTTCTCAAAATATTAGTATTTTTGAAAAGCATTTTAACATTCCAATCACTACTGTTTTTTGAAAATCACCGGGAAATAAGGACACCCGGTGATTTTACCTTTTACAAAAATAAGATACTTCTACACTAAAATCCACTAATTACACTAAAAATATTAGTTAAAGAAGCAAGAAGAACCAGAATATACTTAACATCTATCTACACTTTCCTCAGTTTTCTTTGCCTCCTATAAGGACTATCACGCATACACAGAAAGAACCACTGGACGCTTCCTGATGAGCACAACCAACCAACCAACCAACCAACCAACCAACCAACCAACCAACCAACCAACCAACCAACCTGACTCGTCCTAAACAAAGTTTACCTTTCCACCCTTAATAATCACCACTCACACATTTAAGGTTCCAACATCAATCCATCATTTCAGCACTCCATGCCCCTGTTCCCTAAAAAAATCTCTATTTTTGCAAAAAATCAGAATATGCAGGGAAAAATATATCTCATACCAATGACTTTAGGAGACACCACCATTGAGCGTGTCATTCCTGAAGACATCAAATCAATAGTACGCGACATCAAAGTTTTCATTGTTGAAAATATTCGCACAACCCGAAGATATTTAAAGAAGATTGATCGCGACATCAACATCGATGAGTTGCAGTTCTTTGAATTAAACAAACACACCAATCCCAACGACATTGCATCATACCTATCGCCAGCATTAAAAGGGAGCGATATAGGAATTATCTCCGAAGCTGGCTGTCCGGGTGTAGCCGATCCAGGAGCCGATGTGGTAAAAATAGCACACACCAAAAACCTGCAAGTAGTACCACTAGTAGGACCATCATCCATTCTATTGGCACTTATGGCCTCAGGAATGAACGGACAAAACTTTGCTTTCAACGGATACATTCCGGTGAAGAAACCAGAGCGCGCCCGTAAACTTAAAGAGTTGGAGAAACGCTCAGCCATTGAAAACCAGACACAGATATTTATCGAGGCACCATATCGCAACATGCAATTAATGGAAGACATTCTTGCATCTTGCAGTCCGTCAACGCGACTATGCATTGCGTGCGATTTAACCCTCGAAACAGAAATAGCAGTAACAAAAACAGTAGCACAATGGAAAGGTAAATTGCCACAAATACATAAACGTCCGGCAATCTTCCTTATTCAGAAGTAAAATATTATCAAAAAAAAGTAGCGGTACGATGTTGAAATCCATCAACATCATCCGCTACCCGATATCACCCACTACCACAATAACATCCAAGTAGGTAACAATACTTAAACTCATAATTCAATATCCCTAAAACCAAGCTCTCTCCTACGGCTCTTGAAGTTCAGCCTGTAGTTCACTCAATTTCAACGAAAATTCCAACACAATCGATCCTTCACTATAGTCCATATGGCATTTCTTATCCTTATGGTTAATGAAGGTCAGGTAACTCGTATTGATAGCATACTTGCGACTAATACGGATGAAGTTACGATCATCAATAGCCTCAAGGCACTTCCCCAGGTTCAGACTCGAATGTAACTCCTTATCCTCGCAAACAATACGTGTATACGCCCCATCGGCCTCCAAATAAACAATATCCTTACTATCCAGGTAATGGGATCCATTCAGACTCTTAAACAACACCTTTTGGTAAGGCACAACCGCCGGCACCCTAATTTTCGACTCACACAAACGTTTCACAACCTGTCCCACTTCACTACCATCCAAGGGTTTCAACACAAAGTCGAAAGCCTCATTCCGAAACGCCTCAATCGCATAATCGGGAAAAGCAGTAACACACACCACCTTCACATCCGGTTTGAAATAACGAATCTGTTTCAATAGCTCAATACCATTCAACTTCGTCATCTTAATAGCGATAAATGCAATATCGATTTTCTTCTTTAAAATCGCATTCAACCCCCTCTCAGGATCATTGTATATCGCCACAATATCAACACAAGAATAAGGCTTCAAACGGCTTTCTAAAAGCTTTCCTGCCTCGTGATCATCATCTATAATAAGGGCTGTCTGTATCTCTAACATGTCACTAATCTCTTGTTTCTTCAAAATACTCTTAACTCTAAAAATGATGGGTAATTGACGATCGATACGAAAGGATCTTCATCTCAGTTCGCCTATTCAATCGATGTTCCTCTTCGGTACAATCAATACCATCGTCACAATGATTAATCAGCTGTGTTTCGCCGTACCCCTTCGACTTAATTCTACGCCTATCAATACCTCGCTCAACGATATAAGCAATGATCGACTCAGCACGTTTCTCCGAAAGACGCATATTATACTTATCACTCCCCCTACAGTCGGTATGCGATCCCATCTCAAAGGTCAGCTCAGGATTATCATTCATAATCTTCACCAACTTATCCAGCTCAGTCTTCGATGCAGGCAACAAATCCCACTTATTAAACTCGTAGTAAATATTCTCAATCACGAAAGTCTTCTCAATCTCAATGCGGAACATATACACCGTATCACGCACAATACCAGGCGGGCGATTAAAGGTAGTAACACTCATAAAGCGGCGCAGATAATCCTTCTTCAGCACCTTAACATTATAATTCTTCGCAGGCTCAAGATCCATCTTCACCAATCCCTGATCATCAGTCAGCATAGCCGAATTATTAATGAATACCTCCTCTCCAGGCATAGGCTCTTTGGTCGATTTATCAAGCACAGCCAACTCCAGTTTATACTCACCCATCAACTGAAGCTCAACGAAATCTTCATCCTTAATCTGCTTTTCCGCACCAATATAAAAAGGTTTCGATCCACTCACTCTATAGGTACGCCCTTTATATATTTCAAATGAAAACTTACCAGCACCATCACTCAGAGTCTCCTCAACAACAGCACCGTTTTCATCCTGCAACTGCACAATAGCCTCAGGCAACGGATTACCATTATGGTCAATCACATTCCCCTTCAAGGTTAGCAGTGCCTCTCTGATTCTCAACTTATAAATATCATCATCCCCCATACCACCTTCACGGTTAGAAGCAAAATAGCCAAGCTTATGGCTAGGGTGAATAATTAAACCAAAGTCATCACCAGCAGAATTCACCGAAGGACCAAAATTCACCACCTTCGATGCCTCGTTATTCATGTCTTTATAAAACAGATCCATTCCTCCAGAACCTCCTCTACCATTCGATGAAAAAACCAATACCCCATCATCGGTAAGATAAGGAAACATATCACCTTCTGCGGTATTCACTGAAGGGCCAAGATTTACAGGATCAGACCAACCATTTTCGGTACGGTGACTCTTATAAATATCACTTCCCCCCATACCGCCAGGGCGATTACTGGTAAAATACAACACCTGCCCGTCACTACTAATCGCAGGATGCCCGGTAGAATATCTAGGATTGTTATAAGGGAACTCCTCTACAATCTTCCATTCGCCTTGCTGTTTTTTCGCAATAACGATCTTCAATTCATAGCTATTTTTTCGAGTGATGTACCCCTTCTTCTTCTCCGGATTTTCCCAATTCGAGCTTGTCATAAACAACTCACCCGTAGCCTCACAATAAGCCACCGGTCCTTCGTGCAGTTTAGTATTCACATTACCAAACCTACACTTCTCTCCAACAACCTCTCCATGTTGGTCGACCATAGCGCCAAACATCACGTAGAACAAGTGATGCTTATATCCCTTCACCTTCCACTTTCGACCTGTTTGATCCAATGAATTAAACAACAACTGGTCACCCACCAATGCAGGACCAAAATCACTGTTTTCAGAATTCACCTCCATCGGTTCGACAGCATAAGTAACTCCTTCAAAAACATTCCTTATTTTCCCCTGTCCGAAAATTTCAAGACAGCAGAACAATCCTAGTAAGAATAGGGATAATTTCATAACTCCAACTATTAGCTTAAAAATATCGAGGAGAACGAACGGTATTACGCTCCCACTTAAATTCATATGTAATCATAATCTCATGCACTCCAGAGTGATTATTCTTCAACTCCGATGTTGTAAAGTCCATTGCATAGCCAATTCGCAGACTTTTATCAAACATCCATTGACCAATCACACCGAAGGAATCTCCCGTACGATACATACCTCCCAGCCACAATTTATCCTTCAAAAGGAAATTCGCATTGATGTCGACCTGAACAGGTGAATTACCAACAACCTTCACCAATGTTGATGGCTTAAACTTGATATCCTCATTCACATTAAATACAGCTCCTCCCATTATGTAAATATGCCTATTTTCTGCCTTAACTTTATCTGAAATCTGAGAATTATTAAAACCATTCTCCAACAATTTAGGAACTGACAATCCCACATAATAACGCTCGGAATGCAGGTAAGCACCTATTCCAAAATTAGGCATCATCTTACTCACCACGCCCTGAAACATTGGATCACTCCTTCCATCCTTCTCTAACGTATATTCATTTAAATTGTTCTGATATTGCATGAATCCCCCCTTCAAACCCAATCGAAGAGACGTTTCTTCATTCAATTTCAATCGATATGAGTAATCAGCAAAAAAGGCAAAACGCTTCTCCAGACCAGTCTTATCATGCATCACAGAAAGACCAACTCCCACGTTATCATGATTAGGCACATATGATTGCACCGAGAAGGTATTTGTTTGAGGGTGGCCCTCAAAGCCCACCCATTGCTGTCGCGTTAAAAACATAAATCCTAATGTATTCCAACTACCCACATAACCAGGATTTATAGCCTGTGTATTGAACATGTACTGCGTATACATTGGATCCTGCTGAGCGTAACTTTTGATACTCATACCACCAATCAACACCAACAACACTACCAGCACATCAAATCGAAGTCTCATTACTTTCGCTTTTCCGTTTCTTAATATCTTATGCATTTCTCCGTCCTCCTACTTATTGATGAATACCGATCCTTTATAAGGCTCCATGCCCGGCTTTAAATAGATGATATAATAGTAAGTAGCAGAAGGTAACTTCTTACTTCCAATTGTCAATCCAGTATCAGCCTCACCATTCCAATAAGCATCGGCACCCCATGTTTCCTCATTACCATAATCAGTCTGTTCAAACACCTTATTACCCCATCGGTTAAAGATCACCACTCGAGCATGTGGGTAAGGTGTCAGACCATCAATCACCCAGCGATCGTGAATACCATCTTCATTAGGAGAGAAACCATTAGGAATAACCAACTCACAGTCGTCATCCTCATCCAGATAATTCTTCACACCATCAAGGTCACAATCATCATTTGTAGGATCACCATTATCATCATCATCCTCAAGCGTTGCAGTAGGTTTACCATCGCCATCATCATCCACATCGCGCCAGTCAGGCTGACCGTCATTATCGGTATCCTGAACAGGAGCATTTGAACCTTCCGGATTATCCTCAAGGAAGAAACCATCAACAGTATCGAAAGCATCGTCAAGACCATCACCATCAGTATCACTATTTAGTGGATCAGTATCAGCCGAAGCACTCTGATCATCATCATGTCCCTCAATAGAATCAGGCACGTGATCCTCATCACTATCCAAATCACGATAATCAGGAGTACCATCACCATCAGTATCCACAGGCACTACCTCACTACCACCATCATCAGGATCGAACACATTATCCAGTCCGTCGCCATCATGATCAAGGTTAGAAATTCTCACAGCAGGAGAAGGCTGACCTTCCATCACATCAGGAATACCGTCATTATCAGAATCGATATCCACGCTATCAGGATGTCCATCTTTATCGGTATCAACAGCACCATCACCTTCAACAGTATCAAGAATACCATCATCATCGTCATCCACATCATCGCGATCAGGAATACCATCACCATCAGTATCGATCAATACATGGATCACCACTCTTGCTGTAGCACTCAACTTAGGCGTACCAGTATCGAATACCTGATATTCAAAAGCATCATCTCCAACAAAAGCAGGTTCAGGAGTATAAGTCAAGTCACCGTTATTATCCAAAGTGATCTGTCCGTGACTTGCCTCCGTTAACACCACACATTCCAATTTATCGTCATTAGGATCCGAATCGTTAGTCTCAACATTCTTACGCAGTTCCAAACGCTGAGCAACCTCATACTCATCAGGCACAGCGATAGGCGCCTGGTTAGTGTACACCTTAAGTTTAACCACCGCCTCATCAGTCAGACCATCAGCGTCAGTAATCTTATACTTAAACTCATCATCGCCATTGTAACCACCAATAGCAGTATAAGTAACCATACCGTTATTGTCGACCAATGCCGAACCATGTTCAGGCTCATCGATAATCGTCACACTAGCCGGAACAATATTATCATCACAGTCGGTATCATTATTCAACACATCCAATGTACTGTGCAATCCGTTCACCTTGATATAGTCATCGGTAGCCACTGGCACCGCTTGCACATCAACCTGCTGTTCACAAGTAGACACATTACCCGAAGCATCCGTTGCAGTCCACGTTACTACTGTAACCCCCAATGGGAACACAGCAGGAGCATTGTTAGTCACTACAGGCGTACCACAATTATCAGCGGCCGAAGCATTACCAAGTTCAACATCATTAGCCTCGCAAGTCTCCTGATTAGCCATCACAACCAAGTCGGCAGGACAAGTAATCGTAGGTGGAGTGTTATCCCTCACTGTTATTTCCTGCATCTGATCAGCAGCACTATTGCCGCAGTTATCAACCAAACTCCACTTACGATTTATAATTACAACAGATGGATTATCATCATTAATATCATCAACAAACGTAGCCTCTCCAACACCATAGTTGTCATCCTCGTTAGTCACATCACCAGTCGCAGCTACCGAAGCATCGTAATTACAGTCGGCATCTTTATAGATGGTGATATCGGCAGGAGCAGTAAAGGTTGGAATCGTATTATCGCGAACGGTAATCACCTGCACCTGTTCAGCAGCAGCGTTACCACAATCATCACTTAAGCTCCAAGTACGAGTAATGATCACCCCACAAGGATCGGTATCATTAATTGCATCAACAAACGTAGCCTCACCTACGCCGCAATTATCAGCCTCATCAGTCACGTCACCCACAGCCGCAACCGAGCTATCAAATGCACCATGAGCATCTCTGAAGATCACCTTATCGGCAGGAACAGTAAATGTAGGAGGTGTATTATCACGAACACTAATTGTCTGCACCTTAAACTGACGGTTACCACAATCATCTTCCAATGTCCATCCGCGTAAGATTGTCAACTCACCGGCACATTCACCAGGAGTAATCACCTGCTCATAAGTCGCGTCAAGAGATGTATCACAATTATCCGACTCATCAGTCACATCACCAGTCACAGCCATCGATGCATCATACTCACAATTCTCATCCTTATAGATAACGATATCAGCAGGAACAGTAAAGTTAGGCTTGATGGTATCCTTCACCACAATCACCTGCACCTGATCCTCTGCAGCATTGCCACAATCATCAGCCAAGCTCCAGGTACGAGAAATCACTTGCTCACCCTCACACGAACCATCAGCAATCACATCGGCAAATGTAGCCTCACCCACATTACAATTATCAGCCTCATCAGTAACATCACCAGTCACCGCAACAGCAGCATCGAAATTACCATCCTTATCCTTGTAGATAGTTATTGCGTCAGGAGCAGTAAACGTAGGAATCGTGTTATCACGAACAGTTATCGTCTGGACCTTCTGCGTTACATTACCGCAATTATCAGTCAATGTCCACGTACGCTTGATAATCACCTCGCACGCATCAGTATCATTAATATTATCAGTAAACACAGCCTCACCAGCGCCACAGTTATCAGCCTCATCAGTCACATCGCCAGTAGCAGTTATTGTAGCATCATAGCTACAAGCAGCATCATGGTAGATAACGATATCGGCAGGAACAGTAAATGTAGGAGGCGTATTATCGCGAACAGTAATTGTCTGCACCTGATCAGGAGCAGCATTACCACAATGGTCAACCAGACTCCAGGTACGCGTAATAACCACATTACAGTCGTCAGATGCATCAACAACATCAACAAAAGTAGCCTGTTCAACACTAAAGTTATCATGCTCATCAGTCACATCGCCAGTCGCCGTTACCGATGCATCATAGTTACAATCAGCATCACGATAGATAACGATATCGGCAGGAGCTGTAAATGTAGGCGGAGCATCATCGCGCACCGTAATGCGTTGCACCTGATCGGCAGCCTTATTACCACAATGGTCAACCAGACTCCAGGTACGTTTAATCACCACATTACAATCATCCGACAAGTCGATATCGTCAACATAAGTCGCCTGTCCCACATCACAGTTATCAGCCTCATCCTCTACATCGCCAGTCGCCGATGTTGCAGCATTATATTTACCTACAGCATCACAATAAATAACGATATCAGCAGGAGCAGTAAACGTAGGAGGAGTGTTATCACGAACAGTAATAGTCTGCACCTGAGGA
Organism: Puteibacter caeruleilacunae; assembly: GCA_005217565.1. Classification (GTDB taxonomy): domain Bacteria; phylum Bacteroidota; class Bacteroidia; order Bacteroidales; family Prolixibacteraceae; genus Puteibacter; species Puteibacter caeruleilacunae. The sequence goes on from SJCO01000004.1 coordinate 69,720, forward strand.
GCAGCAGCATTACCACAATTATCACTCAAGCTCCAAGTACGCGTAATCACAATCTCACAAGGATCAGCCGCATCCACAACATCCGAATAAGCAGCATCGCCCACACCGAAATTATCAGCCTCGTCGGTCACATCACCAGTAAACGCAATCGAAGCATCATACTTACAATCACCATCCTTATAGATAACGATATCAGCAGGAGCTGTAAAAGTAGGAGCAGTATTATCAAGGATCGTGATTACCTGCACCTGATCGGCAGCCTTATTATCACAGTCATCCTTTAAACTCCAGGTACGTGTAATCACTACATTACAAGGATCGCTATCATTAACCACATCGTTAAATGAAGCCTCACCAACTCCCAGGTTATCCGCCTCATCAGTCACATCGCCAGTCACTGCAATCGCAGCATCATAGCTACCAGCAGCATCACGATAAAGAGTAATATCATCAGGGGCAGTAAATGTAGGAACAGTATTATCTTCAACAGTAATCGTCTGCACTTGAGGAGCAGCAGCATTACCACAATCATCACTTAAAATCCAGGTACGTTTAATCACCACGCTACACTTATTTGTAGCATCCACAGCATCTGTAAACGTAGCCTCATCACTCACCGCCAGATTATCATCCTCATCAGTAACATCACCAGTCGCGGCAGTTGTTACATCATAATGACCATGAGGATCATAATAAACAGTCACATCGGCAGGAGCAGTAAATGAAGGAGGCGTATTATCGCGAGCAGTAATTGTTTGCACCTGATCGGCAGCAGCATTACCACAACCATCAATCAGACTCCAGGTACGTTTAATGGTCACCTCACAAGCAACCCGATCATCGACCACATCAACAAACGTAGCCTCATTACCATTAAAGTTATCATGCTCATCAGTCACGTCACCAGTCGCTGCGATTGATTTATCATATGTACCATCCGCTTTACGATAGATTGTTATATCAGCAGGAGCAGTAAACGTAGGCAAAGTATTATCGATAACAGTAATTGTCTGCATTTGAGGAGCAGCCGCATTTCCACAATCATCACTCAAGCTCCAGGTACGTTTAATCACAATACCACACTCATCAGAATTATCGATTGTCTCGGTAAACGAAGCTTCACCCACATTAAAATTATCATCCTCATCAGTAACATCACCAGTCACTGCGATGGATGCATCATAACTACCATCAGCCTTACGATGCACAGTCACATCAGCAGGAGCAGTAAACGTAGGAGCAGTATTATCTCTGATAGTAATCGTCTGTACCTGAGGCACAGCAGCATTACCACAATTATCACTCAAAGTCCATGTACGCTTGATAGTCACATCACACACATCAGAATCGTCAACCACATCAGTAAAAGCAGCCTTACCAACACCGAAGTTATCAGCCTCATCCTCCACCTTACCAGTCACAGCAGTAGAAGCATCATAAGAACCATCAGTCTTTCTATAGATCGTCAAATCACCAGGGGCAGTAAATGTAGGAGGCGTATTATCACGAACAGTGATCACCTGAACCTGATCAGCAGCATCATTGCTACAATTATCAGTCAGACTCCACGTACGCGTAATCACCACATTACAATCATCCGATTGATCAATCACATCAACAAACGTAGCCTCACCAACACCACAATTATCAGTCTCATCAGTCACATCGCCAGTCGCCGCCACAGTAGAATCATAATGACCAGCAGCATCGCGGTAGATCGTCAGACTAACAGGGGCGGTAAATGTAGGCGGCGTATTATCACGAACAGTGATCACCTGAATCTGATCAGCCGCCTTATTGTCACAATCATCTTTCAAACTCCATGTACGCGTGATTACCACTTCACAAGGATTAGAAGCATCAACCGCATCAGAATATGTAGCCTCACCAACACCATGGTTATCCGCCTCGTTGGTCACATCACCGGTAACCGCTACCGAAGCATCATAGCTACAATCCGCTTCTCTATAGATAGCAATATCAGCAGGAGCAGTAAACGTAGGAATAGTATTATCACGAATAGTAATTGTCTGCACCTGATCAGCGGCAGCATTACCACAATTATCGCTCAAGCTCCAGTTACGCTTAATCACCACCTCACACTCATTAGAATCATCAAGGTCGTCGCTAAATGTAGCCTCACCAACACCAAAGTTATCCTTCTCATTGGTAACATCGCCAGTCACAGCAACCGACACATCATAATTTCCAGCGGCATCTCGATACAACACCTGATCAGCAGGAGCAGTAAACGTAGGAGCAGTATTATCTCTGATAGTAATTGTCTGCACCTGATCAGCAGCAGGATTACCACACTCATCATGCAGACTCCAGGTACGCTTGATCACCACCTCACATTCATTCGAGTCATCAATATCATCATGGAACGTAGCCTCACCAACACCACAATTATCAGCCTCATCAGTCACATCGCCAGTCACAGCCACCGTTGCATCATAATTTCCTGAGGCATCACGATACAACACCTGATCGGCAGGAACAGTAAATGTAGGAGCAATAATATCAGTAACATGAATTGTTTGCACCTTCAAAACATTATTACCACAATCATCCTCAAGTGTCCAACCACGAATAATCGTCAGCTCACCTGCACACTTACCAGGCGTGATCACCTGATCATAAGTAGCATCCAAAGAGGTATCACAGTTATCATGCTCATCAGTCACATCACCAGTAACAGCCACCGATGCATCATAGTTACAATCTTTATCCTTATAGATAGTAATATCTGCAGGCACTGTAAAGTCAGGCGCTTCATTATCCTTCACCGTAATCACCTGCACCTGGTCGGCCGCAGCATTACCGCAATTATCAACCAAACTCCACGTACGAGAAATAATCTCTTCGCCCTCACAAGCACCTGGAGCAACAACATCCTTAAACGTAGCCTGTCCGACACCACAATTATCAGCCTCATTGGTAACATCACCAGTCACCGCAATTGAAGCATCAAAACCACCAGTTGAATTCTTATAGATTGTTAATCCCAAAGGAGCAGTAAATGTAGGAGGCGTATTATCAACCACCCTAATGGTCTGCGTTTTCACAGTAGCATTACCACACACATCAGTCAGTGTCCATGTACGCGTGATCACGATCTCACAAGGATCTGCATCATTAGTAGCATCAGAGAACAAAGCCTCACCAGCACCACAATTATCAGCCTCATCAGTCACATCGCCAGTCACCGCTGTAGTCACATTATAATTACAACTAGCATCACGAGCCACCACAATATCGGCAGGCACAGTAAAAGTAGGAGGTGTATTATCCTGTACAGTAATTGTCTGCACCTGATCAGGTGCGTCGTTACCACAATTATCTCTTAAGCTCCAGGTACGTTTAATGATGATCTCACAAGGATTAGAATTATCTACATTATCAGTATACGTAGCCTGACCTACTCCAAAATTATCGGCCTCATCAGTCACATCACCCGTAGCCGACACTGATTTATCGTAACTACAATTAGCATCCTTATAAATTGTAATATCAGCAGGAGCAGTAAAAGTAGGTAAAGTATTATCCTTAATGGTGATCGTCTGCACCTGTGCAAACGATTCGTTATCATTATTATCGATTACTGTCCATGTTCTTTTAATAATCAGCTCACAAGGATCAGAATCGTTCAAATCATCAACATGATTAATTTCACGAATGCCACAATTATCCGCTGCATCAGTCACATCACCAGCAGCAGCCACCGAAGCATCATATGATCCATCAGCCTTTCGTGAGATTTCAATATCAGCAGGAACAGTAAAAGTAGGTTTCTGATAATCAACCACCTCAACAGTAGCCTTCTTACTTTCAGCCACATTACCATTAACATCCTCCACTACAAGCGTCACAAACTGCATTCCCACATCATCACACGAGAAGCTAGCAGGCGAAGAAGTCATCGTTTTTACACCACAGTTATCTGAACTTCTATTATTAATCTGATTAGTAGGAACAACAGCCACACCATTTTCATCCAAAGGAATCTTAATGATGTTAGGCTTCACCTTCGCGATAGGCTTAATGGCATCTTCAACGGTCACGATCACCTTACAATCATCGAAATTACCCGACTTATCATAAACTGTTAAAGTGACTTCATTTTCCCCAACATCATCACAATCGAATAACATTTTAGAAAGGTACATTCCTTGAATACTACAATTATCAGAACTACCGTCATCAACATCTTTTGCATCAACACTGGCATTTCCAAATTCATCAAGATATATTGTAATATCATTTGCTCGGGCCACAGGTCTGATGTGATCAACAACAGTTACCATAGCCATACACTGAGAAGTATTACCACTCGCGTCACGCACCTTCATATCTATATGCTGAAAACCGACCTCATCGCACACAAACTCCGTCTCACTCAAAGTAATTCCATCGGCAGGAATACCACAATTATCGAAACTACCATAGTTGATATCGTCTACAGAAAGGGTACCATGCCCCATAGCATCCAGTTCTAGTGTATATGGACTACAACTTGCATTGGGCTTTATGTTGTCTTCCACTACAATTCGAACGTCTTTACTCTTCTGATGTCCGTCATTATCGGTAACTGTAAACTGGATAATATTATCTCCAAGATCGGCACATGAGAAGTCGGTTTGCGAAAGACTCATGCTTTTAATTCCGCTGGGAGCAGAACTAGCGATTTCAACATCATCAACCGAGATACTACCTTCACCTCTGTTATTCAGAGCAAGAGCTACCTCTTCCTGACACACAATCTGGATAGGATTTATTTCTCCACTCAGCCTGATGTATTCATTGTCCTTGGGGTTGTTTATATAGCTTAAGTTCCGCGGGGAAGACTCAATCGCCTCATTTCTCGCAACACCTATATTGGCATTTACACCAATACTATATAAACCTAATATAAAGGACAGCAATACCTTGTGGGCATACATTTGTACACCTCTACTAACTATTCCCTTCATTCTGGTAAACTAAGAGTATTAACTTTATTCCTGTTTAATTTAACTCACTGAAAACCAAATCGCACAAACGCAATCTCCCTCCCTCAATTAAATGAGATGGTTATACTGTAAGCCTTATTTATATATATTATTATGCTGCTGAGAATTATTCACTGCAAATGTCGGGTTTTAGAACATAATACCAAAATATTCTAACATAAAATATTTCATTCTGTTCTTTTTTAACATTTCTTAACAGGGGATTCGCCTCATTATCTGCACGTTACACTCACCTACCAAATCAGACCAGTTTAATTTAAGCACGAAAATCTGATAAACAGTATATTTTTTTTGCCACATTCTAAAAAACATCTATAGCACTATCTTTCTGCCACTTAAGCATCACCTCCTCACATTACCAACTCTACATTGCTCTTCTTTTGCTGACCTTCTTCTACTCCTCAATAAGCTCATAACCTACACCACCTCTTTCTGTTTACAAAAGTGCAATTAACCTAACAACAACTAATCAAATCAACTAGAAAAAGGGATAACAACTGATAGCAAGGTAAGAAAAACCCCGCCGACTGATAATTAAGCACTATTGAAAAAGGTATGTGTAAGTGTCGGCGGGGGCCTGTATAAAAGCTCCTCAATTAAGTCTTAAAAAGATTATCTTTCTCAGACTTAATATAAACGCAAATATATTCCATTTAGCATATTTTAAGACCAGCAATTTCCATCAAATTATGAATGGTCTATTTTCGCCAACGAATCCCCTCTTTCACTTAGTGAGATCATACAATCACCTCCTCAATCAAAGGAAAAAACAAACAACAATATAATTTTTATCCCCAAACAAATACTACACACACCAAATATCCAACATTCAATCCTCAACAAAATGCGCAGCATAAACATTCTCATGAGAATAATGCTCCTCGTCGACGGTGGTGAAATAAGGCAGTAATAAGGCTGTCGACGAGGAACGGGGTAATAATATATTTAGTGGAATAAGTTATTGCCAGTTAAAACTTTTGTCTTGGTTCAAATCTGAAATCGCTACAAAGGTAAATACATAATATATAAATATCATAATAATTAATTCACCATCTGATAAACCATACATATTCACAAATGAACCCGCATTTTGAGCAAATAAAAAGGGAAAAATGACAGACAATTTATTTCTGATTATTGTTTTCAAACTTTCGTATAGCTATCATAATTTTAACAGCTTAACCTTTACACTCATGCTTTTCGCCCAAACAGCACATCTATTAAAACGTCATAACAACTCGACAATCACCTAATATCATGAACATTACAAATCATCGACCAATTATTTATGACACACTTTGCTATAACAACAAAAACTCCTATATTTAACAAAAGAAAATAATCTACTAAACAAACTAAATCCAACTAACAGCAATGGACAGTGTGGTTGATACAGTAGAACAATCAAAAATATCAATATATGATGTTTTTGATATAGCTGAACTTCAAAGCTTACAAGACATGTTTGCCGAACTACATCAGATAGGGTCAATCATTACCCTACCTGATGGCACGCCAGTCACTAAGCCGTCAAATTTTTGTTCGCTTTGCAAACATATTATACGCCCTTCGAAGAAAGGAGCAATAAACTGTCGTAAATCCGATTCTGCACTAGGACGTCTTAATCCATATGGACCGTCGTTGCGACGTTGCATTAATGCAGGGTTATGGGATGCTTCGGTAAGTATTACTTTTGGTGATACACATATAGGAGATTGGCTCATTGGTCAGGTTCGTACTGAAACATACTCAAAACAAGTAGTCTATAAATATGCCCATCAATTAGATCTTGATCCAGAATTATTCTACCAGGCCTATTTAAAAGTCCCAACTATGCCACTGGTGCATTTTCAACGCATCAACAAGATGTTATACAAATTTGTAAAAAATCTGTGTGACAATGCTTACAAAAATCATCAACTAAAACTTGAAAGAGATTACAATCAAAGACAGGAAAGATATTATAGATTATTGATAAATCATAGCACTGATGGTATTTCAATATTAAATACAAATGGATCAATCAAATTCTTAAGCAAATCAGGAAACAACATTTTAGGGTATACAACGGAAGAGCTTAGCGATACCAAAGTTTTTAACATCATACATCCTAACGATCTAAATAAGTGTTATCGAATTCTGGACAATATCTTACAACACCCTGGAAAAGAGGAGCATTTCAACATACACATTCAACACAAGAACAGGAGCTGGGTTTGCATAGAGGGAGCTGTTAAGAATTTGCTTCATATTCCTGAGATAAAAGGTATTGTTGCCTCGTATCATGACGCAACTCTACAGCTACAGCGCGAAAGAGAGCTTAAACGAGCAAAACAAAGAGTAGAACAAAGCGAGCAACGATTCCGACAGTTAATTGAGAATCTACCGAGCGGTATTGCTGTGTATCGCCCCATCAACAAAGGACAAAACTTTATGATTGTCGACTTCAACAAAGCAGCCGAACAAATCAGTAATATCCCAAAAGAAAAGATTATTGGTCAATCATTTCTACAGCAATTTCCTAATATGAAAGACAAACCGCTTTACAATGCACTTAAACAAGTAACTCAAAGCGGTAATAAAATGCATATTCCTCCATTTTATTATGAAGATGACACACGTAAAGGATGGCGAGAAAACCATGTTTATCAGCTTCCCACAAAAGAGGTAGTTGCAATCTTCAATGATGTTAGTGAACTAAAAAAAGCGGAAGAACATCTTCAACAGCAAAACGAGCAACTACAAGCTGCAAAAACAAAAGCAGAAGAATCAGACAGACTAAAATCGGCATTCCTAGCCAATATGAGTCATGAAATTCGTACTCCCATGAATGGCATTATAGGATTCCTTGAACTCATGCAAGATCCTCACTTAACCATAGAGGAACGAGATGACTACCTACAAACAGTTATTCAGAGTGGTGAGCGATTGTTAAAAACCATTAATGATCTAATTGAGTTTTCAAAGATTGAAGCTGGTGACATACCTGTAGTGTTAGGAGAGGTAAGAATTAACCAAACCTTGCAATCGCACCTCAGCTTCTTTTCTCCCGAAGCACAGTTAAAAGATATACACCTGAAATTGGATATACCTGAAGAAGAAACAATTATTACAACCGACAAAAACAAACTGGATTCAATACTTACGAACCTCATAAAAAATGCACTAAAGTTCACTACGGCTGGCTATATCCGGATTGGCTACCAGCGCATTGACGGAGCACTACAGTTTTACGTAAAAGATTCTGGATGTGGAATATCGCAAAAACAACTCTCTGTGATCTTCGAACGATTCAGACAAATTGAAACCTCTAATCCCAATCAAAAGGAAGGATCGGGCCTTGGTCTATCAATTTGTAAATGGTATGTTGAGAAACTAGGAGGAAAAATATGGGTGGAGTCTCATCCGGGCCTCGGTAGCACATTCCATTTCACAATAAAAGGATAAGCCGGTCCAGCTGAAGGACAAGATTATCTCAAATTCTCAGGAGCCCATGGTAAGTACAATCCTCCACGGTTACCTGATCTCTTTCTCGACGAACTTTTGTCTCCACTATTACTATGCAAACGAAAAGTCAGTCCAGCTTTTGCACTCCAATAGTTACCAACCACATTAGTCATTTGGTCTCCAGTATTGTAGTTCGGAACCGCATCCAAAGCATCGGTTTGAATCAAAGAAGTAGTACCCATTCCAAAAATAGAAATCCGATCAGTTATAGCATACGATAAACCGCCACCAATACCCAGCTTTACTTCTTTTACAGCAGGACTCGTTTTACTATAAGTATCTGACCACTCACTACCTTTCTGTTCAATAATCACCTTATTAGTATTAGCATTCACCAATTGGGTTTTTATGATACCATATCCTAATTTTGCGTTAGCAAAAGCACTAATTCGTCTCCAGATAGGTCGACTATATTCAAACACTAAGTTATGTGCTGTAATATTTGTTTCAGAAATCACAGGAGTACTAAACGGCAAAGATCCCAGAATACTATGACCATTAACCATAGCACTGAATGTAGGTGTAGGATTATTCCCCTTCAGCTTATCAATTTCCAACTCATATCCTATAGAAAAATAATTGGCTACTGGCTTTGCTATTGCAAATGAAAAAGCATTTGAAGTTTCCATATTCATTTCCAAGGGCAATTGCTGAAGTGAAGTCGTAAACTCAGCATTAAAGGAGGCGACACCGCCTGCGAAACTCACATTCCAAGTTTTCCAATCAAATTCAAAATCATTATCCTTCTTCCGCTGTGCCGATACAATATTCATCCCCATTAGGCTAATCAATAACACACACCACAGACTTCGCCAGAATCTTTTCATAACCATTAAATCTTACTACTTAAATTACCACCTTATACTGGCCGACAAAATTAACTTTTTCGATGAGAATCCACCTATGAAATTGAGAAAATATTTACCATAACGCATAATTATTCCACAATTACGGTAACAAATCACACCAAGAAAACGTAGTCCATTAGTTCTCGGCAACATTAGGAATAGTAAAATAGAATTTCGAGCCTTTACCCAGTTCACTTTCAACCCAAATTTGCCCCCCAAGTCGCTCAACAAAAGCCTTCGCAATAGTTAATCCAACTCCAACACCTTCGTACTGTCGTGTATTTCCAAAATCAATTTGCTCAAAACGATTAAAGATATTATCAATCTTGTCTTTAGGAATTCCAATACCCGTGTCAGCTATACAAAACTCAACAAAACCTTCCCGGGGAATACAACTCACAGCAATCTCACCAGAAGGAGTAAATTTGATAGCATTATTTATGAGGTTAGAAATTACACTTTCTATCTTGGCCTCATCAGTCCAGATCCAACGATTCTCTTTTAATAATTTCAATTGTGAAACAATAACTAAGTCAGATTTCTCGAGTTTTACAGTAAACATCCTAATCATAAGATCAATCATACACACTAGATCTACTTTAGTCCGTTCAATCTGAATTTCAGCAGTCTCTATCTTGGCAGTCTCTATAATATCATCAATTGTACGTAGCAATCGTTCACTACTTTGATGAATCAACTCTACAAACTCATCAGTAACAACGCTATCAGCAGAGCTCTCCTTTAGAAGATCGGAAAAACCGATAATCCCATTTAAAGGAGTACGGATTTCATGACTCATGCTAGCCAGGAAAGCCGATTTTAAGCGATCACTCTCTTCAGCCTTATCTTTTGCTCTACGCAGCTCTGCAACTAATTTCACATACTTAGTCACATCCTCTTTAACAGCTAAATAGTGCGTAATAACACCATCATTATTTTTAATTGGAGAGATCACCGCCTCCTCCCAATAGTATTCGCCCGATTTCTTTCTATTTCTAAATTCACCCGACCAGCTTTTTCCTCTTTCTAGTGTAGTCCATAAATCCTCGTAAAATCTTTTATCATGATAACCCGATCGTAAAACAGAGATTTTTCTACCTAATAACTCGCCAGTCTTATATTGTGAAATACGAGCACATGCTGCATTCACATATTCAATTACACCGTCAGTATCAGTAATAACAACCGAAACAGAAGATTGATCAACCGCCGCACTCAACAACTTCACCCTATCTTCAGCACATTTTTTACGCGTAATATCATAAATAACAATGTGTAGTAGCCATTTACCATCTTGATGAATTCGGTTAATCATTACCTCCACATCAACCTCACTACCGTCGGCTTTTCGATGTTTCGACTCATACTTAACACTTTCATGCAATAAGGCCTCTTTTATCTTCTTCTGAAATCGAGGAAGTGGAGCAATCACCACTTTCTCAAGCTTCATCCCCTTAATTTCATTGAACGAATATCCATAAAATTTTTCCGCAGCACTGTTAGCCCTTACAATTTGCATCGTATCAGGATCAAAAACAACCATTACCGCTGGATGCTTCGCAAACCAATTGAAATAGTTTCTTTTTGATGTCACTTCCCTTGATATCTCCCTAAGTGTAACTAAAAAACCAATCACTTTTTGTTGATCATCACGTACATGAATAATCTTGGCTTCACACCAAATATGCTTTTTCTCCTTTGTTCTCAGTTCTACAACCTTTTCTTGAGCACCCTCACTAACCAGATCAAGTTCATTTTGAATATCGATAAAGTTGACATATTTGGGATATAAGAAGGAAGTCTTCTGTTCAATAATTTCATCTTTCTTGTAGCCAAAAAGTTGTTCAAATGCTTTATTACACGTCACAACCATCCGATCCAACGATACCAACAACGTTGAATAAGGAAAATTATCTATTAAATGATGATAATCAATTCCCATAACTACATTTTCTGATTTCTTTAATAATAATCAAACCCGTGTAAAACTGCCAAGAGAAATAAACACAGCAACTAATTTACATAACTTCATTCAAATTTCTAACAAAAAACAATCAATGCATCATAAAAATTAACAAATGCAGGTACTGAAACAACAAACGTAATGCAACTAAGGTTCCAGGCTGCGTGGATACACCTTTTAGTGTCCGAAGGAGCTGGAAGCGTGTTGCTGATAGAAAGACTGAAAGGACACTCCCGCTTTAACCCATATCAAAATACCAGTAAACAATGGATACCATCATCACAAATCACCGCATCGCCGATCTGACAAACCTCACAATGAAAATCCCAAAAACCATTGGCGTAACTCACCATCCCCCTCTTGCGACCTAACAAAATATATTGTATTATTGATGTCCAATCCTAAAAACGAACAATATGAGTATTTATATCATTAGTAATCGAGAGGTTACCACCGATCAAGCCGGAAAAGAACAATTCAAAGAAGGCGGTACTGAACACGCCCTACCAACCTTCCGCATTGCCGAATACAACGAGGACGGAACATACGATATCATCAACGACCATTTTCCATCTGATTATTCAGCAGTATCAAAAGCAGTAAGCGACAACCAGGGAGCAGATAAACTAGGAGGAACAAGCAAAATGCTCTTCAACCTATACAAGAACCTATTAGACGATAAAGAGCCTGCCGATGTACTCTTCTTCATTCACGGTTTTGCCAACTCATTCGAGTCGAACGTTGACAATATCGAAAGATTAAAAGAGCGCTTCATCGACGATCAATCATCACCAATCAAACACCTTGTATACTTATCGTGGCCAACACGCAGCAACTACCTACACTATCACGACGATCAGAAGGATGCCCGTGTAACCGGAATGGTGCTGGCACGACTATATGACCAGCTACTTGATTTCTTTATTGAGATGTTCAAAAACAACTCTCACGCACACTGCGGACACAAAATTCACTTGGCTGCACACTCTATGGGTAACCAAGTATTAAAGCACATGCTCATGAATCTTCATGGCAAGTTATACCCATTTTTCGGCGAAGTATTGCTACTTCATTCAGATGTAGAAGACGATGTGTTTGAACCAAGACAACCATTCTGTAAGTTAGAAGCCCTTGCCGAGCGCACACATATGTATATTCACAAAAGCGACGACGCCCTATGGATATCATGTATGACCAAGAATTTCAATAAACGATTAGGTAAACGAGGCCCTAAAAATATGGCCAACCTCAATGACGAAACCTTTGTGATCGATACTACCAATGTACCATCGGGCGATAATTTCAAGGAAAGAAAGATCGATCATTGGGGATATATTGAAAGTGATATAGAAGTTGCCGATATCATCAAAGTGTTAAACGGAAAAGATGATGAGGACATTTCACATCGTAAAAAACGTAGCGACAAATATTACATCCTCACCGAAAAGAAAAAAAAGAAGAAATAAACAATTGGCTTTATCAAAAAACTCACCAATAATCACACACAGTCAGGTCTACCAACGCTAACAGGTGTTCATTGCAGTCGAAAAACACCATTCAAGTGTAAGATAAAACCAAAGGCATGACATGTAAAAACACCTTTCAGCGCCCGCGAGGGTCTGGAAGCGTGTTTTACACCACAGACACTTAGCTCCAGGGGCCAGCAACGCCAAAAACCTCACCAACTATCCCACACACTGTCATGAGACCTCAGCACCACCAATCGTAAAATAAAAAGTAGTGCCTTTTCCTGGCTCAGACTCCAACCAGATCTCACCACCCAAAATTTCAACACAAGCCTTCGCAATAGACAAACCAAGACCAGTGCCACCAAATCTCTTCAAAGAAAGACCAGAATTATTAGTCCCCTCTACAACCGTATTTAACTGATAAAATCGATAAAATACCTCTTCTTGCTTATCTTTAGGGATTCCAACTCCTGTATCATTCACATAAAATACATTAGTCCCTTCGTTAAATTTATATCCAAAAGTAATTGCTCCTCTTTCGGTAAACTTCAACGCATTCCCCAACAAGTTAACAAAAACCTGTCGCAGCCGGGTTCTATCAGTTGTTACCACAATATTATTCCGAGGCAAATCAACAACTATATCTAACTCCTTTTTTTGTGTGATTCTGTTATGCCTGCAAAAAGCAGCATTCAGTTCCTGTAAAAACGCCCCTAAATCAATTGGCTCAAAAGATACAGATAACTCTCCCGACTCAATTTTAGAAACATCCATAATATCACTAATCAACGCCAATAAATGTTCTCCACTATTTGAAATGATCGAAACATATTCCTTAATCTCATTCAACTCAACATCACTATCATTGATCAATGTTGAATAACCAATAATCGCATTTAAAGGAGTTCTAATCTCGTGACTCATATTCGACAGAAAAGCCGACTTCAATCGGTCACTCTCTTCAGCTTTATCTTTGGCATGCTGTAACTGCGTTTCTGTCTTTTTAAGGCTAGTTATATCATCCAATACCACAAGCACCGTCATATCAGGTTTCTCAGTCAGCACAATCGACGATACAAGCAGATTATAATCCTCTAACTTTCCATCGCGTAGTACTGTTAACTTAGCCTCCACTTTATGATTCGATCGTTTATTTTCAAAAGTATCAGCAACCGTATTTTTGATTTTACAGTTCGCACACGCCTTCCCATCACCTGCCCCATTCTTTTTTCTCTGAGCATGCACACAACCAAAAGCTTCTCCTCCGCGCTTTTTTATTGATTCCTCAAAAGTACCACCTCCAAATTCAAGCCCCGTCTGATTTATATTAATTATCCTCTTCTCGTCATTGAGCACCAACATCACCGCAGGTGAATTATTAAACACATGCTGAAGTTGTCGCTGACTTTCCTTAAGACTTTGCTCCATTTGCATACGCTCAGTAACCTCATGTTGTATACCGCATATACCAACAATTCGGTTATCTTCGTTATATATACAACTATAATCCCCTTTCACAATCATTGGAATACCATCAAACTTAAGTTCTGCAGTATTAATGTGTAGCTTTCCTTTATCAAACAGCTTACGTATAATACTTTTCCCATATTCAATATCATGTCTAAAGAAATCGCGGGGGGTAAGACCAATAAAATCCTCTTCTCGGGCATTATACAATTCCATCATTTTATTGTTCGCCCTAAAAATCCGCTGGTGATCAAAAACATACTCCAGAATTTCATCCTTATCAACCGAGTCGTTCCATTCAATGGGATTGTCGATCATCATAAAAAAGAAGCCATTTACCGATTGTTCAAAGAACAATTCCAAAAGACTATTATCTTCTGTCATTGAGAACATTCCTAATGAACTATTAACAGAGCGTGTATTATTAAGCTTACATTCCATAGCAATCAGATCAATTTAATGTAGTTACCTCAAACCACACTCATATCTTCCGCCACTGTAGTTATCCATTAAAGTTACAACATTTTCTTAAATAATTATTTATAATATAAACGACAATCAAATTATTCAATCCACTATAATACAATGGCATGTCAACAAAAAACCTCATAAAACAACATAAAAAAAGCCTGTAACTCCCTCAAATCACAGACTCCTAAAGCCACCATGGCTAATCAAATCAGCGCGCTAATTGCCGTTTGTTATAATTATTTAAAAAGTATTATATTCTCACATCCTTTAAATTACCACTACATCAAAGTTAGTCCATTCACAAGCAAACAACAATACCCACCAACAAACATTTGACTAACAACACCTTATCATCCACCAAATGCCATTTCATATACATAAAGCAATCAATGGTCACGAAAAACTCCCTATAAATAGATAACTACAGTACATAAAAAAGTCTGCAATTCCCTCAATTGCAGACTCACCAGGCTATTACTCTGGCTCAAATCAACATAAACCTCGATCACTGTCTTGTCATGTGATAAACACAAAAATAAATACTCGAAAAAACAATCTAACTAAACTCTGTTTTTACTACCATTAACGAAGTTACACTATCCACAAACAAATTACCAGAAACAACACAATGATTTAGCAAAGCCCACAAATATCCCAACCAAGCCCTATTATTATCAAACCAACATCACATTAACACTCTTAATTGACACACCTGTTTATAAAAAATCTTTAACTTTATGTCGCGAAAACAGAGAGAAATAGAAATACAAATCGTAACCTACAACCTAATTACGAACAAGATGAATTTAGACTTAACAACCCTCATCATTGATGATGAGCCCCTTAATGTACAATTGCTTGAAGCTTTATTAAAACCCTATCCGTTCCTAAAGGTCAAGGCAACTTATACCGATCCGGAGGAAGGACTAAACGCCATACTTCAGGATCAAATTGACGTTGTATTTATGGACATCAGAATGCCGGGACAAACAGGCATCGACCTACTGAAACAAATCAACAGTTTCAAACCCAATACGCTTGTCATCTTTGTCACAGCCTATATTGGCTATACAATTGAAGCTATACGCAACCGAGCATTCGATTACCTCACAAAGCCAGTCGATAGGAAAGAGCTACGCACAGTAATACAACGTGTAACCGACTATTACAAATCACAGACATCACCAAACAATCAAATTACACAACCGGTAATAAATGCAACACCTAATACTGATCCCCATATTCCGATAATTACACATCACGACACGCCCAAATTCCTCATAAAAAGTGTACGGGGCACTCATTATCTTCATTACGATGAAATAGTATACCTCGAAGCCGATGGAACATACACCAAAATAAGGACTATTGACGAAGAGATTTTAACCAGTCACAACCTAGGCAAATGTTTGCAAACCATCAACGCGCCATGTTTTGTTCGCATCAGCCGCAAGCATGCCATCAACACAAGTTACCTGTCGTTCATAAATAATCGCGACAAGACCTGCAGTATGAAGCTTGGAGATAAAAATATAATCCTCGAATATTCAATAAAACTAAGTGAACTAAAAGCGACACTACAAGAGTGCCCAAATGCTCGAAATTAGTATTTCAGATGAAGCACCCATCAGATAGCAATACAAGTAACAACAACGGTCATGCAACATCGCTCCGCAAGGTGTTCAGTAACAGTTATATCCAATGTGCAATATTAGCATTGGCCATTTCTGCATTTCTTATTGCACTGTGGGAAGCCCCCATAAAGCGCTACACGCTTAAAATTAACCCATTACTCCGGCAGATATCTGATGAGCTATATTGGTTAGCCGACGATTTTGATGGAGATGGCAATACCGAGCGACTTCGCTGTTACAACTCTTCACTCTCTGAAATGTTTGAGGTAGTAACTTACGATCACCGAGGACACCTCATTGAAGTATGGCACCTCACCAAATCAAAATGGCACCATAAATACAACCCCTCCATTGTTGATCTTAACAGCGACGGACAAAAGGAATTGGTATTCATTTCACAACGTAATGATTCACTATTCCTCAATGCATTAAACCTCGTAACACTGCAACCTGAAATCGATCACCTCTACTTCAACACATTTCAGCGTAAAACCAAGCGTTATGCATCATCAGCATGCTTTTATCCCACAGGCAATTCCAACAACAGCAAGAATAAAACATTATTCTTTTCATTCGATGCAGGATTTGGTTTACATCCCCGTGGAATATACAAATACAATCATCAAACCAAGCAAATAACCTCTCATCCAAAGGTCTACAGTCCATTCAGACTTCACCCCTACCACAACAACCATTCATCCTCCCCATACTTCTACATCACCAATTATGCCCCTTGCAACATCAATTTCCCATGTCGATACCCCGATACACAAAGTTATATAACAGTGCTCGATCACGATCTAAACTTTTTATTCCCACCAATAGCTGTTGAACAAGGATTCTCATCAGTACAAACCATTCCAGATCAGCAACACTCCGATCGTTTCTATGCCCTTATCATGAATCGATCAAAAAGCGATATCCCTGTACAGATAAGAGTAATGAACCATAAAGGACATACTATTACGCAAAAACAATGGACCAACATCGACAATCCTGAAAATTTAAGTGCAAGCGTATTTTATATCAATAATACCCCATACATCGCATTTCGTAACATTGGACGGTTTAAACTCGACACCGAACTATCACATCTTCCCAACCAATTAAAGCCCTTAACCAATAATCTTGACAAGTTCACATATTCAGTAGATTTCAATGATGACGGATACGCTGAAAGTGTAACCTGGACCAACAAAGATGAGATAACCATATTCAATGAAAAAGAGAACACGCAACTATCGTTCATTTCTCCTATTGATATCAGGCATTATGTACACTTTTACCCAATCTATAACAGTGGTAAACTTGTCAAAACCATGGTATCGACCAATGGAGGATTCTTCTATATCCAATACCACCGGAATCCGTGGTATTTCACATTGTATTTAATCTACCTTTCCATTTATTGTGGAGTTTGTGGCTCCCTCATATTTGTGGTAAACAGTCAGAAACGAAGGATAGAAAGGAAATGGCAATTAGAGAAAACACTCAGTGAGTTACAATTCAATACCATCCGTAATCAACTCGATCCCCACTTCGTATTCAATGCCATGAGTACCATAGGATCAATGATTGCAGCAGACAGAAAAGAAGAGGCGTACGACCTACTTACAGCTAATGCTCATATGATCAGGAGAACGCTTCAAGATACAAAATCGGTAAAACGAACATTGAATGATGAGATAGAATTCACCAAGCATTATCTCACCATTCAGCAATTCCGTTTCCTCAACAAATTCGAAGTCAACATCAATATCGATACTGATGTTGACCTAACCACCGAGGTACCCAAAATGGTTCTTCATACTTACGCAGAGAATGCCATCAAACATGGCTTTAGAAAAATAAAATACAAAGGAATCTTAACTATTAACATAGCGCAAAACCATAACACGTTAGAATTGACAGTTAGTGATAACGGCATAGGACGAGAACAAGCTCAACAAGCAGATTTAGAAGAAAGATCATACAACAATCAGGATACAATGCCAACCAGCACTGGTCAGGGCCTTAAAATCATGGAAGAATACTATCAACTTTTCGAGAAGTACCATGGCTACCAAATCCAAACCTATATCACCGATAATCCACTCCCCCTACAAACAGGTACCGAAGTAACCATCACCATAGCAAAACAATAATATATCCCCCTAAAACAACTCCCTCCTGTAGCGGCGCTAGTTGCTACAGGGGGGGTGATAAATATTTACATCACAACCTATCTTAAATGCTTAGGAGCCCACGGCAAGTACTCCCCACCACTATTACCATACCTTCTCTTCCTCGAACTTCTACTGCGCCCCTTATCTTTCCCTTGCAGTCGAAAAGTCAAACCACCCTTAGCACTCCAGTAGTTACCAATCACATTAGTCATCTGACTGCCGGTATTATAATTAGGCACACCATCCAGAATATCAGTCTGCACCAACGAAGTAGAAACCATTCCAAAAACAGAGAAACGCTCGCTAATAGCGTACGACAAACCTCCCCCCACAGCAACCTTAAGTTCCTTAGCCGATGGATAAGTTTTATCAATACTACTCACCCGCTCACTACCTTTGTGCTCAAAAACCACCTCTCCAGTATTTCCATTAGTCAATTCAGTGCTAATAATGCTAAAGCCAAACTTAGCCATACCAAACGCACTCAACCTCTTCCACACGGGGCGTTCATAGCTAGTCACTATATTATGAGCAACAATACGCGTTTCAGAAAGCATCGGAGTATATGGCGGAACCAACCGAAGCACGGGATGCCCATTAGCCATTGCAGTAAGTAATGCTCTCGGATTACTTCCTTTGAGTTTATCAATTTCTAGCTCGTAACCGATAGAGAAATATTTCACCACAGGTTTACTAATCATTATTGAAAATGCAGTCGACGCTTCCATATCCATCTCCGACGGTAATCCCTGCACCTTAACAGTAGCAGTACCTTCAGCAAAAAAAGAAGCCATACCAGCAGCAATACTCACATCCCAAGTTTCCCAATCAAATTCGAAATCATCATTCTTTTTTCCTTTAGCCGATACTATATTCCCCCAACAAAGGCTCACCAAAAACAAACCACACATACTCCGCCAAAATCTAATCATCACCATTCAAATATTACAATCATTACCACCTTACCAGTGCACAAAAATAACTTTTTTAATAATGATTTCCTGATACACCCCTAATAATCATCTAATAAAGAATGGTTTCAGAGAAATCATAATCAGACAAAAGCACGGCACAAGTGTGCACTTTATTTATCCCATGATGAACCTTTGCGAGTCGTGGCACGCTGCCCCTTAGGGCAGTCAATGTCTGTAGCCCTGGATGAAGCGAAGCAAATCCGAGATTAAAACGCATCCCCCTAAAAAAACACCAGCCTGTAACGGCGCTAGCTGCTACAGGCTGGTGTTGCAATAAAAAAAGCGACATAGTAGGGATTATGCCGCTTAAATAACCTTAGTGTGATTAGATAGGAATGGGAAGTTACCTAAATAATCGTCCGAGGCCTTTTTTCTTTCTGCGCTCGAAGCGCGTTAAGTCAATACCTTCAATTTGCCGATATATATCGCCCCAGTCGGGTAGACCGCCCAGGTTCATATCATCAATGTAAATGTCGGCTTTAATTTTGCGGCTAATTCTATCGTCATATACCTCCTCGGGGTAGTTCTTGTTCACTGCGTAGAATTCAAGCCCCTGAGAGCGACAAAACTCCACTGCATCGTCAAGTTCACGACCTGCGCGGTAAGTCCACAAAATTAGTTGATGCCCATTAGCCTGAAGCATCTTCAACGTGTCAATAGCAAACGGTAATTCACGTCCAATTTTAGGATACCGCTGCTCCACAATAGTTCCATCAAAGTCGACTGCAATAATCATATCTGAAATTTTTTTTCAAAAAATATAAGGGTAAATGGTAAAAGGGAAAAGGTAGAACGGATTCGCTCCGTTCAAAGTTGCTCTATATTTTCTTCTAATCTCTTATATTTATTGGGTACT
The DNA here is from genome assembly GCA_005217565.1 of Puteibacter caeruleilacunae. Taxonomy (GTDB): domain Bacteria; phylum Bacteroidota; class Bacteroidia; order Bacteroidales; family Prolixibacteraceae; genus Puteibacter; species Puteibacter caeruleilacunae. The sequence continues at coordinate 90,086 of SJCO01000004.1, forward strand.
AACGAATACTTTCACCGCCTTCGGCACACTAACGAAAACCGTTCTTCCTTTCCACCGTTCTCCGTTTTCCACGAGCGGTACGCGAGTCTTACTTCTTTCTACGACCTCCGAGCGTTATCTTGTAAGCCACACCTCCCACGAAATTCTTCATATCGTGCATAAATCCTTGCAGGTATAGATGATCCCATAACAACAAAGTAGCTCCAGTGTTAAACACATTACTATCATACTCGCCTATCAGAGATAAATTATGAGCAAACCAAGGAGACCACGAAACACCACCAAATACACCATCCAAGTGACCATTGTTAAAATCACTAAATCCTGATCCAACAGTAAAGCCAAACTCCGAATCTGCCCATTTTAGATGCTTTGTAGCAACACCATAAACGGTTCGATAAAAACGGTTACCTTTAATATCAGTATCACCCGATAAAACATCTCTTTTTCCAGGAGTTGAACTAAACAAATCATTACCACCAACAACAACGGCGGGGAGCCAGGTGGATTCTTCTAATAAACGTCCACGAACAGAAAATGAACGATCCTGATTGTGGTACTTACCATTATCCTTCATTTTCATTAGGGTACAACGATAAGTAACCTCAAAAAAGGAAAACATGGTCAAATTCAAAAAATAGTTACCTGTATTATAACTAAAATAATCCGGAGTAAAATCTTCAGGAAGGTAGTTTCCACCAAAAACAAACGAACCATCCTTTTGCATCTCAGCACTAGGAACATTTAATAGTCCCGTATTACCAGAGGTCAACTGTGCAACCGAAAAAAAGGGTATAAATAAAAAAGGTAGGATGTAAAAAAGTCGTTTCATAAGATAAATATGGAAACCTGAAAATAAAAAAAAGGCGCCCACCATACTTGCTCCTCCTGGTTGGGCGCCTTACAAATTATATGATCTTAGAATTTGTATCCTACAGAAATTGTAAACTGAGGACCAGTGATTTTGTTATCATACTTAGCAGCACCGTCTTCCTGCTCATACTTACCAATAGGTAAAGCAAACTCAGCACCAACCAAAATATTATCACCAAAAACCTTATCCAAACCGATAACTGGAGCAATAGCAACATCGTTACCACTCAATTCAGCAGTAGTAGCATTGTTATTATCCATCATCATGTCAATATCAGTATTGATGTCGTAGTAAAAGAATTCCAAACCAGCATACGCCTGGAAACCATCGCCGAACGACAAAGCTTCAGGTGCATAAAAACCACCTAATGAAAATCGAGTAAATGAAACATCTACTTTCTGTAAACCAATACTAGCAGTTCTGCTCACATCATTGCTCCATGCTGAGATACCAACACGAGCTCTGAAGTCTTCCAATACATTAAACGTAACGTTACCACCAAACACCATACTACTACCAAAATCATCAGTAGCCTCAGCATTAGGCAAATATACGTCATTAAAATAATCCATTTTAGGTGAATAAACACCTGCAGTAAGGTTAACACTATGAATAGTTATCACCTTATCTTGAGCCTGCGCACCAAAAGCAGCAACAACAGCCAATAAAACGATTAAAATCTTCTTACTCATAATTTCGTTTTTTTTGAGATTCAATTTTGAAGAAAGCAACCGAAGCCCGATTGATTGATTTTTGATTGTGTATATGACTCCAATTGCTACCTTATATTTATCAGATCAATGTCTAAATTCCATTAGTTACCAGAACCACCTGAGTGTCCAACAAACTTATACTCAGCCTCACTCCAGTCAACTACCCCAGTTACAGATTCAATAGGAGAACCTACGCTTGGTGTTAGCACAAAGATCTCGTATCTTACCTGAATTTCAACCTTATGATCTGCACGTTTAGCATACTCCTGACCATCAACATCAAATGTATATGACACGTTATCACCACCAACAGCAAATGTAACAGTCTTGTTAAAATTAGGAGTAAAGTCTTTATTCACCTGACCTGTTAAAGTAGTCCATGTAGACCATTTCTTAGAAGTAGTCCAGGTAATAGGTTCTGTAAGATGCCAATCAGAGAAGTGAGGAACTTTAGCCGTTCCAGTAGTACCATCAACACTCTTTTCAACATCAACCTCTTCCCAAGCACCATCCTTAAATGTAGATAGTTTCAAATCTCCTGCAACATCAGGAATAGGGAATGAAATTTCCATCTCCTTATCCTCTGTAAACACCAATCCATCTGGTTGAAAATTGAATGTTCTCAAAGGTACTTTACCTTCTACAACTTCCACCTCACCACTTTCTTCTGCAACCTCTACAGCTGTAGGAGTCTCAGTAATAGTAATATTCTCCTCCTTAGCTACACTACCAACAGGGAACACAGCTGTCGCTTCTGACTCTTCAACATCTACTTGTTTCTCTTCTGACGGAGTAACAACAACAGGGTCATTTGCTTCGGTCATCAGCACAACCGATTCGAAAGTCCAGTCTGCATTTTTATTATCACGCTGAATAGTTACTTCAGCATCCGATTCAATGAAACCATCCTTAGTAAAAGCAATCTTCAGAAGACCATCCTGCTTCTCTTTTACGTTCAAATTTAGAACGCCATTGCTTCCTACAGGCTCATTTTTAGGAGAACTCTCTCCTGGATACGTCACAGCAGCCGACACACCACCTAGTGCAGGCTTACCATCTTTATCTTCTTTCACTGTAATTGTTACAGTATGCGCAGCTTCCGGCACATAGTAAGGTACCGGAGAAACACTTTTTTTACACCCCTGGAACGTGCCCAGCGTCGCAACAAATGCGATCAAGGTTAAAAAAGCCGAAATTTTAAAAACTCGATTTTTCATAAAAAATTAATTAATTGAGATTTGATATAAATGGGATTAAAATTATTCTCAGTTCTGTTTGCATTAGGGCGCGATTCATAATACTGCCCCTTTACAAATTCAGTACCTGCCTGATATTCCCAATCGAAGAAACGCGCAGGCACTACCCTCACACTCTTCTCTCTTTTTCGTTTCTTAAAAGCCAATGGAAAATCAAAGTGAAAACCACCATTCGATTCTCCTCCGGCATAAACAGCGAAAAAACCCACCGAAACGGGTCCAAAATGACGAGTCAAGTCACCTCTCACACCATAATCGCCGTTAATATATCTACCAAAGCTAATATCAGCCTGGGCTCTATACTTTGCATTCAGGTAACGCGATTTAACAAACCATGTTACATCCTTCACATCCGATCGCCACCATCGACCATTATTAAAAACCGATGAACCGGTTAATCCAATATTGGCCTCAAGCTCAATATGATTATTCCAAATCACCTTATACACCGAAGCATCCACTCCGTAGCGATTTGCATTAAAGTTTCCTAAAGTAATTCTCCCCCATGAAGACTTCCCAAGATGCATTTCCTGAGCAACTGTTACAAAGCCAGGACGAATATTGTCCCCCTCTTCACCTAATTCATTGTATATAGGAAAAATAAGTTGACCTGTAAATTGCATTCCCTTCCAAAGGTCTACTTCCATAGAAGGAGCCAGATTAAACTGCGTTTCATAAATCTGACTCAATTTGGCATTACTAATTGACACCTGAGGATAAACAACAAAATCAACTTTGTTTAAGTTCGTATTCACCTGATCTGCATCATTCAGTAAAAGATAATCATCATCTATACCGCTCTGAACCTTTAAATATTCCTCTAGAAACTCAACCTCAAGTTCTCCAGCTCTTACCTGTTTCCAAATACCAGCCTTAACCATTACCTGCACTCGAGGGATTCCATGTTTTAGCAAATAAAACGAAAGCTCCTTATCTGATGACACTGAGTTGGCAGTAATATCCAATGCTTTCCCTAATCCATCAACATCCCAGAGATACACATTATTTTCAATAGCCACTAAAACACGATTATCAGCTTGCTGAACATTTACATTTTCAAAGCCTATATCCTGAAGTTTCTGCTTCAGCAACGATACCTCTTCACTACAAAATCCTGGAATATTTAAACCCACTAAGCAAGCAAATAGCAGGCCTCTCAAAATCATCTTCACGCAGTCTAGGGCTGTTAATTACATCACACTTCTATAATATTATACTCAAAACTGAATCAAATATAATAATATTATTTTATTCCTACACACCTGTCAGCGTACGAAGCACCTGACAGCGTGTTATATTTTTATATATGGAAATCTATACTACGATAAAACGATACTACGAAGTACAGGCCAAGGCATACTAACCATACCTTTTCACCTTCCAACCCTTTTCCTTTCTACCGTCGGAACGACCTAGTTCCGACTAAACTTCGCTTTTACCCTAGCTCTAAAACCTTGCTTCGAGTGGTCGTCATCATAATACCCATAGCCATTACCGTAGCCACCGTAACCACCATAGCCACCATAGCCGTAACCATAACCACCATAGCCATAACCTTTATACAATGCATCATTAAGAATAACACCAACTTGTGGCATCTTTTTCTCCTCAGAAATCTGATTAATAAAGTTAACCTGTTTCTTATGACTATAATTCTGACGTAGCACAAACAAGTTTGCATCAGCATGCTTACCGGTCAAAACACCATCCGTAACTAGCGTTACAGGTGCATTATCTAAAACTATATAATCATACTCACATTTAACTTGTTCAATCAATTTTCCAAATTCATCACCACCAAGAAGCTCTGCTGGATTTGGAGGAATAGGCCCTGAGTTCATGAACTTCAAATTATCAACTTTAGTAGAATGAACGATATCTTTTAGCTCGTCTCTACCTATTAAGAAAGTAGATAAACCTGATTTATTGGGTTCATTAAAAATACTATGCAAACGTGGTTTACGCATATCACATCCTATCAACAACACTTTATGCTTATTCATCGCCAACACAATAGCCAAATTAAGCGCATTGAAGGTCTTACCTTCACCTGGTATCATTGAGTGAACAGCCAATACTCTACCTTCACCATTAACACCTTTAAACATATATTGTAAATTGGTTCGCAATCCCCTAAACGATTCAGCCAATCCCGAGCGAGGGTGATCCAATATAGCAAGTTCCCCTTTATAATTATTATGAGCAACCTCTCCAATCACCGGTAATTTACTTTCACGCTCCAAGTATTCTCGTGATGGTATCGTATCGTTAAAGAAATCGCCAACGACAATTATAACAAAAGGGAAGGCCAAACCAAGTATTAAACCAACCAATACATTCAACACCAATTTAGGACCAACAGGTACAGCTGTTTCAACTCTCGCTTCATCTAACACCTGGGCATCCGATACATTCGATGCAGTTGTGATTTGTGCTTCTGCACGCTTTTGTAATAAAAAAGTATACAACTCATTATTCAAATCAAACCTACGCTTGATATTAATCAGCTCCTGTTCCGTTTGAGGTAAACCGGTCAACTCCATGTTAATCTTCTTCAAACGGCTATTCAGACTTCTAAGCTCTGCCACCGCATTTTTAAAGAGGTTATTTACATTCTCCTCCAACGACTGCAACGTATTATTGATATCCTGATTCAAAATCCTCAAAGCTGGATTCTTTTCCTTCGCAATCTCAGACAACGTAGATTTCCGACTGTACAATTCTCCTAGCTTCACTACTTGTGCATTTAATGCAGCATCCGCAATGCCAACCACTGAAGGAGCAACCATCAGTTTCATCTGGTCGGCATCATCCATATATTTTTGTAGACTCTTAAAATACTCTACTCTTCGCTCAGCCACAGCTTTCTCAGATTCAAGTTTTTCAAGTTTTTCAACAACAATGCCAGCCTCCTGGCTCAAATCAACAATACCCTTTTCTGCACGAAATTCGGTAAAATGCTGCCCTGCAACATTCAACGAATCGACAATACCAGAAAGCTGTGCATCAATAAATTTAACAGTATTCTCTGAAGTACGATTTTTTTCATGCAAACCATAATTCATATATACTTTCACCAACTCATTCAGGTAATCAACTTCGCGCTGAGGTACATTCCCTACAATACTAAGTTTTACACCTTCCGCTTTTTTTGATGCCAATGCCACATTTAAGTTACCAACGTATTCCTTAACTAAAGCATCTGGATCATTAAATTTCAAGTAATAAGGATCAGAAAAGTTCCCTGCAAATCCCTTTGCTGGGGTCAACGTAAAAGCAAAGTAATCATTTTTAAACTCTTTTCCATATTTGGCATTCGCCGAAAACTTTATTTGATATTCCGCTCCATCTTGAACATATATCGCATCCACATCTATGTGGTAACTATCCTTATTCAATCTGGTTATATTAACTGGAACACCTGTTAAGTTTCTAGCTTTCTCATTCTGTTCTACCCGATATGGAACATGTTTATATAGACTCGCATCTTTAAATGTTCCCCTTTTAAACCATGAAATTCCCCAATTTAAATTATCAAGCGCCTCCTTGTTCATGGTGTAAGATTTCAACATCAGAATATGATTCTCAATGTTGGTTTTTCCTCCCATATCAAAACCATCAAACAATTGACTTACATCCATTCCCGAAGATTCTTCCTGTACAAGCACCGTACTTGACACTTTAAACGTAGGCTGCATCGTACGTGTCAAGAAGTACGCTCCTGCTACACCTACAAATCCAAAAAATGCAAACCAATACCATTTCGACAACAATTTAAAGACAAACTCTTTTATGCTCGCCCCTTCATCTTGCTGCTCAAAATATTCCATCATGTCATTCACATTCTGCATAATCCTATACCTTAATAATCTTTTTATAATTCTTTCTTAACTCTTCTTAACAACACTAAATTACATTGATGATCAGTACAATTGTTGAAATAGTTGACAAAAACAATGTATACATTGGAGAATTTAACTTCACATTCTTGTACTTGTCAGGCTCAACATAAACCACATCATTCGGTTGTAAATAAAATGCTTCTGATGTCAAAAATTTTTTCTTGCTCAAGTCTAAACGGTAGGTTTTTGTCCCTTTTTCTGTAGGCCTCACCACCAATACTTTCTGAATTCTACTATAATCGGTTTCTCCTCCGGCCATACTAATACCTTCAAGAATAGTCATGTAATTATTGTAGTTATAATAAACTCCAGGCTTCTTTACCTCACCCATAACTGTTATTTTAAAACTCAGCAGTTTTACTTTCACAGAACCATCCTTAATATATTCATCAGCCTTAGCTTGAATTGCAGCTTGAGCTTCATTAACTGTCAATCCTGCAACATGAACCTTGCCAATAACAGGCAATGCCACATTACCTCCTAGATCAACTTGAAAGCCATTCAAATACTGTCCTGACAGTTGCCCATAATTTTGAGATGTTCCTCCTGTTGTAGAATTAGTATTCTTTGCAGGATTAAATAAAGCATTAATTTCAGGGCTCAATGATTGCACATCAATATACAGGTTGTCATTTACCTTCACTTTATACTCTGCGAAAGGTTGCGGTACTCCGGCCTGAAACTCCTGGTCCTGAATATCATTCAGGTAAACCATATCCTTACTCGTTTTACACGACGACAAATACAGCCCCAACAAGGCTATGCAAAGTACAATAAAGTTCTTTTTCATTCTATTATTTTTATGTATTTAGGGATCATAAAATCTTTACATACTTATTCAAGCTCGCAAAGATAATCAAATAACTGCATCAATAATAAACAAACACAACCAACAAGTAAACGTAATCGTTCATCTAACAACCGTAAACAAACGCACAGAATCTTTCTCCCGTTCACTTAATACTAACCAATCACCTTTTATCCTTTCTACCCGAAGTTTTAATTTTCCGACAACTCCATTTTTTCAACCTCAATAGTAGCAATGATGTCAGCTGCATCATGGTCAAGAACTTCGTACTTTGAATTCTTCGATACAAACTCCGGGACCAATTCCTTAATCCTTCTCACCATTTCCATACTTCGTTCTGTATCCAGATTATCCAATAACTCAGTAATCTTACCATTCACATAATCAAAATCATGCTTACGCACTTTTCCAATCATAATTTTACTGTTATGTGTAGGCATCGTATTTTCTTTGGTTGCCAATAACTCTTCATAAAGCTTCTCACCAGGTCTTAAACCACTATACTTAATCTCAATATCTTCGCCCAACTTCAATCCTGACAACTTAATCATCCGTTTCGCCAAATCTGCGATTTTCACAGGTTGTCCCATGTCAAACACAAAAATTTCGCCACCTTGGCCCATAAAACCAGCCTCTAACACCAACTGACAAGCCTCTGGTATAGTCATGAAATATCTAGTAATATCAGGGTGAGTGACCGTAATAGGACCTCCTTTTTCAATTTGCTTTCTAAACAACGGAACCACAGATCCATTAGAACCTAGCACATTACCAAAACGAGTGGTTATAAAAGATGTCTTTGTTTCCTTTTTTTGAGCCAAAGCCTGAATATAAATTTCACATAAACGTTTAGATGCTCCCATTACATTTGTAGGATTCACCGCCTTATCTGTCGAAACCATTACAAACTTCTTAACGCCATACTTTATTGATAAATCAGCTAAGTTTTTTGCACCACGAACATTCACATTCATCGCCTCATAAGGATTAATCTCCATTAAAGGTACATGCTTATATGCCGCTGCATTAAATACAACTTGCGGATCAAAATATTGGAACATCTTCTCCATTCGCTCCAGATTTGAAACATCAGCCACCACCAATTCATAAAAATCAGGAACTCCATTAGCTATCAATTCTTGTTGTAAATCATACAACGCCGATTCAGCTTGATCAAGTAATATCAACCTCTTCAAAGGATATTTCACCAATTGACGAACAATCTCTGACCCAATAGAACCAGCAGCTCCAGATACTAATACTACCTTATCCTTCAAACCCGCTTTAATTCTATCTAAATCGAGTTGAATTTGATCGCGACCTAACAGATCCTCAATCTTCAAATTACGAATATTTCTCTCTGCCTCTTTCTGCTGCATCCAATTCTCAAAAGCAGGCAACACCTTCACCTCCACATCATGCTCTAAACAATATTCTGTAATTTTTCTAATTTTACGTTTAGGTAGATTAGCAATAGCTAGTACAACCATATCAACACCATTCTCTTCAGCCTTCGACATTGCTTTTTCAAAATTGCAGACAGGAATATCTCTCAGCAATGTCTTACACTTTCGAGCATCATCATCAATAAAACCAACAACCTTTACTCGATCTGCACGTTCTTTTTCTAAAGCCTTTAAGGCTAATAATCCAAGATCTCCAGCACCATATACGTATGCTTTCCTTGATGGTTTGGTAACAGTCAAAAACTGATAGGCTTGACGAACAACCAACCTAAATCCAGATAACAGAATGAGGTTAATAATAAAACTCACAATAATAGCCAAACGAGGTACAACAGGCCATCCAAAATTAAATACGTCATTACTATAATTTTGGACAAATAATAATACTGATGCTGTACTCGTGGCAAGTAATATTCGACCTAACTCTTGAACATCTGTTTGGCGGATGACTCCTCTAAAACTTTTGAATAATAAATAACATAATCCATAAACACTAACCGCAAGGCCACCTGTTTTCATTACCTCCCATGCAGACAAATCCACCAAAGAATAATTCATTCTTATAATATAAGCAGCAAGAAAGCCACCCGATGTAAGCATCAAATCAATCACTAAAATCCACCATGGAGATACTATATGACGATTTGCTAATTTTGAAAGTTGCTTTTTCATGATATTAGGTATTTTGTTTGATCAAACTTCTATATGCTTAGTCCTTGCCATTAAATAAGTTGGCAAACCCTCTAATTTCTTGCTCATTTTTTTTATCACAAATCATCAGAGTCTCTTTGCTCTCTGCAACAATGTAATTTTTCAATCCTTGTATGACTACACGTTTTCCTTCAGGAACATGAACTATACACTCTTCCGCATCAATCATCTTCACTTGCTCTCCCACAATAGCATTCGATCCTTGGTTTTTTGGCAAGCGATCATACAAGGATCCCCAGGTCCCCAAATCACTCCAGCCAAAATCTGCAGGATAAACATGAATATTTTCTGCCTTTTCCATGATCCCATAGTCTACAGAAATCTTCTCACAGTTTGGAAATTGCTGATTAATGAAACCCAGCTCTTGGTCTGTTGACCAACACTCATCCCCTCCATCAAAGAGTTCAGCCATATTCGGCAAATACTGTCGATAAACCTTTTCAACAGTCGATGCTTCCCAAATAAAAATCCCTGCATTCCAAAAATAGTTTCCATCAGCCAAATACTTCTTAGCAGTCTCCAAATCAGGCTTTTCTTTAAACGCTTCTACTGGATATATTTCGTTGCTATTTTTCACAATTGAATCATCAACGCACTCCCTTTTCCGGTCTCCCATTTCCGCTCTCCGTTGAACATATCCATACCCAGTCTCCGGTCTACTAGGCTTTATGCCCAACGTTACAATATGGTCACTACCTTTTGTAAACTCCAGACTTTCATTAATCACTCTTTGAAACTCACATGTGTTTAACACAATATGATCAGCAGGAGAAATTACCAAATTTGCATCAGGACACTGCTTCTTAATCTTCCATGCAGCATAAGCAATACACGGAGCTGTATTACGCATACAAGGCTCTAACAATATTTGATTGGGAGATAACTGAGGTAGTTGTTCTAATGTTAATTCTTTATATTTTTCAGAGGTTACAATCCACACATTTTCAGGAGGGCATATTCCTTCAAAACGTTCAACAGTTAGTTGAAGCAAGCTTTTCCCAATTCCTAAAATATCCAGAAATTGTTTCGGAGTCTCAACAGTACTCATAGGCCAGAATCGAGAACCGATTCCTCCAGCCATTATGATTAAGTGGTTGTTGTTTTTCATCGTTGCAATTTTTTTCTATACGAAAGTTTTTTCTTAACCATTTTTACCTCACTAGCACTTATCAACAGGTAGAAAGGTAAACGGTTAAAAGGTTGAAAGGTGGGCTTATGATCTTGTGACTTGGAAACCTGTTTGAGATAATTCCATATCAACAAATCGAGCCCTATTATTTGGAGGATTACTATTTAATCTGCTTTTTATTTTTGCAGCTGCTTCTGGATCTTTGGCGATGATGTACATGTAACCTCCACCTCCTGCTCCGGGAAGTTTATAACCTAATGCCAAATCATTTATTTGTGCTATTAACTGTTGTATTGCTGGTGGATTCGTCCCTGTATCAATCTGCTGCTTTTGTTGCCATGTATATGCTACACAATCTGCCAACTCATTGAAACTTCCACGCTGCAATACATCAAAAGTATGCAGTGCATGCTCATTCATATCTTGAAGTATGGATAAATGATTAGATGAATTCAAGAACATGCCTCGAACTATCTCTGCCAAAATACTCTTTGCTGTGCGTGTAATTCCAGTATAATACAACAGCATGCAGGCTTTATACTCTGGTCGGGTGAATAGAAAATCAGGAGTCCATCGAACTGATGGTAACTGATTAATCCCTTGCTTAGTTTCCAATAATTTGACTCCTGGAAAAACACCGCCATATTGATCCTGCCAACCACCGCCAGTAGTTAGTAGTTGTTCAAGAATTAAAGTACGCTGACAAATTTCATTATTATCCCATCCTAATCCACAGAAATCTGCAAGAGCTCCCAATACAGTTGATGCCAATACAGAGCTTGTTCCTAATCCAGATCCTTTCGGTATGGCAGCCAACATTGATATTTCGATCCCACATCCGAATGCTTTTAACTGATGTATTAAAGAACTATACTGCTGCTCACAGTATTCCGGATGAAATCCACATAGGCACAATGCAGCTTTAGGGATCGAAAATGCTGATCCCACAAGATTGTATGCTGCCAATTGTTCCCAATTCGTAACATCTTCTCTTGTTCCAAGATCAATCGATCTAATTATTATCTTGTGCTCCTCACAAGGCTTCACAAATGCTTGTAAAGGAGGTTGTCCATTCAAATTAATAGCCAGGTTAACCACTTTCCCTCCTTCTAAGATACAGTACGGAGGAGTATCAGTCCAGCCTCCGGCAAGGTCAATACGCACCGGACTACGTCCCCATACGATTTGATCTTGATATACATTTAAGGCTGGTAATTGTTTCTTGTGCTTGGCTGGCTCAACTACACGCTGGCGTAAAACTTCGAAAGCTCCCTTCTCTTCTGAATCAAATGCTTCTCCCTTATACTGCTTTATTCGGGCTTTAAACATCTGTTCGTGCATCTGAGTCACAGGATGTGATACTTTTACATCCTCTTCTGATACGGGGATATCTAAACGTGCAAAATCTTGTGCTGCGTGATCAAGATTTAATTGATAAAACACACTCTTATCATGATTCTTTCTAAGCAATGACCAATTGTCTTTTCTAAACTCCTCACGTTGAGCATATAGTCGACTTAAGTTCGCCTTCTCAGAGATTAAATCTGCAGATAATCGCTCCGCTTCCAAATAAATCTCTTTATATTGAGCACCCTTTCCAAATAACATCCAATTTATAAACTCTGATGTCATCTGCTCTCTTTTTATTAGAGGAAAAATCTCAGCACTCTGGATATCAATATTCGCTTCAATCTTAGCTTCTTCAAGAGAAATCCCTCTATTCTCAAACCAAGATTTTACTGAAGCATTCATCCATTGTGTTTTCTCTTCAACTATTGGACCTCTAAATTGGTCATGTAAAGCATACGGACGTATTGCATAATGCTCCTCTCCTACAGGAACAATATCCAAACACATCTCTTCTGGTAAATTTAGTTCCCAATTATTATTTGGTATACCAGTCAATATGTGATGATGTTTTAAGCTCCAATCCTTGCCAAGTGTACTATTTTCAATCCATAATTGCTGATGTTCTCCATTAATAGGAATCTTTACATCTGCATTTTGAATAAAGATAGATGGATGAGGTTTATTGTCTTTATGAAGAATTGAACGTTGATCTGTAATTCTATTCTGAATCTTTAACGTTGAAGAGATTAACTCTCTGCTTGTTCCGTAATGGTAAAACTCACCACCAGGTAATGGTAAAATAGCTACAGATAGCTCATTTAAAGCTTCATCTTTTACTGCAGGATCCGTACCTAAGGTTAATCCAAATTCAGAATACAAATCATAAAAAGCAGGATTTTCAGGTGCCGAATAGTCACCTTCTACATTGTATCCCGAACGTTCCATTAGTAATTTAACGGCCCTATCACTTAGCAGCCAAATACCAATATCCATCAGAAATAGATGATTCCGCGATACATCCTGTAGTTTCTCTTGTGAAGGCTTTTGTAACATATGAAGCAACCTCTGTTGGTCATACTTATCACAAACAAAGACACCATGATTTGTTGCCAATGAAGGATCAGCCCACAGACCATAGCATACCACATCTGCGTCAGGAATATTCTGTAACGTTTCTTCAGCCCTAATGAAGACATCACCACTTGCAATCAAAGTGTTGATATTTGCCGGAGTCTTTGCCATGATTTTCTCATACAAAGGAATCTGCAAATCCAACAAATTCTGATTTAATCGCTGACCGCGTTCCCATCGAAACACAGGAATTGGAGACAACACCTTACCAGAAGGAGCATATCCAGGTAAACGGCGACTTTGACCACCAGCATGAATCAAGATCTTCTTATCCTGACTCAACCAACCATCAATAGCTTCAGTACTTTCTTCCTTACGACATTCAGCCAAAAGCCAAGCCGTACCTCCTCCGGAACCTACTCTTGCCCCAACAGGATCAGAAGTACAAAACCATTCCTTTCGATCTTTCCCCTCAATATCATGAAAACACGATACCAAATTTGGTGGTAGTGATAGTAATTTCTTCATAAGTTATAGTTGGTAATAATACCTCTTCTTCAAAGAACACCTGTCAGCGTCGTTAGACCTGACAGCGTGTTAATTTATAATGTATATCTTACTTCAAATAATGCTCATACATTAACTTAATCCCCTCTTCCAACTCAATACGGTGTTTCCACCCCAATTTGTGAAGTTTTGAAGGATCAGTAAGTTTACGCATTGTTCCATCAGGTTTAGTAACATCAAATTCGATGATACCTTTGAAACCAATCTCATTTTGAATCGCCTCAGATAACTCTCGAATAGTGATTTCTTTACCTGTTCCAATATTAATATGGGTATTTCGAACCTCTTTCGTTCCAGCAGTCTCACCTTGTGATTCCTCAACGACATCAGCAAAGTCCCTATTTTCCAATAGGAATACACAAGCATCAGCCATGTCTTCTGACCACAGAAACTCTCGCATTGGCTTTCCTGTCCCCCAAAGATTCAAGGTCACACTCTCCTCTGTCTGCTCAATACCATATTTGTTTAGCATGGCTAGAATCTCAAATTCTTGAGATTCTCCATTAACACCTTCAACTGGTCTTCTATTTAAATCCTCACGGATCACATCCCAATTATTATCCTCCAAAGCATTTGCTAAATGAATCTTTCTAACCATCGCAGGCAACACATGCGAAGTCTCCAGGTTAAAATTATCATTCGGACCATACAGATTGGTTGGCATCACTGAAATAAAGTTGGTACCATACTGCAGATTGTATGATTCACACATCTTCAATCCTGCAATCTTTGCAATAGCATATGGTTCATTAGTGTACTCCAATGTATCAGTCAATAAACAATCCTCTGGCATTGGCTGTGGAGCCATCTTTGGGTAGATGCAAGTTGATCCCAAGAATAACAACTTCTTCACACCATGTACATACGACTGGTGGATCACGTTATTCTGAATCTGCAAATTCTCATAGATAAACTGACCTCTATAGGTATTATTAGCAACAATACCTCCAACCTTAGCTGCAGCCAAGATCACATATTCAGGTTTCTCTTCCTCGAAGAATTGTTGAACTGCAACCTGATCTGTCAAATCTAATTCCTCAAAAGAACGCGATACAAGATTATCGTATCCCTTTAATTTTAGATTCTTTGTAATTGCAGAGCCAACTAATCCTAGATGGCCTGCAACATATATCTTTGAATTCTTTTCCATAAGAGGTGAAAGGTCTATTCGAAATAATTCAAGACTTGGTAACCACCAGCTTTCAGATACGCATCTTTCTTGAACAACTTCACATCACTCTGCATCATATCTTCAACCAACCCTGCTAAGTCATATTCTGGTTCCCAACCTAGAACTGTTTTCGATTTTGTTGGATCTCCAATTAACAAATCAACTTCAGTTGGACGGAAATATTGAGGATCAACACCTACAACGACCTCATTATTAGCAACACGAGCTTTTATTGCTTCTAGGTATTCTTTTCCAACTTTTTCGACAAACTTATTTTCGTCAACTGCAACTAAATATCCTTCCTCTTCAACTCCTTCTCCTTTGAATTCGATGGTCAAACCAACTTCTTCACCTGCTAACTTAATAAAGTCGCGAATGGTAGTAGTTATTCCTGTTGCAATTACATAATCAGAAGGTTCATCCTGCTGTAGGATTAAGTGCATCGCTTTGATATAGTCCTTAGCGTGTCCCCAATCACGTTTTGAGCTCAAGTTACCCATATAAGTCTGCTCTTGCATACCTAAAGCTATTCTTGCCATGGCACGTGTAACCTTACGTGTTACGAAAGTCTCTCCTCTAATCGGAGATTCATGGTTAAATAAAATACCATTAGATGCGTGCATTTTATATGCCTCGCGATAGTTGACAGTAATCCAGTATCCATATAACTTAGCTACTGCGTAAGGGGAACGAGGATAGAATGGAGTAGTTTCCTTTTGTGGCACTTCCTGTACTAATCCGTATAGCTCAGAGGTAGATGCCTGGTAAATACGTGTTTTCTCAGTCAATCCTAACAAACGAACTGCTTCTAAAATACGCAATGTTCCTAGACCATCAGCATTACCTACATATTCAGGAGTATCGAAACTTACCTTCACATGACTCATTGCTGCCAGGTTATAAATCTCATCTGGCTGAACCTCTTGAATAATACGCGTAATGTTCATACTATCGGTCAAATCACCATAATGCAAGATAAAATTACGATCCTCCACATGAGGATCCTGATAGATATGATCAATTCGATCAGTATTAAACAATGAAGAACGACGTTTCATTCCATGAACGATATACCCTTTTTTCAATAGGTACTCAGCAAGATATGCTCCATCTTGACCGGTAACTCCTGTTATAAGCGCTACTTTTTTTGACATTACTTAAAAAAATTGTTGGTTGTACGGTTCTGCTATATTTCAAGCATTTATTCTTGAGTAACAGAAGCACTATGAAATACTTCCGTTAATACTTTTTTTATCCTATTGAGGTCTTCACTTGTGAGGTTACTTCCAGAAGGCAGGCAAAGTCCATTTTCAAACATCTCCTCCGCTACATTGCCTCCATAATAAGGGCAATCCGCAAAGACTGGTTGCATATGCATTGGTTTCCACAATGGGCGAGACTCAATATTTTCTTTTTCCAAAGCCAGTCTTAAATCTTCTCGAGTGATGCCTCCTGTTTGTTTTGGATCAACTAAAATTGAAGTCAACCAATAATTAGAATAATAATCATTAGTTGGTTCTGTTTGAAAACTAATTCCAGGAATATCCTTTAAAATATTTTTATACCAAGCATTAACTTCTCTTCTCTTTTCAACATGATCATCTAGCACCTCCATTTGTCCGCGACCAATACCAGCAGTTATATTACTCATTCGGTAATTATATCCAACATGGGTGTGCTGATAGTGTGGCGCATTATCACGTGCTTGAGTCGCTAAGAATCTTGATTTCGCAATCAGCTCTTCATCCTCTGATAATAAAGCACCACCACCTGAAGTAGTAATAATCTTATTACCATTAAAAGATAAAATACCAAATTTCCCCCAGGTTCCCATCTTTTTATCATCCAATGAGCTACCGAGTGCCTCTGCCGCATCTTCAACTACAGGAATCTCATATTCATCGGCAATAGCATTTATTGCCTTCATATTTGATGGCATACCGTATAAATGCACAGGAATAATGGCTTTAGGCTTATTCCCTTTCGCCATTCTATCTTCAATAGCTTCTTTCAATGCCAATGGGCACATATTCCACGTCTGCTCTTCAGAATCAACAAGAACCGGAGTTGCTCCCAAATAAGTAATAGGATTTACCGTTGCAGAAAAAGTAAAACTCTGTGCAATCACCTCATCTCCTGCTCCAACACCAAGAAGAATTAAAGCCAAATGAATTGCAGCTGTTCCAGCGCTTAATGCTGAAGCATGACCTATACCATTATACGACTCAAGATCCTTCTCAAAACCATTTACATTAGGTCCTAAAGGGGCTACCCAATTGGTATCATACGCCTCTTGTATATATTTCATCTCTGTTCCCCCCATATGTGGAGAAGAGAGCCAAATTTTTGATTTATTACTCACAATTAAAGATTTTATCTAATGACTACATCTTGGAAAGTATTAATATAGCCTATCGTTTCAACTTTCTCATAACTTTTGCAGGATTACCTACAACCATCACATTATCTGGTACACTTTTTCGAATTAAAGATCCTGCACCAACCATAACATTCTTCCCAACAGTTACACCCTGAATAATAGTACTACCAGCACCGATCCAAGAACCATCTCCAATATTTACATTTCCACAAAGTGTAACGCCGGGAGAGACATGAACATAGTCGCCAATAACACAATCATGATCAACTGATGCCCTAGTATTGATAATACACTGTTTTCCAATAGTTGATCCTGCCTGAACAACGGCATTATGAAATACGACAGTACCTTCCTCTATTTTAGCTCTTTTAGATACTACTGCCGAAGGATGAATGGCCAATGGAGAATTAAATTTAAACTTCTCCGATAATGTTTTTCTAATTTCGTTACTCCCGATCCCAAAAACAACCACTGCAGTATCATCTATTTCTGATGAACGCAAGACTGGCAAATCCATGAAAGCATTCTTAGCTGCATCATCATCAACAAATCCATTCACTTCAATTTCATTAGCCTCAAGACAATCAAGTATTACCTTACCATGCCCACTTGCACCATAAATATATGTCATGATTATTTAGTTAGATCCAACAAATTTTTCCATTGTAGCACTTCCATCTGCACTAATCCCTTCACTTACAAAAACTTTTTTTATTGTCGTAAAAATGATTTTAAGATCCATCATAAAGGAAATGTTATCAACATATTCAACGTCCAAACGAAATTTTTCCTCCCAGCTAATAGCATTTCTCCCATTCACCTGAGCCCAACCTGTAATGCCAGGTTTCACTTCATGTCTTCTTGCTTGTTCTTCGTTATACAAAGGCAGATATTCCATTAATAGTGGACGAGGACCAACCAGGCTTATGTCACCTATCAAGACATTTAGTAACTGTGGTAATTCATCAATAGAGGTCTTTCTTACAAATAAACCTATTGGAGTCAGTCTATCTGCATCAGGTAAAAGAATTCCATTTGAATCTTTTTTATCATTCATTGTCTTGAATTTAATAATACGAAATTCCTTTCCTTTAAAACCCGGTCGCGACTGAATAAAAAACACTCCAGATTCCTTATTTGCAATGTATAAAAAAACTATCACAATCAACAATATAGGCGAGGCCAACAACAAACCAATCAATGCAATAACAAAATCAAAAACCCTCTTTAAGAACAACTTATACATATTTCTCATACATTAATAATGTCCGTTTTATTCCAATCAATCATCGTATCTGCTCTTTCTAAGCTAACAAACTCATTCTCTCTAATCAACTTTTCAAATTTTGAAAAACATGAATTCAATCCGTAATAATTTTTGAAATAACGCAATATTAAATTTTCACCATCCACTAATTTCGTCTTTCGCTCTTGTTCCTTATCAAAATCTCGAAGATGAAAATATGTCATTACATAATCACTTCTGTTTATGATCTTATTTATCTTGCTATAAGGGAAAAGTCTAAAATATCCCCCTCCAGAATAAGCAATTCTTTTACCCAACATATCAGTTAATGAAATAGGGAATTCTTTCATAGTAATACCATTATATTTAACAATAGCTGGCCTATCTGTATTGTAACTTGGAAATCCACCAAAACTCCTTATGGCTGGGAAAATAGAACAATCAAATAATATCCCATTTTGGGCTAGTACTTCTAATGCCCACTTATTCTTCTCTGATATTGAAAAAGCGGGAGCTCTATAAGCAGTAACTTTATTACCTGCTATATTTTCTAATATAGAAATCGCCTTACAAGTATCCTCTTCAAATTCCTCCCTTGATACATCCGACAAGAATTGATGACCATATGAATGACAACCTATTTGATGTCCCCTATCTGCAATAAGCTTTATTACTTCAGGATATCTTTCTGCCATGATCCCTAAACAGAAAAACGTAGCTTTAAAGCCTCGCTCATCCAATAGATCTAATATTTGATTTAGATAAGAGTCTAATCGTGGAATATAATCCTCTTTATTACCTATCTTATAATGATCATACACCCACAGGTCTTCTATATCAAATGTCAATATATTCATAACACGTTACTTGTCTTTTCTTTCTTCTATTTTCTTAACCACTCGAGCAGGTCGACCAGTCGCAATTGTCCAAGCCGGAATATCCTTTGTAACCAAAGAACCTGCCCCTACAATTGCTCCTTCACCTACCGTAACACCTGGAAGTACAAAACATTCCATTCCAATTAAACAACCTTTTTTTAAATGAATGCCTCTTGTTATATATCCTAGTTTGGCATAATCATCGCCTTTATGATAGTTACGCAAATCTCTCTGATGACATAAAAGTCGAACTCCGCCAGCAATATGGACATGGTCTTCAAGAGTTATCAAGTGGGAGTATCCAGAATCTACGATTACATGATCACCTATAAAAACATCTTTCCCTACATTACAACCTATTGTCTTGAAAACCCAAGGTCGTAATTTTCTTGGAGATAGAGGAGACAAGAGAACTGAGTTCATAAAGTACTTAAGTAAAAAAGCATCTCGATATGTTTTAAATACCTTTTTAATAACCGTATGCGCAGAAACATCTCCGTATTGTGTTTCTGAGTAATTCAGTCCAATCTTTCGAAGAAACTTAAATGTAAAACTAGCCATAATGTTATTTGATAAACGCCGCTAATACAAATTGCTTAATTTTCCTAATTAACTTAATATATACAAGGCCACAAGGCGGATTTTCTCCATTTATTCTCCAGCATTGTTTTATCTGATTTTTTGATTCACTCTTCAGCCTACTAGTATAACTTTGTGTACTAATGCCTCCTAAAGAAAAATATATAATATACTCGTTTAGTCTTTTTATTCTTGCCTTGTTAAAATAAAAGTACCTCAAAAACCATTCATAATCGGAACTTGGATGTAAATCCAAATTATAATATCCAAATTTACTAATCAACTCTGTTTTTACATATATACTTTGATGTGATGGCATCCATCCTCTACGAACTAAAGATCTAGTAAATTCAGGACTCTTGTTAACTCTAATAGATTGTCCTTTTTCATTTACAATTTTACTATTACCATAAGATATATCAATATTATACCTATTAAAATGTTCAACTATCTTTTTTATTGTATCATTAGAATACAACCGATCTCCAGCATGAATTAGCCCTACAATATTACCAGTGGCACACCTTAGTCCTTTATTAATTGCATCGTACAATCCATTATCTTCTTCAGAAATTAATTTAGTAATATGAGAACTGTGCTTTTCTATCAGTGATAATGTATCATCTGTCGAACCTCCATCAACAACAATATATTCAATATCGGTATAATTTTGATTTATGACAGAGAGTAAGGTATCTTCGATATCCCGTTCATTATTGTAGCAAATAGTTATTATACTAACCTTCATTTTTCATACTTATTTTATAATATTTTTGAATTCTCTAATATTTTCTAAATTCACTTCCTCTGCGAATAATTTCAAGTTACGTTTCAAACATTTTTCTTCTAAGTTCCACCATTTTAAATCGCATAACTCTTTGATTATGTCGTCTCTAAAACGATATCTTACAATTCGACCAGGAATTCCGACCACAATTGCATAATCAGGAACATCTTTAGTTACAATTGCTCCTGCTCCAATTATTGCTCCATTACCTATTTCGACTCCACCCATTATTATTGCCTTGGTTCCAATCCACACATCATTACCAATATTGACCTTTTGCACTGGATCATATGAATCATTCTCAACCCAACGATGTTTGGTTGAATTCTTCCTCGCGGTAAAAATTGGCGATGTGGACATAAAATAATGACTATGAGAAGCTAATCCAATAGAACAGTCACTTGCAATAGAAACAAACTTACCAATTGATGCATTCACAACTTTGCTTCTAGGCCCAATATAGGTGTAAGCGGAGACATTCGAAGAGAAAACTTTAACTTGGTGACAAATACGAGCTCTTTTATTAATATTAGAACGATAATCAATAAATGCTAATTTTGAAATCTTTAGATTCAAAATATACCTAATCAGCCCCAACACATAAGATAATTTTCCCATATTCCTAATTAAGATATTTTTTTAAAACTTCTATTTGATAATTTGGATTATATTTCTCATCAATTACTTCGAAGCATTTTTTTCGAACACTCTCTCGATCAACCTCGCTACTTAGCCAAAATTTAATACCATCAACTAACGAACTTAGATCGCCATATTTAAAAAAAGCACCAGTAACACCTTCCTTTATAGCCTCAAACTCTGGCATTTGAAGAGGGAAGCAATCATGTGTAATTACAGGAGTACCATACCCCATAACATGCATTGCCGTCAAACCAACATTTCCTGGAGAAACACACAGATCCGCATTGTATAATAACTCTGCAATTTTCAATTCATCGTAGCAAGGCCCATAAAACCAAATATACTTTTCCAACCTATACTTGGCAACCAAATCTTTCAATTCATTCTCCATTTCCCCTCCACCAACAAATGTCAAATTAACTTCTATGTTCCTCTCTCTAAGCACAGAAACAGCATTTACTAATAAAGGCAGTTGTTTAATTGTTGTTAATCGACCAATAAAAATTAAATTACTGAAATTATTATTAAAGTGATTCGCAAATATTTCCGTTTCTTTCAACTTTTTACGATGATTGCGTTGCTCCAAATAGTTCATCGAATTATAAATCACATGTAGCTTATCTTTTTTTATACCTTGGTCCATCATAAGGTTCTTTGCATGCTTTCCATACAAAAACACACCTTGTGCGAGTGAAAAAAAGATCTTTTTCATAAAACTTCTCATCATCGATTCTTTCCCATACCATCCATGAGACCACAAATAAATCCTCTTTTTTGTAAATTTTGCCAATATCAACATTAACCATGTACTAACGCAAATGGATTCTCCCAACATAAGATAAATAGTGTACTCTTCATGAAGCAAAGACAAAATACCTTTCTGATAATAAAGAGGATATCTGACAAACTTGACATTTTTCACCTCTTTTTTGAATCCCTTCAAATCCTCATAGTTCATTTTTTTTATATCCGACAACTTATCGCCGAATACAAAATCGCAATTCATATCCCTATCCATTAGACAGAATATATCCTTCCTATAATGTTGCGCATAATTATATATAACACAAATTTTTGTTGACATAAACTTTTGAATGATATTTAATACTAACCTGATTATTTACATACCGTAATCTATTAAAGATTTCATTCTTTCAACACCAGCATTAAAGCTAAATTTCTTTAAATATTCCTTCTGAATAAAATCTTTTTTCACTGCTTTACTATTTATATCAACAATGAGTCTATCCAATGCCTTTCGAAAAGATTTTGGAGAATCAAAACCATAAAAGAAATTAGTGTTTTGAAATGAATCAAATCCCCTACATGAAATGTTATGAGATATAACAGGAAGTCCCAATCTCAATCCATCCATAATTCGCAATTTCAATCCTCCTCCAACTCTCGTCGGACATATATAGATATCACCATTCGCGATAATCTCAGAGATATTCTGGGGATTTGGAATCAACCTCACATTGTTATACTTTTCACACAAACCAACTATTGATTCTGTGGGCTGTCTTCCAGCAATTACGATTTCCACGTCTTCAGGTAAATACGCGTACAACTCTGAAAAGAAATAATCAATAGCATCTATTGTCTGTACAGTACATAAAGAACCTGTAATCACCAATTTTAATCTTGTGTTAAAATTTGAGTCTAAAATAGAGTAAATCCTTTCATTTTGACACTCACTGCAGCCAATGACTCCATTTATTCCATTGTTTGAGCCGTATGTTTTGATAAATTTATCTTTATCTGCATTGGTTAAAAATAAATTATATCTACTTTCCAAATAAGCTTTTTTCTGATTTATCTTAACGTGTTGAAGAAGCAAAAAGTCTCTAATTAAATTTGTTCTATTATCCCAAAAATATTCAGGTTCATAATTATGGTGTATTGTAATAGTTTTGAGTCCTAATTTATTAACATAGTCCACTAATGATGCCGAAATACTACTGTGATCAAAAACACAATATTCATATTCCTTATGATTATCCTTTAAATAAGAACGAACAAAATTGGTAAACCGATGCATTTCACCAGTAAATAAAGAACAACATTTTGATAATATTGACCTAGGTCCTACCCCCAATAATCTATCGTATTTAATATTACTTTCTCCAACATTACAACTTTTTGAAAGGCACAGATCAATATTCCCTTCGCTAATCGCGCTGAGCATTTCAATATACGATCTAGTTGCTAAACCACCACCAGATGGTTTACAGGGATTATGTTTGGATATAAAAAGTATCTTAGACATAACAAAGTTCATTTACGATTTCCACAAATTCCTGACAAACGACCGCCCAGTTCTTCTTACGTAGGTCATATTCATATCTTTGTTCCTCACAACCAATGGAATCTTGTATTGCAACAATAAAATCATTTTCACTATAACTAACAGAAACAGACAGTTTTTCAAGTTCAATAGTATCATGATACGCAACAATAGGTTTTCTAGCGGCCATAGCTTGATAATACTTTGCTGTAATCCCCCAAGGTTTATCTTGATATCTATCCTCAGGATTTGGAACAATGATCAAATCTGCATTTGTAACCCACTTTGGAACATCCTCGGACAATACACCTGGAACAAAACACAAATTCCTTATATTCTCAAATTCCTTCTTATATTTATCATCTGGCATTTCTGGACAAACTATTACAAAATTTACATTAGTTAATGCTTTAGCAGCTTTAATAATTAACTGCCAATTAGGTGCTAATGCTCCCATATATAAGGCAGTATTCGCTTTTTGCAGTGCAACAGGCTTTTTATACTGTTTTTCAAACAAACAAGTATCTACACCATTAGACAACACTTTATATGTAACGTTATTTTTAAATCCAGAAACTACCTTCTCATACAACTGTAAGCCCTGCTCATTTACTGGTAACACAATATCTGCTAAATTCAAAATTTCCTTTTCAAAAATACACTTAGCTTCCGAGATATTGCTATTAGCGATAATAGGATCTGAAGGACGATAAATTATTTTACTATTAGGGAATAACTTTTTAATCTTATTTATTAAAAATACAGATTCATTAGATTCAAATACAAAAACATCGGTACCTTTAAAATAATTTCTCGCAAATTTAGAAAAAGATTTTACTGAATTAGTTATTAACCATGTATTTAGCCTATCAGGTACAAACGTTCTAAGAGGCCCCGGAAGTGCTAATGTTGGAAATGTTATGTTTAACAGCGTGTTGCCTCCCAATTTATACTTCTTCCCTCCTACTAATTTTTTTAGAACACCTTTATTTAATCTCTCACTTTTTTTAAAATAAATATAATAAGGCCGAGAAAAACTAAAAAATACGGTTTCCATCCCTTTTTCACAACAGTACTCTGCAAATTTATGAAAACCACCCAATCTTTTCGTTTCCCAATTATGAAACGTTATAAACACAACTTTTGCCATACACTTGTGACATTTTATATTTAGTGAATTTATCTTTACTTTTTGAGACATAGGCCAAGATGCAAAATGGGAACAAATAATGCATTGAGAAAAAAATGATCTCAACATTCATTAATATGACAATTATCAAAAACATTGCAAATCTAAGCGTACTATCCTCCTTATTATAGGCTATCTTCCAAAACAATAATAATACAATACAAAGTAAGGAAAATCCAACTATCCCATAATCTACAAGACACAATAAGTAAACATTATGAGGAGAAAACATATCCCTGGAATAAGCCCCAATATTTCTTCCTCTAATGTATGGATTTATGTAACCACTCCCATTTCCAATAATTGGACTTTCTTTAAATAACTCATAAGCCATTTCCCACCTTTCTGTTCTACCTGAAGTAATATCGCCAGATTCAATTGAGTTATTAAATCTCTCCTTGAAACCTTCCATAACTTTCAGTTCTTTTATACTTCTACTAAAGAAAACAACTCCAATCAAACACAGTGCGAAAACAAAAACGCTTCTTTGTTTTTTTAAATGACGGATCCACTTGAAAGAAAGAAACAAAACAAACAATACTTGCGCAAGCAAAGCCCCCCTAGAAAATGTAAAAATAATCGCAACCGTAGTAAAACAAACAGAACCAACTCTTATTGTCCGATTTATTTTAAAACAATGATATACAATAGTACCCACTATGAATAAAACAACAGCAGTCCCTGTTGATCCCCCCACTGTAGAACTTATACGAGTAATACCACCATACTCCTGTCTATCCTGCATTCCAGAATATGTTATTACTGTTGAAAATAATACAATTTCTATCCCTAATAAAACTAAAGCTCCCAATAATATCCACTTTAAATATGGAATGTGCTTGGTTTTAATAGGAAAGAGTCCAAACATAAGTGTTGTCAGAAAAAAGTCACTTCCTCCTAAAAAATTTATAACTGGATTAGGAAAAGAATTCCAAACACACCCAATATAAACAAAAATCAATCCTATTATTGATACAGTGACTAATTTAATATTCCGCCCTTTAACTTGAGGAAAAAAAATTACCATCAATAAAAAGGAAAGTTCAGGAAGGAAAAGTGGATAGTTAAATAAATTATACGTAAACCTAGTCTCCCAAGAATCTAAGAAAAACCATCGGCATAAAACAGGAAAAACCAAAAGAAAAACATATATACAATCTACAATTCTAAATTCCTTTCTCATATTATCTTACACTAAATCGCCTTTGTAGAACATTTTTCAATATGTTATTAATATATAATCTCTCATCTGGGTATGCACCAATATAATAAACGAATACAATAGTCGAAAGAACTGTCGTAAATAAAATACTAATCAATCGCACAAATCCTTCATCAATTGCGAAATATATAGGTAGATTACAAATAAATATTGACAAAACTACTACGATTCCATTTATAAATACCTTCCCAATCCAGCTTCTTAGAGACAAACCAATTAGCGATCTTAGAAAAATTAATCGAACCACTCCAACAATAACTGTGAAGCAAATATTAGATACAATTACCGTTACTGAACCTAAGCCTATTCTTAACAGAATGTACATGACAGGTAGATTCAGCAGAAAAATAGATCCTGAACAAAGTTGGTAATATTTTATCCTTGCTGTTGCTTGTATTGCTGTAATTAGTGGTCCAATAATAGTTTCAATCAATGCACCAATAATAATAACACGTGAAAATACTAAAGTATATTCAGGCACCTCATCTAACCATGTTTTCAAAATATAATTCATTTCAAGAAACAATGGAATTGCAATTAATGAAAACAAGTATAGAGAAAAACGGCTACTAACGAACATCAATTTTATCATTTTATCTCTATCTCCTTCTCCATAGTTTTTGACAATCGCTGGATTAACTGCTTTTAGTACTGTCAACGAAAAAATACCTATTTGATTCGCAATTTGATTCGCAATACCAAAGGCAGCATTAATAACTGGCCCAAAAAATATATTCAATACAATTGTTGCTCCCTGTTTTTTAATTAGAGATGCTAACGATCCAAATATTGTCCAGCCTGCAAAAAAAGCCAATTTTTTATACATTTCCTTAGAGATAGAGTTCAATCCAATTCTACACTCTGAGTACTTCTTCAGAGAATAAAACATATAAACACAGGCAACACAGGCAGCTAACACAACCATTAAACTACTATAAGCACTTAACCTATCGTCCATAAAAACAATACAGTATGCACAAGCTAAGCGCCCAAACGATTCTATTATGCCTGTTATTGCAATGATATGCATATCTTCCTTTGCATTTATAAATGCTTGAAAGGGAATTGAACAAATATTTACAACAAAGATCAGTAAAACACAATGATATACAATCATTGCAGAGTTTAAACGAGCTTCAGGAATATTTAATAACTCTCGAACAAACATTGATCCAAGGATATTTCCTATTATAAAAATACCGATCGCAAGTAAAATGTGAATTCTAAAACTTGCATTAAATGTATTTTGAACATTTACTCTATTTGCCATATCGAATGACAGATGCCTTTGAGTACTAGATGTCATTGCATTGTTAACAAATGCCAATAACATAATTACTCCAGCAACAACATTGTATATACCAAAATCAATTATCCCCAAATTTCTAAGAACAATCCTAGTAGACAAAAGAGTAATAATGGTAGTTATTATCATTCGAAAATACAAAAAGACCGTATTACTAAGGATCTTTGTATTACCTGCTTTATTAATAATCATTGTATTCAATTAACTAAACCTTGCAATCAATAATGAATTCCATATATTAAGTTTAAGAGCATCCCAGATAGATTACCTTAGCTAACTAATATCACATTTCATTAAAAATCAACTCATCCTAAATTGGATCTATCCCTCGTTAACTCCGGATCCAATTGAATAATACTCAAATCCAATATTTAAATCTAGCTTCTCCAATATCTTTCTTCCATCAAAGACAAATGCCGGTTTATGCATTTTTGCATACACTTTATCCCAATCATATGTCTTAAACTCATCCCATTCTGTAAGCACTGCAATTGCATGAGCGTCATCCATCGCAGCATAAGGATCGTTATGCACTGTAATAAGATTTTTTATTTCTTTCATCGACATTAACTCTCCTTGTTCTACATATTGACCTACGCGATGTGTCTGAAGATATTCCATATCAGCATAGATTTGTTCTGCTGTTACTTTAGGATCAAAAACGTGGATTTCTGCTCTATCTTGTAGTAATTCATCTGCCACATAAATAGCTGCAGATTCACGAGTATCATTTGTGTCTTTCTTAAAGGCCCACCCTAAAAATGTGATTTTCTTTCCGGACACAGTATTGAAAAGTGTATCAATAATGTTTTTCGCAAATCGATGTTTTTGATAATCGTTCATCTTCACTACTTGCTCCCAGTAATCTGCAACTTCTGGTAAATTGAAATGACGACATAAATAAACCAAATTTAAGATATCCTTTTGAAAACATGAACCGCCAAATCCTACTGATGACTTTAAGAATTTAGAACCAACACGACTATCCATTCCAATTGCATGAGCAACTTCATCAACATCTGCACCAGTCTGCTCACACAAAGCTGATATTGCATTAATTGAAGAAACACGTTGAGCAAGAAAAGCATTAGCTGTAAGCTTTGACAACTCTGAAGACCACACTCTTGTTGTTACAATCTGATCTAGAGGCACCCAATTATTATATACCTCAACCAATGATTCAATTGCCGCTTGCCCTGCTTCATCGTCACCTCCACCGATCAATACACGATCAGGGTTATGCAAATCATCAACCGCCGTTCCTTCTGCTAAGAATTCAGGATTCGACAATACCTGAAATTTCACGCCATTACCAGTAGAGTCTAAAATATTTCTAATCGCTTGAGCTGTTCGGACAGGTAATGTTGATTTTTCAACAACAACCTTATCTTTTTTTGCAACTTTAGCAATCTGACGAGCACATAACTCAACAAATTTTAAATCGGCCGCCATACCTTTTCCAACACCATATGTCTTTGTTGGTGTATTTACAGAGATAAAAATCATCTCTGCCTGGTCAATTGCTTTCTCAATATCTGTTGAGAAAAACAAGTTACGACCTCTTGCCTCTTTTACAACGTCAGCCAAGCCAGGTTCATATATAGGGAGTTTATCTAAATCCTCATCATTCCAAGCGTCAATACGCTGTTGATTTACATCTACAATATTAACGTTAATGTGGGGGCACTTTTGTGCAATAACAGCCATTGTTGGGCCTCCTACATATCC
The DNA here is from genome assembly GCA_005217565.1 of Puteibacter caeruleilacunae. Lineage (GTDB taxonomy): Bacteria > Bacteroidota > Bacteroidia > Bacteroidales > Prolixibacteraceae > Puteibacter > Puteibacter caeruleilacunae. Next base: position 119,348 of record SJCO01000004.1, read on the forward strand.
TGCTCCAATACAACAAATGTTTTTTATCTTCATGCTCTTATCTTAGACTTATGATTTAATTAACAAAATTATTCGTAAAACTACCTCATCCCAGGCAGCTAACTACAATCGTCCATCGACTACATCTCTATCCAGAACTCCTTTGATATCATATATTACGGAATTAGTTCCATTACATAATTCAGACAATGACACATTCACAAACTCATCATGAGCAACTGCCAATAAAATAGCATTATATTTGGATGATTCTAATACATCGATACAAGGAACAATTCTTAGATTATACTCTTCTTTTACTTCTTCTTTATTCGCCCATGGATCACATACATCCACATTACAACCATAATCTTCTAATTCTGAAATAACATCAATAACCTTTGTATTTCTGATATCAGGACAATTCTCTTTAAAGGTGATACCAAGCACCAAAACGTTACTATCTTTGATTCTATGACCTTTTTGAATCATTAATTTCACCATTTTCTCCGCAACAAATCGCCCCATCATATCATTAACCCGTCTACCTGAACTTATAACATCAGGTTGATATCCTAGCTGTTCTGCTTTCCACTTCAGATAATACGGATCGACACTAATACAGTGCCCTCCCACTAAGCCTGGTTTATATTTTAAGAAGTTCCATTTTGATCCAGCTGCGTCAATTACTTCACTCGTATCAATTCCAATACGATCAAAAATTAAAGCCAGTTCATTTACAAATGAAATATTTAAATCCCTTTGTGCGTTTTCTATTACCTTGGAAGCTTCTGCTACTTTTAATGAAGAAGCTTTATGTGTTCCATTCTTCAGGATTGAGTTATATAATCTATCTACATAGTCTGCAACTTCTTCTGTTGAGCCAGATGTGACCTTCTTAATCGTAGTTAAAGTATTTACTTTATCCCCAGGATTAATTCTTTCTGGAGAATACCCTGCATAAAAATCTTCATTAAACACCAATCCAGATGATTTCTCTACTTCTGGCAAACACACTTCCTCTGTTGCCCCTGGATAAACAGTAGACTCATAAATTACCACATCTCCTTTGGAAATCACTTTCCCTACAGTTTGTGAAGATTTTATTAAAGGAGTCATATCCGGTCTTCTATCTTCCGTTATCGGAGTCGGAACAGTAACAATATATACATTGCACTCCTTAATTTCGTCCAAATTCGTAGTGAGCAACAATCCGCCATCCTTACTATTCCCCAGCACTGATTGCAAGTTAGTATCATCAACTTCCAATGTTGAATCTGTACCACCATTAAGTTCTGCTACTCGATCTTCCTTGATATCGAAACCAACTACTGGGAATTTCTTGGCAAACTCGACCGCCAATGGTAGACCTACATATCCAAGGCCAATTACTGCAATTTTAGGATTATTGTTGTTCATCTTGTTTTGAGAAAATATCAGATCCAGACAAAACCGAATCTATTGTTATTAATTTTTGTTTGCTTATTATTTGAGATCCTATCTTTTAAATCTCTTGCTGTAGTTCTTTGATTTTTGAAAATACTTCTGGGAAAGCTATCCGAGCGGTTTTGTTATCAGCTTGATACAGCTCCGCCTCCTCAGTCCCATTCTTCTACAGTACTGTTATTCGTTTTTTTGAGTATATTTTATTCTAAAGTAAGCCCAACAGGTTAATTAAACTACTTTCGTAATTTAACATTCTGCCGGGCTTACATATATAACAGTGTGGGGCCCTCAAGCCACTACCCCCCCAACTGTTATTCTGTTAAAGTATTTGAGTTTCAACCCAAGTCATAAAGGGACCTTCCAGAATCCTCCAACTTCTAACCAAGTATCAGTCTTCACCTTCTTCTCCAACTTCATTAGACTTCTCGCCTACTTAAAATATGTTCATATCTTCCCCGGTGCACCAATATTTTGGCACATCATCCCGATTCCTTCTTACTATTTTAAAAATGATATTTCCGACTAGTTTATCTTCTTCAGTTAGGCTCTCTCTCGTATCAAGTCGAAATATGATTATCCTCATTTTTTTCGAGTACAAAAGAAGCAAAATATGGGTGAACGGTCAACTTTTCTGGGTAAATTATTTGTAAACTTTAGTGAGCGTAGCGTTTTTGTCAGTAAACGTATTGTTTTACCGAATAATAGTAGCAGTTTAACAGATATTCGTTATTGCATTAAATGTATCCGCAATGTTAATTATTAAGTTTTCCTTCTCTTAACGTTAGTTATTCCTAAAATTTTGTTATGATTTATAATAATTTCTAATTCATACTTATTTCCAAACAAATACACACATATACTTAGTTGCATATAATATTTCTTTACTTTTACAAAGAGAAATCCCCTTGCTTTTTGGCATTATCTGCTAACTAAAAAGTGTGCTAGTTTGCTTTGAATTTGCAGTGATCTTTATTGACATCAACAACATCAAACAATTGATCAATTCTGCATCATGAAATTACTGTATTTTTGTTCATTTTTTGCATCGTTCTTCATATCACTTGATGAAGCCCTGCTATGCTTTAATGAAGAGGCGATTTTTAAAAATAAAAGAAGTAACGAGGCCCTGCCGGTTATGTGGTAAATGGTAAAAGGTGGAAAAACCGACAGGGCAAGGTGAATATCTTTATTTTGTTCAAATCTTTAAATATGCATCAAGTGGTTTTGACGATGGCAAATGTACAACATAATGTAGCTTTATAGATAAATAGAGGGGGTCGTTATGACGAATGACGGTTTTGGAGAGATTAACGAACGGATACTATTGATAAAAGCACATTATTATATGATGAACGATTGTTGGAATTGGTTGTTTTATGGTATTTCCGCCAACAGGAAAGGTAGTGCGTTGTAGGTTATGGGATGAAATGGCGGTGATGGAAGATGCTGTTAAATTAATCCCATGATTCGCTAAAGCTCATCATGGGCAAAAAAGAAAATGTCCCGCTGGGACACGCTTCGAGGTTATAAAGTTAAAATCATCAACCACAGCGTCGTACTTTTGTGCATTGAGGAAATGCTGAGGCATATGCTTCAAGGCGTAGGCTCTATTATCGATAGTCATCCCCTTCTTTGCAATCATCTGATCCCCGTCAACACGGTCGACAAAGTACATGTCTGATCTTTCTTCATCAAGCAACCAGTCGTACAGCGACAAATGAAATGGCACAACCTTGTCGTTACTATTGATCGACAACATCGATCCCATGGCTTTTAGGAATTTCTTCAACTTACGCTTGTTCCAATCCAACAGTCCTTGCAGTTCTTCTGCAGTCATCGGCTCATATACCGCCAACAAGATCGACAATACCGGTAAGATATCGTCTTCATACATATCTTCATCAGGAAATCGGGATAAGAAATACTGACTGTAAATCCCACCTAATCCTGCTGGCAACTCTGCAGGTGCATTTTCAGCAAAATGATCCTTATTGATCACCTCGCACACATAAGCAACATAAAGAAACACCCCTTCCGATTTATCGAGAATCTCCTTTTTCAACTGAGCATATCCAGGATGCTTGCAATAACCACTCAACCGCTTGTCGATGTAACTACTGATATCTGCCATGTTATCGACCGACTCGGTATCTAATCGCCATGGCTCAAAAGCCTGCAATGGCAGCATCACTTCAGCATCAGGGCGACTGGTAACAATTAGGCGCACCCACTCAGGAAGCTTCTTGAACTCGGAGCCGAGAAACTGAGCGATCACATTCTTGCCATCGCGACTAGCCTCATCGAGTCCGTCGATCAATATCACGATCTGCTCATTGCTTTTATTCTGCTCGCGACTCAGTGGTTGTACAATCAATACATCAAAAAGGGCCACCTCATTGCATCGGGCAAGCTCTTTCTGAATATCTATCTGGATTAACCTTTCGCGATAACCAGGAAGCTGCGTACATAATTGAAAGGCTATTGTACACACCAGGCAATGCGCCGAAGCCTTCTCACTATCTCCCCGCTTACACAAATGAAATGCCGCAAGATTTGGTAGCTTATTGATGAGATTACTGGCAATGGCCGATTTTCCTGTACCTGGCAGTCCAACCAGCCAGAACAGCTTACTGGCATCTTGATCGCCCAGCCATTGATTGATCCTCTCCTTCACCCACTCGCGACCGGTATAATATGCTATATTATTTCGCAGATCCGCACTAAAGTCGAGCGGCTCCAACTGGTTACTTAAAGCATTGGTCACGCCTGTCTCGTTTAAGAAACTCTCATTCTCGAGTGCCTTACAGATCTTTTCAAAGTCATGAACCAATGTATCGGTGATGTGCAGTTTATTATCTGAGTTTTGTAGATCGAGGTACTGCAAGCGATAGATCGACAGCGGTGGTGTTGCCCACACCAGCATCACTGGCACAATTTGCATGCTATTATCCAGTGCTTTCGCAATTTCATTCAAGCAATAACCTTTTGGTCGGCGTACCGAGTGCGGTGTCATGATCAATAAAATGCGGCCCCGACTTTTATCTTCGCCTACCCATTCCAATCCTTCTTCGATGTAGCGTTCCCACTCGGTTCCATCTTTCAGTCGCTCTTCATCGAACCACACTTCGTGATCTCTTGCCTTTAGCTCATTCGCCACATTCTTCGCAAATCCCATGTATTCATCGTGACCGTAAGAGACGAAGACACGGAGGGGGGGAGGGGGCTTCGGGGGAGGTTGATTGGGCGGTGGTGGCTTCGAGGATGGTTGGTTCTTTGGCTGCTGCAGCTGCGGCTGGCTCTTTTGCATTGGCAGCTGGAGAATGGTCTGAGGTTTCTGTTGCTTGGATTGCTGATGCGATTGGGGCTGCCACTTGCATTACTGAATGGTCAGCGTTTGCGATTTCGCTCACATGCTTATCCTGTTGATTGTTTTTTGAGTTCATTAGGCTAATAGTTATTGGTTGTCATTCACCGCACCAGCGGTCATCCAAAAATAACGAACACATCGATAAATCACAATAATTGGTTGGAAAAGGGGGAAGGCTTCTCCTGATTCAATAATCTTGCCTCTGGTATTTCCGCCAACAGGAAAGGTGGTGCGGTGGAGGTTATGGGATGCAGTGGCGGTGGAGGAAGATGATGCATTCATTGTCCCATGATTCGTTGCACTTATCATGGGCAAAACAGAGTGCATACCTCCGGCATGCTGTTGCTGATTGTGATCTGGATATCCTATGATTCGCTGCGCTCATCATTGGTAAAAGAGTGCACACCTCCGGCGTGCTGAGCGTTGATGTTATGAAATTAGATCAGCAACATTGGAGCTTTGTCACGGATGTGACATTTTCTTTTTAACCCACGACAAGGCTACGAGTCGTGGGATTATGCGATCACAAACGGGAAACACCGTCGATCTGATAAACCTCACCATGAAAAGCCCCAAAACCATCGACGGAAAAAACAACACCACATAAAAAATCTACCGAAGAATCAATTACAATCTCCGGCAGGTTCAAATTAATCTTTAATACACCTTATCCACATTCCTAGTTTCTTACTTACCTCATTTTTACCTATCCTACTTTTATCATAAGCAATAAATCTATAATAAGCGGTAGATCCGGTAGTCAGACTCTCTCCTCCCAAATAATTTACGAACTCATCCCGCCCTACATCGCTTGGTATATACCATCCTTCCGGACATATTCCGTGCACACCTCTTGATCTACCTGAGCTGCTAACTGATCCGTTCATGACTACCAACCAATTATATAAAACACCGTAACTCGCGTTATTCTGAACACTATGGCTATAATAACAAAAAGCCTTGTCTGTACTCGTCAAAGCTTGTCAGGTAGAAGATGACTCAACCTATCAATTAAAAATTATTGGACAGAGTTCAGATTACACTCCCTTGCCTTGTGGTCAAATAGACGTGCAAGCACACCGATTTACTATTTAACCTATCACAAAGCCCCAATCTCGATCGACACAAGATCATTATAACCTGGCACTATCGCAACTACAACTTATCAAAGCAAACTTACCATCGCCACAATTCACCTCCTGCCCAATCAGTTTATCTACTCCGACAATCTTTGCTTGTTTAGCAAAACACTTCTGCCAATCATCATCATTCGTGAAAATTTTATTCTTCCCATCATCCATATCTGCCACATTCAAAAAACCCAGATACATCAACACCACAGGAATACTCTTACTAGCCAACCACCAGGCATGAGCGACCCTATTCGAAAGTTGATAACACTTATCTATTGAAATATCCACCTTACCGTAAGAATGGGTTATTCCCACTTTTGCCATTTCAATTGCCTTACCAATTTGCTCATGATTTCTCCTACTAGTATCAGAAGCATCCTTTTTCAGCTTCTTCCCTGCTTTATGTAATTCACCCACATGCGCTTTAACCTCTACAAGAAGGATCCCGTCCTCACCACCTATTTTACATTCAGAGATTAAATCCCAGTTAGGTGTTCTAAAACTTTTTCCACCCACACCGAACCACCATTCACTAACTTCGTCTGCAATTTTAGGCGCTAATGCAGAAAAACTAGTCTTCCTCAAGAATGTCTTCAACTCAACTTCCTTCCCGCCATTCTCTTTATTAGGAAAATATACATCATCCTCAGCAATCTTAACTTCCAGCTCTAGACCAACCTCCGAGAATGATGATTTAAGCAATTTGTTAATCTCATCACAATAAGAATCAGAATTAACCAACGTCAAAATACAACCTTTACTTCCTTTTTCAGCCATTTCAAAATTATTTATTTTTAACTACCAGTATCGCGTGGCAACTCTTCAAATAGTACATTTTATCTAATCCTACGACTTTCTATTCGACTTCTTTTTATTATTTTTCCTTCCTTTATTATTTTCAGGTCTTCTATTAGGTTGGCCTTGATTTGTCACACTCGACTTTACTTCTTCTTTAATTATTTCTTCATCCGTTACTTCTTCTCTCATTGCTTTACCTATCGATACAATATAATCAATAGTCCCTGAATTAATCCTGAATCTTTCCAATGCTATAAAAAAATGAAAAACATCATCATTTAAATCATCATTTGCCAAATACATTTGCTCAATCATCTTCTGGTAAGCCTGACCTTGACTATTAACTTCTATAGCCTTATAAAAACTATTAATCGCTTTGTTGTAATAATATCGCACATCATAATCTGAGAACTTCTTGCTTGTTATCAATTTACCAAGATCACGTTCTTTTTCGTCATAATTTTTCACTTTTCCTTTAAGCTGTAAGTATATATTTATCCATGTTGCCAGATCAAAATATACTTGAGCAATTATACTATTTGTAAAAAGCTTAGAGTCATTTTGCATGCCTATAAACTCACTAAACTTTATCAAGCAAAAAATTGATTCTATTACTTTATCAATATTTCCTTTACCTCGAATTATCTTTTCAATTTCACACTCATCAATACCTTTCTTTGTTACCCGAATCCCTATATCATACTTATTTTTTAAAGCTTTAAGTCTCAAATTAAGCATTCTGTTGTATATTGTGGTCAGCGGCTGCTCTTTTGGGTTGTAATATTGTTTAAAGAAAGAATCGGAGTCTAATTTTTCATAATCAATCAATGCCTCCTTGGTAAAGTATACACCATCCTCAATATCTGCATACACTGAAGAATAAATTTTACTTGCATATTTATCCTGTCCCCCATACATTAACATATTTAATAAAGCCTCCTCCTGAAGAGAAGAATGACCATACATGTATTTTATACTCTTCATTAATTTCTTCAATATGCGAATACAAATCTCATTTATAATCTTGTTCTCAATCCAATTCCCTCTATTTTCCTCAGTTTGATTAGACCAACTCATCGTCTTTATCTCTGCAAATAGCGTCAGAATCTTTTTTAACTGAAATGCATACTCTGCATGCTTTCCTGCTTTTATATAAAAACGACCAGCTAAATAGTAGTACAATATTATTTTACTAAAGTTATTGATTTGTGTTTTCTTGTTCTCTGTACAAAATAATTTATAACCTCTCTTCTTATTACCCAAAAGTGTATTAAAACATCTCAGAAATTCATGATTTTTCTGAAACAATTTATTCTTTTCATCATATGGACAACAGGCTAATAAGGTGTCTCCTAAGTTAGATAAGGTTGTAGCCATTGCGCGTAGATAATTCGCACTTCTAAGTTTAAATCGGTCTTGCTGAAGATAATCAAATATCAACCTTGTTTTCGTTGTATTTTTAATTTCCTCATAATCAATATAAGTAAAATTAGTCAACATAAAGCGCAAACTTCTACTGTAATATTTACATGCAAAACACGATGGTGATATTGAATATGCACATTTGGAACTATTCATCCCTATTTCTCTCTTGTTTAGACATGCTTCCACCCCAGCTATAATATTAGACCAACTACCTTTTTGCCTGTTCTCTTTTCTTCCCTTTGGATTCCTCTGATTAGAGCTTACAGATCCATCTACCGACCTGGATCCTTCGAAATACTTCGTTAAATCAGCCCTTATCTTCTGTTTCTCTTTCCTATTCAGAGGGATATTGTAATCGCGAGATTCTGATTCAAAGTTGCCATATGTTTTCGGCTGTTTAGCCGTATGCAAGTCATAAAAATACAACATATTCTCCCAGTTATTAACTAAACGATCTGTTAAAGTATTTTTATAAAACATGATATTAGCCAAACGACTGTAAAAATCTGCAGGAATAAGAAAACGCTCTTTCATTTCATAGAGAAAAAATATCTTAGTGAAATCATTTACCGTTTGGTCAATATGACTTATCTTGATTTCACTATTATGCATTTTCTCACGAATAAATAAACGAACTAGGAGTGGCTGTGTTATCATCCTTATATTTTCAGAAAAATTCAGTTTAGTTAAAATACTCAAATTCTTTTTATAGTCGCCACCCAACAAGTAATCCGTTAACTCGATGTTTTCATTATCTGAACCCATCTTTAAACTCTTTGCATTATCTCCCGAATCGTCATAATCAGATCCTAACACACTTTCCTGATGATCCGCTTCACTACCATCCTTTTTAGTTGCGACTCTTTTTATGCGCTTCTTTATGTTTCCGGAATCGTCATAAACATATTGATGTGCATTCTTCTTGTGTCTTACATTTTCTAATTCTAACCCCAAATCCTTCAGATCAATGAATAATGTCTCGCTAATTCTATCTGCCAAAGCGCTATAAATATTCTGAGCGGTTGAATAAGTTTCTCTCTTCTCATAAGTGAGCCCTAACTTCAATTGCACTCTAATTAATTCTGTTAACTGAGTATATCGATCACCTGATTTTCCATCTAAATACTCTCGCAGTAATAATTCACTGCTTTTATATGAGCCTATAGCATCATTTATATCGTCCGAGAATAAGTTGAGATCTCCAATAATGTGATAATAAGATGACAATATTAAGGATTGTTCCAAATCAGCATCTCCTTTTCTTATTCCCTTTTTAATATCTTTGATCTTCGTATTGTAGTAGTGTTTAATAGAATATAACTCAAAATTAGTAAAATTAAAGATCGCAGACGTTCCTTCCGACAATTTCGTTATATTCTTAATCTCTTCAGTAATTTTAATTGGTAATTTGTAGCGAAATACACTGCTCGGAATAGCTTGTATATGATTTTTACTCAAAAAATGAATCATTTGTCCAACCAAGTCGCGAATATCTGAACTGTTCGCAGATTGAAATATTTCAGGAAACTGCTCTTTATTTCTTAATGAAAAACTATTCTTATGATACTTATAAATGTAATTCAATAAAAATGAAGCTGAAACCAACAATCGATCACTAAAATGCTGTTTTCCCTTTAGAATCGCATAATTAATTGGAGCAGACAGGTAATTTATAAAACTATTCTTAAGCTGATCATTGTATGACAAGCAAAAAAACCATTGCTTTTCAGTCGATTCAGGGTTACCTGAAATTTTCAATTCTATAACCCTTTCATTGTTTTTATCATTTATTGGTTCAATAAACTCAAGTTGCTTTTCAAAATGCAACATTAGCTTCTTTGGATTTCCATTTGTTACAAAAAACAAATAATTAATAAAATGATACAAAGCATGTTTAACTTGCCGTAGATCTCTTTCCAGACAATCTTTCTCGTGCTGTTTTGCCTCTTGCTCTTCTTTTGAAATTTCCTTATTATTTTGATCTCCTTTTTTGGGAACTTTTTTAAATTGATCCACAAACTTGGATAGTGTCACATATTGATCACCATTCCCTCCCATAAGATTCCCACATACATATCTCTCAATTGCTCTAAATGGATGAATCGTGCCACATGCTGCCTCTTTATTTACCTTCCTTATCTCATCTTCCTGTGTCAAAAAACTATTAATCTGTTCCTCTCGATCAATAATACTTATTAGCATATTCTTTCTGTCAGAATATGCATCCAGGTACTGTTGATGCATCTCTACACCACTTATAAAAATAAACTTAGCATAGGTGTTATTTAAAAAGCTTTTCATCCGAGAAAACAAACCAACAATATCCTTTAAGCTTTCTCCATTCTGATGAACGCTTAACTTATCCAACTCATCAAAAACGATGATAAACTGAACTGCTTTGTTCAAATAGGTATCTTTTCTTAATTCCTTGGTCCAATTTTCAATAGCACGCTCCATTTCCAGAACAGAAACAATCCCTTGCTTTGTTTTTATTCCATTATTAAACTGAAATAGTGATCCCTTGATTGATACACCTTTCTGCTTCATAGTATGCACATTTATACTCTTATGCATCTGTCGAATATCTCGATGTAACGACAAAACTTTCCTCAATCGTTCATTCATCGTCCCAAGAAGTAAGACAACTACGAAAAGCAGACAGGCAAAAAGTGTTACAACATCAAGTTGAACAGTGTGCAATACGGAAGCCGTCAGATATCTATATAACATAGTATCGACTCCATAAACCAGAAATATTAAAAACACAAGATTTAAAAGAAAAACAATAAAAAAGAAAAAAAGGGCTACCACACGAGAATCCGTCCTAACTTTCATAATCTCCTCAGTAACGAACTTATCGATCTCTTTAATTATCCATGTCAGTACATCTCTTTCTGTTTGAAGATCTTCATTAAAAGAAATAGCAATTTTTTTAAATAGCGTATTATTACAATTCTTTCTTGCCTCACATTTATTATTAGTCTCTTCTTTCTCATCCTTCGTTTCTTTCTGATTCAGGACTGTTTTCTTCTTGCCAAACTTAAATTTCGAAACAACTTTAGTGAATGCTTTTAGAATTAGAGTTTTCGCATCATTCTGCACCTTTGGTTGATTTCCCAATTTTTCTATCGCTCTATTAACAAAACTTGTTTTTCCAACTCCACGAACCCCAGAGATCAGATATTTTCCTTTCTTTGAATCTGATTGTCTTAGTATCTCTACAAATGTATCTAACTGTTTCTCTCGCCCCATAAATTTAGGATCTGCATAATCCATTTCATATGGAGCATGATAGAACTTGTAATTGTCTAGCCGAATTCGAATTGAGCGAATCCGAGGATTATTAAATGTCATTATTCTTGGTTTTATTAGTTATAGTTCTTAGTTTCAGGTGTAATTCAATTCCCTACCGAGTCCACATGCCCAAATAAATTCGAGTCAAAATGAACACATTAAAAAACCTGTTAGCAACAAAAAGATAGTCCATCTACTCTAAAACTCCAGTCTCATTTATCCTTCCAATTGCCAACAGTATGCTATGGAAAAATCAAAATTTCATATCTCAATTATTTGAGACTGCACAAGTTACGACTATTATTTAATATATTATTTGTTTTACATTTTTCATTTGATGAGTCATAGGAGATATTGAGTGGAAGCACGGTTTCGGGCAGTGAAAAATCCTGAAAAACGAAAAAAGAGGTAGGAGCTAACCTATGATGTAAAAACAAATTACCTTCCGATTTTTCCGCCAACAGGAAAGGTGGTGTGTTGTAGGTTATGGGGTGCTGTGGCGGTGATGGAAGATGATGCATTCATAGTCCCACGATTCGCTGAAGCTCATCATGGGCATAAAAGAAAATGTCCCTCCAGGACAAGAGGATACTGATTGTGAGTTGGATATTTCCACCAACAGGGAAGGTGGTGCGTTGTAGGTTATGGGGTGCTGTGGCGGTGATGGAAGAGGATGCATTCATAGTCCCATGATTCGCTGAAGCTCATCATGGGCAAAAAAGAAAATGTCCCTCCAGGACAAGAGGATGCTGATTGTGAGTTGGACAACTACTAAAATCCAATTTTATACGTTATAACGAATAAAACTCTCAGTTTTGATGATTTTATATGGTATAGCGAATAAAAATGTCAGTAAGGTATTTATTAAGAATTCACTCCATTATAACCGAGGTTCGCAGAGAGGATGAAACAAAACCAACAACCATGGCAAACAGCACGCCGGAGGTATGCACTCTATTTTTCCCATGAAAAACATTGACTGAACTTTTCCTCGTCATAACATCGGAGCTTTGTCACGGATGGGTTATCTCGAATTATTAACGCTTGCATAGAACTTGATTTACCGTCTCCAAAAATTGAAGAAAAGAACGACTTCTTCGATGTTGAAATTACACGCCCTGGATTCATTTCTGAAAGTAGACAGCAGGAGTTAGGGCCCGAGTTAAGGCCCGAGTTAAGGCCCGAGTTAAGGCCCGAGTCCTTATATGCAGCCCTAGTACTCAAATTGGCAGAAAACAACCTTTCGAAACAGGGTCTGGCTGATGCTTTAGGACACAATAGTATTTCTGGACGCTTGAAGACGATTATCAACAGATTACTTAATGACAAAATGATTGAATGGACAATTCCTGATAAGCCTAAAAGCTCAAATCAAAAGTATAAACTAACAAAGCGAGGTTTAGCTTTTTATACACTACTCCAAAAGTAGTTATCATTTAAATATACCATCATAGAATCCACTGTTTCAGCCAAGCATTCTATTACAGTGTAGCTGGTGTGGTGATGCATACTCTGGTGGAGATAGAAGATACTGACCTCCTAATCCCATGATTCGCTGAAGCTCATCATGGGCAAAAAAGAGTAACATACCTCCGGCATGCTGTTGCGTTGATGTTATGAAATTAGATCAGCAACATCGAAGCTTTGTCACGGATGTGACATTTTCTTTTTAACCCACGACAAGGTACGAGTCGTGGGATACAGCAATCACAAACGGTAAACACCGTCGATCTGATGATCCTCCCTATGGAAAGCACAAAAACCATCGACGGAAGGTCCGCAAACTTCCAAATCAACACTCACAACTCTGTCTTTTATGTTCACAAACATCCACCACTCCCCAATCGATCAACACAAATCTTTCTAATTTTAATTATTGAACAATTAATAATACCTCAAGTATGTCACATAAGTACTCACAGTGCTACATGCACTTGGTTTTTGCGGTAAAGCACCGCAAATCAAAAGTCGAAAAAGAGTGGAAAACAGAGCTTGCCAACTACCTTATTGCTGTAATCCAAGCAAAAGGACATAAGGTTCTTGCCATAAACTGCATGCCTGAACACACTCACATTTTCATCATTCAAAATATGACACAGACTATTCCAGACCTGATGAAGCTGATTAAAACAACATCACATTATTGGCTTAACAAGCAAAAACATCCAAAACAGAAGTTTGTCTGGCAAGTTGGCTATGGCGTATTTTCATTTTCAAGATCTCACATAGGAAACGTGATCCGCTACATCAACAATCAAGAGGAACATCATAAAAAGGTCACTTTTCGTGAAGAGTTCCTTAAGATTTTAAAGGATCATGGTATTGAGTATGATCCAAGATATCTTGGTGAAATCTTGCCTGAAGATTAAATAGCCTAAATTGATATGTGGTGAATGATCTAATATTTCAATCGAATCATTCGCCGCATATTTAAGGAGAATATCAACCAGATTCAGCATATAGATCAGGCTTCTAGAGACTTCCGCCAACAGGAAAGGTGGTGTGTTGTAGGTTATGGGATGCAGTGGCGGTGATGAATGAGGATGCATTCATAGTCCCATGATTCGCTGCGCTTATCATGGGCAAAAAAGAAAATGTCCCTCCAGGACAAAAGAACCTGATTGTGATCTGTCATAGTCCCATGATTCGCTGAAGCTCATCAAAAAAGAGGAAATGTCCCGCTGGGACAAGAGGATCATGATTGTGATCTGGATAATTCCGCCAACAGGAAGGGTGGTGCGTTGTAGGTTATGGGATGCAGTGGCGGTGGGGAATGAATGATGCTGCGATAGTCCCATGATTCGCTGAAGCTCATCATGGGCAAAAAAGAGTGCACACCTCCGGCGTGCTGTTGCTGATTGTGATCTGGATAACCCATGAAACGTTGTCAGGTCTGTCGACGCTGACAGGTTACGGATCAGCAACATAGGAGCGTTGTCACGGATGTGACATTTTCTTTTTAACCCACGACAAGGCTACGAGTCGTGGGATTATGTGATCACAAACGAAAGACACCGTCGATCTGATGAACCTCAACATGAAAAGCACAAAAACCATCGACGGAGGATTCGCCAAACACAAGGACAAAAAAATAGCCTACCCGAGATCCTCTACTCCGGCAGGCTATATAAAAGCCAATTATAATGAATCAATATAACAATAGGTACTCTCAGAGTATTTCATGTTTTCTCTACCTTTTTGTCGTGAAAAGTACACATAGAGATGTACAGCAGAGCCTTTCGGGAAGTCGAGCTGAAACTCCACATTATAGTTGTCCTGCTCTAGTGGATATTCGGTCATATGGTATATATCACCATCGCATAAAGCAACAAAATTGATATACTTTCCCTCAACACAGTTCTTAGCAGGATTAATACTTGGTTTCCATGCTATCTCAATCGTTCTATCCTCGCCTTCAACACGCTTAGCTCTTAATCCAAAAGGAACCCTTAATCGCCCTACCGTCATCTTCAATTGGTCGTAGTGCGCGATGTATCCATTGTTATCCCAAACCTGGAAGTTGGTCTTTGAAAAGAGAGCCGTTCCCTGCATCTTTTTAGAATAGCCGTGCCATATCGGTCGTATGATAATGGGATTAATCCGCGAAATGAACTTATTTATCGCCGCAAATCGCGTACGTTGCTTTTGCTGTTTCGCAGAATTGGCATCGTGATATTCCTCTGGCTTGCGACGGATATAGTGTTTTCCGTACTTGTTAATTACACCGATCATATCGCCAACTCTACCAGAAAACTCCCCCTTGTTATTTAATTTTCCCATGATAATGTGTATTGGTTGAAATATATTAAAAAGCTGACAGGTTAAAGGGTATCTACTCCAAAATCATAAATTCGTGGAGCGAGATGGAAAAGTCGGTATGATCTTCGTTGGAAAAGAAGATGTACATATCAACCTCATCTCCCTTTTTGAAAGGAAGCTGGATGGTTACATCTCCATCACTTCGGGGTATCTCAGTCTCAAGGCTCATGTACATCATACCATTACATATCGCTACAAAGCAAAGCTCATCATCAGGACGCTCTGGATCCAATTCCGGATCTTCTCCCCAACAGAAACAAACGTGTGAGTGCCCTTGATCCTCGAAACCAAAATCGGTTGGGAACGGAATGGTACCGTTGCTGACTCTCAGGTTAGAGCAATCCTCGAGAAAACCATCGAGTCCCCAGCACCCAATATTCTGATCAAGGAAAGCCTGAATTCCTCGGCCATTTGGTGTGATGGTATTCCAAATGGGTTTAATGATCTCATGCAATAGCATCTCGGATATGAGTACTGTTCTTTGATAGAGGGTGGCCATATCGCCGTTTCCCAATTTTTGGTGAATCGACTGCTTTGGCATTTCTTCTTCTTTACATGGCATTAGTTGCATCATTTGTATATGTTTTTGTAGCGCCCGGAAGCACCGGTTAATGTTTTTGATTGGTTGGGGCATAGGGCGTGGAGCAAAGAGCATGCACGTTAATCAGAGTAATCCTGACAGGTTTAGAGAGCGGAATAAGTTATAGCTCTATTTGGATGCTTGGGGAGTAAGTTTCGTTTTCGTGATCGCTGAAGAAGACGTAACAGCGAATGGGTTTGTTGGTGGGGAAATTGAATTTGAAGGTTGCTTTGCGTTTGGTGCGGAGGTAGTCGGTAGCGAGATAGATCTCTATCTGATCATCACACAACGCTACCACATTCAGTCGGTCATCAACTTCATCTTCTTGAAAAACCATAGCTGTCCAGTGCAATACTATCTCGGCTTTATTCATCGGATTACGATATCCTCTCAACTCAAATGGAGGTAATCGGTCGCCATTACTCATCTGAAGGTTTACCCAGTTGCTGATTCCTCCGTCGTCATCTATCCACTCCTTGTTTTGGTTCCAGAAAGTAGGTAATCGCCGGAATAAAAAGCTCTCTACATTGCGACCTTTATTGGGGGTAGCTTGTATTCGTCTGAAAAGTTGGTCTAGTTTCATGTTGCATAGATTTTTAGATTATTGGATTGTGGGACTTCCCCGAGATGCTACGGAGGCTCAAGATCTAATTGATTGTTTGATTTGGCTTCCAATATGCGGAGGTCTGGATAAAAAAAGAAACACGCTGTCAGGTCTGCGACGCTGACAGGTGTCTCTGTGACCAATGAACACTCCCACTAACAGCGAGGATGTCTTTGGCTAGAACACTATCCTAGTTCAAGGTTACTTCGGAGTGGTAACTTTCTGAATAAGCATCGTCTTCAGGGCTAGCAAAGAATGCGTAGATCTGAATTTTCATCCCTGGTTCATACGGAACCATTATTGTGGCTTCAAGATCAGAACGCTTAGCATCCAAATCATCCATGATGACCATGTCGCCATCCATCATGATAAACAAAATCAGTTTATCATTCTCGCGTTTAGGCAATGGTTTAACACCAGGTTTCCACGAAACATCAATCTGCTTTGGATCCTCACTGGCCTTAATATTAAGACCGAAAGGCAATGGCAACGATCCAACGGTCATCTTCAGCAATGAATAATCACCAATCTCACCATCCTGATCAAAGGCCTGCATATTGGTCTTTACAAACAGGTTGGTAGGGGTCATCTTCACTGCCTTATATTTCCAAATTGGATTAATAAAGACATCTCGCAAAATATTTGCCAATCCTACAACTCCCTTAAAACGATTACGTTGACTGATTTGCTTATCAGTATTCGCATCATGGTGATGATCGGCCTTAATTCTAAAGTAGTCAATACCCTTCCATGATGATCCAACTAAATTTCCCACAGTTCCGGATACACCTCCGAAAGCTCCTTGAGCAATTTTTCCCATGATAATTACATTTTAAAAATTAAACACTGTTGCGAAACTGATTCAGTTTCTTTCCTTGAAATCACTGATTTTCACTCACTCACAATTGCCATAGCAGTGGCCAAAATGAGTTGCCCTTCTGATGATTTAAACAGTCGGCCGATAGGGCAAAATCAGCTGACGTTTGTACACCTCATGAGTGTTAATCACGATCTCTCACACTCTACTTTTTGGGATTTTTAAGCTTCTTGCTTTTCTTATCCCACTTCGACTTAAGCCATGCTACCACGACTGTCGATACGATCCCACCAACCAGACTGATAAGTGCTTCCACACTATCAATAACGCTTGATGGAACTATCGATGCTGTATCCACATGCTGGATACTCTCGCTCAATCCCAAAGTCGACATGGAACCAACGAGAAAATTACCGATATTCTTCATCCGTTGATATTTAGATATTAAGATTATGGATTTACAGAATCATAAATCCTAATTGGTAATTCGTTTGTAATATTCTTTTGAGCAGTTTCTTTCCGTTCTCTTTTCCGATTATTCCCCATGACCGGCGGCAGTGACTTTCTACCCATCCGACCATACAATCGTCTTCACTATCTGCACCCGACAGGGATCGGGCCTGGTCAACCGTTTCAATGCTGTCTCTTCAATCGAGTCGCTTTGTTGAATCGGTCTTTATCGTTAAGCGATTTTATTTGCTCCCTACAATCTCGACTTCATCATGTTGCTGCGACTTCTCTTCTGGTATGCCGTTGCATACGCTCTATCCGTATCAGCAATTCAAAGGTCTGCATAATTTTTGAACAAAACAATACTCTCCCACCCCCTCCACTCACATTTGCCGCTTACTTCCGTTAGCTTCCGCTTAATTCCGGAAAAAAAGATTGGAAAGGTTGGAAGGTGAGCGCTGAGGTTGGTTTCTAAGTTAAAGGTGTCGACACTACTCGACAGTTTTGGGTATTGTAATATCAAACAGAGGTAATTCATAATTATAGAAACGACCGTTTCGGAAACAGCGGTTTCTATTTCTCCAACCCTAGCAACGAGAACGCCGGAAGTGTGCACCTCCTTTTAATCCATGACAAGCTTCAGCGAGTGGTGGGATACTTATGACCAAAGACAACCACCGCCAATCTGATAAACCTCCCCTTGAAAAGCCCCCACAACCATCAGCCACAGCAGCACCACACCTGCTCTTCGCTAAACATAACGTAGAACAGGATTTTTTCAACGGTATAAAAAAGGATATAAAAGAAGATAGTAGAAGGTTTATAAGAGGTAGGAAAAAATAATTAGGGAAGCTGTTGAAGGATGATTCCGACCTTGATGGTTGGACAAAACCTTTTAGCATACGGTAGTATCTGGAAGCGTGTTGTAGGCGAAGAGCATGGAGCAAAGAGCAGAGAGCAAAGGGGAAAGTGGTCGGATCGGTGGGTTCAAAGATTGGAGCTGGTTGGTGGTTGGAGGTTGGTGGTTGGAGGTTGGAGGAGCTTGGAGTATGCGGGTTGGAGCATGGAGCATAGGGCTAGTTGGTGGTTCTTCCGCCAACAGGATGGTTGGTGCTTTGGTGGTTATGGGAGATGGTGGCAGTTGTGAGTTAGGTTGTGAGCTGGAGGATCCCATGATTCGCTGCGCTTATCATGGGCAAAAAAGAAGATGTCCCTCCAGGACAAAAATCAGCATTCAGTAATATAGCAACATAGCACGCCGGAGGTTGCACTCTATATAACCCACGACAAGCTTCAGCGAGTCGTGGGATACTGCAATCACAATCAGACTATTAACCGTCAATCTGATATATCATACCACCATGAGATGAACCTTGCATCGACGGGTCCGTCACTACCCCACCTCATTCGAACCACATTCGAGACACATTAATACCAAATTGCGAAACCACTGCGAAAGCCCTGAGGATTTCGCGGTACGTTGGCCGAATTTGAGTAATATTTGGGGTCAATGTGGTGGCAGGAAAAAGGGTTGGATTTAACGTAGCAGCATCAGTTATCGCGAGAATATTCTCTCTTTGCTTTGAAAATTCAATTTAACATTTTAAATTCGCGCTCAACCCAAGTAGTGGTGTGCTTTTCGGCGTTACCGCAATTAATATCAATAGCCAATATGGATCACTCATTATCCATATTTACTAATCCTATAAATTCATTTACAAGCCTTTTACTCCTTCTGAATAGCTGATTCTGATAGCCTCAGTATAAATTCTAAATAATTTCTTTAACCATGAAAAATGAAAATTTAATGGCGAATACAATCGCCTTCATGACCATGCCTAAAATCGTCGTTAAAAAACAAAAAACTGAAATTAAATCAATCGAGTTTTGTGGGCATAATGATCCTAGCGACATCACCGTGATATGTAACGATGAGGAGTGTCAATTAATTAAGTCTCTTGATCGAAAAGACTGTAAATATCTTATCTTTTTGCGAAAGATCAACCATCTATTGATAGACTTCCTCGATACCTGTCAGCTTGGGGAACCAACATCTCTTCCAAGCAAAATACAAGTAAAAGATCAATCTGGGAATAATTTACACTTTGGGAAGATGAAAGAAGAGTCGAGAATAAAGATTTACAAGTACTACAAGCTTTTACATATTGCTCTGAGTTATCTATTCAAGGACATCAACAATTTAATCAGAGAAATTGAAAACGAAGAGGGGGTAGTCACCTATACCTGTCCACATCCTAACAAACTCGATATGATTTATCTAGCCTCATTCTTATTTGATTTTAGATGTATTGAAGCGAGAAGAAACGGAGTAAAACTAAAAGGCCGTCATTTCTTTGATGCATTATGTGAGACGTTTAATGTTGTCCCTTTTGATTACACTAATAAACGCAATAATGCATTGAAAAATGAACATCCGAAAGATTTTTTCATACTACTACTTGACTATCCTCGCCTAAGAAATCTACTTGTTGATGATGAAAGAAAGTTATCAAAAAAGGAACTAAAAGTGGCAAAAAAGAATACCGACGACTACATCGAGTTAAGATTAAATCCATTAAACGAAAGCATCAAAAATAGTTTGAGGGATAAAGAAGGAAAAGCTTTGTATCATATCATAATACAGACAAATGGTATTCACAAGATCAAAAAACACTAACATCACAGCCTTATAGAATGCACACTATCAACACCATAGCACGTCACGAACATTCTCCTCCCTGGAGTAATGGGAACATACATCAATCGTAATTTTACCTTTCTTCGCGATTGCCCATTTCGCACCCTTCTTTCTGATTATCTGCAAATTACAACACACCCTCAATTACATATTTACATTTATATATTTCTAACTACTTATTAACTTTCTGTACTTTACAAACAATCGAATATTTTTTAATACATATTTTTCGATATAATTTCAACAAGCGTATGGAGATCTGTAATTTTATCACATCAAAAATTAAATACAGTTCAACTATGAAATATAAATTAATACACAAATTACTGGAAATCTGGCAGAATACACATATCGCAAAGGTATTGATTCAGGCCAATAATCAGAAATTAACTCGTATAGAAAGAGCATTACAGGGAGTGCATTTACATCAATTACTCACACCTGAGCAAATTTGTACACGGCTCCACATTTCGGAACGCACCCTTCGTAAGGTGAGAAATATGCATGATATCCGCACTTTTACGAGCGGCCGGAAGCTGTTTTTGAACGAGGCTGATGTGATTCGAGCATTGGAAATTCGGGATGACCTGAAGCTCAATAAATCGTGTGAAGCAAGTAGTATTAATTAACGTGAGCGTGAGGAATCAGAAATAATTTAGACGGAAAAAAGGTTGCATGAATAGTGGTGATGGTGCCAGGACTTGGGTTGAAATATCTGGCCCATCACTTTTATAGGGATTATTATTAGGTGACTTGAAGATGATTGGAGGGGCAGTTGGCAATGTGCTGTTAGATTTTATGTTTTTTGCTGTTGAATTGTGCTGTTGAGCGCCAACTGCTCCAAAGATCTTTTAATCTTAAAACCGAACTGAAATGAGAATAGTAAATCATCACTTGGAAGGAGATGGCATTACACAAATGGTTTGTAGCAAGAATAACAAACCACTGCGCAGTAGAACAGCGATTGTCATCCATTATACGGCAGGAGGATGTGGCAGACAAACAGCACTTTATCTATGCCGACCAGAGGTTAAACAGTCGTGCTCACTGCTCATTGATAGGGATGCCAGTATTTACCAATTGGTAGGGTTTGATAAGGTGTCGTGGCATGCCGGACAGAGTGAATGGAAGGGTGTTACGAACCTTAATAACCATAGTATAGGGATAGAATTAGCCAACTTCGGACAACTTAAGAAGGTTGGCGATCATTACACAACTTGGTTCAATAAACGTGTCCATGAACGCGAGGTGTTTACCTATATCGATCAATGGACTGGTAATGAGAAGTATTTCCATAAATATACGCCTGTACAGCTGCATCGACTACTGTCGGTTGTGAAGCTATTGAAGGCCAAATACGGCATAAAATATGTCCTTGGACACTCAGATATAACCGATCGCAAGGTGGATCCGGGACCGGCCTTCCCCATGGAAGACTTTCGAAAATAGATTAAACATCAGTGCTTTGTGCGTTTTTTATAATTGTCGATTTTATGCCCCTGGAATGGAGACTTTCCGGGGGTATCTTTAAAAGGGCGGTGGGGGTTGCGGTGGCTGTGGCTTCGGCTGTGGTTTCAGCGGCAAAGTCTAATAAATTTCGAACATCCATAAATCTAGTAATCTTAAAATCCTCAAGATGACCATACCTATTTCCATGATTGCTTATTGTCTTTCGAAAAAGATGATGAGTCCGCTGAAGCTTTATGTGCTATTAAAGTACACCACCAGTGGGCATTTCAAAATCAATAGGTATACGGTTAACGAGGTATGTAGGAAATTAAAATGGAAAGATAAATCAACATTCAATAATAATCTGAAGGCATTGCTTGATGCTGGATTTGTCTGCATAAACAGGAAACGCAATAGTGTTCGCATAAAATCATATGCCAAAGTAGCGGCTAAACTTAAGATGCAAGGACGTACTGGAGTTGTTTTTACAATGAAGGATTTCAGTTCGTTCCGCCCCTTTTGCTATGCCGCTATTGTGCATTTTTACATGAGGTATAAGTATCATCGAGAAAAGTCATCGGCGCGTAAAACGGGAGGTGCCAGGTTGGATCGACATACCGGTGAGAAAACTATGCCTGTGCGGTATCTGTCGCGTGTCCTGAAATTAGATCATTCCACCATCAGCAAGTATCGGAAAGCTGCGCATAATGAAGGGTATATCAGGTTGGTTCCGCGGTATCGGAATCTGCATGAGCCAGCGGAGAGAATAGATGAGTTTAAGATGATTGTACCGATTAATATCGCACCAAAGTATATTGTCGTGAATCACGATATCTGCATCCAGAAGGCTTCGGTGATTTACTCGTCAATGGAGCTGAGGAGAAAGAGAGTGAGGACGTAGAGCAAAGGGCATGGGGCATGGGGCAAAGAGCACGGCGCTTAGAGCATGGGGCAGAGAACGGTGATAATGGGATTGTGACAAATTGGATGGACATCATCCTGTGGTAACAAACATTTGCTGACCTAATTCCCAGCGGATGCATTGATGTAGCGGTGGATGTTATTGGTTGGATATCATCCTGTGGTTACAAACATGCGCATCCATAACGGGATGCAAAATACTGCCCGCTAGGGCAGGTAATGTCTGTAGAAACGAAAATCGTATCCATAATACAATCCAATATTTCATTGAATTGTGTTACCCCATAAGGCAGTATGGGTTGATGATGTGGTGGTGGTAAATTTGGTTGATCACCACGTTGTGGCTACAGACATTAGCTGGCCTAATGCCCAGCCGTTCATTGATGTGGCGGTGGATGATATTGGTTGGGTACCACGTTGTAGCAACAAACATGCACATCCATAATGAGCTGCGAAATTCTGCCCACTAGGGCAGGTAATGTCTGTAGAAACGAAAATCGTATCCATAATATCAATCCAATGGTTCATTAATGTGTTGCCCTCTGGGGCAACTAATGTCTGTAGAAAATGGATTAATCTATACACACCACCACCCCACAACAGAATTTCCACCAATTAATCATCATTAAATTCAAACAAATATTTCGGATTATAATCGACATTAAAATCCTTCAAAATCTTCAGATATTCATCTTTAAACGTAATCTTTTTATGATGCTCTTCCTGGTTTTCAATATAATTGGCCACATTACTAATCTGTGATCTCGAATAGGTGAATGCACCATATCCGTCTTGCCAGGAGAATGGGTTGTACGACAAACGATTTTGGGTAATCCACTTGGTGGTTGATTCCTTGATTTTCTTTACCAATAACGGGATGGGCTGTGCTAAATGATAACCGATAAATATGTGTGTATGATCGGGCATACAATTTATGGCTAATAGCTTGTGGTGATTTGCCTGAATGACACTAGTCATATATTTCTGCAAATCTTCTTTCCATTTTTTCCCAACTCGTATTTGGCTACCGTTTGTATGACGTCCTTTTACCGCGAATACAATATGGACGTAACATTGTGTGTATGTATTTGACATGACTTGAGTTATTTGTTTTTAGAATATTAAATTTATTAATTATATGGTGTGGTTGTTCGCAAACAGGGGTATTTTCTAGCATATTCTCATATTGAACAGAAAAGCGTTTATGTGGCGGTGGATATTATTGGTGGGACATCACGCTGTAGCTACAGACATTTGCTGGCCTAATGCCCAGCGGTGCGTTGATATAGCGGTGGATGTATTTGATTGGACATCATTCCATAGCTACAGACATGCGCTGGCCTAATGCCCAGCTGTGCGTTGATGTTGTGGTCGATTTTATTGATTGATCACCACGCTGTAGAAACAGACATGCGCATCCATTATGAGATGCAAAATACTGCCCGCTAGGGCAGGTAATGTCTGTAGAAAACATGATCGTATCCATAATACAAATCCAATATTTCATTGAAATGTGTTGCCCCATGGGGCAGCATGCGTTGATGATGTGGTTATGGTAAATTTGATTGATCACCACGTTGTGGCTACAAACATTAGCTGGCCTAATGCCCAGCGGTGCGTTGATATAGCGGTGAATGTTATTGGTTGGACATCATCCTGTGGAAACAAACATGCGCATCCATAATGGGCTGCGAAATACTGCCCGCTAAGGCAGGTTATGTCTGTAGCAACGAAGATCGTATTGATAATACAGTAGTACCCTGCCTGATATGCGAATTGATTGTTCAACATATGACCTAAACATCGCTATCAAGCATGGTACCTATATAGACTCCTCAGCATAATAAGGAGCTACAAATTTACCTTATACTGCGGCTTTATGGTGCTTTTTCTTCAACGTTTTATGAGCACCATGCGAATAGTAATGAGTATGGCGTTTATAACAATAAAGGAGAAGAAAATACCCTGCCTGCACTTTGCAATACACAAGTAAACCTAAGAAACAACTTGCAAACGCAGCCAGGGCACTATAAATTCTGTCAGCAAACAGATAAGCAACGACACCATTCTGTTGCCGACAAGTGCTATGGGAAAATGTAATTTTGCTTCGTAAAGCTCCTCCAAGCTACGAAAATTATTTAACTTATTATTACTTCTTCCACATCATTTGACTAACAACACCTGCAAATAACTGAAGACAAAATATTTGAGGATAAATGAAAAAGCTAATAGCAGTGCCCAGCCTATTCCAAAGATTCATATACGACCTAAAAAGAAATTTGGAAAAACAGGGCATCTGCATTAAATCAAATTCTTATCACACTAAATTTGTGATATAACGATTCATCCTATTATTACAGCAAACACTAAGAGTATATCAGTCGTTAGTTTTGCTGAAGCGAGTTCCCTGGAGGAACCACTTCAATAAATGGATCAAAACTCATCTTCTTTCCTTCAATATTGAGTACACATGAATATTGATAGCATCCCGTATCTCCTTTTGTTTCTACAATCCCTTCCCAGTAAGGATCAGTTAAGTCGCTATGTTTTTCGGGAGTACAAATTCTACTCTGCTCTATGGTCCCTGTGAATCCATCAATGCTTACGGCATCATTATCTGGACTGATTGAGGTTACCCGCCATTTTATGTGCTGGGTATTGTAACATTTTGTTGTTAACTCACTTTGCCCTTCTTCATACGATCCCATAAATTTATTGGTATCGATAAGGTAAACATTTGATTGTAAATCGTCCGTGGTTAACGCACCCATAACATCTACAACAATAAGAACATTAATCGTTTTCATGTCTTTAATTTTTTAGTTTACAATTAGATAAAAACAGCAGTAAAATGTCTTTCGACACGAGAAGTTAGGAATATATTAAGACATAATATAATTGTTTTAGCGAGCAATACTTCTTTATATGCAGATGATTAACTAAAGTGAGTAAACTGATTAAACCGGCATAATAAAGCCCTGTCGGTAAAAATACAAATTACAAAACAACCCCAATAATAACACCGACAGGGCACAACCTCGAAATGAATCTCTAAGATAATAAAAATCTATCGGATAAACATATTGTATCTATTTTGACATTTTAAATATTTTAGAAAATGAGGTAGTAAGCACACTTCAAACATGCCGAGTAATGATGATACTGTACTGCATATAAACTTCTATGGAGCATTGGTTGAGAATTCGATTATAGATCAACATTCATCATCAAACGGTGTCAGCTTTATCCACTTTAACAGGTTACCCCTTAAAACAAAGATATCTTCATTGGAGGTATATATTCTCTTTACCCTATGACTAACCTTTACGAGTAGCAGAAACATGGGATAGGAAAGAGAGTATATCATCGATCAGATAAAACTCCCAATGAGGAGCCCAGACAACAATCGGGTGGAAATTCTTACACTTTTTCAAGCAAAAAAATACCCTGCCGAAACAATCAATCACAATTCTCGACAGGGCTAATCAATCTTTAATTGATTGTTTCTTAACTCTAGATTTCAAAAATACTATTTATCAAATTATTTATTCCATACATCTCCGTCATATTTTATGAAGCTTGGATTTTATTATGTGAAGAGCATATTTTTGCGGATGAAAGTATAAAAAAGCCTTACCGGATAAAAAAATAACCTACTGGAGTTCCCCAACTCCAGCAGGCTATAAATTGATTTTTCACTTTTCGACGAAAAAGAACAAACTAAGAGTTACTCAGCTCATAGTTTCTCTTTACGTTATAATTAACGACGATCAAAAGTATGGATTTTTTGACGAAAAACTGACGTTATTCTTATATTTTTTGAGATTATTCTCATTCTTGTTTCAAGAAGTCACTTATAATGAATAAAAATATGTGCTCTCAAAGCTTTTGCGACGGGCATTAGCATCTCTAACGGTTTGCGAGATTTACTGTCACTATGCTTGGTCACTAGGTCAGCAGTAATCACCTTGCACTAAGGACATTCACTACCCATAAGGTTAGTAGCAAACAACTTATTGAAAGGAACACTTGTATCGCAATTTGGTAAAGCCTCTTTCTCTTCTAGTTTCGTTTTTATATACAACCATACACTTGAGGCTTGTTTGAAGTTTAGGAGGTCGCAAAAGGAACTAGGGACATTCTTGGCTTCTAAGCCGACTTGTATTGAGTCTATCTTTATGCTTAATTCATCCCATATCGGATGTATTTCGAGCAATTCGCGGTACAACGATTCCATCAACTCTGTAACAATAACCAACATTTGATGGACCATTTTTAACGTTACTAATGCCTGAGGATCACAGAACTCTTCTTGCTGATACTTCTCTATATAGTCGCCATGATTAATTCGATTTCCTAGTCTCTTACATAAATCTTTTAAGAATTCATGATGATCTTCGGCTTTATTAATAGCATCAATACTGGCCTTACGAGCATCTGCAATCACATCCTTCAATGTATATAGATCGTTGATCCACTCACCTCGCGAAACATACAATTTATTTTTAGCAGAGATTAATCCAAATTCGGTCGTACATTTTTCAATAGATGTTTTTATATTATTCCAAACATTAGGGTCGCGATATATCCAATCTAATGCCTTTGCATTCATCTTTGCAAGTAGTTCTGGAACATCTTTAAACCAATCGGTTTCGCTAACGGTATTGTTAAAAGAAAGCATATAAAAGTTCCTGGCATAGCCATCAATCTGCCTTACACAGTCGAATAACTTCACCAGACTTTTAACGACTTTGACTTCATCAGGACACAACATAGCGCTAAAAATTTATTACCACCCTCTTGTTAAATTTCGAAAATAAATATCACAATACAAATTAATCTAAGTAGAAATGTCATTCAAGTGAGTGAATTGATGGTAGCAATGAGTTAAGAATTACCTATTGTGCGATTTTTCTTAAAAATCACATATGCAAGTATGCAAATCCCAACTGCACAACCAACAGCTACATATTTCACTGAATTATTGCCAACTACCTCTCCCGAAGATCCCAAGTTAGAAATTTGATTGGTTGCAAATGAAGAATAACTATCTTCTACATTTATAAATCGGGCTAAAACAATACCTGGAATCAAACTTAATACGAATAAAATACTTATTCCAATTCGTTTCATTATTTAACGATCTTTAGATTATTAGATTATCTGACTGAATTTCCGACAGATGAAGAAAAAAGCTTCATTCCTGCTTCAAAAGCGGACTTAACAGATCAGAACACCAGCAAGTTACTATCTTTACTTTTTAAGACAGGTATTTTATAATGACCATTATTTGAATGGCTATTTATTTTTAGTGTAGGTGGTATTTTGACTAGTAAAAATATTGAAAAAATTTCCATTGACCGGCCTAAAATATAGCATTTAATGATATGAACCCGCAGTATGTTAAATGCTGCGGGTGATTATAAATGGTCTTGACAACCCAAAAAAGGAGGGGAGTCTCCCTTCTTGTTTTAGTATATATTTTTACGAGAAGATACTGGAAGGTGTTCCATTTTTCAAGGCCATTTTGCCATAATTCACTTGGTTTATGGGATATGTGTGATCACTGCGAATCGATGAACCTGTTAGCATCAATAGACAGCGTCGATTTAGATTAAAGCTCACATGCCATACTGAGGCTCATACAATAAAAACAGGCGAAATTAATGATAACTAGCCACTTACACACTGACATAAAGCTCTAAAACCCATCAGCGAAATCGGCTTTTTCTGCAATCCTGTTGCTTAACATTACCATAAGCAGCGTAGAATTGTCACAAGTTCTTCGATGTATATATTTTTTTCGTAACTTCATGTTTTTAAATCCAATCAGATGAATAAGTCCGATCCTGATCATCGAAATTATTTCTCGGGACAGATTCCTAAAGATGAGATTAAATCATACATCGCCTATGACTTGGTTATCAATGCGCTTCAGCGACTAAAACACAACTCCTTTGCGCCTGGAATTGGTTATGTTGCATACAACGATCAGCATAAAACGTATAGTAGTTATTGGCAAAATAAACTGAGCAACATACATGCTCCTGATTTGGATGAATTTTGTATTTCTCCCAGCTATTTGTGCTTAGATCTCATCCACCCTAATGACCCTTTTGAGCCTTATGATAACAAATGGACACCCATTGCTAGTTCGTTTCATAACTACGCACAACAAACACTTGACCGTCTGCAAGGTACACGATCGTCGCGTGGGCATGTCTTCCCTTTAAAGAAACTTTATTACTTTTTATGGCGTGAGTTTTATGCCACAGTATCGCAGAATTTCCGACGTGAAGGACTTAAAAATTATTATAGCTCGCGAAGCAATTACAGCTTGAAGTATGCCGAGTTATTTGCTCATAGAATTAAAGAAATTGTTTTAGGAAGATTATATGTGGAGCATAAGAATCAAGACTCATTAGATAGTATCCTTGCCATGCTTGAGCATATCGAAGCGACTTATCTTCCTGCTGTAAATGCACTTTTCACAAAACGTAAGAAAGGTCTGAAAATCTATACTGAGCATTGCCACGCCAAAATATCATTGTTTCTGGGTAAACATCACAATACATTTTGGTTTATTCATAATGTACAAGGCAAGCACAAAATGGAGAAGGTGCTGGTAAAACTGATCACCGAGTTCTGGTATTCGAAATGGGAGCTACATGCGATTGGTTTTGCACTGAAACTGATCCCAGACCTGCAGGCACAGGTTAAAAAACTTCAGAGTGAGCTACAGGGATGTTATAATACGCTCTCTGCGACTGTTGATACACTTAAATTACAAAAAGACCTCTCTGCTAATATTCTGGCCAGAGAATGTGACAGCAATGATCAGGTCAGAATTCCAGGGGCTGAGCTTTGCGGCGTGAATAGGTATTTGATTGAAATAAAATCGGATAAATTAAGGTATAACAGTTTACTGGAGGCTTTACTCTATGCGCTTGATCAAAATATCAGACAGAGTAATTTTGCAACCTTAATGGATCGTTTGGTTTTGGCAGGAGAAGTTATAGCCGATAGGTTGGTAGATAGGCTTGTAGCGGAGCGGTTTTCGATTTTACCGAAGTAAAGAGGTTAGTTTCCATGAAATTCTCTACAAATTTAATGGTTCTTCCGCCAACGGAATGTTTGATGTTTTGTTGGCTATGGGGTGCAGTGGCGGTGGTGTTCTTGATTGTGATCATGATAGTCCCATGATTCACTGACGTTCATCATGGGTTAAAAAGTTAACCCCGGATGAAACGTAGCAAATCCAGGGATTCATATGTCTCTACCGACATTATCTGCCCTAACGGGCAGAATCATCACCACATCCCAATACTAAAACACGCTGACAGGTGAAGTCTAAGGTGAAGGTGAAGTCAAACCAACCATCGGCGGAACACTATGTTCTTTCATTCCCCCTTAAAGTACAACACAGGGAGTTCTTTTACTTGCGCTGTTTGATTCCCTAACCATACAATAAGCAGTCGTTCGGCGATGAAGCCGTATATGCGTTGATGATAGGAACTGTATCCAGTGAGGTCTACCCTCTTCTCTAATTCAAAGAGGATATCAAACAGCCATTCCATATAATCGTCGAATAGTTCCTTTTTCATCAGGAACATGTTGCAGGCATACATCGCGTTATTCGCCATGGCTTTTGTAAAAAGTTGCATGTATTCGGGATGCCTCTCCTGAATGATCTCGCCAACAATTTTCAGATCGTTGTTCGGTCTTCTAATAGCATATTGCTCCTCAATCGATCTTTTCAAATACCGTTTTTGAGGGATTATAACATCATACTCCGCAAGAAGCTTCTTTGCCGTTTCAAGATCAAGAATCTGATTACATCTTTTGATGGTAGATTTCGCATAGATCACTCCTCTCCTCTTTTTCCCCATACCGATGAGGTATCTTAATCCGTTCAACAACTGCTCCCCTAGAGTCTTTTCTTTTGCCGAAAAATATCGTCGATAATGCGACAGTCCCACATATTCGTGATTGGTATTTTTCCACATCCAATACAAACCCGTGGTTTCACAGAAGCTTCCATTCTTTTCGGAGATATGGTCTCCGGTATCATCACCTATCATATTCAGATTGACTTTTGATATGGCCTTCCCCACATGCAATGGGGTGTATAATTCATCACTGGTAAGTTGCTTGCACTCCTTATGATATGCTACATATATTTTCATGATTCCTGGATTCTTAGATTAACTAATGATGGATGATTTTTCAAGTGCCGATGCAATTACCTTATCCATATCGTAGTACTTATATTCGCCTAACCGACCACCAAATATCACCTGTGAATCGTGCGAGGCCAATTCTTTGTAAGCCAGATACAATGTACTATTCCGGTCGTCATTAATAGGATAATAAGGTTCCAGTCCTTGCTGCCACTCCGCCGGATATTCCTTGGTGATTATGGTACTTGACTGACTCCCAAACTCGAAATGTTTATGCTCGATGACGCGTGTATACGGCACATCTCTTTCGGTATAATTAACCACAGCATTCCCTTGATAATTATCGAGATTTTCAATCAGCTGATGCTCAAACTTAAGACTCCGATACTCGAGCTGTCCAAAGCGATAGTCGTAAAATTGATCAATCTCACCGGTATAGATAATTGTCCCGGCTATTGATCGAAAATAAGATTGGTTCTCGAGGAAATCGATCCCTGTTCTTACCTCTGCGCCTTCAAGTAATCTATCGATTAGAGCATTGTATCCATCTTTAGGAATACCCTGGTAAGGATCATGAAAATAGTTATTATTGAAGGTAAAACGTAATGGAATTCGTTTGATTATAAAAGCCGGTAATTCTGTAGCCGCTCGTCCCCATTGCTTTTCGGTATACCCTTTGATGAGGGTGTGATAGATATCATCACCCACCAGTTGTAGTGCCTGTTCCTCGAGATTCTTAGGATTCAAATCTTTGTACTTACTGCGTTGCCTTTCAATCTTCTCCTTAGCCTCGGGTGCAGAAATTGTTCCCCACAACTGAAAGAAAGTGTTCATATTGAATGGAAGATTGTACAACTTATCCTCGAATCGAGCAATGGGTGAATTAATGTAGTTGTTGAATGACGTAAATCGGTTAATATACTTCCACACATTTTCATCACTTGTGTGAAAGATATGTGCCCCATACTTATGGACATTTATCCCATCGTGTTGTTCACAATAAATATTTCCAGCGATGTGATCGCGCCTCTCGATCACAAGCACCTTTTTGCCTTTCTCCACTGCTTGCTGAGCAAATACAGCACCAAACAGTCCGGCCCCCACAATTAAATAATCATACATCTGTTTTGTTTTTTAGTACCTAGTAACTACTCTATCGTTACTTGATCACAGCACTCTAAAACAAAAACTCTATCCCCGCTTTACTTCACCTCTTTATGATGATGCTAAATAAATATAAAAATATGAATGGGGCAAATGTTGGGAGAATATTCTGGCAGTCTTATCATTTTGTAACCCCGGTTACAGTAACGGAGGTTACAAAATAAATAAACACGATGAAGTTTTACGATCGATTGGAAGAAACAACTGAGTTAGAGAGAATTCAAAGATTATTTAAGGCCTTTGATATAAAAGCGATACATCATATTGATTCCTTCATCTAACTCAACCTGATGTTTCCATCCTAATTTGTGAAGTTTTGATGGATCGGTTAATTTACGCATTGTTCCATCAGGCTTTGTTGTATCAAAATCAATAACACCTTTATAACCAATTGTTTTTTGGATGGCCTCTGACAATTGTTTGATAGAAATCTCTTTACCTGTACCAATATTGATATGGGTATTACGGATTTCAGAGGTACCTGTTGCCTTGTTCTTAGATTCTTTTACTACATCTGAGAAATCTCTATTCTCCAATAGGAATACACAAGCATCAGCCATATCTTCCGACCATAAAAATTCCCGCATTGGCTTGCCTGTTCCCCAAAGATTCAATGTTACAGTCGTATCTACTTGACTGATTCCATATTTATTTAAAATTTTCAGAATCTCTTCATTTGATGCTTCCCCACTAATTCCTTCTACTGGTCTGCTATTTAGATCATTTCGAATACTATCCCAATTATTATCCTCAAGTGCTTTAGCCAGATGAATTTTACGAACCATAGCTGGCAATACATGAGATGTTTCCAGATTGAAGTTGTCATTAGGACCATACAGGTTTGTTGGCATTACTGAAATGAAATTAGTTCCATATTGCAGATTGTATGATTCGCACATCTTTAATCCGGCAATCTTAGCAATAGCATATGGCTCATTCGTATATTCCAATGTATCGGTAAGTAAGCAATCTTCAGGCATTGGCTGTGGAGCCATTTTGGGATAAATACAAGTTGATCCGAGAAACAATAACTTTTTTACACCGTGTACATACGACTGGTGGATCACGTTATTCTGAATCTGTAGATTCTCGTAAATAAACTGAGCCCGATAAGTATTGTTGGCAACTATCCCTCCAACCTTAGCTGCAGCCAAAATAACATATTCTGGTTGTTCAGTTTCGAAGAATTGCTGAACTGCAACTTGATCAGTTAAATCTAGCTCCTCAAATGTTTTTAAAACCAGATTATTATACCCCTTCAATCGAAGGTTCTTTGTTATTGCAGAGCCAACTAGTCCCAGGTGACCTGCAATGTATATTTTACTATCTTTATCCATTAGTAAAGTTCAATAAAGCTGAAAAGGAACACGTATTCTGCGGCCAATACCGTCTAACCTTTTTTCCTTTCAACCTTCATTCCTCTATTCAAAATAATTCAAAACCTGGTAACCTCCGGCCTTTAGATATGCATCTTTCTTAAAGAGCTTCACATCGCTTTGCATCATATCTTCAACCAATCCTGCTAAATCATATTCAGGCTCCCATCCTAATATGGTTCGCGATTTTGTATTATCCCCAATTAGCAAGTCAACTTCCGTAGGGCGGAAATACTGTGGATCTACCGACACAACAACATCCTGATTTGCTACACGGACTTTAATTGTTTCTAAATATGACTCTCCTACTCGCTCAATGAATCTTGCTTCATCTATTGCCGCAAGATATCCTTCTTCTTCTACTCCTTCGCCTCTGAATTCTATTGTTAATCCAACTTCACTTCCGGCCAGTTTAATAAAGTCACGGATTGTTGTTGTGATTCCTGTAGCTATCACATAATCAGATGGCTCATCCTGTTGCAGGATTAAGTGCATTGCCTTGATATAATCTTTTGCATGTCCCCAATCTCGCTTTGAACTTAAGTTACCCATAAACATCTGCACTTGCATTCCTAAAGCCACGCGCGACATCGCTCGTGTTACTTTTCGGGTTACAAAAGTCTCACCTCTAATAGGTGACTCATGGTTAAACAAGATTCCGTTTGATGCGTGCATTTTATATGCCTCACGGTAATTTACAGTGATCCAGTAGGCATACATCTTAGCTACTGCATACGGCGATCGTGGGTAAAATGGCGTTGTTTCAGTTTGAGGAACTTCCTGTACCAAACCATACAATTCTGATGTGGATGCCTGGTAAATTCTGGTCTTCTCGGTTAAGCCCAGTAATCTTACAGCTTCAAGTATACGTAATGTTCCTAAACCATCAGCATTACCTACATACTCAGGAGTATCGAAACTAACTTTTACATGACTCATTGCTGCCAGATTATAAATTTCATCTGGTTGTACCTCCTGAATGATTCGTGTAATATTCATACTATCGGTAAGATCACCATAATGCAGAATAAAGTTTCGGTTTTCAACATGTGGATCTTGATAGATATGATCAATACGATCGGTATTAAACAAGGACGAACGTCGCTTTAATCCATGTACTATATATCCTTTTTTCAACAGGTATTCTGATAAATACGCCCCATCCTGACCAGTTACACCTGTTATTAATGCTATTTTCTTTGACATTTCTCTTTCTTCTGTTTATTGGTTATTTCGGTACGGCCATCACTTTCTCCTTAAAGCGATGAAATACTACAGCGTTATCTTTTATGTTTTTATCTACTACCATACCTGCAGCAATTTTATTATCACTACCTATAGTAATTCCTGGTAAGGTAGCACTGTTAATCCCAAACATATTACCATCACCGATGGTAGTAAAGCCCGAGAAACAGACATTCGGACAGATAAAATTACAGGTACCTATTACGGTGTCATGTCCGATACTGCATCGGGAATTTAATAGGGTGTATTCACCAACTTTTACATTTGGACCAACATTCACATTGGGTCCAATCACTACTCCTTCTGCAATGGTAGCTGAAGGAGAAACATATGCGGTTGGGTGAATTAGTGACATAAACTTGGCTCCCTGTTCCAAGAAGCTCCAAACAAACATTGCCCGATACTCCAAATTTGCTATTCCCATAAGATAATAACAATCGGTTCGAACTTTATGCTTCTTTATCTCTCCCAGCAATGGTGCTGAAAAACTATAACGGTCATAATTTTCAGAATTATCATCAATAAGACCTAAAACTTCTATCTCCGGTTCCTCTCCTTTATGATTAATAATCTGAATATACTCATCCAGCTCAGCTGCATGACCACCTGCCCCTATTATTATTACCTTTTTTTCCATCATTATTTTGCTGTATATCCTCCATCAACAATCACATTAGTCCCTGTTATCCATCGACTTGCATCTGACAACAAAAAAACACATGTGTTAGCTATATCCTCAGGTGCACCAATCCCCAATGGATGCTTGGCTGCTATTTTTTTATAAGCTTCTTCATCTCTACTATAGAAGGCTGTATTAGTCATCGGACTCTTTACAACACCAGGGGAAACTGTATTAACGCGTACTTTTCTTGCGGCCAGTTCAACCGCCATAGATTTTGCTGCAGAAACAAGTGCTCCTTTTGTAGCGGAATAAAGAGATTTTCCCATCTCTCCTACTACTCCCATTATTGAAGCCATCAATACCAGACTAGAACCTGATTCTTCCAGGAAACACTTTTTTGATAACTGCTGAGATAAGAATATAGAAGAGTTTACATTAGTAGCGAAAAAATTATTAAGCTTCTCCTCTGACACCATCTTTAACGGTAAAGTTGTCGATATTCCAGCGCAATGCACCAAACCATTGAATTTCTGTCGGTCTCTTCGGAATTCGGAAAACAACTCATTAATTGCACTTACATCTGTAAATTCTACACAGTGTAAGCTATGCAAATCTGGATTCGCCATCAGAGACAGTGTTTCCTGCAAGCGCTCTCCATCTCGCCCCAACACAAAAACTCTTGCCCCTTGTTTCGATGCTTCAATGGCACAGGCTCTACCTAGTCCCGACGAACCTCCGGTTACCATTATATTCTTTCCTTCTAGCGTAAAAGGATTGCCCTCTCGTCTCATATCTCTACACTTCTACAATGTCACTTATATTACACTCATCCATATTGATGATTGCTGTTGCCCATGTCATTCCAACACCAAATCCACTTAGTACAACTTTTTTTCGTGTATGAAACTCATCTTTTAACTCAGATACGATAGTTAATGGTATAGATACCGAAGATGTATTTCCATATTTTTCAATCGTTGATGGTAGTTTATCCAATGGTAGCTTTAATTTCTTGGCCAAATATCCATTGATAAATCCATTTGCTTGATGAAACACGAAGTAATCAATCTCGTCTTTATTCTGATTATGTTGCTTTAACAGTCTTTTTATATCTTTAGGTATCTCTCTGATTACAAAGCTAAAAACATCTGCTCCATTCATGTAACCCTGCTCTGCTGTACGGATGTTTCCATATTCATCAACCACCTTTTCTTTCAATGTTTCAACAGAACTTGGATTGCGATATCCTCCCGCATCAATCTTTATCAAAGATGATCTTGATCCATCAGAGTTCATTGAAAAATGGCTCTTACCAAACCGATCACCTTTTTCAATCAACGCTGCTACTCCACCATCACCAAAAAGGAACGCCGTTTGCCTATCTTTTGGGGAATATGCTTTCGATCGGGTTTCTCCATCAAGCAATAAAGCTTTACGGATATTTCCACTTTGGACCATTGAATACACTATCGATAATCCATAGATAAAACCTGAACATCCAAGGTTTATATCAAATGCTATGGTCGTTTTCGAAAGTTTTAATCTATCCTGAAGAATTATTGACGTTGCAGGCATCCGATAATCTGCCGTCTGAGAAACAAAGACCAGTAAATCAATCTCTTCCCGATCAATTTTATTGTCTTCGATAAGCTTCTCTGCTGCAGCAAAACATAGGTCTGATGCACATGTTTCCTGATCCACAAATCGACGCTCCTTAACGCCGATTTTGTCGACTACCTCTTTTACTGCTTCTTCAGGGAAATATTTAGTATAATTATAGTTGTCAATCACATTTTGAGGAACTGCCGCCGCAAGGGCAGAAATTCCTACTTCATCAAAATCCAATAATGCCATTAGATCTCCTTAATTTTGAGAACGTTTTACTACCTCCTCGATCAACTCTCCAATGGTAGATATTTGCTTAAAATCTTTTTCCTCTATTTCTACTTCAAACTCTTCGTC
The DNA here is from genome assembly GCA_005217565.1 of Puteibacter caeruleilacunae. Lineage (GTDB taxonomy): Bacteria > Bacteroidota > Bacteroidia > Bacteroidales > Prolixibacteraceae > Puteibacter > Puteibacter caeruleilacunae. The sequence continues at coordinate 156,677 of SJCO01000004.1, forward strand.
AAGCATTGCAATGACCGATAAATAGGCCAATGAATCCCATTCCTCATACTCACGAAAATTGTCGCTCAATTGAATTTCTCTATCTTCAATCTCCACTGTTTCTTGAAACAATTCAATAAATTTCTCTTTCATCGCGCTTATAATTTATTCGTTTTTTTCTCTGTTGTTAGGTTTATAAACGGGGATTTTTGATCAGTGCACAAATTACACTAATTCCCCGAAATATATTGCTATTGATTAGATATAATTATTAACAATTAATGCTAATACTAACTTAATAGTAAATTTATGATTGACTCTTTTTTCTACAAAAATTTCATTGCATTCTCAGGAGTGAAGTCTTGGCTCGCAGTCAACACATTAGTTTGTAGTTTTTTCGCGACTGCTTCATCCGATTTAATTTGCTCAATAAATTGCAACATTCCTCTCAAATCGTCTGCTGAATGATATGATCCTATCTTATAGAAATCAATAAGTTGCGCCAACTCGGCATCTTCTTCAGCAATTGCCAATATTGGAGCACCTACCGACATATAATTGAAGGTTTTACTTGGAACACTCAGTTTAGAGGCCTCTTTACCCAGGGTTACTACAGCTATATCGGCCGAAGACAAGGTATATGGTAGCTGATCGGTAGGTTGCCAGGGTAGTAATGTACAGTTATTTACGCTTCCTTCTGTAATCATCTCCAACAGTAAATTCCACTTTTCACCACCTCCAATAATAACATACTCAATATCAGGATCGGTTGTAGCCTTGGCTAATTCAACCATTACTTCCACATCGTGTGTATGTCCAAGATTTCCAGAGTATAATACAGTAAATTTGTCTTGCAAATCTTGTTTCTTAACAAAAGGATTATCACGTTTGGCAACAGGTTTCAAGAAATTATTGTCAGTCCAGATTGGAACTACATCTATTTTCTCTCGGTCGACATATTGCGACAGAACACCTTTCATCCCTCCACTTAATGTATATACATTTTCAGCTCTGCGGTAGACCTTTTTATTCCATCGTTTCCATAATTTGATGAAAAACGATGACTCACTCATCATGTTATGGTCGACCAATGCATCGGGATAAATATCGAATATCAGCAATGAGAATTTATTCCGACAAAGCATTGGCACAAGTGTCGCAAATGGTGGATTTGTAACAATAAACAGATGCGCTTTGCGATGCTTAAACCACACCTGCATTAGTATTTGTAAAAATCCAACAAGCCACGACAGTAGTCGCCTTACGTTACTAGTTCTGTTATAGGCTACTATTTTTTGAACACTTACATCTTCATCCAATGGCTTGTTTCTTGGATTTAACATGCCCGTGATCAGCGTTCGTTTATGGTATTTGTTAGCAAAGGCATTGATAATATCAACCATCAGATATCCTGAACTTTGATTGATAAACACAATGCTATTTTGATCTTTTGTCATGGACTTGAAACTATTTTTTAGTGGTACTAATCAAATCTCCCAACTCACTTGATGTCATAAACTCAACATTTGGCCATTTTTTAATAATGGCAGATAGTAGTTCATTCAACTTTGTTAATCCGTTTGAACGATTATCTTCATTCAGCCAACCAATGTAATTGGTTCGATGCGAACTAATCGTTGCGGGTTTATGCCAACGAAAGGCCAACTCAATTTCGTGCAAACAATCATTTACCCAGTCTTTCGATAATGAATATTCCCACGAGTTCGGCTCAAAAAAAGCATTACGTGTTAGATACATGATACCATCAGCACTTTTTTTACCTAAATATCGGAAGTGTTTTTTATACTGTCCGTTACCTTGTGGCTCTAACTGAATTTTCCCTGTCCCCAGGTAATCAATACCGCTTTGCTTCGCAATTGGTTCAAGCTGATTATTAAATGGTCCATTGGTTGGAATAAAGAATTTTGCACGATGACCATATAATTTTTCAAACAGGTCGAGTCCGCTTGTCAATACTTCTTTTTGATATGCAACATCTTCAAGTGTATCAATGTCAAAGGCGGCTTGATAATCTCCTATCTGAGCTCCGTTGATTCCATTAGGAATACCGGTTACACCACAATCGAATGCCAACCGTGTAGATTCACAGCCAGCCTGTAAGCCACGCAACCAACGTTGAGCATTTAAATGTTCGCGACCATGAAACACGGGAACCATCAAACGCTCTTTTTGGGCTTGCTTCCATAACTCATATACTCGATCGTGATTAGGATATCTTGAACAAGTATCGATATAGGATTCATACTCGTATTTGCTAAAGCCATTGGCTTCAATTTTCTCAAAATCAGGATTGGCAACAACATTTACCCCAGTAATTACTGGATGTCGGCCTGTAGAATCATGATGTTGCTGAAGCAACTCCATCAGCATCTCCATATCCTTATTACTCTCAAGGCCATCATTTGCATTGTAATGATCCTTATCAACATGGATACCAGCATCTTTTAATCGATTAAACGATGCCTGAGACGACATACGGATACTTCCCCAATCGTCAGACTCAATCACTACAATGCGACGCTTGGTGCGCCATCCTGGTATGTTACTTAAGTTTCTATTTAGATCTCTCTTAATTTGCGATATCATATCTTGTTTTTCTGAAGTACATTTTCATAAAGTTCAACATAATCGTGATAACGATCTTGCTTATTGAACATTTCTTCGGCTCGCTGGCGACAGACATTCTGGTAATACGTTTTATTTTCATTGCCAAGCTTTTGGATTGCTTCCCACAAACCTTGTACATTTCCTTTCTCCACAACAATACCCGTATTTTGGTCAACCGCTTCAGGGCTGCCTCCTGTATTGTATGTAACTACAGGGGTACCACACGCCAATGCTTCAATATTGGTTGTTGGGAAGTTATCAACATCAGTTGGGTTTAGGAATACATCGGCCAAAGCATAAAGGCCTGCAAGTTCATCTACATTTTCGGTTCTTGCTATTCCAATAATATCTTCAGGTAATGTTTCAATCTGCGATTCATTCAATCCAACTAACACAATGCTGTAATCATTGCTAATAAGTTGACTGAGTTTTTCAAAATCAGCTAATCCCTTTCTTCTGTCCCAGGTACTTGCTACCCCTAACAGTATTTTCTGGTTATTTAGGTTGTATTTTTCTCTGAGCGTTGTATCATCAGCAATGTTGAATCGTTCAAGGTCAATACCATTATGGATTACCTCTACCTGATAATCTTTCAGAAATGATTCTTCAACCAATTGTTTTAACCAATGCGATGGAGTTACAATTCTCATGTTCTTCACACCAGTGAATAGCTCACGTTTCCGGATGAAGTTATTGCGACTGTTATCGCGCCACCAACTTCCCGGATAACCTTTTTTATTCGGGCATTGCTGACACTGATCTTTCCATTTGTAGCAGTTTACAAAATCGAAATAACTACAGTGACCAGTAAACGACCAACAATCGTGAAATGTCCACACAACTGGTTTATTGGCTGTCTTTATATAATGAAATAATTCCTCAATATTCAGATAATATCCATGAACATTGTGCAGGTGAATAATATCGGGATTGATTTCTTTAACTGTTCTTACAAACTGTTTTGTCGCTCCCTTTGATCCAAATCCATGCAAGTCAAAGATTCTGGTTTTGAGTCCATGGAGCTTAACATCTATTGGTGTGCCTATTTTAATAATATCACTACTACTACCATTGGCTCCTATTGTGCTACACCCAAAATAGCTGTTATAACCATGTTGTTTGGCTACAACTCCCAGGTCTTCAGCAATGCGACCAACACTTCCTTGGTTAGCGAGGGTATTTATTTGTAACAGTTTCATGTATCTATCTTATCGTTCAAATACGTCGTAATATTCGGCAAGCATTGCCTGATCATTAAAGATATTTGCTCTTTCAAGCGATTGTTTGTGGAAATGCTCTAATAATTCAGGATTAGTAATATACTGTGACATTTTACTGGCAAGATCTGCATCGTCCTGCTCAGCCATTAATCCATACTTTCCCTGCTCTACCAATTCTCGACATCCACTACAGTTGGTTACAACTGTGGGTTTTCCTAGTATCATTGCTTCACAAAGTACCGTTGGCAAGGCTTCTGAAACAGAGCTCATCACAAAAGCATCGGCCGATTTTAAGAGGGAATAAGGATTTGACAAGAAACCGGCAAATGATATATAGTTGTTTAACTGATTCTCATCAACCAGTTTCTTTAGTTGGTCCTCTTCTGGTCCGCGCCCCGCAATGGTTACCAGGAACTCTTCTCCCTGGTCCTTTAATATCTTTGCAGCACGTATTAATCGATCGAATCCCTTTACTGGTAACAGGCTTCCAAGGGCCACAAACTGAAATCGCGTATCAACTTTGTCTGCTTTTTCAACACAGGCCTTCTCTAGCACTCCGTTTGAATCGATTAAGTTATAAACCACGCGCATATCGTCATATTCACCGAATACTTCCTTGAATTCTTCAAGTGCATCGTGCGATACAAAACAGATACCATCTAATCTACTATATCTTTCCTTGATTAACTTTTCGCGATATGCTTTATTCTCATAGAAACGTGCAAAGTTGCGATACGATTTATACGAACTGTGTACCCATGTAAACCTCCGCTTTATTCCTTCTACAAAAAATAACAAGTTGGTAAAGTTGCTATCGAGAAAACTAATTCCTACATCAAAGGTTTGTTTTCCTAATTTACGTTGAATACGTTGTTTAAACAGCCATTCCCACCCTGTCTTCTTCTGCAATAGTGCCAGGATACGTACTACCAGATTGCTATTAAACAGATATGTAGTTTGAACCTCTTGTGGAACTTGCTTTACATACGGACCATACTTCGCAACAACAACCAGGTGTACCTCATACCTGGTATAGTCAATCGCTTTGAACAAATTAATTAGTGTTCGCTCGGCACCTCCACCTGCGAGCGATGGCATTAAAAACAATAGCCTGCGTTTAGTTACGTTCCCCATATTTAATCAAATCTCCGAGTTGGTCTGATGTCATAAACTCCACTCCAGGCCATTGTTTTAAAATATTTTTTAATAATGTATCTAACATTTTGAGGTTGTCGTGCCTGTTGCGTTCATCGATATATCCAATAAAATTCAAACGATGAGCGCTAATTATAGCCGGTTTGTTCCACCTAAATGCAATACCTATACGACGTAAGCATTCTGATACTACATCCGCTCCGGGTTGCTGTGATGGCTCGAAATGTGCATTCCTTATTAAATACCTTTGCTCATTAGCATTTCTTTCCCCTAAGTAATGTTTTTTGTAAAGATAGGAATGCCCTTTATTATTAAGCTTTGGCTGAATTTGGTTAGGGATTCCCTGAATATATTCTACTCCTTTTGACTGAAGTGCATCTTCATTTTTTTGATTCCAGATGTAGCAATTAGCAATGAAGCTTTTTGAGCGATACCCAAATTGTTTTTCGAAAAGATCCATTCCTTCCTGCAGAATTGTCGCTTTGTGCTCGTATTCACTTTCGGTGTAATAATCTAGCGCCTCCATAAAATCGAAACGAGTACCTTCATTCACACCAGTGATACTAATCATCCGGTTTTTAAATGCTCTGAGCTGATGCTTTTCACCTCTTTGTAATCCTTTCAACCACTGATCTACATTTAAATGTTCGCGACCATGAAACTGTGGATGAAATATTTTAACACCTATCCCTTCTTTCCACAAATCAAATGCATTGTCGTGCGATGTATATTGTTTCAAAGTTTCGGTGAACAACTCGTAATGATACTCCTGATACTGTTCTTTCTCAATCGATGCAAAATTCGGATTTGCCATAACAGCATTCGCTGTTATTACTGGATGTTTTCCATTCTTATCAATATACCTAGTTAACACTTCATACATTGCATGAAGATCATTATTACTTGCCAAGGCATCGAATTTCATATACGGACAATCATCGACCGGATAACCTTGTCGCTTTAATTTGTCGTATACATTTTTCGAAGGCATTCGTATGCTTCCCCAATCGTCTGACTCAATAACAACAATCTTCCGATTGGTTCTCCAACCTGGAATATTCAGAAGATTTTGCGTAATCGCTCGCTTCAAATTAACCACTGCTTTCTTTAAAATATCGATTTTACAAATTCGATGACCGGAGTTTGATCATCAATAAATAGTGCTATAATTGGATTTCCTAGAAATGTTAGAATTCCCATATAATCACATCCCACACGGAATTGGAATATCAATACAAAGGCCACAATTGGAATGGTAATCAAGCGCAAAATATACGTTCGATACTCTAAGCGACCATAGCTAAACATAAACACAAAAAGAGCGAAGATTATTTCATCAGAAATCACCAAAAATCTTCCTCCCGAAGGCATTGAACTCACTAACTGCGCAAATGCTCCGACAAAGAGACCTAAGCCAAATAATTTATTAAAATCAGGGAAAAATTCAGCAATGGTTTTCCGATACATATACGCAACAATGATCCATACATACCGCACATAACCTAGTGCATTTTTTGCAAAATGAACATGCCATGAATTCTGACTAGATATCTCAGCTAGTTTCTCCACATATGCCTCATTTCCGTAACTTTCCATTCGTGACTGAAGAAAACTGGGAACATAGCCATCTAGGCTCTCCATAAAATTCAGGTTAACCTCGCTTAGTAATGATGCCAGGATATAAGCAATAAACAACACTGTTATGTTATTAGGCAACAACATCCAACCAAACAGTAATCCGATTGGTATAACGAATGATAAATGGACAAGCGGGGTCATTAAACACCAATAAATTCCAGCCTTTTCTTCATACAACAAATAACGAAGCACGCCATATAGGAATATCTGTGCAGCGGTCCACATTCGTACACCATTAATATTCCATATCGGATTAACCAGAACATAAGCAATTAAAAACAGGATGACCATGATATCCATACGGTCCTTCAACAATCGCAATACCATCAATATATTACTCGCATAGAAGTATCCAAACACTCCTCCAAATAATGCAAACAGAAATCTTGCATCTTCGGTAAACAAAGAAATAATCCAGGTTGCCAATGGCTGATAGATATCCATTTTGTCAGTCTCTGAACTATACAACATAGAAACGACATCTCCCAAGCCATAAGAGTCGCGATGCATTTCGATCAAATCCATGGCATAACGAGCAGAATCGGCACCATTAGGATCAAGAGGATCGGCAAATACGAACACAAAGCCAAAATAGGTAAAGAACAGAACCATAATCAGCTTTGCCGATGGTATTTCATTGTTCTTTATGGCATACCACAATCCTCCAAGTGGCCAAAGCAAGAATAAGAATACTTTGTCGACCGGGAAAAAGGTTAAATATCTTGAAAAAGTTGTTCTGGAATACTCCATTTTGAGTTTTAGTTTGCCTCTATAAGTTTAAAAATTTACTGCAAACATTTTCGATGCGATATTGTTCTACATCGGTAATTTTATAAGCTCCTGTATAATCTCCTGCCAAAAAGCAATTGATACTAACAGTATCGAGTTCTTTTGTTATATTGAGTACTGGTCGCTTTACTAAAGCATAATCGATAAGTTTACTTGGTAATTGTACACCTGTATTATTATCAAAATTCACTAAAAAATCGGTTGTTGTCATAAATTTCAAAAGCTCATGACGTGGCACATATGACGAAATAATAAGTTTTTCGCCCAACCGCTCTTTGAATTCGGCCAATATCCCTTCGTTATTGGTAAAAACATGGAATCTAAAGTCGTTCGTCACCTGAGTTAGATACTCAAGAAATGCTCGAGGGTCTCGAATTCCAGGAATAAATCCACCAGCATAAACAAACGTAGGAACTTGGTTGTTTGGTGCACAATCGGCGCCAGGGACAGGTTCCATTTTGAATCCTTGAGGAATAATACTAATCTTTGAATGAAACTCCTCATAATATCCTCTCTTAGCCCCTTCAACAGGAATGGTTACATGATCGGCTTTACGCATAAACCATTTCTCAACAAACTTAAAATGCGGAAGTTTTTTAAAAGTATCAGTTTCGCATCCCATATATGGATCTCCACAATCGGCCACCCATTTTTTTGCAATTTGATGATTCCTTTTTCTGGCTCTTGCTACTCCCCAATGTACTGGATAAGGTACGGCATTTGATATCATTAAATCGTACCCACTTTTGTTTTTGAGGGCTTTTTTCACCATGTAATAGAGTTCGATATCGGGAAACTCAAATAAGAGAAGGAATACTCGCACCAGCAATCGGGTAAGTAAATAACCGAATTTTGATTGCCCAAAATCAGGTGCTTTCCATTTTCGCTTTCCAAGATTTTCAATTGTAATGCCAAAGTCTTTGGCCATCTTGCCATAATCTTCATCTTCAAAGACCGTAAGAACAGTTACATCATGTCCCTGTCTCGAAAATTCCTTCGCCAGTTCAGTTGCCCTATTGGCACGTGGTGTATTAACTGGATAAAAGAATGAAGAGACAATCAATATTTTTTGCTTCATTGAAAGAATTGTTAGTTGTGATGTTACACTTTTCCCTTAAAAAACTTATTACCAAAAGTATAACCTATCAGTAAAAAATCTTTTATTCGTAACTTTAAATAGTTTGCACTTATCACCCTTAAATATAAGCTTGAAATCCTTAAAAATCGACCAAAACTAAGCGTCTCATCGTATCTAGCAGCACGAATAAAGTCTCTAAATTTCGTCAATGCCTGCTCCTGAACAATTTCCTTATGCTCAGTACTACTGGATATTCGTGCATATCGATAAACTCTACCTCTACATTTTAATATATCTATCGAATTGTTAGTATCTCTCGAACTTTGTCCGGGTGACTGATAATAAAAGTAATGTGGTTTATCGTAGTAAATGATAGATTTACAACTCAATACACACTTCATTGAAAACTCTTGATCTTCCATTAGTTTCATGTCTTCTGAAAAGGTAATATTGTTATCACTAACGATACTCCTCCGCACAAAAAGACTATGCATATAGCCACCAATTCTATCGCTGTTTAAATAGGATGTTTTATCGTAAGATAGAATGGTGTAATTTCCTGTTAATTTACGCTGTTCATTTCTGACATAGGCTGGCTTACTTACTAACCTTAACAAGTCTACCTCAGGAAACTCATTCAGAATATCAACAATATCCTCTATCATATTCTCTGCGATCCAGTCATCGGAATCAACGAACATTAAGTAATCGCCTGAAGCTTTTGTTAATGCTAAATTTCTGGCACTTGAAACACCATTATTGGCAGTATGACTAACTTTAAGTCGATCATCAATCTTTGCTAATTCATCCAGAATCACACCTGACATATCATTCGATCCATCGTTAACAGCAATAACTTCAATCTTCCAATATGTTTGATGCAATATACTGGTTATACACTCCAGAATGTAATCTTCGGAATTGTATACAGGAACGATTATTGATATTAGGTGTTTCATATAAATTCGGGTTACGATTTATGGTTCGTAGATTTCAGAAAAGTTAAGTCACGAACAATTGGCACACGCTGTAACATGGGCTGAATACTTTCAAGATAATCAAGTTTTACGATCTTCGAAGTTAATAGTAATAGTAGCACATAGATGATGAAACAGACTACAGTTTGAACAATAATCAACTCTGACGGCCATAAATTATTGACTAATAACCTCAATACGACTAGCACAAGTACTCCATGCAAAAAATAAGACCCCATCTTCTTTATCGGTAACAAATCTAGATATCTGGTATTTAATACCTTTGCAATATGACGTAAGCCAAATAATATTTTTAGTATTTCTACTGAGCTTACAATGATAATTATTGAATATGGACTACGAAATAGATACATACTAGCAATTCCTAATGACCAAACCATTAAAAATTCAAATAAGTGCAATCGTGAATAAAACTTTGTAAGTCCAAGTCCAAGTATTAATGGAGCAAATACCACTACCTGAAAGAATGATATCATCGAATATATACAGAAAAAATTTGCTGATTCGATATAGGCCTTGCCATACAATATTTCGAAGATTTCGACAGAGAAAAATACAAAAAACAATACCGATGGATAAATCAATTTAACAGATTTCATCAATGATCGAGTCCACAATTCTTTTATCTCTGTAGTATCATCTAAATTAACAGTCAGCTTTGAAAACAACGGAGCTAGCACAGTTATTACAGCATTTGTTATCATACCCACAAAAGGTAACTGCAATTTTCCGGTAGCATATACAGCAAATACTTCTTCTCCAAAATATCTACTAATAAAAAACTGATCAGCAGCCCTTGTTCCTACCCCTAGTAAAGTTGCCAACATTAGAGGAATACTATAAGTCAACAGCTCTTTAGTTTTAACACCTGAGTCTCCAGTATCGACATTTTTATAAGGTTTTCCTTTTAAACTAAGTCCAAACCATAATAAGACAAATGATGACGCCAACCAACCATATACTGCATCAATATAAGAGCCTTGAAAAACAACAACAGGAATTAATATTGAAAACAACAGTACCATACGACTTACTGTATGATATATAGCCACATAATGTGTTCTTTTTAGAGTCGAATAAATCCCTTCGATACCCAATGTAGGCAAAAGCAACATGGGTATGGGTGAAAACACCTTCAATGAGTAAGCAAGTTTTTCATTCTTCAGTATGGTTGCTATCAATCCAGAAGAAAAGAATAATACACACGAAAAAATAAAACCAAGAATCAGCAATACTATAGTAAACCGCTTAACAACATCCTTTTGCTTCTCAATTGAGAATCGAGGTAAAAAATATGCATATGCACTAGGTATTCCAGCTGAGAACAAAACCAATAGCGAATTATAAACATATAGAATCTGTTTATAAGTTCCATAGTCTGATTTTGACATGTACCTAACCAGCACCATAGAGCTAACGATACTCATCAGGAAAGCAGAAAGACTCCCCAATGCAACCCATACAGCCTGCTGCGTATTACTTTTAAACGTCACCATTCTCTCTACTTCCTTCTGTGGAACTATCTTTTTAATGCTGTTACAATTCGCTCACATGCTCTTCCATCGCCGTAAGGGTTATTGGCTCGTGCCATTTTCTCGTAGGCTGAGTTACTTAGTAATAACTCTGAAACCTCTTTAGTTATGGAGTCGTAGTTGGTTCCAACTAATTTCACGGTACCTGCATGAACTGCTTCCGGACGCTCTGTTGTATCACGCATCACCAATACTGGTTTTCCCAATCCTGGCGCTTCTTCCTGAATACCTCCCGAATCGGTTAGTACAAGGAAACTCTTGCTCATCAAATACACAAAAGGAAGATACTCCAAAGGCTCAATAAAGTGCACATTGCTCTGTGTTTCCTTCCCAAACACCTCCTGAATAGGTTTGCGCACATTTGGATTTAGGTGCATTGGATAGATAAAATCAACATCTTGATGTTCTTCGGCTAAAGTTTTAATGGCACGACAAATACTAAGGAAACCTTCTCCAAAGTTTTCTCGACGATGCCCTGTAATAAGTACCAAGCGACGTTTTTTGCTTGCATCAAGGTAACGCTCAACAACATCTGCATTTAATCCTGAACTTACGAGCTTAGTCTCTACCTCGGTTCTCAATTCATCGCGATGTTTGATTTGATCAAGTACCATATACAATGCATCAATCACTGTATTACCAGTAACATGAATACTATCCTCATTTACATTTTCTGTCAACAGGTTTTCTTTGCTAAGCTCTGTTGGAGCAAAATGATACTGAGCAATACGTCCTGTACATTGGCGGTTGATTTCTTCAGGCCAGGGACTGTAGATATTGTGCGTGCGCAGTCCTGCCTCAATATGAGCTACTGTAAATTGTTGATAAAATGCAGCCAACGCTGTTGCCATTGAAGTAGTTGTGTCGCCATGCACCAACACCAAGTCTGGCTTACAATCATTAAGGACATCGCGCATTCCCAGTAAAACCCTTGCTGTAATATCATATAAATCCTGACCTTTCTTCATCAAATTAAGGTCATAATCAGTCTCTATTTGAAATAGATCAAGTACCTGATCAAGCATCTCGCGATGCTGAGCTGTTACACACACTTTTGTCTCAAATTGCTTAGAATGTTTCTGGAACTCCTTCACCAATGGTGCCATTTTTATGGCCTCAGGACGTGTACCAAAAACAAGTAATATTTTTTTCATCGTGTTCTAATTTCTATTTCAATACGCCACAGAAATCAAGGATTTCATTATTATCATCCTCTTTTACCAGACCTTTAAATTCATTATGTGCCACCAAAAATACGACAATATCCGCCTGATTATATGCTTCCTTATAATCTGTTAACTTAAAGATATTATGTTCCTTCACATTAGGTTCGACAAACATGAGTTCACAATTATTGCAACTCTGCATAATCTTTTGAGCAATATACTTTGCTGGTGATTCGCGTAGATCGTCGATATTGGGTTTAAATGCTAGTCCCATAACTGCCACTTTGGGTACTCTTCCATGTTGTAATTGAAACTGCAACATAGCATTATGTGTTTTTTCGGCACACCAAAAGGCTTTATAGTTATTAATTTTTCGTGCTGATGCTATTATATTTGCCTCAGCAGGGTACTCAGAAACAATAAACCAAGGATCTACTGCAATACAATGACCACCAACTCCACATCCTGGTTGTAGGATATTTACGCGAGGGTGACGATTGGCTAGTTCAATTAATTCCCAAACATTAATATCAGCTTTATCACAAATAAGTGATAACTCATTGGCAAAAGCAATCTGCACATCACGAGATGAGTTCTCAGTAAGTTTACACATCTCGGCTGTACGTGCATTGGTCCCATGTAAATCACCCTCGACAAATGTTTGATAAAATGCCACGGCTTTTTCAGTCGATTCAGGATTTACTCCCCCAATCACACGATCGTTATGTACTAATTCGTAGATTACATTCCCAGGCAACACACGCTCTGGACAGTACGCAATGTATATTTCATCCTTTAATTCTGGACGTGCATTATAAATCAACTCGGCCATCTTCTCAGTTGTTCCAACTGGCGATGTAGATTCAATAATATATAAATCACCTTTCTTTAGATAGGGAAGTATAGAGCGCGTAGCTGCTTCTACAAATGTAATATCGGGCTCATGATCGCCTTTAAATGGTGTAGGTACTACGATAAGGTATACATCACTCTCCTGTGGTTTGGTTGATGCAACCAATTTACCTGTAGATACTACTTTCTTACAGAGGTCCTCTAGTCCGGGTTCCACAATATGTATTCTTCCCTCGTTAATGGTATCTACCACTGACGGATTGATATCAACCCCAGTAACCTGCCCATTTTTATCTGCTGCAATTATTGCTGTTGGCAGTCCAATATACCCCAACCCCATAAAACACGCCTTCGTTTCACACGTTATCTTCATCATTTATCTTTTTCAGCCCGATTAATTACAATATAGTTCTTAGTTCTTTTACAATCTTATTGGTAAACTCAACTGCTCCGTTATGATTTAAGTGAACATTATCATTAAATAAACTAGGATCCTCAAGAAAATCATTGTTATTGACAATACCTACTGACTCATTCAAGGTTTTATAAACCTTTGTCTGTAATATATTTGATTGGATTAACATTGGTGAAAACGACAGGACTAATCGCACACCTTCTGCTTCGCATCTTTCTTTTAATTCATTTATTTTCCTGTAATAATCTTGTTTAATTCCATCAGTCAAACAATATTGCTTTGTATACTTCTTAGGAACCCGATTTGCAGATATTGGAAATGCTTCATAGCCACCAGTAGACTTATAATCAGTTCCCATCAATCGTTGTGCGAACATAATCAATCGAGAATTATATCGATACATTCCTGATAGCATTTTCATTTGTTCCCAAGGTCCTATTGAGTGGATAACATTTTGCACATGCTTATTTTGGGGATAGAAAGGGTATAGCTCAACAAGGCCAGCTCCTTGTTCTTCATTATCACTTTCAAAAAATTCATCAGGATTAATATCCAGCATTATTACTCGAGGTTTATCTGCTCTATTTATTATCGACGTGACTAAACAATAATGATATAAAAAGTTGGTTCCATCAAGTCCACAATTATACGCATCCATCTTTAAAGAATCTTTAATAATCTGGGAAACGTAATGATGACTAGCGCGACTGTCACCGATAATAATGACTTCGGCATCAACCTTCATCATAGCATATTCTGTTTTGGAAGCATTGGGCGCCTTATTTACTGCTATTGCAAGTAATTTGTCAAAGATCCCACACACCCCTAAATCAATCAGCACAATCAATATTAAACTGATTATTACGAACTTTACAAATCGAATTACATCTACACTCATCACTAAAATTGAAAATATATAAACTGACCTCCATTGAACACTCCAATTAACAGAATTGCACAAGTAAGACTGAGTACATATGCATATCTAGCTATGGTATTCTGCCCTATAGTTATGGCAAAATCGGAATAAAACTCGTCAATAAAATCCTTAAGTAACAATATAATAACACCTAGAAAGCCATAAGATAATGTTGTTTTATCTAAAAAAAGTGGCCCCTGCTTGAATAATATTCTATGTATGACAGAAAAAGCTACATCAATAGATTCAGCACGAAAGAAGATCCATCCTAACACAACCCCCACAATAGTAACAAACCAGTTAAATACTCTTCCTAACTTGAGAAAAAAACTCTTGGCCAACAATTCTCCAATAAGGTATATACCATGCAAACCTCCCCACATCAAAAATGTCCAGTTAGCTCCATGCCACATACCACTAACCAAGAAGGTAATAACGAGATTTCGATAATGCCTAGTCTTAGTAACACGATTCCCTCCCAATGGAATATATACATAGTCACCAAACCAAGTAGATAAGGAGATATGCCAACGTTTCCAAAATTCTTTGAAGGATGTGGCAAAGTAAGGGCGTCTAAAATTTTCCATTAGATCGAATCCCATGATTCGTGCAGCACCAATTGCAATATTAGAATAACCCGCAAAATCGCAATATATCTGAATGGCAAATAGAAGTGAAGCTAACAACAATGAAGAACCGCTATGATTACTGTAGTTGTCAAAAACTGCATCAACATAGATTGAAACACGATCGGCAACAACAACTTTCATAAAAAAACCCCAGAGCATTTGTTTTATGCCACTGATTGCTCTTTCATAATCAAAATCATATTGAGTTCTAAATTGCGGCAGTAGATTTTTAGCACGCTCGATTGGTCCTGCCACTAATTGTGGGAAGAAAGATACAAAAAGCATATAGTTAACAAATCGCTTTTCTACAGAGATGCTCTTTCGATATACATCAATGGTGTATCCTATTGCTTGAAATGTATAAAATGATATACCAACAGGAAGAAGTAGTTGAAATTTCGGTATCTGCATACGCATACCGAACAGTTGCAAGGCCTCGAAAATCGACTCCGTAAGAAAATTGTAATACTTAAATACAAATAATATCCCAAAGTTTACAACGAGATTCCCCACCAATAACCCCTTTCGGAACGAATTATTTGTTGTTGAGCCTATCTTCTGTGCAACCAAATAAGTAGTTAACGAAGAAAAGAAAATGAGTATTGCATAAACAGGTTCCCAATTCATATAGAAATAATAGCTTGCGATCAACAAGAATACATTTCTATACTTATAAGGAAGTAGAAAATATACAATACAGATTAAAGGAAAAAAGATTAAAAACTTAAATGAATTAAATAACATACCAGCCCTCCAGATACAGCTCCGCCTCCTCAGTCACACTTACAACACGACTGTTATGTCATCTAGAAATATAGAAATAGACCTTCAGAATCAACAATTGTCTTATAACTGTTGACTTTAAAACTTTATCTTTCAAAACTAGATGTTAGGAAGCAGAAACTCCTGTATAATTTTTTGCCTTGGATGTTTATGAAATGCTGGTATAATAAGTTGATCGCTTAGTTAAGTTAGTTATTATATCACCTGAATTCTCAGATGAATATTTCATGTTAGCTGCCTACCCCTTATATTTTGCCAGTTTAGATAAAATAAACTTACTCTATCGTCTATTTCCCATCTTTAATCGTTAAACATCCACCTGACATTTTAACTCTATATTCAATTGTATCTCTCGCAAACTTCCACTTATCATATTTACCACCTCATTTACAATTGAACAGAGAATATTTCACCTCAATTTTTCTTGCGCGTGAATAAACTAAATATAACTTTCCTATTCAAGTTTTTTTGACCAACGGCATCTTTTTTAGGATTAATGACTGTTTTTATTTAATAAAACCACTTTTTCACACCATAAAAACACCTATTTCATTCATAAAAAAAGCAAGTATACTGCTGAATATTTACTATACAAACAGAATACTTGCCTTTCTACAGTGCATTGATATGCTTAGCATATATTACATACTCAATCCATAAACCTCAGAATCCCAAGCATTTTCCCAACAACTTCCGATTAAAAAACAGATAATACTATTGCGTAATAGCAATAACACTTCCCAAAATACTAGTAAAGAAAGTCAATCGAGCCCAGTTAAACTCATTTTTCTCCTGTACAAACAGCGTATCTCCAGCGTTTAAATCTCCAAGCAAATTAGGATCTCTCAGAAAACTTTTCATCTTAACCTGATCGGTCTCTCCATTAGCCCTGATTACTTTGAGGTATTTAACCCGTCTAGCATTTTTTATCCCTCCTGCACGACTCAACCCCGTCAACACACTAACAGGCTGAAATATTTGATATTGAC
Organism: Puteibacter caeruleilacunae; assembly: GCA_005217565.1. Taxonomy (GTDB): domain Bacteria; phylum Bacteroidota; class Bacteroidia; order Bacteroidales; family Prolixibacteraceae; genus Puteibacter; species Puteibacter caeruleilacunae. The sequence goes on from SJCO01000004.1 coordinate 173,447, forward strand.
CTGGTCGATTCAAATACCCTAATACATTCACTTGCTGATTCTGAATTGTTCTAATATAAACAGTGACAATAGGATCAACAACGTATGTTTTTAATGCGACTTGAATATTTTTCGACAATTCCGACGGTGTCAATCCGGCTGCTTTAATAAAACCAATAGCCGGAAACTGAACACTTCCATCAGGCAACACCATAACATCTATCACTTCAAATTCGGGATGTTCCATTACAGTTATATTAAGCTTATCCCCCTTCTGTATTTTAAATTCCTGCTGTGCTAATCCTGAAATACAACACAACAAGAATGAAAAGATTCCAACAAATTTTACTACCTGACGACTCATGATTTTTACAATTTAGTATATTCCTAATACAATATTTGCTTTTGCGTTTCATTGGTGTTCTTAAAAGTCTCTCTATCTGACGACTCATTTAGAATACGTTTACCCGACTGATCTGGAATATAGAACCACCTATCTTCCTTCTTTTGATAATGCCCTGGCAGAGTCCCGTATCGTACCTGTAATCGCTCTCCTACCGAAGAAGCAAGTTCTAAAGCCACATCAACAGTTAAATTGGAATTAAACCTCAACTGCTGCACAATCTCCCTTACAATGTTAACCTGCTCAATTGGACTATTTTGATTAAAACGTTTGCGTAGTGCTGCAATCATCTTTTTTTGCCTCATCTGCCTCATCTGATAAGCTAAGTCAAGATTATTGGTTTCGAGCTGCAAATGCTCCAAGCTCTTCTTACTCTTCTTTCCTTTACTTCTGTAGTTTTCTTTATTAATGAAACGAATGTACTCCCACGCATGAAAACCATCCAGTTCTTGCACCCCCGTCTTTCTTCCATAAGCTCGTGCATAATCTGAGTCCACATCAATATAAACACCATTCAGTTTATCGACCATACTAATAAATGTCTCTCTATTCTGGGTAAAATAGTAATCAATTTGATATCCTAACTTTTTCTCAACAATTTCAACTGTCTTTTCTAGCCCCAAAGTAAAGTATACATCCATTAAGCGATATTCATTCGACAACATTACTGTTGAATGAGGCAAATACATTACACTGATATATTGCTTCGTCGGATAATAGGTTACTAAGAAATATACTGCTGGGAATCCAATATATAAAACAGTAATTTTCTTTTCATCTTCTGGACGTCGTATAACGTCAGGCAAGGCATTCACTGCAGAGTCAAGATCAAGCTCATAACCACGACATGGAATATGATATACACTATCTTGCTGGATAATATGATCGAAATCGATTCGGCTCACATCTGCACTAGGTCGGAGTCCATGTCCTGCTGCAATTAAAGACGCCAGGTCAGAACCTACAGGCAACCGATAAACTGCTCGCTTATTAACACAACCACAAAGCCCTGCTGTTGTAAAACGTTTAACTGATTTAAATTCTGGTTTTGGAAACAACAGATAAACTGCTATTCCACATAAAAAACACACAATAGATATAAAAATAATCTTACGCCTTCTGTAATTTACAGGACGCCTTTCATTAGGGTATCGCATAATTCCACCACCGTTTACTACTTACAAAATACAATTGCCTGAAAATTCGACTCTTCTCGAATTTCCTTTGCTCTCTCTTTTGCTTCTTCTTTACTTTTAAATGCCCCAACCACAACAATATGAAGACCTTGAGCTGTTCCACCAAACAGACTAGCAGAATATCCTTCTGACTGTAAGTCTTTAATCAATTGCTCTGCATAATTCAAATTCTTAAAACAACCTGCACTAATATGATATTGTTTTTCTGATTGTTTTAACTGAACATTTTCATCTGATTTAATTTGGTTAGTCTTAGGTTTAATTGAATTCCTTATTCCATTAGCACCAACTGCCTTATTTTGCGTTAAAGAATTATTCACCTCACGTGGAGTCCCAGAATACATATAATCAACTGAAGATTCCTCCTTCATATCAACAACAGTTTTCTCTACCTTGGCTTCAATAATATCACCACTTGAACTACCAACAACACCTGCTTGCTCATAAAAAATAACATCTTCATTGTTGTTCTTTCTAAATGTCGATCGCAAGGCAAAACCCAACAAACTAGCAGAAACAGTGACTAACACCAGTAGTGTAACAATCTTTCGAGATTTTGCTGAACCAACTCCACCACTTTCAGCTGTTGCTGCTGGTTCCTGTGCTGGATCACCTTTCTTCTTCGCACCTTTTTCCTGTCTCAGGATTCCATCATGACGTTTAGAATAGTAATAATTGTAATAGTTATACTTGCAATATGGATCAAGCACGTTTTGCTTCACACCTAGGATAATCGCACCAAGCTTATCAACCTTCATATGGGAAGTTTTTTTGATCACCCGGTCCATGTCGCTACGCGTTGTTTCAAACAATTTTGCAAGGAAAATCAATCCATCAACCTGATCGAGAAATCCAGCGACTTCAGGAATATATAACAACGCAGGAGTATCAAAGAACACCAGATCATACTTCCTTGCCACCTCACTCATAAAGTTATTAAAACGCTTACTATCGTAATAGATATTAGCATTATAATGATTCTGCCCTACACCAATTGCAAATAAGTTATTAAAAGGTGTTTTTTCTGTTACTTCATCCAACTCTAAATTCCCAAATAAATAATCTTGCAGTCCCAGATGAGATCTAATTCCAAGATTATGGGTTAGCATAGGAGAATAGGTATCCAAATCAACTATCAGAACTTTTCTTCCGGTTAATGCCATTTCCTGAGCAAGCAAGAATGAACTAAACGTCTTTCCTTCTTTTTGGTTAGCACTTACCATGGCTACCAACTTTCCGTCTCCTCTGCGTTGATTAAAATTGATACGAATTTCAGCCATCTCATGAACCATTATACCGTCTTTCAACTTCATCGGTTCATCAATTAACTCTCGTATTGTATGTTGTTTCTTGCGATGACGAATAGTACCTAGAATTGGCAATGTAAAAAACTTCTCGAAGTCAGAAACCAACCTAATACGATTATCAATAAAATCTAATCCTACAACAACAGCCAATGCTAAGAATAATCCTAATATAAATCCCAGAATCAAGAAGAATGCCTTAGCCTTTTGATTAGGTTGTGTAGGAATCAATGGTTCATCAATCAATATAAAGCGACTGTTCTTTCCATGTAAAGCTGCTTCTACCTCTATAATTTTTGAGTTAAGCATATTAATGGTACCAAGCAACAACTCACGTCTTCTTAGAAGATCAGAGAATCCATTAGACTTCACTCCTGGGGTTAACTGTTTTTCAAACTCTTTAATTACTTTCTCTAATGAGATAACTTTAGCTGAAAGTGATATTTCATCAATACCTGTCTGAATATAATCCGACATCAATCGCTCCTTCAATGGATTTACAGATAGGTTTTTAACCTCTACATTCTGTTCAATCCCATTTTTAAGCATCATCTCCACTTTTGCAATATTATTGCGAATTCCTTTAACAACAGGGTGATCATCTTTGTACTTGGTAAGACTTCGTGCTAAATCAACATGTAAATTCATCAACTGCACCTTCAACGGCTCAGTAAACGACACCTCTTTCATTAAAGTATCCTTTTGATTGGTTATCTCATGCTTGATTTGATTTTTAGTCGCACGCATTGCTGCTAGCTCAATACGACTATCATTTAGAGTTTTCTTATAGTTCTCATAAATCGTTTTGAGTTGTTCCAAGCCTTTTAATTCATGAATATTCAACCTGGAATTGAGTTTCAATATTTCTTTTTCCAGATCAGAAAGTTGTGTTTTATTGTTACCTAACTGACTGTACAAATATTCGATAGTTTTTTCAAAGCCTACTTTATGATTCATCTCATCCAATTGGTTAAGAGATTTCACATATGCTCGTGCCAATGGAAGGATTACTGCAGTATCATGAACTGACAGCTGAACTGTGTAGATATTGTCGAGTTTCTTTCCTCGACTAACACGGAATATTTCTCTTAATTGAGGGGAAGAATATTGACATCCTGAATTATCATGTACAAGATTTAACAAGCGCTCTGAATTCATAACCTTCTCCCAGTATTCCTCATCAAAGTTTGTAAATCCAGGTGCATCGATTTGCTGAAAATATTGCTCCACCACACAATCGTAATAGATCCCAAAGCTGGTATTGTACTTTTTATCCAGTCGGAGAGAGTAGAGAACTGCTAACACAGCACAGATCACAGGTACTGTAATTAAGATCCATTTGTAATGTAATAAGACTAAAAGATATCGACGAAAATCGATACGAGGTTCCTGCAAATACGATTCAATATATCGATCGAATTCTTCCGCCCCATTTAACTGCCTTTTCTTATTTACCCATTTCTCCATACACTCACATTATGCCTAATAGTACTTTATACTCCGCCTTCACCTAACATCATAAATATGCTACCCATCCTCTTAATCAACAAAAAACTAATAATCTTTTGGAAAAATTCACCACCTCTTTATTATTTGCTTTTCACCTCAAAGGCAAAAATAAAATAATTAGCATATGTTTAATAATATAATCGGTTAATTTTTTGTAGAAACAGGAAAATTATTAGTAAAATTCACATTAAGTTATGTGAATGAGCTGACAAAAGTAAATATACCGCCACAAACAAAAATAGCATCTGGTTAACAGATGCTGTTCAAAGAATATATTTTCAAGTAAATCTCTATGTTTATCCTGCTACATTTTGAAAAGCGACTTTACGTTTTAATGGATGTGCCAACGGTAAGTCCTCGGTATCATACTCAGGAAGCATTGATCTTCGTCTACGCTTATAATATTCGTGTTTCTTCCCATAAGTATCAAGTTCTGTTTCGCTAACACCAATAACAATCGCACCTAACTTTGTGATATCAATTAGCTTTGTTTTACTTAACAAACGATTAAAGCTCGATCTAGAAGTTTCCTTTATTTTTACGGTATAAACTAATCCATCAACTTTCTGCAAGAATTCAGCAACCTCTGGAACATACAACAAAGCTGGAGTATCAAAGAATACCATATCGTAATGAGAAGACACCTCATTTAAAAAACTCTCAAAACGTTGACTATCGTAATATATTTCAGTATTGTAGAAATTCTGTCCCACTCCTACTATGTCCAGATTAGCAAATTTTGTAGAGTAAGTTACTTCATCAAGCGACATTTCTCCAAAAAGATAATCTTGCAATCCAGATTTTCCTTTCACTTGCATGTCGTTTGACATCATTGGAGAATAAACATCTAAATCAACTATCAAAACTCTTTTTCCTGTTTGTGCAACTTCCTGTGCAAGCAAAAATGATGTTAATGTTTTTCCTTCTTTTGATCCAGGACTAACCAATCCAACTAATTTACCATCACCTAAACGCTGACTGAAGTTCACTCTTGCCTCACCTAGTTCTTTTCTATAATTATTATCGTTCAACGCCTCTGGATTGCTGTTAAATTCTCTCACAGAAGTATATTTATCCCTCGACTGAAATGCGCCAAGAACTGGAATAGAAAAGAATTTCTCAAAGTCAGAGACCATGCGAATTCTGTTATCAATTAAATCGATACCAAAGATGATTAATGCGGCTACTCCCAATCCGAAAAATAATCCTATTGCAATATAAAACAACATATCGTTTAGTTTTTAGGCTTTGAACAATGTTCTCTTACAATCTGTAAGAAAAATTCAATTCGTCGATCAATCTATCACCACTTGCCTTATTCTTAATCCTTTTAATCGACTTGCACAATTGAACCATGCTACACTGACAAATTTAACCTAAAATGTATTTATTGAGAACAGGAAATCAGTCGCTTATGATAAACTAACGTATTACGTTGACAAACTACCATTAATTTAAGGTCAACATATGGTTTTCTTTTGATGAACAATCACAATCTTGATGGTTAAATGCATCGATTTTGTCGATAATCGTTGCTTCTGAATTGATAATCGTAAGTATTTCTTCTGTAAACGTTACAAATATTCCTGGTTGTTTTCCATGCAGAATTGGCACTTTCTATAACATATCTTGAGAATAAATACCATGAATTATGACGTTCATTATTTATGGTATTATAAATTTCTTTTTTAAAAAACTGAACAACATTGAAAGCTTTTTGTTAAAAGAATGCCCTGTCGGTAAATTGGTAAGAAATGTATAGTGGTGGTAATTGACCGACAGGGTGTGGAATATAAATGGTATCTTAAGTTTCTCAAATGCCTTAAATAAATCGCTTGCGATTCAAAGCACGCAAATTTAAAACTTAATAATATTATTATCGTCAACAGAATTCTTTTTATGACGAATAGACATTTCAATATGATTAACACGTCACATATTGTGACGAATAAACTCATCCATTACACTAAACACACATATTAAAAGTAAAAAAGAAGGCTCTATCTTTATTTATTTAGAGAAAGTTTCCAAGCTTTTCTAGGCTTGTGGATACTATAACGAGTAAAAAGAGATAAAACATTCAATTATATAACATTAAAAAAGGAGCCAAAATCTGGCTCCCTTTTGATGTTATTGCTTTGCTACAGTTAATTGTCCTTGTTTTGCTCCTGGAGGGAGAGTGAAGGTTAAACAGCCGGGGAATAGCTCTTTGTAGGTTACAGGCTTTTTGTTCCAGGTGATGTTATACTTGTGGTTGGCATTTAGTACCACCACAACACCAGCTGGTCGATCGTTATAGATCTTAAGCTTGGCATTCAATGAGGTGTTGGCCTCATCAACTGTTTTATCGCTAATGAACACATCATACCCTGTAGTTAACGTGCCAGGCTTGAAATAAGCATTAAACCACGAGAGCACACATGATGACAGTCCGCTAAATTGATGCCATCCAGCTCCTCGTCCACTCTCAATGATAAAGTGCTCGAAACAGTTGTACGTAGCTTCAGTTTCACGCTTCCATACATCCAACGCATTCTGTGCAATTTTAAAGGCAAAATCAGTCTCGCCATAATCCAACATACTCTTCCAGAAGAACCACTGGTGAGGCATCCAAACGGTACCATTCCAGTACCCTTCTTTGCTATAGTATGGGGCCGACTGGTCAACTGCTGAAAGACCTTGATCACTCCAGATCTCCCCTTTGGTCTTCAGGTGATTGATCAGCTTCTCCTGCTGGGCATCATTACAGATACCAGCAATCAACGGAGATGCTCCTCCTAATCCCATGTTGTAATTCACACCTTTCGATGTGGTCATTACCTTTGGTGCTGCATTAGGCTCCTCAATAACATAGCCGTAATACCCCGACTTTTCATCCCATGAGTAGGTGTTTAGCGCCTTACCCATCGCCTCAATATCCTGATCATACATCTTCACATCTTTCTTTAACTTCAAATGTGCAGCAGTCATTTTCAAGATCTTGGCAATACGAATAGCATGAGCTGTACTCACCACCGGAGCAGTTTTATGAGCGATCTTCTTCCAGTGAACATATCCTTGAGGTGGGTAATCATCCCATCCTCCACTATTGTAGAAATAGTCCCATGTTTTAATCAGATTAAGATCGGTACGCGTAGTACTTCCCTGCGCCTTTCCACTTAAGAATTCATAATACTTCTTCAGCTTAGGATAATTGGTAGCCAACATATCGTCCGACTGGTACTGGTTCCATAGTTCCTGGTATAGGTAGTGCTGCACCGGAAGAGGAGTTCCGTGATGGATGAAAGCCGACTGCTCTTCTTGTTCGTTTAGGTAGGCATGAAGGTTCTCTTCGCCACGCTGCTCATCAACCTGTGCTAATCCGATACCAATAAATCCGGAGTCCCAGGTGTATAGACAATCCCACCAACGACCAGGGGCATGGTGACGGATATATTGTTTCTGGGTGTATACTGGGTAGACAACATTTTGCAGGGTGTTGGTGTACATGCGCTTCTGACTGAACAGGTATTTCTCTCCAGCAGGAATACAATCGAATGATGGTAGCTTAGCATGAGCTGCGTCATAATCTTTCGATGCATCTTTAAAGCCATTGTATGCTTTGATCTGCTTTTCCACTGCCTCTTTTGATCCTACACATACCAATCCATTGATCACTTTGGTTGTCTGTGGTTCAATATTGATTGGTCGGATAAATACGTTGGTATAGTGCCCGTCCTTGCTGTTTCCAAAGCGATAACCAGTATGACTATTAATCTTACGCATGAATTCCTCACTGAGGTAACGGTAATGCCATTCACGAACTTCCGATTGCTTACCTTCCCAGATGATACCATAATACTCGTCAACGTTCTTATACTTCAGGATCAAGCTATTCTTCACCGGTCCTTTTTTCACCTGAGGAGCATATACCCAATCGATGGTTTTTACAGAGATATCGGCAACAGCTGCTTTCTCGCATACCACAAAGCCATCGAGCATGATACGCTCACTATCAGCAGACTCAAGTTTCAACTTATGATCACCGGCAGCCAGCTGCTTTAAGTCGACTTGCACAGTGGCAAAATCTTTGCTTTCTGCTACATCTACCATCCCATAATCCACACCATCCACAGTAAGCTTCAAGTTAGCACTCTTACTAGCCTTGTAGCGAATCCATAGTACTGGAGAAGCCAATACATCGGTGGTGGTAAATTGGTAAGCAGCCATGTCTTCTTTGTGTCCACCAAACTTAACAGCCGATCCGTTGATGTAACCATTGCTACGCACCTCTCCACGCATCTTACCATCGGTAAGCAAGTCGTACTTGGCATCGTGAGGGGCATACTCAAATGCCGCATAATCAAGCGCATCTTTATAGATCCCCTTTTCAGGAACAGTGATGATCCCCTTTCTTAAAGGACTATCAGGCTGATATGGCCCTACACTTGGAAAATGGATACTCCCCATCATGTGAACAACCAGACTCTGTGGATTATCAGTATTGTTTACACAATTCACACGAATAAGACGTGCATTATCGTTCACATAAGAGTATGAAATATCAGTATAAACCTGGTCTTTCCACTCTAATTCGTGACGATAAGAGAAGTACTTTAAATCAGACGAGGCATCCCATGGATGATAGCCCGATTCGTACATAACATTGGGTACAGTAACCTTTCGTCGGTAATATCCGGGGAACACACTTAGATCGAAGCGTATTCCTTTTTTCACATCAGGAATGTGGGAGATACCAATATAATTTTTGGTATACGGTCCCCAGTTAGGCAGCGATAAATCGTGTGAGCGATTACCCTGCTTTTGTTGCGCTATACCTGGGATTGACACCATCATTAGTAGTGCCATACCCCAACCAAGCATTGTTTGTTTACAGTTCATGTGCGGTAATTATTAGTAATTTAAATGCTATTCAATTTTGAGAAGGGTAAGCATTTCATGTACATGGTTTACTAATTTTTATGCATCAAGAATATTATTGTCGGCAGGAACATCACTCAATAAATCCCTTTTTACAAATAATGCATCTGCAAAATTAATCAATCCATTTACATTTTCTGAGATCTCTGGAATTTCAGTATCACTATCTGTATGAAAAACCTACAGATAGTGATACAGCCTGGAGTTATTCAACTAACGGGATCTCGTAGTATTTACGGCCAGGAGAATAACTCACGGCTAGCTGATCAAGAACGATACCGGTCTGATTTACACTAATGGTAATAGTGTGCTTTCCTTTTTGTTTCAGCGCCCCCGTATGCTTCACAATAGCATGGTTCTGGAAGATATTTTGCTTCCACTGCCAACTTCGTCCTTTGGTGCTATAGTTGTAAACCTTTGGCTCTTCATCATCAACCTGAACAGTAATCTGCTGGTCACGCGTATTCACGTGAGTAGGTAGTAATCGGACTTGCAACTCATAATCCCCTGCAGCACCCTCAAACTCATACTGAATACTTGGCTGATTCTCACCAAAGAGGTGGTTCTTCAATGGGAAAAGCGTAACCGCCTGATCGCAGTAGCCTAAACTCTCGATAGATCTCCAGGTATACCCATCAACGCCCTCTTTAATCGTCGATTCATTGGCCTGAATAGGAATAACCTTAAACGGTGCTTTTTGCTCAGATGCAACCTCTGCGCCACACTCAATCTCAGGCATTTTAAACACCGCCAATCCACGAGGAGCCATCGACATCATATGGTTCCACTTACCATCAAGCATTGTATGATTATAGAAGGTGGTTAATTGCTCAATTTCCTTATAGGCCGCAGCAGCGATCTTTTTGTAAGCAGCAGCACAATCAACATTACCCCCTTGGCGCGCCATTTGAGCACACACAAATTTCTTATTCATCAGACTGGCACAGCGTACAGGATATTCCATCAACTGAAACCAGGCCGCCTTTTGATCAGCACCAACACGTTCGGCAGACTTACTCAAGCGCTCAACCAGTGTATCATACAATTCAACTCGTCGCTGCAGCTCATTCTCGTTTGCCAACGGATTAAAGGTGCCACTTTCAGTCGCCGTTTTAGGTTCAACCTTACTCCATCCCATAAACTCTGGTCGCCTTATACTAGCCAGTCGGTAATACTCCTTTTTAATCTTCACCACATCCTCGGCAACATCTTCACCAAACTCACGACTTGCCCAGGCTTTCATGTGATCATCAAGGGTATTTTCCTTCACAGCGTCGATGTCCCATGCCATATCAAGGAACAACTCCATATTATATTCTGCAGGTTTAATATCACCAACATTAGCGATCCATATCTTGCGAGCTCCATTCTGGTAAGCCCTGTTCATTTCGTACCACATTAATCCAGGCTGGGTAGTCGACAGCCACAGGTAATCGTGCGGACTACCCCAGTAGCTTAGGTGGTAATAGATTCCCGATCCACCTGGGCGCTTCTGCTCCTCCTCATTACTTAGTCGGCGTATATACCCATGGTTATCGTCGCACCACATGATCGTTACATCCTCAGGAATCTGCAATCCCTGATTGTACAAGTCGAGTACCTCCTTATACAGCACCACAGTAGTGGCAATTTTCTCAATCGGCTTCTCTTTCACATCGGTTAGCATCTGGCGCTGATCGTCAATAATCTGTTCCACCATACGCGCCTTCTCCTCTAGCGAGTTACCTCCATGCATATGCCCGTCGTGGATACCTCTCATCCCCAGGGTAACGATATTCTCGGCATGCTCAACCTGCTTTACGCGATCGTGCCAGTATTTACTCACCCCCTCTTTGTTGGTGAAGTAGTTGTAATCGCCATTGGTATGGTGATCCCACTCATCAACATTGTTACGCAGCATAGGTTCACAGTGGGAAGTCCCCACAACGACATGATATTTCTGAGCCATCTCGTTATTACCGGCCACCGTATAAAATCCCTTCGTGCAAGGATGCATTGCAGGCCAGATGGTATTTGCTTTTAAACGCAGCAACAACTGAAAAATCTTCTCATAAGTCTTGGGGCCTATATCGCCGGTTTCCGGCTCAAATGTCTTAGCTGCCCAGGGTTGTAATCCCCAATCCTCATCATTTAAGAAGATCCCACGATACTGCACTGAAGGACCTTCAACAATACTGTTATTTGGCAAGGTTAGTGCAATTTCGTTACGCTTTTCGGGGGATACGTCAGCCCACCAGATCCAGGGAGATATTCCCATTCGTTCGGCCAACTCAAATATACCGAACACTGTACCACGCACATCACTTCCTGCGATGTTTATCTGGTTAGGAAGACCATCGATTTTAAAATGTTCCCATTTACCAGAAAGCTCTGGTACCGATTCATTACCTTCAATTGTTTGAATAAAGATTCCTTTAGATTCTTCCGCAGAACCTCCCTCCACCACATAGATATCGGTACCCAGAATAGTACCAACATCTTTTGCCAGTTCATTAGCTGCCCACTTCACCAATGGATCACTTGATGGCTGAATATAAATCTTCCACTTTTCATTAATACGATGCGTTGCTTCTGTTTTATCCTCCACACATCCGTATGCAACGACAAGAAACAGCATCAAGATTCCAAAAACTTTCATCCTTCCAAGATTTTTAGATTACCACAAAAGGGGCACCACAGCGGCGCCCCTAAATTTAACTATCTAAGTTGATTTTAACTAATACATCATTCCATAGAACTTCAGGTCGCCGATATACATGTAGCTTGTCTGCTCGAATGTTTCGTCGACTACTACGCGCACATAACGTACCTCTGGATTATTCTCGATGATACACTCAAAGCCAGCTTCGGCAAAAGCCTTATCATCATCTGTTACGTCCTCACCTTCCGATGGTTTTGTAAACTCATAGGTTCCCAGCAATTGCCAGTCGTTCAAGTCGGTACTTGCAGGCATTTCAGCTGCACCAAACAATCTGATTTTATTGGCATTACCTTTTCCAAAATAGTGACCATCGCTATTCAAACGCGACCATAATTTTAACCTGGTAAGCGGTAACACCTCACCCATGTCGATGGTTAAGATTTGAGGATAACCAGCTTCATACGCACCGTAAGTAGTATACTTGTCATCGAATAATCCGCCATCACCATTACCCCAGCCTGCTCCTTCAGTATCATTATCAAGATTCATCACTGACGAAGCTGATAACTCTACAGCTTTTTCTTTCAATTCAGGATCAGGGATAGTCATGCTTACAGTCGCTGCAGTAGGAATTGTATCAAGCGAATTTTCTTCAGGAAGATACAATGTTCGGTAGTTCAATTCTGAACCAAACTTGGCATTCTCCAACACCACCTCCTCATCGCTAACCTCAACGCGTACGGTCTGAATAGCATCGTCGTTATCGGTATAAGTAAGCTCAACACCTACCGATTTCTCAGGATTAGATTTAAAATAAACAATGGCACCTTCCTTGACCGACTTGATTTCAGTGACACCGCGCTGTAGCAAACTGCTTTGGTATCTTTCGCCATATACATTTCCAAAGGCATTAACAATTACCGATGCATTGCCATCAGTATCTAAAGAGTATACCTTGAACAATACAGATCCTTCCTCAAGATTAGCAATTTCTACATTCATATAGGCCGTATCGGTATCGGTAGGAACATCAGTAATCTGTTGTTCGTCGTTCCACTCAATAACCAGTTTATCAAGATTCGGAGTAACTGCCATTTCGGTGGTTACCTTACAACGGTTTAGTCCTGGCAACACTTCGATACTGTCAGGTTTTACCGAATAAACAATTTCACCATCCTGAACATACTCTTCATGAACCTCGTCATATTTCTCGCATGATGCAAATACAATCATTACGAGAATCAGCATATTTATTAGATTTTTTCTCATAATTTCAATTTATTCCTTAACCTGACCAAACAACTTTATGTCGCTATGGTAACTATACTTTGTATTTCCAAACGTCTTATCTAAAACTACACGGATGTATCGTACCTCTGGAGCATCCAAAGGAACAAGTAGTTCAAAACCACTATCTGCGAACTCCTTATCTTCAGTAGTCAGATCAGCAGCAAATGGCAGTCCCGATGGTCTTTTCACATCATATGATCCTAGCAATTCCCAGGCTTCAAGATCGTTACTCTCAGGAAGCTCCTTAGCACCATACAATCTGAATTTCTGAGGATTCCCCCCTTCATAATGGCGATCACTTCGTCCCCATAACAAAAAGCGACTGACCTTAACAGTCTTTTTTAGATCGAACGAATAGATCTGAGGATAAGCTGTTTCGAAAGCCACATACGAGCTGTTTGTAGGATTCTCATCAAATAATTTACTCCAGCTTTTACTCCACGAGTTTCTTTTGGTATCGTTATCAAACACCTTCAAGTACGACTCATCTATTTCAATCTCTTCTTCAAAAAGAGGAGTCTGTGTTGAATAAAGCGTATCGCTGTAATTGTCGTAACGGTCGCGAATAACGGCAGCAAAAACATTCTCTTCAGGTTCGAAACCTCTCAATGCTTTTTCACCATCTTCAGTCTCGGTATACACCCACTCTAATGGTTGCATTACACCCACTGAATCCTGGGCAAGCAGGTTCACCACAATAGGAGCGTTAAATTCGTTATTCCACGAATACTTCACCCCACCCCAGTCGGCTGCAATCGACAAGGTTTTAAAGATTTGGAATACCGGAGCCTCTTCAGGCTGCACATTAACGGTAACCGCCTCACCTTCGTTGTCGCTACGGTCGACACATATCAGCTTTACAGGGTAATCGGTGATTTCGTTAAATCCTTCCAAATTGATTTCCTTATTGTAGTAGGTTGATTTAACCTCACGTTCTTTACCATTTACAACATAGGTAGCTTTTACATACAATAGATCAGAATCGTCGGGCAACTCATAATTGATGGTTGCCTTTCCTGGTCCGTTTTCAACGCTGGTCACCTCAATCTTACCTGGAGGTACAGCATCATTTTCGAGAGGTGTTAGTTGATTTTCAGAGCAACCAAACATCATCCCTAAACCAAGAAGTATACTCAAATAATATTTTGTCGTCATTTAAATGATTTTTAGATTGTTAGATTATAAGATTACTAGATTTCTACCAACCAATATTCTGTACCAATTCAGGATTCTTCACCAATTCACTTTCCCTGATAGGCCAGAAATAATCTCGTACACTGTAGCTTGGAAGGTACAATACCTGTGGCTGATAGAAATTCTCAGCAGTCTTTTCCAGCAGACTCCATCCTACAACAGGCTCACTAAAAAGTGATGTAGCTTTCTTCCATCGTCTAACATCCCAGTAGCGTTTTCCTTCCATCGCCAACTCAATCATTCTCTCGCGATGAATAATCTCTCTCATCCCCTCTTTGGTTTTAGGTCGCTCAGGGAATGCTGAGTAATCGCTCCAACTCTTCACAACACCATCAAGACCGGCACGTTCACGAACAATATCGATTGCCTCGTATACATCAGCAGTAGGTGCTGAAGCCACTTCGTTAGCTGCTTCGGCCTTCAACAGGTACAGATCAGCCAAACGCATAATTGGGAAAGCATACCCTTTTACACCTAAGCTTGTACCGTTACTATTCACAACAGTCTTGATATTCACCAATTTCTTAGCCCAATATCCGGTAATAGAATAATCGGTAGAGTTATACTGGTTAGCAGGCTCACCATACCTGGTTCTCACCACTTGCAGTGCATCCTCTTCATACTCTCCACTACCATACCAAATACCTCTATCAAAACCTAATGATGAATAAAAACGAGGCTCTCTGTTGAAGTGCAACTGAACAGTCTGCTCTCCCTCCTCAAGCAAGTCTTTATCAGCAGTTGTTACAGTCTGCAGACTATATCTGTTGTCATAATCCCAGGTATTGTCCTCATTGATTGGCACACCATTGTTACTGTAAAACATCTCAGCAACCTTAAGTGTAGGGGCAAGGTTAGAGCTACACACCTCGTTCACATAGTTTGCCAAACGGGCAAATGAACGGTATTGTACATCACTCTTCCAGCTTCTTGAACATCCCCAGATAATTTCCTTGTTATAAGGCTCTGAAACAGCACTACGCAAGGCACAATTCAGCAGTAGGGTATCGTTTAAAGTGTAAGCACTTTTGTAATCCTCAACCTGGTACAACTCATGTCCGGCATCCTTACAAGCGAAAATAGCTTCATCGCAAGCAGTGAGTGCAGCTTGCCATTTTTCAGCACTATATTCTGAGCTGAACAACTTGGTACCATCGCTATTGGAAAGACTCGCAAAATCGGAGTTACCGTTGAACAGCGGACTCGCAGCTTCGACAAGGATTTCAGCTTTAATTGATAATGCACCTGCTTTTGTAATACGACCAAGTTCTTCGGTTGAATTATCGATGCGATCAGGTAAATGAGGAACAGCCTCATCAATCAATTGAACCACATAATTGAACACCTCATCGATAGAACTTCTTGTCTGGAACATCTCCTCGGTTGAAGTACCCACAGGCAAACTTTCCTCAATCTTGATCACCGGTCCGTACATGCGCAACAACCAGTAGTGGTAGTATGCCTTCAGAAATTTAACCTCAGCTTTCCAGCGTTCCATCTCAAACTCATCGAGGTCCTTCACCTGGTGCACCTTCTCAAGAAAGATGTTACAATCGCGAATTCCCGTATATAATGAACGCCCACCGCGACTACCATTCCAGTAGTTTAGGATAGGATCGGTAACCACCTGCTCACCACGTCCGATAAGCCATGCAGTTACTTTATTGGTCTGCAAAGTTGCATCTGGCATCCATGCCTCATCGCCAGACAAGAACGCAGGATTTTCCGAAACCTGTCCATGCTTTGGCAAATAAGAGTAACAGGTTACCAAGTATTTGTAAGCCTGATGTTGATTGGTAAATGCATTATCAATGGTTGCTACATTATCAGGAACAACATCCAGATAATCGGAACATGAAAATCCGAGTAGCACTAACATCAGTAAGTATATCGATTTTATCTTCTTCATACCTTATCCGATTTAAAATGAAATTTGAACACCTAAATTGAACACTCGCTGTACAGGATAGCCAAAACCATTACCTGCCATCTCAGGATCCCAAAGTTTGAAACTACTCCAGCACATCAAGTTAGAGCCACTCATGTAAACCCTTAGTTTCTCAGCACCAAAGCGATTAATCAGGCGTTGTGGCATAGAGTAACCTACCTCAAGATTCTTTAATCTCACGAATGAGCCATCTTGCATAAACCAAGTATTGAGCTGTGAGTTATTCTCAACATTGTAAGGAGCCAAACGAGGCCACAATGCAAATGAGTTACGGTTCTCTTCCGACCAGAAATCATCGGCATACACCTGCAACAATGCATTGTTAGTCTTGGAGCTATTACCATCAGAATCGATAAATGGTGCAGTCTTCTTTACATCTAGCCAGAATGATGATCGTGCTGATCCCTGGAAGAAACAGTTGATATCGAAGTTTTTATATCCTAGAGAGGCACCAAAACCATACACGATTTCAGGAGTAGTAGGATGACCGATAGGTACCTTATCTAACGAAGACACTTTCCCGTCGCCGTTAACGTCGCGATACTTAATATCACCCGCCATATAGTCGCCAAATGTCTGCTCCGGAGAGTTGCGTACCTCAGCCTCATCGACAAATAAACGCTCGGCAATGTATCCCCACTTCTGGTTGATAGGTTGATCAACCTTCGACAACCAAGGAGTAGCGGAATAGTCAGGCTCTTCAACAAACTTGAACTTACCCGTTGCATAGGTAAAGTTACCACGGGCAGTCACCCAGAAATCGTTAGAGAAGAAATGCTGATAATCGAGCGAGATATCGATACCCTCACTCTGCGCTTTACCAACGTTGGCACGCACATTAGCTTGCAGTCCGGCATCAGCAGGAATGATACGATCCATTAAGATGTTAGAACGATTCTCTCTAAACAGGTCGATCTGTAGATCAACACAATCAAATAGTCCTAACTCAATACCAAGGTTCGCTTTTTTGGCAATCTCCCAGGTGATGTCCTCATTCTCATAACGAGAGATAGAAACACCCCTCTGGTAGAACGAGTTTTCATCGCCAAAACTCATCCCCTTGTTTTTGTCGCTCATATTCACGTTCGACAGGTAAAAGAATCGGTCGCTTGAACTACCAATGGCATCGTTACCTACCAATCCGTACGTAGCTTTCAGTTTCAGCTTGTTGATCTTATTCTTCAACGGCGACCAGAACTCTTCGTTACTCACGTACCATCCGGCACCAAACGATGGGAAGAAACCAAAACGCTCACCTTCAGAGAAGCGCTCTGAACCATTATATCCGAAGTTAAACTCGGCGAAATAACGACTGTTATAAGAGTAAGTAAAACGCCCCGATAATCCTAAGTTTCGATAAGGAAGAGACTTTTGCAAACTACCCTGGTTTGCTTTCTTCGATTCGCGCATCATGTATACCAACATACCCGATACTGTATGCTCATCGTTAATGGTCTTGTCGTAATTAATAGCACTCTCCAAATAGAATGAGCTTGTGATCTGCTTATCACCTTCATCATATCCCAGGTACTCCGTTCCATCATCAGGATTAAAAGCACTTAAGGTATATGTGTCGCTTGGACGATCGTACATTCCCACCTGATAATAGAATGGTTTATAGCTACGACGTACATCGAAATAAGAGTAACGGTTGGTGTTACCCATGATTCTGAAACGCAAGCCATCAAGTACCCAGCTTAGATCCTCTTCCAACTCTAGCTGTGTTAGAAGCAATGTCTTTGAGTAATCTTTATATCCTTTTACCATATCGGCATAAGGGTTCACATAGTTACCATCACCTGCATTACCAAAAAGAATATGTTCGGTATACTCATTTGCCTCATCAGGCATAAAGAAAGCAGGGAAATCGACCGGACTGGTGCGCATGGCTTTATTGTAGACTTGCGTACCTCCATCAAGCGGACCAGTATAATCGTCGAACGTACCATGCATACGTACCTTCATCTTGGTAGACTTGGTTACATTCATGGTGATATTGGCGCGCAACAAGTATTTATTCAACTCAATGTTGTTGTTGAAATTGTTACGGTTATCAACCTTTAGGATACCATTATCCTGCTTAAATGAACCAGCCACATAGTACTGTGCAACTTTACCTCCACCACTAACATTCATGTTGAAACGCTTATTGTTGGTATAGTCTTTAAACAACATATCGTGCCAGTCATTTACCGGATATACATAAGGATTGGTACCATTGATAGTGTTACCAATTTTACTTTCAGAGTAAGGGATAGGTTGAAGTGGATTTCGTGTGCGCACCGCCTCGTTGAAGAGGTTCATATAGGTTAGCGGATCCGCCACCTCAATTTCATCGGTAGGCATGGAGAAGGATTCCTCATAGCGGAGTGATATTTTCGACTTTCCTTCCTTACCTTCTTTGGTGGTTACGAGGATTACACCGTTTGCTCCACGTGCACCATAAAGGGCTGTTGCTGTAGCATCTTTCATGATAGAGAAACTCTGAATATCATCAGGATTCAAACGTGCAAGATCGCTTGAGCTTAACTCAATACCATCGATCAAAATCAGTGGATCTTTCTTATAACCGAAGGTGGTAACACCGCGAATAAAGAACTCTGCATTATCCTGTCCCGGCTCACCACTACGCTGATAAGAGATAACACCAGCCATACGACCTGCAAGGGCAGTAGTTAGGTTAGAACTAGGAACCTGAAGCTGATCAACATCTACGGTTGAAATAGAAGAAAGTACACTCTCTTTTTTCTGCTTACCAAAAGCCACGACTGTTACGTCGGCCAACTCTTCGGTTTTCTCTTTTAATTCAACATTGATCTTCTGCTGGTTTGCCACATCAACAATGTGTGACTCCATACCAATGAAAGAGAACACCAGCTTATCGCCAGGTTTAATTCCTGAAATCTCATACTTACCATCGATATCGGTAATTACACCTCGTGTAGAACCGAACACCGTAATGGTTACTCCAGGCAATACAGCACCAGCCTGATCGGTTACCTTACCAGTAATCGTTTTACCCGACTGTTGTTGCTTGGCAGGACTTTGTGTTTTATTACCCAACACGATGTTGTTGCCCTGAATTACGTAAGAAGTATTAGAATTCTTAAAAACATTATTTAATACTTCATTTACCGATTTTCCCTGCGCCTTAACCGTTACCGAGCGTTTCATATCAACCTCGTCCTGGTTATACACAAATAAGAAATCGGTTTGACGCTCAATCTCCTGAATCAAAGTGATTAACTTCTCCTGTTTAAGAGAAAGCGTCACCTTTGAATTCTGCATTGTTGCAGTCGCAAATGAGCTTGTAACTGCAAAGAAATAAAGTAGCAGAACCATGGGTAGCCGCCACAATAGTTGTTTAGTTTTAGCAAAATAAGACTTTAACAAATTAATTTCCATACATTTGTTTTTGATTGTTTGATACTTGTTTTATCGCGAATTGCCGGTATCGACAATATTAGAGGCAGGTGCAGCAACACCTGTCTTTTGCTTGTTAGTCTGGTTGGTTTCTTTACATAGGCATTTTGGTTTTTTCATTGTTACTGGGAAACAACACACTTCCAGATCCTATCTGATGCAGAAAGGTATTTGCTCACAGCGCTTTCTTTTTACTTGATTATTATTGTTTTATTTAGCTCATCAATTTCATACTTAAATGGGGTATTGATATTGAGAACATCAAGGATATGCTCAACACCGTCTTTGATGCGGAATTTTCCGGTACAGTGTTTTTGTAAGATTTTCGCTTTCTCAACGCTGATGGTGATGCCGTAGGTTCGCTCCAATACCCGCACAATCTCTTCGAATGATTTATTATTGAAGACAATCATACCTTGTCGCCATTGAAAGCGATCGCTATTATCGAATGTTTTAATCTTTAAGTACCCATCCTTGATCAGCACCTCTTCGTTTGGCTTTAATCGCACCAGGCGCAATGAACTATCATCAAGTACCTCAACCGATCCTTCGAGCAACGAGACCTTAGGACAGCCGTTGGAGGAGTTGGTATTTACATTGAAGGTTGTTCCAAGAACTTTAACCAGATAACCATTGGTGTTGCTTTTAGGTTGTGTAGGGACTTTGCTATTGGACACACTTCCTGGTCCTGAGTGACGCTGAAAGGTAGTAGTAAAAGCTACCGTAAATGGGGCGTTTTCATTTTTCGTTACTTCGAAGAAAGCCTCTCCATTGACCTTCACATTACGTTTTCCTTTTGAGAATTGATTAGATACCCACATCACCGTATTAGAATTCAGCCACACTTTAGTCTGGTCGGGCAATTCCACCAAATGATGCTCGCCTACTGGCGCCTTTACCATGTAGAATTCCTCCACCTCCTCGGTAGCATGAAAATGATCAATACCGATGTAACAGGAAATTAGGATTACTGCAACAGCGGCAGCCTGTATTGTGCGTATCATCCACACCTTTTTGGTGGTGGCAGGGCGACTAACACTGCTGCCATTGTCGCGCTGCCATAAAACGATATCATACAACCTACGCATTGTTGCGAACTCCTTTTCATTGCGCTCATCCTCTTTGAGCCATGCCAGGAATTCTAATCTTTCTTCCTTGGTTGTATCACCGCTTAAATATTTTAATAGATCCATCTCTCGAAGATTATTGCATTTAATGATTGTTGGGTTATATTCTTGCCCCACTTATAGGACGGTTCGTTTTTCTACATCACTGGGATTTTTTTTCATTATCCGATAAAAAAAATGGAAACAAGGTAATCACGCAGTGCATCCTTCAAGGTTTTCAGCGCCATATAGATATGATAATCAACACCTTTAATCTTCAACCCCATTTCGTCGGCTATCTCTTTATTTGATTTCAATTCCAGTCGGCTAAGCTCCATAATTCGCCTTCTTTTGGCTGGCATTTGTTCCAATGTTCGCTGGAATATCTCGCTAATTTCAGTTGAGAATATCGATGAATATGAGCTCACATTAAGCATCGATATTCTCAACTCAATTTCTTCGCCAACCTGATCTTGCAAAGGAGCTTCGGTCTGCTGTTTCATTCGCTCTTTTTTGAGGTGGTCGAGTGTAGCATTTCTCAGACTGGTAAAGAGAAAAGATTTGAGGTTATCAATCTCATTATTCTTCATGTACATCCACAGTCGTGCCAGTGTTTCTGACGTAATATCTTCAGCTACCACACCATCGTGCACATACGATTTCACAAACAAGAAAGACCGTTTATAATACTGCTTGTATATCTGATCGAAGCTTACCGTTGCTAATGCTACATTTTCCACTTTTCCGAATATTTCAACACATAAATCCCTGACTACCATCACCCTGAATTATATTCACAACTAATAACCAGGGCAATAGCGTATCATTAAGAGCCTGTTCCTTCAAACAAGTCCTTTCATTAAAAGTAAGACGACATTTAAGTCTGGATCACTGGGAAGATTTTTGATTTTTTATTGTAAAAAGGAGTAAACACGCTTCCAGTAAACACCTGGAAGCGTGCTCTTTATTTTATTAATAACCTGGATTCTGGGTTACATTAGGATTCTCATCGAATAGCGACTGAGGAAGTGGGAACAATACATGATGCGGTGCAGCATCCAAACGTCCTAGCTCATGCGCTTTCTCAATTAGTTTTCCATGGCGAATAAGATCCTGGCGACGATGACCTTCACAGAAAAGCTCACGACCACGCTCATCAAGAATATAATCTCTCATGGTTTCCTTGGTCCAACCTGTCTCCTCGATAGGTGTAGTATGCACCCTGTTTCTAATGCGGTTAACCAAAGCCACCACATCAGCAGTAGGACCATTCAATTCATTCAATGCCTCAGCTCTTGCCAATATCACATCAGCAAAACGATAACGAACGATATCATTCCCCTGGAAGTTACCCATATGATCAGGATCCTCCTGGTATTTCTTCGGACTGGCACCAACTGCTTTTGCATTGGTCTGCTCTCTAAAGTCGACCAGGTTACCATCAGTATCGTGATAATAACGGATCATTGCATCACCTAAACGATCATCATTATCTTCTTCATAACGATCGTAAACCGACCAAGGCGTCTTCAATCCACCCCAGATATTCACAGTAATACCAGTAATTGGTCGATAACGTGGAGTCTGTGGCAATACTACAGCATACCAGGTTGTTCCGTACCCATCAGCAATTTTAGGAATCGCAAGGATCACCTCCTTGTTCTCATTGTTTTCAGTCTTGGTGCTAAACACATCATTGTAGTCATCCAACAAATCGTATCCCAATCCCATGATTGTTTCAGTTACCTGAGCAACAGCAGCGAAATCTTTCTCAATAAGATGCAATTTCATCAACATCGTCAACGCTGCACCCTGAGTTAATCGGCCGTAATCATTTCCTGAACTATATCTTACAGGTAGCTTGTCAGCAGCAGCATTCAATTCAGTCACGATGAAGTTAACCACCTCTTGTTTTGAAGGGCGTTCAGGTTGATGAATTGTATTGATATCAGTAGCCACCTCAATATCGGTAGTCAAAGGTACTGGTCCGTAAAGATCGTATAACTGCAATGCAAAATAAGCCCTCAACACACGTACTTCAGCAATGTAACGCTCTTGTAATTCAGCATTTGAAATCTCCGATGCCTCAAGCAAGTCGAGCAATAACGTAGCCTTAGTTACAGCCTTAGAATATCCGAAATAAAGACTCTTCACAAAACCAGAGTTCTCGGTCCACAAAAAGCGATCTTTCTCCTGCCATCCGCCACCCCAGGCTGAGATAAGCATATCGGTACACAATTCATTAACCGTGATATGATCGTTATCGATATAAGTATGCATCCAATTCACTCCCATATCATTGTAGATGGCAGTAAGTGCAGCACTAATATCCTCCTCACTTTGAGGGAAATTATCAGGCGTTAGTTTATCGAAGTTTTGAGGTTCCAATCCTTCATCAGTACAGTTTGTTAGTGTGAAGCACAACAGCAGCAACACAACCAATTTATTTACAGTATATCGTCTCATTTGTCTCATCAGATTAGAAATTAATATTGGCACCAAAGGTTACAGTAAATGGGAATGGATAAGCAGCCCATGAGTCTGTCTCAGGATCACCACCATCATAGTTTGTGAATACACCCACATTATTAAAATCGACATACACACGCGCCTTTTTCACTAGATTTGTCTTTTGCAACAAGTTCTTTTTAAAGGTATATCCAAGTGTAATATTCTTAATTCGTGCAAAGTCGACATTCGTTCTGTAGAAATCAGAATTACCTGAATAAGTCTCCTTAATACCGCTAGGCAATGTTCCATCAGGATTTTCAGAACTCCAAGCCTGGTAAGTAAGACTAATTGTATTGTTCTCGCGTTGTAGCGTTCCTAAATGTAGTTTATTGTTATCGTAAACATCTCGATCAAGCATACCATAAACGTAGAAACTAAGGTCCCAATTCTTATAGCGGAATGTGTTGTTAACACCAAAGTTCAGCTTAGGTTGCGACGAACCAAGTAACACCTTATCTGCATCACTAATCTTACCATCAGGCTGACCTGTTAGGTTACCATTTTCATCAACACCATTGATATCCTTCACCTTGATCTCTCCAGGAATAAGACCTGGATTCTCAGGATAATCCTCACCAATTTGTAAGATTCCATCGTTCAGGTAACCATAAATAGCATGCAACGGGTCATCCTCTTTCTGATACACCTTAAGAATCACCTCAGGATTTCGCTCTTTCCATCTATCTTTAAAATGACCAAGAGAGATATCGGTATCCCATTTTAATGCACCTGTAAGGTTACGGGTATTAAGCGTCAATTCCCATCCGCTACTTTGTGTTGAGCCTATGTTGGCCGACACTTTGCTAATTGGCAGGTAAGAAGCCAGACTGCGTTGCGACAACAGATCGTCAACAACCTTGTGGTACACCTCTAACGTACCATGTACACGATTATCGAAAAATCCGAAGTCAAGACCGAAGTTCAACTCTGTGGTAGTCTCCCATTTCAAATCAGGATTACTAAGAGAAGTTTGCTCTATACCTTTCACGATCTTATTTCCGAAGCCATAATCGGAACCTACCGAGTAGTAAGCAAAAGCATTTCCTCCGATATTAGAGTTACCAATCTGACCGTAACTAACACGGAATTTAAGGTCAGACAAGTCTTTGAAATCTTTCATGAACGATTCTTCATTCACACGCCAAGCCAATGCTGCCGATGGGAAATATCCCCACTTGTTATTCTCGCCAAATTTATCAGAACCATCACCACGCATGGTAAGTGTTAGCAAGTATTTACTATCAAGATTGATATTTACTCGGGAGAAGTAAGATTTAAAGTTCGTTACGCCATAACCACTATCAACACCCGGGCGATCGGCCTGACCAGCTTCAAGCTTATTGTATAGAAACAAATCGGTAAGAAAATCGTTATTCTGTGCCGACAAGCTTTCAGAAACAAACTCTTCGGTTGAGAATCCTAATACACCATTAAAGTTCCATCGATCTAACGACTTATTGAATGAAGTAGTGATCTCAAAAAGTTTATTTGATTTCTCAAGCTGACTAATTCGGGCATTTCCCTTAGCATTAGCTCCATAAAGGAATGTTTTAGGCAGGTACGATTTTCTTTTCCCCTTATTATAATCAATACCATACTTCACCTTACCCGTAAGCCAGTCGGTAAGTTTAAAATCAACAAACGCACTGGTCAACAACTTGTAAGTATAGGTATTATCAGTTACCTCTAAGAATGATAATGGATTAGGAATAGTAGGACGCTGATCATTCAGGTTATACACACCATTCTCATCAACAGGCTCAATGAAAGAAGGAAACTGGAAAGCAGACGAGATCATTCCTGATCCATCGTTTATTCCTCCCATCTGAGAGTTAGAATTCTTAATGTAAGCACCTGTTAAACGTGTACCTACAGATATTCTGTCAGATATTTTATGATCGATATTGATACGCCCGGTGTAACGCAGGAAGTCAAGATTCTTCAACATTCCCTTCTGGTCGTAGTAGTTGAAAGAGGTATACACTTTAGTTCTTTCTGAACCAGACTTCAATATCAGGTTATGCTCTTGCACTTGTCCCTGGCGGGTTACCATATCCTCATAATTGTAGTCAGGTGCATTGGCAATCTCTTCATCGGTAAAAAATACCGGAAGTTCATCAGCTGGAGCATCTCCTTTATCGCCATAAGGATAATAGTTATTCTGGTAGCGGAAATATTCGCGATAACCTTCATTCCACACCTCCATCAATTCAGCACCGCTCAACAAGTCGAAATCACTCTTAGGCTCCTGAATACCGTAGCTGAAATTGTACTCTACATCAAAACTTCCTACCTTGGCATTTTTTGTCGTGATTAGAATAACACCATTTGCAGCACGTGCACCATAGATTGCTGTTGCTGATGCATCTTTTAATACCTCAATCGACTCGATATCATTTGGATTAATCGTATTTAATGGGTTACGTGAGCCATAGCTGTAAGAACCTCCAGGCTCAACGCTAGAGCTTGATACCGGGAAACCATCAATAACGTATAGCGGCGTATTACCTGCACCCGTGGAAGCAGCTCCACGTATCAATACGCTTACACCGCCACCTGGTTGAGCACTGTTTTGCTTCACCTGTAATCCGGCTACTTTACCCGACAGCATGTGCATTACCGATGCTGTTGCACTCTCGGCCAGATCCTCCGATTTCACCGATCCTACAGCACCAGTAAGGTCGCTCTTCTTCACTACACCATAACCAATAGCTACCACCTCGTCTAGTCCGATGGCATCCTCCTCAAGGGTTATATTAATGGTTGACTGACCTTCAAGGACTACTTCCTGCGTTTTCATCCCCACGAATGAGTAAACTACAACTTCAGCATTATCAGGAATACTCAATGCATAATTTCCATCAAAGTCGGTAGTAACACCAATGGTTGTACCTTTTACAATCACCGATACACCTGGAAGTGGTTCACCAGTATTATCGGTTACCTTACCATTGATTTTCTTTATGGCAGCAGGTTTCTTTGTCGATTTGGATGCCTTAGATGTGATCACCACATTCTTATCGACCACCATAAATTCAAGGTCAGTATTCTTCAATACTTCCTTCAGAATCATTTCAATTTCAGCATTCTTGAAGTGTACATCTATTTTTTCCGACGACATTTTATCGTTACGATAGAACACGTCAAAGTCCGACTGATCTTGAATGGCTCTTAGCACCTGTTCCAAGGTCACATCCTTCATCTTTAGGTTTAATTTCTGGCTTTGCGAATAAGCGCTTGCCGCCGATTGCAATACCGAGATCACTATCAATACGAGTGTTAGTCTCATGATCAACAAAAGTTTAAACATACCCCTCCACCGTTGGAGTGTACTCCAATTCAATTTTTTTTTCATAAATTTGTTGTGCTTTAAAAGTTAAACTTGAAATGTTTAATTTATAACTCGGGGGAGGTGCGGGAACACTTCCCCTTTGTTTTTTATCTATTCCTCTCTACTTGTAATGGTTACTATATCCTCCTCTATTTTATATTCAAGATCACCTATTTTACTGAAGATCTCTAGTATTTCTGTTATATCATTCTTTTTATAGATTCTTCCGGAAAAGGTCTGTTTACCTAACTCATCTTGCGCCAGGACTACCTTCACGCTATACCAACGCTCTAATACTGGTATCAGATCTTTTAACTTGGAATTGCGAAATTCCATACGTCCGTCGTGCCAATCGCTAAACATATCGGGCGACACCTTCGCAACCGTAACGGTTCCATCAGCTTTTATCAACCGGGCCTGTTCGCCTGGTTTTAGCACGAGTGTCTGCTTATCACTAATCAGTCGGATACTTCCCGACCTCAGTGTTGTTCTAACCACTGTATCTTGCGGATAGGCTGAGATATTAAACTTGGTACCCAATACTTCAACCTGCTGATGTTTTGCCTCTACAATAAACTTTCGGTTGGTCTCTTTCTCAACTTCAAAGTAACCTTCTCCTTCTAATTTCACAGTACGATTGTCCTTATTAAAGCTTGATGGAAATGATAGTTTAGAATCGGAATTCAACCATACGTTGGTACCATCAGAAAGCTCCATGTGTACAATCTCACCACGTTCAGCAATCAGCATATGCCACTGCTCTTTGGTGCTACCATCCATCAATGAATTGGCAAACCATCCTACGCCGAACATCACCACAACCATAGCGGCGACTTTCATCCATGTCCATTTGTTCAATGCAATGGTTTTAGTCATGCGGCCATTAAGTAATCCCCACTCCTGATCGAGGTCTACACTTTTCTTTTTATTGTGATATCGGGTAGCGTCCCAAAGGTCCTTCAACTGAAAATAGGTCTTGCGGAAACCTTTATCCTCATTCACCGATGAGTAAAACTCTTTCATCTGAGTTTCATCTAATGAGTCGGTTAGTTTCCCTGTTATTTTATCGTATTTATTCTCCATAATTTGAGGCTTTACATTATAAAGATCGGTCAGTTGAAATTTACCCTACCTTGAGGGAAGATTTTTTTTTGAAAATTATAATTTGCACTCCTCGTTGAGCATTTTTTAAAAAAATTGCACATTTCGTTGTGCATTTTGTATATTTGAAGAAATGATATATTGAAGCAATGAGAATACTTTATCAAAAATTTGAAACGCTACTACAAAATACGACAACAGATTTTAAACGTTATTTATACGAAAAAGTCTCTTGGGATAGTCGCATGGTTGGTATCATTGGACCACGAGGTGTTGGAAAAACAACCATGATTCTTCAATATATCAAGGAGAATTTAAATAGCAAGATAGCACTGTATGTATCGGCAGATGATTTGTATTTTAGTGAAAATAAACTTGTCGATTTAGCTGATGAGTTCTATAGAAATGCAGGAGAGTATTTATTTATCGATGAAATACATAAGTACAATGACTGGTCGCGTGAATTGAAAAACATCTATGATTCTTATCCTACCTTAAAAGTTGTATTTACTGGTTCTTCGGTTCTTGATATATTAAAAGGATCTGCAGATTTAAGTCGCCGAGCTTTGGTCTACAAATTACAAGGGCTCTCATTTCGAGAGTACTTAAAATATTTTCATAATTACGAAATCGAAGTTTATTCGTTAGAACAAATAATCAATAACGAAGTGAAACTGGCAAATATTGAGCATCCACTTCCATTATTTAATGACTACCTACAAAACGGATACTATCCTTTTGGACATGAAAACGAGTTAAATTTGCGCTTAGGGCAAATCATCGTACAAACATTAGAAACTGATATACCTCAATATGCAAACTTAAATATAGGAACAAGTCGTAAATTAAAACGACTACTTTCTATTATTGCTGAAAGTGTACCATTTAAACCTAATTTCTCCAAAATTTCAGAACTCATTAATGTGAGTAGAAATTCCTTAGACGATTACTTCTCATACATGGAAAAGGCTGGCCTCATTGGGCAATTAAGAAATGAAACAAGTGGTATTCGAGGATTAGGAAAAGTGGACAAGGTTTATCTTGACAATACAAATATCATTTTTAATTTGGCTGGAGAAAAATCAAATACAGGAAATTTACGAGAAACCTTTTTCTTTAATCAAATGCGATTAAGAAATGAAGTAATTTCTTCAAAGAAAGCGGATTTTGTTATTGGCAATTATACGTTTGAAGTTGGTGGTAAAAACAAACAGCAAAAACAAATTGAGAAAGATGGAAAATCATTTATTGTAAAGGATGATATTGAATTTGGGTACTTAAACGTAATACCACTCTGGGCTTTTGGATTAAATTACTAAGCTATCCCCTATTTCCCACGCCACAGAGCTGAAAGAAATCCTCCATCAGCTCTGGCATAAGACAATATTTTACTGAGCCGCAGTCATTTTCAACTGCTTTTCACAATAGCATTAGTTAACTTATTCAAACCAATTGCTTACACCTCAACAATATGTAAAAATGTGTAATTTTGAAGTATGAATACTTATTCAAGGGAAGAGATTGAAAAAATAGCTAATACGATCTTATTTTTCATAGAGCGTATTCCTGAGTTATCCAAAACAAAACTCTTGAAGCTTTTGTTTCTGGCCGAAGAAGCATTTGTCAAAAAACACCAAATACCTTTTTTAGGTTTAGAGTTTGAAGTATGGCAAGCAGGACCGGTTGCCAGAGATATCTTCATTGACCTTTCAGACGAGCCATTCTTATTGAAGGAGTTTATTTCACTTGATAAAACCAATCAGGGTACTTTCATTCATCGACAAAAAGAATTCTCAGATGATGAATTTAACGACAATGAATTAAACCTTCTTCAGTTAATCGTTGATAAGTTTGGTAATAAAACAGCTTCAGAGCTCGTAAAATACACCCACAGAAAGAGCTCTAACTGGTACCATGTTGCAAAAAACAAAAACCTTCTTGATTTATTTGAGAATGGACACACCAACTCATCAGCTGAAAAGATCGATTTTTTATGGTATCTGGATGAAAAAGGAAAAGAAATCTATTTGGAACAAAACTCATTTAACGGTATCGTTCGGAGTATAAACTAAGAAGAGCATTAGGTGCTTCCATTTAGTATAATCTCGTACTTATTTCCCCATTAGGAAATATATAAGCAATGGTAGATAATCCTTTAATTCGTCTTTTAAGATGGAGAGTGCTTTGGAGATGTGCTTTTCTACAGCTTTCACACTGATGCCCATTTCTTCAGCAATTTCACGATTCTTTTTTCCTTCCTTACGACTCATTTCAAATACCAATCGGCATTTCTCGGGAAGTTTGCTTAAAGCCTCTTCATACTTGTCTTCCAGTTCTTGCTCAATCAAAGATGTGATACCAGAATCCTCATCAAAATAATGAATCTCATCCATTTTGAGCTTTACTTCCTGAACAGAAGCATAATCGCGACGAACCTTTTGCTTTTCAAGGTTTTGAAGGCATTTATTACGCACCATGCGGAACAAGTATCCTTCCAAAGATGAGTCAATGGTTAAGGTCTTGCAGTTATTCCATAAAGTTAAGAATACATCCTGCACAAGATCGCGGGCAGTCTCCTCATCCACAAATTTCTGTGCATAGAAAAAGAGTTGCGTAAAATAGCTATCAAAGAGTAAACGAAATGTTCCTCTATCGCCATTTCGCAGACTGTTTAATATTGCTTTTTCGGTAAGCCTCATCCTATTCGTGCATTTGTGGTTACTACAAATATAAGAATATTGTTCATTCATTGAATATTACACCAACATGAAGGTATAATTGATACCATATAGAGGTAAACTAAAAAGGAGAGGCTGGTAGTTTGCAAACCACCAGCCTCTCCTTGCTTTTATTCAACAACGCCATGCTAAAGCCTGGCAAGCCTTCCTAATCTTAACAACACGCTTGCAGGTCTCACGACGCTGAAAGGTGCACCGGCCTCCGCCAGCCTCCAGTCACCATTTTCCGGTTACTTCATCTCATACTTAAGAAACAAAAAGGTTCCTGGTTTATCAAGTGCCAGGGTAACGTTGCCTGATTTACCAAGCGTTTGTTCCTGCGTTTCTCCAGTCATAAGGTCGGTAAGAACAATTCTCTTATTTTGTGCAAAATGCAATTCAATCTCCTTCTCCGACTCCTCATTCTTACGCTCTCTGAAAATCGTCAAATAGCCAGTCTTGGTTGTCGGATTGTAATTTTGGAAACCACTCCACGATGCATTGGTTGGCTCTTCTCCAATGGCAAATACATACCCAGCATACATTGCCTCTCGCTGCGATTTGTAAACATCAATCAACGGTTTAATCTCCTGCTTGGCCTTATCACTCAACAAATGCAATTCCTGGAAGAATATTGGCGATCCCATTAAGGTAGCAGCAAGACAGTAATCATGGTTGTATTTCCAGGCATCACTCACCTTACGATTTACACGATCGACATTCTGGTAGGTCACCTGAAATTTATTCAGGTTGGTATACTTAGCCACATGCCATGCATCGCGAAGCACCAACCAAGGATGATAAACCACATTTTCAGGCTGCAGAGGCTTTCTATTTTCAAGATAAATATTTCCATATTCGCGACCGAAATAATAGCCTATACGAGGAGGATTCTCAGTTACATCCCAATTCACTCTCACCTTATGGTTTGTAGAGATGACAAACTTACGTACCCTTGTTTCAAATTCACGCAGAATTTCATAAGTACGCAGCTTGGCAAAATCAAGCTTGTACGATCGGAAATCACCTTGCTGATAATTGTATACAAGATCCTCATAAGGAATATGCGATGCCGCCCAAAGACCAAGTTTAATTCCTTTATCAGCAGCTTTCGCACGTACATTTCTCCAGCCCTCAGGATACACCTCGTAAGCCGTACCATTAGGAAGAATCTGTCGCGTCCCCTTCTTATTATTCTTATAATTTGCCGAAGCAACCGTACGCCAGTTATTATAGCCTAAACCTTGCCATCCATCATCAATCTGCAACAAGTCGATTCCCAGCTCATTAGCCACGTCAATCTCGTTTAGGATATTCTCCTCACGGGAAGCATATTTCGAATTAAATCCAGCATCCTCACTCCCCCAGGTGTTCGACATGATATAAATGTCACGATTAGGGTCAATAGGGTACCTATAACGATCAAACGTTTTTAGCGCAAGCTTTCCAGCATCAAAATTCCCCTTATAGGCAATACTCCATGTAGCCCAGCAAGGTTGAAATTCAGTATTTATATGCGTACTATCCAATCCTGCACCTGTTACCAACAGCTGATCAGGTGTGATAACAAACTCTCCGGTATTAACGCCCTGCTGGTTCACACACTTATGCGACTCTTTCACCAACACCACACCTTTATCACCACTAGCTGCAAATACTGCATTGGCCCAATTAATCTTATGCACACCAATACCAGTAAACTTCTTCTCCTTCAGAATTGGAGTCTCGGCAGTATTCCTATGCTGTGTATCGTTGTAATAGCCAATCGCCTTAAAATCGGGCCCCACACCAGCAACCGTCATCAGCTCAACAGTACCTTGTGTAAATTCAGCAAGCTTCTTATCCTGATCCTTCTTTAGCCAGATCTGCGTTCTAAATCCAGGAGCACCAGGAATGGTCCATATATCATAAAGCAAAGTAATTCCTGATACAGGATAATAGAATGTTGCTTTCGTACGGATAAACTCATTCATAAAGCCTTCATCGGTATCCTTTTTAGTTTCAACACTCAGCAATTTAGCCTTCTCCTCCTGAGGCATC
This sequence comes from Puteibacter caeruleilacunae, assembly GCA_005217565.1. Classification (GTDB taxonomy): domain Bacteria; phylum Bacteroidota; class Bacteroidia; order Bacteroidales; family Prolixibacteraceae; genus Puteibacter; species Puteibacter caeruleilacunae. The sequence goes on from SJCO01000004.1 coordinate 206,060, forward strand.
CACTTAAATCGCCAATCTTCAACTTCAGGCTCACTAGCCTTTGCTATCGAAGTATCATCAATACCAAACGACACGGTACGCAGACCTAAATCAGTAAGTTTCCACACACGCGTTGCCTCACCTGTAGTAGCAATAATCTGATCGCCCTTAACAATCACCTTTGCATTGTCGATCTCTACAAGTTTACTTTTCTTAAATCTCGGTTGACATGACGAGGTCAACATCGATATTAAGAGGGCCGGAATTAATAAGAATTTCAATCTCATGGGTTCAGTATTTTTTTCTACTTATTATTCACTTGAAAATCGGGATTAGGCAACGGCATCTCGGCATCAATTTTCTTTTGCCACCTCTCCAAATCTTTTCTTAGCTCTTTTGCTTTCTTAGGATACTTTGAAAGCAGGTCGGTAGTTTCACTTACATCCTTATTCAGGTTGAACAGCTGATAACGATCTTTTTCAAACTCGTAGATCAGCTTCCACTCACCTTTACGCACAGCAGCTCCCATGGCTCCATCTTCACTGCGGTGATGAGGAAAATGCCAGAATAGAGGACGTTCATCTAATGCTTCTCCCTGCAACAATACAGGAGCCAGACTTTTTCCTTCAATACCTTTCACATCAGTGTTAACATTAGCAATATCAAGCAATGTTGGGAACATATCCACACTCGTCACAGGCGTACTGTTCTGCTTTCCAGCCTTAATATGCCCTTTCCAGGAGAAAAACAATGGCACACGTATTCCCCCCTCATACAAGCTCCCTTTACGAGCCCTCAACGGAGGATTAGCCTGAAGTCCACCGTTATCGGCATAAAACACAATCAAAGTATTCTCCAACAGATTATTTTTTGTAAGATAGTCAACCAATCGCCCCACATTATTATCCAGACAATTAATCATGGCATGATACACATTCCCGTCATTATCATCTACAAGTCCTTTGGGAGCCCTGTAAGGGGTGTGTACGGTGTAATACGACAGGTAACAGAAGAAAGGATCATCGTTATGCGATTTCATAAAATCGATCGCCTCGGTGGTTAATCTATCCGTTAGATACTCCCCATCAGGACCATCGTTTAGCGTACCACTTTTGTAAGGCGAGAAATAACTCTTAGGCTGACCATAAGCATTACCGCCTATATTGATATCAAAGCCTTGCTTATCGGGATGATAATCGGCATTCACAATTCCATCTTTTGTGTGTATTGATCCCTCACCAGCAAGATGCCATTTCCCAAAGAATCCGGTATCATAACCAGCTTCAGCAAGTTCCTCAGCAATGGTGATTTCCCCAGTAGGCAGATGGTCTCTAAAATAAGCCTCCTGCAATGGTTTCCCCTTCTTTAACTTATTCAGGTACTTCTCCATTCCCATACCTGGGATATGACAAGTAAGTTTTAAAGTTGCGGGATATTTTCCGGTAAGAATACTTGCCCTTGTAGGCGAACAAACAGGACAAGCAGCATAAGCATTGGTAAAAATCACTCCTGTATCGGCCAGCTTATCGATATTCGGAGTATGAATCCCCGATTTATAGTTCATGTAGCTAACATCAGAGTAACCTAAGTCATCAACAAGGATAAACAGCACATTAGGCTTATCAGTTGCAACTTGCTTTGCATAACCTGGCATACACGAAGCTGCAGCCAGCAGAGTAAAAAATAAAGTGTTCTTCATTTCAATAATAAGGTTAATACGAAAAATAGAAACAGCAGGACAACCATCATGAGAGATGATCGTCCTGCGAGAATCTAAAATTCTGAACAATCGACCTAAATCAGGGATGAAAAACGTCCCTCTTTACGGTCGTAATAGTCCAACCTTTTATTTTGGTGTATCAGTGACACTTTTTTTAACAGAGGTGCTACTTAGTGACACCTCTATTGTAACATCTTAACTGTAACCTTGCCCGACTGCAATCCTTTGCTCTTTGCAATAACAGACAGCTCTCCAATATGCTCGTTCGATTGTACGATAACCATACATCGACCATTATAAGCATCCATTACATTCCCCTGAAAGTCCTGTTGATTAGCAGGATTACCATTATCAACACCAACAATACGGGCATCACCTTCAAGCGTAAATTCGATACGATTTTGCGCCACAGGTACCACGCGATGGTTTTTATCTACCACTTCAGCTTTGATATAGCAAAGATCCACGCCATCGGCATTAATCACCTTCCTGTCGGCCGTTAACCTTACATGATAGGCCTCCTCAGTTGTCACACGCTCGGTAGTCATCACCTCTTTTCCATTAGTGCGACCAACCGCTTTAATCACGCCTGGCTGATAAGGAACATCCCACTGTAACAACAAGCGATCAGGATCATCAGACAGTTTACGTATACCTGCCGACTTACCATTCACGAACAATTCAACCTCCTCGCAATTGGTAAAACATTTCACAGGAACAGTACTTCCCTCTTTACCTTGCCAGTTCCAATGTGGAAACAGGTGCAACACATCTTTGTCGGTCCACTCTGCCTCATACATGTAGTACGAATCCTTTGGGAAACCAGCCAAATCAATCACTCCAAACATTGAGCTACGATAAGGCCACGAGTAAGGAGTAGCCTCTCCCAGGTAATCCCAGCCAGTCCAGATAAATATTCCAGCCACGGCATCACAATCTCTATTCTTAATCCACGCAAACTCACCTGTACGCGAGTCGTCTCTACTCTTACACAATCCCTTCTTACCGTTGTCAGGCCAGTTTCTCCAGTTCCCCGGATCATCAGGTAAGAAATAAGTCTCACGACCGTAGAACCATGCCGAAGAACGATCCTCGGTAGCTACCATCGGACGATGATATGTTTTATGATCCTTTTCAAACATCAGGGGCTTATAGTTATACCCCACAACATCCTGAAGGGCCGACATCCCATTCTTGTGTGCGCCAGATACGCCCAATACTCCACAAGTAACAAAACGTGTAGGATCCTCTTTATGACAGATATCTACCAATGGCTTCATAATCTCAGCTCCATTCTTATGATGGGCTTCAGGAATCTCGTTACCAACACTCCACATAATGATTGATGGGTGATTGCGATCGCGCTTAACCATATCGGCCAAATCAATTGCCGACCATTCATCATAGAACTTGGCGTAACCTTTCACCTCGTAGATATGTTTATTTCCTTCAGTATCGAAAATACGTGCACGTTTAGGCGTTTTCCACTCATCAAACGATTCCTCCATGATAAGCATTCCAACCTTATCGCAGTAATCAAGGAAGGCAGGCGATGCTGGATTATGACTTGTGCGGATAGCATTACAGCCCATCTCTTTCAACATATCAACCTGACGCTGCTTTGCCCTGTCAATGGCCTTAGCACCCAACGCTCCGTTATCGTGGTGCAGACAAACACCTTTTAATTTAACGCGCTTACCATTCAGTAGGAATCCTTTATCAGCATCAAAAGCAATTTCACGAATACCTGTATTAACAGTATTGATATCACTAACCTCACCGTTAGCAATAACCGTCACCTTTGTCTGGTATAGATAAGGAGATTCAAGCGACCAGAACTTAGCCTGATTCACCTTCAACTTCTGCTTAATTTCTAATTCTTCTCCTCCAGCCAATTCTTTGGTTACTGATTCTACAGCAACCACCTGCTGATCAGCATCGATGATTTCTGTTTTAATTTCAAGCGTCTGCTTTGAGTCAAATTCATTCACCACCTCATTCTTGATATCAACCACACCTGTGCTACCTTCAATAGCCGTGGTAATGGTGGTACCCCATTGCTTCACATGAGCCTTACCAGTTGTGGTTAGCCAAACATGACGATAGATACCAGCTCCGTTGTACCAGCGACCACCAGGCTGACGAGATGTATCGGTCTTCACAGCAATTGTATTCTTACCTCCATAGTTAAGATACTTTGTAAGATCGTGCTGAAATGTAATATAGCCGAAAGGACGCTTACCAAGATAGTGGCCATTAATCCACACCTCAGCATTCATATAAACACCTTCAAACTCGATAAATACCTTCTTTCCTTTTGATGATTTAGGCACCTCAAACTCTTTACGGTACCAGGCGATACCTGTAGGACGATAGGCTCCACGCGACAGTGCAGGAGCATCTTTATCGAAAGGACCTTCGATGCTCCAATCGTGTGGCACATTCAACAGGCGCCAATCGGATGCATCAAATGCTTGTGCTGATGCTTTAGGATGATCACCTTTTGCAAAGTGCCAATCCTTATCAAAGTTTTGTTTTAATCTGCCCGTAACCGACTCGCTGGTACAAGCCTGACTTAAGAACAAACTAAATAAGATTACAATTAGTGTAATTTGTTTCATGATCTGGTTATTGATGATAATTAGAATATGGATTTTTAGATCTTAAGACAAGATCTATGGTTACGTTGCAAATATCTATCAATAAACCACAATGAAAGGAGGACTTTCGTACTGAAAGGTTGTAATAATGTGCAAAAAAAAGACACCCTACAACAAGGGTGCCTTCAGTGACACATGATTAATAGTATACTAATTTACTTACCAGTTCAATTTTCTTCCAAAATTGTTCACTTTTTACAACTCCACCTTGTGCTCAAAGTATCCATGGCCATAACTCACCGACTTAGGTTTGATTTTGGTGGAAACCTCTCCCACGAAATACGGTGAATCTTCAGTCATCTCGGTCAAAGCTACCTCAACCTGATTCCCCTTTTTATCGGTTACAATTACCTGTACTCTTTCCTTGCGTTGGTAATCAAAATTCAAAGGGACTTTCAATTTTATTTCATATTTTTTCCCTTTTCGTTCAGCCGATATCTCTGTATTCTGATCAGCCAGATATGCCATACTCAGGTTAAATGCCGTATTGAAAGTCACCCAGCCCTCCGACCAGCTTACATTTCCTACTTCAGGATGATAGGGATAGTGATCATTCTTGGCAGTACCCTCAAGAACAAAACGTGCATCCTGCAGCTGTCCTACTCCTCCTTTGTAAAGCGAGTACCAGCCAATTTCAGCACCTTCAATATCTCGCGCTGCATGATAAACAGTATGTCGGCCGGTAGGATTACGACCGAAAGCATTATCGAAGTGCGCATATATCAGCGTATTCAAACGTTCTCTCACATCCTCAGCATCAATCGCCTTCATGGCTGCCATAGCACAAGCAGGGAATCCCAACACATTACCTGGTTCATTCCACATGGTTACTTTAGGACCAGTAGGTGCCCAGTTATCACCATCATCCAGCTTTCTGAAATCCCATAGGTTATTTGAACGACGAAGCATCACCTGCGCCCATTCTTCAATCTTCTCTTTCAAACCTTCAGGAGCTGAATCACCATATTGTGTGTACATAAAGCTCAAGCCAGTCATGGTTAAATGCTCACTCATGCGCTGTCCTTTTGTATTCAATGGATCATTCCAATCGAGCTCATCAATCATCCACTGCACCTGATCAAACGCCGCCTTAAAGTAGCGCTCATTATCATCGCGATTCTCACGCTTTGCAACCTCATACATCATCAGGTTAGGCATAACAGTATATCCAGGAGGCAAAGCCCCTTTGGTGGTTCCTATGCGCGTTTTTAGCGCCAGCATATTGTGCCCTTTACTCTGGTCATATGGATATTTACGATCAGCCTCAACATCGGCCCACACCTTAAAAGCATACGCTTTAGTCTTTTCATAATTCTGCTCAGGAAGCCATTCTTTCAGCCAAGGCCAGGCATACAAGAAGTAAGCCAGTTGCGCCTTCAGATGCTCATGCTTCAGCTGTTGTGTTACAATTACATCGGTACCCCAATGAATCAATTTCACGATATCAGGAACCGTCTCATCGTAAGGTTCCAAATCACCCCATAGCTTTTTATCAAAAGGCTGCTGGTAACTCATCTGTGAAGGCATGCGCAAATAAGCCTCCGGATTAGAAAGAAACTGAGGTATCAGAGTATGCAATTCCCATCCAAAGTGATGGTCATCTCTCCAGCCATATGATCCGCGACATTTTTTAGTATAAGTACCTCCATAATGACGCGAGTCGACCATAAAGTTGATCATATTCTGATAAGTTACTCTTTCTAACCACCAGTGACCAATGCCAAAAGGGAAAGATACCTTATCGGCTGCCCTGATAACATATTCAATACCTACCTCTTTAGGGTTAAATGCTGAAAAATCGCCAATATGATTTTTGATAACACCCTCAAAAAGGGCCACATTTTCATTTGCCTTTGTCACCTTAAATGCAGTACCATCTTGTAAAGTTGGAGCAGTAAATCGCTTTGGTTGTCCTAAATTAAAGCCACTCTGATTAAGATAGATTTGAGGGATATCAGCATCTTTCATGCGATACTCCCAACCCGTAACACCTTCTCCCAACTTTGGGATTCCGGCAGTCATATATGGCCACACCACCACCTCTTTAATTCGGGCAGCCCTTTCATGCGATTTGGTAATCAGTAAACGAATCGATGTAGTTGTAATTTCCTCGGTATCGTCAAACTGCTTTGAAATTGCAGTCTCTTTATTCTTATAAAATATAGCAGAAGGAATATCCTTCCATTGATTATCTTTCAAATACTGCACTTTAAAATCCTCAATAGCATCGCCCTCACCATAGCCAGAATAAATATGGATTCCTCCAATACGGTGTGCCTGCTCAAACTGAAGCTCAATCCACGAGGTATCTTCTTTTTCACTCACCCACCTTGAATTATCAGCAACCAATCCGTCGATGGCCTTTTGTGGAGCATAATTACCCAGTTGCGAACTCACTTGTACATTCTTAATCTTCAAGTGATCAGCAGCACTTACACTAAATGAATAACATGCCAATAATATGATGCTTAATACGATGTATTTTCTCATCTATTTAAAAGATTTTTGGATTATTAGATTTTCCGATTTGCTCTTCAGTATGCTAAGAATCAACCTTTACATCCTTGTCTGCATGCTTTAGAATCGGGTAACTACATAACAAAGAAAATGCTTGAACTTACTCAATCCAAGCATTTTACCAACTATATTAACGGAAACGTTTCCGAAAACAGCATTGTAGTAGTGAGAACGTTTTCATGATATCTCCTTTGACGTCACCTTCATTTTTAGTATTTTTACAAGTGCGGAATTCAACCGTCGTTCTTTCTAAAGTATTTCTACAAATTGGGCCTTTGTAGGCAAATATGTCCCTAAAAAGGGTACATTTCGCTTGAAAAACGCCTGTCAAAATCATATTTTTCCTACAAAACCCCTGAATATATCGAAGACTATCGAAGAAAAGTAGGCTTTGAGAAAAGTTTGGTTGCCCTCTAAGTGGGCTCCAAGTAGTCTCCAACAACTATTTTACTACATTACATTTAATATCCAATCAGCATAGATCACTCAACAAGTTTTAGTCAAACTCACCCCAAATTCTGCACGCCTCCTGCTATATGGTATCTTTGAGATTTGTAAGCATCCAAATAAACGATCTACCTTTCCCTTACTTCTTCTTAAAAGTAACGATTACAGGATTGCTCTCAATGGTTACTTTATAGTTATTGGTTGACTTTGCCTTGAAAAAATCGTGACCATTGGCTATCACATCAGCCCTCATTGAAGCAAACAGCGTTCCGTTTTCATGAGATAATATCCTTGGAAACCATTTGCGCTTAAAGCTCTTCACTTGCATATTATCTAAATCAATCAACGCCAAATGCACGAACTTCTTATTGACAAAGGAACAATACACGGTATGATCAACAAGACAAGCAGTTTCGGTAAAGAAGCTATACTTACCCATCACTGGAAACAGCTTCTGATAATCGGCATACAATTCAGTAGGAATAGCGTTTCCATCAAAATCAAGTGCGATGGTCTTGGTTTTACTCTTATCCTCGGGATTTATATAGATTTGATTGGTGAAAGAATCAAAAAAAACAGTACCTGACTGATCAGTTAATATCGGATTATTCACGTTCGATGGTATAGATACCCACAGCGGTAGCACCTCTCCTATCTTCCCCTTCAGATTGAAATCGCGATCGTAGTTAAACAACAAATACGCCTCATCGCCCTCCAATACCGACTGGTGATTAGCGGAACAAATATAGCCGTTATTGTAGCGACCGATATTATAAAGATGGGCTGAAGAAGTCAACTTCTTTTTGCGAATAAATTGCCCTTCAAAATCATAAATCATCAGGGTAGAGTGATCGGTAAGCATAATAATCTGTTTGCGTTGCTCATCGATAGTAAAATCATTTAAGCTCTTATATTCACCGGGGCCTGCCCCCTTTCTTCCAATGGTTCTTATAAACTTACCCTTCCTTGAGAATATCAACACACACTTACGTTGCGATGCATCAAGAATAAAAAGGTTATCATTTGTAGGAATAAGCTTTGTGATACGTCCGATGATACTCTCTGCGGTAGTCTCCAACGGGGTATATTCAAACTCATCAAACTCAGTTGTGATATCATCGAGGGTTGTAACATTATCCAACATTTTTAATGTTGTTTTCTCCTTATCGTCGGCAAAAGCAGTAAATGTTAATGAAAGAATACAAAGAACGAGAATCAGTTGTTTCATGGTGTTTGTTTTATTGAATGGTGATGTGATTTTACGCATAAATATTCACATCACCACAACCACTTAAGGTTTTGTAACATTTTTTATGATCCATTAGAACATGTGCTAAAACATCCTTTGGGGTAGTTATTTACTTTATTACATGTCGCACGATTACAGGATTAGACTCTTCATTAATGGAGCTACACAATAGGTTAAGTGCTTCCTGTCTCGCCGGACTGTTCTTTTGCTTATCGCGCATATAAATAAGGTTCATAGCAGTGATGCTTTCATAAATACCTCCATCAGCAACTGCTATAGGATTTGTCATTGTGTCTGCACCATTGGCAGCTCTTGTAAACGTTGGAAACTCACAAATTAACTTCTGCTGACTGATTGAATATAGCGCTGTATACCCTCGGTGCTTAAAAAGATAACTAAGCAATACATGATCGTCAGTCTGCAATACAAAATCTATAGAGCTTACATAGTCGGCATTTCCCAACTCCATTGGTAGTTTACGCGCATTCATCTTGTTTATTTTAGCGACAGTACCTTCGGGGTATGATTTATTACCAAAATCAATGGTCAGCTTCTTCTGAATTTCATCATTAACGAGGGTATAGATGTTGTAATTCAATCCTTCAGTAAAAAGCATATTCCCCGAAACCGGATTAACACAAATAGGACCACCCAGTCCTTGCGTTGTACCAACCTCACCAATAATCTCCTTAACAGTCTTTCCTTGCTTCGAGAGCTTAAAAAACTTTACCCCCTTGGTATTCATTCCTCTGCCGTATGGTTCTGCTCCAGTGTAGGCGTAATAAGCATCTGCTGTTTCAACAATCTTGCGACAATAAACAGGGATTTTAACCTCGCGCAAAAACTCACCATCTTTTGAAAAGCATAAAATAGTTTTCTTCTGTCTGTCGTATATTTTCAGACAGTCATCATATTCGCTGTAGAAAATGTCAAAAGGTCGTCCGTACTCCTGAGGTCCACGTCCCTTGCTTCCAATCTGCCCTATGAATTTTCCTTGATCATTAAATGCCAGCACTCGCCTTGCTTTATAATCAAGAATATAGATCATATCATCATGAACCACAATGTCGGTAATACTACCTATAAGACAATCCTGATTGGTCTCGAGAGGAATAAATGTGGCAGGCTTAAACAGTGAAAGATAATCTACAGGCTCAAGTTTCTCAATATTTCCCAATTTAATGGTTGGCACCAATGCCTTTTCGTCATTCTTACAGGCAAAAAGTAGAGATAAAAGGATGATAGATAGTAGTATTCTGGTCATAATAATAATTTGAGAGATTTACTTTTTTAATTTTACAACTTCAGCATTCAGGCATAACGACATACCAAAGGAAGCCCAGTTTTCCTGCCCTACACTTCTATAAAACACTTGTCCCGAATTTCTTGCCCATATACCAAACGTTCCTTCACTCATATCTTCCACAAATTCTAAAGCAATTAACAACGATCCTTCGCAGGTTAGATTATACTGAGCAACATCAAAGTGAACTTCACCCCCCTCCAATTCTTCCTTAGACAACTTCATGTATATTGGTTGAGAGGCAATATTCTTCAACTTTAATTTGTGTAGATCTTGATCGGTTGGAATATACTCGGCTCCAGGTTTCTTATCCTTACTTTTTTGATCGTAAGTATTATCCTTTTCAGGATCTTGCTCAACAGCGTAAAAATTCATCCTTACCAATAGATCATTGTAAGTACATTTTGATAAGAGAAAGTTTACCGCTCTAATTTTAACTGGACTATTATTGGCAATACATACTCCAAACTCATAACCAGATGATATATCCAGCAAACCAAATTTCTGAGGTTTACGCTTATTGTACTTTAGAGAACCTATCATCTTGCTTTTCGAGCCTTCCGATACTGCAACAATTTCATTCAACAAGTACACCTTCTGTTTTAAGGCAACAATACGACTTTCCAATGCCTTTAAATCTTTCAATGACAGCTTCACTGTCTTATACCCAAGATGAGAGATTTTAATTGTATCATTCAGCCTAACCTTCGAAATATCTAGTTTAAACTTTCCATTTTTATCAGACATTGTTCCAACTTGCAGAGAAGGTACAGTTACATTTACATACTTCAAAGATTCCGTTGTTGACTCATCTACAATTTTCCCTTTAAATACCTGACCGTATGCAGTCGTATTTTGAAAACCACTGCAAAGCAAGAATAATACGTATAGGACACTAAAGAAGACTTTTACTCTAATTCGTTTCATGTTTAATTGGGTTTGATTTTTATTGTTTTATCATTCATTATCTCAGAACCTATTTATAAAACAAGATAAATGGATTAGAATCGATGGAAGCTTTGCTGATATCGTGAATCAATTGTTCTGATAGAATTTGATTATTCTTTTTAATTTGCTCTTTATCGAAACGACCTAAAGCCATTGGACTAATAAGACATACTGTTCCATATTTTTGATCATAACTCTTAAAGTTAAAAGCGAGATTAAATATATCATCTGAAACGATTACATCACAAGGCCCATTTCCATTCAGTGTTTTTATTTGACAGACATATCTGTATCCTCCTTGTCTGTAACGGAACATCCTGAATTTATCATTCTCGTAATAAGTATATGGAATGATAACCTCTTTGTACTCTTCATCAAATAGATTAAGCTTAAAATCTACTTTAATATCATTTTCACGTACATAATCACGGAAGGATTTTCCATTACAATTAAGTGTTAAGTATGGCTTTAGTGATTTACCTTTAACCTCAAAAATGGTCTCACAATATGGATAGTTTAACAATAATTTATCCCCAACATAAGTAAATCCTGACTCATAAAAACCATGTTTCGGATAATCTTTGTGAGGTAATAATTCAGCAACTACATTTTTATTGCGATCTATAATTTTCACCCCTGCATCCTCAGCTTTATTTGTGTTACAAATTACACAGATAAAATCTCCTTTACACGCAATTTGAGTCGGATTAAAATCAAGTTGATCTGCTTTTTTGAAATTCCCATGAGAATCGAAATAGCTAATTCTTCGCAATATCGGATCGGCGATTAATATTTGATCATTCTTTAAATCGATGCAAAAATCAGTAAGCATGGTGTATTCACCAGGCCCTCTCCCCTTGCTGGAAATCTTATATAAAAATCGCCCCTTGTTTTTTAGGTCATAAACAAACAGCTCCTTTGCCTTATGTACATCAAGAACATACAACTTATCCTTATAAACCATTACTTTAGAAACCGCACCTATTGGTCCTCCACTTTTATCTAATTCAAATCCGTGAACTTTTGAATACAGTTCGCTTGCTTTGATTCGGGTATATTCGTCAGGTGATTTTCGCTCACCAACTTGAAAATGGATGATATCATCAGTTGAATTCTGTTGCTTTGAGTTGTTTTTGCCACAGGAGGTAATAAATAGAATAAGTAATAGCAAACCCATTACTTTTCGGAGTTGTTTCAAGTACATTTCGTTTTTTGATTTAGTGTAAAGCAAAAATAACGAAATTATATTTAATCTAAAGTTATAAATAGCAACTTTACATCACCCGATTTTAGCAATCAAGATATCGCGATTCGAGCCTCAAATAACCGGACCTCATTCGAGACACATTCGAGACACATTAATACCAAATTGCGAAACCACTGCGAATCTCCTGGGGATTTGGCGGTGGGTTGGCCGAATTTGGCGGGTATTTGGGGTGAATCGGCTGGCAATGTGTCCTATCCCAAAAGAGCAGAGCCTTTTACCGACTCTGCTCAATGGCATTTAAATTATACTAATTATCTACAAAAGTAGCGGATGTATTGACGACTTCTACAAAGTCGATATCTTCAGTATTAAAATCAACATACCAGTTGTTCTGATCCTGAAGCTTGTTATACAGTGTATTGTAATCACTTGATCCGATCATAAACTTGCTAGCAATAATCTTCGCAAGGAATTCAGGATCGTTACGCCATTTTGCGGCCCTTGCAACATCATGGAAGCGGTTACCTTCAAAGGCGGTCTCACGTGCACGTTCCTGCAAAATGAACTCATCAACTGCCATGATAGAATCCTGCTTTGTTGCATCCTCTGGTAAGTCAAGCTCATATGGTAACAAATCAACTCTACCACGCACACCTTGTGAACTAACCATTACCTGATCATCAAACATACCGTTGTTTACCATACCCAACGCATTCTTTGGATCACCTGAGCGGTTCAATGCTTCAGCAGCATCTAACCACGAATCTCCTGCTCGCCACATGTAATATACGTTATCGTATTGGTATGCAGTATTATTGATACGATACTTATTAATCATAGGTCCCTGAGGTGTTTCAACATACGAATTATCTTCTCCTCGGAAATGATCATCTTCCGACAACCAATAAGAAATCCCCTTAACTGTTGGCTTCAAATAGTAAGCACCATCGTCGGTACTAGTCCAATAGGTAAGTTTATGTACCTGGTCGTACTTTTTATTGAAAGGATAAATCACCAAAGCCTCATCGGTAAATCCGTCGCCATATAAAGCTTCACCAAACATATCACTCCATTTATGATCATTAAACTGTGTATTATCAAGTGACCATGCCCAGTCGGCCGATACCGATCCTGGCACATATTCTTCAGCCTTATCAGAGATCACCACCATGAAGTTAGCGAAAGCATTTACCCAGTCGCCTTTCTCCAGGTAAAGCTCTCCGGCCAACTGATATGGAGGATAGTTGGTAAAACGGGTACGGTACCAAATAGCATCTGAATTGGCAACAATATCACGAGTAAACTTATGCTTGTTCACCTGAGTGATTAATGTATCCAAAACAGCATTCTTATCCATCTTCGTAAATTCAACTGTCTGATCTAAGTTTACGATAGGTTCTTCGAAATAAACCACCTCATCATACATTCTTAGCATGATCAAATAAGTAGTCGCTCGAAGATAAGTTAACTCGGCTTCATACTTGGCGCGTTGTGTTTCATCTACAGAAGGATCATTCTCCTGTACCTTATCTAAGTGCGTAAACACATCGTTCACCTGATTAATCACCTTATAAAACTGAGTTGCATCGAGGTACTCATTACTATTTTTCAATACCGATCGTGAAATCTCCTGCAACTCCACTGGGGCATTGCTATTATCAATAACCAAATCGGAGCGCACCTCTCCCATCAAAAACTGTGTTTCCACAGTCTTTTGTAGCGATTCGTAAATACCAATAATTGATACCAACGCATCGTATGAGTTCTGATAATTATCTTCAGCCTCAACAATATCGGGCTGATCAATATCGAAGAAATCAGAACACGACGATATTGTAATACTTAATACAAGCAGTATAATTGTAAATTTCTTCATCTTACATTCTTTTTGTGGTTATAATCCGAGCTTAACACCCACTAATACAGTTGGAGAAACAGGAGCCTTGAAATAATCTGCTCCCCTTGTTTCATAACCTTCACCCGTTGCGAACTCAGGAGAGTATCCCAGGTACTCATGCCAGGTGTACAAGTTCTTACCTGTTGCGAAGATCTCTGCACTATTCAGCCAGCTTGATTGAGGATTAAAGCGATATGAAAGGGTTACATTCTGTAAACGAATGTAGCTTCCATTCTCAATCCAACGATCAGAGAAACGGGCATTCTTCATTGGATCGCCATATACTACTCGAGGAGTAGAGGTTACATCGCCTTCTTTCTTCCATGCACTCAATGCAGCTGTAGACTGATTAGCATATCCATCGAACGACTCCATCTGATTACGAGCATAGTTGTATAGATCATTACCTTCAACAAAGTTTACTTGAGTATACAAACTCCATCTCTTATAGTTGAACTGATTTATCCAGCTTCCAAAGAAATCAGGCATTGGATTACCAATAACCGTACGATCATTCTCGTCAATTACCTTGTTATTGTCTAAATCGGCAAAGATGATATCACCTGCCTGAAAAGCATTCCCAAACTGATCGGTTAGTCCTATTTGCTCGGCTTGCGCACTGCTCTGATAAACTCCTTTTGTTTTATAGCCATAGAACATTCCCGGAGCTTCTCCTTGCTTATGGATCTTATTTCCTCCTTCAAGCTCAACAATCTTATTAGCTCCTAACGAAGTAATTTCAGACTTTGAATATGAAAGTGTTCCCCTGGTATTCCAGTTAAAGTCTTTACCACGGATTACCTGCCAGTCGAGATCAACTTCAAAGCCTGTTGTTTCCATCTCTCCGTCGTTCACCAACACCGATTCGTAGCCATAGAAATCAGGCAACGTTGACTGCACCAACATATCCTTGGTAGTATTCTCGAAATAGTTCACATTAAGCTTAACGGCATTGCGGAATAAGCTAAGATCTAATCCTAAGTTCCAAGAGTAAACATCCTCCCACTTGATGTGGTTGTTCATGATACCTCCACGTGCCAATCCTGAGATACTCCAGTATTGAGAGGCAGTATAGTAATCCTTTGCAATGTAGTTACCAAACTGATCGTTTCCTGATTTACCTGTACTAAATCGGAATAAACACTTATTAAACCATGTATTATCGCCGTTAATGAACGACTCACGGGCAAGATCGTATCCTAATGATAACGTTGGGAAAATTCCAACGATAGTATTTCCTACCTCCTGACCATCGGCAAGCTCACCAATCGGACTACTACTGTCGACCGATACTGCTCCTGAGATGAAAATCTTCTTTGCAATATCATAAGAACCATAAAGGTAGGTTGAGAAATGATTGTAATACTCCCAGTAACCATCCTTACGACGTGTATCATCATCAGTATCAGATAAGGTAATAGCGTCATCAATTGGTGTATTCAAACCAGACTGTGCACCTAGTTCAACTTCACTGGTGCGCAAGCGAGTTCCAGCCACTAAATCAATGTGCTGATTATTACTTAAATACTTAGAGAAAGTCAGTTTATTCTCGTTGTAGATCGCTCTATACTTCTGTTCCGACTTGCTTACTACGCTCTCTGCTTCATCGCTAGGCAATACACCAACACCATAATTAGGACGGAAATAAGTCTCATCAGTCTGATTTAGCTCCGTTCCAACAAGTACACTCAACTTTAAGCTTGGAGTAAACTTATATCCAAAGTTAAAACCACCAGTAAGGAAATAAGATTTACGTTTTGCTTCAATATCATTCACTAAAACAATAGGATTTGACATTGCAAAAGCATCCTGATCTTCATATACCTGGTTAAATTCGTTATTTCCTAGTGCCTGGTAAATTCCCTGCATCGGCGTTTTTGTCAACGCTGCAAAAATTGGATTTCCAACATAGTTAGTCCCCGACTCAGTCAGCTTATTAGTGGTATTTCCAAATCCAAGGTTTACATCAATTGATAGTTTAGAAGTAATGTTTACCTGTGTATTCAATTGGGTAGTCAAGCGGCTCATTGTTGAGTGATCCAAGGTTCCATTATTAGATGTTAATCCTACACCTGCATAGAACTTAGCAGCCTGGTCGCCCCCCTTCAATCCAACGTGAGCATCGGTCTGCAATGAACCTTTGAAGATCTCATCCTGCCAATCCGTATCCTGCTCATACGATGGATATTCTCCAGCTTGAGCTTCATTACCTAAAAATGGGTATTCATTATTAATTTGATCAGCATCATACCCTTGTCCGAACAACTGATGTAGAACGTATTCTTTATGTTGCTGTGCATTCATCACCGGGATACGCTCATCATTCCACGATACACCTGTTGATCCTTTGAAGTTAATACTGGTTTTTCCACCTTCAACCTGATTGGTATTGATCAAAATCACACCATTAGATCCTTGCATACCATAAATGGCCGCAGCAGCTTTATCTTTCAACACAGTAATTTCACGGATATCATTAGGATTGATACCTGCTAAACGGAAATAATCATTTCCAGGAATCGCATCATAATCGAAAGAATAGTTTCCTAAAACCACTCCATCAACAACAACCAACGGCTTTTGAAGTGCGTGAATAGAGTTCATTCCGCGAATAACCATGTCGCTACCTTCACCTGGTAGTCCAGAACGTTTAACGGTATACATCCCCGAAACAGCCTTCAGATAGTCGTCAACCGATTCTGCAACAATCGGCTGATCGACAGTTTTCACAACACTTTTGGCGAAAGTCGCTTCATCAACCTTAGCATCAGTTGCCGGGCCTACATATTTATCGCGACCTACGTTACCATGATCAAGGTTAAGTAAAATACTCACCTTCTGGCCAGATTTTGCAAAAGCAACCTCTGTGATATATCCAGGATATTTAAATTCAAGTCGCACTCTTTCAGAAGAACACTCTACTGTAAATTCTCCTTCTTCATTAGTCTTAGCATGAGTTGAAACTCCCTGCTTGTCAACACAGACAACCTCTACTTCAGCCAGAGGTTGCATCGTTGAACTACTAAACACCTTTCCGGAGTAGCTTTTCAACGCTTCCTGAGCCATTGCATTACCTATAGCGCCAGCAATAAGTAATGCAATCATTAATATCGTTTTATTATATAACTTCATAATCAATCTTTTTATTCTTGAGGAATAAGTTTAAGCGTCTTCATTCTCATTGAGTAAGATTTCGGAGTACTTGGAGGATCTTCCATATAAGTGAATCGAATCATATAGTTTCCGAATGCCTCGAAAGTAACTTCACCAAAGTGTTTTTCATTCACCGTTTTGGCACCTTCATAAGGCTCGAATGTATGAAATGGTGTCTCTTCAACATTACCCTCTTCATCAACACGATGGAATGACATTTGCACCATCTGACTACCATAGCTTGTTCCTGTTCCGAAGTATACATCGTAAGTTGTTTTCAACATATCATTCAAAGGGAACTGAATCCACTCGCCAATGTCGCCTTTCACTGTATTATAAATTAGATACTTGGTAACATCCCAACGAAGCGAAATATTAGGATCTGATACTTGAACATCAACCGTACGGTTCTTGATAACATCGGTTCCAAAAACGATTTTATTGGTTGTCAGGAACGACGACTTATCTAATTCTAAAGCTGTGGTTGAATGAAGCACTCCATTACTCAACTCAAGATCTCTATCAGTTATCGCATCTTTATCAATATCAACCTCGGTATATAGCACCGAGAAAAGTTGATCAGGCAACTCGTCATACACATACTTCTCAGGGAATACCGATGTACCAACAACATTCTCCATAACTGATGAAATTGTAGCATCAGGAATGGCGTCCATTGTTCCAAAATACTTCACCACATTCTCCTCGAAATAACTATTAAAGATCTCAGAATTGGCAGCAATTACAGTGTACTCATTCTGCTCGTTGGTAAGATCAACTACATCGCTAAGGAAATGGTTTCTTTCCACCCAAATGGTATCATAAACCTTCATTCCATCTTCGTTAAACTCACCTGTCCACGGACTGTTATCTTTATCCATTACTGAGTCAATCTGCAACTCAAAGTATCGTTGAAAGAATTCAGAATTAGCATTCAGGTACTGGTATACATTCTTCTTGTAAGGAACAACATCCTCTACAACATGAACAATACCGTTGCTTCCCTGAATATTACTCTGCTCGGCAATTGAATGAATACTATTGTCGACCAATACATCTGTTCCGTTACCTGCAAAGTTCAGGTACTTTTCAGAAAGCATCTTCTTTCTTTCGGTAAGGTCAGACGTAAAAAACTTACCATAAAGGATATGGTTATTTAACGTTCTCACATGATCTTCTTCAGCAATATTAGCCAGATCAAACTCCGCGTTTACCGGAGCAAATACGGTAACCGGAAAGTTCTTAGTAAGCAGTGTATCGAATTTATATGTTACAAGTGCATTGTAGAAGTTAGAGCAATTTTCTACACCGCTTAACTTTTCCATGACATTATTGTCAACCACCTCGCCAGAAGACAAGGTATCATAGTGTTCATCAAATAATCCCTGATCGGTACAACCAACACAGTAAACCATCATGATGACTACCAATACTAAGTTATATTTTTTAAATCTCATTATTCTTTAATTAGGTTGTGAAAATCACTCATTTACTGGCACGAATCGAATCTGCTGAAGACGTAGATTATTCTTATTGGCATCGGTATGATTACCATCTAGTGAGACAGTTAACAAACAATAGCCTGGATTATCGATTTCTATCTCACCCACAAAGTTCTCACCATTATTAGAGACAAATGAAGCACCTACTTTCTCGCCATTCACCGATAAGCCAATCAAACTTTTTCCAGCATTGTAACTAGGACAGGTGAAATAGACTTTATATTTGGCACCATACAAATAAGGCCCTATGAACGAGTAGTAATCACCTACATAAGTGGTACGTGCAGTGAAATATGAACTTCCAGGAACAAAATCAAAATCCCAGTTCTGATCAATAATCGATTCTTCTGATAAGGTATTACCTTTCAAGATCACCTCTTGAGCCTGGGTAACATACACTGGCATCACTTCGGTTAACTGATGCATTACACCATTCCATCCTGAAAAGTTAGCATGCTGATAATCCAGTCCTTGATATACTTCTGTGGTAATCGGATTCTCAGGATCATCCTCGTTAACTACTTCATGACGGTTAATAAAGAACTGCTCTTGCACTTCCATCATCACCGGATATTCAGTACACAATGTTGGATACATACCACCATCCTGGAAATCAGGTAATGTAAGGTAATCATCAATGATATGGTATCTGATAAACTTATTTAATCCGTCTTCATAAAGTGTTGGTTCTCCTAAATCAGAGTATTTTGCAGCCAGCTCTTCATAGCTTGTGATACCTTCATTGGCAAAGACTTCATTCTTCTCAACAAATAATGTAAACCTACTCTTGTTGTGAGCATCTTTATTATTCAGACTATCGATGATACCTGTCTCAACACAAGCTTGATAAAAAATTGAATATTCTTCATGACTAGCCAGCTTATCGCCTAATGTTTCAGTCACCTCAGCAATAACACCTCCAGCTATATGTAACACACCATTCGGAAGAGAGATATCAATCTTCTCCAAAGGTACCTCATTGATATAAATAGATCCCAGACCATCGGCTCCATAGCTCACCATCAAATTATCATCAAGAAAGTTACGCGTACGTAATGCACCAGCAGTAAACTGTACCGAACTAATGGTATCAGGCACCAAGTGGTTCTTCATCATGCGCTCTACCTCTTCTTGTGATAGTTCATCCAATCCACTTACCCCTTTCTGGGTATAGTAGTTTTGGAATGCCTCGTTGGTAGGAGCAAAGAAAGTGTAATACCCAGCCAATGATAATAACCCTGATAAATCTGCTTTCTCAAGTGCTTCAACACATTCGGAGTAATTCTCATTCGATTCAAGATAAGGAACAATCAATTGCTCATCCTCATCGTAGAAGCGTGTTCCATATTCAGTATCCTCACATGAGCACATTACACCTACCATTAAGCATAACATGATCATTGGAAGAACTTGAATCCTTACATTACATAGCTTAAAATGTAAAGTCCTATAGTATTTTAAGTTTTTCAAAATCATAAGTTTTTAATCTTTTAGAAACTGTAGTATGGGTTTTGAACCAGGTTATTATTCACCTTTAATTCACTTTCATGAATTGGCAAATACCAGAAATCAGTGTTCTCAATCTTCAAACTTAAAGAGGATTTCACCCCTACTGATGTAGCATTCAACACTGCGTCAGTCAATAGATTTTTGAACTCAAAGTCGTTGCGTGATGCAATACGCACCAAATCGAACCAACGCTTACCTTCACCCACTAATTCTCTTGCTCTTTCATCAAGCAATAATTGGTAGTAGAACTCTTTATTGGTTTCTGTTGAAGTGTCAAAAACATACTCTTCAATACCTGCACGCAAGCGAATGGTATTGATCATTGCAATGGCATCGTCAAACCGATCGCTCATAATTGCAGCCTCGGCTTTCATTAGGTACACGTCAGCCAAACGGTAATAGATCCAGTTAGCATCCTCATCTCTAAAAACACGATGATTACTTTCAACCTCTGCTCCGGTATACTTCCATAATGAAGCATATTCTTCGATGAATGAACCTCCAGAACCTCTGATATCGCCTGATTCATACAGTCCCATCAGGATAGAAGAACACTCAAAATACTTCTTCTCGCCACCATCATAGTAACTTGAGGTATAGTTGGCCAAATCATTTTCCTGATCACCCTCGAAATACTCAAGCTCGAAGATGTTCTCGTTTGAATTTCCAGGATAGAAGTTGTTGAACCAGTAATCCATTCCCATTAGGGTATAATATGGATTCGCTAAAATCTGATCACAAACGGTAATAGCTTCGTCCGATTTATCAATCCACAGACAGATATTAGCAAGTAAGGCCTGACAAGCAGCTGTTGTTGCTCTACCATGACTGTGAAGGTTATTGTTTTCATCAAAATCTTTTGATAGAGAAACAGCCTCTTTCATGTCGTTATAGATCTGATTAAACACCTTTTTTTGTGGAGTCTGACCTAAATACAGTTCCTGAGAGTCACTATCATAACCAACCAATGGCATTGGAACGTCTCTAAACGTTGCTGCCAGGTAATAGTAGCACAGCGATCTGATGAACAATGCCTCACTCTTCCAATAATTATACTCTTCAGTAGTGAACGTACCATCAAGAGTCTTCACGTCATCGATATTATCAAGAAGAATGTTTACATAGTTGATCACCTTATAAAAATCGCTATACTTCACATAGTTGTTTTCAGGGTAGATATCTCCGTCTTTGATCAACTCAAGTTCAGTAGATATCTTCTCACCTTTTGCAAACAAGTCACCTCTCAGTTCTCCCCAAACAAAGGTCTCGGTTACTGTTGTTCTTAATTTAGCGTACGACGCCGCAACAACACCCTCTACCTCTTCTTTGGCTGTCCAAAATTCATCTTTTGTAATGGTTCCTTCTGGTTCTACATCCAGATAACTATCACAACCTACCAGCCACAAGGTAGAAGCAATAATAAATAACTTTATAATTTTCATATCCCAGAAGTTTAAATTCCAATGTTAATACCTAGCGTAATATTTTGAGCAGGAGGAGTTTTTGCATTATCGATTCCGAATGTATACCACTCAGCCGATTTGCTATTTCCTACCTCTGGATCCTGACCTGTATAATTAGTCCAGGTATAAAGGTTATAGAATGTACAGTATATCTTAGCGAAACGTAGGTTAACCTTGCGCAGTAGATTTTTATCAAAGATATATCCTAGAGTCAGTGTTTTGAATCGCAAGTACGAACCGTCCTCAACAAAGCGATCTGATGCAAGGTAGTTGTAACCTTTCTGGTACAATGCACGAGGGATCATCGTTACATCACCTGGTTTTCTCCAACGATTAATCACCGATAATGCCTGATTGTCCTTGGTGTACATTTTCTCAAGATTCATCTTAGCTCCATTCACAATCTCTTTTCCGTAATCAAACTGGAAGTTTGCGTTCATAAAGAAGCCTTTGTACTTAAAGTTGGTACCAAAACCTCCATACAATTCAGAGTTTGAATCACCTAGGTAAGTCACATCATACTCATTGATCACACCATCATTGTTCAAGTCTTCATAAATTGCATCTCCTCCTTTGAAGATGTAATAATCAGGCTCTTTAAATGACAAACGACGGATACTTCCATCCTGATTGTAAACCACATTACCATTCTTATCGGTAAGGTAATTATCCTCATCTCTACTATAAACACCTTTGTACTTGTAACCAAAGAATGAACCAGTAGGCTTGTTCAATTCCATCTTTCTTAGATAACTACCATTACTCAATGGGTTACCCGACTCCAACGAGTAGTTTTCTGGTAGGTCAACAATAACGTTCTGGTTTTTTGAAACATTAAAATTCACCGTCCATTTAAGATCCTTCTTATCAATAACACGATAACTTCCCGAGATCTCTAATCCTTCGTTGGTAATGGTACCGAAGTTTCCATAATTCAATGTTGTAAAACCAGTACTTGAAGGAATTGTATAATTCTTAATTACTTTATTTTTTGTCTTCTTGTGATAGTAATCAATCTCTAAGTTAAACTTATTGGCAATCCCTAATTCTAATCCAACATCATGCTGGTTGGTTAATTCGTAAGTTAGGTCGTCTAACTGTAATTTTGTTGGAGCCAATCCTTTTAGATCAATATATTCATCAGTTGTAGTATAGGTTCCATAATATGCTGCATTTGGAATACCACCATTCAGACCGTAGCTATATCTTAGTTTACCAAAATCTAACCAATCCCAACTTCTTAGGAATCCTTCCTTTTCGAAGTTCCAACCAATACTGGTTGCATAGAATAACTTCCAACGTGAATCAGGACTCACCTTTGACGAAGCATCTTCACGAATAGTTCCTGAGATCAGGTATTTCTTAAATAAGTCGTAATGGAATGTTCCAAGGAATGCAAGACTTCGATAATCAGAAGTACTGTTATCAAAACCTGAGATACGTGTTTTAGAATAATAGTTCTGAAGCTCTGTTGATGCAGTATTACTTCCACTACCTTTCTGAGAGATTGAGTTTGTATTACTAAGATCGTAAGAGAACGTAAACTTTAACGTCTGCGTTGCCTGCTCAGGATCAGCACCAAGGAAATCGGCCATGCTGGTAGCATCGAATGATTTTCCAAAAGAGAAATTAGTACGGTGACGAACGTTAAATGATTTACCATCGTTATGAGACACTTTATTGGAACTACTACTCAAATACTTTGCACCTGTAACCACCTGTGGTAACCACGTACGTGTTTGCTTACTATTCAAGTCTAACACTACATAACTAAGCACCTGGAAATTCTTCGACGGACTAACACGTAGTTTCAATGTAGAACGTAATCGCTCACTAAACACTTTACTATAAGCCTCATTCACTGCAGCCACAGGATTATAATAGCTAGTTCCTGATCCCTGATAGTTATTCTCTGGTGAAAAATATACATCAGTAGGATTTCCTAAGCTATCACAAACATAGATTGCCATGTTAGGTGCTTTACGATAAGCCAAACTTCTCAAATCTTTATCATGATTCTTTTCCTGCTCACTATGAGTATAGGAGAAATCAGAAGATAAAAGCGTTTTGTCGGAGATATGATAATCAAGATTCAATGAGGTGGAAATACGTTGTAGAGCAGTTCCCATGGTTGTACCTTTCTCATTGTAATAACCTACACTGGCGCGATACAACGATTGATCACCACCACCACTAACTGATACGTTATGACTCTGAGAATTACCTGTCTGCGTTACCGCCTCTAACCAGTCGGTATTCTTACTGTACTCATGGAACCACTTGTATTCAGGATCGTAACTCAACTCGACAGGAACTGATGTACCCATGTTGTTGTTAGCATTAAATCGAGCTTCCAGTTGCATGGTACTGTACTGGTCACCATTCAATAGAGGAATAGATGCTGGCTGATCTTTAATAGAATACTTACCACTGTAGTCAACCTTTGCTTTTCCTAACGATCCACGCTTAGTAGTAATGAAGATAATCCCATTCTGAGCCTCTGAACCATAAACAGCCGCCGATGCAGCATCCTTCTTAATCTCGATACTTTCAATATCCTCAACAGCAATATCAATCAAAGAACTATAATCACTAATATCAGTTGTTGAGAAATCAAAATCATCCATACCTGGAGATGTATAAGGCAGACCATTTAAGATGATTAATGGATCAACGTTACCTCCCAACAGCGAAGTATTACCACGAATTTGAATGGAAAGACCAGCTCCTGGATCACCAGATGAGGCAGTAATGTCAACACCTGCCATACGCCCCTGGATTGCCTCACCCAGTGATGCAGCAGGGATAGCGTCTACCTCTTCAAGGTTCAGTACTGCCGATGCGGTAGTCTTCTCCTCTTTGGTAATATTCATAAAACCATCATCATGTCGCTCTATTTTTCGGGCAACAATATCGATACCTTCAATAGCTTGAACATCTTCTTCAATTTCTATATTGATGATATTCTTTCCATTTATATCAACCGTTTTGGTTTTGTACCCAACAAATGAGAACATCAAGCGATGGGAATCGGACTTAACTCCAAGCACGAAACGACCTTCAAAGTCGGTAATTGTTCCTCCCAATATTCGGTTATTCTCGTTAACCTCAGCGACAGTTAATCCTATCAAGGTTTCGCCCGTAGCCTTATCTGTTACGACACCACGAATTACCGTTGCATCTTGTGCCATTGCTACAGACATTATAAATACCAGGAATGTTATTCCTGAAAATATCTTTTTTAATAACATCATATTTTCCGTTTATGATTATTTAAAATGCAGAATCCATCCAGTGAATAACACCATCTTTAGCAACCTCATCTTTTTCGGTTAATATTGATTGCAATGTTGTTCCTGAATTGTTGGAAATAGAAATAACACGGTCAGCAACAGAAACTTCAATTTTTGTAGCAACTTCAGTCTCTTTATCAACATCCAACGTAGCAAATTCACCCAGTTTTTGTCCGTCGGTGAATATTGGTTCTGCAACAAAATACTGTAACATGTACTTTTTCAATGCTACATTATCTTCTGTAGGAATTCTTCCATCTTCAATAGCGGCAAGAATAGCGTCGTTTTTAGGGATAAAGCACGTATTATGAGGACTTATCAACTTGGCAATACGCTTATTATTATACAGTCCGCATTGTACCAATAACGCTTTAAATTCGCTATAGTCTGGATTATTATATATCTTCTCGGCAATGGTTTTATTTGGAGGAAAGATTAGATTATCTACATCATAGAACATTCCGTTTCCTTCATAAACACCTGCAGAAGGTGTAGCAATTTCATCGTAATTACCACCACCAAAAACAGCATCACTACCAATTCCAAGGTAATTACCTGTAACGGTTTTCATATAACGCACACCTTCCCAGTCGATTTCCACAGAGCCAATTACAATGTGTTCACCAATGATGTTCTTTATTGCAGACCATGGAATACCAGAACCTTCTTCATCAACAAATTTTTCTTCCTCTTCATTCCAGAACCATCCATAGTTTTCGAAAGCCATGTTATTAGGAGCAAAAAGCGTATACTCAACAATTTCTGGCAAACTAATCAGCGTAGTTATATAACCAGTCTCCTCAAGAATAAATCCTAAGTTTGCATAATCAGGATTCACCAATGTTGGTCGCACTACAGTCTTAAATTCCGAAGAACCAGTAAAATTGTTGATACCGTAAAACAATCCATTGCTGGCAAATTCATAGTTTATAATATCTGCGGTATTGTACGCAATTGGGATACCGTACAAGTCGATTTGTTCACCACTATTCAATTGCGATGGCCAAATGGTTTGCTTTTGGTGCATACATGCTCTAACGATACGCTCCATTGCAAAATCAGGAATATCGTCAGGGATAACATCATAGTATGGTCCAAACTGATCATCAAGGAAAGCCTGGAATGTAGTATTATTAGGAGCAGTAACAGTATTCATTGTCTTCTGAATAGCAATAGCATCCTCGGTACTTGATGGATATTCTCCCTTCTTTCCTACAAATTCCTCATCTAATGAATACCATTTTAGGGTAAATAGGTTTTCAAGGAAATCATCTTCAGGATATCCATAGTACTCGGTATAATATTCGTTGTTATCGCCCATAGCAAAACGCCATGCAGCATTCTTAAAAAGAGAATAATTATCCTCTTCCTGAATAATAGAGTTAAGATTCCTACGTGGCTCCATAACATCACTTACCACATGAATCCATCCATTCAAAACACTAATATCAGATTCAACAATATAGGCATCACCCACCAAGATGTCTCCACCATTGATATCACCTTTATTATTAGGAAAGAATGTAGTTATATCACCAACAGGAATACCTTCATTGTCGATATAATCCTTCGACAAGAAGGTTAACATTTTATTTTCTGATACAACATTTACCTCATACTCAGCTTCTCCTTCTTCAGGATGATTAACCGTCAGCATCTCCTTTCGTATTGGTTCCATGCTTCGGGTCATCTTTCTGATCAACTGGGGATCGTCAGGATTTTCATCATCAAGGTATCCGTGAGTTAAATCAAATGCAGAATACGACCACTCAATAATATGATTGGTCATCACTCGCTTTAATTCCTCAACAGGAACATCATCAACCTTGCTATAGCCTTTTGCTTGTAGGAAAGCATTAAAATTATCATTGTCGACAGCTAGCACTGTAAACAATCCGGATTTCCCAAGCACATCGCTATACTCGCACAATTCAAGTGCATGGGTAAAAATGCTAAACTCCTCGTTTCCGGCAAGTTTTGCATAGACTGTTCCTCCTTCATCTACTTCTACATCGTAATATTTATCCATCTCCCGTTCGCAGGAAATGATAAATGGCAATAGTAGAAACAGCCAAATCCAATTTTTCCTTTTTTTCATAAAAAATTAATTTAAGTTAGTTAAGAATACTTGTTATCTATTTTCATAACAGCATTATTAATGATTATCTCTGGTCAATATTTTTCTTAAATAATCTCTCCGAAAGGACTCGCTAGTTAGGTGTATCGCAATGCAAATGTTGCTTAAGATTTAGCCTTTAACAACATTAAAAAAGGCTATTTTCTCGGGAACGTTTTCGGCAACGTTTTCTTTTTCCGGTAACGTTCCCGTGAACGGAAACGTTACCGCTGATTTTTGGGTGATTTCCCCCAATTTTATTTGATTACAGAAGGTTTTTCAGTTGATTTGTAGTAACATGAAACCAAATCGTTAAAAAATGAAGCAGTTACCAATACTAATGCTTGCGTTGTATCTTTTTTCAAGCTTTAACCATAAAGCCCTTATCACATCGAACTTCTCCATTATGAAAGATGGAAATTCGTTCAATTGTGACTTAATCTTACTGTACACCTCAGCATCTCCTAAATTGAGCATGCGCCCATCTGGAATTAAAAACCTGCAATACAATGTTGCTTCATGGAATGCGATATCGGGAGAGGATCTTTTACAACAGGTGAAAAGAAACGAAGAACAGCATGGCGATGGCTTTGATGATAGCATTTTATCAAGCAAAACAGCTAACAGAACTGCAAACCTATTTAATGCGGCTCAACGCATAACACTATCTCCTGTACACACTTCTCAAAAAGGAGATACTTCAATTGTAAAATACAATACAAACACCTATGCAACAGTGGTTGCAAAAGTGTTTGAAGAAAACAATAGGGTATGTTTTCAAATTGAAATGACTCCTCAAAAGAAAGGATATCTCTCGGTGGGTTTTATGAACGCACCTGCGCAGGATATCTCCAGTACCAGCGAAATATGGCAACCAATGATCTGGCAGGAAAAACGTTTCCCTTCTCGCTCCTATATGACATTAGCTTATCGCTGTCCGATTCCTTCAGCATTGGCAACGTTTAATAATACAACCTACGGTATTGTAGCTCATCCTGACGAATTCCCTTTTGATTCACTACCTTGTGCGAATAACAGTCGTTTTGGAATAGCAATTCGCAATGCAGAAGGGAAAGTACAACCAATGCTATTTGCGCCTGTTCCTGGAGGAATAGAGTCGCTACGTTCTCCTGGAGATACCTATCAATTTAAAGCAATTTTATATGCCGATAATGGCAACTGTACAGATAACTATGCCCGAATAGCCAGAGAATTATACGACTTTAAGGATTACCGGAAGAATGATATTTCAACCTTGAATAATACTTTCGAGAATATCATCGCTTATACCAAATCAAATTATTCCTTATTTATCGATAGTTTAAAAGGATGTGGATACTCTACTGATGTACCTGGTGCTGTGAAGAATGTATCTTCATTGAATCCGCTGGAGCTTGCGCTTGTTACTGACGACATCAACATGTTTAAGGAAAGAGCTTATCCAACAATGGAGTATCAGCTATCTAGAGGAAAATTCTTGTTTTCGCTTGATAGAAAGCAAAAAATACAATCTCCATCGCGTAAACTACTCGGTCCTGTTGCTCCCGTTAGTGAGCTAACCTCGCTGTATAATATCTTTGATCAAAAGATGCCATTCCTTGCTGACCTGGCTTCGCATGCTTATCAATCCTCTAAAATAAGAAACCTGAATGTCAAGGAAAAAGGAGATACGTGGATGAATAGTATGTTTATGTACAAGGCAACCCAGGACAAGAATTACTTGCAAAAAGCAATAGCAGGTGCCGACGAGTATATTAAACAGCGTATTGAAACGCCTCAAACTGATTTTAGCGATCCTCTTTCTGGTGGTTTTTTCTTCTGGACGGGTTATGCTTCTCGTTGGATCTATCTATTGGAGATGTATGAACTAACAAACGAACAGCGCTATTTAGATGCGGCTCATCAGGGAGCACGACAATATGCTATGTTTTGCTGGATGTGCCCAAAAATTCCGGAGGGAAGCATCACAGTAAACGAAGATGGTAAAGCTCCTTTGTATTACTACCTAAAATCAAAAGGTCATAAACAAATGGAGGCCCCTCAGGAAGATGCTCCTGCCTGGCGTTTATCAGAAATTGGTTTAACACCTGAATCGTCGGGTACATGTACAGGACATAGGGCTATTTTTATGGCCAATTATGCTCCATGGATGTTGCGATTGAGCTATTATACAAACGATCTTTTTCTAAAAGACGTTGCCAAAGCCGCCATTATTGGGCGTTATAGAAATTTCCCTGGATATCATATCAATACAGCCAGGACAACCATCTACGAAAAAGAGAATTATCCTCTTCGTCCTCACAAAGAACTAAGTGTTAACTCATTCCACTACAATCATATTATGCCAATGGCTTCGATGCTACTCGATTACATGGTAACTGACGCATTTGTGAAGTCAAAAGGCGAGATTAGTTTTCCATCTGATTTTATTGAAGGATATGCCTATTTGCAGAACAAATTCTATGGACATAAGAAGGGTAATTGGTATGGCAAAGAAGTGTGGCTATGGATGCCTGAGAAGTTGATACAATCAAGCTCAGTTGAGTTAAATTACATCGCTGCCAGAGATGATAAAAACCTCTATGTTGCGCTGTCAAATCAATCACCGGAAACAGTAAAAACGAATATAAGAATCAATAAAGATTTAGTTATCTGTAATAAAAAATCGTATGCGATAATCAACCATAGAAAGCATACAATAAAAGACGGCATTGTGAATATTCAAGTTCCTGCAAGTGAGCAAGTAACTATTACATTAAAAAATGTAATGCCCAGCATAAAAATTCAGGATAAACTACTAGCAACTCCTTCGGCATGGAACAACGACTTTGTCAAATTTGTTATTGGTAATGCCAAAGCAATGATGCTTAGATGTGGAAGCTTAACATCTAATTTATACGTGTATCTTGAAGATGATGATGACCAATATTCTAAAATAACATTACACGTTAGAATTAAAGGAAAAGAACAACAGTATTCTGATTCAGCATTTCCTTATGAATTTACGGTACCTATAGATCATGAACGGGTAGAAATAAAAATTGCAGCTACCACTGTTTCAGGAGAGCTGCATGAAAGTGAATGGAAGGAACTTCACAAATAGACATTCTTAGATAATATTCACAGAGCATTGTTACTCTGTGAATATTATCTAAGAATCACTCTTTTGGTTCCATTTATTTTATTCCGAACATTATTAACAACATATTTCTCAGATGATGCTCTTACATTGAGTTTTCCATTAAGTGTAATGGTTTGATGTGTGAAATGTTCTTTATTTTCAATCTGTTCGATCAATAACTTTGCAGCCTGTCGCCCCATTTCATGAGTTGGCTGAGCAACTGATGTTAAAGCAGGTACAGTATGTGGAGCAACTCTCGACTCGGTAAAGCCAACAATAGCAACTTCTTCAGGAACTTTTATCCCATATTCTTTTAATACCTGCATAGCTCCAACAGCACTAGGATCATTTGCAGCAAAAATAGCATCTGGAAGTTGGTTATTTTGAATCAGCTTCTCCATGGCTTTTCTCCCCTCTTCCATTGTAAATCCACAATACTCGATATTACCATGAGGAACCTGATATTTTGCATGTGCAGCTTTAAATCCTTTTAATCGATTACGTGTTAACGGTAAAGACTGTTGACCTGCAAGAAAAGAAATGTTTCTACATCCTTGTTTCAATAAATGTTCTGTTGCGAAAAACGACCATTTAAAATCATCGAATACTACTTTTGATACATTGTCGATATCAACTACCCGATTAAAGAAAACAATAGGAACACCTGACTCACTAAGACGTTCATAGAATTCAATATCTTTGCTGTCGGAAGTCAAAGAAACCAATAATCCATCAACCATATTATCCATCAACGACTCAATATTATGTCGTTGCACTGCCTCACTCTCGTTCGATTGCGTAATCAGTACCTGGTACCCTTTTTCAAATAATACCTCCTGAGCACCAATAATGACTTTTGGGAAAAAACTGTTTTCAAACTCTGGAACTACAATTCCGATATTGTAAGATCGTTGTCGTATTAACTTTCTTGCAATAGGATTAGGACGATAATTCATCTCTTTGGCTGTCTGCAATATCAAATCGCGTGTTTCTGGTTTGATATCATACTTATCATTGAAAGCCCTTGAAATTGTAGACACTGACAAGTTGAGTTTCTTTGCAATATCCTTAATCGTTACGTACTTCATATCTCCAAGTTTTTACAACAGTTAGCAATTTACCTAATAACGAATTTTAAATATAGGCCTGCTCTAAGGCAGGCCTATTTACTCTCCCACCATAACTAGTAATCTAATGAACAGATTACAGTAAGTCTTTATCTATGATTATCTTGTCTCGTATTTTAACACATAACTATTGGTTCCATCACTACCATCAATGGCTGCGCCACTAGGACAGTAGAGATATGCTGGTTCTCCTTTTTCATCCATCAATATCTGAGGACGTTCAAACTTTACTTCTTTACCATAATGATGGATTGTAGCATCAGGCTTTTGCCCTTTCAGATAGATCTTGCCAAAATGATGAAAACCTGATATCGGCTCTGCATCAAATTGCAGACCATCTTTCGACTTCCATAACAGTCCGCCACCATGTTCAAGAATTCCATGATTATCGGTTGTAAGCAAACAAATATTATTGCGCCACACAAAAGCATAACCGTCTTCAATTGCACGATCGTTAGCTGTGATAGGCTCTTTCTGAATCTCATAAGGTCCTGTAAGTTTTTCTGCTACCGCAACACCCATCTTTACTCGCCCCTTACCTCGCGGACCATTCATCGCCTTAAAATAGAGGTAATACTTACCGTTTGGATGGGCCAGAATAGAAGGATTTGTTACGCCACAGCCACTGTTAAAACACCAATTTGTTGAATCCTTTGGTGTTTGTAAAATTGGAGTAACATCATTTGGAATAGCTTTCCAAGGACCGCCAGGTTTATCGGCTAGCAGCATGCCAATAAACTGGCTAGGCCCATGATTTTTAGATCCGTTATTTGCGATATAAACCAATACATATTTGTTATCAATCTTTCTGATATTGGGATTATGGAAGCCAACATCATTCCAGTTTCCGCCCATGTTCTCGTGACTAGCTACAACATCGGAAAACTTAAATGGACCTTCCGGAGTTTCTCCCACATAATGAGCAATCTCACTATTGTAGCGCCATGCATTATAAAAAGGGATTGATCCTTTCCATCGTGCAACATATAAATGAACCTTTCCTACGGCATCACGCACGGGAGAACTTCCCCAGATATCATAACCTGGCTCATTAATAGCCTCTCCCTGGAATTTCCAATGATCAGACATAGCAGTAGGGACTTTTTCCAACTTCTGCTCCTTCTTTTGTTCGCTACAACTTTCCATTGCAACAATACAAATCAGTAAGAATATAATTGTCTTGATATATTTTTTGTTCATCATCTATTTCTTAATTGTTACTATTTAAACAGCCCTTGCTGAGGTGTGATTATTATTCACAATTATGCTTAGCAAAAACAGCCTAAATAAATATTTAAGTAGGAATTGAGATTATTCCGTTTTGTTAGTTAATTGTTTAGTTTTTCTCTGAAATCTGAAGTAAAATTAAGGACTATCACGATATTTTGAGCGAAAATGGTTGTTCAATATCTATTCAAAATAGTGAACAGGCTATATTTCTATCTTTCAACACATTACACAACACCACATATCATTACAAGTAGGTTAATTTCAGAAATAAATTCAGTGATCCTTATCAAAATTGCAATATCCATCCATATTCAATCATCAAAATAATCGCTCGCCTGGCAAAACAAAAAGGGGAAGCACAAACTCCCCCTTCAAATTCTGTAATTTAATAAGTTTAATATCCAGGATTCTGTGTCAAACTTTCATTCAGTTTTCTATCAGCATCTGGAATCGGGAATAAATATTGTTTACTAGCATCGAAATTTTTAATAAACAGTACGCGACACATCTCGTTTTGAAGTAGCGGTTCAAAATCAGCAATTCCGTCTTCATCAATTTCTGGAGTTAAGCCCCAGAACCAATGTCCTTGATTTACCACTTTATCGACCAATTCACCCTGAGGCTCTTCAAATTTACCGACAGGTGTTGCAGTAAGCAAACCATAAGCATTTCCAACAAGTGCTTTTTCAGCCAATCTCCAGCGAATAATATCCATATAACGCAAACCTTCAAACACAAATTCAGAACGACGCTCAATTCGTACAATCTTTCTTAACTCTGCCTGGTCGGTTGTTGTGATCTGAGGATAGTCGAATTCTGAATCAGCATATCCTCTCTCACGTATTGCGTTCATTACATCAAGAACTGACTGATCGATATCGTTCAATTCAATTTTAGCCTCGGCATAAGTTAAAAGTACTTCGGCGTATCGCATTCTAACATCGTTTGGATCAGCTCTCATATCATCAGCCCACTCTTCATCAATTCCTTTTCTTCTTAGTAGTCCATTAAATGATGCATAAGTCTGTGTGGCCCTTGTATCCTTATTCAGTATCTCATCGCCATTAGCAAGAACAAATCCAGTAACTGAAGGATGAGGATTATATTCGTAACCTACATGCATAAATCCTGACATTTCATCACGATCATCGCCTTCGGTAAGTTTTCCAAATGGAATCAATGTTTCCAACAATCGTGGATCTCTGTCTTTAAAAGGATTGTGTGGATCAAATAAAGGTGACTCATCAATTGGCAATCCATCTCTGCAATAAAAACCTGCCAGCAACTGCCATGTTGGATTATTTCCTGCATAACCACCAGGAACAGTACGAGGCATCCACCAATTTACACTAAACTTGCTATCAAATTCCTCTGCTCGAGGAAAGCTCAACATGATTTCAGGAGACGTACGTGTACTACTCAAAAACAATTCACGGAAACTTGAATGTAACTCATAAACTCCTAAATCCATACATGCTTTAGCCGCCTGTGCAGCCACATCATAATCACCCAAGTGAAGTGCAGTTCGCGCTTTATATCCATATGCCACGCCTTTTGTTGCATATACAATATCATCATATGATTCAGGTAATAATCGCGCTGCCTCATCATACAAACGATACACTTCAGCTTTAATCGTATTCATATCGGTACGTGGCACAGAGTAGGATTCCTCGATACCAGGAAACTCATCATAATAAGGAACATCCCCATAATGAGTAATCAAATAAGAGAAACATACAGCTTTAGCAACATAAGCCTCGCCATAAAATTGATTCTTTACTGCTTCTGCCAGTAATTCTCCGCTATTATCCAATTCTGTAATAATAGTATTTGCTCTACTAATTCCTTTATATAGTGCAAACCATATATTCTTACCTGATCCCCACTCAGCAGATAGGTTTCCACTCAGTACCTCGTCGACACTTGTTCTCTTCTGTACGTCATCGGTCCAGAAATCACTATCTGATCTCCAATATGACGAGCTATACAAGTCGTTTAATGAGTACCTGAAATGATCTTGTGTAGCATACCATGACTCTGAATTTGCTTTATCTAAGCTAGCTAAATCCAAATCATTACAACCATACGTACAACACAATACAGCGATAAATAGTATATATTTAAATCTGGTTTTCATATCCTAAAATTTAATTTTAACACCTGCGATATATGATTTAGTAATAAAGTATGAGCTATACCCATGCTCAGGATCCATACCTTTTGGGAAATTATCAATACTAAACAAATCATTCCCTGCCACAAAGACTCTCAGTTTTGATAAACCAATTCTCTGTGAAAAACTCTTTGGTATAGTATATCCCAATGTTATATTCTTCAATCTGAAGTACGCTCCATTCATCATCCAGTAATCTGAGAATCGCCCATTTAAGCCTTGATTATTTCCTGTTAATCGAGGATATTTAGCCGCTAAATTCTCCTCTGGAGTATTATAATTCGACCAATAATTACCATCATACAAGGTAGTTGGTGTTAATAGATTCGATTGAAATCCGTTAACCGGTCCTGTATTCATTTCTCTATTCTGTTTTCCTACCCCCTGGAATACAATACCTAAATCAAATCCTTTATAATCAAGATTTAATGATCCTCCATAATTGTAGCGAGGCAGACTTCCTCCTAAATGCACTTTATCTTCAGCAGTAATTTTACCATCTGGAACACCATCAGGACCACTAACATCTTTATATCTGATATCACCCGGACGAGTACTGGTACTAATGACAGGCGCATTATCAACTTCCTCCTGTGTTTGGAAAATACCGTCAGACAAGTATCCCCAGTATGTTCGGTATTCTTCACCCTCTTCTGTTACCGTATTGCCACTAAATAATCGTTTTCCTTTAACATCTCCAACAGTCGTTTTAGAATCAGAAATATGGAATGATGCAGAATAGCCAACAGCGCCGATTTTATCTCTCCAGGTAACCTTGAATTCCCATCCATTGGTTTTCATATCACCAACATTGGTCTTAGGATCAGCATATCCTGTAAACTTTGGAATATTCAAGTTTAGGAGCATATCGGTGGTTTTCTTTTGATATATATCGAATGACAGCATCAAACGATTATCAAAGTGGGTATAATCCAATCCGAAGTTCGTCGACTTAGTAGTCTCCCATGAGATATCCCTCATTACCAACTCTGAAAGTGAAGATGTTTGATCACTAATCACTTGTCCGTTTGTATCAGAGAATAGTCTTGATCCCAATGACAGTTCTGAAATGTATAAATAGTTACCTAATCGGTCATTACCTAGTTCTCCATATGAAGCCCTTAATTTCAGGAATTCAGCAAATTCCTTCACTGGCTCAAAGAAAGGCTCTTCAGAAATCACCCAACCTGCCGATAAAGAGGGGAAAAATCCCCAACGATGTTCAGATGCAAACTTAGATGAACCATCATAACGGAAGTTAGCCTGTAGTAAGTACTTTCGCTCATAATCGTAAGTCAATCGTCCAAATACTGATCGATATGCCTCTTCCCCAACAACACTATTATCATCCCAGAAAAGACGATCAACAGGAGCATGGTTCATATAAGGAAAATCAGATAGGATAAATTTATCAGCTTTAACTTTTAGATCTTCATACTTATGATAGTATTCCTCGTAACCTCCGGTAACGTCAAAATTATTTCCACCGATATTAAATTTATAATTGGCTACAGCCTGCGTTGTATATGCTTTTGTTCTATTGCGCGTTTCCTTAAGCTCTGTTTCCCTGATAAAATAACCAATCGGACCTTGCTCGTTGTTATGATCATCGGCAGCATAGTAAGGTAACTGCTTTGTAAAATTCTTTCGATAGTAGTTATTGAAAGAAGGAGCGACACTTACTTTAAGTGTTAAATTCTTAGCAGGAGAATACGTTAATCCCAGTTTTGCATTCAGCTTTTGAGTTTCATAATTATTCTCACCACCATAAAGCAATATCGCATAAGGATTACCCCTATTGGCAAAACCTATTCGGCCATCTTCATACAATGCCAATGAATGAGGAACACGATGTAAATCATCACTCAATGGGAAAGATACCGGAGTTACTTCATCTGTGAAGTTATAGGCTAAATCGAGATTAGCTGACAAGCGATCATTAATCTTCAAATCATTGTTCACACGAAGGGTATATCTCGACCAATCTCTGATTGCATATAATGCATCCTGATTCTCGTAGCTAAATGAGGCCTTAGTCTTTAAACGTTCAGTACCTCCCGATAGAACGAGATTATGTCGCTGTGTAGTTGCATAATCCTTTAACAACCAATCCTTCCAGATTGTATTAGGGTAGTTATCAGGATCTGCGGCATGATTATCAAGGTAATTATCAATATAATCCTTTTCATATGCCGGATATTGATTATCACCGTTACCATTATCGTTCCACACTTTTTCATTCCACATTTCGAAATAACGTGGAGCATTAACATAGTCAAGTGTTTCGGTAGGTACGTTAAATGAGAAATCAACATTATAATCCATGTTAAACTCACCGTTTTTCGCACGCTTAGTGGTAATCAGAATAACCCCGGCTGCCGCTCTCGACCCATAGATAGCTGCCGATGCTGCATCCTTAAGTACAGAATACGAAGCAATATCATCAGGATTAATATCATTGATGTTTGATAC
Source organism: Puteibacter caeruleilacunae (assembly GCA_005217565.1). GTDB lineage: Bacteria > Bacteroidota > Bacteroidia > Bacteroidales > Prolixibacteraceae > Puteibacter > Puteibacter caeruleilacunae. The sequence continues at coordinate 243,149 of SJCO01000004.1, forward strand.
AGGAATATCATCAACCAAAATCAACGGATCATTTGTTCCTTCAATTGTAGTTATACCCCTTACACGAATTGTATTACCAGCCCCTGGTTGTCCGCTTGAACGAGTAACAGTAACACCTGCAACAGCTCCTTGTAAGGCATTCGATACATTGGTCACCACTCTACGTTCAAGATCCTCTCCTGAAACACTAGCAACTGCACCGGTAAGACTGCTTTTCTTCATCACACCATATCCTACAGCAACCACCTCTTCCAGTCCGATTGCATCGGCTCGCAGTACCACATTAACGGTAGACTGACCATTTAAGGCAATCTCTTGTGATTTCATTCCCACAAATGAGAACACCAGTACTTTTGCATCTGCAGGCATACTTAGCGTGTAGTTTCCGTCAAAATCGGTTGTTACTCCTACGGTAGTACCTTTCACAATTACCGATACTCCTGGTAACGATTCCCCTTTTTCATCGGTTACCGTTCCCGTAACTTCAACGTTTTGCTGCACTGCAATTGCCTTAGCTACAGCACCTTTTTTCTCATAAACAATGATGTGTTTATCGACCAACTTAAAACTTAAATCTGTCGATTTTAGCACCTCTCTTAGCACCTCCTCAACACTCTTGTTTGACACGTTAAGGTTCTCAATCACATTATCCTTCAGATGTTCATCCTGATAGAAAAAGGTATATTCTGATTGTTCCTCTATTACTTTGAATATCGATTCAATAGAAGCCTTCTTCATTCGGAGGTTAAGATGCGTATTCTGGGAATATCCAGAGGCAGCTACCTGAAAAATAGTAAAACACACTATAAATACAGTAATCTTCATAACCAACAATAGTCTTTTTAGACTATGGAGCCATAGCTCCATGCCATTCAATTTTTTTTTCATAAATTTACATCGGATTTAGTTACACAATTAAATCATTTGAATCACTGTTCCAGCAGTGATTTAGCTCGAGGGAAATGTTCCAGCATTTCCCTTGTTCTTTTCATTCAATCACTTCATTGGCTCTTAATCTTCTCTTTTTGTTAGTATTACATTGTTATTGTCAATTTTATAGTCGATTGATAAGGTTAAGCTCAAATACTCCATCAAATTCTCTAATCTAAGGTTATCCATTGTTCCAGTATAATGGATATTTTGAAAATCATTTTCGTTATAAGAGAACTCAACACCATACCAATGTTCCAGTCGCTTTACAAATTCTTTAAACGGCGTACTTTTAAAAATGAGCTTCCCCTCACGCCAGCCAGTCACTTCTGTAAGATCAATCTTTTTTAGTTTAAACTGTTTACCATTTCTAATCAACGAAGCTTCATATCCAGGCTTTAATAATAATGAACGATCATCTTTATCGATTAATTCAACAGCTCCTTCAACCAAGGTAGTGCGCAACACATCATCTTTTGCATAAGTACACACATTAAATTTCGTTCCCAGTACCTTAACTTTATAATCGGAAGTCTCCACAATAAAAGGATGACGTTTATCGTGAGTAACATCGAAAAAAGCTTCTCCATCTAATTTAACAACGCGACTGCTTCCTTCAGCTAAAACCAGGGAGGTATTTCCATTTAACCACACTTTTGATCCGTCGGGCAAAACGGTCATGGTACGCTGACCAGCCTCGGTAGAAACAGTCATTGATTGCCATGTTTTATTACCCTCGACATACAACAGAACTCCTGTCGCTATGCTCATTACAAAGAATAGAACAGCTGCAATTCGCCAAAGATGAAAAATTCTCGGCACACTTACAGATGCCTCCTTTACGGCATTCAGTCGGAAAGATAAAGCTGTCCGAATGTCGGGAGTAGTCTCTATCTTTTTCTGACGAAAGTTCAGCTGCCATAGCTCTTTTATTTTATTAAATGAATGCTCATTAGCCGACGATGCACCTATCCAGTATGAGAATTCCTGATTATCGTCTCGGGAGGCTTCTCCGATGAGTATACGAGCTAATATGCTGGATATATTCTTTTTCATGAGATTTTGTTTAGCATTGAACGAGGCCTATGTCTCCTCATTTCAATTTAAGGACACAACAAAAATTAATTTTCCCTATTTGATTTTGAAAAAAAAAGCAAAAAAGTTTCTAGCCTGTATTATTCATGCGTCTAGTTAAGTGCTGATAGACTACGGTTTAAGCTAAAAGAGGAGATCTCAACAGATTAGGAAACACTAGAAGAATTATAAGCTCAACAAGAAACTTTGAAGATTAATATAGCGATCTTTTGCTGATAAGTCGATATTTAAGGTCTCCGCTATTTTCTTTACGGCAGTAGCCACTTGATTATCCACAGTTTTCACTGAGATATCCAAAACTTTCGCTACCTCATTGCGTTTTAGCCCTTCTTCCCTTATCAGTTTAAATACCATTTTACATTTAGGGGGTAATTCTTCAATCGCAGCATTTATCTTTTCAACCTCTTCCTGCGATATATACTTTGTTTCAGGAGTATATTCATATTTAGCAACATCAATATGCACATCCTCCAAAAGATCAAATTTCTTATTCTTTTCAGTCCGTAAGTAGTTATAGGTATTATTGCGGACCGTTACATACAGATAAGTCTCTAAGTTATCAATACGATCAAGCTGATCGCGCCTTTCCCACAATTTCACAAACACATCCATAACAACCTCTTTTGCCAACATCTCATTCGATAGAAATGAGTTGGCAAATAAAAATAACCTTGAATAAAACACATCAAAGAGTTTTTCAAAACTCTTCTGGTCTGAATCATTCATGATAGGAATTGTGTATTTAGTGTATCTGGAATCGGCCATTAAATAGGATTAAATATCCAGTGGCTAAATTAAATAAAATTATTATTCCCCCTCAAGCCAACGCTTAAATTCCTTTACTTTCTCTCTCGCAACCAGTATATCCTCATCGATAGATTGAGTAAGTTTGAGCTTCAAACGGGAGTTGCTATAAGTGATTACATCTTTAATTTCATTCAAGGCAATGATATACTTTCTATTGATCCTGAAGAAGAGTTCCGGATCAAGCACTTCCACTAGATACTCCAGAGAATAATCAATTAAATAATCTTTTCCATCGGTTGTTTTCAAAAATGTTCCCTTTTGGAAACTATAAGCACACACAATATCTGATGCTTCCACTCTTTTAAGATGTGCTCCAACTTTGGCAATAAAACGCTTTTTGTAATTGGTCTGCCCTAATGACCTGGTGAGTTTCTGAATTAAAGCAGTATCAACGTTTAATCCATTTGACGAAGTTTGTTTCTCAAACTTATCCAAAGCTTGTCGGAGTTCATCCTCTCCCACAGGTTTAAGGAGATAGTCGATACTGTTTACTTTGAATGCCTGTATGGCATACTGGTTATAAGCAGTTGTAAAAATCACTGGTGTTGAGAAGTCGACCTGATCAAATATCTCGAATGACATGCCATCGCCTAGGTGGATATCAAAGAAAGCAAGATCAGGAGCAGGATGCTGCTTTATCCAGGCAACAGCAGATTTTATCGTATCACAGATAGCTGTAATTTCTACTTCTGGGTTAATTGCTTTTATGGTGGTCACTAGTTTTTCTACTGCTAATGGTTCATCTTCTATGATCAGGATTCTCATTGTTGTTTTTTTTTAATTTCACCTCCCTTTCCCGGAAGAAAGCGGGAGGTGGTTTTATGTTCTTTCTAATCTCAAGGCTTTAACCTGACAGGGCAACATTTGCAAAGCCCCTTCGAACGCTTATGTCTCTAAACTGTCTCGATCAGTGGTATCTCTACCATATATTCTGTACCATCGGCTTGCACCTTAATCTTGTTACCTGTAAGGAACTCATATCTATCGGCAAGACTCTTCAAGCCGGTACCATTGCTTACATCTTGGGTGTTTTTATGCTGAATATTATTCCTAACAACCAATTTGCCTGCGTCATCTGTACTAACAATAATACTTAATGGTCTCTCGCGTGATATTTCATTGTGCTTAATTGCATTTTCAACCAACGACTGCACCGACAGTGGAATGACGAAAGCATCATCACTTAAATCACTTTTTATTTCTGTCTGCAATGACTCACCAAAGCGAATCTGTTGTAGGTATACGTACTTTCTCACTAAATCCAACTCTTCCTGAAGCGGAATAATCTCCTGGTCTTTTATTTCTAACACTCCTCGATAGAATCCTGAAAGTTCACCCACGAACTGCTTTGCCCTATCTGTATTTAGATCGATCAAACTCTCTAATACATTCAAGCTATTAAACAAGAAGTGAGGATTCACTTGCTCTTGCAATACTTTATATTTAAGATGAAGTGCTTCACGTTTTAATCCTTCTGCTTCCATTAGGTTGTATTTCCACGACTTAAAAAATGAAATAGTGTATATAATCAGGGTGATGACAAACATGATGAAATACTCCCCTAATAAGGTCTCTATTCCTCCATACTCAACAAACTTCTCCCATGTACGATTTAACACAACACCAAACCATACCCAATTAACACCTAGAATAACTAAAGAAGAATAGCTAAAATGAAATAACACGGCACGGAAAACACTCACTCCTGGCTGTTCAACCCAATTGATGAATCTTTTGGCAAACATCCTGAAAAAATAACCATTACCGAAAAGTGAAAGTCCGATGGTTAATGAATATCCAATATTCCATATATATAACGACTTAGAATGGCTTAATGTACCTGTTGCGATCCATACAAAGGTCATTCCTATTAGAATGGATAATACTGCTGCAAAACCGATACTGATAACTACTTTTTTGTTCATAACATCAAATTTAATTAAGTTTTAATTTCTGACTCAAAAATCAGATGATATTCTCACCATTGAAAAATTAACCTACCGAACTGTTGAATTTTAATGCTGAACTGTAATAAATGAATCACATACAAGTAAGCTACACGCCGCTTAATTTTTTCACAACAAATACATAACGTAACTTAAACAAAAATTCATTAGCTTTATACAAACGATCTGCTATCTTTGCGAAATCGGCTTGTCTAAAGTTTGATTCTCTTAAACCATTGAATTTAACCAACACAAGCAGATCTTTTTAAACAAATGTTCCACACAAATCATAAATTTTGAATGAAGAATATTCTTTTCTTTCTAGGCTTGATTATATTAATTAAAAGTTCTTTCGCTCAACGTGCCAGTGAAGATTTGAGCACCGAGGATCGTCCTAAAATTGGATTAGTATTGAGTGGTGGCGGTGCGAAAGGTTTTGCCCATGTGGGTGTACTGAAAGTCATTGACGAACTTGGAATCCCCATTGATTACATTGCCGGAACGAGTATGGGATCAATAATCGGAGGTTTTTACGCAATTGGCTACTCTGGTAAAGATATCGAGACAATGATCAGTTCTCAGAATTGGGAGAACTTGTTATCAGATCATGTGTCACGAACTTATATCCCCTTTCATCAAAAGGAAACCTATGAACGTTATGCTCTTTCGTTCCCTATAAAACCTAAAGGGATTGATTTACCAATTGGAATTGTTAAAGGTCAGAATGTGATCAACTTATTTGAACGTTTATCAATAGACTATCACGATGAAACTGATTTTAAAAAACTTCCAATTCCATTTGTCTGCGTCGCCACCAATATTGAATCTGGTGAGGCTGTTGTTTTAGACAAGGGCTATCTGCCAGAAGCCTTAAGAGCAAGTATGGCAATTCCTACGTTCTTCTCTCCGGTTGAAATTGATGATAAATTGTTGCTGGATGGAGGTATGGTCAATAACTATCCAGTGAAAGAATTGGTTAAAATGGGAGCTGATATCGTTATTGGTGTTGATGTTCAATCTGGCCCTAAAACAAAGGAAGAGTTAGGCTCATTTGTTGATATCATTAACCAAACAGTATCACTAATGGCCTTGAATGAATACAAGAAAAATATAGATTTTGTGGATATCAATATAAAGCCACATATTCCTGAATATTCGGTAGGTAGCTTTAATGATGCTGATTCGTTAATTGCAAGAGGAGAACAAAAGGCTCGCGAATATATTGATCAATTAAAGGCCCTAAAACAAAAGTATAATTTAAAGAAGAACGGTATAAAAAATTACACTCCTCCTACTGATTCAACATCTTATGTAATAAATAAGATTAAAATAGAAGGATTGGAAGAGGTAAGCTCATCTTTGGTACTAGGAAAGCTGAACATTGAGACTCCTGACACTGTCACACTGCAAACCATTGATCGAGGTATATCGCGAATATATGGAAGTAGATACTTCGACAAGGTCGATTTTAAGCTATCAGGAGACGGAGAGAAGGAACTGACACTGAGAATCAAGGAACGTACTACCAATCGCTTTAATGTAGGTTTTCACTACGACTCAGATAATAATGCTGGTGTATTACTTAATACCACATTAAGAAATAAACTAAAAAGTGGTTCAAGACTTTCCTTTGATCTAAAGCTTGCAGAAAAACCACACTTCGTTACAACATATAATGTCGACAACGGATTAAAACCCGGCTTGACTCTGAAGGGTGAATATATTGATACCGAAGTCAACGCATATGACAATGGAGACAAGATAGGAAATTTCGACCTTGATCACCTTAACTTTGATATAAGTACACATTCGATATTCAAGGAATCATACTCTTTTGGTATTGGAGCCAGACTGGAATACTATAAAGCTTCTTCAAATTTCTCGATACCGATACCTGAAGGGGAATCATCGAGTCTGGAAGACATCTATTACACCTATTATACTTTCTTGCGTTTCGACACGCACGAGAAAACATATTATCCGAAATCAGGTATTAGCCTATACGGAGAGTATAAACTGGTAACTACAAATGGTGTAAAACTGGAAGGAACAAAGCGACCTCTTTCTGTTGCTTCATTGAAGTTTCAGAAAGCCATTAGTGTTACTGACGCCTTTACTGTGTATCCTAAATTCTACGGAAGAGTGGTATGGGGGAAAACTGTTCCAGAGTTCTACAACAGTTATGTTGGAGGAATTGATCAAACCGACTATTTTGATATTCAGGTTCCTTTTGTAGGACTTGAACGTATGGAGATTCCAAGTAAGGTTGCTTTTGTATTGCGTACTGATTTACAATTCGAGCTTTTTAGAAATAACTACTTAATATTACAACCTAACGTAGGAAGACTTGTTCAGGATGTTAATGATTCATTTGAAACAGGAGAATGGGTAGTTGGAGGAGGAATAACCTATTCGTACAACAGTCTGATTGGTCCTATGGAAATCTCTCTAATGCATTCAAATAAGTCAAGTAAATTCCTGAACTATATCAGCTTAGGATATTGGTTCTAAAACAAAAAAAAGATCCTTTCTGTAACTGACAAACAGAAAGGATCGATATATTTTACTTGAGTTAAAGACGATAGATGAGGACTGTAAGAAACAGCCCTCAACCTTTATCTGTCAAATAATAAGTGAACTTACTCAACAATGTTGATTGTCCAATCTTTAAACTCTTTTCCTGCAGTATTCACTCTATATTTATAGGTGTTAGCAGACCAGTCCATCAATACTCCTGGTTTTGGAGAATCCTCCAAAGGAGTGATAGATTCGCCAGTATGGTATATATAACAAGATAAAGCCGAACGATCTACATCAGCAGGAATCGTAATGGTAACAGTAGCAGCCTCACTATCTACTTCGTAGTTAGTAGAAACAGTAACTTTCTTAACGCCATCAGTTGCATCCTTTAGTTCAACTTGATCTACCTGCAAACGATATACGAACATATCGGTAATCTCAGCATTGTTTTCCCATTGACTTTCATCCAGGTCAATACGAGGTTCACATGCCACGAAAGACAATACTGCAAATAAAAATATCAAATATTTTTTCATAGTTTCTAGTTTTTAATTCCAACCTGGATTTTGAGTTAATACAACATCTGCTTCAGATTTATACAGATTGATTTCATTCTTTGGAATCGACCATAAGTAATCTCTTCCTTCATCAATCTTGTAACCTTCACCACCTTCAAGGAAATCAGAACGAAGTCCTCCAGGTAATAAGTAACCATTGGCATCAACATGAATATCACTCTCGTTTAATTTACCTAGCGGTTGCCAGTAATCAATAAACTGCTGTGCTTTTGCCCCTCTAGGTACATAACCATTGATCAAATGACCAAGCATACGCCATCTTCTAAGGTCATCGTAACGTTGTCCTTCTCCAACTAACTCAACACGACGCTCTCTTCTGATCTCATTAATTACAGAAGAAACATTACCATATCGTTTGATGTAGCTTGGATTGCTATTCCACGACTTCACTGCAGCAAGGTTCATGTGTCCCATACCTACACGATCGCGTAATACGTTGATAGACTTGTCAAGATCGGCCTGCGTTAACTGACCTGCTCCCAGTTCCTCTAGAATTGCTTTGGCCTCAGCATATGCTACTAGAACTTCTCCATAGCGTAAGTGAATCCATCCTTGCTCACCAAAACCATATTCCGAATACTCATTGATATCACTACGTACACCTTTAGCGAACATATATCCTGATGGAGGAGCATACCAGTTAGCAGCTTTAGTCACAGCAGTCATTGTTTGGCTGTTCAATGATTCCCAACCTAATATCTCTCCAAAGCTTCCCCATTTTTCCGAGAAGTAAACGGTTTGAGCTAAACGAGGATCACGATCAGTAGTCAAGTTAACAAACGTATCGTCACCTTTATATTCAGCAGTATTGATCTCTTTAGGCTCACCATTAGCCATCAAATAATCATCAACAGCAGCTTTGGTTAATCCAACCTGACCACCACCACGTGCATAGTTCGCCCAGATTACAGTAATCCCCTCATCCTTACTATACAATTGATAGTGTAAAGCTTCAGGAATAGCACTATAGTCGACTTTATCAAATAAACCTGCATATTCAAATCCAGCTTTACCTTTAAATACATTGGTACCTAACTTGTCGATAAGTTTATTTCCAGCATCAACTGCTTTTTCAAGAAATATCGTACCATTTTCACCAGTAGCACCGAAGTCAGTGTTCTGATGGTAATATTCCCATGATCCTTCAAACAGTCCGAACTTAGCTTTATAACCTAACGCAGCTTCTTTGCTGATTCTTCCACTTCCTGCAGCGCTAGCCCATTGTAGATTCTCAATAGCACGATCAAGATCGGCCATGATAGTAAGTGCAAAATCATCTCTTTCCATACGTGGCTTATAAAGTGACTCTGTATCATCAATAGAAAGCACTTGATCAATATAAGGACAACCACCGAATGTACTCAATAACTGGAAGTTCATGTATGCTCTGAAGAAATAAGCCTCACCAACGTACTGCTTACCTTTATCACTTAACGTAGCCAGATCGTAATTAGCAAGACTAGAAATCATGTAGTTGATATTACGCAACCATGAGTAAGTACCATTCCAGGTTCCATTGGTACTACTGGCATCCGAGCTGGTTCTGTAGATCTTTCCATCAGGGAAACCAATCTCAACAACTCCTAATACATTATCACTACCATTTTCAACAGAGTATTTACTTGCCCAACTTCCTCTACGAGTGTTAATGCATCGATACAATCCGTTTGCATAAGTTTTCAAATCGTTTTCTGTAGTCCAGAAACTTCCTTCTGTGATTTTGTCTTTAGGAACTCCATCAAGGAAATCTTCCTCACAAGACGACATCAAAAGAACTAATAGAATTGGTAAATATTTTAATATTTTTTTCATATTGATCAAGTTTAGAAGTTAATGTTAGCACCAACAGAGATCACTCTTTGTGTTGGATAAATCTGTCCATTTCCACTACGTAAGATCGTTGGATCTAAATCAATATCTGCGGCATTGTAAATAGTTCCCACATTCTCTACTGAAGAGTAAAGTCTACAGCTTGAAATGAATGTACCATTTAACCAACGCTTAGGCAATTTATATCCAAGACTAACTCGCTGCAATCTGCAGTATGCACCATTCATTACGTAACGACTCTGAGTCTTAGTGTTTTTATTTGCTTCTCCAGTGTTCATATAAGGACGTGGGAAATAAGCTCCGGTATTCTCTGGTGTCCAGTAATCCATGGTATGCTTGAATACAGAACTGTGCCAGCTTGAACTTGTAGTTCCCCAGAAATACATACCTCCCATGGTAACATCCTGTTTTCCTACACCTTCGAAGAACATATTAACGTCGAAGTTATTCCAGTTCGCTGATAGATTCAATCCAAACTGGAAACGTGGCGTAGAGTTTCCGAGTTTAACCAAGTCACCCTTGTTATTCCAGTAATTGTTACCACCATCAATTTTACCATCACCATCCTGATCCTTATAAATCACATCACCAGGATACCAGTACTGAGACCAGATTCTATGGTGAGAACCAGCATTGTTATAATCAGCAACATTTTGAGCTATACCTACAGTTTCATATCCCCAGATATCACCAAACTCTTCACCTTTGGTCCAGGTTTTATTCATAGATCCTGTTTCATTTGGGAAATCAACGATATAACCTCTGTAGTCAGCAAGGTTAAAATTCACTGTATACTCAACTGGTTTTCCGTTAATATCACCTAACTGATCTTTCCAGTTTGCAGTGAATTCCCATCCGCGAGTTTCACTTGTTCCGTTATTCAACTTAGGAGGTGTAGTACCTAAAGTTTTAGCAACAGTCTTTGGAGGTGCTAACTGATCTTTAATTGTTCTTTGATACCATTCATATGAAATATCTAAACGGTTATCGAATGCACTAATATCAAGTCCGATGTTAATTACCTCAGGCTTTTCCCAGGTAATTCCAGGGTTAATGATTCCAGGCATATCAATTGCTGAGGCGTTCTCTCCACCCACCATGATTCCAATCTTTGGAATATACTTCATACTTGATAAAAACATGTATGGTGGAACATTAGAATTACCTAATTTACCATACGAACCTCTTAACTTAAATGAAGAGATCTTATCAGTAAACCAGAAATTTTCTTTAGCAACATTCCATCCTGCACTGAATGAAGGGAAGAATGACCAACGCGTATCACTAGGGAACTTACTTGATGCATCATATCGTCCGTTCACCTCTAACAGATACTTTTCTTTATAGTTGTAGTTCAGGCGATAAAAGTATCCCTCCGAAGCCCAATCATCAATTCTATCACCAGCATCAACAACACCAGTAGCAGTACTAATTGAAGGCACATCTTGAGTAATTAATCCTTTTTTACTAGCCCAAAGGTGCTTATATTTCTGCTTTTCATTCTGATGACCTGCCAAAATAGTAGCTGAGTGATCTCCAATATTAAAGTTATAGGTAGCTATTGCTTCCCACTGAACATAGAAATCTCGGTCCATACTAGCCGATACCGAATTTGGAGTATTTCCACCCAAAACAGTTGATCCACCTGGCAACGGAATTTCATAATTGAATCGATCTCTTGTAAAACTACTCACAAACTTTTTGTAAGCGTAATTTGATACAATAGATAGTCCTTTTATCGGAGTTAACTTAACCTCAAATTTTCCGGATAGGTTATCATTAAGATCCTTATATCCTCCATCATACTTAACTCTCCAATTTCCATTATTTTGATGCCAAACGCCATCAGGATTTGTTGCAGGAGTAGTAGACCAAAGACGTGCAACAGAGTTCAGAATAGTATAATCGCTCACATTAGGACGAGCTACTTTTTCTTCACTATATTTAATATTGATGCTAGTCTCTAACCAATCGTTAATTCTACTGGTTACTTTAGTACTGAAGTTATAACGCTTATACTGGTCTTTTACAGCCTCTTTCAATAAACCTTTATTCTGAGCGTAACCAAAACTAACATAGTAATCAAGTTTTCCACCAGGAGCTGCACCACTTACACTCAAATTCTGATTATGATTGAAAGAATGATCTTTAAAGAACTCTTTCATCCAGTCGGTATTACCGTGTGCTTGTCCCCACTGTCCCCATAAACCATCATCCTGAATGGTGTTATTTGGTCCGTTTCCTTCCATATAAGCCTTAATCTTTTCAATAGTCTCTGGACCGAAAACGCTTCCTGCACGAGCATTTTGCATTGCAAGATCAAAAGTAGTTGCAAAATCATAACCATTCGCTACTTCAGGAACTCCTTTCATTGAACTCCAGTTGTAGTTAGAGTTATAATTAACCTTCAATTTTCCTTCTTTACCCGTCTTTGTAGTAATCAATACAACACCATAAGGTGCACGCGAACCATAAATTGCACTGGCTGCCGCATCTTTAAGTACTGAGATATTCTCAATATCTTCAGGATTCAGGAAGTCAGGATTCATTTCGATACCATCGACCAAAATAAGTGGTCCTCTATTACTGGTAACATACTCACCTCTATCATTAAGTTGAAGACCTGTAAATCCACGAATATTCCATGAAGTAGAAGCATTAGGTGCTCCACTTGCTTTAGTGATATTCAAACCTGGAATTACACCTTTTAGTCCCTCACCTACTTTTGTAATAGGGCGACTTTCCATTACTTCTGCACCAACTTGCGATACAGAACCGGTTACATTCACCTTCTTTTGAACACCATATGCAACAACAACAACCTCTTCCAAACCAAGAGCATCAACCACCATCGTAACATTTACATTGCTTTGGCCGTCAACAATAACCTCTTGAGTTTTCATTCCCACAAAAGAGAAAAGTAATACTGCATCTTTAGCTGGAACATTCAAAGTATATTTTCCATCAAGATCAGTTGTAGTACCAATAGTTGTTCCTTTTACAACAACCGATACCCCAGGCATGGTTTCACCTTGCTCATCAACAACAGTACCTGAAATCTTTACATTTTGTTGTGCAACAGCATCACTAACTGATTCTTTTAAAATAATTTGATTATCAATTACCATAAAAGTAATTCCACTCTCCGCAAGCACCTTCTCAAGGATCTGCTCAACATTCTCGTTACTTGCATTTACCGATACTTTTCGATTTACATCGATCTTTGCATCATTATACAGGAAGGTAAAATCACTCTGTTTTTCAATCTGTTGCAATACTTCCTTAATGGAGGTATTACTCAATCGAAGACTTAATGCAGTTTTCTGCGAATAGACACTCGCCGACACTTGCATTAAACAGATTAGGATTAATAGACTAGTTATTTTCATAATACGCAAACATCTCGACAGGGGATAACAATCCCTGTCAATGAATAACATTGACTTTTTTTTCATAAATTTGTAATGTTTCTGTTAGACATATTCCCCGAAGGGAAATTGTTTAATTGTTTCGTGTTACAGCACGAAACTAAATGAGAGGAAGGTGTTACAGCACTTTCCTTTTTTGTTGTTGAGTGTTACATAAGCTACTATTTTGAATATATATATACTTTATCTTCTTTTATTTCGCTTCTCATACTTGTAGTAAAACTAAGATACTCAAGCATTTCCCGAAGACTTTCTGTTTTTATAGTTAAAGTAAATCGATTCTCCTCTTTAAAATCAGGATCTAATACAACATCCACATCATACCAACGCTCAAGCTTTTTAACAACCTCTTCAAATGGAGCGTTATCAAATTTTAGCATATTCTCTTTCCATGCTGAGTAGATACTAGTATTAACCAATAGTTTTCTGATTTTACCAGTTGTCTTATTATAAACAAGTTGTTGACCAGGTTCAAGCTTAATTTCATTGTAACGTTCACTCCTTTTAAAGGCAATACTTCCCTCTTCTAAAGTCGCTTCAATAAAGTCGTCATCATTATACGCACAAACATTAAATTGGGTACCGTAAACTTTCACTTGAGAATCACCCATTTTAACCGTAAAAGGCTTTTTACTTTTTGTGACCTCAAAGAAAGCTTCTCCACTTAGTTCAACCTCACGCTTATCTGTAACACTTCCATAGGCAAGCGTGGTTCCTGAGTTCAACCAAACAATAGAACCATCAGACAATGTAACTTTTGACTTTTCACCTCGGGGAGCCTCAACAACATAAGCTAAATCTGTTGCACCAATTTTCTCGGCAATATATAAACCCGATACACTCATGGCGATAAGAACTGCAACCGACGCGGCTACTTTCCAAAGTAAAGTTCCTTGGAATCGACGTACTTTAGTGGATTGTTTATGACCTGCCACCCTTCGTTGCATTTTAGACCAACCTAACTCCGCGTTAAAGTTATTGATTCCACCATACTGCCATGATTCGTTATATTGATCAAACAGTTTCCGGTTCTCAGACGACGCATTCACCCACTGCTTCAGTTGCTCTATCTCCTCATCAGTAGCATTCTTCTGTATAAACCGAAGTATCAAATCTGTATGTTGTACATTCTCACCCATTAATTGCCTTATTTACTCCTATAACAGGCCAAAATCATTTTACCCCTACAAGCAAGTGCGATTTTTTTTAAGTTTTTTTAAGATTTATGCAATTCTATCTTTCAAAGAGCAGCACACCACACACATAACAAGCTAGATTCCTGCACCTTACACAGAAACATATTAATTCTAAAAAAATATTAATTTTCCCCTACAAGCGATAAATATTTGAAGAAAAATATATTTCTAAGTATTAAAAAGCAATTATAATTGAGAAAAAGCTGTAATAAGTGCAACAGAAAGATACTCTGCCAAATCGGTTTTTAGTCTTTTTAAAGCTCTATTCATTTGAGTCTCTACGGTCTTTACCGACACATTTAATTCTTCGGCAATCTCCTTATACTTTTTCCCCTCATTGCGACTCATTAAAAAGATTTTTCTACACTGTTCTGGTAAACTATTTATAGCCTCAAGAAACTTTTCATTTAGCTCTTTTGCTAACAGAGAGTCATGTGCATCAAATTCATCACTGTTCCAGTAAATATCTTTGATTACGTCGGCATACTTATCCTTTACCTTATTACTGGCAATGACATTCAGACTGCGGTTTTGTACTGATCTAAACAGGTAAGATTTGAGGGCCTGCTCATCATCGAGCAATGCTCGCCCCTCCCAAATATTAAAGAAAACATCCTGAACAACCTCTTCCGCCGCCGCATGATCAAACAGGAACTTATTGGCAAAAGCACACAACCGCGCGTAATATCTCCTATAGAGTAGCTCGAAAGCCAACTCATCCCCCTCACTAATCCGTTTTAATAAATTCTTTTCCAAGATTTCCTAATAAATATCTGGTCAAATATAAGGGTTTTTTATTAGGATTGAAGAAAATACTTATTTGAGCAAATCTAGTTTCGAATAGTATTAACGATTTGCCATTCAGTTACAGGGATCGCAGATTTTATAAACTCCGGAATATTATAAGTCTTTAGAAAACGATTATAAAACTCAGGATTCCTTTGTGGTAACACAAATGGTTTGTGGGATATCCCATTGCTATCGATGTAGGCAAAATAAGGCAAAGCACTATGACCATCATGTCTCTTACTACTAAACACCATCCAGTTACTATTGGAAGACCATGAATGGTAACTCTCAACATTCTCGCTATTCAATGTCAGCTTTTCTGATTTCAGCGTTTTTAGGTTGAGACAGTATAAGTCAGCCTCCTCATGCCAGATTGTAAAGTTTCCGTAATCAGCCAATGTATAAACCAGATACTTTCCATTAGGTGAGATACGAGGAAAGGCAACGCTCTTACCTTCTGCTGCAGCATCAATAACAACTTCTGGCTTCTCTAATGGCTTTCCTTGAGCATCAACAGCAACCCGAATAAGGTTATACCTTACATCTTTAATATCTCCATTCTCCGGAATTTTTACAGCTCTTGTAAAATACAGATATTTCCCATCAGGAGACCAAGTAGGAAATGTTTCCATGTACTCTTTCTTCGCCACAGCATCATATCTTTCTACCTTCTCTCCATCAACATCATACAATATCAGGTCAGAATCAAAGTCACTTACTTCAATATATTTACTTCCTTTTGCATGAAAGTACTGTTTAATCTTATTAGACGAGAAGGCAATATATTTTCCTGAAGGATGCCAGGAAGGATAAACAGCACCTCTCGGCATATCTTCGCGTTTGATGTTCTTTTTCTTTAATCCCTTTTGATTAATGATAACCGTTCCTCCTAGCTTACCCCGAACGTGGAACATCATATTGTCGGGTGAGTTGGCAGCAAAAGAATGACAATTTACGCATCCTTTTTCAAGTGCCTTATTCTCAACAACCGGACTTTCATCAAAGGACTCAAGATTGCGCTGGTAAATACCCATTTCATTCCACAACTCGTATCCCGGATACAATAAGCGATACACTAAATGACTATCAATCTCTTCCTTTGCAATATGATTAACGATATCAGGATACTTGGTCCACTCCTCCTTTTTGGTGTAAACCGAGAACGTAATTTGTTTACCTCGATTATCTTTTAAAAGTCTCTTCCATTGTTCAATGGGGATATCAATATTACCATCTGTCGATTTCACCTTTATAACGTGATCATCGTTGTTCTTTATCTCCACAAAATATTCATCAGCCTCAACTTGTATTTTAAAGTTTAAAGGAGCAATATTGGGGGGTATAGTTATATCTGTGTAATCAGGAAATATTTCAACAACCTTATCTGACGTTGTATAATTATCAATCTTAGATAAACCGCAACCAGCAAATATGCCAATAAATACCACCAACAGTATTGAATTAATCGTCTTCATACGCTTAACGTTTACTGATTACTTTATTTCCATGAGGACTAACAAAGTGCAAATAGTACCAGAATGTGGTACCAAACTTCTCACTAAACTCTTGAGGAATATTACCTCTTCGAGGCTTGTAGGTTTGCATTCCCTTAACGTATGCCTTGAACAACAATTCAGTATTATTGCTTATTTCAAACACGTTAAACTTTTCTTTTTCCGTCGGATGAGCTAATAAATGCACAAACAAAGCCTGCTGATACAGAGGAGATAATTTCTTGAAATGATTTTTGAACTCAACCAATGTTTCAGCAAACAGGTCAATTTGATTTGATAGCAAATAATAAGTTAGCAGATACTTACAAGCAGCTTCATTGTCAGGATTACTCTTTAACATTTGCACCAAGTCGGGAACTAAATCATTCAGGTTCATGAAAAAGTCACCTTTGGGTACTTGACTCCTTTTTGCGACAATTATTCCATTATCATTTAATGTTTCTGATGAATTGATTAAGCTAAGGTACTCTTTACTCCAATCAGCATAAAAAAGTGTTTTTTTTAAGATAGACAGATATTTCTTTGCCGCCTTAGTTCTTTCGTTAACAAGGTTTGTCAACGCAAGCATTTGAAGTTGTGAAGCATTCTCGCCATTACTCACCATCGATTCGAATGCCCAATGATGAGCTTCATTTATAAAGCCAAGATCATAATACAAGCGACCACCATGCTCACTTTTTTTACGACTTCTATCCCAGGTAAAAAATAATCCCTCTGCTCCTAACGACTGGTTATAATCAAAGAGCTTATGCTCTATCTCCCCACTATTCAATAAAGCTACATTAGCATAGTAAGAAACCAGGTAATTGGTACCATCATATTCATTTGCTATTTCAAGCACATTCTCCCAGTTCTCTTGATTTGCATGCGAAGCAATGGTAACCATCTGACTCACTCTTTTATCGTAGCTATAATGTAACGCAAGCGAAAGAATAATCACAGTTAATAGTATATTAAACGTGCTCAAATATTTCATTGACACTAATCTTTCTTTTAGCACATTATTGCGAGATATCTTTTCTACAAATGGAAGTAGTATTATCACTAAAGTTAGCAGGTAGAATTGAGGTGGCAGTGCCGATAAATTATCTCCAATGAAACGAAAATAAGCATCAGAGAAGGTCAATCGAAATAAATAAACATTACTAAAAAATGGGATAGCCACTGCTAACGCCAGTAATGCTGATATGGTTGCGAACTTGTTCTTGTAATCATTCTGTAAGCCTACGATCAAAAGAACAATTAGCCAAAACACATGATATATGCCTGCGGTTGTAAAGTATAATATGGGGATAAGCAAACATGCTACTATCAAACGTATTCTCGAGCTGCTAACAGCTGAAAAAAGATATAATCCTGCAAAATTTAATGAAATAGCCACTGGAATGCTTAGTCCAAAATCTACTTTTCGATAACAACTTAGCAGGAGAACTGAGGGAATAAACGATAAAAAGAAAAAATACTTTTGATTTACTGGGAATATACGCTGCACAAAAAAAGGTAGTGCTGATATTATAAACGCTACGAACAATGCTCCAATCAAAGGATAGAAGCTAAACTGAACTAAAAAAGAGGTGATATATTCAGTAATTCCTCCGGGAAATTTTAAATGTTGCGAAAAATAATAATTGTCAAAAATAAAAAGAGAATGGCTTTCCTGATACAATAGTACGTACTTTCCCAGGTAGGCAAAATACAGCCATACCATGAAAAAAAATAACCAATTAACTATTGTCTTCGCTTTAATCATCCTAAATAAAATAGAGAGAGGAGGAAAGCCTCCTCTCTCGAATATGAAACACTTAACTTATATTAATATCCAGTATTCTGTGTTAATTTTTCATTCAAATCAATCTGATTTTGTGGTACTGGCCACAAACGATTATGTGCTTTATACTGACGAGGAACACCTGCTGCCACATTTGTTCCAATAAAAGCAGTCTTAGTTGTTGGATCATATTTCATACCGTAAAACTGGCCATTTAATACGTCATTTCCAATATCCCAACGACGAATATCCAACCATCGCTTACCTTCCATTCCAAATTCAACTCTCCATTCGCGACGAATACGAGTTCTCATTTCATCTTTCGATAATCCTTCAGGAAGTGCTGGCATGCCAACCCTTTCTCTCACACTGTTCACTGCAGCATAAACATCTGCATCAGGACCACCTGCTTCGTTCTTTGCCTCTGCATAAGTCAATAATACCTCAGCATAACGAATTACTGGCCAATCATGTGAAGAGTTCCATCCATCAGCACCATTAATTTCCTCATTAGGATTCAAGAATTTTTGCTGATAGTATCCAGTTGATGTTGCATCACGGTGTGTTGCAATTCCTCGTGGATAATCTTCTTGTACTGGTCTTGTATTGATATCCACACCTTTGTATACCTCTCCATGGTGAAGCACATTTACCTCCAATCGAGGATCTCTATTCTCAAAAGGCTTGCTATCGTCATAAAGATCAGACTCGGCAATAGTTTTTCCATCAGTACACTCAAACTCATCTACAAAACTTTGAGTAGGATTGATACCTCCCCATCCGAATCCTGGAGGAGCACTCCATGTATTATACCAGTTTTCATAGTCATCAGGTTTACGTTGAGTCTCAAGTACCATTTCAGCTTTACGCTCATCACCTGGCTCACTAGCATAGAACAATTCGGCATATTTACCAGTATTCTCTTTATCGTATAGATCGTATACGTTCAAGTCCATTACCTGCTTAGCAGTAGCCGCTGCATCACCCCATTTAGAGTAAAACAACTGCACTCTCGCTTTCATAGCCAAAGCCGCCCCCTTAGTAATTTTACCATAGTCACCTCCAGACCAGGTAGTAGGAAGGTCAGCTGCTGCATCCGATAAGTCTTTTAGGATAAAATCAATTACCTGAGCCACTGGAGTTCTTGTCAACTCATATGTTTCTTCTAACACCAAGCTTTTATCAATCAAAGGAACATCTCCAAAAACTTTGCATAATTCGAAATGTAGGTATGCCCTAAAGAATTTTGTCTGAGCAATGATCTCATCTTTACTATAAGTTTCAAAAGTCTCGATATTATCAATATTCTCAAGTAGAATATTACATTTACGAAGACCACTATAATTGCCGCTCCAGTGCCCAGAGAATGTTCCATCTAAAGGATCGTAAATACCTTTAGCAACATCTCCTTCAGCCCATTTAATACCATGTAATGCATTATCTGAATTGATTTCATCATCAATTAAGAACATAGGTAAATTTTGATATAAAGCAATCATAAACTGTTCTGCATCCTGCTCCTGCTTCCAAAAGCTACCTGCCGAAAGTTCATCCTTTGGAAATCGTTCCAAGTAGTCATCCTCACAAGAAGCAAAAGCAGCTACTACAAGGATTAGAAATATATGTATTCTTTTCATTTTCACTGTTTTTTTAGATTAGAAATTAGCTTTTACACCGAATGATACCTTCTTCACGTTTCCATAGAACCAACCACGGTTAACTGAAGGAGCCTCTGGATCGAAATCCTCGCTTTTTGTGAATGTTAATAAGTTCTCTCCCGAGAAATAAACTTTCAACTTAGCGATACCCAATTTAGAAACGATATTCTTAGGAATATTATATCCTAATTTTATATTCTTCAAACGAACATAAGAACCATCTTCCAACCAGTAATCCGATGTTTTATAGTTATGCTGGAAACCTAATGCTAATCTAGGATACGAAGCATCTAAGTTAGTAGGAGACCAACGATCTTTATGACGAGCCAATACTTTTCCTCCATTAAAGAAAGAATAAGCAGCCTCATTCTCATAATATACATCCACATCAAATGCACCCTGGAAGAATAATGATAGATCGAAATTCTTATATGATGCATTTCCAATGAATCCCATAGTATATGAAGGGAAGTTTTGTCCGATTACAACACGGTCATCTCCATCAATTTTTCCATCATTATTTTGATCCTTATATTTCAGATCACCAGGAGCCAGGTTACCCGACTGAGTTGCGTGACCATCAATGTCAGCCTGATCTACGAAATATCCTTCAGTTTCAAAACCATAGAATGACTCAAATGGATGTCCTTCAAGTCGCCAAAATTTCTTCTGTTGATCATTCTCTCCTTCGGTTCCTTTCAAATCAGTCAACTCATTTTTCACATACGAGAAGTTTAACTTCACATCATACTTGAAACCATTTGAAAATCTATTTGCATGAGTTAATGATAAATCGAATCCTGTATTTTTTAGTTCACCCGCATTCTGATAAGGAGGATCTAAACCTAATGCAGAAGGCACAGGTAATTTAAGAATCATATCCTCAGTAGTCTTTTTAAATACTGCTAATTCCCAACCAAAAATACCGTTATAAATACTACCTTCAATTGCACCTTCCAGAGACTTTACTGTTGCCCAAGATAATTTTGTATTGGCGTAACGTCCCTCATTGATACCTGTGACTAATTTATTTCCCAAAATGTATTTCCCATCAAAACTATAGGTTGGGACTGTCTCATACAAACCACTTTCTTGATTTCCTGTTGCTCCCCATCCTCCGCGAAGTTTCAAGTTATCAAGCCATGATGCATCCTGTAAAAATTCTTCTTCTGAGATTCTCCATCCTGCTGAAACTGCAGGGAATAGTCCCCATCTCTCACCATCAGCAAAACGAGAAGTCGCATCATATCGTAAATTGGTTTCAAAAAGATATTTACCCTTATAATCATACTGAACTCGCCCCAAAATAGATTGACGTGAAAAATCCTCACCTCTTCCCTTAAGCTGCTGCGTATCTTTATCTCCTACATTCAGCTCATACAACTCATTACTTGAGAAATTTTTTACTGATCCATTGAGATAATCCATTGTATATTCATATTGTTCATAACCTGCTAACACAGCAATATTATGCTCATTGAATGACTTGTTATAATTTGCCAACACTTGTGATGTTGCACGACTATAGTCATAATGATCTTGATACATCTCCCTTGCACCAGAATCATACTTCATGGTCCCATCTTCATTTTGGTAAGTCAATTTATTCTTAAAGCCCTTGCTCTGACTTGAAGTACTTCTTAATGAATAAACACCTTTTACCTTTAATCCATCAATTACCTCATATTCTGCATTAAAAATAGCAAACAACTCTCTTTGCTTTGTGGTTCTAAATCCATCGTTACCAATATGAGCCAATGGGTTCTGATAATCTGCATTTGAATATGATCCATCTGGATTATAAATTGCTACTGTTGGAGGGGTACGCAACAACCAACTATAGATTGATCCAATACCAGCCCAACCAGAATTCTTCTCACTCTTGAAAGCTGACATATTGATACCTACAGATAAACGGTCGTTAATTTGCGACTGAATATTGGTTCGTGCATTGTAACGAGAATAGTCAATATTTGAAATCAAACCATTTTGATCAAGCATACTCAAAGCTCCAGAGAAAGATGTCTTGCTTGTTCCACCTGAGATACCAATATGATGATGCTGCTCAAAAGCGTTATTTTTCAATACTTCATCCATCCAATCAGTATCAGGATGTCCGTAAGGATCACTTCCATCTTTAAATTTCTGAATATCTTCTGCACTAAATGGAACAGTCTCACTTAGTGGATTTTCGTTCTTATATGCTTCATTGTACAATTCAGCATAATCAGCCGAACCTAAGAAATCAGGAGTGAATGTTGGAGATGAAAAAGTGATATTATTACTGTATGATACACTTGGCCCTTGATTTAACTTACCTTTTTTAGTAGTAATCAATATTACACCATTAGCTGCAGTAACACCATAAATAGCAGCCGAAGCAGCATCTTTCAAAACAGAAATGTTCTCAATATCCTCAACATCGATATTGTCCATACTACTCTGAACACCATCTACAATAACCAAAGGACCACCACCTTTCATTGAGTTTACTCCTCGGATCGTGATATTACCAGTTTGAGAACCTGGGGCTCCTGATGTTTGTACTACAGTAACACCCGACATCGTTCCTGATAATGCAGAAGAGATAGACTGAGTTGCTCTCATGTTAATTTCCTCAGCACTAACCGAAGCTACAGAACCTGTTAAGTTCGACTTCTTTTTAGTACCGTATCCAACAGCAACAACTTCTTCCAAACCAATAGCATCCTCCTGAAGCACAACATCAATTGTCGATTTGCCATTCAAAGCAATCTCCTGTGTAGCCATACCAACAAATGAGAAAACAACTACATCTGAACCTGCAGGTACAATCAACTCATATTTTCCATCAAGATTAGTAGTTACACCAATAGTAGTACCTTTTACAACAACTGATACTCCAGGTAAGCCTTCACCATTTTCATCAGTTACAGTACCTTTTACTACTGCCTCTGCCTGACGATCTTGTAGATTATTGGATTGAGAGGTAGAAAGAACAATTTGCTTGTCTAGTACCATATATCTGACATTGGTATCTTCAAACAGCTGATCAAGAATTGCATTGATCTCTTTCGATTTAACATCAACATTGACTGTTCGGTCAATATCAACTAACTTTTGATTAAAGAGAAAATAAAAATCCGAACGATTTTCTATTTCATCCATCACTTGCTCCAAGCGCACATTTTTCATGCGTAGCGAGAGCTTTGCCTGCTGAGAATATGAGTCTATAGCTAAACTCTGCATCACAGTTACCAATACGATAAAAATGCTGATTCGCATAACTTTTAACAGTTTTCTGAGCGCAAGGAATTCCCTTGCCCTAACGATTCGATTTTTTTTCATAAATTTGAAACATTCGTAGGGTTAAACATTAAGCACTGTATTTCTCTACTGAATATTGACGGGAAGGTATTGGTAGTACCTTCCTGTCTTCAGTTTATATTATCTCATTCCTTTAAATAAAGAATTACTTTCTTCTTGGTTCTTGATCCGTTTTTATCAGTCTTTCCTTTCTCAACTCTGTACCCAATCGGTGCTGTCAGAGAAAACAATTTTAACGTTTCGTCTAAAACTTCTTCTTCAAACGTTGCCCTGTAAGGGTATGATTCAAGCTCTTTATCTTCAATGATCACATCAACATTATACCATCGCCCCAATCGCTTAGCCACATTCTTCAATGGTTCATTTCTAAACATCAACTTACCTTCGGTCCAAGCCAGATATTCATCAACATTGACATTCTCAACTTTAATAGCTCCATTACTTTTCTGATAAATCAGATGCTGACCTGGCACTAAATCCTTTATTCGTGCACTATGTTGATCAATCACTTTCACTCGACCTTCTGCAAGAACAACCTCAGCCAATGCATCACTCTCATAGGCTGATACATTAAATTTAGTTCCAAGCACTTCCACAGTGAATTGAGGTATATTTACTGTAAAAGGATTGTTTTTATCCTTTTTAACATCAAACATGGCTTCACCTCTCAATTCAACATTTCTATTAGATGAAAAGGCAACAGGATACTTCAACGTTCCTCCATTATTCAACCAACCTGTTGATCCATCAGGCAATTCAAATTGAATTCTCGCGCCCGCAGGAGCCACAATTTCAGCCATAGCAGTATTGCCATCTGGCGATATTTGAAGTAGCATATAAAGTGCGCTAGCAAGTAATATAGGAATCAAAGCTATTGATGCTACTTTCTGATATAATTCAACAAACTTATTTCTTTGTATTGAAATTTGTTTACCATTTCTATTACTTGACTGATGTATGCGATTAAGAATTGGTAATAGGTTTTTATCAGGAACATCAAATTGGTCTTCTTCAAATTGTTCTTCCATCGCATGTTTAAGGTCATTTTCATTCGATGAAAACTTTTGCTCAATGGCTCTGTAATCATTCAGTGAATGTTTTCCCTTGATGAAACGATCAACTATATTTTTAATCTCCTTTTGCATTATTTTTTTCTAGCCCTTTTAAGTAACAGTCTGAAAAGAATAAAATCCCCTATTCTTTTAACGGGAAAAATAGAAAAAATTTGCAAACATTTCCTTAATACACTAAATATCAGAAGATAAAAACATGTAAAAAAAGATTAATCCGCCCAAATTTTCTTTCGAGAATTCACTTTTCAGGAACTTTAAAGCTTCGGTTAATTGGTTTTCAACGGTCTTTGGAGAGATATTTAATTTCTCAGCAATCTCTTTTACAGGTAGATGTTCTTTTTTTCGAAGAATAAAAATCTCGCGGCGTTTGGGTGGCAATTGATCAATCAATTGATCCAATAAATCAATGCACGATTGGTAATCTACCTTATCCACAGTATTATGATCCTCAATAAGAGAAGTCTCAATAAGATCGTGCTTAAATGATTGTTCTTTGGCATTATTCAAAAATTTCCTACGAATAATGTTATAAGCAATTGTAAAAAGATATGATTTAAATGATTGCTCGGTATTAATTTCTTCATGCTTCACCCAGATTTTAGTGAATACATCCTGCACAACTTCTTCTGCGTCGGCATCGTTTTTAAGGTACGACAAAGCAAATCCATACAGTCGGTTGCCATACTTATAAAACAGCTGATCAAAAGCAAGTTGATTTCCTTTATTCAATTCCTTCAGCAGGGCTCTATCGCTATTTAAATCTGATTGTTCCAAAAAGAAATCCATTTGTTTAGGCTTCCAAATGTAAAGATTCCTGTTCAGAAAAAAAACAATGGTTTAATGTTAAAGCTCAAGACTTAACCTTAAATGTCGCCCAAATCCTTCTTTAATGATTCTCATTAATGTAGATAATCTAATATCAGATGCGTTATTTTCAATTCGCGAAATATAGGTCTTTGTTGTTCCACATTTTTCAGCCAACTGACTTTGTGTTAGTCCGTGTTCTTTGCGCAGCTCTTGGATCATAACCCCCAATTTAAAAGCCTCAAATCCTTCCTCCCACTTCTCACGGGATTCAGTTCCTCTTTCTCCATACTGCTCATCCAAATGATCTTCAAATGAAGTTAGATTATTATCTTTTTCTTTTTTCATTGAAATACTCTTTTTTTAATTTCTCTGCTTTCTCAATCTCCCTTTTACTAGTCTTCTGTGTTTTTTTCTGAAAACCATTAATCAGAATCACTAATTTTCCTTCATCAAAAAAACAAAAGACTCTAAAAATATCACTTCCCACTTCTACTCTTACTTCATATAATCCATTCGAGTTTTCGATGAATCTGAAATATTTAATAGGAACTCGCTCTACTGTTGAAATCAATTTCAACGTCCAGTTCAACTTTTCCTGAACTTTTGCATTCAACGACTTAAAGAAATCAAGGTAATAATTCTTATAAAAGAAAATGTGTCTTACCTTTTTATCTTTCATACACCAAAGTTAGCTAATTAGATAACTTTCCACAAACATTAAAGCAAAAGAAAGGCAAGAAGATGCCGATTTCAAGGTATTGATCAAATATTCACAGCCCCCTACTACCACACCTAGATTGCCCTCCGTTAAAAAATTAGAAGCCATATCCGACTAGATTAGCCGAACTACCCACTACTCTTCCTTCCTTTCCAAATACTTCTCGTACCGTTGAAAATAATCAACTGTATCTGCTTTTGTCCAGCCTTCTTTAATGACTCTTTTTGATGGGATATCGATAATTTCCTTCACTTCTCGAGGTTGTAGATCGACCAACTTATTCCTTCCGTCTCTATTTTTTAATAATTCAAAATGGTCATAAAGATCGCCTAAGGTTGTATAAGCTTTAAAAGAAAGCTTCTCGACAGTAACACTAATCACTTGGAAAAGCTGGGTATTTGAAGCACAACGATCTACCCAGTCGGCAAAGCTTAAATCATACATTTTAGGACCGCTAACGGAGACAACATACATCGGACCATTATCCTTCTTTACATTCATACCACTCATCATATTTTGGCCACGTCCATAAGTATGATCATGCCCTTGCAATACCATATCAACATGATATTTTTCGTAAAGTGCCTGCAATGGCTTTCTCATATCATCATTTTGAGGCCCTTTTCGCGCTACATATATCGGGTGATGCTGAGTAACGATAGTCCACCGATTAGGATTATCGCTCAATACTGCTTCCAACCACTTCAGTTGAGCATCAGCAGTCTCAGGATAATAGCGGAACTCAGAAGTATTCACACTGATAAACCTGATGCCCTGATAATCGATATAATAAGCCGATTCTTCCATTCCCTCAGGACCATTCTCGGGGAAAGCAAACATCTTCTGCCACATGGGAGTCAGGCGTTTTACATTTCTATCTCTTGTGCCATATTCATGGTTTCCAGGGGTAGCAATACATGGTTTCATTCCATTGATCCAACCTGCGGCATAATACCACTCACCCCATTCATCATCGGTATTCCAATTCACCATATCCCCAACATGAAGTGTAAAATCAATTTGAGGATCAGTCATAAATGCCTGACGAACGCAACGTGACCACAAAGACTTCACAGCTATCTGAGAATCACCGAAATAAAGAAATCGTGTTTCATCATCACTTGTCCCAGCAGTCTTAAATTGAAACCATTCACTAAAGAATTCACCATCACCTACTCGATAAGCATATATCGTATTGGCTTTTAAATCCTCAAACTTTACAGTATGATAAAAAAATTCTTTCCCATTTTCCTTATACGACGCTGTTGAAGCAGGAACACGATAAGTATCTTTCACCATATCAGGAGATGGAGTGGCTATACATATCTCCCCCACTCCGGCTTTTGGCAAACGACAACGCCACGTTACCGCTTGCGTTGTTGCAGGGTTATCATTCCAAGTAAGGATTATTCGTTCAGGTGTATTATTCTCTGGGGATTGTGCATTGGAGCTAATGATCCCCATCGAGTACACTACAAATAGTAGCACTATAATATTTTTAAACATGAAAAAATTGCTTTGTTAGTTATTAATGGTAATTACACGAGGTCAGGTGTTTCAACAGATAGCAGGTAAAAAAAGAGGCCAGGTATCCGCTGATATCCTGACCTCAAACTATCTAGCCTATTCAATCTCTAGTTTTAGTTTACATCCCACCAAACCTTATGCAACATACTGTTACGATTGGTAGCATCGTAAGCTTTCTGGTAATTATCGCTATTGTAAAGCATTTCATTATCGGGATATACTACCCTGCGAGGCCATACGCCATTCGTATTACCTAGATATAAAGCTGGATCTTCAGAACCAGTTCTTGTTGCAACAGCAGGATACCCTGTACGACGCATTTCAGCAAAAGCTTCCAAGTCATTCCCCATTAGAGCAACCCACTTTTGCATGGCAATCTGCTCAAATTTCGCCTCATCAGTACCTGATAAAGTAGCAATATCTGTCGCCATAAAAGCCTCAACATCATCCTCATTGTAATAACGAACCATTTGTGCTGAACCATCAATCACAACTTCGTCTTCTCTATCCCAATACTCCAATGAGGCTTCAATTCCTTTTCTATACCAGTCGTTTGCGGTGGCATCATTAGCATTTACACCTACACCATACAAATAAGCTTCAGCCAACAAGAAACACACTTCAGAATACATTAAGTTCTGAGTAGGCAGTTCTTTTTGATAAGTTACGCGTCCGATATACGAAAAGTGAGCTCTATCAAGCGGACCATTATAACCTGCAGGCAAACCAACAATCTCTCCAGCATGATCACCAATCTCTACTGGCAAAGCATAAGCCTGTAGTCTTAGGTCATCTGTACTTTTTAAATAATCAACCATCAACTCTGCACAGTTAGTCCTACTTCCTGCTTCCAATGCATTAAACTTAGGATAATAGTAGCCATTCTGATCCCAGTTATTGAAACCAGCCGACTCAGCATTACTGCTAATCAATGGATAATTCATCACATCGCTGATAACACTTGAAGCTTTTGAAGGATCAACAAAACGCATACGTATAGCCATTCTCAAACGAATAGAATTGGCAAAACGTTTCCATAACTGAAGGTCACTCTCATATAAACGATCCGCAGTTCCCATATCCAACTTTGTGCCTTCTCCGATAAGGTTAATTGCTTCCTTTAAGTTATCCAATACTACATAGTATATTGCCTGCTGAGTGTCATATGCAGGCTTATCATTCAATTCTCCATTCTCCTCTCTACCTGCTTCAGAAAAAGGAATATCACCATACGTATCGGTCACACGTTGAAATCCGAATCCTTGCAATATCAAGGCAACAGCACGAGCATATTGATCTTTTTCCTCTGTTGCACCTTCGGTCAATCGAATAACATCATTAAGGTTAACATTCGCTCCGTACACCTTATCCCACAGCTTAATTTCAAAGTCAAGATATTGTGATCCAAGACTAGATCCTCCAGAGTGATGATTTACCCAATCAGAAATATCACCGTGATCTGCTGCAAAATTTAAGATATCATCTAAAGCTCCGTTTACCAGGTAAACATTATTGGGTTCTGTTACCGAATTGATATTGGTATTCACCAAATCAAAATCTTTTTGGGTACATCCTGAAAATAAAACCGTTAACAGGACAATTATATTTAATGTTCTTATCTTCATGACTCCTTAATTAAAATTTGAATTTAATATTGAATGACATGGTACGGTATGATGGCCAGAATGACATAGCCATTCCTTTTGATCCATTACCTGATGTATTCGTAACATAACTATCCGGATCATAGTGTTCTGTCTCACGATATAGGATAAACAGATCACGACCAACAACAGAAAGATCAATATTCTCGAAATGCAGTTTCTGACTTAGTTTCTTTGGTAACGAATAGCTTAAACTTAATTCACGAAGCTTTACAAACGAAGCATCTTCCATAGCATATTCAGTTAATCGACGACTGTACATGTTATCTCGATAATCTTCTGGATGTGCGTAACGTTTATTTTCACCCTCATTTAATACTCCGCCTACCTGTACACCATCAGCACCTACTAAATTCTCATCATAGAAAACACTCTGACCAATCATCTCGTCAACACCCCCTGTTGGTGTCCAATCGCCAGGACTTACACCTGCAGCAATACGAGCTTCTTCTGATGCAATCCACTCTTCACGACCTGCCAACGAAGCAACTGAAGTTCCCTGTTCATCGAAATCAATAATACACTTCGACCAGATATTACCACCAAACGAACCATCAACCTGACAACCTAAAGTGATATTCTTGTAGGTAAATGTATTGCGTAGCGAACCTACCCAGTCTGGTTCTACTTTACCCAAGTCGATGAACTCATCGGTACGCAATGGTAACCCATCCTGATCAACAACTATTTTACCTTCATCATTACGTAAGTATCCATATCCCTGAACAGTTAAGAAAGTACTTCCTGGCTGAGTAACAACACGTCCTCTCTTATCAGAACGAGGAACAATTACCAAATCATCAGGAGTACTGACAACTTTCGATTTATTCTTAGTATAAGTTACTGTTGTATTCCATGCAAAATCTTTGGTCTCAACAGGGCGTGCATTGATCATCAATTCAAGACCTTTATTCTCAACGTTACCACCGTTTAGTGATCGTGCTGTAAATCCTGAACTATGTGCAATTGGCTGTGAAGGAATAATCTGATCTTTGGTATTCGACTTATAATAGGTCGCATCAATATTTAATCTACCATTAAACGTTCTTACATCAACACCAAATTCATGAGACTCTACTCGCTCTGGCTTCATATCAAAGAATGGCATTGTACTAGGATTCGACATGGTAATTTCACCATTTACTCCTGTTGAAGTAGAGTAAGTTCTGTTGATCTTATATGGAGATGTATCATTTCCAACTTCTGCATACGAATAACGAACCTTACCAAAAGTCAACCACGATGGTAAGTCCTCAACAGCTTCAGTGAACACAAAGCTACCTGTTGTTGAATAGTAACCATAGCTATTATTTCCATCTTTCAACGTTGAACTCCAGTCGTTACGGTAAGTCAAATCAAGATAAAACAAGCTCTTATACCCAAATTGAGTAGATCCATACAACGAGTTAATCACCTTATCACTCTCACCATACTTAAATGATGAACTAGTGGTATAATTGATCTGCTGCATTTCTGAGTTAGGAAAACCAGTTCCATTGAAAGTTCCTCCTTTACTCTTGCTTCTAAACTGACTACCACCAAAATTTGCAGTAAGCGAGATATTCTCTGTAAGCTGCTTATTCCAGTTCATCAAGAAATCAGTTGTATAAGAACGTGAATAATCTTCTTGATAGATATAGCGACCGTCATAGTTACCCCAACGCGATTGCAATGCTTTTACGGTATGTGCTTCGAAATCCAACTGATCAAAACCATGACGTAGCATGATACTTAAATTATCTATAATTTTATAAGTCAAATTGATGTTTCCAACCAACCTTCTTCTTGTATCCTTATTCGTATCCTTCATCAATCCCCAGTAGATATTACCAGTATACTTGGTGGTTGAGAACGCAACAGGATCACCATCTTTGAAATTCGTAGCCCAATCCTGATTCGACTCCTCATACTCAATTCTTCTTAGGTCAGAATCATAGTAACTACGTGGACCTGCTGCTATACGCATAAAAGAAATACCTCCTGTATCAACTACCATACGGTTCTTAGCCTTCTGCTCTGAATATGACAACTTCATATCTAACTTTAAGCGATCAGTGATATCCTGTGTTACACGTAACGATCCACCGATCTTTGAACCTCCACTATTAACGATATACTCGTTAATGTCCTGATGCATCAGCGACGCATAATAAGTTGCCTTTTCTGTGCCGTAGGATACCGATAATGCATTATCGGTTGATAACGAAGTACGAAATGGCTCCTTAATGTTATCTGGTTGTGGTGAATATTTTCTGATAGGCTCATCACGCAACCACAACACTCTAACATCCTGACCTTCCATTTTTGGCCCCCAACTTTCATCATTGGTACTACCACCGATCATTGGAATTCCATCATCACCAACACCAGTCCATGAATTAAATACTTTACCCTGACCATATACATTCTGCAATTCAGGCCACACATAAGCTTGTTTCAATGAGAAACCAGTCTTTAATGTAAGTCCGATACCTTTATCCTTGGTCTTTGTTTTAGTAGTAATAACAATAACTCCATTCGCTGCACGAGAACCATACAAAGCTGATGCATTAGCACCTTTCAAAACAGTTACTGAAGCAATATCCTCAGGATTGATATCAGAAATTCCTTGTCCGCGGTCATACGCAGTTGCTCTACTTCCACCGATCGATGATCCATTGTTAAAAATAACACCATCAACTACAATCAATGCCTCGTTATTACCTGTTATAGAAGAGTTACCACGTAAAACTATCTTCGATGATCCCATTGATGAACCACTAGGCTTAGTAATTTCCAGACCAGCCACTTTACCTGTCAGTGCATTAGCAACATTTCGTTCATTCGATTGAGTTATCTCCTCCGATGAAACCTCTGTAACAGCATATCCCAGCGCTTTTTTCTCGCGCTTAATACCTAATGCAGTCACCACAACCTCATCAACACCAATCGCCTCATCCTGCATGACTACATTCAAGGTTGCCTGTCCGGTATAAGGAATCTCTTGTTTTGCCATTCCCACAAATGAAAACTCTAATACCTGAGATCCCGCAGGAACTTTCAACTCATAGTTTCCATCTAAGTCGGTAGTCACACCAATAGTTGTACCTTTTACAACGACTGAAACACCCGGGATAGCCTCCCCATTGGCATCCTTCACAATCCCCTTCACCTTCTGTTCCTGTTGCACACTCTTTGCTTCAGATGGATTATTAGTAATAACCACAATATTATCAACAATGCGATACCCCAAAGAAGAATCTTTTAAGATTTGATCAAGAATTACCTCAACCTGTTTATTCTTCACATTCAGATCGATCTTTTTTGAAACATCGAAATCGTCATCGTTATAGAAGAACTCAAACTCACTCTGAGATTGAATCTCTTTCAAGATAGTTTTAATTGCGACTCCTTTGTATTTCATATTAAAATGAACCTGTTGTGAATAGCTGTTCCCCATCACACAAAATACATTCAGAAGTAACAAAAATACGGTTAGTCTCATACACAAAAAGATTTTTCTCGTACCCGCGCGACTAAGCCGCATGGGAACAAATTGAAATTTTTTCATAAATTTGTCCTTTACAGTTAAACATGGAGCCCTTATGGGCTTTATCTAAACCGGTAAGTGTTGCGAGCGCTTGCCGGTTTTTTTATTTTTTCAAACTGATAATTACTTTATCCTTATCAATTTTATATTCTATTTTGTTTGTCAGTTTAATGATATATAGGTTGTAATCCAGGGATTTATTGCGAGTAATAACACCTGAAAAACTTAGTTCTTTCAATGATTCATCGGTAAATTCAAATCGGACATCGTACCAACGTTCCAATCGTACCACCAAATCTTTTAGCTTCTCTTTGTTGAAGTATACCTTACCACCTTTCCATGCGGTATAACTGGCAACATCAACTTTATCTTTTGTGATTCTTCCGTTCTGTTGATTGACTTGTACTCGTTCACCGGGAGACATAAATACAGATTCATCATCATTGATAACTTCCACTTTTCCTTCCAACAAAACAGTCTGCACAATATCCTCATTCCTATAGGCTTTCACATCGAAAGTTGTTCCATGAACCTTAATTTTTGATCCCCCGGCATTTACAACGAATGGAATTTCTTTATTCTTGGTAACCTCAAATAATCCTTCCCCCACAAGTGTGATTTCTCGATTATCCTGATTAAATGTTGATGGGTATTTAATTGAAGATTCTGAATTCAGCCACACCTTGGTTCCATCATATAGTGTTAAACTAGACACCTGTCCACGAGGCGCAACAAAAGTAGCATAGGCAACCTCTTGTGTTTGCTGCTGAAGCCCCCAATGTCCGATTGCTCCAGTGGCTATACATAACACAATAACTGCCGCATAGCGTACAATTTTCCCCCAACGGAATGTATTGCTAATTTTTCGATCCAATCGCTTCCATGCATCATCGGCAGTCATGAACATATCAACATTACCTACCTGTTCTCTCTTGGAGAACACCCTTTTTACGGCACGATAATCCTGTTGATGATCATTAATAAAATCATCATTAAACTGCTCTTCACCATGCACATGGCTGGCTAAATCTTCGAATATTTTGTCTTTTAATTCTTTCATTTCACCCTTTAAGACACGTTTTTTTGAGAGAGGGTGAAAGAATTTTTACTTTTTTTTGATTTTTTTCAAGAACAACATATTAAACAACCCAACAACATACTCTTTAAGCTGCTCTCGTAGTATGCGATAAGCAATACCCATTTGCGTTTTCACCGTATTTTTCGATACGCTTAACTCGTCCGCAATCTCCTGATAAGTATATCCATCTAAATATGCCAGTCGGAATATTTGTTGACAACGAGGAGGTAATAACTTCATCCCAGAAGCAATCTTTACTGCCAACTCCTCATCTCTATTTACCGATTCATTCTCTTGTTTCATTTCCACAGCTGGATCAACATCAAGAGACAAAGTATCCGTTTTTTCTCGTTGAACAAAATTGAGCGCTCTGTTACGGACACTAGTAAAAAGATAAGCTTTAAGGTTGGTATTTACTGCGTAATTTTCTCTTCCTTCCCATAGGTTTAAAAATACTTCCTGTACCAAATCCTCAGCAATGGATATATCTTTCACATATTTAAGCGCAGCAAGACATGCAGCATGATAATGCCGCTTAAAGAAACGCCCAAACATTGGTTTATCAGTTAATTGATATGGTACTCCTTTTGTAACCCCCATCAAGATTCAATTCATTGGTGCAACAATTTTAGTTATTCTTAGCAAGAATACAAATAGAAAAGATCAGCTATTTTAAATTGTTACAACGATTTGTTACAATAATGAATTCTGTTCTTCATTCAAAGCTCCAAACCACAGGACTCGAATTAGTCCCCTAAAAAAGCAGTTGAAACATTCAAATCATCTCCCCCTCGCATACGAATCGGCCTACTGAAAAAAGTGATGGATTTAGCAGCGGTTGCTTAGTAAAACTGGGAAGCTTCGACCGAAGGAAGAAGATCACCCAGTTGCACTTAGCAACTGCAATAAATCGATTGCTTTTTTCAGGCAGCCTTGACCTTTTTGCTTCGTTTTTGGGGTAAGCCAAAAATGAAGGCCCGTCCGGCAGGACAAACAACCCCTGTTCGGCAGGACAATTTTGCGATCAGCAAAATAAAAAGCCCGTCCGGCAGGACAATACCACACATACATCCGCACAATAGAGCCCATTCCTCCCTCTACTATTCCATAGCTTTGCTATAGTTCTAAGCATTAACTATATTACAATTAATCTTAAAATCAGTAAAACGATGAAGAATAAACTAGCTTTCTTGTTCTCTATTTTATTCATGTTGAGCATATCCTATGCACAAAGCTCAATCAGAAAAGAAAAATACTCTACAAAACAATCGTTATCTATTAACCGTTGGGAGGTTGTTGACGTTATCTTTAAAGCTTCTTCGCAAGATCCCTTTCATGAAGATTTTGAAGCCAACTTCACATCTCCATCGGGGAAAGCACAAATTGTAGAAGGATTTTACAACGATAATAAAGAGTGGATATTGCGATTCTCTGCGACAGAACATGGTCAATGGAAATACACAACATCTTCAAGTATAAAAGCACTTAATCAAAAGCAAGGCACAATTAATGTTTCCCAAACAGCACATAACGGTCAGCATGGCGGCATCACTATCCCCAAAGATAATCCTAATCATTTTGCCTATGAAGATGGAACACCCTATTTTCTAATGGCCTTCGAATGCGATTGGCTTTATGCACTGGATTATCGCAACGACGCAGGATTACCAAGAACCAATCACTTACTTGATCTAATCAAGCAAAACGGGTTGAACCAAGTGGTGATGAATGTTTTTTCATATGATATAAAATGGAATTGGGGAAAAGATCCACTACTAAAAAAGCATCCAGAGCACGATTTTGGCTCTCCTAAGGATATCTATCCCTTTCTGGGCAATAACGACACCCCTGACTTCTCTGCATTAAATATTGACTTCTTTAAGCAACTGGATCGTACCATTGCCTTGATGAATGAAAAAGGGATCGTTTCACACCTAATGATTTATGTATGGAATAAACTGGTTAACTGGCCCAACATGTACTCCGAGGCCGACAATATGTATTTTGATTATATCGTAAAACGCTATGGTGCATTTCCTAATATCATGTGGGATATCTCGAAAGAGGCTCTTTATTATGGCAGAGCCGATGATAAGTATATATTGGAGCGTATTGATCGTTTGAGAAAAAAGAATTCATTCAACCGATTGGTTACTGTTCATGATTACAAATTCTGTCAGCGTAATGCTGATGCTGTAGATTATATATCACGACAAGACTGGACTTTTTCGCTTTATCACAACATGTTAAACGACCATCAAACTTACACAGATAAACCAGTCTTTAATATTGAGCATGGAGGCTATGAAGAATCTCCATATGTAGTCTTTTCTGGCAGTTATATTAATGCAGAAGCTTGTTTACGCAGAAACTACCAATGTGCTTTTGCTGGGGTATATTCAACCTATTACTGGCAAGGGACCTCGTGGAATGTTATCATTTGGAATCCCTTCGAGCAAGGAGCCGACTTCTACAAGCCTAAGTTTGAGTATTTCAAGCATCTTACAAACTTATTTACTACTTATCCATTGTCTCGCTATGAACCCCAGCCTCAACACAATCGCTCGGGGTATTGTTTGAAAGAAAAAGGGAACGACAATTACCTGTTTTACATCCCCAAGGAGACCTATTGGCACAACACTCGATTTATATTCTCAAAGAATAAACCTGTTAGGTATAAATGGTATAATACCTACACCGGAGAATACTCCGAAGAAAAGACCATCACTAAAGTTCAGCATTTCATATCTCCATGGTATGGTAAAGCCGATGCGGTGTTAATCATTCAAAAATAATGAAGAGCAGAAGTTAGTCCGGGTAAGTAATTATCCGGACTATTAAATATCTCCAGATGATAAGAACAAACCCTTTACATTATAGCTTTTCACCCATTTCCAAACCTGGCAAACCGGTTTCTGAATTTAAACAGCTACAATATCCAGAAGTAAAATATTGTTCAATTATATAAAGAGATTGATTGATTTTTTATAGCTTAATGCCAAGATTTTGAGCTTAATTGCAAACTAATTCATTATAACAATTAAACCTTATGGTTCGCTGTAACACTCTCATATGTTCCACTACCCAGAGGCCTATAATAAAGTTGTTATATCATCTAACTAGATTAATAAAACATGTATCGAAGAGAATTTTTAGAAACAGGAGCACGAGGATTACTCTCTGCATTATTTTTACCAACACTTTTATCTTTCAAAGAAAAAGATAGCCACAATCATGTCATTGATAAGATTGAACTATATCGTTACGATGTCAATATTCCCCGATATTTTTCATTTGGTACCTGGTTGAACCGCCAGCATGTATATATGAAGATTTCATCAGGAAATCATTATGGATGGGCAGAAATGACAGGAGGCATAAACAAGCCTGATTTAGACCTTAACCAATGGGCTGAATTTCTACAACCACTAAAAGGCATGACAATTAACCAGTTATTGAGCTATCTGGAAAAGAACCATGTTCCCAAGCCTAAATTGTCATGGGGCAAACAAGAATTCCTGGAAATTGCGTTGCTCGACTTACTTGGTAGAATTGAAAATAAGCCCGCACTGGAAATTTTAAACCTCACAGAAACTCGACCTGTACCTGGCTTATTCTGCATCTTAGATAAAGATATCGAGAATGTTAAAAAGAATGCAGAAAACAGCGTAAAGCATAACCTGTCTTCATTCATGAAGATTAAAATGTATGGAGATTTAAGCCTTGATAAAAAGGTATTAAAAACTGTTCGTGATATAATTGGTGATGATTCCTTCGTACTCTCAGATGTAAATGAAGGCTACAAAAATTGGAAAGATATAGATGAACTAGCTGGCATTCTGAAAGAGCTTCACGCCTGTGGACTAAATGCTGTTGAAGATCCTGCTAAAATGAGCAGAGAACAATGGATAGAGTTACAAAACAAGGTTGGATCACTTGATCTCATCCCTGATGTTCCAATGCGCCCGTCGTGGGAAGCCATGAAAAAGGATATAAATGGTATGGGACGTATATATAATATTCATCCAGCCTGCATGGGTAGTATATCAATTGCTTCAAAATTAGCCTTAAAAATTAAAGGACTCGGAGCCAAACTGATGGTAGGTGATGCCAGCACAACCGGACCTTCTTGTACAGTATGGCAACAAATTGCTATCGGAACAGGTGCTTCATGGGTAGAAGCAATTGAAAAGTTTGATGACTCAGAAGGGTATCTTACTTGTATAAAAGACAGTGCCACATATCGAGATAAAGATGGCTTATTTGCTTATAAACCAAAACCAGGCTTTGGACTAGAATTAGATGAAGATCAATTAAGAAAAGTTTGCTCTCAATATACCACGTTATAATACAAAAAGCCCCTGAACAGGAGATACCTGATCAGGGGCAACTAACAACCCTCTTTTAGTCAATCATACGATCTCTAAAAGTCTATACTAAAACTAACTAAACTATTCATACTTCAAGTAATCGTCACACACCTTATTCACAAACCATCTATCATTAGTTTGCTTTAATAATGCCGCCAACTCTTTCTTCATTGCTTTCTCTAGCTTCATTTTGCTGGCAGGAATCTTATTCAACTGCTCTGGGTCCTTTTTATTGTCATAGAAGAAAGCATTAATCTTCTTACCCTCTTTCTGGGTAACCACAAACATATAATCACCAGTATATACCCCTCTGCCATTAGGCGAAATGTACAACGCTGATTTTGGTCGCTCTACCTCTTTCGATTTAGGATTCTCTACAATGCTTGCATAGTTGACACCCTCAACTTCCTCTGGAATATCCTTTTCTAATCCTGCCAATCCAAGCAATGTTGGCATTACATCAGGTACACTAAGAATCAAATCATCAATACGATGCTCTAAATGACCTTTCCAGTGAATGATAAAAGGAACACTCAGCGATTCAATTTCAGGATAATTCTTCCCTTGCAAACCATGACTTCCGAGCATCTCACCATGATCAGAAGAGAAAACAATGATCGTATTATCATCAAGTCCTTGCTTCTTCAATTCATCCAATACTTTCCCAATGAAGTGATCAACAGCACTAACATTCGCGAAATAATAAGGTGCATAATCACCAGCCTTATGATCAGCATTCTTATGACTCAGTAATTTATTCAGGTTTGCTTTCCCATTTTCAGTATACTGATCGAAAAACTCCATATAAGTACTCTCCTCGGTCCAAGGATTATGAGGAGGATTCAATGCCCACATAACGAAAAATGGCTTATCCTCATCACGCTGTCCGTGTGAATTTGCCAGATAGTCGATAATCTTCTCCGACTCTAACTGTGCAGAGAAACGTTTTGGAAGATCCAACTCTCCATCTTTCTTTCCTCTTACAGCCTT
This sequence comes from Puteibacter caeruleilacunae, assembly GCA_005217565.1. Lineage (GTDB taxonomy): Bacteria > Bacteroidota > Bacteroidia > Bacteroidales > Prolixibacteraceae > Puteibacter > Puteibacter caeruleilacunae. The sequence goes on from SJCO01000004.1 coordinate 282,270, forward strand.
TGGATCATTAGAATATACTCGCGGATTGAAATGCTCATCTTTTAATGTCTGGAAAAAATAGTCAATGCTGTGGCGACTTGCACCTGGTGGAACATAGGTGTCGTAGCGGTTGATATAATTACCTCCTGGAGCGTCAGTCGTTCCTACATAGGTTCCATCCTCTGTAAACAAAGGATCATTCTTCTCCCAGTGACACTTCCCGAAGTATCCCACATGATAACCTGCATCAGAGAATACATCAGTAATACAATTGGCATCCTTTTTCAATTGATCTGTACGATCATTTCTACAGTTGGAGTATATTCCATTTTGGTTAGGATACATTCCAGATAAAAGCATACCACGGTATGGACTACATAATGGGAAGTTACTGACAGCACGACTGAATACAACACCTTCTGATGCCAACTGATCAATACGAGGAGTTGATACCGGATCAGGATTACCCTGCAAATGCTTGGCATTGTCTCCCTGCGACCAGAATCCCATGCTATAGTTACGATATTGATCAGGGAAAATATAGATTACATTAGGCTTGCTTGCTTTTTGAGCCTGCACTCCTAAAGTCATCCCAACCATTCCTGTGAGCAATACAGCCTGTTTTACTTGTTTCAACATTCTTATATGATTTTTAAATTCTTAGATTTCTTGATTGTTAGATTATTCAATCCTCTTTGACTCATCCTAACAATGCAAAAATACCAATACAATAAAAGACGCATGTATTAGAATTATCCTTTTAATGGCGAAAATTGTTCATTGATCTATGTCCTCTAGCCGAAAAGGATTTGTCCTGCCGAAAAGGGCATGTCCTCTAGCCGGACGGGCTCTTCATTTTTGCCATAACGCAAAAACGAAGCAAAAAAGTCAAGGCTGCCTGACAACAGCAATCGATTCTCTTGCTGTTGGAAAGTGCGGCTGGGTGATCTTCGAGCAAAGCTCTCAGCTTCCCAGTCTTACTAACCAACCGCTGCGAAATCAATCACTTTTGTCAGGAGGCCGATTCCGATGCATGGGCCGGTGTTTCAAATCTCCACTACCTTTCCTCGCTGCGAATCCCTTTTCCTTTCTCCGGTTTCCATCGAGACGTCTTTGTGGTCTCAAGCTATGGATCAGCTTGCTGATTCACTAGCTATATCCCCTGGGGGATCTCTGTGTTTTCTTGGTGCTCTTTGTGGTTTTAAAAAAATACCACTGTGGTGAAAATCCTACCACCACAGCAACATCAACGTGCAACCTGAAACTCTTTAACCATCAACATGCAGAGAACCTGCGGACGCTGTTATATACTCCACAGTGTATGAAACCTGAAACTTTAAACCGTGAGGCGAAGTCGAACTCCATTCTCCAAAGAAAATCATTTTTCTCTCCCGTACTATTCTTGCCTTAATCTGTACAATTTATGCCTAATGAAGCCCTGCAACCTCGTTATTTTGTTCCTCCTGAATATTTTCACGATATTGTACTTTTATTTAATACGAGACTTTACATGCAAGCAGGTTGGGGAAATAGAATAATCGGCACAATTACATTGTTGTTTATCATATTAGGCTTACAGGCCAAACAAATCACCTTTGATCACATAAGTATTCAGGAAGGCTTATCGCAAAATTCAGTAACTGCATTAGCCCAAGATAGTCTGGGTCGAATATGGATTGGTACACGCGACGGATTAAACCTCCATGATGGTGCCCGCATTCGATATTTCAGATCAAAACGTAAAGATTCTACCTCACTGGCTGGTCACTTTGTTCAAGAAATAGTGGCCGAAAAAGACTATTTATGGGTAATTACCAAGACTGGTCTGTCTCGTCTCAACCTGGCACAATTAAGCTTTAAGCGATTCAAGGGAAAAGGGATTAAAAGCTTAATCAGATACAACAAACAGATTCTGATAGGAACACCGCAAGGATTATACAAACTGAATGATGATGATACCACATTCTCTCCAGTATCCAACATCCTTAACGACAGTTACACAATCATCAATCTACATTCCGACTCATCAAACTTACTTTGGATAGGTACCGATAAAGGATTGTTTGTCTATAATCCCGTTGATCAGTCTACCAATAAAATACTGACAGATCATATCACAAAAATATTTACCGACTCGCTAAAACAGATATGGGTTGGGACGCTAAACAATGGTGTTTATCTTTTAAACAATCAGCGTACGCTTGTCCACCACTTCCTGCATAACAACAACTCCAACAGTCTGGTTAGTGACATCATCCGCGACATCAATGAAGATGCAGATGGGAACGTTTGGATAGGTACTTTTATGGGACTAAGTGTTATTCACCCCCACACACATAATATTGAGAATTTCGCCCATACTGAGGTTAATTCTAAAAGCCTTTCCAACAACAGCATCTATGCGATGCTTCGCGACCATCAGGGGGGCATGTGGATTGGAACCTACTTTGGCGGCATTAATTATTACCATTCCGATTTCAATATTTTCAATGAGTACAAAGTAAAACATAATAGCGATGAAGGACTTGGATATAATGTTATTGAAGATATTCTTGAAGATAACAAAGGTAACCTTTGGATAGCTACATTAGGTGGGGGACTTGACTACTATAACAGGAAAGATAAAACGTTCACCCATTATCGTCACCAGGTAAACAAACCTGGATTATCGCATAATAATGTTACAGCATTGGCATTCATGAATAAGAGACACTTGCTTTTAGGAACCCATAACGGAGGATTGAATATTCTTAATAGCACCACTGGTAAAATAGAAACATACTACCAGACTGAAGATACTGATCTTGAGTTCTCTTACCGTAAAATAGATGATATAATTGCTTACAGAGATTACTTTCTGTTTGCAACCAAGACTGGTATCGTTAAATACACTCCTAAAGACAAACAATTTGCACCTTTCTTTACAAAACCCGAAATGCGTGAGGCCATAGGTAACCGCATCAATTGTCTGTTTCAGGATAGCTATGGAATCTTATGGATTGGGACTGAAGAACGAGGATTGTTTTCATTTGATGACACCAGAGATAAGCTAACAAATTATGAATCTTCACCTGATGATCTCTCAACGTTTTATGGAAATAATATCTCCTGCTTTTATGAGGACAATCAGTTTCGCCTATGGATTGGAACCTTTGGCGGTGGACTGAATCAATACATTAGGAATGATAATAAATTCAAGAATTATAATCATAACGAACACCTTCTTCCCAGCGACTTTGTTCATGGTGTAAGAGAGGCAAAAAATGGTCATCTTTGGATTGTTACATCAAAAGGGTTATCTCGCTTTGATGTGGAGAATAACAAGATATACAACCACACTCAGAAGGAGGGATTTCCACTAAAACAGCTCAACAACAGATCGCTTTGCGTTACGAAAGATGGTGAAGTATTCATCGGAGGATCTGACGGACTTATCTCTTTTAAAGAAGATGATATCCTTGACAGGTCAACTTCCTTTAATATTCAATTTACCGAACTTAGAATCAATGGAAAGCGCATCAGACCAGGCGACAGATCCGGCGTGTTGACTCATGATCTACCATTTACAAAAACTATTGTATTAAAACCCGATCAGAATCTCTTCTCCATTCGATATGCAAGCAACAATTACATATCAACTAATCCGCACAGCTATCAGTATAAGCTTGAGAATGTAAATAAAAACTGGATAAATAATGGCAAGCAAACAGGAGTTAGCTACACCAACCTAAATCCCGGAACCTATACACTTAGGGTTAGAGGATTAAGTGGCGTTGAAGATGTAGTGATGGATGAAAAAATGCTTATCATTAAAATTCTTCCTCCAATCTATAAAACATGGTATGCCATCTGCGCTTACATCTTGATACTATCATTCATCATCATCTGGTTTAACCGTATTTACCGGACCAGAATACGACTTGAAAACACGATAAAACTCGAACAACAGGAGAAGGAGCAGATAAAGAAATTGAATCAATCGAAGCTACAATTCTTTTCTAATATTTCACATGAATTCAGGACTCCCCTTACATTGATATCTGGAACCATTGAATCGGTATTGGAGGATTCAAAAACAAGACCTGAGAACTACCAGAAACTTATAAAAACTCACAACAATGTAATACGATTGAATAACCTGATTTCTGAACTGCTAGACTTTAGGAAGCTTGAACATGGTGATATTCAATTAAAGGTTACTGAGTATAATCTGGGTACTTTTATCAATGAAGTCTTCCAGGCATTTGTCGAGCATGCTCATCATCGTTCAATTAAATATGACCTGACTGGAACCAGCGAACTACAAACCATCTGGTTTGATAAACAGCAGATGGAAAAGGTATTTTATAACATCATCTCTAATGCCTTTAAATATGTTGATGATAACTCCGGGACAATTCACATCAAGACTGATATTCAAGAGCAATATATCGATGTGGTAATCGAAGATAATGGAGTTGGAATTCCGGCCGATAAAATTGAGCAAATTTTCGACCTTTATTATCAGGTTGATCATATCAGTGGACAAAAACACCGCCACAGTAGTGGTATTGGTTTAGCCCTTACCAAAAGCATTGTGGAGAAGCATTCGGGAGAAATATTCATTGCTAGTCACGAAGGTAAAGGTACTTCTTTTACAGTGCGACTACCTAAAGGGAACAGGCATTTCAAAGAATCAGAATTTTCCACATTCATCGAACAACAAACAATTACACCTTCTGAAATACCCGTTATTACAGACTCATCAACAATTGAAGAGCAAGAAAAATCTGATCAAAAGTATACTCTCCTAATTGTAGAAGATAATCCTCAGGTACAAGAAATGGTTGTTGAGATTTTACAACCGACCTACAATATCATTACGGCAAAAGATGGAGAAGAAGGACTTGAGGTGGCATTAGCAGAACAGCCTGACCTTATTGTTTCTGATGTGATGATGCCGAACCTTTCGGGAACTGAAATGTGTGCACGATTAAAACGTAATGTGCAGACTTCTCACATCCCTGTTATTCTTTTAACTGCACGCGCATCAATCAACTATAAGATAGAAGGTTTAGAGACTGGTGCCGACGACTACATTACCAAGCCTTTTAATGCTACGCTACTTAAAACCAGGATTAAGAATATCCTCCACAATAGGGTGCTATTGCAACAAAAGTTTAAATCAAGTCCCGAAATTGAGGTCAAAGTGTTAACCACAAATACCATTGATGAAAAGCTTCTGCAACAGGCAAGAGACATCATTGAAAAGAACATCGACAATACCGATTTTGATGTTAATCAGTTTGCCGAAGAGATGGGACTAGGCCGGACTAAGCTGTATAAAAAGATTAAGGGTGTAACTGGTCAAACGCCCAATGATTTCATACAATCGATCAGGCTGAAGAAAGCGGCAGAAATGCTTCTCCAGCCCAATCAAGAGATGAATGTTTCAGAGATTGCTTATGCTGTAGGATTTAGTGTTCCTCGCTATTTCAGCAAGTGCTTCCGTCAGCATTTTGGCGTATCACCTACCCAGTATGGGAAGAATAACTAAAAAAAGCCTGCTTCCTTGTAAGGATAGCAGGCTCAAATGTGGATATAAAAAAATAGTATGATATTAAATCAAAGAAGGTAACCATTTACATGCGTTACGCTTATTCTTGTCACAAAGCTCTACAAGCTTATCTGTTAACTGCTTTCTCGCCTTAGCATATTGCTTGTCATAGAATAAATTGGTCTCCTGGTAAGGATCATTTTTCATGTCATACAACAAGTGATCTTTACCGGTTTGTGAATAACACAATGCCCATTCATCATTATACAGTCCTATAATTCCATTGCCTGTGCGTCCTTCACGCGACACCAATGCAACATTATCAATATTCACGTTCTTATTCCTCAACAAAGGAGAAGCATCAAATCCCTGCTCCTGTCCGTTTGTCTTGATACCCACAAGACCAGCAAGCGTTTGTTTTACATCAACCGTTGTTACGTGATGCTTCACCACTGTTCCTGCTTCAATTTCATCAGGATAACGAATCAAGAAAGGAATGCGATATGCATTCTGGAAGAAGTTATTCTTTCCATACAATCCTCCATGTTCACCCAAATATTCACCATGATCACAAGTGAATATTACAACTGTATCATCTAAAATACCTTTTTGTTTAAGCGCATCAAGCATCTTACCAACGTTATCGTCGATACATTTCACCATTCCGCAATACTGAGCCAATCCCTTCCTCAACTTCTCTTCTCTGTTGGCAACATTTTTACCATAGTGAGCATTTTTAATCCACGATGGCAACCAATCGGCATTAAAAGTCTTAGGCAATATCATATCCTCAGGCTTATACATTGTATCATAAGGGGCCCTTACCGATAACGGTCCGTGAGGATCAGGAATCGACACCATATAGAAGAATGGCTCATCATGGTCCTTATTAATAAAGTCAACAGTTTTATCTGCTAACCAATCGGTAGTGAAGCTTTCCTCATCTCCAATCACACTGTAACCATGCACCTTTGGCTTACCTCCCGGTTCAGTGATTTTCTTCCAGTGACCACGATTAAACATGTAGCTACAATCGTCGAAGCCCATTGAACGATGCTTAGGCACAAATCCTGGTTTAGGTTCACCATCGAGATGCCATTTACCAGCATATCCTGTAGAATAGCCATGCTTCTTAAACATGTGAGCAACGCTTTCTATATCCTGACGAATAGGAATATCATTCACAATAGCTCCATTATGCTCGGGGTACATACCACTCATAAAACATCCTCTTGAAGGAGTACAAACAGCGGCGTTGGTATAGAAGTTATCCAATCGCGCTCCATCTTTAGCAAGCGAGTCGATATAAGGAGTTTTCACCAAAGTACCACCGTATGATCCTAACGTCCAGCAACTATGCTGATCGGTATAGATTACTAATACATTAGGCTTTTTCTTTGACTTGAGCATGGCGCTACCGAATAAGTCTGATGCACATGCCACTCCAGCACCTGCTGCTATTCCGGTTTTGATAAATGATCTTCTCTTCATTGGTTAAAAGATATTTAGATTTTTCGATTTCAAGATCTTCTGAGTTGGCCTCCCACTGGTAAAGAATCAATCTTCCTTCCCTGTTTCAATCATTCCAAAGCCAATTTAGTTAATCCGAAAAGCTTAATCTTTTTAAGCATGAACAAATATCAAAAATCACAACCTCTTGCAGGGATGAAAATTGTATCGAAAATGTAGAAATACATACACTGAACGATTTTGGCAATTTCTCAGAAAGTGTCATTGGTAATAAAATCGTTCACAAATCAGTGTCAATTTTCGATCAAACGCTGTAAATTTTGTTTCAAACGAACCTGAAACATCAATAAAAATCCACCTGATTTATATTCATCTGTTGCAGTCTTGCAACATTTGAATCATTAAAGAAGCTATACGGGTAGTTAGTACATTAAATGGATGGTTACCAGCATTACACGATGGCAAGCCTTACGAATCGAAAATTGTTATACCAATACAATTTCATCTATAGCTCATTCTTTTATAAAAAATACCCCGGTCCATTACTAACGAACCGGGGTAAAACATATTAACCATATAAGTAGTATTACTTATAGTCTCCTCCTTTGTCGCTGAATTCACACGACTCTTCCCACTCCAATAGCGACTTCTTCATCTTCTCTACCATCTTTGGATACTTCTGCGACAAGTCGTTATCTTCATGCGGATCATTGATTACATCATACAACTGGAAAGTCTTTCCTCCGTCATTTGAGTAAATCTTATATTGATCCATATTCCACGCTAACTGGCTCTGACTTTTAAAACCAATAGGCATTTCTCTTTTCTTCATCTTACCTTCAATCAATGGAAGCAAACTGATTCCATCAACAGGATTCTCATATTTCCCTTTGTGCAATCCCATCACATCCATTACTGTTGGGAAATAATCCGATGTTACACAAGGTACATCCACCTCGCGATGTTCTTTAATCTTTGCTGGCCATACCAAGACTCCTGGTACACGTACACCACCCTCAAGCAGACTACGCTTTCTTCCACGGAAAGGACCTGCTGATCCTTGCGAGGTTCCTGAGATCTTCTTTCCTTCAGGACCATTGTCAGAACAGAACCAAATCATGGTATTGTCATCAACACCCAATCGCTTCAACTCTTCGCGCAAACGACCTATCTGCTCATCCATGGCAGTAATACAACCATAGTAATGCTGTTGCCCTTCAGAATACTGCTTATACATTTTGCGATACTCAGGACCTGCAATTACAGGCTTATGTGGAGTGTGGAACCATACTACTGAAAAGAATGGTTTATCCTCTTTAACTGCATTCTGAATAAAAGGAACAACACGATCCATGATAATTCGTGAATCGTCACCTTTTAGGTTCTCTGTTGCACGTTTACCAGGACCAATCCAGTAATCATTACCAAATCGATCGCCCAAACTCTTCTTGGTACCTGGAGGAACTTCCATTGGATTCCAGGTAGGCACCTTCGATTCTGTTACAAAATAGGTATCATAACCATTTTTCCATGGTGGTGAAAAGTTTCCTTTAACATCCTTTTCCCAACCACCCCAGCGGTTTTGCTCTTCCAACGTAAGTGTACCTAAGTGCCACTTACCAAAATGCCCAGTAGCATACCCTTTCTCTTTCAATACCTCTGGAATAAGTACCTCTTCCTTTTTTATGTGTCCGCTCATGGCAAAATAAATACCATAACGGAAAGGATGACGGCCCGACAAGCAGCTTCCTCGTGTTGGAGAACATACCGGAGCAGCGGAATAAAAACGATTAAACTGAATACCATCATTCGCCATCTGGTCTAAATGAGGTGTTTTAATCACCTTATTTCCATTAAATCCTGGATCTCCCCATCCTAAGTCATCAGCCATAATGAGAATCACATTAGGCTTCGACTCAGTCTTTTTCGCTTGCGTAACATGCGAGGCACCCATTAGGGCCCCACATGCTAATCCAGCAAATAATATCTTATTGTTCATCTGTTTAAAAGATTATTAGATTATTGGATTACTTTATCTGTAGACGAATTCCTGCAAGATCGAATCCTAAAATCTATTTTGTTTAGATCAATTCAGGGTAAACTGCTTTCAAGTCTACCTCATCATTCATTTGCTTTTGCAACTCTAAAAGCTCCTTGAATAGCTTCTTCTTAAGCGACTGATATTTCTTCACATCACTCAAGTCCTTCATCTCTTCCGGATCTTTCTTCAAATCAAACAATAGCACTTTTTTAGCTTCAGGATATAAAATCAACTTGAAGTTATCCTTACGAACCATACGCTGCAAGTTACGGTATCCACCATAGATCGCATCATAGTTACCCTTCTTCTGCTTTCCGCGTGCCAAAGGCATCAAGCTGTTAAACTCAACATATGCTGGTTTTTCAACTCCTGCCAAATCCAATGCCGAAGCCATGATATCCTGAAGATATACATCCATATCCAACTTCTTGTCTTTTGGTAGGTCAGGACCAATAACAATCATAGGTGGACGCATACTGTGGTCATAAAGCGACTGCTTTCCTACTAATCCGTGGTGTCCTACCGACAAACCGTGGTCAGCTGAATAGAAAATATAAGTATTATCCTTCTCTCCTGATTTCTCCAACGCATCAAGGATACGTGCAAGCTGATCATCCAAGTGAGTAATAATAGCATAGTACTCCTGGCGATTTACTTTAATAGAATATTCAGTACGAGGGAACGGAGCCAATTTCTCATCACGTAAAGTCTTAGGACATCCCATTTCATCTTTATAAGGATATTCTGGCAAGAAACTTACTGGTACAGAGATATTCTCCAATGGATACATATCAACATATTTCTTAGGCGACTGACGAGGATCGTGAGGTGCGTTGAATGCTACATAAGCGAAAAATGGCTTATCCTTTTTAGCTGCATCTTCGATATAAGAAATAGCATCATCAGCTACGATTTCACTCCAGTGTTTTCCACCTTTCCAAAATCCACCTTTTGATTTATCGTATGGCGACCAGTCATCCTGTCCTGGAGTCCAGTTACGATTATAGCGTTCTTTAGTCTGGTTAGGCATTCCCGGGCGAATGTGGTTGGCGTGATTAAAGATTTTATTTGCATCAGCCTTCACATGCCACTTACCAGTCATGTATGTTTCGTAGCCTGCATCTTCCATCAACTGACTCCACATCTGACGATTTTCAACACGTTGATTCATGTTCTTTTGCTCACGATTTACATTCCACACTGTCATACCCGTGTTCATCATAGCACGACTGGCAACACAAACGGCACCACCCCATGCTCCCATGTTATAGGCATGTGTAAATGTAACTCCTTCATGCACCATACGATCAAGTGTCGGAGTCTTGATTTCTTTATTTCCCAATGTGTTAATCGTCTTGTAACATTGGTCATCTGCAAAAACGAACAGTACATTTGGTTTCTTCTTGCCAGCAGCAACAGCATTCATTGCCACCAACATTGCTAATACCATAACTGAAAAAATACGCTTCATTTGGTCGATTTTAATTTAATTATTAGTCGGTTACTTTCTTTTATTACCCATACCCCAACCTGGCTCAACGTACCACGAACGATCAGGTAGTGGTGTGTAGTGAGGATTTGCATCCTTCTCAGGAATACCATCCAACACTTTTACAAGTTTCTTAAATTCTTTCTCCTGTGCTTTAGTCAGGTTATCTATCAAGTTGTTTTCCTCTGCAGGATCTGCTTCTAAATCATAGAATGCAATTGGCTTACGGTCGACATCAATAAACACCTTATATTGCTTATTCTTAATCACCCTGTTTCTAAACTCAAACTGATTAGCAATACGCCCATTCTTTAGTCGCTGTGCAGGATGTGATCCCATTGCCAAGATCCAATCGCGCTTACCTTTCTTCGTTTTACCTAAGAAAAGATCTGCAGCCGATACCCCATCAATATGATGTTCAGCAGGTAGCTTTCCTCCAGCCAGGTCAACAAACGTTGGGAACATATCTGAGAAATCAATTAATTCTTCTGAAACAACTCCCTCAGGAACTAATCCCGGACAGTTTACGATAAATGGAGCATCAATACCTGGTTCAATGGTTTTACCTTTTCCTCCTTTTACCATTCTACCATTTAACGGTCCGGTAAGACTACCAGAAGTTCCATTATCAGTGGTCCACACGATAATCGTATTCTCACGCAATCCCATCTCCTCTAAAGCATCGGTAAACTTCTTCACCACATAGTCGGTATAGCGCACCATTGCTCTGTGTTTATCTACTTTTCCTTCAACATTAGGCTCCAATGGAGTAGTTGTTAAAGGACCGTGAGTTAATGCCATTGGATAATAGATAAAGAATGGATCTTCTTTATGCTTTCTCATGAAGTCGACGATAAAATCAGAGAATATTTCATCACCAAATTGACCTTTATAGGTCTTACTTCCCTCTTTAGTATGAATATATGGATCCCAATAACGCTTACCACTTGGCTTATTTCCAGCCTCGTAACCAGTCCACATACAATAATCGTCGAAACCAAAATCATTCAACACATCTGGTTGCATACGAAAATCGTTCACTTGCCATTTCCCAGCAATACAGGTAGAATAACCAGCGTCACGCATTTGTCTTGCAACAGCAGGATTCTGTTCTGGATCAAAATGAGCACCACCTCCCCAACGTGGAACATCCCAGTGGTTAATCCAACCATGACGGTATGGATACTGACCGGTCATTAATGTTACACGTGTAGGCGTACACTGCGGACAAGAATATACATTATTAAACTTCACTCCTGTTGAAGCCAACTTATCAAGATTAGGGGTAAGCTTTTCATCGCTACCAAAAGTGTGTACCCACTCTTTTCCCAAATCATCAATTAAGATAAACAGGATATTAGGACGTTCTTTCGATGCAGCTTTTCCAGCAACAAAGCACAACATCAGTCCCAAGGTAAACAGAATTTTGTTCTTTAATTTTTTCATAGCTAAACTTGTTTTATCGTATTATATTACAATTCATAACAGCTATCCATAACGAATCGCTACGATAAATCTACGCGGCTTCAATTCAAACTTAGTAGTGTTTTTTAGGGAATCCTAGCATCCTTAACATCCATACACCCTGATTGAACATTTATCCCCCTATTTCCCCTGATAACAAAGCATTTCGAAGAAGTGCACATCTCGTCTACCTATGAAAATCCACCCCGTTTATCCACCTTACACCAATAAAAAAACCGGCTCCATCTTGCGATGTGCCGGTTCCTGAAAATCTAGTATTTAATAATGCAAGAAACTATAACCTAGCCTCAAACAAAATCTTCATCTCCTTATTCATTTACGAATTCTATTGCACCCATATCAGGTAAATCCTTAATTGAATTTCCTAAAATATCGGTCTTCATTTTCAATCCATATACAATCCCAACAGAATCACCTGAAAGTCTGGCGATAGCAATTCCTTTATCACTAACCATACTAAAATCCTGTGGCATATAATCTTCAATCTTTAGCCCTCCGGGATTCGTAAATTTTGCATCACCATAAATAGGATTTTCATCCTGAAAACGCAATTCCTCAGGCCAGCTCGACTCAAACAGGAATAAGTTATTTCGAAATAAAATATCCGTATCCTGATATTTTCCATTTGTCTCAGGTCTATACTGATCTCCTTTTACTTGCAACGATTTACCCTTAATATGAAAGATATTGTTTGCGATTAAAATCCCATCAGCAAGACGGTCAATTGCAATCTTTGCATCAATTGTATCATCAACATAAATAGTGTTGTTATAGAAATAACTATTGTATGGTCCTCTTCGTTTCCCAGAACAATAAGCACTTAACCAAAAGATCTTTCCTTCCTGAAAAGCACCATTCTCACCTTTGACACGATATCCATCATTTACACTAATATTGTACCTATAGCAACAATTATAATTGTTGCCCAATATCTCACAAAAGCCTCCGGCATTATTCACACTGAAATTATATTGCAATACAATGTTAGAACAATTAAAATCGACATGAGCTCCTGCCGAATCTCCAGGACCATTGGCATTCTCAAAACGATTCTTCTCAATCATTACCCGATCAGAGCTCCATGTCCAAAGTCCACTTCCTCGGCCCCACTTTCGGCTATCATCATTACTACCTGAATAACTAATTAGATTATTGGATATGCTCCCATTCTGAACGCCAGAAAACTGCATCCCAGGACCTCCTGTTCTCAAAACCTCATTTCCAGAAATAGTAAAATCGGAAATACCATAAACTTTATTTTCCCTTTTTGAAGAGGTAAATTTTATCCCTGTATGTGCGACATTTTTGATGCGACAAGAGTCAATCCTTATATCCTTGAAAAATGCACCTTGCGTTTTATTGATTACTCTTATTCCCCAACCATAACACTGGGTTCCATTGGCGGTTTTTACCTCGCCTTTTGGTCGTGTGAATCCTTCCTTTTCATAGAACACATCTTTTACGATCAGCTTCCTCAAATAAAGGTGCTGGTAAAATCCAGGTTTACTTGATTTGATCAACACTCCACAACGCATCTGTCCTTTCTTTCTTACCTCTGAGTCAACTCCAGCTCCTGCTGATATTGACAGATTATCAATTTCTATAAAACTACAATCATCAAGTAATATCCCTTGTGCAAGTCCTGTTGTATTGATATATGCATAAGACTTTCCTGTTTGTGTTCCGTAACTAGAAATTCTAATTGGGTGATCAGCTGAACCATGTATATCCTTCAATTCTATTCCCTGCTTAAATACCTGTCCATCTGCTAACAAAATCTGATCTCCTGGTTCTAAGTCAATTGTTGCGATTTTTTCTAGCGATCTCCATGCTTTTTCTGGTGTTAAACCAGTATTTTGATCATCCCCATTAACCGCATCAAAATAATAGCAATTACTTTCGTTAGATACACCAATTGTTGAGCAAGAAAAGTTACTAATGGCTAAGAGGATTAATCCAAGCACATTTATTGCGACATTATTTCTACAAGTTCTCATTGATTATTTAATTCATTAATATTAATCATTCTTTTCCTTCCAAAATTGATGATCCCATATTTTTTCTCCACTATCTTACGCCAGGAGAATAAAAGATCCGGCAACATCACTCAATGTGCCGGATCATGAGAATCTGGGTCTCAATAATACAAGCGATTAATCGAAGATGGTTAATCCAACCAAAATCATATCTTTAAAGAACGACATACCACTGTCGTTCATCTTATTTCTTCAAACATGTAACAGCGTCAATATAGAATGCAGGGAATCCTTTCCCCTTATACCAAATCAACCTTACTTTCGACTCTGTAGTTGCAGTAAAAGTTGCCTTATTCAGCGTCCAACTGTCAGCATTAGCTTCAATAGTTTGTTGGAAATATTTCTTTTTTCCACCAGTCTGTTCTTTCACTGCAAACTTAAATTCCTTATCTGTAGCCTCACCCCATTTAGCATAGAATGTAACTTCATATGTTTCACCAGGCTCCAGACTTACAAAATGAAGGAGAGATCCATCAGTATTCTTTATAGCCCCACAAAATGAACCATTATATGGAGTTATCAATCCCTTCTCAATCAATTGATTGTTAAAACCACCCCAAGGTTCAAGTTTACCATCTTCAAAATGCCCATTAACAATTAAGTCATTTGGATCTACAACTGGTTTATTAGGATCAACAGCATCATCTTTCCCCGGACCAATGTATGTATTAGGCATAAAGTTTGCATAAAACTCTCCCAGAGGAGTAAGGTTAGCATCTTCATCAAACAAAGCAGATGTACCAACATTATCTGCGTTATATCCTCCGCTAAACCACGCATATCGATAAACATATGGTAACTCTTCCAATTTCGGCAATAAATCCTTCATGAGAACCAAAACCTGCTCTCTTGAATATCGGTTTTCATCAATTGATGCCCCCCAGTCAGCCACTGCCATCTCGGTAATCCATATTGGTTTCCCATATTTTTCGTACACCTGTTTACAAATATCCAGATACTTCTGAGTACCGAGTCCATAATAGAGATGAATCCCAATATAATCAACTCTAAAGTCATTCTCCTTTGCTTTTGCCATAAAAGAATCAAGCCAATCACCATTCCAATTTGCAGGAGCGGGTGAAACCAAAGGAACACCTACTTCCTCTAATTTAGGCCATAACTCAATAGCTTTATCAACCGACATATTTGCCTGATCAACCTTATCTGGTTCATTAAATCCAAGTAGAAAGTTTATCTTCCCAGCTTCTTTTTGCTCCTTCAAGTAGGTAAGATTTTCATCTTTTATCCATTGCCCCCAAAACATAGGAACAAAATCAATATTCATTGGCTCTTTAAAACTTAAATTTAGTCCCCATGAATAATGCCAGTGAGCTTTCGTTTTAGAAACTCTCGACGACCATGTATCTCCTTTCGTAGTTATACAGATTCCTTTTTTACCAATTTCAGGCACCTTTTCAAATCCTGAACCTTCAGGTTCTTCCTGTTCATAGACTTTAAACTCTTCACCATCATAGATTGAATCACATCCAACAACAGCGATACTCATCATGAAAAATACGCTAAGCAGATTTCTTAATTTGAATATATTTGTGGTCATATTAATATGCATTAGTTATTACCAACCAGGATTTTGTCCCAACTTCGAATTCTTATATATTTCACTTTGAGGAATAGGATACCAATTCATTTTCTCATCCCATACTCTGGTTTCTACATCTTTTTCCTCATAAACATAACCTCCAAAAGGATTGAGTTTAGCTACTATACCTTTAATTTCAGTCGTTTCAGCACCAATCATCCAACGCCTAATATCCCAAAAGCGATGATCTTCAAAAGCCAACTCTACCCTACGTTCGTTTCTTAATTTATTCCGGAATTCATCCTGCGACATTCCTGTTGGGAAATCAGGCATTCCTGCTCGCTGACGAACCATATTTACTGCCTGTAACGCGGTCATTCCCAAATCGTCGGCAATTTCTGGTCCGCCTTGTGCCTCATTTAAAGCCTCTGCCAGGTTTAGGTATACCTCTCCAAGTCGGAACAACACCCACTCATGTCGTTTTTTACTTACAGGATTCAAGTTTACACTCTCAATCACATATTTCTTCAAGTAAAAACCAGTTCTGGTTGCATTAGGCTTAGGCGCAGCATTAGGGCCTCCATACCAAA
The DNA here is from genome assembly GCA_005217565.1 of Puteibacter caeruleilacunae. Lineage (GTDB taxonomy): Bacteria > Bacteroidota > Bacteroidia > Bacteroidales > Prolixibacteraceae > Puteibacter > Puteibacter caeruleilacunae. Next base: position 298,436 of record SJCO01000004.1, read on the forward strand.
CACCAATTACTTTTCCTTTCCAGGTTGAACCATTAAGAATTACAGTCATATTTAACCTCGGATCACGCCCTACATATGGAGAATTAGCATCATAACCTGAGTTCTCATCATCAATTGCTAGTCCACTATCTACCATTTCGTAAGCATTGACTAAATTAAGAGATGGGCAGGTCCCTGTATTTCCTCCTTCATAACCGATAGGAAAATTCTTTTTCTCAAAATCAACACTCTCTGCCTGTCTTACACCAAATATCAACTCTTTACTTTTACCATTATTGACCACCTTGCTATAGTCTCCTTCTAGTGTATATGAATCTAAAGCAATGATATCATTAGCAGCATCAGCTGCTTCACTCCATTTCGATACATCTCCTGATGCATTAAACAGCGGACTAGCCATATACAGTAGCGTACGAGCTTTCAATGCCATTGCAGCACCTTTTGTTGCACGACCAGTTTCTGAATTATTTGAGAAGCCATCGAATGTTACAGGTAACTCACTTATGGCGACATTGCATTCAGCAATAATAAAATCAGCCACCTCTTGTGTTGAAGCTCTTTCCACCTTATTGGCCTCTTCTGCACTCAACTCACTCTTAATCAAAGGCACGCCCCCATATCTACGCAGCAATTCAAAATAAAAGTATGCCCTTAAGAATCGAGCCTCATATTGATACAACACATATTGCTCCATCAACTCATTGTAATTATCATTCCATTTTAAGTTGTCCCAGTTCTTATTTTCAATACTACTGAGAAATAAGTTTGCTTGATATATTCCAGAATACATCGCCTCCCATTGAGTATCTATAGTTTGAGTAGCGCTCCATGTTCCATCAGTAAAACGAACTACATTTGAAATATTATTCACCTGAACTGCATCATCAGTACCGCATGAGCGCATCGCACCATCAACAGTCCCGAAACCATGCGGGAGCTGAGAATAAACTTGCGTTAGCATTTTTTGAACTCTGGAGAATTCATCCAAAACCTCCTCTTTTTTTAAGTAAGAAGATTCATCGTATTCTAAATAATCACATCCTCCAGCTATGAATGTAAACACAAGGATGGATAATAAAAGTTTATATTGTTTCATCTTAAATTTCTTTAGAATTAAAAACCAATCTTAACTCCCAGGTGATATGACGCTAGTGTAGGATAAGTCAATCCTATAGCTTCAGGATCCATCACCTTAATATTATCAATTGAGAACAAGTTCATACCCCTGACAAATACCTTAGCATGCTTCATTTTCACCTTTCGAATAAGTTTTTCAGGAAGCTTATAATACACATTCAACGAACGTAATTTCAAATAATCTCCATCAGCTAACCATATGCTATTCTTGCGATAATTATTCTCGCTCGCATTCATCGACAGACGTGGTAATTCTGCACCGTCCATATTTTGAGGCACCCATCTACTGGCTGAGAATTCTGAGATGTTTGTGTTATTGCGTAATGGTACAAAAATACTGGAAGTATTCATGTATATTGTCTGATTAGCAATCCCCTGAAATACAGCATCAACGCCAAATCCCTTAATCTCAAATCCAAGCTTAATACCATAATAGATTTCAGGATTCAAAGAAGAATTCCCAATTGCTACCTCATCATATTGGTCAATTACTTTATCCCCGTTCTGGTCTTTATACTTTATATCTCCAGGACGAACTTCTGAAAAGCTTTGCTTAGGACTTGAGGCAATATCCTGAGCATCTTTGAAGAAACCAATAGCCTCTAATCCGAACATTTGTCCTACTGATTGACCTGTTCTTTTCTGATAGTCATACTTTCGATACGCCTCATTGTTGTTTACTATCTTATTCTTACTGAAAGAGAAATTTCCTCCCACATAATAGGTAAATGAACCAACATTAGCTTTCCATTGTAAGTCCGCATCAATTCCTTTATTGGTAACCTCTCCATCATTTTGTTTAGCAGTTGTAACTCCGATAACATTAGAAACAATCCCTTCTGTGTCAACCAAAATATCCTTTCTTTTCTCATAGAAGGCATCCAATACAATACTTAATCGGTCAAACAGTAACATATCAACACCAACATTAGATTTAACGCCCAACTCAGAGGTTAAACCTGTTGTAGCCAATCTTCCTGGTTTAATTCCGGTACTACCTGAATAGTTATTCCCGAAGAAATATTTCCCACCATTTGTGAATTGTTGATCATACAGGTTCTGCGTCATCAGGTCACTTCCTGTCAATCCATATGAAGCCCTTACTTTTAAGTAATTAACATTCTCTGCATCCATAAAAGATTCTTTCGAAAGAATCCAACCTAATGACAAAGCAGGGAAAAAGTCAAAACGATCACCATCAGACAAATTACTGCTTCCAGCATATGACATGGTCAATTCAGCCAGGTACTTATCCTTGATCCCATAATGAAGATATCCTGCCAAATTCTGTCTCAACCATGTATGATACTGTTTATCTTCAACATACTTATCCTGTGAGTACAGTAAAGAAGCATGAATTCGACTGTTTTCCCAATTCTTACTATAATCTAATTTTGTTCTTAATGTTGCTCTGCGCCATTGCGTTAAATCATTATGATCACTATCGTAATCTTCCAAATCTGATTCACGTCCCATTACGGTTGAAACACTTTCCAGGATCTCACCAGTTTCTGCGTCTCGGGTTACATCAAAACTTTCATATTCATAAGTCTTCTTCTTTCCTTCCCAAAAGATTGCAGAGTTATCAAATCCTGCAGATATCTCTGCTGATAACCCTTTGACAAACTTACCCAGATCCTGCTTTAGAGTAACATCTCCAAGGAGCTCGCGGTGGAAATCCTGACGATATCCCGTACCAGCAATCATTGCCACTGGATTTTTGTCATAGATATCTGTTCCACCCCATTTCCCATTTTCAGTCTTTACAGGGAAAGCAGTTGAAGGTGTATTATACATTGTCTTGATAATATTATTTACTCCTGCAAAAGGGTATTTTCGATCAGATAGTGAAGCATTTAAATTCACACTAAGCACCGTACCTGGAGTAACGTCGGCATCAATATTTGCTCTCACATTGAATCGTGTGTATTTCAGCTGACTATCATATCTGCTATCAAGATTAGTGTTATTGAATAATCCTTTTTCGGTTTGATAATTAATTGATGAATAGTAGCGAATAGCTTTACCTCCTCCTCTAAATTGAGAGTTAAAGTTGGTGGAAATGCCATAGTCTTTAAGGCATTCATCTACCCAATCAACATTTGGGAAATAATTAGAATTACTACCATTCTTGTAATCAGCTAGATCCCATTTTGAATAAACAAACGAATTACCATCTAAAGCACTCGCTTCGTTTACCGCTTGGGCATAATTATAGGCATCTAACATTTTGGGCAGTCTCACAGGAGTATTTATTCCATACTGATATGAAGCATCGATACTAAAGCTATCATATTCTCCTCTTTTAGTCGTAACAACAATAGCACCATTAGCCCCTCTTTGTCCGTAGATAGCCAAAGCTGCAGCATCTTTCAGCACCGAAATACTTTTAATATCCTCCGATACCAAAGAAGATAATGGACGTTCAATACCGTCGATAACAACCAGAACAGCCTTATTATTTACAGTACTTATTCCTCGTATAAACATATCAGGACGACGTGCCCAGGGAGCTCCTCCGTTCTGAAGTACAGACAAACCTGGTAACAGTCCATAAATTGCATTTTCGGGATTTATTGCACTACTTTTCGATATATCATTACTGAAAATGGTGCTTATAGCAGCTGTATTATTTTCTATCGTCTTTTCATTTCCCAAGCCCCATTTCAAATCATTATGATAGTCTTCCAATATATAGTTGTCTTTATCCTCTTTTACTTTGAACGTTTCTTTACACAGTCCCGCTTCAATTAAAAAGACATCCTTATCGTTTACGCCGATATTGAAATAACCATTATCATCAGTTACAGTGCTTCTATCCTTACCAACAATGGATATCGTGGCCCCTTTCACAGCATTACCTTCTGAATCAAGCAACCTTCCATTCTTGACAACATCTTGAGCATTTACATCCAGCAGACATAACATACTCATTAACAAAAGAGTTATATATAATCTTAATTCTTTCATTTGTTCTAATTTTTGATTATTGAAATGTTATTCCCAACCTGGATTTTGCACCAAACCATATCCCTTATTCACTTCATCAGGAGGGAAAGCACTTAAAAACCATTTAGGAGACCAGTTCTTCTTCCAATACCTCTCAGGTAGTTCAAACAGACTATAATTAAGGTTTGCCGGAACAGCAGGTTGTCCACCATTCTTCTTTGTAATATTAGTCCCATGAAGTGTTTTAGTGAAGTCTGCTTCTCGTTTCCATCGAACCAAGTCAAACCAACGTACTTCTTCCCAACCAAATTCCTTGGCCCTTTCTTCTAATACAGCTTCTCTAAACTCTACTTGAGATAATCCCGGCTTAAGATTACCTAGTCCAACGCGACTTCTAATCTTATTCACATATTCATAGGCTTTTGCTGTTGGTCCGGCATTTGCCTCATTTAGTGCCTCTGCTGCTGACAAGTATATCTCTGCCAATCGCAAATATGGCCATTGTACTACCGAATTAACAGAAGTAGAGTTATTCCTTTCCAATAAGAACTTGCGTAAACCATAACCCGTTTTTATACCTTTCCAATTGGTATTTTTACGCTCACGTCCGCCAATCCATAATTCAACAGTTCTTCCTTGATAAGTATCTCCATTAACCATTACAGTTTCATATAACCGAGGATCTCTATTCGCATATGGATCTTGCACATCGTACCCTGAATCAGGATCATTAATATCCTTTCCATCTGCCATTTCGAACATATCGATATATTCCTGTGTAGGACAACTTGTTCCATAGTTTCCAGCGCTCTGATAGAAATAATAACTTCCACTCCACCATGAAGGAGACTGATAACGAACCCTTGTAGATATTAACAACTCTCCATTCCCTCGCTTATAATAGGCATCCTGAAAATCCTGTCGAGGATTACCTGAATTTACCAAGCCATATCCTCCCTTGGACTCAACCTCTGTAATTAAAGCTTCAGCGGCTGTAGCTGCCTCATTCCATAAACTTGCGTCTTTAGCACCAAACCACACCAGTTTCTCTTGTGCTGCAGTTCCATCTAAATATGGCTGATCATCATTGAATAGCGGACTTGCAGCAAATAACAATAATCGAGCTTTTAATCCCATCGCTGCTGCTTTTGTAAATCGACCATCCCAGTTACTTAAGTCCTCAATATTCCAAGGCAAATCAACAGTCGCCTCATCAATTAAAGCCACAATATTATCCACTGTTTCCTTTGCAGTGCTTCTTGCCAACTCTGTTGTTTCTGAAGGATCATAAGCATGATCAACCCAAGGTAATCCTCCATAATGACGGAACATATCGGTATAATGCAGGGCAATTATCATTTTAGCCTCTGCAACTAATTGCTTAATATAACTTGCCTCCCCATCAGGAATTTTTGAAGCATTCTCAATAAAGATCCATCCTTTTCGGATACCATTCCACGAACCTTCTTTTGTAAAATGATATTTTGTTTTAGAACTACTATTTTCAGTTCCGGCCGCATATTGTCCGTTATAGTACAATTGATTAACACCACCCCAGGCTAAATAACTGTGACACAAATCAGACAAGCCTTCTAAGATATCCATTCCTAACTTATCCCCCTTAGCACTCCAATTCGTATTCAGTCCATAAGGCAATGTATTGTAAGCTCCAAACAAAAAGCGCTCAGCATAGTCCAACTTTGAAAAAACAGTATCCTTGTTTACCGATATTGTTGGTGGCTGCTCCAAGGCTGCATCCCCAAGTTCCAATTCCTCGCAACTAACCATGAAAACTGTTGCAAGAATAATACTTATAAAATATATTAATCTAGTCATTACTTACTACGTTTAAAAGTTAGCTTTAACACCTATATTGAAGATTTTAACCACTGGATACTTAGAATCAGTTCCTGTATTTGATTCTGGATCTGTAATCTTTAGCTTATCAAATGTTAGAAGATTATATCCATTGATATAAGCACGAAGCGACTTCATTCCTATTCCTTTTAGGAATTCACCTTTAAAGTTATACCCAACCTCAACATTCTTAAGACGTATGTATGAAGCATCTTTTACCCAAAAATCAGAATCTTGAGTATTATGTGCATTTCCAGTCAAGGTTAGTCTAGGATATTTGGCTGTTTCTGCAGTTTCAGGAGTCCATCTATCATCAGCCATATATTGCAATAGCGATCGATCATTGGTTGCTCCAAATGCTCTACGATAAACTTCACCTAAATTTCTTGTCACGTGAGTAGCTCCTGCCCATGACATTGAAAAATCAAAGCCTTTGTAATTAAAACCAGCATTTACACCTAAAGTATATTCAGGAATTCTTGAGTATCCTAGTGCCTTTACATCATTTTGATCAACTACATTATCCCCATTTAAATCCTTATACTTCATATCGCCCGGCTTAGGAGACATTTTATGATCGGCGTAATTACCTGCATCGATATCCTCTTGTGTGAAAAAGCCATCAAAGATGTATCCAAAAGGTGTTAAGTAAGGATGTCCTGTTTTATGCATATATGGTTCTGGCTGCTTAATCTCATCCATCTCCAGCACTTTGTTTTTAGCATGCGAAAGGTTAGTTCCAATATGATATTTAAAATCTCCTTTCTGACCTTTCCATTTGAGACTTACTTCATATCCATGATTCTTCATTTTACCCAAATTAACAGGCACCGCACTGTAAGATGCAAATCCTGGGATTGTATTACGATTCATCAAAATATCATGTCGATTTTCCCAGAAGAAGTCGGCATTAATAGCAAGTTTAGAATCAAAGAAATAAGTATCTATTCCTAAATTTCGTTTGTGTGCAGTTTCCCAGGTAACATCAGGGTTTCCCAAAGCAAGTTCTGATGCTGCAATCTGATTATCTGGATTATCGGTTCCGAAGTTATAGCCCCCTGAATTAACATCATAAGGCCCTTGCAGATAGATAAATCTCGATCCTTTATACTTATCATTACCTACAATACCATATGATCCTCTAATCTTCAAATAATTAAGAACTCCCAATCTTTCCATAAATGGTTCCTGGGTAACTACCCAACCAATTGAACCTGCGGGGAACCATCCAAATCTATTTTCGCTGGCAAAGTTTTCAGAGCCATTATAACCGATATTAAACTCTGCCATATATTTCGTTTTGAAATCATAGGTTGCCCTTCCTACAACACCAATCACACCTGTAGGAATATCTCCATATTGACTTGGATAATATGTTTTTCGCTGGTTATAGAGTAATAAACCTCCAACATTATGTGAACCAAAAGAACGATTATAATTCAGGCCAAAATCAGCATACCAGTTTCTCGACTTTCCTCTGCTTTCACCATAACTCAATGTTCCATCCTGAGCATTTCTCTTAAACACAACCGTTTTATCTTCAGGAATAACATCATATTGTTGATACAAGTCACTTTCGGTATCTAAATGAGCTTTAAAAAATGGCTCGTAATATGCCTTAGAGGAGGTGCGTGTTTTTGTATGTGAATAAGTTGTGTTGTATGAGAACTTAAATCTTACTTTCAATCCCTTCACATACTGATCAAGATCCTGCTTTAAATCAACATCCATGTTTAATACATGATTCAATCGATTATTAAATCCACGACCATAAAAAGGAGTCATTCCTTCCTTCTTGTTACCTGGAATATAAACATCATTCGCTTTAATCCATTTTCCATCAACAATACCAGGACCAGCGAACGGTACAGACCAATATAATGCTCTAAACATTTGATCTTGTCCATTAGGCTCGTTCTTTACACCAACTCTACCTCCTAAGGTTATACCCAACTTAGTAGTATTGGTAAGATTTATATCAATATTAGATCTGTAATTGTATCGTTTATAGGAGAAGTTATAATCGAAATCTGAATCAAATGTCTTAAACAAACCATCCTGACTCAATAATCCTACAGAAACAAAATACTTCACTTTTTTAGAACCACCATTCAAACTAACATTTCCTTGTCGTTGAAAAGCTTGCTTTTTTAGAATATATTCCAGCCAATCGGTATTAGGATAAATCAATGGATTTGATCCTGTTCGAAACGCCTCAACAACATGTGGTTGAAATCTTAAATCAGCTTCAGCCACCCCATCATTGGTTTCTGCTTCATTATAACGTAGTGCATAAGTGTAGCTATCAGCAAACTCAAGTAATCGTGTAGGTTGTTGAAATCCCATTGAGGCCGAAGCAGTTATTGATGTTTGCCCCATAACACCTCTCTTTGTTGTAACGATTACCACTCCATTTGCTCCTCTAATTCCATAAACCGCTGTTGCTGATGCATCTTTTAGAACTGTAATATTTTCAATTTCATTAGGATCGAGTTGCATAAAGTCACGTTCCACTCCATCAACAATATAAATCGGACTAGCATCGTTGAATGTACCCATTCCTCGAATATAGATCTCTGGAGCATCAGCACCGGGCTGACCAGTTACCTGTATTGCTGAAAGTCCGGTAACCTTTCCTGTTAACGCATTAGCCACCGAAGCATTTGGGGATTTTAATAATTCATCAGAATCAACAGAGCTTACTGCACCGGTAATAGTTACCTTCTTCTGTGTTCCATAGGCCACAACCTGCACTTCCTGAATGTCCATCACATTTTCTTGCAACGTAACATTCAACTCTGATTGATTTGCTTTTACCAAAATCTCCTTGGTCTCCATTCCAATAAATGAAAACACTACAGTCTTACCCTTCCCTACAGGTAACTGATAATTACCATCCATATCAGTCACAATTCCTAAGGTTGTTCCTTTTACGGTAACTGTAACTCCCGGTAATGGTTCCCCATCAACATCAGTTACTTTACCTTTAAGTTGAATTTCCTGGGCATTTACTGATACACCACATAATAGCATAAACAGTAATACCAATCCCTTCAACTGGAAAAAAAAGATTCTTTTTTTCATAAACATCTTATTTGATTAGTATTAATTAGGTGATGAAATCTGCGAAAAATCAATAGGTCATGTTAGTAAGGTTATAACACCTAATACGACCAATATAAAAACCACATACAATATGATTTTTGCAAACTTCACCCTTCTTATTTCCTCGTCAATTTCATGATTCTCCATCCCCATATACTGAAATGATTTTTGGTTTATTCATTTAGTTTTGATGGATGCAAATTGACATTTTACAGCTGCATTTCAGCGAGTAAATAAGTCAACATTAGGATGAAATTTGGTCATAATAGGGCTAGTGTATTAGTCAAAAAAGGGAGGTTTTTCTTTCATACAAAAAACCTACATCCCTAATTATCTAATACTTAACACACACCCAAACATTCATCACGATGAACGAAAGGAGTAAATAAGATGCTTACGATTTCTTTTCTAAACGGTAATCCAATGGATTCATTCCATAGGTTTTCTTGAAAGTATTTCTGAAACTTTTAATGTCGACATAACCTATTTCTTCTGCAATCTCAGAGACACTCAAATCTGTTACTTCGAGCAATTTTGCAGCCCGTTGCATTCTAATTTTTTTAATAAACTCTCCAGGGGTTTGGTTTGCCAATCTTTTTGATTTTCGATAAAAAGTTGATGGGCTCATTCCAACCTCCAAGGCTAATTTTTCTGCATCAAAATCAGTCTCGCTAATATGCTTATCAATTGTATCAATAACAGTCTTCAGAAACTTTGCCTCTTCTGAAGTAATCTCTTTATTTTGCGACTCAAGTAGTATTTTCTTTGAGTACTTCGATGTTAAAGCAGTACGACTAGCTATTAATACTTTGATTTTCTCTAATAATAAATCAGGATTAAATGGCTTTGTTAGATACATGTCTGCACCTTTTCTTGTGCCATACAATTCATCTTTTACAGTACCCTTAGCTGTCAATAGGATCACAGGAATGTGAGAGATCAACTCATTCGACTTCACCTTATCACATAATTCAAAACCATCCATTACAGGCATAATTACATCGGAAAGAATGATTGCAGGTTTGTATTCAATTGCCATATCAAATCCCTTCTGTCCATTATCTGCCTCTAAGGTTTCATAGAATTCCGAGAGCAAATCAACAAGGTAATTTCTAACTTCCTCATTATCTTCTACCACCAAAACGACAGCTCCTTTTATACCCTTATAAACCGGACGAGTCTTTAACTTATTATCTGATAAAGACTCAACTATCACAGGCTCTTTACTTCCTTTTTCTTTAATCTCTCCCTCAACAAAGTGATCCTTTCCTTTCTTTATGGTTATTGTGAAAGTCGTAAAATCGTTTACAACACTTTCAACTGATATATCACCATGAAGCAGATCAACGTAACTTTTTACTATCGCCAGCCCTAATCCTGAGGTTCCCCTTGTTTGATGTTGTCCTACCTGATAGTATCTTTCAAATAATTGACCTATTTCACTGCTTGGTATTCCTGGTCCATTATTGATTACCGATATACTTATTTCATTGCTACTTTCCTTCAAAACAACTGATACTTGACCGGGGGCGCCTGAATACTTAAATGCATTGATAAGTAAGTTATTCATAACAACACTCATTTTTTCTACATCAACATAGCAATCCCAGTCGTCGCCATAATACTTCTGCGTAAATTCGATCTCTTTATTCAGGGCATAATCTTCAAAATTGTGAAGTATCTTACTCACGAATTCTTTCAGATTCACTTCAACCACCTCTAGTTTCATTTTCCCTGCCTCCAGTTTTCTGAATTCTAACAACTGGTTAATTTGTTTCGACAGAAGAACCGCATTGTGCTGTATAATTAAGAGTTTTGACTTTAATGCCGAACTATTTATTAAATCACTACTCCTACTTAATATCTCATTTATCGGAGCCAGTATCAATGTTAACGGTGTACGCAACTCATGTGAAATACTCGTAAAGAAACGCAATCGGTACTCATTCATCTCGGCTTGTTGCTCTCTTTTCATTCGCTCTACTGCAACTGCATTTTGCAAACGTTCCTGTTTCAATCGATATCTACTTATGAACATCACAATAACAAACAACAAGATGGCATAACTAATTTTAGCATACCAGGTCTTCCAGGGTGCGGGCATTACTTCAATATCCAAAGTATAACTCTTGTCACTCCAGATACCGTTAGCATTGGTACCTTTCAGATGTAAAGTATATGTCCCTGGCTCAAGATTACTAAATGAAATATGCCTTCGCTCACCTATGTGAATCAAGCTATCATTAAATCCTTCAAGTTGATAACCATACTGATTCTTTCGTGGAGCACTATAATCAAGAGCAGAAAACTCAAAGGAGAATTCGCGTTGCTTATAGTTTAAAATAATCTTCTTCTGCTCATTAATACTATTCGAAAGGATCCCATCTTCACTAATGGGAACTTCATTATTGAGTATTTTAAAATCAGTAATAACGATGTTCGGAGCATATTCATTTTCAAATATTTCAGATGGTGTAAAATAAGTAACACCACTCTTTCCCCCAAAATACAATATTCCATGCTTTGACTTGCATCCAACTCCCTCATTAAATCCAGCTCGATCGATACCATCAGACGCACTATAATTGCGTATTTCACCATTAATAGCGTCTAACTGAGAAATACCCGTATTGGTACTTAGCCAGATATTATTTTCTGAATCAGTCAATATCGAATTAATATAGTCGTCTGAGAACCCATCTTCCTTAGTATAATCAACCAATCGATAACCAGAAGATTCTCGTTCTAACTTATTTAAGCTACAAGGTGTACCAAACCAAAGATTCTTTTGCGAATCGAGGCAAGTACAGAGAATTATATCACTCAATGGTTTACGATTTCCACTCAATAAGTCGTTTATACTAAGAAAGGTTGAATCTCCTCTTTGATATTGGAAGAGACCATCGTATGTAGCCACCCACAAATTATCCTTGTTGGTACTTACCAACGAAGTAACCCTATTGTTTCCAATACTACCTTTTGCCAAAGACTTTTTAAATTGTTGGATTTTCTTATACTTACCATCCACAAAGTTATATAAGTGCAAACCTCGTTGCTGTGTTGCTAACCATAACTCATCATTCTGAACAAGAATATCATGAACTTTTAGTGAGATATTTAAATCAGGACTATTAAAATAAGTACTTGCCTTTTCTAAAACAAAATTCCCTGCATTCGATTCCTTAACTACATATAATCCTCCATCGAAACTAATCCATAGTACCTTGTTTTTATCTTCATAGATCTTTTTTACTACCAACTGTCTATTCTTCATCTTATCGTTAGAAGAAAAACGAACTTGAGTTACAACTCCTTCTTTATAGCTTAATAACTTTCCGGTTTTAGTCCCAATCCATAATCGTTGTTGGTGATCTTTAAATACCGCGCTTACATTTACCCGCTTAATTCCTATAGAAGAAAAATCTTTTAAAACATTGAAATTGTTTTGTTTCGACAAACGAACAACACCTCCGCCATCTGTTCCAATCCAGATATCACCAACGCTATCTTGACAGATATCAAGGATGATGTTGTAATTTATATTTACTGCATTCGATTTACTATTTGATAGCTTTACCTTCTCAAAACTTTTCGTGTCCTCATCGAACCAATAGAGGCCACGCCCCCATGTACCAACCCACAACTTGCCGGTTTTATCAAGAAGCAATGAATAGCTTGAAACTTTAACTTTATCATTGAGCTGATACATTTGGTAGGTATTAGTTTGGCAGTCAAACTTAACCAGCCCAATATTCCATCCTACCAACCATAAACAATTATTGGCTTCGTCATAAGCCATTTCGCTTACCTCATCATGAGGAAATCCAAATGAGTAGTTACGAATTTTCCCATCTACTTTTCTCGACACCAATCCGTCGGAAGCAGCAAACCAAAGGGTTCCATCAGCCGCTTGAAGAATCTGGTTTATTCTACGTTTTCCAAAATAGTGAGCAACAGAATCTTCTTGAGATAAAGTGTAAATTCCATTCTCCCAACTCCCAATCCATACTGATGAATCTTTATCTTCAAAAAAGGAAACAATTCGCTTATTCTCTAGCGTTTTTATCGGATTAGGAAGTAAAAAATTATCGAGCTTTTTTGAATAGACAGTGTAGCCCGATGATTTTGTCCCGATATAAATATCACCACTACCAGCCTTATAAAGTCTTTCAACAGAAGGGCTGTGCAATCCTTGTGTCTGACTTCTTGATGGCTTATATTGTTTGAATTGATAACCATCGTATCGATTCAAGCCCCCACGCGTTCCAAACCACATAAAGCCATAATCATCCTGAATTATAGAGGTTACTTCATTATGAGAAAGTCCATTCTTTATCGTGAGATAATTAACTTGATACTCCTGAGCCTCCACTAAAAATGGAATCATCAGAGCAACAATAAACCATATTACTTTGCCAATTCTGTTCATGTCTATAAGACGGACTTATGTGTGGTTTGCCAAAAACCGGCTCCATCTTGCGATGTGCCGGTTCCTGAAAATCTATCCTTTAATATTACCCGGACGGGTATTTGATCTTACAATTTTACAACTTCGCGATAAGCTTTTTCGTAATGCTTAATCAAGTTGTGCCAGTCGAAATGCACCGAAGCCGACTCACAATTGTTACGTAATTCAATACGTTCGCGTCGATTCAGTTTCATAAAGTTGAATAACTGATTGGCCAAATCCTCGGCCGACTCGTCAAAGCTCTTTTGGTTACGTTGGTTAATGGCAACTCCCATATCGCGTTTCTTGAAATTGTTTACGATATAGTCACCAAATCCTGACAAATCACTTGTAATTGATGGTATACCACTAGCTAAACACTCAAGCGGAGTATATCCCCAAGGCTCATAGTAACTAGGGAATACGCCCAGGTGACATCCACGTACAAACTGACTGTAATCCATCTTGAATAGCGGATTTGATGCTGCCACAAAATCGGGATGGTACACTACTTTTACCTTATCGTGACGATTATTTACCAAATTCGCCTTTCTGATAAAGCTTAAGATATCATCGTTTGCATCATCTTGCATATTGTGCGTTACCACTGGAGGCAAATGATCGCTCTTCCAGCTTTGAACATTACGTCGTAGTTTCAGTTTGAAATAGTCTTCAACCAGACCACTCAAATCAGGGAACTCATACTTCCCATTATTTGAGGTAATCTCAAGGTAAAGTTTCTCACTTACTTTTTCCTTGATCTCATCGCAAATCTTTCTGATCTCATCGATCTCTGCTTTAGATCGAAGCACCTCTGGATTGAAAGAATAAAAAGGCTGACGCGTAATAAAGAACGCAACTACCGTCTTATCGATATTAGCCTCTTGCATCTTATGATTCAATCTTGCCAAAGCCTCAAGGGTTACGTTATACCCTTTGTTGTGGTATTCATAACGACCAGCAGTAAATAGATAAACTGTGTTATCAAGGTCGAATGAATAACTCTGGAAGAAATGCCCCATGACAAAGTCATGAATCTTTGTTTTATATTTCTGATGTAAGGTTTGCACCTCATGCAAAGCCTCAAATCGTTGTATATTCAGTCCGTTTGGCAGAATTGCCTCTGGAATTCGTCCCACCAGGTACTCACACTCTCGCGCGGTTACCCCACTTACAGTTGAGAAGATATGTGCTCCGTGTGCTGCTGCACGCTCAATCTGCACAATTCCTTTTATATTGAATCTTTCGGCTTCTTTACCCCAATCATAAAATGGTAAGTGATCGTAGAATTCCTCATCGTTCATCGCCAGGTAACGCCCCAACATTGTGGCGTGAGTGGTAAAAACAATCTTAGGTTTATGATTCTGTCTTCTCATCTCTGGGATTGCCGAACCAGCCATCCACTCGTGGAAATGAGCAACCATTTTCTTTTTAGATTTATCCAATTCAGTGATCACACGGAAAAACTCCTGTACCTGGTAGCCAAATGCGATAACCTGATTTGCTAAATCTTCGTTAGGAGCTTCAATACCATGATTAGCATTCAACTCATGACGTATTGAATCTAACTTATTAAATACCGAGAAAGGATTAAATAAAACAACAGTTGGACGCCCTGAAATCAGCCATTTTCCGTAATGCACTTCGATTCCCAGTTCCCTCAATTGTTTTACTGCTTTTCCAACTAAAGACTTATCTTCAGTGATTTCATCAAATGATGCTGCAGCCTGGTCTGCAAAGTAAGGACCAATCAAACAATAGTTATCATTTCCTCTTTTCTCGACTACAGATGGCACCTTTGAACGAATAACCGTATAAATTCCGCCAACCTGATTACATACTTCCCAAGCGATTTCAAATAAGAAAGATTGAGCCCGACTAGACTTCTTCTTCACTGGTGACTTTGCAATTTTTATCATATGATAGGCCTATTTGTTGTTTTACTTTATTTTAAAGCATCATAGTTTCATGCGCAATTAGTATAGGGGTTTCGAAATCCATAGGTTTGTTGCAACGGTCTGTAATTCCCACCAGCCAATGAACACATGACTTTTGATTTGGCAAATAAAGATAGCAAGCAATTTTATAAATAACAACAGGTAAATATATCTTCAACCACGCCGAATTCTGTTGTTCTGCTTACCTCTCCAAAACATGGGCATGGCAAAAGTACTGTAGTTGTGGTTCATTGATTAAAAAGTAAGATTTATCGATGGCGAAAATTGAGTGACTATTTTTTACAAAACTTAATCGGAAGATTCTTTCAAATAGGTACACAAACCTTGTTCTGCATCGAATTCGTATTTCTTGCTATATATAATTGTACTGATTAGGTAATCGGTTCCGGTATCATGATTCCTGGCAGTTATCTCCTCAATCGAAGCATTAACAACACACTACCCCCAACAATGGCGCATAGCAAAATGAGGTATAAATAAGGGCTCAATTTGAGTAAAATGTTTTGTTTGATTGATGTTATTTTGAGAATATATACGGAAAGAAAGATAAGGAACCACATTGACACCTTATTGACACCACATTAATACCAAATTCGGAAATTCTTCGATTGTCTTCGATATTTTCCGGAGGTTCTCTAGGAAAATTTGTTTACTAATGGGGCTTTTTGAGTAAAATGTCCCCTTTTTAGGGACACATTGAAAAAGAACGATGGTTCAATACCATGATTGTAAAGGTAGCAAAAACAGGGAAAGCATCAAAAGCTTAAATGACTTTCCTGAAAATTGAATTTCGATTGATTAAAAATCTTGTTCGACCCCAAAAAAAAACATATTGAGTACATATCTGGTGTCATTATCATCATCAAAACAGATATCGCACTGATAATAACAACGATAACACGAAAACTATCACATAGAACATCCATCCAAAAGTTCTCTATTTTTACCTTAAATCATCTAAATCATTAAAAAAAAAGATCTTTTATTCCAAAAAATCTTGCTGGGCAATGTTTTTTTCTATCTTTGAACAGAATTTAATAAATTATCATGAAACAAGGAACTGTAAAATTTTTTAATGAGTCAAAAGGATTTGGATTCATTAAAGACAAAGATTCAAACAACGAGTACTTTGTACACGTAACTGGTCTAATCGACGAAATCAGAGAAGACGACGAGGTTACTTTCGAGCTTAAAGAAGGCCGCAAAGGATTGAATGCAATAAATGTTAAGCTAGCATAAGCTATATAATATTTGAGCAAATGATTCTAAGCTTCACCATACCGGTGGAGCTTTTTTGTTTTCTATGGGTATGTTCTGTTAATTCGATTGCGTATCTTAGCTTTCTCAATAAATGAACAATAAACCATGAAAACAACACAAATTGTTATCGCGATAACACTACTTCTCACAACAGTTATTTGTTCGGCACAAAATACTACTGAGGTAAAATGGTATAATCCCTTAGAAGCTTCATCACACTGTATCGAAGGTCAGTTTTGGCCCAAAGAAGTTGAGCAACCATACGATAGGCTACCTGTACGTGCTAAAGAGGTTGTAAGAAAACCTGTGTGGAATCTTTCTCAACAGTCAGCAGGTTTGAAAATCCGTTTTACGTGTGATGCACCAACCATTCAAATAAGATATACTGTAGGTCCTGGCTTATCAATGCCTCATATGCCAGCAACTGGCGATAGTGGCATAGATTTGTACACTACCAATAAAAACGGACAACCACTATGGTGTGCTGGTAAATATTCATTCGGTGATACTATTCGTTATACATTTCAGGGTATTCACCCCAATGAGCTTTATAAAGATGGATTTGAATATGTATTGTATTTACCTTTATATAATAGTGTAAAGACGTTAGAAATTGGAGTACCACAAACATCCCAATTCGAATTTCTTCCGGTACGTAACGAAAAACCTATTGTAACTTATGGGACTTCAATCATGCAGGGAGCATGTGCATCGCGACCAGGGATGGCATGGACCAACATAATTAGTCGCAGGTTACATGTACCGCTTATCAATTTCGGTTTCTCGGGTAACGGTAAGCTTGAATCTGAAGTGATAGACTTCATCAACGAGATAGATGCAAGATTATTCATTTTAGATTGTCTGCCCAACCTCACTCCTTCTGAAAACTTTAAAGCTGAAGAGGTAGCTCCCCTCATTCTAAATGCCATAAAGCAGATTAGAGCAAAACACCCTAAGACACCAATCATCCTTACACAGCATGGTGGTTACCCTAATGGATTCATGCAACCCGACCGTTTTACCGCATATCAATCGGTAAATAAAGTATTGCAAGATTCATTCATAAAACTACTGCAAGACAATGAGCATAATCTGTTTATACTACCATCACAAACCATAAATCTTGATATCGATTCAACCGTTGATGGCGTACACCCTAACGATTTAGGGATGCACCGATATGCTAAGGCTTATGAACAGCTTATTCGAAAGATTTTAAAGATATAGATTAAATTGAATACAACTGTTTAGTATAGTTTACCGGCAGAACCTTTAACTCTCGCAAATTCTTATTACTTTTGCGTCTGAAAAAATAAGTGGAGATGAGTAACGAAGGTTTTGATCATATTGTCTATTCGAAAGACGTTCTAGAATTTGTAACAATAGCCAACGAGTATTGTAATTTTATTGAGCAAATTGATAGCTATACCAGAAAGGACTTCATTTTTAAACTACAAAAGTTCTTTCCATTGTTGTATTTGAAAGCCAGTTTGGTTCCTAAGATTGATGACTTATTAGAGGACGCTACCGAAAAGTTTGTTACTGAAGAAGATTATAATTTCCTACACAACAAGCTATTAACAAAGTTAGGCGAGCATGATGCTTACCAGGAAATTTTTGAAGAGTATGCAGTTGATACTGAAGACTCAATCAGTGCAAGTATTTCAGAAAATATTGTCGACATTTATCAAGATCTTAAAGACTTCATTCTTGCCTACCGTATTGGTACGCTTGAAGTAATGAACGACGCACTTTACGAATGTCAACAAAATTTCGAACAATATTGGGGCCAGCGACTAGTTAATGCACTGCGTGCGGTACACCGACTGGTATTTGGCAACGTTAACCTTGACGAAGAAGAACTAAAAACCCCGAAAATAAAAAGTGAAGATGATGAACCTGTAAGTAAGGACTGGATATTATCACAACAGTTCAAAAGCTTCAGGGGTGAATCAGAATGAGATTAGCTTATGTTTCAAGAAACAATTACAAAGGAAGAACTTTATCAGTTACCGTTAGAGCATTTTGAAGGAGAGGTAATACTTGTTCAGAATTATGAGCAAGCAGTAGAAGCAGCAAATTATCTAAAGCAACAAAGAGTTTTAGGCTTCGATACAGAAACACGACCGGCTTTTAAGAAAGGCCAGGTAAACAAAGTGGCATTACTTCAGCTGGGAACTTTTAAGAAAGTCTTTCTCTTCAGATTGAATTTGTTAGGTCTACCTGATTGTATCAGTGATATTCTAGCAGATAAAAATATCGTTAAGGTTGGGGTAGCAATTCGTGATGATATAAAAATATTAAAGAGACTAAATCCTTTTAAGGCTGCAGGATTTCTGGAGCTTCAAGAGTATGTCAAAGAGTTTGGAATACAAAACTTTAGTCTGAAGAAGATTTCAGGTATTGTTTTAGGTTTCCGTATTTCAAAATCACAGCGTCTTTCCAACTGGGAAGCACAAAAACTTACAAATGCACAGCAGGTATATGCCGCTACGGATGCCTGGGTTGCTTACGAGATTTATAAAAAATTAATTAACGGTTCAGAACATGCTTAATCAGTATACGCCAGTTATCCTAAAATCTGGCAAAGATCAATCTTTAAAAAGATTTCATCCATGGGTATTCTCAGGTGCCATTAAGAAAATTAAAGGTCCTGTGAACGAGGGAGATGTTGTTGCAGTTTATTCCAATAAAGATGAGTTCCTTGGTTTAGGTCACTATCAGGTTGGAAGTATAACTGTTCGGGTGTTTTCGTTTGAAGAAAAAGAACCTGATTACGATTTTTGGAAAGAGAAGCTTCAGCAGGCTTATAATCTGAGAAAATCGCTAGGCTTAACCAATAATCCTGAAACTAATACTTTCCGTTTGCTGCACGCAGAGGGTGACGGTATGCCAGGATTAATCATCGACTTCTATAATGGTACTGCTGTAATGCAGATGCATTCAATTGGAATGTACCTAATTCGCGAAGAGCTGGCAAAAGCGCTTAAAGAAGTGATGGGTGATGAATTACAAGCAATCTACGATAAAAGTGAGAAGACGATTCCATTTAAGTCTGACATTGAGCCTAAAGATGGCTACCTTCTTGGTGAATCACATAGCAATGTGGTTGTTGAGTATGGTAATAAGTTCAAGGTAGACTGGGAGAATGGTCAGAAGACTGGTTTCTTTATCGACCAGCGTGAGAATCGTAAATTGTTAGAAACATATTCAAAAGATAAGTCTGTCCTGAATATGTTTTGCTATACCGGAGGATTCTCTTTCTTCGCTATGAATGGAGGCGCTAAGCTTGTTCATTCGGTTGATGCTTCAGCTAAGGCTATTGACTTAACCAATGAGAATGTTGAGCTTAACTATCCTGGCGACAAGCGTCATGAAGCTTATGTTACTGATGCGTTTGAGTTTCTAAAAGATATTAAAGATAAATATGACCTTATTGTACTGGATCCACCTGCATTTGCAAAACATCGCAATGCTCTTCACCAGGCATTACAAGGATATAAACGAATTAACACTAGAGCATTTGAGCAGATCAAACCAGGAGGTATCTTATTTACTTTCTCTTGTTCTCAGGTGGTAAGCAAAGAAAACTTTAGAAATGCTGTTTTCTCGGCTGCTGCAATTGCCGGTAGAAATGTAAGAATTCTACATCAAATGACTCAACCAGGAGATCATCCGATAAATATTTTCCACCCTGAAGGAGAATATCTTAAAGGATTGGTGTTATATGTAGAATAATGATTATTGCCTCTGCAACTAAATGCAGAGGCCTAAATTATAATTATATTGGACTTTTCAGAATTTGACTTTGGCCCTGAGATATGGGATGGTATTGAAGCCATGGGCTTTCAAAAGGCTACGCCTATACAAGAACATTCAATACCTACAATATTGGAAGGGCACGACCTAGTTGCTTGCGCACAAACAGGAACAGGAAAAACAGCAGCTTATTTGTTGCCTGTACTTGATCGCATTCTTGATCTTCCCGCTGGAGGAATTAATACAGTAATATTGGTTCCTACGCGAGAGTTGGCGTTGCAAATTGATCAACAGATACAAGGATTTTCATACTTTGCTGACGTATCGGCCATCCCTATTTACGGAGGTGGTGACGGAAGTACCTGGGAACAGCAGAAAAAAGCAATCACCGAAGGTAGTGATGTGCTTATCGCCACTCCTGGTCGACTTATCTCGTACATCAACTTGCAGTTGATCGACTTTTCTTCAGTAAAGCATCTAATCTTAGACGAGGCAGATCGCATGCTTGACATGGGATTCTACAACGATCTTGTGAAAATTGTTGATCAGCTACCAAAGGAGCGACAGACACTGTTGTTTTCAGCAACGATGCCTCCTAAAATTCGAAAACTAGCGTCCAATATACTTAAGGATCCTAAAGAAGTTAATATTGCAATCTCTAAACCAGCTGAAGGAATTCTGCAATGTGCATACATGGTATACGACAAGCAAAAGCATGCTTTGATTACCAGCTTACTTCAAGATAAATCAGACCTTCGAAGTATTATCGTATTCACATCAAGAAAAGCCGATGTCGATGGCCTGGTAAAAGAGATGAAAAGGCACAAGTTCTCATGCGAGGGAATTCACTCTGATCTTGATCAAAAAGCCAGAGAAAATGTGTTGTTATCATTTAAGAACAGACACACTCAAATATTGGTTGCCACTGATATTCTTTCGCGCGGTATTGATATCGATACCATTGATTTGGTTGTTAACTACGAAGTTCCAGCTGATGCAGAAGACTATGTGCACCGTGTAGGACGTACAGCGAGAGCCGAGCGTACAGGTGTTGCTATTACTTTCGTAAATCAAGATGATCAGGTTAAGTTTAAGCGAATTGAGGATCTTATTGAGCGAGATATTTTAAAATTACCTGTACCACCAGAACTAGGTGAAAGTCCGGTTTATAATCCACAACCTCCTAAGAAAAAGAGAAAGTGGAAATCATCAAGTAAGAAGAAGAACTTCAAAAAGAAAAAACCGGCAGGAAAGCAGGAAAAGAAAAAGTAAGACATAACATTGGAAGGTATTCGTAAAATAATTCATATTGATATGGATGCCTTCTTTGCATCCATAGAACAGAGAGATTTTCCTCATCTGAAAGGTAAACCTGTTGCTGTTGGAGGATCAGGAAATCGCGGTGTAGTAGCTGCTGCAAGTTATGAAGCCCGAAGATATGGAATACGCTCTGCAATGCCTTCGAAGGTAGCCCTTCGTAAATGTCCACACCTTATATTTGTCCGCCATCGCTTTGATGTATACAAGGAAGTATCACGACAAATACAGGCAATATTTCATGAATATACCGACTTGGTAGAGCCTCTTTCTCTTGATGAGGCATTTCTGGATGTTACTTTCCACAAAAAAGGTAAACCTTCGGCAACATTAATTGCAGAAGAGATAAGAAAACGCATTAAAGAAGAAACCAACCTTACTGCCTCGGCAGGTGTTTCATTCAATAAATTCCTTGCAAAGATAGCGTCGGATCAGAATAAACCCGACGGTCTGTTTGCAATAACACCAGACATGGCCAGTGAGTTTATGATGAACCTGGAGATTGAGAAATTCTTTGGTATAGGCAAAGTTACTGCAGAGAAATTAAGAAACATAGGCGTACATTTTGGAAGAGACCTCCACCAGCTAGAGCGACAGGAGTTAATAAGAATGTTTGGGAAAGCTGGAAGTCATTATTACGACATTGTAAGGTGTGAAGACCACCGACCTGTAAATCCTACTCGTATTCGTAAATCATTTGGTGCAGAGAGAACCTTTCATGAAGATCTGTACACCTTCGAAACACTGGAAGAAAAACTCACAACGATACTTGAAGAGCTCAATCAAAAGATGGAGAGACAGCAAATTATGGGAAAGACGATTACCATAAAAATCAAAACCTCAAAGTTTGAGCAACATACGAAGAGTCAAACGTTCTTACAGTTTCTTCAGGACCAGGAGTTCATATCCACTACTGCCACAAAACTTCTTCGAGAGTTCACCCCTCTTTTCCCGGAAGGGATTAGATTACTAGGTTGTACTTTCTCAAATTTGAATACCACACAGGCCGACGAGCCTATCCAATTAACGTTAGATTTTTAGCTGTTCTATAGCCGAACAGCTTCTCTTGTCCTGCCGGACGGGCTCTCATTTTTGCCTTGCCGCAAAAACGAGACAAAAAAGTCAAGACTACCTTTTAAACCTTCTTCATTTTTGCCTTAACGCAAAAACGAAGCAAAAAAGTCAAGGCTGCCTGAAAAAAGCAATCGATTTATTGCGGTTGCTAACTTCGGCTGGGTGATCTTCTCCCTTCGGTCGAAGCTTCCCAGTCTCACTAAGCAGCCGCCGCTAAATCAATCCCTCTTTTCAGGAGGCCGATACCACTGCCATGGCCTATAGCTTTGAACATTTAACCAATAGCTGGATTCTTTTGTGGTGAAAAAATTACCACTAACACAACATTAATGTGAAACTAAAATTCTAATCATCATCTAAAGACGCAGCCAGGTGCACCTCGCTGCCTGAAACATGGAACGTGAAACCTGAAACAGAGAGGCTCTGGCCGAACTAAAAAAAGTCCGGGATTAAGGATCACCCCGGACTCACACAAGTATACCACCCTTGTTTCTCACCAATAATTATACTACCACACTAATGTTTTATAATCTTTTGCTTAAATAATGCTTTATTACTTGATTGCACTGCTACTAAATATTCTCCTGGAGAATAACGTGTTAAGTCAACACGATGAGATTCTCCTGCATAATTACCATCAAGATTTTCTCGTTTCAATAAACGTCCTCGTGTATCAAAAACCAAAACAGACAACTCCTCATCAATATCAGCACCTATTTCAAGGTTTACCCAGTCGGTTGTTGGATTTGGATATACATTCATTGAGATGTCCTGCTTCAACAAGTTATTATTTGTTACAATCGCTGTATAATCCAGTTTTGAGAATCCATCCTGACCTCCATTATCATCCTCTGCCAACAACGTCATATCAGCGTCATAGAGCCATATTTTAGTATTTGTAGCCCCATCGGTAAGGTAAGTCTCCACAGTAATTACATCACCCGAAGAATTCACATCTAAACCATATTTACCCTTGATATTATCAGCACTAGCCACCTTTAGATAATAGCTCCTTGAATTTATCGTCAGATTATACCAATCTTCATCACCATCAAGCAGACAAAGATCAGCGTTCAGGTAATCTGTTATTTCACCTAGATTATAAGCCGATGAATTGCTATCGTTAGGCTCCAGATTATCACCACACACCTTAACATGCACTTGCAATGAACACACATTATCCTGTTCATTCTTTTCGCTGTACTGATTATCAGGATCAGCAGCAAAAAGCAGGTAATAATCACCTTCATCTGTATCATCCGGCAATTGGATTGTAATTGATTCTTGTTTTAGAGGATCATCACCCGACACACTCGTTACCACAGCTCCATCTAATTCCATATCCTGACCATCAACAATCATATTCTTCGACAATAAGAATTTAACTGTTGGTGCAAGTGTTTCTTGCTTTGTACCAGTATATTCCAAGTCATATGACAAAACAACATTATCGCCGGCAAATACATCATTATTGTTTATCTGCTCATTCTTCAGTACAAGCTCATAATAGGTAGCCTCCTGAACAGTCAGGTTTAACCATGCTAAATTATTCGATTCATCCGACTCCGCCACCACCTGTCCATCGTCAATCACAATTAATAGATAGTAATTTCCAGGTTCTGTACTTTCAGGAATATTAATAGTTACCCCCTGATTCATAACCGCCGCCTCTTGAGTAAAAGCAGAAGCCTCCTCGGCCAACAATATATCCTTTGAGTCAGGCTGTTGATCTTTCGACAAGTAAATGCCAACCGAACAATTAACGGAGTTACTAATTTCGCCGTCCAGCTGCTGCTCAAAAGAGATTTCAAGAGATGATCCCTGCTCAACACTTGAGCTACTCGCCACACTATTTGAAACAGAAAAATCAAGTAATACAGGCTCTGCAATATGAATTGGGAAAGTCGAAATGTTATTGTTTTCATCTACCTCCACATATGCTTCTTTATAATCAGCTACCGCAAGAATATAATATGTTCCGCTGGTAAGACCTTCAGGAATTGTAACCACTGAAGATTCAGGATCCTGCAAATCGTTAGATGAAAGAGATGACTGTTCATCCTCTAAATACATATCCTCTGCATCAAGAATCTTATCGGAAGATAAATAAAAGCCGACATAAGGAATCTTCAATTCCGGATCATTTCCTTCGTAATTGTGCCTGCAAGCAATTTCAATCGTTTCGTTATAATTAACGTTTGATGGACTTACAGATAACTCTGTGATGTAAAAATCACTCGTTAACGGAACAGTCACATTCAAACTAAGACTAGCCACATTGTTAGTTTCATTAGTTTCCTCAATACTATTCTCACTATCTACTGCTATTAATATCTTATAAGCTCCAGGAGATGTCTCTGCAGGAATAGTAAACTGCTCACTCTTTTGTTCTGATTTCTGCTTAGTAGAAAGAGAAGATTCATTTTGAACCAACAGAACATCCTCGTTATCAATTTCCGAGTCGCTTGATAAATACACTTTATTCGTAAAACTCACAGCCTCATCACTATTCCCGTTATACACAATATTCCAACTCACTGTACTTGAATTACCAACCAATATCTCAGCCTCTTCAAGAGAAACGGTATTAAGCGTAATTTCGTGATAAGTTGGCTCCTCCACCTCATGTCCCTCAATGGTAATAGCAACCGACTCTACATTATTGTTCTCGTATTTTTCAGCAATACGCTTTTCATAATCGGCCACAAATAAAATATAATAATCACCAGGAGTGGTCTCATGTGGAATAACAACTGTCGCTTGTTCATTCTCAGTATTTACCGACTTTGAAAGTACCGACTCATCGGCACCTAGTAAGATATCTGATCCATCTAATACATTATTAGTCGAAAGATAATATCCAACCTTAGGTTTTACTTGTACAAAATCATATCCATTATACTTTTGATCACATGAAACAGCAACACTTTGTCCAGGATTTAATACCAACTCGTTTACAGCTGAATTTTCAACCACATAATCTTCGAGATCAGGGAAGATATTTATTATCGCCGAAGTACTGGTAGAGAAATTATATCCGGTATATGGAGAAAGATTATCTAACGCAAAATAACCATTGAAATAAGCACCCCATCCCCAATTAATGTGATACATTCCACTATCGTCATAGCCATCACAAACAAATGCATGTCCGCCATTCTCCGGATCGCTACCCCTCATATAAACAGGAATACCATTATCGAGATGACTCTTCAGAAGATCTTCCCAATCTGAGTCGGAATAATCAGAGCGACTAACGTAGTCGATCTTACTTGAATAATCAAAATATTCAGGCAACTTACTCTTCACGTAATAGCTTGAAGCTGAAGAAGAGTTAGGACCAAAATTCATATTCACCATTACAGCACAATGGTATATTAGCTCAGCCACTGCATCAATCTGTTGTTGAGTGCTTCCACTATTAAGAGCTGCAGGCATATTATTCCAATCGTACGACGTGTTGCCGAATTCAGCACACAGCTCGCCATACTCGCCACTGGTATAACACTTATTACCAACACCCTTTACAGGCCATTCCCAATACTTCATGATCATTGCTGAAGCCAAAGCAACACACCCAACAGGAACTCTTTCGCAAGATGAATAGGTAGAATTTTTATCCGTAGGACAAAATGCATTATAATCGCATCCTTGCTCCCAATTACTTTCGATAAGAGAAAAACCACCAGAAGTAAGCGTCTTACTCTTTGTCGCCGCCGCTTCCCACTGCACATTTTTATTTGCGTCAGTGAAGTCTTCATCGGTTGCAATCATAGAAATCTCAGCCTTGTAGTCTTTAAAAAGGCGCTGTAATGCTGGCGGTAGATTATTAAAATCTATCGCACCAGTTGCAGAATAGCCCAGAATTGGAGCTACACGCTCATCACCTGCAATAACCACGAAACCATCACTTTCGCCGCGGTTATACACATAAAAAGCAGGTGCTACCGATGCCCCTTTCATATCAGAATTATCATCCGATATAAATTCCTTATGTACCAATTTTGGCAAATTGGCTGTCGACTTTAACGCTCCATTATCTGGTAAATTGGCTTCAAAAAAGTTTTTAGCTACATCATACGCCTTATTCTCATCAACAACTTGTGCCGTAACATTTTGTGCCAATGCGCCCGTTAGAATTAGACATACTAATCCCATGCAGAGTTGCTTCATATCCATACCCTCGTTTTTAATTCAACACTTAAGCACTCCGTACCCGAAAAAAAATGTATAATTCTCTTTGAAATTTATTACCCCCATTCAAAGTTTAGAATTATGTGCCCCCTTATATATTCCCTAAAATAGAAAAAAGTGACCCTCATTCCACAAAAAAAAAGCAAACTTTTCCTTATTCATAATTAGTCCAAGCTCTTATATGTTAACCACATACGAACAAAACGACACTAATCAACATCTTTATTACTTCTTTTTATTTAGTAATAAGATTTACACTTTTACTTTTATCTTCTATCTATAATTTTACAACTGAACAGGCTGAAAAAAAGAACTTTATTTATTCTTCAATCACACATACTTCTCATTGTTATCTTGATAAAAAAACAGATATAAAGATCGAGGCTGTCTGCTAGACCTATTACTTTTTAGGAGGTCAGTTGCGGCGGCGTGGCCTGAAACTTTAAATACTCAACCAGTAAATAGTCCTTCATGGGCAAGAACAATAGTAACATCGGCGCACACTTGGCTTCTAAATCTTAGAAACGATGAGGCACCAGCCGAATTAAAACCATTTTTCAAATCCAACGTAAACTTCATTTGAAGAACAAATCAATCTCATAAAAAGCAATACTCCTCACAATTCCGGCTTTGACTAATAATTATTTAAAAATTATACGATGACTAGTACAGAAACCACAGAACGAGTAAAAAAAGTTGTTGCACAAGTCCTGAAAATCGATGCCTCAGAAATAGGTGATGATTCAAACTTCATTTTTGATCTGGGAGCCGATTCAATGCAAAGTATTCAATTAGTAGCCGCTTTCGAAGAAGAATTTGATATTGAGATGGATGAAGACAAAGCACTTGAGGTACAGAATATTGCTGACGCAAGTAGTTTTATACAAAGCTATTTATCGTAACTCTTTATTGATCTAATGCCGAACAGCATAGATAGGGTACAATTCCAATTCATTGGTAATAACCAATTCTACATGTACAAAACGATTATAAGTTAATGCTATGACAATCCGAGCGTCCATCCACCACCAGAACCTGGATAAGATATTCTATCCAGAATCAGTTGCTATTGTAGGGGCCAACAAAGTATCAGGCACCGTCCCCAATGACATTTTAATGAGCATACTGCATGCCAACTTCAACGGAGTAGTATTCCCCGTTAGTCCACGTGAAAAATTCATTGCCGGTGTTAAAGCCTACAAGTATGTTATCGACATCGAAGATCCGGTTGATTTGGCGATACTGGTATTTCCAAGCTCGGTATGCCATATGGCTTTAGAGCAATGTGGAAAAAAAGGAATTAAAGCAGTGATCATTATATCAGCAGGATTCAAGGAAGTTGGTGGTGCCGGAATTGACAGAGAAAAGCGACTAATTGAAATTGCCAATAAATACGATATGTCGTTTATAGGTCCAAACTGCCTGGGTGTAATTAATACTGATCCGCGCACACGATTAAATGCTTCTTTTGCGCGAAAAATGCCAGAGGAAGGCTCAATAGGATTCCTCTCTCAAAGTGGAGCACTCTGCACCGCAGTACTCGATTATGCACAAGCCAAGCACATAGGATTTTCAAAATTCATCAGCTTTGGGAACAAAGCCGATATCAGTGAAATTGATCTACTCTACTATCTGGCAGAAGATGAAAAGACAAAGGTAATACTGCTCTACCTTGAAGAAGTGAGCAAAGGGAAACAGCTTATGCTTGCTGCTCGCGACATCATTCAACGCACAGGAAAACCAATCCTCGTGTTAAAATCGGGGCGAACCTCTGAAGGCGCCTCGGCTGCAGCATCTCATACAGGATCATTAGCCGGAAGAGATGACATTTGCGATGCAGCCTTTGAGCAATCAGGCATTATCAGGTGTTACGACATTGAAGAGATGTTCAACAGAGCCATCGCTTTAACCTATCAACCTGCTCCGCGTTCAAATAAAGTAGCCATCATTACCAATGCCGGCGGACCAGGAGTATTGACTACTGATGCGGCAATAATGCAAGGCCTATCGTTGGCATCGTTTAATGAAACCACGTCACAGCTGCTTAAAAAACATTTGCCAGCCACAGCCAATACAAAGAATCCTATCGACGTAATTGGTGATGCAAGAGCCGATCGCTATAATGCTGCCCTATCAGCAGTATTTAATGATCCAGATGTAGCAGGAGTATTTGTGATACTCACGCCTCAATCAATGACTGAAATAGAAGATATCGCCAAAGAGATAACCGTTGTTTCGGAACAATTCGATAAACCCATCTACACCTCATTTATGGGAGAGTCGGATGTAGCTCCAGGAATAGATATTCTTCAACGTAACAAAATACCACACTACATACTACCAGAATCAATGGCCGATGCATTTGCTACAGTATGGCAGTTTGAGCAAATCAAGCAAAAAGAGTGGTTCCATGAAACCTTTGTCGACAATGTACTATTTGACAAAGCCCATATGGTGTTTACCAATGTAAACGCAAAAAATCAGACCTACATTACAGAAGATCTATCGAGTGAAATATTACAGGCCTACCGCTTTCCTTTGCCTCAAATGAAAATGATTCAATCACAACAGGAGGCCCTAAACGTTGCTGAAACCATTGGATATCCGATGGTGATGAAAGTAGTTTCAAACGACATAATTCATAAATCGGATGTACACGGTGTGACTACCGACATACGCTCTCCTGAAGAGGTTAGATTAGCTTTTCAGACCATGAAATTTCTTATGGAACAGGAGGCTCCAAACGCAGCGCTAAAAGGCATGTTGCTGGTACAGCAAGTAGAGCAAGGAATAGAAGCGATATTAGGCATTAAGCACGATCCATCATTCGGTCATGTAATGATGTTTGGTTTAGGAGGCATATTCGTTGAAATCTACAAGGATGTATGCTTTAAAGTGCTACCAATAACAGAACAAGAAGCCTGGGAAATGGTCAGCAGTATAAAAGCAGCTCCACTATTGAAAGGAGCAAGAGGCACCAATCCTAAAGACCTGGCAGCTATTGTAGATTGCATGTTGAAGTTGAACCAGTTGGTAATAGATTTCCCACAAATTAAAGAGCTAGATATTAATCCTTTAATCATCCACAACGAAGGAAAAGGATGTCATGTTGCCGATGCCAAGATATTCATCAATCTACAATCGGAATTGCAATCAAAGAAATCAAAAGAAAAGCAGTAAAACATCCTCTCATGGAAACACATATAGATACATATCGAACATTAACCGAAACGGATATACGTATCCTCATCGAACAAGGATGTAAGGCAAGCAACTGGCAAACCATTAAAATTGCCCCAGCATTACCTTTGGAAAACATCCAAAATACAATATTCCAGGGAGAAGTAACTCTTGGGGACGAGCATATTACTGAAGATCAATCAATCAACATCAGCAACTGTAAAGTGGTTGATTGTTCCATTGCCAATGGAGTAACCTTATCAAACGTGCATCTTATCCAGAATTACCAGATCCTTGAAAATACGATTATTGAAAATGTCAATTCAATGACAGTTCAAGGAGAATCGGCATTTGGAAATGGGGAGACCCTCGACATTCTCAATGAAGGAGGAGGAAGAGAGCTTACCATGTTTGATACCCTATCGGCACAAATAGCGTGGCTACAAATTCGTTGTCGCCACAACACCTTATTTTCCGACAAGCTACAACAATTGATCAACACCTATGTCACATCTAAAAAGTCGACAAGAGGCATTATTGGCAAACATGTATCAATAAAACACACCAACCTTATTGAAGATGTAAACATTGGAGATTACTGTCAGATTAACGGAGCCGTGCACCTACTTAATGGCACCATCCGTAGTCGCATGGAAGATCCAGTAATGATAGGCAATGGAGTTATAGCACGTAATTTCATCATCCAGGAAGGCAGCCATATTTATAGTGCAGCCATGTTGCACCACTGCTTTATCGGACAAGGTGTGATGATGGGCAAGCAATATTCAGCTGAGCATTCAGCCATATTTGCCAATTCGGAATGCTTCCATGGCGAGGGGTTAAGCATATTTGCAGGTCCGTATACAGTAACCCATCATAAATCGTCGTTGCTAATTGCCGGACAGTATTCATTTTACAACGCTGGTAGTGGCAGCAACCAGAGCAACCACATGTACAAACTCGGACCACTGCATCAAGGCATTGTAGAACGAGGCTCAAAGACAGGTTCATTCTCGTATATGTTATGGCCATCGAGAGTGGGACCATTTTCAGTAGTAATGGGCAAACACACCTCATCGTTTGACAGTGGAGATTTTCCATTCTCTTATATAACGGAAGAACAAGGAAAGAGCGTATTAACACCAGCCATGAATCTATTCTCGGTAGGAACCAGTCGCGATATTGAGAAATGGCCCAATAGAGATCGCAGGAAAGCAAAAAGGAAGTTTGACCTTATTCATTTTGATTTTCTCACTCCTTACATCATGGAAAGAGTAATGACTGCGCGCGACCAGCTTCTAAAACTATATAAGGAAACACCAAAAGAACGAGAATCGGTTTTCCTTAACGGTCTACACATCTACCGATTGATGTTAAGAACATGTAGTAAGTATTATCAGATAGCCATGAAGGTGTACATGGGTCAGGAACTGATAAAGAAACTAGGAGAAGAAGAGCTTCGCAATTTTGCTCATCTTGAACAACATCTGACTAAACACACCGAGATAAGTGCTAAGCATTGGGTAGATATGGTTGGCATGCTTACACCTGTTTGTCAGTTAGAGAAACTGATGCAGGAAATATCGGAGGAGCATATTACAGATTTAACTCATCTCCACGAACGACTCATTGAGCTTTATTTAGGATACCATGAATGGTCGTGGAGTTACTGTTGGAAATTGATCAAGCAAGAGCATCAGCTTGAAACAGATGACATAACTCCGGATCTTCTTCTGAAGGTTATTACTGATTGGAAGGACAATTCTTTAAAGCTCAATAAAATGATTCTTACTGATGCCGAAAAAGAATTCGATGCAGTGAGTCGCATTGGCTACGGTATAACCAATCAGGAAGATACCATCAACAGCGATTTTGCTGCTGTACGCGGTGCGTCATCTGATAATAAGAAGATAAAAGCCTTGCATCAGGAACAGGGGTTGATCGAAGAAAAAGCTGGCGAGATGATAAAGCTAGTGGAAAGCTTGAAAGAAGAAAGGCCTTAATGGCATGAAACTAGCAAACACCTTTAAGCATGTGATTGCAAAGGGCAAAGGGCAAAGGGCACAGAGCGAAGAGCACAGAGCAAAGGACACAGAGCACAGAGCGTGGAGCACAGGGCGTGGAGTTTAGGACACTGCGTTACGAGCCTGAAACACAAGACCCAGCACCAAAAACTAAGAAGCAAAGAGATTGAAACATGAAGTATTTCCTGAAAACAATACCTATATAAAAACAAAAAGGGCGGTGGGGACCGTCCTTTTCTCTTCTAACTAAACTAACTAAACCAATAAAACTAACTATCACCGACGAGCGTCGGTTCCAAACCTATGAATAAAAATCTTCGACAAAGATATGTTATAAAACACACCTAAACGTTAAGAGAAGATTAATTGATGTAAAGAGAATGTTAAAACTAAATATCTTCATTCTTTCCGCTAGAATAAGTAAGCATTGTAGCAGGATATAAATACCTCAACCTGCCTGAGAAGCTATCAACATTACCCCAACAAACCTACCTCCAGGTGATTAATCAACCCCTCTTCCATTCTGAACTCTACCGATAATATACCATTACTTTTCAAGGCAGCACGAAAACCTTCATTCAACATGCGCCCTGCTCTTAGCGGAAATTCAAGCAATGCCGGATAGTTGTCTTTATTTTCAGGATCGTCATAGAATTTCTTACAAGTACTCACTTTCGATGAGAGATAGATTCTACACGCCATAGGACGAGCTTCGTATGCGCTGCAGACTCCATTTACCAGCAACGGACAAGGCGACTTATAATTCAAGATCTCCTGTTGAGACAAATGCTCTACCTTATCGTTTTTATCCTTCGCTACAGTTAAAACCTTCCCAAACTGATCAGGTGCTAAATGTTTTCCCAAATAAGATTTTAAAAAATGAACTTCGTGAGATAATAGAAAAACAGGTTGGTGACAACACCATTCACAACCTTTCTTACAATCTATTGGGTAATTACTTTTGCGGGCTTGGTCAAATATCAAATCATTTAGCTGATCAATCTGCTCATAAAGTTTCCGGATACCAGCAAAGATATTAGTCTCATTTTTCCCTTTTGCCAAGGCTTCCTGTCCAATCCGGTACCCATCAGCATAAAAAATACGGTCGTTTTCGGTAAAGTTATTTGTAGTCATTAGGCGTTTCGTTCTTATTTCACATCATCAGCACCCTTCCCTACATTCCTTACTCCACAGAACTGATTTTGCTAAAGATAACAAAATATACCGGTACTTCCCTTTATTGCTCAGGAGATAAGGCTAGTCTCTCGCTAACCTATCAGCATGAAAGGTGTCTTCTTGACGCTATCTCTCCACTATACTTTCCCTATATATTCCCTATCTCATCCCTATTGGAAGGATAGGGAATATATAGGTTTTAGACGGGTTTGATAGGGGGATGAGAATACAATGAGTTCAATAGAATCTTACTAAAAGGAGCATTCTAATAGTATTTTTCTTGTTTGACTATAATGATTTTTGTAAATTTGATCATCGAGAAAATAAGCAATAATGCACATGTCAGAAGACTTATAGAATAGTTTTTATATTCAATGACAGCATTTAATGCCAACGCCTTCTTGTGGTAATTTTGATATGATTATAGCAATAAGCTTCAAAACAAAAACAAGGAGACCAAAATAACACATTACCATGTTTTCAGCGTTTGATCAGACTTCTCTTCAAAATCTTGAAAACCTCCGATAACCGGACAAAGCGTTACTTTTCAATACTTTCCGGAGCTGCTATTTAGACATTAGATTTCCAGACAACTATTCTGATTGTGCTTATTGCATGATGTTTAATAATTAAATATTTTTAGTAATGGGAATTTACAAACATGGTCCATTTTCAGGCGTTTCTGGAAAAGTGGGGAATTTAGTAGGAGGAAGTTGGATGGGTAAAGATTATTGGAGAATTATCCCTGCCAAGGTAAAAAATCCAAGGACACCAGATCAACAAGCACAAAGAAACAGACTAGGATGTTCATCTAAACTAGCCACCTACTTGAATGATATGATAACCAAGGATATTTTCAACGCTTACGTAGAGGAAAAGCAACTCTCCATGCTTGGTCGCAATCTTTTTATCCGTCATAACATCCACGCATTAGAGCAGGATGGATCAATAAGCGATTATTCAATGCTTAAACTATCAGTTGGATCACTCTCTCTACCTTTTGATATAACCATAGACAGAGATCCTAACCATGAAAAAACCATCAGGATGCAATGGCGCAATTGGAATCCAATGATCAAAACAAGGAGTGATGATGAATTGTACTTTATTGTAGCAATCCATAATGATGGGTATGAGGATGATTTTAATATATTTAAATCTACCGCAATACGCAATGATGGTATTGCCTATCAGCAATTGCCTTTCGATGAAGGTACTGAGATGCACATCTACGCCTATTTCTCAGGACTAAACAGAGATCATCGACAGTGTTTTACCGACAGTTTTTACAGCAAGGTAATACAAAGCTGATTTAGTAAATCGTTGTAATTATAAAGCCGGCATCTCACAGATATGCCGGCTTTTATGTTGATAGAATGTCTTTAGATAAATTCCTTCCATCTAAATTGTTAGATATCGAGTTCTGGTATTTCCTGAATTTCTGAGGTTATCCCCATATCTAAGATTCTTTATTACCTGGCCCTTAATCACTTCAAATACACTAATAATTCATCAAGAGAGAGTTCTAGTGGCTCATCCTCAGTAAATATATCATCATAAATGATTACTTTTTTCTCTATAAAACTTATTTCAATTGAAAATCGGTTTAACACTACTTCTTCTCTTTCTTTCGTATATTTTTCACCATCTCGTATTATATCTAAAATAACTTTACGGCTGTAATCGTTTAATTCTTCCTTAAAAAATACGTCTATATTTTCCATTTGAACAACTATTAATCTAGTAAAAATTGATATACTTCACCTTTCGATTCTATAAACCTTCTACGTACATCATTAAGTTTTAAGTCCAACCCATTTTTGTCATTATTAGTTGTTAAATATAATCCTTCTAAGAAAACATTTACTATAGAAAGAGTTACTATGATTATTCGATTTACTAGTTTAGTTTTCATTATATCTTTTTTAATTCTCATGAATTAGATCTCAATCGCCATTTTACACCGAGGTAGAATCTATTTTAGACTTTAACCAAATTTAATAAATATTTCTATTAGCTAACAGGCACCAATCAAACGATGAATTTCATATCACCCCTATTTCTTCCAACCTCACTAAAAACATAAAAAATGTGAAATCAAACTGTAGAGTACTTTCTTTCTTCCACTATTTTTTTACATTTGAAAGCTGGCAACTTATTGCCGGTTTTCTCGTTTCATTAATAAACGGGAGATTACTATTTCTGTAATACAATTTAATTAAATTCGATGAAGAAGCTTTTAGCCATTATCACATTAATCATGCTGGTCTCGGCATCTATATTTGCCCAGAACTCTGATTTTATCCCTAAGACTGAAAAGATTGATAACACTGGAGAGAAATTATGGATATACTCAATCACTATGGGACCATCATTTCCTTTGGGCGACTTGAAAAATATGAGTACTACGGGACACAATTCGGGATTCGCCGAAACAGGTTTCTTTGTTGACCTGTCGGGCGACCTACCTAGTCTGAGTGCTTTTGGATTCACTGCTAGTCTTCACCTTCACAACTTTACTGTTGATGAAGTAAAAACCTCACAAAAACTGCTTAACAGATTAGAAAAAAGCTACCGTGATGTTACTCAGGCTGAAATTGACACCATGGACTTTTCTACAGACTATTGGCTGTGGGGAGCTCTTCTTGCAGGTACAAAATGGAAATATCCGATAAAGAAAGGTATGAATATCGAGCTTCGTGCACTTACTGGTCTTCAGTTAACCCGTATTCCTGTTCATCAGCTGTACTTTGAAGATCACGAAAATCCAACTACACTATTCCACACTACTGTAGTCGACGATAATGCTTTTAGCATTCCTGTAGTTGTTGGTGCAAACGTAAATTTCAAATTGAATCCTAAATTCAGTATAAAGCTGAATGTCGACTATTACTGGTCGCAGGTTAAATACGAAATTGAAGATATCACCTGGGATAAGGTAAACCGTGAGGAGCTAGCTTCGAATAGAAGCGAATACAAGATTAAAACCACTGCATTAAATGCAGGTATCGGATTGGTTTATTACCTGGACCACGAAAAGAAATCTGGTCCTCCTATTATTATTAATCCATAACGGAAAAGTAAACACATTATCATTCAATAAGGAAAATCTACAGCACTCATGAAGCAAAAGCGATCCAGTGGAGTACTACTTCACCCCACATCACTTCCTGGGAATTCCTATTGCGGGACATTGGGAAAAGCAGCATATCGGTTTGTCGATTTCTTAGAAGCTACCAATCAAACCTATTGGCAGATATTACCATTGGGACCAACAGGTTTTGGTAATTCACCCTATCAGTGTTATTCGGCCTTTGCAGGTAACGAATTACTGATAGACCATGCATTACTGGTTAAAGATGGAATGCTAAAGAAGTCGGAACTTGAAGAAATGCCGCGTGGAAATGGCAATAAGGCAGATTTCGATCGCGCAATAGAGCAATGTGATCATGTGTTGAGTAAAGCCTTCAAGCGCTTCAATGCGTTAAATGATTATTCCTTATTGGAAGAATATCGTAGCTTTTTGGGTGAACATGGTTGGTGGCTCAATGATTATGCCTTGTTTATGGCCTATCGTAAAAAACATGGAGAAATTCCATGGTCAGAATGGGATACCAAACTTGCCAACAGAGATCAGGATACCTGGGATTATTATCGATGGAGGTACAATAACGATTACGAACTGCAACGCTTTATTCAGTTTTTATTCTTCCGTCAATGGTATCAGCTAAAGCGTTATGCCAATGATAAAGGCATTGAAATTTTTGGAGACCTTCCATTATACGTTGCTCTTGACAGTGCAGATGTTTGGGCCAACCAAAAGCTTTTCATGCTCGACAAGCACAATAAGCCCACGTTGGTTGGTGGTGTGCCACCCGACTATTTTAGTGAAGATGGTCAGTTGTGGGGCAATCCGGTTTATAACTGGAAGAAACTGAAAAAGCATAATTATGACTGGTGGATTGCCCGATTGCACTTTAACCTGCGCATGTTCGATTTGATCCGTATTGATCATTTCCGTGGTTTTGAATCGTTCTGGGCAATTCCTGCTAACGCTGAAACAGCTAAAAAAGGAGAATGGTTGAAGGCTGATGGATATGAATTGTTCTCACTGTTGAAGTCTCAAATTGGCAACCTTCCAATCATAGCCGAGGACTTGGGAGAAATTACACCTGAGGTTACCAAACTTCGTGATCATTTTAAGCTTCCGGGCATGAAGGTATTGCAATTTGCTTTTGCTAGTGATGCTACCAACGAACATCTTCCTCACAACCATCGTCGCAATTTTGTGACCTATACAGGTACACACGATAACAATACCACCATGGGATGGTACAATGATTTAACTACGAAGGAGAAGAAGAATGTGAATCGCTATATTCCACGACATCGTGATGGATTGGTTAAGTCATTCATCAAAATGGCTTGGGCTTCTACGTCAAATATGGCTATTGTTCCACTTCAGGATCTTTTGGAGTTGGGAGATCATTCGCGCATGAATACCCCTGGCACGGCACAAGGAAACTGGACATGGCGTTTTGAATGGAATGAGCTCAAAAAAGAGCATACAAAATTCTTACGTAGAATTACGCAAGATTACAATCGTGAGAATCCTCAAACAATAAAATCAGAAAAGTCTAAATAAAAGATTTGATATTATCGATCAACTGCATGGGTTGCTCGGCATGTAGCCAGTGCCCTGCATCGTTGATGGTAATAATCTGAGCTTCGGGATATATTGCCTTTATGCGATCTTCATCCTCCTCCTGAATATAAGGCGAGTTACCTCCTCGCAGAAACAATGCCCGATAATTCAGAATAGGCATACGATCTGCAAACATCGCATAATCAACACCACTGACAATCTCATCGAGCCACTGGTCTAGCGCTTTCAGGTTAATACGCCACACATACCTGCGCTCACTATTACGGGTAATATTTTTCAGCAAGAATTGTCGCAACTTAACATCAGGAATTTTTGCACTCAGCTTTTCATCTACATCTTTTAATGAAGTCGCATCGCTTAGGTCAATACCTAACATTGTACGAATGAGGTGTCGATGAAAACCATACTGCCCCGATTCTAAACTATCATCCATATAGTTTTTAGGAGCAATATCCACAACCACAATACTACGAACATATTCAGGATAATCAGCAGCAAACTTCATTACCACTTTTCCTCCCATGCTATGTCCGATGAGTATGGCTTGATCAAGCTCTTCTTCCTGGAAGAACCAAGCTAAATCGGCAACCATAGTCTCGTAGCTATGTTCTGCTTCGTGAAATGAACGACCGTGATTTCGAAGATCAAGTAGGTATACCTGATGTGTTTTGGAAAGTTGACGCCCAATGGACATCCAATTATCAGAAGAGCCATATAGTCCATGTAGTACAACAATACATGGACCAGTCTCTCCTATTTTTCTATAGTTTAGCTGCATTGACCGATTAAATCAAACAATCTTTATACAGCTTAATTGTATCTTCCAATCCCATGTATAAGGCATCAGCGATAAGTGCGTGACCTATCGATACCTCATCCATAAATGGAATCTTGTCATTCAAGTAGCTTAGGTTCGCAAGACTTAAATCGTGACCTGCATTAATCCCTAAACCTAACTCTTTTGCCCTATTAGCCGCTGCTACAAATGATTCAACTGCAGCTTCACGATCTTGTTCATAATCGATAGCGTAAGGCTCGGTATATAATTCAATACGATCGGTACCAACAACAGCAGCACCATCGATATTTTTAAGATCAGTATCAACAAAAATAGATGTACGGATACCTGCCTCTTTCAATTCGGCAATAATATTCGTTAAAAATTCCTTATTTTTTACGGTATCCCATCCCGCATTTGACGTTATAGCTTCTGGAGGATCAGGAACTAAGGTTACCTGAGTTGGTTTAACATCCAAAACAAGCTCCATAAAACGCTCATTTGGATAACCTTCAATATTAAACTCAGTGGTAATAATTGGTTTAATATCATATACATCCTGATAACGAATATGACGTTCATCGGGACGTGGATGGACAGTAATTCCTTCTGCGCCAAATTTCTGACAATCGATGGCACTCTGTTTAACATTGGGAATATTCCCGCCTCTGGAATTCCGTAGTGTCGCAATTTTATTTATATTTACACTAAGTCTTGTCATTGTATTATGCTTATTTTACAGGCGCAAGTTACAATAAATAATTAT
Source organism: Puteibacter caeruleilacunae (assembly GCA_005217565.1). Classification (GTDB taxonomy): domain Bacteria; phylum Bacteroidota; class Bacteroidia; order Bacteroidales; family Prolixibacteraceae; genus Puteibacter; species Puteibacter caeruleilacunae. The sequence goes on from SJCO01000004.1 coordinate 338,083, forward strand.
TTAAGAGAAACATTCAAAAACGAAACAAGTGGAAGCCAAAGCTCTTATATCGCCAATAGTACCCGCACTAAGTCCAACCGACACAGGACAAAGAGCGTTGAATTGGATGGAAGTCTTCAGGGTATCGCATCTTCCGCTCGTGAAGGATGATGAGTATATCGCGTTGATTTCAGATAAAGACATCTATGATCATGACCTGATCGATTCAACATTTGAAGATACAGTAATCCCAACACAGCGACCTTATATAAAAAAGAATCAGCACGTTATGGAAGCGGCTGAAATGCTATATCGCTTAAAATTAACCTCTATCCCTGTTCTCGACTTAACCAATAACTATCTTGGAATGATTACAGTACAAGATTTGGGGCATCATATTGCTGGTGTTTTGTCGGAGCAAGAGGCAGGAGGAATCATTGTTCTTGAAATAGGACAGCACGATTATGTTTTGAGTGAAATTGCACGCATTGTTGAGGAAAATGATGCAAAAATTTTAAGTTTGTACCTGAAATCCCAACCCAATTCCCAGGAACTGGACGTTACATTGAAAGTAAACAAGATCGATCTATCACCAATTATACAGACTTTTGTGCGCTACGATTATAACATCAAGGCGGTATATATGGATGATAATATCTTAAAAAATATGTACGACGATCGCTTCGACCAGTTCATGAATTACTTAAATATTTAATCTATGACAATTGGTATTTTTGGTAAGACCATTACCTCTCAATATAAACACAGTATTCAAACTATATTCAGCTGGTTTACTGAGCGCAGTATCGACATACAAATTCACAAGGAGTTTGCATTATTTATTCAGGCTGAATTGAATATTGATACTTCTGGATTCAATACTTTCAGAGGACACGCTGATTTAAGCCCCGACATGGACTTTATGATTAGTATTGGTGGTGATGGTACATTCCTTGCCGCAGTGTCAATGGTTCGTGACAATAATATACCAATAGTAGGATTCAATAGTGGTAGATTAGGTTTCTTGGCCGATATTGCTCAGAATGAAATTGAGTCGGCATTGGAAAAGCTAGTCAACAAGCAATACCAGGTAAAAGAGCGTACTTTACTGCAACTGGATTGTCCGTGTGAGATGTTCGATGATTTCCCATTTGCGTTGAATGAAGCAACTTTTCATAAAATGGATACTTCATCGATGATAACCATTCACACATCAATTAATGGCAAGTACATGAACTCCTATTGGGCTGATGGAATCATCATTGCAACACCAACCGGATCAACAGCCTACTCGATGAGTGCTGGTGGACCAGTAGTGACTCCTGATTCGGCCAATTTTATCATTACTCCTATTGCGCCTCACAACTTAACGGTGCGACCAATGATTGTTCCCGATGATGTAGAACTAACGCTGGAGGTTGAAGGAAGAGGCGAAAACTTCCTTACTTCACTAGATTCTAAGTCGGAAATTTCAAATTTCAACACCCAGATGATTGTGAAGAAAGCACCCTTCAAAACTAAGGTTATACAGCTGTATGATCATGATTTCTACTCTACTTTGAGGAACAAGCTATTGTGGGGACTCGACAAGCGAAATTAACTTTATCCAGTTGTTTAACAATTTTTAATAAGATTATAGGTTTTATAACCATTGTCGACTGTCTGTTTTTTATTTAATTATATTACATTTGTAGCTTTCATAAGGTTAAATAACATCAGATTATTTGAACCAATAAGCAACCAGGCAGGGACATGTAAACCCTTAATACAGTAAAATTGTGAAACGAATTTTTGTATACATAACGCTGAGTTTAATCTCACTCAGTAGTCTTGCTCAACACAAGAGTGTTGATGTGGGTGTATTTGCCGGTGTTGCTTCGCAGTTTGGTGACATGACCAAGATCAATTATCCACAATCATTAGCTCCTGCTGCAGGAGTTTATTACAGGCATAATTTCAATACCAGACTAGCATTAAAAGCCAATTTAGGTTATTCACAACTTAACCTTGACGGGAATCTTGACAATATTGTGTTGAATGATCAACCTAATTTTGTCGATAATAAATCGGTGATTTCATATAGTTTGCAATTTCAAGTAAACTTTTTGAACTACAAACTAGGAAGTCAACGCTATAAATTCAGTCCGTATATGGCCCTTGGTATAGGCGGACTTTACTATGATGTAGATCTGTTCAATCCCACTTACGATCCAGCAGCATTACCAACAAGTATTGATAGTCGCGAAAGTTTAGGTTCTGGAAATACGTTTACTATGACAATTCCATTATCTTTGGGCGTCAATTACAATCTGGGGAAGAAATGGGCCGTAGGATTGGAATGGAATTTGCAGAAAGTATTTGCAGACCATCTGGACAATTTGGACGACCCTCACAGGTTAGAGGCAAGTGACTTTATGCATAACAACGATTGGTACACATCATTTGGTGTTACGGTAAGTTATTTATTATTTCTGGGCAAAAATGATTGTCCAGCTTATGATTTTTAAATAATATTGCGGAATGTCGATTAAAGAGAAACTAATATCAGATAATATACCAAAGCATGTTGCGATCATCATGGATGGTAACGGACGTTGGGCTCGGCAACGAGGCAATGATCGCACCTTTGGTCATGAACACGGAGTTGAATCAGTCCGCTCGGCTGTTGAGGGAGCCCGGGAGCTTGGTATTAAATACCTAACCCTATATGCTTTTTCGACCGAGAACTGGAATCGCCCTAAGGAGGAAGTAAATGCTTTGATGGCTTTACTGGTGCATGCCATTACGGAAGAAACCGACAAGCTTAACGAAAATAATGTTCGTTTACGCGTTATTGGTGATGTGGAAAGCCTTCCTGGCGAAGTTCAGAAGAAATTAAATGGTTCTATTGATCGACTAGCCGACAATGAAGATCTTACTTTGATTCTTGCATTAAGTTATAGCTCAAGATGGGAAATGACTGATGCCATGAAAAAAGTAGCGGCAAAAGTAGAACAAGGAGCGTTAAAAGCAGATGAAATTACTGAAGAAACTTTTCAGGCTCATTTGAATACTGCTTCCTATCCTGATCCGGAATTGATGATCCGTACAAGTGGAGAACAACGCATTAGTAATTTCCTATTGTGGCAGATTGCTTATGCAGAACTATATTTCACGCCAACATTATGGCCCGACTTTAGAAAAGAAAATCTATTTGATGCAATATATGAATTTCAACAAAGAGAGAGAAGATTTGGAAAAACCAGCGAACAAATCAATGAAGAGAATGCGCAGAAAGCTTAGTATTTTATTTACACTAATGATTCTGGGTTTCTGTTCATTTGCCCAGACAAAGGAAGGTGATGATATCTCGATTTATTACTCAAGTGCCAAGAAGTATGAAATTGGCGGCATCGAGATAAAAGGGGTGAAATACCTCGATTCAAATGCACTAATTGGTATTTCAGGCCTTGCAGTAGGCGATGAAATTTTGGTGCCAGGTGACCAAATAACATCAGCTATTAAAAAGCTTTGGGACCACCAAATCTTTTCAGATGTTAAGATTATTGCCAGCAAGATTGTAGGCAGTAAGATATTTCTGGAAATTCACTTACAAACAGTGCCTAGTTTATCAAAAGTAAATTTCACCGGTATTTCTAAATCGGAGAAAGATGATATTACCTCGAAGGTACTTTTATTGGAAGGTAGTAAGATTACTCCTGCTCAGATCAACAGAACTGAACAGCTAATCACTAACATGTTTCACCAAAAAGGTTTCTTTAATACCGAAGTACGCGTAGTACAACGTGATGATCCTGAAAAAGACAACAGTTTGATTCTTGACATCATGGTAGACAAGAAAGAAAAGGTGAAGATTGCATCGGTTGCTTTCCATGGTAACGAAAAGATGACTGAAGGTCAGCTTGAGCACGCCATGAAGAAAACCAAAGAAAAGAAATTAAAGCACTTCTTCCGTTCTAAGAAATTCCTTGAAGAGAAATACAAGGAGGATAAAGGAAACGTGATTAAGAAGTATAACGAGAACGGTTATCGTGATGCGATTATTACTGCAGACTCGATTCAAAGAAATCCTGACAACACTGTGAACATCGACCTATGGGTTGAAGAAGGAAACAAATACTACTTCGGCGACATCAAATGGGTTGGAAATACTGTTTACGAAAGTGATTTGATGGGTGCTGTTCTTGGACTTAAAAAAGGAGACATTTACGACCAGGAGAAGCTTAATAAGCGTTTGAAGGAAGACGAAGACGCTGTTAGTTCACTTTACCAGGATAATGGATATGTTTTCTTCCAGGTTGATCCTGTAGAGACAAATATCGAAAATGATTCGATTGATCTTGAGATGAGAATCTATGAAGGTCAGCAGGCAACAATCGATCGTGTTTTGATTACTGGTAACACGAAAACTCACGAGCACGTAGCACGTCGTGAACTTCGCACACTTCCAGGCGATTTGTTTAGTAAGCAAAAGTTGATGCGTTCATACCGTGAGCTTAGTCAGCTTGGACACTTCGATCCTGAGAACCTTGTTCCTGACGTACAACCTAACGCAGAAAGTGGAACTGTAGATATCGAATATAAACTTGAAGAAAAGGCAAACGACCAGATTGAGCTTTCCGGAGGTTGGGGAGCTGGTATGATCATCGGTAGTGTTGGTCTTAAATTCTCAAACTTCTCGGTACGTAACTTCTTCAACAAAGAAGCATGGCAGCCATTACCAACGGGTGACGGTCAGACATTGAGTTTGCGTGCACAGACAAACGGTAAATATTACAAATCGTTTAGTGTAAACTTTGTTGAGCCTTGGTTGGGTGGTAAGAAACCAAACTCTCTATCAGTTTCAGCTTACTACAATAAGCAAGCTTATGGTTCAGCTACCTCTAACTCATACTCTACAGCCGGATACGGAACTCCTTATGGAGCGAATCCTTACGGATATGGATATGGTAGTTATGGATATGGTGGTGGATACACTGTTCCTCAGGGAGACATCAGTTCATCGAATATCACTATGGGAGTTGCAATTGGTTACGGATACCGTTTGAAGTGGCCAGATGACTTCTTTACTCTTTATCATGAGGTTTCGTACCAGCTGAATAAAATGAATAACTGGCAGTATTACTCTTCATTATTAAATGACGGAAATACAAATACTTTAAGTTTCAAAACAGCTTTCGGTCGTAACTCTATCGATAATCCATTGTATTCTCGTTCAGGAAGTAACTACTCTCTATCTGTAGAGTTTACTCCTCCATTCTCAATGTTCGATGGTGTTGACTATAAAAATCCTGACTTGGATCAGCAAGATCGTTACCGTTGGATTGAGTATCACAAATGGAAATTCTTAGGAGAAAACTTCATGCCTCTTGATAAGAAAAGAGACTTAGTTTTAAGAACTAAAGTAGAAGCAGGATTCTTAGGACACTATGATAATGATAAGAAATCACCGTTAGAAGGATTTAACGTTGGTGGTGATGGAATGAGTGGATATTCACTTTATAACTACGAGGTAATCGGTTTACGTGGATATGAGAACAACTCGTTAACACCTACTGCTGCCAGCATCTACAATAAATTGACACTTGAACTACGTTACCCAATTGCATTGAAACAATCGGCTACAATTTATGCATTAGCATTTGCTGAGGCTGGTAATGCATGGTACGAGTGGAAACGCTTCAATCCATTTGATGTGAAACGTTCTGCTGGTATTGGTTTACGTATCTTCTTACCAATGTTTGGTTTGATGGGTATTGACTGGGGATATGGATTTGATGAAGTACCAACTGTTGGAGCTAATAAGAGCCAATTCCACTTTGTTATCGGACAACAATTCTAGAATGGAACGGTATTTGTAAAACATGATTAAAAACGTTTGTAAAATCTAAAATCATAGTATTATGAAAAATCTAATCCTAACAATCGCAGTCTCAGTTTTGATGATATCAGCATCATATGCTCAAAAATATGCTTACGTTGACACACAGTATATTCTGGAGAATATTCCGGCTTATACAGCAGCACAAGAGCAATTAGATCAAATATCAAAGCAATACCAAAAAGAGCTGGAAAGCATGCGTGGAGGCCTGGAAAAGATGTACAAAGATTTTCAAGCTGAAAGTGTTTTACTGTCTGAAGAAATGAAAAGAAAGAGAGAAGATGTAATCATTAGCAAGGAGAAGGAATACCGCAATCTTCAGAAACAATACTTTGGACCTGAAGGAGACTTGTACAAGAAAAGAGAAAGTTTGGTAAAGCCTATTCAAGATGACATCTTCAACACGATCCAGGATATTGCAGCACAAGGAAGTTATGCCGTAATATTCGACAAATCTGGTGGAATGACCATGATTTACACCAATCCTAAATTCGATATTAGTGACGTGGTTTTGGAGAAGTTAGGTTATAAAAATTAATTCCTATATTTGTTGAAAATTTAAAATTTGTGATATGAAGAACCTTTTAAAACTATGCCTTGTATTCCTGTTTTTATCAACAGGTTTCACAACTTATGCTCAGAAATTCGGGCATATTGATACTCAGCAGTTGATTCAAATCATGCCTGGTAGAGCAGAAGCTACAGCCGAATTGGAGAAAGTAGCGAAAGAGCTTGAAGGAATCCAAGGAGAATTGCAGAAAGAATACCAAGCAAAACTTACAGAATATCTTAATACAAGAGATTCGTTATCTGATGTAGCACAAAAGGCAAAAGAAGGTGAGCTTCAGAGTATGCAACAACGTATTGAAAGCAGTATGCAAGTTGCTCAGCAGCAAATGCAGCAAAAGCAAGCAGAATTATTCAAGCCAATTTTAGATAAAGCCAAAGAAACTATCGAGGCAGTAGCTAAAGAGCAAGGATTAATTTATGTTTTCGATGTTCAGCCTGGAACTCCTATCCTTTATAAGTCGAATGATAGTGTCGACATTCTTCCTTTAGCTAAGAAGAAGTTAGGTATCCAATAACAACAAAAAAATATTTAGTTGCTAAAGCCATTCTTTTTTAGGATGGCTTTTTTTTATATTTGCCATGCATGAAACAAGGACCAATAGGCATATTTGACTCTGGATATGGAGGCCTGACAATTCTAAAAGAGATCGTTAAAGAGTTGCCTCAATATGATTATCTCTACCTGGGAGATAATGCTCGAACACCATATGGTACCCGATCATTTGATGTGGTTTATCAGTATACCCTTCAAGCTGTAAAGCGACTGTTTGATATGGGATGTCATCTGGTAATATTGGCTTGTAATACTGCATCGGCTAAAGCACTGCGCTCAATTCAACAACGTGATCTTCCATTAATTGATCCTAACAGGCGTGTTTTAGGTGTTATCAGACCAAGCGTTGAAGAAATCCCTTTGCTTACCAAATCGAAGCATGTAGGTATTCTGGGAACGCAAGGAACAGTGCTTTCTGAATCATATCCCATGGAGATTGAGAAACTGAATAATGGTCTTAAGGTTAACGTTACTCAGGAGGCTTGTCCGATGTGGGTACCTCTAGTAGAAAATCAGGAAATTGATACTCCGGGAGCAGAATATTTTATTCAGAAGAATATTGATAACTTATTGACTAAGGCTCCAGAGATAGATACACTAGTTTTGGCATGCACCCACTATCCACTACTTCGCAGTAAGATTGAACAGTTTTTACCTGAAAATATTCAGCTTATTGAGCAGGGACCTATAGTGGCTAAAAAACTAAAGGATTATCTGTATCGTCATCCAGAGATGGAAATCAATTGTTCCACCTTAGGATCGGTAAAATACCTGACAACAGAAAATCCTTCAGTCTTTGAAAATAAAGCGGGTTTCTTTTTAGGACAGCAGATTACGGCTTCCCAGATTACCCTTGATTAATTATTTCTTTAAGCGCCAAGCCAATTGAGTTTCGTATAAAGAAACAGGCTTTTCAGCTTTATTAAGTCCTTCAACATAGATCCATTGATCTTGAAGATCCTCGTATTGATGATCAACACTCAAAGGCTTTTCTTTTCCTCGAACACCAACTACAATACTTCGCAAATATTGTTTGTGGCAATCGTAATGCATCTCATTCTTGAATTTCTCAGGATTGGTCCATATCCAGCTATGGAATATTTCTCTAAACTCTCCTTGCTTGGTACCTGACATGTCCATATTCCAGAAAGTATTATAATCTCCGGAATGAGGGATATTCTGAGGAGCACCTCCACCAGCAACACGATAAACTCCCTTGATGTTTTCATACAGGTTAAACATTGGAGGACAGAATCCTTCTCCTGAGATACCATGTAGATCAAGAGGTGCATCATGCGTATAGGTGATATCTTTATATACATTACCAAAAGATTCACCTTCCAAGCCTGGACCGTGTGTACGTTTCGCATCAACAAGAACATCAGTAATCAGATTATCAGATGAATGATACATTTTAGGCCCGTAATGTCCTTCTCCTCCAGTTATCGTAATATCGGTAATAGTGATATTGCGACTGTTCACCATGTGGGTAGTCTGCGTATAGTTATCAATACTTAAATCTTTCACCCAACCATGGGCAACACGATGCATACATACAGCTCCCCAGCCATAATCCATTTCCCGGTTACCGTGATGCTTATATACACCATCCCACGAACTCTCGAAACGGAAGTGTTCAACACCAATTTCCTTAAGCATTGGCATGATGGCTGCATATGCCTCGTAACGTACAAGAATATCTCTTCTGGAAGGTTGCTTCAATTTAACCTTATTGCCATCTAATATTTTCTCCACCTCAACAGGCCACTGGAAACTAACATCTCGTCTTTTTCCTGCTTCCAAATAAGTTTTCTGGAAAGGCTCAAACTTCAATGGCTTCATCATATCATTGATCAAATCACCTTCTTCTGTAGTATTTTTCATCGCAAGGATAATAACATCACCTGCTTTTAATCCTTCGGTGCTTGATAGTTCAACAACATCATCACCTTTCTTAAGATCTTTGGCTAACTGGGCTAAAGGCTTCTCCATTGTCACCGAGTAAAAGCTATGCGTATCGTGAATATTCAATCCTGTATGAAATACGAAAGGTGATAACCATGGATTATCATCCTCTTGCTGATGCGTTGAGCTTCCACTAAAGATAATGGTACCATCTTTTCCTGAACCAGCACCACGCATTACAATATTACTGTAGTTGATCTTAACGATGTCGGTTTGTGTAGTATCGGTATTTACAAGAAATTTACCGGTAGGAAACAATACAATACCACCACCATTAGCTCCTGCTGCATCAACAGCTTTCTGAATTGCTTTGGTGTCGTCGATTTCATCGTTAGCAATAGCTCCATAATCGGTTACCACGAATTCTTTTGCTTTCACAGTAGGAAGTTCTTTTTCTCCATAATGATAACCGGCATAAGAGAAGTCGGGCAAAATAGAACTACGACTATCCTTCTTAAAGTCTTTTAATATATTGGGAATCCAAGCTGAATTATTCTTTGGAGTATGCGATGTACATCCCACAAATAATGCAACAATTGAGGTTAAGGTTATAAAATATTTATTCATGTCATTCATTAGTATTGGTAGGTTAAGGAAAAAAAAGAGAGTCTGACATCAGTAAAAAAACCACAAACCACAAATCACAAAAACCAACGTCAGACTCATCTTTAATATTATATACAATTATACATCCCGTTCAATCCAGGGATCATTCATCTCTTTCAGTAATTTCCAGAGTTTTTTCTTCAGTTTTTTATCCTCTTTTGGATTCTTACCCCAGATATTCTTAGTCTGATAGTAATCGTCAACATCATCATATAGATAATACGTTTTCGAAGCATCCTCATTCTTCACAACAGCAAACGTATAACGATCGGTACGGATACCACGCTTACCAGTCCATGGTGCTGAAGGTTCAGAACCAAAGTAAAGCTGACAATCTGGGCGATCTACCTTTTTATTAAAGAATACATCTGAATAATCAATACCTTCAAGGTCTGTTGGGATATCATTCTGTAGTCCCATCAAACTCAAGATAGTAGGCATATAATCAGGTACACTAATTAAAAGATCCTCTTGCTTAGGCTTGATCTTCTTAGGCCAATGAACGATGAAAGGAATATCATAAGCTTCACGGAACCAGATATTCTTATGCATCAATCCCTGACTACCCAACATTTCACCATGGTCGGCAGAGAATACAATAATGGTATTATCATACAATCCCTTTTCTTTCAATGTATCGATTACGCGGCCAATTTGCTCATCTACACCATCAACACATGCGAAATAATCAGGAGCCTGGTGGATTTTCTTCTCCACTCCATGATCACCAACCTTGATGTCGTTATTTTCTTTAAAACTCACATTAGGTCTCTTCAACAAGTCCTCATGAGATTTCCCTTTATAACGTTTTCTATATTTCTCTGGCACCTCACTAAATGGAGTATGTGGAGGATTGATTCCCCAGAATAATGCAAAAGGTTCATCGTCCTTACGGTACGAACCGTTGGTGTTGTTGATGTAATTATTAATAACATCTGCCTCATGTTCAGGCGACCATTGGTTATATACCTTCTTTTCATCCTCCTTAGCATTGGTCGACCAGTAGTAAGGCTTCAGGTGACGGTTATGAGTACCATAAGCATGCCAGAAGTCAAAACCATGGCGACGATCCTGAGGACAGAAAGAATCCCAGATATTTGGTGTTCCAGGTTTTGTTGGCTCTGGTCCATCAAGATGCCATTTTCCTACGTAACCAGCGCTATAGCCATTAGTGGCTAATACATCTGAGAAACATACATCTTTTTTCTTCAGATAGTTTCCATGCACAGTTCTTCCCGAGTGACAGTTAGCAATCACACCATTCTTCAATGGATACTTACCACTCATCAACATGGCGCGGTAAGGACTACATAATGGATGATTCGATACAGCATTAGAGAAGTAAACTCCATCTTTAGCCAGCTTATCGATATTTGGTGTATATACAGGATCTTCCTTCAGAAAGCTCATTGAAGACTTTCTGAACTGATCGGCAAAAATTAATAACAAATTAGGGCGTTCTCCGTCCTTAAATCCCTCCATCGCCTTCAAAAACGATGGCATCATCATCATACCAGTACCAGCCATGGCTGTATTACGGATAAATGACCTACGATTTAAATTCTTCTCATTCATAGCAATCTATTTTTTCTTTCTAATTGCAGTTACTTCATCAAATTTCACCTGTACATCAGGAGCTAACTCCCCTGTTACTGCATAGGTACCAGGAATCTCTTTTAACCAATCTGGACCAACATTTTCCCATGATAATGGTTTACCTACAATTCCTGCATTCACTTTTGCAGGAATATCTAAATCAATTCCCTCAATATTATAAACCCCTTGAGTTACATTAACCCTATGATTGGATGTGAAAATTCCATCTGTATTTCGGTTCAACTTAAACTTATCAGTATTAATTCCCGATGGCTTCGTGATTCCGAGCTTGCTACCATAAGCAAGGTTACTGTTCCAGATCATACCTTTGTCTCCAGGGTGATCGTCCTTCATGAAAGTATATCTTCCCTGATTATCATTATAGAATACGTTACCCCTAAATTGAATATCGCGAGGTAACTCAAACTTATAATTCTTTTCCTCACACCAATCAACACGACGGTCATATAGTGGATTAAAATGCACCGAATAACCATTATTGTTGGCAAAAAGATTATTAGCCACCAGAATATTAAAAGCCAATGCATGCTCACGTCCTTCTGCTCCTGGATTCAGGTATAATGCACCACTTCCTCTACCCTCTCTGGTTGTAGGTAATTCGAAATAATTAGATGCGATAATGTGATTGCTACCCCAAACAAACATTCCTCCGTAACCATACTTCTTATCATTTCCGATATAGAAATTATTAATCGCAACTTGCTTATCGCCATGACGGAAGTTCATTGTTCCCTGGCAGTTTAGATAAGTATTGGCATAATAAACATTCTCCATCGACTTACTGGTGATAATCTCTGCTTCTGAGTCCTGACGCATAAAAAGGTTTGAATCAACCAGGCAGCGACCAAAGTCTTTACGCCAGTAACCAACACGAATACCTCCACCTGCATTTCCAGGTTTCTGAGGATTGGCAAAGAAACAGTGATCAATGCGATGATACATTGGAATACCAGGCTCACCTTCCTCCGATTTCTTAGGTGTATTGTTTAGGTTGATCACCTGATCAAATGTAATCTTCTCGGTAAACGAGCAGTGATCAATTCTACAATATTGAGGAACTTTTCCTTCTTCTGTTAGTGAGGTTGTTATATAAGCTGAGTTAGCCTGATCAAAACAGTGAAACGCACAATTGGTTACACGGTTGTGACTACCATACATAGCCACCAAACCAGGACCATGACTCTTCCACTCCTTAGTATTACGTGCACCATCTTTAAAGTAAATACCATCAAGGGTGATATATTCACCTCGTAGCTCAACCTTAACATCGCCTGAGAAAAATGCTTTTCCAGGATTTATTGCTTTTATGATAATATTTTGATCCTTAGTACCAGAATTGGTCACTACTAACTTAATATCTTGATATACGCCATCGTTTAATCCGATAACGTCACCTGGCTGAGCACTAGCAATTGCATTAGTCAGTTCATTAACTGAGCTAACCTTTTTCATCGTCTCTCCAGCTTCTCCTTCTGTCTCACTTGCATTATGAGAACAAGCGACCAATGCCACACTCAACGAAAGCAAGATGCTTAATATATACTTCATCTGTTTAATTTTTTTGATTTCTAAATGTTCAATTAGTTTTTTAGCTTAAATGATCTTTAGTTCTTTTTCAATTCAACTAACCACTGAGGTAGTTTTCCTAATCTTAAAGCCAACTGAGCTTCAAATAATGACTCAGGATTTACAGGTTTACCCAATGATTCGATGTATTGAACATGCTCTGATTTGAAGGTTGTACCTCCCCCATGAAATCCAACAATAATCGGAGGGTAAAACTTCCAGTATTTTGAATTGGTCTTCTGAAACTCAAAGTCTTTTTCTGCACCATCAATTTCATTGTAGTTCCAAAGTACCAAATCATGAAGGTGATTAGGCATACTAGTAGGAGCACCTCCTGCAAAACCACTGGTAAAACCACCTTTTGTGCAATCAAATAATGTAGCCCTTGGTTGTGTAGCATGCGATTCCCAACAACGACTTGCAGGGAAATTACAACGCCAGATAACATTTCCGATACCAGGTTTAGCAACACCTACAGCATGCCAAACAGAGGCTGTATCATCAACTTTCGCGATAAGGATACCTGTAGAACCACTCTCCCTAACTGCTGTATGCCCACCATAACCTTCAATTTTTATATTAATTGCAGAACTGTATGCTGAATAATTAAAACTTATAGAGCCACTACAATTTTTGAAGCGACAATCTTTTACCCACGACTGGTTTACACCACCCATTTGCCAGAATTTCCAACCGCCATCATGAATTGCAGAACCATGGTGTACAAACTCTTCCTGGTAATTACCTACAAAGGCAATATCTTCTACTCCTACACCTTCAATAAATTTACATGCGCGTATTTTAAATCCCCATTTTGATTTTAAGTTGAAACGAAGAGGCTCAACAAACGTAACGTTCTTTCCCTCAACCTTTGCGACTTTATGTACTTCATGAATTGTTAAACCGATATCATAAAGCTGTTTCCATCGAGGATCCGGCTTTAATGGAGCTATCCCCTCTTCAATAACCTTAGGATCGTTATTTTCAAGCGATAAAAGAATCCAATCGCCCTCTTTTACCTTAGAAGCATCCTTTACACTAACAGAAAACGCTCCTTTAACTGCATCTTTTGTAACACCTGTTAATGCTTTTCCATATGCCTTATTAGATACCTCAAATATCGATTTCAGCCCCTTCACTCGCTTATTACCATATTTCCCATCTTCACGATCAGCCTGACCGACAGGTTGCATATGATTTTTCATAAAGATTTCAGTGCCTCCTTCTCCTGCTCCTGCACCCTTAAGAACAATGTTCCCTTTGGTGATAGAGATAGGAATACGTTCATCTGAATCCTCGTTAATTCTAAATCTTCCTGCAGGAAATTTAATGATACCTGATCCATTAGCCTCTGCTGCTTTTATAGCTTTAATAATAGCTTGTTTATCGGATTTATCATCATTAGCTACAGCGCCAAACTTAGTTACATCGAATATTTTATAATTGGGAGTTTGTATCTCTTTTTCAGAATAGCCTACTCCTGCATAAGAGAAATCAGGCAACTGGGTACCTACACCCTTCTTTGCTTTAAACTCATCAAAGATTTTACACTGAGCAAAACCCGTCTGATTTGCCAACAAGATGATACATGCAGCAAATGATAGAATATTTAAGATTTTAAGATAACGTTTCATTTATTCTGGTCTTATAGTATTATTGATTAACTGTAAATATTACTGGTTTCGAGTTGATCAATCGATTGCACGGATCATTAAAAAAAATTATTCACTAATAATGACAATATCCTTAATCAGACATGTCGCATAACCTTGTCCTGTTCCACGGATACGTAACCCGAGATTACTTCTTCTTTTTAGCGTTCTTCAATTGATATACAACAAAGTTATCTACAGTCATGTGATTCTTATAGGTTCTGATTCCAAAATACCCACTAGTATAAGGATCATCATCTTGAAAATCATAAATCAACACACCATTGCGGTAATACTGTATCTGTCCTTCGTTAGCGATTATTCTAATATGATTCACCTTATTCGCGGTAATAAGGTACTTAGCATCACTTAGATCATGTTCAGGCAGACAAGGTCGGTCTCCACCACCTGCATATCTGCGAAATCTGGTCTTCGTATTGTCATGCCCTCCAAGACCAACATAATACAGTTTTAGAGCATGATAATTTTGAAATTTACCACCTCGGTCCTTTGATTTTGAAAAGAAGTCTTTGCATTCAGGATCAGAAGCCATCCAGAAGCAGTTAAGATCAGATACCCTATCATTAGGACCACCTTCACCAACAACTACCGCATCATACTCAATCATAATTGCTCCACTCAATTTCTTTTTAAACCAAACAGAACAACCAGTGAAATCATCAATATCCAATTTCCCATCAACAAGCGAAACTTTACCGCCTTCAAGTTGTTCAACAACCCAATTATCCATTCCACCGCTAAAATCATCAGCGAATTTTTCAAACGCATGGACCTTCGTCCCATCACCAAGCTCGACGATCTTTTTCTTTGCTTCACATTTACTTACTCCGCCAACCAATAAGGCGATAAAGACTAATACACTTGTTAACTTCATCTGTTTAAAATTTTTTGATTTTTAAATGTTCAAAAAATTTGAATACATTCAGGAACTCACATAAATTTTAATCATCCGCATGTGCGTATTTTCGGATAATGAAAATTCATGTTCGTTTCATCTGTTTAAAATTTTTAAAACAATTTCTTTCCTTCGTCTATCATCTTCTTGCGACATAGAGCTTCAAGATAGTAATAGTCGGCATAATTCACCGGTTTATCTACATCTCCACCATGAGGGATGCTACCCACACTATGCTTTAGCAAGAAATAAAAGTTCTCATCTTTTGATGCCATATATTCGTCAGAAGCTACATTCTTCAAAACATCATTGGCATAATTGTAATATTTTGCACCATCCTCAACATAAGTACTTAATTCAAGCAATGCTGAAGCAGCAATTGTTGCAGCTGAAACATCACGCAATGGCTCAGCATACTTCGATGCATCATATTTCCACTCTGGAGTAAAACCGTCCTGATCAACATTATAATCCCAGAATGGAATCTTATCTTCAGGAATTGTAGGATAAGTCATGATATAATTTGCAATGTTCTCGGCAAACTTCAAGAATTCAGGATTCTTTGTCTCACGGTAACACAGCGTATAACCATATAATCCCCAAGACTGTCCTCTTGCCCAGCTCGACTCATCAGTAAATCCCTGACATGTAGCTTTGTCTAAAACCTCTCCTGTGGTTTTATCGTAATCAACTACATGCACACAGCTATAATCATCGCGATAATGATTCTTCATTGTTGTCATTGCGTGCTGTGTTGCAATATCTCTATACTTATTATTACCGCTCAATTTTGATGCTTCATATAAAAGCTCAAGATTCATCATATTATCGATAATTACAGGATAAAACCATTCAGTTTTTCCATCCCAAGCCTTACGATAATTCCATGACTTAATACATTTCACGGTATCGCTATATCTTTTACTCAACGATTCGGCAGTATTAATAACTACCTGCTCGTACTTTTTATCTTGTGTCAATCGCAATGCGTTTCCATAGCTACAATAAATCATGAAACCCACATCGTGATTACCACTCCAATATTGAATCGTATCTAAAGCTTCTGTCCAACGAATAGCCTCATTCTTCCACTCCTCTTTCTTAGTCAGGTCATACATATACCATAGGTTACCAGCAAAAAATCCACTGGTCCAGTTATAAATATTAACCGTCTTCAACTTGCCGTCGTCATACAATGTTCTAGGAACTTTAGTCACATCTGAATTTAATGCCAGAACTTTCTTGTATTGATTATCGGCTGCATCAATAACCTTAGAATATAAATCCTGGTGCTTCACCTGACTACATCCCATAGCCAAAATTACGACTCCTAAACAGTAAATTAACTTCTTCATTCTGCGCGATGATTTTAAAATTATTTTGATCTACACTTTATTTTCAACTAAAACAGACTTTATCTGATTCAAAATTATCGAGAATAAAGAAGGATTTATGCCAAATATCATTCAGAGTGTATCACAGATAATTCAACGCTATTACAAATTAATCAAAATGCGTAAAAACACGAGTACAACTATTGTTCACAATGTGTGCAAAATTATACTGAACGATTTTTGCCAATAAAAAAAGTGCACAGAGTATGTGCACTTTAACTAAACAGTACTAACATGAATAACAATATTCATTAACTAAATTACAAGTATTTGGATAAACTAATAAAAAACAATGTTCCTTGAGAAATATCCAGTTTCTCTGCTGGATATTTAAAACCAACATCTACCTCTCCAATCTAACCTTCACTATTTACTTCAGTAACGGTTATGGTCTTCTCTACTACATCTTGTTTTAAACGATTATCCACATAGTCCCAGGTTGAAACTACAAATGTTGCAGTATAGGTACCTGGCTGACTATATTTGTAAGAAAATGTTTTGTTGGTCTCATTAATGTTTTTGATCGTAATTCCCTTATCTGGATTTACAGGAACGATATTGGTAGAAAAATCAAGCGGACTAAAAATCATCCAATCTTCATTTTCTGATGTCCCTTTACTCTCTCCCATACCAAACGATCCCTTGTATTTTGATGATGTTTGTTTTTTCCAGGTTAAATCGTTCCCATCAGCACTGATTACTGAGATACCTTCATTGGATAAAAAATCATAATGAGATACACTATTATCAACACCTTCTACCTCTGCCACGATATTCAGATCGTACATATACCAATATTTCTGACGGGCACCAATCTCGCTACATTCATATTTGAATGCAAAATAAGTATTCGCCCCTGAGATTCCTTCAAGACTAATTTCTTCGCTGCGATTACGAGTTCCAATACTCTTATTATCGACAGTTCCCCAATGAGCTTCCGAATAATCTGCTGCTGCAGGATCGCTCGTTGTAACAACAGTCCAGGTAGCTGTTCCAGGATCTCCCGCTCCATCATAGTCTACGGAATACAACAATGACACAATCCCTGTTTCCATTGTTCCGCCACGGTTAAAAGCCTCAAATTTTAATCTTGGAGTACCTGCTTCAGTTTCTACTCTGTCCTTATTTACATATTCATGTCCTTTTTCTCCAGAGTAAAGCACAATCAAATCAGCATCACCAGCGTACTTAAACTCTACCTCTTCACCAACTTCAATAGTTGTTTTGTTCAAGATAACATCCCCTTTAGGAGCATCTATCTCCTCTTCGCACGAATAGCAGCAGGCAATCAGTGCAAAGATCAATACGGTTATATAATTTCTTTTAATCATTTTCGCTAAGTTTAGTATCCTTGATTTTGTGTCAAATTGCCATTCATATCAATCTCATTCTGCGGAATAGCAAATAATACATGATGAGGCTGAACATTATCCCAGCAATATCCTCTTTCTGATCCACTTAATGAACGTACCGTGGCATACAGCTCTCCCCAACGTACCAAGTCATTACGTCGATGACCTTCGCCTGCCAATTCTCTCAATCGCTCATCTTTAAGCAAGTATCTAAAATCTTCTTCGTTCATTGCTGCATAATCGTAGTTCAACGACTCTCCAAACACAGGCTCATCATCAAGTTGAGTCATATTTCCCTCATCATCAAACTGACGGAAAGCCCTTTGACGCACCTGTGCCATTACATCATTAGCAAGTGCACTACGACCAGTTCCATTTAATTCATTTTCAGCTTCGGCATAAATTAACAACACATCAGCATAACGAATTACCGGATAGTTTATACCCGTAAGGTTATAGTGGTAGGCTCCATTTGAATTTTCCTTACGATACTTACAAAGCGCCCAATCTTTCTGCTCCTTGTAATTACCATCAGCATCAACACTAGGGCGAGCTGAACCATCTAATTTATAAGGTACAGCAGTTTGATGATAGCGACTATCTGCAATGGATGCATCGTAACCCGATCCATTTTCACCATATACCATACGTAAAGTCTTGGTAGCTTTTGCATAAGCATAACCACCACCAAAGTTCTTTCCATCAACACCACCTGGACCTTTAGAAGTAGGAATACCCATCCAGGTACCGATATTGTTCCCTGTAGCAGGTCCGGCAGTATAAGCTATTTCAAAAATACACTCCTTATAATCGAAGATATCCTTTTTGATATTGTCCCAGATTTTAGGGAAACTAGGATTCAACTGATGAAAACCAAGATCAATTAAAGCTTTCGCTTCTGCGGCAGCATCAGTCCATTTGCTTGTATCTTCCAATGGTTTTCCAGCCATGGTTGCATACACTTTAGCAAGAATAGCCATCGCTGCATTTTTACTGGCTCTACCACCATCACCTTGTCCCATATCAGCAAGTGCAAGCAATGAAGTTTTGGCGTAATTAAGATCATCAATAATAAATTGATAAACATCAGTAAGGTTATCGCGTGAAACAGCATTTAACTCTTCCAGAGTCATCACCTTATCAACGATAGGTAATTCTCCAAACAGACGTACCAATTCGAAATAAACCAAGCCTCTGATAAACCGTGCTTGTCCGATTACACTTGCTTTATAATCATCGTCGAAATTACCTGGTTCAACTTGTTCTATGAATTTATTAATCGCATAGATCGTTTTATATCCCAGTAACCATGTTTTAGATATCGTTCCTGTTGTTGGAGTAATATTATAATTCATGTATGATGAATTTGCCTTCACCCAATAACCAGCATCAGTTCCCAGATCGGCCTGCTGACTGATATACATTCCATATAGATCGGCATCAGCAATTAACGAATAAATCCCCGTTAAAGCGGTTTCAACATCACTTCTGTTCTGATAGAAATTATCAACTGTAAGAAATGACTTAGGATCCTCGTCCAGAACATCTGAACAACTTGTCATTGCAAGTCCCAGAGTCACCATTAATCCTATTATTATATTCTTCATTCTTTAAAGATTATTAGATTTATAGATTATAAGATTTTAGGCAGAGAGCCACATTTGAAGCGATGATCCGTTAAAATCAATCACCATGGTAGCATTGCCATAAAACTCTGTTACAATTTCACTTTTAAACCAAATGTTACAACACTTGCCGAAGGATAAGCACCAAAGTCAACTCCCTTGATCAAACCTTTCTTAGGAGAGCTTGTAGCATCGGCATGCACATCAGGATCAAGTCCTGAGTAGTTCGTTAGGGTCCACAAATTCTGACCGCTCACATATACCTTCAATGATGAAATTCCTAATCGCTTTACAAACTTCTTCTTAAAGTTATAACCAAGGTTAACTGTCTTCAAGCGCAAGTAAGAACCATCTTCGATAACGCGATCACTATAATAGTGTGTTTTATTTCCTCCTTCACGGAACATATCTGTATTTTGATTTCCTGGATCAACAACTTGTCCTTCATCGTCATACTTGATAGGTTGCCATCGATCTAAAACAGTTGCATACTGATTGGCTTTGCCATCCAAAGACTCCATGCGATAGCGATTCGCATTTAAGATATCATTACCATACGACCACTCGAAGAATACACTTAGATCGAAGTTTCCGTAAGAAAAACTGTTATTGATTCCACCATAATGAACTGGGTTACCATTACCGATAATCGTTTGATCGTTGGTATCGATTTTACCATCTCCGTTCAGGTCTTTATACTTAATATCTCCTGGTTTAGCACCAGTACTTGAAACAGGTACGTTGCGCTTAACAGAGTACGACGTTTGTGCACCTTCTCCAGTAGTATCAAAATCATCATAGTTATATACACCATCCCATACATAACCATACATGGTTCCAATAGCCTCACCCTTCTTCACGATAAAAGCGTTACCAGCTTTAAAGTATTTACGATTGATAAAGAATGCCTCTTGTCCTTGAGCCAAGTCGATAATCTTACTGCGATTAGCAGAGATGTTAAAATCGGTACTCCACTTAAAATTCTTCTTATTGATGTTGACAGTCGATAAGATTAACTCTACTCCCTGGTTTTCGATTGTCCCCATATTCATCATCATCGATCCAAAACCAGATACATTAATGATATTTCCATCGAGCAACATATCGTTTGTACGCTTATGGTAATAATCCAAAACCACAGATACGCGGTTATCAAATAAACCAAGATCAAGACCAGCATCAAACTGACGGGTAGTCTCCCAGGTAAGATCACTATTAGATAAACTTGCAGGAACAGCTCCTACCACTGTACCATTTCCAAAGCCATACTTCGTGATATTCATGCGAGCCATAGAATCATAAGGATCTAAACGCAGGTTACCTGTTTCACCGAAACTTGCACGAATCTTTGCATTCGACAAAAATCCTAAGGATTCCATAAATGGCTCCTCAGATAAACGCCACGAAATTGCCGCAGAAGGGAAAGCCGACCATTTATTACCATCAGCAAAACGAGATGAGCCATCAGAACGGAAAGCAACAGTAAAAAGGTACTTATTATTGAAGATGTAGTTTACGCGTCCAAGGTACGACAACATACTCCACTCTTTATAGCTTGAGGTAGGAGCATCAAATGAAGTACCTACGCTCATATCATTGTATCCTAAGTTAAAGAATGCAAAGTCACTGGTTGAAGTTCCTAAACGTTCTTCATTCCACTTTTCAAAAGTCAATCCGGCAACAGCATTGATGTCATGCTTACCAACCTTCTTTTTAAATGTCACAGTATTAGAGTTCACAATCGACTCAGATTTACGATACGATTGAACTGCTCTACCATTTTTAATCTTACCATAGTATGAAGGAGGTGTATCGAATTGTTTGGTGTGAGATATCACTCCATTTCGTCCAATAGTAGAACGTAATACTAAATCAGGAGTAATTTTATAATTAATCGCACCATTTACGTTAAAGATCTCCTTCTCGGTGACCTTATCGGTAGCCTTTATCGCAGCCAATGGATTCGTAGATAATTCCTCATCAAGGTAAATATCATCGTCTTCATTAGTATTAGCTGGAATATATGGTCTCGCTGTTTTTGCTTTAGTATACAACTTATCGTTTGTAGTACCACTTAAAGAAGGCGCACCAAACTGATCGGTTTTGGTATATGAAAGGCTCAAATCAACCGATAGTTTATCATTAACCTTTTGATCGAGATTCAAACGACCATTGTATTTCTCATACCCGCTATATAATACAATACCTTCCTGATTCTGATAGCTCACAGAAGCACTATAGCGAGTCTTTTTTGAACCGCCTCTTAATCCAACCCTATGATTCTGAATTGCAGCATTGCGCAAAATACGATCCATCCAATTCACAGCAACCGAGTCGCCATAGGTCTCATACAAAGCATACACCTCATCATTAGGATAACGTTCATGCATCAACTCTCCCCACTCTCTTGCTGATAGAAGTTCAGGAAAGTCGGTAGGCTTAATTTGCATTCCATAATAGCCATCATACGAAATCTCAGTACTTTCATCATTCTTACCTTTCTTTGTAGTAATAAGCACAACACCATTCGCACCACGAGCTCCATAAATAGATGTAGACGAAGCATCCTTCAAAACCGATACAGACTCAATATCGTTAGGATCAATCGATTCAATTGCATCTTCTCCTTCCCCCATTGGGAAACCATCAACCACATATAAAGGAGTATTATTTCCACCTAATGAAGAACCTCCACGGATCTCTATCGACATCCCTTCACCTGGACGACCGTCCATTGAAGTAATACGCACACCAGCAGCACGCCCCATCAATGCTTGCTCTACATTTACCACCGGAGCCTTTTGCAAATCATCAGCACCAACAGAAACAACAGCACCAGTTAGATCGGCTTTTTTCATG
The DNA here is from genome assembly GCA_005217565.1 of Puteibacter caeruleilacunae. Taxonomy (GTDB): domain Bacteria; phylum Bacteroidota; class Bacteroidia; order Bacteroidales; family Prolixibacteraceae; genus Puteibacter; species Puteibacter caeruleilacunae. Next base: position 360,618 of record SJCO01000004.1, read on the forward strand.
CTACCATAACCAACGGCAACCACCTCTTCCAACTGATGAAAGTCTTCCGACAACTCAACATTCAATTCCTTTTGCCCCTTAAGTTTCACCTCTTTTGTTGCAAAACCAATGAATGTATACACCAAAATTGAACCATCTTTTACCTTAATAGTATAGTTACCATCAAAATCGGTAACGGTTCCATTGGTTGTTCCTTTAACAATCACATTAGCACCAGGAATTGATTCCCCTTTGCCATCTGTCACTTTTCCTTTAACGGTAATATCCTGAGCGAATAATACCGAAGGAATAAACAGTAACAGTCCACACAAAACCATTAGCTGTTTCTTAAATCTTCCTCTCAATATTTGTCTCATAAAGGTTTGGATTTTATAAAAATTCACATAGCAAATCTATCCAAACACCAAACCTTCGTCTCGCACAAATCACTCAGTAAAGGCTACTGATGTGTCAATCATCAAAATAATTCGTCCGTTACAACAGGAAAATTGTCCAAACAACTGTCCGCAAGCTTCTTAAAAAGTCGATTATTAAAGGCATTCAGCCCTATTAATTGATTTTATGCGTTATTCTCTTGGTACTCCTTGGGAAGGATACCAAACTCTTTTTTAAAGCTGGATGCAAAATATGATGGCGTACTAAAACCAACCTGGTAAGCTACTTCAGAAATTGTAATATTGCTATTTTTTAGTAATTCAGCAGCCTTCTGCAAACGGATATAACGAATAAACTCCTTGCTTCCCTTTCCTGCGATAGAGGTTATCTTTCGATATAAGGTACTTCTACTAAGTCCCAATTCAGTCGCCAAAAACTCAGTACTCACTTCCGGATTATCAAGATTAGCATGAATTACATCAATTACCTGCTCAATAAACTGACGATCGACATCATTGAGTTTTAACTCAGCTGCCTCAATTGTCTCAACTTGCTTAAACTGATTATGTAACTGCCCTCTTAATTTATCGAGATTCGCCAACTGAGCTCTCAGAAAGCGCATTTTGAAAGGCTTAGCCAGATATACATCGGCACCAATTTCCATTCCTTTGATTCCATCTTCATCTGAATCTTTTGCAGTAAGTAATACAAACGGAATATGAGAAGTATTGATATCGTTTTTCACACGACTACAAAACTCAAAGCCATCCATTACTGGCATCATCACATCAGAGATAATCAAATCCACCCTTTCTTTAGTCAATATATCCAATCCTTGCTGCCCATCTTCCGCTGTTAAAACATTGTACTGTGCTGACAGTGCATCAGCAAGAAAAGCACGTAGATCAACACTATCATCCACCAATAACAGGACTGGTAAACTATTCTCGACTGTAGACTGCGTTTCTTGTACAGGTTCTACTTCATAGGAATAATCAGGAATGTCATGAATAGTAGGAATTACAGTATCACCTGTTAACCTTGGAAGCCTTATTTTGAATGTTGTCCCTCCGGCATCATCCGATTTTACAGTGATAGTTCCATTATGAAGTTCAATCAATTCTTTGGTCAGCGCTAAACCAATTCCAGATCCTTTGAGCTTACTTTCATCAGTTGGATGCACCTGGTAAAATTGATCGAATACATGTTCTATTTGCTCTTTAGGAATACCTCGTCCTGAATCCTCAACGTCAATGCATAACTCCTCTACTCCATCGCACACATAAACACAAATCTGGTCGCCCTTTTCTGAAAACTTAATGGCGTTCCCTAGAAGGTTATAAATAACACTCGACATCTTTAGCCAATCGAAGTTCCACATTGTGACTGAGGGATCAAATTTTGTCTTCACATGAATTCCCTTTCGCTCGGCTACCTCACTAAAAGCCACCAATTGAGCATCAATAAACTCACGTACATTTACCTCTTCTGAATTAAGCACCAAAGCCCCATGCTCTGCTTTTCTAAAATCAAGGATTGTATTAATCAGGTTCAGCAATCGAGCAGCATTTCGACGGGTAATCTCTAGTAATTTCTTCTTTTTATGATCCTGCTCGCCTTCATATAATTCATCTATAGGACCAGAAATAAGAGAAAGGGGAGTTCTAAAATCATGAGAAATATTGGTAAAAATATTCAGTTTTAACTGAGCTAAGGCTTTTTCCTGTGCCTTTTCCATCTCTGCCAAACGTAGTTTTTCCTTTGCCCTAATTCTCTCATGCATTATATTTCTACTTAGAAGAATTAGTCCGATAACAACCACAATATACCCAGTATAAGCCCACCAGGTTTTCCACCATGGAGGATTGATTTTAAATGAGACTGTTGCCACTTTGTTACTCCAATAGCCATCAGGATTGGCAACTTTTACCTCAAAACGATACTCACCAGGCAATAAATTAGAATAACTGGCAATGCCTGTCTTTGTTCGTTTCCATTGCTTATCAAATCCATTCAATCGGTAACGATACTCAAGTTTACCTGGGGCACCATAAAAATAGCTAAGGAATTTAAACGATATCGCACTTTCGCGATGTGATAAATTCAGCTCCTGCCAGCCATTTTGCATCTTAAGGTATTGCCCTTTTTGCAATTCATATCTTACACTCTTATTCAACACCTTAATATCGTCAATACCTATTTTAAAGTTAGTGGTATCATCAGCTAACTCCTCCGGATTGAAAAAAGTAACACCCTTTATTGAGCCAAAATACAGATTCCCATCTTGCTGATATGTCGCATCAACAGTAAACTGATTCGTAGGTAAACCATCGGCAATATCATAGGTTTTATGCTGCTTAAAGTCCTTATCAAAGGTCATCAATCCTGCGTTGGTTGAGATCCAAAGTCGATCTTCCTTCTCCAAAATTCCATAAATCGTATTATTAACCAATCCGTCGTGAACAGTGTAAATTTGGAAGGAATCTCTTTTCTCCGTTAATCTTATTAATCCACTTCCCATTGTACCAATCCACATATTGCGATGAGAATCTTCATAATAGCATAAAATTCTTGAAGAGCTTAATTGTTGTACTTCTTCCAGATCAATACCTCCAACATATGCTGAAAATCTTCCAGAAGAAGGATCATAGACCAATAGTTTTTTTGCTCCTGAACAATATATCCTTCCTTCTTGATCTTCGCCTATAGAAGTCAAACGTTTTATATCATACGTCTTCCAAGGCATCTCCTTCTCGACATATCTTCCCCCTAATTTGTGCAAAACAATTGGCTTTGCATTAAATGCTCCTACCCAAATATTACCCTGGGTATCGCGATGCATCGTCGCAACATCTAAATTATCAGGACCTACGTTCAATTTCTGCAGTCTCTTCGTCCTGAATTCATAATGATAGATCCCTTTACGATGGGTTCCAATGAAGACACCTCCTGCACCATCATTACAAAAGCCATGGATGTTAGCATTCTTTAAAGGAGTCTGTTTAAAACGAGATATAGTACCACCTCGTTCATCATATACAGCAATACCACTTCCCTGAGTACCAATCCAAAGTTTATCATCATCGACCTTAGTTATACCCCAAATAGCACTTGAGGTCATACCAGCATCATTATACCTCATCCATATATTTCGAAAAACATTGTTCCTTTTGCGATAGATATTCACTCCACCATAAGAGGTTCCGATCCACACAGACTGATCTCGATCAACCAATAACTTGGTAGTCGACAGATAAGATAATCCCGACGGATTACTTGAATCTGGCTTTATTAATTTGATATTCCCAAGTGCATCAATAATATAAATTCCTCCATAGGTCGCTATCCAGATATTGTCAGACTTATCTTGAACAAAATCACGTAGAGGGATTGATCCCAACAGATCTTTATAGACTTCATTCAACGAAAAGCTATTATCCTTTCGCTCCAGTTGATACAATCCTCCACCTTTATTTCCAATCCAAACGATCCCATCCTTATCTTTATAAATAAACGATAATAGAATTCGCCCTTTATCTTTTATGTTTGCTGTCGTTATTCTAGACAGTGATTTTTCGGCATAATTAAATACAAAAAGGCCTGTAGAGGTAGAAAGTAAAAACTCAGAATCGTTAATCTCCTTTATCTTATAGATACTTGCATTATCGAGTTTTTTTGTCCCAAATGATGAAAAAAGTAAACGCTCAAACCTGTCATACTCTTGCAGGTAAAAATAAAGTCCACGACGAGTAGCAAGCCATACTGTACCATTTTGATCTTCTAATATCTCGTTACAGCCAAATTCCGAAATATTATCAAATCGTTTAAAGCCATCGATTTCTGGAACATACAAACATAAACCTTTAGTTGTACCTACCCACATCTGACCTATTCGATCCTGGTAAATATCATTAATCTTTGCAGAAGGTAAAGAAGTATCATCATTGGGAGAATGAAAATACTTACTAATCTCAGCTCCATTATAACGGTTCAACCCGTCCTCTGTACCAATCCAAACAACCCCTTCCTGATCCTGATATACTTTGCGGATTGTATTGTGCGATAATCCATTCTCTACAGAAAGATGGATCATGTTATAATTCACAACTTCAATCTCGGCAATCGCTTCATTATAACATCCAATCACTAAAACAAACAATAATCCAAACAACACCTTCATTAACTCCATATTGTTTAATCTTTTAATGCTATACTTTATCACATACAACACAACGCGTCAAATAGTTACTTGTTGATTTAAATTTCATACAAGCCAACACTGCAACCGATTGCACAAATGTATTCAATAACTTCATCCAACCCAAATATCTCATCTATCAATTACATCACTTCCAAAAAGATACAACATACTTACTCAAGATGACAATTCACTAAACAATTCTATACATACACTAAAACGATTTCGATTATTAGCATAATTTTCAGAACTTTCATTGTATTATATAACAAGCTGTTTTGTAAAACCTTAAAATTTTTAAAATGGAAACTACAGATGTAATATGTGGTGGATACACGACATTTAGTACCGCGATTTCAAATGAAGCTACAAAAGCATGGAATGAAGCATTTCAAGGTTTCGTAGGAGTAAATTACACCCCTGTTGCTGTAGCAACTCAGGTAGTTAATGGGACTAACTACCGTTTTTTCTGTAATGCCAAAGAAGTTTATCCTAACTCGGCTAATGAAGCTGCAATGGTTGAAATCTACAAACCATTGAACGACAAAGCAAGAATTTGCCAGATTAAGAGATGCTGGTAACAGCTGACAACAAGCCATTGGCTATTATTTGCTATTCCCGATGGTAAAAAAAAGAGGCTGAATATTCGATTTATTCAGCCTCTTTGTCATCTAAACGAATAGATAAATAACCCTTGCAGATATGCCTTAAAACTCTCGAAAGACTTATCTAAAGCAATATTTTTACGCTCACCTTCCATAAACTTAGCCAGTTTTTCAGGTAGAGGAACATTTCCTTTTCCAACAATAGCCTCAACTGTTTCAGTAAATTTAGCAGGATGAGCAGTCTCTAAGAACACTCCGATTTCGTTAGAAGCCAAACTCTTATTCAATGCTTCATAACCACAAGCACCATGAGGATCTAGCAGATAATTTGAATCTTCAAAAACTCTCTTAACGATAGTTCTGATCTCCTCATCAGAATAGCGATCACCAGCCATCATTGATGAGATAGCTTCATGTGATTCATCATAAAGATCAAAGATACGTGCAAAGTTACTTGGATCGCCTACGTCCATAGCATTAGCAATAGTCTCAACTGACGCTCTTGGATGATATTCTCCAGTATTCAAGTAATTAAATACAATATCATTCTCATTATTAGCTGCAATAAATCGCTTAATTGGCAAGCCCATTTCTTTCGCGAATAATCCTGCGGTAATATTTCCAAAGTTTCCACTTGGAACTGCTACAACAAGCTCTTTACCGTCTAATTTTCCTGCTTCTTTTAAGCGTGCATATGCATTGAAATAGTAAAAAGCCTGAGGAAGGAAACGAGCAACATTAATTGAGTTAGCTGAAGTCAACACCAACTGCTCATTCAATTCCTTATCAAGGAAAGCAGTCTTCACCAAACGCTGACAATCGTCGAATACTCCATCAACCTCAAGTGCAGTAATATTCTGCCCCAAAGTGGTAAACTGTTTTTCCTGAATTTCACTAACCTTTCCTTTTGGATAAAGCACATGAACATGAATACCTTCAACACCCAAAAATCCATTAGCAACAGCACTACCTGTATCACCAGAAGTAGCAACCAATACGTTAACCTGATCTTCTGTTTTTCCTAAGAAATATTGTAGCAAACGAGCCATAAAACGAGCACCAACATCTTTAAAAGCCAATGTTGGACCGTGGAATAATTCAAGCGACCAGATATTATCGTTCACAGGAACTACCGGACAGTCGAACTTTAACGTATCATACACAATCGACTTCAATGCTTCTGCTTCAATATCTTCTCCAAAGAATTTATCTGCCACATCATAAGCAATCTCTTGAAAGCTTAACTGATCTATTTTTTCAAAATATGAAGCATCAAATTTATTGATTTTTTCAGGCATGTATAAGCCATTATCAGGAGCCAATCCTTGTACAACGGCCTCTTTTAAGTCTACTACTTGTGATTTATTATTAGTACTGTAATATTTCATTTCATTAATTTTTTCTGATTATTAGATCCTTAGACTAAATGCAACATGATTAAGACTGCTACAATGATTTCATTCTATCATGCGTCTTCATCATTTAGCTAAGCAAAGCCTTCATAAATTCGGCTCCTTTTAACTCACCATAACTACCCTTTGCAACGCTATCCTCATTGTAGCAATTAACAACATCAGGACGCTCATCCGGCTTACGAATAATAAAAGGTACAGGTTTTCTTGTATGTGTTCTAATCGCACATGGTGTTGGATGATCAGGTAACAATGCAACAGTTACATCCAGATCAGACTCGGCTAAAGCATCAAGAACTGGTCCGACAACACGACTATCAAGGTTTTCAATAGTCTTTACTTTTAGATCAACATCCCCCTCATGACCTGCTTCATCAGAAGCTTCAATATGAAGATAAACGTAATCATGATCTTTAAGTGCATTCAATGCTGCTTCTGTTTTGCCTTCATAGTTGGTATCATACAAACCTGTAGCACCTTCAACTTTTAACACATCCATTCCGGCATAAACACCAATACCCTGGATCAAATCTACCGCTGAAATTACAGCTGATTTATCAATTCCATAAGCATCTTTCAATGTAGGCATTTTAGGTTTATGACCTGGGGACCATGGCCAAATAGCATTTGCAGGATCTTTACCTTCCGATATACGCTTTAAATTAATTGGGTGCACTTCCAGCAGTTCCATTGATCGTAAGATCATATCATTCAACATATCTGCTGCACGCACCGCATAATCATTCAGTGGCTTTATCAGAATATCCTCAAAGGGAGTTCCTGGCACATCATGCGGAGGAGTACAATCTAACGACTTACTGATTCTGTGCATAACTAACAGATGGCGGTACGACACTCCTGTATAGAAGCTTGTCATTTCATTTCCCATCTCTTCCTGAAGATACTTGATCAATTCATCAGCCTCCTCAGTACTAATATGTCCTGCTGAATGATTCTTCAATATTCCATTCTCAATGCACACTAAATTGCAACGAAAGGCAACATCACCCTCCTGCAACTCAACACCTATACTAGCTGCTTCCAATACACCACGGCCTTCATAAACATTGGCCACATCGTATCCCATAACAGCCATATTGGCAATCTCGCTCCCAGGGTGCATACCCTCCGGAACAGTCTCTAATAAACCAGCATTTCCTTCACTTGCCAGTCGATCTATATTTGGAGTTTGGGCTACCATAAGGGGAGTCTTTCCCCCTAGCTGATCGTTTGGCTCATCAGCCATACCATCACCCAATATGATAAGATATTTCATTTATTTTCGAAGATTTTTAGAATCCTGGATTTGAATAATTACTGATGATTAGAACAATCAACTCACCTCTAATCATCAGTATGGTTAAAATTTACACATTCGATACACGAATAAGGTCAGCAAATACACCCGCTGCCGTCACACTAGCGCCAGCACCATATCCTTTAATCTGCATAGGATACTGATCGTAACGCTCAGTAGTGAAAAGGATAATATTATTACTTCCCTCCAAGTCGTAGAATGGATGAGCAGCACCAACCTCTTTCAAGCCTACTTCTGCTTTACCATCTTCGAATGTTGCCACAAAACGCCACTTTTTACCGTCCTTAGATAAAGCAGCACGCTTCTGTTCAAATTCAATATCCAAATCATGCACATTAGCCCAGAAACTATCAAGTGATCCTTCAAACAACTCATCAGGGATGAATGAATTGATCACCACATCTTTCTTCTCTAATGGATAGCCCGATTCACGAGCAAGAATAATTAGCTTACGAACCACATCAGTTCCGCTTAAATCGATACGTGGATCAGGTTCGGAATATCCCATTTCTTTAGCCTGACGGATAGTCTGACTCAATGGAACGTCCTCAGCAATGGTATTAAAGATATAATTCAATGTACCAGACAATACAGCCTCAATCTTCTTAATACGATCACCTGAATGAACCATATCATTCAATGTATTAATAATAGGCAATCCAGCACCTACATTAGTCTCAAATAAGAACTTAACACCCTTACGTGCAGCAACCTTCTTCAACTGAGCGTAATACTCATAATCAGATGATGCAGCCACTTTATTAGCAGCAACAATCGACACGTTCGATTTCAATATATCCAGATAATAAGGAGCAACCGCCTCATTTGCAGTACAATCAACAAATACCGAATTGTACACGTTCATTCCTTTCATCTGATCAACAAATTCATCCAGACTAGAAGTCATCTTAGACTTATCTAACATCTTCATTACTTCATCCAGACTAATACCATCGCGGTTAAAATGCATTTTTCGCGAATTGGCAACACCTACTAATTTTAGTTTCAGGCGTTTCTCTTTCATTAATTTCTCCTGCTGACTCTTAATTTGGTTAATCAGATTACCTCCAACGGTACCGATTCCCATAAGGAAAATATTCAGTTCAGCATAAGGAGACAGGAAGAACGATTCATGAACCACGTTCAATGTCTTCCTCAAATTCTTTTCTGCTACTACCCACGAAATGTTCAGCTCTGAAGCCCCCTGAGCAATAGCCACTACATTAATTCCACTTTTACCAAGTGTGTTAAATAATTTTCCGGCAATACCGGTAGTATGTTTCATATTCTCACCAACAATGGCGACAATACTCAGTTGATTTTCAACAGTAATTTTATTGATCTGTCCTGATCTGATCTCAATGTTAAACTCTTCACGGATCATCTCTTCAGCCAATTCAGCCTTATCAGATTTAATCGCAAAACTGATTGAATTCTCCGAAGAAGCCTGAGAAATAAGAATAACATTAATATCCTCTTTAGCCAGCGCTCCAAATAATCTCATCGAAATACCAGTAACACCAACCATACCGATACCCTGGACAGTAACCAACGAGATATCTGAGATAGACGAAATACCCTTAATAGGCTTGTCTACACCATTCGACTGACCTGTAGTAATAAGAGTACCTTCTCCTTCAGGATTAAAAGTATTCTTAATCCAAATAGGGATGTCCTTCTGATAAACAGGAATAATAGTTGGCGGATAAATCACTTTAGCTCCAAAGTGCGACAACTCCATAGCCTCCGAATAAGTAAGCTGTTTAATCGGATAAGCCTTTTCAATAACTCTTGGATCAGCAGTCATAAAACCATCAACATCAGTCCAGATTTCTAATGCGCTGGCATTAACAGCTGCTGCATATATCGATGCAGTATAGTCTGAACCACCACGTCCAAGAGTAGTAATCTCACCACTCACTGATTGAGCAACAAATCCTGGTGCAATAGCCACACCACTAAATCCATCAAAACGTTTACGAATATTCTGATTGGTTACAACAAAATCAACGCGAGCTTTACCAAAGTTTTCATCAGTAACGATTAACTCACGACTATCAACCAGCTCGGCCTCTTTGATAAAGTTGCTAATGATAAACGAAGACATACGTTCTCCGTAGCTCTGAATTTTATCCATAGTACGAGGAGTCAAGTCCTGTAGCATTGCTACACCTTGAATAATAGTCTTCACCTCTTCCAACATACCATGTATAGAAGACCTCACTTCATCTTTTGCTGCACCTTCGAAAAGTTCATCAATAATAGAAAAATGAATTTGCTCAATCTCTTCAACTTCCGTCGTAAAGTCTGTCGTTTGTGTTGCTGCCGTTGTTGCTGCACGGATTAATCTATCCGTAACTCCTGAATGAGCCGATACAACCACGATTAAACTATCGTTCTCTTTTCGAACGATTTGCTCCACTTCACGCAAGGCCTTGGCTGTTCCAACCGAAGTACCTCCAAACTTTAAGACTTTCATATTATCTTCTTTTTTAATATTGTCGGCGCTACAAACCGCCTGACGTTTTAACTTAGTTCACTATATATAGTAAACCGGACAGAACGTATATTCTGCCCGGTTTATCAATTGGCTGAATATTTTAATAAATATTATTCAACGGTCGTTACAGGTTTCCCCGTAATGGCTTCCAGTATTTTTGCTTCAAGCTCATCTGCCAACTCAGGATTGTCTTTAATCAGTGTTTTCACCGACTCTCTACCTTGTCCTAATTTCGATTCGCCATAGCTAAACCATGATCCACTCTTCTTAATAATACCGTATTCAACACCAAGGTCGATGATTTCACCCACTTTAGAGATTCCTTCACCATACATGATATCAAATTCAGCTTTACGGAAAGGAGGTGCAACTTTATTTTTCACCACCTTAACACGAGTATGGTTACCCAATACTTCTTCTCCGTCCTTAATCTGAGCGGCACGACGGATATCGATACGAACTGAAGCATAAAACTTCAATGCGTTACCACCAGTCGTTGTTTCAGGATTACCAAACATCACACCAATCTTCTCTCTCAACTGGTTGATGAAAATACAGCAAGTTTTTGTTTTGTTAATGTTCGCAGTAAGCTTACGCAATGCTTGCGACATCAAACGTGCTTGTAATCCCATTTTTGAATCACCCATATCTCCTTCGATCTCAGCTTTTGGAGTCAATGCAGCAACCGAATCAATTACTACAATATCCAATGCTCCTGAACGAATCAAGTTATCAGCAATTTCCAAAGCCTGCTCACCATTATCTGGCTGAGAGACCAATAGATCATCAATATTTACGCCTAATTTCTTAGCGTAAAATGGATCGAAAGCATGCTCAGCATCAACAATAGCTGCTAAACCACCTGCTTTCTGAGCCTCTGCAATTGCGTGGATTGCAAGAGTTGTTTTACCTGATGATTCAGGTCCGTAAATTTCAACAATTCGTCCCTTAGGGAAACCTCCTGCACCTAAAGCAATATCCAAACCTATAGATCCAGTAGAAATAACCGGAATATCCTCGTCGGCCTGATCACCCATACGCATGATCGACCCTTTTCCATAAGCTTTTTCAATCTTATCCATGGTCAACTGAAGCGCCTTCAGTTTCTCCTGGTTAACTTTAGCTTGTTGTTCTTTGTTTGCCATAAACCTTTCTATCTAATTTGTGAAATAATTATTCGAATTCAAGGGCATCCTTGATCTGATTGGTATGGTCTTTCGTTTTTACCTTAGCAAAAACTTGTTCGATCACTCCCTCTTCCGAGATTACATAGGTTGTTCTCAACACTCCCATGTATACTCTTCCGTACAATTTCTTTTCGCCCCAGGCACCGTATGCCTCAAGCACTTCCTTCTCAGGATCAGAAATCAACGTGAATCGTAAACCATGCTTCTCAATAAACCTCTGATGCGACTTCTCACTATCAGGACTAACACCAATCACTTCATATCCCTTACCTAACCAATAATCGTAGTTATCATTCAGATTACACGATTCGGCTGTACAGCCTGGTGTATTATCTTTAGGGTAAAAGTACAAAATTACTTTCTTACCCTTAAAGTTTGATAAGGATATTATTTCACCATTTTGATTTTTTGCAGAAAATTCAGGAGCTTTGTCTCCCACATTTAATAAACCCATAATTACTGAATTGTAATAAGATTCGACATTAAAACTATTTATTCGAAATGTTATTTCGTTGGTGTTTTAAGAAATGATCCATTTCTTTACATTTTCTTAAAAAATACCAAGAAGTAATTTTTCGTATTTTTATTCTAAATTACAAGATTTAACAAAAAAAATTGAACCATGTTTGGTAGTCTTAGAACATTTTTTAATAAAATCTCTTTTTTCTGCTTGTTACTTGCAGTTACAAGTAGTTATGCGCAGAACGATAATGAGGCGAAAGGTATAGAACTTTTTGAAGATGGAGAATTTAAATTGGCACTACCTATCTTTAGTGATCTGCAAAAACTGTATCCCGACGACAATAAGCTAAACTACTATTATGCTGTTTGTCTATTGGAAACCAACAACAAAGAAGCCAATCCTGCTCAAATATTAAATGATTTAAAAGCGTCGGAGTTACCATCAAATTATTTCTATTATTTGGGTAAAGCCAACCAGGAACAGGAAAATTGGCAATTGGCGGTTAATGCATATCGAGAATATATGAAGATTGCTCCATCAAAAACAATAAAAAAGCTCAAGCTCCAGGAAAGTCTCGATATCTGCCGACAAAAAGCGTTGCTTAAGAAAAAAGAGGTAGTTCAAGAAGTTCCCAAAGAGCCCGTCCGTACCGACATTAAAGAATTACAGGATGCGCTTCATGCCGAAGTTGCCTCTAAGGAAAAGGAAGAGGAAACACAAGTTATTAAGATTGAAATAACTGAAGAAGAAATTCCTGAGGAAAAAACATCAGAAGATGAAATCTTTAAGAAAGATACTTCCAGGAATAATGAAGAGCCAGCGACTATTAATTTTGAAGAACCAACACCTGATACAATACAATCTAATACTGAACATATAGAGGTAATTGAAGTCGATTCAATGGCAACTGAGGAGCCTATTGAAGAAATTCAGGAGGAAAAGCAATCAGACACAATTGTAGCTGTAGAAACACAAAGTTCATATACTGATACAATTAATTTTCAAATCAACAACGCAATAACCTATCGACGGTTGTCTCAATTCAAAACCGAAGAAGGGAAAAAGGCATTTACTGAAATAAAATCACTTCAAGATGATTTTAATGAATCATCAAAGAAAATGACAGATTTAAGAGCACAGTATGCTACAGCAACAGATTCACAATCGAAAGAAGAAATTGCAGGAAAAATATTAGTACTTGAGCCAGAGCTGTTGCGTTTACGAAGAGAACTAGATTCTGCAAATTTTAATACTCGTAAATTTGAATCAGCCTACTGGTCTAGTGCCACACAGGAACAAATTGATCAATTAAATCAAGAAAACAGCGCAGTTATTGAGTGGTTAACCAAGCCACAACAAACAGATCAGGTTAGCGATGTTTTTAGTATTAGAACTGCAACCAAGCACAAAGACAAATCAGACTCAAAGTCGGATGATAAAGCAGAAGAAGATCAACAAGAAAGAGGTTTAGTATACAAAATACAGATTGGCGCATATAGTCGCGGTTTACCAACCTATGTAAAACGACTGTACGAAAAGCTTTCAATTATTCGAAAGATTGATAACTATAAAGATGAAAAAGGAGTAGTAGTATATACAACCGGTCATCTTAAAAGTTATCAAGATGCGTTAAGATTACAAAAACAAGTGCGACTTGAGGGAGTAAAAGATGCATTTGTTGCAGCCTATAACGATGGAAAACGTATATCTTTGAAAGAAGCAAGAAAATTAAGCGGGGAATAATCATGGATAAGATTTTAAAAGAGCTGTTGGAAGTAGAGGAAAAGAGTACACAAGAACGTTTTTTGGTACTCCACAATGATGATGTAAATACAGTTGATCACGTTATCGAATCGTTGATAAAAATATGTAAACATCATCCAACGCAGGCAGAACAATGTACAATAATTGCACATTATCAGGGAAAATGTGAGGTGAAAAAGGGAAATTTTTCCGATCTTAAACGAATGAAAGATCTTATGATACAGAATAAGCTTTCAGCAACAATAGACTAAACATTTAAATATGAGTACATTACTTGCCATCATTATGCTAATTCTCCTGGGAATAATTCTTCTTATGGTTGAATTTGCATTAATACCAGGCTTTACCTTTGCAGGAATTGCCGGATTTATCTCTTTCGGAATTAGTATTTACCTGGCATTTGCCGATTATGGAACATTAGCAGGCTTCATTACACTATTTGCTGAATTACTGATTGTTCCAGTAATGATCATCTATTTCTTTAAAAGTAGGACAGCCAGGAAAATGATGCTTGAAACCGAGATCAGTGGAAAGGTTAATGAAATTGAACAAGAGAAAATCCAGGTAGGTGACACAGGAATAGCTATGACAAGGTTAGGTCCGATAGGTAAAGTAAAGGTGAATGGTATTGTACTTGAAGGGAAGTCTGATGGAGGATATATCGATCCTCATACAGAAGTGGAGGTGATTAAGGTATTACCGAATCAAATTATTGTAAAACTTAAATAATCACATTATGCCTATACAAGAAATTGGAACCTTCTGGCTACTAGCCGGGATCATTGTACTTGTCATTATCATTTTATATTTTATTCCCATCGCCTTGTGGTTCTCTGCACTGGTTTCGGGTGTAAAAATATCGTTACTACAGCTTTTCCTGATGCGTTTCCGTAAGGTACCACCATCAGTAATTGTTAGAGCATTAATTGAGGCACATAAAGCAGGATTAAAGAACATTAAGCGTGATGCACTGGAAGCACACTACCTTGCAGGAGGACGAGTAGCCAATGTTGTTCATGCACTGGTATCAGCCGAAAAAGCAAATATTGATTTAGGATTTAACATGGCAACTGCCATTGACCTTGCTGGTCGTGAGGTATTCGAAGCAGTACAGATGTCGGTAAATCCTAAGGTAATCAACACACCACCAGTAACAGCAGTTGCTAAAGATGGTATCCAGTTGATTTGTAAAGCCCGTGTTACTGTAAGAGCTAACATTAAGCAGTTAGTTGGTGGTGCAGGTGAAGAAACTGTATTAGCAAGGGTTGGTGAAGGTATTGTATCATCAATTGGTTCTTCCAGCTCACACAAAGAGGTACTTGAAAATCCAGACTTCATATCGAAGGTAGTACTAGATAAAGGATTAGATGCAGGTACAGCATTTGAGATTCTGTCAATTGATATTGCTGATATCGATATAGGTAAAAACATTGGTGCAGTACTTCAAATGGACCAGGCAGAAGCTGATAAAAACATTGCTCAGGCGAAAGCCGAGGAACGTAGAGCTATGGCTGTTGCACTTGAGCAGGAAATGAAAGCAAAAGCTCAGGAAGCAAGAGCTAAAGTAATTGAAGCTGAAGTTAAAGTACCATTGGCAATGGCACATGCCTTTGAAAATGGTAATCTGGGAGTTATGGATTACATGAAGTATAGAAATATTGATGCCGACACCAATATGAGAGACTCAATTGCAGGTCAGGAATCAGGAAAAAAGAAAAAGTAAAAAAATATTTTAAATAAAAAACCCTTTAAAAACGGTGCATTCAGAGGATGCATCGTTTTTTTTTTATTTTTTTTCAAAAAAATGTAAACCTTCTTCAACAACTTGCGTTATATAAAACAAAGAATGACAGTAAGTTCTATAAAATATTTAAACACTACTTAAAGTTCACTTAACCGCTGGTTGAGTAACATGAAGTAAGTTTACAACGAAGTTTTTTTTTCATAGGTTTGTATCCGATACCACATCGGGAGATTTTAGTTTTATTGGTTTAGTTAGTTTAGTTAGGTGAGAAAAGGATAGATGCACAATCTGTCCTTTCTTTCTTTTATAGCCCTACCATAATAATTTTAAACACTATAATACAAAAGGATTCGGTCAAACAAAACAGACTAATCACAAGCTTAAATTCGGCATTTTTGCTAACTTTACAACCATGGTAATCGACCATCGTTCTTTTCAAGCATGTCCCCATTTTAGGGACATTTTGATAAAAAAAGGCCTTTAGGCTGTAAAAATTCTCTGGAAACACCCTGGAAAATATCGAAGACTATCGAAGGAAAGTAAAATTTGGTATTAATTTGGTGTCACTGCAAGTAAACTAGGGTTCCTATCCTATCACTCCACATCCACATTTCAAATAACATCATTATCACAACACATTTAAGTCAAACTTTACCCCTATTCGTACATACTTTTACCCCCAGCTATTGTTGTGCATACTCAAAACAAAGCATTGTATCAGGCAATTTAACATACATCTAATCTACTCATTAATTAATCCATTCCCCGATAAAAAACACTAACTAACCGAATTATAGTTAGCTTACTCAACCTCTTGAATATATATTTGTTTTCTATATTTGAGAAGATTTTAAGACGATGCGGAATATGACACTATTGATTATTATACTTGTATTAACAGCCATTAGCATTTATTTTATGGCTAGTATTTCCCCGATATTAAATAAATGGCCACTACTTTATAAACGAAGTTTTCAATCCATCTTTTTTGTTCTTCCAGTTGCCGTACCATTGGTTACCGCCTGGGGACGTATGCAAATGAATCACGAAAGCTATATTCAACAGTGGGGATTCCTTACGGTACTTATGGGAATAATCGTTGGTATATTTGGTGCTATTCTGCTTGCAGATGCACTATTTCTTATCCGTGACCTTTTTGCCGGATTCACCAAATGGATACTTGGTCGTACTGCCGATAATTCTTGGTTATTATCTTTAAAAGGCAAAAAAACGATCATATACGTTGTACTGACCATTACCGGACTCTATATCTCAAACGTGGCCTACGGAATAGCCTATGGAAGATTTAACTATCAGGCGCGACATACAACATTATATTTCGACAAGCTTCCAGAAGCCTTTGATGGTTATCGTATATTACAGTTCACTGATATGCACATCGGAAGCTTTATTGCACATCCAAAGAAAGTTGAAAAGGCTGTTCGACAAATGACCAGTGAAAATGCTGATGCGATTGTCTTCACCGGCGATATGGTCAACAATACCGCAGCAGAAGCCGAACCATTTATTGAAACTTTCAAACAGCTAAAAGCTAAAGATGGTGTGTTCTCGGTATTGGGGAATCATGATTATGCCGAATACATCCAGTTTCCATCAAAAGAAGATCGAAGAAACAATCTCAACCGATTGAAGGAGATTCAAAAAGAATCAGGTTTTAATCTTTTGATGAATGAACATGTATACCTTAAAAGAGGAAATGACTCGATTGCCTTAATTGGAATTGAAAACTGGGGTACACCACCATTCCCTTCATATGGCGATCTGCCAAAAGCGTCGGAAGGTGTTTCATCAAATACATTCAAGGTGCTATTGTCGCACGATCCTTCGCACTGGAAAGCCAAGGTAATTCCAGAAAGTGATGTGGACTTAACGCTATCAGGTCACACCCATGGGATGCAATTTGGAGTACGTATAGGAAAATACCGCTGGAGTCCTGTAAAATGGCGCTACAGTGAGTGGGATGGTATCTATAAGCAAGGATTACAAGTACTACATGTTAGTGCTGGTTTAGGACATATTGCCTTCCCTGGTCGCGTTGGTATACTACCTGAATACAATATCATCGAATTGAAGAAACGTTAAACCAACCATTCTTTGATCGGTGATCCGATTAAACAATTCACTTGTGGGTGAGGTTTATTATTGTGATATAATGATGTTATCAATTAAAAATCACAGCAATGACAACAGTAAATGTATACCTCACCTTTAATGGCAATTGCGAAGAAGCATTCAACTATTACCAATCAATATTTGGTGGCGACTTCAGTCATGTTGCCCGCTTTGGAGAGATGCCTCCAAATCCTGAATGTCAGGTTCCTGAAGACCAAAATGACAAGATCATGCATATTTCGTTACCCATAAGCAAGGAAACGGTGCTAATGGGAAGTGATTCATCCGAAGCATTTGGTCCCCCAATCGTTGTTGGAAACAACTTCTCGTTATCGGTAAATGTTGGATCACAAGAAGAAGTAGATCGCATATTCAACGCTCTAGCTGATGGCGGGAAAGTTTGCATGCCTGTAGATAAGACTTTTTGGGGCTCGTACTTTGGAATGCTAACCGACAAGTTTGATATCAATTGGATGGTTAGTTGTGAATTAGAAAGTCACGCCTAGTTTTTACGAATCAGGCGATAACCTATTGACCATTCCAAGACATCAGCCTTTGTAAATTTATGTGCTTTTACATACAAAGCCATAAATAGGTTGTTCTTAAAATGATATTTCAATCCAAACCTCTGATATAACATCGGAGGTTTGCGATCATATTCGATTTGCCACAAGTAGGCTCCCAGGTAAGAAACTACCGACAAGCGCTCAATAGCAAACTCATAGGTTGCAAAGGTTCCCAATACAAATTGATCAGCCAGCTTATCACGCTTATCGGTATGAGGTTTTCCGTGGTGATCATAGTAATTGTTGATACCCGAATACTCATCAAAACCAAGATCAATACCAAATCCGTATTTGTTACGCCAGCTATATTGTTTAAGGTACGCCAATGACAAATTGATATGCTTGAATTTTTGTTCATCAAGCTCCAAGTCTGTTTCAATTTCTCCGAATTGCTCACTCTTTAAACCTACTGCAACTTGAGCAGTCCACTCATGATGGGGTTCATAATTGGGCATTCTTTTGCGTTGAAAATGAGGACGACCATTAAAGTTATACGATAACTCGACAAATGGAGATAGTAGATTCATTCCTTTGTTGGGAGCTTTCATTGCCCCATTTGAAAAATGCGAGAAACCAAATCCCCCCTTGATATCCCAATTAGTGCCTAAATGATACTTATAAAAGATATTGGCATCGATATACACTGTTCGATGTGATCCAATAGCAATATTAAAAGGATTATGTTCTTCGTTATAAGGTTTCCAGTTATAAGTTAAGCCAAATCCCAGCTCATAGCCAAACAACCATTTATTGGTTCGTTTGAATGGTAAACCAAGGAAACCATAAATAGCATTAGGATACCCCAGCTCATCCCCATCAAAGAAATCGGCGGTATAAAGTCCTACACCATAATAAGGAAAATTGAAGATATGATGCCAATCTTTACTCCCATCAGTTTGCACTCCATAACGCAATGACCAGGCATGAAATTCATCGATAGGTTTCTCCGACATATTTGTACCCATCAGGAAATCATTGGTCTGCAACACTCTACCAATATTATACCTTGTTGAAATGAAACGATTCTTTCCTTTCTTCGCTCCCACAATTGTATCAGTCTGTCCGTTTACTCCACTGAAAACAAACAGCAACAAAAAACACAATATAATCCTCATTTTAATCTTAGTCATTTCGTTTTTCTATTATACAATGCAAGTCGGCGTTATATAATTAGATACCTTTTTGATTGCTTAAAGTTACGCCAACAAAACACTTGTTTGAATCAAATACGCTTTGATTTGATGCATAACTACAATTACTTAACAAAAGATACAAAATTCATCTCTTTTGTAAAATCAATGAATCATCATACATTTGCAAGTCTGACATTGCATGAGGCAGGTGCATACAACAAATGTACCAAACTGTTTTTTCTAAAAAATATTATAATGATTTTAATCTTTGGTGGCACAACGGAAGGGAAAAAGGCAATAACCATAGCTGAACAGTTGAAGGTTCAGTATATTTACTCAACCCTAACAAAGACAAACCATACTGTTGGTCGGCATGGAGAAACCATTCAAGGAGGATTAGAAGCTGGAGATATATCGTATTTATGCAAGCAGAAAGGAGTTAGGCTAATCATCAATGCGGCACATCCATTTGCCACTCAATTACATCAAAATATACTTGAAGCATCGCGACACACATCGATAGAAGTAGTTCGTATTGAAAGGGAATATCCCCAAGAGGCATCTCACAAGTGTGTACACTATTGCGATTCGTATGATGATATGATAGCACAGGTGAGTGCGCTAAATCCGAGCATCATACTGGCACTAACAGGTGTAAAGACCATAACAAGACTAAAGCCTTTGTGGGAAAAACATCATAGTATTTTCAGGATTCTTGATACAGACTATTCTCGTGAGCTTGCCATGGAAAGTGGTTTGCCAATGGAACAAATAATCAGTGAAATGCCCGTTGACAGTCAGGCGCACGAAGAAACCACTTTCGCCAGGTTGCAACCATCAGTCATTTTAACCAAAGAGAGTGGGACATCGGGCTTCCTGCATAACAAAATAAATGCAGCCATTGCATGCAATATCCCGATTTATGTTGTACGTCGTCCAAAGACGCCCGCTGAATTTAAGCAGGCATTTTCCGGTGAGGATTTGAAGCAGTACATCGAAGCAGCACATGCCACAAATAAGCAACAAAATCCGTTGAGACATGGTTACACAACCGGAACTTGCGCTACGTTAGCAGCAAAAGCATCGGTATTACATCAACTAAGTAAGCAGACTGTATCAGAAGTCCAGGTTGGACTGCCAAATGGAGAACAGATCACTTTTCCAGTACATTATAAGCATGATTATACCTATGCAGTTGTGAAAGATGCAGGCGACGATCCTGATGTTACACACGGACTAGAGATCCATGCATCGGTTGAACTCACGACCACATCAGGTATCCGCTTTAAAGGAGGCATTGGAGTAGGTACATTTACTCTACCAGGATTAGACTTCCCACCAGGAGAGCCAGCCATCAATAAGGTTCCGCGACAAATGATAGTCGAGCAGTTGGAGGATTTGTTTGGTGCATACGATTGGGATGGTGGTGCTACGATTACCATATCGGTGCCTGAAGGAGAAAGAGTTGCGCGCAGTACCTTTAATCCAAGACTAGGGATTGAGGGAGGCATATCGATCATTGGAACAACAGGGATAGTTAAACCTTATTCAGCTGATGCCTACGTGGCAAGTATCAAGAAAGGGATTGATGTAGCCGAGCAGATGAAACTGCAACACATCGTCATCAATTCAGGAGGTAAGAGTGAGAAGCTTTTACAAAGTCTATTCCCTGATTTATCGGCATTATCATTTGTACAATATGGAAACTTTATTGGAGACACACTAGCAATTCTTGAGCAGTCGACCGTTTCAAAAGTCACCATGGGAATCATGATTGGAAAGGCGGTAAAACTAGCCTCGGGACTACTTGACACGCATAGTCACAAAAACACGCTCAACCATCAGTTTTTATATGAGTTAGCACTTGACAATGGTTATAGTAACGATGTGGCAAGGCAGATTAGATCAATAAAAATGGCGAAAGAGATTCCGGGAATTATTCCTTTTCAGCAAGGTGAGCCATACTATAAAGCACTTCTTGAGTGTTGTCATAACACGTGCCTGAGGATATTACAAACAACACAGTTGGAGATTATACTGCTTCCCCCTTCTTTTTCCCGTGATGGTAATACTTCTTCTTTTTCCCATGATGGAAAAAGAAGCAAAAAGATCTCCGCTGCAGTCATTTCGCTAAAAATTGATAAACCAATCTAAAGTCCTGAGAACTCCTCCTTTTAGTCTTTCGTCCCTCAAGCCTAACGGTCGTCAAACAACCAGGACTTCTTAACGCTTGGATTACCAATTTTCTTAACGCTCATTTCCTGATGCGGTTCCCCCAAATCAACGTCGTTTTCCTTAATGCCGTACACGCTGTCGAGACCTGCGGACTCAGACAGGTGCTTAGTGGCCAAAACCATCCTTCCTTCCAACCGTTCTCCTTTCACCCATTCTCCGGCTTCCTGTTTCCAAGCAAAGCCGTTTTCCTTTTTCTTGTTTGTTGGGCGTAATTTCTATAATTTCGCGGCATGAACCGCAATCGAAACATTCACAAAATACTAGGATGGATTTTACTAATACCGATTATACTTTTCTCAATTAGTGGGATTGTTCTAAATCATCAAAATACATTTAATAGCATAGATCTTAATAGAAATTTACTTCCATCGAAATATAGTTTTGATGAGTGGAAAAACAACTATTGGAGATCGAATATACAACTGGGCACTGATAGCTTGATTACCTTTGGGAAAGAGGGTATTTTTATCAGCACTGATAACTTCAAGACGTTTCAGGATTTTAATGAAGGACTCCCCTCTTCTGTCGGCTTAAGGAGAACCGAAGAAATTGCAGTAGCTCCTACAGGAGGATTATTTGCTGCAACATATGGCGGTCTATATCACAGAAAACGAAATGCCGATTCCTGGCAAAAGGTAAATCTTCCTATTAATAAAAGATGTTTATCAGTATTCATTGCCGGGGATAGTATATATGCATTGACAAAATACAAGCTATTCAAAGCCAATATCAATGATCAGGCCCTACAATTTGAACAAGTGCCATTGAATACAGCCAACCTCAGCAATGACATGAGTTGGTACAGGGTGACAAAGAAAATCCATTCAGGCGATCTTATTGGACTACCAGGCATCTTGATTATGGACCTTGTGGCAGTTGTACTTATCTTCATCATCGTAAGAAGTCTGCTGATGACATTTAACAGAAAAAATAAGAAAAAGAAATATGGTCGCAATCTAAAGAAACACTATACGCTTGCTTTACGCTTTTCATTCCTGATATTAGTAATAGCTGTTACAGGAATGTTTTTGAAAGCACCACTATCAACACCACTTAAGAAACGAGCCATAAGCAAGTCATCAATTGATTTTCGTCATAAATTCAGTCGCGCAGCCTACGATCCTGCAGTCAACAAAATATTTATTTTTTCAAGATCAAGAGTATTCTCATTTCAGCCGAATAATCCAATGCTGATTGAAGAAAAGAATACACCTCCTGTGAGTGGCATGGGGATACAAGTGGTAAAACTTTCATCGCCAGGGAAAATATTAGTAGCCTCAACCAAGGGGATCTACTTATGGCATACTACAAAAAATCAGATTGAGCCACGAACAACAAAGCCACTAAGAGCTAACGGATATCTTGTTGATAATCAAGGCAACGAATATGTAAGCAATTACTACAAAGGAATATCTGCAATAGCACACACAAATACATTCGGGAAATACACAGATCACCACACCTCAAATAGAGTGTCGCTCGTTGATTTTAGTCGCGAAATACACAGTGGTAGAATTTTTACCGATCTATTTGGGAGTTATTTTATACTTATCATAGGATTATTGTTTACTACTGCTCACCTAACAGGTTATGTTATCATTCGTAAAAAAAATGTAAAACACCTTATCAATCAGTTCAAAAAATAAGAAGATAAAATTATATTTGCCGCGAATTTTGGTGTTCCGCCCAGGTGGAATGAAAAGGGAATCCGGTGCAAAACCGGAGCTGTACCCGCAGCTGTAATGCTCAAAACAGCTTTGTATCTACAGCCACTGTCCTATAAATAAAGGATGGGAAGGCCGCAAAGCACGAGCTAAGCCAGAAGACCTGCCAATAATTCTCATATCCGTAGCTTTCGGGATTAGAAGCGTAGGTTGTTAGCATCTGTATGTCTACACAAAACCTTATACTGATCAAGCTGCTGCGGTTAATTGTATTAATCAATTATTAATCGTTTAATTATGAACATGAAAAAGTTCTGCTTACTTACAGCAGTATTATTAATCACGTCGATCGTGCATGCAGCAATGATCAAGATAGACGGGAAGGTGATCGACAAAAAAACTGGTCGGGTGTTGCCAGGAGCAAACGTAATTGTAGAAGGTACAACATTAGGTACCGCAACCAACAAAGATGGAAAATTCAAGATTGATCTTGAAAAAGGAGATTATGTAATAAGAATCTCCTACTCAGGATTTACGTCGATTGTAAAGACAGTAAATGCAAAAGATGCCTATCTTGAAGTTGCATTGGAAGAATCAGCAATTAACCTTGAAGATGTAGTGGTTACAGGAACCGGAACTCAGCGTCCGTTAAAGAATTCACCTGTACTTACTCAGGTATTATCGAGCGAGCAATTGCATAACAAAGGATTTCGTACAGTAAAAGATGCAATTGAGTACCTTAGTCCAAGTATCGATGTTAGTCCTGGTTCAATGGGAGCCAACCTTACCTTGAATGGTCTTCCAAACAGCTATATCCTTATTTTGATTGATGGAGAACGTGTAGCTGGAAATGTTAGTGGAAACACAGAAGTTGATCGCTTAAACATGGCAAATGTGGAGCGCGTTGAATTACTAAAAGGAGCAGCATCAGCATTATACGGTTCTGATGCAATTGGAGGTGTAATCAACATCATCACTAAGCGCCCAACCAGAAAGATTGACGTAGTAACCGATAACTATCTTTCAAAGTACTCAACTTACAGTACGAACAATTCGATAGCATTTAAATCAGACAAGTTTAGCTCTACAACTTCCTTCACAAAAAAAGGAACTGATGGTTATCAGTTAAGCAACCTTGAGACCAGTAGCAAAGGAGAAAAAGAGACTGAGAAGAAAATTATAGATGAAGCAAAAGACTATACTATCGGTCAGCGTTTCAATTATACTCCGACTGAGCAATTAAGCTTCTACGCAAAAGGATCGTACTACGAGAAAACCAAGTATAAACCAGAAGCTCACTATAAATATGATATGGGATTTGAAAGTACTACATTAGGATTAGGTGGTACCTATCACATCACTCGTAAAGACTTTATCAAAGCAACATATCACTTTGACAACTGGAAATATACCAAAGATTACTTCAAGAAGAGCGGAGACTTTGCTGAAGGTGATACTGAGGTTAGAAAAGACCAAAACTATCAAGAGTTAAAGGTAATCGGCTACTTCGGTTGGGGTGATGCACATTATCTAACTGCAGGTGCTGAAGTTATTGGAGACAAGTTTAAAGAGACCAGTTTCTTCCCAGGAGAAGAATCGACTACCTCATACAACTTGCTTTTACAAGATGAGATCAACATTACAGAAGACCTTACAGCAGTAATTGGTGGACGATTAAATCATCACAACGAATACGGAAACTATTTTACTCCTCAGATCTCGTCAAAATATAGCATGGGTGATTTTGCAGTTCGTGCAGGATACTCGAAAGGATATAAGACTCCAGAATTGAAAGAGCTATACTACGACTATGTTACCAGTAGAGGGACTCATATTGTTGGAAACGAGGATTTGGATCCACAATCATCAGACTATGTATCAGCATCGGTTGAATATCTAACCAAATCGTTGAACATCTCTGCTACTGTGTTCCACAATGAAGTAGATGACATGATCGACAATCCATATGTTCCAATTACTGCAGAAGACGAAGCTGCCGGATACAAAAAGCGTATGGAATATGGTAATATCAGCTCGGTAACCACAAAAGGTATTGATCTATTGCTTACTGCTAAGCTACCTCTAAACATGATGTTTAAAGGAGGATATAGCTACCTTGATGCTACAAACAACGACACAGATAATCGTCTTGATGGAACATCGAAACATTCTGCTCGTGCTACGTTGAGCTACAATAACAAGTTCAGCGATAAATACAGATTATCAGTTGCACTTCAAGGAAAGATCAAAGGTGATCGCTTCTATGAGAACGAAGAAGAAGCGCCATCATATTCACTTTGGAATTTGACGACTACACACCAATTGTTTCATGTTAACGACCTGAAGTTTAGCATCGATTTAGGTGTAAAGAATCTATTCGACTATACTGATGATCGTCCATACGGAAGTAATTACGCAACAATTGATCCAGGACGTAGAGTATTTGTAGGATTAAAAATCCAATTCAATCAATAACAAGTATTATTTGTCAGATATATTATCGGGGTATTCATTTATTGAGTACCCCGTTTTTTATTGGCCGCTTAGCAAAACACGGCACAAAAAAAGGGAAGCATTACGCCTCCCTAATTTCTTCTTAAAATAAAATCTATCGTGTCGTTAACATTCAATCATTGACAACTCTTCTTCCATTTTATCCTGCCATTTCTTCTCTTTGAACATCGCTTTTAGCGCCTCAAACTCCTGACTACGTAGAATTCCCATTTCTAATCCACGTAATTCAGCTAATCCTCTTAATCGACCGATTGCAGAATAACCAGGATTGGTTACCTTATTAAGGTCGTCAAGCATTACGTGACCATGATCAGGACGCATAGGTAGATAAGTATCTTCACCTGCTTCAACTCTTCTTGATTGCTCTTGCAACAAAGCGTGCATTACAGAATACATATCTACGTCACCTTCAAGGTGATCTGCTTCGTGGAAGTTACCTTTCTCATCGCGTTCAGTACTACGCAAGTGAGCAAAGTAAATACGATTACCGTGCTTATTTACCATCTTAACTAGATCATTATCGGCACTTACACCTAAAGAGCCAGTACAGAAAGTAAATCCATTTACAGGATAATCAGCAGCTTCGATGATCTTTACCCAGTCCTCAATGCAGCTTACGATACGGTGCAAGCCAAACAATGAACGTGGTGGATCATCAGGATGAATCGCTAGTTTAACACCAGCTTCCTGAGCAACAGGAACAATCTCTTTCAAGAAATAGTACAAGTTCTCACGGAAATCCTCTTCAGTGATATCCTTATATTCATCAAGTTTTGCCTGGAATTCTTTCAAACCATATGATTCTTCAGCTCCAGGTAAACCTGCAATAATATTCTTCTCCAACAACTTTTTGTAGTCATCGCTCATGCTCTCGAAACAAACCTTTGCTTCAGCCAATTGCTCAGCGGTATACTCAGCCTCAGCACCCGGACGTTGTAAGATGAAAACATCAAATGCGATATAATCATTCATATCAAATCCTAGAGCCAAAGAACCATCAGCCATTGGTTTTGCAAGATTAGTTCTGGTCCAGTCAACTACAGGCATAAAGTTGTAACACACAACAGGCACACCAGCTTTACCTGCATTACGAACACTCTCTTTGTAATTTTCGATATATTGATCTCTTGTAGCTTTTCCTTGCTTGATATCCTCATGAATAGGAATACTCTCAATCACTGACCAATGCAGTTTATTACATTCTGTATTATCCTTCTCAATGATTTGTTTTCTTTCAAGGATAGCCTCATATGACCATACTTCACCATTAGGAATATCGTGTAATGCAGTAACAATACCAGTTGCCCCAGCCTGACGAATATCGCTTAAACTGATATTATCATTAGGACCATACCATCTCCACGTTTGCTCTAACTTCATCGCTTTCTCCTCCTTAAAAATTATACTTTACCAAATGCGTTAAAACCACCATCTACAGGGATAGTTACACCTGTAATGAATTGTGACATATCTGATAACAGGAACAATACAGTACCCTGAAGATCCTCAGGCTTACCGAATTTACCCATTGGTGTATTTTGAATAATGGTATTTCCTCGAGGCTTCAACTCACCAGTTTCCTCATCAGTTAATAAGAAACGATTCTGGTTGGTAAGGAAAAATCCTGGAGCCACACCATTCACACGGATACCTACTTCAGCAAGGTGAACAGACAACCACTCAGTAAAGTTATTAACCGACGCTTTTGCTGCTGAATATGCAGGAATCTTAGTCAACGGTTTGAATGCATTCATTGAAGAGATATTCAATACAGCACCCTCTCCTGCTTCCAACATATCCTTGGTAAATTGCATTGTTGGCAATAAAGTACCTGTGAAGTTTAATGCGAAAACATGATCGAATCCGTCCATCGACAAACCGTAGAAAGTTTCCTCAAGCTTATCAAGGTTCCCCTTGTTCATTCGCTCAACTTGAGTCGTTGCTTTTGGAGAGTTACCTCCGGCACCATTAATCAAAAGGTTTACAGCACCTAACTTCTCTTTTACTTCGTCGTGGGCTTTTTTCAAGGATTCTTTATCCAATACATTAGCCTCAACGCCGATAACTTCTGCTGAAAATTTCTCAGAAATAGTTTTTGCTACCTCGTCAGCTTTTTCTTTTACAAGATCAAGGATAGCCACTTTTACTCCAGCCCCAGCTAATACCTCAGCCATAGAGCTACCGATAACTCCTGCGCCACCTGTGATGACACAAACTTTATCTTTTAAGTCTTCAAATGCGTATCGAGTCATGTTTCGATTTATTAATTTTTTATATCAGATCATTAGTGTTATGGGCACAAATGTATAAAAAAAACGCTTCCCGTGTTCGCACACGGGCTCTTTTTTTAACTTTTTTTTAATAGATAGCAATTTTTAAAAACCTTATTTACTTGACATTATTTTTTCTACTTTTGCCTGTAGACAAAAGAACACAGCAAAAAACCAGAAAATTTAATAGCCTTTTTTCGAATTCTTATATTATGAAGCAATCAAGATTTCTAATTGCAGCGCCAGCTTCTGGTAGCGGAAAGACCAGTGTTACATTGGGTTTACTCAGAGCTTTACGTAACAGAGGAAAGCAAATTCAACCATTTAAATGCGGACCTGACTATATTGATACTTATCATCACAAAATGGCATCCGGAGAAGATTCTATCAATCTGGATCTATTTATGAGTAGTGAAAAACATGTACAAAATACATTTAACCACTACAGTCAGAATAAAGACGTATGTATTGTAGAAGGTGTAATGGGCCTATTTGATGGAGCTCAGAAAGCCAAAGGCAGTAGTGCAGAGATTGCAAAGCACCTGAATTTACCAGTTATTTTGGTTGTCAATGCAAAAGCGACAGCATATTCAATTGCTCCACTTTTGTATGGATTTAAGAATTTTGATGAAAATATTAATCTTGCTGGTGTGATTTTTAATCATGTAAGAACAGAATCGCATTACCAGTTTTTAAAAGAGGCAGCTGAAGATGTTGGTATCACATCGTTAGGATACATTCCTACCAACGATGATGTTACCATTAATTCTCGTCACCTTGGCTTGAGTATAGCCGATGATCACAATTACGAAGCCATTGTTGAGAATCTATCTCATCATATTTCATCGCATATCAATATTGACCTATTACTTGAGACCACAGCTTGTGATGTTGATCAACAAGAAGCTCCTGAGCAGAACTATTCAAAGAAACTTTCAATTGCAGTAGCATACGATGATGCTTTCAATTTCATTTACAAGAATAACTTAAAGATTCTTGAGCAAATAGGAAACATCAAATATTTCAGTCCGATTGCTGATACTGAAATTCCACCAGCTGATATGGTATATCTTGCTGGAGGATATCCAGAGTTGTATTTAACACAGCTATCGGAAAATACCGCCATGCAAGAATCAATGAAAGCATTTGTCGCTGATGGAGGTATTGTACATGCTGAGTGTGGAGGTATGATGTATTTATCAAATAACATCATTGATGCCGAAGGTAACAAGTACAAAATGTGTGGTATTCTCGATCAGGATACAACTCTTGAAGACATGAACCTTCATCTGGGTTACAGAAAAGTGGCTATTGGTGATCAAGAGTTTAGAGGGCATGAGTTCCATTATTCACAAATCAGAAATAGTGAGTTAACCGATAATATTGCTGTAGTTTATTCTGCTCGTGATGAGCGTGTAAAATCGCGCCTTTGGAGACAAGATCATATTCTTGCATCGTATATCCACTTCTACTGGGATAGTGTTGAGCAGTTTGAAAGCTTTATGGCTGCTGCTGAATTTGAATTAACAACACGTTATCCTGAGGAACTAGCTCCAGAGGTAGTTGTAAGTGAAGAAGAGGTGCAGGAAGAGGTTACCCTTGAGGAAATTCTTGATGAGGTAGAAGCACTAAATGAAACACCAGAGGTAGCTGAAGTGGCAGAAGAAATTGCAGAGGAAGTAGAAGCAATTGATGAAACAAATATTACTGAAGAAGTTGAAGCACCGGAGGAGGAACTAGAAGTAGTTGATGAGGTAGTAGAGGTTGAAGAAACCATTACTGAAGATGTAACTGCTGAAGAAACTCAGGAAGAAATTGAAGCAGCAATAGCAGAAGAAGAGCCAGTTGCTGATGAGGAGCCAGTTGCTGAAGCACAAGAAACAGAGGTTACCGAGGAGGTAGAAGCTGTTGTTGAAGAGGAAGCAATAGAAGAAGACGTTGCCGCTGTTGAAGTAACAGAAGAAGAAAATATCGAAGCTGTAGCTGAGGAAGAAGAGATTGAAGAAGTAGTTGAAGCTCGTGATGAGGTTATCGATGAAGTTATAGACCAGCTTAAAAAGGAGAAAGAGGAGGAAGAGCTTACTGAAGAGGAACAAGCTGAGGCCGACCTTGAAGCTGCAATTGAAAACATGTTCGAGCAACAAGATGAGGAGGAAGAGGAAGATGATGACTTCTGGGCACCTCAAAATGAAGAAGAACCTGTTGCTGAAGAAACTGCTCCTGTTGAAGCTATCGAAGAAGAGCCGGTTGTTGAAGAACAAGAAACTGAAGCTCCTGCTGAAGTAGAAGCAGAAGTGGAAGAAGAAACGGTAGAGGAAGAGGTTGCTCCTGTTGAAGCCATCGAAGAAGAGCCGGTTGTTGAAGAACAAGAAACTGAAGCTCCTGCTGAAGTAGAAGCAGAAGTGGAAGAAGAAACGGTAGAGGAAGAGGTTGCTCCTGTTGAAGCGATCGAAGAAGAGCCGGTTATTGAAGAACAAGAAACTGAAGCTCCTGCTGAGGTAGAAGCAGAAGTGGAAGAAGAAACGGTAGAGGAAGAGGTTGCTCCTATTGAAGCTATCGAAGAAGAGCCGGTTGTTGAAGAACAAGAAACTGAAGCTCCTGCTGAGGTAGAAGCAGAAGTGGAAGAAGAAACAGTAGAGGAAGAAACTGCTCCTGTTGAAGCTATCGAAGAAGAGCCGGTTGTTGAAGAACAAGAAACTGAAGCTCCTGCTGAGGTAGAAGCAGAAGTGGAAGAAGAAACAGTAGAGGCAAAAGAAGAGGAAGCTCCGATAGAAGAACCAAAGAAAGAAGATGAACAGCAAATTACTCAGCTTTCATTATTCTAAACGTTGGAACACCTTGATTACTGACAATCAACACTATTAACAAATACTTAACCCTGGTCGTTTGGCCAGGGTTTTTAGTTATATGATATTTGCGCGCTGAAAAAATTGTCTATCGTAAAATTTAAAATAGTCATGCTAAAGCAAGCATTTAGTCGCACGCAAATTGTAAAAACAATCTCCCTGGTACTATTCAGTATTTCATGTATCATCCCAACATTTATGGGAGCAGATACTATCGGAGCAGAAACCATAGTCTCAGGATGGAAGGGTATTATTTTTTCCATGCCTTTTCTAACATTAGGCTGGTTGGCTAACATCAGCTATATCGCAGCATTATTATCATCAAAAAAGAAAGCCCAGCATATATTATCAGGAGCCACATTGATTTTAGCCATGTTTGCTTTCGACATATCAGCTATTCCTTCTGGTAATGGAGATGAAATGATTCAAGTATTTCCAGGAGTTGGATTTTTCTTTTGGATATTAAGTTTTGTGACTTTATTCTTTTATTACCGTTCATCACGTGTTGAAGCAATAAGTCACGGGCGTGAATTACTAAACAAAAAGCGCAAGCACGCAGCAGCCTAAATAGGTATTACACATTAAATCAAAATATAACTTACTGATTAATACACTTTCTTGGCGCGGTTATTGCGTTTCTTTAAATGATTTCCTGCATGACAGGGCCTCATTGTGGGATAATACTCTATTTTTGTATAAAAATTAGTCCCTATGCCAACAAGAAAAACGACAACAAATAAGCGAATTGTAGCCAAAAAGAAGCCAGCCGGTAAGCCACGTGCAAAAAGTAAATCGCGCAGCAAAAAAAACTCAACTTTTAAGCAAAAGCTAACGCGTTTTCTAATCAGTGCAACAATCGTTGGATTCATCTTAACCGGATTCTTTGTTCTCACTGTATTTTGGGAATTCTGGGGACCTGTACCGTCAAAAGATGAGCTTAGAAAAGTAAAAACAGCTACAGCTTCAGAGATTATCTCGGGAGATGGGAAGACGCTAGGGAGACTATATATCAAAAACAGAACCAATGTCCCCATTGATAAAATATCTCCATTTGTAATCAAGGCATTAATCCCCACAGAAGATGTTCGCTTTTTTGAGCACCAGGGAGTAG
The DNA here is from genome assembly GCA_005217565.1 of Puteibacter caeruleilacunae. Taxonomy (GTDB): domain Bacteria; phylum Bacteroidota; class Bacteroidia; order Bacteroidales; family Prolixibacteraceae; genus Puteibacter; species Puteibacter caeruleilacunae. The sequence continues at coordinate 392,656 of SJCO01000004.1, forward strand.
ATCAACGCAGTCTTCTTCGTGTATTCTTCAAGACCTTGTTAATGGGAAATAGAAGCTCAGGAGGAGGAAGTACCCTGAGTCAGCAGTTGGCTAAAAACATCTACCCTCGTAAAAACTATGGTCCGATGACCATGCCTGCAGCAAAATTCAGAGAAGCAATTATTGCTACGCGCATGGAAAAGATTTATACCAAAGAAGAAATTCTGAATCTTTACCTAAACACAGTACCTTTTGGAGAAGACACCTACGGTATTGAATCCGGAGCCCAACGTTTCTTCAGCAAGCACGCAATAGATTTAAAGATTGAAGAGGCTGCAGTTTTGGTTGGTATGCTTAAAGCACCTACCTCATACAATCCTCGTCTTTTCCCTGAACGTTCAACACAGCGACGTAATGTAGTGCTTTCGCAGATGGCGAAATACGACCTCATTACAGAAAAGAAGGCAAAGGAGTTAATGCTTCTCCCCATTAAGCTAAAGTACAATAGACTTACACACAGCGATGGTCCGGCACCTTATCTAAGAGAGAAAATCAGACTAGAAATAGCAGAGTGGCTAAAAACGCATCCCAAGGCAGATGGTACCCATTACAATCTTTATACCGATGGATTAAAGATTTATACAACCATCGATTCAAGGTTACAATCATACGCTGAAACAGCCATGAAGAGTCATATGACTTCTCTACAGCAAACATTCAACAAGCATTGGGCTAGTCGTGATCCATGGGGAAAAAACACAAAACCATTGGATGCAGCCATCAAACGCTCTACCAGGTACCGCAGATTAAAAGCTGCAGGTAAAAGTGAAGCTGAAATCAAAAAGATATTTAATACACCAGTGCAGACAAAGATCTTTACCTGGTATGGAGAAAAGGAAGTAAAACTAAGTCCGCGAGACTCCGTTCGTCATTATTTGAAAAGATTAAATACTGGAGTACTTTCGATGAATCCTAAGACAGGTAAAATACTAGCCTGGGTAGGAGGAACAAACCATCATTTCTTCAAATACGATCATGTTACCTCAAAGCGTCAGGTAGGATCAGTATTCAAGCCTTTGGTATACCTATCGGCACTAGAAAGCGGTTACAGTCCGTATGAATACTATAAAAACGAACGCAAGGTATATCGTGAATTCAACAACTGGTCGCCAGAGAATGCCGAAAACCATTACACAGGGTATTACTCAATGGAAGGAGCACTGGCCGAATCGGTCAACACAGTTGCAGTAGACATGATTTTCAAGGCAGGAGTAGAACAAACTGTCGACCTGGCCAATAATATGGGCATTACTTCAGAGCTACCTGAGTATCCTTCATTGGCATTGGGAACTGCCAATATATCACTTCTTGATATGGTGAAAGCATATAGCGTAATGGCCAACAGAGGGAAAAAGGTTGCCCCATACTATCTTGTAAAAATTACAGATGCTAAAGGTAAGCTTATTCACGATTTTACGGAGAATAATCCTCGACCAGAACAGGTAGTTGACCAGCAATACGCCGACATTATAAATCACATGCTAAGATCGGTAGTTAATGACGGTACCGGAAGAAGCCTACGAAGAATCTACAAACTAGATAACGATATTGCAGGGAAAACGGGTACTACCCAGAACCATGCTGATGGATGGTTTATTGGTTACTCTCCTAATCTGGTTACCGGAGTTTGGGTAGGAGGTGAAGATATGAGTGTTCATTTCCGATCGATTACCTACGGACAGGGGGCATATATGGCACTTCCAATCTACGGTAAGTACTTAGGAATGATCAATAGGAATAAGGCATTCCGATCGATCAGATACGACCATTTCCCATCGCTGCCATATGGTGTTGTTGCACAACTGAACATTCCTCATTACAGGGAAAATCAAGATCTTGAATCGAAATTCAAAGAGCTATTTGCTAAGAAAGACAAGAAAGATCGAAGAGTTCGCAAGACAGAAGAGAAAAAAGAAAGTAAGATCTATAACCTGATCAGAAGTATTTTCAAGCGAAAGAAGAGATAAGAATTAAAATACCTTGAGACTCTGTCGCGGAGTCTCAAGGCAACCTATAATACTATTTTTTCTTAATCTCAATCAGAATTTCATCCTTCATCACTGAATCATTAGCCTTCACATGCACCGCAGTAATTTTACCTGCTACTGTTGATTGTATCTCATTTTGCATTTTCATCGCTTCTAAAATCAGGATAGGTTCTCCTTTACGGATTTCAGCATCCTCTTGCACCAGCACATCTATGATTTTACCTGGCATTGGAGCTTTAATTACTTCCTTGTCGCTACTACCCTTTTTGCGACTAATAAAACGAAGGCGTTTCATCGAAGTTGGCGTCTCAATGGTAAACGTATAACTCACCCCATTGAGCAAAATCTCATATTTATTTTGGCGTTTGAATACAACTTCCACTGGATATTTCCTGTTCTTCCACAAAATATAAGTACCCAGTTTATCATCTTCCTTCAGCTTAATATCGAACTCCTTTTTATCAACTTTAATACGATCCTCAAGTGGTAAGGAGAAGCTATATTTCTTTTTCTTTGCATTTACAGCATATAGTTTATTGATCTTTTGCAGTAGTGTCTTAGCCATAGCCATTAAATTAGTTAAGATTAAAATTGATTCAGTCGTTTGTTAAGCAACCATGGATCCATCTTTTTCCCTTGTTCAAAGTCGACTGTTGCATCACTATCAGCAGTCTTCTCTTCAACAAACAATTTAGTGGCAAACCATGCAGCAACCTGCTCTTCCTCGGCTTTCGCTTCATGATATTGCTCAAGATCATTTTCTATAAAACCGGTGGTGAAATCTCCCCCAACAAAGACAGGATGCTTCATCAATAGTTTAAAAAACGGGATAGTGGTCTTGATACCTTTCACCCAGACCTTATCGAGAGCCTTGCGACAATTAGCAATTGCCTCATCACGATTTTCGCCTGATACAATTAATTTGGCAATCATTGAATCAAAGTTTGAAGCAATAGCTGAACCTTCCTCAATACCTGAGTCTACGCGGACAAAATCCATATCAGGGAAAGAAAGCTTTTCAATCATTCCCGGACTAGGTGCAAAACCAGCCTGAACATCTTCGGCATTAATCCTACATTCAATAGCCCAACCATTCAATTTTATATCATCCTGTGTAAGTCCCAATGGCTCACCTGCAGCGATACGTATCTGTTTTTCGATTAAATCAACTCCAGTGATCAACTCTGTCACCGGGTGCTCAACCTGAATACGCGTATTCATCTCCATAAAATAGTATTCACCATTTGAATCCAACAAGAATTCAACCGTACCGGCCGAGTGATAGCGAACAGCCTTTGCCAATCGCACTGCCACCTCTCCCATCTCTTCCCTTAACTCAGGAGATAATGCCGATGACGGTGCCTCTTCTAGTAGCTTTTGATGTTTACGTTGTATGGAACATTCTCGCTCTCCAAGATGAATCACATCCCCTTTAGTATCTCCCAGAATCTGAAACTCTATGTGTTTCGGATTTGCAATGTACTTCTCGATAAACACATTTGGATCATTAAACGCCTTTTCCGCTTCATTCTGTGCCAGGCGTAACATTTGTGGTAGTTCTTCCTCATTCCAGGCAATACGCATACCACGACCTCCCCCACCAGACGCAGCTTTTACAATAACAGGATAGCCTATTCTTTCCGCTACTTTTATGGCCTCATCAGTCGATCGAATCGTTCCGCGACTACCTGTAGCCATAGGAACTTTATTACGTAATGCAATCTGTCGTGCAATAGTTTTATTGCCCAGCTTATAGATCGCATCTGGAGAAGGACCTATAAACATCAATCTGTTATCCATACACTTCTGGGCGAAGTAAGCATTTTCAGCCAGGAAACCATATCCTGGATGAACAGCATCTACCTCATGTTCTAATGCAATCTCTATGAGTCGCTCAATATCCAGAAAAACCGGAATTTCAGAGACATCATCAGTATCATCGTGAACTATATCAGCTTCTCTTACATAGATTGCGCTAGGTTCTGCAGAGGTTTTTATCACCACCGTTTCTATTCCCAACGCTTTAGCTGATTTAATTATTCTGACGGCTATTTCGCCTCGGTTTGCTATTAATAGTCGTTTTATTTTCATGACATTATTCGATTTCTTTTCTATTTCAGGCATTATTCGGCAGATTGACTTAGGTCGCTATAATGGAATATTCCCATGTTTACGTGCAGGAGCCTTCACCCACTTATTTTGTAGTGCCTCAAATGCTGAGACTATTTTCATTCTTGTAATGGCAGGATCAATCACCTCATCAATGTACCCTTTCTCATCTGCAACAAAAGGATTAGCCACCTCTTCGCGGTATGTCCGGACGAGTTCCTTTTTCATCGCATCAGGATCTTCTGATTTTTCCAATTCTTTGCGATACAATACTGCTACAGCTCCATCTGGTCCCATCACTGCAATCTCTGCAGTAGGCCAAGCAAAATTAAAGTCGCCTCCCAGGTTCTTACTATTCATTACGATGTAGGCTCCGCCATATGATTTACGCAGAATAACCGTAATTTTCGCTACTGTAGCCTCATTATAGGCATACAATAATTTGGCCCCATGACGAATAATTCCAAAATGTTCCTGATCAAGACCTGGCAAGAAACCAGGGACATCCTCTAAGGTTAGAATAGGGATATTAAAAGCATCACAGAAGCGAATAAAACGTGCACCCTTTACTGCTGAATTGATATCAAGAGTACCAGCCAATACTTTAGGCTGATTGGCGACAATACCAATGGTTTTTCCCTTTAAGCGTGCAAAACCAACAACGATGTTAGGAGCAAACTGTTCAGAAATCTCGTAAAAACTATTCTTGTCGACTAATAACTCGATCACATCCTTCACATCATATGGTTTATTGGGATCGTCGGGTACAATATCGCGTAAACGTTCATTGATATCAGGAGTAGCAACATTACTTTCAACATAAGGAGGATTGTCGACATTATTAGATGGGATATAAGACAGAAACTTCTTTAGTCCCAATATCGTATTCTCTTCATCCTCAAAAATCATTTGAGCTACTCCACTCTTTCGGGCATGTACTTCCGCTCCACCAAGTTCGTCAGATGTAACATCTTCATTCAATACCTCCCTCACCACATTCGGACCAGTGACAAACATATAGCTTGTATGGTTAGTCATAAAAACAAAGTCGGTTAATGCAGGAGAATAAACAGCACCTCCTGCAGCAGGTCCCATGATAACAGATATCTGAGGGATAATGCCGGAAGCATGAATGTTATTGTGAAAGATTGTTGCATAGCCAGCAAGACTAGCAATTCCTTCTTGTATTCGTGCCCCTCCCGAATCGATTAATCCGATTATTGGAGCCCCCATCTTTAATGCCATTTCCTGAATCTTGGCAATCTTACGAGCATGTACCACTCCAAGCGAACCACCCATAATTGTAAAATCCTGCGCATAGCAAAACACCAGTCGATTATCAACCTTACCATGTCCTACGATAACACCATCACCATAAGATTTTTCAACGGTTCCAAAACTAAACTGTTGCGCTTCCGGAGTAACAAAGGCATCAACCTCTTCGAAGGTATCAGCATCAAACAATAATTCGATACGTTCCCAAGCAGTTAATTTTCCTTTGGCATGCTGTCGTTTTGCCCTATCTGAATTAAACTGCCCCTTCAATGCCTCGACCCTTTTTTCAAAAGCTTTAAAATATCGTCCATTGGTATCCATGCTATCGTTATTTAAATTTCGTAAGTAAAACAATAATCTATCCAGCTAGTTCATTACCTTTGCACAGAAGGTTGAAAACAGTAACCATTAAAAGGGAATCCGGTGTGATACCGGAGCTGCCCCCGCAGCTGTAATGTTCGAATAGTCTATAACACAAATCCACTGTTGTATTATGGGAAGGAAGTTATAGATGAACAGAGCCAGAAGACCTGCCTTCAGCAAATAAATATTCGTTGTTTTCGGGGAGAAAAAAGCGAGTACATCTAATGTATTCCTTCTAACTCCTCCTTAATTATTAGGAGTTGAATTATGAAATTCGTTAAAGTATTATGTCTGCTCTTGTTAGTCATAAGCGCATGTACTAATAAACAAGGAACAAAAGCAGTAGTATATAGTGAGAATAGTAATGCTTTGGAAATAAAGCATGCTCAATTATTCAGTGTTAAGCAGCATCTTGGATATCAATTACTGGAACTAACAAATCCATGGATTGAAGGACAATATATGGGACGCTATCTGTTGGTTCCAAGAGATAAGAAAGCACCATTAGATCTTCCTCAAGACATTCAGGTGGTAAAAATCCCCGTACAGAAAGTAGCTAGCATGTCGAATACCAATATTGGTTTTTTAGATATCCTTGGATCTACCAATGTAATATGTGCAACAACTATACCCAATAGCGTATATCATCAAGAGGTTTGGAAACGCTACAACAATGGTGAGGTGAAAGATCTTGGTAACGATTTAAAACCAGATACTGAAAGATTAGTAGCATGTGAACCTGAGATTCTTCTAAAGAGTGGTTACAATCAGAGTCTGACTCAAGATCAACAGCTAAAAGCTACAGGGATCCCATTGGTTTATAACATTGAATGGATGGAACAATCAGTTCTTGCAAGAGCCGAATGGGTGAAGGTTCTCGGATTACTTGTGGGCAAAGAAAAAGAAGCAATAAAAGTGTTCGACAAAATATGCAACGATTATAACAACTACATTCAACTTGCGAAACAGGTCAAAGAAAAGCCTAAAACCATGTTGGGTTCCAATTATAAAGGAACATGGTACATTGCAGGAAACGAGAGTTATACATCACGGCTGGTTCGTCAGGCAGGAGGAGCATATAATATCCCAGGCGACAAAAGTCAGGGAAGTATTCCTGTAGGATTTGAAAATGTAGTTGAATATATGGCAGATGCCAATTTCTGGTTAGATGCAAAAACACAATCTATTACAGAATTAACGTCACAAGACGAACGCTATGAACTTTTCAACTGTGTAAAAACCGGCAATGTTTATAATCGTATGAATAGGGTAAATGAACGTTATGCTAATGACTACTATGAAAGTGGTGTAGTTAGACCTGATCTTATATTGGCCGACTTCATCAAAATTATTCATCCAGAACTTTTACCTGAATATTCACTATATTACCACAAAAAATTAAGCAAGTGATCAATAAACATCGCCATATAATCTGCATAATAGCCCTGTTTATTGCATGTCTGTTCTTTCTGATAGTCGACGTATTGGTAGGAAGTGTTCACATCCCTCTATCAACGATAAAAGCTGTTGCACTAGGTCAGGAAGTTAATACAGGCATCGAATACATTCTTTTCAATTTTAGAATGCCCAAAGCCATTACAGCCATTTGCTGTGGTGCAGGATTATCGGTAGCCGGTCTTCTTATGCAGACGATGTTCCGAAATCCATTAGCCGGGCCCTACGTATTAGGGATAAGTTCCGGAGCAAGTCTTGGTGTTGCACTCTTCATTCTGGCTGCACATGTTGTATCAGGTAGTATTGTAGGGATCTTCTCAGGCATGCTAGGCAATTGGTCGCTTGTAATCTTTGCAATCGCAGGTTCATCACTCATTATGCTCCTGGTTATTCTGTTATCCTATAAAGTCCGGGACTCAGTCTCACTTTTAATTGTAGGAATCATGTTTGGTAGTATTACAGGAGCCGTGGTAAACGTACTGCAATACTTCAGTGATCCTGTTAGTGTGCAAAGTTTCGTAATATGGACCTTTGGTAGTCTGTCAGGAGTTACATGGGACAAGCTTTATATATTGGTACCGCTGGTATCAATAGGTTTATTATTGGCAATGTATTTACTAAAACCTCTAAATGCACTCTTGCTCGGAGAAAATCAAGCGCGACTCATTGGTATTAATGTAAAACGTTTGCGTCTGCTGATCATTATTTCAACCTGTATCATGGCAGGTACACTTACAGCTTTTACAGGGCCAATTGCATTTATTGGAATTGCAGTACCACATATGGTTCGTTCAATTTTTAAAACATCCGATCACAAGATATTAATCCCGGGAGTTATTCTTGTGGGTTCAATACTAATGTTAATCTGTGATATCATTTCCCAATTACCTGGAATGGACAGTACACTTCCAATTAATTCGGTGACTGCCATATTTGGGGCTCCTGTTGTTATTTGGGTGATCATTAAAAGTAGAAATGTAAAAGCATCTTTTAATTAGTAATCATGAATTCTCAACGTAACATCATATTACAATCACAGGATCTATCAATTGGGTATGATCAGCCAGGTAATAAGAAAACACTTATTGAGCACCTGAATTTATCGATATATGAAGGTCAGTTGGTATGTCTTTTGGGCCCCAATGGATGCGGTAAGTCTACCTTAATGCGAACCATGTCTGGCTTACAGCGGGCACTTGCAGGAAAAACCTTAATCAAAGGAAAAGCTGTAAAAGAACATGACTTCCAGGAAATGTCGAAACTACTTAGTTTTGTTTTATCTGACGGTTTAGGGGTAGGTAATCTAACAGTTTGGCAACTGGCATCATTTGGTCGCTATCCATACAACAATTGGTTTGGTAAGATGAGCTCAGAAGACCGCGAGATCATCCGACGCTCACTTGAACAAGTGAACATTCTGCATCTGGCAGACAGAGATATTACACAGCTGAGTGATGGAGAGAAGCAAAGAGCAATGATTGCCAAAGCACTGGTACAAGACACCCCCATTGTATTGTTAGATGAACCTACAGCCCATCTTGATTTGTCGAACCGTGTGGAGATTATGAGACTATTGCGTCATCTTGCCCGAGAAACAGGTAAAGCGATCCTACTTTCTACTCATGAACTGGATTTAGCGCTTCAAGCAGCTGATGTGATATGGTTACTTAATGAACACCATCAAATGAACATTGGAACACCCGAAGACCTGGTACTTACAGGCAAATTTGAAGAAGCGTTCCATGGTAACTCGTTTGAATTTGACTTAAATACAGGTAATTTTCGTCTAAACCATTCTCAGCACAATATAAAAATACACTTACAGGCATCAGGAATTACTCATTTTTGGACAAAAAGAGCACTTGAAAGAGAAGGATTTCTAGTAACAGCAACTGATGACAGCGATCTTACGGTAGAATATAATGCCACAGAAAAATGTTGGAAGATATCGCGAGACAACCATTTACAGGATGTTAATTCAATTGGAGAACTCATACAATTAATTCGGTCAATTTAAGAAAAAGCTAAATACATGTAAACAAAAGGTTACATTATTTACATGTATTTTGTAACATCTTTATTTCTGCTTTTTCGTGTTGGATTTTTACTCAAAAAGTTTTTGATTTACATATCTGTTATTGTTAACAGAGATAAAAAAAGATATGAGTATTGATCTGTTTTATTATTCGATCTAACATGAAAAACAAGAAGGCCTCGAGTAGGAGTTTTGGGAACGAATTTGAAGATAAGATGCCCAAATCAGCTTCCAAGGGAAGAACATCGAGAGAAAAAAAATCAAGCAAAAGAAGAATGTCTATTTATGACGATTTTGATGAAGATCTAGGTGATCTTGATCTTAGTAGTTTTGATTTAGATGATAATCCATACGACGATTATTAGAGTAACTAAACTGAAAAAATTGAACGACCGGAATACTACATTCCGGTTTTTTATTGTCAGTATGTTACCCTATCAAATTAGGTTTATTTATTAACAGCAGTAATAAGGTGATCATCACAAACGCAATAACTCCTGCGCCTGCAATTTTATTAAACCACCATAAAACCCTCAAGTTCATTTTATGACGGAACATATTCACCAATGAAGTAAGCAACAACCACCATGAGGCTGCCCCCACAAATATTCCAAAGATGATAATTGAAGCATCCAAAGGTTCGGAAATCTTCATTACAATTCCTGATCCTGCAAATACGGCAAGAAAGACAAATATTGCCAATGGATTGGAGAAGGTAACAATGAATGTCGACAACATATCCTGGAAATATGAAGATCCTTTGCGGCGATATTTCCTAATTTCAGTGACTGGATTTGTTCTGAAGATATGTATTCCTAAGGCCAAAAGGACAAAACCTCCGACCAATTGAAATTCCATCTGAAACTGACGGATAAAGTTGATGATATAGGTCAAACTGAAACCAGATATTACTGCGTACAAGCTATCAGAAAAAGCAGCTCCAAGACCTGAGTAAAATCCCGATCGCCAGCTCTTGTTAACTGTACGCTGTACACACAACACCCCTATTGGACCTAAGGGGATTGATACTGCAAAACCTATAATAATTCCTTTAAAGAGATACCAAATATCCATGCTGCAAAAATACAGCTTTGTTGGAATATACACACAATTTATGATTAATATTACTATTTTTAATCACTTATTCACGACTAAAAATATAGAAACTATGACTGAGTTAACTATTGGAACAAGAGTCGAGCATGACCGATACGGAGAAGGTATTATTAGTAGAACAGGAATTACCACTTATGAAATATTTTTTGAACGAGGAGGCAAAGTTGAGCTTTCAAAGAACAATGAAGACTTACAAGTCAAGGAATTAAATACCGACAGAGAACCAAGTAATGGTCTGTCGCTTCAAGAGGTTCAAGAAGCTTTATCTTTTGTTCTTGATCAGTATGGAGCACTGCAGGAAGATATCCCAATGGGTGAAAAATGGAATGATGGAATCATGACTTTGCAGCCAGGAAATCCAGATTTAAAACCTAAAGAAATTCCTGTAGAAGTATTCTTTCACAAAATCATTATGGTAAGAGATCGTTTACGCGTGTTAGAACAAAATATCAATAGCCATAGTAAATTGTCGGACGAAGATAAAATTCAATTACAAAGCTATATCACAAGAATATATGGTAGTCTGACTACATTTAATGTGCTTTTCTCAGAAAAAGAACACTTCTTTAAAGGAGTAAAAAAATAAAATAAATCAAATGAAACGAATATCACTCGTACTTTTTATAGCCATGACATCATTACAGACCATTTGTGCACAATCACTAAAGGTAGATCTTAAATACAATATTAAGCCACAAGACAATGGACTTAAAGTTGAAGAATCATATAAGGATAAAGACCATGTGATTAATATCTCTGAAGCAAAAATGTATGTATATCTTCCTGAAGAGGAAAAGAATAAACATGCAGCAGTAGTTATTTGTCCCGGAGGAGGATATGCATTGGAAGCCATAAATCACGAAGGTCATGATTTTGCAAAGTTTCTTCAAGCAAGAGGAATTGCTGCTATTGTATTAAAATACCGCCTGCCTAATGGTCATCATGATATTCCTTTGCACGATGCTAGTACTGCTATTCAAACGGTACGTAATCATGCAAAAGAATGGAATATAGATAATAATAAAATTGGGATTGCAGGCTTTTCTGCCGGAGGTCACCTTGCATCAACTGCAGCAACACATTTCAAGAAGTTTGAGAATAAAGAGAATGATGCACGACCTGATTTTCAAATTCTATTATATCCAGTGATATCATTTCAGGAAGACATCACCCACAAAGGAAGTCGCAACAACTTACTGGGAAAAAGCTTGAATAAAGAAATGATTGATCTATACTCCAATGAGATGCAGGTTAACGAGAATACACCACCAACTTTTCTGGTTCATGCACAAGATGACAATGCAGTTCCTGCCGAAAATAGTATTCGATACTACCAAGCGTTGAAAAAACACAATGTGAGTTGTGAAATGCATATCTTCCCACATGGCGGACATGGATTTGGTATGAGAGATATTAAATTACCAGTAACACAATGGCCACAAATGGCTTATCAATGGATAAACGGAATTTTAGATGAACTATAGTCAAACACACCCCAGAAATGTAATAAAGTATTGTCCGAAATGTGGATCAACAGCATTCAACTGGCGAGAAGACTTTTCCTTTCATTGTGAGCAATGTAAGTTTAAGTTATTCATCAATTCCTCATCTGCTGTAGCTGCAATCATTGTTAACGGACAAGGAGAGATTCTTTTCAGTAGGCGTGCAATCAATCCACACAAAGGGATGCTTGATCTTCCTGGTGGATTTATTGATCCTGGAGAAAATGCAGAAAATGCATTAACCAGAGAGATCAAAGAAGAACTGGGTAGTGAAGTTACAAGCTACAAATACATTGGTTCATTTCCGAATGTTTATCCATATGGAGGAATAAACTATTATACCCTTGATATGGTATATTTGTGCACTTTAGAACGATACGATAATCTAGTTGCAATGGATGATATTTCAGCAATCGAGTTTATTGATCCTGTTACAATGGATATCAATGAACTGGGAGCTGAATCCATGAAGAATATTATAACATTTTACAATAATGAATACAACAAATAACATCGTCGCTCGTATTGATCAGCTTAGAACAATCATGAGAGCACGTAATATCGGTGCTGTGCTAATAAATGGTGCCGATCCTCATCTAAGTGAGTATGTCTCTGAACGCTATGAAACGAGAGCATTTATTAGCGGATTTACAGGATCTGCTGGACTTGTAGTTGTTACTCTTGAACAAGCAGGTTTATGGACCGACTCTCGCTACTTTATTCAAGCGGAGCAGCAACTTCAGGGAACAGGAATTGAGCTTTTTAAAATGCGTATGCCTGGTACTCCTGATCCTGAATCATGGGTGGCAGAACAAATAAATAGTGATCAGAAAATTGCGATCGATGGCAAGTGCTTATCATTAAATGCTTATCGCAAACTACAAGAAGCCACATCAAGTGAGATTATTGATGCAGATCTTCTTGAAGAAGTATGGATTGATCGACCATCGATGCCGCAACAAAAAGCATTCGAACTATCAATTGAATACTGCGGAGAATCACGAAAAAGTAAGATTGAGCGTATCCAGAAGACACTCATTGAGAAGAATGCTTCATGTCAGATCATCTCTGCACTTGATGAAATTGCCTGGACTTTCAATCTAAGGGGAACAGATATTCAATTTAATCCTGTTTGGATTGCTTATGCTGTTGTTGGACAGCAAGCAACCTATCTATTCTGTGAAGATGCAAAACTTGACGATCAACTTAAGACAGAGCTTACTGAAGAAGGAATAACAATTCTTCCATATGAGCAGATTTATACAACCGATTGGATTCCTGAGGAGATAAAATCCTTCTACATTGATCCAGATCGTACGAATTATAGCGTATATAGAACAATTCAAAGCGATTACACAGTTATCGAAGGGATCTCACAGCCATGTCTGTTTAAAGCACAAAAAAATGAAGTAGAAATTAGCAATTTCCATAAAGCAATGGCAAAAGATGGAGCTGCTTTGGTTAACTTCATGTATTGGCTACAAAAGCAGATGCAACAGGATGATTCGATCAGCGAATATGATGTTCGTCTTCAGCTTCAAAAGTTCAGAGCAGAACAGGACAACTACCAGGGAGAAAGCTTCTATCCTATTGTTGGATATGCAGGCAACGGAGCCATCGTGCATTACCATGTAGAAGAATCAAGTGCTGCAACCATACAAAACAAAGGATTGCTGCTTATTGATTCAGGAGGTCAATACCTTCAAGGAACCACTGATATTACGCGCACCTTTGCCGTTGGTCCTGTTAGCGATGAAGAGAAACACCATTTTACGTTGGTTCTAAAAGGCATGATCAGCTTGACACAAGCTCAGTTTCCTGAGAACACCAAAGGATATCATATTGATATACTAGCCAGACAGGCATTGTGGCAAAATCAGCTCAACTATGGGCACGGTACCGGACATGGTATTGGGCATTTCCTAAATGTACATGAGGGGCCGATGAGTATCCGTCAAGAGTTTAATGAGCATACACTAAAACCAGGTATGGTTATGTCGAATGAGCCAGGATTCTACAAGGAAGGAGCATATGGAATTCGCATAGAGAATGTCATTGCATGTAAAGAAAATGGCAGTAGCGATTATGGTAATTTCCTTGCCTTCGACACACTCACACTATGTCCGATTGATCTTACATGTATTCAGCAAGAATTATTAAGTAAATCAGAGATTCAATGGCTAAATGAGTACCATAAAAAAGTATACGATACACTGAATCCACTCCTGGAGCAAGAGCAAAAGGAATTTCTTTCTGAGTTAACAAAAGCAATATAATAAATCCAGGAGTCTTAAAATTCTATTTTTAAGGCTCCTGTTTTCAAACAATTTTGCCCCAACAGACTTATTATATCAGAATACACGGTTATGACAAACGAATTCACAGATAGACATACGAAATATTACCCCGGCATACTCCAGGGTATTCATTTGGTGATACTTTATATCTTCTTACAGACGGTTATAAATTTTCCCATCGCCATATTCGACTACTATAACGACAGCGACTGGCTTCATTTTCCTCCAATAAAGCTAGCCGTAACTATTGGAACAAATCTATTCATTCTATTTTATGGATTATATAAGGCCAAACAGCCCATATCAGAAGTTTTTCCAATGAAATGGTTTAATCCGGTTGTTGTAGTACCGATCACCATCTATCTGATAGGGGCACATTACTATTTAGGAATTGTGAATGTTTGGGTGGATCAAACTTTACCTCCACCGAACTGGTTTTATGAGCTATTTGCCCGATTATTTGAAAATGATTATGGCTTTTGGGGAACAGCATTTAAAGTAGCCTTAGTGGCTCCAGTAATTGAAGAAATGATCTTTAGAGGATTTATTATGCATGGTTTCATGCGAAACTATTCTAAGTTCACAGCCATCTTTGTGTCGGCATTAATGTTCGCATTATTTCATCTTAATCCGTGGCAATTCCCTGCGACATTTACACTAGGACTGTTATTGGGATGGATTATGGTACGAACACAAAACATTCTATTATGCATTATAGGTCATGCACTAAATAACTTTTTGGTATTACTGAGTATTGAATATTATGAGCAAATCAATGAAACGGCTAAAGATTGGATTCCACCCGGTCAGGAGCTAGCCGCATATGGAACTCTCATTATTGCTGGGTTATTATTGATCTTTCTGACAACCTTTAAACGCAAGAAAAGTACATGACAATAGTCTAATATACAATAAAACAATTAACCGTACAGCATAGGTTATTAACGAGCAAGTATCATGAGATTTTCTTTGTTAAAAATCAATTTACTAAAGTGTAATAATTCACACTTAATACGAACAGATAAACTAGTGTATCATTAAACGAAACAACAGTATGGATATCTTTCTAATTATCTTAGGTAGTATTTTTATGTTAGTGGGTATTGCAGGGTGTATACTACCAATTATTCCAGGACCACCACTCGCATATGTTGGAATATTAATCCTACACTTTACAGAGGGAGTGCAGTTTTCAACGAATTTTCTCATTCTATGGGCTGCAATAGCCATTATTGTAACTATACTTGATTACTTCATCCCCATATGGGGAACAAAGCGATTTGGTGGAAGCAAACGAGGAGTATGGGGCAGCATGATCGGCTTAGTTATAGGTATATTTTTATTCCCTCCTATTGGCATTATTGTTGGTCCATTTGCAGGAGCCGTAATAGGAGAAATGACAGCTGGAAATGGTTCCAGATCAGCATTAAAATCAGGTTTTGGATCATTCGTCGGCTTCTTAGCAGGTACGCTCTTAAAGCTGTTTGTATCAGGATGGTTAACATGGTCATTTGTTACCGAGCTAATATAAAAAATACCCGGAAAGTAATCCTTCCGGGTATTTTATTAATTTCATTCTTGAAGAAAGTTGTTTTTAACAAATCATAAAGTTCTAAGGCAACTATTCACAAGGATTATTTTACTTCTAAGTCCTCGAATTCAACATTGACATATTTTTTGTCATCGCGATCGTCGTCTCCAGCAGGCTGATTTGCCTTAATAAAGCTTACAACCTCTGCCAATCCATCAGCAAATTTGTCGAAATCTTCTTTGTATAAGAAAATCTTATGTTTCTCATAGCTAAACTTACCATTCTCTTCAAACTTTTTCTTACTCTCCGTAACAGTCAGGTAATACTCATTTTTTCTAGTAGCTTTAACATCGAAAAAGTAAGTTCGTTTACCTGCTCTTACTGCTTTGGAAAAGATTTCTTCTTTGAATCTTTCCATTCCATCTTTTTTATCAGTGCTCTCCATCGTTGTAATTTTTAATTTTCCCACTAAAAATTCTTCAATATGAAATAAATTTAGGTTTATTGTGTTTGTAAAATAATCTCCGTATACATTTATCTGCTATGCACCTGTTTTCTCTTCGTTATTGAATATTAAGTACACCCTCTACAGAATTTGTTTTCAAGTTAAGACATATTATTGAAAAAATCCAATAATTTATGATTATTGTTAATTTTTCTTGTAATATTTCATGGCTTCGGGCAATAATTGCTCTAATTCCCGCACACGATTCATATCCACAGGGTGTGTGCTTAAAAATTCAGGAACCGACTTCCCTCCTGACTTCTGAGACATTCTTTTCCAGAATTCGACTGCTTCTTGCGGCTGATATCCTGCCATAGCCATAAAAATTAGCCCCATTCGGTCGGCTTCATACTCATGCTTACGTGAAAATGGCAACATAAATCCTAGCTGACTACCAGCTCCGAAAGCTCCCATATAAATTGCTTGTGTTTCCTCTGGTTTATTTTGCAGGGCAGTTGAAAGTGCTACTCCCCCCAACTGAACAAGCATACCATGACTCATTCGTTCTCCACCATGATTTGCTACAGCATGGGCAATTTCATGTCCCATCACTACAGCCAAACCAGCTTCAGTTTTAGTATAAGGTAAAATACCTGTATAAAAACACACCTTTCCACCAGGCATACACCAAGCGTTTGGCACATCGGAATCTACAAGGTT
Source organism: Puteibacter caeruleilacunae (assembly GCA_005217565.1). Lineage (GTDB taxonomy): Bacteria > Bacteroidota > Bacteroidia > Bacteroidales > Prolixibacteraceae > Puteibacter > Puteibacter caeruleilacunae. Next base: position 409,531 of record SJCO01000004.1, read on the forward strand.
AAACTCCCACTGAAAACTACTAGCTTTTTCAGGGAAACCATTATCACGCAAATATTGCTCTACTGCTTTCGATATTCTATTTCCCACTCTCTTAACCATTTGAGCATCACTATTGGTCAAAACCTTATTGGTATCAAGGAATGCCTGATAACTGGTTAAGCTCATTTTGGTAAGCTCAGACTCTGAAACAAGGCTAAACTGACTTCTTCCGGTTAGAGGAACAGTACTGCAACTATTCAACAATCCCACTACAGCTAATAGGAATATCAACTTTAGATATCTTACTCCTGACATATTCAATTATTTACCGTTATATAATCAAAAAACTGTCTAATTTAGTAGACATACCAAATTAGTTATACGAAAAATGTAAGTTAAAGGTATAAAAAAAGGAGCCATAAGCTCCTTTTTTCGTCAAAATTTTATGTTGTCTATTTATAGATCGCTTTTTTAGCAGACAATAACGTATTTAATAATAATGAGGTTATTGTCATAGGACCAACCCCTCCTGGAACAGGAGTAATGTAGCTACATTTAGGTGCAACCTCATCAAAATTAACGTCTCCTTTTAATTTCCAACCCGATTTTGTTTTGTCAGATTTTACGCGAGTTGTACCAACATCAATTACAACAGCACCTTCTTTAACCATTTCTTTGGTTACAAATTCAGGGATACCCAATGCTGCAATAATAATATCAGCTTGCTGACAAATCTCATTTAGGTTTTTAGTTCTTGAATGACACACAGTAACTGTAGCATCACCAGGATTACCTTTTTGAGACAACAATACACTCATTGGACGGCCAACAATATTACTACGACCAATTACCACACAATGCTTTCCTGAAGTTTCAATTTCATATCTCTTCAGTAATTGCATGATTCCCTGAGGTGTTGCCGACACAAAAGCAGGAGAACCAATAGTCATACGACCAACGTTCTGAGGATGGAATCCATCAACATCCTTTTTAGGATCAATCGCTTCTGTAATCTTTTCTTCTGAAATATGCTTAGGAAGTGGCAATTGAACAATGTAACCATCAAGATCAGCATCGTTGTTCAATTCGTCAACCTTAGCTAACAACTCCTCTTCAGTCACATCGTCTTCGTAGCGAATTAAAGTTGACTTAAAACCAACTTCTTCACACGCTTTAATTTTAGCAGCAACATAAGTTTCACTACCACCATCGTGACCTACAAGAACAGCAGCCAAATGAGGTTGCTTACCACCAGCAGCAACAAATTCAGTTACCTCGTTGGCAATTTCTTGTCTTAGCTCTTTCGAGCACTTTTTACCATCAATAAGGATCATTCTATATCTTTTTTAACAGTGAGTTTACCTTTTACGCATTCCTCCCATGTTACCCATCATTCGCTGTAGGTTTTTACCTTGCGATACCATGCGCATCATTTTGCGTGTTTCATCAAATTGCTTAATCAATCTGTTTACTTCCTGGATATTAGTTCCTGACCCCGCTGCAATTCTTCTTCTTCTAGATCCATTCAACACCTGAGGATTCTCACGTTCCTGTGGTGTCATCGAGTAAATGATTGCCTCAATTCCTTTAAAGGCATCATCTTCAATATCAACCCCCTTCAAAGCTTTACCCATTCCTGGGATCATACTTGCAAGATCTTTAATGTTACCCATCTTCTTGATCTGCTGAATCTGCTTAAGGAAATCGTTAAAGTTAAATTGATTCTTAGCTAATTTCTTTTGAAGCTTACGTGCCTCTTCTGCGTCGAATTGTTCTTGTGCTTTTTCTACAAGTGATACAATATCACCCATACCCAAGATACGATCTGCCATACGTTCAGGGTGGAATACATCCAATGCATCCATTTTCTCACCCATACCAACAAACTTAATAGGCTTGTTGACAACAGAACGAATAGAAAGAGCAGCACCACCACGAGTATCACCATCAAGCTTGGTCAATACAACACCATCGAAATCTAATCGATCATTAAATTCTTTTGCTGTATTAACGGCATCCTGACCAGTCATCGAGTCAACAACGAATAATGTTTCAGAAGGATCAATTGCTTTTTTAACAGCAGTGATCTCATTCATCATTTCTTCGTCGATTGCCAAACGACCTGCAGTATCGACAATCACTAAGTCGTGATTATTTTGTTTGGCATACTTAATACCCGCTTTTGCGATCTCTACTGGATTCTTATTTCCCTCCTCGGTATAAACAGGAACACCAATTTGCTCACCTAAAACCTTCAACTGATCAATCGCAGCAGGACGGTAAACGTCACCTGCCACTAAAACAGGACGCTTTGCACGCTTCGACTTCAGTAAATTTGCAAGCTTTCCAGTAAAGGTAGTTTTACCAGATCCCTGAAGACCGGCAATTAAGATAATCGTTGTTTTGTCGGTAAGATTAATATCAACGTTCTTACCTCCCATCAACACTGCCAACTCATCGTGAACAATCTTCACCATTTGCTGACCAGGCTTCACAGCATTAAGTACATCTTCACCTAACGCCTTTTTCTTAACTGTTTCGGTAAATTGTTTTGCAATCTTAAAGTTAACGTCGGCATCCAATAATGCACGGCGTACATCCTTTAATGTTTCTGCAATATTTATTTCAGTAATTTTTCCTTGTCCCTTCAGGAGTTTGAATGATCGCTCTAACCGTTCATTAAGATTTTCAAACATATATCTAACGCTTTTTTTTAAAGTCCCTGCAAAAATAAAAAAACTGAAAGATTTTAAGTAACCGTAATTGAAATAAATACAGATAAATTAAGATTGTTATATGATTATTTTTTACGATAAGGGTGCTTTATCAAGATTAAACCATAAGAATTACCACTCCATCTCCTTACAAATCCCCTACGATGTACTTTCCGAAGCCTCATACTCACTAATGTTGAGTTGAATTGAAGAAGGCTTTGAGGAATCACAGACTATCGAACATTTTAGGATATCAATTAAGACACATTCGATACAAATTCTCCCCAAATTCCCGGAACCTCCCGCGAAATCCCCAGAGACTCCGCAGTGATTTCGCAATTTGGTATTAATGTGTCTCGAATGTGTCCCGAATGAGAGTCCCAATTTAACAACATTAGTAAAAATTATTTATCCCTTTTTTATCCTACTGTTATCACCTTTTTATTATGTTTGTGTGATACATAATTTTAACACCAAATTTAATAACCAAATGAAAAACATTGTAGTAGTATTTCTGGCAGCATTATTTGCTGTTTCTTGCTCCACTGAACCACAGTTCAAAATCACCGGTAATGTTGAAGGTACTGAAGGTTTAGCGATTCTTAAAAAACGTGATGGACGTCAGCTTGTTGATCTTGACACTGCTCAGATTGAAAACAACCAATTTGTGATGACTGGCAAATTGGACGCTGAAAATATTTATTACCTAGAGCTGGGTGATAAGAAAAAGGCCATTCAATTATTCATGGGTAACGACAAGGTAACCATTAATGGTAATATTGAAAAACGTGATGAGATTACCATTACAGGATCACCTTCGAATGATATCTGGACTGCACAAAAAGATGGAACTAAAGGTTTCAAGGATGAGCAGCAAAAAATTTACAAAGAATTTAGAGAGCTTTCATCGAAAGGTGAAATGACTCCTGAAAAACAAGATGAGCTTCGTGGGAAGTATGACGAATTAGGCAAAAAAGTTGAAGAATTCAACAATACTTTTATTGCAAAGAACAAGACTTCAGTTGTAGCTGCTTGGTTGACTTCTCAGCAGATGTACAACATGGATGCGGACAAATTAGAAGAGTTATTCAATTCATTCTCTGAGCCTGTAAAAGCTTCAGAATTCGGTAAAAAGATTGCTGAGAATCTTGAAATGATCAAGAAAACAGCTATTGGACAACCATTCATCGACTTTGCTATGGCTGACAAAGATGGAAAAGAGTTGAAAGTTTCTGATTTCACAGGTAAAGGATATTTATTGATCGATTTCTGGGCATCATGGTGTGGACCTTGTAGAGGTGAAAATCCTAACTTGGTGAAAGCGTATGCTAAATATCACGATAAAGGCTTCGAGATTTTCGGTGTATCTTTCGACCAGAATAAAGAGAAGTGGTTAGAAGCTGTTGAAGCAGATAACATGACTTGGATCCATGTTTCTGATCTTAAAGGTTGGGGTTGTGCAGCAGGAAAACTTTACGGAGTAAGAGGTATTCCTTCAAACGTATTGGTAGACAAAGACGGAAAAATGATTGCTAAAAATTTAAGAGGAAATGCTCTTGAGGAGAAGTTAGCTGAATTGCTAGACTAATTCTATAATATTAAAGAAAACCGCCTCTGGGGTAATCCTTGAGGCGGTTTTTTATGCTTTATACTTATCTGAATGCTTGATTATTTTCTAAAAAAAAACGTTACTCTTCTTTACGAATCTCTTTCCGCACTGTATTTTCTATCTTCAATAATTCACTCAGTAGATATCTATTGGTTACCTTAACAGAATCATGTTCGTTTATAAAATAGTAGTGGGACGATGATCCTGTTGGTAATCTCGAAGGCTTATAATCTCCATCCAATCGTAAATTAGCATTACATGCATTTATTAAAGCATCATAGGCAGAATTTTCAATATCACTTTTACCCAACTTAAACTGTATTATCGTATCGACAAAATTCCGTTTAGAAATAAATATATCCAAGCTATCAATCTCCTCTAAAGGAAGCACATTCATGCATAGCTGTCCTCCACCTAGTTGGTTTAGATACATGTAATTGAAAACACCATAAACAGGTACATCCTGTTCTTCATTATCATCACACGAAATAAATAGAAAAAAGGAAACGATCAATAAAAGTAAATAGCGCATCATATCTGTTAGTTTTTGATTATTGTTTAATATTATGATGATTGTTCAATGAAAAGGTTGCGTATTTATTAACATAACTTTCCACATCCCTCCCCAATAACCTTTTTTATTACCAAGCGATGAATAGCAATACATAGTAATTTCCCTACTTTGTTCTCCCACTTTCGCGATAAAAATGCATATAATTACTACCTGATTTTATGCGAATTGCATTTTTTTTATGATTTTTTTCATTTTTAGGGGTCACCTTTTGGGTAAAAACCGAACTAACTAATACCTAAGAGATGTATGCAATGGTTAAGAAGGATATTTATAGTAACTACTACGGCCTTCTGTTCGATTGCCCAATGGGCAAACCGGTAGAGGGATGTGTATTTCGAGAAATTCGAGAGATGACAATTTCTGAAAGACTCGAATACCTAAAGAATGTAGATCCTGAAATCAAAGCTGAACTTATTCAAAAACACCAGGCTTGCCTGGCTAAAAGAGAAGAAAAAATTCCGTATTCCCGAATTGCTGTTTTGTAAAATGAGAGAAAGGGATCCCTCTCCCTTTCCTCTCCCTCAAGAAATTAGGGTGCCGTTCCCAGGCACCCTTTTCGTTTTTCTATAGGTCACAAAAAAAGCATGATCATAACCGACCATGCTTTGAAAATCTTTAAAATTCTATCCTATTTATCAGACTTATTCAGCCAATAAGTTGATGAGTAATTTTGCTGCTATCGGATCTACTGTTGCAACATTTAATTCCATTTCAGAGGCAATAATCGATCCATTCTTTTCCTTGATTTTAACCAATGGAGTTCCACTCATTTCAATCAACTGTTCCTTAGGATTACCCAGATAAACATGTGGACGTAAATAATTCACAAGCGGCGTCACACCTTCAGAGGTTTTAAAGCGGAATGAGCGTCGACAAGCACGTGGTCTTTCATTGTCAGGCATCGACCACCAAGCTAGATCCTCAGGCTCCAAATCATCAAATACCGAACTTTCTGGTACCTTCATATGACATACACGTCCTTTACGCTCATATAACGATTCAACTTTATCATACAATAGCCATTGCAAATGCTTCCCTGGATGCAGTAACAATACCTTACCTCCATTACCAGCAAACTTGCGTACATCTTCCCAACTGTATGGAACCTCATTATCAGTATCAAGGTTAGCAACCACTAAAAGATCTATATCCACAAAACGGATCTGTGTCAAATCTTTCAACTTAATGAAGTCAATATTCAATGCCTTAAATACCTCTTCTGTTTCAGATGTAATATCGAACAGACCTATTTTTTTACCTTTTAACTTATCAGCAACATTCAACCATTGCTTATTCGCGATGGTCAAATCATATTCATTTTCACTCAACTTTCTTTTGCCTTCAGAAATCGTTAATTTCAACTGACAAACCTGCTTATTAGATGTAAGGTTTTCTGGAATACTTAGCTGAATTTTATTCATTGCTGAAGCGTAATGGGCAACCGCATCAACCTGGATCTTTCCAGAAGTAAGCTGTTCATTGTCTGCTACCAATTCCCATGAAATAACAGGTTTTTTGATTTCATTACCATGAATATCATTATTTACGATATAAGTCTCAATATCGACCTGTTCACCAGCAAAGTAATGACGACCATATAATTGAGCAGAAATAAGCACCGGCTCGTAGGCCAATTTAACCTTATCATGAACCGCATATGGCGAAATTTTATCAGCCATAAACACATCCTTATACCAGCAATTATTGGCGAACAACAAGATACCTGCAGTGTTAGGAGTCTTCCGGCGAATCACCTCAACCAACTCCTTTGTCATGAATGCATGTCGCTCTAAACCATAAGCTGGATCATGATCCTCCCAGGCCCAATCACCTATCCATGCATGAGGCACATAGTGTTTATAAATGTACTTGCGACAGAAATGTCCGTCATCATTATTAGGATAACCAGTAGAAACCTCCTGTGCAAAAAACGGACGATCAGGATTAGCTCCTGGAGTCCAGTAGATACGTTTATCCCACTCTCCATTATAAATCTGAAAGAAATCGCGATTATACCAATTGAAATAGATGTGACGATCATCGATATCACCATCGTCAATATTATTAGGCTTTAGTACCTCTTCGTAATCCTGAGCAAGACGATCATATCCTGAATCTGCTGAGATTGGCACATTTGGAATTAATAGGCGTACCTCCTTAATGATGTCAGACAGATACTTCCATTTACGCACTCTCACCTCACGAGGATCATTATGATAGAACATTGTAAAATACATCTCATTGTTCATTGTCCAGATTAACAACGACGGATGATTACGGTATTTTTTCACGAGAGCTAGCGTTTCTTCTTTCCAAATATTGATCAACTCTTCAGATGGAATATCACCAATCATTAGCCAAGGCCACGATCCCTCATAACTAACGCCAACGCCTTGATTATCGGCAGCCTTCATCCACGACACAGTAAACGGAGAACCATGCGTACGTGTAATCATTTGATTCCCCTCATGCATCAGCTCCATAAACCTGTTTGCCAATGCATCATCGTTAGGAGCGATTCCACAAGGTGGATGATTAGCTCCGCGCAACCAATAAGGATGCCCATTGAGATAGAACTTATTACCTTTTGAAACAAACTCACGGAAACCAATCTCAATTTGTTTGGAATCGATAAGCTTATCTTCCTGGTAAACATTAGTGGTAAGCACATACATATTAGGCTCCTCAGGCGACCACAATTTTGGTTTTAAGTTATCCAGGTTAATGGTCAATGTTTTGCTATCGGCACCTTTTAAAATTGCTGCAGTACTTTTCTTATTGCGCACCAACGATTTTCCCGACTCTTTACCTTCGATACTTATCTCGGCATACACTTCAGCGTTATCATCCCCCTGATTCTCAATCGTTATTTCAAAGTCGCCACCATGCATATTTACATTGGCAAATACATCGGTTAAATGAACAGGATTAACCACGCGCAGTTTTACTGGCTGCCAAATTCCTCCTTCAGTTCCGGCAAACATCCCATGAGGGAGCGAATTAAGCATATCATTAGTAATGTCGACTGACACAGCACGAGCAACATTTTCTTCAGCATCAGCTACCTTATCAAATTTTCGAACTCGTACATTAACAGCAATTAAATTACGTCCCGGTTTTACAGCCCTGGTAATATCGACACTGAAATTACCAAACATTCCGATATGCTCGCCACAGTGAATACCATTTACATATACATCAGCAACCTTAGATACAGCATCAAAATCGAGAAACAACTTACGATTTTCCAGCTTATTAGGTAACTCAATCCAATGGCGATACCATCCACCAGTAGTTTGCTCATAGTCGAACGTGTATGAACCACAGCGCTTCTCCTCTTTCTCCCTGTAATTATCAGAGATACCACTTCCACGGTGAGGCAATCCTGAATCCTGAAGGTGCAACCAGTTGCGGGCAGGATTCCAAAATGCAGGAACAGGCATAATATGCCATTTCTGATCACTTACCGACAAGGCTTGAGGAGTAGCTTCCTTCATTCCCTCGTAGTTAGGCAAGAACAACCAGTCGCCAGCCAGATCAATTTCCTGTCGCGGTTGATTATCAAAAGTAACAGCAAGCGGTTTATACGCTTTACGCTGATTACGCCTCATCTTTTCTTTCTGACTAGCAGTTAGAGCAAATGACACCTTTACACTATCGGCCAATAATGTAGCCACCTGATTATTTGCAACAGGTTGGTATTGCACACTACGATACAAGCTTTTCATCCAACCACCACCAATTACCAGTTTTCCAGGCTCTAAGGGTGTTTTATCGTGCGCGACAATTCGTGGTTGCTTTTCATCATTCAGATAAACTCTGATATCACCATTTAGATACACAATGCGGAATGTATACCATTGACCTACAGAAGGCTCAAAATCCAAGGATTCCAATGCCAACAGTTTATCCTTTCCTGTAGTTTCATAGCGACAAAGATATAGGTCGTTGCTATTACCTCCGCGCATACCCAATGCATATCGATTATCTCGATCGTGATAACCAAAGCCAGCCCATATCTGAACTTGCTCGACCGATGCATCAGCTTTAGCCTCGAAGCTAAAAGAAAAATTACCTGTAGTCACTTCAGACGAATGAATGAATGCATCCTTCAGCAGCACTTCATTATCAGAGTAATCAACAATACCCCTCCCTACACTCGTCCACTCGCTTGCGTTAAAAACAATTCCCCCTGGAACAACTGATGTTGAAACAGTTGGATTAATAACACTTCTCTCTTCGGGTTGATTTGCCAATAGATCTACTGAAAAACAGATACAGCAAATCATCAACAATTGAAGAATTCTAAGGGATCTACTCCCTTTTGATTTCCTTAAATTTGTTAAAGAACTCATTTGATGTTTTTTGGTTAATAAATATGGTCGTGTTCGCGCACGAAGGTACTATTTTTTGTCAGAACTTTATTCTGAAACTATATTACGAGAATTATCCGAGAGGGTTCACATTTTTATTCTCTATGTCCTTAATATCCTCCAGCCGAACGGGCTTCTCATTTTTGGCTCTTAAGAAACAACACTGTTTCTTTTTGATATAGCATTTGCTAAAATGCGGGGACTTGACCCAAAAACGAGACAAAAAGGTCAAGGCTGCCTGAATCTTCTGACGCTAACAGGTTGAAAGGAGTCTCATTAAAACGTGAAACAGTGAGGCGTCAACCGAACTGAAACCTTAAACTTTGAACCTAACTTCTTGTTTTTCGTTTTTAACACAGCGATAACTTTTTAAATGATACAGAAGTTTTACCTTTAGATGTTTTTTAATCTGGGTAAAATAATCCATTTTTAAAGTCATTCCGAGTGATTTGAAATAACAATAACGGTTTGTAATCAAATGTTTCACCAACGAAACATTTAGGGTACAAAACGAAGAAAAAATAGATATGAAGAAAATAGTCAACTTTTTAATCTCTCCCTGGTTGATGGGGATGCTCTTTGTCATTTTGTCGGTAGCCATGGCTGCAGCCACATTTATTGAACATTCAAATGGCACCCCTATAGCGCGTGAAGTAGTGTACAATGCACATTGGTTCGAATTTTTGTTCCTTCTTTTGTGTATCAACATCATTGGTAGAATTATTCAGCAAAAGTTATATCGCTTAGCCAAGCTTCCAATTTTTCTATTTCACTTTGCCTTTATATTAATGGTATTAGGGGCTGGTATTACCCGATATTTCGGATTTGAAGGCACCATGCACATTAGAGAAGGAGAAGCATCGGATTATTGTTTGAGTACTGAAAAATATCTCAACTTTAATATAATATCTGCTACAGGAGATACCCTAATCAATAAATACTCATCATTCAATTATAACAAACGAGATATTGATGAGTACAGTGAGTCGGAAGAGACAAAAGCAGGAAAATTTACACTCGACTTTGTACGTGTTCACTGGAATGCAACAGAACAAATTGCCGATGTTGCTACTGGAAATCCAATAATCGAATTGATTTTATTAGATGGCATGCGCGGTCACTCCAGACTATTTATTGAAGGGGATCGCCCATTTTTTCTTCAAGGCAGAACATTTGCCATTAATAATCCACTAACTGACATTCAGTTTAAAGTAGAGCAAGATGGATTTTATATTTCATCATTAGATGAGCTTTCAGTCTTCAGTATGCGTTCGCGTGAAGCATCGTTACTCTCTCCGGGTGAAGAAGTAAAAGTTGAACCTACCTTTCTATATGACCTCGGAGGATTAAGATTCATGGTGCGACGTACCGCTGCTGCAGGGATGATTCGTCCAATGATGGTAAATCCTCATGAACAAGAAACCGGAGTTAATGCATTGGAATTTCAACTAACACATGCGGGACAAAAATATCCTGTATACATCTGGGATAATCATCAAAGTGAGCTTCCTGTTCAACAAGTTGAAATCGGAGAGAATCTTGCTACAGTAAGTTGGAATCCAAAAGAGATAAGATTCCCATTTGATATCCAATTGAATGATTTTATTCTTGAACGTTATCCAGGATCAAACAGTCCATCATCTTATAAAAGTGATGTTACCCTACTTGATGAGAAAAACAATGTAAATAAAACCTATCTCATTTATATGAACAATATTCTGAAATATCAAGGCTATCGTTTTTACCAATCCTCGTATGATCAGGACGAGTTAGGTACTGTTTTGTCGGTGAATCGTGATCCATGGGGAATGGGAATTACCTATGCAGGATATTTCCTAATGATTATATGTATTATTCTATCAATCTTCGCAAAGAAGTCGTTGTTAAGAACAGCCACCGCGAATATGTGGAGGAAATCTTCGAAGATAATTATCCTTGCATTGATTCTTGGAGCAACTGCAACAGCAGCAAGTGCGGCAGAACCAATGAAAGTTCCAACCAAACAAGCAAATGATTTCGGTCGCCTGTTAATTCAAGACCAACGTGGTAGAACCAAACCGCTATATTCTGCAAGTCACGATGTGCTTAGAAAGATTGCAAAAAAGCATCGTTTTAATGGACATTCGCCAATGCAAGTAGTGCTAGGATTCTATTTTGATTTTGATCACTGGAAAGATGTTCCATTAATCAAGGTAGGTCATAGTCAGCTTGCAAACATGTTGGGAATTAACGATGAATATGCTTCATATGCTGATTTACTGAACGATGATGAACAAGGGAATTATAAGTTGGGACAGCAAGTAGAAGATATCTATTCGCGTCCACCAGCAGATAGAAACAAGTTCGACAAAGAGATCATGAAGGTTAATGAGCGCTTCAACATTCTTTATATGATTGCAAGCGGTTCGTTCTTTAAAGTCTTTCCTTTAGAAGAGAAAGATAAAGCCTGGGCTGTACAAAAAGAAGCTACATTCTTTGCTCCTACCCAAAAAGACTCGTTATACACCGCCAACATTATGCAACTATACCGAGGAGCACTTCTTGAGGGAGAACAATCAGGAAATTATAAAAAAGCGGATGAATATTTAGCTTCATTAATCAAATATCAGCAAACGAAAGCACATTATGAGCTTCCTTCAAAGACTAAAATCAATGCTGAGATATTCTACTTAAAATCAGGATTATTTGAAAAGCTATTTCCATACTACAGTCTTATGGGATTCATTCTATTAATACTATTATTATCAGAAATTATCTCAGGGAAAGTATTGTCTCGCAAGCTAAAAGGAGGAGTAAAAGCTCTGTTGGCTATAGGTTTTGTTGCTCATACAGTAGGACTAGGATTACGTTGGTACATCTCGGGACATGCTCCGATGAGTAATGGTTATGAAACAATGCTATTTGTATCATGGGTTACAGTGCTTGCCGGATTCCTATTCAGTAAGCGCGCGGAGTTAACACTTGCGGCAACATCAATATTAGGATCGTTAACCTTAATGGTTGCACACTTAAGCTTTATGGATCCGCAGATTACCAACTTGGTACCTGTACTAAAATCGTACTGGTTAACCTTCCATGTTTCGGTGATTACTGGTAGCTATGGATTCCTTGGATTAGGTTCAATTTTGGGAATTATCATCATGGTATTGCATGTAGCTAAGAATAAAAACAATTTCGATCGCATTGAGTCAACAATAGATGAATTAACAGTCATAAACTTTAAGGCATTGACCCTTGGACTGTATCTGTTAACCATAGGAACCTTTTTGGGAGCTATATGGGCAAATGAATCATGGGGACGTTACTGGGGATGGGATCCTAAAGAAACCTGGTCGCTTATTACCATTGCAGTATACAGTTTTGTAGTACACTCAATGAAGATTCCAGGATTCCAAAGTCGCTTTGCATTCAACAGTATGTCGCTATTTGCTATATCATCGGTATTGATGACCTTCTTTGGTGTGAATTATTTCTTATCAGGATTACATTCATATGCCGGAGGTGAAGCCTCATCGGTACCAATGTATGTTTATGCCGTGTTTGCAGCTCTAGTAGTGCTTACTGGGTTTGCATATAAGAAAAGGGTGAACGGAGAACGGGTAAAAGGTTGAAAAGTTGAACGGTTTCAGTTCGGCTAACGCCTCACGGTTCCAGGTTCCATGCGGCGTTGGGAACACCTTTGAGCGTCCGAAGGAGCTGACAAAGTGTACTAAACGAATACACTCTGTCAGCTCCTTCGGACGCTGACAGGTGTAATCAGAGAGTTACTCTCTACTTTATTTCTCGATAGAGAAAACACTGAAATTTGTAATAATTGGCTCGTCAATTGCCTCTTTAACAATCAACCTTATCTTTGAAGTTTCAATAGGATCAACATATTGAATACGTTTATTTCCAATAGCAGATCCCTCTGCAATCGTTTTCCACTTACCATCAACAACAGCTTCTACAGAATAAGCACGAACACGTTCTCCGAAGCTGATATCCTCTTGAAGAATCAAACAATTAATACTTGTAGTTTGCTGTAGTTTAAGCTCAACTTTCTTACCTTTTCCCGAGGTCGTCGACACAGGTTTATCAAAGCGTCTTTTTATCTCATCACCCCACTCTTTCAATCGTTGTACATCCTCTTTTGGTAATAATCCATTTGGATCAGGAGTAAGTCCCATGATCAATGTTGAGTTATGCCCAACTGATTGCTCATATATCTTCATCAGATTTTCCAATGGGAAGATATGAGCCTCATCGCCAGGCTCCCAAAACCATTCGTGGCGACCATTATAGCCTCGCAACGGAGCATCAGACATTGCAGGCATCCAGTTTTTTCCGTTAGGATCTCCATGCTTCAATGTATAATAGCGATCTTGTGGAGTACCTCCAGCATGAGAATAATGATTAGGAAACGAAGCATAACAAGGATAAGGAACAGTTCCACTTTCCGAGCCGCCCCAACGAGCTTCGGCATATTGTTTATTGTGATAGAACAAACAGTTAGGTTGATAGCGTCGTACGATAGGCAACACATCAGGAGCTCCATTCTGTGGATGGTCAGCACCTCCATCAAACCAAATCTCAAACAATTCGCCATAGCGTGTACAGATCTCTTTCACCATACCCTCGACCATATGGTTATACCACTTTTGACGATTCTCACGGAAGCTACCTTCTCCGTTTACCTTAAAATCATGAACACCAACAAACGAGTTCCATCGAATACCTAAATAGATTCCAGGTTTGATACCATATTTACGACAAGAGTTAACAAAGTCGCGTACAATATCTCCTTTACCATCTTGAAACTTCAATGCTTTCATACAATAAGGATTCACATCTGACTGATACAAAGCAAAACCTGTTTCATGAGTAGCAGTTAAGATCGCAAAGGTAAAACCAGCATCCTTAGCAGCTTTAACCCACTGATCGGTATCTAGTTGTTTTGGATTGAAAATTTGGTAATCCATAACAGGTGTAATACGGTTACCTCCTTGTCCGTATTTCACTCCATCAAACACATGTAAGTCGTAATGAAATACAGCCCCCATTTCCGCTTCCTGCCATGCTTTTTGTTGTTTATTAGGTACAGGATAATCCAAGTTACGCAGTGGAATAAAAATATTGAACGACTCATCGCCTTTTCTTGCAGCCAATGCTAACACAGATGCTTTCCCATCCTCATAAAACACAAATGGACGTTCTAAGCGATCAGCAACAAAGTCACTACCATCCTTCATGCGCACCTTTTTAGGTGTCATCCAGTAATCGGCTGCTTTGTTCCAATTCACGCCATCTTCCGAGGTGATCAGACCAATAAACTGACCATCATGGTTAGAATGAAATACCCCATAAAAACGCTCACGTTGATCGTCATACCAAATAGAAACATCTTCAGTATCGACATAATCAATCACAGGTTTAGGTTGCATCTCAAAAGGACCAGAAGGAGATTCAGAAACTGCGACTGCCTGATTTCGGATAAAACGCTTCTCATTAGGCTTATCTCCCTTAACCACTAAGTAATATTTTCCATCCTTACCTTGGGCAATAGCAGGATTAACAGTCAGCGTAGTAATTGGACCTGAAGGTTCAATTAGCGGGTGATCCATGCGTTTCCAAGGCCCGTTTAAAGATGTAGCTACAGCCACTCCAGTACGCTGATTAGGACGAAGAATCTTCCAGCGAGGATGAGAATATCCGGTATGAGCCGTTTCGATCAAATCCTGCTCGGTATAATCCTCATCTCCGAAGTTTGTGGATATATAATAGAGATAATACTTTCCTTCAAAATACTTGATTTTAGCATTGTGTGCAGTAATCGCATCCCAATGTCCTTTTCCACGACCTTTCAACACAGTCTCCTTATATTTCCAAGGTCCTGAAGGAGCCTTCGATACAGCATGAGCAATCTCGCAGTGTGTAAGCCATCCTAGAAATCCATATTCTTTTTTCCAGCGAGAGTAAAACAGGTGGTATTTGCCATCCTTACCCTTTATTATAGAAGGGCACCAGTTGTAATAACCTTCCGTTTTGAAGACATTATCTTCGCCGACTGGCATTAGTTTCTCTCGCATAAAGAGGTTATCACTTTCCGACTGAGCGTAGCCGGAAAATGATAAGAGGGTCATAAAAAGTATTGTTAAAATTCGCATAGGTAAATTTTTAATATTTATGGTATAAATCTAATATCTTCGATATTCACAATCTCTCCGCCATCAATTGATGACAAAGCTTTCAATCGTATATAACGACAAGTAACAGTAGAAGAGAACCAAACGGTATTATCATTTAAGAACGCATATCGGATATAATCAAACTCGCCTTCATTAACAGTCTTCCAACTATTTTGATCTGAACTCACTTCAAGGGCATATTTCTTAATAGCTCCATCAACATTATTGGGTAGTGAATTAATCTCAATCACACCCTCACGAACTCTACGTGCAGGTTGATATACAAAACCGGAGATCGTTTTTTCCGCTCCTAAATCATAGGTTACCGATTGAGGCAACTTACCTATAGACTCCCAATAGCTCCCCTTTTCATTATCGATACTTAATCCAGCTTGATGCTTATTGTTCTGTGACGCTGCATTACATTTTGAAAGAGGGACACCAACAAGAAACTCTTCGACATCACTTTGCTGTCCGTTAGGGCTCCATGATTTGATACGAATTCTTGCACCTTCACTTACATCAAATGAATGCTCGTATAACTTTGATGACTTGTTTGGATTGCTCCCATCTAGCGTATATCGAATCTCCGCCTCATTGAACGTGTACAATCGCATCTTTCCATCCTCTTGCAGATCAAAAACAGGAGGATTCTTAATGTTATTAGATCCTACCCATCCTGAACCTGTGCGGGCGTATTTCTTATTCTCAGGAGTATTCTTTCTGAAAGGAGCCGCATCTACCGACTTCTTCCAATCATCAAGCTTCTGCTTCAGCTCTTGCGCTTTACTTGCCTCTAACTCAGCAAGATTTTTCTGCTCACCAATATCGTTCTTCAGATTATATAGTTCAAGGTGCCCATCTTCCAGAAACTCCATCAGTTTATAATCACCACTACGGATAACACTCACTGGTCTGCCTCGATGATAATGCGGGTAATGCCAAAATATTTCATCTCTTTTAATAGAGTTTTCAGGAGCATCAAATAAAGGCACCAAAGACTTTCCATCCATGCCTTGACCTTTAGGAACCTCAACACCTGCAACCTCAAGTAATGTAGGATAAATATCGGTAGAAGTAACGATTTGCGCCGATGTGGCATGATCTTTCACCTTACCCGGCCAACGAATAATAAATGGCTCACGAATACCACCTTCATAGTGAGTACCTTTTCCTGCACGCAACGGTGCATTACCATTAAACTGTCCGCCAGCCAATCCACCATTATCAGAGGTAAGCACAATAAAAGTTTCTTTCTCGATATTTAGCTCCTTTAGCTTGTTTAATATCCTTCCAACGCTTTCATCAAGACTCTGCACCATAGCGGCATAATGAAAACTCTTCTGCTTATAATTACCTTTCTCGAACTTCTGTTTGTATTTATCAACCAAATCAAGTTTACCTTCCAGAGGAACATGAACCACATAGTAAGCCATATTCAGGAAGAAAGGCTTCTCCTCGCTTACTGATTGCTCAATTAAATCTAATGCATGATCAGTCAGCTTATCAGTTAAATAATCACCTTCTTGATGACCTTCAGGTAAATTCAGGTTAGTCCAGTCATGTCCTCCCCCAATTTTTGCATATGGAAAATAAAAACTTCCAGGAGCACCTTTAGAATGTCCTCCTACATTTACATCAAACCCCTGGTGTTCGGGGTAATACTCTGGAGTTTCACCTAAATGCCATTTCCCCACATGATAGGTATTATAACCAGCCGTCTTTAATGCCTCTGGTAGTGTTACCTCTTCCAAAGGCAACTCATAACGATATTTTGGAGTAATAAATTTCTTATTCCCTGTACTATGTCCCGGAATCCAGTCTGTTATTTTAATCCTTGCTGGATATTTCCCACTCATAATACTTGCCCTTGTAGGCGAGCAAACAGCACAAGTAGCATATGCATTGGTAAACTTAATTCCCTCAGATGCCAATTGATCGATATTTGGTGTTTCATGGAAATCATCCTGAGCATAACAGCCCAAATCGCTCCATCCCATATCATCAACAAGCATAATGATGATATTTGGTTTCTCATTCTGTTTTACTTCTCCTCCTCCGCGACAGGCTGTAATACCCAAGCCAAGAGCTAATAGTAATTTTGGATTCATCTAGAAGATTTATAGATTATTAAAAAGATTTTTAGACTTTCAGATAACTGGATTTATTCTTCGAATTTCAGGACGTAGCTTACCGTACTTTCTCCTCCAAAGATGTGATGACCTGAAGGGACATACAGATATGCTGGTTTACCATCTTTCATTAACACTTGAGGACGCTCAAATTTTAACCTTGGGGGACCGTAGTATCGAATTGCATTTGAGGTCTTTTCTTTAGAAACATACTTTTCAATCAAATCAAATCCTTTCTCTACATGAGTAAATTTCATGCCATCATCAGAAGACCACAATAGACCTCCTCCTCGTGTAATCATACCATGATTATCAGTTGTTAGCAGACAGATTTTACCATTATACATAAAAGCATACCCATCCTCAACGGCTTTCTCGTTATAGGTAACCGTCCATGGTAACTGGACATATGGTCCTTCAAGGTTTTCAGCGATAGCCAATCCCATCTTACTACTCTTGCCATCACTACTTTTAAAGTAAAGGAAAAAGCCTCCGTCAGGATGCTGTAGAAAGGCTGGATTATTTACTCCATTACTGGCGTTGTAGTTCCAATAATTGGGATTCGTTGGAGGAGCCAATATCATGCCATCCTTACCAACCTTTTTCCATGGACCATTCAGACTCTTTGAGGTTACCATTCCGATACGCTGATTACCCGGATGATTAGGTTGATGAGGATCTGTATTGGCGATGTATACAATTACATAGGTATCACCTACCTTGTGAACAGCCGGATTGTGTGCTCCAAACTTATCCCAGGTATCTTTTCCAGTACCCTTAACTGCAACATCAACAAATTTGAAAGGCCCCTCTGGTTTATCCGACATGTAGTGAGCAATCTCGCTGTGTGATCGCCATCCCGGATCAACATTATACTCTTCAGGCCATCTGGCACAAAACAAATGTACATTGCCATTTTCATCCCATACAGGAGAACTTCCCCACACATGATAGCCAGGTTCGCTGACAGCAATTCCTTTAAATTGCCAATGATCTGCAATCTGTTTTTCTTGTCCCATAAGAGAGGACACAGCTAAAATTAAAACAAGTGAAATTAGTATCTGTCTCATCGTATTTAATGATATTTTATTGCTGAATTATTAGATTCATCGATTATTAGCTACAACACTGAACTGATAGGTCTTAGAAATTGCAACAGGACAACACCCGAACGCAATACACACTGATATTCAGCTCATTTAACCAACCTACCCGAAGGTACAAAATCTATATAAAAGAGTGTCGCAACAAAAAAAGTGAGACAAAAAAGAGGGAAAAAGGTAGAAAGGTTAAAGGGAAAACGGTGGAACGGTTGAACGGTTGAAAGGTTGAAAGGTTGAAAGGTTGAAAGGTGAAAAGGTTGAAAGGTGGGATGGTAGGAAGGAGGAAAGGAGGAAGCGTTAACCTCCTCCTTAAATTGACTGATTATTGTGAAACCCAACCAGGATTTTGTTCCAATTGTGGATTCAATTTTAATTGTCTTAATGGTAATGGGAACAAGTAGTGCTTGTCCTCAAATTGTCTGTCTTCTGCTGGTTCTAGAATAGCAAAACCATCAGCATCCAATTCATAACCTTTTAGAGTATGATCAACCTCTGTAGCCTTACCCTGTTGTTCATTGTATACCATAAATGGAGTTTCGTATGGAGTTCCAGCCCATTTAACACCCTTCACAGCCTGAGACATTTCAACCTTAGCGGTTTTCCATCGTCTCAAATCATCAAAGCGAAATCCTTCAAGATAAAGCTCTACAGCTCTCTCTCTACGAAGTTCTGTCTGCATATCCAAGCCATTAGTTCCTACAAAAGCATTAGTCAGGTGAGGCATTCCCACACGATCACGCAGTTTATTGATTGAGATATCCAAGTCGCCATCCGAGATAGAACCATCTTTCTCAAATTTTGCCTCTGCATAAATCAACATCATCTCTGCCAAACGGAATACAGGATAATCGATCGCCACAGGATCCTCATTTTCAGGAATAAATTTATGAATCAGGTAACCTGATGCACTTGTCCAGAATCCGTCATTCCATCCACCTGTACCAAGCAAATCATCCCCAGTCTTGGTGAAATCGCGATTATAAGGCTTATGATACCAGAACTGCTCGAAAGGCTCAATAAAAACACTGTTCATACGTGGATCACGATGCATATACTCAGTTAGTATAGCCACTGTATCAACTGGATTAATCGAGAATCCATGTCCCATGAATGTAGTATTGGCATGTGTAATAGGCAAACCTGTATCATCCAGGAACATATCTGCCATTTTCTTCGTTGGAGACAAGTTACCATTTCTCAAACTAATGTAACTTCCCCCCATGTTGCGCTCTTCCTTATGAAATTTGGTTGCCAAAATGATCTCTTTCTGATCCTGTTTTCCAAGATTCGCAGGATTGGATTGCATAGATGTTTCCAAAACAAAGAAGTAACGGTAACTCTCATCACCCAATACATCGCGACGATCAAACAATTCAAATTTTCCACTGTTCATTACCTGTGCTGCAGCATCAGCAGCTTGAGTAAGCAATGTATTGGCATCGCCACCCGACTGGTGGTACTTTCTCCACGTACCTTCGAACAGACATACTCGCGCTTTCAATGCCAACGCAGCTTCCTTGGTAATACGACCAACATCTGCAGCACCATCCAGGCTTCCTAAAGGAAGTGAGATTGCTTTATCCAGATCTGCCAAAATGAAGTCCAAAATAGTTTCTCTGCTGGCGCGAGGAGCTTGTAGGTATTCTTCATCCTCCAAAGCCAATACCTTATCGATCAATGGTACACCACCGTAGTCCTTCATTAGATTGAAATAGGTATATGCCCTAAAGAAACGAGCCTCGGCCTCATATACTTCAACCTCACTCTTCAATGCTGCATCCTCAAGGTTAGTTACGCGTTCAATCAACTGAGTTGTATTTCTAATATTCGCATATGATCCATCCCATAAACCACTAGTCTGACTTTCAATGTAACTACTGTTACTGATGCTGTTTCGGGTAAAACCTATATCGGCATAGTTATCCCTGCTACATAAACCAAAACCAGGTAGATATGCATAAAATTGATTCGTAAAGATCTTAAAGTCATTTTCTTTTAAAAAGAATGTACCTTCACTTGCTTTAGTCAATGGATAAAGATCCAAATCCTTTTCGCAGCTGCTAAACATTAGCAGTCCAATGAGTATATAGGTAAGTTTTACAATATTCTTCATCGTTTCAGGTTTTAAAAGTTAACATTTAGACCAAATGAGAAGGTCTGTGGGTATGGTGTAATATTGCTGTTGAACGGCTGCTCCGGACTATAACTCTTAGGCATCTTGTTGATGATGTATCCTAAATCCGAAATATTCGCATAAACATACAAACGCTCAGTTCTTAGTTTTCGAGCAATTGATTTTGGAATATTATAACCTAGTTTAATATTCTTAATTGCTAAATATGGTACATTTTGCTTAACGTAAGGAGCGTTGCTAATACGATAGTTATTATCATTACGATCATTACTAAAGTCGTTACCAATTACACTTAGACGAGGATATTTAGCATCCGGACGATCAGCACTCCAGGTATTGTTGTAAAAATGCTCCAATGGCTGTACCCATGGGTAACCCGTCTCGGTACCTGTTCTTTCCCATACATTCCATTTTCCTACACCATTTAACAGCATACTAAAGTCAAATCCCTTCCAGCTAAAACCAAGATCGAAGTAGTAGTTATAGTGGATCTCTGTGTCACCCAAATAAACCAGGTCACCTGAATCAGCCGTTGGATTACCATCTTCTCCAGCTTCAAACTTCGCCCCCTCTAGTTTTCCATCGCCATCCAAGTCTTTGTATTTTGCATCACCAACACGTACACGTCGAGTAATACCTGCTTCAATACGATCAAGATAATCAGCTAGGTCAGCGTCATCCTGAATTAGGCCATCGTAATCATATCCGAACATAGAACCAACAGAATATCCTTCAACGAATGCATTGTTTCCATACTTGATGATGCGACTGTCAGAAAGCGACTTCACTTCAGTATTCGCGTCAGAGATACCAAAACGTCCATAGTAAGTAAATGAACTTCCTATTTTATCATTCCATTCCAATGATAAATCCCAACCATTAGTTCTCACATGTGCACCATTGATTGATGGTGGAGCTGTTCCTAACACCGACGGAAACTCTTCACCGTAGAACATGTTATCAGTATTGGTGATAAAATAGTTGAAGCTTGATTTAAAACGACCATCAAACATCGTTAAATCATATCCAAAGTTCAGTTTTTCTGCAACCTCCCAGGTACGGGTTAAACTAGGGAATCCGGCTAAAGTAGCTGTTTGAAGTTTTGCAACAGAAGTAGGTTGTCCCAACAACAAGTTAGATTGACCGATATTAATCTGTGATACAAAATCGTATAATCCAATACTACCAATATTACCTAGCTGTCCCCATGAAGAACGAAGCTTTAATGCATTCACGTTATGTAGATTCAGATTCTGAAAGAATCCCTCCTTATCGACATTCCATGCAACTCCTCCTCCAAAGAACTCGTCCCACTTATAACCTTTAGCAAAACGTGAAGATCCATCACGGCGAACAGAAGCTTCAACTACATACTTATCAGCATATGAATAGCTGATGTTTCCGAAATAAGATTTGATAGCATCCTGTGTTTGCTCATCACTATTGTATTGTTTTTCTGAGTCACCCAGGTTAAGAGTTTGCAATTTATCATATGCAAGGTTATCCCTCCAGGAAGTTGTAACATCTCTGGTAAACTCTTCATGCGACATACCTGCTAAAGCGCGAAGCTTATGGTTTTCCTGAATTTGCACATTATAAGTAGCCTGTAGGTTTCCTGTAAATGAGTTATTAATTATCAACTGTGATCCTACGCTAGTCTCGCTTTGTCTGCGATTCTCAAATGAGAACCTTTCTGTACCATAATAATGTTTGAATGAAGTAGACAATGATCGTCCGTTTCTAAAACTAACATTCTTTGCAAAATTTGCTTTAATCTTCAATCCACTGATTGGAGTCACTTCTACAAACAATTGAGGTTTTACATCATAGAACTTGATTCTATGATCTCCACCTTCTTCAGCCCAACCAATTGGGTTCTGGAATCCACCCCAGTTCATGTATTTTCCTTCTGGAGTATAAGGATGGTCGTAGGTATGCTTTGAAGCTGCAAGACTCTGAACAGTTCCATATGCAGTAGGTTCAGTTAACCTTTGGTAACGCAATCCAATATTCGCACCTACCTTGATCATTTCGTTATACTGATACTCATACTTCAATCGAGTATAGTAGGTATAACTGTTGTTACGACCATATCGTAGCATTGATCCTTCGTCTACAATACCTAACGACAGGTAGTAATTCGTCTTTTTCGATGATCCGGATGCCGATACATCATAGTTCTTCGATACGCCTGTGCCATACATCGTATCAATCCAGTCGGTATGACCGAATCCTAAGTAAGGAGTATCAGGGAACTGCGCACCATCTGTGATAGCATATTGGAAATCGTTATTCTTAATATCATCAAAAGTGATGTTATTGTCTTTTACGTATTTAAATACTTTAGGGAATCCCCACATTGGAGTAATGCCATTATTCTCCCAACCTTCTTCCAACATCTCGAACATTTGCAACATGTTGGTCTTGCGTGGATAGATATGTGGCTTTCTGAAGGAAACACTGGCAGAAGCCGATAGGTTTGGTTTTCCTCCCTTTTTTGTTGTGATTACTAATACACCACCTGATGCCCTTGCACCATAAATTACAGCCTCAGCATCTTTCAATACACTGATACTCTCTACATCGTTCGGGTTAATAGAGTTCAATGCACTAGTTGTTCCCTCTTGAGGAACTCCATCAATTACCACTAAGATACCAGGATTAGATCTGGAGGTAATACCACCAATACGCAAACTCTCGCTTGTTTGTCCTATACGACCAGGATTACTTCTTGTTACAGTTAAACCAGGAGCCATACCCGGAAGTACTGATGTTAGTTTAGCAGTTGGACGATCCTTCAACTGCTCAGACGAAACTGTAGCAACCGATCCGGTAAGGTTCGTTTTGTGCTTACTTTGGTAACCTACAGCAATAACTTCTTCCAATCCAATCGCATCTTCTTCAAGAGAAATATTAATCACCTTCTGGCCACTAATTACAACCTCTTTGGTTTTCATTCCTACAAAAGAAAATAGCAATACCTCACCTGAAGCAGGCACATCTAAAGAATACTTTCCGTCGACATCAGTAGTTATACCAATAGTAGTGCCTTTAACCACCACCGACACACCTGGTAATCCCTCTCCATTTTCATCAGTAACAGTACCTGTTATGACCTTGGCCTGCTGCGATGAAGTTTTCTCGATTGCTTTACTTGATAATAATACCTGCTGATCAATGATCATGTATTTTATCTGAGTATCACCAAAAAGCATTTCTAAAACATCGTTAATATTGCGATTGGTAGCATTTACATTTACTCTACGCTTAATATCAACAACTCTGGAGTTATAGAAAAATCGATATTCCGTTTCGCTTTCCAATTTCTCCAATACATCCTCTACTGTAACATCTTTCAACTTAATACTCATCAGTTTCTCCTGAGAAAAACTCTCAACTGCTTGAAGTTGAAACATGCTTAAAAGAAATATGATCATTCCGATTCTCATAATTCTAAGTGTTTTTTTAAGGGCATAGCTATCCCAGCCCCTACATCCTGAATTTTTTTTCATACATTTGAATGTTGTTGGGTTAAACTTAATTTCGTGGGTTTAATCTTCTACTTTACAGGAAGGCGCGGCATCGCTTTCCTGTATTTTTTTTGGGAAATCAATTATCTCTTTTTGATCACCACCTTTCTTTTTAAATAGTTTCCATTGGTTCCTTTTTTTCTATCAATAATTTTAGTTTCAACGTTGGAAGTTATTTCCAGAAATTTCAAGACATCTTCAAGAGATTCATTTTCTAAGGTTGCAAAGAACAGGTCATCCTCAAGACCCCTTTTGTCTACCTCCACATCAATATTATAAAAAGCCTCAAGCTTTTGAGCCATCACCTCAACTGGATCATTATTAAAGATGAGTACGCCATTGATCCAGGCGATATAATTCTTAGCATCAACTTTCTCTCCAATAAACTTGCGTTTATCTTTGTAATAGGAAACCTTATAATCAGGCTTCATCGTAATTACTTTTCGATTATTATTATCGATAACCTGTACCGATCCTTCTTCAAGCACTACCGATTCAATATTTTGATCTGGAAATCCAGTGACATTAAATCGAGTTCCCAGCACCTTTATTTTGAAATTTGGTAGAGCAACAACAAATGGATGCTCTTTATCCTTCGTCACATCAAAGAAAGCCTCACCAGTCAACTGTACATTTCGCTGATTTTTAGGCCCCTGTTCATAGTAGATCGTAGAGTTTGCATTTAACCAGCCAGAACTACCATCAGGCAAGTAGAACTTTGTTCTGCACCCTTCAGGAGAAGATATTTCGGCAGTAGCATATTCGATAGTTGATTTTGTTGTCTGAGTATGTTGCCAAATACTATAAATCATCAATGGAATAAGTAACACAGCTGCTACTTTAGCATACATATTGAGTATACGCCCTCCACGTTCTATCCAATTTCTTTGAGTGTTTATTTTTTGGTGTAACAACCTAAGCATCCGGGATAGCGTCTTTTCATCAGCCTGCTCTCCCTCTTCATTGATCCAGTAATCCTCCAACTCCTCTTTCAGTCGTTGGGAATTATTATCATCAAGGAATAAATTGTCTACCTCCAATTTATCATTCAATGAATGGGTCCCTTTTATATATTTCCCTAATGGATTATCTTTTCTTGTCATCCTGAATCATTGTGTTTTGTTAGTAATACTGACCAAAATCAAATAGTACTATCCCAACAATGATTTTTTTGAAAAAAAATAAAATTCTCAACGTTGTCCCTTCAGAAAGGTCATAATAAAAAGGAAAAGATCATTAATGGAGTGTTCATTTATTTTAGCACGAATATACTTAAGAGCTGAGACCAATTGATTTTTAACGGTCTGTTCAGATATTGCCAGCTCTGAGGCAATTTCAGCATTCGTGAAGCCATGCTTCTTGCTCAATAAAAATATCTCTTTCCTTTTTTCGGGTAGTTCTTTAATCAATAATTCTATTGCAGACATAATCTGCTGGTAGTTTAATCGTTTCCCTGTGGCCATTTCAGAATCACATACCTCAATAGCAACCTGCTGCATATGCTGCTCTTTTCGATGCTTCTCTTTATAGTAGTCTCGAATTAAATTATAAGCAATTGTAAAAAGATATGACTGGAAGGATAAGTCTGTGCGGATTTGATTTCGCTTATCCCACACCTTAAAAAATACGTCTTGTACAACTTCTTCGGCTAAGCCTGAGGACTTAAGAATCTTTAATGAAAAGGCATAAAGCTTCGAGCTGTATATATTATACAACTTATCAAAAGCTCGCGTATCTCCCCTCCGAACTCCCTCTAACAGCGCTATTTCGTCACTCCGAAGATGCAAAAAATTATTTCCTACATTAGTATTACTGTTCCTTTTTAAAAAGTACTATATATGTACTTAGATTTTTTTCAAGGCTCAGCAATACACCGATTCCCGAGCCTTGAGAAAATATTTAATAAGTGATACGTATATTCATTTCATCGCCTTCCTGAATCTTACGAGAATCGAAGGTTAATGTTAGCTGATCACCAGTTAGTTTTTTAGTATACCTTACAGCACTATCATCTACCTTAACATCAATCCCTTTGATGACCTTACCTGAAACCACATTAAGATGTATTTCCGACAACTTAACATTGCCATACTCCATCCGTAGCTTATTCTCCTGAACAGCATCAGTTCTACGTTGCCAGAAATTCCCCCATCCTTTCGCAGTAGAAAAGAATGAACAGTGATTTTCAGGTTTCCATTTTGGATTAAAGCTGATCAATTGTTTTGGGCCATCATAATGATATCCTTGCAATGCCAATAAAACAGCCCAGTTAGCTAATGACCTACTGTAAAACTGACCACATTCATCATCGCCAAAAGGATTTCCACTAAAACCAAAGTTTCCCCAACCATTGTTGGTCTTATAACCTTTCCTCAATCGGCCATCGTAACGTTTAGGTCCTGAACTAAGTATCGCAAAAGCATCTTGTAAACGTCCATATTTGATTAACTGTGCCCCGATCGTATATTCATAAGTCGGCCAAATTTCATCGGAATATCCAGGAGCATAACCTGGTCTGTCGTTATTAGGCCAAGAGGTAACAATGAACGCTGGTTCATCAGGTTTTGCAAACTTTCTTGGCTGTTGTAAATGACTCTTTAAATTACTTTTAAAGTTATACTTCAATACAGACTCAGCTGCAGATAAGATTCGATAATCAGGATACATACTACCCAATCCGATCATATCAGCCCACCATTGGCCGAGCAATTGATCGGAATGGCAACCGCCCTCATAGTCTGATGCATGATGTTCTTTATCTGGCTGCTGAATGTAGTAAGCTCCATTCCAAAGCTGATCATCCTGTTTCTTTTGTGACTGCTCTGCAATAGATGACCAGATTGCCTGTTGTTCGGTATCACCACATACTTGAGCCATCTTAGCTCCGGCCTCCAATGTTGCAAGATAAAGCGATGTTAAAAATGAAGGATTACCACTCATGCCGCAGTCATAGGTTGTATGCATATGTCCCGATAACCAGCCATCCTGATCTTTGTCGAAAGTATTAATCAGATAACCGATCGCCTTTTTGACCTTAGGATATTGCTTTTTCATCCATCCATTATCTTCACAAAGCAGATACTCACGGTAGGTAGCCAGTATATCACCACACTGTCCGTCGAATGCAGGTCCTGCAGCAGGTTGACGATATGGAATCTGACCATCATCTTTCAAATAAAAGTAAGACTGCTCACGAATTTTTCTTCCCATTTCAGGGAACAGCCTTGCATGCGCCTGGGCATAATGCCATACATGATTACAGTTACCAGCACAAGATCCATCTCCGGCTCCGGCTCCTTCCCACAATCCAACATATCCCTTCTTATCATGGAAAATTGTCCTACTTTGCATTATTACCAATTGCGAGCTCAATCTATTTGCCAGCCAATAAGGGATATTGGTATTGTAAAAGGTATCATGAAACTTCTGAGTCTCATCTGATAATTCAGCATGATTCTCTACAACATATTCACACAGTTCATTGATATTTTTCCAATGATTGGCATAGTAGTTTCCTTCACCTTGCCATTTACCTTTGCCCCAGGCATCCCAGTTAGGCATATGACCTCCATTTAAACCATTTGGGAAATACCATACCAATGCCATCTGAATTTCCTTTGACTCACCTGCTTTTAATGAAAGATTTGAATTGATGGCACCTGTCCATGTTTCTCCTGATTCACTAACGGCACTTTTCGACTTACCCTTAACTTGTCCTTTTTTAGCGAACTGTTGAATTGCCTCATCGACATCTAAAGTAGCAACACCATTAACTTTACTATTGGCATCCATTGCGATTAGCGCCATCTGTCCGAAATGCTCATCTTGTTGATCGCGATTTCCAATCATGCTTAAAACTGTGGCTCCTTTCAACGAGTTAATCTCATTTATATTACCACCATAGTATTTACACTCATTACCTTGAACAAGCTTTCGATCAAGACACATTTGAAAACGCTCGGCAAATGAATCTCCTTTGGTTACTTTTTCCACCTGAGTAAATCCAACCGCATTCTGCTGTACACCCAATAGGTCAACCTCAACATCATTCGCAGTATTGTTTGTTAGTTTAAAGCGATAAAACACAGCCGGTATTCCCGACTTCTTCATATTAGTAGGGACAAAAGGATTAAAGACTGTCATCTCAACGCCAATCTTCAAATCATTGCTAAAATGATAGGTCAGAAAAGGAAATTCGCCCCTTACTCGTACCTTTGCCATAGGATCTAATCCAGCAACACCTTCTGTTTGCAATGCTCTCACCCGAACATTCTTTCCATTTGCAACACGACACGCAAAAAAACTATTAGGAATGAAATCGTGGGTCATATTATTAAAGATTTGCCAATATCGAGGCACAGCCTTCCCATCAAATTGAATACAACCTGTACCAATTCCTCCCACAGGGAATTGTATAGCATCTAAAGAATCGCCAGAATAAAATACAGGCTTTCCACGCTCCATTAAATCCGTAGCATGTGCCAGTTTAAAGTAATCCTTTAATAAATCATCGGTATTCTCTAACTGCTGATTTTTCTTGATATCAGCCTTTAATGTATGTGCAACTTGCGCATCAACACAACCAAATGCAATAATTCCACATGCAACAAGCGCTATCTTAATAAATCTAATCATTTCCTTACTTTTTAACCACAATTAATGTTTCAACTCCTTCTCTCAAAACGATTCCCTTTTTCATTTTCTCTTCCCCGATACCGCTCAGTACCAATGTCTTTAATTCTAAATCGCCTTTAAGACTTTTCAATCTTACTTTATAACTACCGATAAGCTTCTCTATTGAAACCACTCCATACTGATAACCATTCGACCAGAACCAGTTCCCTGGATTAGGATCAAATGTCATTTGTTGATCAATAGCCGAATATTGGAAGCCTGTTAGTGCTAATACACTTGCCCACGAAGCCATTGCCCGAGCATAGTGATGTCCACATTCCGCTTCATCAAACGGACTTCTTTTTCGTCCATCATAGCGATCACGAATATCCTGAATACAATCTAATCCTTCCTGTGTCATTCCTTCATAGATCATTCCTACTGCCGCTGAATATTCAAAACCGGTCATCACCTCAGAGAAGTATGGAAACGGAATTTTTGGTCGGCCATTAGGCCAGCTTGCCATCAACAAAGCCGACTCCTTACCTAAGGCATAAGAACGCATGTTGTTGAAATGATCCTCCAGGCTCTCACGATGATTATATTTCAGGATGCTCTTAAGTGTTGTTTGAATATGCTCTTTAGAAGCCAAATAACCCAATCCACAGATATGAGCCATATACTGTCCAACTAATTGATCAACAAGACATCCTTTTGCCAGTTGATATTTAGGCATGTTAGGAGCAGCATAATCTGTTATTTCTTTATGTGTTTCAGGATCAAGAACCTGATGTTCGTAATACTCTCCATTAAACAAATGCTCATCAGTCCACTTACTCCCTTTCTCGTATATCTCAGCACACTCCTTAGCGAAGACTTTATCACTCATCGCCAAAGCCATTTTCTCAGCCGCCTTTAAAGCGCCCAGATACCAAAACTGCATTTGAGGATTCGGACCTGAATAATTTACGTCCATGGTGTTATGCTGACTTCCCTCCATTACGCCATCTTTATTCGCATCCCAACTATCCTTCTCCCAGGCAAATGACAATGCAGCTTTAACCTGCGGCCAACTCTTTGTGAGAAATTCAGTATCTCCCGACAATTGCCAATCACGATACATCTTCATGATAGTACCCATTTGACCATCCGCAGCTGTACCTGTCCATTGTGCTTTTTCTAATGGTAAGCCAGCACGAAAAGACATGCTACCATTGTCACGGGTAGCATAATTGAATTCTACATCACGCATAGTTTTAGCAAGCTCTCCATATAAAAAAGCAGTCGCTTGTTCATAGTTCCACACATGAGTACACGATCCGGCACATGATCCATTTACATCCATGCAGCCTTCCCATCCCATCATATGACCACTCTTGATTCGAAAAACTGTCTGTGAACGCAAAGTACTCAGATTAAAAAGAGCAGCCTCTTTTACAACCTTAGGCAAATCAGTTTGTAGAAACGCATTTACAAACTCAAGCGTCTTCATCTCTAACTGTTGCAGGTGTATTTTCTCTTTGCTAATTACATTCCATGCATCGGTATATTGTTCGGTATAATAATTCCCAACAACTTCTTTTGACCAACCTTTTCGATTAGGAAAATGCCAGGTTAGGTAAAATTGGTATTGACGGGTAGCATGTGCAGGGATCTCTTGTTGAACAGCCAATGATGCCATTGGATCATTATCTGCTGATTCCTTTTTTTCAACCAATACTCC
Organism: Puteibacter caeruleilacunae; assembly: GCA_005217565.1. GTDB lineage: Bacteria > Bacteroidota > Bacteroidia > Bacteroidales > Prolixibacteraceae > Puteibacter > Puteibacter caeruleilacunae. The sequence continues at coordinate 440,183 of SJCO01000004.1, forward strand.
ATCATCTTTAAAGTCATCCCAGAAATCCAGAATTCCATTACTCCAAGCGTTGTCAATTGAAGATGTTCTGTACGAAACACCATCAATGTTGCCTGTAGTTAAGGCCATGGTTCCCCAAGCTGGATCATCTTCATCAACCTCGCCCGGCTTAAAGAAAATTCCTTTCACTCCATCGGCCTCCTGATAGATATTCTTATTCTTTACTGCACCATCAAACTTTTTATCCCCTTTCCAATCAACATGAAATTTACTCCCATCTTTCCCAATGAAATTGCGAATAGAACCACAAACTGATACCTTTAGCGGCTTATCGGTTGTATTGGTTACTTCATATGTTAGAATAGCAATAGGAATACCACTAGCACTGGCATCTCCAGGAACCATAGGATTAAATGCTTTGATACGCACATCAACAGGCATATTTGAATCTTCAAGATTCACCACTCCGAATGGATAAGCTGCGTCGAAAGAAGCTTTCTCGAAACGTGGTATTCCATGGTGATCAACAGGTCGTCCTTCCATATGTTGAATCTCATAATCCTCCAATGGTCCCATTAATCCTTTTGTAATATGGTAATCTTCCCCGTTCACATGAATCGCAAAAAACGGAGCATCATTCCCTGGTGTTACTGTACTAAAACCTTTTCCTGGTCGATTCATAATTTCCCAGTCGACCAGACTACCACGTCCACTTAGTGAAACAGTTCCCGTTCCAATACCTCCAATTGGCAACGCTACTTTTGCGATATGATCCTGATCATAGTGCTTTAGTACAGGCCATTCCTCTGCCTTTAGCCTAAAGCCTGTGAGCAAGAGTAGGGTAACTCCTGCTAATGTTAAGATGTGTCTTCTCATTCTCCTAGTGTTTAGTCTTTTATAAGTTAAAGAAACAAGGAAACTCATAATCATAGGGGATACAAAACGATATGAAAAGTGTACTTTTCAGTACTCCTATGTACGTAAAGGAATCACCATGTTCCAGGTTCTATCGAATTGCCAGGCCTTTGGACCTGTACCCGTAGCTGCAAATAAATGTGTTGGTTTTCCATCTTCAATTAAAAGAAATGGTCGTTCAAAATGGTTCTGATGACTTCGCGTTCCATCATCCCAAATAATATCGCGACTATAAGCTTTCACCTTCTCGTATAGTTTCCATGTAATACCATCTTTTGACCAGGCATGAACTCCACCACCTTCTTCTCCGCAGATCTCTCCCGAACGATCTTTAATGATCGCTTCATAATGATCGCCAGCCCACCAAATGTATGGATCCTCAACATCGCGACGATTATTACCTTCAGTCTCAAATCTGAATATAGGATCCTCGCTCAAGCGTTGATAAGGTCCAACTGGATTTGATGCCATAGATACCCCTAACAGCAATGGAGGTACCAATCCGTTTGTCGACGATTTGTACATGAGTAGAATCTTCCCTGTTTTAGGATCAACAGCAGGTGCCGGATTAGAAGTAATTGATGCATCCCAATGTCCAGGACGAGGTTCAATAACCGGTTTATCTAAACGTTTCCATGGACCAAATACTGAGTTACTAATAGCTAGTCCAATACGCTTATTCATCCATGCCTTTCGCCAATTATCCTCACTAACCGTAGGATTTGCCTTATCAGGCATTGGGAAATCATAAGTAGTTCCAAAGTAATACAACAAATACTGATCTCTATACTTTATAATCCGTGGATTATGTGTACACATTCCATCGAAAAACTGTGGACCTCTTACTGGCAAAACCACCTCCTGGAACACATAGGGTCCCACAGGTGTATCTGCAACTGCCCTCACCACCTCTGAATTAGAAACCCAGTTACCAAATCCCACCTCTTTAGTCCACCGTGAAGCAAACATATGATACTTTCCATCCTCCCCTTTAATTACCGATGCTCCCCATATCCAGTAATCATCATCCTGAAATCCTCCTCCTTTAGGAGCAGGTAATATCCGATCAACAAATGCAACAGATTCATGCTTGCTACATCCAAGAATTAAATTACTACTCAATGCAATTGCTGCAGTTCCTTTTAGTGAAATATCAAGAAAAGTTCTTCGTTTCATGATGACAATATTTGAAGGTTAGAAATGTGTTACAACACCTATAAAGTTAAGAATAAAATCATTAAAGAGTCAACATCCATATTCCTAACGTCATATCCACTGAGCTGCATTAAATAAACATATTTATAATACATCGCAACCACATCAAGATATTCGTTCAAAAGCTATGCTTCATTAAAATCAGAAAAACCAACCATTTTATAGAGAATAACTCTATCTTCTTTTTATATTCGTGTAACAATTACAATCAATCGTATGAGTTTCCAGGAGATTACAAAAGAAGAACTTCAAATAAAATTAGCTGAACTTCAGGATCAGTATGATTCGTTAAAGCAGAAAAATGAAGACAAAACAGATTTCTATAAGTCAGTTTTAGCTACATCTCCAACAGGTTTTATCGAGATTAGTCTTCAAGGAGATATACTCTCTTCTAATGCAGCATTTGCTGAATTGATTGGCTATACGCAAGAGGAATTATCATCGATGAAAATCTCTGATATAGAAGCCCAGGAAACACAAGACGAAATTCAACAACACATTGATCTATTGCTAGCAACTAAGCATGCTCGGTTTGAGACGAAGCATCGTAGAAAGGATGGAACCATCATAGATGTAGAAGTAAAAACACAATATTTACCCGACTACAAAAAATTCATAAGCTTCATCTCTAATATTACTAATGAGATAAACGCTAAGGAAGAGATAATTAAAGCCAAGCAAGAAGCTGAAATTAAAGAATTAAAATACCGTAAACTCACGGAAAATATTCCTGGAATGGTATACAAAGGGCGGAGAGACTGGACATATGATATTATTTCTAATAGCGAGGTCATATGTGGGTATACAGCTCAAGAGTTTCTCGACGGTAAAATATCGTGGATTGATTTAATCCTTCCTGATGATATAGAATATGTGTTATCACATGCCCAACGCTTCTTTAAAGCTCCTTTAAGCGAAGTTCATGAATACAGAATACGTACTAAGGACAACTCTATTCGTTACATAGCTGATCACCTTAGCTCTGTTTTTAATGAAGAAGGGAAATTAGAATCAATCGAGGGTATTGTTTTTGATATCACAGAACGGAAGCGCGATGAGCAGCTATTACAAGAAAGAAACGAAGAATTAAGAGCAGCAAAAGAGAAGGCAGAAGAAAGCGACCGACTAAAATCGGCCTTTCTAGCTAATATGAGTCATGATATCCGCACACCTTTAAACTCGATCGTAGGATTTTCACAGTTAATTGCAGAAGAAAATAGTTCAGCTCAATTAAAAAATTATGCTGATATTATACAAAGTCAGAATAGTCTTTTACTGAAGCTTGTAGATGATATTATGGACCTCGCCAAAATAGAGGCAGGAGTTATAAAAATTCAGCAATCAAAATTCAATATACATCTATCTTTAAATAAACTAGAATCTATCTTTAAAGAACAGTGTAAAAAGCAGAACATTCAGCTCTGTTTAAGCAAGCCTCAAGATGATCTTTTCCTTTATTCTGATGAACAACGCATCGAGCAAGTGTTTTTTAATCTAATAACTAATGCTTTAAAATTCACAAAAGAAGGGGAAATCTGTTTTGGGTATGAACTAAATGGTGATGACAAGCTTAGGTGCTTTGTAAAAGATACAGGTATTGGAATTCCTAAAGATAAACAACAAAAGATATTCGATAGATTTACTAAACTTGACGAATTTATGCAGGGAACAGGATTGGGGTTATCTATTGTTAAGAATATCGTTGAGCTTTTAGGTGGGAAGATTTGGTTTATTTCAACACCAGAAAAAGGAACTACTTTTTTCTTTGAATTGCCATTACATCAAAGTGAAGAAAAAGATTCAGTAGAAGAATTTTTCCAAATATAGATTCTCTAATAAGATCTACTTTTCATCATTTTCCTTTCGAAATTGAAGGGGTGTAATGCCTGTAAACTTTTTGAAAGAGCGATAAAATGCTGATCGAGAATTAAAACCACACTGATAACCAATTTGCTCAGCATTCATCTCCATATCTTCAAGCAAGAGTCGTTTGGCCTCTTCAATTCTATATTGATTAGTAAAATCCTGGAATCGGATACCGATATGCATATTTAAGAGCTCGGTAGCCACAGATTCTTTGATATCCATATTCTCGGCCAATTGCTTCAAGCTAAATTCCTGATCGAGATATGGCTGATTCTCCTTCATAAAGTTCAAGAGTTGCACTTTTAAAGTCTCGGATGACTTAACATCGAGATAAGCATATCGTTCCTTATTATTGTCCTCTTCAACAATGTCGTCCTTATTCGATTGCTGTTTCTGCTTAACCCAATACACAATAGCGCCAGCCACTATTGTAATAACTATCAAGATCCAAATCCAACTATTATTGCTGATGGTAAAGGATAATAAATCCTGCACAGGAGCAATATAACCATTGCCATTTTTTACTCTAACCTGCAGTTGATAATCTCCTGAGGATAGTCCTTGCAAGATAATTGACTCATCATCAGTTATTGTATGCCAAATCTCATCAGCCCCCTTCAATCGCCATTCAACTGTAGAATGATAAAGCATATTCAAATCAATCAAAGACACATTAACATGCCATACATCCTTCTTCCCTCCTTCGAGCTCAGCATAATCAGTCTGAACAATACCATTTTTCTCCACAGCATCAACCACCGCATGTACCTCATACTGCTTGATTACTGCCGAATCAGGATGCAAGGCAAACACTCCACTATGTTTTGATCCAAAAAGCAAACGGCCATCCTGAAGTTGCAGCATTGCCTTATATCTAAATTCTGATCCCTTCAACTCTTCCTTTAAATCGAAATTATGAATTACTCCTTCCGATGAAGCAAACCGGGAAATTCCATTATTGGTAGCCATCCAAATATCTTTTCCAGACGGAATCATACACCAAATATTGGGATCTCTCAATTTCGATATATTTTGGGCGACATGAAAACAAGAATCAGGATAAACACAGGTTAATCCTTGATGCCCACCAGTCCATATTTTCCCTTCCGAATCCTGAACAATACCATAAACATAGCCACCAGGCAAATACACATCATCCTGAGGATTTGAAGTATAAATCTTTTCTAATTTTAATGATTTAGAAAAACGTAACACGCCATAGCCATGGGAAGATACCCACAATCGTCCTAATCTATCAGTATAAAATCCATTGTAACTATCGTGAGTAGCTGCAGTTAAACTATCGCTTCCTAAAACCAATGATAACGGATCATCTTTTTTATCACATCGATATAGATAAGCTCCACCATTATAAGTTCCTATCAATATTGAATCGTTGTTCAATCTTAGTATTTCAGGGATCTTATCCAGTTTCTTCTTTTTGTCGAAAAAGTGGTCTTCTATTTTCAACCTGTTTCCACTGTGCGTCGCCAGGAACAATCCATTATGCCAAGTCGCAATTAAGAAAGTATCAGTATTGACTTCCAATAAATCAAACACATTATAGCCAGGCATAAAGCGATTGGCATAATTTCCGACAACCTCCAGCTCTTGATTGAATCGAACTATACCATCATCGGTACCGGCCCATATCTCTCCATTCTTGCACTCTGTAATACAATCAATCTTATTATTCTCTTGAGCATACCCTAGATCCTTTGGTTTTACATGAGTGAAAAAATCACGATAACACTGTATCTGGATTAATCCTGGCCCCTTGGTTCCAATCCATATTTGTCCCATGCGATCTTCAATCATACAGGTAACCTGATTACGTTGGTACAGATAATACCGTTTATCTGAGAAAGATTCAATAAGCTCAGGTTGCTGTGACCAATCATCGGCATAACCATAACCAAAGCCGCCAAACCAATGATAACCACGACTATCCCTAAGAATAGAATATATTAGGTTATTTGAAGATCGCGGAGCCCCTACCCGATAATACAATTCGGTACCTAAGTCTACATCATAAAGCTGACCTCCAAAGGTTGTCACTGTAAATATTCTTCCAGTGTTATGTTGTATTTCCTTGATCCAGTTATTCTGGTTTGAAGCATCTTTATTCTTAAACTGCCGTAGTATTTTCTCTTTCGGTATAAATTCCCAGAAACCATCGCCTTGGGTTCCTATAAACAATCTGCCATTATAGGACAGAAGACACTCAACACCTACAGTTTTACCAAGGCGTTTATTCAAGTCAATCTTTTCCCACTTGCCAGTCTTCAGGTCAAGATAATCAACAATATTCCGCTCATTTGCAATCCAAACGATGCGCCCGTTACTTGCTACAGCCGAAATATAATTACTACTAATTGGAGAATTATCTGCTGTAAAATGATCGAACTTATTATCGTGATATTTGTAACGATTTACCCCACCACCTTTAGTAGCAATCCAAATGTCGCCTTTATGGTCTTCAGCTATTCGTCGTATGAAATTAGAGTTTATTGAACTGGTATCTCCAGCAACCGGGAAGAAATGAGCAAATTCCTTACCATCAAATCGATTCAAGCCATTCTCTGTAGCAATCCAAAGATAACCACGACTATCTTCCAGGATATCGTAAATATTGTTATTGGAAATTCCTTCTGAAATTGAGTACTTCTGAACAGTATATTTTAACCGATCTTGCTTTCCGAAACATACCCCCACTGATACAATAATCAATACGAGTAGTGCCAAAGATCTTTTAAAATATAACTGCATAGTTGTTCTTTAATTTTACCGGTTCACCCGCAAAGATAGGAATTTGCATTCTAATCAAAAATGATTAAACTTGAGCCCTCTTTTACTAGAAAACCAGAATAAGTAATTATTAACAATAAAACTATTGAAATAACTAACTTGTCATAACCAACATGCAAGACTTCGACAAAATATTCAACACCTACTATCATGGCTTACTAGTTTATGGTTTAAAGTTCATTGATCATGAACAGGATGTTGAAGATATTATTCAAGAAGTCTTTAAAGCACTTTGGGAGAGCAAAAAATATAACCTTCAAGAACAACACTTAAAATCATATCTATTTAATGCTGTTCGCAATGGATGTTTAAACTTTATTAAACATGAAAACATTAAATTTAAACATCGAGAGCAGAACATTAGATTATTGAAAGATTTAGAGTTGTCATTTTATGCCAGTGGCGAAAAGTCATTAATCGAAAAAGAAGATCTCGACAAAATATATGCTTCAATAAATTCATTATCAACCGACTATCAGCAAGTTATTATCATGAGTCGTTTTGATGGCTTAATGAATAAACAAATTGCAGAGAAGCTTGATATACCTGTTCGAACTGTGGAGACACGCCTCTATCGGGCACTCTCAAAATTACGCCAAATACTTACTGAGAAGCAAGTTCTTATTCTTTTGAATCTTATCGATAAAAAAGGAAATTTACCATTCTAGCATCATTAAATATCTTGCTTTTTGCTACCTTTACAATCATGGCAATCAGCCTTCTTTCTTTTTTTAAAATTTCAAAATCACATTAATAAAACAACGAAGTTTAGCTCAACTCTACTCCTACTCTTATATCCTTATACAGTATGGTATTGTTGAAATTAACTGTATTAACCTCCACTGGACAGACTCTTCATTGCTGCTCTTAGGAAAAACACAGTATCTTTTGATTTAGCATTTATTAAAACGTAGGGCTTTAACGCAGGAATAAAGCAAATAGGGCAAAATAAAATTTGAAATCTTCTCCGATTTCTCTTCTGGATAAAACTATAAAATTGCTCGAATTGGCCTTACCCCCTCCTTGCCTCTTCCTCATACCAACATGCGAAATGCCCTAGGAAACCTTAGGAAATTCTAGGGGATCTGTAGAGATTTGTAGGAATCTTGCCTCTAAGGTGTATGCATGTTGACCAAAGCTGGAAGTTATAATAGTCTACTCTTATTGTTTTACATACTTGAACCAGTCTATTTTCTTTCAAAAAATTTTTTCAAAAAAAAATAACTTTTGTTGACGTAGTTTCGGTGAGTTAGTTGTAATGGTAGTATGAAATCGGAAAAAATACATCATCCAACACCTGAACAGGAACAGTTAATTGCACGCTATTTGAATGGTCAATGTAGCGAAGCAGAAGAGAAACTGTTCAAGGATTGGATCCAAGAGTCAGAGTTACACCAGAAGGCATTTTTTAAAATCAAAGATGTTTGGGATGCAACAATACAAACTGAAAACAGAACAGATAAAGCATTGCTCAGATTTTACAAGCAAAAAACAATAACTGATGCTAAAAAGATCCGACAAATGCAGGTCTGGAAATGGATAACCAGTGCTGCAGCGATCATTATATTGGGACTTATTACAACAATTTTAATCCCAAAACAACAACCTACATATCAGCAGATCACTCAATCGGTTCCTTTAGGTTCAAGATCAACGGTAACGCTTGCCGATGGAAGCAAAGTTGTACTCAATTCTGGATCAACAATATCATATCCAGCAGTTTTTAATCCACTCCAACGAGAAGTTAATCTTTCAGGAGAAGCATTTTTTCAAGTACAAGCTGATAAATCATATCCTTTTGTTGTGAAAACAAAGGATTATGATGTTGAAGTGACCGGGACCTCCTTCAATGTATGTGCCTATAACGATAATGACTTTTCATCGGTCGTTCTTAGCGAAGGTAAAGTACATATAGCATTTCCAAAGGGAAACAACAAGTACGAATTAAATCCTGGAGAGAAATTTAATATCGATTTACAGTCCAATAAAGCAGCGATAAAAAAAATAGATCCAAAATCGGAAATCGCCTGGAAAGATGGAATATTCAGGTTTAAAGAGATTAAGTTTCCTCAACTCATAAAACGTTTAGAACGATGGTATGATGTAAAACTAAACTACAGTGCGCCTGAATTAGAGACACTCTTATATTCAGGATTGTTTAAGAATCAGGAAACAATCTGGCAGGTATTAGACGGTTTAAAACTAACCAGTCCGATTGATTATCAACGCGTAAACTTTAGAGAATTTAATATCATTTACAAGCCAATGAAATAAAAAGAAAGGTGACATGTCGGCCAGGACATATCACCCGGATAACTCAATAATTATTAATCATTGAATCAGCATTTCAAAATTATGAAAAAAAAACGAATCAGAGGGAGCAGTCTGCATTTTCTAGACCTTCCTAAAATTTATCGAATCATGAAACTAACAGCGTTTTTAGTCCTTATAACCTTATTGCAAGTTTCGGCTTCGAGCTATTCTCAGACAGCCAAACTCAATATTGTTGGGCGTAATCTAACACTTGAAGAGGTGTTTGATAAGATTGAGAATCAATCAGAATTCTCGTTCATGTATAACTTAAAGCAGATTGACTTAGGAAAAAAGGTGAATGTTGATCTAAAGAATAAAAACCTAGAACAGGTTTTAAAAGATATTCTTGATGGCACTAACATTACCTACACCATCAATAATCGTTTGGTGGTAATTCATAAGAACGGGAATAAGACCAATAAGTTCCTGGCTAATCAGAGCAAAAAGATTACAGGAACAGTTGTTGATGAAGATGGACAGACACTACCAGGAGTAGCGGTAATGATTAAAGGAACAACAACTGGTGTGGTTACTAATGTTGATGGTAAATATTCTCTTGAAAATGTTACCCCTGAAGCTACACTTTCCTTTACATTCGTAGGGATGCTATCGCAAGACATTGTGGTTGGAGAGCAAACCACTATCAATGTAACAATGCGTGCAGATGCTATCGGTATTGAAGAGGTCGTTGCCATTGGTTATGGAACCATGAAAAAAGGAAACCTTACAACAGCGGTAACATCCATTGATCAGAGCACGTTGAAAAGCAAATCGGAACCGACAATTACACAGGCATTACAAGGAGAGATAGCTGGTCTTCTTATTGTTGGAAAAGGAAAGCCTGGAGAATCGCCAAGCATGCAACTTCGTGGACCAACATCGTTAAATAGCTCTGGTTCTCCATTGGTGTTAATTGATGGTGTTCCTGGTGACTTCAACTTTTTGAATCCTAATGATATTGAGAGCTATACCCTTTTGAAAGATGCAGCATCGGCAGCAATTTACGGATCGCGTGCAGCAAATGGAGTACTATTGATCACAACAAAGAGAGGAACAACAGGTAAACCAAAATTTAACTACGACGGCTATGTTGGATTCTTATCGCCAACAGAAACTCCTGAAACAGTTGATTCATATACTTGGGCTACCCTAAGAAACGAATCGCAGGTTAATGCTAACGAGCAAATAACTTATACCGATGAGGAGCTTCAGAAATTTAAGAATGGCAGCGAGCCAAATAAATATCCTAACACCGACTGGCTGGGATTATTGCTGGAAAACTCGAAAGTAACACGCCATTCTATTTCTGCAAACGGAGGTACTGATGATGTAAAATACATGGTTAGCGGAAGTTATGATTACCAAACAGGGGTAATCAGTAATGTAGATCAAAAGGTATTCAATGTGCGAACTGCAATTGATATCAAACTTAGCAAGAAGCTGAACATGAGCTTCGATATGCGCTATAACCTAAGAGAAAACGACGAAGCTGGAGGTAATATTGAAGGATTCGTTGGAAACTTATACAAGATGAATCCTACCATGTTGGCTTACTATACCGATGGAACTTACGGCTATAATGCGTGGGCAATTCCTAATGCCATAGGTGCATTTGAACAAGCAGGTATCCACGAGCAAAATAATCATGATGCCAATGGTATATTTAAAGTTGACTATAAGATTCTTCCAGGCTTAACATTTAACGGTATCGCTAACGTAAACTATAAAAACAAGGAACGTACTGCGCAAGGAAAGAAATGGTCGCTGACCGACTACTTCACCAAAGAAACCGTTGAGTTTGGCACCAATACCCTTAAGGAGTGGCGCAAACATGAGTCGTACTATAACCTACAGGCATTATTGAATTACGAAAAGAGTTTTGGCAAGCACAACATCAAAGCCCTATTGGGTTACCAACAGGAGAATTACAGAGGTGAATGGTTGGATGCATACCGAACTAATTTCCCTACAGATGTACTAACAGTACTTAATGCAGGGCCTTCTGAAAACTGGTCGAATGGAGGAAGTGCAGAGCACTGGGCAATTGCATCAGGCCTTGGACGTATCAACTATGATTTCGACAACAAGTATATGGTTACATTTAGTGTACGTACCGATGGATCTTCACGTTTCTCGGAAGGTAACCAATGGTCGACATTCCCTTCGATTGCAGCAGCATGGAGAGTAACAGGAGAGAACTTTGCACAGGGAATAACTTCGAAAGTTGATGATTTAAAGTTACGTGTATCATTAGGAGAAACAGGATCTTCATCTGGACTAGGTTTATATCCTAGTTACACAACTATCGGTATGGGAGGAATTGTTCTTGATAACCAGTGGAGCCAGACTGCCTATTTGAAAGCCATAGGAAATGAAGATTTAAAGTGGGAGAGAACCCGTATGCTTGATATTGGTATGGATGCCATAGCACTTGATGGACATTTAAACTTTACCTTCGATTGGTATCGTAAATTCACCAAGGACATTTTAATTAAGCTTCCTGTTCCTTATGAATATGGATTTGGCGATACCAAAGTAAATATTGGAGAGGTAGAGAATAAAGGATGGGAAGTTCAGGCTGCTTACAATGATAAAATTGGTGATTGGTCGTACGGTGTATCAGTAAATCTATCAAACAATAAGAATAAGGTTTTAGATCTTGCAGAAACCGGTCCATGGAAAGGCAGTAGAACTATCACTCAGGTGGGACTTCCATTAAATAGCTTCTATCTATATAAATCAGATGGTTATTTCCAATCGCAGCAAGAAGTGACAGATCATGCCAAACAACATAATGAGAACGCAGCCGGAGACATTAGATATGTTGATCAGATTACTGTAGATACCAATGATGATGGTATACCAGATGAAGCAGATGGAAAAATCAATGGAGATGACCGTGTAGCCATGGGTAACTCTAATCCTCACTATCTATATGGAATCAAACTTACCGGAGGTTGGAAAAACTTTGATGCATCGATATTCTTCCAGGGCGTAGGCAAACACGAGATTTTTGTGTCGGGAGGTGGTATTCAGCCATTGACCGATAACGGGCACGGACCTATTTCGAAGCATCAATTGGATTACTGGACAACCAACAATACCAATTCTGCATATCCACGTTTATTGGCAAGTAATAAAACAAATTCGAACTACTGGAATTCAGACTTCTGGGTTAGGGATGCAGCCTATTTACGTTGTAAAAACATTCAAATTGGCTATACCCTTCCAAAAAATGTTATCAGTCGCTTAGGATTTGATTACTTAAGGTTTTTTGCTTCAGGAAGCAACCTGTTTACAATCACTGATTTTATCGATGGATATGATCCTGAAACCCCAGGACAAAACAATTACCCATTGGCAAGGACATTTGCATTTGGACTAAACATTAAATTCTAGGAATCATGAATAAGATTAAACATTATAAATTAATACTGGCCTCGCTAATACTTGTATTAGTAGGAAGCTCGTGTGATGACTTTTTATCTACCCCTCCTCTTGATCAGTTAAGTTCAGAGGTTTGGTATCAAAATGAAGACCAGGCACAAATGTCGGTTGATGCCTGTTATAGATATCTTCCAAGTGCCAATATTATCCTGATGAGAGATTCATGGTCGGATAATATGACGCACCGTAATGGTAACTACAACCAAATAGGTTCGGGGGCTTACACTGCCTACAATGGTTTGGTTAGAGATGAATGGAAATACAGTGCAGTTGCCAATATTAATGAAGTATTGGAGCAGTTAGCTGAGCATTCAGATTTTGACGCTGACTTTTTAACGAAAGCAGAATTGGAATTACGATTCATACGTGCCTTTATCTATTACGACATGCTGTTTTATTTTGGTGATGTTCCTTTAATTAAGACAACCTTGACCGTTGAAGAGTCGAAACAAACGACTCGTGCTCCAAGGGCTGACGTATTAGAATTTGTTTTAACAGAACTTAAAGACGTTGCTCAAAATATCGGCACCTTCAATCAAGAGGTATCAGGAAGAATAAATGCGGATGTAGTAAATGCATATCTTGCTCGTGTAAGCTTATATGAGAAGAATTATGCCGACGCTGTTGAGTACGCCAATAAAGTAATCAGTAGTGGTAAATTTGAGTTATTTAACGATTATGACGGGCTTTTTAGAATACAAAATGATGGAAATACTAAAGAGGTAATCTTTGAACGTCAATATTCTTTCCCGTTATATACGCACAGCAACAATAAATATCATTCATATCCATCGTCGCCAATGCATGGTTGGTTGTGGAATATGCCTTTGCAGGGATTAGTTGGAGAATATGAGTGTGCCTGTGGACATCCTGTAGGACAGTGTCCTGATGATTGTGTTTACGAACAACAGCGTCAGGCAGCTATTGCAGCTGGACAAGATGGAGAATACATTGGTCGTGATCCACGACTCAACGCTACCGTTGTATATCCAGGTCATAAATGGATTGTTGATGGAAAAACGCTTAGTGAGTATGGTTACAGAGATCCTTCGAGTAAAGACTACTGGAAGAATGAGCCAACTTCAAATGGTTATATGATGTTTAAGTGGTTAGACCTTCATGGAGGAGAAGAAGAGAGAGGAAAATCAGGTAAAAATGCTACTATTATCCGCTATGCCGATGTACTATTGATGAAAGCTGAGGCATTGGTTGAGTTAAATAAAGATTTTGACCAGGTTGTTGAGATCTTAAACGAAATCAGAGAACGCGCAGGTATGCCAGAAAACATTACTGCAGGCAGTCAGGATGAAATGCGTAAAGCTGTTCGTCACGAGCGAAGAATTGAGTTAGCTTGTGAAGGATTGCGATACCAGGATATCATCCGTTGGCGTATTTGTGATCAGGTTAAGAATGGACCATTGTTAGGAGCAAAACGTAACAAGCCTGACGGTACATTAGAAGAAGACAGAGTTGTATCCCATACTGCAGTCTGGGAAGATTATATGTACCTCTTCCCTATTCCTCAGGACGTAATGGATAAGAATGAAAATATCACACCTAATCCAGGTTGGTAACAATCATTTCTAAAAATATTGAGGATGTTCATTCGATTGGGCATCCTCTTTTTTTGTTCGATACTTTCAATTTCATTACCTTCGATGCTTCCTTGAAAAACACTAAAAACGAAAATTATGAAATGCTCACAATGCCCTTTGAAAGCTCGATACGATAAAAATCCAAAATCATTGCTAGGGCGCTTCTGGAAATTCCACACCAATTTTTGTCCTAAATGGAAACTATACGTAAATGGTTTGGATGAAGTAGAAAGACAAGAAATCAAAGACAGGTACGGAGTATAAATCTTCATTCTGCAAAGCAAACCAGTCAAATAACATGGATTATCGGGATAAAGTATTTCTTACAGTCGCTGAGAATCTCAGTTTTTCGAAAGCTGCAACAGAACTGTTTATCAGTCAGCCTGCAGTTACGAAACACATTAAAGAACTGGAGAACAAACTTAACACTTCGTTATTTGAGCGCAAAGGAAATAAAATTTACCTTACCAGATCTGGTAAACTTGCTTATGATCATCTGCGCAAGATCAGGCAACAATATGAAGAGTTAGATTTTGAGCTGGCACGAATTAATAATGCCTATAAAGGGACACTAAAAATTGGTGCCAGTTCAACAATCTTCCAATATTTAATTCCCCAAGCCATTGCAGCCTTTCACAAGCGGTATCCACAAATCGAACTATTCCTGTTCAATGGGAATTCATTTGAGATGGAACAAAAGCTGCTAGACAATCAGCTCGACATAGCAATGGTTGAAAACTATGCCTCTCAGAGCAATATAAAGTATAGCAATTTTTTAGATGATGAAATTGTTGCTGTTACAGGAACCGATAGTATCTACGCCAAACAAAAGGAGATATCGACAAGCGAGCTTTTAGAGACACCTATTGTTTTAAGAGAAATAGGTTCTGGAACACTACAGGTAATTCAGCAGGCTTTTACACAACATCAAATCCCTTTTGATAAACTAAACATTCTAATACACCTGGGCAGTACAGAAGCCATAAAACACTTCCTTACCAACTTCGATGGAATAGGCCTTATTTCAAAAAGAGCCATTGAAAAAGAACTCCGATTGAAAGAACTTAAAACAATTCCGTTGAATGATTTTTGCATAAAAAGACAATTTAGAATCGCATCAAGACAAGGTCATGAGAATCCTTCTGCACAACTATTCAGGGAGTTCCTTAATCATTATAACTTTTAGTTATACTCTATAACAATTCGGTATTTGCTTCATTTACAACCACTAGATAGCTTTGTTTCAAAAATAACGAAGCAAAACTATGGCATTAAACACAAAACACATTAACACAATCTTCGGTGTAATCATCATCCTTTGTTTTACTCCAATTATCTCTCCTGCAATAGCACTCTTAATGGGATTTCTCATTTCCATGTGTGGCATCAAACATAAGCAACTTACACAGTATACGTCGATATTATTGCAAGTATCTATTGTTTTAATGGGATTCGCAATGAACTTGCATCAAGTTATACAGACATCAAAAGCGGGATTTTATGAAACCGCTTTCTCTGTGACATTTGTTATGGTATGTGGTCTTATATTGGGCCGACTTCTTCGTGTAGACTCTCAGATCGCACTTTTAATATCAGCAGGAACAGCAATATGCGGAGGCAGCGCCATTGCAGCCATAGTGCCAGTCATAAAAGCAAAACACCACCAAACAACCATGTCGTTGGTCGTAGTATTCATGTTAAATGCTGTAGCACTAGTATTGTTTCCATACATTGGCCATGTATTGCAACTCAGTCAGGAAACCTTTGGAAACTGGGCTGCAATAGCCATTCACGATACAAGTTCGGTTGTCGGGGCAGGAGCAAGTTATGGACCTAAAGCATTAGAAATTGCCACCACTATCAAATTAATCAGGGCATTGTGGATTATCCCCCTCTCTATTCTCATCGCAGTATTTCAACCCAATAAATCACATGGGAAATTAAAATTTCCCTGGTTTATAGGCTTATTCATTATCAGTATGATTGTTTCAAATGCTCTGCCTCAATGGAGTCAGACTTACGCTCATCTTCAATGGTTAGGCAAGCACATTATGATTGTGGTACTCTTTTTAATAGGATCAAATATTTCTATTGCTGAATTGAAGCAAGCAGGACTACGTAGCTTTATAATGGCACTATTGCTTTGGGGAATCATCGCAACAACATCATTAATCATCCTCTCCAAAATCTAGATTATGGAACACTATTGGATATATATTATTGTCGCAATTGCAAGTCTCATTAAAGGATTCACAGGCTTTGGTTTTGCCTTAATTACCCTACCTCTTCTAATCAATTGGTATTCCCCAAAAGAGTTGATCCCTGTTTTAATCTTATGCAATCTATTCTCTTCAGTGATTATTGTGCTGCAGAAAAAAGAACGCAAGTTGGTCGACAAGCAATTTAGAACATTGATCATATATGGAGCTGCATATACCCTTACAGGTGTTGCTCTATTCAAGTCTATATCTGAAGATCTAATGATCACAATTCTTGGCATTTTGTTTATTATTTTATCAAGCATTTCACTTTTAGGTATCAAGTATAACGCAAGACTTACTCCATTAACATTCAAGATAGCAGGCGCTTTTCTCGGATTCCTAACAGGAAGTGTATCCATTAGCGGACCTCCTCTCGCACTGTTTCTTAATGCAGCCAAAGTGGACAATCAGCAATTTCGGGAAATCTTTTCCTGGTTTAATATAACCACTGCTACAATAGCTATCATTAGTTATATTACTTTGGACTTGCTTACGCTAGAAACACTGAAGATAACTGGTCTGTTTCTACCAATCCTTTATATTGGTTCTTTTCTGGGGAAACGCTTGAATCATTAGATATCTCCCGGATTTTTTAAAAATATAAGTATCATCATTACTTTGGTTTCAAGTATTATGTTGTTGATTAATCAGCTTAATTCATTATAATTTTTATCCTTTATCCGGACAGGGTTTGTCCTGCCGGACGGGCCTTCATTTTTGTCTTAACACAAAAACGAAGCAAAAAAGTCAAGGCTGCCTGCAAAAAGTAATCGATTTATTGCTGTTGCTAAGTGCAACTGGGTGATCTTCTCACTCCGTTCGAAGCTTCCCAGTTTTACTAACCAACAGCTGCTAAATCAATCACCTTTTTGCAGGAGGCCGCTTCGGATGCGAAGGTCTGGTGCTTTTATCTTTTCTCCTTTGCAGAGGAGGTCGATGGAACGCTGATGTTAAGGGGAAGATGTAGGTTATTTATATCCTTCGTTGTCACAGACATTAGCGACTCTAACGGGCAGACTGACATTGCTGTAGCTTAACTACTACTACAGCAATGTCAAAATGCAACCTGGAACGTGAAACATTGAACCTGTAACAGATAGGCGATAGCCGAACAAATCTTGAAACAAGTAACTTTCAATCTCAACATTATTCATTCATTTTTTCTAAATTTTATATATAGAAAATCTGCTTTAACGTTTTATTTTCTATTTTTACACTGTTTCTTATTTGAAACAATCACCGCAATTTAACTTAGATAACAATGATTTTTATAAAATTAAACTTGAGTAGATTATCCTACATGATGTGCTTTTGCACCCTTATTGCTTGTTCATCATCACAAAAGGACAAGGTATTAGTCCCGGAACAAAGCAATCAATTTGAATTGATTTATTCTCCCAAAGGAGATACTTTCCCTGGTCCATCGACCAACCAATTAAAGGCAAAGCAATACTATGCCGAATGGGTACCTAACGACCATACCTTTATGAAAGGTGTTGATGGGAAATGGCATATTATCGGAATAACACATCCTAAAACAACACCTGATGCTATACATGAAGGCGAACATCAGCTATTTCATGCAGTATCACCTAAAGCAGACTTTAAAGCATCTTGTTTTGACAAGGCCTATGCTGATATGCCTAAAGTGCTAGATCCTAGTGCTCGACCTAATGAAGACTTAGCCATTTATGCGCCTTATATAGTGAAAAAGGACAATCTCTATTACATGATCTATTCTCCTAGTCCTTTTCGCTTAGCAGTATCAAAAGATTTAACAAACTGGGAAGTAAAAGGACAGTTATTTGCAGATAAGTCAGGAGAAAGAGATCCTAACATTTTACTATACAATGGCACTTACTACCTGACCTATTGTAGTCATAAATGTGTTAAACTCAGAACATCAAAAGACCTTGTAAACTGGAGCGAAGCCAAAACAATCATCTCCACTCCTGATTATGATCCCGAATCACCAACATTGATCTACCACAACAATACCTTTTACCTTTTTCTTTGCTCATGGGATGGTAATTGGGATAAAAAAGAGATTCAAGGAGCTTATCAGCATAAAACCTATGTGTTCCAATCTGATAATCCATTAAACTTTGGTGAGGCATCAAAACCTTTAACCACACTTCAGTCTCATGCTCCTGAGATTTTCCAGGGAGAAGACGGACAATGGTACATGTCGAGTGTAGAATGGCCAGAACGTGGTGTAAGTATTGATAGATTAAATTGGAAATAATTATTGAATTTTATCAACGCATTTTGTTAAATTGAACTTTCAATTAACAAAATGCGTTGATTACATAAAATTCAATAATAAAAAATGGCACCCCAGAGAATCAAATATATACTCCTCTTGTTAAGCCTTATTATCGGCTTAAAAGCACAAAGTCAAGTAAAGACATCCATTTCTGGATATATCACAGACGAGCAGGAAGCTCCCTTGTTTGGAGCCACAGTATTTCTTAGTGGAACATCGCTAGGCGCTTCGACTGATGAACAAGGATTTTACACGATAAGCAATATCACCCCTGGCACCTACAACCTTACTGCTAGTTATATAGGATATGAGTCACAAACACAATACAACATCCAAATAAAGTCGGTGGGAAACCAGCTATATTCATTTACATTAATTGCAAAATCAGAGACACTTGATGAGATACAAGTGAGTCCTGATCAAAATGTTATCAGTCGCCCACGAGAGACACCACTATCAACACAAACGCTTACAGCAACAGAAATTGCAACATATCCCGGTGGAAACAATGACGTTGTGAGTGTTGCACAATCGCTGCCAGGAATATCCCCCTCTGTGGGAGGTTTCCGTAATGACCTGATTATTCGTGGAGGTGCTCCCAACGAGTCGGTTTATTATCTCGATGGCATGGAGATTCCACACATCAATCACTTTAGTACTCAAGGTAGCTCTGGCGGACCTGTAGGCTTGTTAAATATTGCCTTTGTAGATAACGTTACACTTGCAACGTCAGCCTTTGGTGCACATTACGATAATGCGCTTTCGGGAGTTTTACAGTTTAAACAGCGAGAAGGAAATCCACGAAATACAAATACCAACATACGAATCAGTGCCAGCGAAACTGCGCTGACACTTAATGGCCCCTTGTTCAAGGGAAACAAGGAAGTTAGTCGCACTACCTATATTATTTCTGCGCGTAGAAGTTACCTACAGTTTTTGTTCGAGCTAATCGGACTTCCTATTCGCCCTGATTATTGGGATTATCAGTATAAAATAACACATCAAATTGATGACTATAATTCGCTCTTATTTCTTGGAGTAGGATCAATCGATGATTTTACTATTGAAGGATCAGACGATCTTGAACCTGATGCTCAATCAATTTTAGAGCAGGCACCTTTCATAGAGCAAAGAACCAACACAACCGGAATAATGTGGAAGCATCGTTTTAAAAATAACAAAGGATACATGCACACCACTGTCAGTAATAATTTCCTTAATAACAACTATTCGAGGTATCGTGATAACGAGACAAAAAGTGATCAATTCTTTATGAATGATTCCCGAGAAAATGAAACCAAGCTTCGTTATAAACTTGCACTATTTCACCAAGACTGGAAATTTACGACTGGTTTTAACGTTCAGCATAGTCATTATACCAATGAAACCTTTGATGATAATTTCGGAATCAATTATGATACTGAGCTCAATTTTATGAAGTATGGTGTTTTTGCCAATGCTACACATTCCTTTTTTGAAAACAGACTCGACTTAACACTAGGTATGCGTCTAGATGCAGACAGCTATACTTCAGGCAACTCGTTATGGTCAACCTTCTCGCCACGGTTGGCGCTATCTTATGAGTTCATTCCCGATTGGAAACTTAATGCAACAGTTGGCCGTTATCATAAGCTTCCTCCATACACTATATTGGGATTTCAGGAAGGAAATACATTCGTCAATAAGGATGTAAAATATACAAGGAGTGATCACTATGTTATCGGACTGGAACATGTGATGAGTCCGGCTTCCAGTATCAGTCTTGAAGGATTTTATAAGAAGTACAACCACTATCCTGTTTCTTTAAAAGATCAGATATCGATGGCCAATAAAGGAGCTGATTTCAATATTCTGGGAAATGAAGCTGTTGAAACTGTAGGCTTAGGACGCAGTTACGGATTGGAATTCCTTCTCCAGCAGAAGCTTACAAATAATTTCTATGGGATATTCTCGTACACTTTCTTCTATAGCGAATTTACGGGATTAGATCGCCAGAAATACAGACCATCAACATGGGATAGTCGTCACTTAATATCATTTACTGGAGGTTATCAACTAAAAAAGAATTGGGAGATTAGTGGAAGATTACGCTTTGCAGGAAAGACTCCATATGCGCCTGTAGATAAACAAGCCTCAATTCCAACCTACCCTGATCTTGTTCTGAATTACGATCAGTTAGGAACAGTAAAGATGGATGTATTTAACCAGCTAGACGTCCGCATCGACAAGAAATGGAACTTCCGAAAAATGTCACTGGATCTATTCTTTGAAATACAGAATGCGCTAGGAACCTCAACACCTGAGCCACCAGAACATGCATTAGTCCGCGATGATTCAGGTAATGTGATAACGCCTATCCAAATTGAAGAACTAGAACCAGAAGAAGGATCTATGATTCCTGTTATTGGATTTTCCATAGATTTTTAATGCAGCCAATTCCGGCCCCTCTTAATCAGCTTGAATCCCATTATGGATTAAATGATAGTTCTATTCAATTCTTTGTGCACAAATTCCATTTAGCGGACACGTGTCACATTTAGGCGATTTCAAACAGAAAGCTTTTGCATGTTCTACAATCAATCCGTGATATTGTCTGTAAACATCTAAGCGATTCGGAACAACACCCTCAATCATCCCCCTAAACTCATCATAATCGGTTGGTACATCTACACCCACCCGATGAAATATACGGCGTGTGTACGCATCAATTACAAAACTGGTTTTATTCAGGGCATAGGTTAAAATACTATCTGCTGTTTCTCCTCCCACTCCGTTAATGGACAATAATTCCTCTCGTAATCTATCACCATCGACTTTCCTTGCCTCATCGATAGCATAGCTATATTGCTTAAACCAAGCACATAAAGACTTCAATTTCTTCGCCTTCTGATTGTGATACCCACTTGGACGAATGAGCTCTGCTAACTCCTCATTATCTATCTTTTCGATTCTTGCAGGTGTCAGATTTCCATTAAAATTAGACAGTGCACACTCTACATTCTTCCAGTTGGTATTTTGAGTTAGAATAGCACCAACCATCATCTCAAAGTCACTCGATGCTGGCCACCAATTCAGAGGACCGTAATATTCCTCTAATTGATCAAACACTTTGGTAATAGTCTCCAATTCAAGCAAATGTTGCTTCACCGGCAATCCATATGCATATCCCACCAGTTTTTTGTTAGCACCAATAACACGATGACACGGAACAATAATTGGTATAGGATTCTTATTGTTTGCCATACCTACGGCCCTTGATCCCTTGGGATTTCCAATAGCAACAGCCACATCCTTATAAGTATAAGCTTCACCATATGGAATCCTGCATAGTTCACCCCATACTTTTCGCTGAAAATCAGTTCCCTGAGGATTTAATTTTAGATCAAACGCTTTTCGTTCACCACTGAAATACTCGTTCAATTGTTGTTTTACCTCTTGAAATAATCCATCATCTCTTATCCAGTCCTTATCTATTGAAAACTCTTTAGTATTATTGTCAACATATAAGTGTGTTAATCCGTCTTTATTTCCAACCAAGACAATCGGTCCGATAGCCGATTTAAATATCGTATAATGCATCCTTTCAAATTTTTGATGCTCAAAGATACGGTCAATGTGTAATAGCAACAACCGAAAAATGGACAAGTAATTTTGTTATTGCATCATTGCTTGCTTTCCACTGAGGTAAAAGTTTTGAGCGGAAATAATAATTAACAAAGCTGAATCAATATATTCTATAATCCTGATAATTTTAACTTTAATAGAATCATTATGATTTTTTTTTCATTAAGTTTGTTTAACATTAAATAAATTGATTAACAATAACGAATAGTTTTCATGTTTAGAACAACCATTTTCTCCTTACTAATCCTCTTTCTTTCAATTTTATCCGTAAAAACCTTTGCTCAATCTCAATATGAGGATCCTGAACTTCTGGTATTAAATGACATGATTCATGATATGAAGGTAACCAGTGACCGAATTTATTTGGCTACCGACCTTGGTCTTGATATCAGAGATTGGAACTATAAACTCATTAAGCATTATGATTCGTCGAATGGACTGTTGGGTGATTCTATCAGGCATTTACAATTGGTGGGCAATAAGCTCTATTGCGGAGCATATAACCAAGGAATTAGTATACTTGAAGGGGATCAGATAACTAATATCCCCAATAAAGAGTTAAAAGATTTTTTCTATGCAGACTCACAAGGGAGAATATTCGCAACGAACAAAGATATTTGGAAGTATAACCAAATCTCAATTTATGATAACGGCCAGTGGTCTTTACAGGAAGATGGACCATTTGACGGACATCTAGAATGCTTTCTTGAAGATAAAGACAAAAACATTTGGATTGCCTCCAATAACCAAATATCTAAATACAATACATCTTCGGGATGGCAGATCTGGGATCTTAAAGATTCTGATTTGCTCTATGATTCATCAAAAATACTTCAAAATGCAAACGGTGACATCTATGTGGGCAGTTCAAGAGGTGTTTTAAAATTTGTCGATAATGATTGGTCTCTAGTCTACAAAGGGAATATAAAAGATATGGCCCTCGACAAAAATGGGATTTTATGGCTTGCTGCTCATGACTCAGGACTCATTAAATTATCGGGAAATACAGCTACCTCATATAGTTACGATCAAGGTCTAAATGTTTACTCCAATAGATTCATACGGATAGATAAATCAGGAAATATCTGGTGTGGTGGCGATAACAAAATATACAAATTCGACGGGCAGCATTTTACACAACATCTTCCATTTAATGAAGCCAAATATGTTTATATATATATGGTGCAGACAGTGGACGATGATATATGGCTTTATTCCAGTCTTCAAGGTGTCTCCCATTACAATCAAAAAATGTGGACTATTCATCGAGATAAAAATGAACTTGATCTAATCAAAATTTCTGATTACTTAATTGACAATGATGGCAATATGTGGTTTGCAGGTGTTGGAGGTGTTGCTAAATACGATGGATCAAAGTACAAAACATATGGAGAAACAAATTCTTCATACACTCCCATTAGCTCATCATCATTACTGCTTGACGATGATGGTTCAATCCTGATAGGTTCTGAACAAGGGCTATTCAGACATAAAGATGGTAATTTTATCAAATTATCAAACTCATACAACAATACCCATATCAATGATATCATGAGGGCACCTAACGGAAAAATACTTGTTGGGACTGATTATGATCTTTGGGAATACCGTGATAATGAATTTCATATTTATCTGATAGAAGGTATGCGTGAGGCTCATAAATTCTATGTTGCCGATAACAATAAGGTTTGGGTTAACTTTAACCGAGATGTCTGGATGCCATATCATACTGACGAGAACACCTGGACATGGGAGTACGGACAGTCTCCCGTTTTTACAGATCAATCAGGAACTGAATGGGCAATTCAATACTCGACCTTATTTTATCGCAAAGGTGGAGGTGAGTGGATTAATACCAATCAATATCCGGTTAAGGAAATGATAAAAACCAAAGAAGGTATGTTATTCGCATCAATCTGGAACTCTATAGGACTAGTAAGTTGTAATGATGGGTTAACTACCCCTGTAATGAGTGATGTAACACTATACGGGCTTAAAGAACTCTCAAACGGAGATATCTATTTCAGTACCTACAGTGGTCTTTTCAGAATGAAGAGAATCAATAATGCGCCTTCATTTATAACGGAAACTGCCGATCAAGAGATGCGAAGGACTGAACCTTTTGAATATACTTTCGAGGCAACTGATGAAGATGATGATGAACTGATATTTTCCATCAAAGAGGCTCCGGAATGGCTTTCTTTGCAAATCGGAGATGACGGCACCTGTACTCTAAATGGAACACCATCAGAGGCAGGCGACTATGAGGTTTCAATAAAGGTGTCGGATGGCTACCTGACTGATGTTCGATCATTTACAATACATGTAGATTTTGCAACTGGCTTAAAGGAACAATCTATTGACGCAACCGTCAGCATGAGCCCTAATCCTACAAAGGATTATATTAATGTTGAGATTACAGACCCTACAGTTACAATTAGTCAAATAAAACTGGTATCAATAACAGGCCAGACAGTGATGACTCAAAATATTACTGATAATAAGAATATTCATACGCTGTATATTTCACACCTACAATCGGGAATTTATATTGTAGTACTACAATCAGCTGAGCAAGATATAATCACAAAAAAGATAATAAAACAATAAACAAAAGGGGTATCCATAGTTGAATTGGATACCCCTTTTTATTTAAACTTCTTTACTATCAATTATACTTCATCAGGCCAAGGAGCAACTTTCCCTGACTCTTTATATGTAGGTCGTTGAGCATCTACACTTCTTAGATAGTTACCTAGCTGCTTGGCTAACTTCTTAACCATTTTAGGATTTTCTTTAGCCAGGTTATTTTGCTCTCCAATATCTTCTTTGATATTAAATAGATCAAAATGCTGGTCTTTATACCAATAAACCAACTTCCAGTCGCCATTGCGCACTGTACTAGTAGCACCGATACCAGGTCCTGTTGGTCCCCAGTTATTTGGGAAGTGCCAGTAAAGGCTACGTCCTTTAGCTGTAGTTCCTTTTTCTGTAAGCATTGGTACAAAACTCTCTCCATCAATAGGCTGAACAGTTTTATATTTCTTCACTCCAGCCATTTCAAGGATTGATGGGTAGAAGTCCTCAATCATCAAATAATCGTTACACTTACTCTTAGGACGCACTTTCCCTGGCCACTTTACAATCATAGGCTCGCGAATTCCGCCTTCATAAGCCGATCCCTTTCCACTATTCAACGGACTGTTATGCGTATGCTGCTCACCAGCTCTTGGTCGCAAACTAAATCCGCCATTATCTGACATGAACAGGATAATGGTATTATCATCTAAATCATTATCATCTAAATATTTCTGCAAGTCCATTAAACTCTTATCCATTGCCTCAACCATAGAAGCATACTTCGCTTCTGATTGTGGCAAGCCCATATCGATATATTTCTGATAAAAACGACGATCGGCCATCAAAGGAATATGCACAGCATAATGCGCCATATAAAGATAGAATGGTTTGTCTGTCGCCCTGGCTTTGTCAAGGGCCTTCATTGCTTCAATGGTCATCGCCTCTGTAATAAAGATCGAATCGCCATGATACTTCTCCAGACCTGGCACCCCCCAAGGCTGAGTATGACCACCCTTTTCTTTATTTCCAAAATTCTGTTCACCTAAGTAACTTCCTAAACCACCTGCGGCATGACCAGCAATGTTAACATCAAAACCACACGTTAAAGGATCCTCTCCAGGAGTATTCATAGCTCCAAAGTGCGCTTTACCACAGTGAATTGTAAAATAACCATTATCCTTTAACACCTGAGGAAGCATTGTTGCATATGCTGAGTTCTCAATTGAATCAGTTGGCTGCAATCCATTCACATTCCACTTAGGATAAGAAAGCACTTTACTCTTACCATCAACCGAAGCATTACGACGCAATGTCCAGTTAGTTACCCTATGGCGAGCTGCATTCATACCACTCATCAAACTTACACGAGTTGGTGAACACACTGCACAAGCATAAGCTTGAGTGAACATCATTCCTTCAGAAGCAAGACGCTCCATCCCTGGCGTGTTGTAACGCTCATTAAACTCAGTTTTCTCTTTCCAGAATGGCACAGAGGTATCTTGCCATCCCATGTCGTCAACCAAAAAGAAGATGATATTTGGTTGTTCTTTTGGCTTTTCTTTGCATACTCCCATAACAGGCAAAAACAGCCCTAAGTATGCTAACCATTTCTTTGTCATAGTTGTTAATTTTTGAAGAAGATGCTAAAGTACCAAATAATTTTGGGAAATAACACTGATCTCCTTTTTATGAATCCTTGCAACCAAAAGGACTACACAGGACATTGTCAGAACTAAATTCGATTCTGTTTTTTTAAGAGATCGAATAATAATCTTTATAAATTCAATTTGATAGTTTTCCAAATCATTCATTAGTTGTTAAGTCAAAATATCTGCTTGAGGCTAAGATAGAATTTTTCCATACAGTGAAAAATTTATAGAAGAAAGATATCTTTCAAACGAACACAAAAAAAATGCCCAATAATTAAGATATTAAAACAACCAGTAGTGTCACACTAAAATTAAGCAATGACAGTGAGCCTTTTTGTAAATACAAGATACCACAAAGTATTTAAAGATAATACATGACACTCAAGCAAATGCCCTCTAAAACTCAATTTTAACATCATAAAACTCACATTCTGAACCAATATTTATATAATTAGAAAACTCTTTATACTTGACTTAAATAAGAAATGACACATGGTTCATCTATTTTGTTTAATGTTATGTTGTAAGTCCACTCATATTTATATACTTTCGCAGCAAACATGTTGAGATGACTAACTATTCCTCAATTTCCAGTGCATTTAAAAATCATTATCCTTCACTAATACTATATGCTGTTAAGTGGGTAAAAGATGAAGATCTTGCTAAAGATTTAGTTCAAGCAGTTTTTGTAAAATTACTAGAGAAATCCGAAAGAATAATGATTATAGATTACAGACCATATCTTTATAAATCTGTTAGAAACCAATGCATTGAACATTTAAGAAAGAACTCCCCCAAAGATAACATCGAAGATATAGACCATAGTACGATAGCTTATTTTAGCGATCCAATTGAACAATCAGAATTTGAAGCTTATGTATTTGGTTTAATTGACAAACTCCCTCCAGCTACAAAAAGAATATTTAAACTAAATCGTTTTGATGGTTTAAGCAATCAAGAAATTGCTGATCATCTTCAGATATCAAAACGAACAGTTGAACTACAGATCAGTAACGCATTAAAACTTTTGAGAAAAGAATTATTTAAATCCTCAGATAAAATTCATAATTTATCACAATTCTTATACCTCCTATTTTAAACTCATTATCAACACCTTAACAACACACTCTTCTTTTTTTTCAATAAATTTAAGTTTTTATCTATGTGTTTGCTCAATTAGTTTCGTCTTTATAGAAAAGGCAACAGTATGGATAATCAATATCAATTAATTAAGCATTACCAAAATAAGCTTAGTGAAAATGAAAAATATAAAGTAGAAGGATGGCTAAAGGAATCGACAAATAACCAAGAAGAGTACGAATATTGCGTGATTATTTGGGAAGCAGCTCAACAAAGCAAGCCGTTGCAAAAGCTAAATATAGAACACGATTGGAATCTTATTCTAAGTAAGGCAAATAGAAAACCAAAGCGACTAAACAAAATAATTAAATATGGATTACAAATAGCAGCGGTTTTTCTAATAATATTTGGTGCTTACTGGTTTTCCAATAACACAATTTACAAATCAGAATATCAATACGTACAAAATGAATGGAGAAATAAAGTAAAGACCATAACCCTTGTTGATGGAAGCACGGTTTCGCTAAATTACAAAGCGGGCTTGTATTATCCAAAACGCTTTAATGGACACGAGCGGAAAATAAAGCTTGAGGGAAATGCCTTTTTTAATGTAGCTCGCAACAAATCAAAACCATTTCGGGTGGAAACTCCTATCTCTATGGTACAAGTTTTAGGTACTTCGTTCAATGTAGATGCCACAAATAATAAAACTATAGTAACCGTTAAAAGTGGGAAAGTCCAAGTTACCAATAAAATTGATGACACCTCTAACGTTAAGCTATTACCAAATGAACAGGGCATTCAGGATAGAAATGGCATATACAAGAAACATATATCAACACAAAATTATATTGGATGGAAAACAGGAAAATACTCTTTTGAAAACGAGTCCTTGCTAGAAGTGATAACTCTATTGGAGAAACGTTTCCATTTTAGTTTCCTTTTTTTAGACAACGATCTTAAAACACGAGAGTTAACTGCTGAATTTAATGGAGAAAACTTAAAAGACATTATCGAGATTATCCAGCTAAGTTGCCAAGTTAGAATTAATCTTGAGTCAAATAAATTAACGATTAGTAAGAATGAATAAAGTAAAATACAGGTTGATAGTTCTTTTCATTGTAGTATTGACCTATGTTAATGTGAATGCACAAGAAAGTCTATTACAAAAAAGTATAAAAATTGATTGCAAAGATTGCACACTTGAAGAGATTTTAACGAGGATTTCGGATCAAACCAACATTAAATTTGCTTACAGCGAATCACAAGTTAATGTAAAACAAATAATAAAAAATATCAAGCTTAGGAATACAAAAGATCTAGTACAAGAACTACAGAAGAACTATAACATAGATTACAAACTAATTGGTCAGACTGTTTCCTTATTTCCAAGAAAAAACAATCAACCAACAAAATCAGTTACAATTAGTGGTTTTTTGGAAGATGTTACTACAGGAGAACGCTTGATTGGAGCTAACATTTATTCACCAAAAACATATGAAGGAACAAGTACCAATAATTATGGTTTCTTTTCCATTCCTATAAGTGCGGAAATTAACCAACTTACATTTTCATATATAGGATATCAAACAAAAATACTTCCTGTTAGTGTTTCAAATGATACTCTTATTAGAATTGGATTAAAACCATCCTTAGAATTAGATGAGATAAAAGTATTTAACTCTAAAAACGAAATTGCCGATAAAAGACAATCTATAGGTATACTAAAAATACCTGTGAATAAAATAAAAGAAATGCCTGTTATGTTAGGTGAGGCTGATGTATTAAAAACAGCCCAACTTCTACCGGGAATTTCGGAAGGTAGCGAAGGTAATAGTGGTTTATATGTACGAGGTGGAAGTCCCGATCAAAATCTAATATTACTTGATGGAATACCTGTATACAATCCCAACCATCTATTTGGATTCTATTCAGTCTTTAATACTGATGCCATTAAGAACATGCAGGTTATTAAAGGTGGATTTCCGGCCAGATATGGAGGCAGACTTTCCTCTGTGGTTGATTTACGCATGAAAGAGGGAAATACAAAAAAGCTCAGCGGAGGTGCTTCCATCGGATTGATATCAAGCAAATTTAATTTGGAAGGACCTATTATTAAAGATCAAACTTCATTTTTTATATCTGCTCGACGAACATATATCGATTTGTTTACAAATAGTTTATTTGATAATGCGACAGATTTCGACCAATCAAATTATTATTTTTATGATATCAATGCAAAAATCAACCATAAGTTTTCTAACAAGCACCGACTATATTTTAGTTATTACACTGGACGTGACAATGGAAATTCGGAAGATAAAAATGAAGGAGGTGGATCCAAACTAGAGACAGAGGAAGTAAGTAAATTATCTTGGGGAAATTCCATTTACGGCTTGAGATGGAACTGGTTAATGAGCTCAAATTTATTTTTAAACACAACAGTTGCATATAGTACCTATGAGTATTTAAACGATGAAATTTTTAAAAATAAATATCAAATTAATAATGAAAATATCAGCAAAGAGTATTCTTCAAAAGTTAAATCTGGAATCAATATTTTCTCTACTGGACTAAACTTTAATTGGAATCCATCACTCAAGCATAACATTCGATTTGGAGGGAAATACTATATTGAAGAATTCAATACGGGTATGAGTTCAAAAAAGTTTCTCTCTGAAAAAGATAAAACCGAAAGTGTAAATGAAGCAGAAATAATTAATGGAGAGGAGGTTAACTTATTCATTGAAGACAATTACCAAATAAGCAATAAGTTAAGCACCAACATGGGAGTACATTACTCCTTATTTAAAGTCGGTAGTAAAACCTATACTTCTTTAGAGCCTCGCCTATCTTTAAAATATAATTTAAATGATAAAATACAATTAAACGCAGGTGCTGCCATAATGCAGCAATACACCCAACTTTTATCTTTTTCCAGAATAACATTGTCTTCAGATATTTGGGTTCCAGTTACCGAAAATATAAAGCCAGCTAAATCCAAACAGGCCTCATTGGGAGGACATTGGTCTATTAACGATTCATGGTCGTTATCGATGGAAGGATATTATAAGAAAATGAGCAATTTGCTTGAATATTCAGAAAGTGCTTCATTATTTAAGGATAATTCGTGGCAAGAACGAGTGGAACAAGGCAGTGGGAATAGCTATGGTTTAGAATTTTTAATACAACGAACTAAAGGAAGACTTACTGGTTGGATTGCATATACATTAGCTGAAAGCACTCGCAAATTTGAAAAGATAAACTATGGAAAGGAGTTTCCCTACAAATACGACAAACGCCATGATTTAAACATTGTTTTGGATTATAAACTTAATAAACATTGGTCGGTTAATGGAGTATGGACTTACAGAACCGGGAATGCAGAAACTTTGGGTACCCTAAAATACAGAACATTATTAGGTTTTAATGGTCATTCTGCAACTTCATCTAGTGATATTATAGTACAAAAAAGAAATGCCCATCGCATGCCTGCTTACCACCGATTGGATTTATCTCTTAATTGGAAAGCTCAAAAGGGAAAATTTGAACACGCATTTAGTTTGGGATTATACAACGTTTACAATCAAAAAAATCCATATAAAATATCACTCTATGATGAGTCTGTTGGTGAGCAAGGTGTATATTTTGATAAAAAAGTGATTAAAGAAAAAAGTCTGTTCGGCATTTTACCAGCAATTTCATATTCAATTAAATTTTAAAACTATGCAGATAAAATATTGTCTATTCATATTAGCGCTAGCTCCCATTTTCACCTCTTGTGTTGAAGAAACCGAAATAAACACAGATAACTATGTAATAAACTCAATGTTTGCCAGCGATGCTCCATTCATTGTTCAAACATCAAAAACGGTTTCAGTTTTCGATGCTGGAACATATTATACAGAAAAAGGTATGGAAGGGAAACTTTATGAAGATGAAAAACTTTTAGGAGAGCTTATCTTTCAAGAAGAAAAACATCTAGAGAATAGTTCCACCTCTATTCCAGAAGGTTATACATTACCTAACTTTGCGCCAAAAGAAAGGAAACAATACAAAATAGAGTTCCAACACAATGGACAAACAATTACAGCTTCAGATGTAATGCCATCCAAAGTGGATTTTAAAATAACAAAAACCGCTACAGTTCGCGAGGGGGATATCAACACTGCTAAAGGTCTTAGATGTGATTTAACATTCTCTGATCCTCCAAAGGAAGATAATTATTACGTAATCTCTTATAATGTAACCTCATATGTAGATTCACAAAGTGATAATGTATGGACACAATCCTATGGTAGTATGAAGAGTGATGATCCTTTAATAGAATATCAGTATTATCATCAAAGTAATCTAGCTACATCTAGCTGTTTTATCTTATCGGATAAATCTTTTAATGGTAAAAACTATACGATTCCTGTTGATTTTTATGTGGGACATGATTTAGGTGAAGTTAAAAGTTTAAATATATACTTGCTATCAGTCAGCGAACAATACTACAAATATGTCGTATCAAGTGTAAAACAGAATAACAACAACAAGGATTATTATGCGGAGCCAACGCAAGCGTACAATAACATTAACAACGGTTATGGAATATTTGCAGCCTATAATATAAGCAAGCAATCTGTAGAATTTGAACGAAAATAAAAATGAAAAAAGCGATTACACTTCATTGGTAATCGCTTTTTTTATCTTAATTACTTTCGAACAACAATACCCAAATTAATCTTCCAATCCCGTTCCTAAATGAGAAGAAGCAGCTAGTTCCGGCACTTTTCCATCTCTCTTTATAGATTAATTTTTGATTTAAAACTCTTCTACATGGGAAACTAAATCCAATTCTTCTTTTGAGGGAAGTTTAGGAAAGTCCGTAAAGATTTCTTTCTGATACCAGAACGCAACAGAAGAAAGATAATCTTGCAAAGGCAGGTAACGTTCTCCCGATTGCCAACCTAATGATTGTAAAGTAATCTTTAGGTCATGACTGGAAATGAATAGGATCCATAATATGCTAACGATATTGCCCAAATAGCCAAAGACCTTTCTCCTGATAGAAACTTAGGGAGATATTTTATTTTACATCATCAGGAGTCAAAGCAACTGGATACTTGGCAGCTTCTGGTGATGGATCAATATTACAACTTATACCTGGTCGTGCATACCAATAAACGGTAGGCGCATAGTTCAATCGCGACTTTTGCCAGTGCATTAACTCCATATCAAAATGAAGTTTCTTACTAAAAGGGATGCCATCTAAAAGCCTATACCTACAATTGACTGTAAAACCTACACTTTCATTTCCCGAACCATCGGGTTGCGTAACAAATGGAGATGAAAAGGGAGCCTTCATACACCATGCATACCCATAGTAATCTTCCGATCCTGTTCCGAAATGAGAAGGAAAAGAATCATTGTCTACAAAAATCTTCTCATCTCCTTCACCCCACCATTGAGGACTGATATCGAATAAGGTTAGTGCATCACCAACATAAACACCTTCTCCCTCAAGAGTTACATAATTGAGATCCCGATCTGGCTTTGAATTAATGTTTGTAAATTGATGCCACGCTGCTCCAAAATGCATACTACGATCATTCCAATCCCATTTAATCAATGATAGTTCTCCAACACTTACATTAACGTCCTGATTACCGAGATTGGATATTTTTACGCGACAAGTTTCTGCAAACGGCATAATCCAACTGCATCGCATTAATCCACTTTCATCAACTGAACCATACCAATGTTTTGATGAGCGTATCTGATAACCTGTTCCGAAAAAATCTCCTACTGGAACCCAAACTGTTCGTTCTCCGTCAAATGTAATTTCTAAGACAGTAGAGCGTAGTGCTTGAGGAAGGTTTTCAGCCTCAACCTTTAATAAAACTTGATTAATCGCACCTCCTTTACGAGAGGGAGCTTTAAATTCCAATACTTTACTGTCTTGCGGAAGAATCTTTCCTTTAAAATCTTTAACTACAGATCGTCTACTAACCACATCATCGTCCAGTAATTTCTTATTCGTTAGCTCAATTAATTCCTTTGCAGAAACTAGTAGTTTGGGAGAGAGGGATTCTACACGTGCTGATTTCTCATAAAGTCGGTAGTTAATGTTGTAAAAAACTGCATCATTAGGCCAAGCCGCTTCTCCTTCCGTTAATTTCTTACCATCCTGTTTTTCATAGGTTACTTTTATCGACTTAGAAAAAGGTATTGGCAGGTACAGATTACGACCTTGTTTATACTTTACACTTTCCTTTGCCAAAGTTATTGACAATGGTTCTGGGGAGAAATAATCTCCACCAATCAGCTTTTCAAGAGTACCAGAGAACACTGGTTCACTGTCGCCATCAATATAAAACCTCAACGTTCCACCAAGTAGATCAATGTTACTCGTAACACTCCAAAACCGTACTATTGCTCCTGGTCCTTTTGTATCCAACAGAACATGCTCAAATCGTCCATTACCTTTTTCCTCAACACGCACAAAGTAAGACCTGTCTCCATTTGCATGCCAACCTTGATCATAGCTAACAGTTCGTCGGTCATAACTTGAAGCCTGTAAATTTTTGTATGCAGGTACCGGTAGCTTAGCAATAGATTCTCTCGTTACCATTTCCTTTAGCAGAGACTGAATGGTGACATGTGTGTTTTTCTGGGCAACAACAAGTGATGGTGCTAAAACTATAACTGTTAAAAGGGTGAAAACACACTTCATAGTCACTCTTTTTATAAAGTACTGCTTACTCACAAGCTCTACATTTTTCATTTTCTGTGTCATTCCAATCGGTTTATTCATTGTATATATCGATTTAGCACCTATAAAAGTAACTTAATTTTAGACAAAAAAAATAGGTATCTGTTTCTATTATAACTACAAGGTTTATTGGTTGTAAGAAAAAGGTATCCCAACAAAAGTCAGGATACCTTTAATTCTTAAAATATCTGTTTTAATTTATACAATATCTTACAATAAAGGATCAAATGTTCCATTGTCCCATCCCTGTGTTTGCTCCAGGTTACTATTACGCTCTAAGTGAGTCTTTGGAATTCCATAGAAATAATAACTATCAGGAATATCAATCTGTTCTTCATCAGTTTCAAGAACGCCTACTTCAAAAATATTGAAAAAATTATCTGTTGTAAAAATTATTTTCAATTAAAAAGAAATCTAAGCCTAGTTTATTTCGTACTTTTTTATCGTCTCTTCTTTTTCCGTTATATTCAATTCGAATAACAAATGTGTTATCAACCGGCTCAACTGTTCCAAGATTTAAGTACGTAGATGTTGTACTTGGCCATGAAGAAAAGAAATCATAAGTACTAACTAATTTCCCATTTATAAAGAAATCGAATATACCACTTTGATCATCAAGAGTACCTGATAAAAGAATCGTTGATTTCTCAAACTGTTCAGTTATTTTAAACAACAAATAATCACCTGGTTTCTCAAATTCTGCATTAATAATAGCACCATTACTAAGTTCTCCCCAATTCCAACTATTAAGTTTTTGAGCTTTTTTCTGCCAATCTTCTTGACTTTCCTTTGTTAGCCTGACTCCTTTACTTTTTGCATATGGTTCTATTTCTTCTATTTCTAAAGCATTATCTACTGCATATTGGCCTTGTTTTGCTTTTTCAATTAGTATCTCCAAATCTTCCACCTGAGGAAGTTTTTTTTCAGCTTCCTTTTTAGTAGGTTTTCTATTGTGCTTTAATCCAGGTTTTCCATACCAATACATCATCTCAGCATACTGCAAAAAGTGAGAAGTACTTCTTTTTCCACAAGATGATTCAATATCAAATTTAATCTCTCTATGGAATGGAATTGCATCAAGACTACGAGTACGTGTACAAATGTCATATCCTTTGGAATTTGGTATCCCAACAATTATATTCCCTAAAAAAGGCTTAGAGAACTCATCTGCAGGAGTTGGAACGACACCTCCTGCCCATCCATAATAGTCTTCAGTACCTGTACCAAAATGCGATGGAAAGTTTTCTTTAAAGTCCTCATCCACGTATATTTTTTCATCACCTTCTCCCCACCATCCTTCAATGGGATTAAGAACCGTCCAAAGATCACCAACAATTACACCCTCACCTTTTGCCTCCAAAAAATTATAATCAAAAATAGGATATGTTGCTGTAGGCTCTGATAGTCGCCATATTGCATAAAAATGCATTGTATTTTCGGTCCATTTCTTTTCTCCGGCAATCACATTTGCAGATACAGTTACCGTTTCTTTACCCATATTCTGGATTTTAAATACTCCCGTATCTTTATATGGCATTACCCATCGACAAACCATAGTTCCATCTCTTTCAACAGAACGTTCCCACATATTATACTCTCTTTTTTTTCCTACATTACCAAAGAAGTCACCAACTGGGGCCCATACCGACTCAATACCATCAAATGTTGCACTTATGACAACCGATCGAAGAGCTTGTCCAATATTCGAAACGTTATCAAGCTTAACCTCAAATTGCTTTAGCGCATTATTCCCTCTTGGGAGTTCAAACACCATCTCCTGATTAGCCTTTAATTGTTGTTTTCTTGTAATTTCGTGCCCCTTAGCACTGGGTGTTGAATTAAGTGTATTCCCTACCTCAACAATTAACTCATTAGCCTTATTGAACGCATCCATTGTAAATGTTTCAACCTTGGTGTCTTTTGGATATTTTCGGAAATTGATGATGTTATAAAAAGCCTTGGAATCCATGGTTATCTTACAAGATTTTGCATAAGGTATGGGAAAATACAGATTCCCTGCCCTTGTACTTTCATCAGCAAAAGGAGCTTTTATGAAATCTTTTCCTTGAATCAGGTTGAAGAAATTTGTATTTATAACAGGCTTTTCTGCTCCATCCAAATAAATCTTAATATTTCCCCCTGTTGTATTTCCTAAACCATAATAAAAACACACGGCCCAGATTTTAGTAATTACACCCGGTCCTTCATCCTCCATCAATACCCATTCTACTTGTCCGTTATTTTCCTCTGCTCTTATAAAACCGATGCCGTCACTGTCTGCAAACCATCCTGGTTGATCAGGAGCAACGGATTCTCTGTTATAACTACTAGCTTGCTTTTGTTTGTATCCATTTTGAGGGAATTCGGTTATAGCATTACGATCCACCATTTCTCTCAACAATGATTCGATTGTAATTTTCTGCATTTGTGCACTAACTATAGATATCGATGAAAGTAATAATAATAAAGTCGAAATTATATATCTATTCATTTCTCTAGATTTTTATTGTTTTGATTTCAATTCAAGCATTATGTCGTCCAATATCAATTCTGATTTTCCTTCCTTATAAATTGATAAGTAATAATCGTACTCCTTACCTGTAGTAAAAGTTGCTTTAAATTCTCCTCCCTTTCCCAACAATTCTTCAATTAAAACGGTATTATCACCTCCTTTTCTGCTTTTAATCATCAAGCGATAAGATTCAGGTATATTTGTCAAATATGAAAAGGAAAGGGTATAACTTGTATTTGGCAGAAATCTTAGATTACAGGGTAAAGTTTGAGCAATAAGGCCATTACCATTTCCTTCAGATACTTTCAACGAGAATTCCCCATTAATAACATCTTTGGTATACCCTTTATGTTTCTCTGATAAATGTATTTTTGTCCCTCCATGTGCGGGAATAAACGGAAATACTCCTTCATCCACATTCTCAAAATCCTCAAAGAACTTATTGCTTTCAACAATCTTACCATCAAATGGGATTATACGAACATCATCGAAATGAACAAAGCTATTGGCACTTCCTCTACCCGTTTTCAAACGAATTACAGCACTATGGCAATCGACAGGAATATTAAATGTAACTCTCATTTTTTGCCAATTTCCCCATTTTTGTGATGGAACAGTACAAGACACTCCCTCCTCTAGCATGTAATTGACTCTTTTTCCTCCATTTTCAGGTGTTACGCTCAATACAGCTTTTTTGTCGCCCGAAACCTCTGCCCAGACTGATGCCATGTAAGTTCTTCCGCCTTCCAATCCATTTATTTGCTGCTCAACAACTGCCTCATCAGTACCTTCAATACATAAATAAGCATTTCCATTATCTGAAGTTCTAATTTTGACATGTGATTCTGAGTTCTTTAAGGAAACAGGGGTCCAAACATTGAAACTTTTACTATCAAATCCCATGTCTTTCACCAAGCTACCTTCCCCCCATTCTACATCCATATTTTCATCTGTCTTCCTTCGATATAGCACGTAAGGTGTTTTATTCTTTAGATCAAGAGTTATTTTTCCATTTAAAACTCTGATCGACCTGTCAAACTTTCGGCCCAAGTCAGTTAACTCATATAGAAAGACCTCCTTCCTATTTTGCCAACTATCAGGAAGCTCCCAAGTTTGGTTCTCCCCCAAATGATAGTAACAATAGATTTTTGTCTCTGTTTTTGGATTCCATGGGATAAAAACATCACTCCCTACAGCTACTGCTTTTCCATTCTTCCGGATTACAGTCTTGTCGTTCTCTAGCTGAGATATAACATGATCAGAAAACAAAGCCTTACTATCCGTCCACTTCATCAACGGAAAATTCATCAGATAACGATAGGGTAATTGTTGTGTCATAAAATTATCGAGCAAATGCCTGGTATCGGTGATCATATCATATTTCCTACTATCATACCCTCCTAACAAAAGAGGATTAAACTGATAAGCGTCTTTATTTTGATGATGGATAAATCTCGATATTTTACTCTTTCCCCCAGGAGAATAGTGTACCCAACTTGAATAACGATCAAAGATCATTGCCTCTTCAGTGTAAATAGCCCAACCTTTATTTTCTAGAAGTTTTGCTGTATAATCTGCAATCCAACGCTCTTCTCTATAGGTATCCACATAAACAAAATTCAAGCCAGGAAGTTGCTCATGAAGCTCATTAATACGCTTCTGAAAAGTTCCGTTTAGTATATCCGTTTTACGAATAATAAAAAACGACTGATCCCACCAGCACCAGGCTGGGATATCCGATACAATAGTTTCATTAAAACTCTTAGCTTCGGGATATGATTCTGAATGATTAATGTGTAGACACAACTCTGTATTATATTTTTTTGCTTTATTCAATAATACCTTGAGATCATGATAGCCACCTGCCCGTTCATTATAATTTCCACCATAATCAGGATGAGCACTATCATGCCCTTCAGACTGATATCCTTTAATTAGAAATATCTGTCCAAAGTTATCCGTAAGCAGGTTTATTTTCTTTAGATAATCCAACCAACGCAAAAAGGTAAATTGAGTCATACTTCCTTCAATCTTTCCAATATGAGAGAAACTACTTCGTAATTTTTCCGCGCCCAATAATTCCGGCATATTTTCTCTCAATGCGATAGCACCATCCTGCCAATCAATTTCCGTATCATTGTTCCGATCATTAGTCACAAGAACTTTAGCCCAAGGTAATTCTGTAATATTTCCATCAAAACCTCGATATATCCAATCCTGATTCCATATACCCGTATAATTTATTCCATCATGATTCGTTGTTTGATACCTAAATTGTCGAAAATTCTGCGTTACATTATTATCAACTGTTGCGGCCAATTTATTGGTATTCAAGAACACATAGCCAGCAGAAAAATTAGTAGGATCAGTTTGTCTGTTTTTTAATGATATAAAAAACTCCTCTTCTGTAATCCCGGTATTCCGAATATTGTTATTCGAATATTCTTCGGAGTATTTAGTTACACTTAATGATGCTTTATCCTGTTCCTGACTAACCGATACCAAACTATTTTGTGGAAAACCTAAAGTATGAACTTTTAAGTCTCCATTCTCTTCGATATTCGATGTTCTTAGATTAAGAACGTTTTTCTCAACAAATACATTCAGAGTAATAGTTATTCCAACCTCTTTAACCCTTAATATATAATCAACGCTCCTTTTATTTTTATTCTCAATCTGAACTGT
Source organism: Puteibacter caeruleilacunae (assembly GCA_005217565.1). Taxonomy (GTDB): domain Bacteria; phylum Bacteroidota; class Bacteroidia; order Bacteroidales; family Prolixibacteraceae; genus Puteibacter; species Puteibacter caeruleilacunae. The sequence continues at coordinate 479,738 of SJCO01000004.1, forward strand.
GGGCTTATAATCTTTTCCGTTTATACTAATATAATTGAAAGCAGTTGGTTGTCCGTAAAGTTGTGCTTGATTCTCTAACCAATGATAAGAGACTATTCTTGGGAAAGTCTCATCAAGATTTACTTCCATCATATTAGAGGCAATGGTGAATGTATGATTGGAAGCATTCTCGGCGACCAAAGGAGTGCATTGTTCATACTTAATATTTTCAATTACTGCTCCTCCTCCATTCCAAGCTCTGAAACCTACTTTTCCTGCATCATGAGTAACATTACATGGGAAAATTCCATGCATCACTTCTTCTCCTTCAATCCATAGGGTAAGTGTATTTTCTAAATATTTTATTCTAACATTCCGTTTAAGATTCTTAAATGGTTTATTAATGTCTTTTGAAAAAACAACAGTCGTATCAGGTGTTGTTACAAACCAAACAGCACGACCAAAGAGATCGTCGCTCATATCACATCCCAAATATATCCAGGAGTCTGGTGAAGAATATCGCAATAGTGCTCCAACATGACCATGTGAATTTAATGGAGTCATATCGAATTCTAAGATTGCATTTTTTAAAGAGTTCGATTTATCCAGTATTTTAAATACTTCAGAAGTATCAGACACTATTTTTAATGGATGCTCGTGTGAGATAAGCTGCACACTCTGTTTTGCCGAACAATTCCAAACAGAAAACAGAACAAATAAGATTACGCTATATATTTTCATTATCATATTTATTGATCAATTCCTAATAGATCTACAAGCATATAATCACCCGATATTTTTGCAACCTTCAAGATGTGCGCTCCTGGTTTCAAATTGTGATTTTCATAAATTATCGTCTGAACTTGCCTCCTATATTTGTCATGCGTTGAAAAGACACCTACCGACTTGTTATCCAAGAATATTTCAACATCACCTTGATCCGGAGCTTTTGACGTTGCAAAAACGATACTTTTTCCTGTAAATACATAACTAAAAGAATCCCCATCCTCTGTAGTATAGTGCACATCTTGATTATAGGCTCCGGTTTTCCTGTTTTGGGAATAGTTCCAATTTCCTTTATACCTAAAATCAGGATCGTTATCATTAACAAGTCTCAAGTCTGAATAGGTTGTATCATTTGAGGTCCCAATTTTATTACCAATAGTCTGCACTTGCTTTATTTTAGCCAATGCCCAACTTCCATCTGGATTAATAGCAACATCCCATGTCGACACCCCACCTTTTTCTCTAACCTTAACAGTATGGCTCGCAACTACATCATCCTCAAATCTTAGATTTCTGTCGATTTCACCCCAACCAGCAAAAACAGGATCCATTTTCGAAAGAAAAGTCCAACCGACATGTTGTACATATTTTTCGCCTTTTCCTTTTATCGCTCTGCCTAAAGGTAACGGTGGAAGTTCATTCGCTTCTCCTGGCGAATATTGACTTAATTTATCAGGACTGCCATCTCGACCAACCCCCGCATTTAAAGCCATTATTGTATTTGGATTTCCACTTCGAATTGAATTCAATATTTTGGTTGCAATCGGATAGTCTGTTTTTTGTTCTTCACTGCTAATTGGCCAATAGCCATCAAACCACCAGCCAGCTACATCTGATCCCCACCTGCAAGCCAATTCTCTCAGAAAATCATTGAGATACCAATCTGGGTATTGAGGAGGACCAACTTGCTTTCCTGTCCAGCGATCACCAACATGAGCCGGGATATAAGCAATCGTTTTTATCCCTTTCTTTTTTAACGCACGGGCTAAATCACCCAATAAATCTCTGTCAGGCGTATAGTCTGCTTGATCAGTTCCAAGTTGCTTTTTACCACCAGGTACCATCTCTTCTCCAGGGAATTCAGGTGAATGTTCATCCCAAACTTTGCTGTAAGTACATATGTAGCCTCGATTCTGTGTAAGTGTAAAAATTACATAACCAGCGCCCAGTTTATCAACCAATTGAGCGTAAGCATCCACATCAAAGTTAGTGATGTAATAGTTCCATTGATCAAAATCTGTAATTTGGTAATAGGCATTATCAAGTAATCCTCCAGCAAGATAATGATGACTGATTCCCCATTTGGCTTCGTCATACATCCATTTTACTTCCTGTGGTAATTCATCGCCAGAGGTTTGAGCCAATACATCTCCATTTCCCCAAACCAGTATTAGAGTAAGAATTATTTTTGAGAAGATAAATGTTTTAATTGTATACTTTTTATATTCCATGTTTAATTTATTTTTTACCCGCCACTACATCTTACAATAAAAATATCCTTATAGAAATGCTAATGATGCTTTATATTTTAATAGAGAGCACATATATTATTGAATAAGATTAACAAGGAAAAGAAGGTATCCCTAATAACAGGAATACCTTCAATCCAAATAAATTTATAATCAACAAGTTATTATTTCAGTGGATCAAATGTTCCATTTTCCCATCCTATCGTTTGTTCAAGATTACTATCTTGCTGGATGTATCCATCAGGAATACCATAAAAATAGTAAGTATCCTTTAGTTTAAATCGATAGTCAGGATCAGTCTCTAAATCAAAAACTCGAGCTGTAAACTTGTCGTAGAATTCATCAATATTATCCTTACCTGTTGGTGCTGTTTCACCTGCATTCAGAACAAATTTCAGCCCTTGACGTACTCCTTGATCATTTAAAATATCAAAGCGTCTCCAACGTCTCAAATCCTCAAATCGTTTACCTTCAAATGCAAATTCAACAAATCGCTCATCAATATAGGCTTCGCGAATATCATCTTTCGCACTTGCAGTTATTCCATAATTTCCTGAACCCACTTCAATTCCTGCGCGTTTACGAATCTTCTTCAACACATCAAGAGCCTCTGATGTTTTACCAACCTCATTTGCAGCTTCACCATAATTCATCAATACTTCAGCAAAACGTATTTCAATCCAATCAACGTCTGCTTGATTTGTTGTTGCCTGCGTAAGATCAAAATCCAACGCCTTCAATCGATACATTCCAGTATGGTTACTATCAGTTAATCCATAATACTTCGCTTCACTTTCCGATCCATCCTGAAACTCAAAGGTCCATAAATAAAACTCTTTAGCAACAAGATCAGCAATACGATACTCTTGTGTTCCATTATATGCAACGGTAGAATAAAATCGGTCATCTCTATTTTTATATGCATCCAGATACCCATTTGATGGGTCAAACTTACTTCCATCTTTCATCGGGAATGCACTGAACAGCTTAAGGGTTGGTTGATCATGACCAGCACATGCATTGGTCGCCCATAATGGTCTTATGCAATTTTGATTGTAAAGATGTCCTGGATCATAAAACTGATTAACCATTATCACCTCCTTATTTTGCTCATTATACCAAAGATCTGCAAAATATCCTTCATATAAGCCCTTTCCTTTGCTTTCTAGATAATCCTTTGCAGCTTTGTTTGCATCGTATGCTTTCTGCCAAAGTGCCTGATCTCTTGAAGGATTAAATTGTGGACTTGCCGCGAAAAGTAACACACGACCTTTAAATGCCATAGCAATACCTTTATCTATTCGGCCATAATCAGCCCCGGTAGCTTGTTCCGGCAAATTAGCAATTGCATCATCAAGATCTTTTACGATCTGCTCAAAACACTTCTTCGCACTACTTCTAGGTACAGACAAATCTTCTTCATCAATACTTTGAGCTCTCAACACTAATGGAACACCTCCATATAATTTTGTCATTCCAAAATATGCCCATGCTCTAAAAAACTTTGCTTCAGCCTTTAACTTATTCCTAATATCATCAGTTAGAGACCCAGTATCAATTTTATCCAAAAGAATGTTTATTTTTCGGATATTACTATATGGCCAGTAATTAACTGAATTTGTTGTTGCAGTTCCATTCAATATAGAATTCATTGAATTTCCACTTGGATCTGCTCCTTCATCTGAACTCCCTCCAGAATATGGCATGCCAGGCATAAAACGACTATACAAGTTGTTTACATAAGCCGTTGCTAAAGCTTCATCATTCCATACATCACTTGGATTAATTGCAGTCAGATTTTCTTTCTCAAAAACATCATCACATGAGTTAAACATAAAAGTCATGAGAATAATGAATGCCAGTATATAATTATTTCTACTCATTGCTTTCATTTTTAGAATTGAACATTGATTCCAGCTGTATAATTTTTCATATTAGGATAGTTACTTGCACGAGGCAACTCCACATCAATGCCCTTATACTTACTAAATTGCATTAAATTTGTTCCCGACACGAAAAACTCGATTTTCCCAATATTTAATTTGCTCATTATGCTTTTTGGCAAAGCATAACCAATTTTCACATTTCTAAGGCGTAAAAAGCCAGCATTAACTAAATAATGTGTCGACATCCTATAGTTCTGACCTCTACGCCAGTCTGAAGAAGGTAAGCTTCCATTAGGATTATCTTTCGACCAGGCATCTTCCCAGTATTTATATATTCTTGTCCAAGCATAAGGATGTTGAAAAGCTGCATTCCCCAAAAATTTCTTATGTCCAAATGCACCATCAAATAAAACATCTACATTAATTCCTTTATAATCACCTTTAAGATGAATACCATAAGTATATGGTGGAACCTGATACTTTACAATCACATCTTGATCCCAATGACTAATTAATCCGTCAGGAGTCCCATCTGGACCTGATCGATCAACATATTTAATGTCACCTAATCTTGGAGTATTACCAAATATGGTAAAATCTTTAGGCAATGCATCAATTTCAGACTGCTCTCGATAGATACCATCTGCAATTAAACCTACACCATGACTTAAAGATCGGCCTTTCCTTATTGCGTAATCAGCAGCATTCTCTGACTGTGGAATTTTCACGTATTCATTCACTGCATATCCGAAAGTACCACCAACGGAATAATTAAAATCACCCCATCTGTTCTGGTAAGTCAATTCAACCTCATAACCATGAGATTTAACTTCACCTATATTCTCATCTGGTAAATTACCTCCTACTGTAGAAGGTAAGGTTGCAACATCTCGCACCAAAATATCTTCTGTTTTCTTTGACCAAATATCTATAGCTCCGGTCAAGTTTCTACCAACAGTAAAATCTACACCAAAATTCATCGATTTAGCTGTTTCCCAGGTTACATTCGGATTAACAATTCCTCCATATGTAATCCCTTTTACTGCTGTTGGTGTTTCCCCAAAATGATAACCTCCGCTACCTTGATATTTCTCTTGATATCTAAAAGCAGATGTGTTATCACTACCAACCTCTCCGTACGAAGCTCTAAGCTTTAAGTAATTGATTTGGTCAACATCAAAAAAACCTTCTTTTGAGATTACCCAACCTGCAGAAACTGATGGAAAATACCCGTATCTACCATCCTTTGGAAACAAAATAGAACCATCAACCCTTAATGATCCAGACAACAAATATTTATCTTGATAATCATAGTTAATACGACCAACGTACGAATTTCTTCCTGTCTCACTCTCCGATCCTCCTGCTCTTGAATCTTCTGCTGCTGAACTTGCAAACGACCATTGATCACGATCTAATAAATCAAAATCATATCTTTGTCCGTAAAAGTATTCTGAAGCTCCTTCGCTCTGTTCATATACAAATACAGCATCGATATTATGATCTCCAAATGAACGAGTATAACCCACCTGTCCACTAAGCTGATACGTACGATCCATAGTGTGCTGCTTACTTAAATACTCACGTGATGGAGATGGACTTTCACTTGTAGTACCATCCAAGTAGGCTTCACTATAATTATTGCCACCAATCACGCCAGCAACATTATAAACAGTATGCTTCTTGAAATAACGTTGTGCTACAAACGATTTATTTTGATAACTATAAGTACCTTTTATTGATAGTCCTTTTATTTGTGGTATTTTATAATCAATCGATAAAACCGCATTATGAGCCTGTGTTCTACCTTGCCAATATCCAGAATCGTAAATCAAACCTCCTACATTACCTAACCATCCTGCGTTAATGTATTTACCATCCATTACGACTGGTAAGAAGTACTCCCATGTCTGCATTTTATGCCATAGATCTTTCAAATCATCACTATCTCCATATTGAAAATTAAACTTCTTTCTCTTGTCGTTTACATTTGAAATATTAGCAGAAACAGTAAGATTATCGTTGATATCAATTTCGACACTAGCTCGAGCATTATACTTATTATAGGTAACAGGTTTTAAAAATCCATCTTCTTTAAAGAAAGAGCCTCCAGCAAAATATCGAACTCTATCGCTACCTCCCGAAACATTAACTGCATGTCGTTGATTAGACGGATCAACATAAAACTCGTTCAAATAATCATAGCCATATCCGTCATTAACTGTTTTCAAGTGTTCAATGGCCGCATCATCAAGAGCTCCATAACCATCCCAATTGTACTCCCTTGCTTTTAAGGCAATATCAACACCCTTCATCATCTCAGGTATTTTTGTAGGTCGTTGTGTTGTGAACGTTGAATTAAAGCTAACAACAGGCTTACCTTTCTTCCCTTTTTTGGTAGTTACCAATAAAACTCCATTAGCTGCTCTATTTCCATAAATTGCAGCAGCAGCAGCATCCTTCAAAATACTAACACTTTCTATTTCATTGGCATCTAATAAATCAAATGAACTCTTATCTCTCACTACTCCATCAATAACATACGCTGGTGCAGTAGATCCTTGATAAGTACCTACTGCTCGAATAACAATATTCGAAGAAATACCTGGGGTACCTGTACTACGACTTACTGTAACACCTGCTAAACGACCTGCAAGTAATTCTGCGGGACTAGACGCTGGAATTTCCTGCATATCTTCAGTTGTTACAGAAGCAATAGAGTTAGTCAACTTAGTTCTGGATTTAGTTCCATATCCAATTGCCACAACTTCTTGTAAACCGATGGCATCAACCTCCATAGTTACATTTATTTCAGACTTTCCACTAACTTCGATTTCCTGCTCCTTCATTCCTACAAATGAGAACACTAAAATGTCAGCATCTGCAGGCAAGCTAATAGAATACTTTCCATCTAAATCAGTTGTTATGCCAATCGTCGTTCCTTTAACTACAACAGAAACACCTGGCATTGACTCTCCAGCCTCATCCTTAACTACTCCGGAAATTGTTTTCTTTTGACTTGAAGCGGCAACAGAAGTTGCACCAGCTTTAGTTAAGATAACTTGATTGTCGTAGAAGACATACTTCACAGAAGTTCCTTTAAACAATTCTTTCAGTACATTCTCTACGTTCTTGTCTTTTACAGAAATTGATACAGTCCGATTTAAATCCACAGAATTTGCACTATAGATAAAGTTGAAATCAGTCTGCTTCTCTAATTCCTGTAAAACATCTTCCAATGATGATTCGCGCATGTTAAGCGACACACTCTGCTGTTGAGAAAAGGAATCGAGCGCGAATGTCTGAAAAATCGATAGTATGAATAAAACTAAACTTATTCGCATAATTCTTAATAGTTTTTGTGTGGAAGAATGCATAAGAGTCTTCCATCTCATAATTTTTTTCATAAATTTGAAATGTTTGTAGGGTTAAATAAATTTTGCACATCTAACTCTGCTTAACTCGTGGGAGGGTGTTGGCGCACGTTCCCACTTTTAGCTCTCTCTCATTAAATTCTACATAGGCTTTAATTTTTGGTTATTATTACTTTTCGTCTAGATACTGTTCCATCTGAATTCTTTTGTCGTTCAATTATTTTATATTCTATTGGTAAAACCAACGACATGTAACGAAGACTTTCTTCGAGCAATTCTTCCTCTAGTACTGCTCTGAACTTTAAAGACGGTAGCGCTTCATCCTTAATTTCAAACTCTACATTGTAATATCTTTCCATTCGCTTCACCACCTCTTTTAATGGCTCATTTTGGAACACCAGCTTACCTTCAATCCAATTGATATATTCATCCACATCAACTGATGAACGATAATAAGCACCTAACTTTTTTTCATAAGTAATTCGCTGTCCTGGTTTTACCATTAAGGTCTTGTTCTTATTAGTTCTATCTATGATCTGAACACTTCCTGATTCCAATACCAAATCTCCATCAACCTCTCCATCAAATGTATTTACGTTGAATTTTGTTCCCAGTACTTTTATATCAAAAGCATCAGTCTGAACATAGAAAGGTCTTGCTTCATCTCGTTTCACCTGAAAGTATGCTTCTCCCTCTAATTCAACACTTCGTTGACTGGGTAAACCAGCAGTATATTTAAGTGTAGATCCACTATTCAACCATCCTTTTGTTCCATCAGGTAGAGTAAACTGACTTCGGATTCCATACGGAGCTTCAAAATTTAATGTAGCTACCTCCTGATTCTTTTCGTTTCGCTGATTCCACAACAATAACGATGCAATCAATAATGGGATAAATAATATTGCTGCAACCTTGGTGAGATAATGAATCAGACTTAACTTTCTTGAATGTTTTTCCTTTCCAATGATCTCATTAATCTGATTATAGACTCTATTTAGTGTCTCCTTATTCTTTTCCTGAGGTTCTTCAAACTCGTCCCAATGTTGCTCAACTAATTCGCGCGTATCCTCAAGCTTGTCGCCTTGCTTAAAGCCTTCTGAAAGCATCCGGTGATCAGCGATGGAGTACTTGCGATTAAATATTCTATCTATATGTTTTTTCTCAATTCTTCCCATGATAAACTAATCGTATCTGATAGTTATATCCATGAGATGAAAAAGAGTCCCGTGTAAAATTGATTTTTTTTTATTCTGGCTTCACTTTTAATGGTAGCTAGGTAGAACGGAAAACGAAAAGAGGATTCGAATTTGAAGGAATTACTCAGAAAGACAAAGTGGTAAAACAATGTTGCCAATCGCTATAACGGAATGGTCTGCACAACAAAGCTGAGACAACCGCATGTTTAAAAATTTTACAGAAACATAACTGAAGGCAAATAACTTGCAAAACGCAGCCCACTTACTTATAAAATAATGAAAAGTACAAGATCAACTCTAAGTTATTATTATCTTTCAATTCCTCTTTAATGAACTTCGAAGCTTCGGTAAGTTGGTTTTTTACTGTCTTTGGTGCAAGATCTAATTTTTCTGCAATTTCATTAATAGAAAGTTCCTCCTTGCGACTTAGTATAAATATTTCTCGTCTCCTTTCGGGCAATTTATTGATAATGCGATCAACCTCCTTAAGCATCCATTCATAATCAATACGCTCCTCATCTCTTGAAGTATGGACCATAAATTCAGCAGCAAACTGCTGCTTATAGCTCTCTTCCAAATCTTTTCTGATAAAGAACTTTCGAATACTATTAAAGGTGATGGTAAAAATGTACGACTTAAACGATTGCTCAGGTTTCAGATCTGCCCGTTTCTCCCAGATCTTCAAAAAAACATCTTGAACAATTTCCTCGGCAATCGGTCCTGAACCAAGGTATCCCAATGCAAAATGATACAATCGATTACTGAAACGCTCAAATAGCTCAGCAAATGCTTGCTGATCTCCTTCTTTCAGTTTCTTAACCAGTTCTGATTCTATGTTCCTCAAATTGCTATTCACCTGTAATCATTACATAAGATATGCAACAAAGTAAAGAAAATTATTCCAGAAACATAAAAGGCACCCCGAAGGATGCCCTTAACAACATATCAAAAACAGATTACTCGTTACCACCCTGGATTCTGAGTGATACCGGTATCATTTAAAATCTCTGAAGAAGGAATTGGATAGAGATACATCTTCTCTTCAAACACACGATTTTCAACCTCTTTCACCGTGTATTTATAACTTACCTCTTCACCATTAACCTCCTTCTCTATATCTACACCATGAATTGGCTCACCGATTGTTTCTTCAGCTATTTTCCAGCGACGTACATCCCAGAATCGATGGTCTTCAAAAGCCAACTCTATTCTTCGCTCATGACGCACCTTCTCTCTAAATTCATCCTGATCATTTGTAGTCAATGCAGGCTGACCTGCACGGGCTCTAACTTCATTGATCGCTTCAAGAGCTGTTTTTCCATACCCATTAGGATCAGCATCTGGTCCGTACAGCTCATTCATAGCTTCAGCATAATTCAATAACACTTCTGCATATCTGAATAAGAACCAGAAATGCTTTTGATTACCCCCTGTGATTAAATCAACATCAGTCCTGATATATTTCTTCAGATAATATCCAGTACGAGTTCCAATGATATCTGATTGAACAGGTCCATCAATACCACCATTGTAGCACTCTACATTTCGTCCCAGCATCGGCACTCCATTGTACAATATTGAAGCATAAAAACGAGCATCTCTGTTAGCATAAGGATCGGCAGCCATTACCGGGTCATTCCAATCAAACACTGAACCATCCTTCATTTCATATGCATCAACCAAATCCTGAGTAGGATTAGTATATCCTTTTGCATTTTCAAATCCTACAGGATAATTATCGATCTCATACGACTTGGTATTTCCCTGGCGAACATCAAAAATCACATCATTATTAATATCATGTAGTCCGTCGGTTGGAGTAAACAGCTTTTCATAATTCACTCCACTAACATTATATCCCATTGAGAATAATCGTGATGCATTCACAGCACAACTATCGTAGTAAGCATCATACACACCATCAGTATTATTCAACGCACTGGCACCATATAGAAAGGCTCTTGTCTTTAAAGCCAAAGCAGCTCCATCATCAGCAAAACCTCGTAAGTTAGAAGGGATGCGTTCACGCATATAATGTATGGCAGAATCACATTGCGAGGTTATATAATTCAAACAATCATCATATGAATCACGAGGGAACTGCCCAGGATTCAGGTAGTCGATTTCATCACTCGACTCAATGATTGGCACCCCACCATAACGCTTAATCAATTCGAAATAGAAGAATGCCCTCAAAAAACGAGCCTCTCCTCTGAATGCACGTACCAATGCAATATTCTCAGGCCAATTATCAGCATCCCATTTCATCGGTGCAAGCGTAACAGTATCAGCCGATTCAATAAACCTATTAGCCCGATAAATACCTGTATAATTTTTATTCCACTGGTTATCGGGATTCTTAAACATATTCCAGCTACCGTTGTTGAAATATTCCACACTACTTGACGTGTTAGCACTTTCAGCCTCATCGGTCGCACAAGCCATAAAACCTCCATCAATCTGCTTATAACCATTAGGTAATTGCGCATAGACAGCGCCAATAGAATTTTTAATATTACTAACATCGGTCCACACAATTTCGTCGGTATTTACCATTTCATCGTTATACTCCAAATAGTCGCACGACACAGCTGACAATAAAATCAGCATTGCAAACGATAACCTTAGTTGTTTCTTTATCTTGTACATTTGTGTCTCTTTTAAAATTGAACATTAATACCAAGATTCATCATCTTTAACTGAGGATAACCACTCTTCACTTCCGGATCAACCTCCAAATCATCAATAGAGAACATGTTGTGACCACGCACAAATACCTTGGCACTTCTCACCAAACCAATTTTTCTGATCATAGTCTCAGGAAGATTATATCCTACTTCGGCAGTACGCAAACGCACAAAACCTCCATCTTTTTGATACAAAGTACTAGCCTGGTAATTATTATTGTTGGTCATTGCTGTCAGTCGTGGCAAAGCTGCTGAAGCCTCACGCCCTTCAGTCCAGTAGTTTGCAGCAGCATAAGTCGAAATATTATCGAATCCTCCCTTCAACGGACGATACACAATATGATCGTTCATCATTACACTCTTGCGAGCTCTACCATCAAATAATGCAGAACAGTAGAATCCTTTATAAGATACACTAAGATCAATCCCATAATTAATCTCTGGTACTGAGCTATACCCAATAGCTTTTCGGTCATAATCATCAATTACATTATCAGCCACGCCGTTTGGCCCACTAATATCTTTATAGCGTACATCACCTGCCTGTACAGCATCCAACATATTCTTAGCACCTGAATTGACATCTGATGCAGAATAGAATCCATCAAATACATAGCCATACTGCTGACCAACACGATCACCTTTCTTATCATTCAAAGGACGATCATTCTGGAACAATTTATCAATCTTAGTCTTGCGATACCCTAAATTTAAATCTACGGCAAATGCAAAACCAGAATCATACGCTTTTTTGTAATTGGCCAATAATTCAATACCATTAGTTGTCACCTCTCCATAATTGAACTCTGGCACAGGTACTCCCAACATATCGGTAACCTGACTATCATAGCTCTGAAGAATATCAGTTCGCTTTTCACTAAATAAATCAAGCGTTACCTCCAGATTATTAAATAAGGTCATATCGATACCCAAATTTGCTTGGTAAGCTTGTTCCCAACTAGCCTCCATGTTAGGTAGTCTTGAATCAGTTAAAGCACTAATCTTTGTCGGCGCTTTCGAATAATAAAAACTACCTCCACCAACATAATCAGCCAAATAACCAAAGCGTGTTACTCCATTGTCATTACCAACCAATCCATATGAACCTCTTAGCTTCAAATAGCTGATATACTTTGAATCTGTCATAAAATCCTCTTGCGATACTAGCCAACCAATACCTAAAGCAGGGAAAAACCCAAACTGATCATCCGGGTTATACGCATTATTTCCATTGTACGAAGCAGTAAATTCACCAAAGTATTTACCTTTCATGTCATAGGTCAAACGACCTGAAAAGGCTTGATAAAGGAATGGTTCAGCTGTATTTGCTTTAATGTACTCATCCTGTTGGAAGAATGCAACCGCTGAAAGATGATCTTCCCCCAAAGTACGATCTAGACCTAATCCTACACGAAAGACAAAGTCCTGATTTTGAGATCCTGATCGACTTCCATACACTAAAGGATTCTCTTTACCATAAGCCTGATAATAAACCTCCTCACTACCATCTTCAGCTAATCGGTTTTTTCGCTCAAAAACCTGAAAAGATTTCTTAAATTTCTCAGAAATACTCGTTGATGTTTTAAAAGAGATATCTCCCCTCGCATACAAGCCTTTCATCCAGGAATCTAATTGATGTGTCAACGCCAATTGACTCTGGAAAGACCTAAAATGATTATCATTATAAGCTCTACCAGCAATCTGCCCCAATGGATTATTCCGATAATGGTTACTACCTCCAAACTTACCATCAGGTGTCAACATCACGTAACGGTTAGCTGGTGACGCATAAATGTTACTCATGATACTCCCTACTCCAGCTTCAGGATCATTTCTATCCTCTAAACGACCTGCAATACCTACTTTCACATCAGTTTTCTCATTTAAGCGAATAGAAACATTGGAACGAAGATTTACACGACTAAACTTTGTATTTGAATCATGATCTTTATCCCAGTCAGTATGCTCAAATAAACCACCAGAGTGCATATAATTCAATCCAATATAATATTTGAACTTTTGATCTCCTCCGGTAGCGCCAATGTTAGCATTATAGTAGATTGCATTCGACTTTAGCATCTCATCTACCCAATCCACATTAGGATACACGTAAGGATCGTTATCTGCAGCGTATCCTTGCAATTGTTCCTGATTATATACCAATGGCAGACCGTCATTCAGATGTGCCTCATTGAGCATATTTGCATAAGTGTAAGCATCCACAAAATCTGGTAATTCTGTAGGTTGCAGAATACCAGTCTCTGCGGTTACATCAAATTTTGTTTTACCTGCTTCTCCCTGTTTGGTAGTTACAAGAATCACTCCATTACCACCACGCATTCCATAAATCGCCGTAGCAACAGCATCTTTCAAAACTGTGATACTTTCAATCTCATGCAGACTTAACTGGGAGAAATCCCCCTCAAATCCATCAATAACAATTAATGGAGTTGAGTTATTGTAGGTCCGCTTACCACGAATAATAAAATTACAACCATTACTTCCAGGCTCTCCACCCGATTGCTGTACTACCATACCGGCAAATCGTCCTAAAGTGGTATGATGAGTGTTTGTAAAACTATTATTTTCTATTTTATCGGCATTAATAGTCTCTACTGCTCCCGTAATTGCCTCTTGCTTTTGAATGCCATATGCAACATTCACTTTCTTATTATCTAATTTAGCAAGCAGGGAGTCCACCTCACTTTGCTGAGCTGAAACTGAAACAACTCCCAGTCCACAACAACATAGTAAGGCAAAAAATATTCTGCTATATATACTTGTCTTCATAAAAAAGTCTTATTCAATTTGTTAGTTATAACCAGGATTTTGAACCAAACCAATATCTTTCATTATTTCATCCACTGGGAATGGCCACAGATAATACTTCGACAAGAACTCATAATTGGCATACTGCTTGGTTGCCATACATTCTGCAATGTCATAACCGCCTCCACCTTTTCTACGCTGTGCTCCCATCTTCTTTTGAGTGATGATACTTCCTTGCAACCAACGCTTGCAGTCGAAATAGCGTTGATCTTCAAAAGCCATTTCCACGGCCTTTTCACGATGGATTTTCTCACGCATCTCATCCTGACTACCTGCCGTAATATCGGGCATCTGCGCACGCTCACGGGTTTTGTTCAAATAGATTAAAATATCGGCATGCCCGGGACTATATTCATTCAATGCCTCGGCATAGCTGAAATAAAGCTCAGGTAATCGCATGTACATCGATACCAGATCAAATTGCACTTTTGCATTGGCCTTCAACCAGTGCTCTGGATGTAAAAACTTACGCAACACGTATCCTGTAGTCCACCAATCATTATATTTATCAATATTCTTAAATTTAGGATCACTGTTTTTCTTCATCATTCCGATGGTACCTGCTCCAAACTTAGCCCTATCATGAACTACAGAAGCATGAAAACGAGGATCTAAGTTTACCCATGGATTATCAGTTTCATAATCAGGTGTACTGCCATCAACAGTTTCATACAGATCGACAAAATTCTGTGTAATACAACATGAACTGGTAGATTTAGAAACGTTTCCTTCTCTTGGAGGTAAATGTCGTTTATTAAATATACTATTACCATGTACCAAACCTGTTCTTCGAGATATTTGAATAACCTCGGTATTGGGAGTAGTCCCAATCAAATCACGTGTTGCCAGTGTATAATCCTCTATTGGATTTCCAGTATTCACTAATGCATAACCATTACTCTCGCAAAAATCAATTGCTTCCTTTGCCATATCTGCCGCCTTCTTCCATAAATCAGCGTTGTAGCTAGTTCCCATATTAACTTCAGGCACTCCTACACTTTCTGCGAATGAAGGACTTCCATAATCTGCACTTGGTTTATTGAAGATTGGACTCGCAGCCCATAACCATAAACGAGAACGCAAAAAGTAAGCCGTGGCTTTGGTCACACGCCCTATATTATCATCAGTCCATCGCACAGGTAAATCCTCTCTTGCCTCAAGAATTAATGCATCAACTTTATCGACAAACTCTGCCAATGGCATTCTTGTAGCGTCAACTTGCTCTCCTGCCGCAATTGCATGATCCATATAAGGAACGCTACCATATCGCATCATCAACTCAAGATACCCGACAGCTATCAGCATCTTGGCCTCGGCCGAAGTGCGCTTCACAAAACTCTCTGGAGCATCCGGGATACTGTTAACATTTTCAAGATATAAGAAAGCCTTCCTGAAGAAATAATATGGTTCTTCATAGGTATGCTCTAATCGTGTAACATTCCCCCCATTTTTCCCAACTATTAATGGTGAGATCGCATTTTCAACAAAAAGCTGAAATCCGCCTATATTTCTGGCGCTAATAGCTTCATCTGATACATGAGCTAAAATATGCTGATGTAAACGTGAATTATCAAGGTATCCAGCCTCCGAAGTTCCCGAACTCGTGGGAAACATAAAAGGTAAAACCGAATAGGCACTATTTAACATTCCTTTTGCCTTTAATGTATCGAAGAACACAACCTCCATTGTAATATCCGATGTTATAGGCTCTTCGAAATAGTCGTTGCAAGAGGTAATTCCCCCAAAACCTGCGACGGACAGTATGATTGATTTAAATATATTTCTCAGTCTCATGATTTTCATTTGTTTAAGTTTAGAAAGTCATTTGTACCCCAAGGTTAAATACTTTATTAGGAGGGATTGCAGCTGAATCTCCAGACTTCGTCTCTGGGTCAACCAGCTTTAAATCCGACCATGTATACAGGTTAGTTCCATTCATAAACACTCGAATTGAGCTAATACCTTTGTCCTTTAATTTCTGTCCTTTAAAGCGATAAGATATTTCGGCATTCTTCAAACGGATATATGAAGCATCACGGAACCAGAAATCTGATGTTTTATAGTTATGATTTGCAGTTGAACTTGAAGCTGTCATTCGTGGATGTTCAATAACCTCACCATTGGCAAAGCGCTCAGGAGTCCATCTGTTCAACATCAACTCTGATCCATTATTAAATCCATTGAAAAAAGGATATCTAAAGCGACCATTAATGTTATAAGTAACATCTGTTACTCCCTGGAACATTACATCAACCGATAAGCCTTTCCAGCTGAATCCGGTACCAAAACCAAACGTTGTTTTTGGCAACGAAGTATTATCAAACCATTGTACATCATATTTGTCAATGATGTTATCTCCATTCAAGTCTTTATATTTCAAATCACCAGCTTGTAACTTGGCGGTATATCCCGACGCTACCGGATCTCCTTCTTGTCTTTCTGATCCATCTTGAATATCACTCAATCGATTAATCTCATCCTGTGTATAGAAGCCATCGAATACTAACCCTTCTACCTGATCAATTGAATTTCCTGTTTTAGCCATCCAAGGATACTTCTGTGGTACTTCATCAATAAAGACTAACTTATTTTTGGAGTAGTTATAGTTACCTCTCACATAATAATCTACTTTCCCGATCTTATCTTTCCATGAAGCAGTGATTTCATACCCTTTATTATCAATCACCTTAATATTGGCATTAGGAAGAGGCGCTGCCACAATTGTTGGCAGTGATTGCTGCTGGGCTAGAATATCGGTACGATGATAGAAGAAAAACTCACCATCAACACTCAAGCGACTATCAAACCACTTGGTTTCAACAGCATAATTTTGTTGCTCGTTTTTCTCCCAACTAACATCTTTATTTCCGATAGCCTTCTCTCCAGCACTTCCTTGAGTTGCTGGCGACATTCCAAACCTATAACCTCCACTTGACAAAGTCATCACATCAAAATAATAAAAGCGACGTACCCCTTTATCATTACCTGAATAACCAAATGAGCCACGAAGTTTCAAGAATGAAAGAATATTATTCTTAGGTATAAACTTTTCTTTGGTTACTACCCATCCTGCAGAAACCGCAGGAAAAAATCCATAACGATTACTTTTTGCAAAGTTCTCCGATCCATTTAATCCGAAGTTTCCTTCTATAAAATATTTAAACTTGTAATTGTACGACAATCTACTTGCATACTCTAAATATTTGAATGGCACATATTGAGGATCACTCCCATGCAGACTACGTTCTGACGCATTAAACACTGCCATACCACTTACATTGTGCCCTCCTGAAAATTCCCTTGAATAATTCAATGCTGTGCGAATATTCACTTTCTTCGAATTAATCGAAAAGCTTCTGGAATTACCCAGTTTTGTCTCTTTTTGATACTGATAAAAAGCCAGACTCCCATCCTCCTTAACATCGATATAGTAGATAGGGACATTCTTTGAAGCAGTCTGCTTACTGCTATGTCCGTTATCATACGCAACCTTAGCTTTAAAGGATAGTCCTTTAGTTATAAAGTCAAGTTTCTGCTTTAGCTGCAACGAAAACTGCACTTTATTACTGCTGTTATGTGTATATCCATTATCATATAGTCCTGCATATACCGACTCGTGCGTAATGTGCGCATTATTGCCATTATACGGACGGGTAATCTTTCCGTCTACGATACCTGAATATGCATCAGGAGGTGTCTGAAACATGTTATATACCAATGCTCCAATATTATCATTCGGCTGATGACGTTTGGCAAACTGCCCAGCCAAATCAATACTAAACTCGGTGGTTTTGGTTAGATCAAAATCAAGATTTGAGCGCACATTATACCTTGCATAGTATGATCTATCATCATAGCCTACATCGAAATCACGGAAAATATCACGCTCGCGACTATAACCTGTAGAGACAAAATAGCGCAGCTTTTCTGTTCCTCCGGTCATGTTCAGCGTATATCGTTGCTGCGTGCCATAATCATTCGTTGCCCAGTCATAAAAGTCTTCACTTGGGTGAGTATATGGCGATGTACCATTTTTGAATAACTCAATATCAGTATAGCTATACTCGTAATTATCAGCTCTAGGATCTCCATTCTCTTCAAGAGATTTTAGATACTCATCAGAATACGAACCGATAAAATTTCCATCAGCATCAAATGAATACCCTTCATCATTGTGTTTTCCTTCATTTTTGAGACTTGCATACTGCGAACTATCCAACAACTCAGGTAATTTCCCTGGAAATACCAATCCATAATTGGCCTTAAATGAAATCTTTGGTTTACCTACATTTCCACGTTTTGTTGTTACAATGATCACTCCATTGGCACCACGAATACCGTAAACCGCTGTTGCCGAAGCATCTTTTAATATCGATACATTTGCAATTTCATCCATATCCAATTCCTGGAAATCACGTTCAATACCATCAACCAGAATCAGTGGTGATGAATCGTTGCTTGTTCCCTTTCCTCGAATATTGATTTTAGCAGCCCCCGATCCAGCAAGTCCGCTATTCTCAACGACTACCAGGCCTGGTAATTTTCCTGTCAACGCAGTCGCAATATCCATTGTTGGCGATTTTTCAATCACCTCCTGCTGAATAGTAGAAACCGCACCAGTTACACTAATACGCTTTTGCGTTCCATAACCTACAACCACAACTTCTTCAAGGCCCTCTACTGCTTCTATCAATGTTACATTTAGAATCTCTTTGTCAGCCTTTATTTCCTGTTTATCAAATCCAATAAACGAAAATACCAGTATTGCATTTTTAGGAACACTTAATTCAAATGATCCATCAAGCTGTGTCGCAGTTCCCATGGTAGTTCCTTTTACCTGTATTGCCACACCAGGTAAAGGAAAACCTCCTTCATCCACAACCTTTCCTTTTATCTCTTTTTTGTCTTCTTTTGGAGCTTCTCCATCAAGAATCTCTTCGATAGGTCTTTTTTTGATGACAATTACCTTATCATCTATCTCGTACTCTAAATCGGTGCCTCTAAGACACTCCTTCAGAATATCATCCACACGCCCCTTTTTTATATTGAGGTTTAATCCTTCAACAGTCTTCACATCCTCGTTATAATAGAGGAAGCTAAACTCACTCACCCGCTTAATCTGACGCATAACATCTCGCAGCGATGCATCTTCTAATTTCAAATCAATTTTCGTTGATTGTGAGTAAGATGCAGCTGAAACATGTATGGCACACACCAGCATAAACAGCACATATAACTTCATAATTCTTAAAATTTTGGGAATAAATCTCTGCCGAAAGAAATATTCCTCTCGTAATTTTTTCATAATTTTGAATGTTTGATTAATGATTTCCCCTTGCCAGGGGGATAGTTAACTATGACGGGAGGTGAGCCACCACTTCCCGTTTTTTTTTTAGCCTTTTATTAGTTAAGTTATTCTCGTTCTCATTTACTTATTCTTTTTAGTTGTTTTAGTTGATACGTTTATATTCTTACCATTAATGGTCATTTTCACCCGGTTGGTCTTTTCAAACAATTGAATTACAGCCGAAAAATCATCATAACGTTTCAATTTCCCCACAGAGAAACGCATACCTTTCACTGTCTCATTCTCATAAGATACATTCAAATCATACCATCGGGACAAACTATTCATGATCAACTCCAATGGCTGATCCTCAAAGTCAAAGTAACCACTCTTCCAGGCAATAAACTCATCACAATCAACCTCTCTGGTCGTTATCGTTTTTGATTGCCTATCGAATATTGCTTGATGGTTGGGAGTAAGAATCATCTCATCCTTATAATCATTGGCCTTACTGGAAACAGCCACGCTTCCTTCAACCAATGTTGTCTGAACTTCCGATTCTCCACAGTAAGATTTTATATTGAATTGTGTCCCCAACACCTTGGTTACGATAGTTTTTGTTGCCACAACAAATGGTTTATCTTTATTATGAGCTACCTCAAAATAAGCCTCTCCATATAAATGAACACGACGCTCATCCTCTCCAAATTGTACAGGATAAACCAGTTTGGTATCAGAATTCAACCACACCTTTGTTCCATCACTCAAAACTACCATCCATTCTCCTCCCTTGGGTACTGTCAAAGTATTTTTGCGTGATAATAACTTCTTCTTGCCTTTCTTTGTTTCGTGTTTCAACTTTTCATACGAAATGGAAGATGAATTTTGCATAATCTCCACCTCACGTCCCTTAATAGTTTGCACTTTCTTTTCTGTTGAAAGTTCCACCTTTTCCCCGTCTGAAAGTGATAAGATAGCTTTCCCTGTGCCTGGCACAACAGCGGTTTCTACAACCTGTACCTCATCTTTTTCTAGTTGATGTGATATCACAAAATACAATCCCACAGAAAATAGTAGAATCACAGAAGCTGCCACATATCTCATCCAATTGAATGAGATTATCTTACCCTTAGGCTTTTGCGGCTCTCTCTGTTGCTCAAGTTTCCTCAACAATCCAGCCTTCCCTTTCTGCACATCTACTTGATTATGCTTATCCATTGAGGCAAAGATCTCATCAGCGTCCGCCACCTCATTGAAGAGATTCGTATTTTCTTCCTCCTGCAACCAAACCTGTAATCTTTTCTTTTCCGAATCATCTATTGATCCTGTTACTGACTTGGCAATCAATGACGCTATTTCTATATGTTTATCTTTAAGACTCATTTTATTCTTATTTACCAAAGCAAACTCCTATCTGACCATAGGTTCTTTAATCATGGAGCTACTTCTCAATGTGCTATTCCGGACTAGGTTTAGTTAAAACAGGATTATTGTGTTTTCTCCCTGTTCATTTATTAAGACAGGAAGACTTTAAAAAGGGGTGATACAAAAGTTGTTTTTTTTTGAAAAAACTCAACAACCTAACATTACCAATAATGTATAAACATCCTTAAGCGCCTCTCTCAAAACATCATACGCCTTTGACTTATGTGTTTTAACGGTATTAATAGAAATACCCAAATCTTCAGCAATCTCTTTATTTTTAAGATCCTGCAGACTCATTAATAAAACTTTTCTTGTTTGAGGAGGCAACGTTTGAATTGCATTTCTGATTTGCAGGTGTGTTTCTTCTTTAATGACCTCTCTGATATAACTACTGTCAGATTGAATTTCCCTGATTTTTTCCTGAACATACTTGTTTTTCACTTTCTGATGCTCCAGGTAGTTCAAACAAATGTTACGGGTAGCTTGATATAAAAATACTTTAACTCCAGAAACAGAATCAAACTTGTCGGTACGATTCCATAAACGTACAAACACATCCTGTACTAAATCTTCAGCAACTTCTGATTCCAGAACGAATCGTGTAGCAAAAGAACAAAGTCCGGGGTACATACTTTCAAAACACTCACTATAAGATAAAGTACCCCCTTCCCTTAGTAATTCTATTTCAAGGTTATCTGTCAAGTTTAGGAGAAATCATTTAGTTTTAGCTGTACGAAAATAGGAAAGAAATACTAAAAATCAGACTACAATTCTATTTTTTGGAAAATAGTGATTGCGTAAAAGTGCGTTACGTAAATATACGTAATGAGAAACAAACTTATGTAAACCCCTATGGATAAACCTATTTTACTACTTCTTCCCCACAACAATAATATCCTGAAAGTAGCGATTTGAATTTTTCTCCTGGATCTTCCAGTTACCATCAACAATATTGAGTATCTGTAAGCCTGATTTTTCAACCATTTCATGAAGTAGTTGTTCTGCAACAGCAATATTTGCCGACACCACCTTGTCACTCATCAACCGGTAACCATCTCCTTTATAAGGAAACTTAAAGCCATCAACAGTTTCTGTAACGTCTTCTTTTTCCTCATCATATAAGAACATCGTCATCAAACACTTTCCATCAGCCTTCATCACTCTGCTAATTTCACGAAGATAATGCGCTATCTCCTCAATCGTCATGTGTGTAAATACAGAGAATAGAAAAACTTTATGGAAAGATTCATCATCATAAGGAAAAGTAAAGTCGGTTGCTTTCGTAGAGCTATTGTTATATAAATCGTTTCCTAATGGAACATAAGTAAAATTGAAATTCTTGAATTTTAATGAAATGTGATTTCGACACCACTTAACTCCCTTTTCAACGACATCAAAACCTTCATATCTCGCCTCTTCAGATAGAAACTTAGTTAATGGCACCGCTGTTCTTCCAATACCACTGCCTATATCCAATACGGTATCTGAAGACTGCAAATCAAGATGGTCTTTCAACAATTTCACCTGAAGATTTCCTTGCTTCACAAAATCACCTGAACCAATATAAATATCACCTTTACGAGGTTGCATCCCCCTGTGGCGACCTCTTACTCCATCAATTACATCAACAGGCCAATAGACCAACTTACGGGTATACAATCGCATTTTGGGAGACAAGCTATAGTAGATATTTCGTAAACTCATATTAGTGATATTAGAGAGATGAAACCATTTCCTCATCATAGTAACGAGAAATCATTGGAAATAGTGCAAAGCACTAATAAATTACCATGAACAATAATGGCATACCCATTATTAGTGAAAACTCTTCCCTTCTATCAAACAACACTATCATTCACGCAACTTCGCAACAAAATTACAATCAAAACAATTCTCAGATAACGATCTAAAGGGGTAGTATGGGTTAAATACATTTTGCAGTTAATTC
The DNA here is from genome assembly GCA_005217565.1 of Puteibacter caeruleilacunae. Classification (GTDB taxonomy): domain Bacteria; phylum Bacteroidota; class Bacteroidia; order Bacteroidales; family Prolixibacteraceae; genus Puteibacter; species Puteibacter caeruleilacunae. The sequence continues at coordinate 502,604 of SJCO01000004.1, forward strand.
GTTTTTATTCTTCTCCTATAAAATTACAAAACAAGATTTTAGGACAAAACAACTTAACATATTTTAACACGATATTTCCAGAACTTCAATTTTGCAACAATAATTTGCTCAAAATATGCACATTTACAAATCGACCTCTATCTTTGCCGCAAAAATATAACCTGAGTATACTTCAGGTTTAGCTATTTTAAATCATACTTATTCAAGGCAATGGCATTGAACAAACGCTTTAAGGACACAATTTTAGAGAAGACTGGGGCTACGGCCCTTTACGAGATAGAGGTAATTCAAAATCTTTGGAGTGGATATGGAAAGATTGTTCGCTACGGACTAAGAGGCTCAGATTACACCAGCGTTGTTGTGAAACACGTACGATTACCAAAGCCTGAATCTCATCCTCGAGGATGGAATACTGATCGTTCCCACGAACGTAAAATTCGCTCATACGAGGTAGAAACGGCATGGTATAAACAATGGGCTTCGGCATGTGATGATACTTGCAGAATTCCACACTGTCTGGCATTAGACGCTGAAGGCGATGAGGTACTTATGGTTCTTGAAGACCTGAATACCACCAAGTATAGTGAACGTAGAAACTCAGTTACATGGAATGAGATCAATGCCTGCCTAAAGTGGTTAGCAAATTTTCACGCAACTTATATGCATCAACAGCCAAAAGGCTTGTGGAAAGTTGGAACGTATTGGCACCTTGACACACGTCCTGATGAACTAAAAGTAATGGATAATGGACCATTAAAGCAAGCTGCACATCAGATTGATCATATCCTTTCAAATACTCCTTTCCTTACAATAGTCCATGGCGATGCGAAGCTGGCGAACTTCTGCTTTTCGAAAGATGGGAAAGAGGTGGCAGCAGTAGACTTCCAATATGTTGGCGGAGGCTGTGGGATGAAAGATGTTGCTTATTTCGTAGGAAGCTGCCTATATGAAGACGACTGCGAAGAACTAGAAGAGCAATTATTGAATCGCTACTTTAAAGAATTAAGAAAAGCACTTACAATACGCAACAGCGAAATAGATCAGGATGCGCTAGAAGCCAACTGGCGTGAGCTATATCCGGTAGCCTGGACCGATTTTCATCGTTTCCTTAAAGGATGGAGTCCTGGACATTGGAAAATCAACAGCTATAGTGAAAGACTATCACGAGAGGTAGTCGCACAATTGGAACAAATAACTCAATAATATCAAAATAAATCCCAATGCAACTAATAAGCACACAACTACAGGAGCTTTGTAACAAAGCTATCGAAGCTGCTCTTCAGGCAGGAGAGCTTATATCATCATATACCAATACCGAGGTAAAAGTTAATCATAAAGAATCAATGCATAGTCTTTCATCACAAGTGGTGACTGAGGTAGATGTTAAAAGTCAGGATATCATTTTAAACATTCTGAAGCCAACAATGGAAAAATATGACTTAGCATTGCTTACCGAAGAAAGTACCGATGATTGCAGTCGCTTTGAAAAAGACTATTTCTGGTGTATTGATCCTATGGATGGAACACTTTCATTTATCAAAAATGTTCCTGGTTATTCAGTTGCAATTGCTCTGGTCGACAAGAATGGAATGCCACAAATAGGTGTTGTTTATGATCCTGTAACTGGCACACTCTATCATGCAATAAAAGGACAAGGTGCTTTCAAAGACAAAGAACCATGGTCGCCTGAATTACCTGCTCCTTCAAACGAGCGACCTATGACCTTGGTTATGGATTGGAATTTCCCTGAGCACCAATTGTACGACAAAACTGTTGAACACCTTAAGAAACTTGGCTGCGATCTTAATATTATTACTGATGGAGGTGCAGTAATGAGTGCAATGTGGGTATTGGAGAATGCTCCTGCATGTTACTTTAAACTTCCCAAAAAAACACAGGGAGGCGGCAGTCTTTGGGACTTCGCGGCATCAACCTGCATTGTTAATGAGACCAACGCAAAGCTTTGCAATATGAGTGGAGGACACCTTGATTTAAACCGAAAGGATTCAACATTCCTAAATCATCAGGGATCACTATGCTCTAGTAATACAGACTTGGCAAAAGACTTTATGAATTGGTATCACGAGATCAATTAGGTTTTCAATCAACTCAATCATACACCATTGCGTTAATTCAAAAACTAATTACACGCAACTAAGCACAACATTCACAGGAGGTAAAATGAAGGGTAAATAAAGGGCGAATTTGAGTAAAATTTGCCTTCTGATTGATATCATTTAGAAACTAAATATGGAAGTATAGGTAAGTAACCCGAATTAACTCACATTGACACCCCATTAATACCAAATTCGGAAATCCTTCGATGTCCTTCGATATTTTCCGGGTGGTTTGTAGGAAATATCATCTTTTATGAGTCAATTTTAATTAATAATGTACCCTTTTTAGGGACATTTTGAAAAGAACAAAAACTAATTATCTCAGCAATAAAGGTACTAAAAGTGCTCATTGAGTCAAAGGAATTAGCAATAATAAAATAGACTCATTATGGATAATTTCAGCCCCTTGTACTCAGCATAACTATTTTGTAAATTTAGTGGTGTTGGATTCATTACCAACAATCGTAATACTTACTCAAATAAAAACGAACTATGGCTGAATATAAATGTTCTATCTGCGGATATGTTTACGACGAGGAATCCGAAGGCACCTTATGGGATGATCTAGGAAACGACTGGGCATGTCCAATGTGTGGTGTGGATAAATCCTTATTTGATAAAAAGGAAAAAACAATTACCACTCAATCATCGAATAAGCAAAAAGATGCCATGAAACCTCAAGCATCAGACTCGACAGGTGATATGAATCTTGAGGAGTATCTAAAAGATTGGGAAAAATCATCTGATCCTCATGAAACTCAGATGAATGACATACACAAAATGGCAAAGACAGGCGATTCGGTAATGGAACCAATGCGCACCACCAAACCATTAATCTCGTGGAATGATGTATTAATCAAAGGTGCACAATTGGCTCGTCTTCCTCTTGATAAAAATGATCAGGTAACAACAGAAACTGTTATAGGAGTTAATGCGAAGCATCCATTAATCATTAAGACACCTGTAATAATCAGTCATATGTCCTTTGGTGCTTTATCACGGGAGTTCAAAGAAGCCTTAGCTACAGGTAGTGCTGCAGCCAATACCGCAATATGCTCAGGTGAAGGAGGAATTCTTCCAGAAGAACTAAATGCTGCCTATAAGTATATTTTCGAGTATGTACCAAATGAATATAGCGTATCAGAAGAAAACCTGAAGCGTGTTGACGCCATTGAAATAAAAATTGGTCAAGGAGTAAAACCTGGTATGGGAGGACATTTACCCGGAGAAAAAGTCACCAAAGAAATTGCGGAGATCAGAGGAAAAGAAATTGGTAAGGATATACATAGTCCTTCGTCATTTAAGGATATCAGAAACGAGGAAGAGCTCCGTCAGAAAATAGATTGGCTCCGTGAGAAATCTGGAGGCAAACCCGTTGGTGTAAAGATTGCCGCTGGAGATATTGAAAACGACCTGGCAGTTATCCTTGCTGGAAATCCCGATTTCATCACCATCGATGGTCGCGGAGGAGCAACAGGTTCGGCTCCAAAATTTGTAAAAGATAACACTACCGTTCCCACGTTATTCGCATTATATCGAGCAAAAGAGTTCCTGATGAAAAACAATCGTAATGATATCGCCATAATCATTACCGGAGGATTAAGAATGTCGGGCGATTTTGCTAAGGCTATTGCCTTGGGTGCAACTGCTGTTGCCATCGCTACCGCAGCAATGATAGCCGGTGGTTGTCAGCAATTCAGAATCTGCAACTCGGGGAATTGCCCTGTTGGAATAGCAACACAAGATCCAGAATTAAGAAAACGATTAGACATTGCCAAATCGGCAAAACGAATTGAAAACTATTTAAATGCTACGACTCATGAATTAGAAGCTTTTGCTCGTCTTACTGGTCACCATGATATTCATGAACTCACATTGGATGATTTGTGTACAACCAACTCTGAAATTTCAAATCATACGAAGATTAAACACGTATAAAAACGAACAAACTACCAGCTTTCCCTTGAAATAGGTCGCTGGTAGTTTGTTGTTAAATCAAACGCATCAGTATCCTGTTGTAATACTGAAAAAAATTGGCTTACGTTAACCTCTTTAATGCATCTTAGTAAGTACAGGTTGTAGCCTACTAACAATATTAAAGAAAGCTTCTTTTAAATTTTCCAATGCTAATGGAATATTCCAACTTGGTTTCTTATCTCCGTCCACATAATTAGAGATAGCCCTTAACTCAAAGAAAGGAACATTCTCATTCAAACACACATAGAACACTGCTGCGCCCTCCATACTCTCCACATCAGGAGAAAAACGTCTTCGAACAAAAGCAATTGACTCTTTATCGTCGTGTCTTAAATCAGAAGTGATGCCTGATGCTTCAGGTAATATTTTGAGTAATGAACCTCCGGGATTAATCATTTTCCCCTTTCGGAAAGGGAAAATATCTGGATTTAAGTATCCTACTTCAAACAGCGTTTTTTGATCTCCGCCATCCTCTATCCCCAATTGCGCAAACTCTTCTTCCACAACATTAACAACACTACCAATACTTATTTTCTCTTGAAAACTACCAGCAATACCAAGATTAATTACAAAAGAGTACTCATACTTATTCAAATACCTTGTCAAAAAGTACGTAGTAAAAGCAATTCCTATCCCAGTAATAAGGACATCAATCTTGTGCTTTCCAAAGCCATAGTGGTAAAGTAACTGGTCTTCCACCTCCTCCAGAAATAGCTCGTCCTCAATCTGTGAAACCTCCAGCTTAGTCGCTGCAACCAGTAAAATCCTCATAATCTAACAATTTAAGTAAAACTTTGTTATTATTAGAAATTAGTTGCCCTCCATATATCTTCATACTGAATTTATTGGGAAAAGGTTAGGATTTATGCTTACTTTGCAACTCAAATAGTTTAAAAATGGAATTTTCTTTAAATAACAAGAAAAAAGGAGGTTACATTAAGGTTGAACACTACAACAACGATGTAACTGAAAAAATCAGTGATCATTACAGAGAAGTTATTGAACTTTTAGGAGAAGATCCTTATCGTGAAGGCTTGGAAAAAACCCCTCTTCGTGTAGCTAAGGCTATGCAATTTTTACTACAGGGGTATAACATGAATCCCGAGGAAATCCTAAAGTCTGCAATGTTTAAAGAGGATTATCAGCAAATGGTTATCGTTAAAGATATTGAGCTATACTCACTTTGCGAACATCATATGTTACCTTTCTTCGGAAAGGCGCATGTAGCTTATATCCCCAACGGACAAATTACCGGACTTAGTAAGATTGCTCGTGTTGTTGAGGCTTTTGCCCGTCGTTTACAGGTACAAGAACGATTAACAACTCAGATTAAGGATTGTATTCAGAATACGTTAAATCCTCTTGGTGTTGCTGTGGTTATTGAGGCCCAGCATATGTGTATGCAAATGCGCGGTGTACAAAAGCAACATTCAATAACAACTACTTCTGATTTTACAGGTGCATTCGAAAAGATTGCAACACGTGAAGAGTTCATCCGATTGATTAGCTCGAATTTAAGCTAAAGATATATTCTTAAAGATATTGTAAGGTGTAGGAAGTTCCTACACCTTTTTTGTTTTCAAATCTGACGACGCTTCTATTTTTTGTACTTTTATCGTATAAAACCATCAATATTGTGAGACCTATTAATTTGACCATAACAGTAGAAGCAATTCATGATAATTACATTGGATGTTACATCTCTGACCTGCAAGAAAGCATTCGATTATGTTATTACCCTGAAGACAGCACTCTTTCAATTAATCAGGAAAACAATCTATCTCGCACCCTACACAATAATAAGGTACAATTTGAAAAGGTCATCCGCTCTGCAATCAAGGGAAAGATGACTATAGGTCAGACTATTAATTGTGTGTTCATTGAAGACTTTAATTTCATTCAAGAATCAGACTTCTCTCGCTACATTAGAGTAGATCGACGAAATGGGGAATTAGCTATAACTACAAGTGACACAGGCACTGAAGAAATTCATAAAATTTATGCTGATGGATCACATGCAGCAGAAACTGGATTGTCAGGATTTGGAGGTTTTACACAAGATCTATCAGGGAAACGAGCCACATACAATGCTTCTTTCAAGGAAGGTAGTAGCAATCAAATGGAACTAATGGCTGTGATTAAAGGATTACAGTTATTAGAATTAGTAGAAGAAATTCAGATCAACACTGATAGTAGATTTGTCATAAGAGGCCTGGCTCAATGGGTACACTTCTGGAGGCATAACAATTGGCAAACAGCCTATGGGTGTGATGTGAAATTCGCCAAATGTTGGCAACAAATAGATCAATTGTGTGATAATAAAGTAATAGAAATGAAATGGATTAAAGGACACTCAGGTAATGCGGAGCAAACTTTCTGTCATGACCTGGCTAAACAAGCTACAACTGTAGTTAAGTTTAAGTAATCCAGGCTAAGCAGCACATAACACAACTCCTGCCTTCGTTTTCCAGTCATCCATTTTCCAACGTAGTCCGATTTTTCATACATTTGCCATGTATTAAAAGATCTAAAAATTGTTACAATGAGAAAATTCTATTTGTTAGTATGCTTAGTAATCACAGCATCTACAATTATGGCCAAAGACTTTAGTCTTAAGTCGCCAAATGAAAAACTACAAATCAACATTTCTGTTGAGAATCAAATCACCTATTCTGTAAGTTTGGATGGGCAACAGATTTTGAGTCCTTCAGTAATCGATTTAACTATCAATTCTAAAAAGCTCGGTGAAAATGCCAAAGCTCTTAAAGCAAAAACTTCAGTAATAGATGAGACATTAACGCCACATGTAAGACAGAAATTCGCTTCATTCAAAAACCATTGTAATGTGCTGACAATTCCTTTTAAAGGTAGGTATGCACTTACCTTCCGTGCCTATGATGATGGAGTGGCTTATCGATGGAGTACTAGTATGAAAGAAGATGAGGTAATCGTGAACAGCGAGAATGTAAACTTCACCTTTCCTTCAAATAATGATGTCTGGTTCCCTGAAGAAACACAGCTTTACACTCACCAGGAGCGCGAATATCTAAGGGTAAAATTATCAGATATCACTCCTGAGCGCTTCGGTTCTACAGGTATGTTATTGGGAACATCAAATGGGACAAAGGTTTATGTCTCAGAAGCAGATCTTGTAGATTATCCTGGAATGTTCTTACGTGGTGGAGATGCGCAGTATCAATTACATGGGAAATTTGCTCAATATCCTGATCAGACAAAGCAAAGTACCGACAGAGATGTTGAAGTGATCACCCGTAAGGATTTTATTGCCAAAACATCAGGAAATAGAACTTACCCTTGGAGATTAATGATCATCACAGAGAATGATGCAGACTTGATTACCAGTGAAATGGTGTACAAATTGGCTGCGCCTCTAAAGTTAGATGATGTATCATGGATTAAGCCAGGGAAAGTGGCATGGGACTGGTGGAATGCCAACAATATCTATGGCGTAGATTTTAAGTCTGGCGTTAACACTGAAACCTACAAATACTTTATCGACTTTGCTGCAGAGTACAATCTTGAGTATATTATCCTTGATGAAGGATGGTATCACCTGGAAGATGTATTGAAGGTAAAGAAAGAGTGTGATGTTCAGGAAATCATCAACTATGGTAAAAAGAAAAATGTTGGTGTTATTCTTTGGGTTACCTGGAAAGCACTTGATGATAAGCTTGATGAAGCATTAGCTACATTTGAGAAGTGGGGAGCTAAAGGGGTGAAGGTAGATTTCATGCAGCGCGATGACCAATGGATGGTTCAATACTATCATAAAGTAGCTCAGAAATGTGCAGATCATAAATTGTTGGTCGACTTCCACGGATGTTACAAACCAACAGGAATGCGTAGGGCTTACCCTAATGTGATCACTCGTGAAGGAATTCATGGAGGAGAGCAGAATAAGTGGACTGATACCAATACACCTGAACATCATGCAACTTTGCCATTCATTCGTATGGTTGCAGGTCCTATGGATTATACTCCTGGAGCCATGATCAATGCGACTAAGAAAAACTTCCGCCCTGTTTTCTCAGAGCCAATGGGGCAAGGAACTCGTTGCCATGAGCTTGCACTATATGTAGTATTCGAGAGTCCGCTTCAAATGCTTAGTGACAATCCTTCAAACTACTATAAAGAGCCTGAGTGTATGCAGTTTTTAGAAGCTGTTCCTTCTGTTTGGGACGATACACAAGTTCTTCAAGCTAAGGTTTCGGATTATATTGCTGTAGCTCGTAAAAGCGGTGACAAATGGTTTGTTGGAGCTCTTACAGATTGGGATAAGCGGGAGTTAAAACTTGACTTTAGTTTCCTTCCTGCTGGTGATTATAAAATCAAAATATGGAAAGATGGCATCAACGCCAATCGTCATGCCGGAGACTATAAAATAGTAGATCAAACAATAACAAACAGTTCAAAATTGAATATTCAACTAGCCCCTGGTGGTGGTTGGGTAGGTATTATTGAAAAGAAATAATAACCACAAATAATATTTGAAACGCCTTGTTGGAACTTCCAGCAAGGCGTTTTTTATAGATTAAAACTCTAAGTAATCTTCTTGTAATACTCCACTCGCTTACCATCAACATGTTTCGCCATTTTAGCAATCAGTGCTAGTCGTTCTTCCTCACTCATATTAACCAAGCGCTTAGCAAATGTCACCTTCTCTCGAACCAAATCAGCTGTTTCAGCCCCTGTAATCAAAACACTAATTGGCAACGACCAAGCAAAACGTAAAGCCTCTTCTACCGACATATAATTTGGAATAACAGGATTATCAGTTTTCCATACTTGTCGCTCTTTCATATGCTTCTGTTCAAAAAAACGACCGTCAGCTAATGTTTTCATCGCTAATACACCTAGATTATAATTTAGTGCCTGCGGAATAACCTTTTGTATAAAGCTGTCATAGCTTCCTGCATCAACAACATTGATCGGCATCTGCACTGTAGAGAATAATCCACTTTTCCCAGCCTGCTCTAACATGCGTAAATGGGCATAGGGATTTTGATGTCCCGTAAAACCGATATACTTTGCCTTACCTTCTTTCAAGGCTTCTTCAGCAAGCTTCAACACTCCATTCTGTATGCGACCATCAACATCTTTAGGTGATCTCAAAGAATGAATCTGCCAAAGATCCACATAATCACACTTCATTCGTCGAAGCGATTCCTCCAATTCCTGACGTGCTGTAGCATAACTAATAGCAGTACTCTTGGTCATGATAAACACCTGTTCGCGATACTTCGGCACCAAATACTCACCATACCTTAACTCTGAGGCTCCCTTTCCATAACTATATGCCGTATCAAAAAAGCGAATTCCCAGCTCCACTGCTGTTTCAACCACCTCTTGGGCATCTCTCAAGGTAGTCCACCCAACATGAAAACCTCCAAGTCCTAGCATAGTCACCTCCTCTCCTGTATTTCCAAGTTTTCTTAGAGGTAGAATTTCTCCTATGCTATCTTCGGCACTTGCCTTACCTTGCCAAGGAAGCATTACTCCTGATGTTAAAAGAGCTAAGGTTTGTAAAAAATCGCGACGATTAGCCATGGTACAAGATTTTATTCTTTATGTAATCACTACGCAAAAACAATGAAATTGTTCGAAATAAAACGTTGAAGATCTTGTAGGGTACAACACATAAAAAAACCTTGCTGGAATTCCCAACAAGGTTTTTTCTTAGAATAATAAATAAGTTAATCTAAACATCCTTTATAGAACTCTTTTGGAAGCAATATTAATGGAATAATATCCCCTGCATCAAATGCTGAAGGATCAAAAATATTACTATCAGCTTCATCAAGATAAAGCGATGTGATTTTAAATTCAGTTCTCCTGTTAGCTTGATGCTCTTCTTCAGTACATTCGACTCCATCAGCACATCTATTCACCAACATTGTTTCACCATATCCCTTGGCTGTAATTCTTTTGGGATCAATTCCTCTCATGATGATATATCGCACTGCAGCCTCTGCTCTACGTTGAGATAGATCAATATTATATTGAAAAGATGCTCGACAGTCGGTATGCGAACCTAACTCTACGTTGATTGGATATTGTTTAAGTAGTCGTACTAGATTTTCCAGTGGAGGTTTGGCATCCTCTCTAATGAATGACTTATCTAAATCGTAATAGATATTTTCAACAGCAAACACTTCATTAATTTCGTACTTGTGTAACAAGAGGTCTCTAGGTGTTGACATTTTTGTTACAGTATCCTCTTCTGTTGCCTGAAAGCCTAAACAATCATGGAAATAACCATTCTTCATTGCTTTTGCAATATAATGATCCCCTCGATCTACTTCTGTCTCGAAATAACCTTGTTCATCAGTCTTTAAAACTAACACTTGATTTTCATTTGCATTAAGAAAAAACACAGAAGCATCATTAATCGGTTCTAGAGTGTTTTGATCTTTCACATACCCACTTACGATCAGAGGCTGTTCGATATCAACTATTTCGCCAGAATTCTGGAAATTTCGAAATACGTAAATATCATCAGATCCTTTTCCACCTTCACGATTAGAACTGAAAAGTCCTTCTTTCATTCCTTCATTAAACACGATTGAAAAATCATCATATGACGAATTCAGTGGTTTTTGGAGATTACGAACATTAAAACATTTCTGACCATTTATTTTACACTCAAACAGATCCAATCCTCCGTAACCGACATGACCATCCGAAGAAAAGAAAACCGTTTCTTCATCAGCCCAATATGGAAAAACCTCATCTCCGAAGGTATTAATTTCTTCGCCAAGATTTACCAATTCACTCCACTCTCCATTCTTGAATTCAGAAACGTAAAGATCACTTTCCCCATAACCTCCTGGTTTATCTGAAGAAACAATCAATTTATTACCATCAGGAGATAAAGTGGCATGTCCTAATGAATAATGATCATCATTGTATGGAAAAGATTTAAATTTAATCTTCTCATTATCATTATATTCTCCATAGAATAGTTTCATATTGTGCGTTCGATAGTTAGCACTATCCTTCTGAACACGATCTCCTACTGCACGAGTTATGAAAACTTGCTTACGGTCGGTGCTAAAACAAACTGGCCCATCATGAAACTCATGATTAAAAGCTCCAGAAGCAGCTTTAACCTCCTTCATTTGATTCCAATAATCCTTATACAATGATGGTTCAACCTCATAAAGATCAAGATAGCCAAAATTTGTCCAGTGATAAATATCTCTTTTCAGATAACTATATTTACGGTCTGACGCAAACAATATACTTCCGTTGAAAAAAGTTGGTGCAAAATCGGCACATTCAGAATTTATCTCATGAACGTTACGAATTTCCGCTGACGGAATTTTTGCATTCCAATCTGCAACGATACGACAGTGTTCTGCATACTCTTGACCACGAATATCATTAGGCACAAGTTTGACATATTTAGTAAATGCATCAGCAGCCTTATCATATTCACCTAAAACACGGTATGCAACACCTAGATAATAGTAATTTTTAGGATTTGTATTTTCAAATTCTATTGCCCTACTATACCAAGATCTTGCTTCTGCCATATTATTCATCATTCTATAGCAATTGGCCATTCCTGTAGTTGCTTGCTGCTTGGTTTGTTCATCATTCGAATCTACAGCTCTTTCGTAAAATCGGATAGCTTTACCATATTGATATTGTTCAAACAACTTATCAGCCTTCTTAAGCTGCGCGTAAACCTGCAACTGACATCCCAATAATAACAATAGGAATATGAATATTTGATTTCTCTTCATTTTTTCAGCTTTTTAGGTTAATTAAAAGTATCGAGGTGTTTTCATTCGCCCTTTAAACAGATTAAGTGCAAATTCAAGGCGAATTTCATGTGATCCATTATTAAAATGGTTCAACTCATTAAAATAATGATCGTACGAATAACCAATCCTCAATTGATCACTGATCCCAAATTCGGTTAAAAATGTTACAGCTTTTTCTGTTCTATAGGCTGCTCCTACCATAAACCTATTATTAAAAAGCACACAAGCAGTCAGATCTACTTGAACAGGCGAATCTTCCACATATTTTGCCAGAAACGATGGACGGAATACAACACTCTCATTCAAAGGAACTGCCAATCCACTCATCAGATAAAAGTGTTTTGCCAATTTGCTCATTGCATTATCGTCAAGATCATACTCATTCTCTAATAGCTGTTTTGACGATAATCCAGCAAAAAATCTATCGGATTGATAATAGATACCAACATTGACATCAGGCAATACCTTTTTTTGCTCTGTTGGCAAGAATACCTGATCATTAGGATCAACATTCATCTTTGCCCAATCAAAATCAAAATTTTTCAATCCTGCCTGGATACCAAACGAAAGGCTTCTACGCCCCATTAAAAGGCGATAAGCATAACTTACCATGAAACCATTATTTATGGTAGGACCTAATGCATCTCTAAAAATATACAGTCCTAATCCAACCTTACGATTTCTCATTGCTGCATGTGCACTTGCAGTAAATGTTTCTGGTGCTCCATCCATGCTAACCCATTGGCTTCGATTAATCAAGGTTACATTTAAATGCTCCCGGCTACCAGCATATGCTGGATTTACTAATAGCTTATTGTAGGTATACTGGGTAAACAACGGATCCTGCTGTGCAAATGCAGTGACTCCCAATAGTACAATTAGTATTGTTAGTAATCTTTTCATTTCTTCTATTTTCGGTATCGCTGGTGCTGATAATATAGCACCAGCGATATTAATAATTGAAACTTTCTAATCTCTACTTACGACTTGTCATTACTTGAATCCATCCAGAATATTTCTTCACATCTGGAATTATTAACACATAATAATAAGTCCCATCAACTACTTTTGCTCCATGTTTATTGGTTCCATCCCATGCGACGTCTTCATTGTTATAATTATTAAATCGCTTGATTTCATCTCCCCAACGATTAAAAATTATCACCTCATTTTCTGGGAACTTATCGATGCCTTTCAGTTTCCAAGTATCATTGACACCATCTCCATTTGGAGATATACCATTCTTTATATTTAAAAGATTATCTGCCGACTCTTCAACATAAATCTGTTTCTGAATGGTTGTCTGACAATCCGTCTCAACATCTGTAACAGTTAGTTCAAAAATTGTTGTTTCTGTTAACTCTACAGTACTGGCAACTTTTGCATTATTGTTTGGTACCAAAGGTGCAGGACTCCAAGAGTAAACGTAATTACCAGAACCACCCTCTACATCTGCCCATAGCATGGCCTCAGTACCTCCATAAATGGTATCTATTGCTGTAGTTGTAACAATCAATGGTTCATGATAGTGTATGTACATAGTTGATGTCACTTCTTGATCACCACAAGCATCAACACCTCTTGCAGTCAAGTTCATAACTACCATTCCTTTTTCACCTTCTTCAGGAATATAAGTAGGCTGCATCGTATTCTCGTCAACCAATTCTCCATCTCCTGATGTAGTCCAAAGGATACTTTCATAATGGTTAGCTGAAGCCATATCAATCTGCACATCCTCTCCAAAACATGCAGTAACATCAGGACCAGCATTAGCTTCCACCATTGGATCAATTGTTAGCTGCATTGAAGACTCAACAGAAGCGCAACCAGAACTAACAGTTAATGTCAATGTTACAACTCTATCAAGAATATCACTTGTACTTGGTGTATAAATTGGATTCAGTTTTGAAGAATTATCAAATGAGCCTCCTCCTGATGTGGACCAACTCAACGAAGTATAATCCTTAGCTGTAGCAGTAGTCGATACGAAAGTAGAGTTAGAACAAATAGAAGAATCATCTCCTGCATATGCATCAAGTCCCTGTACATCGTACGTTACAATTACAAACTGTATACAAGTGAACTGATTTCCATACGGATCCTCTGCAATCCACTCGATTCTATTGACTCCAACAGCAAAATTGTAGACATCACCAGGATGCTGAACCTCTGACATAGTATTGTCGGGATTATATACAACGTACGTAATAACGACATCCTCTCCACTATTATCAGTTGCAGTTGGTACCACTGGAGCAAATGTTGCCTCACAAGTTAATGTGCTAGCTTCAACAGATATTTCCTCTGGGCAATCCATATCAGGCACCTGCTCATCACTTACTGTAACAAGGAAGGTACATTCTGATTTTTGTCCACTTTCGATCTCCTTGTAAGTATAAGTAACTGTACTTGTACCCATAGCAAATTCATAACCACTCACATCGTCATTTCCACTATTCACTGAGTTATTAGGATTCTTAACCACCCAAGTTAACTCTGCTGGACAATTTTGTCCTGCCAATGCTGGAGACAAGCTTTTCGCCGGAGATGTCCAAGTAGCCCTACCGTTATCTGTCGCTTGCATCATATTGCCTGGACAAACAATAATTGGATTTTCTGTATCGATAACTTTAATTGTAAAACCACATACAGCGGTATTTCCTGCAGCATCTGTAGCTGTGTATTCGATCTCATAGTCTCCAGATTCCAGTAAACTTCCTTGAGCAGGACCTTTCGTCTGTGCTACATTCACCTCTGAGCAATTGTCTTTAGCAACAGGAATACTCCATATTGCTCCTGCTTTACAATTATCTGGCATAAGACCGATTGTAAAGATTGTTCCCGAAGGACAGTTTACAAATTCAGGAGTCTCATTGTCTACAACTTCAATAGTTATTGTTGCAGAAGTTTCGTTACCTCCTTCGTCGGTTGCTGTCCAGATAACTTCTGTAATACCAACAGGAAATACTGCTCCTTTTAATGAATTTGGATTACCCCACGCACCAAAATTATGACTTACGCGAACCTTATTATTACAGCCTGTTGCATGTGCATCCAACTGCTCATCTGGCACAACGTATCCACAAATACCAGCACTAATTTCAAAGTTAAATTGATTGCCTGGAATAGTCAATGCAGGCTTATCAGCAATACTTATTTCCATTTGATCTGCAAGCTCTGGGCATAAGCCTTTTCCTTTCACAGTAAGGGTAATTGTTACAACACCTGTCTCATTAATTTCTGGCTGGTAAACTGGCGCCAAAGAATTTGTATTTTCTAAGTTTCCGTTACCATCATGAGTCCACACAAATGATTCATATTCTGTAGCAAAAGCATCTAAAATCTGATATGATTCTCCCATACAAATTGATGCATCTAAACCTGCGTCAACAGTTCCTTCTGGTCTAATAGTAAGCACCATCATATCCGATAACACTTCCTCTACTCCAACTCCAGTCACTGTTAATGTCAATTGAATCTGACCATCTTCAATATCTGCATCACTTGGCAGATACTCTGCATCAAGTCTAGTCGGATCATCGAATGAACCGGTTCCTGTGGTAGTCCATTTTGCCGCAGTAAAATTAGTTGCAACACCTTTTAAAACATATCCTCCATGAGTAGAACAAATAGTTGCATCATCTCCTGCTGAAACCGTCATTGCCCCATTAATACCAAAGTTGGCACTGGTAATTCTTGCATCTGTTGTTGTGATCTCAAGAATACCATCAATAGTACCATCACTACCGGGATCTGGTCCTATTTGCTCCCCTGTAGAGGTCCATCCATCAGGATAAGTAGCTGCCGACAAGGTTACACCTTTAATTTGCTCTCTATTAGTTATTATCAATTTAAAATGACTGTTTTCTTCTAATCCATCAACCTGTGTAAACTCATAATCTCCATTTGATGCAATTAGTTTCGATGATACTACATTATTGCTTTCGTCAACTAAATTGATATAAAGCTGATCACTTACATTGGTTCCATTACCATTTACTTGATTATCATCCAATCCATTTACATCATGATAGATTGTACCTGCAACCGCAATATCGGTGAATGGAATTGTTACAGTACCAGTATTTACTGATTCTAATCCTTCGTTGTCAACAACTTTATAACTTACAACAACATCATCAACATCATTTTCCGGATCAATAGCAACATCAAATAATGGCTGTCCTCCAGCAGTTGTAGTAACTTCAATGCCTCCAGCAGGTATAGCTGTATACCTTACACCATCAACAATAATGGCATCAACATTAGTAGGCATCTGGTTGATCTTGATTTTTGAAATTGTTCCATCAATATCGGTTCCACTAAACTTGTTAGCCCAAACCACTATTTCAAGGTCTCCTCCAGGATTTTGTTGAATAGGCATACTTGCTACACCAGCAATAGGTGCGTCATTGTCAGGATTAATTGTAATGTTCACTTGTGCACTATTATAAGCGTAATCATTACCATCATATCCATTCCAAGTAAATGTTGTTTCTCCAAACCAATTTGCATTAGGGATAAAAACCAAATTACCCAATTCTATGGCATTGATCTCATCACCTTTATTTACTGTGACTCCATTTAATTGAAGCATTCCATTTTCTGGTAGAGTTTCAATTTTAACTTTCGTAAGAGCATCTCCCTCGATATCAATAAATTTATCACTAAAATCTGTCTCTTCGAAGGTTACATTTTGATCCTCAATGCCTGTTTTGGGTACATCCGAAATAACTGGTGGATCGTTAACTGGGTTTACTGTTATATCTACAATAGCAGATGAACAATCGTCATCAGTATCACATAGTCTATAGGCAAAACTATCTGGTCCATTGTAATTCTCATTTGGAATATAGGTATATGTTCCATCAACATTAACAGTAACAGAACCATGTTGTGGAGCTGTTTTTAGCGACCAGATATTTCCACCATCAGTACTCTCAGTATCATTTGCTGTGAGATCTCCACTTATTGTAGTATCCTCATCAACACTAATGACATCTGCATTTGCAATTGGATCGTCATTTTCCGATTCAATGTTTACAAATACTGTTGCTTCATCACAATCTCCATTTGCATCACAGATACGATAAATAAARCTATCGTTGCCATGATAATCGGCATTCGGTACATAACTGATAGTATCATCTGTTGGATCATTAGATGTTCCATTATCATTAACTGTTGCTACACCATGTGAAGCATTAGTGACAATTACTATTGAACTTGTAGATGGACCATCTCCTC
>SJCO01000031.1 GCA_005217565.1 Puteibacter caeruleilacunae
CATTGCAAAGGATAAACATTTGGTTCAGCACAATACTTATAATGCTTTGAAAAACAAAAAAAGAGTAAGTTCATTGATCCTCACTATTATTGCAATTATTGCTGGAATAACCATAAGTAGCTTGTAGTACATGTAAATTAAGCACTTGCACGAATTAATATACTGCCTGATATCAAGGTAGCATTTAATATAGTATCCCCCCGTTTCAATCAATCGACATAACCACATTGGTTGATAGAAATAATACTAGAGTTTGCTATAATATCCCAGTTTTTGTAGCAAGTCCACCATGCCGTTGGCTTCAGTTGGCAACTGAAAGATGGCCACTACCTTAAAAAACACGCTCTCAGGTGCTAACGCACGCTGACAGGTGTTTTTTTGGGGTAGGCCAGACACCTGTAAGTGTCGTGAGACCTTACAGCGTGTAAGCGTACGGTATCTGCTGGTTACCCTAATTTAGGGTTACCACAGAGTGGAAGCTTTCGGAGTAGGCTTCGCCGTCAGGACTGGAAAAGAAGGCATAAACCTGAATGGTGTCACCCGTCTTGTATGGAACCGCTACTGAGGCTTTCAGGTCTGAACGCGTGGCATCTAAATCAGGAATGATCACCATATCTCCACCCATCATGATAAACAGGTTTAGCTTATCATTATTTCGTGAGACTATCGGCTTCATCAATTTGCCCCACGTGACATCAAGCAGCCTTGAATCTTCACTCGCCTTAATACTCATATTAAATGGTAATGGTAATGATCCTACCGACACCTTCAGCAGTGAGTAATCGCCAATTTTTCCATCCTGATCAAAGGCTTGCATATTGGCCCTTATAAACAAATTTGTAGGAGTCATCCTCACTGCCATGTGCCGCCAAATTGGATTGATCAAATCCTCTCTCAACAAATTCGACAACAACACAATACCCTTAAACCGATTGCGTTGATTAATCTGTGTTTCAGTCTTCGGATCATGGTGATGCGCACTTCGAATTCTGAAGTAATGTATCCCCATCCACGAGCTTCCAACTACATTTCCAACCGCTCCGGAGACCCCTCCGAATGGTCCGTGAGCTATTTTTCCCATGATAATTACAATTTAAATTTTTAACTTTTTTGCTGACTTAAAATCATTGATCTTCACTCGCCTATCATTGTCCTGACAGCGAGCTCGTTACTCTTTAGCTTTGGGCTCCTTTAGCTTCTCTTTTCGCTTGTCCCATTTGTTCCTTAAAAAGGCTACAACCACTGTTGATACGATACCGCCCAAAAGGCTTATCAACGCTTCAACACTATCTATCAAACCATTAGGAAGGCTTGATGCTGCGTCTAAATTCTGCATTTGACTTACTCCTAATGTTGACGCTGCGCCAACAAGGAAGCTACCTGTGTTCTTCATAATATTATATGTTTTTGATTATTAGATTGTAGGTTTTTGAAAATGATATATCCTACGTTTAATTTCGTATGTAGAAGTAATGCTCAATAAAGGCTATTATTACCTGCGAATGTCATGCCTATTGCTTAGCAGGCTAACAGAATATTTACAAAACTGATGTGAATTCGTTATGCGAAGTTCTCTCGTCCGATTATTCCCCATGATTGATAATAGCAAGGTACTATCCTTCCAACCATAAAATCGTTTTCAAATATGCACCCAACGGGGGTTGGGCCTGGTCATCTGTGTCAATTGTTGTCTTCTATGATGAGTCGTTATTATTTCGCTCATGGCACGCCGTTGCATGCTCTCTATCTGATCAACAATTCAAAGGTCTGCATATTTTTTAAACCTTACAATACTCTTCACTCGCTGCAACGCACTTTGGTAGCTAGATTGCGCTAGTTTGCACTAGATAGCAATAAAAAAATTTGAATGTTACTGGTACCATCGTCGAACCTCATTTGGGACTCATTAGGACCAACATGCCAAATCAGTGCAGGAAACCTAGGCATAAGGCCCTATTTTCCCTTAATTTGCCTTAAACGTTGACCGATTTCCAGAGCATGGGGTTGCAAATTGTCTGGTAAATTCATCCTGATTGCAAATGCAGAGATAACCTTGAGGTGAAATGAGCTAATAATATTTTCTATTTTGCATTTCAATATTTTAATTTATCGTTCTATCTTTGTTACAAAGATTTTAGATTTAGCGTTATTTATTACTGTTTTAATTACCACTTACCTTCCCCATAGCAGGGAACAGAATACTTCTTCCGGTATTGGATATTCACCGTCATCTCTCTTCCTGGTGAACAAAACAATTAAAACATAACATCATGAGAGGAGAAAAAATCTTACAAAAAGTTTGTGCGATAGTAAACAATAATCGCATTGAGGTATCTGTAAATCAAGAAAATGAAACAGTTAATTTTTATGGTTACAACGACTCGAACGTGCTTCTGGATATACTTCTGGATCAGCAAAATAAGTTTGTGCATGACTTTGAAAGCATGTTAAAAAACGACAAAGCGGCGATAGAACAACTTCATCATGCAGAAAAAAGAGAGGATATTGTTGACGCTATTGTTAAACTTGATGGCAAATATAAGACGCACGTAAACACACTTGAGGGGCTAAAAGATCAATTCAACGCTTACAGCTCATTAATTTCAGAATGTACCGCTAGTCAGTTTACCACTGCCATTAGTATTACCAACGAACAGGGAAATGTATTGACTTATAACGAACTCAACACAAGTTCACAACTATTGACGAAATATTATTTACACTTCTTCAAATACTTTCTGGATTCGCTGAATTTGTTAATTAATGTACAAATATCAAGACTTAACGAGAAAATTAACGAGACCAAACAAGTATGGATGCACGACAGCGAGGCTGACATGATAGAACTATTCAATGCTCTTTACTGTCTTAAGGCTATGGTTATAGTGAAAAACGGAGTAAAGCTTGCAGAAAAGCATAAAGAAGATTTTTTTGATGCCATATGCGATGAAATTCATTTCCATAAATTTGTATTTACAACCTTACTTTCATATGCACGTAACGCGAAGCATCCACTTAAATTTATGATTAAACTAATGCTCGTTAGATTTGTAACTACTGGAGAAAATGCCACAAAAGTTAAACCAAAAGCAGAGCTTGAGAAAGATAAAAGCAGAAATACCATACTATGGAATTATTGGATAAAACGACTCTCCAAATTCATGAAAAGCGGATACAAAATCTTCAAAGATCATGAAATAATCCTTCACTATTAAAAACAACACACTTCCATGAAAAATAGGTTTAAACTCATTTTCAAGGCCTTACAAAAGATTAAGAGTCTAATTAATTTCGAAAATTCACCTCCTAAAGGGGGTGAGGTCAAACATTTTCAGAACACTTTTCCACACATCAAAAACCTTATTTGCCTGATTATATTATACTTACAATCAACACAAAATAGTACCCCAGAGAAAAAACCATCACTTCAACACTGCCTTTCACACTCATCTTCTGCAACTTACAAATACATCCCCATTTACTCAACGTTATATAAAACCCTTTCAGGTATTGACGCCCCCAAGCGGTAATATTACCTTTGAGTAATGCTTTTTGCAACCAGTTTAACCCAAAAGCCTTACGCTATGAAGTTAAACTGGTTGCATAAAAGCACAAATTTTAAACCTGAGAAAATTATGAAAATAAAATTCTTACGAAGATTAGTACAACTTTGCCAGGAGACTCACGCTAATAAAGTGATTGCCCAGACAAACAATCAAAAGTTGTCGCGCATTGAAAAATCATTGAATCAAATACATCTGAATGAGTTGCTCACTCTTGAAGAGATTTGTACAACTCTTCACATTAGCCAAATGACCCTCAGAAGGTTAAGGACAAATTTTGACCTTAAATCATTTTGTAGTGGTCATAAAATCTACCTCAGCGAAAGAGATGTGATAAATGCCTTGAAGCGTCATAACAATATGATTGTTGAGAGACAAAATAGATTTAAAAATAAATAATCAACGGGAGAGAGAGGTTTCGAATATTAATCAGGAAGAGGAAATGATAATTTGAAGCAGTGTGATGACGCTATTCTAAAATCTTTAACAATTGTCATTGCAGTGATGAAAATCATCAAGGATTCTTGAATGAGTTGTATTCAGAAAATCAAATAATCAAAAGATCTTAATCAAATGAAGATTGTAAAACACCTTCTGGAAGGCGATGGTATTACCCAGATGGTTTGTAAGAAAAATACCGCTCCATTGCGCAGTCATTCTGCAATAGTTATTCACTATACGGCTGGGGGTAGTGGTCAGCAGACTGCTTTGTTCCTCTGCAGACCAGAAATAAAACAGTCGTGTAATATTTTAATTGACAGGGATGCTAGCATATATCAACTCAACAATTTTGTTACAACTAGCTGGCACGCAGGCAAAAGCAAATGGAAAGATCTCACCAACTTAAACTACCATAGTATAGGCATTGAATTGGCCAATTTTGGAAAACTTCACAAAGTTGGGGATCATTACAACACCTGGTTTAACAAACGTGTTCATCCGCGCGAGGTATTTACCTATATCGATCCGTGGACCGGAAATGAGCAATACTATCACAAGTATACTCCAGCACAGCTAAACAGGACTTTAGAGGTGGTAAAACTGTTGAAGAAAAAGTACGGAATAAAATGGGTTTTGGGTCACTCTGATATAAGTGCAAAGCTTGATCCGGGACCTGGATTTCCAATGCAAGACTTTCAACATATCAATAACTAGATTAGTAATCGGTACACCTGTACCTAAATTGAATATTATGGCACACATATTACAAAGTAAAAAACCTCCATTAAAGGATCTTACGCACTCTAACATAGAGACATTTCATTGTTCAAGAAAAGTTGCACTCCCTAAAGTTCTGCTGGACGATATCATCAGACCATCGTGGAATAAGCGTGTTAACGATGCTAGAGGTAAGCAGAATGACAGCGGACTTAAGGTTGAGAATTGCCTTAAGAATGACAAAGAGTGCCAGAATAACAATGAGTATCAAGACGATAGTGGGGTAAATGATTTTATTATACAGAACATTGGTATTTTCGGCTGGAATGGGCAAATGAAGGACTTCTCAAGATTAATCCTTACCAAAGGGAATTTACCCGCCCCAACATCATATGGTGCTGAAAGGGTGATAGAGAGTGAAGATGAGGTTTTGATTATGTGGACTGACGAGGAGATGGATGAGGATGACGAAAGAATGGACGATCAGCTTGGATTTGTTGTCTTCTGTAAAGACCTATTGATTTATTCACCAGGCTGTGAAGGAGGGCCAATACGCAAACATGGCGCTGTGTCGATTGGTATTCCTTTTCCAGAAGAAGAGTTGCATGTGTTTGCATTCTTTACCAACAAAGATCACACCGATTATTCATTGGCCTGGTACGAGTGTTTGTAGGATAAATAAAATCTGATGTTTAACGTTCCCATTGGTATACTACTTTATAGTCTTCATCAGAAGAAGGTCAACCAAGTTCGTGTATATTTATACTTAAAGTATATGGCCAGTGGGAACATTAAACTTACCGACCAGGTTACTGAAAATGTCTGCAGTCAGCTGGGATGCTGTAAAAAAACATTTAAAACACACCTCAAATGGTTACTACACAAGAAATGGGTAAGCTTTAATAGCAATACCAGAAGCTTACATATCAAAGGATACAAAAGAATAGCAAAACAGTGGCACTATGAAAAGAATCAGGGTGTTGGTTGTTATATCGAGCAGCTAATTAATTTTAGACCGTTTTGCTACGGTGCTACTATTAGCTGGGCACGATTACAAAAGCATTGCAAGGACAGGGTATCGAAGCGTTTCAAGGGGCACTTCAGTAAGAATACCCACCGTGAGTGTATGTATGATCTACCCAATCGATATCTAGCAAAAATATTGAATCTTGATTATACCACTGTTAGTAAATACCGCACAATAGCCACCATACATGGCTATATTGATGTGAAACACAATTACTGGAGGACCAATATCCCTGGTGATTGTTTGGAGAGTATGAAAGGTAGAATGCCTGATATTGCTGGCCGATTTTTCGCTTTAAAAGGTTTTATCGTGGAGCAGTTGCCCAGTACTATCGATTCTCCTATGAGTATCAAAAGAAAGCGGTTGTTTGGCAAGAATGGTCAGATTGTTTTATGAAAGGCCAGATCGTTAAATAGAAAAAACTTCAACCGTAGTACCAGGGTCTCCCTACAGAGAGCTGAACAAAAAATTATGAGCAATTTATCAGAATCAAAAAACAAAGGGAATAAACGTATACTTACTTATTCCGATAATCCTATTCATCATCTCTATGAACTGATTGATGAAAAGTTACTGAATACCTGCCTAAAAGAGATAGGCAGTGGAAAGTCGTTATCATCAGATGTTGATTCATTGGAGAGTTTTAAGAAGGATAAAGATACTTACATTCCTAAGTTGATTAAGGAAGTGCACCTGCGGGTATACCGGCCGTCGCTGGTGAACACCAAACAGGTTACAGTCCGTCATAAACTGCGTAGCATTGGGAAGTTGAATGTGGAGGATAGTTTGTTACAGAAGGCGGTTAGCAAGATTTTAGCTCCAATATACGAAAGGTTATTCTTCAACTTCTCCTTTGGATACAGGAATGGTAAGTCGCCTAACGATGCATTATCGCTTTTACACAAACACATTACATTTGATGGTTGCAGGTATATCATAAAGGCCGATCTGAAGGATTACTTTAATGCCATTGATCATGCTTGTTTAATAAGGTTCTTAAAAGAAAATGTTGAAGATGAAGTTATCATGCTTCTGATTGAGCAGTGGTTGAACGCAGGGGTTGGTGGCTGTGGAGATGGTGGCTGTGGAGATGGTCGTTGTGGTGGTCGTGTTGTTTGTGGTGATTGTACTCGAGGTCTTCTAACTGGTGCTGTGCTCTCTCCTTTGTTAAGCAACATTTACCTGCATCATATTCTTGACACCTGGTTTGTAAAGCAGGTAAAGCCTCAATTACGAGAGTTGGGAATAATGATCCGTTATTGCGATGATTTTGTCATTGGTTTTAACAACCTACAAGATGCTAAAGAGGTATACCGAGCGCTCTTTGCTCACCTATCTCAGTACAAATTATACCTCAACCAAATAAAGACTCGTTTAATATCGTTACCGCCCAATAGCGATTCCCATCATCATGCCTTTACCTTCCTGGGTTACCACCACTGGCTCGACAAAACTTATACAGGAAAAGAAGTACTAAGAAGAAGAAAGGTAAGGTAAAGAGGGGACACCACTTCGTTGCTACAGACATTAACATCTCTACCGAGCTGCTGATATGAACTCTGCCCCAGAGGGCAGATGATGTCTGTAGCAACGATGACCTGGATCCCCCCCTCTTCCAAATAATAACTCACCTGTTCCAATGAATCATTGAATCCTATGTTGATATTTGTTTGTTTTTAGGACAAGGCTTTCTTTAAAAAATCATTCTCAACTTTTAACTGGCCGATAGCTTGATACAACTTCTCCTTCTCATGATCGGACTCCTCAGTTTTCTTCTTTGTGCCACTCTCAAAAATGCTAGAAGCGTTCGATATAAAATCTTTCTTCCAGGTCGTTATTTGATTCGGATGTAGATCATATTTCTTTGCCAACTCGGTAATACTTTCTCTCTCTTTCAAGGCCTCTAAGGCTACTTTTGCTTTAAATTCTGAGCTAAATTTTCTTTGTGTTTTCATGACGACAATTTTAATAATCTCAAATTAAACTTGCTGTCCTAATTCGTGGGGGTATTATACACTACCTGCCCCCATCTATTAGACCGTACATCTCGGCCTCTCGTTCTTTTGTTGCTCGTTTCATGACGGCAAATTTATTGCCTTCTAAAAGTCCTCACAAGATGTACTACAGCGGGCGCTTACCTAACAATGAATAACGATTAAAAGTAAGCTCTTCAAACTTTGACTTCCTAACAAGACTATTGTATTCTGTAGGTATATATAACTTGTCCTTAAAAATGATAAACGGGTGTGGATTAGGATGTGAAATCTTATAAACAATATTTCTATTTACATCTTCAATCCGATAATGCGAAATCCAAGGCCCAACTAAAGTCTTTACGCTTTCATGAGTATATTTGTTAGAATCTAAATTAATCAAGAAGCAAAAATTATACTTTAAATCTTTATGCGACATGGATTTCTTTGGAGATAGATATATTTCCTTTATACAATCAGGCTGCTTTGTGAACGCCACCTCTTCTTTTTCAAAATCATCAATCTTATAATCATAGTTTTTACAACCAGTAAACAACAATAAGTTGACAATTACCCAATATGTTACTTTATAAACCATACAAATACATAAACCAATTTTGAATTCTATTATGTGAATTATGATAATCTTGAGTAGCTCCCTGAGGATTATCTACTTCAATGTTTTCCGCATTGTTAAATTCCCTTCCTGCTTTGCCATATTCTCCCGTTGGTTTCTTATATTCTCCACTTTCTGAAGGCACTGTAGTAGTATTACCTCCTTTATTTTGAACAGGGTCTTTGGGGTCAAATACATTGATATGTTTAACTCTTTCTGATGCTGATTCATTTAACTGATAATCATCCCTAACAGGAGTGTTAATTGTTATAAGATTAATTTCTACTCCATCAAATTCTTTCATGCCAACCATTAAGTTAATTGCTTCAATAGATACATTTCCTCCATGGCTATGTCCAACTAATGTAACAGGCTCACTTGCATCTAAACCTTTTCTCTGGTCAAGGATATCTGCAACCAATCCAACTGCGGCCTCAGTTCTCATACTTGAATGATTACCTCCTGACCATTCATACGGGACTCCCATATTTCTATCCCCAAAAGCAAGACTCGTAGCCGATGCTAAAGCGGATAAATTACCCCATGTTTCAGGTCCAGACCATGTTCCATGAACTGGATAAACCTGATTTCCATCTGGGTCAATAAAAATAATTGGATTATTGAGAGTGTATGTATATGTAGAAATGGGATAGTATTCTTCAGCCTTGTTGTCCACAACATGCCATCTTCCCAGCTCAGCATCATAAAACCTTGCTCCATAATCATAATTTTCAAAGAACTCATTGTTTAACTCTTTACCGTTATAAAGGTACTTATTTACGGAGGTACCTGCAACTGTGTGCATTGATCCGAATGGGTAGTAGTCTACCTCCTGATCAACAACTGCTGTGCTACCACTGTAGTGGAAGGTTATACGGTTATTGCCAAGGTGGTCTTTCAGATAGTAATGATATACTCCTGACTGAGCATCGTAAAAGCCTTCTGAGGTTAATACCTTATCTAAAGTTCCTCCCTGATAAATGAAGTTGCCGTAGTAATTAATACTTGATGCTCCAGCAGCATTGGTTGTTTTCTGCCATTTCACTCCTGATGTATCATACTTGTATTGCGTATACTGCGATCCTTTTGCGTACTTCTTGGGCAGATTAATTTCATCAAAGTAATCAACCGTCAAACCTCTCAAGTTATCCGTAGTTGTATTACCGTTCTGATCATAGCCAAAGGTCTTTGTTGAAATCCCTGCACCTTTGAAGGTTCCAACTACCGATGACAACTGATTCCCTGAATAGGTATACGTTAAATTCTCACGGTTACTTCCCGAGGAGCTCTTACGCGTAAGGTTTTTAATATTACCATTCGTATCGTAGCTTATCTGGCTCAAATCAAACTTACTCTCATTGATCCACGATCCTGAGTATTTCCCATAATCTCCTTTTGTTAAGCGATTCAATCCATCGTAAGAGTAATTGTATCCTTTACGCACCAGACTACCATTATTGTAGTTGCGCCATTTTACTCCGTTGATATTACCGCTAAACTGAGCTCCTCCACTAAGTGATGAAGTCATATCACTGTCGTAAAACAATTGCATCGCAAAAAGACGGTTGTTAGAGTTTGGAGACTGGTACATAAAACCAGTCTCCAAGCTATCATTGCAAATCTTTAAAAACATATAATGTCCTACTCTCCTTACTTAGAAAAGCCAATTTATTGTACGATCTTTCTTTTTCATTTTTATTATTAAGCATATATCGATAACACCCCGCAAAGAAAATGTCAGATTCATTATTTATCTGCTTGATTAATTCTTTATTCTCTTTGCAACGACCTATTGTCGCAATTAAACTTTCTTTTGCAGGATCTCTATATTTAGAGAACTTTGTCCATGTTACCAAATTATACTCACTTCTTTTACAAAAACCTGAAATAGGATAATTATACAATTGCTCCGTAACTTCAATTTCTGCAATGCGATAAACTTCAACTTTGTAAGGGAAGCAATGATAACTATTTATGTATTCTATTTCATGAAATGGCACAATTTTACTTTGATTATGACAACCAACTAAAATAACTATAGATATAAAAATGTAATAGACTTTCATATGATAATTTTAAAACATTCTAGAACCACGGCATTTCAGTATTCACTCCTGAGTTAAACGACGATTTTAATTTGATTTTACCAGTACCTGTTCCATAGATATTAAATGGTGTAGGATTCCCATTACGTCTTAAATTATTAGCAATAGATCCAAAACTTGTCTGCTTATCCTGATAACCTAAAGCATTTACCTGCGCTTCGGTGGTTTGTCCACTTTTACACACAACATCTGTTTTTATATAATTCTGTGATGAGCTTTGCCCATAGCCGCTAAACCAACTACCAAAGAGTAGAAGGAATAAATATATTTGATAATACTTCATTTGATTCTGATTTGAGATTAATATCCTTTTTGATAATTGTAATTAAACTGATTCACAATATCAGTATCATCATTCTTCGATCGCTCTAAATATAAAAGAATTGAGCTCGGCATAAAACCAAGCTTAACCAAATTAATTAAACCTAGATTATTCCAGAATGTGGAGTGAACTACTTTTCACATACCCTAACTACTTGAATAATTCTTATTCTTCGTTCTGTATACTCTCCAAGTGATTTATTTGGTCTATTTTCCCCCTAATGATGACCAAAATAATTTACTAAATCATTTAAGATTACTAAACTTGTGATTCAAATAACGGTAGTATTACAATTACACCTTTAATCTTTCTCCTCAAATGACACACCTATGGATATTTCAAATAATAAACTATGGTAGTATCAATCTGCTCTCCTCTTATGATTATTTCATTCGAATCCCCTTTTTTTAAAATGGTATCTCCTTGTTGTAGGAATGGATAAATGTCCTCATTCCCCAACGGAGTACATATTTTAACATTTGACGTTTCTGTTACATCCATTTTTTGAATCTTTATAACTCGAGATTCATGATTAGCAACATCAATAAATCGTTCTCTTACTATTCCGTAATATTCCATTTCATAAAACTTCCTATGATACAATCTCGTAAAACGAGGAGGATTAGTGAAATAGAATATCACCAAACAAATTATCATTATTCCTGACACTATCACTTTTAAAATTTTCATATGTAAGTATACTTTATTTCTTTTTTTGCTTTAACGAATAATTTTCCCAATTAGTAGAATAAGGACATCCCAAAAGCCTTGTATAGTATACTCCCCCACAGTGTGTAACTACCTCGTTAAAACAACTTAGTATTTAAACGTATACCCTTCCTTTAAAAATAATTCTTCAGATATTCCACTACCTGTCACAAGCAAATCCTCATATTTTTCGTCATATGAGAATTTCCGTCCCATTTCAACGGAATCTGAGAAAGTAATCTTAACCTTACCAATTATTCTTAACTTTTCTTTTCCATCTCTAATCTCACTTATAATTGTATCATTTTTAAAGGATCTATTAACTATGCAATTTTCAAAAGGACAAACATAACGAGACTCGATACAAATTAATTCCTTTAAATTCATAAAATTATCAATAGAATAATAGTGGCAAATAACAGCGTTGTAAATTGAACCATTATGAACTCGCTCTTTCATCAATATTTCATTTCTATCATCCCCATCAATATCCGAGAATGAAATTAAAGGCTTCCTTAGTAGTTTGTATTTGGGATTAAATCCGGCCTCATTATTCTCCATCCACTTTCCATTTATAATTGGAGTAGTTTTTGAATACAACTTCGTTTTATTATCAAACGCAATGAGCCTGTAAACAATTTCATTTTGTGACTCAGACTTAACAACATACACTGATATTCGACTCGTGTATCGAATCTTAAATATGAGTGTTATATCCAAGTTTTCTTGAACTAGTATTTTTTCTCCCCTTTTCTGAAAAGATTGAATCTCATCAAGGATCTCTTTGGATAGGTCCGCATTATTACTTAATGTGTCATTATAAGTAACAAAATCGTTGTCATCTCTTATTACTGCTTTAAACATTATTCCATCAGGTTCCTTTTGCGATAAATCACAGCTGCACACCAATGAAATAACTATCAGAACAAATATATTAAAAAGATATTTTCTTGAATTTAACCTATGTTTAAACAATTCCTTTTTCCTCATATTATTTTTTTGTGCTTAGGCAAATCACTGCTACAATCGACGACAAGTATGGGGGAAATTATTATTTCCAATTACTGCCGAAAATTCAAAAGATAATTTTGAAGCTCTTAAATAACGTTATCTCCTAGGATACCTGAGCCTGTATTCCATAATTGTATCAATACTCGCTCCCTTGATATATAATTTGTTTGAATCCAATTCTTTTATTATCGTATCTCCTGTGCTTACAATTTCAAATATCCTCTTGTTACCATCAGGAGTTCGGATCTTAAAATCACGATCCTGACTATCTGCTTCTATACATAGAATAGTTTTATTATGATGGTTTTTCTCATCAATAAAAACATCCTTAACAATCCCTATATACTCTTCTTTATAGAATTGTTTGTGAAATTCAAAAGAAGTTGGCGCTGGATCAA
This sequence comes from Puteibacter caeruleilacunae, assembly GCA_005217565.1. Classification (GTDB taxonomy): domain Bacteria; phylum Bacteroidota; class Bacteroidia; order Bacteroidales; family Prolixibacteraceae; genus Puteibacter; species Puteibacter caeruleilacunae. Next base: position 12,882 of record SJCO01000031.1, read on the forward strand.
AATAGTATAAAATGATTCCTACACCAATTGTAAAAATAAACATAATGACAAATTGCATTTTCTTACTCATCTTTTATTGCTTTAGATTTGCACCACAGCTTCCCCTTGAGTTTAATTCTACACCAATCACCATATTATTGTCCAATAGACAAGTATGTTTTCTTTTTCTGATGTTGCGATCCCTCTTGAATAACCATATTGGACTTGCAACAAAAAATGGGGCAAATAATCAAGTCATACTACCGGTTTCTCATTGACTAGATAATTGTTCTTTTTTTAAGCATAATTCAAATTTAATAAATGTCTTTGATACTTAACTAACCGTCCCGTAAAATGTAGAACTTCCTAAGAAGAAGAAAGGTAAGGTAAATAGGGGACACCACTTCGTAGCTACAGACATTAACATCTCTAACGAGCTGCTGATATGAACTCTGCCCCAGAGGGCAGATAATGTCTGTAGCAAAGATGACCTAGCTCCCCCCTCTTCCAAATAATAACTCACGTGTTCCAATGAATCATTGAATCTTCCCTAGTACGAATTCAGTAAAATTCTCTCTATTATTTCTTTCAATTTTGTTGTCATCAATGTTTAACGCTAATTTTAGAGCTATGAAACGAACAATCCTTTTTTTATTACTTAGCTGCATGGCCATTGGCCTAATGGCTGCTGGCAAGATGGCTGCCAACACAATGACTGCTGGGAAGATGGCTGCCAACACAATGGCTGCCACTGCTGCTGGCAACAATATTAATTTAACGCCCAAGCTGAAGAAAGGCGACCAGTGGAAGATGGTTCTTCAGGCAAACGGTCGGAAGGCTAACTCTGTTTATTTTTATGGGGATTATACTGCGAAAGTAGATCCTAATTACGCTGAATGGCACATAACCTGTCTCGATCCATCTTCAAATTCCCTGACCTTCAAGTTTACCTTGCTACGATTGCTTATTGAAGATCGAAAAGAATCGGCTGTGTTTTATGATGATTCGGACTATCCTGTAAGTCTGGCCCCCAAAGACAAGAAGCAGGTTAAAGATTTGTTGGGTAGATCTATTACCCTAAAATGGGATCCGGAATCTAAAGATTCGAAGGTTGTGAAAAATGAATTCGAAGGGATACAAATGGATCTGCCTAAAATCAAGATCGCTTATGGAGATGCCACACCTAGCAAAACAATTAATTACCACCATAACCGTTCAGGCCTAATAGGTGCTAATGCGCTGAAAATATATCTGAATGCATGGTTAACAATTGCCCAAAAAGGAAGCTATGCTATCGACAAACAATATCCGGAAGATATTCATTTGCATCATGATGTATATCGACACTTAAATATTAAGGTCAGTGATATCGACAAGCAACTTATTCATGTTGATTTATCAGGAAAGCAAGCCTATCTTAAAGGCGAAGTTATCATCAGTAAAAGTAGTCGTATTCCTATGTTTATGAACTTCCAGGGAGGCTATCTGAACTGTATTAGTTATGATGTTCGGAATGAACCAAATACCACAATTACGGGAATCATTAAAAAAGATTATACCCTACCGGTTATTTTTGAGCAACTGTATCCTGTAGCTCAGAAGGAAGTGAAGTTGGATATTACTAAGGACCAATTTATCTTGAACCTTGATCTGCGTGAACCTATCTATGGACGTATTCATTATAATGGATGGAAAATCCCCATCTTTATTCAGCCTGGCAATAAGGTAACTATTGATTTTTCGGTAGGCAATAAAATGCCAAATATTGCAGGAATAGGTGCTGATGATTTGAAGACTTTCTGGAAATACAATAAAATGTCAGTCCACCCGAACATAAATGTCGCTGGGTGGGATAAGTCAAAAATAGAGACTCATGTTGCTGATTATATCAATAAGGTAAATCAACTACTTGATGAAAACGAGGGACTTATTACGCAGACTTGTAAGGATTTCATTAAAACGGATATGCATTATGCAATAGGACTGTTTTACGCTAGTAGAGTGAATGAATCCAGAATCATTCAAGAACATCCTGATTTTTATTCGGATCAATCCGATGCTATTGAACATGCCGATGAAAATGAAGCCTACTTTTTGAATAAGCTTATTGAATACAATCCTTTGAGTGTGATAGATATCTCCTCTCCTAAGTACCATCAATATCTTGCTCAATATTTATCGATTAAGAAGGATGATTTTCTTGAAAAAATGGGTCGACATAATGATACCGATAATCCCCAGGAGTATATATTGTTTGCTTCTCTTGCTTATGTTGGGTATCCTTTCTACTACTCGGATTACAATATGCTTCAGTCAAAAATAATATCAGGTAATTTAGAGCAAATAAAACCTCAATTAGAAGACTTCAAATCGTTGCCTTGCAACAGTGCAATGGCGGAAAAACTTGATACATTGATCTCTCGAATGGAGATAATCAACTTGCATCAGCAGTTTCCTTTCCAGTCGATTGTAAATTCCGATAATAAGAACAGCAAGATACCTAAAGGAAAGTTTTGTATTATTGACTTTGCCGAGGAATATACCAGTTCTCCATCGGCGCAAAATCGTGAACTAAAATTGCTTACCAAAATACTGGAAGAAGAGAAACGAATAAAGTCGTTCGACTATGTGGTGATCCGCCCATTTAAGGCCAAAGGGAAACTTCAGGAAACACCCAGCAATGATAAGGTCAAATTTCATTACATCTATTTGAAGGAACATGATGAGACCTACTTCAATAAAGTCATGCTCCGAAGTTACTGGAGGCGCATCTTTGTTGTTGATCCCACGCAGCAGATCTTAATAAACAACCTGATTATGCTTGACAGGAATGAACAATTCCTGCTGGAGCGAACCTTCGAAGAATATTTTGATTCCCTAAATCAACCCACATCACAAGCCGACAATAGTCGGCTTTGGTTGATTATAGTGGGTAGCTTTCTGGGCTTTGGATTGCTGTCGTGGTTGATTATTCGCATTCGCTCAAGGCAAATTGCCCGTAAAGAGGCTGCAAGGCGCAAGCTTACTGAGATGGAGTTGAAAGCGATTCGTTCGCAGATGAATCCTCACTTTATCTTCAATGCCATGGGATCAATCCAAAACCTCATCAACCATAATGAGATAAAGAATGCCAATCTGTATCTTTCACGCTTCGCACGCTTAATGCGTATGGTATTGGCTAACTCCAACAAGCAATTGGTGACGCTGGCCGATGAATTGGAGCTCATACAGCACTACCTTGAACTGGAACAACTACGTGTTGATTTTCAATTTTCAATTAGCTGTAGCGATGATATTGATCCGGAAACAGAGGAGATCCCGGGCATGTTGATTCAACCACTTGTTGAGAATGCTGTTGTGCATGGGCTTACTCCTAAAGGCAGCGGAAATGTGGATGTAAAATTCCATAAAGAGCATACCAATATTATCTGCGAGATTATTGATGATGGCGTTGGGATTGGTACACATGTTGGGATTGGTGATGATGCGGGGTATGAAGCAGTAGTTGGTGCTGATGCAGGGACTGGAACAATAG
>SJCO01000269.1 GCA_005217565.1 Puteibacter caeruleilacunae
TAATCACGCCACCAATCGCATCGGAACCGTACAGGGCCGAGCGCGGACCACGAATGTATTCAATACGCTGGATAAGAGACGTTGGGATTTGGCTAAGATCGGCAACGTTGCTGATCCCGGCGTTGTTCAGAGGGATACCGTCAATCAATACCAGGACGTGACGAGATTCGGTGCCGCGAATAAAAGTAGACGAATTTGCGCCCATGCCACCGCTTTGGGCGATATCGACACCCGGTAAACGCTGCATAACTTCAACGACGCTTTTTGCCTGCCAGCGCTCGATATCTTCACGCGTCACAACAGACGTTGGGGCCAGAACGGTATTTGCCGGTTGCTCAAAACGGTTTGCAGTCACCACCATCGAGTCAGCGCTTTCTTGCGCCCAGCCCGAAAATGCCGTGACGGAAAGCGCCGTCATCAGCGATACTTTTTTAATCATTGTTAAAGCATCCACAATATAA
>SJCO01000270.1 GCA_005217565.1 Puteibacter caeruleilacunae
GAATTTTTGATTTGTCCAAAAGACTCTTATTGCAAAATTTGGCCTCTAGTGGGGGGAGAATTTTTGATTATGGCAAAAAGGGGGAGTTTTTGGTACTTGATCAATCTTTCCATAGGAATATCTCTCTTTGTGCCTAAACAAGTGTGTTTGACTTAGAGATAGGAAAATGAATTTGATTTGCAAAAACAAACCAAGTGGTGGCAAAGAATGACCCAAATATGCCAAATTTGAATCAAAACAAATTTAAGTGTTCATTTGCATTGATGTTGCACTTCTTTT
>SJCO01000271.1 GCA_005217565.1 Puteibacter caeruleilacunae
CCCTTAAGTGGAGCCCTTAAGKGSAGCAACACACTTAAACAGGAATAAACCGTCAGTCCCTMGGATCTAGTCCGATAAAGCCACTTACCAGGATCGAATACCACTAGCTCACWCGAWGGTGAGGCACAGAGAAATACAATAAAACATAATACYACAAATTTAATAAGTATCAWTAGTGATTACATTATCGGAGTTTCAGAAATAATAACCATAAATTTTAATGCAGCGGAAATAACTAAYGGAGAAAACCGAGTAACATGGCGAAGCCTGGCCACGCTACTCCTCCTGGTCCTCTCCTGCRGAAC
>SJCO01000273.1 GCA_005217565.1 Puteibacter caeruleilacunae
ATGCAGACATTCTATGATAATTACAATTGGACAGGAAAAAAGAATTATGATACAACGCATCCTAATTTTGCGACCTCACCTTTGACAAAGGTTAAAGGACAGGTAACAGGAACAAAGCGTATGGTTCTTGGACGAGGAAAGGAACTGGTAAGTACAATTTACTATGATAATCGTTATCGTCCAATTCAAACTGTCTCAGAAATACTGGTTGATACGCTACAAGGAACCGAGGTTGTAAGTACTGATTATTGGGGAATAACATCTCAGCCTAAAAAAACAGTTACGTGGCAGCAAGTTGAAGGTGTTGGGGCAAATTATGTGTGTGAAGAAATGGCATATGATGACCAAGGTCGATTAATTGAAGTTAAGCATGGGGTGAACACCACAACGCCGACAACAGTCTTGGCCGAAATGAAGTACAATGAACTTGGAGAGTTGATCGAAAAGAATCTTCATGGT
>SJCO01000032.1 GCA_005217565.1 Puteibacter caeruleilacunae
CGGCCAAACCAACTCCATCTTTCTCCATTTGTTTTGCCGATGGAATTCCAGGTAAGTGCTTTCGGTCTTTAATAAATTGGTCAACTTCATCAAGGGATTTCAAATCATAGTCATCTTCAAACACATAATCAGGTCCATCATTTAAATTTACTTTGATTTCCTTTGCTCTGATTATTCCGGCAACATCAAGAAGGTAGTCTGGTGTTCGGGTTCCAATTCCAACATTACCATTACAATCGACCCAAAACCTTATCTGCCCACCAGTCTGCATGAAAAGTTCAAAAATGCCATTACCGTTATAATACTTTGTTGCTCCAATTCTAGCATCCAACTGAGCAGCATTTGTACCTAGTGCTCTATCGTAATCTCCAAACCATATATCATTCGACTGTGAAAAGTATACCTTGTAACCTCCACCCCACACATATCCCATCTTATCATTCCAGAATCGAAGTTGCTGAGTGTAAAGAGAACTAGTTAAACCAGCAGTTAATGAAGCATAGGTCCCATTTCCTGAAATATTAATATTACCCTTCACATCTAATTTCTGCGAAGGATTAGTAGTTCCAATACCTACGCTTCCAGATGATGGAAAGGTGTTTGTTTGGGCAATACAAACTTGAGTAATTAGCAATCCTATCAGCAATAAGAAAATTTTGTTCATGTTGGTTTTATTTGAATGGTTAGTATAGATATTCGAACTATTTTTTAGCTTTTGAATCGATAAGCTCGTTAACCTGCTGCCTTAGCAAGCTAAACTCCTCCTTCAACTCTTCAATCTGCTCACTTTTTGAACTTAACTCATCCTCTTGGTTCTGAATTTTCTTTTCTTGTTCTATTGTATGAAGCGTCAACTCCTCCACCTTCTGTAGTAGTAGTTTATTCATCTCGGCCAAGCCAACTCCATCTTTTTCCATCTGTTTTGCTGAAGGGACTCCTGGTAAATGCTTTCGTTCTTTAATAAATTGGTCAACTTCATCAAGGGATTTCAAATCATAGTCATCTTCAAACACAAAATCAGGTCCATCATTTAAATTTACTTTGATTTCCTTAGCCCTAATTGTTCCGTTTACATCAAGGAGATAGTCAGGACTTTGAGTGCCGATTCCTACAAATCCATCATCAGTTAAAACCATTTGCGCATTGCTTGGCTTAAAAATATCTCCAATGTTCCCTTGTCCCACTCTAAAACCGAGATATGTATCACCAACAGTCACATGGTCATATGAAAAAATATCAAAATTCATTCCTTCAAGGGCAGACCTAATTCTAATTCCTTCTGATCCAATTCCGCCCCAACCGTTATTCAAAATCAAGTTTGGACTCCATGCTGAGCTAATATCAGCCGATTTCTGAACCTCAAGTTGAGCATGTGGAGTATTGGTTCCAATTCCAACATTTTTAAGATAGCTCAATGAATTATTCTCTTTTTTCCAATAATCCTCCAGATTTAAATCTACTACCTTTAATTCATTTACATTGCCACTATGCCAGACTTTTATCCAATCCCCCCACACTGTAGCTGTATTAATTCTAAAATACAACTCTGGATTAGCAGGAATACATGGCAACAAGATCTGTCCTGAATATCTTTCATCAAGATATTTAAAACTTAATCCAGCACCATAGTTACATCCACTTGGTCGATTTGCTGGTTGCCATCCTGTTTTAAAGATTGAAGTTTCCTGGTTGTTCAAGTCCAGCAAATTCTCCATTGTATATTGGGCTTTCGCTTCACCCAGACATACAAACACACAAATAACTAAGAAAAGTTTTCTCATTATTATTGATTTAATCTGATTTATAGATTTAGAAAAGTCAAAGAGTACTTAAACGTATGCTTTAACAGCACAGTCTCCTAATGATTATTACATCATCATACAACTAATCAATAAGGAATATATCTTTGGGAACAATACATTATACATTCATGTACGGCTATTTATTACACCATATAATGTACTATGTTCCGATAAAAATGTGTAATGGGTAGGGCTTGAATCTGAAGACGAATACACCCTTTCAATAAAAGATTGATTCATGTTGTTCATCATGGGTTGTTTTTAAATTATTTATAACACAAAAATATTACTTTTCATATACCTTGCAATGATAATTGCTATTTTAATTAATCAGATTTCTTTTTTTCGAAGAAATAAACAATTCATTTTTTATCGATACATAATATTTACTACATATTTCGCCAACAGGAGCGATTGGATTTCATAGGTTATGGGGCAAAAACAAAAGCGTCACGCCATCCTGCTGACTTACAACACGCTTCCAGGAGCTAACGCACACTGGAAGTTGATTAAACCAATCCCTTCATCAACACCTGAGCAATATCTCTAGAAAAAGCTATTACTCATTTGGAACATTGGCATGTACATGGCTATTAGGATAACTGCTACCATTACTCCTACAACGATGATTAGTAGTGGCTCCATTAGGCTATTTAGGATGCCTATTTTGTGCTGTACCTCTTCGGCGTATTGCTTGCTGAGTTTGTTGTAGATAACTGCCAACTTGTTCACCTCCTCCCCCACTTTGGTCAGGGAAAGGAGTTTTAAATCGAAGAATGAGAAAGCCTTCATACTTTCATGCAAGGTCATTCCATTCATCAGGTCGTCTTTCATTTGCAGCATGGCCTTCTCAAAAGGATAAAAACCAATGATCTTCTCCATAAGCTCAAGGGCGGTAATCAAAGGAATACGAGCACCAGCCATTAAGGCCATCGTTTGACAGAAACGTGCCAGGTATATCTTACTCAGCAAAGGTCCTAATAGAGGAATCTTAAGCAACAATGCAGAGGTATAGTTACGGAACGTATCAGTCTTACGCACCATCCACATCCCCACAACAATCATCAGGATAATAGCGAGCACAATACCTATATACTCCTGAAAATACTTCGACATCGACAGAATCCATTTCGTAAGTCCCGGTAACTCTCCATTGAAACGCCTAAAAACGTCCTCAAACATTGGTACGATAAAATTCATCATAAACGTTACCACCACAATAGCAGTAATAACCACCAAGGTTGGATAACTGAACGTACTCACAAGCTGGCGCTTTTGCTTAATACGGCGACTGAAATATTCATTTAAATCAGCCAATACTTCCTGTAGCTGACCAGTCTCCTCTCCAATCTTTACACTATAATATTCATGCGGGGAAATATAGCCTGTACGATCTAATGCCTCTGAAAGATTGTAACCACTCACCAAATCATCATAAATCGATTCATAAAACACCTTGTGCTTATCTTTTTCTTTCTCCTGAGCCATCAGCTGAAAGATTGTACGAATATCCAAACCCGAAGATAACAACATGCCCACTTCCGAATAAAACTCCTCCTTCTTCTCATTAGTAAACTTCGGCTTGAAAAGGTTTATCTCTTTATTCAAGAATGCAAAAGCATGGCCCTCTTCCTGAGTCCCGTTTGACTCCGTGTCAGGCGTCTCTATTTGTATATTATTCAGATCAATACTCAAAGCTTATTTTTTTATGGTTTAAACGGTTTGCCAGACTATAATCTTTCTTGCAAATAATCGTAAAAGTATCCGGACGCGCTGGAATTTCAACTACTAATTTATAAATTAGATTGCAATCCTTTAAATTCTCAAATTGCCAGCTATACTGACCAGCATATAACGTGTCGATATTCTCTTTGAACACTCCTATAATTAAGGTATCCTGAAACTCAAATTGACGCACCTGCAGACTATCCCTGAAGCTCAATAGTCCTATATCTTCCTGACTAATCTCTGCTGCATCAAAAAATCCCTGATTTAAGGCCATCTTTAACAAAGCCACATCATCAATCTGTTTGCTCCGCTTACTATTAACCTGTTTGGAAATAATATTTAAAGCCAGGTACAGCATCCCAATCACGATGAACGATAACAATATCGTCACTGAAATTTCAATCAGCGTAAAAGCCTTTAATCGCGTATCCTTGTTAATATTATTCATTGCCTGCGTCTTTAGGGATGAGTAACTTTTCAATCAACAATGGCTTGTTATGCTTTGATCTGAACTGCAATGTAACCTCCAATACATCTCTGAACTGCTGCGACTCCTCAACAGATTGAATCACCATTACAGCCTTCAGAGGAATTGTATCAACACCCAGTTCCAGATTACTCTTCTTCAATCGATCAACAAACACCTCTTTTGCTAGCTGAGCATTCAACTTTAAAGTCGCATTATCTTCTCTATCGGCCTTCAACAGAATATTCAATGCCATGGTAAAGATGATCATGCATATAGCCACAGCAACCAGAATCTCCACCAACGTAGAACCCTTCAGTCGCACTTTACCAGCAGTCATCATATTTACCATCACCTTCTTCATCTAAAACAGCTCATCAAGTTTCCGATACTTAGCATTGCTCTTCGTGAGCGACACACCCATGAACTCCTCTGGCAGTCGGTCGCTATCAATACAAACATTCACCAAATAATTCTGATAAAAGGATCCAGGTTTTATCGTTATGAATCCCTTAGTATACAAGCTACCAAGAAGCGTTCCATGAAAATCGCAATAACCATTACAATACACCTGCCCCACTATTCTTGTACGATCTAATATACCCAACTGAGATGTAGGCTTTGAGTCAAAAGAATTACTAATAATATTACCAATCAACTCAGCACCCTCTTCAATCGTAATCTCAGCATGTTCTGTAGTATTATGAACAGCCAATACCGAGGGCATCTTCAATTTACTCCCCTTACCAAGCTTGATACTCTTCGATGCAAAAAACTGACCACGCCCCTCAAAGCCAGGATCTATAGAGATACTCTCAGCAACCACCAGGCACTGATCAATTTTTGTCTGCCCTCCAATCCTTATATTTCCCGAGGAGCATACAATTATATTTCCTACCAAATGAACACCCTGTAATTCGGCTTCATCTGATACCTCAATAAGCAATGTAGGTTCAAGGAACGATCTTCTAACAGGACCTGTCTCTAGATCTTTATCGTATGGCACCATTGGATCATTCCATCCTTGTGAGATAAACATCTCCAATCGACTTAAATGCTTTCCTGCTAATGGCGGCAACTCTTTTTCAGCTTTATAACTCTTTCCAAAAGTCAGCTGATCGCGATAATACCCAACACCATTAACATACCCTTTACGAATACCGAAACCAGGCAAGTATGAATTATTTCCGATATACGCAAAACCCCCGATCGACAAATAACGGCTTGGATCTGCCATATATAGCGATGGGATAACACTTCGATCACCGATATCGCTCCCCATAAGAAAAGCCTTTCCAATAGAATGATTCCGAATGGTAGTCCGAATTTGAGCGACATCAAACAATCCCCACTCTTTCATGTTGATGCGAGTACTATCACCCAACAGTGGAAAAAGAGACACATCAATAGAATCCTGCTGAGAGGTGGCAGCCCGACTTTCAAGCATGGTCACACTGCTGGAAATATTACGTTGCAATTGAGATACAGTCTGTGCTGAAGCCAAAAAATGATCTGTCAATCCCTTCCTTAGCAAGAAGGTACCAATAATAAGAAGCAACACTAAAGCAATGGCAATAACCAGTTGCAATGCCCCTCCATTAATTTTTTGTTTCAACAGATTCTTCCGTACACACATCCTTGTTCGCTTCAGTCTTTTCTTGTTTTATCTTTCTTCTTGATTTCCTTTGTGACTTTTTCTTAGATTTCTTTGCTGCTTCTACTTCTGAATTCTCTACAGGTTCTTCCATAGACATCTCCACAGACTCCTTTCCAGATGATTTCCCAGTCTTGGCCAGAGTTTTTTTAAGCAGTTTCTTTTCAGGCTTCTCAAATCGTTGCTTTTTTACCTTAGGCTTCTTCACAATCAGTCTGCCCTTATTATACTTCAACGACTTCACCAACGAATCACCAACCATTATCTTGTACTCACCATGCAACATGGAATTCTTATAGTTACAGGTAGTCACCTTCTTATTTGTAGCATCATACTCCCATGAAGGCCCTTCGCGATAACCATCCTTCCAATATTCCGAATAAATAAGATTACCCTTCAAGTCCCATTTCTTCCACTCACCATTTTTCAATCCACCTTTAAACTCCCCCTTTTCAATCAGGAAACCAGTCAGCGTGCACTTCTCGAAGCTCCCCTCCAATAACAATCCCGAAAAGCCACCTTGATTCTGATGGATTTTCCCTTGCTCATACCAATAATAGACACACCTATTAGAGATCTTAGGTGTTTGCTGATTATAAGGCACATAAATAGAATAGTTATATGCACCTGTCTTAAACGAAACTCTGCGCAACAACAAATCCTGCGCAAATGAATATTGAGATAATAAAAGTAATCCCACACTGATGAGTATGTATTTTGCTTTAATCATTTTATCGGAATTTTTTAAACCATTTCTTCTCACTCTGACACTTCAACAGAATCGAGTCTGCCGTAATTTCCAAAACGGAGATTTCATTTACAATAGCATCTTTTGCCACCAGGCTAGTGCGACCATTAATTAATAAATGAGCCAACTCTCCTTTATCATTACTAATACAACCATTGTAACTCACTCCAGGCCAGTTAGCCAAAGCCCTATTCCTTGATGGTTTGCTTTTTTTAGTAGCAACAGCAACCTTCTTTTTCACATACTGCGTACCCAAAAAAGGATCAGCATAATTCAGCTTCAACTGAAAATCAGTAGAAGCCTCCACCTGCTTGCTCACCTTCATGTTCACAGGCTGCACTTCCATAAGAAGAGGTTCATCACCACCATTACCCCAGAAAACCTTGTAGAAGATCGTCCCCCACAATGCAATCACCACAGGAAGCAGGATGTAAATATTCGTTTTACTCTTTTTCGCCATTGATCACAATCCTTAAGGTAAAATCTCGATTGTACGAACTGAATAACCTGTCTTCGATTCAGCATTCACAGCCTTCACACGCCATTGATAAGTCCCCTCAGTCAACGTAACAGTTTTCTTATTACCCGTCACCTCAACATCCTCAATCAGTCGCTCAATATTATCAAACGAAGGAGAAACAATCTGCAATCGATATTTAGTAGCACCCGAAACCTCCTCCCACCAGAAGGTCAATGTTTTCACAGCAGTACTCAAATCAGCAGCAGGTGCCATTAGCGTTACAATCTCAGCCGATAAATCTTTTACTTCATCAATGTTGAACTTCCGTATTGATGAAAAAGCACCTACATTTCCAGCGGCATCAATAGCCCTCACACGCCAGTAATACTTCCCATCGTTGGTCAGCGTAATAACACTACTAGTAGCATCAACAGTCTTCTTAAACAGTGGATCAGAACAATCAGCATTAGTCGACACCTCCAATTCAAAAGAAGCATTCGCCTCGGTACTCGTCCACTTAAACAACACCTCAGGATCCTGCAATGAAGCTTCACTTGCGGGAGTAGTAAGTTGAGGTGCATCAGGAGCACTGGAATCAACAAACAGCTGTCGCACAACAAAAGAAGTACTCTTCTTATAGATCGTATCATTTGCAGCAACACCCCATGAATAATCACCATCATCAAGGGTTATATCAAGCGACTGCTGTGTAGTTTTATCATTATAAACCTCATCAGTACTGGTCCAGTCACCCTTTTTAATCACCACACTATAAGTATGAGCATGCGTTAATTTCTCCCAGGCCAACGAAATAGCTGAAGCCGTATACACAGTACCATTTTCAGGGGCCGACAAAGTTACCGCCTCCTTAGAGATATCGAACTTAGGCTTCACCTGCAGGGAGCGCTCAGAGAAAGACGTCTCCGACACCGAGTTAGCAGCATTTACACGCCACTTGTATTGTCCTGGTGACAGATCAAGCTCAAACCAGGTATTTTCAATTGTAGTATCCTCAACCATTACATTATTCCCTGCATTGGGTTTTACCACCTGCAAAGTATAAGCAGTAGCATCGCTTACATCATCCCACACAAACTTGATCTTCGTGTCAGTAGTTTCAAGATCATCAACCGGGGAAGATAACTCAACGCTTTTATCACTGATATCGTTTTCAATGATATCGCGACAGCTCATCACCATTATAAATGACAACGCGATAATTAACGCTTGTTGAATTTTTGTTTTATTTATCATGACTGGACTGTTTTTTCTCTAAATGTTTCAATGTAAATACGCAAACGCAGGTACTTCTTTTGCGTGCGATGATCGGTCTTAATGAAGAAGCTCGCTGCTGAAAATTTACCCAACGTTCTCTCCTTTTCAAATGCATATAAGAACTTCACCAACTCGTGAAATTTCCCTTGCAGTTCGATGGTATAAGTAGAGGTAATGTAATCCTTATTTTGAATAATATGAGAAGGAGGAATACTGCACAACTCTATATTCTTCTTCTTTTTGATGTATGATGAAATCGCCTCAACAATCTCCTCCTGACCAATGTTAGATGAGGTTTTGCCAATAACCCCATTGGCCTGCTCTACCTGTTGTGATATATGAGCAATCTGTGTTGGTGCACTAACAAGCGTCTCCGACTGCTCCCTTAAGTGCTTCACATTCTTCCAGGTCTTGACTGTAGGAACAATGGCACTGTTTAAGGCAAACAATATCAATACTACAATACCTGTAGCCACCAAGATAAATTGCTTTGTATGTTTTCCCGTGCGTTTTATCATTTATTGCAAGATTGAAAGATCACACTGCAGATGTAACTGGAACGTAGCCTTCTTTTTGCCAGGAATATATTCATAGTCCTGAAAGATCACATCCTTATTCCATTTCATCTTTTTTAAATCGGCCAGAAACTTGCGGTACGATTCTACATCAGTGGTATTGCCTTTAACAATAACCACTCCTTTTTCGAACAAGATAGGCTGACCAGGTTTTATTCTTTTCGTAACCGGATTAAACGACATCTCATCTAAGCGGATATTATTCCCGGTGATGGTTCCAATCTGATCAGAAAAGTAACTGAGATAGTAGAAATCATCTAACTTATTATCGCTGATAAATTTCTTTTTCTGCTTCAACTCCTTCTGAAGATCAGTGATACGTGTAAGCATATTCTGCCCGCTGGAGATTTGATTATTCAACAACTCCTGTTCCTTGTAATAGTTTTCAAAGACAAAGTAATTGGCAAGCAACAAGGTAAAGATAATCCCCAGACCAAACTTCAGACTCACACGAGTCAGCAAGGCCATCATCGACTCCTTATATCCCTGCACAAATCGCTTATAGCCTAAGGCATATCCTGATGGCGTTAATGCACACAATACCGCAGTAGCCAATGCATAACACTCGGCAATCGATCGTTGCTCTTCCATGAAAAATATACCCTCTGTTGAAGATTCAGTACGTTGTATTCCTGAGATCTTCCCTCCGGATAAAAGTAGATTGACACCACCAACATTAATTGTATCACCAGAAGTATCGAGTTGATTAGCCAAAGTAATAATCGGTTTTGGTCCGATTAACACTCCTGAGAAACACACATTAACCAGATCCTTCGATTCCAGTAACGCATCAACCAAGTCTTTGCGCACCATAGCCAACACCGACTTACCATTAACCAGGTTATCAATCTGAATAAAATACTCCTGAAGTTTAAAGTTTGGTAGAAACTGTTCAATATTATTTTGATTAACCTGATATTCAAACTCACGCACCATCACACCGTTACCGCTAAGGTGCAAATAAACAGGAACACCAGCATTCACCTCTTTATGTTTGACCAACTCATTTAAGTCGGGCAGCACCTGCTTATCCAGAATATCCAACTTACCTTTCGCTTGCTGCACAACAAATAATTCAACAGCATTCTTCCCGTTACCGCTAAAATTAACAGTAACCACTACGCTCTTACCGTGCTTAAGGCGTTTATATATGACTTGAAAGAACTTCATGTCACTAGTATAAAATAGTTGGCTTAATAAAGATTGTCAGTCGGCTTTTATTGTTTTTGCTGGTTCTATTGGTAAACAACCAACTCAACACAGGCACTTTAGCAATACCAGGCAGTCCTGAGCGTGTTCGCTCCTTTTGCAACTCCTCCAATCCGCCAAGCAACACCATCTCCTGGTTCTTCACACGAATCATCGATTCAAACTTACGAGAGATCAATCCCGGAGGTGCATCATCCTTAAAACGATCAGTAAAGTTCGACTGCTCAACTTCAACGGTTAGCGTTACATCACCATTACCTGTAACAAAAGGTTCAATAATCACCCCCAACTGAGCCTCCACAGGCTTAAAAGTCACTAGTGCCTCCAGCTGAGGATTTAAGCTTCCCTGGTAAACATTTCTTTTCTCCTCGTAATATTGCGTTTCACCAATCGACAAGTTAGCCGGATGGCCATTCAATGTTGACAATTGAGGGGTACTTTTTACATCAACCACTCCATTCTTCTCAAGTGCCTTAATTTTGACATAGAAATTAGGCGTTACCTTTCCCAGCTTGGTTAAACCAAGACTGGATATAGCATTATTAATGGAACTAGCATCCATTGTATAATCGATACCCGGATTTATCTTTCCTCCTTTTTCAATCTTCTGATCACCGCGAGCAATACCCGCCTCAAGACCAGTCTCCAGTTCTTCCGAGTTCTTCACATCAACAATCATCACATCAATCAGCACCACAGGAACAGAAACATCCAATTCCTTCAGCTTCTTTTCTGCATCATCAAGCACGTCAGCATCACCAGAGATGATCAAGCTGTTCAATTCAGAGAACTCTTTAATTTCAACCTGAGGGAAAATATTCTTTGGTAGCATCATTGAAAGCGAATCCACGCGACGGTACAAAAATTTCACAATACGATTGGTCTTCAACTCCTTTTGTCCACGGTTACCCAGGAACACCACTCCGTCCTGCATTTTATAAGTCTGCTTGGTACCAGTCACCAATGTATTCAGGAAAGTAGGATAATCAACCTTATCAAGCGACAACGTTTTTTGTCCCTCCAGCTGAGTCAACTGCTGAAAAGGCACCTTTAGCTTAGTCGACACGGTTTGGAAAAGCTGATTACACGACAGATTATTTCCACTTACAGTAATCATGTGCTGATCATCAATCTTCACCTGATTATCCAATCGGCTGTTCATTGACGACTGAGAATTGCGACCATTACTTTTAATCAATGGTTCAATGATAAAGATCTTCTCCTTTTCTTTGCTAACAACAAAGCCGTTACTTTGTCCGAGTCCCACCAATGCATCAAAAGGATCCAGATCCTTAGCAAAACCATTCAACCTAATAGGGCCCGTTCCATTCATAAGGAAGAAGTTATATCCTGATTGACGAGTTACTTCATTTGTAAAATTCTCCAGCGGTTGATTCTTAACTTCATAGGATAATAGCCCCTGATCCTTATTAAACTCCACACTTATAAAGCTATTATTTGTTGGCTGTTTTTTCAGTGTGATGATATTCCCGTAAATACCACAGTTAAGCTTATATTCAGTACATAACATATAAAGAATATCCTTAGCTTTCACTCCCGAATAATTATTATTAACCTGCATTGACAATGAAGGATCGATATTAATATTCAATCCCACATGATTAGCCACAGCTCTCACCAATTCGGATAAAGGTATATTAGTCAGCGATATATCAACAGGTTCATTTAACTGCGGGATTTCCGCTACAGCAAGGCTATCTAGCCGAGTTTTTAAGGGTAATTCAGTTACGGGTTGTCCAAAACAAAAGCACGCGCTGATGGTAAGGAGAAAGGTTAAAATTGTTCTTGTCATTATTCTAAAAGATTTGGGGCTCCAATAAACATATTAGTTGCAGAGCAAATATAAAATTCCTTTTTATGTTTGACAAGAAAATTGAAGGATAAAGTTTGGGGGAGGGGAATACGCTACTCAAGTGAACACCTTATCCTTGTGCAGCTAATCTAATCAAAAAGAAGATTCTTGATTAGATTTCACCATATTTCTAATCGATCCATAATATGATAATTGGCAAGAGACATAACAGGAGATTGTAAAATCAATATATTTGGAATGACAATTAATTTTGCATTTAGAAAAATTATCGAATGAAAACTAACAAATTCAAATTAATAAATAAAATGGTAAAGGTAAAAATTCTAAAAAAACATGAACAGAAATCTAAAGATTGTACCCTTTTACAGACCAAGTAATCATTTTGTCCCAGAACCTAAAGAAAGAGACAAGTCATTCTAGCTAACACTCAAAATCATAGTCAGAACGATAAAAGGATGAACTTACATGATATTACGATTTACCTTGAGGGAATCTATAGGCTCTATAATTTTGAATTGGGAACTAGATATCATAGAACAAGATTTAGATTAGAGTTACTAAAAATACTTCTACTATCTAGATGAAAAATCCAATCATATTTGGAGGGAGTGTAATCTGAACTCTGTCCAGTGATTTATTGCTCCCATGTGCCAAACGAAAAGATTCTAATGACAACTATGGGAGCATTTTTTTAATATAAACTACATGTTATTATTCTTGCTTATCTTCATATTAACAATTAGTATCATTATAATTGTACCTATTGCATAATATACATTCATTTCCTTGAGAATTAACCAAAATAGAACAGATAAAATTTATTCTTCAATAAGTCATGTCTTTTGTCAGAAAATGATTATAAACAAATGTATCTTTTCTAAAAATATATTTTTCCTGTATATTAATTCCTGAATTCAACTTACTAAATTTCAATTGTTCAAATCCATAATACAGGCCATATTCATCACTCAACTTTTCTGACAGAAATTTTCGGGTCATTATCGTATCAATTTTCAATTCAATAGTAAAATCGTTATACGAAGAGACTTTACCACATGCTACTGGGCAAAATAATGAGCGGTGAATTACATAATAGAAAGTTGAATCTAACATATTTAAGCCAAACTCAGTTGTAGATTCAGTAGTATGTTTAAAAAATCTCTCATAATCTGGACTTACCTCATATGACGAATCTTGCGCTATCTGCATTCTTGCACATGCAAACAATATAATCACAATTAAAAAATAAATTAAATTTAATCTTCTCATAATCATCGCTAAACAATTCAATTATTTTTTCTGCTTTCTATTCTTTCTACTTTCTCTTTCTTTTCTGTACTGCTCAAGTGCTTTTTTTGCTTTATCTTTTGCTGAAACCTCATGTCTTCTGGTCAAATAATCATTAGGAACATAGCTTTTTTCATAATGAGACCATAGACTACCTTTCTTCCTTGTTTTAACTAAAGGAGTATAGTCTAATTTCTTCTGAACTACAGAATGTACCGCCTCTTCTACAACTGCCAGAATACATGCTTCAATTGGATCTTCATTTCCTACATTAGCTGATGCCTGTGTTAGATCCTCACTAAATATAATATAAACATTGGAATAAGCTTCTTTATCTTTTTTCCATAATCCAGATTTTTTATCAAAATGCAATACAAAACCATCTTTTTCTTTAAAAGGGATTCCTTCACCTTTTGTTACAGCATTCTCATATGCCACCTGTGATAGAGATGCAGCTTTCCCTCTTACACTTATCATAAATTGGTTCAGCCTCGGATTATCTAATTGATTTTTAAACCAAAAAACTTGACGCACTCTTTTCATCTTCCTCCAAAGTCGCCTTCCAATTTTAGATTTCTTCATATAAGATTCAAACGATTTTGCCGATTCTGATTTTGGATTTCCAATTTTCATACCTTCGATATCAATAAAGCTGATAGGATTGTCGGCTACGTAATTATACGGAGATAAGAACAAATAATCTTCAGCCATTGGATCAATGCAATGCCACCTTCCGATCTCCGCATCATACATCCTCGCACCGTAATCGTACCAGTCTAAAAGAACGCCGCCAAGTTGTTCATCTTGAATTTCCTTGCCGTTGTAAAGGTATTTGTTTTTTACAAAATCTACACTTTGGCGATCATGTAATTTACCAAATGGATAGTAATCACTTTTTGAAATAATTGTTCCTGCTTGGTCTATTACAACACGTGTATTTCCTAAATAATCCTTTAGGTTATACTGATATTTATTACCTTTATATATACCTTCGCTGGTGATGATGTAATCCAATTCATCACCTTGATATACAAAACTACCGGCATAGCTAACTCTTGTTGTATTGCCTCCCTTTGTTGTTTGCTTCATCACCTTGGTTCCATCAGCGGTGTAGAAATAATCAACTACATCATTTCCTTTTGAAACTTTCTTAGGTAAATTCTGGCGATTATAAGCAACATCAAATCCACGATAACCATCCTTTGTCATGTTTCCATTGGTATCGTAAGAGTAACTGCCATTGATTCCTTTGGCATTATCCTGAATTGAAGCCAATTGGTTCCCACTGTAGGTATACACAAGATCATTTTCATACGAACTTGAATTTCCATAACGTTTAAGACTCTTAATGTTTCCTCTGATATCGTAATCAATTCCCTTAGGAACTCCTCCTGTCACATCAAAATTGTTTGCTGACGACCATACATTTGTACTAACATTAACCTCAAAGTCGGCCTTCTTTAATCTATTTAAGCCATCATACGCATAACCATAGCCCTTTTTACTCTCTCCATGAGCCTTCCATACAACACTTCCAATATTACCATT
>SJCO01000280.1 GCA_005217565.1 Puteibacter caeruleilacunae
AGTCGGTGTCGTGGCTCGAGCTGTCGTCGCCACCTCCGTCGTTTGAGTCTCCTCCAGCAGCTACTCCAGGGGCTGGGGCGCCCAGTGGTGGTGCAGGGGGCGCCTCCAGSGGRAGCACAGGRGAGCAGCTCCTCACAGACTCTATCTCCTGYTGRAGCGAGAARGAAGAGCCCTGCTGCTCCTGTCGTCGACGYTCCTGCTCCTCRTGCAGGCGGTGGTGYAGYCTCTCCAWGTGRCTGGACTGWCCGGCCACGGGACGGCGAAGCGRACRCTCYGCGAGACGAGAGGRTAAGAAGGGGATGACRGACTTYCGTGCRGTGTGTCTAAGACGAGCCATCTACAAAAGACACCGCAAGCAWAAGAGTGAGAACAGAATCAATATGACCAGCAAGTAATGAATCATAAATAAATGAAGGATTAGAATAAAACATAATTTTCAGCAAG
>SJCO01000281.1 GCA_005217565.1 Puteibacter caeruleilacunae
TCATGTGAACTCAAGCCAGGCCACATGAGTCCACCTCTAGTCCCTAGCAGCGTAGGATCTGTGCAGGACTTCGTATCGGGCACCAAGTACCCTGTAGACGATATTGTTGAGGACAAGCCTTGCTTTCTTCATATTCCAATCAATCGATCTGGGACAAAAACAAARCAAGCTRCTACTGGTTTGGTAAAACCAGGACTTGTTAACTACAAGGATAATYCTGTCCCGCCACACTATGYTGTGGTCCAAGTTCTAGAAATCAYAGACAGTGGTTGTGAAGATTGGGAGATAGAYTTTCCAGTTGAGGGGATCATAACTTTGMAGGAGGCAATGAACGAGTTGGTCCTTTGGCATCGACGCGACATCAAGTTKGGTGATGAGCCGAATTCAACACCAATGCAACARAAAGMTAGTTCGATCATTCCACACCCCATGGTGCAGGAAGAT
>SJCO01000282.1 GCA_005217565.1 Puteibacter caeruleilacunae
GAGATTTCCTTATCACTAATGGCTTCAGAGATTTCCTTATCACTAATGGCTTCAAGGTCGGAAAGGCCGATCCTACTTTATTTACTAAAACTCTTGAAAATGATTTGTTTGTATGCCAAATTTATGTTGATGATATCATATTTGGGTCTACTAACGAATCTACATGTGAAGARTTTAGTAGGATCATGACACAAAAATTCGAGATGTCTATGATGGGGGARTTGAAGTACTTCTTRGGATTTCAAGTGAAGCAACTCCAAGAGGGCACCTTCATTAGCCAAACRAAGTATAYTCAAGAYATTCTAARCAAGTTTGGGATGAAGGATGCCAARCCCATCAAGACACCCATGGGAACAAATGGGCATCTCGACCTCGACACGGGAGGTAAATCCGTCGATCAAAAGGTATACCGGTCGATGATAGGTTCTTTACTCTATTTATGT
>SJCO01000033.1 GCA_005217565.1 Puteibacter caeruleilacunae
CCCCCACAAAACAAAGAATAAGCAAGATAAAAAGCAATAAAATTTTCTGCATATCGTTTTTTCCATTCTACACATCCCGGGTATTGACGAAGAAATACAATGCAGACAAATTAAGCCACAGAATAATCTTTAACTTCTAATCCCGGAAGTTTCAATTCATAAATCACTCTGGCAGGTTTCCTGACTTGTCTGATTTGCAGCCTTCCCAATCCTAACTATTGGATCAGTGGCAGTAGTACAAAAGATTTTAATTGATATRAATTAAAACCCAGACTTACAGTAGCGGGTACTGTTCCGGACTCTAACCGGATTCCCTCTCTTATCGATTGAAAAAATCGATAATCACCAAAATGTGCCGCGAAGTTAAAAATTAAATGAACATAAACTTTGGAATAGGAGAATTTCTGTTAAAAAAAATTTAGTGAGAGTGCTGGGGAGGTTAGAAATTTGAATTGTTGCTTAAGGATTTTTAAATTAAGGCTAACTTAAAAGGAAGGATTCCCATAAACTATGGAACTCATTCTGCTATTTGTTAATATTAATCCGTCCAACTTCTTGGCAGTATATTACCAGCTTTAATTCTTATCGAAGCTGATCTTACTCTTTAATAAGATATATTTCAACCGTATCTATTTTACTATGAAAAGAAAGAGTCAAGGTGTCCCGATCTAATACAGGTTCAAAGGTCAATTTATTTCCACTAATACCTATTCTTTTATCTTGTAAATGATCCATAATATAAAACAAATCTGCTTCTGGATTTAACCTTATATATCCACTTGCACCCTTAACTTTTTCAATTACTCGCTGTTGATTTTTATACTCCCAATAATTTTCGATCCAAGCTTCTTCTATTTTAAATGTAATACCCTTTAAAGACACTTCTGTTAAAGATGAAGTATATTCCTCTAAAAAAACACCTAACTCTTTAGATTGCTCAACACTAAAACTTGATTGAACAACCCCTGTTTTTACAGGACATTTACAACCAATACAAATTAAAATAATTGATATAAAAATTAACTTTCCTTTATTATCCATCACTGGTTATTTTCTTCTTTTTAGGCGTCTCTATTTCCTGGATCTGTAACACAAAACTGGACAAACAGTTAAACTCTACAATGCACTTTGCAAAGGCAAGATATACCACTTTTAAGATTTGTTCTAATTTAACAAACATCGGTGAATTACCTTGAATGTTCTGTCAAATGCAGGACATCCAAAATGAATATATCTAGCCAAAACTTGCCAGGTTTTACATTATCAATTGAAGACTAAGAATTCATCAATAAATTCATTTTCTTTGTCGATAATTAATCGATAATACCCAAAAGGCAAAGGATATTCCTCTAAAGTTAAATCCAAGCAAATATCAATACCCGGGCATGCGATTGTACTATGCTCCAGCAAAACAGAAATTGATCTTAAACTAACTGTTAAACTCTCGACAGTCATATTTTCTGGCAATTCTCCATTCAATTCATCCATATTATTATTAATCAATCTCTTATAATACTCTAGAGCTAATTTTAAATATTCACCTGAATCTATATTATTTTTTAAATACTCCAAGTCTATCATTTCTACCTTTTTAATTGTAAGCCTTCGGCCTGCTAAACATTGGTCAACTTGCAACACAAAATTGGGGAAATAATTAAGTTCTGCAGTGCACTTCGTAAAGGCAAGATTAAATATACTGCTTTTATGCTTAGCTCAATTTAACAAACATCGCTGTGATTTACCTTTCCCTCCTATCAAATGTAGCAGATCCTCTTTAAAATTTTGCCATTGGAGTAAATTTTGAGGAATTCGTATAACTAACAAATCTTACCGAACTCATTGCTCTCTTATTGAATATTAACATCTTACCAATCAGCAGGAATTGAAATAGATTTTATTTGTCTAATTACACTGGTATCAGGTTCACAAAATTGATAAGAAAAATCCATAATACTTCCATCTCTTATATTTAAACTCCAAAACACTCCATTATAAGTTACTGGGATATTTTCATCTGAATATAGATTTGTTGATGATGAAATATTCCTGTATTCACTCTTAAGTAATTTATGCTTCTGATCAATAACGATCATTTTAAATTCCTTATAATTGCCAAAAGATATGTAATCTTTCTCATAAGACGAATCGAGATTTTCTAATATTTCACTAAGAACAGTCAGACGAAATTTATTTTCATAAAAATCGTCACACCGAACAATAATAACATTCCGCTGCGGATTAAGTCTCTTATTTTCTTTCAAATAAGCACTTAAAATCTGTTCGATGTGTGATTCAAACACTATTTCATCTGTCTCCTTATTATATCTGTGACAACCTATTAATAGCGTACAAAAAATAAATAGACTACCGATCTTCAACATATGTTTGATGATTATTTTGATATTTTTAACGAAATATGGATGATACATAAAAGTGAATTGAAAGGGTTATTCAGCCACTTGATACACACCTTTAGAATATCCTTTTCTTTAAGGCTTCATAAATGCTTTCTATTTCTTCATTCGTCCACCCTATATTATACTTCTCTTTAATCTCTGCTACAAGCCTATCTTCTTGCCTAAATTCTAATGTCTTAGGAATCGCTCCTCTTCTGTACAATTTGTGTTTGTAGCTTATTTTTAAAGCCTCATATGATATTTCTTGTCTATATTCAAAAAATATGAACTGATAGTAACAGATGCACAAAATATTATTTTTATCATCTAACTCTATTCTGAAAACATGTCTGTTTCTAGGATTAAACAACTTATAAAGAAATAACATGCACACTACCCCTCCAATAATGATGTAGTGGCGTTTAAAGAAGGGAAAATCTGCGAATATCAAAATTAAACTAACAACCACCAGTTTATACATCTCATCCCAAACTTTGCGAAAGGCACTTCTATTGTCTTGTATTTCAAATTTAGTCATAATGTTAATTTGTAAATTTAGCTTTCCGTCCTATCAAATGCAGCACTTCCAATCCTTTTCTTTAAGGCTTCATAAATGCTTTCTATTTCTTCATTCGTCCACCCAATATTATACTTCTCTTTAATCTCTGCTATAAGTCTATCTTCTTGCCTAAATTCTAATGTCTTAGGAATCTTTCCTCTTCCGTACAATTTGTGCTTGTAGCTTATTTGTAAAAGCTCATATGATATTTCTTGCCTATATTCAAAAAATACGAACTGATAGTAACAGATACACAAAATATTATTTTTATCATTTAGCTCTATCCTGAAAACCTGTCTATTTCTGGGATTAAACAACTGATAAAGAAATAACACAAATAATACCACCCCAATAATGAGGCAGTGGCGCTTAAAAAAAGTAAAATCTGGCAATGCTAGACCTAAACTAAAACAAAGCAGAAGATACATCTCATTCCAAACTTTGCGAAAGGCACTTCTATTGTCTTGTATTTCAAATTTAGTCATAATGTTAATTTGTGAAAAATACAGTAATCACTTATTGAAGCAGAAGGTCTTTAAATTATAACGATTCATATTACTCTTCCACCTCTCTTCTCATGTAAAATTATCGTCAATAATTTACCGGACTCAAGGTAAACAGAACGAATAATAGTTTATTTTGTCACTACAAACTCACCTAATTTTCTTTCTAAATGTTTTGGCTTTTCATAATTAACCTTGTAAACTTCAAACTTTATTGTGTCATTAGGATACTTTCCATCGAATTTACGGACGAAACCATTCCCATGATAAGAGCAATTCTTTATTATCCACGTTTTATGATAATCTCCTCTTAAAACTAAGTCTTCCTGAGTAACCAATTTTATTTGAAAAGAATCCTGCTTAACAGTCAATACACTCTTGTATTCAGTAAATCGCTTCTCCAGAAAAATAGAAATCAAATTAAACTTCAAAGTGTCATTTATTGAGATTTCTTTGGGTTTATATGTACACAACCATGTTCCTCTACTTCTTGAATCTATTTCACTATAACTAATTCGTGTAGCAACCTTACTAATAGGAAAAAAATCCTTACAGAATAGAAAGACAACAGATATTGTTATTAAAACCAAAACAGATATTAGTATGAAATATTTGCTCATGAGGAGAAGAATTAACCTACTTAACTACAATTGTTCTACTTGAATTCATCAATCCATAGACCTTGCTAGGAACTATTTCTATCAGCATTTTCTTTCTTATTCCAACAACAATTGTTAAATGACTTGAACTATAGACTACTCCAACAATAACATACAGGATCGCTGTAGTTAAACCTCCAACAATAAAGATTACATATGGAGCTGTGTCTTCGATACCCTCAAGTGCCAAATAATATTTTAAAATACTAAGAGTTGAAAACAACCAGATAACTGGCAAGGATCTCAACAACAGCTTTCGTCTTTTCATTATTGATCCGACGTTAAAAAACAGAACTGCTCCATAAAAAGAAATTATAATGCATAAAACTGATGAGATCACATCAAGCTCTTTACAAAATAGTAATGTAACATTTGTTTGAGATAGAGAGCCCAAACCATTTTCGTAAATACTCCAAATTTTAGTTCTAAAATCCTCAATATAAAATACAAAGAACAATAAAGGGATGACAATATTTAATATCTTCACTCCTCTTCCAACATCTTCTCTGTACCAGGATTTCTTAATCACATTAGGTACTACAATTAACAAATAAATGAAAACGCTGTACATATTCATCTCTTATCTTATGCTAATTTTCTTATTAAATCAAGAGAAATTTACGGAATCCTCCAAACAATATCATAGTATCTATTGGTCAACATTGCAGCCTAAAAAGTCACTAATCAACTCTTCTGAAGTTCGTTTCTACTGTAAAGATATTTATTTATAATATGATTAAGAGAAGAATACTTGATTATTTGAAGAAGCAACTAGAAATTACTGGATAGGATTTAGTTTACATTCCCAAACATCGTAGAATCGGCACCTGATTTAATACTCTATTGTAGTGGGAGTTTCAATATCACAATTGCACTTAACACCATTACTTAAGCTAAAGCTTAAAATTCCATATATTTTAGAAACATTAAAGCTTTCAAAATAATGACTATTAGGAAATTGATAACCTAAGAATTTACATCTAAATGAATATATTGTATCTTTTTCGTCAAATTCAATACTCATAATACACACTTCATAGTCTTTAAAATACCCATCTTCTTTGATTACCCAAGGGTGATTAACCTTCTTAGTAAAATTAAATAACACCGCACTCTTATCAGAATTCCGACTCTTTCTATACTTATAGAATTTATCCGTAATATTTACTAGTCCAATAGTATCACTATTTAAACCTCCTAGAAGATAATAATACACCTCTTTATTAATCTCAACACTATTTTTTACGATTTTAAATTTAAAGTCAAATGGTTCTTTATCCATCACACTATATACTTCATCATTAACTTCAACAAAGTCATTTGTGGGAACATCTAGCGAATCACACTTATACTTTTTTTCAAAGACATTCTTATTACAGAAGGACCTTTTCTGTGAAATACAGCTATATAAAAACATGAAAAACAAGGCAAATATTACTATGTTTATTATTCTCATTCCGATTTACTTTCTTTTTCTGCGCTTAAACGAGACTTAATTAGGTCAATCAATTTTATACTTCTGTTTGACTTTACAATAATCTGTCAATACAATATATACTCCTTGTTGCTTCCCTGTTATGGTGAAACTGCATCACAAAGCGGGACAAACAGTTAATTACTTTTCTTCGTGTATATATGCCCATTCCATTCCATTCCAACTGATGCTCATTCAGTATCTTTACAAAATCACCATTTAACCTTAAAGAACTCATATAACAAACAGTAAGCTCGGGAATACATATCTTAAAAATATTAGCATTGCGATTCATTGGTTCGTAAGGCAATGTCTGAACAAAATATGGAGGCATGTTGTAACGCCATCCCGAAGAATAATTCATTGGATGGATACTTATTTCGATATTTCTCACGCCTCCTTTTTCTGGCGCCTTAATAACTATCGTATTCAATCTATACACTTTCGTATTAACCTCATAATCAAACACTGCATCATTTGTCTCGATATTTATTCTATAAAAGATTAATCCTTTGTCTTCGCTTCTTTCATTATTCTTCGCATAGTTAGTCTCAATTGGATTTTCAATGTATAAATATATACTATCCTTACACGCTCCAACTGTTTCTTCTACACTTGAATTAACAAACCCAGCATATTGTATTGGATTTGTATAGAGCTTTAAGAAAGATTTGCTATCATCTAACTTCCAATAGCCAAAAGCAAGAGTGTCCTTACAATTATATGGTGCTGAATATTCATCGTTTGCATCATCTTCAAACAAAAATAAATCCTCAGATAAATGCAGTTTTATGTTCTCCATCTCATCTTGAACATACATTCCTGATAGCTTTTGAGCTGAGACATCAGTAATTCTAAAGAATACTGCAGTGATCGCTATTAAAAACAAAACTTTATCTTTCTTCATTTGACTTGATTCATTTTTGAAATTTCTCCTTTTCTAATGCATTCCCTCTTTTGTGTATTCATCGGTCTCTCTCTCTGCATTTATACACTTGCAAGTACTCCTTCCAAGTTTCCGGGTAGACCTTTTGTCTTAGAATCACTTTCATTATCTTAAATATTCATCAAGGTTTAAGACCCTTAAGATACCTATCCCTTTATTAATCATATAAATCCATGTTACTTTTCAGCACATATAATAGTTCTCTTTTCCTTCGGTTGATTGCCACAAAATTCAATACATTTCCATTGTTGTCAATTTGATTTTTATTTATG
Organism: Puteibacter caeruleilacunae; assembly: GCA_005217565.1. Classification (GTDB taxonomy): domain Bacteria; phylum Bacteroidota; class Bacteroidia; order Bacteroidales; family Prolixibacteraceae; genus Puteibacter; species Puteibacter caeruleilacunae. The sequence goes on from SJCO01000033.1 coordinate 6,810, forward strand.
ACTATTTTACATTGTTTATTCTGCTTGTCGTTTATATGAATAATAGAAATTTTAGAATCGATCCAATATCTTGGACATCTAAATTCATAAGCAAGATCCCAGACTTTGTCTGACGTAACCCTTTGATTTACTACGTTTACATTGTCTATATAAATCAGAATACTGTCATTCTTAAATCCACCCTGAAGATGAATATACAGTGTATCTTTTGAAAATGGGTTATCCTTGATTAACTTACTCGTCGATATCGTTTGATATTTCTCTTTGTGCCCTGTCGTACATGCTATCTCAAAACAAAAAACAAACAACGCAAGCAGCTTTACACATTGGTACACCTTTATATTTTTCACTGAATATATCATTATATCTTCCTCAACTCTTTTCAATAAGTTCTTTTCTTCGCCTTAGACCTTGAATTTGTTTTATTTCAATCTACTCTTTGTCATTCCAACATCCATTCATTTTTTGAGGTATTCTCGAGTATATTCAAAGGAAAATCTGTCCAATATAATTTCATGCACTAATTAGCTTCATTGTATTACTCATAAATGAAGGACTTATCTTTTGAATAATATCTAAATCCTCCGTTTTTACTGTACCATACTCCAATAAAAGGCCCTTCAATTTCTTCTATAGTAAGATTGAATTGCTTACCTTCTTTTATCAGTACAATTTCAATAGTATTTTTAAGTCGGCTTTTAGATAACCTGAATTCATACGCAAAGCCTAAGATTTGATCTGTTTCAATACACTCTTCCATGATCTTTTCCTTGCCCTCAAGTATATGGATAGTATCATTATCAAAACCACCTTGAAAATGAATGTATAATGTATCCAGTGAATAGCTCTGCAAGTCGTACTTGGGATTAGAGGTAATTTTCTCCTTAACAACAGGACTACATCCAATCACTGAACACCAGACTATTAGAATTAATAAATATCTCATACTTATTCTTACACAAAAACATTAAACAAATAACTCCCTCCTTCTTCCTAGAGCACACACAAATACTTTATCTTAAACATATTTCAAATTTAACAAACTTTGCTAAGATTAAGCTTGCCATCCTGTCAAATGTAGCACATCCAAGGTTACCCCAAATATTCAGAGAACTTATTCTTTCACTTATATAAAGTTTTATTTCTTGATTGAACTCCTTTACCGATAAAAACAAAATCCGACCATCGGCCGGATTTGTCTTATGCACATGCAAACAAAATCAGTTTTTATTTCAATTCATATAAGCCCAATTAATCGCACTTGTTTGACTTTGAATCTGAAAAAGAAGGGTATTTCAATAGCTGGATACTTTCAACAAAACGCTCAAATCCCTCTATGTCACTGTCTTTCTTTACAACCAAGACTATTGGAGCATGTTCTTGTACAATTATTTCTCTTCTGTAAACTTTGTTACCAATGAGATTTGTATCATATGATAAGTGGATTGCACTCTTTCCCATAAAATTTATAGTATCTGTAGTTATATTTATACCTGAATCTACTAGACTTTTTTCGGTATTAACAATACTTTCAACAGAATAAATATCTCCACTTTCAATCCCGATACACCAATCAGAGGTATTGGTAATATCATTTTGTGGATTATCTATCAATTTCCCAACAAATATACCATTCTGTATCTGTTCCGCAACATAACTTTTTGGATACTCCAGCTTAATTATAAAGAAAGTCCCTATTGTATCAATAAATTGAACCCAAGGCTCCTCTTTTGATATGTTATTCTTTTGGATTCTACCTTTTTCAGTTAATATAAATGAAGTAAATATTAACCCGATTAAAGCGCTGATTAAAATTTTCATAAAGTTTATCTATTAATTTTATTGAGTAATACTAGTAAACGATCGCATTGGTGCATAGCCTCCATTATATCCAGCAGGAGCACTACCGGAAATTCCTATCTCTGAAATTGGATGTTGTTCGGCCTGCTTGTCCAAGAACCAACATTATTTAATTGTCCATCTTTTCTCATTGTAAATACATGTTTTTTCCATCCTCCCACTACCAAATTTCCTGATGCTGCATCTTTCTGTCCTGCCTCCAAATAGATTGGTGTTAAAGCTGATAAATTGCCATTTATCTCATCAGCTGTCCCATTTACTAAATCAATAATTGGTAAAGTCATCCCCATAGATTCATCTGTAGCTTTTGCTGTACGTGCAACAGTCATAGTTCCTTGATTACAATAGGTCGTCCAATTTCCATTAGCATCTTTGGTCGATTTATAGTTTTCCAAAACATATTGCTGTGCCCCAGCAACAGCACTTGCAAAATTTACTTCATTATTTCCATTCTAAGACTCATCGTAACCATCAAAATTAAAGTATTCGTTTGCTCTAGAATCTCCTGCAAGTTTAAATTTTGCATTGCCGCCATCTTCAATATGATGAAATAGATTGTTATTTCTGTCATAAAAATCAGTCATACTACGACCATCTGGATCAACAAATTTTAAGGGATTATTACAGGGAAATCCGGGCTTTTTGTATATATTTCCAATACGCAACCTACTTTGTAATCATAAGAAAACTGACAACGAAATAAATTGTTATAATTACATTTATTAAAATTAAGTTTTTGAAAGATACAATTCCTGACTCCTTTGTATTTTTAATTCTACCTCTGTATAAACTTGAAATAATCGTAAATGCCAGAAAGTATAATACCCAAAAAACTGGAGTAATAAATAAATATCCCAAACCACTCCCTCCTTCTGCATCAAAAAGTAAATGTCTCAGTAGCAGATTCATAAGAAGATAAAGTATTGTAATAAATATAATAAGTCTTTTCATATTTGTTATTCTTGTAAGAGCCATTCCACACATAGTTACCTTCCTGAAGATTTGAGATATCATTAAAGAAAGTCATTATAGAATGATCTCCTTGTTTTTCATCTTCATGATAATCGTCATCAGATATACCATCCTGTATTTGATTTGCCAGCCACCAAAGCAGACTATCCCATTTCTTTTTGTGAGTATATTGTTGAGTGTATACATTATCTTCTGCTTCTAAAGCCGAGGCTTGAAACGGGTCAAAATCAGCAACCAATGTTATCAATACATTCTTGTATCCTTTCTTCGCAATATAAGCCTTTAAAGCTTTTACATATCCTTTACCATAAGCCCCTCCCATGCTATGCGTTATGATTTTTATTGTCTCTTTTGGATTACCATTTTCGTCAGTAATTTGCTTAAGTATGATTTCTGCGTCAAGCATCCCTTGTTCATAACCTGTGTAATATCTTGTAAGAGGATTAGTACTATTACCACCATGTCTATACATTGCATTATGATCTCCTAATTGATCCATAACCTGAGTATCAAATTCATAAGATATAATGCCATAATTCTGACCAAATGCAAGTCCTTGTTCTAATGATGTGGGATAATTAACAATACTAGTACTCCTCCAATATGCTGGTGTGCCTTGCTCTTTTCATTTGGAGTAAATCCATTAATAAAGATGACAATATTACCATCTGGATCAATTGCATTTGTAGGATTAAAGCATAATGGTATGGCGAATAATTCCAGTATAATTCTTTTGCTGGATCTAATACATACCACCTCCCCAAACTCGCATCATAAAACCTTGCTCCGTAATCATACCAATCTAAAAGAACGCCGTCAAGTTGTTCATCTTGAATTTCCTTGCCGTTATAAAGGTATTTGTTTTTTACGAAATCTACACTCTGGCTATCATGTAATTTACCAAATGGATAGTAATCACTTTTTGAAACTGGTTTTCCTCCTTGATTTATTACAACACGTACATTACCCAAATGTTCTTTTAGATTATATTGGTAACCTTCGCTTTTCCACATCCCTTCACTAGTAAGGATATAATCCAGCTGATTTCCATTGTACACAAAACTACCAGCATAACTAATCTTGGTTGTGCGACCTGCTTCAGTTGTTTGTTTCATTACCATGGATCCATCAGCGGTATAGAAATAATCTATCACATCAGTACCTTTTGACTCTTTCTTTGGCAAGTTCATGCGATTATAAGTGACATCAAAGCCACGATATCCATCCTGGGTCATGTTTCCATTGGCATCGTAAGAGTAACTTCCATTAATTCCTTTGGCATTATCTTATTTACCATGTTCAGCGCACACACAAGAAGCCCAACACTTCTAGAAGCATTGGGCTTTCATTTATTATTAGTTACACATATTCTAATATGGAATTAGTGAGTGAGGTATCCACCTTAAATGACTTCCTATGAATAATGCAAATATGACCACCATAATTAAAATATACATAGCTATACTAAGCCCTTTTAGCATATTTTTTCTTTTATCGTTGCATGCAAGTAGTAAAACAATTACAACCTGCAACATTAGAGCTGGCACATAGTCATATATTGAATATTTAGGACTTGGTCCAATTCCTTTCAGGAAAATACAAATAATATTTATATACCTTAAAACAACAAATCCTATAACATTGACTATCAAACCAAAAAACAACTTCATCATAACTATTTTTTTACTGTTACAGTAATACGATATTCATCTTGCATTCTTTTACATTGCTGTCCCATTAAAATCTAATAATGTTCTTTGAAATATTTGAAATTTAGTTTATTACAAGCATTTTTCGATTAAACGGATTTCATTTTTCACTTTTGCTATTCATAAAGAGAGTAGCAAATGCATAAGGATAAATACGTTTTCGCTCAGTTAGTATCTTTTCTTGACAGGAATAAGTTTAACTACATCGTACGCAAATACA
>SJCO01000286.1 GCA_005217565.1 Puteibacter caeruleilacunae
TTCGCAAAAGGAAGATATTAAATCGATAGAAATGAAGTTGCAGAAACTCATTAAAGTTGTGAATGCAAAACCTCAAAAAGAAGAATACTAAATAATGAAATTAATTAAAACATTAAAACAAATATTAAGGATATGCAAAAATTAAAAGTACTACTAATTAGTATTGTGCTGTTTGCGAATTTTGCCCTCGCGCAAGATGTCCCAACAGTAATACCCCCGCTCCCAGAAGCGGCATCTATGATTAAATATGGAGATATTCCGATTTCTCATTATACCGGAACTGCAAATATCAATATTCCTTTATTTACAATTGAAGAAGGAGGATATACTTTGCCAATAAGTTTAAGTTACCACTCACGTGGGATAAAAGTAGAGGAAATCGCCTCTAGAGTAGGATTAGGCTGGACATTGAATTATGGAGGAGCGATAACGCGAATGG
>SJCO01000287.1 GCA_005217565.1 Puteibacter caeruleilacunae
CGATCCTTGTCCATCACTGCCGACACAACAGCAGCAATATTCCRCCCGTAAGGAAAAACTCTCCATTTACGAACCATGCGAGATGTAAAAGAGTCTTCGYCGGCCGCGGGGGGGATAGGAACATTCCTAGGCCAGCARCCCCCGGTAACCYTCARCATCCGMGCCGAAGACTCCCGGAGCTCGGGCGAAGACATCCTTCCCCCSGGGGYCGCGCAYGTCCTCATCARCTCTCTAGCAAAACCATCAGAAACCCCAAGWCCTCCCATRRCAGTACCTARTTTTCTCTTYTTAGAGGATGGGGCGGCCGCCGGCGCAGGGTCGTCTCYAGYCTCCACCGCCGGTTTCTTCCCCCGGCGGTCCGCGTCGTCTTGACCAGGGTAGCCGTCATATGGCAATTGATTTAATTCAAAAACCCTGTTCAAACGGTCATTCGACCC
>SJCO01000288.1 GCA_005217565.1 Puteibacter caeruleilacunae
AAGGCGAAGAAGCTCCTAAGGGAGGCTTACAGCGAAAAGTCAGCGCTGATACACCGAAAAATAAGCGGTGAAGCCGAAAAATAAACGGAGCGCTGRTACACYGAAAARTAARCGGTGAAGCCGAAAAATAAACGGCAAAGAGACTTTGGTTATTCCTAAGGGGATGAAGGCTATGGTTGTGGCTTCGTATGYGTGTGTTTGGACATTCATTTGCACAWCACATTACATCATACATTTGCATTCATAAACATGCATTTAGACATACATAGGATCATCATCATCATAACATACAGAYACAGGCAGWTGCTTCGGCTATAAARATAARGCTTCGGCAAAAAAGAACAAGAAGCAGTTTGATGCTTCGTTGTGTACGAAAAGAAGGGAAGGTGTTTTTTCGCCTTCGGCTCAAAAARATAATTTCGTCCACATCAAAGCA
>SJCO01000290.1 GCA_005217565.1 Puteibacter caeruleilacunae
CCGGCAACGGAGGAGGAGGCGGGGCAACCAAGGCCAAACGGGAGGCCGCGCTTCGTCGGCTATCGAGCGAATCGACGTCCCCAGCGYCCCAACGGGGGGCGCGTCGGGCATCGACCTCGCGTTCGAGACGAAGGCGAGCGCCGTCCCCCCGCGACAYRCCGATCTCGAGCAAGTGGACGACGCCAGCGAGCTCGCGGAGGGCCTGCAGGACGTCGCCCTCGTACCYAAGACGACGGCGCAATCAGTCCCCGACGTGACTATGTCGCTCCTCGTCGACCAAAAGGTACTGACYGATTCCCATCCTACGTYATTTCGACTCGGCCTCAACCCGCCTAGCGACCTCGCTTTGGCGGGCGCTCTCGTTGAGGSGAGTGCAACCCCTCTGGGGTTTCGTATGCGGTCGCCTTGGGACCGATTGACGGACGTCTCGA
>SJCO01000292.1 GCA_005217565.1 Puteibacter caeruleilacunae
TAAAATAATCCCACATGCAATGAAATGATAGATTAAGTTTAAGTTCCATAAATTAATCATGTGAGTGTCCGAGCCGCTCATGACCGTGAGCACRGCTRRTATACCAGTTTTACACTCTGCAGAGGTTGCACATCTTTACCCACAAGTCGTGTTACCCATTTGCCACRGRGTTGATCAGACYCCATACACCTCTACCRAGGAAGYGAGGCAGGGTAMCACTACGAGGCCTTTACAAAGTTCCACTAGCTTYAGAMWACCCGCTAYAGTTTATAGGAAGCTCCAGTGCAGGAATCCCTCGCCTGACCGCCRTCGYAGCAAAATCAACCCAAGGACCTCCCTACACTGACCACTCCCCTACTGCCCTTGCCCCTTTCGGGTAAGGTAGYCCTCCACTAGYTTTCCTAGTTAATCAGCCAARGGCGTCCCATTA
>SJCO01000034.1 GCA_005217565.1 Puteibacter caeruleilacunae
TACCCGACTTTCTATCTCGAAAATCCGTAAACTCAAACTTCGAAATCAGCCCAAAAAAATTGGCCTCTTCATTTCCTCACTGAACGTCTTGCTGTAAAAGCGGGTGCAAATATAGAGCTTCACCCCTATCACACCAAATCTTTTTACGCCTTTTTTCAAACCTTTCTCCTAACTAGCTCTGTATCTGATAGAAAAAATGCACGGAAAATTTGAATGGCAATTCGGACCTTTCATTATTCTAAAAACATACACAATATATTATAATAGGAACACCAAAAACGCACACAAAGAACATGAAAAACGGCTACACCTGGAGACAGGAATCTGCAAAAAAAGTACTCGAAACACCAAAAATTGTTGCAAAAACAAGAAAAAGATACTTCTGAAAAACGGTAAAAAGGTGAAAGAAGACCGAAATCGACCTTCAAAAAGCTACAATGAGGAGTCTCAAACTCGAAAAAACACTTCATAAATTCCGAAAAAAGGAGTTTCAAAAAAGGATTTTCCTCTGATCAGAAGGATATATCGGGTCATATTTCCTCTTTAAATCTTAAAATACCCGCAAATTCAAGACAGAAATAATGCCTCAAAGCAGAATTTTACATCATAAAACCACACCAATAATTCGTAAAAAAGAGAAATAACGTCGAACAGAACATCGATTTTAGACAAACTAAGACAGCATATCCGCTAAAATACAATCATCACAACCGGAAGTCTTATCAAAATTGAAGATCGAAACACCGGAAAATAACATCTACAGCTAAAATAACTCACCAAAATACCTGCTTAAACATACTTTTTCCACACCAGAACTGAATCCAATCTCCGGAAAATAGCTTTTGGAACGTTCACATCAATTTCAACATATCATCAGGGAAATACAAAAGCACATTCAGCCTTCCTTACACACACTTTTATACCAATTCTCTACAAAGCCATAGGTATCCCCTACAAAATCCCTACTATTCCCTACGGATTTCTATCCTTGGGGTAAGGAAGGTACAAGGAGGGGGTAAGGACAACTAATCCATATTGCTTAATCTCATCCCCATCAATCCTCCTCCTTTTGAATCCGTGGAAGATATCTATTATACAAATAAGAGATAATCAACAATAACACGCCCAGCGACAAGAACACAATTGTTTTCGATATTGTATTCAGATGAGCTATATCATAGAAGAAAAGCTTCAATAAAGTAAAACAAAACAATCCCATGGCACCATACCTAAGATAACTCCTCGATTTCCATATTCCCAATACAATCAAAAACAAAGAATATAGTCCCCAGAAAATACTAATACCTAATTTGTATGATTTATCTGAATTCGAAACATCTATCCATCCGATTAGCTCACTACTTAATATCCATAACACAACTACATGAGTGACAATATCCAATAAAGTAAATACATTGAAATCTTTAAATTTCCAATTCATATACTTCCTGGTAATCCATAGCAGAAAACCAACACTCACTATTGCAAAATATCTTATACAAACTCTCAATACCCCACTTTCAACAGTTGAAGCGCTCCTTAGATGCAACACAGTACTTCCTAACTCACCTAACACATACAATCCCTGAACTAGAAATACCAATAATACTACCCCATTAAGAATCAGGTTCACCAATCCAGCCCCCTGACTTTTTAATTTTCGAATATTGTAGTAGGTCATTCCTGCAGCAAACAACACCGAATATATCAACACCGAGATTATTCTGAAATGATCCAAATACGCAGAACTACTAACTATTCGTCTGCCATTATCACCATAAATAAATGAATCGACATATAACTGATTCCAGTATACGGCAATCTCCACTCTAAACGCATAATACAATCCAAGAACAAAAATCACTGGCAGACTCCATTTCATCACATTGATTGCACTAGTCAGCATTTTATCTTTAAAATCAATAACACTCTCGTATTTCTTAGCCAATTGGTTTATCATCCACATTGCACCTGTAAATAGTAAAGATGAAAGAAAAACTACATTTCCAAAAGCAATTACACCTCCATCCTCTTGCTTGAATCGATACCCATGTAATTCTTCAGACCAGTCGATCATCAAACTAAACAATGCCAAATAGATTAAAGGATATGCCGATAATTCATACAATGCCGACTTTCTAGATCTCCCAATCCAGAAAAACACCAAAGCCTCACCAATCCACAATACCGTAACCCAATTTCCATCAAATTGAACCGGAATAACAACAATAAGAAACACGAGCATTAATCCCAACAGAAAATCTCTCAACGTTCGATCTGCCATTTTGCGAAGATAGAAGACCAAAGTCACACCTCCATGAATGATGGCATTCCCTAGAGTAAATAATCCCAACAGCCGGCTTCCTCCTTCCAGACTATTTATCATATCATATCCCCAGCCATAAAATAATGATGCATTTACTAACAAGAGTGACACATCAATGATGTCAAAAACCTCCCCTTTTCTCAACTTATAAGCAATATTCGTCGCATAAAAGATTCCAAAGAAGATTATCAAGAACGTGAAAGCCAATGTAAAATGTTTCTCTGGACTATAAGCAAACACACACCATTGAGTAAATATCAGCCACGACAATCCAAAAGACGAATAATACAATCGTCTCCAATACTTCTTTACAGCAATAGCTAAAATACCTATATTGATTATTGAGATATAGCTAAAGAAAAAGCCAATATTATCAGGATCATCCCCCAGAAGGAAAGGAACAGCATAAGCTCCAACAAGACCAATATGTGCTATAATCTCAGTATTATAGAAAAGAGCCGCCCAAACAGATGTAAATGTAAACGCAACCATCAATACAAAACACAGCCAAACTGGAATTAAAGCATAGAAACTAAATGCCGCAAACGTAATAAAGTAATTAATAGCCATGGCACCGCTGAATAATACAGCACTATAGTTTTTATATCGATTCCGCAGCTTAAGTGCTAAACCTAATAATCCAAATCCCAATAAATACCCCAGCATAATTCTTACGGTAGGACTTATCAACTCATGATCTATAGCGTATTTAACCCCAATACCTGCACCGAGAACTGTAATTATGATTCCTATTTTGCTGATAAGATTCTCACCAACGAAACGTTCAAAGTCAGCTTTTAACCACCATTGCTTTTCCTCTTCCACTGGCTCATCACTAAGTTGCTGACGAACCTCACTGATTCTTTGCTGAAGTTCAACATCAACGTCTATTGCTTGATCTTTAGCCTCAACCTCAACACCGGCCTCCTCCTGATCAGTCTGTAATGTTTTGATCTTCTCGTTCAAAGCATTAATATTCCTTGATAGCTGTTCTTGTTGCTTACGAATAAATTCAGCTTCCGCTAATAGTCGTTCTAAATAATCTTGATTCTTGGTCATAGCTAAAAATTGGAGTATAGTGCAATATACAATTTAATTCTAACAAATATTATCGGCACACCTCCTTTGTGCCATCTAACATATCACTACATCAAACTCTACATTTTACCACACGTAAATACCTGTAAGTCTTCAATCATAATGATCATGAAAAAACACCTTGTTTTATTACTTACAACCATATGCATTGGATTATCGACTATCACGAATGCACAAAATGAACACCCCATATGGTGTCAATACTCTGTAGAAGTGGAACACCAATATCTCTGGGAGTATGAAAGTAGGCTTAAAGAATTTAAAGCCACTAGCGAATCTATTCAATTTCCTTTTAGTTATGAGGTATGGACCGATGAATTTAACTACTACTACTTTTGGAAACAGAAAGACTACAATGAACTAGAAACAAAACTAGCTGAAATTGCAAGGCTAATGAAAGATTGGGACTACAAGAAACATCAAGCTCATAGAAAATGCAGAACAAGCAAAATTCAGTTTCTTCGATATATTCCCGAACTATCTTATGTTGTTAGTCACTCAAACAAATCAAATGATAGCAGGTATAAAATTTGGGACATGCTTTACCTAAAGGGAGATAAAGAAGATGAGTTTAAGAAGCTCACAACACAATTCAAGCAATTACTCCATAAACACGAACACAAAAACAACTTCCATATCTTTAAAGGTGATATTGGATATGATCACCCACTTTATATAATAGAATTGCAGGCTCATGATGCACCTACACTATGGGAACAAGATCAGAAACTATGGTTAGCACTTGGCGAAGATGGCAGAAACATTTATAAAAAAATGCTTTCACTCCTAAAGAACAGAACCATCAAACATTTTTGGTACCGCCCGGACTTATCCTATATAATGAAGGATGAAGCTTTAATATCAGAGTAGAGAATAGAAACAATATGATAGAATAAACATTAAGGCACAAAAAAAGGGAGGACTCTTTCGAATCTTCCCTTTTACTATGTCGGTGGGCCCACCTGGGCTTGAACCAGGGACCCCCTGATTATGAGTCAGGTGCTCTAACCAGCTGAGCTATAGGCCCGACAAAGCTTTCGCTTTATTGTCTTTGTTTTTCGGTTTGCAATGTTAAATAATTGCCCGTTAATTGCCAAATATTTTCGACAGTTTTTTCTTCTATTTTTCTTATGCCTCCTGCATTTCCTCTGCTTCCTCGTCCTTCTTATCGCCCTCCAAATCATTGAATATATTGCGATTAAACAAAAGAATCGAGAATATACCTACAGTAATTGCAGAATCAGCAAAATTGAACACCGGACGGAAGAAAACAAATTCTTGTCCGCCTTTAAATGGCACCCACGATGGATAATGTCCTTCCAGAATTGGGAAATAGAACATATCTACCACCTTTCCATACAACATAGGAGCATAACCTCCTCCTTCAGGAAATACCTCTGCCACTCTACCAAAACTATCAGAAAATACCAATCCATAGAACACACTATCAATGATATTACCAACTGCTCCGGCAAATATTAGGGATACACAAAAGACATAGCTCCATTTTGCATCCTTTTTGATCATTCTAAGCAGATACCATCCGATACCTGTAACTGCTCCAATTCGGAAGATACTTAAAAAGATCTTGGCAAATTTCCCCAGGTATCCAAACTCAATACCAAAGGCCATTCCGTTGTTCTCAACAAAATGAATAATAAACCAATCTCCAAAAACAGAAAACTCCTCCCCAATTTGCATATTGGTCTTGATCCATATCTTCAAGATTTGGTCGATTAATAAGATCAGACCAATTAGTAAAAATGATTTTTGCAATTTACTCATGACTCGCCACTTCTTCCTGATAAAAAAATGATTGGAAGCAAACGCTCCCAATCATTATATTAACATTTTAATAGATTTCCATCGTTAACTTTTCTGTCCCTTCTTCGCATCAATACTTAGCGTAGCATGTGGAACAGCTCTTAGTCTTTCTTTAGAGATCAATTTCCCAGTTTCACGACACACTCCATACGTTTTATTCTCAATCCGCACCAATGCTGCCTGTAGATACTGAATAAATTTCAATTGACGTTGTGCCAATTTTCCAGCCTCTTCTTTCGATAAAGTTGCAGCTCCTTCCTCTAACACTTTAAATGTTGGAGATGTATCTTGCGTATCATTTCCATCACTATGCGTAATGGAATTCTTGAAGATCAAATAATCTTTCTCGGCCTTTTCTAATTTACCTAAGATTATTTCTTTGAACTCCTCAAGTTCTGCGTCTGTATATCGTGTTTTCTCACTCATATGTTTGGAGTTTTATTTTAACATTGGTTGCTTGCTTTCTGAGCTTTTCCAAAGTTAAAAATTTTTTTGAATGCTCAATGCCAGAATGCCTTTTTTAGCACTCTTTTTCGACCATAATCAGTGTTTCTACCTCGTCGATATCAACTTTACGTGCATTCTCCTCCTTCAACGAGTCAACCAATGTTAATGAAGCTGCCAACGTTTGATTACTTATGTAATCCTTATGTTTCAATACAGCGTCATCAAAGTTCTCATTCTTCATAATCTGAAGGTTCACTTTATCGGTTACCTCAAAATCACTCTCCTTACGTATATTCTGAATACGGTTAATAAATTCACGCGCAATACCTTCATACTTCAAGTCATCAGTAACTGTAATATCCAATGCGATGGTCAATCCACCCTCATTAGCCACCAACCAACCCGGAATATCTTCTGAAAGTATTTCTACATCCTCAAGTGTGATGTTAATATTCTCATCTCCCAATTGAAGTGCAAACTCACCTGCCGACTCAAATCCTGCAATATCTTCCTGAGACATTCCAGAAATAGCACCAGCAATTTGCTTCATCATTTTACCATACTTAGGGCCTAAAGCTTTAAAGTTTGGCTTGATCTTTTTCTTAATCACACCTGATGAATCAGTTAAGTATTCAATCTCTTTCACATTAATTTCTGAAAGGATGATATCTTTCACCGCCTCCATCTGAGCCTTAAATGCCTCATCCAAAACAGGAACCATGATCTTCGCCAATGGTTGACGCACCTTCAACTTCACTTTTCTTCTCAGTCCTAATACCATTGAAGAAGCCTTCTGAGCAATTGCCATACGCTCTTCCAATGCTTTGTCGATTAGTTTCTCGTCAAATTCAGGGAAGTTTGCCAAGTGTACACTTTGTTTTTCTTCCTTATTTGTTACTTCATTCAAGTCGCTATACAACTGATCCATAAAGAATGGAGCAATTGGTGAAGCCAACTTAGCAACGGTCATCAAACAAGTACAAAGTGTTTGGTATGCCGACAATTTATCTTCGGTAAACTCACCACCCCAGTAACGGCGACGGCTCAAACGTACAAACCAGTTACTTAAGTTTTCAGTAACAAATTCACTAATTGCACGACCAGCGCGAGTTGGTTCATAAGTCTCATAACACTCACCTACTTCTTTGATCAGTGAGTTTAACAATGAGATGATCCAACGATCAAGTTCAGGACGTTGCTCCATTGGTACCTCTGGGCGCTCATAAGTAAACCCATCGATATTTGCATAAAGAGCAAAGAAACTATAAGTGTTATATAATGTTCCAAAGAACTTACGACGTACTTCATCAACACCTCCAAGGTCAAACTTCAAGTTATCCCATGGCTGAGCATTAGTGATCATGTACCAACGTAATGGATCAGATCCATATTTCTCAATCGATTCGAATGGATCAACAGCATTACCAAGACGTTTCGACATCTTGTTTCCTGCCTTATCCAATACCAATCCGTTTGAAATGATATTCTTAAATGCTACTGAGTCATCGATCATCGTAGCAATCGCATGCAATGTAAAGAACCAACCACGGGTCTGGTCAACACCCTCCGCAATAAAGTCAGCAGGGAATACATCCTGGAAAATATCAGTATTTTCGAAAGGATAATGCTGTTGCGCATAAGGCATAGCTCCAGAATCGAACCATACGTCAATCAAGTCTGGCTCACGGAACATCTTCTCTCCATTTGATGCTACCAATACGATATCATCAACATATGGACGGTGAAGGTCTATCTTCTCGTAGTTATCTTTTGCGTTATTACCAATCTCGAAACCTTCATATGGATTCTTTTCCATATAACCAGCCTCGATAGCCTTTTCTATTTCTTCCATCAACTCCTTTGTTGAGCCGATACATTTCTCTTCCGAACCATCCTCAGTTCTCCAGATAGGAAGTGGTGTACCCCAATAACGAGAACGTGACAAATTCCAATCGACCAAGTTTTCCAACCAGTTACCAAAACGACCAACACCTGTTGACTCTGGCTTCCAATTGATGGTCTTGTTCAATTCCATCATGCGCTCACGCACTGCAGTAGTCTTAATAAACCAGCTATCCAAAGGATAATACAATACAGGCTTATCAGTTCTCCAACAGTGAGGATAACTGTGGGTATGCTTCTCAACTTTAAATGCTTTGTTTTCTTTCTTCAACATTACAGAAAGATCCACATCCAATGTTGCATCATCAGCCGTCAACGATTCGTCATATTCATTCTTAACAAAACGTCCAGCATACTCTTTATATGATTCGGTTACGAATTTCTCTACGAACTCTGCATCAAGGTCCTCAATCTTGAAGAATTTTCCAGTACGATCAACCATAGGCTGACGTTTTCCATCCTTGTCGATCAAGATCAATGGCACAATACCAGCCATCTTAGCTACACGATCATCATCAGCACCAAACGTAGGTGCAATATGAACGATACCAGTACCATCCTCGGTAGTCACATAGTCTCCTAAGATTACGCGGAAAGCATCACCATCAGGCTTCACAAAAGGAATTAGCTGCTCATAACGAGCTCCCTCTAAATCTCTTCCTGTAAATTCAGCAACAACCTCGAAAGGAATTTTCTTATCCCCAGGCTTATAGTCAGCCATCTCCAATTTAGCATTCTTAGGATTGAAATAGCTATTCACCAAATCTTTCGCAAGAATTACAGTAATAGGAGAACCAGTGTATGGGTTATAAGTCTTAACCTTGTTATAAGTAATCTTTGGTCCTACTGCCAATGCTGTATTCGAAGGCAATGTCCAAGGAGTAGTTGTCCATGCCATGAAGTATAATTCTCCGTGTACATCTTCAAACAACTTCTCTGAAGCCTCATCTCTTACCACCTTAAATTGCGCAGTACAAGTTGTATCTTTTACATCGCGATAACAACCAGGCTGATTTAGCTCATGAGAACTCAATCCAGTACCTGCAGCAGGCGAGTATGGCTGAATGGTATATCCTTTATATAACCATCCTTTATCATAGATTTTGCGAAGCAAATGCCACAAAGTCTCAATATAACGGTTGTCGTAAGTGATATATGGATCATCCATGTTAACCCAATATCCCATTTTGTGGGTCAAGTCCTCCCACATATCGGTATATTTCATTACCTCTTTACGACAAGCTGCATTGTATTCTTTAACGGTAATACTTTTACCAATATCTTCTTTGGTAATACCCAACAATTTCTCAACACCAAGCTCTACTGGCAGACCATGAGTATCCCATCCCGCTTTACGCTTCACAAGGAAACCTTGCATTGTTTTATAGCGACAGAAGATATCTTTAATGGCACGAGCCATAACATGGTGGATTCCAGGCTGACCATTAGCAGATGGTGGCCCCTCATAGAAAACAAAGGTTGGCTTACCCTTACGGGTACTCATACTCTTATGGAACGTATCGTCCTCGTCCCATTTCTTCAACACATCCTTATTAATCTGAGATAAGTCAAATTGCTTATACTCAGGGAATCTATTACTCATATTACTACGACTTAAACCATTAATTTTTAAAGGGTACAAATATAGAAAAATTTTTCACGGTATGATTTGTATTTTTTCGTCCAAATTTCAAGTTTACAGTTAGTTTCAGACTTTCTTCATACTGGGCCCAACATTCCCATCGTGAAAAGCATAAAAAAAGGCCGCTTTTTTGAAGCGACCTTTTCAACATATTGTTAGTCTGTATATCGCATCATCTTGCTGAGATACTTCCCAATTATATCAAATTCAAGATTTACCACAGTACCTTCCTTGAAGGTATGGAAATTAGTAAACTCATTAGTATATGGAATGATAGCTACCTGAAATGTATTATCAGTTGAATTTACCACAGTAAGTGATACTCCGTTTACAGATACTGATCCTTTCTCTACAGTCATGTATCCCTTGGCAGCCATTGCCTTATCAAACTCATACTCGAAAGTATAGTACCAGCTTCCATCAGCTTCCTCGACCTTTTTACACACTGCTGTCTGATCAACATGTCCTTGTACAATATGACCATCAAGACGACCATTCATTGGCATACTGCGCTCAAGATTCACTTTTGAACCAATCTCCAGCAAACCAAGATTCGACTTCTCCAAAGTTTCCTTAATAGCAGTAACAGTATATGTATTGTCTGTTAAATCAACAACAGTTAAACACACGCCATTATGAGAAACACTTTGATCTATTTTTAATTCATTAACAAATGGGCACTCCATGGTAATGTGAAGATTCTCTTGATCTTTAACCAATTTTACCACAGTTCCCATTCCTTCTACGATTCCTGAAAACATAGCTAAATATCTTTAAACAGTTTCAGGCAAAGGTAATAGAAATAATTCATTTCCTGTTTGCGCCTTCATTCGCCAGAGGAAATTGTTTTTAATGAATAAACTGTTTACTTGGGAATCTTATTCATTTTTTCTAGCTTTACAATCATGGTAATCAACCATCGTTCTTTTTCAACATGTCCCTAAAATGGGGACATTTAATGCCAAAAGTCCTATTTTAAGCAAGATATTTCCTGGAAACACCCTGGAAAATATCGAAGACTATCGAAGAAAAGTAAAATTTGGTATTAATTTGGTTGCCCTCTGACTGGAGTCGCTCCCCTTTCCTAATACTTCTCATTTATATCCAATATAACATTAATTGAATAACAAACTTTAGTCAAAGTTTGCTCTCATTTGTACATACTTCTGCACCATAGTATTGTTGTGATTCGTTTGGTATTCTGATTCTTTTAAGCAATAATTATTAATTTTAGTGCTCTTAACATACATCAACAATTTAGATTAAACCTTAAAAATTTCACAATATGACAACAGTGAAGACCGTTTATCTGGGCACATTAAGAACAGAGAACACACATCTACAATCGGGCAATACACTTTTAACTGATGCGCCTTGCGACAATCAAGGAAAAGGAGAAGCTTTTTCTCCAACCGATCTTCTAGCAACTTCCTTGGGTAGCTGTATCATGACAATTATGGGAATTAAGGCCCGTGATAATGATATCGACATTGAAGGAACCGAGGTTGCTGTTACAAAGATTATGGCATCAGAACCAAGACGAGTAGCAGAGGTAATCGTTGAATTTACATTCCCACAGAGGGACTACTCCAGTGAACAGCGACAACTTATCGAAAGCGTTGCCGGAACCAGTCCTGTTCCATTAAGTCTGCATCCCGACCTAAAACAAACAATAAAATTCAACTGGTAGATATATAAAAAAAAGCGTCTCGCATAAGGCAAGGGCACTGAAAAACTTCCCTTTTTTAGGATAGTTTGAAATAATAAGGGTGTAATATTTAGGCAAAATGCTCAAATGTTACATCCTTGTTTTTTATGATCGGAAATTGTTTTCTAAGTCAAAATCGGCGTAAAATTAAGTTCTGGAA
>SJCO01000293.1 GCA_005217565.1 Puteibacter caeruleilacunae
ATATGGTAAATCGGTAAGCCTAGTACCTGAGTGAACCYGSCMGYRGACATATCCCCTCACGCGWCCTGAGACGAGGTCTCCCATTCCGGTTATGGTGGGTACAAGTGCRGTCACTGCACGACGGCCAGTCGGGGTCAGTGGGGCATTGTACGCCAAGGCGGTGAGCCCTGATCTGYTGMCRGGGAATCGATGGGGACGGTTGATGTGTGTGGGGACGGAGTRCCCCTRCATGTCGTGTGTTTAGGTTTACCTTGCAAGGATAAAAACTCGATTCGAATCGTCTGCTTCTCGCAGCTAATGAGACTGCTTGATCCATTGTACTGCATTGAGTAATAAGTGGAAGTATGATGAGTTGAGATAAGATGTTGATTGTTAATAATGCTTGCTACCATGTATGAGTAGATAGTTCACTTTTAGCCTTAAGAGAG
>SJCO01000294.1 GCA_005217565.1 Puteibacter caeruleilacunae
CGCCTAGACATCAAGAACTTTACGAAAGGTGTCATAGTGACAGACCGCCCACMTGCAACGATGACTGGTGCCAAAATTCGTCAACAGATAGATGGGCTYGTGGCCAATACAGAAGGTGGTTTTGTGGGATATGGTGAGCAGCATATGTGGACACATAAGTCKGGCTTGACTCGGSTCCCCTATTATGAYGACCTGCTCCTTCCACACAACATTGAYRTGATGCACACTRAAAAGAATGTYGCCGAGGCACTTTGGGCAACAATTATGGASATTCYTGATAAGTCAAARGATAACGTRAAGRCAAGAGTGGATCTGGCAGMGTTATGTGATAGACCAAACCWAGAGATGAAGCCGCCWAGTGGTGGWAAGACATGGAGAAGGCCTAAGGCTGATTTCGTCCTRAGCAGGGCCCAGAGGAAGGAAGTA
>SJCO01000295.1 GCA_005217565.1 Puteibacter caeruleilacunae
GAAATGGTGTCTGATGTCAATATGTTTAGTTCTAGAGTGTTGCACCGGCTTGTATGCACGTTTTATGGCACGCTCATTGTCACACAAAAGTGGAATTTTGTTGAACGCACAACCAAAATCTCTAAGGGTTTGCTTCATCCATAACAACTGTGCACAACATGCCCAGTTGCTATGTACTCAGCTTCTGTAGTGGAAAGTGCAACACAATTTTGTTTCTTGGAACTCCATGACACTAAGGACCGCCCAAGGAATTGGCAAGTCCCAGTAGTGCTTTTTCGATCTACTTTGCAACCGGCATAATCTGAGTCAGAATAGCCAAGCAAATCGAAAAAGGAGCCTTTAGGATACCATAATCCTAGGTTTTGGGTGTGGACTAAGTATCTTAGAATTCTCTTAACGGCTACAAGATGGCAGTCTTTAGGATTT
>SJCO01000296.1 GCA_005217565.1 Puteibacter caeruleilacunae
TGGGTGTTCCGCAACAAGCAAGACGAGCATGGTGTGGTGACAAGGAACAAAGCYCGACTYGTGGCCAARGGGTATTCACAAGTCGAAGGTTTGGATTTYGGTGAAACCTATGCACCCGTAGCTAGGCTTGAGTCMATTCGCATATTACTTGCCTATGCTACTTACCATGGCTTYAAGCTTTACCAAATGGACGTGAARAGTGCCTTCCTCAAYGGAYCAATCAAGGARGAGGTCTATGTTGAGCAACCTCYCGRCTTTGAAGATAGTGAGTAYCCTAACCATGTSTATARRCTCTCTAAGGCGCTTTATGGGCTCAAGCAAGCCCCAAGAGCATGGTATGAATGCCTWAGAGATTTYCTTATYGCTAATGGCTTCAAAGTCGGCAAAGCCGATCCTACTTTATTCACTAAAACTCTTGACAATGA
>SJCO01000297.1 GCA_005217565.1 Puteibacter caeruleilacunae
AGCCGGGTATGCCCTGTCTTTCAATGCCTGAATATTCTTGAACACAAAATCAGCAACCACAGCTTCCTCAGTCAGACCCCTAGCCGGGTATGCTCTGTCTTTCAGTGGCTGAATATTCTTGAAAACAAAATTAGCAACCACAGCYTCAGCAGTCAGACCTCTCTCYTTCAGCARYCCAACTTCAGCYAGCAAAGCACCGGCCTCAGCTACCTCCTTATCWGTGGGGGAYTCGGTCCARCTTGGRGTGCGAACATTGGGCTGTCTTCCGGACCGGGGGGGGAGAGARTTTCCATCGTTGTCAACWATCAACCAATCCAACCGCCACCCCTTAATTCTGTCYTTGAGRGGRATKTCRAGRTAGTCAGTYTTCCKCCCGCGGCRCATCTCCAARCTGGCACCTCCGACCAACTGATGTTGTCCCCCG
>SJCO01000298.1 GCA_005217565.1 Puteibacter caeruleilacunae
ATGTGGATTTACTATGAGTATCCTGATTCAAAACTGGAAGAGTTAAAAGAACTTTTTGCTGTTAAAAAATTGCGTAACAAAGCTTACTTTGTAGCTGTTGCAACTACCAGCGGTACTGGTTCTGAAAATACTGCCCTTGCTGTTATTACCGACAGAGCAAAAGGAACTAAATATCCTATTGTTTCTGGAGAAATTCTTCCTGACGTTTCAATTACTGATGGAAACTTAACAGCCAGTATGCCTAAACAGCTTACTGCTAACACCGGATTGGATGCTTTGAGTCATGGTGTTGAAGCTTATGTTTCTAACGTAGCCGATGATTACAGCGATATCCTTTCTAAAGGATCTGTAGATATGGTATTCAAAAACCTTCCTACTGCTGTTGAACATGGCGACAACCTTGAAGCTCGCCAGGCAATGCACA
>SJCO01000302.1 GCA_005217565.1 Puteibacter caeruleilacunae
AATATAAGGTCCAAGGAGTAATAGTGAGGTATGACATATCTAGTTCATGAATGTCATTAATCCGATGTTCTACAATRAAATCYGCTACGACTTGGCCTTTCATAGATTTCAATGGTTCATAGGCCAAGTCATAYTCTATGAGTGCATAAGCCCAYTTACCAATTCTACCACTCATAATTGGGTTATGCAACATGTATTTGATCACATCGGCTTGACCAGAAACAGTGCAATGACTAGACAGTAAATAACATCTACATTTGGTGCATGCATAAAACAAGCATAAGCATAACTTYTCAATAAAAGTGTACCTTGTTTCAGCATCCACCAACCTYYGACTTAGATATGTCACCACATGCTCCTCCCCTCGGTTTCTTGTGTCAGAACAGCCCCAATAACCTTGTCTTCAGCTGCATTGTATAATCT
>SJCO01000035.1 GCA_005217565.1 Puteibacter caeruleilacunae
ATAGCAATACAAGGAAGGGTATAAAATTTCTCATACAATAGATCCTTTTTAATAAAAAGCAAATCAATCAGGTCAAAAAAGCCTATAAATATGAGAGACACCAGCAAACTAAATAATGCCAATGCAAAATTGTAAAAGTATTGATTGTCACTCAATCGCTTGTAAAGGGAATAAATCCAATAAAACCAACAATAATATATATTCATTTCTACTTATTATGAATTAATACTTTCTGCTTGCTGACAAAATAATTGTGATTTCCTTCTACAGTTATGTCGTAAAGTTGCAATTCGATATCTTTCTTCTTTGTAGCTATTATTGGGACAGCGTTATTGTCGCATGACAGTAGCTTGTGGTCAACAATAAGATCTCGAACATTTATCCAGCTTTTATCAATAACATAAAATGAACTCTCTGCAGTTACAAATATACCATTTAATAACTTCTACAAGATAGCTGTGCTTAATTGAGTTATATCTTCTTCCAATTTCGAAAGTTCAATGCGTTCCATTTCTTCAATACTGAATTTGTTTCTATTTCATAAAACACCCCCAAAGGCTATGTTTAACTTTTGGGATGTAGTTCATTACTTGGCTTTTAACTTATTTCAGAATTATTAAAAAAGTATCCTGCTTGACAACATTCATATCTGTATCTTTCAAAACCAAACTTAGCAAGCTATCTCCATTTAATTCTGATTTCACAAGAGAATCATATCTTTCAAAATTCTCAATAACTCTTTCAGCACCATTTTCTATTTTTCGAACTTGAATATAGTCTTGTGATGTTGCACTAGAGGGTAAATAATAAATACGCCGAAGGCTTACAGGGTTGAACGGTTATAACTCTATATAGTGGATTTTCACCACTTAGCATTCTTCCATGCGCCGTTCACAACAAAAATCCCGGTATTATGCCGGGATTTTTTATACTCAATTAAGAGTTTCTAATTATATCAAAGCTTCTTAATCAGTTATTATCCAAGATCCATCTTTTGATGAATAAACATGTTTTCGTCCCTCATATCCCGAGAATGATAATGTATAATATCCATTATAACAAAAATATTCAAATTCTCTTTTAGAAAGAGAAATGTAATAGCTATAATTGATATTTAATTTCTTTAGACCTTTGGGGAAAACACCATTTTCTTCCTTATATTGATCGATACAATTAATTATCCTCTGCCTTTTGTTATTTGCACATTGTATTAGATTTTCTTTAATAGGTGTCCCTACTAGAAAGATTAATAGTACACTCGTAAATATTGGAATTACAATTCTTAGGTTACTTTTATTTTTTAAAATCATAACAACTCCAATGACAAACACTATTGGTATAAGGATATAAAGCCTTAAATTCATTATAAAGAAAAACTCCATGGAATAATGTAAATAAACCAATAGTGTAATCGAAAAAAATAAGACGAATAGAGTAATTAATATCACGATATTTCTAAAGTTTCTTCTATGTCTGCTCATAATTCTACTATACTCCCCACAATGTTAGGACAGATTAAAGATAAAAATAAGTTTGATGATGCAATGTTGATAACCGGTAATAACTCGGAGAGTTATTCTGGTTATCAATATTGATACGTGTAATCTGGTACATTTTTTTCTCTAATTTCATTTTATGCAACTTTATAAACTTCAGCAGGGAAGCTATCATTAATTGAGCTATACCTCCTTTCAAAATTATAATACTTAAAGTAATCTCGGACTTCCTTATAGAGCTCAATTCCTGTCTCATAGGCGTACTCTTGTAACAATAAAAGGAACGTTAGATGCCTAATAATTCACATTGCTTCTTTATGCTGAGCTTTTTTCTGCCTTGTCTACCAGTGCTCTACGTTGATATTTTTTTGTTTTTAGGATAAGGCTTTCTTTTTAGACTCTTTGTTTTATTCCATAAACTAAATCTCGAACTGTTTTATAACCTCCAATATCAAACAAAGCATCTTTCATCTTATTGCCAATACTCATAAAAATAAATGAGACTATAAATGGTATTGCTAAAAACCAACTGGCTTTATGAACTATTAATACAATAATTAAAATAAGTATCGCCAATAAAAATAAATAACCTCCTATTTTACTTACAGTATTTACCTTTATTTTATAATATCCAATTGTTCCTGGAGCCAATTTGCTAACTACTTCAAATATTTCAGGATGTTTTTTAAAAAGCAGAGGGAAGTTATCACTAGGCTTTAATTCCTTAATTTTTGCCCCTCTTTTTTTAAGATTCTCATTAATCTTTTTTAATATCCCTGCTTCCAGACATTTCCCTCCCAATGAGCCTCTTAAAGTTATTGTTTCCCGTTTTGCATTTTGTGCAATATATTCGCAATACTCCTTCAAGGTATTTTTGTTTTCATTGCTTAAAATATCCATTAACTCTGCCATGTCTGTTGTTAAACCAAAGTATTCATGGTCGGCTTTCGTTAACTTATCAGGTTCTAACAAGTTGCATGTAGTTCTCCAATTTTTAATTGTAGTTTCAAATGACAGTTTATGCCCCCTTTTTGCTTCACCAATATATTCTGATTGTAACAAATAAAAATCATTTAATATCTGAAGTATTTCTTTTGGGGTGTATTTAATATATATGTTGCTCATAATAAATACTTTATTGTTTTAAAATTCAGACTATTTAAGAGATATTTCCAACAACCATACTTCTTGGAAAAATCCACTTCGCAAAAGCACTGCTTTTGTGAATCAAACCACTTCCTATGCCAATTAAACCTGGTCCAATTCCATGAGTCCAATGAAATGAAAATTCAGGGGTATTATTTTCTACACTTGGAGGGGCTTTATCACCTCCATTCGATTGGTCTTTTGGTTCTTGCAATTCAACATGTCGTTGACTTTGCATGGCTCCTTCTTCTTCGCGCTCTTCATCCTTCGAGTCGCCTTCTCCTTCCAGCCAAGCTTGAGCTCTTTTCATTGCAGCTTGTCCTTGCGCCCATGCAACAAGAGCACCAGCTCTAGGAATAGGCTTTATTCCATCAGGATCAATAAATCTTAATGGATTTTTGTATGCATAGGAATATAAACTCCAACGTCGCATTTTTTCCGCCATAGAATCCACCGTATGCCACCTCCCTATCTCCGCATCATACATCCTTGCATCGTAATCCAGCCAATCAGTTTCCTCTTGAAGTTCTTTGCCATTGTAAAGATACTTGTTGGTTGATGTGCCGCTGGTTTCCATGGTTAATCCAAATGGATAGTAACTTAGTACCTGCTTTGACGAGCCATCTTCAGCCATTACAACCCTGGTATTACCCAAGTGRTCCTTTAAGTTGTACTCGTAKGTTGCAGACGATGCCTCCACAACCAGRCGACCTTCACCCGTAAGGATATATTTCAAAGAACTACCTTCGTAAACAAAGTTACCAAAATATTTGATTGTCTTGTTAGGAAGGGTGTTAATGAGTTTATTTCCTATGGCATCGTAGGTGTAATAGATATTATTTGAACCCTTAGTTACCTGTTTTGGTAAATTTAAACTGTTGTATTTAATCTCGCTTAAGCCTTTATGGTTATCACGTGTCATATTGCCATTACCATCGTAAGTGTCAACTGCTGGAGCTGCAGCACCCGAAGCTCCTATGGCCATTAACTTATTGCCAGAGTACCTGTAGTCGAGAATGTCTCTTATATTACTATATGAGGCTCCAGCGTAACCTCCACCATCATATCTTGTAAGCTTTAAAATATTACCATTCAGGTCATACTCAATTTTACCTGTTGGACCKCCAACTTCATTTCCTTTATAGTCAGGAAAGTTGATGATCGTATTTCCATTCGGAGCAGAAACACCATAGTCAGAACACAATAGACGATTCAATCCATCATAGGCAAATGTTTGTCCATGCATCTTTGTCGTCCCGTCAGGATACTTGGCATTCCACTCTAATACTGCAATGTTTCCATTATATCCTTCACTGGTGTAAGCCATACTAGTTGGAAAGCTTGCGCTGGAACTGTATTTGAGGTTCATTGCAAATAGATCAGATCCCAATGAATTTGGATTGTTAATTGCAGTTAGCCAACCTCTTGTGTTATAACTGTAATCAATACACTGTTTGGCATTTCCAATCAACTTCTGGTCGAGGCGACCAATTTCATTTTTGTTGCAAGTCCAACTCCTTTCCCTGACTAAAGAGGGGGAGGTAGTAAATAAACTGGCTGTTATTTACAACAAACTCAGCAAGCAATACTCCGAAGAGGTGCAGCAAAAAATAGGCATCCTAAATAGCTTAATGGAACCACTACTAATCATTGTTGTAGGTGTAATGGTAGCCGTTATCCTAATAGCCATGTACATGCCTATGTTCCAAATGAGCAATAGCTTCTTTTAAGGGGATTGCCACGGAGTGATGAAGGGATTGGATTTATCACCTTCCAGCGTGCGTGAGCTCCTGGAATGCCTGCCAAGCCAACGGCATGGCGTGTTGTAAGTCAGCGGTATGGCGTGACGCTTTTGTTTTTGCCCCGTGATGGGGCAATCTGTTTTTAGCCCAGGATGTAGCGTAAGCAAATCCTGGGAATATGAATTTAATGTTTTATCATCGCCATTGCTCCCCATAACCAATGAAATCCAATCACTCTTGTTGGTGTAAATTGCAGTGCATCATCATCAAAGATATTGTTGCCGTGTAATTAACCAAACGTTTTTGTAATATAAAACAACACCCCAAAAGATGAACATCTTTTTTGGGGGTGTTGTTTTGAAAAAATCCTTTGTTTTATTTTAAGAAAGAGTTCCGTATAAAATTACTGACACAAAAGCAAGGATTGCTATTGTACTTGAGTATATAAAGGCATACTTCGTTTTTACTGTCTTATATTTATTTATTATCTTTTCATATCGATTTTTATAAAATATTAGAAAATAGTTTAAGACTATGAATGGCGAAGCAAAGTTAAGCGCAAATTCAATTATATTATTGATCAAAGTCCCAGGAAATATATTAACTACGATTAAAGGGATATCTGCTAAATTAAAATATTTCAACCAAATAAAAACAATCCACCAGTTTAATGAATTGATTAAAGTTATGTGTACAAATAGTACAAATTTCCAATCAGTCCTAGTTGGGTGATGCTTACGAAAACTTAAAATAGCATCAGACCAAATCATATAGTAAATATTATACATGTCTCATCATTTAAACCATTTGTAATCATTCTTTCCATACCAGACACTGGGACCGTAATTTTTTCCAAGATCATAAAAGGCATCATACGTCATCCTAAGAGTACCATATATAGCAACAACTTCTCCAATAACGGGGTATTGTATTCCAGTAAAATATCTAGTTCCAGTAAAATATCTAGCTCCAGATGCAAGTAATCCTATCGTACCTACTCCTACATCGACATAAGTAATAGAAGGAAGTTCGCTTGGATCTGTTTTTGCAATTTGCATATAGCTCCATGATGTTGTTACAACAGATCCTGCGTCACCTGTATATTTGAATGCTCTTGAAGTGTTAGCAAAAATTTGTGCTCTGGCAGATCTAACTTGTCCATTCGCCTTATGAATATTTTTTGTAATCCCTTTGAGGGTTTTATAAGTAGTATGATCATGAAGTAATGTACTGTATGCTCCCTCACCGGTTAAAATTCCCATTACGATATCGGTCCATTCCATTCCTTTTTCAGAATTAGCTAATTCACCTTGACCTGCAGTTGTTGCTGTTGACGGTCCTACCATTGAACCAGGACTTGATACGGAGAAATTCATGTAAGCATAATTCCAATGGTTTGCATTCCAGCTCATATTAGCATGTTCAGCAAAGTTTCTTGCTCCGATAAATGTCTTATGAGCATCAATTTGTGGGTATGAGAATTGTCCAGATGATGGACTGAAATTACCATCAACAATGAAACTGCTGTTGTAAAACGCATCTTCCCAACTCATCTTATTGTTGATTTTGTTGTCAAGTACATTCTTCATGTAATTTCCAGCAAATACTGCAGCCCAAACCAATGGATTCTCTCCATTTGGATCAACGAAGGAAATAGGATTGTTAAAACAGTTTGCATAAGGAGATACTCCTGGCATTGTTGCTGCCTGGTTGTCGATCGAATGCCAGCGCCCTAGCTCTGAGTCATAAAAACGAGATCCAAAATCTAACCAATCCAATTCTTTTCCTCCTACTTTTTCATCTTGTAACTCCTTACCCTGATAAAGATACTTATTCTCATTTATATTAGTACCTCTCACCATTAGTTTTCCAAATGGATAGTAGTCGTAAGATGCCAATGAAGTTGCAACATTTTCATTTTCCTTGAATACTCTTCTCGTATTGTTCAAGTGATCGGTCAAGAAATAATGATAGTCGTAATGCGAGCTTCCTGAACGAGCATAACCTACAGATGTATTGATGTAATCGAGATCCCCTGTTTGTATATCTTGATTTTCATCTTTGTACACAATTCCATTCATGTAATAGAATGGATATGCTACATTTGACGGGACGTCAAGTTACGTCACAAAGATATTTATGAAATTTGAATCAAAGAAGAATATTTACTGCCACCTAGCGCTATCTAGCAACCAAAGTGCATTGGCGAGGAGGAGAGGTCTCACGACACTTACAGGTGTCTGGCCTACCCCAAAAAACACCTGTCAGCGTCAGAAGGTCCTGACAGCGTGTTTTTTAAGACCATAGACTCTTGCTACAGCTCTAGCTGTGATTTTTATTGTTGTACTCTGTTTGTTTGCTGCGAGAAATTGCATTTCGAATATGCCCAACAACAAGGGCTAACGACATATCTGGCATCGGTGCAAAAATGGTAGGAGGGCGGTTTAACTCTAAAGGAAGAGCAGTTCTTTACACATCCTCTTCCACCTCTCTTTCAATAGTAGAAGTATTAGCCCATTATTCTATTGAAACCAGTCCGAAAGACTTATCACTACGAACAATTTCGTTCCCCGCCGATTCAGTAAAAACTATCGAAGCAACAGATTTAGATCCAAGCTGGAAAGACACACCAGTTAGTATGTTGGCCAAGTCAATTGGCGATGCCTGGATCGACAGCTTAGAGAGTTTGGTATTGGCAGTACCAAGTGTATTGAATCTATACGAAATGAACTATCTCATTAATCCCGCGCATCCATGGTTTAAAGAGGTGAAGATAGAAAATTTAGAAGAGTGGATTTTTGATGAGAGATTGTTGAAGAAGTGATGATAATTTTGATCACGAAAACAGCTTTAGCTCAAAGGATTTGATTGTCTTGTTGCGGGGAGTTTCTCTATTAACTTTGGATGTTATGTTCACTGTGCTAATTGGAGGGAATGTTATACATCATCATCAAACTTATTATTGCCTCTGAATTGTTCTGACACTGGGGGGAGTATAGTTGATTATTTTTATAGGTCTTTTTGTTTTATTCTTTTTTAGTAAATCTATATCTGGGACCTCCTTCTTCTTCTTCCCACACAAACAAATACCACGGTGGTTGGTTTTCCAATATTCCTTTACTTCCTGCTATAATAATGTCAGTAATGTATCCTTTCGGTAATTTTTTACTTTTATTAAAATACAAGATAATAATCCATCTTCCTTGATCTTTTTTTATTTCCCATTTACCTTTTTCATGAAAACTCTTTCCTTTATAGGCTTTTTCATAAGGAAAAAATTTATTCCCACTCAAGTTTTGTGTTGAAAAAGTTCCTCCTTTGATAAATTCAATCAAAGCTCCATCTTTAGTCTTCCAAATACCAACAATATCGACGTTAGTAGGTATATCTGAACTGCATGTTGTAAATAAAACTATAACTGCAGTACTTATAATATTCAGTATTTTCGTCATTACCAATTTATTGTTTCATTCCATAAAAATGTTTGCTTAATAGGTGACATTGGGCCACTTGAAAATTTACGATTAAGCCAAGAACCAACAGAATTTTGCCACCAGGAATAGTAGCCTATTACTGGTGGACGGAATGCTGATTGGATAGTAGAACTATTTTCAACCAAGAATTGCACTGTCGCAGAGTTTCCATTTAATGTAATCACTTCCCACTGTAAATCATATGAGCCTCGATAGGTGACAGTAAGATTTCCAGTAGTTCCAAAAGTAGCTAGGGTGGAATAATCTTTTAGATATTTTCCAACGCCCTGTATTCCGCTAAGGCTGTAAGAACTCTTTCCTTTCATCGTTCCATAAGGAATCATTCCTGAAATTGAAGCTTTTGTCATTAAAACATGTTCATGTTGTCTAAGCATCTCGGTAAACATATCTCCGTTGGTAAAATTGCGGTGTCTTGGACCTTCCCCAGTCAACCATTCTACTCCAACGTTCCATGGTGTTACTTCACTATTGGGGATTACTTCTTGTCTACTTGACATCCCATTTAACGGTGCTAACATAGATCCAGGAGATGCTAGGTACCCTGGATTCCAATAATTCTTTAAGAAACTTTCATCTATCAGTTGAGAATACTTCTCGGCTCCTTTGGCTGTATTATGGGCTTCAATTTGTGGGTGTGAGAATTGTCCAGGTGATGGACTGAAATTACCATCAACAATGAAACTGCTGTTGTAAAACGCATCTTCCCAACTCATCTTATTGTTGATTTTGTTGTCAAGTACATTCTTTATGTAATTTCCAGCAAATACTGCAGCCCAAACCAATGGATTCTCTCCATTTGGATCAACGAAGGAAATAGGATTGTTAAAACAGTTTGCATAAGAAGATATCCCTGGCATTGTTGCTGCCTGGTTGTCGATCGAATGCCAGCATCCTAGTTCTGGGTCATAAAAGCGAGATCCAAAATCTAACCAATCCAATTCTTTTCCTCCTACTTGTTCATCTTGTATTTCTTTTCCTTAGTAAAGATACTTATTCTCATTTATATTAGTACCTCTCACCATTAGTTTTCCAAATGGATAGTAGTCGTATGAGGCCAATGAAGTTGCAACATTTCCATTTTCCTTGAATACTCTTCTCGTATTGTCCAAGTGATCGGTCAAGAAATAATGATAGTCGTAATGCGAGCTTCCTGAACGAGTATAACCTACAGATGTGTTGATGTAATCGAGATCCCCTGTTTGTATATCTTGATTTTCATCTTTGTTCACAATTCCATTCATGTAATAGAATTGGACTTGCTACAAAAACTGGGACAAAAGGTTAAGTCAAACTGTTATTTTTTGATTAATTAATTTATTTTCAATTCTTTATGTTGATTTGTGTTTTAATGCAGTAAAGACATCCCGAAAGCTATATTCATCTTTTGGGGTGTAGTTCATTTATAGGACTTCTAATTCTGTAATTTGTCGATTACAATTATCCATTCTTTATTTTGCGATAAATATAACCAGTTACAAATAATAAAACGAGTGACATTATTAAATAAAACAATACTGCAATGCCTCCTAATATTTTTTTCTTCTTAGGTGCATTACCCCACCTTTTATCCATCTGTTTATAACTCTTAAATCTTTTATATCTAATATAGTTTGGTATTAAGAAAACTATATATGAGGCATAGAGAATGTGTTTACTAACCTCTGGTTCTTTATTTAAAAAAGTAAATGTCATCAGCACTACAATTCCAAAATTAAATAGTTGCATTAGAGCAACTAAACTAATCGCATAAATCTCCGGATTATTATCCCAATCTGTGTATGCAGAGTAAATTCTATAGTATACATAGTCAAAGAATTTTAGAATCATTTATGTATCGTTTTATTGTTATGAGAAAGGTCTGAACTTTCATTATTAACGTAAGCGCCCGCTCTGGTACACCATTTACGCTTAAATATAAGGAAAAGGATTGAGTCATTCTATTTATTAGAAGCAGAGATCCAATTTTGAGGAAGCAGCTCGTCTAGTTTGTTTGCTTTGTGATCCAATATACGAGCAAGCACATCGGTTAACCATGTCAACGGTTCAACATCATTAATTGGAAAAACTGAGATATTATAGCAGACTCTAGTATTATTTCTATCAACCAATGTTGTTATGTCGGTTGATTGAAACGGGGGGATACTATATTAAATGCCACCTTGATATCAGGCAGTATATTAATTCGTGCAAGTGCTTAATTGACATGTACTACAAGCTACTTATGGTTATTCCAGCAATAATTGCAATAATAGTGAGGATCAATGAACTTACTCTTTTTTTGTTTTTCAAAGCATTATAAGTATTGTGCTGAACCAAATGTTTATCCTTTGCAATGAATAASGCATTATTCACAAAATAAATAAAGATAGCAATACAAGGAAGGGTATAAAATTTCTCATACAATAGATCCTTTTTAATAAAAAGCAAATCAATCAGGTCAAAAAAGCCTATAAATATGAGAGACACCAGCAAACTAAATAATGCCAATGCAAAATTGTAAAAGTATTGATTGTTATTGATTGTTGTCACTCAATCGCTTGTAAATGGAATAAATCCAATAAAACCAACAATAATATATATTCATTTCTACTTATTATGAATTAATACTTTCTGCTTGCTGACAAAATAATTGTGATTTCCTTCTACAGTTATGTCGTAAACTTGCAATTCGATATCTTTCTTCTTTACAGCTATTATTGGGACAGTGTTATTGTCGCATGACAGTAGCCTGGTTCCAACAATAAGATCTCGAACATTTATCCAGCCTTTATCAATAACATAAAATGAACTCTCTGCAGTTACAAATATACCATTTAATAACTTCTACAAGATAGCTGTGCTAATTCGTGGGGATATTATACTTCTCCAATATTACCTTGTTCCTCCACTCTGGCAAATGGAGAGTTTTCTCTTTTTACTGGTTCCGAAGCATATTGACCAGAAGTACCACCATACATGCCGTCGTAAAAACTATCTTGCTCACTTAAGACGTAAGTTTAGTGCAGAACAAATTCTTGAGCTAACATCGCTACCCAGGTGGCAATATGAACCATATTCATAAATAAAGTGCTACTATTATAGCATTTCTAATACGTATTCTGTATCTTAGTATTCTAAAATTAATAGTTGCTATGGGAGAATATGGAGATCAAAATTCACCTAAAGAGATAATGATTCTTTTATCAAAGAACATAAGAACTTTAAGAAAACAGGAGAAGATGTCTCAGAAAGAAATATCAGAAAGGTCTGGAGTAGCTTACGCCAGTGTTAGAAAGTTCGAGTCGACAGGTATTATTTCTCTTGAATCATTTCTAAAGATCTGTGAGGTTCTCAATCGCCTGACTGACTTTGAATCAATATTGTTACCAAACGATATGAAACGAAAAAAAGATCTATTTGATTATTGATTATGGGGACTACAAAACTTAACGTATATATACAATTTTCTGAACAAGAAGAATTAGTAGGTCAGCTTGTTATAGATGGTCGGAGAATATTATTTAAATATAGCGATGCTTATTTAAAATCAGGAACGAATCTATCACCCAATCAATTAACGTTTGACGATAATCCTCAAACTACTGGAGAAAAACCATTCAATGGTCTCTTTGGTGTATTCGCTGATTCTTTACCGGATGCTTGGGGGTACTTGTTAATCAAGAAACGTCTCAGTGCTGATCGAATTGCCATTGAATCTTTAAATGCTTTAGATCACTTGACATTTGCAGGTAAAAATAGTATGGGAGCATTACATTACAAACCAAGTGTTGAATCGGACCAACAAGCTATAGAAATTAATCTGGATAAATTAAATAACAATATTTCAGGTGTACTAAAAGGAGAAAGCAGTATTGTAATTGATCAGCTCTTCAGAAGAGGAGGTAGTCCTGGTGGAGCACGACCAAAAATTTATGCAGGATATAATCCAAAGACAGATTCTCTCATCAGTGGTATAGCAAGTCTTCCTGAAGAATATGAACACTGGATTATCAAATTTGCTGCAAATGAAGATTCAAAGGATATTGCCAATATAGAACTAGCCTATAATAAAATGGCTTTAGATTCAGGAATTGAAATGTCTGAGTGCAGGGTGTTTAATAGCGAAGCTGGAAACTGTTATTTTGGAACTAAACGTTTTGACAGAATTGGGAATAATAAACTTCATATGCTCTCAGCTGCAGGACTTCTTCATGATGACTATGAACACAGCACTCTTGACTATGGGAATTTAATCTTCCAAGCAAAAAAACTAACAAATAATGCTCAGACAGCTGAACAAATGTTCCGGAGATCTGTTTTTAATGTTCTGGCACATAACCGTGATGATCATTCCAAAAACTTTGCATTCCTAATGGATCCTAAAGGAAACTGGTCACTTGCACCAGCATATGACTTGACATTCTCTTCATCTTCTCAGGGATACCATAGTACAGCTTGCGCTAAAAACTATGTGGATCCGGGAAAGAAAGAATTACTGGAATTGGCGGATGTATTCTCTATCAATAGAGCAAATGTAATTGTCGATGAGATAAAAAATATCATCATCAATTGGAGAGTATATGCTGAATCATGTGGGGTTTCCAATGCCTCAATAAAAACTATCGAGACAAGTTTGAAAAACATTCGGTCAAGATTTTAGAAATAAATTTCTTATTATAACAAATCACTACCATTTGACTAAAATTTAATTTAGCCGGATTGTTTTATTAATCAGCTGATAACCAGTTGTTGTTCCTCATTTTTTCAGTAGGTACCTGATATTTTTCCATCATATCTGGCTGCCCCCCCAAGTGAAGAGAAGCCTTGCTGATAGAAATATTTCTGAGCGAACATTCGCGTGTTGGTGGTGGCTATATCCGGATTAATACTTAAAGTAATCTCGAACTCCCTTATAGAGCTCAAGTCCTGTCTCATAGGCGTACTCATGTAACAATAAAAGGAACGTTGGATGCCTAATAATTCACATTGCTTCTTTATGCTGAGCTTTTTATCTGCCTTGTCTACCAGTGCTCTACGTTGATATTTTTTTGTTTTTAGGATAAGGCTTTCTTAAAGAAATCATTCTCAACTTTTAACTGGCCAATAGCTTGATACAACTTCT
Organism: Puteibacter caeruleilacunae; assembly: GCA_005217565.1. Lineage (GTDB taxonomy): Bacteria > Bacteroidota > Bacteroidia > Bacteroidales > Prolixibacteraceae > Puteibacter > Puteibacter caeruleilacunae. The sequence continues at coordinate 12,980 of SJCO01000035.1, forward strand.
CCTTCTCGTGACCGGACTCCTCTGTTTTCTTCTTTGTGCCACTCTCAAAAATGCTCGAAGCGTTCGATATAAAATCTTTCTTCCAGGTCGTTATTTGATTCGGATGTAGATCATATTTCTTTGCCAACTCGGTAATCCTTTCTCTCTCTCTTTCAAGGCCTCTAAGGCAACTTTTGCTTTAAATTCTGAGCTAAATTTTCTTCGTGTTTTCATGACGACAATTTTAATAATTTCAAATTAAACTTGCTGTCCTAAATCGTCGGGATATTATAAATCCCAACATTATTTTCCTTTTAAAACTTAGTAAACCAGTTATACTTACCAAACCATCCCACATCAGGCTTCATGCCAGCTTTTAAGAAATTATATCTGTATGGGGCTAATAAAATTACGCAAGCTTAAGACTATATATTTTTTTTGCTTCCATTTTGATTTGAACCTCCATGCTTTAAGATCTTTATTAATCTCTTTTAACGCATGTCTGCATTAATCTCATTTATTATTGTTGATGCTTGTTCGTAAATCGAAGTCGTACCCTCTGATATTTCAAAATCTTTGGCAATACATTCAAACATATTGTCGTGAAAAGTGAGGATATAATGTTTAAAGTCTATCCACTTTTCTTTGTTGTAATAAGGATGAAAACTGTCGATCTTCATAAGGTCTTTAATCCAGTCTGATTCCTCAAGTTGATAAAATGAGTAAGGTTGTAATCCTAATTCTGAATATGGATGACCTATTATTATCTCATTACCAGGCATGCCAAATTTGTAATTAAAAAAGAGATTGAACTTTAAAACATATATGCGTCTATTATTAACACTGCTACTTGCTTGTGATGGATCATTAACAATACTGTCCGCATTAGAGTAGAACATTAAATAGAGGTTGCTGTCATTTGATATGATGGTTGGAGTTGGTGCTCCCACATCAATGTTTAACAACCCTGTTATTTCGGTTAATTTCATTTCTGTATGTATTTGGTGCAATAATAGCTACTAATGCTATCCCTTTAACTTGATTGTAATTGAGCTACCTTCGTAGCCAAAGTTACCAAATTATTTGATTGGTTAATTTGTGAGGTGGTTGCTCCATCAATGATAGAGGTTGGATACACTGTTTTAGTTGGAGGGGATATTATAGATGTCTTCAAAAACTTATGCACTAGACGAGCAAGTCTGTAAATATGTTAAAATTGTTCTTCAATGCTTTCTTATTTCAAAGGAAAATGCAAATAGCATAGAAAAGCCCCTGATTTCTCAGAGGCTTTAATGTTTTAGAAATTTCTAATGCCGCCCACTTGAGCGCCTGTTGAAAGGTCTACTTCAAAGTTTTTATTTGTTTCATATTGTATATCCCAATATTCTCCCTTTAAATATGCTTCAGTTACTTCTATTACCTTAAAACTGTCATATGCTAATCGTTCTGTTCGCCACTTTACTCCTGATTTATCATAGGCAACTAGTTCAGTATAGCTTGAAAAGATTATAATATCTTGAGATTTTACTGGGTAAACACCTAAAATAGGAATGGGTCTTATCTCTTCCCAGTTAGTTGGATTCTTTGACGAAACAATATAGCCAGCGCCTTTTGAAACAACACAAATTTTATCTGGTGCAGGCATTGCATAGATTCCTAATATACCTTTAGTACTTATTTCCCCGAATGCAAAAATCCCTGTCCAAATATTTCCTTCACTAGAAATAATTTCAACCATAACTCCATCTTTACCTCCATTAGTCGTACCATTGGGATAATAAAATCTTTCACCAGAACTTAGTTCATGTAATATTTCAATGCTATAATGACTTTCAAAACTTAAATCTATATTCATATTATCATCTTAGTGGGTTGAAAAATCTATGTATAATAACTTCTGTATTGCCAGATAATGAAGGTCTAACTCATTATATTAGAATAAACTTATCTGTGACTCTTCTCCTTCTGTAGAGATAATGTTCAAAACACCGTCATCAGTTAAGCTATAACTGTCTATTAAATCAATTGTTTTTTCTTGGAATACATTACCTTCACGGTCCAAAACCTTAATGTTTGTCTCTTCTAAAACCAACAATCTATTTTCAATGACATAAAATCCTATTAATGGTGTACCGATTTCAAATTTAGTAACTATTTCTGCAGAACGAGAAGATACTATATATATACTTTCGTCTATTTCAATAACCCATCTGTCAGCCTGCTCCCAAAGCATTAAGTTTAATTCATTTGAGTTTCTTTCAGAACTAAAGCCTAATGATAAATAAATCTCTCCAGACAAAGCATCCAATGAATTAATCACACAGTGGTTATCTCCAAATGTGTCATCTAGAAAACATTTATTACGACTTTTTTGGTTACTATAGAATTTCTTCGCTTCAGATAATTCATTGAAGCTATGGTGTTTTATTATCTTATTGTTATAATTCAATTTCATAATCAATACAAATACTACACCCCAAAAGTTGTACATCACTTTTGAGGTGTATTTTTGAATTTAGTTTTAATTAATATTCCTGGGTTTTAATTAATTCACCATGTTCATTCCAGTATTTCCAAGTCCCCACAGGCTTTCCTTTTTCAAAAAAGACTTTTGTAGTTTTCACACCCTCTGGTGACCATGTTACACATTTACCATGATAAACATTGTCTTTCCACGACATTATGCTTTCTATTTGGCCTGATGGATAATAGGTCTTTACCAGGCCAGTACCATTTTTCACTACATGGACACCATTGAAATCCCAGTAATTAGCCGAAACAGTTTTACCTTTTTCTAACTTTTGTATACTTCCGTCAGGATAATAGTGCCAAGTTCCTGACATTCGTCCATTTTTATGTTGCCCAATGGTTCGTAGTGTTCCATCTTCATAATAAGCTCTGTGTTTTCCGATGAATTTCCCATTCCGCATAGAATACTCTTCTTTCAATGTCCCATCGGAATAATAATCTCGATGCACCTCTGTTTGGCAGGAACATAAAAAGCAAATGGACAGAGTGATAAGTATTATTGCTTGTGTTATTTTCATATATGTGTAATTACTTATTATAAAATTGATATCTATTTCGCATTATCTCATTGTATCCCCGGCATTTTTGCACCTGGTTATTGATCGAATGCCAGCGTCCTAGCTCTGGGTCATAAAAGCGAGATCCAAAATCAAACCAATCCAATTCATTTCCTCCTAGTACTTCATTTTGCAATTCCTTACCCAGATAAAGGTACTTATTCTCTTCAACATTCGGACCCCCCTCTAAATAGTTTTCCAAGTGGATAGTAATCGTACGATGCCAGTGAAGTTGCTGTAGAACCATCTTCCTTAAATACTCTTCTGGTATTGCTCAGATGATCGGTATCTGGACGAATATATCCCTCGTTTTTCTAGTAGGTACCTGATATTTTATCATCATATTTGGCTGATGCACCAAGAGAAGAGATGCGAGATAGTTATACTATTAACGATGGAGGTTGGATACACTGTTCTAAATGGAGGGGATATTATATACCGGAGGAATGCCACTTAATAATGCTGATGTTGCTGTACAAAAAAACAAAAGCCGCATTTTTGAAATGCGGCTTTATTGTTTAGCATCACTTAATCATACTACATAATTGTGTGATAGCGGATTTCAGATTGCACGAGAAATATTCATATATTAATGGAGTGCATCAAGAAACTCTTCAAAACTGTTACTAATCAGAAAAAGATTTGAATAATTATCGTCATCTTCTACCAAATAATTTACCTCCTTTTCATGATCCCAGAAATAAACTTTGCCATCTTTCTCACTCATGCAAATGAGATTGCCTCCAGGGTCATGTGCAATCGGAAATATAGGATCAGGTAATCTCTTTTCTTCTCTTTTGTATCTGTTGTAATACCGGATTAGATTATCATATTTCCCATCATGAATTGCTAAGAACCAATCTAAAATAGAATTTGTTGTTTTTCCATTTTCATTGAAACTAAATTTATTTGGTTTGCACCTACCTCCATTAAATTTTAATAAATGTGATTTATATTCATCAGGAAAATTAATCCCAAATTTCAGTTCTACATTCTCTATTTGATCTAATGTGAGTTTATGCTCTGTCTCAAAAAAGTCTACCATTTTTATGTTATTTTATGTCCCATAATGCAAAACCTCCTGTATGGCCAGTAGCCGCATGAACATCTGTTTCTACTAATTGCATTCTACCAGTATTTTGATGATGGTGCCATGTATATCCTTTAGGTGTGACATCATATCCTGCAGCTTTATTTGCCGCAGAAAAGTCATTTGCTCTATCTCCTGTTGGTTTTATCATTACATCATTTTTACCTCCTTTGTACAAATTATCTGAAAAGTCAGGAAATCCATTCTCATCAAATGGGACACCAGTTTTGGGGTGAGTGCCTCCTGCTAATTTACTATTCCTGATTTTTTTCCCCGATTGCTTTGCTTCATTAACAAGTTCTAATGCTTCGCTCGCTTTTTTTGTATCTTTAATAAAATCACCACCTAAGATTGCAATTGCAGATAATGCAGCATCTCCATAATTTCCAGAAGCTAATTCAGAAACCAATTCTGTTATGTCAACTCCTGCATCAAACAGTCCCAAAAAAATTGAAGCTGCAGACGCAAGCTTGTTCCCAGCTTCCCATCCTTTTTCAAAATTTTCCGATGATTTTTTTGTTTTTTCAATTGCTTCTTTAGTTTCCATGAAAGAAGTAAAAGCATCATCTCCTTCTTGACCATCTGGATCAATTGTGCGGATAGGTTCATTGTAGCAATAAGCATATGGAGAGACTGGTACATATTTTTCTGCCATAGGATCCATAACATGCCATCTACCTATCTCCGCATCATACATCCTTGCACCGTAATCCAGCCAATCAGTTTCCTCCTGCAACTCTTTGCCGTTGTAAAGATACTTGTTGGTTGATGTGCCGCTGGTTTCCATGGTTAATCCAAATGGATAGTAACTTAGTACCTGCTTTGACGAGCCATCTTCAGCCATTACAACCCTGGTATTACCCAAGTGGTCCTTTAAGTTGTACTCGTAGGTTGCAGACGATGCCTCCACAACCAGGCGACCTTCACCCGTAAGG
>SJCO01000303.1 GCA_005217565.1 Puteibacter caeruleilacunae
ACTACCTTGCCGGATTTGTTAGTTAAAACATAAGATGCATCAAAAGTTTTAAATGAAATGTCACTACCTTGCCGGATTTGTTAGTTAAAACATAAGAAGCATCAAAAGTGTTRAATGAAATRTYATGATCATTTGATGCACTAGGAGTTTTCTTTYTAGGCAACTTAGCACGGGTTGGTTGCCTAGAGCTAGATGTCTCACTCTTATACATRAAAGCATGATTAGGGCCAGAGTGAGACTTCCKAGAATGAATTYTCCTAATTTTGYYCTCRGGATAACCRGCAGGATATAAAATGTAACCCTCGTTATCCTGAGSCATGGGAGCCTTGCCCTTAACAAARTTGGACAATCTCTTWGGAGGGGCATTARGTTTGACATTGACTCCCCGTTGGAAGCCAATGCCATCCTTGATGCCAGGGCG
>SJCO01000305.1 GCA_005217565.1 Puteibacter caeruleilacunae
GGACACTTTGGTCACAAAAGAGAAAAAGTATGCCTGAAACCGTTACCTGGAGGTTTTCTGCAGRGACGTCCCMAAAATCCTCYAGGTAACGGTTTCAGGCATACYTTTTCTCTTTTGTGACCAAGGYGTCYTTCGTGACGCCCCGCTTCCTTCCCTCAGGATCTGACGGATCTGAGCGCCGCCAAGTCGTCGTTCATCCGCCGCGAGGTCGACGTCTGGGGCTCGCTGCGATCCCTGAGGACCTCGCTCGCYGGGGCTACTGCGCRCCTCTCTCAGCAGGGTGCCGAGGCGGCAGCGGCACGCGCGGAGGCGGCCGCGGTGCGCGCAGAAGTGCAACGACAGCATTCGGAGTTCGACCGGATCGTCAATGAGCGGGACCAATCTCGGGGCTGGGCYGCCGAGGCYGAAAGCCGGGCTGA
>SJCO01000306.1 GCA_005217565.1 Puteibacter caeruleilacunae
AGCTTCTTCGCCTTTTACTTTCAGCGGAATCAGCGTTTATTTTTCGCTGTAAGCTCTRCATTCCCTTTGGAACGACTTTTGAGYAGAAAACTTACRCYGCGCTCCCTTWGGARCGGCTTTTTGTAGCTTCRTCAATTTTGGCTCTGCATYCCCTTAGGAACGACTTTTGAGCAGAAAACTTATGCTGCGCTCCCTTAGGAACGRCTTTTTGTAGCTTYGTCGTGCTCTGCATCCCCTTRGGGACGTCTTTYGAGCTTCTCCCTATTTTTCTTTTTGCACTCGATGGTGCAKGCTCAGATTTTACATRTTACATTTTTRGGGGATTTGGCCCTCGTAGGGCTAAATAAGAATGAAAAATTACAAACTATGGCCCCATTAAAAACCTTTCTCCCCTCYTGAAAGGAAAAGGGTGCCATAG
>SJCO01000307.1 GCA_005217565.1 Puteibacter caeruleilacunae
TAGCATAAAATGGTCATTACGAGTTWTAGYTGCATGKCTGTTGCAGCGATCCTAAATTTATGGAGGAAATAAARCATTTAAAATAGAAACCGCCACACATATCTTTCCTAAATTTACGCGCATGCAAGGGAACRTGTTTGACTCATGCATRCATTTTGCCATAATTTTWGGATCTGTATAACCRCATGCATRCGACTGCCATGTTTTTYGGATCTGCCATAAAAATAGGATCGTAATAACAACCTATTAGAGCTATCAACCTCTCACATTGACTCGGTATTTACGCTTATAATTGAGGGATTTTATGCTCAAAACTTAAGGTTTTTACGCTCCAACCCGAAGGTGCGTCCACCAGTGAACAACATGCCAGATTTTTTATGCAGTGTAAGGAATTACATAAATACCTACACCATGTAGT
>SJCO01000308.1 GCA_005217565.1 Puteibacter caeruleilacunae
CAAGTCTTCACGTTCGGAAGCTCTTCTGCCGAAACGATTCTTCGAGCCTTCTTGACTGCGTCGGTAACAGAACCCCAAGGACGGGTAAGAGTGCGCGTAAGCGGCAAGCGGCAAGGCCGACCGAGCCGAGGGACTCCTACGCCTCCGGGATACGGATACCTCACTCGTCACCTTTGCACGGGGCGACTCACRCTTGGTGAAGCGGTTCAGAYAGCCRACAGGCGAGTCYTAGTGCTCGAAAATGAGGAAAAAACACGGCTCCGYGCCRAAAATACATACAYGTTCAGGCCCCGACRGCCRCAATGAACAARACACCGGCAYTCAAGRTGCCATTACAAAYGGAACTCCGGTTCCACCTCCGCAGGTACGAACAACCCCCCACGATTGGAGGGCCTGCGGAGCAACAGAAGACCGACG
>SJCO01000309.1 GCA_005217565.1 Puteibacter caeruleilacunae
CGAAGGAAACTGGACAGATTCAAAGTCAATCCATAATATAGATGGAGCCAAAGCCTATGAGCAGTATAAATACAAAAGAGAGAAGGCTGCTTCAGCGGATCAGCCGAAGCCTATGCTCCTATGTGAAGACATAGCAGAACAAARGGTAYTGCTGGGGTCTCAGCTATCTGAAGAGCAAGAGAAGACTTTGCTAAGATTTTTATTCAACAACAAAGATGTCTTTGCTTGGTCAGCYAATGATCTYTGTGGTGTCAACAGAGATGTCATTRARCATTCACTCAATGTGGATCCATCYTTCAGGCCAAGRAAACAAAGGCTTCRRAAAATGTCTGAYGACAARGCTGAAKRTGCTCGGAACGAAGTGAAGAGRCTTCTTAGTGCTGGTGTTATCGGAGAGGTGAAATACCTAGAGTGGCT
>SJCO01000036.1 GCA_005217565.1 Puteibacter caeruleilacunae
ACAATCAGGCCATTTCTCCTGAATTTCATGCAATAGATGCCGGCTTACAATTATCCTTCCATCATTTAAGTAAATGTCAGCATACTTATCATTCATAATAACTACAACTACTTGCGAACAGTATACTTGATATTTTACATTCCAGCTTTCTATAATCTTGGGGATACTCATTAATTCCATTGGTTTAAGTTAATCTAAAAAATTCTACTAACTCTCTTATAAGGCACTTGCCAAATGAAAAAGGTTTAGATTTCACTATTTTTTTTCAAAAAATTTTTCCCTTCTTCCACATATAAAATACTAGACACCAGCAAATGAGCGCATTACACACCCCTCCGTCCTTAATTAACTCAAACTTTGTAAAAATTAAAACCTGACAACATAAAACAAAGAGTTAACTCAATCAATAACATAATAAGCTCACATCCTGTTATCGACTGTTCACCGCTCTATTAACCTCTAGTCATTCTTGATGAGTTTTCGTTGCTCTACCCAATACAATCTATACGTCTCATTATCAATATCATAAAAGACAGAACTAACGAATTAAAAAAAACGACAATATCTACCAGCCATAATTCTGCAACAAAACGATTCCTCATAAGAAATAAAGTGAGCATGAAAAAATAAACACAAAAATTAATTTTCACGAGGAAATTCTAAATACAATCAGATGAGAAAATTTCCATATAAGAAATGTAACGTTTCTAAATTCAAAATATTCATCCTTAGTTAAAGAAACATCCCTTCAACATCATTAGTCTCCTGTCAAATCAAAAACACTAATTAAGCAATCATAAATTACATACAATTACCGTTCATTCCAAAAAATCAACCGCTCACTTCTTATATTTGACCGTTCGTCGGTTTATGAATACAAAGTTATTAGCAACATAAAACTGTCATTATCTTTAAGTTCGTTAATGCAACAATAATGATTAAAGTTTTATTATATATGATCTCAAATGAAGACTAAACGAATAACAAATGCCCTTTTATTAAAGAGTAGCTTTACAAACAATCTGGGCCTACTAAATGGTAGAATGGGAATCAGCATTTACTTTTTTCATTTAGCTAAAATAGTTAGAAACGAGATATATCAGGATTATGCAGAGGAATTAATTGATGAAATCTATGAAGAGATAAATTCCAATACTCCATGTGATTTTGAAAATGGACTAGCCGGCATTGGCTGGGGGATAGAATATCTGGTTCAGAATAATTTCATAGATGCAGATACTGACGAAGTACTCGAAGAATTTGATGATCGCATCATCCATGAATTAAAATATCACAGTCCTGATTCTATTGGAATAAAAGATGGTTTAGTAGGATTAGGGATGTATTTTCTGAAAAGAAAAAAAGATATAAGTGATGTGACTCCTGTTCAAGCAAGAGTTGCGGAAGCTCTTGCTATAGTTCTCAAAAAATTAAAAGACACGATTAATCGAAATGAGACGATTGTTATCAATCTCCTCAAAAACACCATTAATAAAACAGATACACAGAAAGAGCACTTATGCTGGGATTATTACTTTGTTATGACATTTCTAGCGGGACTCAAAAAGGAAGGATTCTTTATAAATAACCTACTCGAGAAATTACTAGTTTCATTAAATGAGGTTAGCGTAGCAAGAATCAATAATGGCAGTAAATTATTACTGTTGCTTGCCTTAGAGCATCTACAAACAACGCTATCAGATGATGCAAATCTTAATAACAGAAAAGACTCCCATGTAATGCAAACAGATCTGATCAATAAAGCATTGCATCTTTTAACAACAAATATTAGTCATCAGAAATTAATGAAAGAAACTTTTGGAAAAAACAGTTCCCTAGAGGAAGGATGTAGTGGAATAATCTGGATATATCAGCAATTATACAAATTATCACAGAAACAAAAGTTTCTTGATAAGTCAGAATTGTGGCGAAACAAAATACATAGCCTTGCCAACATATCTGAAGGTCCTTACGGAATTAAGTTGACAAATCAATTAAATCCACTTGGGGTAAGCCAGGGAATCACAGGAGTAGAAATTATATTAAATCCATTACATGAAAAGCATCAACTGGATTATTGTTCGAAGTAAGGATCGTGGATCAGAGTATGGTGTTGGCACTTTTGTAAAACATTTTTGTGAAGGTCTTAAGCAACAGCCTCATATCAGAATAATTATCCTTAAAACAGGAACACCTTTTGTCGATGAGTTTTCCTCATATACCCAAGATGGTATTCTGTATATGCAGTTTCCAAATATGGGACTGGATAAGTTACATGATACACTTTCCAACCAAGTGAAAATTGGAAGGAGTATAGCTCGCCTTGTTAAGCTTCACCTACCTCCTGCTGATGAAAATATTATTCATCTACAATTTGCCTATCAGTATTTTGTTGCTAAGGAGATTACTGAACTCATAAAAAGCAAAGTGATTTTTACGCTACACATCGCGCCTCCAGAGGATGTAGCTGTTAGTAACAATTTTGATCTTGACAAACATCTATTCAAGCTTGCAGATCATATTGTGTCAGTTACAGACAATGGCTATAATCACCTGCTTAAGAAAGGTGCTCCACCAGAAAAGATTACACGAATCTATAATGGTATAAGCACTGATTACTTTAAAAACAAAAATAATACTGATGCTGTTCTTGCGAAATACGATCTAGATAAGCATGATAAAATAATACTTTATTCTGGAAGGATTGACTCTTTAAAAGGGATCAATCAGCTGGTAAAAGCATTTACAATAATAACTAAAAAGTATCCTGATTGTAAGCTTGTCTTTGCGGGTAATGGCTCATTTGAGAAGCTTATAGGATATGCTCAACCTGTTTCGTCCAAAGTAATTTACTTGGGCTTTATCCCTACTGAAGATTTGTTAGTGTTATACCAACAGGCAACCATTGGAGTAATTCCTTCGCTTAATGAAGAATGCAGTTATGTAGCTCTAGAGATGCTGTTTTCAGGATTGCCTACAATCGCTTCTAAAATTGGGGGATTGAAGGAAATTTTTGATCATAACAAGGACGGTTTGCTTGTGAATGTCCAAACATCGAATCCAGAACAACCATTAAAGCAAGATATTGAGAAATTAGCTGACGCGATGAGTCATTTATTAACAAACCGAGATTTATGTAGGAGATTGTCGATTAAGGCGCAACAAAAAGCAGCCAGACAATTCACAGCAGAAATTATGATAGACAACTATATCCAACTGCTAAACACACAAACAACCTATGGAAATTGATAACACTATATTTGCTATACAAAAAGCCTTAAAAGAATTAAAGCTCAAAGTTTCAAATAAAACCATCAAAGATTATCTGCTAGGGCACCCTGAGTACCCTACAATAAAAAGTGTTTGTGATGGATTGAGTCGTTGGAAGATAGAACACTACCCTTTACGACTGGAACTAAATGAAATTGAAGAATTGGAGATACCATTTATTGCTCATTCCAATAATTCTGGAGGTCTGTTAATGTTTGTACAACAGATTAGAAATTCAAAAGTTGAGTATTATGATGTAAATAACAAAAAGAGAAAGGAGTCTTTTAAAGATTTTTCCCAAAGATTGTCGGGTGCTGTAATAGTTATTGAACCCGAGCAAAAGATTAAAGATTCAAATTACTTGAAAGAAAGGCAAGAGGAGCTTATAGATAGAGGTTTACTTCCAATACTAATTGCGTCTCTAGTTTGTGTTGCAGCTTACATGTTTACATCCGTTGCAGGAAAATCAGTCTATTCTGGTAATTATCAATTATGGCTCTTATTGGCAACAAAAAGTTTAGGTATTGTAGCCTCTTTATTTTTGGTTCTTCATGAAATGAAAGTCCACACAAAATTATCTGATCGGCTATGTGGTTTTAACTCAAAAACTGATTGTGATTCGGTGCTGAAGTCAACTGCCTCCAGAATGTTTGGATGGATTAACTGGGCCGATATAGGTATTATATATTTCAGTGGGACACTAATCTTTCTATTGGGAGCTCAGCCTATAAATTCGCTAACGACAATGGCTTCTATAAGTGTGTTAACATTGCCTTATTCTGTATATTCAATATATTATCAGGCATTCAAAGTAAAAAAATACTGTCCTTTTTGTTTGGTGGTGCAGTTGCTACTGATTGTGGAGTTTGTCATTTTATTACCAGATCTTATAGTAGCAGTTTTTTCGGTAGCAGAGTTTGTTCGATTTGTTGTATCAATGGTAATGCCTGCAATTGGTTGGATTCTATACAAGGGGTACCATGATCATAAAAATGCATTAGAAATAGAGCATGATGCTAATATCCGCTTTAAAGGAAATGCAGATATTTTCGAATATCTATTGACAAGCGAGGGAAAGCAGGAGATTGAGGTTACCAATCAAAGTCTTGTACTGGGTAACTCTAAGGCACCGGTTACTATTTCGGCATTTTTGAGCCTATATTGTAATCCTTGTGCTACAGCGTTTAAAGAGCTTTATACATTGTTGAGATCATGTATGGATGTCAAGATGAATGCAATTTTCACAGTCTACAATGATAAAGAGAGTCAGGAAGTAATTGACCACATATATATGTTATATCAGGAGAATGATGGTGCTACTAAGGTGTTAGAGTTCCTGGAGAAATGGTACAGCGCAGATGTTGTTGGCAAAAAAAAGTTAATGTCATCGGTTAATGTTCCTGAACGTTTCCATATTGCATCTGAGCTTAAACTTGTGAATGGGGAACTATTTAAAAATAACAAGATTGAAGGTACTCCAACTGTATTTGTGAATGGATATAAGTTACCACAGCAGTATCAATATTCAGATATTGATAGATATGTTGGAATTCTAAAAAGACAAAGCATAAGAAGAGTTGTATTATAAATAAAAAGACAGGATGCTATCATTTTGAACCGATAACGCATCCTGCCGGACCACCTAACTAAAAAGAAAGGAGGTGAAGTGACAAAGATAATAAAGTGAGCAAAAGACAAAGGCCCCGATAAAGTGAAATCCCTTAATGAATAAATTAAAAATTTTATCGCATGAAGAAGTTAAATAAATTGACAATTAACAAAGACAAACTAATGAAAAATGAGGAGTTAGTAAACCTCAGAGGTGGTTATACTAAGTCATGGTATTATTGCACGTGTACAGATGATGCAGGTGAAATTGTATTTGAAGAAGATATCATGCTATATGAATGGGCCGTTGATCGCCACGAGAATGACCTTTGCATGAATGATGATATACCAGACTGTAATCCGTTATATTAGTGTAAAAACATTAGGGATTATTTAAATAATCCCTAATTATTAAAAAATCAATAATGAAATTACTACAATATTCTTTTCTGATAGTACTTATTTCCTGTCAACAATCAAAAAATCTGGATTCTAAAACTAAAATTATCAATATTAACCTGAGTGAAGATGCCATTGAAAATAGTACCGCTGTAAACTTAAGTAATATTGTTTCGAACGTAGAGTATTTACAATTAGAAAATACTCCTTTCTCAATGTTAGGAAGAGGAACCAGACTATTCGTATTCGACTCTCTAATAGTCAGTTCCGGACACAGACAAATTTACATATTCAATAAATACACTGGTAATTTCATAAGAGAAATTGGTGAACAAGGGAGAGGACCAAGCAGTTATTGGAATTCAACATTCAGAATCAAAGCAGACAAGGAAAGAGGAATTGTTATTGATACTGGCGGATGGAATTATTCTTTGAAGGAGTTTTCTACTGATGGCAGAATTATTGGGAAGGTTAAGTTAGCTAAGCATACCTCTTTTGTGACACACCTTAATGATAACCTTTATGCTGCATATTATATAAATCACACCGGAAATGAGAAAGAAAGAATCGTTATTTGGGATAATGAAAAAAAGAAAATAGTGAAACGTTTTGGTAATTATCGAACTTTTAAAAATACCCCTTCAATTAAGAGATTCTTCTGTGAAGGATTGTTTTATCGCTTCAATGAAAAATTATTGTTTAAAGAATATCTATGTGATACGATCTATCATATTACAGAAAAAGAAATGATTCCACATATTGTATTTAACTCAGGAAAATATAGTCCACCTTATGACGAACGAGAAACTTTTGATTTTACAAAATATCATGGGATTTCTACTATTATAGAAACACAACGATACCTTCTTTTTAAATTCTTTTTTCAGAAAAAAAGATATTACTGTTATTACGACAAGCAAACCTATAAATTACAATTATCTATTGAGGGAGATAAAAAAGAACAAGGTTTTATAAACGATGTTGATGGGTTTGCTCGTTTTCGACCTGAATCTGTAACTAAAGACAACGAGATTATAGGTTATATTGAGGCATACCAACTTGTGAAGTGGATGAAAGATAATCCAGATAAAGTGGCCAACCTCCCTGATCATCTTAAAAAGTTTAAAGACATTAAAGAGTCAGATAATCCTATTGTTATGATAGCAAAACTGAAAGAGTAAATAAACTTGGTAATAGTACAAATTACTCCTATAAAAAACCAACTATGCGAAAATTTCCACATTATAAGCAATTGGATGCAATGGACTGTGGTCCTACCTGCTTGCGAATGATTGCAAAACATTATGGCAAGACGTATAGTCTCCAGTTCTTGCGTGAACGATCTTTTATTACCAGCAGTGGTGTATCTATGCTGGGTATTAGTGATGCAGCCGAAAGTATTGGTTTTAGGACCAAAGGATATAAATTAACCTGGGAGAAGTTGCGTGATGAAGTGCCACTACCTTGCATCGTACATTGGAATCAGAACCATTTTGTGGTGGTTTATGACATCAAAAAGAGTAAGCTGAAAGACCAGGAGTATGTACTGGTAGCTGATCCTGCCCAGGGATGTTTAAAATATCGTGCAGAGGAGTTTCAAAAGTGTTGGATATCTACGAAGAAAGATGGAGAAAGGGAAGGAACTGCTTTGTTGCTGGAGACGACACCCGACTTTTATCAACAAGAAGATCAGGAAAAAGGGAAGTTGAAGTTCTTGTACTTACTAGGTTATTTGCGACCATATCGTAAGTACATTATTCAATTGATGCTGGGCATGCTTACAGGTAGTATAATCAGTATGATCTTTCCTTTTTTGACTCAGTCGATTGTTGATTATGGTATCAACAATAGTGACCTTGCATTTATTGTAATGGTGTTGGTTGCTCAAATGATTCTTACTTTGGGACAAACAGCCAATGGATTGATCAGGAGCTGGCTGATGCTGCATGTGACAACGCGAATAAGTATATCATTGATCTCTGATTTTCTGATTAAGCTGATGAAACTGCCCATATCGTTTTTTGATATCAAGCTGATTGGTGATATAATGCAGCGTATTGGTGATCACAAAAGGATCCAATCCTTTCTGACAGGATCATTGATTAACATCATCTTTGCTATTATTACATTGGTAGTATATACTGTGATTATGGCTGGTTACCATATAGGTATTTTGCTGATATTTTTTGCCGGTAGTGCTTTGTACATTGGTTGGGTAATTTTGTTTCTTAAAAAGAGACGAGAGCTTGATTATAAGCGTTTTCAGGAATCTTCGGCTAATCAAAGTAATGTTGTACAGTTGATTTCAGGAATGCAGGAGATAAAATTAAATGCCTGTGAAAAACAGAAACGCTGGGAATGGGAACGTATTCAGGCAAAGCTCTTCAAGGTTAGTTTGAAAAGTATGGCATTGAATCAGAACCAACAGGTTGGTGCAACCTTTATTAATCAGGCCAAGGATATAATGATCTCTTTTTTATCGGCCAAGGCTGTGGTAACCGGCGATATGACTTTGGGGATGATGATGGCAGTACAGTATATCATCGGACAACTTAATGCTCCTATTCAGCAGTTTATTGGTTTTACCCAGGCAGCACAGGATGCGAAGATTAGCCTTGAGCGCTTGGGGGAAATCCATGATAGGGATGATGAAGAACGACCAGAAGATAATCGTATTCAGGATATTCCAAAGAGTCAGGATTTGCAGATTAAAAATGTAACCTTCCAATATGAAGGACCGCATTCGGCTAAGGTGCTTCAAAATGTTAACCTGGAAATTCCGGCGAACAAGGTTACTGCCATTGTGGGTACCAGTGGGAGTGGAAAAACGACATTGGTAAAAATGCTATTGGGATTTTATCAACCTGTTAAGGGGGAAATCCTTTTAAATAGTATTCCTCTCCAACAATTCAGTCAGCGTGAATGGAGGAAACACTGTGGTGTGGTGATGCAGGAAGGTTTTATTTTTTCCGATTCCATTGCTCGCAATATTGGAGTGATCGATGAATATCCTGATGCTCAAAAGGTAGATCGTGCTGTTGAGACTGCCAACATTAAAGAGTTTATACAAGGTTTACCTTTAGGCTACGAGACCAAAATTGGAAATGACGGACATGGACTGAGTACCGGACAAAAGCAACGCATATTGATTGCCCGCTCGGTATACAAGAATCCCGATTACATCTTTTTTGATGAGGCAACCAATGCTTTGGATGCCAAAAACGAACGGGTAATCATGGAAAATCTTGATCGTTTCTTTGATGGTCGTACAGTAGTAGTGGTAGCGCACCGACTGAGTACTGTAAAAAAGGCTGATCAGATTGTAGTACTTGAACAAGGCGAGATTGTTGAAAAGGGTACACATCAGGAGTTGGTGAAACGAAAAGGAGCCTACTTCAAATTAGTGAAAGATCAGTTGGAATTGGGATCATGATGGACGATGAACGATAAAATTGTACGACTATGCCGGAAATATCAAATATACATAGCGAAGAGGTTCAGGAGCTGATGGGACAAATTCCCGGTCGACTGCTCCGATGGGGACTTGCCTATATCTTTGGATTCTTTATGATGATTATTGTGGGGAGTTATTTTTATCAATATCCCAAGGTGGTGGAGGCTCCTATTACTATAACAACTATTAATCCTCCTGCATCTCTTTACAGTAAATCAAGCGGTAGAATTGATCATTGGTTTGTTCATGATGGAGATCAGGTAAACCATCATGATCAAGTGGCCTTGATTCAGAATACAGCAGACTATAAGGCGGTTAACTCTCTGGAACGATTTATTGATTCACAGGATACGTGTACGTTGAATAACTCTATTACACATCAGCAATTGCCTGCTCTAAGCAATCTTGGTGATTTGCAATCGGGCTTCAATAAGCTAATCAGGGATTGGAACAGTTATCAGGTTTTTATTAGTCGCGATTACCTGCAGGAGAAGATAAAACTGGCGCAGATACAGCTTCAGAAGCAGGAAGAAAACTATCAACTGTTGTTAAGGCAGCAGGGTATGATCAATGAAGAGCTGAAGATTCAAAAGAAAAACTTCAGCAGGTATCAGTCAATGCAAAAGACTGGAGGTATTTCAGAATCGGAAATGGATGATGCAGAGGCACGCCTCATGCAATCGAAGCGTGGCATTTTAAGCTTTGAAGCTACAGTAAAATCAGCTGAGATTAGTCTTGTTAATCAGCGACAATCAATTGTAGAATTGAAAGAGCAATACCTCAATCAGGTACAGCAGTTTGAGCAAAATATTACCGATGACTTGAGAACATTGAAAAATCAGATTACCACCTGGAAAGATCATTACCTGGTTGAGAGTCCTATTGAGGGCAAAGTTACCTTGACAGAGTTTTGGAGTGAGAATCATGTAATCAGAGCAGGAGAACGCCTGGCAACTATTATTCCTGCCGATAGTTCTGTAATTGTGTGTATGGCTTATGTGCCTCATGCAGGTATAGGAAGTGTGAAACAGGGACAACCGGTTAATATTAAGCTGGCAGGCTTTCCTTTTATGGAGTATGGTATTCTTCGAGGTAATGTTAAGAGCATTTCATTGGTTCCAGAAGAGAAAGGATATGTTGCGGTTATTGAGCTAAACAAAGGAATGCTCTCAACCTATGAGAAACGCTTAAAGTTGGTACAAGAGATGGATGGCACCGCTGAAATAATTACAGAAAGAATAAGAGCGATCAATAGGTTTATTAAACCTTTGGAGTTTTTGCTCAACTAGTACTCTTAATCTCAATGAATGCCATCTTCTCCATGAAGAAGGTGGCAATCATTGTTTCGTTTACTAAAAACAACAAGTCTTTACTTTCATCCTATCAATCCCTGCCAACGATTTTCAAACTCTTCGACCCTTCTTCGGGCAACAGGAATTACCATTC
>SJCO01000316.1 GCA_005217565.1 Puteibacter caeruleilacunae
GTTCCACTCCCTGGCTACGAAGGGCCCAAATRTAAACACTTAAYCTAACAATAGCATTRGGGGTYAGCTGATGAAGGTAAACCCCAAACTTCTTCAGTACAATAGYAATCATCYTATTTAGGGGGAAYCTTARACCAGCTTTMAGRAAACTTTTGAAGACTACTACCTMRTCYTTTCCTGGCTTTGGGATAGTTTCYTCTCCACCAAAACGAATTAATTCCTTYTTGGCCTCACTAAAATARCCCATCTTCACCATTTTAGGAAGATCAGCTTCARAAATGGTGGACTTTCCAAAGTCCARATGACTAGGTTTACTTGGCACCCCGCAGGAGTACTCATCTTCGGAACCAACTTCTTCAACATCAGCTTGTGTTGCTTCGGCAGCAGGTGTGTCCTCTGATGAAACC
>SJCO01000037.1 GCA_005217565.1 Puteibacter caeruleilacunae
CTAATCTTGCTGTCTGTTATAGTGGTGTTAATAATAGTAAGTTATATACTCCTTATGATCATTATGGCGGTTATGGTTTTGCAGGGATGGAATGTTATTGGGGTAATATAACATTTCATGCCAAAAGAGTTAATACAATAGCAAATCAGCTTGTGTCAAGTCCAAGAATGCATATAGAATTTACAGGAAATGTTGGAATAGGGACTATTTGGCCAAAGTATAAGCTTGATGTCTTAGGCACAGTGAGGGCCAGAGAAATTAAGGTTGATTTAAATGGCGGAGCTGATTTTGTCTTTGAAGACGACTATGATCTAAAGCCTCTCGATGAAGTAGACCAATTTATTAAAGAACGAAAGCATTTACCAGGAATTCCTTCAGCAAAGCAAATGGAGAAAGATGGAGTTGGCTTGGCCGAGATGAATAAACTACTACTACAGAAGGTTGAAGAGTTGACACTGCACTTGATTGATCAGAAGAAAGAAATAGAGGAATTGAAGAAGGAGGTTGCAACCATCAAAGGAGCTGAAGAAAGTAATCGCCAATAGAATCAAGTTTAATATCCTAAGAAAAACATCATGAAAATAGTTATCACTGTTTTATTGTTAATTGTAGCTTCTAATCTGTTTGCACAAGATATAAGCAACAATAGAAATCCCATTGGATTAGAGCATAATATTTTATTTGGAGCGACAAAAAGATATAGTGTTAGTCAAACAGGTGTAGCAAAAGTAGATCTTGAATGCATGTTTGATGGGCGCTTCTATCCGTCATATACGAATAATACTGTATCTCCGGATGATCCAACTGTAATCCTAATAGAAGGATTGCCTGCATTGCACACACAAGGGGGAGCTTGGATTGGTTGGTCTACCAGATGGTGGTCAAGTAATCATTTCTTGATTGAAGGGTATAATGTTCAAAATGGTGTAAATCAGTGGGTGGTAATTTCGGATTACAGAACAGAGAGTAATGGTAATATGGAGTTTTTAGCCAAAGTTCCAGGTGGTAATTACACTAAGTTGAGATTTACCTTTTACTCAGCACGGGGAGACAATGGAAGAATGGGGATATCCGAATTGTACTATATCCATCCAGAGGCAACAATTCCTTATTATGGATTGCCTAATTGTTGGGGGTGGTCAGGTGATAATCTTTATCGCACTATTGGTAAAGTTGGAATTGGTACAAGATCACCAGAATATCTTCTTGATGTTTTAGGAACCATGAGGGCCAGAGAAATAAAAGTTGATTTAAATGGCGGTGCTGATTTTGTCTTTGAAGACGACTATGATTTAAAATCCCTCGATGAAGTAGATCAATTTATTAAAGAACGAAAGCATTTACCTGGAATTCCTTCAGCAAAGCAAATGGAGAAAGATGGAGTTGGTTTGGCCGAGATGAATAAACTACTGCTACAGAAGGTTGAAGAGTTGACACTGCACTTGATTGATCAAAAGAAAGATATTGAAGCCTTGAAAAAAGAGAACAAAGAGCAATCGAAAGAAATAGAGAGTTTAAAAAATAATCAAACATTTTCACCAGTTTCAGAATGAGAAAAATAGGAACAATGTTGCTGATTAGCTGCTTATGGAGTTTCAGCTTGTCAGCTCAAGAATCTATAGGGATAAATAATGTTCATGAATGGGAGGTAGAGAATACTAACGGTTATCCAGGTGAACGCGTTGTTGCTGTAATTCAGACACCATCTATCGGAAGTTATACAGGTGTAAGTATTGTAGGTACTGTTATTGATAATAATGGGAATTGGGGATATCGTTTGCCAACTGTTGCGAGTTTTAGATTTTATATGGCTCTCTCGAATAATTTTAGACATAGTCTTATCCAGAATGAGAGGACAGATAATATTATTCTGGGCTTAAGAAAGATATCAGATACAAAATATCATCTTATTGCAAATTGTCGAAATGCCCACACAAGTATGAGGGTTATCTTTAAAAAAGTGGAAGGATTTATGGAGGTTACTCCTGGTGATCCGAATGTTAATACAACCGAAGGAAGTCAGATTATTGAATCACCAACTTATCAAAGGTTTCCTAATGGAAAACTAGGTATTGGAACTACGTCACCCGATCATCCTCTTGATGTTATTGGAACAGTAAGGGCTCACGAGATTATTGTTAGTAAAGCCAGAACGGCTGATTTTGTCTTTGAAGAGGATTATGAGCTTCAGTCCTTGGATGAGATAGAGAAGTATATCAAGGAACATAAGCATTTACCTCAGGTACACTCTGCAAATACCATGAAACGTGATGGAGTAAAACAATCAGAGATGAATCAAGTGTTGCTCCAGAAGATTGAGGAGCTGACTCTTCACTTAATTCAGCAAAACAAAAATAGTGTGCTTCAATCAGATAGAATTGATTCTTTAATACAGCGAAACTCCCACTTGGAGAATGAGCTGAATAAGTTAAAAGAGAGTATCAAATCAAAGTAGATCTTAATAATATTAACAAAACCAATAATGAAACGAATAATCATCTTAATTCAATTGATATTCATTTGTAGTCTGACAAATGCTCAGGAGACTCATACTTCGCAGAATGGTATTGGAACATCAGTTATCACAGGTCTTAATGCTGATGGTACTCAAGTGAAAAGATATACTATAGCGGAGGTCGGGTATAACTCTCATACATGGCAGAACAATGCTATGGTAATTGTAGAACTATTCTCTAAATACTTCTCAGTTGGATATGAAAAGTACATTGTTCATCTGGGTTATGGTAATGGTACACAGTCTTCTCTGCCTGTTGTAGAGTACATTGAAACTATGGGGAGAAAACATTCAGCAAGAGTTGTGCTTGGTGCTCCTGAAGATTTAGCTTCATCGAGAGGAGGCCACCCAAATAGAAAAGTAGGAATCAATATTGACGTTAGAGAATATGCTAAGTATTATGCTCGAATTACCTACATTGTAAATAAAGTAGATGAGGTGACAGCTGATGGACAGATAAAAGTTATTGATCACCCAGTTGGTGCAAATGCGGCGGATTTTAGTGTGACTCCTATAGTTAGAAGTTATTCTGGTTGGTACGTTCAGAATGGTGCAGTTGAAGGTAAATTGGGTATTGGTACTACTTCTCCTAATCATCCTCTTGATGTTGTTGGAACCGTAAGGGCTCACGAGATTATTGTAAGTAAAGCCAAAACGGCTGACTTTGTCTTTGAAGATGATTATGAACTTCAGCCTTTAGACGAAGTAGAGAAGTACATCAATAAGCATAAGCATTTGCCACAGGTACGCTCTGCTAATGATATGAAGCGTGATGGAGTTAAACAGTCAGAGATGAATCAGGTGTTGCTTCAGAAGATTGAGGAACTAACTCTCCATCTCATTCAACAGAACAAGAGTATTATGCTTCAATCAGAAAGAATTGATTCACTAATTCAACGAAATTCACAGTTAGAGAATAAGTTGAAAGGAAGTCTCGAATCGAATTAAATAGAAGTGATTAATCAAATAATTTAAACCGCAATGAAACGAATCATCATCTTAATTCAATTGATATTCATTTGTAGTCTGACAAATGCTCAGGAGGCTCATACTTCGCAGAATGGTATTGGAACATCAGTTATTACAGGACTTTCAGCAGGAGGCACTCAGGCTAAGAGATATACTATTGCTGAGGTGGGGTATAACTCATATCATTGGCAGACCAATGCCATGGTTATTGTGGAGCTATTCTCTAAATATTTTTCCGTTGGATATGAAAAATACATTGTTCATCTGGGCTATGAAAATGGCACACAGTCGTCGCAACCTGTTGTTGAATATATTGAGTCAATAGGAACAAGACATTCAGGGAGGGTTGTAATTGGCGTACCTGAAGATTTACCTTCATCAAGAGGCGGGTATGTAAATCGAAAAATTGATATCAATGTTGATGTGAGGGAGTATGGCAGTTATTATGCGAGAATTACTTACATATTAAAAAAGGTTGATGAGGTAACAGCAGAAAGCCATATTAAAGTCATTGATCAACCTACGGGTGTAAATATTTCTGATTTCTGGGTAACACCAGTAGTTCGAAATGTTTCAGGACTACATATTAAGAATGGAACAGTTGACGGAAAACTTGGTATTGGAACCAGATCTCCAAATCATCCTCTTGACGTTGTTGGAACGGTAAGGGCTCACGAGATTATTGTTAGTAAAGCTAAGACAGCTGATTTTGTCTTTGAAGAGGGTTATAAGCTTCAGCCTTTAGAAAAGGTAGAGAAGTATATCAAGGAACATAAGCATTTACCTCAGGTACACTCGGCAAATACGATGAAGCGTGATGGCGTAAAACAATCAGAGATGAATCAAGTGTTGCTTCAGAAGATTGAGGAACTAACTCTCCATCTCATCAAAAAAGAGCATGAAGTAAAGGAGTTGAATCTTAGTCTGAAACAAAAGGATAAGGATATCAACGATTTGGAAAAACGACTAGAAAAAGTTGAGGAATATTTGATAAACCATTAAGACTAATTATGTGATGAGAAGATTTTTATTTGCCGTGTTATTAACGGTTACTGTTTGCCAGTTGAATGCGCAAACACAAGTAGGAAATTCAGATAGCCCTATTTATTATAACAATGGAAATGTGGGAATTGGTATTGCTGAGCCTAATGCGCAACTTGTTGTTGGTAATTATTTCGGTACTATTATTTCTGGCTGTTCTGCAGGGAGAGGTGTTGTGGGATCAAATTTAGCAGTCTATCAAGGTGGTGAGAATCACGGTAAATTATATACTCCCTATACTCATACTAATGGTCATGGTTATTGTGGAATTGATTTTGAATGGGGCAAGATTACTTTCCATGCTCAACGAGGCAATACTACAGCTGATCAACTGGTATCAAGTCCCCAGATGTATATTCACTGGTCTGGAAAAGTTGGTATAGGTACTACTTCTCCTGATTATTTGCTAGATGTTAATGGAACAATGAGGGCCAAGGAAGTGAAAGTAAATTTAAATGAGGGGCCTGATTATGTCTTTGAAGATGACTACGATTTGAAATCTCTTGAAGAGGTTGACCAGTTTGTTAAAGAGCGAAAGCATCTTCCAGATGTACCTTCAGCAAAACAGATGGAGAAAGAAGGAATTGGCTTGGCTGAGATGAATAAGCTTTTACTACAAAAGGTTGAAGAATTGACGCTTTATACAATAAAGCAGGAGAAAGAGATTGCAGGTTTGAAGTCCGACCGGAAGGAGTTTATTCAGCGTTTAAATGATTTAGAACAACTACTAAAAGCAAATCATAAATAATTTAAAAGATGAAGCGATGTGTAATTTGTGTCTGGATTTTATTCCTGACAGTAATTGCTAGTGCCCAACAAATCGGACAGAGTCCTATTTATTACCAGAATAATAAGGTTGGGATTGGCAATAGTGAGCCAGTATCGGTACTCGATGTTAACGGAGGTATCGCGTTTGATGGAGTTCGGATGAAGAGATACTATTGGGGGCCTCTTCCCAAAAGTGTAGACAAATTCTTGTTTCAAACTAACTCACTCTACAATGGGGCGACAGCCATGATTGAGGTGGTTTTTTACGAAGGTCATTTGAGAGTTTTCAAAAAATTCAATGTGATGATTAACAATTCTGGTGGTGTGAATCAGTGTAAGATTTATACGTGTGACGGAAATCGGGCTGATATAGGATTAGAGCTACGCTATGAAAATAGATTGGATAGACCTTCTGTTACAGAGTTTTATATCAGACGAGTTGCCGACGTAATGTGGGGGCAGTGTGCGCTCATTAAAGGATATGGAATCAATTTTGGTTCTCATGTGGGATTATCAAGTACTCCTACCATAGATAAATTACAGCAAGCGATTAATGTGTCTGCTAATGGTAGCGTTGGTATAGGTACTACTTCTCCTGATTATTTGCTAGATGTTAATGGAACAATGAGGGCCAAGGAAGTCAAAGTTAATTTAAATGAAGGTCCTGATTATGTCTTTGAAGATGACTACGATTTGAAGTCTCTTGAAGAGGTAGATAGGTTCGTAAAGGAGCGAAAACATCTTCCAGATGTGCCTTCAGCAAAACAGATGGAAGAAGAGGGTGTTGGTCTCGCCGAGATGAATAAGCTATTACTACAAAAGGTTGAAGAATTAACGCTTTATACAATAAAACAGGAGGATAAAATTAAGACAATGGAGAATCAACTCTCCCAAACCAACGAGTTGTTGAAGACCTGTATGGAAAAGTTAGAGAGCTTATCGAAGTTAAATGAAAAAAATAAATAGGTATGAGATTTTTATTGGTAGCATGTGTTTTGTGTTTATTTGCAGGAAGCTCAGTTTTCGGACAGACTCCTGAGTTGAGACGAGATCCTTCAAGTAAGTACATTTATATCCCTTCCCAATCTAATAGCGAAGATTTTAAAGATGTTTCACAGTTACGTATTGGACCTTACATTACGATTGGTGATTTCTCTTTTGCAAATCATAGTTGGATTGGAAGTAACGCCATATTAACTTATGGTAGTTATGGAAATACAGGTAGTAAGGGATATGGAAATTATTTCTCCCCAGTTTATCCCGATGGTTGTGCACTGGTAACACAGTACACTCATTCAAATGGACAATTTAGTGGGCATTCTCATTTTTGGGGAGGATCTACAGAGAAAGTGAATTTTAATTCATTTGCTCGGGATTGGGTTTTAGGCCCTGATGCAAACTACATGCGTGCAGGCTTGGGTATAGGAAGGTATAAGGCTAGTTCCGATTTCTTGAGTGTAGCAGGTAATACTTCTATTGATGGCACATTAAAAGCCAAAGAGGTTTTAGTGAAGACTGATGTTTGGGCTGATTATGTCTTTAAATCAGACTATAAACTGCAAAGATTAGAGGATGTTGATGCATTCATTAAGGAAAATAAACACCTCCCTGGCCTTCCCAAAGAAAGCGAAGTTAAAGAGAACGGTTTTTCTGTTTCAGAGATGAATGTGAAGTTACTGGAGAAGATCGAAGAACTGACACTATATACAATTAGTCAGGAGGATAAGATTAAGACAATGGAAAAGCAACTTTCTCAAACCAATGAATTATTGAAAATCTGTTTGGAAAAGTTGGAGAGTAAACCAAACGCTAACAACAAAAATAAATAAGAATGAAATTTTTAGTATTAGGGTGTGTTTTGTTCTTGTTAGGAGGGAAAGAGGTCCTGGCACAAACTCCAGAACTGCGACGAGATGCATCGAGTAAATATATTTATATCCCACAGCAGACGAATAATTCCGACTTTCAGAGTGTTTCTCAGTTACGTGTTGGCCCATATATTACAATTGGTGATTTTTCATATGGTAATCACAGTTGGATTGGAAGTAATGCCATTTTAACTTATGGAAGCTGCGATGGGAATGGAAGTAAAGGAAATAAGAATTATTTCTCTCCGGTTTTTGATGATGGTTGCGCTATAGTAACTCATTATAATCATGCACATGGTCAGATAAGAGGTTATTCTCATAAATGGGGCGGATCTTCACAAGAAGTTGATTTTAACTCTTTTGATCTTGACTGGATTCTTGGTAATACCGGTAATTATCTGCGCACAGGTTTAGGTATAGGAATGTATAAGGCTAGTTCCGATTTCTTGAGTGTAGCAGGTAATACTTCTATTGATGGCACATTAAAAGCCAAAGAGGTTCTAGTGAAGACTGATGTTTGGGCTGATTATGTCTTTAAATCAGACTATAAACTGCAAAGATTAGAGGATGTTGATACATTTATTAAGGAAAATAAACACCTCCCTGGACTTCCCAATGAAAGCGAAGTTAAAGAGAACGGATTTTCTGTCTCAGAGATGAATGTAAAGTTGCTAGAGAAGATCGAGGAACTGACACTATACATGATCAATCAGGATAAAATGAATAAGCAACAGACGGAGTTGCTAGAGAAGGTTATAGAAGAGAATAAAATCTTAAAAGAACGTATTAATGAAATTAGTAGAAAGTAGGGTGATCATGCCTCGCATAAGGCATATGGGGATGATTGCGTGCATCCTTTTGTTGGGGGTGAAATTTGTTGGTGCTCAAGAGAAGGGCAGATTTGGTACATCTCCTGGACATACATTTGTCGATTGGACTTTTGATCGGAATTGGGGAGGAAGTGCTAATAGATGGTCTGGTTATATTGGTTTTAATGCCTTCAGAAATGATGATGATCTAAAGGATTACTTCTTTGGTGTAAATTATTATACAGCAAAATTGGCATTTGAAGGTTCAAATTACGGTTTCAGATGGCTTTATCATATAAAAAGTGGAGATAATTGTGTTCAAACCAAGTTATCAGAACTAATGCATTTAAGTTCACAAGGGAATCTTGGAATAGGAATCCATAATCCACCAAGATTACTAACCTTAAAGGCCTTTCGCCCAAGAATTGCACTGGCAGATCAGGATGGTGATGCATCAGTATTTGAATTCCACGAAGGAACCAATCAATTAAGATTTCAGCAATGGGAGCACTCTGGAGGTCGTTACATCAAAACTGTTATGAGTCTTGATATGGATGATGGAAGGATTGGAATGGGTACCTCTGAGCCGCGTTGCAAATTAGATGTTGTTGGTACTATCAGAGCAGAAGAGATCAAAGTCGCTTTAAATGAGGCTCCTGACTATGTCTTTGAAGATGACTACAAGCTAAAATCCCTTGAAGAAGTCGAAGAGTACGTCAAAGAACATAGACACCTTCCAGGCATTGCCTCGGCTAAAGAAATGGAAAAAGAAGGTGTAGGCTTAGCCGAGATGAATAAACTGTTGCTAGAAAAGGTAGAAGAGTTGACGCTGTATTCAATCACTTTGTCAAAAGAGAATCAAGAATTAAAGGGCGAAGTGGTTTCGCAAAAGGAAGATATTAAATCGATAGAAATGAAGTTGCAGAAACTCATTAAAGTTGTGAATGCAAAACCTCAAAAAGAAGAATACTAAATAATGAAATTAATTAAAACATTAAAACAAATATTAAGGATATGCAAAAATTAAAAG
>SJCO01000317.1 GCA_005217565.1 Puteibacter caeruleilacunae
GCTGTCGTGGAAGCGCGCCTCCAGGTAGTCGCTCATCGACATAAAGTCTTTCTCCGAGAAGCGGTAGCCCGCGAACGTCACCTGCCCGTCTATCTTCTCGAAGCGTTTGGAATAGCTCAGGCGGTACGACCCCCCGGTTTTCGTCCCCTCTTCACCCGGCAGGGTCGCCCGGGACTCCGTCACGTCAAACGACAGGGCGCCGAGCGCCAGCAGGTCGCGGCCGATACCGACCGCAAGCGCCATGTACTGCTTCGCCGCCACCAGGCCGCCGAACAGCGACCAGCCGTTCGACACCCCCCAGGAGAACTCGCCCGTGGCAAACGGATCGCCCTGCACCCGGTGCTTCCAGTCCGTCGGGCGGCCCAGCGCGCTTTTGTAGCGCACCATCCCCGGTCGCGTCAGGT
>SJCO01000319.1 GCA_005217565.1 Puteibacter caeruleilacunae
TCGGAATTTCGRCAGCATAACRGYAGGAMAAAGATTATCTGGAAGAACGATGAATAGGGACTATGAACGAACGATGAACGATGAATAGGAACTATGAACGAACGATGAACGATCGAATGATCGAAYGAACGAACRATCRGAATTTCGGCAGCATAACGGCAGGAMAAAGATTATTTGGACGAACGAACGGACGAACGATCRAAYGATCGRACGAACGGACGAACGAACCATGAACGATCGGAYGAACGATCGAACGATCGGACGAACGAACAAACTAAGAACAGGKSKACRAACGATCGAAGAACGACCGAACRATCCTTGTGCTAGTGTGTGCTTGTGTGGGAGGTGGAGTGGGCGTGTGGGGGAGAGGGAGAGAGTTGCCATGAAATGGCTTGGGGTGGTA
>SJCO01000323.1 GCA_005217565.1 Puteibacter caeruleilacunae
TGATGCCGTATTACAGCTACCATCTCCATCACACAACTTATAAGTAAAGCTATCCGATCCGTTGAAGTTCTCATCTGGAGTGAACGTATATGTTCCATCAACATTGATGATCACAGTTCCATGAGCAGGACTTGTTTCAATCGACCAAATATTTCCTCCATCAGTACTTTCTGTATCATTTGCGGCTAGATCTCCACTTATTGTAGTATCCTCATCAACACTGATCACATCTGCATTTGCAATTGGATCGTCATTTTCCGATTCAATGTTTACAAATACTGTTGCTTCATCACAATCTCCATTTGCATCACAGATACGATAAATAAAGCTATCGTTGCCATGATAATCGGCATTCGGTACATAACTGATAGTATCATCTGTTGGATCATTAGATGTT
>SJCO01000038.1 GCA_005217565.1 Puteibacter caeruleilacunae
TTCGAATTCAGATCTACGTAGCCATGTGTACATACTGCTTAGTAGCGATCGTCCAAAAAGACATGCAACTTGACAGAAGTACTTATGAGGTTTTGCAGATCTTGAGTATATCTTTAACAGATAAAACTCACCTTACAGAACTATTCGATAGAACTAAATTTCAAAATGACAAAGAACGTTTTAGGCTTAATGAGCCAAATTTGTTTAATATTTAATAACGTCCCAATTTTAATGGGACACTAGTGATTCTTTTAATAAAATCATCTATTTCTTGCTCAGCGGATCCTACTGACTGATAACTTTGCAAAAAGCACCAACCTCTTTTACAAATGTACCGGATTACACGTACCAATATTGATAACCAGAATAACTCTCCCAGTTATTACCGGTTATCAACGTTGCATCATCATCAAACTTACTTCTATCTTTAATCTGTCCTAACACTGGAGGGGGAGTATACCCAATACACTAGCTTCAACTTCTGCTTGCTCTGTATCTTTATTGTTATCCAAAAGACTAAGAATTAATTCCTTTTTACTACTTGTTCTAATTGAAACACAGCATTCTCCTTTATTATGGTATCGTCTGACTTTGCTAGTACTTTCAACTTATTTATCGCATCTGGAGTACTTATAGCACTTAATGCCCACATACATTTTTTAGCTAAAGCTCTCATTTCATCATAGTCTGGAACATTTACTGCAACATCATATAATTTCTGAACGCTTTCAGGATCTTTAATCAGCTCCAAAATTTCAACTATATCTTCCTCGGAAGTATGCCAAGTTTCATCTAAAAGGGATAATAATATTGACGTATAATCACTATCTGCCCCATCGTTATAAATCACAGCAAGGATATTAGCTAACCCTTTCGCATCTTTATCTCTAACATTATCCTCTAATAATGAAAGTGTCTCTGCCTTGAAACGCAACAATCGACCTTCAGGAAATTGTTCCCAATAATTATCGAAGTAATCAGTCCTTTTTAATAGTCCTTTATAAAATTTCCAAAAATCAAACATTATTTAATCGAAACAGTTTATTGATATACATATTCGTATTTTACCTGGCCCATAACAGCTTGTTCTTATTTCCAAAATAAAGAATCTCTTCCTGGCATATTCCAGCATCAACCACATAATTAAACCTCAATCATTCAAAATTCTACCGTAAGCACCCACACAACTGGGATAACAATCTTTACTTTAGCGATATAATATCACTCAAACTTGTGCCAATCTTCAAGTACCTCCAAAAATTCATCCTCATCATAAGATTGGAATGCACCATCAGGAATGAAGCTACAAAATATACCATTATCTCTAGCCCACTTGTAAAGTTCGTCATCCAATTCATAAAGTGGTCGATGCATCAAACAAACTAAAGCACCATTCTTAGATCCATATTCAGGAAGAAATGCAAAAACAGTTTTTGTCCATTCACTCGTTTTAACCTCATAAGGTGTTACTATCTTAAAATTAAGTTTCTTAGAAGCGATCAACCAGTTCTTTCTCGCTGATTCAATTAAAATTTTTCGTTCCATTGTCAATTATTTTACACCCTCCACAAACAACTATCTATAAACTAATTACACTCATTCTTCATAAATTTATATTCATGAGAATCTTCATCAAAAAATCCTTCTCTTGAGAATTTACTTTGCTCATTTATTAAGCCTATTGCACTGAGTCTGTATATATAATTTGTTTCTACTAAAATTGCATATTTGGAATCTCTGTTAATCTTATAGTTATGCGTTTTTTTCCTTACATCATAATTTTCATCGATCGACAGATAGGCTTCCCAAACATCTAAGATGAATCCAGCGACCTCTTGATAGTCTGTAACATCTCCATCATCATCATAGATTACCAGATAGAGCTTGAAGACATTGGCTTCGTATTGATCAACATAACCATGTAACAACAAAACAACATTTTTACCGTATTTTTTTGGCAATACGTATAATCCTTTAAACTTACTATCATTAAAATTTTTTTTCAATTCCGCAGGAACGAAAGCATGCAAATTGGTATCTATTTCAGTTAAACTGTTATTCAGATCTTCTAGTGCCAATACTTGCGTCCTATTTAATTTTATCGGTAATGATTTCTCATTAAAACATTTCAAATAATCCAAAAACAAATCTTTTCTTGCACCATTTGAATTAGATAATACACTTGTTGATAATCCTACTCCCATATAAAGAATCAGAATTACGATGAAAAATTTGCTTACTTCTATATCTGTTTTCATTTTCATTAATATCTAATTCTACTTCATAAAACTATACTCTCCTGAGTAGCCATCAAAAAACACAAAGTAGTTATTCTCAAACATAACTCGAACCAGACTATAGGTCTCTTGTTCTGTAAGCTCTCCTTTAATAGCATAAGTCAATGGTTCACTTTCCTTTAGATACTTTGACATTATATATTTAAATCCCTTTTGCCTATACAATTCATCAACTTTTGATTCCTGCAATACAACACAGTCAGATTGAAAATTATCAAAGTTAAGCTGAATGTCATAATCTAGAACCTTCTTAAAGAACTCAAGAAAATTGTATCGATCTTGGTAACCTTTTTTATATACAGAATCATATAATTCTGTATTGGTCGTACAAAGATGTATTCTCTCATTATTCTTTGCCACAGGAATAACAACGGTTAAATAATAACATCTACTCCCTTGACACAATTCTGCAATATACTTACTCCTACCATTATCTTCACAAGACAATAGCAGAGATATCAAAACCGCAATCCTAATACTTTGACAAAGTACTTTCATCTGGGAAATTAATTAAGTATCCGATGTAGAACATCCAACCCTTTAAAGGTATGAAAAAATATGATTGTTATTAACTCAATGCAATTTCGATCGAACTTTATTACTTCCAATTACCTACATTAGAAATCCATACTATCGACAGAGAGCCACAGCTCAAGCTCACCTATTATCTGTGAACTATCATACCCTCTTTTACCTGCAGTAACATACCAATTTAACTTTTTTCATTTGGAACAGAAGAAATGTCAAGCATTATTGTTTCCTTTCCGCTCCTCCTAAAACTTTCATTAATACTATTTCCTATTTGCCATAATTTAGGAAAGTAACAAATACTTGATTCATCGGTATTAATAACAATCTGAAATGAATCAAGTTTTAATGTATCATTTATTTGACAAAGGTTTGATTTGCCATGTAATTCGCATGCAAATACATTTCGCTTTTTTGACTCCATTACGGAATTACTTACACCTCAATGCCCCTTTAGAGTATTTATGTATGATACGCAAATCAAGATCAATACACATACTGTATTTTTTTCACAACTTACTTCATATTACAAAAACTATAATCCATAGAGACAGTCATCAAGCCGATCTCAATCAGCATATTACAACATAGAAACATCTAATCATTATCCTACACTTCACAATAGCGTTTTAATCAGTCACGCAATACGACAGTTCATAATTGCTTAGACTCTACCTAATCAGTTCTTAGCTTTCGAATTAAACATTTCTTTAAGATTTATGGTAAACTTTAATTCTTCACTTATTCCAAGAGATTTCCGTTTCTCCAAAAAATCTGTCTCAGTCAATGGTCCAAATACACTAGCTTCAACTTCTGCAAGTTCAGTATCTTTATTGCTATCCAAAATAAAATAGCGAATCATATCTTTTTGCCCTTCCGGGTATTGTTTTGCAATAATGAATCTATCATCAAATCCAACCTCAAACACTGTTTCATCTATCCGGCCAATATATGCTGTTTTATCTTTCAACTCTAAAGCAACAGACATATCATACTTAGAATCAACGGCAAGCAAATAATAATCCTTCATCAGATGTTTCTTATAAACGAATTGATGACAACTATTAAAAAAGAATAAGCACGTTAAAGCAATAATATAATGTCTCATAAATAAAGCTCCTTTTTCTAGATTAAAAACTCATCCATCAATAAATCATTAACCACCTCTGATAGTTTATCCACATCAATCTCTTGTGCAAGCCCATTTATAGGGAATAATAATATCCGTGCAATTGTTAATATAATTAGGGATCTCTGCATTTTATTCATATTCATTAACTTCTAACCGAGTACATTTCATTAAGAATCTAAAAGCTTGGATAAAATCCTGTATTAATGAAGAGAGAGCGGTTGTTTCTATCTGTTGCTTTCACTTTATAATTTAATAATGGTCAATCTACGATAACACCATTAGCTTATTCAGATTTTCGTTGCTTCTATAAAGATATTTATTTGTACCAAAATTTCCTGCATTTTGGCAGCATGTTATTTTTGTCATTGATGCTATGATTCGGGATACTAAAGCCCGACAAGCTTACAGTGCTTAAGATATTTCAACTACATATAATAAAAAAAGCATGGACAATGCCTGGCTTTTTTATTATGCTGTCTTAAATTTCTTTGACCTACTAAGAAAAAACCTTTAACCTTCTCCCTCAAAGTATGCAGTCTCTGTAGATTTACAATAAATTATAGTACCCATTCCATAACCAACAATTTCTTTTAATACTTTTTTTAAATCTAAGCTCTTGCCATCAATGTTTAAATTTTCAGAAATAACGAAACAAGTTTCTTCAGCACCATTTGCTTTCAAACAATTATAGATATCATTCGGATTTTGTTTCTCTCTTTTTATCGATACAATATATTTATCTTCAAATAGGTTGCCGTGAGAAAACTCGTTAAGTAGTTTCTTTCTCTTCTTCGCAGTAACAAGCAATTCTTTAGCTCTTCCTTTCTTATTTGATTTAAAAAAGTTTTCAATTATTTCTACTTCATGTTCCATTATTTTCAAATGTATGTACTGTTCCAATTGGTTTACCTCCTTAATAATCGGATAATCATTTTTGAGTTCTTTGTAAAGATTCCATTCTCACATGTATCTGTAACAACAAGAAACCACATTAAGTAACATTTATGCCGATAGTTGAAAAATCGCCACCTTGAGTTCAACCCCTATTAATACTGATAAATCCCACGTCATATCTACTCATTCTGTACCTTAAAGAAGAGGTTATCATCAATTGAAATATAAGGGATGTTCTGTTCTTCGTAGCAACCTTCTCTATACTCTGCCGACTGCGTTATAAATTTACACAATGGCTTTTGCCAATCTTCAAGCACATCTAAAATTGATCCTTTTCATAAGACTGTAGTCAAATACTATAATCATTGTTTAATAGATCTTGCATTCCATAAATTATAAAAGACAGTATCCTTTTTTATTTGCTCCACCAAGGAACAAACCGGATCTTTTTCTCCTTTAAAATAAGTCATCTCTCTTGTAAATCCGCGTTCTTTAAAGAGAATGAATCCATATTCATCACAAAAGAAATACCAGAATGGCTCACACAGAACATCTACATTTGCACATGAATAACAATCTACAGAAAAAGTTTCATCTCCAATGTTAAATTGCTTTGTTCCTTCTAATCGCATAATTTCGTATTTATTCCCTTTGCGAATTCGAGACACCAACTCTTTTTCCATATCTATCTCATAAACTGCTGAATATACCCCTACATCATCCTCATAGACTAAATAACTCTTGCTATCCATGGCAAACTTAGTGTAGTGGCAATAGAACAGA
This sequence comes from Puteibacter caeruleilacunae, assembly GCA_005217565.1. Taxonomy (GTDB): domain Bacteria; phylum Bacteroidota; class Bacteroidia; order Bacteroidales; family Prolixibacteraceae; genus Puteibacter; species Puteibacter caeruleilacunae. The sequence goes on from SJCO01000038.1 coordinate 5,635, forward strand.
TCCTTATCCTTAGATATGGAACTAGTTGCCTCATAAACACATGTATACACACTACTCTTATGATCCTTTGAGAAAAAAACACATGATAAAACAATACCACACATTACCAATGCTCCACCGAATATCGCTGTCATTCCAGTATGCCTCTTTGTCTTCGTCATAATTTTTGTATTTCTTTTTGATGACAGCTTTTCTCTACATCAATTACCTATCAACATTATAATCTTATCGATTCTGACCTGTTCCCTTAATCCGTTACCAAATAGTCTAATCTAATAAGAGTATCTTTCTTGGAACTAAAAACATGTATTTCTATACTTCCATGCGGTTTTGTAATTGAGTCACCAATATTCACATAATTATAGAAATTACTGCGGTCTCTCAACATGTCAAGCTCTATCTTGCTTTCATTCTGCTGAATAATGATGGTTGGTCGAGAATGATTTTGTACATCAATTTTTTTATCAGTAACTAAACCATTAAGCGATCGCTCTCTCATGTCGCGATACTCCATCAATTGATAATCCATGAATGTAGGGGCATCTTTTGTATGATACCAAAAGAAGATAATTCCTCCTATAATTGTAACAATCCACCTTAATATTCTAATTTTCTTCTTGTTCATAAGACTCTATCACAAAATGTTTTATCCAACTGTTGCGTTCCCTCAATATCTTATAATGCAGCTTAAAACAAACTTTATTTATTTGAGTCATAATAAACCACCTTAACTTTTGAGTCTGTGTTTTGGTTTTTTTCTTGTTCATATCTGGTTGAAAGCTGAACAATGCAAACATTCTCAATGAGATATGGTCGTTGATGTGCCATTATTCTTTTGTATTCAAACTTTGACGTATCTATATTTGATGATTGAAAATAGCCATCTCCAGAGAGAAGACTTACTTTTCCATTGTCTTCAAATTTCAAATATCCTGAAAAACCATCATTTATTCCTGAGTACTCCACCCATATTTTAGGAACATCATTAGCAACATGATTGTAATAAAAAATAGTTTTCCCACACTTGTCAATCCGTTTAATCTCAATATTATTATAGCTATACGAGATTTCCGTACCAGTATCACAGGAATAAATAAAACACAAAACTAATAACAGTAATCCTATCAGATTTTCACTCATTTCATTTATTTATTGTTAATGTACCTCTTTCGAAATTTAATTTACCTAATAACCATCAAAAAATACAGAGTCGAGTACACCCCATTTCTCAGGATAGATACAACAAGAGCAAATCATACGTAAAGCTTCATCGATCCATTTTGATTACTATTTATCTTTTCCATTAAATCTAACGATCTCAAATGATAGGATATAAAACTAATTCTCTACACATTGCACTACATCAACTCCCGGCAGAGAATTGTGCAATAAAAAAGTAGGTAAATTCACCGTTGAGACTCTTGCAACTATTCTCGCTGCTAGTGATTTTCTTTTTAATCTATTCTCTTCGTCATTGTCTTGTCATTTAGGAGCTGCATGCATTTTCCTCATTGCAGCAACTCAAAGGTTTGCATAATATTTTAAAATAACAAACTTCCATTACTCTCAATACTGTTAATTTGGACTGTCTGCATCTTATTGCCTCGGTACCTCAAATTCTTTGATTTTTGTGACTACTTGGATGTTTTTTTGCTAACTTTATGACTGATACAGAAAGCAACTAGCGTTCTTTTTTAAAGTGTAACGCCACATGTGGCAAAATAACAGCAAATGCAACTTGAGATGATGCATTTTAACCTCTATTGTAGAGCCAGCCTAGAGAAATTGAAGAGAATTGTAAGAAAATAGCTGGCATTGAGAAGGCTTTGGTAGGTAATTGGTAAGACGCCTTCTATATTTTCACCCCCATCCATATCCAGTTATATTTCAGGAAAAAGATAGACTTAGAGTTCACAAACTCCTCTACAACTCTTCTTGCCTTTTACTATATGCTATTTTTGAGATCTTTTTGAGCATACTTCCACAAAAAATATGCCTTCACAGGAACCATCAGCTTTTGTAATGGTTGCGGAGTTAAACTGCCCCTCGATATAAACATTAGCAAACTCTAAAGGCCGATTGTCCTCTCCTGTCACAATTCCCTTAATAACAACATCTTGAGCCGCCCCCCACAAAACAAAGAATAAGCAAGATAAAAAGCAATAAAATTTTCTGCATATCGTTTTTTCCATTCTACACATCCCGGGTATTGACGAAGAAATACAATGCAGACAAATTAAGCCACAGAATAATCTTTAACTTCTAATCCCGGAA
>SJCO01000325.1 GCA_005217565.1 Puteibacter caeruleilacunae
AACATCTAATGATCCAACAGATGATACTATCAGTTATGTACCGAATGCCGATTATCATGGCAACGATAGCTTTATTTATCGTATCTGTGATGCAAATGGAGATTGTGATGAAGCAACAGTATTTGTAAACATTGAATCGGAAAATGACAATCCAACAGCAGTTGCAGATGTCGTTAGTGTTGATGAGGATACCACAATAAGTGGAGATCTAGCCGCAAATGATACAGAAAGTACTGATGGAGGAAATACTTGGTCGATTGAAACAAGTCCTGCTCATGGAACTGTGATCATCAATGTTGATGGAACATATACGTTCACTCCAGATGAGAACTTCAACGGATCGGATAGCTTTACTTATAAGTTGTGTGATGGAGATGGTAGCTGTAATACGGCATCA
>SJCO01000326.1 GCA_005217565.1 Puteibacter caeruleilacunae
TTGAGCACAGTCGCACTAAGCACATAACCATTCGGTATCACTTTTTGAGGGATCACCAACAAAGGGGGGATATCRAGATAGCTTATGTTAGCACCAAAGAACAACTAGCCGATATCTTTACCAAACCATTAGATGAGAAAACCTTTACCAAACTTAGGAATGAGCTAAACATTCTTGATTCTCGGAACTTTGATTGAYACTTTGCACACATAGCTCATTTATATACYTTTGATCATMTCTCTTTYATGTGCTAYGACTAATGTGTTTTCAAGTAWAKTYYTATGCTAAGTCRTAGATTGAAAGGGAAATGGAGTCTTCGGCGAAGACAAGGCTTCCACTCYACTCTAYCGGTATYATTTACCCTTCGCCATCACTCTGCATCGCTCTCCACTTTGG
>SJCO01000328.1 GCA_005217565.1 Puteibacter caeruleilacunae
GCGCCGGGGGGATGAGACTCTCCGGTCATACCTTAAAAGGTTTCAGACCATGAGAAATCGCATCCCCGAGGTCACGGAGGCGGCCGTGATCGAGGACTTCTACAGAGGATCCAAYGACTCGGCTTTYGTCCGAGCCATACTACAGAAGGCGCCGACTACTTCCGAGGAGMTGTTCCGGGAAGCCGACCTCTACATCACCGCCGAYGAGCGRGCYCAGGACCTCATCGGAGGAGCAAAGCCYGCACCGGCAGCACCACGACGCGACACGAATCAGCAGCCCGACAARCGYTGGGAGAAGAGRCCTCGCGAAGAAGTMCACGCCGCCGGACCRCCYGCYTCTCGCGCCCGRGGAGGACCTCGYGGAGGCGARCGCACRCTGGACGACATCCTCGAC
>SJCO01000331.1 GCA_005217565.1 Puteibacter caeruleilacunae
GGCACTGATGGTTGTCTTTGTATTTGCTCCTCCTCATCATTCACTTGATCAAGAGGCACTTCACCATCAATRCTTTCGTGTTCRTCTTCTACCACTRTTGGCATCCTTTGATRATTTTCTTCATGGCTTGGATGACTTGAGGTTGATGGGTTTGCTTGGGTGGAGACTTTGTCACTYACCACCTTTGCACYCACATCAACAACCTCATTGGTCATCCASAAAGTTCCTTCCTCATCATCCTTTTCTTGAGGTCTCACYTCACCTATTGCAAGTTTCTTTATGGC
>SJCO01000039.1 GCA_005217565.1 Puteibacter caeruleilacunae
AACACAATGGTAATATCAGTGGTATTCGTTGGCGAAACAATGATACCAAGCGAGCAGGGTATGCTTTCCGATATGATGGTTTAAATCGCCTGACAAAGGCTGATTATGGGCGTACTTACTCGTCAGGTAACTTAAGCAATTACAGCTATTATGATGTTAGTCCGATTACCTACGATAAGAATGGAAACATCCAATCCCTGACTCGTAAAACATCATCAGGTAGTAACAGAGAGGCACTGACTTACACTTATAGTGGAAATCAACTAAGTTCGCTTAGTGGAACATTCAATAGCTCTTCGATCTCCAATAAGACTTTCAGTTATGATGACAACGGTAATGCAACCGCTGATAACCTTAGGGGTATCAACATTGAGTATTTTGAAGAGCTAAATCTGCCTAAGAAATACAGCAATACATCGAAAAATACCCAGTATGAATACGATGCTGCAGGAGTGAAATGGCAAAAGACAGTCAGCACTTCCTCTTCAGAGAAGATGGACTACTATGGTAGTTTCATATATCAAGGAGGATCGTTGGATCGGATTCTGACCTCTGATGGTTTTTACGATGTTCCAACATCAACATACCACTACTATTTGAAAGATCATTTAGGAAACACCCGAATGAGCTTTCACTACAGTGGTAGTACACCTGTTGTAGATCAAAAAACAGAGTATTATCCATTTGGAAGTATGTTCACCGAAAATAATCTCACTGAAAATAAGTACCTTTATAATGGTAAAGAGTTAAACAACGAGTTCTTTGAAAATTATGACTACGGTTCACGTATGTACGACGCAGCATTAGCACGCTGGCATTGTATAGATCCATTAGCAGATGATAAAAAATATGTTCATTTGTCACCATATGTTTATGTAGCAAATAATCCGATAATTTTTATAGACCCTGATGGAGAGAGAATTGTTTTGGCTGGTACAGCAGCTCAACAACAAACGACATTGAATCATCTTCAAAAACTTACAAATGACCAGTTGTCAATAAATAGTAAAGGTGAAATGATTATCACAAAATTGGGTGGTGCTAATTCTGGTAAAACCTTGACAACTGGTACGGGTCTGATACGAGACTTAAATCAAAAAGGTGCAGATTCAAAAACAATGACTATTTCAATCGGAGCAGTTGGAAGTGGAAATTCTGAAATGGATGTGAATCCTACAGATGCTACCAATGGAAAAGGAAGTGATGTGACTGTTAATTTTGACCCTTCAGCGAATCCTTCTATACCAACAAAAGACCCTGCGACAGGTAATGTGTCAGGAAAGACAAGACCTGATGAAATTGGGTTAGCGCATGAGTTGATTCATGGTGAGCGTTCTATGAAAGGAAAGGCAACCAATTACTCAACTACTGATACGCATACGTACAAAGATGCAGCAGGTAATACAGTAACGCAAACTGTCCCTAAGGAGGAATTACAAACTGTTGGTTTAAAAGACCCAAATGTTTACACTGAAAATAAAATTAGAAAAGAACAAGGATTAGACGAAAGGGGGGCTTACTAATGTTAAATAAGAACGTCATTATTTATTTAGTCCTATTGTTATTTATAACAATGGGTTGTCAAGGAATAAAATCGACAAATAAAATGGTTTTAAAATGCAATATATTTCCTACTGGAATTACTTCAAAAACCTATTCAATTAAAGTTTATGAAGATGGTTCTTTGAATGTAATTTTTGGAGATAAAGGACAAACTAAGGATAGCGACTCCTTTGAGAGAGTAATTAATGATACAACCATAATAATTAAAGATGCTGATTTAAAAATCATTACGGATTTACAAGCTAAGGTTTTGACTCTGGATGAAGTTGAGAAAGACTATACAAAGAAAGGTGGCTGGGAAGTAATCTTAATAGTGAATGAAAAGAAGTATCATTTTTATCATGGTGAATTATCAGATACTCCCATTGGTAAATTAGTTGAAGAGCTCAAACGATGTTCCCCAGTAAAAATAGATATACATAGTTGGTCTTAAAATATAAAACCCGGCAAACGCCGGGTTTTATATTATATATAGTTGAAATATTTTAAGCTCCGTAAGCTTTTCGGGCTTTAGCATCTCGAATCATTGCATCGAGGGTAATGGCAGAAGACCGCAAGCACTTCCGCTTCAGAAAAGAAGGAATACTATAGTAACTTCATCTATCAAGGAGGATCCCTGGATAGAGTTCTTATTTCTGATGGATTTTATGATGTCCCAACATCAACATATCATTACTATCTGAAAGATCACTGTAAGCGCCCGCTCTGGTACACTATTTATGCATAAATAGTGTACCAGAGCGGGCGCTTACTTATAGTCAACAATACGGAACTGGTAAACTGACATCAAGAGCTTATTTTAGAAAAATGGGAAGTACTCCTTCAAGGAGAGATATTAAAAGTATACAACACTAAATTTTGACAATATGAAGATTCATTCATTAAGTAAGTTGATATTTGTTGGTGTTTTTTTGATTATTACTTCATGTTTTGAACAAGATGATGAGGGTGATTTAATTAGAGCGTGTTTTAATCAGCCAAACAACAATTGTGATCTATATATCCAATCTTATGAGATTGGAAAAGCAGCAATTCCTATATTAATTGAGTTGATTGATGTTAAACAAAAATCATTTGTAGGCTTTAGTAATCCATATTCATCAACATTAGAAGGATTCTTGCTGAACAATTATAAAGGAATAATAGCTGCTTATACTATTGAATTAATATTAGCGAAGGATACTTTAAACAATATAGATGTAGAGTATAATGGTACGACACAGGTGAATCCGCTTAATATTTATGGTTATGGAGTTATCGTTAGAAGTGATAAAAAGGATATTGTAAAGGAACCTCTGACATATGATGAAATAAAAGAGGTTAAGAAGCTTTATTTTGAGTGGTGGAAAAATAGCAAAGCGAAATCATTACTCCAACTTAGAGATGAGTGGAAACAAAAAGGAAGTGTTTTGAAGAACTCATCTTTTAAATGGATATAGTAAGCTTTTGAAATTGAACTGCTCTCCTAAAAAAATGATAGGTGTTATTTTTAGAGTGCAGTTCAATCTATAACATCGCACTAATGGCGATAATCAGTTTCTATTCATGATAAGTCAGAGGAATATTACGGTAGCTTCATCGATAGTAGAGACATGGATAAAGTTCTGACTTCATATGGTTTTATGATGTTCCAACATACCACCATTTTTTGAAAGATCACTTAGGGAACACCCGAATGATCTTTCACTACGGTGGTAGCACTCCAGTTGTAAATCAAAAAACAGTGTACTATCCATTTGGAAATATTTTCACCGAAAATAATCTCGCTGAAAATAAGTATCTTTATAATGGTAAAGAGTTAAACAACGAGTTCTTTGAAAACTACGACTATGGAGCTAGAATGTATGATGCGGAGCTGGGAAGGTGGCATGTGGTGGATCCTATGGCAGAGAAGTACGAATCATGGTCCGTTTATTAATATGTAAGAAATAATCCTATTCTTAGAATTGATCCTAACGGTATGGATGATTATAAGGTTAATGGGGAGACAGGGGAGATGGTGTTAGTAAAAAAAACAAAAGATGAAACTGACAGGATTCTTAAAGCGAATAAGAATGGTAATGTAAAGAAAAAAGGGAATGGATTCTTAGGTTTTTAGTTAGAAAAACCGAACGAGGTAAATCGAAAGTTGCTGTTGATGACATTAGTAAAGGTATTCTAGAAGAGGGACTAAATTTGCAAGAAAACAATAATAGCTTCAAGGTTAATGGAGAGGGAGAGCCTAGTTTGTAAGATTTTAATAAATTTATTTCTGAATTTTCTGATTATATAGGTAAAGAGATTGCAGGAATTCGTTTAGGAGAAAAAAACAGCAACAAAGTATTAAGGATAAAAACCTATAAGTATAAGAACAGTACCCGAGTTAGATCGGAAACACCAAAAAGATAGTTTACTCAGTATGGAGATTATTTAAAAGGACATTTTCATACTCATCCGAATAATGACCATACACCTTCGGAAGATTTTGATGTTCCGTTAAGAAAAAGATATCCTAATTTGTCGTTTTATATAATTGCAGGAGGTTATGAAAAGAAATTCTAATATTATTATACTGGCGTTTTGCTCTGTTTTAATGGGGTGTGTTACTTATAAGAGTCAAATGATTAAAGGTATAGGTGATATTGAGTCCGCTCGAAAGAATGTTATAATAGATTGCGCAAATACTTATAAAATGCCGAGAAATTATTTTAAAGAAAGAAAAGGAAAACGATTTGATATTTTTTGGGTATTTAATGAGGAATCGAAAGATGATTTATTAGTGTTTTCAGTATCGCCAGAAATAGATGGACATATTACTTTAGGAATCAAAGATAGTATTGGAAAGGTTCCTTGTAGTTATTTTCCTAATAATTATGAGATTAAGAACGGTAAATTATTTGTCTGGAATGATGGCATTACACCTTTGCGAAGGGATGTATTGGATGCTGTGAATAATTTTGGAGTTCTGGATTCTACGGATGTAAAAAGGGAATTAGGTCTATTACCTGATGATTTTGAGGATACTAGAGTTGTACGAATTGACCATAGATTAAAAAGTATCCATTATTATGTTTGCAGGAATAGGATAGAGAAATATAAGAAAGTTGGTACTAATAGGGCTTTTGGATATTATAACACCCCGAAGCTAAATTGTAATACTCAATATTGAGAGGTTACAACGCAAAGTTGGTGATTGTTGTTTTGTAATTCGTTATCATGAATGTTAAATAAAATAAGCCAATTGAAAATCCCAGATAACTCTGGGATTTTTTTTACGACAATATCTCTCAAATAAAGACAACGAGTGCAATTTGAGGTCATTAAAAATCCTGATGGTGGATATAATTGGATATTCCGGAGCATACTGACCCCTTTAGGGATATGAATCCGGAGCATGTTGACCCCTTTTTTAATTGACAGAGATTTAGGTTATTAGTGGTAGCAGAAGTAACCACTAAAACGAACGCAGATGGCCGGAAAACCAAAATCTATGAGTCAAATTAAACAGTTATTACGTTTCTGTCAGGAGGGTATTCCTAAAAAGACTATTGCCAGGAATCTGGGAATAAGTAAAAATACTGTCAAGTCATATCTTGATAAACTTAGTAGTTTAAGGATTGATGTTGCCGATCTGCTAGCTATGGACGACCCAGTCCTGGAATCTAAGTTCCATGCAGGTAATCCAGCTTATAAAGATGACCGGTTTGAACATCTAAAGGGCAAACTGGATTATTATATCTCAGAACTGAATAAAACTGGAGTAACCAAGAATTTATTGTGGGAGGAATATATCACTGAATATCCCAAAGGATATAGTCGTTCGCAGTTTTGTTTCCACTTATCTCAACATCAGGTTGCCTCTAATCCTTCATCAGTACTAAATCATGTTGCAGGAGAAAAACTCTATATTGATTTTGCCGGCAAGAAGGTGAGTTATATAGATCTTGAAACAGGAGAGATCATTTATTGTCAGGTCTTTATAGCATGTTTACCTTACTCTGATTATAGCTATGTTATTGCAGTAAGGAGTCAAAATATTATCGATTTTATCTACGCCTTAAAATCTAGTTTAGAATATTTTGGAGGAACTCCTAAGGTGCTGGTTCCAGACAACCTGAAATCTGCGATCATTAGGGCCAATAAGTATGAGCCAGAAGTAAACAGAGTCCTGGAAGATTTTGCCAATCACTATGGTACAACAGTTATACCAGCGCGGGTACGCAAACCAAAGGACAAGGCTTTAGTGGAAAATCAAGTACGATTAGCTTATACAAGGATATATGCCAAATTACGGAATCGAAAGTTTTTTAGTTTGAAAGATCTGAATATCGCTATCACGCAGAAAAACAAAGAGCATAATCAAACACGGATGCAGCAAAAGCCTTATTGTAGAGAAGAGTGCTTTCTTGCAGACGAGAAACATCTATTAAAACCGTTGCCTGAGCACCCTTTTGAACTGAAATATTACAAAACACTTAAGGTTGCCAAAAACAATCATATCTACCTTAGTGTAGACAAGCACTACTACAGTGTGCCATACGCTTACATTGGAATAAAAGTGAAAGTGATATACACACGCAGTATGCTGCATATCTTCGCAAAAGGCAAGCAAATTGCTGTACATCAAAGAGATTTTAAAATGGGAGCATACAGCACCTGTCGCGAACATCTATGTTCTGCGCATAATCACTACTTTGATCGTAGTCCTGAATACTACCTGAAAAAGGCCAAAGCTTGCTGCAATGAGCTAACGGAATTAATGGATATGCTCTTCAAGCAAAACAAGCATCCAGAGCAACTCTACAGGACTTGTGATGGCTTACTTAATCTGCAACGGAAAACGAATCCTGAACTCTTTAAAAAGGCTTGTAAGATTGCCTTAGAGCATAAAGTGTATTCATATCGTTTTTTACTTAATGTGATCAATAACAAAACGACAGATTGGACACAACAAACAAATAAACCAGCTCTTCCCAAGCATGAAAACATACGAGGGAAAGCATATTACTCTCAATTAACACTTAAATTTAATAGCTATGATGCAAATTGAAGATCAATTTAGACAACTGCGATTACATGGAATGAATCGAACATGGTCTGCTTTACTGGAAACAAGAAAAAGCAGTGAATTAACGTTAAGCGAAGGCCTGGAGATCCTATTACAGGCTGAATTACAAGAACGAGAACAAAGACGATTTGAACGTCTGGAAAAGAATGCCCGCTTTCGTTACCAGGCATCTATTGAAGAAATAAAGTGGGAAGCAGATAGAGGCCTCGATAAAACCTTAATCTCATCATTAGCTACAGGTAATTATTTATCACAAGGAGAATCAGTTCTCATCACAGGTTCTACTGGCTGTGGTAAAAGCTTTTTGGCATCAGCTCTTGGACACCAAGCTTGTGCTCAGGGTTTTAAAGTTGCGTACTTCAATGTGCAAAAGCTACTTCAAAAATCGAAGATTGCCCGAGCTGAAGGAACCATCTACAAGTTTTTTGAAAAGCTGGCCAAGATGGATTTATTGATACTTGACGATTTTGGACTTACCCATTTGGAACAACAACAACAGTTGGATCTAATGGAGATCATAGAAGATCGTCACGGAAAGAAATCAACTATCATTGCAAGTCAATTACCCGTGGGGAGCTGGTTTGATATCATCGGTGAGGAGACAATCGCAGATGCCATTCTTGATCGTTTTGTACATACTTCATACAGAGTGGAATTAAAAGGTGAAAGTTTAAGAAAAAAACGGTAATATTGTCAGACCATCACGTTCTGCCAACCTTTTTTCTCTGAGGGGTCAATATCGCCGGACAGAGGGGTCAGCATCACCGGAATATGCATATAATCGAATTTCAACGGATTATAACTTCACAGGACAACCAATAAAACAACAGACAGAGTACAGGAGAGCAAGTACTTCAACTAAAATAACCATTAATAAAGAGTTTGCCTACGATCATATGGGGCGACCAACTACAGTAAAGCATGGTTACAATACTTCCTCTCTGACTACCATTGCTAAGTTCACTTACGATGAGTTGGGAAGACAGACAAAAAAAGAGCTTCATAATGGCTATCAGGATATGGATTATCAGTATAATATTCGGGGCTGGCTGACGAAAATCA
>SJCO01000332.1 GCA_005217565.1 Puteibacter caeruleilacunae
CGATGAATCCACCTCTCCAAGAGGTTTGTCTTCCCATTTYRATTCCCACATGTGTTGTGTGGCTAATRMAAATGATAGCRGAAGCACAAAYGAGGATGAGGAGGAAGAAAGAAGCTTYRTGCAACTCTACGCTCGCYTAAGCCAAGAAGATAAGGCGGTCATGCTCAAACTTCTAGAAAGAGCGAGAGAACAAAGCGAAGCTCGTCAAAGGCTAGAARATATTCTCTCCATRAAGATKCWACACTTTGACGAGTTGACTAAAGAACATGAGGAGCTAAAGTGCTCTCATGTTGATTTGGTCCAAAGGTATGAAACTATTTCAATTGAGCAAGATAACGCGTTACATTGTATCGCTCAATTAGTAAATAGGAATACCTTGCTTAAGGACCAA
>SJCO01000338.1 GCA_005217565.1 Puteibacter caeruleilacunae
TAGATTATCCGCCTTATTATTTGTTCTATTCTGGACTCTTGGAGCCTGCAACTTTGCTCCAGGCAGCTATCCATATGCCGAGAGATATGAACTGGAGTGTAGTGAGATAGAATTGATTAATGCTATTGAAAAATTTAAAGCTGAGAATCCTCAATATATAGTACCATCTCAGACATTGTTGAAAGACGGCCGAAGTGACGAAAAAGATCATTGGTATCATGTATATTTCTACTACAAGAAGGATAATGAGATAGTATATACATGGGTTAGAAAATCGACTAAAAACGTAACGAAATTTGCTTTTGTTGGTATTAATAAGGGTTTAACTCTTGGAAATTGGAAGCACATAAACAAAAGCTTTTCCAGAAAAGACAATAAGCTTCA
>SJCO01000040.1 GCA_005217565.1 Puteibacter caeruleilacunae
CGCACAATTTTTCCCAGTGTTGCGGCTTCATCCCCGATCATTTTTTATAAAGCTTTTCCATGGGGGCAAAACCCGCCACAGGGTTCGACCGTGCAATGTGCAAATACATCATGGTGGTGGCAATATCGGCATGCCCTAGTTGGTTTTTTACGCTCACAATATCYAATCCCATTTCAAGCAAATGTGTGGCGTAACTGTGCCRAAGCGTATGTACGCATACCTTTTTTTCGATTTCTGTTTTTGCCACATACGAACGAAAAGCGTGGCGGATTCCTTCGCGACTCATAGGTTTTCCGCGAAGCTTTCCGTTAAACATCCACACTTTCGGATTGCTCACATCGAGGTACTTTTTCAGCCCCCGAGCCATGTGCGAGGAGATAGGAACATAGYGATCTTTTTTGTGTTTACTCTCGCGAATGTGAACTTGTTGGCGATGGAAATCAACATCTGCAATTTTCAGATTAATGGCTTCGGAGATGCGTAATCCGGCATCGTAAATCAACGAGAACATTACCCGGTGTTTTAAAAGGTTTGGGGCAATTAACAACTGTTTAATTTCGGCCTGCGAGAATACTACCGGTAATGTTTTGCTTCCCGAAATGGGTGGCAGTGYCAAAAAAAGGCGTTCGTTTTTAAACATTGAAAACAGGGTGCGTAAACCATAAACCAGGTGTTTAAACGAACTCATGCTGGGTTTCTCGWTTTGCCGGATCARGAAAAGGTATTCTTCCATTTGGTCGACCGACAATTCTAACGGCGAACATTTAAAATGCAGTACCATTTTCGAGATTTGCATCAGGTAATTGCGTGTACACGACTCCGATTTCCCCGCTATTGTGTACTTTCGGTAAAACTTTTTGCTTAAGGTTTTAAACTCAGGAACGGCTATRCCAGCCTGCTCCAAATAACTTTTTCTGCTCATAATTAATGTGTTAAAAATTAATGGCAGAAAAATCAGATTTTTATTTTGCTTTTGATTACTTTTATGATTAATAAGCTCCCGCGGAGCGGGGTTAGTTCAACAAAAGCTATATTTAATGCGGGGTACAGCGGGTAATTCAACCGCAGTTCTTCGCAGCAACAACGCCAGTTCGTCTTTGACGACTTGGCTATAAAAACAAAAATATGAATAAACGAATTGGCTCAGTGGCAACCTGACTGTGAAGCGTTTCAATGTCCCGCACTCAACATATCCAAACCGTTAGGCATCAGATAATAAGTAGCACAACTAAATATTTATATATAATATGAGTATTTCATCAAAAACGAGAAAAATACTTTGGGCACGCTCAGGAAATAAGTGTGCCATTTGCAAGAAAGAATTAATTACAAATGATAATGAAACTCAAGCGACAGTTGTTGTTGGAGAAGAATGTCATATTATAAGTAAAAAAGATGATGGACCAAGAGGTAATTCAAAGGCTCAAATAGAGCATGACGAATTTGACAACTTAGTTTTACTTTGTTTAGAACATCATAAAGTAATTGATGAGAATGTAAATGATTATTCTGTTGAGAAATTAAAAGAAATAAAAAGAAAACATGAGGAGTGGGTTGCTGATAGATTGAAAAAAGAGAAAAAGGAATCACCATTTGTGTTACCTAGAATGGAAAGTGGGCAGGAATTAGCTAAAATTCTTTCAAGAATCCATTTTTATAACTTTTATAATGAAGACTTTGAAAATGATGAAGAGGCAACAATAGTTGCGGATTATTTCCAAAACCTTCAGGATTGGGGGGATATTTTGCCAGACCGAGATGCAGGAGAGATTATAAAAATTGGCCAGCAACTCCAAAAGGAACTAGATGAATTAAAAGAGAATGGCTTTTTACTATTTGGCGGTGTTTCAAAGAAGAACATTAAAACATTAGGAGAAACAGAAGTAGTGACTTTCTCTATCTGCAAAGAAACAAGCCCGAATGTTATTAAATGGGACGAGATATTGAATAAAATGGAAAAAACCGATGCCTAACAATATATAAAATGCATAGGGCGGGAAGTGCAGGCTTTGAGCGAGAGCAGTTTCTAGCAGCTCAGCCAAATCTTTGATTTGGCTCTGTGGGTATCCGAAAGGAAAAATGATTCCTAATGCCCTACGCATCTTATATTCACCGTTAGGCAATATTTAGGACGACAATCTGCAAATGAGAGACGCAACAAGAAGAAATAGAAATATTGGGACTTCTAAACAGGGGCATGGAAAGGATAACGAGTTGACTATTCCGCAGCCTGCTTTGATTCTTAAAAGCTTTTATGAGCGATTGGACAAATACAAAAAATTTCAAAGAACTATAAATGGACATGATTTCGTATTTGTTGTCGAACAGACTAGAGAGACATCTGAACACGCTTGTTCTGTAAATGATATTTCAAAGATTATAGAAAATATTCCGACCAAAGATTACGGTGATTTAGAATTGATAATTTTAAGACAACCAAAAAGAAAAGAGGAAACCTTATCACCAGTTTGGGGTAGACTGATTTACTCTTATGAATTTGAGGGTGAATATTCTCCTGCGATAATCATTGAGGCAATGGATTTTGAAAGGAAATTTAAGTGGACTAAGAAATTATCGGTAGAAAGTCAACGAGAGTTGGAGAGATTAAAAGAAGATGGACACTTAATAACTACTGACAAACGAAATTTTGTTGCTGATTACGAAATTGATAATGTTAGAGCGACTCAATTATATAGGACTTTGATTCATGAATTCGGACATTTTGCACACTATCAGGATTTTGTAGAAAGACCTGGAACTGATGATGAAGAATATGAGGAGTGGGAAAAGCGCTATGATTTGTATTTCAAATTGCCGAAATCAGAAAAGGAAAAGTTTGCACATAATTATGCTGATTCATTAAAGCATAAACTGATTGAGGATAAAATAGTACCTTTTGAACGAATTGTGGATGAATAAAAAACATTGCCTAACAATAAATATACGTAATGCGGGGTAAGTTGCTAAATTTGAAGCATAAAGCATTTAATAAACAATATAGCGGTATGATAGTGAAGTGCCTTGAAATCCCGCACTACGCATATTCTATCCGTTACCTGCAATTAAAAAAATGAAGTACGCTACCTTAATCATATTGACACTTACTTTTTTGTCCTGCCAAACTAAAATGGCTGTCATCAAGCAAGGAGACATGTATGGGCTTATTGACTCGAAAGCACAAGTCATTGTCCAACCCGAGTGGGACTATATTAATGGAGTAAACGAAGGAATTTACCTTGTTGAGAAGGATAGTGTTTGGGGGTATATTGATAGAAAAGGAAAAGTAATAATAGAACCAAAATATTGGGACGCAGATTTCTTTTATGAAGGTTATGCTTGTGTTGGGAATTCAGATGAAAAATATGGTTTTATTGATAAAAAGGGTGACACAATAATTGACTTTATCTATGATGAATCGTTTGGCAGTTTTTCTAAAGGTTTAGCTGACGTTACAGTAAATGATAGTTGTGGATATATCGACAAAAAGGGAAAAGTGATAATCCCACTAATCTATGAAACTTGCTATTCTTTTCTTTCTAACCTAGCTGTAGTATGGACATTTGAAGGAGAACAAAAACTAATAAACAAAAAGGGTGAGACATTTGACTATGTAGAAGAAAAACATAAGGACAAAAAATTGTGGTCTTTAAACACATACCCTGGAGCATTTAAGACTGAAAACGGACGAGGTAGATTAAATGTCAAAGGTGATACTATTATACCACCAAACTATTTGAGTACAGGTAATCTGTCCGATGGAATGCATATCGTTCAAGCAAAAAACAAGAAATGGGGAGCATATGATAAAAAAGGTAATCTTATAATCGAACCTCAATTTGATGGTTTATGGCACTTTTATGAAGGTGTTGCAAATTTCAGCTTGAAAGAGAAATATGGATTTGTAAATAAAAAAGGTGAAATCGTAATCGATCCAAAGTTTGACTATGTAAGTCAGTTTAATAATGGGTTGGCCTATGTTGAATTAGAAGGAAAGGCAGGCTTCATAGATAAGAAGGGGAAAACTGTGATTCCAATTATTTATGAACCTTACAGAATGACTCGATTTGAATGAAAATAAAAAAAGCAGGTAACACGGTGTATAGTGCATAGCTACCCTTAGGGGTATCTACGACACCATACACTCACCGTTAACTCCAATTTTGAACGAATGCAGATTAAGTCAAAATATTAATTGATTTTCAAAAATGAGTTTACCATCAATTTCAAATGTAACTTTCTCATGGTCGTATTCGTCCTCAGTATATAATTAAAATTCCAATGTAATGAGAGAAATAAAACTTACAGCCCTTATTTTACTATTAACCACATCAGTCATTAATGCAAAAAGCGAATACAAATTAAATGTAAAACCAAAGGTTGATAAACGAGTAGAATTACTTAGTGTTGTATGCAGACTTGCTGGGTTTGAAGAATATGTTAACGACAACATCCCGAATTATGCAAAAGATGTTGATGCATATTTTGCAGACTACAGATTGCATAAGCTTATATCTCTGGCAAAAAAACTGAATACAGAACAAGGAATTTCATATGATGCCATAGCAAGCATAGCTACAAGCATTAAAATTGACAAAGAAATTAAACTAAAGAATGACTTGTTGCTTAAAGGCATTGATAAAAGATGGAATAAGGAGAGCATAGATGTATTTATAGACCATCTAAACTCATTTTATAAGGAAACAAACTTTACCAAATTCTTCAGTTCACACAAAGACTTGTATTTAGTTGCAGAAAAGAATTTCAGCAGGGAAATTTTGAAAGATATAGACTTTTCTTGGTTTGAGAATTTCTATGGAGCCGTTCCTAATGCTGACTTTTATATAATATTGGGAATGCTTAATGGACATAGCAACTATGGAGTTACAAACATCCTTAAGGATGGGAAAGAGGATATTAATGTTATAATAGGAGTTAAAGAAGCTGATGGCAACGGAACCCCCATTTTCCCTGCAAAAGAAATAACTGTACAGACTGTCGTTCATGAATTTAGCCATTCATTTTGTAACCGACTAATTGATATCTACTATAAGGATTTAAAAACAAAAGCAGAAGATTTTTTTGATGCATCAGAAGAATATATATCATATCCAGGAGCTCGCTCTATGTCATATGAAATTTTGGTAAGAGCCTGTGTAATACAATATTTTAAAGCTCACGTTGAGAAAATAAGTACCCAAAAGCTAATAAATAAAGAAAGGGCTAAAGGTTTTATATGGATACAAGAGCTTTTCAATGCCTTGAATGAGTATGGAATGAAAAGAGAAAAATATCCAACATTATATGATTTTATGCCACAAATAGTCAGCATACAGAATAATTTAAATGTGGATGAAATAAAAATCAACTTTGAAAAAGCGCTAGCAAATATTGAAAGTATAAGTATAGCTAATGATGATAGTGAAATTGATTATAAAATCAACCATATCGTTATAGAGTTCGATAGGAAAACGAAAATAGCAGAAGGTATAGAGAATCCTGTTTTTTACAGTATAGGAGAATCAGAAGATTTTAAGCCTTACATGCATCCTGTAAATGGTCGGGGCAACGAACAAAAGAGTTGGACAGTACCAATAGATTTGAACCCAGATACAAAATACACTTTCGCAATTCCCCAAAATGCTTTTCTGTCAGAAGATGATTTGCCTTTATCAGAAATGTATATAATAAATTTCAAAACGAGAAAAAAACTAATTCCTGATAATTTCCAAAAACTACCTAAGAACAAAAGAGATTGGATGTCTTTCGACAGCTACAGTTTTTCTGGAAATTCATCAGGATATACTTTCAAAGGCGACATTCATTTCGAACGAAATGGAGTTGAAATGGATATTAAAAAAGATACGGTAATTTTTATGAAAAATGCTTGTATGAAAACTAACTCATTTTTAATAAAATTGGAGCAGGATAAATTAATTATTTCTTCTGCCGAAGAATTGACAAATTTAAAGTATGACGCTGACAAAGTAGTAGAAAAAGAAAATAAAATATGTCTGACAGGAAATGCGTCTTTAAAGCTTTCAGATAAAAGTTCATTTAAAGCAAATGAAATAATAATAGAAAAAACAGCTATCAAATTCAGGACTAGACAATTGAAAAACTAACACTATTAGTAATGATTGCTTTTGTATGGTGCTATAAAATTGGAATATTCATCCATGAAAATATAAAGAAAATCAAAAGGAAAAAACATGGGCGAAGAGCAAAAAGTATATTCAAATGCGGATTAGCCTATATTGCAAATGTTTTGTTAAACTCAAAAAGCCAGAGCAATATAGATATCTGTCAATTTTTGTCATGTACTTAGAGGATGTAGACAAAAGAAGATAAAGTATATAAGATTGACTATTATGATTTTCTACTTGAGATTAAACAAGTAAATAACAATATATAAGACATTTAGAATAGATTAAAAATAATAAATAGATTTAGTATGAAGAACATAAGACTGCGTTGTGCATGTTTTTTTATATTACTTTTTTTTAAAGCTGTTACTTGTATTTCCAATCCTCATATTGATAGTACCAAAAAATTAGTTTCTATATGCAGAGTTTGGGGATTTTTAAAATATTATCATCCTGAAGTTGCCAGTGGTAATTTCAATTGGGATCAACAATTGATTGAAATTTTACCTAAAGTTCAAAAAGCCGCAACCAAAGAGCAACTCTCGAAAGTTTATATTGACTGGATTGTGTCTTTGGGTAAAGTGAAAGAAAGGAACATAAAAATCCGAGATGATTACTTCAATCATAATTTTGACCTAACATGGATCAATGATTCTGAAATTTTCACTACTGAATTATCTCAAAAATTAGAGTTTATAGAAAATAACAGGAATCAATGGCTAAAACGGAGTGACCATGCCAGCAAAAACGGTCCAAATGGTGCCACTTTGAAAGATGGTGCAATAATAGGAAAAAAATTATTTACTCACTCTTCAAGACACCTTTTCTTAGAGACTCACCTTTAAGATCTATCCGGTGTGATGA
>SJCO01000339.1 GCA_005217565.1 Puteibacter caeruleilacunae
TGCTGGGTGCCCGAGCGGTCGCTTTCGAAGACGATCTTCGAGCCGTCGGGCGAAAAGCTCGGCCCGGTCTCGATCGAGGGGGCCTCGGTCAGTCGCCGGGTCGAACCCGAGGCCACGTCCATGGCGTAGATGTCGGTATTTCCGCCCTGCTCCACCGAGAAGACCACGGTGCCGCCGTCGGGCGAGAAGCGCGGTGCGAAGGTCATGTTGCCCGGCGTCTCCGGCAGGGCGCGGCGCTGCACGGAGCCCACGTCGAGCATGTAAATCCGGGGGAACCCCGTCTCGTAGCTGGTATAGAGCACCCGGTCGCCATTGGGCGAGAAACGTGGCGCCAGCACGATGGAGCTGCTGTCGGTCAGGTACTGGATGTTGGCGCCGTCGTA
>SJCO01000340.1 GCA_005217565.1 Puteibacter caeruleilacunae
TGGTATTGGTATCAGAGCYTGGTACTTCATTAGAGTCTAACMACTCGAWGTGATGTCRRGAAGATCCGCCAAGAGGGAGATGGAAACCGGCGAGAAGRCCACAAGCCACGGGAAGGCTCCATCAAGGGAGTCCGSCAACAARAAGAAGGAWGGATCCCCTTCACGCATTMGRWCGCACAAGAGTGGCGAGAAGAAGAAGAAAATGAAGAAAGTGGTCTACTACGAGACCGACTCTTCCTCGCCCTCTACATCCGGATCYGACTCCGCGTCCTTCACTTCTAAGCGCCACGAGCGCAAGAAGTATAGTAAGATCCCYCTACGCTAYCCTCRCATTCCTAAGCATACTCCATTACTTTCCGTCCCATTAGGCAAACCACCAAC
>SJCO01000341.1 GCA_005217565.1 Puteibacter caeruleilacunae
ATGATGATATGATGATTTTGGGGTTCCTCCTCCGCCTCCGCCTCCTATGCCTCCACGCTCACATGATCATGAGGCTGGGAGTTCTMGTGCTGCCCCTGYTCCTCCTCCGGCTATGGACCCTGCTCTTGCGACGATTCTGGCCAACCTGGCAGCYGAGCAGGCCCGGTTATCCGATATGATGCTCTCRATGTTTCAGAGCATGCAGGACAGGCAGGATGCACTTCAGCAGCAGCTACTTCAGGATCGGGCWGAGAGTMGGGCATTCATGRCCCTYATGCTTCAGCATTCTGGTATCTCAGCACCTCCGGTTCAGTCTGCTCCCGCTTCACGCTCCAGCGCTCCAGTGGTGCCATCGATTTTGTCAGGACCCCCTGTTG
>SJCO01000342.1 GCA_005217565.1 Puteibacter caeruleilacunae
CATGCGTAAAACAACGTTTGAGCGTCAATCAGATAAAATTGAGATTACATTAGACGATATCTACACTCGCTTGCAAAAAAATCTATTACTTACCGATGAACAAACTGATTTCTTAAAACAAGCTGAAATTGAAGCTGAAATTGCTCATGTTGAGCCAATTCAAAAACGAATTAACTATCTCTTCTCGTTAAAAGCGAAAGGACATGATGTAGCCATGGCTAGCGATATGTACTTGCCTGAAGACGTAATTTATAAAATGTTAGATCGTGCGGATACTCGTTTACGTGAAATTCCACTTTATCTTTCAAGTACGATTGGCTACCAAAAATCAACTGGGAAATTATACCAACACATCTTTTTCGACTTAGATTACCAAT
>SJCO01000005.1 GCA_005217565.1 Puteibacter caeruleilacunae
CGACCGTAGGGAGAAGATCACCCAGCCGAACTTATCAACCGTAATAAATCGATTGCTTTTTTCAGGCAGCCTTGATTTTTTTGCTTCGTTTTTGGATTAAGCCAAAAATGAAGGCCTGTCCGGCAGGACAATTATGTGTTAAAAATGAGACGCCTGTCCAGCTGCTGGACAACAGAGATGTTTTAAGTTTCTGGATATAAATTGGGATCATCGAAGCGTTGTCCTGGAGGGACATCTTCTTTTTTGCCCATGATAAGCGTTAGCGAATCGTGGGATTATAAACAAAAAAAGCGCTGAAATTTCAGCGCTTTTTCGTGATCCTGCCAGGACTCGAACCTGGGACCCACAGCTTAGAAGGCTGTTGCTCTATCCAGCTGAGCTACAGGACCATTCCTTATGTTTTGCAAAACTGACCTTTTGAGGTTAACAACTCGTGAGTTGTGTTCCGTTTTGCGGTTGCAAATATATGTAAAAATCTTTTACCGAAAAGAATTATTTGAAAGAAAAATGCAGAGAGATTGTAGTGTTTATGCGGGTTTTAGACGTAAGTGTGTCGATATCAGGATTGTTTGGGGCAAAAAAAAATGCAGCTTTCGCCGCATTTTTTTCTTCTATTTATCAAATTACATAAGTGCAATACCTGCATCTTCACATTTTTCGATCATTTCGTCTGGCCAAATACTTGCCTGTACCTCTCCAATATGAGCTTTACGTAAGAAATACATGCATAAACGTGACTGACCAATTCCTCCACCAATCGACAATGGAATTTCATCTTGTAATAGTTTTTTGTGGAATAGAAGTTCTTTTCTCTCTTCTGTTCCTGTAATCTCAAGCTGACGAAGCAATGCTTCTTTGTCAACACGTATACCCATTGATGAAATTTCAAATGCTCTATTAAGGATAGGGTTCCAAAGAACGATATCACCGTTCAATCCTTTATATCCGTTAACAGTTTCTGAAGTCCAGTCATCATAGTCTGGAGCACGTCCATCGTGTTTTTCACCGTTTGGCATTACTCCACCAATACCGATAATGAAGATAGCACCATATTTCTTAGCTGCTTCAGTTTCTCTTTGTGAAGGAGCAAGATCAGGATACTCTTCAGCTAGGTCTTCTGTATGAAGGAAAGTTATCTTTTCTGGTAACTGAGGCTTGATATCAGGGTAATGTTCCATGATAAAGAACTCAGTACGCTTAAATACCTGGAAAATGTTCTCAACAGTCTTTACAAGGAAATCTAAATTACGCTGTTCAGCAGTCATTGATTGCTCCCAGTCCCACTGGTCTACATATAATGAGTGGATGTTAGTCAACTCTTCATCCGCACGAATAGCGTTCATATCAGTGTATAGTCCGTAACCTGGCTCAATACCTAATTTACCAAGTGTCATTCTTTTCCACTTAGCTAATGAGTGTACAACTTCAGCTTTTCTATCACCAAGCTCCTTGATAGGGAATTTTACTGATCTCTCAGTTCCATTCAAATCATCGTTGATTCCTGTTCCTGTCATTACAAATAGAGGTGCGGTAACACGACTAAGACGTAGTTCGGCTGCAAGGTTTAATTGAAAAAAGTCTTTTACTCGTTTAATTGCTGTTTCGGTCTGCTTAGGATCAAGTGGTGACTTGTATCCTTCTGGAATGTAAAGTTGCATAATTATATCAATTTTTTCTGTTTATATCTTGTTTTGATTTCTTTTCGACAAATATATACCTTTTTTACTGACATCAAAACAAAAAGTTTTATTTTTTATTGACGAAATGATAGAAAAATACAAAAAATTAACATTTGGTGATATGGAAAAGGCTTAGAAAAGTGTCTAAATGATATAATTTGTAATCTTGATTTTCGCATTATATTTGCACTGCATATTGAAAATCAGCACATGAGAAGGGTACCGAACTTATATTCACTATATATTATCAAACTGTCAAAATGGTTTAATATGGTCATGCCTATTATCGTTTTGTTTTTTCAAGACAATAATTTGAGCATGAAAGATATTTTTATTCTTAAGGCCATTTATTCTGTTGGTATAGTTGTCATGGAAATTCCTTCGGGGTATTTTGCTGATGTGTGGGGACGTAAGAATACGTTGTTAACAGGTAGTATTCTTGGGGCTGCTGGTTTCTTGACCTATAGTGTATCGCATTCTTTCCTTGGATTTGTGGTGGCAGAGATTATTCTTGGAGTAGGACAGAGTTTTATTTCAGGGGCCGATTCTGCAATGTTGTATGATTCGCTGAAAATGGAAAAGCGACAGAAGGAATATTTAAAACTGGAGGGGCGTGTTACTTCGTTGGGGAATTTTGCCGAAGCTTTTGCGGGTATTGTTGGTGGATTATTGGCAACAATAACTTTGCGAACACCTTTTTTCTTTCAGTTTGCTGTTGCGGCGATGGCTATTCCTGCTGCATTGGCATTAAAAGAGCCGCCTAAATCGAAAGATAAAATGGTGTCATTAATGGACATTCTCAGGGTAACTAAAGAAGCGATGCTTAATCGGAGTCTGCGTACAGCAATTCTATTCTCTGCATTAATCGGGACTTCTACATTGACTTATGCATGGTTTGTGCAGCCTTATTTTAAAGCTGCAGAACTTCCTGTGGGATGGTATGGATTAATGTGGACATTATTGAACCTAACGGTAGGAATAGTTTCAATATATGCATATCGCGTGGATCGTATGCTGGGAGAGCGAAGGGCAAATATCCTTATCCTTCTTGGAATTTGCTTGTTTTATTTCCTTACAAGTATGTATGTTAGTTTATATGCCTTCCCTATATTATTCCTGTTTTATGGTGTGCGAGGTATTGCAACTCCGTTACTGAAGAATTACATTAATCAATATACTGCGTCGGAGGTTCGGGCAACGATTCTTTCGGTTCGAAATTTCTCCATAAGGGTGTTATTCGCTATACTAGGTCCTTTGCTGGGCTGGATGAACGATTTCTACAGCCTTTCGGTTGCCTTGGCTTTAACAGGAGCTATTGTATTAGTGATTGGTATTGTCATATTACTACCATTTATTATTTATAGGAAAGCATAACGGTGCAGTGAAAGAATGGTTGGGTAGCTATATTTAATGACAGTTTTTACTTATTGCATACTTATAAATTGACATTTTGTCGGCCCAATTCTTTGCAATCTCCAATTTTACAATAATTTTGTGTCACCTCTATAATTGATCGGGATGAATAAACGAAAAGACCAAAAAACTAAACTGTCTGTTTTAGACAAGGTTAGTGCCTTTGTTATTAAACGCTCTGCGTTACTATTTTATACTGGACTATGTGTTACTGTAGTTGTATCATTGTTATTATTCAACTTTACAGTCAGTATAGGAGGTGACGATTCGGAATATATTATTTCAGCGAAGAAATTTCTGGAAGGGACTAAGTTCCCTGATTGGCATGGGGCTTTTTATCCTATTTTCCTGAGTGCTTTTGTTGGCATATTTGGACTTAATGTCATCCTGTTTAAGTTCATTTCTATGGGCTTGATGGTGGGACATTATATACTAACATTTAAAACATTCCATAAACGGATTCCAGGAGTGGCGTTTCTTGCATTGATTGCCTTCCTTTCCTTTTCATCTTATCTGTTATACTATGCTAGTCAGACCTACAGCGAGGCATTGTACATGTTTTTACAGGCTTCGGTGTTTTACCTGTTTTATAAGCGGGAAGATAAGCGTTCAGCGAATGAGGACTTTAGTTGGTGGATGTGGGGTGTGTTTATTCTGTGTATGTTCTTCTTAAGTATTACAAGGAACATTGGAATGGGAGTTGTGCTTGCTATTGGTATCTACTACTTGATAGAGAAACAGTATAAGGGGGCTATAATTGCAGTATCCGGATTTACATTGTCTCATGTATTGTTATCGGTATATAAGCGCGTAGTATGGGGTGTTAGTGGCTCTGGTATTGCCGGACAGCTTGAGAATATGACCTGGAAACATTTCTATCTTCATGATCGTGGAAAGGAAGATTTCTTTGGTATTATGGTGCGTATCTGGGATAATGCTAACCTGTATTTATCGAAGCATTTTGCTAAGATGATTGGTATGCGCGGATTAGAGGCCGATAAAATAAAACCTTTCCTAACTGTATTGTTTGTTGTGCTTACAATCGTATCGATTGTGATGATCTGTAAACGTTTAAAGCATCTGTTATTTGCTATTCTATACCTGGTAATCCTTATTGGAGGTACATTTGTTACGCAACAGAAGCATTGGGACCAGGAGCGATTGATTCTTATTTTCGTGCCTTTAATGGTGGTAGTGCTGGCTTCGGGATTACTACAAGTGTACGAGCAAAAACCTAAGCTGGCACCTATATTTCTTACGGTATGTTGTGTGCTGTTTACTTCGGTGATACAGCAGACCATTAAGCGGGTAGATTTTAAAGCCCTTAATCAGGGAATTCATGGCGATAAATATGTAGGTTTTACAAACGACTGGAAGAATTATCTGAATATGTGCCAATGGGCAGGTAAGAACTTGCCTAAGGAGAGTGTGATAATGTGTCGTAAGCCTAATATGGCTGCACTATATGGGAAAGGAAATTATAAAGGATTATACCGATTACCGTCGACAAAGGCTGATAGTGTGGCGACTTATATGGCGGATAGAGGAATTACCCATGTGATTATGGGAAGCTTGAGGCGTAATCCTAAGGTGAGTGACGGAAGAACTATTACAACAATAAAGGTTGCATTGGGCGTATATACTTCAAAGTATGCGTTTGCTTTTAAACCTATTCATGAGATAGGTGAATCAGAAAAGGCTTACCTATTTGAGATCGTTAGAAAAGATAAGTATACAGATCAGGAGCGATTGACCAATATTGATGTGCCTATCCTGGTCAACAGATCAACGAACTATTTTGCCTCTAAAAAGGGGAATTATTTATACCTGACCAAGCGTTATGATGAGGCACTACCTTACTTGAACTTATCGGTTGCAATAAAACCAGATGATAACGCTGACCTTATTAAGCGAGGTGTGTGTTTGCTGCATACACGCCAGTTTTCAAAGGCAATGAAAGATTTTAAGAAATTGGTAAAGAAATATCCTGAAAGAGGGGATATTAGATATAACCTGGGTGTTTGTCAATTTTACTCCAATCAAAAAGAAGAGGCCCGAAAATCACTTATTATGGCCCGACAAAAAGGACAAAAAATACACCCTGAACTAGCTAAAGAATTAAACCTGTAAACCCATGATTGATGAGAAGAAGATAATTGTTGTATTACCTGCATATAATGCTGAAAAAACATTAGAAAAAACCTATAAAGAAATTCCTTTTGATATTGTTGACGATGTAATCCTGGTTGATGATCATTCTTCCGATGAAACGGTACGTTGTGGTCAGGAGCTTGGTATTAAACACATCATTCAACATGAAAAGAATAAGGGGTATGGTGGTAATCAAAAGTCGTGCTACGACAAGGCCCTTGAGCTTGGTGGAGATATCGTTATTATGCTTCATCCCGATTATCAATATACGCCTAAGCTTATTCATTCAATGTGTTATTTGATTGCTAATGATATTTATCCAGTGGTGCTGGGATCTCGTATTTTAGGGAAAGGAGCGATGAAAGGAGGAATGCCTTGGTATAAATATATTGCAAACCGATTCTTGACTTTCTCTCAGAATATATTAATGAGTCAGAAACTTTCGGAGTACCACACTGGTTACCGTGCTTTTTCGGGAGAGGTGTTGCGAGCAATCAATTATCAGGTTAATAGTGATGACTTTGTTTTTGACAATCAGATGTTAGCGCAGATTTGCTTTGAAGGATATGAGATTGCTGAAATAACTTGTCCGACTAAATATTTCGAAGAGGCTTCATCTATTAACCTTGCGCGTAGTACGAAATATGGTATAGGTGTAATGGGAGTATCTATGCAGTATTTCCTTCAGAAACTTCACCTAGGAAAATTCAAGATCTTTAATAAATAATACTAGCTCTCTTTTAGAGGCTTTATAATAAATGAAAAGGCTGTATCGCAACGAAATGTGATACAGCCTTTTTTTAATCTTGTAAGAATAGCACCAATGACGTTATTCTTATGTAAACTAATTATATTGGCGATTTAGAAGATAGGTTCAATAGAGAAGCTAAATTCATAATCTTTTGCAGGTATAGAGTACTTTTTATATGGGCGTGCTCCCCATGAGTTGTCGCCGGCAACTCCCATCATTCGGTAGTCAACAGTTACAAATACACCATCTTTTTTAACGATATCGTTGGTATGTCTGAAATCACTGTGTGTTACCTGATCGAAGTCTTCAATTGGATTATGCAATGCAGAGAATCCTACGGTAGGCGCTCCGCTAAAACGGATACCGTATCCATTCTGACTACGTAATTCAAACCAGCGAGCATCAGTCTTATAACCATTCTCCTGTGGACGAACGTAGTTGAAGTATTGATCAGCAACTTTACCATCATAAATACCTACAAACGCACTTCTGTTTCTGTCGATGTAGTTTTCATGAGGGCCTCTACCAAACCAGCTTAGGTTGTCGAAGTTAACAGGTAATTCAAGACGCATACCGAATCGTGGCATATCAGGAAGTTCCTTGCTACCAGTCTTCAATGCTGTGGTAACAGTTACTTTACCAGCACCGTCAACAAGATATTTAACAGTCTGAGTAGAAGTAATAGTATCAAGAGCTAATGCAACCTCTACCTGAACTTGATTTGCTGATAACTGTGATGCACTCACATTAGTTGTTTTAACCTGGTTACTTGCAGTTCTCCAGATCTCCAAACGACCAATCATGTTACTTCCTTTGTCGTTATCGTTAGGTGCTCTCCAGAAATTAACAACAGGTCCGTTTTGCATTAATTCAAAACCGTTGATTTCGTAAGAAGTCAATTTACCTGACGTACGATCAAATTTAATTGCAAAGTTTTCACCTTGAATTGTATAGTCGAAATCGGTAGTGTTAAGCTCAATCGTAGGAGTGTTGTTTGTTTCAGCAACAGCAGCCTTATCGTTAGTTAATGCGATTTGCTCATTGGCAACAACAAAACCTTTCTCAAGGAATGGTTGAGCTTTTTTCAATGTAGCTGTAAAGTTCAAGAAGTATTCTACTCCAGGCTTTTTGTTTAGTCCTGAAAGGTCGATGTTTAATACTTTAGATCCGTGAGCTGCAACATTGAAGTTTTCAGCTACACCGCTAAGTACTTCTTTTCCGTTAGCAGTTACATTCCAATTGATTTGATAGTCTTTAAGATCAATGAAATCGAAATAGTTCTTCACCAATACTTTTCCTTGATCAGCATTTTCATTGTAGAAGCGGATGTACTGGTAAGCATACTTAACTTCCCACATTGAAGGGTGAGGAGTATAGTCTGCCGAAATAAGTCCGTTTACAAGGAAGTTATTATCACTAGGAGTACCAAGTGGTCCATAGTCGCCACCGTAAGCCCAGTAAGTTGTTCCGTCTTTATCTTCTTTCACTAAAGCCTGATCAATCCAGTCCCAGATGTATCCACCCTGAAGCTGTTCATTCTTTTCATCATGAATCACATCCCAAAGGTCGGCTAGGTTACCTGAGCTGTTACCCATTGCGTGAGAATACTCACTCATGATCATCGTCTTAGTTTGTCTTTTAGAAGCGTATTTAAGAAGAGATCCTACTCCTGGGTACTGAGGACAGAAGATGTCGGTGTTATCGCCCATAATTGCACGCTCGTAGTGAATAGGACGTGATGGATCAAATGCTTTAATCCACTTGTATACAGCTGTGAAGTTTACACCATCACCAGCCTCGTTACCCATCGACCATACAATTACTGATGGATGGTTCTTGTCGCGCTCAACCATACGGATGTTACGATCAAGGTGTGCTTTCTCCCAAAGTGGCTTTTTAGCAAGTGATTTCTCACCGTAACCCATACCATGCGACTCAATATTGGCTTCATTGGTTACATAAAGTCCATATTTATTGCACAATTCATAGAAGCGCTCATCGTTAGGGTAGTGGCAAGTTCTTACTGCATTGATGTTGAATTGCTTCATCAAGCTGATCTCTTTGATCATTGCCTCTTCGCTAATAACGTGTCCAGTAAACTGGTCGTGCTCGTGACGGTTAACTCCTTTGATTAATACAGCTACTCCATTAATATGGAAGACAGTGTCGATAATTTCAATCTCTCGGAATCCTACCTGTGTTGAGATTACTTCCTGTGCTGTACCTTTTTTATCTTTTAATACAACTACAAGTTTATATAGGTTAGGAGTCTCGGCAGTCCACTTAAGCGGATTGCTGATCTGACTTGTTAACGTAACGTCAGCTTTTGCTTTGTTGTTGATGGCAGCTTTAGCTGATTCAGTCTTTACCAATTCGCCAGCTGCATTATACAATTGCATTTCTACCTGGTAATCGCCAGAACGCAATTTGTTTACATGGTTTTTTAGGTTTACATCAACTGATAGCGTTGCATCTTTGTATTGCTCATCTAAATCAGTGTGTACGAAGAAGTCGTGGATGCGAACCTTAGGAGTTGAGTAGATGTATACATCTCTTTCAATACCACTGATTCTCCAGAAGTCCTGACACTCAAGGTATGAGCCATCGCACCAGCGATATACTTCCACTGCAAGTACGTTCTCACCTTTTTTAAGATACTTAGTAATGTCCCACTCAGCAGGAGTCTTACTACCCTGACTGTAACCAACTTTGTGGCCATTTACCCAAATGTACATTGCTGATTTAACAGCACCAAACTGGATGAAAATCTGACGACCATCCCAGTTTTCAGGAACAGTGAATGTTCTGCGATATGATCCCACCGGATTATAGTCGCGAGGCATACGTGGAGGTTCAGGACCTTCTCGTAACTCGGTGAATGGATAGCGTTTATCAGCAAACGGATATGGAATGTTCACATAGATAGGAATACCATAACCTTGCACTTCCCAATTTGATGGAACAGGAGTGTTATCCCAGTTCGATACATCATAATCAGGATGATAAAACTCTACAGGTCTGTCAGAAGGCTTCTTTACCCAGTTGAATTTCCAGGTGCCATTCAAACTCTTGTAATAAATTGATTGATTGCTCTTTTTCGTTAGTGCCGATTGTACATCTTTAAAAGGCATTAACGTGGCGTGTGGTTCTTCTTTGTTTTGATCAAACATGTTCGGGTTTTCCCAATCAGGCTTGTCGTCATTTGCTTGGGCTTCGGTTCTGGTCAGACCGAATGTTACTGCCAAGCCTAAAAGAACGCCAGTGAATAGGTTCTTAAAATTTACCATAAATAATACAGATAAAGGTTTAATTCTTTTTAAACTACCAGTACCAACCAGTAGTGGGTACGAAAATAGTTATTTATACACAGATATTTTAATAATTTGTCAGATTTAGAGGGCGAAATAAAAGTGATTTTCATCATGAGCAGGTGGTTTTGTGAGTGTTGTTTTTGATTAGAGAGGATAGGTAAGTGTATGTGAGGTGTTTTAAATCAATTGGTTATGGTGTGATGGGGGCCAGGAGTGAGGTAAATTACCTTGATTTTAGGGCGTGAATGGTGTATGACGCAAGGTTTATTCACGAAATATGCCTGTATTTTTTCCTTTTATATATAGTGTATCCGTGTGCGCACACATTTTTTTTCAAAAAAAGTGAAAATTATTTGGGAAGTTACTTGCATATTAATTCATTTTCTTATCTTTGTCCCCTGAGAGGGTGATTATTCCATAGGTTTAGTTAATTTTTCCGGGTCAACAGGTTAATTCCTGTTCCCGGTTTTGTTTTTTATAGGGGGTACGTTACAGCGCTCCATTTCCAGATTAAAAATTCTAAGTTTCAAGTTTTAGGTTTCAAGTTCCATGTTTCAGTTCGGCTAGCGCCTCACAGTTTCAGGTTCCATGCAACGTTGAATACACTTGGAAGCGTCGTTAGACCTTTCAGCGTGTTATCACGGTTGGAAGTTACACGTTTCAGGCTGCCCTTTGGGGCAGGTAATGTCGGTAGCCTCGGATGAGCGGTAGCGATTCCGGGGTTTAAGCGCATCCCCTCACAAAATCGGGAAATATATTTGTGTGGTTACATGTCATTTTCTACAGACATTAGATGCCCCAAAGGGCAGCCTATTTCAATGAAACGTATCGATAAAAATTAAATGGATATGCACCATATGCTACAGACATTATCTGCCCCAGAGGGCAGAGCCAAAGGCTCATCTGCCTTCTGATGCACATAAAAGCACCAGACCCTCGCATACGAACCGGCCTCTTGAAAAAAGTAAGGAGATTTAGCAGTGGTTGGTTAGAGAGACTGGGAAGCTTCGAACGCAGAGAGAAGATCACCCAGCCGAACTTAGCAACCACAATAAATCGATTACTTTTTTCAGGCAGCCTTGACTTTTTTGCTTCGTTTTTGGGGTAAGCCAAAAATGAAGGCCCGTCCGGCAGGACAACTTTGCATTATGGCAAAAATAAGAAGCCCTTTTCCGGTCTCCGTTATTCCTGTTTCCCTTATTTCGGTTTTCCGTTTTCCATTTATTCTCGTTACCTTTGACGCAAATTTTTGAGCATACCAGAAACCAAAATTTATATATCAAATGAAGTTATTATTAACTGCGATCTGCTGCATATCTTTATGTAGTTTCGTTAACGCCAACAGGAAGTCGATATATCACAAGGGATGGATCGATTTCAATAAAAACGGCAAGAAAGATATTTACGAAGATTCAAAAGCTCCCCTGAACGACCGTGTTGAGGATTTGTTAAAACAAATGAATACCAACGAAAAGACTTGTCAGTTGGTTACCTTATACGGATATGGAGCAGTATTGAAAGACGAACTTCCAACACCAGAATGGAAAAATGAAGCCTGGAAAGACGGTATTGGAAATATCGACGAGCAATTAACTGGATTAAGAAATAACGGTAAACTCGAGAATGTTTTCCCTCACTCACAGCACGTAATCAGTTTAAACATTATTCAAAAGTGGTTTGTAGAGGATACACGTCTTGGAATCCCTGCTGATTTTACCGCAGAGGGTATTCGTGGATTAAATCATTATAAAGCAACATTCTTTCCTGCACAGATAGGTATTGCATCGAGTTGGAACAAAGACCTTGTTTATCAAATCGGTAATATTACCGGAAAAGAAGCAAAGACTTTAGGATATACCAATGTATACAGTCCAGTACTTGATTTGGCTCGTGATCCTCGTTGGGGAAGAACCATCGAGTCATATGGTGAGAATCCATACCTGGTAGGACAGCTTGGAAAACAGCAGGTATCAGGTCTGCGCGACGCAGGAGTAATGTCAACCTGTAAACACTTTGCTGTTTACGGTGTACCTATTGGAGGTAGAGATGGTGCTTGTCGTACCCACCCACAGGTGTCGGAGCGTGAAATGTTTGCACTGCATCTTGAACCATTTAGAGTTGCTATTACCGAAGCTGATGCTTGGGGAGTTATGGCATCTTATAATGATTATAACGGTATTCCAGTTGCCTCGAATTACTTCCTGTTAACAGAAGTATTGCGTAATCGTTGGGGAATGAAAGGATACATTGTAAGTGATAGTGATGCTGTTGAGTATGTATGGAATAAGCACAGTATTGCCGGAACTTA
Organism: Puteibacter caeruleilacunae; assembly: GCA_005217565.1. Taxonomy (GTDB): domain Bacteria; phylum Bacteroidota; class Bacteroidia; order Bacteroidales; family Prolixibacteraceae; genus Puteibacter; species Puteibacter caeruleilacunae. The sequence continues at coordinate 11,614 of SJCO01000005.1, forward strand.
TAAAGAAGGTATTGGAGAGTGGTTAAAAGCCGGAGGTAACGTTCGTACTACATTCAATGCACCTGAGAATTTCCTAAAGCCAATGCGTGAAGGTATTGAAGATGGAACCATTGCGATGTCGGTAATCGATGATCGTGTACGTGAGGTATTGAAGACGAAATTCTTAATGGGACTATTTGATGCTCCATTTCTTGATAAACCGCAGGAGGCTAATAAAACAGTAGGAGTACCAGAACACGTTATGGTATCATTAAAGTCAGCCCGTGAGTCGTTGGTATTGTTAAAGAATGATAAGGTAAACGGAAAGACTATACTTCCTCTTAATAAGGATGAAATTAATACAATCGCAGTGATTGGTCCAATGGCCAAAGAAGAGAAATCATTGACTTCTCGTTACGGACCAGTTGAGCCTGAAGTAATTTCTGTTGTTGAAGGTATCAAATCAGCAGTAGGATCAACTCAGGTATTGTATGACAAAGGATGTGAGGTACGTGATTCAAATTTCCCTGAAAGTGATATCATCAAAGAAAAGCCAGCAGGAGAGGAAAAGAAGCAGATTATTCATGCGGTTTCTGTAGCATTAAAATCAGATGTTGTTGTTGTTTGTCTGGGTGATGACCACAAGACTGTAGGAGAGAATATGTCGCGTTACAATCTTGACTTCTCAGGATATCAGAAAGAATTATTACAAGCAATTCAGGCTACAGGTAAGCCTGTTGTATTGGTAATGTTGAATGGTCGTCCTATCTCTTGTAACTGGGCACAGAAGAATGTTCCAGCTATTATTGAAGCATGGTATCCTGGTCAATTTACAGGTAAAGCCGTTGCTGATGTAATCTTTGGCGATTACAATCCAGGAGGTAAATTACCTATTACATTCCCTAAATCAGTAGGACAGGTGCCGATGGCGTTCCCATACCAACCTGGAGACACTGGATTTGGTGATGCACGCGTTGATGATCCACTTTATCCATTCGGTTTTGGACTAAGTTATACGAATTTTGAGTTTTCTAACTTAAATATTAAGGTAGAAAATAAAGATGTAAATAATCCAAAAGTATTGGTGAGCTGTCTTGTTCAAAACGCCGGAGACCGCGCAGGAGACGAGGTTGTACAGCTTTATTTGAATGATAAAGTGTCGAGTGTTATTACCTACGAAAAAGTGTTAAGAGGCTTTAATCGTGTAACTTTAAAGCCTGGAGAGGCAAAGTTAGTACAATTTGAACTATCTTTGCATGACCTTGGTTTCTATAACAAGGATATGAAGTTTGTTGTTGAGCCTGGTGAGTTTGATGTATGGATGGGTAATTCATCTGTTGATGACCGCCTAAAAGGTTCCTTTAAATTGTAACTGTTCTTTTTTATATAATTCTACCAATCAAAAAAGCTGTCTTCTTTTAAGAGGATGGCTTTTTTTTGTATTAGAGAGTATTAGATTGTATTAGAATGAAAAGGCTGCCTTCTTTTAAGAGGCAGCCTTTTCAATACTAATTAACTATTCCCAATAAGGATTTTGGGTTAAGTTCTCAGCTCTTTCCATTTCTGATTCAGGAACTGGGAAGAAATAATGCTTTGGAGCCTCAAATATTCTGGTCTGTATAGGAGTAGAATTAAAAGAAACACCATCGTTGTTTACTGTTAATCCCATCACTTCATAACCATCATTCATCTCAATCCATCCCCATCGTTTAAAGTTGAAATACATCCATCCTTCAAAACCAAGCTCTTTAATATACTCATCATAGATGTTCTCCATGGTGATATTTCCAGCAGTATAAGCAGGAAGTAGTTCTGACGCACGAGCACGAACCTTGTTGATTGTAGCATCAAGCATATCTTGCGAGAGACTTGCTGCACTACCTGCTAGTTTTGCTTCTACCTCAGCTTTCATCAATAGCACATCAGCATAGCGCAATACGATAAAGTTTAGAGGAGAATCGTTACTTAAAGTACGATCATAATCACCTTCGATTACATACTTACGCATCTGCATCTTAGTCTGCGAATGGTTTAGGTTACGCATCTCGTAAGGATGTAGGATATCTATATTTCTATAGTCAAGGAAGTGTGATCCAGGACGAAGAATGGTTGCATCCATACGTGGATCTCTACCTTCAAAGTAGTCATAAACCTCAGCAGGAATACGGTCATCCTCAATAACATAGTCAGGGTCAGGATCTATACGTTCCATTTTATCAACGTACCATAGTGCTGGCTGTACCCAACTCCAACCACTAGCTTCAGAGGAACGGTTTGCATACAACTTTTCATGTGTACCTCCACCTTCGGCATCGTTGGCAAAGATGAATTGAATATCGAAAATTACCTCTTCATTATTCTCATTATCAATGCTGATAACATCAGAGTAGTTTGGCACTAGGTCGTAGCCTAATGTTAGCACCTGATCAATAGCAGCTTTCGCGCCTGACCAGTCTTCTTCCATCATGGCAACTTTTGCACGCATGGTTAAGGCTGCACCTTTGGTTGCTCTACCCGCTACACTAGCTTCAACAGGAAGTACTGCAATGGCTGCATCTAAATCGGTAATAATCTGATCAATAACAGCTTCTTTAGATGATTTTTCCATGAAGGCATCTTCAACCTCCGGAACATGGGAGAATAATGGTACATCACCAAACATGTCAGCCAGGTGGAAATAGAACATTGCACGAAGGTATTGTGCCTCAGCCTTGTATTGCTTAACACGTTCAGCATCAGCTTCACTTACCTCAATGTTGTCGATATTCGTTAGCAGATCATTAGCACGAACAACCCCTCTGTATGAGTTGGTCCATAATCCCTTTGTTTGTCCGTTACTAACATCATGATTACCAGCCGCAACGCCGTTCACAGATCCCTGGCGACAGTGCCCGATAGGTGTAAGCAAGTCAAACAATCCCATCATACTCCATCCAAATTGACCTCTTCCAACTTGTAAGGCATCATAAATGGCAGTTAATCCTGCTTCTGCATCATCAGCTGTTTGCCAGAATGTTGACACAGAAAGTGCTCCGTTTGGCTGCTTATCCAGAAAGTCGTCACTACATGAGCTTGCAAAAAGCAGTGTAATGATTAACGTAAATGCTGTATATCTTATTTTTTTCATTTCGTTTCTGTTTTTAATTCAAAGTGAATAATCATCAAATTAGAACTGTATATTTACTCCAAATATGAATGTCTTAATATTAGGAACGGCATCAGTTGATCTTGTCTCAGGGTCAAATCCCATGTCCCAGTTGGTAATGGTGAAAGGATTATCACTACTTAGATAAACTCTTACTTTATTTAGTCCTAAATCACGAACGAAATTGCGAGGTAGGGTATAGCCTAGCTGCATATTCTTGATTCTTAAGTACGACATGTCTTTAATCCAGAATGTAGAAGTAGAACGGTTAGCTCCATCTGATTTCTGCCACAAGCGTGGGAACTCTCCATCAGGATTCTCTTGACTCCATGCATCAAGCCACATTGAGTGTAGTAATCCACGGTCTCCCCATGCAAACGGACGGTTACCATTACCAATCCAGCTACCATCTACTTTGTATACGCCCTGGAATAACATTGCAAAATCAAAATTCTTGTATTCAAGATTTAAGTTACCTCCAAATGTCCAGGTTGGAATGCTCTTTCCAATGATCACTTTATCATCAGCATCAATCTTACCATCTCCAGCATCATTAATACCATCACCGTCAGTATCGACAGTCAGCTGATCCTTGTATTGAACGTCTCCTAATTCAGTATAATTCCAATGCTCAGCTGCGTTGTCTAATTGCTCCTGTGTGCGGAAAATACCAACCGCTTCATAGCCATAGTATGAGTTGTATACTTCTCCAATTTGTTTTCCACCAGTCTTAATATCAGCATAGTAGTCGGTAAGCTCATTCTTTAACCAGGTAACATGTGTTCCTGCATTTACTTTTACAGGACCTATATTGCCATTGTAATTTACCGATAATTCTACCCCTTGGTTTACCATCTCGGCAAGGTTTACAGTAGGATCACTCTTCGCTCCAAGGAAATCAGGAACAGGCAGACCTGCAAGGATATCATCGGTACGCTTGTGGAAGTATTCCAACGAAGTATTAATTCTATTCAGGAAGTTTGCTTCAACTGCTGCAGAAATCACTTCGGTAGTCTCCCAGCTAATATCCTGGTTTACCAATGCTGTAGAGGCATATCCAGGATAAACCTGACCGTCGAAACTATAATTCTTATTGATACTATACGTTTCCTGGTAAGGGTAGTAGCTGTTGATATTTTGGTTACCTAGCTCTCCCCATGATGCTCTTAATTTCAAATTCTGGAAGAAGTTAGAGTCAGACATGAAATTCTCTTCAGAGATTCTCCATCCTACAGAAGCCGAAGGGAAGTAACCCCATTTGTTTCCTTTTTTAAATCTTGAAGATCCATCAGCTCTTAAGTTAGCTTCAAACAGATATTTTCCTTGGTAATCGTAGTTTACACGACCGAAATATGATTCAATTGATTCTTCGGTAATTCCTCCACCAGTGCTGATGTCATTTAATCCGGCATCTAAAACCTGAATCTCGTCGTTAGGGAAATCTTTTGCTCCACCTTTTAGATTCTCCCAACGATATTTCTCTGCCTGATGACCACCAAGAACAGTGAAATTATGATTGTCGATCTTCTTATTATACGTTAGGGTAGTGAAATTAGTCAATCGATACGACTGCTTAGTCTGCATGCTGGCACTATTGGTAGTACCTTCTCTGTCAATAACATCCTCTCTGAAGTTCCAGGTCTGGAATGTTTTGTTAAAGCTACGGTATAAGTTGTTGTTCCAGTTGATCGACACACTACCATTAAGGGTTAATCCTTCAATGATTTCCCATTTTAGGAAAATATCAGAAAGAAGGTGCTGATAGCGATTGTGCTTCACATTTGATTCCAATCGAGCTAAAGGATTCATTGTAGTACCAACAGCTGAATGCTGAGCGCCTCCCCATCTTCCATCAGGTGATTTGATGTTTGGAATAGCAGGAACAACACCTATGTCTACACCATTACCACCATCGCTAATTGGATTAGGATCAAGTTCTGTCCAGCGGAAGAAAATGTTCCCTCCTACAGAGATATTCTTTGTCATGTTGGTTTCGAGGTTAGCTCTTGCCGAGTAGCGTTGCTGCTCATTACCAAGTACCAAACCTTCTTGATCGAGGTAGTTCAATGCAAAGCGATAACGGGTTACTTCGGTACCTCCACTAAACGAGAAGCTGTGATTTTGAAGGAAAGCGTTTCTTCCTACCTGTTCTTTAAACCAGTCAACATTAGGGTGAGTTAGTGGATTGTTTGCGTTACGCCATTCTGTAATATCATCTTCGGTGTACAATGGAGACTCTCTATAGGTGTTGTTTAGCTCCATGTAAGTAGCGAAATCATTCACATAGGTTGGTAGGTCAGTGGCAGTTTGGAATCCTGTGTAACCATTGTAAGTCATCTTCATCTCGCCGGCACGTCCGCGTTTGGTGGTAATCAATATTACTCCATTTGCTGCACGTGAACCATAGATTGCTGCAGATGCTGCATCTTTTAGTACCGACATTGATTCAATATCGTTAGGATCAATGTCGCTCATTGACGATACAATTCCATCAACAACTACCATCGGATTGTTATCGTTCATGGTACCAATACCGCGAATACGAATAGAGATTCCTTCATCTCCAACTTTACCTCCGCGTGATTGAGAAACAGTTACTCCAGGTGCTAGACCAGATAAACCACTACTTAGGTTGGTTACTGCACGTGAATTTAGTTTTTCCTGATCAACAGTGGTGATCGATCCTGTAAGGTTTACCTTTTTCTGTGTACCATAACCTACTGCAACAACCTCTTCCAAACCAATGGCATCTTCATTCATAGTAATGTTAATCATCGATTGACCAGCCAATTGTATTTCCTGGGTTTGCATTCCAATGAATGAAAAGATCACAACGTCACTACCTGCAGGTATTTCAATAGAATACTTTCCGTCAATATCGGTAACGCTACCGACGGTAGTTCCTTTGACGACTACCGATACTCCAGGCAATGGCTCTCCTGATGAATCTTTAACGACTCCTGAGATTTGTGTGACTTGCTGATTGGCATTCATTTTTCGTTCGGTGATAGCGATATACTTATCAACTACCTCGTAACGCATATTGGTGTTTTTTAAAATGAGATCCATTATCTCATGGATGGTTGAGTTTTTGAAACTCGCATCAATCTTCTGATTGGCATCAAAATGCTCACTTTTATAGAAAAATGAATAGTCTGAAACACTTTCAATTTTTTCTATAACATCCTTAATACTCGCATCTTTCATTTTGAGGTTAAACTTCTGATTCTGAGCGTAGCTCGAACCATAAGCGTGAATCATACAAATAAAAGATATTAAAAAAGTTAGTTTCATAATCCTTAATAATTTGGACATACTCCTTCCATAAGAAGTATTGATGTACTTTTTTTTCATAACTTTGAACAAGTTTGTGATTAACGATTGTGCCTAACGGCATTATTTAAATTCAGACTTAGAATCGGAGAATGGGCCATATTCTTCGATTCATTTTTTTTGAGATTTTTCTTTTGCTACATAGGCTTTGATTTATATAACTGTATTTGACTTTTTCTATCTTGTTGCATATCCAGATTGTATTGTATATTTCCTGTAATCCGTAATACCTCTAATATCTGATCTATTGGCTTAAAACGAAGAATAGTACCTGTATATAATTGATCTTTCAGTTCTTCATTTTCGATACTAATCCTTACGTTATACCAACGTTCCAGCTTACGGGCAATATCTTCAATCCGTTCATCTTTAAAGGTAATTCTACCGTTTCGCCACGATGTATATAGTTTTGTGTCGATATTGGAAATTGTCATGCTATTGGTTTCCCTATCATATTTGGCATTCTGTCCAGGTTTTAAGGGTGTAATCAATTTATCACTCTTACTTCTTAATTCTACTTTCCCTTCTACAAGGGTTGTAGAAATGAAATTGTCTCGTTTGTATGCCTCCACATTGAAGCTTGTTCCCAGTACCTGAATGTCAATGCTATTGGTGGCTACTCTAAAAGGCTTTTCTTTATTGTGAACCACATCAAAGTAGGCTTCTCCTGTTAATGCTACTTCTCGTTTATCTTTTTCAAAATGAGAAGGGTAGGTTAATTTTGATCCTGAATTTATCCATACCCTGGTACCATCACTTAAGGTTAAAGTAGCTGACTGTCCTGGTGGGACAAATAGGGTATTGGTTGTTGCTTCATCATTGTTAGGATTAAATACATATTGATTGGCAGTGATACCCAATGTGAAAGTAATGATGAGTATGGCTGCATATTTGAGTACGTTGCGGAAGTTGAAGCGAATAACCTTCTTGTTGTTGCTTATATTCTGTCGATATCGATTCAATTCTTTATCAATGTCACTTATTGAATGATTATTCGTTGCATTGCTAAATGCCCACGACGATTTTAATCTGCTAAATTCTTTTTGATTATCATCTGATTCAAGAATCCATTCAAGCACCGAAGTCTTTTCATCATCCGATAGCTCTCCAAGAATATATTTTACTAGTAACTCTTTATCCATTATTATCTGCTTTACATAGAGTATAACCCTCTATGGGCAGACTACCCTTACTGGAAAATGAAAAAAATTTAAAAAAAGATAATTGGAAGGTATTCCTGGAGGTTTATTCTGAATAGTTTTAGGGCCTTAGTAATTTGAGCTTCAACGGTTTTGATGGAAATTTCTAACTCCTCGGCAATCTCTTTGTTTTTTTTGTCTTCAAAGCGACTGAGCTGAAAGATTTTGCGACATTGTTCGGGTAGTTGTGCCATTGTTTGCTCAATCTTTTGCTGAATTTCCTGAAATGTGAGCTCCGAAGTATCGGTATGCGAAAGTGCAATCTGATTGGCCTGAATCTCTTGTTGCTGAATCAAGCTATATTCCTTGAATTTTTTCTCTACTTGTAGGTGTCTGAGGTATTTTAACGACTTGTTTCTTGCAACGGTAAAAAGCCAGGCATTAAGGTTGGTATTGTCTTGTAACTTGGCTCTTTCATTCCATAGCGATAGGAAGGTGTCGTGAACAATGTTGCGGGCTGTTTCTTCATCAGGAAGGTACTCTTTTGTAAAATACACCAGACGTGGGAAGTAAGAAGAAAATACCATTTCAAAGACACTTTCTTCACTGTTTTTCAGTCTACTTACGATATCTGATGAGTTGATTATCATTACTTCCTTCCATTGATTGCAGGCAACTAAGGTATAAAAATAAGCCCCGCATTTGCAAATGCGGGGCTTATTTATTTACATATTTCTATAGCGATCAATTGCTTCAAGGAAGTAATAATCGGCATAAACCAATGGTACATCAATCTCAGCACTATGAGGAAGACTACCAACACTGTGATCCAAAATAAAGTACTTATTATTCGCAGGATCAGCTTTATAGTTATTTGCCAGACTCATTAACATGTCTGTTGCTTTCTCGCGATATCCTTTATCGGTAACATAAGTTGCCAATTCGAATAGGGCAGAAGAAGTAATTGCAGCAGCCGAAGCATCACGAGGAATTACCGGGTAATCTGCTTTGTTATACTTCCATTCAGGATTCCATCCGTCCATGTTGGCATTGTAATCCCAGTAAGGAACAAGATCCTTAGGAAGACGAGGATTATCAAGAATAAAGCTTGCAATTTTCTCTGCAAAATCAAGATACTTAGCATCTTTTGTGTAACGGTAGCAAAGAACATATCCATACAATCCCCAAGCTTGTCCGCGTGCCCATGACGACTCATCAGTGAATCCCTGGCAAGTAGCTTTATCTTTTACTTCACCAGTCTTCTCATCATAATCAACCACGTGGTAACAGCTATAATCAGGGCGATAGTGATTCTTCATTGTTGTATTTGCATGGGTAACAGCAACGTCGTAGTATCTCTGGTTACCACTGATCTTCGAAGCTTCGAAAAGCAACTCAAGATTCATCATGTTATCGATAATTACAGGGAAGAACCACTCAGTCTTTCCATCCCATGCTTTACGATAGTTCCATGATTCTAAACATTGTGTGGTCTCATTGAAACGCTTACAAAGCGACTCCGCAGTTTGCACCATTACAGGCTCATATTGCTTACGGTTATCAAAGCGAATACCCAGACCGTAGCTATCACCAATCATGAAGCCAACATCATGGTTACCGCTCCAGTATTGAATAGTATCTAATGCTTCAGTCCATCTTACCGCTTCATTTTTCCATTTTTCTTCTCCGGTAAGTTTGTACATATACCAAAGATTTCCAGCAAAGAATCCACTGGTCCAGTTATAAATACCAACAGTAGTAAGATCTCTGTTCTTATCTAGAGTTCTAGGAATTTTATTCGGATCAGAGGTGATCTGCATTGCATTGGAGAACTGCTGATCGGCAAATGTCAGACTTTCATCCAATACATTTGTTTCCGGTCGCTGCTGCTGAGAGCAACTAAAAAGTGCCAATACAGCACATACGCTAAAAAGTGATTTGAAATAGTTCATGTTGTTAAGGTATAAATCTATTAATTATTCCGGCTTAACTGTAAATACATTCTTGCCAGTCAGGTTTTTACTATTTGCTGTAAATACAATTCTTGATAATCCCTGAGGCCAGGCTTTCTTAAGTCTATTGTCCTTGATGTCAATTGACTCAACTTTTGGGGTAACCAACTTAGGATTAAATTGAAGCTTAAGGGTATAACCTTCTCCCTTCAATGTGATTGTATTCTTATTAACTTCAGTCTTGCAGCAAGTCAGCAAGTTATATGAAGTAGGAGCTTTATAAGCATCCAATTGGTAATTATCGGTAACCTCAAAGCTCTTACCTTTGCGAAGTTTCATACTACGCTTCCAGCTTTTCAATTGAGCAGCTGCAGGATAAGCTTTAGTAAGATCAACGTTGAAGATAGTCTGCGACTTTGAATTGTAGAATGAGCAGTTGGTTGCTTTGTATTCTTTACCATTGGCCTGATCAACGCCGTTTACTTTAGGCAGGTTGTGATACTGCGACTGCATTGTCCAGATGGTGTAACGCTCAGGACTGAAGGTCTTACGTGTATAAGTACCAACACCTGCATCAACAAGACAAGGCTGACCGTTGTAATACAATACAAATGTACCAGCATCGTTGTGGTTGTGACTCTCATTGTTATAACCTCCTTTTGCCGCGAAATAGAATCCGTTGGTAGTATTTGCCTTATCACGAGCACCCATAATTTCAGTTCCAGGCATCCAGAATGAATCTTCTAATGGTTCATATGATTCATGACTTAAAAGCTCATCAACACGGAATAGGTTAGCTAAAGCAAATTCAATTTTACCATGGAACAACTCATCTTTCCAGTTGTACTTTTTAGCAAGGAATGAACCGAAACCTATCATCTTTTCATCGTTGATTCTTTGTCCAAAGCTGTAGATGATACCAGGACGGGTATGAATGCGCGCACCAGCATCGGCAAAGTTGATAAAATAAGGATCAGCAATGTAAGCCTTGTAAATATACTTCCCGATATTCTGTACCAATGAATTGTCAAACAGACTAATCTTTCCTTCGGTAATCTCATAAACCAATTCCAGATAGTCGTATAGCTTACCACCTGCATGTCCCCAGTAACCAGGACCTTCTTCACAACCACCATCTTCATGATAATAGTTGATGAACTGGTCAACCGATCTCAATGTCTTTTCAATAGCTGCGATCTTCTTGTCGTTGTCTTTTTCAATCAACATCACGCAGTTCAATACATTGTAGTTACACCAAGGATTCCAGTTGTTGACAAAATCAGAATTGAATGCCATCCACCACATGTCGTCGCGAGTATAGTAAGGAGTCAATACTTTATCGGTGATCTCTTTAACGATTCTTTGCGAGATCAGCGGATTAATCGCATCAAATTGTTCTTTAAAGAAGTAATTGGTCCATGCCAAATCAGTGGCTACTTTACCTGCTCCAAGATCAATAGTAAGGTCTGAAACATCAGGAAGTCCGGGACCAACCTTTTGCATGTAAAGGTGAGCCGATAATCCCCAATAGGTCTGTTCGCAATATACCCACACACCATTGATGATTTGATCAATAAAGCGACCTTTACCTTCCATCAACTCTGCCATTACTAACGATTCGAAAGCTGATTGGCGTTCACGGTAAGGAATCTGCATTACTTCACGACTACCAGTTCTCATGAAATCGAGATAGGTAGATGCAGGAACTGCGGGCCAATTATAATCAAGATATTTTTCACCCTGTTTAATATACTCATCCCTTTTTTCCTGTGGAATTTTACTCCAGGCTGCACGGTCTTTGTAGGCCGGAAAATTGACCCAACTATTGTTGGAAACCAATACTTCGCTAAGACCTTTCGCTTTTGATTGTTTTTGCAGTAAATCTCTTTTTTTTGCTGCCATAGTTCCTACACTAAGGATGCAGCAAAACAACACAATAATACACTTTCTCATGATACAATAATACGTTGCGTCAACCATCGACAAATGATGCCGATCATGACAATTTTTCTCCCTTAAAAAGGAATGTTACTAAACTAAACTATAAATGCTGTTAGTTTGCGGACCTGCCAGCAATTACTCTTTTATCTCTGGTTATGCAATCGATTGTGCTAAGATAGTAAAAAGACGAAAAGAGCGATAAATAATCTTGAGAAAGTTGCAAAAAAAAGAGCCATCCCGTTAAGGATGGCTCTCAAAACCAATTAAATCAACTTCTTATTGGAACTTAATATTTTCGCGTGCCGATTTTTCGATGTTAGTCTTTGAATCGGTAAGCTTAATAATAAAGCTATAACTATATTTTTTGCCCAATAATTTATATTCATCATGCGTATGTGCACCCCAGCTGGTATCACCACCTACACCCATTTGTTTGTAGTCGATGTTTACCGAAGTCAATGCACGTTCTTTCACGTCGTTAGTGTGACGGTTTACTACTTCAACACCTTCAACCTGGCGACCATCAGTACGAGCAGGAGATTCGAAATCTTCCATAATGTTATGATGTGCACTCACGCTAAGTGTGTTATCTGCAATTGCAAGAATACCTATACCTTTGTCGTTAGTGAATGAAGCCCAACGTACGTCGGTTTTGTTACCATTCTCCTGTGGACGAACGTATGCCCAGTATTGATCTTTAACTTTTCCACCATACAATCCTACACGAGCACCAGTCTTACGATCCCAGTAAGTTTCCTGAGGACCACGACCATACCACTTCATGTTGTCGAATTCACGAGCCAACTGAAGGTTCATACCCATTCTAGGAAGTTCAGGTAATTTCTTACCAGTGATGTTCATGCTGTTGTTTACAAGGATGTTTCCTCCAGCATTTACTTTGTAAGTAGTTTTGTAAGAAGCAATTTCTTTTCCTTCAAGATCAGGAATAGAGAATGTAAATACAACATTCACCTGCTGCTTACCAACCTGAGCAGTTTTCACTTGCTTCACTTTACGCTCAGCACCAGCCTTACGCCATACTTTGCATCGCTTATCGAAACCATTACCATAGTCGTTATCGATAGGAGCTCTCCAGAAGTTAGGCTCAAGACCTTTTTGCTCATTCAATAATTCTTTACCATCTTTTACAAGACTGCTAATTACACCTTGCTTGTTGTTGAATGTAACAGCAAAACCGTTTCCTTTAACAACTGTGTTGTCGCCTTCTTTTGACATTTTCAATTCTCCTGAAGTCTTAGCTACAGCAGCAGCTTTCTTCACAGGTAATTTGAACTGTCCGAATGCCAACTCGTGGTGTGCAGGAATAATATCATTACCTTTCTTCTGGTAAGCGCTGATGGTTAAGAAATATTCTTTACCAGCTTCAGGCTTCACAGAATAGTTAATAGTCACTTTCTTAGTCTGATGTGCAGCAATATCCAATGCAGGAATTTTACCTTCAGCTACTTTTTTACCATCAGCCTCGATAACCCAAGCGAAATCAAATTCATTAAGGTTAAGGAAATCGTACTTATTCTTGATCTCGAAGATACCTTTCTGAACGTTTACTGCTTTGAAACCAACATACTGGTAAACCTTCTTCACTTCCCACAATGATGGGTGAGGAGTTCTGTCAGGATCAACCAAACCATTAATACAGAAGTTACCATCTGAAGGCACATCTTTTGGTCCGTAGTCGCCACCATATGTCCAGTATTTCTCTCCTTTTTCATTTTCGAAAACTAAACCTTGATCTACCCAGTCCCAGATAGAACCACCTTGAAGAACGTCATATTTCTCAATAACATCCCAGTAGTCTTGAAGGTTACCAACACTGTTACCCATTGCGTGAGCATACTCACACTGGATCAATGGACGATCGTTGTGGTTTTCAGCATACTTAATCATGTTAGAGATACGCATGTACATAGGACATACAATATCGGTATGAGGCTTTTGCTCTGCTCTTTCATAGTGTACAGGGCGAGAAAGATCTCTCGACTTGATCCAAGCTGAAGTCTTCTCAAAGTTGATGCCATCACCAGCCTCATTACCTAGCGACCAGATAATTACTGATGGGTGGTTTTTATCACGCTCAACCATACGCTGAGTTCTAATCATGTGAGCACCTAACCAGCTCTCATCTTTAGCTAACGATTCTTTACCGTAGTGCATACCGTGTGACTCGATGTTAGCTTCGTCAATAAGGTAAAGACCATGCTTGTTACAAAGCTCGTACCAACGCTCAGGCTGAGGGTAGTGTGATGTACGAACAGTATTCACGTTGAATTGCTTCATCACGCGGATATCTTTCATCATCGTCTCTTCGTCCATTACGTGACCGTTCAACTGGTGATGCTCGTGAAGGTTAACTCCTTTAATGTAGATAGGAGTACCGTTAACACAAAGCTGACCGTTTTTGATTTCTACTTTTCTGAAACCAACTTGAGTACCTTCAGCTTCAACAATGTTACCCTTAGCATCTTTCAATGTAATAATCAATTGATAAAGATTAGGAGTCTCAGCAGTCCATTTGCGAGGATTAGCAACTGTGGCTGTTTGATTCAATTTAATCTCTTTATCAGTTGATTCAATTTCTTTAGAATATTCGAAAACCGACTTGTTTCCATCCATTAGCTTTGCTGAAACGGTGTATTTTTCTTTAGCCGCACCTAAGTTTCTTAAAGTAATGTCAAGATCGAATTGTCCGTCTTTATAATCATCAGTAAGACCAGCTTTTGCCCAGAAGTCGAAAACATGAACTTTGTTTCTTCCCACAAGCGCTACATCTCTGGTGATACCGCTTAATCTCCAGAAATCCTGATCTTCAAGATAAGAACCATCACACCAGCGGTATACTTCTACAGCCAACAGGTTCTTTCCTGATTTCAAGTATTTAGTAATATTGAATTCAGCAGGTGTCTTACTTCCTTCGCTGTATCCAACTTTTTGTTCGTTTACCCATACATACATTGCCGAGCTCACAGCTCCGAAATGAAGAATAACCTCTTTGTTATCCCATCCTTCAGGGATCTCAAAATAAGTACGATAAGATCCTACAGGATTGTAATGATCCTGAATAGTTGGAGGAGTCTTCTCGTGAGGATAATCAACGTTAGTGTAAATAGGGATGTCATATCCTTTACACTCCCAGTTTGCAGGAACATCAATCATATCCCAATCAGCATCGTCATAGTCTGCCTTAAAGAAGTAGTAAGGACGATCGGTTGGTTTTTTTACAAGATTGAATTTCCATTTGCCATTAAGGCTTTTGTAGTAAGCCGAAGCGTTTTTGTCGTTCGCTACAGCTTTTGCTTCGCTCTCAAATGGAACGAAATGAGCATGAGGTTTTTCTTTATTGATCTCATACACAGATTGATCCTCCCATTCGGGCGGATTGTTTTCCTCGAAAGGAACATTTTCATACTTGCTTTTACACGACGTAGCAAATACGGCCGCTATTACAAGTAAATTCATTAGTTTAATCATAGTGTGTTGCAATTTGTTTAATGATTGATCGGCTAATATTCCCTACTAGTAGGAACTGGTAGGGTTGACAAAAATGCACAGAACAAAATTAATTTGCAACAAATGGATGTTATTTTTTCATCGAAAAGGGAAAACGGCTTCGCCAGAAAACCGGAATAATGGTAGAAAGGTAAACGGTTGAAAGGTTGAACGGAAGGGTAGCAGAACAGAAGTTATGGTTGAATGGTAAGCGGTAGAACGGTGGAATGCCAGGGCAGCCAGCAGCGTGATACATTTAACCTGAAACTGTGAGGCGTTAGCCGAACTGGAACGGTAAAAAAAGGCAAGGCCGAAAGATCCTGACAACGTATTGCCATTACTTCCAGCCTTGAACCGTCCAACCAAATATTTTAATAGACTAGCAGTCTGCTTTGTCAATTTTCACCGATCTCATATACTTTTCAGCGTCGTTAAACACTTTTCAGCATCCGATAGGACCTCGTAAGCGTGTTCTTTTTTTACACGCTGTCAGGGCTAACGACGCTGACAGGTGTCTTTGCAAAATCACAGGCAGGTGTCCCCGTTACATCGCGGCGCTTGTAACTTTCTCAACAATCCCCTGATATTTCTGGTACGCTTGCATCCATTCAGCTTTATCTTCTGGAGTATGCTTTTCAATATCGAATGAATCTTTCACGATCTCTCTAATATGATTCAGATCCTTCACATAACCCAACGCACGAGCCTGCATCAATAAGTTACCAGTAGCTGTAGCCTCGTCAGGACCCGCATACACATCAATACCTGTAACATTAGCGGTAAACTGATTCAATAACTTATTGTTAGCACCACCACCAATAATATGTAGC
Organism: Puteibacter caeruleilacunae; assembly: GCA_005217565.1. Classification (GTDB taxonomy): domain Bacteria; phylum Bacteroidota; class Bacteroidia; order Bacteroidales; family Prolixibacteraceae; genus Puteibacter; species Puteibacter caeruleilacunae. The sequence continues at coordinate 27,440 of SJCO01000005.1, forward strand.
TTGTCGATTTTGGTTCCAGTAAGATCCTCAATCTGATCAAGGGTAGATTTATATTTCAATGCAAGACTCTCAAATACACATCGTGCATACTCTGCCTTAGTCGTTGGTGAAGGCTGATCAGTTAACCTACAGTACTCATCAATTGCATCCATCATGTTATCAGGATTCAGGAATAACTTGTGATCAGTATCAATCAGCGATTGAAATGGCGCAGCTTCTTTACTCAACTCTACAATATCAGCAAATGATATATATTCAGTTTCATTCCACATCCTTCGACATTGCTGAATCACCCACAAACCAGTGATATTTTTCAGCAAACGGGTAGTACCATTGATACCTCCCTCATTGGTGAATGAATACTTAAAACTCTTTTCATTGATGATAGGACAGTCTGATTCTACACCCATAAGCGACCATGTACCAGAACTTAAATAAGCCCAATTACCACTACTTGCAGGAACCGATGCAATAGCCGATGCAGTATCATGCGATCCTACAGCAACTACAGGTATTGGCTTACTGCCTGTCTCTTCACATATATCTTGTGTTAATGTTCCACGCACTGTTCCCGGAAGAATAACCTTCTGCAAAATATCAGTAGGAATATTCAGTCCTTTCAGCAGTCCGTCTTGCCATTCCTGAGTTCCAGGACGCAACATTTGAGAGGTACTCGCGATACAATATTCTGTGTTTTTCTCTCCTGAGAAGAAATAGCTCAATAAATCAGGAGTGAAAAGTAAATCTTTAGCCTTTTTTAGATCCTCATCATTATTGTCGACCATTGAGAAAAGCTGAAATAAAGTATTCAATTGCATAAACTGAATACCTGTCTGCTCATATACCTCTTTGGAAGGGATTTTTGCAAACACTTTTTCCATCATTCCGTCGGTGCGACTATCACGGTATGCATATGGTAAACTTATCAACTTACCATCCTCATCAAGCAGTCCGTAATCAACCCCCCAGGTGTCGATCGCAATCGACTCAGGTTGCACGCCATGATCCTCAATACAGTTTTTTAGACCTGTTTTTAGCTCATTAAACAAACGATGAATATCCCAGTGATCATGCCCATCAATGCGGGTCATTTTATTCTCAAAACGATGAACCTCTTTTAGAGTTATCTTATTGTTTTCCAGTATGCCAAGCATTGCTCTCCCACTGGATGCTCCTAAGTCAAATGCTAGAAAATAATTAGCCATAGATCTACTGATTTTGTATTGTGTGTTATACAAATTAAGTGAATTTTATTTAACTATCCTGTGCTGTCCTGATAATTTTTTTCAAGCAATTTTACCCCCACTGAAGTCTCAATTTTCATCACCCCAATTCTGACGAAAAAACTTTACAAGTTGTGATGAGGTAGTTGTTTTGAATAATGATGTCTGCTAAAACGTGTATGCACTGATGGTGTGTTAATTTCTCCTTAAAGTAATCGTCTGCCTGCCGAATGAATATTTAGAGAGCTATAGCAGATTGACATACCAGGTGTTGTAGATTGAAATAATACACTACTGGTGGGTACTGGTTGGAAATATGAAAGCGAAAGCATATATTTGTCGCACCGAATTATTTATTAATTGCTACAGATCTAATCATTTTAAAACATGACACGAAAAAGACTAACCTTTTTCATGCTGTTGTTTCTATTTAGTACCGTTATGGGCGTGTGCGGAAACGACAGTAATGACCAGCGTTTCTCAAAAGCAGGATTTTGGGAAGTTGCAAACAGTGGACGTATCAACTATAACTTCAACATTGGTTGGCGTTTTATTAAAGGAGATACTCCTGATGCTCACACAATTAATTTCGACGACTCCAACTGGGATGTGGTAAATTGTCCGAACGGACTGGAGTTGATTACCACCGAGGCCAGTGGAAGTAATAACTACCAGGGACCAGCATGGTATCGTAAACACTTTAAAGTTCCTCAGGAGGCCGCAAATAAGGTGTTAAAGCTTCATTTTGAAGGTGTAATGGGGAAGTGTAAGGTTTGGCTCAATGGTGAGTTGTTGGGCGAAAATTATGGCGGATTCTTACCGTTTAACATCGACATGACCGGTAAGGTGAAGACTGAAGAGGAGAATGTATTGGCGGTATGGGTCGACAATAGTAACGATCCTGACTATCCTCCGGGACAGCGCCAGGATAACCTCGATTTCTCGTATTTCGGAGGAATATACCGTGATGTATGGTTGGTTGCTACCAATCCTGTTTATGTCACAAATGCCATCGAAGCCAAAGAGGTAGCCGGAGGAGGAGTTTTTACCTATACTGCCGAGCTACTAAAGAATCAGGCAACAGTAGGAGCTAAGATTAACCTCCAGAATGCTTCTCCAAAGAAAAGTACCGTGCAGGTGGTTATCAAGCTAAAAGACAAGGCCAACAATGTGGTGGCTCAAACCACTAGAAAGCTGACCTTAAAAGGAGAAGGATCGGGTAACGTACAAACCAGTCTGGTTGTGAAAAATCCAGAACTATGGACCCCTTGGTCGCCAAACCTATATTGGTTGGAAGTGAAGGTTACCGACCGGAAAGGAAATGTTGTTGATGGAGTGGCATCTCGCTTGGGTATCAGAAAGATTGAGTTTAAAGGAAAAGATGGATTCTATTTAAACAACAAACCATATCCTGGTAAATTGATCGGTGCAAATCGTCATCAGGATCATGCGGTTATTGGAAATGCCATGTCGAACGGTGCACAGTGGCGCGATGCTAAGCTCTTGAAAGATGGCGGGTGTGATGTTATCCGTGCTGCTCACTATCCGGTTGATCCAGCCTTTATGGAAGCATGTGATGAATTGGGAATGTTTTACATTGTAGCTACTCCTGGATGGCAGTTTTGGAACAACAAGCCAATCTTTAAGCAGCGTGTTTATCGCGACATTCGCAATATGGTGCGCCGCGATAGAAACTATGCCTGTGTGTTAATGTGGGAGCCTATTTTGAACGAAACATCGTATCCAAACGATTTCGCCAAGCGAGCACATGAGTTAGTGCACGAAGAGTATCCATATCAGGGAGCTTTTACGGTATGCGATTCACATGCCCGGGGAGAAGAGCACTTCGATATCATCTACTCACATCCGTTTAAAAGTGAGTTTTACAGAAAAGTGGCCGACAAGACTCCAGAGAATTTTAAGCGACTAAGATTTGATTACGAAAATGAAGACCGATGTGTGTTTACGCGGGAATGGGGCGACTGTGTTGACGACTGGAGTGCACATAATTCACCTAGTAGAATTGAACGCAATTGGGGTGAACGAGCACAGTTGATTCAGGCAAAACACTATGCCAATCCTGATTACATCTACACCTCGTGGGAGGCGTTGTATGAAGCCCCTCGTCAGCATGTAGGTGGAACACTATGGCACTCGTTTGATCATCAACGAGGAGGTCATCCCGATACCTTCTTCGGAGGAATTACAGATGTCTTCCGTCAGCCAAAGTACTCTTACTACATGTTTGCCAGTCAGCGTGATGTATCAGCAACAAATCCGCCCATGGTATATATTGCTCATCAAATGAAGCCTATTTCAGAGGCCGATGTAACCATCTTTACAAACTGTGAAGAGGTACGTTTGATTGTTTATGAGCAAGATACCTTAGTGAAGAAGGTGGCCGATTATAATCTGAAGATGCCTCATCCGTTGGTGGTTTTTGAAGATGTATTTGATTTTATCGATGTAAAGAATCTGCATAGAGCGAGAAAACAAAAGCAAGCAAGCTTTGTGGCTGAAGGACTAATTGGAGGGAAAGTTGTTGCTACCTATAAGCGTATGCCAGCGAAGAAGCCAGTGCAAATTAGTCTGTCGCTTGCCGATAATGGCGCTTCGTTAGTTGCCAATGGCTCTGATTTTGTACGAGTGATTGCTTCGATGGTTGATGAAGATGGTAATGTAAGGCGACTGAACCGATCGGTTATACGATTCGAAATTGAAGGGGAAGGAGAAATCATAGGTGATGAGTCGGTGATGGCAAATCCGAAGCGTTTAGAGTGGGGTACAGCACCTATTCTGGTGCGATCAACACTTATAGCAGGAAAGATTAAGATCAAAGCCTCGGTGCTTGATGAAGGCTTTCATACGCCAGCATCGGGAATGTTAGAGGTTGAGAGTATTCCTTCGACTGATCAGTTTATCTATTCCGAGCAAGGACGCGAGTCGGTAGGCACAACGGAATTAGGAAAGAAAGTGTCGACCAATGAAGAGTTGCAAGAGAAAGTAAAGATGCTCGAGAAAGAGCTCAGTAAGCTAAGATTAAAAGAAATAGAACGCGGCCAGGAGAAATTTGAGGGAGGCCGGGAATAACCTGAAATCAAACAATTAAAGAAAAGTCTTTGGTGTAAATCAAGGACTTTTCTTTTGTCTATTTCGTTATTTTCACTACATTTACACGTATGGTAATCAGCCATATGTTCTTTTTCAGGCACGTCACGAAATGATGTGATTGTTTTTTTTAATGCAACATGAGATGTTGCAAAAAGGGCCCAAATACAACATCAGATGTTGCAAAATGATCACCTTAGAAGAGGAACACAAGAAAATCTTAAGAGATATCTAAGAAAAAAGTAGGCTTTGGTAGGGCTTTGACAGGGCTCAAGTCACTTTTCAATCAATTTCCAAGTATAATAAATCAGATAACAAACTTTAGTCAAACTCACCACCAATTCTTGAGTATGCCTACTATATGCTATTATTGATATGGGTTGTGTAGAAGGAGTGTGTTCGGCTAACGCCTCACGGTTTCAGGTTCAAAGTTCCAGGTTGCGCTTCGATGTTGCTGTGGTGATAATTTTTTTACTTATGTGGTAATTATTGCTGCCCCATAGGGCCCCTAATGTTTGTAGCCACAGCGTGGTGTTCAATCAATTTACCATTCTGCAACATCAAAGCACAGCTGCCCTTTGGGGTAACTAATATTTGTAGCTACAGTGTGGTGTTCAATCAATTTACCATTTTGCAACATCAAAGCACAGCTACCCTTTGGGGCCCCTAATGTCTATAGCTACAGCGTGGTGTTCAATCAATTTACTATTCTGCAACATCAAAGCACAGCTTCCCTTTGGGGCAGCCAATGTCTGTAGCCACGAAGAATATAACCAACCACACCTTACCCCGTAACATCAGCGCTCTATCTCTTTTTTCAGGCAGCCTTGAGAACAAAGTTGTAAATGAATATCCCGTTCAATACACAATTAATCTCAACAATACTATGCTGGAGAAGTATGTACGAATAGGAGTAAAGTTTGTCTTAACTTTGTCGATATACTTTTATGATTTTGATGGTAAATATGAAGGAATAGGATTCGGACCTTAGCCCACTCGGATGGGGACCAAATTAATACCAAATTTTACTTTTCTTCGATAGTCTTCGATGTTTTCCAGGGGGGGTGTAGGAAATATCTGTCTTCAAAAGGGCTTTTTCACTATAAATGTCCCCATTTTAGGGACACCTTTATAAAAGAACAATGGTTGATTACCATTGATGTAAAGATAAATAAAATTGGCGTTTTTTATTAATAATGATGGTAATTTAATTCCCAAAATAAGCTTTTATGCTTTATTGGTAACAATATGCTGTTTTTGTGAAAGATAATATGTCTGAGGGTTGGTTCCCAGACATATAAAGGCTTAATCAATGTTCGAGATTGGAAAGATCTATTGGTTCGATAAATTGTTTTCCAACACTAAAAGGAATTACTCCCATGTGTTGTAATCTTCCGATTATCATTGCTGGATGAGTATTGAATTTCTTTGCAAATTTGGTTACATCGTCTGCATCGATAGTGTGTTGCAGCAATACCTCTTCTTCTTCCTGCTTACTGAAAGTCCATTCTTCAGCAAAAGCATGAGCTTCTTGTTCCTTTACAGGATCAGCTTCAGAGAAGTCAATCCCTTCCAGCGAAATGTATTTTTTTCCATGCAAAATGATGTGCCCTGCTTCGTGAAAAAAGGTAAACCAAAAGCGGTCGTTTTGCCTATATCGAGCCGTAAGTTGTATCACCGGAGTTCCCTTAATCCAGCGAGTAGAACTACTTATAGGAGCTTTTGGCATTCTGGGAGTATAAAACACCTTTACTCCTGCAGTCAAGCACAGTTGCTGTAACTGAGTAAAAAAGTTGTGGGGATGATCAGCCATGATTGTTTTAATTTGTGGCAGTATTTTTTGGAATTCCTTTTTATTATATTCTGGTGCAGCAATTTGCTCTGCTTGTAATTCACCTTGTCGTAGCCAGGCAGAAATAGCATGAGGTTCGAGCGTATATGCTAAAGAAGCATACGCAGCTATTTTTAATTTACTCTTCATGTAAAGATTTTCCCATGCTTCATGAGTCGAAACGCCGAAATATTCAAACAAGTTAATAGTCTTCTCTTCAAGTCGTCTGGTTTTTGGTACCCATTCGTTTTTTGCCATTTCAGGATAAGGAAAACTTTTGGTCCATTCTTCGGCACTATTTACTGCAAATCGGCGTTTTAACCTAGCTTTATATTCGCTATATCTAGCTTGTTTGTTTATCCAGAAGTGAGCAGGGATTCGCGTTATATTTTCAAATAGAATAGCCATTTCAGAGGTTATAGAACTTTCACCTTTAAGAACTGCAATAATTGTTTTCTCTGGCTTACCTGTTCTTAAAGCAAATTCTTTTCTACTCATTCCCATTTCCTCTAACTTCTCGTTTAGAGTTTCACATGGATGTAAAACCTCTTGTGGGAAATATTCATTTAGATCTGCCATTTTTAACCCTCCTTATGATAATTGGTTACTTCAATAATTTCTACACTCTTAATCTCTATCAATATCAGCTTACCATTGTTGTCCTTAGGTGCAGGCATCTCAGCAGGCTCAAATATTAACCGATATGGATGATCAAGGTCGCAAGCCCATTTATCTTTCTTATTTCCTGATAATTGATGAAATCTACCAGGTAAGAATTCCAGATCAGCAAAGCTTTCAGCATCTCTCATATCTTCTAATCTTCGTCTATAAATTTTGGCTCGCTTAGTGCCCATCTTCTTTATTGCCAACTTATTATCATTGGCAAATTTTCTTAGATTTCTATCTACAAAAGTAATGATCATTTATGATAATATGAAATTTAACTAACAGTAAGTGTTAGTTGTTTGTTTTTGTTGGTTTGTTCCATTTTCTAAGATCCTCAAGATTCTCAGGAAGTGATTAGTGTGAGTGAAGGTTGTTAATTAATTGGTGGGCTATGTTCGTTTTTACGATTCAAAATAAACTTCATATAGTTATGATTTGTAAGCTGCATTACAACTGTCTTCAAATGGGCATTTTCACTATGAATCCCCCCTTTTAGAGGCATCCTTAAATCAGCTCAATGGTTAATTCTCATTGATGTAAAGGTAGCATGAAAGTGCTTTTTAGTCAAGATTATTAAGGTTTTATTGGATATAGAATTTATTATTGATAAATTTAGTATCGCAATTAAACCAATAAAAGAACATAGAATGAAACAAAGCCTCGAAAAATCATCCATCCACTTCTGTTATTCTTCTGGTATAAGATCATTTTTTTATTCTGAAAGTCCGTAAAGACCTTGATTTGCTGAGAATCATTTGAATATGCTACTTGTTGTGTGAGATAAAGCTTCCAGAAGTAATTAAATCGACTTCTGAAGTATAGCATTGAATAAAGATAGACTCTTCACTAATAGGAGTCCATATCAGAAAATCCAGTAATCAAAAATCATTTAATCCTTAGGACAGATGAACAAATTACACATTTTTATTACCATAATAAGTTTTTATGCTTTCGTGACAACATGTTATCCGCAGCCGATGGTATCGGGAGATGAGCTGCCGGTTTTGGATAAAACGAAATCGTATCCTGAAAAAACACTTGAGTGGGAAACAGATCTATCGTATATCCCTCTTGAGACTTCCGAAAATGTATTGATGGGTGATCAATGTGATTTGAAATATGTATCTGAAAATAGAGTTTTAGTGGCAGACAAGATACGTGGAGATGTATTTATTTTCGACATGAATGGTAAATTACATTCAAAGTTTAATCAAAAAGGAGGAAAAGGTTATGTGTTTGTAAGTTTTGTGGCTTATGCTGAAAATGACAATGAGATATTTATTCTTGATGAAATTCGTAAGAAGATTATTGTCTTTACTGAAGACGGGACAATGCTTCGTAGTTTTAGTACTCCTCCGAAAACTCATGTGATAAAAATCTATAATTTCGATGAGAGCACGCTGTTGTGTTTTAGTGAAGATAAATTTGGTACATCAGAGTTAACAAAACCATATTTTTTTATTTCAAAAAAGAACGGAGAACTTACTGAGTATATTGATATTGAGATAGAAAAAGTAGGGCAGCGTTGCTTTGAAGAACCAGTGAGTAAAAATTGTTCGAGAGGATACTCGTTCACTAGTAACTTCCCAGAGAATTGTAAATTTGGGAACTATTTTATTCTTGCCAACCGGTCAATGGATACTGTTTATCTACTAAAACAAGATAAATCATTGACACCATTATTCACTCAAACACCTTCTGTGAATTCAGAACATCCTACTGCCGCGGCTGTAGGGATGATCATACACAATCGTTTTCTTAAGATATGTGTGTCGTCGCAAGATTTTAAGAAGGGGGTTGAGCTTCTGAAGAAGAAAGAAGATTGGGATCGTGAAGTGACAGATTATATTCTTGATCTGAAAACTGGAGAGTTTTTCATAGAACCCAAAAGGTTTAATTTTCAAGCTGACCATACAATTCGCAGGATTGATATTCTTGAGAATACGTATGCTGAATTGAATCAAGCGTGGCGTATTGTAGAATCATATAAGAGAGGGCGATTGAAAGACAATAAATTGCTGTTGGAATTAGCACCTAAAATAGATATTCAAGATAATCCTGTACTGGAAATTCAAAAATTTAAATAGCCTGCTGAGCATAGTGCCCCATGAATTGCTAACGCCTCATTGTTAGAAGAGAAGTACCGAATATTACATTAGAGGGTGAATTGTAAGCAACGACATGGCGCGATCGAAATTATAACGTAATATACTGATTAAAAATCCAATAATCATTCATTCTGAAAATTAACTACAACGTATGAGAACACCTGGAGTGATAATTTATCTGTGTATAATGCTGATATTTGTTTCATGTAGTAACCATGAGAAAACCAAGATACAAGAAATTAATCCTACAAAATTTGAGAAGACCGAGTTGTTTCTGTCGGAATATGCTGAATCGATAGATTATATCCAATTAGAGTCAAATCCTCCCTTTAGTAGTATTATTACGTGCAAGGTGGTTGATAGCCTTATTTATGCAGCAGTACGTCCAAATGGGAATATGCTTGTTTATGATATGAAAGGTAAATTCCAAAGAAAAATAGGGCGTAATGGAAGAGGTCCTGGGGAGTATAAATATGCCATGCATTTTTGTGTCGATTCTGATGAGGGGAAAGTTTATGTATTAAGTCAAAAGAAAATAATCATTTACTCGATTGGAGGAAGTTTCATTAAGGAAATATCATTAGCTGATTATGATACTACTTTTTGCTCAATAAGAGTGCATCACGGTAATATTTATCTTTTTGATAATTTTTGCTGTGGTTATATGAAATATAATTGGTTGGTTTTGAATAAGGAAGGAGAGCAAGTCTCGTCAAAACTTAACAGTGTTGCTCCATTTAAATGTCGTCAAATACCCGGCAATAAGATTGTATTTGAGGATGATGAAAATATGTATTATTGGAATTATCTTAATGATTCTATTTTTCAGATTAAGCCAGATAATCATTCATTGAAATATTTATTCGCACATGGTAATTTCCGCATTAGTCCTTCAAACTGGGATAATGATAAAATCGTCTATGGTTCTTGTTTCCGACCAGACAGGATATTCAAGACTCACAACAGTTTAATCCTTAGGTATTTTATGGCTCATAGATATGGTATTGCAGTCAGTAAGACCAGGAATTTGTCATTTAAGTCATATGAAATTGATTTTTCAGAGAAGATCTTCGGATTCATCAACGACATTGATGGAGGTATGCCACTTGATCCGAAGCAGTGTGTAAATTCCACTGACAAACAATACTTAATGTCATATATACCTGCCTTATCTCTTAAGCAGTATGTCGAGTCCAATAAGTTTGGACAGACAAAGTGTAAACAACCAGTGCTGCACGAAAAACTTAAAGCATTTGCATCACAAATTGATGAGAATGATAATCCGATATTGATTCTGGCAAAACTTAAAGAATGATATTGGTAATTGGTTTAAACATAGTTAAGTGATAATCCAGTGCTGATGTTGGTGAAGTTGAAGGAATAAGAAAGTAAAATAGTAAAGACCAGTATGACGTTTATAAACCCCTTTTGTTTTCATCGAAATACTTCAAAGGTGAAGGATACTAAAAAGATAGGACGAATTTTTAGAGCTGCAATTGTCTTTATGATTATAGTTACAGGGTGCACTAAAGAAGACAAACAGTTTGTTGTGAAATTGGAAGATCCAGAGAATCTACCTACTAGAGAATGTGTTTTGTCCGATTTGTGTACTGATATTGAGTATATAACACTCGATTCGAGTCAGCTTATTGGAAGAATTAGACAAATTGATTTCTCGAGAAGAAATATCCTGATATGTAATGCGATGGGGTATAGTTTGTTCAACAACGAAGGAAAATATCTAAACAGGATAGGTCGGATTGGAAGAGGTCCAGGAGAGTATACGAAATATATAAAAGACGCAACAATTAGTCCAGATGGGAAAAGTATTTTCATTCTAAATCTAATGCGTGAAATTCTGGTATATGATGAACACGGTGACTTTTTACGTAAGCACAAATTGCCAGAAGGTATGTTAGTACACAACATTACAACCATGAATGACCATCAGTTGTTACTTTCGTGTGGATCAACTGCAGATCAAGAGAAATATTATTGGGTAATTGTTGATTACAATGGAAATGTACTGAGAACTAAGAAAAGCTTTGTTCGTTTATGCTATAAAAAAGATGCACCTGCCGGACCGCTGCCAACTCATATCTTGTTTGGAGGCGGCAGAACAATCAATTATTACGATCAGTATACAGATACAATTTTCGAAATAGGAGAGGATTCTCATCGAGTACGTTTTATCATAGATAGGGGAGATATTGGATTAACACCTAAACTGTATGAACAGGGTATAATCTCCAAAGGGCTAGAGCGCTACATGTGGCCGCGAGGTATTTGGGAAACGAACAATTATGTTCTTTTCTATACTTCATGTAAGACGAAGAGTTATCGGATTCTTCTAGAAAAAAGCACTAATAAACTGTATCGTGTAGGCGATGGTGATTATGGATGGGGTGCATTTCAGAATGATTTTGATGGCGGATTGGATTTTTTTCCAAGGGAAACACCAATGAACTCAATACGGGTTCGTACAATAGATGCGTACGAGCTCAAGGCTCACGTAGCTTCCGAAGCCTTCAAAAACTCTACACCTAAATATCCAGAAAAGAAAAAAGCATTAGAAAAACTTGCCAATGGCTTAAGTGAGAATGATAATCCAGTGCTGATGTTGGTGAGGTTGAAAAAGTAATAAACTAAGAACAATAACTAATATGAAACCTATTTATCTCATTTATCTGTGCGTAGTGTTAATTACAGTAGCGTGCCAGCAAACTAAAATGCCAACTACAGAATCAAATGTTATTAACATTGATTTGACAGGGGATATAGTTGAAAAAAGCACTCTAGTTAATTTAAGTAGTATTGCTTCTGAAGTGGAATACATAGCGCTGGAAAATAGTTCGAACGGTATGCTTGTCGGTGAACGGATCTTCGTTTTTGATTCATTACTTGTTTGTCCTGGTCATAGGCAGATCTATATCTTCAATAGATATACAGGTAAATTTATAAGAGAAGTAGGAGAACAAGGAAGAGGTCCGCAAGCTTACTGGAAGGCGAATCACTATGTGCATTTAGATAAAGAACGGGGAATTATAATAAACACTTGTGGATGGACCCATTCTCTGATTGAATTTTCCCCCAGTGGAGATATTAAAGGCAAGGTCAATTTAGAGAAACGATCAAGATATACTACAAAGCTTAAGGGTAATTTGTATGCGGCATACTATGAAAATTATAAAGGAGATGAGAAGGAGAGAATTGTTATTTGGGATAATAATGAGAAGAAAGTAGTAAAACGATTTAAGAATTATCGCACATGTAAAAATGATCCCAGGAGAACCAGACTCTTAGGTTATGAAGGTTGGTTTTATTATCACAATGAAGAATTAATGTTTAAAGAGTATTTCTGCGATACGGTTTATAAACTTTCTGAAAAAAAAATGGCTCCACATATAATATTCAATCCAGGAGAAAATAGGCCTCCATATATGGAAAGGGAAACTTTTGATTTCTGTAAATATCATCGCTACTCATTAATTATGGAAACCAATAATTATCTGTTTTTTAAGTTGCACTTTGATAAGAAGAGTTACTATTGCTACTACGATAAGCAGCATTCTCAATTGAAGATATCCAGTCCAGATGATAAAAATAAGAAGAATGCAGGTCTTGTAAATGATATTGATGGGTTTGTTCGTTTCGCACCTGAGTCTATAACTAAGGATAACGAAATTGTTGGACACATAGAGGCCTACCAACTTGTGAAATGGATGAATAATAATCCTGATAAGGTAACCAACCTTCCCGATCACCTCAAAAAGTTTAAAGACATTAAAGTTACCGACAATCCTATCGTGATGATTGCGAAGTTGAAGAAATAATATTCCCAATAGTCACCAAATATCAATAACTAATATGAAACCAATTTATCTCATTTCTCTGTGCGTAGCGTTAATTACAGTAGCGTGCCAGCAAACAAAAGAGCCAACAATCGAATCAACTATCATTAACATTGATTTGACAGAGAATATAGTTGAAAAAAGCACTCCGGTTAATTTGAGCAATGTTGCCTCGGAAGTGGAATACATCGCATTGGAAAATAATTCGAATTGCATTCTCTTAGGTTCACGGATCTTCGTTTTTGATTCATTACTTGTTTGTCCTGGTTTTAGGCAGATCTATATTTTCAATCGATATACTGGCAAATTTGTACGAGAAGTAGGAGAAAAAGGGAGAGGTCCGCAAGCTTACTGGAATGTAAATCATTATGTGCACTTAGATAAAGATCGTGGGATAATAATAAATACCGGAGGATGGACATATTCTTTGATTGAATTTTCCCCCGATGGAGAAATTAAAGGTAAGGTCAATTTAGAGAAAAGAGCAAGTTTTGCAACAAAGCTTAAGGGGGATTTGTACGCGGCATATTATCGTAATTTTACTGGACAAGAGAAGGAGAGAATTGTTATTTGGGATAATAATGAAAAGAATGTTGTAAAGCGTTTTAAGAATTATCGTACTTGTGAAAATGATCCAAAACAATTTACACATTTACCTTATGAAGGTTGGTTTTACTATTACAATGAAGAACTAATGTTCAAAGAGTATTTCTGTGATACGGTGTATAAGCTTTCAGAAGAAAAAATGACTCCACATATAATACTTAATTCAGGAGAATATAGACCACCATATGAAGAGAGGGAATTATTTAATTCTTGGGAATATCATGGTCTTTCATATATTATGGAAACCAATAGTTATCTATTTTTTAAGTTGAACTTTGATAAGAAGAGTTACTATTGTTACTACGATAAGCGGCGTTCAGAATTGAAGATATCCAGACCAGATGAGAAAAATAAGAAGAATGCAGGTCTTGTAAATGATATTGATGGGTTTGTTCGTTTTGCACCTGAGTCTATAACTAAGGATAACGAAATTGTTGGGCACATTGAGGCATACCAACTTGTGAAATGGATGAATGATAATCCTGATAAGGTGGCCAACCTTCCCGATCATCTTAAAAAGTTTAAAGACATTAAAGATGCCGACAATCCTATTGTGATGATTGCGAAGTTGAAGAAATGAAGCTTGTAGATGACAACAAATGATCTTAATGAAATCAACAACCAACATTGACGAAGATGGTAGCAATCAATTTTGAACAAATAACCTCAAGTACTACTGTATTGTTAAGACAATGCATTATCAGCTTAATTACTGTAATTTCAATAATCATATTCTCCTGTTGTACAATCAAAGTGAAGCAAAAGGAAGAACGATCAGAAATTTATACCATTGATGTTGAGGCAGCTGTTGAGAATAAGGTAGATGTGCCTATTTCAGAAATTGCAACTGAAGTATCGTATGTTTCATTGGAAACCAACAAGAATAGCTTAATAGGCAAGATACAAAACGTTGAAATAACAAGATCCTACATCTTCGTTTGCGAAAGAAAAGGATTATATCAGTTTACACATGAGGGGAAATTTATTAAACAAATCGGACGTGTTGGGCGTGGACCAAGTGAATATAGCAGCATAATTCATTTTGCCGTTAATGAGGATGCGAACACGATAATTGTTCAAAGTGATAATGCTTTTATTTGGTATGATATAAATGGACGTCATGTAAAAACAGATAGGAAATTTAAGTGCAGTACAGCGCTTAAGTTTTACAGTCCTACACGACTGGCATGTAATCGATTCTCTGATATTGAAAATCCTACTTGCCTAACCATATGGGATTCAAACTTAGTGCCTCTTTACAATTTTAAGAGTCATAATCCTCCAAAGAAGAAGAAGTTAAAAATGAGCAGTGGCCCATTGTATGTGTATGAAGATAATCTGTACTACAAGGAAAAATACAATGATACACTCTATTGTGTAAGAGATAGTTTGATGATTCCGCATGTCATTTATAATGAGAAGAATTTATTGCTGGATAAGGATTTTGACCTTCATCCGGGAAGTATCAAGAAGCAGTTCGCGAAGGTGAAGAATAAGTTGGTGAATGGTCCCATAGTGGAAAGCAATATGTATGTTTTTACCTCTTACCTGAGTGGGATGTTTTTGAAGCCAGAAGACCTCTCTCATACAAGAATCTTGTTCAATAAGAGTGATAATAAGACTATGGCTTTAGCTAAGGCTGAGTTTGTGAATGATATAGATGGTGGTTTTGATTTTTGGCCATCAGGAACTTTCAAGAATGGCATCTTGTATCGTTACATATTACCTTACGAACTCAAAGCCCACGTAGCCTCCGAAGCCTTCAAAAACTCTTCTCCCAGATACCCAGAGAAGAAAGAAGCCTTGCAGAAACTAGCCAATAGCTTAAGTGAAAATGATAATCCTGTGCTGATGTTGGTGAGGTTGAGGGAATAGTTCGTTTAAAAGGAAGTGGCCAATATTGATGTAATTAACGAATAAACTATGGATATAAGAATCAGAAAAAAGATGATGAATAGAATGGATATAAGCGTTTTGTGTAGGTGGTTTGTACTTGTCACAGGTATTATTGCTGTGTCTTCATGTGGAAATGTTACAGAGAAAAAGGATAATCCGATAGAGGAGGCAAAAGAAATTGTAGTAATATTTCGCAATCCTGTTCCTTTGAAAAAAGCTTTCAAACTTAAGTTTGGAGGAGAGGTATTGGTTAATAGTCCAGACTTCTCTTTTTATGATGGTCTGAAATTAAGACCATTTGCCCCTGATACGAATAAAATAAATGATACCCTGTGTTTTAGTACAGCTAATGAATTGATTCTGAAATATAAATACAAAGTATTGTCTAGTTTGTATTATCGGTTTCAGCCAGGAGATTCTATTCTAATCAACTACTCTGATTCAATTATTGACGTGAGTATTAGCAATCGAAAGGTAAGTAAGTATGAAGCAAATTTCGATTTAGAGGCAAGAAATAAACTGATGCCAGGACAGACATATTCTTTTTTGGACAAATATTATCAGCCATTTCCTTTTATGACTGATCTGGGAAAAAACGTTGCTCAGAAAAAGAGAGTTGACAAGGAGAGATATTTTGACAGTGCTATCAATTATTTTGAGAAAGAAAAGTATCTTCTTGACTCATTAAAGCAGCAGGGTCTTATTTTAGAGAGTGGTTATAAATTCTATCACAAGAAAAATCAATACCTAAAAAATGCATTACTCTTAAATGATGGGAAGTTAGGTAAACCGGAAACTGATAAACTTATTCGTGATTATACTGATTCTCTTTATTTAACTGAGCCTTTTTTCTATCGGAGCCTAATGCATCAGGTTGTTTATTTACGATGTGTTGAGGTGACCGAGAATATTGATTTGGGGAATACTGTGGTGAAGAACTATAAAAATGGTTTTGATAATATTGTCAATGATAGCTTGTTGAATGGAAACCTGAAAAAGAACTCATTAAAGGGAATGGTAATGCGAATTGGGCAATATTTTTCAAAAGAAGAACTCAAACAATATCTCGACAAGTATGCTGAAATGTACGCTGATACAAGTTTTGTTGATCATCTTAAAAAGCAGTATTTACTCGAATTTACAAATGAAACCAGGCAAAAGGATTCTCTTATTTTGATTGACAATAAAGGAACGAAACATACACTAGCAGAGATTATAGCTAAACATAAAGACAAAGTGCTATATATTGACTTTTGGGCTAGTTGGTGCGCTCCATGTCGACAAATGTTGCCTTATTCCCATACTGTTCAAAATGAATTTAAGAATAAAGGTGTTGCTTTTATCTATCTGTCAATGGACAAAAATCGTCAACAATGGTTACAAGCCGTGAAGGACGAAGAAATGGAGAATCAACCAGAGAGTTATATGATTATTAATGCTCAGGCATCGGAATACATTAAAGGTTTACAAATTAGATCAATACCGAGGTATCTCTTGTATAACAGAGATGGAGTGTTGGTAAATAAGAATGCACCTAGTCCGAAATCAGTGGAGCTACCTAAAACTATAACAAAGCTGCTGTCTGAAAAGAAAGGGTAGTGGTTAAAATTGTGAGTCCAATATCAGAGTACAGCAATGTGGAAGTTTGTGTTCCTGCTATAAAATTGATTGTAATATGAATAAATGGAAGTTTATAGGATTTATTGTTGTAATGTTAGCTTCAGGATGCAGTTTTACTAAGGATAATCAAGAGAAAGAGGAGCTTCTCGTATTCAACGTAAATGATACAGAAAATATTCGAAGTGTAAATATCTCAGAGCTTGGGATCGAAGATATTGAGTATGTTCCACTGGAGACAAGGGAAGATTTGCATATTCGAAAAATCAAAGCTGTAAGATTGAATGGAGATATCTTCCTGAACGACAATGACAAAAACTTACGTCGGTTTTCTATTGAGGGAAAGTATCTCAATGATATCGGACAATGTGGAAGAGGACCAGGAGAATTCTCAAGTATTAATGAATTCTCTATTGACCGTGTAACCGGAGATATTTTTGTAAAACCGTTATTGGGGAATAAAATATTAAGGTTTTCGGCATCGGGAGCACTTAAGGATGATTTTGTAGCACCGAACAGAGTACGGCATATTGAACATGTAAGGGGACAGATCGTTTGCTATGCTCCTAATATTAATGGGGCAATTGATAGTTCTTTGGTCATCATTGATGAGGAAGGACGAGAGCTAAAAAGACTGAGGAATAAATATCAATATAAGCCTAAAGGCAAGGATGTCTATTTTTATCCTCATGAGTATTTATCCTGCGTCTCTGATGGCAAACTGTATTTCCAGGAGATGTACTCTGATACAGTATTTAGGTATGATAATTCCACTGTATCGCCAGCATATGTTATCAATTTCAATGGGAAAAAGCTTTCCGTAACTGAAAGGGAGGAGATCAGTAGTTTTGAAAATTTTATGGCCGTTAACAAAAGTCATGTATTTCAGGATAAACTCCTTGAAGTGAGTGCTGTAGTTTATTCTGAATTTCATTACAATGGTAAGCCATATTGCTTTGTTGGTTCTAAGAAAGAAAAGTCAAGCTATCTAATTGATGGCAGCATAGGCTTTATTAATGACATTGATGGAGGGCCTAATATTAGATTTAAAGCAACGGATGTTGATAATAATATGGTGATTAGCTGGATTGATGCATATGCATTGAAAGCCCATGTAGCCTCCGATGCCTTCAAAAACTCTAAACCCCAATACCCAGAGAAGAAAAAAGCCTTGGAGAAATTAGCCAATAGCTTGAGCGAGGATGATAATCCGGTGTTGATGTTGGTGAGGCTGAAGGAGTAAGTAATGTAAACAGCATTAATGATAAAACATATGAATCGACGAATATTAATACCATTGATCATGATTTTATTTAACTATTGGGGATGTTCAGCAAACTCGGATGAGATACCTCGATTGGGATTAAAGATTGATCCATCATATAAGATTAGATTGAGTGAGTTTGCAGACGATATTGAATACATAAGTTTGGAATCGAATATACCAATCACTTATATAAATAATTTGGCGTATGATGAGGCTTACATTGTATCGACCGTAAAAAAGCCGCTGGCGAGGTATGATCTTCAGGGAAAACTGCTTAATACTTATGGTGCCATTGGGCATGGACCTCAGGAATATCTTTATGCTAGAACGTTTGCTGTGAATAAGAGCCTTCAACAAGTTGTGATTGAATGTCAAAATAGGATGCTTTTCTTTGAGATCACAGGAAAATACCTATATTCTGTTGATATTAAATGTCGTGATAATGTAAGGGATATTTATTTCGTTGGAGATAACCGGATTGCACTTTTCTTTGATAATACGTCAGGTAGAGCTAAATATAATTGGTTGGTTGTTGATTTAATGGGTAATATTATTGAAGAAAAGCATAATTCAGTAATGTTTTCTAATCCAAAAAATATTGCTTGGAGTGAAGCAATAATAACTTATAAAATCAATGATCAAGTTTGCTATTATGAGCAATTTAATGATACCGTTTTTGCTCTGAACTGTAACAATCGAGTAGGTAAGTTTGTAATTGACAAGCAAGATCATAAATTCACTCCTGAGTGGTATATGAATTATACAAATCAGGCATTTACAAAAGGCAGAGTATCTAATATGAACAATTATATATTCTGGCCGATCAGTTTTGTTGAGACGAGTGATTATTTCTTTGTTCATTATCATGGTCTTGACTATAAGCATAATGTTGCGATGTGTAGTAAGTCTGATGATTCTATTGTATTGAATCCTAAAGGAAAAACTGGAGGATTGATCAATGATATAGATGGTGGTCTTTCTTTTATTCCAAAGAAATGCTTTTCAATAAAGGGCGACGAATATTTAATAGGATGGTACTATCCTTACGAACTTAAAGCTCACGTAGCCTCCGATGCCTTCAAAAACTCTAATCCCCAATACCCAGAGAAGAAAAAAGCCTTGGAGAAACTAGCCAATAGCTTGAGTGAGAATGATAATCCTGTGCTGATGTTGGTGAAGTTGAAGGAGTAGAATAATCTTTGTAAATAACTATATCATGAAATATCTAACTTACAGTTTATTGTTGTTTTGTCTAGCCATATCGTGCAAAGAGAAGCAACAAACAGATCAAAAACCATTGGGAGTAATACATGTAGCAAAAGCATTTGAAGAAAAGACAACAATCCCATTGAGTAGTGTTGCTGAGGATGTTGAATATATTCAGTTGGAGACTAAGAAAGAGTGTGTAACAGGAGGCTATCTAAGAGTCTTTGTTGACGATGATTATATTGTAGCAATATCATTTCGTAAGAACTATTTGTTTAATAGGAATACAGGCAAGTTTATTAGAGAAATAGGTCATTATGGGAAAGATCCTGGTGGATATATGGCAACTGGGTCCATTATTCCTTATGATGAAGAGTGCAAAAGGATAAGATCCAAAGGTTGGCATTTGAAGGATTATCTGAATTATAATATTTCAGGAGAACTTATCCAAAAGATTAATGCTCCATTATATTGTCAAACCATAGTAAGTGTAAACGATGATGTTTATGCTGGTTTTGTTAAGAATATGACAGGTAGTGATAGTATTAAAATAATCTTATTTGATGAGAATGGAAAATGTTTGAAGCAATTTAGAAATAATCAAACATTTGAGCCTACAGAAAATGTTGTTCGTTGGGGTAACCATGGTTGGTTTTATCGTTATAATGAGGAATTGTCATTCTACGAACTATTTACCGATACGATATATAAAGTCACAGAAGAAAGACTAATACCAAAACATGTTTTTTATTTGGGTAAGTATGCTCCTCCTTATGATCAACAAAAGGTTGTGGAATTTATGTTGAAAAAGGCTCAGGATTATTTCTTTTTGGAGAAGATATATGAATCGAGGAGAAATTTATTTTTTCAGATTTCATATAATAACAAGAATTATCTGGGACTTTATGATAAAGCTTCAGGTGAGACGATAATGAATACAGCCAATGAAAGGTATCCCACATCATTTGAAAATGATATTGATAGTTTGCTTCCTTTTACCTATAGCTCTGTAAATTCATCAAACGAGTTGATTGGTTTTATGAATTCATATGAGGTAATGGAGTGGCTGCAAGAGCATCCCGAAAAAGCATCTCAATTACCGGAAAAATTGCAATGGATGAAAAGCCTTAAGGAAGATGATAATCCAGTTGTGATGATCGCGAGACTGAAAGAATAAGCTTTAGAAGATAATTCGCTAAATCCAAATACAATGAAAAGAATACATATACTACTAATATCAATAGTGATTTTGTTGGGATGTTCTTCCAGTCAGGAGGAGCAATGGCCAATGAAAATTGATATTAGTAAATTTACTGCTAATACAATATCATTGTCTGAGATAGGTGATGATATTACTTATATTCCTTTAAAAATAGATGTGCCAATTAGGCATACCCTTAGTGAAAAGCTAGCTGGCAATAGTATTTTTTTGTATGCATCTCCGGAAGCAATATTTAGATTAGATTATGATGGTAACGTTTTAAGTAAAATTGGGACTCGGGGTGAGGGCCCAGGAGAATACCGTTATGGGGTGACCTTTACAGTTAATGAGCAGGATTCACTCGTATACGTTGAGAATCATACCAAGCTTATTACTTATGACTTTAATGGTAATCTGGTTAAGGAGGAAAATAGAGAAGAGCTTTTAAGAGACTTTGCAACACTGGATTATCTTGATGGTTATTTCTACTCAACAGCACCCGTTTGGGTAGGTCCGTCATCGCCTAAAACCTACTGGAGTGTTGCGGATAAGAATTTTAATCAAATGCAAATCAAAGAAGATTACTACACAGTTTTTTCAAAGAATGGTTATAATCTGAATGAAAAGAATACTTATATCTTTAGTAACAAGATGCATTATTGGAATAACTACAATGATACTATCTTCGAAATATTGCCGACAAGCTATAAAGCTAAATATGTCTTCATAAACAATGAAAAGAAACTTACTCCTGAGATCATTTGTCAACCTGATATCCTAAAAAAACAAACGAGGTATTTTATCATTCGAAATATTCTAGAGACCAATGAGTATCTCATAATTTTTTACCGACTCGATGGAGACTATAATCTTTGCATGATGAATAAAGCGGATAATACTTTCTCACTTGTTGACTCTTCTGATGAATATGATATGGGCGTTCCGAATGACATTGATGGAGGATTAAAACTAACTCCATATGGTTATCAGGTTCGTGGAAATAGCAGCTATTTAATATCGAAAATACAGCCTTTTGAACTTAAAGCTCACGTAGCCTCCGAAGCCTTCAAGAACTCCACACCCAAATACCCAGAGAAGAAAGAAGCCTTGGAAGAACTAGCCAATAGCTTGAGTGAAAATGATAATCCGGTGCTGATGTTGGTGAGATTGAAAGAATAATGACAATAAAACACGTTAAAATGATACATCTGAAACGAACAATTTTGTTACTAGTTATAGCCTTTTGTTTCTCGTCTTTACAGGCACAAGAGCTACAGACAATCGATGTTGAATCGGCAATTGATAAAAAGTCTGAAAGTGTTGCAATGAGTGAGTATGCTGAATCTATTAGCTATTGTCCTTTGGAAACCAATGATAATTGTACTATAGATCGCAATATTAAAGTGTCGGCCACGAAAGATGAAATAATTGTTAGAAGTAAATCCGGGTGTTTTCTTTTTGACCGAAAAACCGGAAAGTTTATTCGGAAAATAGGCACTGAAGGGCGTGGTCCTGGAGAGTACTATTCCGTGTCGGGCTTAGTAAATCCGTTGAGTAGGTTTGTTTATTTTATCGGACATCAGGGTGTTTTACTGAAGTATGGATTTGACGGTGTTTATAAGAAAAAAATAAAGATTCCTGATTATAGCGGAGATCCAGGAAGCAAAGGCATGTCAACACCAACTAATTATAGTTATTGGAAGGATGATATTGTGTTGTATTACGAAAACATGACTGGAATCGATAAGAATAAAATCCAAATAATAACAGAAGAAGGGGAAAAAATAGCCAATTTCCCTAATGAGCAGGTTTTTGATAAAACACAAGGAATAACAATTAATTTAGACCAGGCTCAGTTTTATCACTATGGGAATGAGTTGTTCTACAAAGATGAGTATTCAGTGCCTTTGTATAGGATTACAAACGAGAGGTTAGTTCCTCGAATGAACCTGAATTTGGGGAAATATCAACCATCTATGTCTTCGAAGTGGGGATCAATTCAAGATGCAGAACAACACTTTAATGATTTTGTAGCGCTGAGGGATTTTTTAGAGTCTAGGTCGCATCTGTTGTTTGGTGTCCATAAAGGGAAGAAATATTGGCATGCTGTATACGATAAAAAGGACGAGAAACTAAAGCTTGCATTAAAGGACGAGATCATTAATGATATTGATGGTTTTATTTCGTGTATTCCGGTTGTAATGACCACCGATGGATATTGGATGGGATATGTTCAGCCTTACATCATAAAAGCATGGTTTTACCAGCATCCAGACAAGGCATCGAAATTATCTCCGGAATTAAAGAAATTAAAGGATTTGGATGAAATGGCTAATCCTGTGATTGTATTCATTAAGCCAAAAGACACTGAATAGCTGTAATAAGGAGGTTGTGTTATGAAATGTATAGTTTACAGTTTGTTGTTGCTTTGTCTCGCCATTTCATGTAAAGAGAAGCAACAGTCTAAACAATTCTGTTATTCCAAATTTAAGGTTCAGAATATTGAACTTTCAAGTATCGTTGATGATATAGAATATTTACCACTTCGTTGGGAAGAACCGATAAAAATGGTTCAAAAAGTTTGTATTGTTGATTCTAATGTATTTGTGCAAGCCCTCGGGATGGAGTTGTTGCGTTTTAATAAAAAGGGAGCGTTTCTAAATAAAATTGGTGTCATTGGAAAGGGGCCTCAAGAATATTACTCAAGTTCGATTTTTGGTGTTCATTCGGGAGCTGAGAGAGTGTATATTCGTAATATCAATTCTCATGTTTTGTCTTACTCGTTCGATGGTAAATATATGTCAGAATTTAAAATTGGTCGTGTAACATATCCTTCATCAATAGAAGAGTTGGGTAGTGATAAGATTCTTTTTCCTATGACTAACACTAATGGAAATGCAAAAAGTAATTGGGTGATAACTGATTTGGATGGACGAAAGTTAGGGGAGAAGAAGAATCATGTATCTTTTAATACTCCAACGACAATTGCAATGAGTAATGCAGTTGTTACATATCAATATAACAATCGCTTACACTATTTTGAGCATTTCGGAGATACCATTTTTAGTATATCAGAGCAAGGATATCGACCTGAATATACCTTGGAGCATGATGAATATAGTTACACCCCAGAAAGATTCCTTAAGGATTTTGCACGTTGGAGTAGTGGTACTGGTAAACGTGTACCATGCTTTAGGCCAATGAGGTTTATTGAGACTTACCGCTATTTATTCATCATGTATTTTGGGATAAATAAGCGTCAAGATATTGCGATTATGGATAAAGAATCGGGGGAGATCTTTGAGCAAGATCCTGGGCAGGACAATAAGGGCATTAGTAATGACGTAGATGGAGGTTTGAATTGTTTTCCATCGTACTCATTCTTCGAGAATGATAATCAATATCTGGTAAGTTGGTTCTTCCCTTACGAACTTAAAGCTCACATAGCCTCCGATGTCTTTAAAAACTCTACACCCAAATACCCAAAAAAGAAAAAGGCCTTAGAGGAACTAGTCAATAGCTTGAGAGAGGATGATAATCCGGTGTTGATGCTGGTGAGGCTGAAAGAATAAATACCCTGCGTGAAGATTTAAAGTTTCAGTTCTTATTTTTAGAAACGCCCAATAGGGCGTATTAATTATGTGTGTTTTCCAATTAATTGAATGGTGAATGAAATAGGTTGTGTTTGGTGTATGTGTTGTAAGTCAGTAGTATAGCGGTGTTTGGTTAGTGGAGTGTGTCTAGTTCCTGAAGTTTGGTATGGTTATAGCCATTCAAGTGAGTAAACTTTATTAACTATGGATATGAAAATCAGAAGAGTTCTTGTGAATTTTAGTGTTATATGCAGAGTGTTTTTGATTATTGCAGGTATTGTTGTTTTTACAGCGTGTGGAAATAAAGCTGAGAAAAATGATAATATCAAAACTATAGCTGAGGAGCAGCAACAAGATAAACTGTTGAGAATTGATGTAGAATCTATTGTTGAGAATGTTCAAGATGTGAATTTATCAGACATAGCATCAGACATTGAGTATATCCCTTTAGAATTGAAAGGGGATAAGTATCTTAAAAAGTGTGTGAAAGTTGAGTTTACTGAGTCGTACATTTTTGTATGTGATTATGAGAAGCTATTTCAGTTTACTCGAGATGGCAAATTTATTCGACAAGTTGGATGTATTGGACGAGGACCTGGTGAGTATACAGGAGCTATAGAATTTGCAGCCAACGAGGTGGCTGATTTAATTATGTTGCAGTGTGATTATGGATTTTATCGTTATGACATGTTTGGTAATTTTAAAGGGGACATTAAGGGGCTGAGGACTCTTTGTTATATCATTAAAGATGACAAGGAAGTTGCTTATTACAAGAAAAGTCATATCAATCAATTAGAAAATCTGGTTGTAGCTGATCTGGATATGAACTCATTGCATAGTTTTAGAAATAATAGTCCAAGGCCGGAAACAAAGTCTGTGTTTGGGATTGCACCATTGTATACTTTTAATAATAGTCTGTTTTTTAAGGAGCATTATAATGATACTGTATTTGAGGTGCAAGAGGACCGATTAATTCCTCATATGTTATTGAATGAGTCAAGTTTATTATTTCCAAAGGATTTTGAATTGAAGGGAGGTGGAGGTGTTGCAAGCTTAATTAAGCAGATGAATAAGGTGAAGAATAAAATAAATCCTCACCACATGTTTGAAAGTACTAATGAGGTTCTTATCTCATATATTAGAGGAATTAATCCACGCGAGCAGACACGTATAAATATTTTGTTCGACAAACGCAGTAAGCAGGGAGTAGTGTTGAAGGACGGACATTTTATTAATGACATTGATGGTGGCGATAATTTCTGGCCAAACAAACTGTATAAAGACACTTTAATGATTAAGGGAGTTGAAGCATTAAAGCTGATGGCCTATGTGGCCTCTGACGCCTTTAAAAACTCCACACCCAAATACCCAGAGAAGAAAAAGGCTTTGGAGAAATTAGCCAATGGTTTAAGTGAAAATGATAATCCGGTGCTGATGCTGGTGAGGTTGAGGGAGTAGTTTGTGACGTTTATCATTAATAACCTTAATAACATGAAACAGTGTATATATATGATTTTCGGAGCCTTGCTGCTCTTCTCCTGTATAACCCCAGTTTCAAAGGAAAATGTACAGAACAAATCTTTACCTTCAATAAAAATTACTTATCCAGACAGAGATAAATTAGAAGATCTTTTCCTTTCGGAAATAGCTGATAGTATAAGGTATATCCCACTAGAGACCAGATCGAAATGTTTACTGACTGGTGTTTTAACTGCGGCGGTGTCTGACAAGTATTTCTTTATAAAGCAACGATATAAATTATTTCAGTTTTCCAAAGAGGGAAAATTCATTCGCCAGGTTGGGAACGAAGGTAGAGGACCAGGGGAGTTTTTACTAAGAAAGTTTATCATCAATAAAAGTTCTATTTTCCTTTTTCCCCGAAAAGCTAGATTCTTGGAATATGATTTCAATGGGAACCATATAAGAACCATCAAGAATAATCTAATTAGTTCAGATATTGAAGATATGACTAGTACTAATGATTGTATTGTTTTTTGCAACGCTGTACGTGGAGATTTTATAGCTGATGCTCAAAAGAAGGATGAGTTAGTATTGTATGATCCTCTTCAGGGAAAGGACATTCGAAAGTTGAAAATTAACTATGGAATACAAAAGAAAAAAGGCACAGGGCATCAGAAAATAACGGGAATGCAATTATTGGCAAGAAATAAAGAAAGTGCCTATTATAAATATATTTTTAACGATACGCTATATCAGGTCAATAAAGATGGGATTGTTCCAAAGTTTATTTTAGATTTTGGAAAGCATCAGTATTCCATCGATAACGCATACACAAGAGGTGGTAAAAATCTCAATAAAAAATTAAGAGATGTAATTACCATTGCAAGTATGACTGCCTTTAATAATCATTTTATTCTTTCATGTACTTATCACGATGATAATGATAAATTGCACCCTTTTATTTGTACTTTAAACATCAATAGTTTAGAAGTCAGGTATTGTAAACCATTTATCATCAATGATATTGATGGAGGACCCGATGTGCCTGGTTTCATGATGGAGAATGGTATTTTCCCAATTGAAGCAGGAAGTCTTAAAAACGATTCGAGATACTATCATAAGCGATTTCCGAAGGAGGAGGATTACTACAAAAAGAATTTCAAATTCTATACCCTTTTTGATACGATCTCTGAAAATGCAAATCCCATAATTCAACGGTTATTTTATAATGATACTTTCTAGTAAAGAACAAAACCAGGTAATACATAAACAATAAAGTAACCAAGTGAGTTGTCTATAGGTATATAGAATAGTTACCTAAAATTCAATGATATGATTAACGCACAAACCAGAATATTTTGGATTCTTTTGATCGGTATGCTTTGGAGTATTGCCGGTTTCGCACAAGAAAAAAAAGGAAATATAGTACAGTATTTCGGAAAAGAGAAGGTTGAAACAATAGAAGAAGGAGATCTGATTTATACGTTTAGTGAGGGGCTGGTACTAGGTATTCGCCGCTCTTTCTTTGAGGCTAATACTGTTGCTAAAGATCCTGTTGTTGGCAATCATCTGCAAAAGAAAGCCTATAAAATAGCTGAAGGAGAGGTTGGTAGTACCGATGCTTCAGGGAATGAATCAGCATGGGAAAAGATTAAGACTACCGAGAAGAGTGAGTTTAGTGATAACCGACTTCGATCTGGGTATCTTTACCTGGAATATGATGCTAAGGTGGCGAAGAATGTTATTTTCGAGGCTTCTGGTCATACTAAGCTAATTGCTAACGGTATGCCTCATGAGGGTGATCACTATGATTTTGGCTATACACTGATTCCCATGAAGTTGAAAAAGGGAAAGAATACTTTTTTACTGACTGGTGGGCGGTTTGCAAAGATGCGTGCCAGACTTATTGATCCTCATTCTAATGTGCTGCTTACTAAGCGTGATATGACTCTTCCTGATATTTTACGAGAGGAGGATGAGCTTTTAGTTGGTGGTATTCGTGTGCTTAACTCTGGCAGTAAGTGGTTTAAAGCCGGACGTATTGTAGCTACCATAAATGGGGCAAGTGAAGATACTCCTGTTCCTAACATTTCTCCGTTGAACTCAAGGAAGATTGTCATGAATATCCCTAATGTTTCCAGTGATGAGGAGTCGGTGGAGATGTTGGTGCAATTGAAGGATAAAAGCAATAAGTTATTGTCTGAAACTGCGCTTACTTTAAGGGTTAAGACGAATAAAAAGCACCACAAGCGTACATTTGTTAGTAAGATTGATGGTAGTGTTCAGTATTATAGTGTTGCTCCATGTAGTAACGATACGGTTTCAAAACCTGCTTTATTCCTGTCTGTTCATGGGGCTTCGGTTGAGGCTACTAATCAGGCTAGGGCTTATGCTCAGAAGGATTGGGGGCATCTAGTAGCGCCTACAAATCGTCGTCCGTATGGCTTTGCTTGGGAAGACTGGGGTCGAATGGATGCCTTGGAGGTGCTGGAGGAAGCTGAGAAAAGGTTTAATACCGATAAGCAACGGACTTACTTAACTGGTCACTCTATGGGTGGTCATGGTAGTTGGTATTTGGGGGCGACTTATCCTGATAAATGGGGTGCTATTGCTCCGGCTGCTGGTTATCCTGATTTGTTGGGATATAGAGGTAGTTTTATTAAGCGTTTGAAAGATATGCCTGATGAGCGTTTGGCTCGCATGGGACTTACACGTGCGCAGGCTGATAAGTTGGCGAAGGGTGGACGTTTGATTGATGCTGAGGATGTTAATCTGGATTCATTGATTCGTAGAGCTGGTAATCCTAGTCGGACGCTTAAATTGAAGCGTAATTATTTGCATCTTGGAGTGTATATTCTGCATGGAGAGGATGATTCGGTTGTACCTACCTTTATTGCTCGTGAGATGCGTGCTTTATTGGGGACTTATCATCCCGATTTCTGCTATTATGAGTATCCTCATGGAACGCATTGGTATGGTAATCATAGTGTGGACTGGCCTCCTATTTTTGATTTCTTTAAGTTTCGTACCATAAAACCATCATCAGAAATTGATCGACTGGAGTTTTATACCGGTTCTCCTGGTGTTTCTGCATCCTCTCACTTTATTACGATTGATCAGCAAAAGGCTTTCTTTGAGATCTCTTCGTTTAAATTTAGTCGTGGTGATAAGGTTGCGGTTACTACTGATAATGCAGCTGCACTTACAGTTGATTTAGCGAAAATGAATACCGATAAGGAGGTTGTTGATATCGACGGACAGGAGTTTGGTGTGAAAGGTAAATCAATATTGGTTGTTAAGAAGGCCGGTGATACATGGGAAGAGGTTGATGATATTCTATTGTCGGAAAAAGGTCCTCATCGTAGTGGTGGTTTTAAGGATGCCTTCAGAAATAATTTTGTGCTTGTGTATGCATCAAGAGGATCGAAGGCTGAGAATGCTTGGTATTATAGTCGCGCCAGGGCTGATGCTGAGTTGTTTTACTATCGCGCTAATGGAAATGTGGAGATCATAAGAGACCGTGATTTTGTTGCTGATGATTATAAGGACCGTAATGTTATTGTATATGGAAATGCAGATAATAATGCTGCGTGGTCGGTATTGTTGGCTGATTGTCCGTTGCAGGTTCGTGATGGTAGTCTGACTTTAGGCGATGAGACCTTAAGCGGAGCTAATTATGGTGCTTATTATATCTATCCTAAGCATGATAGTGATGTGGCTAGTGTAGGTGTTGTTACAGCTACCGGAGAGGTTGGTATGAAGGCTGCTTATGCCAATAATTACCTGACGAATGGTACGTTTTTCCCTGATGTGATGATCTTTAATGAGTCTATTCATTCGAAAGGAATCAAAGGTGTTGAGTGTAGTGGTTTCTTTGGCAATGACTGGTCGTATGAGGCAGGTGATTTTGTTTGGAGAAAGTAATTTGATATAGATTGTACCTGAGCTGCTGAGTTTCAGTTAAAGTGTTGGCGGTGATGTGCAGATAAAAAGCTTGAATTGGATTAACTGAGTGATGGTGATCCAATTCAAGCTTTTTTGTTGATCGTTAGAGCGTATATAATGACTAAAATCATCTGGAATTGCTAATAATTATATTAAATTTGAGATAACGAAATTTGTAGAATTAAATCAAATGAACCCAATGAATAAAACAAACCCAATTATCACAATCGATCTAACGAGTCAGATAACCCGAATAAATCAGCATTGGCTACCACTAAGTGAAGTTCTGTTTTTCATTTCTTCTTAAGCTAATCGTGTATCTACTAAATTTTTGGTTCCTGGCGAGATGTCAGGTTATCCTGTGTTACTTACTTATCTATTAAATATTGAATGAGAAATAATTGATTACTATGAAGTTTAGGCTTTTATATGTGGTTTTGATAACTGTTTTATGCAGTTGTAATGGACACAGAACAGAGGAGAATGTTCGTTTTGATTCGAATGCCAATGAGATGACCTTCAATATTGAACGGAATACAATCAAGATTAAAGATATTGTTGATTCAATGGAGTTTATTCCACTGAAATTACAAAAAGGTGATTTCATAAAAGAAATAGAGAAGGTTGTGTGTAAAGCAAACTTTATCCATGTCCTGGATCAGAAGAATAATAGTGTATATTCTTTCACTCATGATGGTGAATTTGTAGATAAAGTAGCATGTAAAGGAAATGGTCCGAAAGAATACTCGCATATTAATGATTTTGCTGTGTCGAATGATACGATATTGATCTTAAGTCGTGATAAAATCAATTTTTACAATGTTAACGGTGAGTTTTTAAAGAGTGTTCGTCTTCGGTTTACGGCTGTCAAAATGGAGTGTGTAGGTCAGTGTATCGCACTGTATCGTGAGTGTAATACGGCATTGGGTGATGAGGAGTATTTTTATGACCTTATTCTTTGCGATATGAACGGGAAGGTCATTTCAAAGCATATCCCTTTCTCGGAAGAGTACATGGTTACCGGAAAGCCTTTCTGTTGGAATAATGACAGATTGTACTTTTGCTCTCAACTTAGCGATACAGTTTATTCTATTAAGAATGCATCGCTGTGCCCTGAACGTGTAATACATTTACATGGTAAAAATGAGGACAAGAAAGTGCCCAATCAGAAGACTCATAAATCAAATTTTGTTTGTGACTTCTATGACACAGACCAAGTTATGTGTTTTAGTGTTGAGGGGGAAGATATAGGCAATGTATGTTATTCAAAGAAGGATAGTTCGAGCGTAATATATAATGGTATTTCTGCTGATGACAAGTTCTTGTTTCAAGGAATAGGGCCAAAGACATCTTTCAATAGCAAGTTGTACACAGTTTGGGATCCTGTAGAGTTTATGACTGCCTTACATGAAAATCCCAAAGTCCTACCGCAAATGAAGAAACACTTTCCTCATTATAAGGATTTATTCACGCTAATGGAGCATGAGGATAGTGCACCTGTCTTGATCGTAGAAACATTGAAAACCTCTTTTAAAAACTAACTGGAATGATAAGGTTAACCTTGATTGTATTTATTGCTATTGTTGCATTTACAAGCTCATGTAAAGAGAAAGAGTCTTCGATAAAAACTTAACTATCAATTGGGAAGGGGCTGCTGTACCTCCTCTTTCTGAGTTCATTGATTCAATAAGGTATAATCAAGTAGTGAGTTGCAAAAGGTGAGTAAAGAATTGAACCCTGAAGACAATTCAGTGCTGATTATTGGGAAATATATTTAGAGATTAATGAGTTTATAAAGATGAAGAATATTGAAATTAAAGAGGGAAAGCTAGTGTTTCATGATCATGTGAAGTGGTCGAGAAATGGAATGATATTTTTATTGCTTTCAACAGGCGTTATGGGATTTACAGCCTGGAATGGTGGAGAAGGATTATACTCTGGAAAAGTAGTTCTGAGTGCTATATCAGGAGTGTTAATCTGTATCTATCTGTTGCGCATGAGTTTTAAGCAAGAGGTAAGTTTTGGGGAAATTGTTCGAATTAAAGCTTCCTATACGAAGTTGGAGAGAGATTTTAAAATTCGTATAAAATTGGAAAGTGGTAGAATCAGAATGATTCAAATGAGCAATCAGGAGGAGGTTAAGCAATTCATCATAGAAGCTCAACAAAATAACCTTCAGGTAGAGACCAAATTGAAGTTTGGGGGCTTTGGTGAAAAGATGAGAAGGATGGATAGTGTTTGATTGAGTGTAGTATGTTTATAATGAGTTTGTAGTAGGTGGTATTGAGGGTTGTAGGTGTCACAAATATTTGCTAAATTTGTGACAAAACAAGCAGGTGGAAGTATATGCATAGTGTTGAAAGAAAAATAGAGAAGTATATTAAACTAAGGCCTAAAGGACAGTTGTTATTTCCTGATGACTTTTCTGAACATGGAGCGTCTACTGCTATTCGAAAAGCTTTACAACGCTTGAAAGAAAAGGGCATTATAAAAGCTGTTGCACATGGGATATATGTTAGACCTAAAATTAGTGAATATGTAGGAGAGATACTTCCTAGTGCAGAGGATGTGGCTAAAGGTATTGCAAAGAGGGATCGAATAAAAATGGTTCCAACAGGACCATATGCACTGAATGCATTAGGATTAAGTACACAAGTTCCTATGAAACTGGTTTTCCTAACCGATGGTGCTCCTCGGATTATTAAAGTTGGTAAACGGACTATAGCTTTAAAAAAGACTAGTCCAAAGAATCTATTGGCTAAAGGAGATATTAGTGGACTGGTTATTCAGGCTTTGCGTGATATTGGCAATGGCAATGTTACGAAGGAAGAGTTAGCAAAAATCATTGCGTTATTAAAGCAGGAAGATCCAACGAAATTGAAGCATGATATTACTTTAGCTCCTGAGTGGATTAAAAAAATAATGAAGTTAGCTTTACATGAATAGATTTTACAATATTCCGAAAGATCCGAAGCAGGAAATTTACCAACAAGTTAGTGGTATTACTGCTCTTGCTCCGTTTGCTGTTGAAAAAGATTGGTGGGTTGTACAGACTTTGAAGATCTTATTTGAACTTGAAGTAAGTAAGTGCTTGATATTTAAAGGTGGTACATCATTAAGTAAAGCATGGGGGATAATTGAGCGATTCTCGGAAGATGTTGACTTGGCTATTGAGCGTTCTTTCTTCGGATTTGATGGAAACTTGAATAAAAAGCAAAGGACTAAACTTAGGAAAGCATCAAATGAATATATCCGAAAGAACATATGTCCAGCATTGATAGCTGCATTTGAGAACAAGAAATTGCATGGAGTGGAAGTGGAATTATCTGAAATGGTCTCAAGTGATCAGGATCCTGTAATTATTACAGTTGCATACCCTAATGTTATGGATACTCCTGGCTATATTAGACCAAAAATTCAAATAGAAATAGGCTGTTGTTCGTTATTTGAACCAGTAGAGAGTCGAGCGATAATTTCGTATGTTGATGAGGTGTTTTCAAAAACACCTTTTGCTCAAGAATCTGTTTCTATTCCTTGTGTGGTACCCCAGCGTACTTTTCTGGAAAAAGGATTCTTACTTCATGAGGAATTTCATAGATCAAAGGAGAAGATAAGGGTGGATAGAATGAGTCGACATTTGTATGATATTTATAAAATTTCAAAAACTGAATATGCAGAGAAAGCTCTAAGTGATAAAGATCTTTATGAGACGATAGTGAAGCATAGACAAAGTTTTACGAGATTGGGGGGAGTGGATTATAACTCTCATCAACCACAAACAATAGATTTTATCCCTCCAAAAGGATATATCGACGCATGGAAAAAGGATTATGTTGCAATGCAGGATAATATGATCTATGGGGACTCTCCGTCTTTTGAGGAGCTGATTACTGAATTAGAGATCCTCAAAAGAAAAATAAATTCTTTGGAATGGAAGATGCAATGTGAGTTTCCAAGACCAAAAACAGTAGAGTGAATGACTCGATACTGTGCGTAATAGTAAATGAAAAATTAATTTCAGTATTCTTGATGTATTCTGTCACAAATATTTACTAAATATGTGACAAAAGTGGCAAGTGGGATGCTTGTAATATGTTTATATTTATTGTTGAGGGGGAGTGTGTTGTCCCTAGGGCCTGTCGGGAAATATTTTCTTATATTTATGTTCTGGAAGAAATTGAATTAAGCCTATAAATATGAAGATTAAACTGTTGATATTATTTCTAAGCTTTTCTGTTGGCGCTTTCTCTCAAATGATTTCAGATAAGAAAAGCACTTTCATCTATAAGGTTGTTGATAATCACGAAATTAAAGCAAATATCTTTTTGCCTGAGACTATAGGGTTGCATCCAGTTGTTGTTTATTTCCATGGTGGGGGATTTATGTTTGGGAATAGAGACAAGGGATTAAATGGTTTTCTGAAAGATAAATTGCTGGAAAAAGGTTATGCTGTAGTTTCTGCTGATTATCGATTGGCTCCAGAGACCAAGCTTGATGGTATAATTGAGGATGTTGGTGATGTGATTGACTGGTTACGCAAAAATGGTGTCGAAAAGTATGGCGTTGATAAAAACAAGATCGCAGTTGCTGGAGGATCAGCTGGTGGATATTTGGCTCTTACAGCAGGATTTAATAAGTCTAATGCTCCTAATGCTATTATCGCCATATCTACACCAACAGGATTTTCGAAAACACTTCCGGAGATGGGGGATTTGTCGCTGTTGAAAGAAGCTGGTCCATACGAAATAGTTAAAGACTCGCCCGTATCGTATGGCGACTATAGCTCAAGAATGAATCTATGGAGATTCCTTGTTCGTAATAGGCTGGCAAATTATGAGTTGTTCGGATTCGATCCAAGTAAAGATCGAGAACGATTAAAGCAGTTTACATTGGTTGATAATATTGATGAAGATTATCCTCCGGTGTTGGTGGTGCATGCTAAGTATGATCGATTAATCAACCTAAAGGATGTTACCGACTTCCAGAAATTCTTAGGTGAGAAGAAGGTGGCAAATGAATTTTACTTTGTAAACTTTGGCCATAGCTCTGAATTGATAAATCAGAATCCTGATGCTGTCGACAAGATGGTGGAGTTTCTGAAAAATGAAATGTAGTAAAAGTTGCTGTCCTAAAGTGATTTGGTGTTGACGCTAGCCTCTTATTGTCATAGGCTTACTATAAACTTATGGTGGATGAATTTCTTTTTGTACATTTACATCTGCTCTGAAAGTATTGGTTGTAGATGGATCTGCTGTGGTAAATACCTGGAAAGAGCATAATTAACCTTTGAACAAACACTTTATCTTTAGACTAATGAAGAAAATATACGGGCTCATACTGAGGCTTGCTTCGTCATTCTATGAATATATTCACCCAATTCATTTTGTATGCTTCTTGGGAATCTTACTGTTGTTACCAAACTCTGGTTATGCTGAAGATTATAAATGGACCCAATTATCAGAGCGTGATGGTTTGAGTCAGAAGGATGTGTATTGTATTACTCAGGATCAGAAAGGTTTTATTTACCTGGGATCAGATGGAGGTGTTGATTGTTATGATGGTTATGATTTTAGGAATATCAATACATCAAATGGTTTATCAAGCAATTTTATTCGTGCACTTTATTGCGATTCTTTTGGGAATTTGTGGATTGGAACTCTTGGTGGAGGTGTCAATATCATTGAACTAAAGACTGGAATAATTCATACCTATACTCATATTGATAACGATAGAACTAGTATTGCTGATAATGTTGTGAACGCTATTGTAGGTGATGATGACGGAAGGATTTGGATTGGTACGAATAAGGGGGTAGATATCGTTGAGCTTAAGGTTGAAGAATACGGGGATCTGAATTTTGAGCATTTTTATTGTGACTCAGAGAATTCTTCATCTTTAAAGAATATCAAAGGAGTTCTGATTGATCGCGATAAGCAAATTTGGTTTGCATCATTTACCGAAGGAGTGTGTCGATATAATCCAACAACTAAAACTAGTACTTGGTGGAATGTTCAGAATAATCTGTTGAGTTCAAAGATTAAGGTGTTGTATGAAGATACACATGGTACAATATGGGCAGGAACTCGCGATCGTGGATTGTTTTATTTGGATAGGAGAGTTGATCGTTTTATTCAACAGGCGTATGTAGGAGAAAATTTGGAGCCGGATAGAGAAAATGGTATATCAGCAATACTTGAGGATGGAAAAGGGAATTTAATTGTTGGTACAGAGAGGACCGGGATTGATGTTTTTAGTCTGAAGAATAGGAATGAAGGTGTAAGGGCAACAAAAATCGATCATTGGGAATTTGAAGAGGAGGCTTATTTAAAAAATCAAATTAGGGCATTTTATCTTGATGATGAGAAAAATATTTGGGTAGGAACGTTTAGTGCAGGTGTGTATAAATCGAATATTCCAGAGGATATTTTTACAATGCTTTTTATGAATCCTGGTAATTCTGGAGATCTAAAAAAGAACCAGATTAATGCTATTGTAGAGGATGAAAAGGGAATGTGCTACTTCGGGACAAATGATGGATTGATGTGGAACAATACCAATACAGATAAATGGTCCTTCTTTGATAAGCAATCAGAAACTGCTCGCTTGTTAGCAGGTCGTGTTATTTTGAGTATCTTAGTGGATAGCCAAGGTGTAGCATGGTTAGGATTCGACAACGGTGAATTGATCAGGGCAAGGATTGATAATCAAGGTAAATTAATAGCTCTAAATAGATATAATGCAGTAGAACTAACGTCCCCGAAATCAAAGGATGGGGCAATAAATTCGATAGCTGTTGATGCAAAGAATCAGCTTTGGCTAGGAACCAAAGGTGCTGGCCTGCTTAAAGCTGAAGGATATCCTCATTCAAAGAATCTTAGATTTGTTCATTATCCGATAAACTCTACTGTTAATGGGGTGGATGGAGAGGCTGATATTTCATGTGTGCGACCTGATGAAACAGGGAAGCTGTGGATTGGAACTTATAATTCTGGCTTCTTTTGTTTTGATCCCAAGGATGCTTCATTGAAGAATCATCGACTTGAAAAGTATGGGCCTAAACAATTGCTTTCTAATACGGTGAAGGATATTTATGTGGGCAAATATGGTTTTCTTTGGATTGGGACTAATAAGGGATTGAACAAGTTTGATAAGACTGCAGAATCGTTTACTACGATAAACTCACAGAATGATGTGAAGTTCGGACTCGTAAAAAGAATTGTTACTGATAGGCGTGGTTTCTTGTGGGTGTTAAATGGTGACTATATATCAAGAATTAATCCTGTGACGGAGCGTGTGCTTACTTATCATTTGAATGCTGGTGTGACTGATAGTCCGATACCTTCTGGTGGGTGTATGGGGCCTAAAACAGGGATCGTTTATTTGGCTAAAGAGAATCATGGTTTCATAAAGGCTAAGGCTTATAATGTTAAATCAGAAGAGGTTAATCTGAGAGTTTATTTGACTGACTTCATGCTGAATCATAAGATCGTCGCTCCTTTAGATTCAGTAAATGGTAGGGTATTATTACACAAGAATATAAATGAACAAGGTGAGATTGAATTGCTCCATACTGAGAATAGTTTCTCAATCAATTTTACTGGGATTAAGATAGGAAAGTCACAACAGTCATTTAGGTATAAGTTAGAGGGGTATCAAGATGAGTGGCAGGTAATTGGCGCAAAGTATCGTCAGGCTACTTATTCTGGTTTATCACATGGTGAGTATATTTTTAAAGTGCAGATAGGTACAGGAGAAGGTGTTTGGATGGATAATGAGGCTTCATTAAAGATCAATATTAAACCACCATTTTGGAAGACGAATATTGCATATGCAAGTTACGTTGTTTTTATCCTTGTATTAATGTGGGTTATTATACGGGCACTAAAGGCACGATTGAAGCTATATCAGCGTCTGCAAATAGAACGTATTGAGAAGGAGCGTATTGAGGAATTGGATCAGCAGAAGACAAAGTTCTTTATGGATGTTTCTCATGAGTTAAGAACACCGCTTACAATGATTCTTGGTTCATTGGAAAGGATGAATGAGATTAGGAATACATCGTCTCCTATTCATGATGTGTATCGAAATGCTAAGCGCTTGCATATGATCACAAATCAGTTGCTTGAGCTACGGAAGATTGAACTTAACAAGGTGAGACTCGATAAAAAGGCGTACAATATTGTGGAATTTACACAAGGTGTGGTTGGCTTTTTTAATCCACTGTACCGGGATAAGGGGATCGCATTAGAGACTAACATAGAGAATGAGGATTTGTTGGTGGATTTTGATCTTCATAAGATCGAATCGGTACTTCATAATTTGATTTCAAATGCTTATAAGTTTACTTCCAAGGGAGGACGTGTAGATGTTGTTGTGAGGAAGGTGCTATTAGAAGATGTTAAATCGAACAATGGGTATGCTTGCCTAAAAGGTGCCGACCTTATGGGCTGGGCTGCTGAGATTCAAATTAAGGATACTGGTAGTGGCATTAATTCTTCTGAGATAGAGATGATATTTGATCGTTTCTATCAGGTTAATAATAGTCAGCTTAACCGTGTTGAGGGTTTTGGCGTTGGACTTGAATTGGTGTACAAGTGTGTGGAATTGCATGATGGTCAGATATTAGTGAAAAGTGAGCCTGATAAGGGTAGTACATTTACTGTGCGCTTTCCATTAAGTGCGAAGGAGTTGGGTGAAGAGGAAAAATTACCGGCGTTGTTTTCTCCTGACGGAATGGGGCAGACGGACTTTGTTAGTAATGAAGAGAAATCAACTTCAGAGGTTGGGATTGAAGATCAGAGCAAGCCTCTGTTGCTAATTGTTGAGGATGATGTGGAACTAAGGAAGCATCTTACTGACATTTTAAAGGATCGATTTAGGGTAATTGAAGCTGTAAATGGAGAGGAAGCAATGAATATGGTGTTAAAGCAGGAACCGGATCTTGTGATAACTGATGTAATGATGCCTGTGATGGATGGCTTGGAGTTTACTCGTATCATGAAAAATAATATTGTAACAAGTCATATTCCAGTAATTGTACTGACTGCTTTGTCTTCGGAGAGTGAAAGACTTGAAGGTATAAGGAATGGTGCAGATTCGTATATTACTAAACCTTTTAATACCCAATATTTATTGTCGCGGGCACAGCAACTGTTAGAGTCACGTACTAAAATCTATGAAAAGGTGAGGCGTGATGAGTTGTATCAACCTAAAGAACTGACTGCTAATGATGGTGATGAACAGTTTTTAACGAAGGCCATTGAATTAGTTGAGCAGAAGCTAAGTGATCCGGATTACAGTGCCGTCGATTTTGTTGATGATATGAATATGAGTAAGACTGTTTTGTATAAGAAGTTTGCCTTGCTTTTGGGACAATCTCCTAAAGAATTTATTCGTACGGTTAGAATTAAAAAGGCAGCATCACTGTTGAAACAGGAGTCAATGCGAATCTCTGAGGTAGCGTTTGAAGTTGGTTTTAATGATGCCCAGTACTTTAGTAAAGTTTTTAAACAACAGATGGGGTGTTCTCCTAAAGAGTATGTGAAGGGGGAACGGAATCGTTAGTTTACTTTTCTTGTCCTAACGGACGGGTTTTGTCCTGCCGGACGGGCCTTCATTTTTGGCTTACCCCAAAAACGAAGCAAAAAGGTCAAGGCTGCCTGCAAAAAGTAATGTATTCTCTTGAAGTTGTTAAGTGCGGCTGGGGGATCTTCGAGCAAAGCTCTCAGCTACCCAGTCTTACTAAAACAACTTCTGCGAAATGCATCACTTTTTTCAGGAGGCCGATTCGGATGCGATGGCTTCAAGTTTTGAATATTTACCGATCTGCTAAAAGAGGCTGATGGAGCGCTGATGTTAAGGGGGAGAAGTAGGTTGTTTTTATCCTTCGTTGCTACAGACATTGGCATCCCTAACGGGCTGCGGTGCGTTGATGTTGTGATGGTGGTTCTGCCCCAGAGGGCAGGAGAGCGTTGATGTTATGGTCAGAAAATTTGGTTGATGTTATACCCCGTTGTTACAGACATTAACTGACCTACCGGGCAGCATTGATTACCTCTGAGGTGAAAAATTTACCACCACAGCAACATTAAAACACAACTTGGAACGTGAAACATTGAACCTGAAACTGTGAGGCGTTAGTCGAACAGCAGCCTGCAACTTAGAACGCCTCTGTGTGCTCTAGCTGTGGATCAGCTTGCTGATGCGCTAGCTATTAATTTAAAGAAAATCTCTGTGTTATCTCTGTGTCCTCTGTGGTTAAAAAAATACACTACAGTAACATCAAAGCGCAATCTGGAACGTGAAACCTGAAACGTAAAACTTAAAACTTTGAACCAAGAGATGTTAGTCGAATTGAAATCCTTAAGTTGTTATTTATAAGGCAGTCGCATTGTTTGTTGGGAAGAAATTCCATGTTTTGAGGGAAGAAATTCCATGTTTTTTAGTCTTGTTTTTTTGAACTAGGGAAGAAATTCCAATCCTTCTTTATAGCTAAATCTCATCTTTGAAGTGATGATACTTTGTGGGTATTATATCACAAAGTAATAATCTAATAATCGAGAAATCTAAGAATCAAAAAAATAATAATGAGACTAAAGTTTATTGTATTAGGTATTGCTTCATTAGGACTGATGTCGATGACGCAAGATCGCGTTGTCGTAAAGAAGTATAAAACTACAGAAGTGCAAATACCTGCTGCTAGTAGTGAAAAAAGTGGTAACTGGGAGAATTTCCCTTTTCCTAAAATCAATTTCACCAATGAATCATTAGAAGGTAATGGTGCTTATTATAAGGAGTTAATTCCTGATCCTGAAAAATTTATTCAAGAAGCATGTTTGGAAGTGTGTCAATGTCTCTATGAAGATGTGTCGAAAATCCATCTTGTTAAAGAGATTGATTATAAGGTATACGATTATAAAGGAGTTTCGGCTAAGTCGGGACACGGCGAGCATGTAAGTATTGCATTTAGCTCAAGTTATCTTGCTGAGGTTAAAAAGAAGATGAGTGAGCAACAGATAATTGATGAGATTAAGGGTGTATTGGTTCATGAACTTACTCATGCTTATCAGTTGGAACCTAAAGGTATTGGCTCTTACTCTACAAATAAAACCTTCTGGAGTTTGATTGAAGGTGAAGCTGATGCAGTGCGTATTCGATTAGGATATACACCTTATGAGCAACGTAAAGTTGGTGGTTCGTGGATGGATGGCTACAAAACGACTGGCTTTTTTATCAATTGGTTAGCGACCAAAGAGGATGATTTTATTAAAAAGATTAATCATTCGTGCATTATCCTTGATAAGTGGGGCTGGAATGAAATGACCATGCTGTATTTCAATAAGGGTATTGATGAATTGTGGGAAGAGTATCAGACTTTTCTAAAGAAAGGACAATCATGATATAAATAGAAAGCGGTGAATATTGCCGTATTCACCGCTTCTCATAAATAAATCATCAGCCATTAGGCTAACAAACAAAACACAACAAATGTATGAAAAAATCTAAACTATTTAGGGAGGGGTATTTCTTTAATGAAATCAAGAAGGGAGTCTTGATACCCAAGACTCTTGCGATTGTTTTGTTCATGGGATCATTGCAGACTTTTGCTGCAGATAATTCAGATTCGTTTAAAGGAAAGGATGATCTGAATGCTAGCTATGCAGAAGCTTCTGTTAAAGCGAGTCAAACCGACAAAATAACAGGAAAAGTTACTGATGAATCAGGTGAACCATTGCCTGGAGTTTCAGTAGTCATTAAAGGAACTACCATTGGTATTACAACAGACTTTGATGGAAAATACACATTGAGTGTACCTGAAGGATCTAATACATTGGTATTCTCTTTTGTAGGTATGCTGCAACAGGAGGTTGTGATCGACGGTCAGAGTTCATTGGATATCGTTATGAAGCAAGATATGAAAGATCTTGATGAAGTCGTGGTAATTGGATATGGTGTGCAGAAAAAGGAAGAGGTAACCAGTTCAATTTCCAGCGTTAGTAACGATGATTTTAGTGCAGGATTAGCAACGAACACAATGCAAGTGTTGGAAGGTAAAGTTGCTGGATTGAATATTGTACGTCCTGCAGGTTCGGATCCTAATGCTAGCCCACAGATTAGAATGCGTGGTATTACTACAGTAAAAGCAGGATCAGGTCCTTTGGTAATTGTGGATGGTATTCCGGGAGGTAGTTTAAGCTCGGTTACTCCAGAAGATATCGAGAGTATTGATGTGCTAAGAGATGGATCGGCTGCGGCGATTTACGGTACTCGTGGTACCAATGGTGTTATTATAATTACTACTAAAAAGGGTAGCGAAGGTGTTTCAAAACTTGAATACTCTTCATATATCTCAACAGAGGTGGTTACCAAGAAACCAGGCATCTTGTCGGCTGATGAATATAGAGCTTTGAAAAAGGACTATCCTAATATTGTTGATGGTGGAACTAATACTGATTGGTTTGATGAGTTGGTGGAAACTCCTTTTAATCAGGTTCATAATATTTCGCTTAGCGGGGGAAATAAGAATACCAATTATAGAGCATCAATAAATTATAGAGATGTGTCGGGTATTGTTATTAATACATCTAGAAAATATTTAAATGGTAGAATTAATGTTAATCATAGTGCCCTGAATGATAAGTTAAAGACTCAGGTAATCTTGTCGGGGACTACAATTGATGCTGATTTTACAAATTATGGGGCTTTTGAATTTGCTGCCCGATTAAATCCTACAATGTCAGTTTATAATAGTGATGGTACATTCTGGGAACCTACTGGTTATGGAGAGTTTAATCCTGTTGCTAAATTAAAGCAAATTGAAAATGGAGCCAAGAATAAGATTCTTACTGCAAGTGTTAAGTCTGATTTAGAAATTCTTGAAGGATTAAAATTAGGTGGTTTTCTGGCTATGGACAGAAGAGATAAAAACGGACATTATTATGAGTCGAAATTTGCAAAAGGAAGTATTGCTGATGGTTATAACGGCCATGCAAAACGGGATGCTTCATTTACTTATACCAATACGTTCGAAACTACCATCGACTACAATAAGTACTTTGGTAAGCATCGCGTAAGTTTACTTGGAGGTTACTCTTATCAGGACTTTACCGAAGAGTGGTTTAATGCTGAGAATAAAGACTTTTTATCGGATGCATTTACCTATAACAATTTAGGTGCAGGTAACTACATTAAAGATGGTAAAGCTGGAATGGGTAGTGGTAAGAAACGCAACAAGTTAATTGCTTTCTTTGGTCGTGCGATCTATAACTACGACAATAAATATTTGCTTACAGCAAG
The DNA here is from genome assembly GCA_005217565.1 of Puteibacter caeruleilacunae. GTDB lineage: Bacteria > Bacteroidota > Bacteroidia > Bacteroidales > Prolixibacteraceae > Puteibacter > Puteibacter caeruleilacunae. The sequence continues at coordinate 70,315 of SJCO01000005.1, forward strand.
TGTGCGAAGAGAAGGTTCTTCAAAGTTTGGTGCAAACAATAAGTGGGGATGGTTCCCTGCAGTATCGTTGGGCTGGAGATTGAAAGAAGAGGATTTCCTAAAAAATGCTGATTACATTGATGACTTAAAGTTCAGAGTTGGTTATGGTGTGACTGGTAACCAGGACTTGGACGAATATCAGTCTCTTACAAGGTTTGGTGCCGGTGCGAACTACATGTTTAATGGAGGATATACTTTCTCATATGGACCATCAGCAAACCCTAATCCTGATTTGAAATGGGAGAAAAAGAAAGAGTTCAATATCGGAGTTGATTTCTCATTGTTTAACCACAAGTTTGGTGGAACTATTGATTTGTATAACAGAACAACTACAGACTTGCTTTATGAGTACACTGCACAGGTTCCTCCAATGATTCACTCTAGCATTTTTACCAATGTAGGTGAGATGAATAATAAAGGGATTGAGCTTGCTTTGAATTACAATGTTTTTGATAAAAAAGATTTCTCGTGGGATGTGGACTTCAATATTTCTTATAACAAGAATGAATTAGTGTCTTTATCGAATGAGTTCTATAAAAAGAGTTTCCAAAATATGGGAGGTTTACCTTCTCCAGGAAACCTTGGTGATGCCTACCGTTTGCAAGAAGGTGTAGCTGTTGGTTCTTTCTTTGGTAAAAAGTTTAAAGGATTTACTGAAGATGGAAAATGGATTTTTGAAGGACAAGAAGATGGTGTTGTTTCAGATGAAGATAAGGACTTTATCGGAAATGGTAATCCTACTGTTTTTGCAGGTTTAACCAATACTGTTCGATACAAGAGATTTGATTTAACTGTCTTTTTACGTGGTGCATTCGATTATGATGTGTTGAATTTGAAACGCATGTACTATGCAAATGCAAAATGGCTTCCTAATAATATTCTGAAAGAAGGATTGACAACGAAGTTGAATGATGATCCTCAGTATTCTGATTACTACTTAGAAAAAGGAGATTTTGTGAAGTTGGATAATGTGACTTTGGGGTATACTTTCAATGTTTCAAAGATTGAATATCTAAGTAAATGTCGATTATATATTTCAGGCCAAAATCTTGCTGTGATTACTGATTACAGTGGTATTGATCCTGAAGTTGGTGGACGAAATGCTTCAGGATTAGAACCTGGATGGGACGGACGTGGATTCTATCCTCGTACCAGCATTTATACTCTGGGAGTTAATATTGAGTTTTAATTGTATTTCTGTTAAAGCATTGAAAAATCAAGAGACATGAAGAAAATTAATATAAAGATCGTTGTTGCATCAGTATTGGTCTTGTTTGGATCAGTATCGTGTACCAACCTTGATGAAACAGTTTATAGTACCATTACTGCTGATAACTTTTATAATACCGCTGATGAGGTTGTGGCAGCTTATCTGCGTCCGTATTCACATATAACAGTTTATACCCAAGATTACTGGTTGGCTAATGAATTGTCTGGTGATGGTGTAGCATGGCCTCAAAAGGGTAAGCATGGTTATGACGGAGGAAAATGGCAAGAATTGCACTGGCACAAATGGACTCCTACCAATTGGACTTTCTGGCAATCATGGAGAAAATCTTATCAAGGAGTAGGATTTTGTAATCAGGTATTAGAGGATATCGAGAAGATAGATTTTGATGAGATGCGTGTGCCGATCTCGAAATCTACTATGCAGGCTGAGTTGCGAGCTTTAAGAGCATTTTACTACTATATGCTATGCAACGACTTTGGTGATGTGCCGATTGTTACAAAGGTAGGTGAGACAATGTCTCCAGAGCCTAAAAAAAGAGCCGAAGTGTTTAAGTTTATTGTTGATGAGTTGAATGCTATTGTTGGTGATTTACCTATAAAAGGAGATGCCAATTCTTATGCGCATTTTACTCAAGGTGCGGCTTATACATTGCTTGCTAAGATGTATGTGAATGGTGAAGTATTTACAGGTTCTCCTAAATGGGATGAGTGTATTGCTGCATGCGATAAAGTGATTAGTGCTGGTAGATATTCACTGGATACTAACTGGCAAGATCCTTTTAAAATTGATAACCATACATCTAATGAGAATATCCTGGCAATCCCTTACGATAATGTGAATATGACAGGTTTTTATCTCTTAACTCGTTGCTTACATTACAGTCACCAGAAAGGTTTTAACTTAGGAAACATGCCTTGGAATGGTATTGTTACACAGCCTGATTTATATGATCTTTATTCTGATGATGATAAAAGGAAAAGTCAGTTTTTGGTAGGGCTTCAGAAAGGTCTTGATGGAGAAATCTTGCTAGGTACTGAGGAGTTCAAAGACCAACCTTTAGTGATTACGAAAGAGATTACTTCGATGGATAAATCAAATGAGCGCGAAGGTGCAAGAAGTATTAAGTTTGAAGTAGAAGCTGATATTCGATATCACATGAATAACGATTTCCCAATCTTCAGATATGCTGATGTTCTGCTAATGAAAGCTGAATGTTTGTTGCGAAAAGGAGAAGAGGGTGATGCAATTATCCTTGCCAATAAAGTGAGGGCCCGAGCTTTTGATGAAGGGATTGAGGAGAGAACTTATGAAAGTTTGACTTTGGATGAATTATTGGATGAGCGTGGTCGCGAATTTGGTTATGAAGGATTGCGCCGCCAGGATCTTATTCGATTTGGAAAATTTGGCGGAAGCTGGTGGGATAAGCAACCATCAGACAAGACAAAAGAAATTTTCCCTTATCCAGATCGTGCCACTGGAAATAACCCTAACTTATCAAACTAAGCATAATTACAATTTGCCAGCCGAATTATTCGGTTGGCATATTGTTTTTTTAGGATTATAGATTTGAGTATTGTTTAATAAAGTTATATAATGAGAAAAAAAATCATCTATTCTTTCCTTGTGTTGTTTGCTTTAGGATTTTATGCCAAAGCTGATAATATCGGGAAAGTACAACAAGGGTATTGTAAGTATGTAAATCCATTTGTAGGAACATTGGGAGAAGGAAATACATATCCGGGAGCTCAGGTTCCTTTTGGTATGGTACAGGTTAGTCCTGATACTGAAAAATGGAAGTGGGGAGCTGCTTCGGGATATGAATATTCTGATAGTACAATCTATGGCTTTTCAATGTTACATCTGCATGGAACAGGTATCCCTGATATGGGAGACATATTATTTATGCCTACAGTTGGTAAGGTACAGTTGGAATCAGGGAAAAAAGATCGATCAGAACCTGGTTATTTATCAGGCTTTTCGCACAATAATGAATGTGCTTTTCCTGGGTATTACTCTGTGTTGCTAGATGATTATAAGGTGAAGGCAGAATTGACTGCCACCAACAGAGCAGGTATGATGCGCTTTACCTATCCGGAGAGTGATAGTGCTCATGTATTGCTGGATTTGAAACATGTGTTGCGTCACAATGTGGTTTGGTCGAACGTTAGGGTTGTTGATGACTGTACTATTGTTGGAATGCATCAGGTTAAAGGTTGGGCTCGCGAACGTTATGTGTATTTTGCAGCTAAATTCTCAAAACCTTTTAAGCAAGCACATATCTTCTCTGATAAGAAGGAAGTTAAGTATGATTCTTATAAAACGTATCGATTTAGAAGTAGCAAAGATGTAGCAGGAACAGATATTCAGCTTGTTGCCGACTATTCAACAAAGGAAGGAGAACAAATCTCTGTAAAGGTTGGTATATCTGCGGTAAGTACTGCTAATGCCATGGATAATCTAACGAATGAAATTCCTAATTGGAACTTTGAGCATATTGTGGAGGATGCTCAGGTTAAGTGGAATGCTGAATTGAGTAAATTTGATGTGGAAGGAACTCAAGAGCAGAAAGAAACATTCTATACTGCAGTTTATCATGAGTTTATGGCACCTGTAAGATTTGCTGATTACAATGGTAGTTACAGGGGATTAGATCAAAATATTTATAAAGAGGGAAAAAATAAGAATTATACATTGTTCTCATTGTGGGATACCTACAGAGCGACTCATCCATTGTTCTGTCTTGTGCAGGCTGATCGTAACAGTGATATGATTAACTCTATGTTGGCCCACTATGAACAAAGTGCTGATAGTTTGTTACCAATTTGGTCATTCTGGAATAATGAAACATGGTGTATGATTGGTTATCATGCGGTTCCTGTGATTGTTGATGCATATTTTAAAGGTATTCAGGGAGTTGACTGGGAAAAAGCACTTGAGGCATGTGTTAGTTCTGCTACGCATCCTGAATTTGATGCCTTGCCTTCATATGAAAAGTTGGGATATGTTCCATATGATGAGGAAAATGAATCTGTTTCTAAGACCTTAGAGTATGCGTATGATGATTACTGCATCGCTATGATGGCGAAAGATATGGGCCAGAAAGCTATCTACGATCGTTTTATTAAGCGTGCTATGGCTTATGAGAATTTGTTTGATACATCCATTAACTGGATGCGTCCTAAAGATTCAAAGGGAGAATGGATGCCTGACTTCGATACTCGTTTCTTTAAACACATGGGAGCGTTTACTGAAGGGACAACATGGCAATATTCGTGGTATGTTCCTCAGGATGTACAAGGCTTGGTGAATTTGATGGGCGGACCTAAAGACTTTGAGGTTAAGCTAGACTCAGTATTTACTACTAAAAAAGGAAAAGATTATAAAGGTGTTGATGATATTCATGGTCGCATTGGAGAGTATTGGCATGGTAATGAACCAAGTCACCATATTACCTACCTGTACAATTATATTGGAAAACCATGGAAAGGACAGAAATTGATTCATCAGGTGATTAATAGTCAGTATGGTAATCAGCCTGGTTCTTTGTGTGGAAATGATGATTGTGGACAAATGTCGGCTTGGTATATTTTCTCAGCAATGGGCTTCTATCCTGTGTGTCCAGGAACAAATGACTATGTAATTGGAAGTCCTGCTTTACCAAAAATTACCATGAACATGAGTAATGGTAAATCATTAAAAATGCGATGTGAAAACTACGCTCCTAAAAATATTTATGTACAATCAGTATCTTTGAATGGAGAAAAATGGACGAAGAGTTGGTTTTCCTATGATGAGATTAAAGATGGTGGAGAGATAGTTTTCAAGATGGGTGATCATCCAAATAAAAGTTGGGGGAAAAATAGGAAGGCATATCCACCTTCAATTTCAAAATAACAGACTAATTAAATAGCTTTTTTATGGTACGAGTAACTTGTTTATTAGTGGGAATGATTTGTTGGGTAACCAATATGGTTTCTGCTCAAAGTAATGAGGATTACACGAAGTATGTTGATCCGTTTATCGGGACTGAAGAAATGGGACATACGTTTCCTGGGGCCTGTGTGCCTTTTGGAATGGTGCAATTGAGCCCTGATACCGATACTATACCTTTTTCTGTAGAAGGAAAATATAATAAGAAGGTGTATCGCTATTGTGCGGGATATCAATATCGTGATAAATCAATTGTTGGATTTAGTCATACTCACTTTAGTGGAACAGGGCATTCTGATTTGGGTGATTTCCTGGTAATGCCTACTGTTGGGAAATTACATTTGAATCCTGGAACTATTGATGATACCTCAAAGGGGTATCGCTCAATGTATAGTCATGATAATGAGCATGCCGAGCCTGGTTATTATTCGGTAGATCTTGATGACTATGGTATTAAAGCTGAGTTGACAACAACTAGTCGCACTGGTTTTCATCAATATACTTTTCCTAAAAGTGATGCTGCGCATATAATCGTTGACTTAGGTCATGGTATCTATAACTATGATGGCAAGGTGTTGTGGTCGCACATGCGTGTTGAGAATGATACGTTGGTTACTGGATATCGCATTACCAGAGGTTGGGCTCGTACCAACTATTTGTATTTTGCGATGGTTTTTTCAAAGCCTATCAAAAACTATGGCTGTAAAAATGATGAGAAGGTAATCTATAATGGCGGCTGGGGAGGCTTTGATATGGAGCATGCTTTCCCTGAAATGGCTGGAAAAAACCTTACTGCTCACTTTGATTTTGATACAAAAGAAGGGGAGAAGGTAAAGGTTAAATTTGCTTTGTCGGCTGTAAGTACTGACGGGGCGTTGAAGAATATGCAACATGAGCTTCCTCATTTCGATTTTGAGAATGTTCGTGGTGAGGCTAAGAAACGTTGGCAAAAAGAGTTGTCACGAGTGAAGATTCAGGCTTCGGAAGAGAAGAAAACGACTTTCTATACTTCATTGTATCATACCTTCATTAATCCAGTGGAATATATGGATGTTGATGGTAAGTACAGGGGATTAGATCATAATATTCATCAGGCTGATGGTTTTACCAACTATTCGGTGTTCTCTTTATGGGATACTTATCGTGCACTGCACCCATTCCTTACATTGGTTCAGCCTGATAGAACATCAGATATGATCAACTCTATGTTGGCTCACTACGAGCAGAGCGTGCATAAGATTCTTCCAATATGGAGTCATTTTGGTAATGAAAACTGGTGTATGATTGGATATCATGCTGTGCCTGTTATTGCTGATGCATACCTGAAAGGAATACGTGGTTTTGATGAAAAGAAGGCATTGGAGGCTTGTGTTTCAAGTGCCACTTATAAGTCATATGATCACCTTGATAAATATATGGAGATTGGTTATGTTCCACATGAATCGAGTAGTGTTGGTGTGTCGATGACTTTAGAGTATGCTTATGATGACTATACTATTGCTGCTTTGGCTAAAGCAATAGGTGATGATAACGTAGCTTCAGAATTCTCAAAAAGAGCAAACTATTGGAAGAATGTATTTGATCCTAAAATTGGTTTTGCACGAGCGAAACATGTAAATGGTGAGTGGAAGAGCGAATTTGATGCATTAGAGACCCATCATCAGGGATTTATTGAAGGAAATGCATGGAACTATTCATTGTATGTTCCTCAGGATGTGAGAGGATTGATTGATCGCATGGGGGGAGACAAGAAGTTTTGTGTTCATCTTGATTCTTTGTTTACGATGCATCTTCCTGATAAATATTTCGAGCATACCGAGGATATTACCCGTGATGGAATTATGGGGTGTTATGTGCATGGAAATGAGCCTAGTCATCATGTTGCTTATATGTACAACTGGGCTGGAAAGCCATGGAAAACACAGGAGCGTATTCATGAGATTATGAATACTAAGTATTTGAATAAAACCGATGGGTTATGTGGTAACGACGATTGCGGACAGATGTCGGCTTGGTATATCTTTTCTTCATTAGGTTTTTACCCTGTTTGCCCTGGTTCAAATGAATATATTGTTGGTTCTCCATCGGTAAGTGAGGCTGAAATGAATATGGGAAATGGTCGTGTGCTTAAGGTGAAGGTGAATAACCTGACTAGCGATAACATTTACATCAAATCGATGTCATTGAATGGAGTGAAATGGACGAAGAACTATTTCTCACATGAGGACATCAAAGAGGGTGGAGAATTAGTTTTTGAAATGAGTAGTCGTCCTAATAAAAAATGGGGAGCTGCAGCATCAAGCAGACCTTATGCTATTACAAAATAGATCATGTTAAAGAACGTCTTATTATTTAGTTTTATGATGATTCTCTTGCCAGGTTTTGCGCAAGAGAATTATTCGAAATATGTTGATCCATTTATTGGTACGGGTGGACATGGCCATACTTATCCTGGACCATGTATGCCGTTTGGTATGGTACAGGTAGGTCCTGATACCCGAAATGATGGATCGTGGGATAGTTGTGGTGGATATCATTATTCTGATACTACTATCTTGGGCTTTAGTCACACGCATCTATCGGGTGTTGGTGTTCCTGATTACGGGGATATATTATTGATGCCTATGCAAGGAGATGTGAGTCTGAATCCGTTTACTACAGATGGAAAAAGAGGTTATGGCTCTTCATACAGTCATGACCGTGAAGATGCATCCCCTGGTTATTACAACGTTTACCTGGAAGATAATAATGTGAATGTCGAGCTAACATGTACTGATCGTGTTGGTTTTCATCGATATATGTTTGAAAAAGAAGGAGATGTTTCCGTTTTACTGGATCTCATACATCGGGATCCGGTAATGGAGGCATCCATTCGTGTGGTAGGTAAGAATAGAATAGAAGGTAGTCGCCGTTCAAAGTATTGGGCTGGCGATCAGCAACAGTTTTTTGTGATTGAGTTCTCTAAGAAATTCAATAACGTGCAGCTTTATGAAGATGGTAAATCCTCAAAGGGGCAGGTAGATGTAAGGGGAAAACAGTTGCAATCAATTGCTCATTTTAATGTGTCGAAGGATGAACCTTTGGAAGTGAAAGTTGCACTTTCTGCGGTAAGTATTGAAGGGGCTCGTGAGAACCTTGAAGTAGAAGCAGAGGGGCTCGATTTTAAAGAGGCCTTGATTAAGGCTCAGAACAGTTGGGAAAATCAATTGTCGAAGATTGAAGTTGAAGGTGGAAGTGAAAAGCAGAAACGAATTTTCTATACCTCTCTTTATCACTGCTTGCTTACTCCTAATCTCTATGAGGATGTTGATGGTCAGTATAGAGGGATAGATGGAAAAGTGTATCAGTCGGATGATTTCACAAACTATACCGTGTTTTCGTTATGGGATACTTTTAGGGCTTTACACCCACTGTTGACTATCATTGAACCGGAAAGAACGAATGATTTTGTTCGTACATTGGTGGAGAAAAGTAAGCAGTACGGAGAATTACCAATGTGGGAATTGGCTGCTAATGATACGCGTTGTATGATTGGATATCATGCGGTGTCGGTAATTGCCGATGCATGGGCAAAAGGTATTCAGGATTATAATTTGGAAGAAACGTATGCAGAGATGAAGAAGACTGCCATGTTGGATAAGCGTGGGATGAAGGCTTATCGGAACCTTGGGTATGTTCCTTCTAATAAAAGTAGTCAGGGTGTTTCTAAGACCTTGGAATACGCCTACGATGATTGGTGTGTTGCGCAAATTGCAAAAGCAATGGGTAAGCAGTCCGACTATGAATATTTTATGCGTAGAGCAGCCTATTATGTACATAGTTTTGATGCTTCAACAGGCTTTATGCGCGGGAAGACTGATCGTCATGAGTGGTTTTCTCCTTTTGATCCTGTAAATGTGGCTTACAACTATAATTACACTGAGGGTAACGCTTTTCAATATAGCTTATTTGTGCCTCACGATTTAAAAGGATTGAGTGATTTGGTCGGAGGTAAATCTGACTTGGCTGATTGGCTTGATCGTTTGTTTTCTACCGAGATGGAGAAAGACCTTGGTGAGGATACTGATGTAACAGGTTTACTCGGTCAGTATGCACATGGAAATGAACCTAGTCACCATATGGCTTACTTGTATAATTATGCCGGAAAACCATGGAAGACTCAGCATATCGTGAAGGATATCATGGAAAATCTTTATAATGATACTCCTGATGGGATTTGTGGTAATGAGGACTGTGGACAGATGTCGGCTTGGTATGTAATGAGTGCAATGGGATTTTATTCTGTATGTCCTGGTGAGGATTATTACGAATTGGGAGCACCTATCTTTGATAAGGTAACACTGCATTTGGACAACGACTTTGTGATTTCAACCAGTAATAGCAATGCCACTTATATTCAGTCTGCCCGACTGAATGGTAAGAAGCATAATCAGCCTTTGTTAAAGCATGAAGATATCTTGAAGGGTGGAACATTTGAGCTTAAGCTGGGGGATCAGCCTAATAAGAATATTCTGAATGATTATCCGGAAAAAACGAAGGATGTAGAGGTTGTACAGATGCCTTATCTTGTAAATTCATCAGACTATTTCCTTGACCAATATCGTGTAGAATTGAAGTGTAATGATGATAAGGCTGAGATCTATTATACTTTGGATGGTACAACGCCTGACATTCAATCTAAGCGTTATGTATCACCATTTGAGATAACAAATGATGCTACCTTGAAGATGATTGCACTAAGCGGAAAAGGAAAAAGCAATATTGCTGTTCGTGAGCTTAAGAAATCGAAGGCTTCTTCGGTTGACGGTTTAACTTTGAAATCAGGACTGAATTATAAGTACTATGAAGGAATTTATCGTTCGGTTTATGATTATGCCTGGGATAAGCCAACAGACGAAGGGTGTATTGATTTGCCTTGTCTTGGAAAAATTCTGCGAGATGAGTGGATTGGTGTAGATTTCTATGGATTCATTAATATTCCTGAGGATGGAGAATATACCTTCTGGACTACAGCAAATGATGGCTGTCAGTTGTTGATTGATGGTGATGAACAGTTTGAAAGTGATGGTCGTAAATCGAAAGCCTTTGAACAGCAGACTACCCTGATGATGAAAAAAGGCTTGCATAAATTTCAACTGAAATATTTCCAGTGTTCTGATAATATAAAGCTTCAGGTTGAATGGAAACAACCTGGTAAAAAACGTCAGACTATTGATAAAGCATATTTTTTGTGCGATAGATAAAGATGGTTACAATAGCTTCAGTTTCTTCTGGAGCTATTGTTATTCATAATGGTCGTTACATCAGTAAAAATTGTGTAATATACCTGGATTTGGCAGGCTTATAGGATCCCAACAAAAATGTATGTTCTGGATGAAGTGTTTTTATTTGAATTTAATACATTTGTTCCAACGACGGTAACCTATGGATAATTTTGATATTAAATGTGCCTGTAAACTCCGAAATGGAGATTTAGAAGCATTTCGTACACTTTTTGATAATTATTATCAGAGCTTATGTGTTTATGCTTGTAATCAAGGAGTAGATGAAAAGACAGCAGAGGATGTGGTTCAGGAAGTTTTCTTGAATATATGGGAGAAGCGAAGCAAGGTAAAGATTGAGGAGTCAGTAAAGGCCTATTTGTTTAATTCTGTTAGAAACAGGCTTTATAATCTATTTAAGCGAGATAAAATTAAAGCTGGTATCCTAATAAAACTCAAGTATGATAGTCAGTTTGATTATTCAGAGAATGAATATGAGCAAGACGAGTTTCGATCAATTTTATTTAAGTGTATTGATGAACTTCCTCCGCGGTGTGGAGAGGTTTTTTCATTGAGTAGATTTGAAAAGGAAAAACAATCTGTAATAGCTGCAAAACTAGGGGTCTCAGTTAATACCGTAAAGGCACAGTTGGGTAAAGCTTTATCATTAGTTCGAGCATGTTTGGATAGTAAATATGTTAAAATCTAATTTTTTTATATTTCTGAGTAATACTTTTTGATTCATTAATTGTCTTGGTATTAAAAGCTGGAAAATGAAGCAAAAAGATATAAATGAAATTCTTATTCCTATTCTAACTGATACCTATAGTTTGGCGGACAAGGTACGTTTCGAACTATGGTTGGAAGAATCGGAAAAGAACAGAGAAGAGTATCTCGCCTACAAGCGTATCTGGGAAGAGGCTGGGAATAAAACTGTCTACGATAAGTTTGATACGAAAAGTGCTTTTAATCGCGTTGTTGAAAAATCTATAGCCAATAATAATCGAATAAGAATTAAGCGACAATGGTTGGCATTTTCAGTAGGTGTAGCTGCGTCATTATTAATTCTTATTGGAATAACAGCAGTTATAGATTTTAATAGCAGTTCAGTAGAGCAAGTTGAAGTTGTAGCTCCTTTGGGAGAAAGAGCTAATATTACACTTCCCGATGGTTCCCATATTTGGTTAAATTCAGGATCTACTCTCCGGTATAAAACAAACTTTGGCAAGGGTAATAGAGATGTTTTACTAATTGGTGAAGCTTTCTTTAAAGTTGAAAAGTCTGTTACTCCATTTATTGTTGAAGCAAATCATAAGCTTAAAGTAAAAGTTTATGGAACTCGTTTTAATGTGATGGCATACCCTCAGGAACTATCTATTGAGACAACCTTGGAAGAGGGGAGTGTTAGTCTGACTAGCACAGAAAACAAAGGTGTTGAAGAATTTATTGAGCCTGGTGAAATGGCAATCTATAGAGTTGGAGACAGAAGCTTAACTGTTGAAAAAACCGATCCAAAGATGTATAGTGATTGGATCAAAGGGAGGTTGGTTTTACGTGATGAGTCACTCATTAGGTTGGCAAGAAGATTAGAACGTAGATTCAATATTGAAATAAAGATGGATGAAAGTTTGAAGGATGAAGATTTTCATTTGAGAGCTACATTTATTGATGAGTCATTAGATGAAATCCTTAGTGCAATAGAACAAGTAGGTGGTTTAAATTGCAGTAGAGATGGAAGAACTGTTTTTATATCAAGAGACTAATTAAATAAACAATAAAAAAATCGGGAAATGTTTGGACCCATTTCCCGACAGTAATCAATAATCGGCTATTGGACTAGCCTTACTATTAATTTAAAAGCATTCAAATTTATGAAAAAAAAATGGATTGGCCGGAGGTGTATACCCTCTCGGCTGAAGAAAATTTTGTTAATTATGAAATTGACATTTATTGTGGTATTCCTATTTACGATGCATTTGTCGGCAAGTGTTTACTCACAAAAGACTAAGCTATCTTTAACATTGAGAAATGTATCGGTTCAGGAATTGTTGGAAAATATCGAAAGTACTAGTGATTATCGGTTTATGTTGCGTAAAGAGAATGTTGATTTAGAACGCAAGGTAAGTCTGAGTGCTAACAATCAAACTATTGAGGAAATTCTTACAGAGATCTTTAAATCTGAAAATGTAAAATACCTCATAACAGATAAAAATCTGGTTATTCTTCATGCTGAAGCTCCCAAGAATAGTGTTCTATTGAAAGAGACAAAGAAGAACATTACCGGAATTGTTACAGATGAAATGGGGGAACCACTACCTGGAGTCTCGGTTATCATTGAGGGTACAACCATTGGTATAACTACTGATTTTGATGGGAAATATGAGCTTTCAGTTCCAAGTGAATATAATCAGCTAACTTTTTCATTTGTGGGGATGAAAAAGCAAGTGGTTGAAATTGGTGACCAAAATGTTATAAATATTACTCTAGTCGAAGATGCTATTGGATTAGAGGAAGTAGTGGCTGTTGGGTATGGGGTTCAGAAGAAAGTTAACTTGACAGGTTCAGTTGCAACTGTTGATGCTGCAGAATTAGAGAATCGTCCTGTACCAAATGTATCTACAGCTCTACAAGGTATGGCTCCTGGATTAAATGTTTCAATTACGAATGCAGGAGGACAGGCTGATGCTGCGATGAATATAAATATTAGAGGAACAGGATCATTGTCGTCGAGTGCTCCTTTGGTATTAGTTGATGGAGTTAAAGCCAGTATTAACGATGTTAATCCCAATGATATCAAGAATGTCTCTGTTTTGAAGGATGCTTCGTCTGCCGCTATTTATGGAGCAGAAGCAGCTTACGGAGTAATTCTGATAACAACAAAGGATGGACAAAGAAATAAAGACTTTACAATCAATTATTCGAATAATTTGAGTGTAAAGAAAATGATTTTTGTTCCAAAACAAGTTAGTTCTGTTGACTATGCAAATTATTGGAATGTTGCTCATATGAATAGTCATGGTTCTCCACAGTTCTCGGATGAACAAATTCAGGAAATGCAAGATGTTATTGATGGTGTTGATAATCCATATGGTATTTACGGGACTAAAGCTGATCCTAAAAAAAGTTCTTTGTGGATTGGCCTTGGAGATAATGCTAATGATTGGACCAAAGGACGAGCTAATAATGATTGGTTTGACATATTGTACAGGGATTATTCTTTTGTACAACAACACAATGTGTCGGTGAGTGGTGGATCAAAGAAGGTAACGGGATTCTTATCAATGGGATATCTTCATAATCCTGGTCAATTAAATTACGGAAAAGAATATTTTAAACGATACAATTTTACATCGAAAGTTGGAGCAGATGTTACTTCCTGGTTAAATGTATCTGCAAATGTTCGTTATTCTCGTAAGGAAAATAGTTTTCCTGAATATGATAATGGAACAGGAAATCCTAGTCAGCAGCGATTATATCACGATGCCTTAAGGATGAAACCATTAGTGCCTTTTAAAACTCCTGCTGTTTATGATGATAGCGGCAAAGAGATTGTGTCTGAGCAATTGGCCAATATTCCATTTAAATTGGAAAATTCAGGATTTGAGGAATATTTAAACGAAGAGTTAATCGCAACCCTAAAAGGAGAGATTAGTTTAATGCCAGGATGGAAATTGAAGGGAGATTACTCGTATAAAAAGAAATCATCAATTTCTACAAGACACGTAAAGAAGGCCACTCACTATGGTCCAGATGGTTCTCCTTCTTTATTGTATAATGTTGATGCAAACAATCGCATCAGAAAAGGAATGTCAAGTACATTTTATAAAACTTTTAATGTTTATTCTCAGTTTAACAAAACATTTAACCAAAATCATGAGGTGTCTGTTTTGGTTGGTTATCAACAGCAGGATAGCGATAGTGAAGGATTGAGTGCTCAAAACTCAAATATACTTAATGATGATCTTTCTTCTCTTAATTTATCAGTTGGAGAAAATATTGATATTGGTAATTCTATCTCGACCTGGGGTACACTAGGGGCATTTGCGAGATTTGGTTATATATATGGTGGAAAATATATGATTGAGTTTAATGGAAGGTCTGATGCAACTTCAAAATTTCCAGAGAACAATAGGGGCGAGTTTTTCCCTTCTACTTCAATAGGATATAATGTTCACAATGAGAAGTTTTGGGAATCTATATCGACAGTTGTTAATACCTTAAAGTTAAGAGCGTCATATGGTACATTAGGAAATCAGAATGTAGCAGCATATAAACACTTGCCAAATATTCCGATAAAGGATAATCTAGGATGGATCATTGGAGGAGAACGTCCTTATTATTCCAAGATACCAGCGATTGTAAGTTCTGATCTTACTTGGGAAGTCTCTAAAACAAAGAATATCGGAGTTGAAATGTCTTTTCTTTCTCATCGATTATCTGTTTCGGGGGATATCTATAATCGACGTACGGAGAATATGTTTGGTCCTATGGGAGCATTGCCTAGTGTTCTGGGAACAAATCCTCCTACAACTAACTCAGCTACATTGGAGACAAAAGGATTTGAATTGCTGATTGGATGGAGACATAAGGTAAACAATAAATTTGGATACGACCTACAGGCTAGCCTTTCGAATAATAAAACTACCATCGTTGATTATTTTAATCCAACAAAAGTACTTAGTAGTCATTATGAAGGAAAAGAGCTAGGAGAGATCTGGGGGTATGTGGCTAATGATCTTTTCCAAACGCAGGAAGAGGTAGATGCATATTTGGCCGAACATGATATGACACAATTAGGATCTGCATGGCGACCAGGTAATGTGAAATATTTAAATCTTGATGATGATCCGGCTTTGAATATAGGAGATAATACAGTTGATAATCCTGGTGATAGAAAGATTATAGGTAACTCTAAACCGCGCTATTTATATTCTATTAAAGGAGGATTCAATTATGGCAATCTGGATTTCAATATGTTTTGGCAAGGTGTTGGAAAACGAGATGTTGTTTTTAGT
The DNA here is from genome assembly GCA_005217565.1 of Puteibacter caeruleilacunae. Taxonomy (GTDB): domain Bacteria; phylum Bacteroidota; class Bacteroidia; order Bacteroidales; family Prolixibacteraceae; genus Puteibacter; species Puteibacter caeruleilacunae. Next base: position 85,791 of record SJCO01000005.1, read on the forward strand.
GGCGGTTCTACTACATTCTGGGGGTGGTCGAGTCACTCGCAATCACATGTGTCTCCAGAAGTTATGGATTATTGGAGCGAGAAAAATCCCAATGGTTATCTTCCAATTCCTCTTGATAAAGGAGGAAAAACAGGAAATGGAAAAGATAGACTTGCATCTACTCGTTATTTGCAAAGTGGAGCTTATCTGCGTTTGAAAAATGTTCAATTAGGATATACTTTCCCTAAGCGGATTATTGATAAGATTGGAATCAGAAAACTACGCGTTTTTGTGAGTGGAGAGAACCTGCTAACAATTACAAATATGTGGTCGGCATTTGATCCTGAGATTGCGGGATTGTCTGGAAAATATGATCGAGGTAGGGCATATCCTTTGTCTAGTTCTCTATCAATGGGAGTTAATGTGACATTTTAAGTTGATTAAAACGAAAAATAACAAAGAGAAATGAAAAATATAATAAGCATAATTGTTTCGTTATTCTTGTTGGTTGGATGCTCTGATGTTTTAGACAAATATCCGCAAGACGAAATCACTGAAGCTTCATATTGGAATAGCTCAAAAGATTTAGAGTTATATCTAAATCAATTCTATACCGACTTTAAAGTATTACCAGCGAATTGGAGTCTTGGTATTTATGGAAAAGATAGGAATAGCGATAACCTGGTAGGAAGTACTCCTAATGATATTTTAAATGGTACTCGTTCGGTTCCTAGCGCTGGAGGCGGATGGAGCTGGGGAAAAATTAGAAGTATAAATTATTTCTTAGCGAATGCAGATAAGGTTACTACTGGATTGGAGGCCGATATTAACCATTTGAAAGGGGAAGGACAGTTCTTTAAGGCTTATTACTATTTCAATATGGTAATGACGTTTGGAGATGTTCCGTGGATCGAAAAGGTACTGAATGTAGATTCTGAAGAATTATATGGAGAACGTAATCCTCGAAATGTTGTTGTAGACAAGATTATTGGGTGTTTGGATGAGGCCATTGCTTTAATGAAAGATCAGAATAAGGTTGAAGTTGGACGTATTCATAAAGGGATTGCGCTATTGTTTAAATCAAGAGTTTGTCTGTATGAAGGAACATGGGAAAAATACCATAGCGGGACAGTATTTGGAGTTAACGGATCTGATGGTTCACGTTATTTGACATTAGCTGTTGATGCATCAGAAAAATTAGTTCAATCAGGCTACTATCAGCTGTATGACAAAAATAAACCAACTGAAGACTATTGGAATTTATTCAATCAACTGGATCATAAGAATAATAAAGAAGTGTTGTTATGGCAGAAGTGTGATGTTGATTTAGGGACAGGTCATGGAGCATTACAATATCTAAATGGAGATAGAGCAGGAGGTGCTGGTTTAACAAAATCTCTTGTTGATGCTTATTTGTGTACCGATGGAAAGCCAATAGCACTGAGTTCCTCTTATCAGGGGGATGATAAAATTATTGATGTGGTTAAAAATAGAGATCCTCGTTTATCTCAGACTGTTTGGGTGCCTGGCCAGGTGCGTTATGATGATGTTATTTTTGAGACTCCTCACATTGATGGTTCAGGTGCAGTAGAATGTACAACTGGATATCAAATTAGAAAAGGATCAACAGATGATCCTACGCAGCAAGGACCAGAGGTTGATCAAGGAAAGACAGCAGGTATTGTATTTAGGTATGCCGAGGCATTGCTGAATTTGGCGGAGGCAAAAGCAGAATTAGGTACCTTAACACAAGGAGATTTAGATAAGACGATTAATAAGCTTAGAGATAGAGCTGGACTCCCAGATTTGACTCTTAATGTTGGCTTTACTGATCCAAACTGGAAGTTTCCTTCACTAAGTCCAATTATCAATGAAATCAGGCGTGAAAGACGAGTTGAGTTGGCACTGGAAGGAATGCGTTATGCCGACATAATGAGATGGGCTGCAGCTGATGAGTTAATTGAAGGGAAAAGACCACTTGGAATAAAACTTATTCCTGGCGTTTCGTTTCCTGATCCTAATTTTGGAAAGAATGAACCTGTAAATGATGACAAATATCTTGATTATTACAAAGTTCTTAATCCAGCAGGATATGGCTTTGTGAATACTAGAGATTATCTAGCTCCTCTGCCTATTGATGATCTGACATTAAATACTAAACTTACTCAAAATCCTGGATGGGATTAATGCAATAATCAATGAATACCTTAGGTTTTTTAATGAACCTAAGGTATTTCTATAATTTAGGTAAAATCATGATAATCAGATATTGTTTGGCATTTATCTTAATGCCCTTGGCAAGTATTGCCCTTAATTCAAGGAATTCAAGGCCAAATGTGATCTTAATTATGGCAGATGATATGGGGTATGAATGTCTAAGTTGTTATGGTAGCACGTCCTATTCTACTCCTAATATTGATAAACTGGCAAGTAAAGGAGTTCGATTTAATCATTGTTACTCACAGCCATTATGTACGCCTAGTCGTGTAAAGATAATGACAGGTAAATATAATTTCAGAAATTATGAAGGTTTTGGTTACCTGAATCCTAACGAAAAGACATTTGGAAATCTTTTTAAAGAAAGAAATTATGCCACATGTATTGCAGGGAAATGGCAGTTGAATGGGATCTCTGGAAAAGATCGAAAGGATGGTTGGGATGATCACAATCGTCTTAAACATTTCGGATTTGATGAATATTGTTTGTGGCAATTTACTCATAAAGTGAATGAAGGTGATGGAAGGAGAAAGGAACGTTATAAGAATCCATATATTGAAAGAAATGGGGAGGTTGTAGACAATCGGTCTGGCGATTATGGTCCTGATTTGTTTTGTGACTTTATAACTGATTTTATTGATCAGAAGAGAAATGAACCATTTTTCATTTATTATCCAATGGTTCTGGTTCACGATCCATTTGTGCCAACACCTGGAAATTTACAATGGAATAATAATCACATGCAGAGCAAAAGTGATCCTCGATATTTTGCTTCGATGGTGAGTTATACCGATAAAATTGTTGGGAAAATTATTGACAAGTTGAGGGAGTGTCATTTGGAAGATAATACCCTTATTATTTTCACAGGTGACAATGGTACCAATCGCAGAGTTTACAGTAAACTGGGTAACCAGGTAATTAGAGGAGGAAAAGGAACCTTGACGGATGCAGGTACTCATGTTCCATTAATAGCTAGCTGGACGTCAGTTGGAGTGAAGGCAGAGGTCTCAGATGAGCTCATAACATTTGCTGATTTTTATTCTACATTTTCCCAATTGATAGGTCTTGATGAAACCAATGATGGTAGTAGCTTCCTTCCTATAATTAAAGGAGATAAGTATAAATCAAGAGACAATATAGTAATACATTATGATCCGATGTGGGGATCTCAAAATAAGAATCGAGGAAGGTTTATACGTAATCAGAGGTTTAAACTTTATCAAGATAATCGCTTTTATGATTTGATTAAAGATCCACTTGAAGAGAATGCTTTAGATGTTAGTACTCTTGAAGCTAAGATTGTGGAGGTGTACGAACAAATGAAGCTTAGACAGAAGAATCTTCCTAAGTGGAATTAGTACTCCAATATGTATGTTATCGAAAAACTAACCAAAAAATTTACAATGAGAATAAAAACTATTTTGCTGGTATGTGTATCCTTGCTTATGGCTATGGGATATTCAGTGAATATCAGTGCCCAAAACTGGCAACTAAAGAAGTATTATCAAGGTAATACAAGTGTTAATCTTGATAAACGTGGTTATGCCATTATAACGACACGAGATATAGCCTTGGGATTAGATGAACTACAGGCTTTTGCAGAAAATAAATCAGCCTTGGGATTCAATGTGCACATTGTAACAGAAGAAGATTTTGGAGGGGGACGAGGGGAAGATGCAGCTTTTAATATAAGACGATGGTTGCAGTCGAATTACAAAAAACTCGATTTGTTATATGTTTTGTTGATTGGTGATCCAACTCCTAATTGTGGAGATATCCCGATGAAGGTTGTTTCCATGGGAACAAAGGATGATCTTGGAGAGGTGATTCCTACTGACTATTATTATGCTGATATATCGGGTAACTGGGATATTAATAATAACGGAATTGTTGGAGAACGAAGTGATTTTAAAGAAGGTGGTCTTGATGGTGTATGGGATGTATTGGTTGGAAGATTGCTTTATTATGGAGAAAATAGTGTGTGGGGAAAATTAGACGATGTAGATGTATTACTCCGAAGATTTATTGATTACGATAATGAAGAAGATATTGACTGGAGGTATAATGTGTTCGTATATCGACCAAATCAAGAGATTTTTGCAAGTTGGATCTCAAAATACCTGGAACCCAATGGAATTAATTATGTATTGATGTCTGAAACTCCTAACTGGGCAGGATTGTCTCGTCCAGACTACATTGCAGGAGATGGACATACGAGATATGATATTCTTAATGAGAATGATTTTGGACATATAAAACTTCAAGCGCATGGCACTCCTACTGCAACTTGGGGAATAAATAGTGATGGAGTATCAAAGAAATTAAATCCAACCAAACCCGGAATTGTGCAGTTTGCAGGTTGTTTTACCGGAGCTCCTGAAAAAAGTAACAATATAGGAGGCGCAATGTTACGCTTCTATGCTATTGCGACAGAACCTAATTCGATGGGGGTAACAAGCTTTACAGCTCCAGGTCCTAAGGTTGGAATCAAACCTGTTATGAATAACAGAAAACTAAAACTGTTACAAGGTAATAGTGTGGGTTATGCGCATTGGGAAGACTATGCAGATATATCACGTTATGCGTCGAACACTGTTGGAAATACAATGTTGAAACACAATCTGTATGGAGACCCATCGATTGTTGTATTTAAAACTGGGATAAATGTGCCTTCATCAGTGGTGGTAACACCTGTTAAACGTGCCTATTTTCAGATGAATTCAGGTAATTATGCAGATATAGCTCAGAAGTATACGGTGTGGAGTAACATTGATGGAGAGCAGTTTTCGTCGGTAGAGATTGATGTAGATTGGCTTAGTTATTCTATAATTGGTTCAAATGTGGATAGAAATAATGGAACAGATGTTGAAGTAAAACCAAACGAGAAGGCTGCGAATTTGGGTATAGGAGAGCATAAAGCAACTGTTTTGTTTAAAGGAAGTGATGGAAAGATCACAAAAAGAAATTTTTATATATGTGTGTCTGTCGATAAACAGATTGCATACTACTCATTTGATGGAAAGGGAAATGACTTTTTGAATGAGAAACTTAATACGGCAGCACAATATAAAGTAGTTCCTGTAAAAAAGGGAGATATGACTACTGCCGATATAAATTCAATTATCAAAAGTGCTAAAACTGAAGGTAAACTTGGGAAGGGATTATCTTGTGCCAGAGATCTTTCGAAGTTTGGATATGAATGTAACTACTTGCCGTTTAATAATACAGGTTCAAGTACTCACTGTTTCTGGATAAAGCATGACGCGAATGCGAATGGTGAGATTTTGAATTTTGCTAAAGGAGTGCTTTCTCTGAAAATTGACAACGAAAAATATGTACTTTGTATTAAGGAAAATGACCATTTGGCATGGGAAAAGAATACTCCTTATATTTTAAATAAAAGTATTGAATCTGCTAGTACCGTAAGTGATGAATGGATTTACTTTTCTGTAGTTGTAGATCGTGATAACAATGAGTTAAGATTTTATCAAAATGCTGACGAAAAAGGGAAAGTCAGTTTAATGGAACATTCAAGTTTGTTTGCTGACAAACCTTTGGTGATCGCTCCATTTGGAGGTGTAATAGATGAGTTAGCTTGTTACAACTTTGCGCTTTCGCCTGATGGTTTGATGAACGAAATGTTAGGGAAAAAAATTGTCCCTGTTTCTCCTGTGAATCATGGATCTACCATGAATAATAAAAACGTTCCATTTGAATGGTCGGCATTGGATGATGCTGTTTCATATAACTTCTATATTACCGAGAGACAAGAAGATTTGTTAGAGGAAACACCTTTAATAAGAGTTCGGAATTTTACCGATAATAAATTTGTAAAGCAGAATCTAAAGCAGGAAACGATTTACTATTGGCGTGTTGATGCAATTTTAGCTGATGGGAAAATAATAAAAGGAATGATTTTCGACTTTACAGTTCCTAAGATATTATGGAATCTAAAAGAGTTAGCGGTAGGAGAGACCGATGTATTTGTGTTTGATGTAATTGATGAGCTAGAAGATTGTAACGTATGCTTTTATTCAGGGTATAGTGCAACTCTTCGCAAATCACCAGCAACGATTGAATTGTTTACAACTACTACAGATGGTAGTGAAACAATTATTGCCAGTCGAAGATTCAATACCGGAAAGGCTAGAAATTATATTGCAGAAACTTTCGAAATAGATACTCAATATTTAGGATCAAAAGTACAGGTTAGAATAAAGGGAGAAAAAGGGACCTATAAGCTTAATAATGCTGCTTTGTATGTGGATTACGATGCGGATGAAGGTCAGTCTGCTGATTTTACAAAAGGAGAGATCTCTCTTGAGAATATCAATGTGGGTGACATGAGTTTGAATTATGATTTGTCTGGAGATGTTGATGATGTCTCCAATATTAAGGAATTTACATTAGTGTACGCGCCTTCTTGGATGCAAGTGCAGGGTAACATGTTAGTTTCATTTAGGGCTCCGAAAGTTGATGATATTGGAACTCATATATTCACAATAATCTTGGTTGATAAGAGTGGTGAAAAGCACCAGATTAAAGCAACAATATCTGTGACCCAACAATAGCTATTTTTAAGATGGTCATAGGATAAAATGTGGTTATATCTTTCTCAAGCTCACAGAGTAGCTAGTAGAAGTTACGTGAGCTTGAGTTTACTAAAAATCCAAACATTTAGAAATCATAAATATGAAACAAATAATAAGCGTTGCATTGCTACTATTAATCAGCTTGATTAGTGACGCACAAGATTCAAATTACGTAAAATTTGATGGCGATACATGTTGCTATATAAAGTCTGTAGGAATGGGAAGTGATAACCTGGTTGTATTGTATAGTAACAATAAAGGAACTTGGGTTACCCTAGGTAAAATGGATGACAACAGACATATTACCTTTAATTCACCAGTCGAGGTTAGCTACGGTGTGATTTCAAAAACAGACATTGTATGCAAGCCTGGTTGCGATCCTGTCGATAAGAGAGAAGGAATTCAGGATATTCCGCTAAAGGTGCTTAAATTAACTGATGAACAGTTTGTTATTTTCTATGAGGATGATAAAGATCCTGATGAGAATAAAGTGCGATTGGGAAAGATTCTTGATGGAAAGATTGTTTTAGGAGAGGAACAGAAATTTGGGAATAGTGGCATTGTTGGAACACAAGGTTTCGATGCAATTCGCTTATCTGAGGATAAGTTTGTTGTAGCTTTCAATGATGATTTAATCGAATCAAGAGAAGATGATAATCAAATTGTTTGTGCTCTTGGAAAAGTCTCTGGCGATGACGCAAGTATTGTGCAGTTTTCTGATCTTATCCCTCTTACTTCTAAAGGAAACGATGCAATTAGCATGTCGATGGCTCGAACTTCAGGTAATCAGTTTCTTGTTACATTCTCAAACAGGTGTAATGATGATATGGGAGAATGTATCCTTGCTTCAGTGAGGGCAAATAGTATAGACGTTGACGCAAAATCGATGTTTACTCACGATGATGTTTCAGGTGTGAATGTTATTGCGTTAGAAGATAAAAGTTTTGTAATAAATTACGGTGTTGATTCCCCTGTTTTTGGTGAGGATTATGGATACTCAAAAGTAGGAAAAGTTGTTACCAATAAAGGAAAAACGGAAATCGTATTTGGGAATGAGTATATTTTTAATCCAGAGGGAGGAACAAATAACGCTATGGATGGTATTGCTTTGGGAGAGAATTCGTTCGCTTTGTTTTGGTCTTTAGGAAAACATTCAATCTCAGGTAAAGTAGTTATCGGAAAACTGGAAAAATTAAAGGGAAAAAATAAGTCAGCAGGAGCTGTTGATAAGGGGATAATCTTTTCTGAATCAGAAAATAAGCCTGTTGGAAGCATTTCCAATGTTAGCATGACTATGCTCCAGGATGATCTTGTGTTTTGTTTTCAGGACTTGTCATCATCTTCGAGAAATGGTTGTGCTTCTGTCGCTAGCTGTAAAGATATGGGATTGGTAGTTAGTGGAACTCAAGATCTTGAGGGATTAAATCAGGATCCAACGACAGTTTCAGTTTATCCAACAATAACCACAGGATTTATTGATATTAAAATAGATAATCTGAGTAAAACTAAAGCAACTCCTAAGTATCATGTTTTTTCTGTTGCACCTGTTCGAAAGGTTATACAAGGCTCATTAGAAGAGGGAGAGAATCGAATTAATATTGGAAGTCAACCAGATGGATATTATGTGATTTCAGTTCAGATAGGAGATCGCAATTACACCAATAAAGTTAGATTGCATCATTAATATAAAGGAATCATTAACCTCCGGGAATCTGCCATTTCACGTGTTTGTGTTTCACATGATGGAATGGTGGATTCCTTCTGTTATATTTCTGTATGGCAGTTGTATAGGAAGTGGAATTCGTAGGATGTAAAATTGAAGTAGAGCTATAAATAATTGAAATAAAGAATGATGAGAAGAATATTTTTGATGACATTGATGTTGTTGTTTTCGTGTATTATGTATGCGCAGGTAACAATAATACCAAAACCTGTTCATTGTAAGGAGAATGTTGGTTTTTTCGAGATTAATACGCAAACAAGAATTATTGTTCCAGACAAGTCTCAATTGAGCAACGGAAATTATCTCGTTCGGTTATTAAAGTTAAACAATGGAGTAGAGGTTAGTCGAAAGAGTGCTCTTAATTCTGTGTTTTTTACTTATAATAGAAAATTGCCAAAGGAGGGTTATAGACTAACAGTAGAAAAGAATAATATTAAGATACAGGCTTCAGGTGGTGCTGGATTCTTCTATGCTATACAAAGTCTGAGACAAATGCTACCAGTCACATTGAAACAAGGTAGTAAGAGTTCTGATTATAAGATTCCTTGCCTTGAACTTGATGATAATCCTCGTTTTTCATGGCGGGGCATGCATCTTGATTTCTCTCGTCATTTTTTCAGTCTGTCAGAGGTTAAGGATTTTTTGGATCATATGGCATTATATAAAATGAATAAATTTCATATGCATCTGACTGATGATCAGGGGTGGCGTGTGGAAATAAAAAAGTATCCAGAATTGACAGCTAATGGTGCTTTTCGTAAGCCGTCAAGACATGATGTAGAATGTAATAAGCGAGCTAAGCATGATAAATTACTTGAAATTGATTCTCAAAAATTTATTGATAAAAATGGAGAACAATTTTATGGAGGCTTTTTTACACAGGAAGATATTAAAGAGATTATAACATGGGCTTCAGAGCGTTATATTGAAGTAATACCAGAGGTTGATGTTCCTGGACACTTTAGAGCTGCAATGGATCAATATCCTAATCTTACTTGTTTTGGAAAATCAGGACAGGGAATCAGTAATGCTAATCGTTCAATTCCTGCATGTCTGGGAAACGAGAATGCTTATCGGTTTATTAAGGATGTGTTATTTGAAATAGGAGATTTATTCCCTTCAAGATACATTCACATTGGAGGAGATGAAGTGCTGACTGAAAACTGGGAAAAATGTCCTAAATGTCAGAAAGTGATTGAGGATAAAGGTTTAAATAATGAGCATGAATTACAATCTTACTTTAATCAACGCATAGAGAAGGATCTGAAAAAAAGAGGGAAGAAAGTTATTGGTTGGGATGAAATTGTTCTTGGAGGGATAAGTAAAGGAGCTACAATGATGTGGTGGAGAAATTGGCATCCTGAAGCGGTAAAGAAGGCTCTTAAAAATGGGAATGAAATGATTTTTACACCATTGAATCCATATTACTTTGATTATGTAAATGGTGCTGATGGAATGGAGAAGGTGTATAACTATTCGTCAAAAATTATTCCTGAGTATTTTTCTGATGAGCAGGCAAAATTAGTTAAAGGAATTCAAGGTTGTCTATGGTCAGAGTACCTGCCAAATGTCAAGCGTATGCAGTATATGGCATTTCCAAGGTTGCTTGCTTTAGCCGAAACTGCATGGTCTCCGTTGAATATACAGAACATTAATGATTTTAAAAGTAGATTACAATCACACTATGCTCGTTTTGATGCTTTAGGGATTAATTATGCTCTTAAAAAGATAGAAGGGATTCAGCAAAATATGGTATTTGCAGACTCAATGTTAGTTACGCTTAAAACTAAAGAAGAAGGAGCGAAGATATATTATTCCTTAAATGGATTAGATCCTTTAATTGTTGATTCTTGTCAATATAGTGTTCCAATTAAAATTGGTGATAATGTTACATTAAAGGCAGTCGCTGTTAAGAATGGAAAGAAAGATAAAGTCTATCGTGCATCCATCTTAAAACAGGAAATCCAAGAAGCAATATCAAGTGAGGCTATCGCATTTAAGGGACTCAATTATTGGAGCTTTAATACTCCTTTAGTGCCTGATGATTATTGGCTGACTAGTCCTGAAAATATTTCAAAAATCATAGTTCCAGAACCTACTGATGGAAACGATCACTCATTGATGTATAAGGGATATATACAGGTTGACAAAGATGGCTTATATACTATAACGACAGGCCTACGAGGAGAAAGTTATGTGACTGTGGATGATTGTTTGATTGTAAAGAATACTCTGACTGATGGAGTAAATAAAGGTCAAGTTGTATTGAGGGCTGGAATTCATAAGATTGATATGTGTTTTGAACATGTAAAGTCGGGAAGTAAATTGAAAGTTACGTTTGAGGGAGAGGATAAAAAGAAATTGTCGATTAACGATCTGATATATTAAACACAATACATTTAGAATAATTTTATAGATAATGATGTTAAAAAAAATTGCCGTAGCAGCTTTGTCTGCTACTTCTTTATTGCCATGTTATGCTGAAAAAAGTAAAACGCAAAAGAGACCAAACATTCTTTTTATCATGGCGGATGACCATACTTCTCAAGCATGGGGAATTTATGGTGGAGTGTTAAAGGATTATGTCCAAAATAAGCATATTGGGAGATTGGCTCAGGAAGGAGTTGTGCTTAATAACTGTTTTTGTACAAATTCAATTTGTGTGCCTAGTAGAGCTTCAATATTAACAGGGCAGTATAGTCATGGCTCGCAAAATGGTGTATACATGCTTCGCGATGCTGTTAAAACAGAATCGAATAATGTAGCTAAATTGTTGCAATCGAATGGATATCAGACTGCGATTGTCGGAAAGTGGCACTTGAAAACAAAACCAACAGGATTTGATTATTTTAAAGTACTTCCAGGTCAAGGACGTTACCATAATCCTATGTTGAAATCTGAGGATTGTTGGGTTGATGGCTATAAAGGAGGAAAAGAACATAAAGGTTTTTCCACGGATGTAATCACCGATTTAACGATTGATTGGTTGAAGCATAGAGATGAGGATAAACCTTTTATGATGATGTGTCATTTTAAGGCAACGCATGAACCTTTTGATTATCCAGAGCGATATAAGGATTTATATAAGGACGAGGAAATTCCAGAACCTGAGAGTTTATATGATTTCGATAAAAAGAATACAGGAAGAACATTTGAAGGTCAACAGCTAGAGAATCTGGGATGGCGTTGGGAGAAGGCTTCCGCTAATCCTGAAAAATGGTGGTGTAAGTATCCAGGAATGCCATTTTCTACTGCCGAAATGGATTCAATATCTGCCCGAAAAAAGATTTATCAGAAATTTGTAAAAGATTTTATGCGATGTGGGGCAGCTATTGATGATAATATCGGACGATTGCTTAACTATTTGGATAAGGCAGGTCTTAGTGAAAATACTGTAGTGATTTATACCGCTGATCAAGGATACTTCTTAGGAGAACATGGTTTTTTTGATAAAAGGATGATTTTGGAAGAATCGTTGCGAATGCCATTTGTGATTCGTTATCCGAAAGAGATTAAAGGAGGAAAGAGAAATGACGATATTATCCTTAATGTCGATTTTCCTGCGTTATTTGCAGATTATGCTGGTATTGAGGTCCCAAAGCATTTTCACGGTAATTCCTTTAGGGCTAATCTAGCTGGAAATACTCCCAAGAATTGGCGAAAAGAAATGTATTATAGGTATTGGGAGCATGCACCAATTCGTCCTGGACACTTTGGAATTAGGAGTGAACGGTATAAACTGGCATTTTTCTATGGACAACCTATGGATAAGGATTCTAAACAAAAGTGTACACAACCTTCATGGGAGTTTTACGACCTGCATGAAGATCCAAACGAAATGCATAATGCTTATAATGATGAGAAATATGCTCGCATTATAAAGGAAATGAAGAAGCATCTTTTTCTATTGAGAAAGAAATTAGGAGACAATGACAATTCTCGTCCATGGATTAAGGACGTGATTAAGAAGAATTGTAGTTAATAATGATATTGCCCATTTAGTAACTGTTTTGGGCATATTATCCCTTTTTAGTTTAGTTATATTTGTTTTAATCGGAGAGATTATTTGGGGTACTGAAAAAATTTAAGTACCCCATTTTTTCTATTAACAAGGCTTTTCTGATTTTTTTGGATATAGAAATCTTAAACAGGAAGTGATTTTCGGTAGAGGATTGTACAAATAAGGTGGAATGGTCTTTTCTTATATATAAAACAGTGGTAAATTTGATTTTCAGAAAACACACAAATCATATTAAAACCAAAAGAAATGATGAACAAAGCTTTATTGGCAATCGGAGTGGCACTATGCTGTCTGACTGGTTGTAATAAATCGACTGACAAAGTAGAGAAGAAACCTAATGTGGTAATCTTTTTCCTTGATGATTCTGGATGGGGCGACTTTTCTCCATTTGGGATGCCTGCTTACAAAACCCCTAATGTGCAAAGATTAGCAGATGAAGGTTGTCGTTATACCAACTTTTACGTGCCTCAGGCAATCTGTTCGGCATCAAGATCAGCACTGCTGACTGGTTGCTTTCCAGGGAGAACGAAGATGTTCGGTGCTCATGGTCCTAATGCTAGAGGAGTTGATCCTAAATATGCAACAATGGGTAATATGTTTCAACAGGCCGGATATAAAACTGCAATCTTTGGAAAGTGGCATATTGGTGACCAGCCTGAAACAAGACCAGCAGCAAGAGGATTTGATGAATCGGCTGGTTTGATGTATTCTAACGATATGTGGGAATATCATGCAACCAATCCGAAGTATTGGGGACAGTGGCCTTTGAAGTATTGGAAAAATAATGAGGTGAAGATTGAACGAATGACTCCTGCTGATCAGAAGAATCTGACTACCTGGGCTGCTGATGAGTCGGTGAACTTCATCGAGAATAATAAGAATAATCCATTTTTCTTGTATGTGCCATTTTCAATGCCTCACGTTCCTTTATTCTGTAGCGATCGTTTTGAAGGAAAATCTGGTCAGGGATTGTATGGTGATGTGATGATGGAACTCGACTGGGCTATTGGTCGCGTAATGGATAGCATTAAAAAGGCTGGGCTTGAGGAGAATACAATTGTTATTTTCTCTTCTGATAATGGTCCTTGGGCTGTGTATGGCGAGCATGCTGGAGTAACACCTTTCCGTGAGTCAAAAGCTACTTCTTTTGATGGCGGAATTAAGTCGGCATGTATTATAAAGTATCCAAAGCTAATAAAGAAAAAATCGACAGTTGAACAGACCTTTTGTTCGGTTGATTTGATGCCTACATTGGCTTCTTTGACAGGTGCAACATTACCAGGAAATGAGATTGATGGAATGGATGTATCTGGATTAATTACAGCTAAGGCTGGGGCAAAGAATCCTCATGAATATTATCCTGTTTCAAAAGGGAAAATATTTGAGGGTGTTATCAGTGGTGATGGAAAGTGGAAGCTGCATCTTCCTCATGGTTATCATACTATCATTGAGGGAGGAAAAGATGGTATGGCAGGAAAGCAGGAAAATCGCACAATTGAACTGTCGCTGTTTGATTTGGAGAATGATCCATACGAGAAGACTAACGTGATTGATCAATATCCGGAGATAGCCAAAAAACTACAGGCAATTGCCGCGACGCATAAGCAAAAGTTTTATGAGGAATAAGATTGTTTGAATACTGTGAGTTAAAGAGATATGAGTGGTGACAATGTTGATTGTCGCCACTTTTAATTCATGGTGATATGCTATGGCCAAATCTCATCAACATTTACCGTTATCTTATCAATGCGTCTTAGCTTAATTTCAAAATCGGTTTGCTGGTTGCCAGTTACTTGAAATAGTGCTTTAAAGCTTGATGAATTTGATGTAGCCATTTGTTCCTCTAATCGAGCAAGATTGTTGGGATCAGTAATGTAGTTTAATAGTGCAATATTTACCATGCCGGTATCGCACATAAATGATAGGATTATTCTTCCATCGGTTGTTTTAACAAAAGAAAAACTGGCAGGTTCAGTGCGAAGGTCTTCTTGAAATACTCTCTTTAGAGAAATAGTGGTATCATTCACCTGATAGTGTAAGGTTGCCTTTGAAACCTGATAATCGATACCTATCTTCTGATGAAATTCTTTTAGGATTTTCTGGGTTTTATATGAACCGATGAATATCACATTTCTATCTTTTAAATCTTGCCATCGAATATTACTTGAGAACAATAGATCAAGCTGAGGATTTCCATGTTTGATCATGTTCATTACTTTGAACAGACCAACAGGAGCATGAATGTTGATGTATGAGTGATCGAGTTGCTCTAATGTGTGCTGAGCTTCAGGATGTTTACTTTGCAGCTCTGCAAATTGTTCATCAGAGTTTATATCGTTTATCCTTATTACAGCACTTTGGTTCAAGACATCAGTCTTTCTGAAGAAGTAATGATCGCCCAAGACTATTGTCGTGGGGAAGTCAGAATGCTCAATGTCTTTCCAGAAGTACACATTCTCAGATGTTCTCCGTTGACCTTTGAAGAATAATACAGAGGAAATGATTAAAATAATAATGCTGATGAGCAGTATTGCCGGACTGTATTTTGCTGTCTTCTCTTTAAATAATGCCTTTTTATCGATTTTAAACTGGATGGAATAATTCCCTTTAGGAATCAATAGTTTTAGAACGTCATTTTTTCCTTCAATGGAATAATATTCATCCAGTTTCTTACGTAGATTGAGAATGTAGCTTCTTACATTTTTCCCTTTTTCACTAACCTCATGCTTCCCAAAAACATTGTAGGTAATGTCAATTTCTTTGGGCGTTTCTCCTTGTAGTGTTTGATCAACAAGATAGCGCAGTAGCTGTTTGTTCACAACCGACTTTGAAAATGTCTTACTGTCGCAAATCTTCTTTAAATGTTGATATATCAAGAATTGGTTATGCATGTACCTTGTGATTAAAGAGAACTAAGATCATCTCAAATGTAATAAATTTGTTATTTACTTTTTCAGTGTTGGCATTTGTGCTCCTATTTTTTTCTTCCACTGATATAGTTCTTTGATCAGCTTGTTTGCAAGTTCAGGTTTTTCATGAACCAGGTTATGCTGCTCAGCGATATCGTTGCTAAGATCATATAGCTCTGCAGAATCCTTGCGATTCATTAATTGCTGCTCATACCAAAGAATCAATTTATAGTTTCCTTTTCTCATGGCTGACGCTGGTCTCATTCCCGATCCTGTATGATAATGAGGGTAATGCCAGAAAAGAGTTTCACGACTTAAATGCTCTCCTTTCATGAGTTTCACTAAGCTGGTTCCGTCTATTTTAATAGATGATGATTTATGAAGCTTGGCCATCTCAATAAATGTAGGAAAGAAATCAATGGATGACACTATGTCGTTACAGATTGTTCCGTTATTTCCAGATCCTGGCCAATTGATGATTAGTGGCTCTCTGATACCTCCTTCGTACAACCATCCTTTACCACTTCGGAACGGTTTCTGTTCAGCATATTTATGCTTTCCTCCATTGTCGGCGAAGAATACAACAATGGTATTGTCCTCAATTCCTTGTGCTTTGATTTCATCCAGTATCCTGCCAATACTTGAATCCATCGTCTCAACCATAGCAGCGATGGTTGCATTGTTCTCAGGTTTGTCGGCCAATGGATGGTTGTTGTATTTCTCAACAAGTTTACTTTTAGCCATTAAAGGATCATGAATCGCATTATGTGAAACCATCAAAAAGAAAGGTTGGTTTTTATTTCTTTTGATGAAGTCAATGCTACGATTAGTGATCGTATCTGCGTTGTGCGCATCTATTTCGGGATTTTGCCATTTTGCTAGCTTACCTGCAGGCTTATAGGTGATAAATGTCTCTTTAAATCCTTGCTTGTCGGGATTATGACTTAAACTAATTGGTGGTCGCTTTGCTTTGCTCAAATGCCATTTACCAAACAAGGCAGTAGTATAACCGTTTTCCGACATTAGTTCTGCAAAAGTCTTTTCCTCTAAAGGTAGATACTGTTGCCAGTCGGGCGTACGGAACATATCCTTATCCGAGACTTTTCCTGGAATGTAATCTGTTAGATTTAGCCGGGCCGGGTATTTACCAGTCATAATCGAGGCGCGGGTAGGGGAACAGATGGCCGCAGCTGCATAGGCGTTGTTAAAACGCATTCCATCTTTAGCAATACGGTCGATATTTGGTGTTTGATAATAATCTGTACCATAGCACCCTACTTGTCCTGTCCCCATGTCATCAGCCAGTATGAAGACGATATTAGGACGCTGCTCTACTGAAAAGTCACAATAGTTAATCTTCAACGATTGGTAAATCTTCGTAAGATTAGAGAGACGTTGTTTGAAATCATGGTAGTCTTTGTGCTTCGGATCAGTCCACATCACTTCGGCCAATGCCGCCATTCTTGGGTATGCCTTAAATTCTAACGTTTGCATGTCGGGGATGTACTCCGACCATAGACAGGCTTGCGTTCCTAGAATGTATTTTCTTTCATCAGGAGATAATTCTTGCGGAACAGGTTCAAAGGAATATACCTTATCAATAGGGACATATCCACCGATCGAAAGGGGCTCGTTCTTTCTGCTCTTGGTTTGGTATTTGTCGAAGTAACAATGACTTCCAGGAGTCATAATCACATTGTGTTTTTCCTTTGCTGCAGCAATGCCTCCCTTTGTTCCACGCCATGACATAACGGTCGCGTTTGGAGCTAATCCTCCTTCAAGTATCTCATCCCATCCGATGATTTTTTTCCTCTTGGAGTTGAGGTACTTTTCTATCCGTTGGATAAAGTAACTTTGTAGTTCATCTTCATCAGCTAAATGCTCATCTTTAATTCTTTGCTGACATTTAGGACAGGCTTTCCATCGATCTTTTTTACATTCATCCCCTCCAATATGTATATACTGAGATGGAAATAGTGGGATAATTTCATCGAGTACATTTTGTATGAATTCAAAGGTTTTCTCAGATCCTGCACAATACACTTCTTTCTTAGAACTCCACCGTGTTGCTACTTCATAAGGTCCTCCGGTACAGCCGACTTCAGGATATGCAGCTAAGACTGATTGTGTGTGTCCTGGCATTTCTATCTCTGGAATTACCTCGATGAAACGCGATTTTGCATAGGCAACCACTCTTTTAATCTCGTCTTTTTTGTAATATCCGCCATGTGGTTTACCATCATATTCATTGCTTTTGTTGTTGTGCCCTTTGATGGTTTCTTTTCTTTGCGAGGCTATTTCAGCAAGTCTTGGATATCTGTCGATTTCAACTCGCCATCCCTGATCCTCGACTAAATGCCAATGGAATACATTGATTTTATGCATGGCTAGTTGATCAATGAAACGACAAACATCATCGGCAGAGAAAAAGTAGCGTCCTACATCCAGATGTGCTCCTCTCCATGAAAAGCGAGGATGATCTTTTATTAATAAATTGGGAAAGATTAAGTGTTTCAATGAGGTTTTGTGATTTGGCATCATCTGTTTTAGTGATTGCACTCCGTAAAATAGTCCTGCGTGTGTATTTGCTGCTATTTTGATGTTGTTGTTGTTTATTTCCAGTAGGTATCCTTCTTCTCCTGTTTCAATAGAGGTATCTATTTTTAGAATAATACAATTCTCTTCAGTTTTTGTGTGCTGTTTTGTTTTTAGCTGTAAGTGATAAAATGCTTTTAGGTGAGTAGAAAGATTGTTTACTACGTCTTGCATCTCTGGGCTATGATCATTGTAAACGATGAATCCCTTGTTTGTGATTGTCGAAGTTCCTTGATGGGAAACTATTGAGTTGACCTTTGGGATCACATTAATTTGAGCCATGATGTGATGCAGTGGCGTTAGAAAAATAAGGCAAAGAATAATAGTGTTTAGTCTTTTCATCTGTTTTAAATTTTTTGATCTCTGAATGTTCAAAAAATTTGAATACATTCAGGAACTCACATAAATTTTAATCTTCCGCATGTGTGTATTTTCGGATGATGAAAATTCATGTTCGTTTCATCTGGTTTAAATTTTTTGATCTCTGAATGTTCAAAAAAATTGAATACATTCAGGAACTCACATAAATTTTAATCATCCGCGTGTGTGTATTTTGCCAAGATGAAAATTCATGTTCGTTTCATTATATTGATATTTTGGATGTTTGTTTTGTGTTTTTATTGATTGTGTCGTTGACGTTAACGGATTGTTGGCATTTAATGTTATCGTTTTTCAGAGATTGCGAATCTAGTTTTTTGTTAGAAGGATTAATTATTCTGAAGTACATATTACGTAAAAAGAACGTCAAAAGAATCGTTGACAATGAATTGGAGGGTTTGTAAAATGCCACAAACCAGGTGATTGACTTGGTCACGTAGTTAGAAATTGATGAAAGCAATTATAGTCATGTTTAATATTGTGATATCAAATATTAGAAATTGTTCATGATGAAATATAATCGGTGGATATTAGTACAATAATGGTGGAATGGTAGGGTAAATGCGCTAAAAGCCTATTAGTTTTGCTTCTGCAATGCAGATGGCAATTCTGTATTAATCATGAGTTTTTTAGCAAACCAATTTTATTAAGTCAATGCAAACATCAACATTGTTTTCCAAAATCTTATTGTCTGGACTAGGAGTTGCATCTCTTTGTCCTGCTTTTAGTGCCGAAAAGGTTGAGAAAGATCAACCCATTAATGTTTTACTAATTACCGCCGATGACCTTAATTGTAATTCAGTAGGTGCCTTTGGTGGGGAAGTCTCTAATATCACCCCTAATATCGATAAACTCGCAACCCAAGGTGTACGATTCACAAATGCTTTTGTAAATGTTGCCGTATGTCAGCCTTCAAGAGGTATTATTGCGACTGGTTTATATTCGCACAATAGTAATATTGAAGGTTTCTTTCATACGCAAAAGAATATTCCAACCATCGTTGGGACGCTTCGTGATAATGGATATATAACTGGAGTTCTGGGAAAAGTAGATCATTCCAGTCCGAAGGCCGATACTCCATGGGATATGCAGTATGATCGCTGGGATCTTGGAGTGGGAAGAGACAAAGATATCTACTACAGGCGGGTTAAAGATTTCTTGCAACGAGCAAAAAAGGAGAATAAACCATTTTATCTGATGGCTAATGCTCACGATCCTCATCGTCCGTTTGCATTGAGTGATCAAGAGAAGAACGCATTTAAGGATCATAAGATAAAGGATCCTTCGCGTATCTATCAACCAGACGAGGTTATAGTTCCAGAATTCTTGCCAGAAATTCCTCAAGTAAGATTGGAGGTCTCAGAGTATTTTGGTTCTGTGAAACGTTTAGACGATACCGTAGGAAAGGTATTGCAAGCTTTAGAAGAAGAGGGACTTGCTGATAATACTGTGGTAATTTTCTTATCTGATCATGGTATGGCTTTCCCATTTGCAAAGACCAATTGTTATTTCCAGAGTAATAGAACTCCCTGGATTATGAGATGGCCTAATCACATTGCTCCAAATACAGTAGACGAGAATAACTTTATTTCAGCAGTGGATTTCTTTCCTACAATGATGGATATATTAGATATTGATATTCCTAAGGGATTAGATGGTAAATCATTCAAGAATATCTTGTCTGGAAAAACAGATCGTACACGTGATAAAGTATTTACCCAATTTCATGAAACATCGGCAGCTAATGTATTTCCTATGCGCTCGGTGCAGAATAGTGAATATTGTTACATCTTTAATCCTTGGTCGAATGGTGAACGTAGCTTTAGAAATGAATCTCAAAGTGGTAGAACATGGAGGGCAATGAAAGCAGCTGCAGAAAAAGATAAGTCTATTGCTGCTCGTGTTGATTTATTTAGTCATAGGGTAAAGGAAGAGTTTTACGATCTTAAGAAGGATCCTAATGCGCTGAATAATTTGATTGATGATCCTGTCTATCAGAAGAAAATAGCGAAGATGAGGAAGGAACTTCGTGCTTGGTTTGTTCAAACCAATGATCCTATACTTCCTGCATTCGACAAACGCGATGATGCAGTGTTTGTTGAGAATTATGTGCAAAAGATGCAGGTGGAAGCCAAGGCTCGAAAGAAGAATCGAAAGAGCATGAAACATTAAAAATATTAGTGCCAGGCTCGCTTATAAGATGAGTCTGGCACTATTTATTGGAAAATCGGAAGAAGTTCGTTAGTTTTCCTATCTCGAATTGTAGGAGCGATTTCTAATATTAAGCGAACAACATCAGTATGTATATTGAATTGAACCTTCCGAATATCATCGATATTTTATCCTGCTCAGCATCATTCATGTTGGGCTTATTGTTTGTCGTCTCAGTTTCGGAGAACAAACGGGCCAATATTTTTCTGGGACTATTCATGATTAGTCTCTCCATTGAAATAATGATGGTATTGATGGAAGACATTGTGCCATATGAACTACCTTTTCCAGTAACATCGCTCTTTATAATGCCTTTTTTGCTGTTTTATGTGCTGCAAACAGTTAACTATCATATAAAACCGTTATACCTGATGTTATTTGTTCCTGGATTGTTGGTAAATGTGGGAATGTACTTTTTTCATGTGGAGGAAGGATTGATTATTCTGGAATACTTGTTTAATATTGGGATACTTGCTGTTATCTTAAAAATGGTTCAGAATCTAAAGAGGAAAGTCGACAATTACTACTCTGACTTGGAGAACAAAACCTTGCAGTGGATACGAATTATTGTTTTTATCTACCTTGGATTTTACTTGTTCTGGATTACTGAAGATATCATAGGTATTAATCACGAAGACCTAACCATCTACTTTTCTTCTATTTCAACAATTGCCACTTTCTTTATGATCTTGTGGATTGGTCACAATGGTTTTTCGCAGCATGAATTATTTAAATCACGACTTTTTCTTCCGCAACTTGCGTTGGAGGAGGAGGAGATTTTAATTCCCTCTAGCGATGAAGAGTTGGAATTGTATCAATCAATTTGTGAGAAAATTAAAGAACAAAGACTCTACATCGATCCTAAATTAAATCTCCGGGCATTATCAGCTGCGCTCAATTTAAACGAAAAAGAGTTGTCGCGGATCATAAATCAGCAGTCTGGATTTAACTTTTATCGCTTTATCAATGAATTTAGGGTAAATGAGTTCAAGCGACTACTAAATTCCTCAAAGGCCGACCAGTTTTCGTTGTTAGGATTGGCTGAGGAGGCTGGTTTTAGTTCAAAATCAACTTTTTATGCTTCATTTAAGGCAATTGAGGGCATCACTCCAAAGCAGTACGAGAATACGCTAAAATAGTCCGAAAAGAAGCAGTCGGACTAGTCGGATAACATAATCTAACTTTTGGGCCCTTTTTTTGTGGAGCAACTAAAACAGAATGCACATTGCATAATGATGAAATGTTAATGTGAGTTCTTGTGTAAGTTGTAAACAATAATAACAAAGAGGCTAAGCTTTTCTGATCAATAAATTCTGTGACAGAAGTATGAATGCAATAAAGAGTAATACTTCACTTTCAGGAGGCCAAATTAGAAAATCTTAAAATCTAATAATCAAAAAATCTATAAGCATATGAAACAATTTGGAGTAGTATTTATGAGTGTAGCATTCGCTCTTTTTACATGGATTTCATGTTCAAGTGATGAGGTTGAGAAGGAAGTAGCTGTTGATCCAGGCAATGATCCAAACTTTAAAATTGAGGTAAATAATGATGGATTAAAAGGTTTCAATCGTAAGGTTGAGGTATTTGGAATAGATATCTATGCCGTAAAAGATGTTGACGATGCCAAGCTTTTGCATGCGGCTAATGTAATGGCTCAATATCTCGACAATGATGAGGATGGTAATGTAGATAATCAGTTGGTGCTTGATAAAATGATCGCTAATAAAGCCTTTGTGGTGATGTGGAAGAAGGAAAGTGACTTGGAAATGGATCTTCCAAATGGCAGAGAAGGGCAGGATCTAGGCAATGACGAAACTATCCCTGGTTTTGTGAGAGGAGGTAAGACAGGAACATTTGATGCATCTCTCGAGGAAATTTGGCACATCATTACCCATGCAGGGTATGCGTATGCTTATCCTGAAATTTTTGGAGAACAGGACGGTTCAGAGATAGCCAATGCCATGGATATTGCTCGCGGTGGAAAATTCACTTCTATACCAAATAAATATCCAGCAAATGCTTGGTATAGCTATGATGATACTACCTGTGAATATGATTGTCAGGTGACTGAATATTTCTATTGGGCCATGAGTTCGATGTTAGGGGCTCAGGAAAACCGATTGAATGAGATAGGACAAGAGTGGAAGCTAAATACAAGAGCATTGGTTGAAAGCAAAGATCAAAACATTTTTAACCTATTGACTGCTCCTGATTATAAGCTGCCTACAGTACTTCCTGATGGGAGTTATAAGCACTAATAATCAAATTTAGAGGTAATAAAAAAGCACTATCTTCATAATGAGGACAGTGCTTTTTTTCTATGAATATTGTCTGTTATTTTTGTTCCGACATGCTTAGTTTTGCTGGTATTCCAGGTTGTTGAGCTTGCTTTAACTGTTTATCTGATTTTAATGATTTGTAGAAGCTGAAGCACATTACAATGATGATTATTGCAAATGGTAAACCTGTTAAGATTGAAGCTGTTTGCAAGGCCGTTAGTCCTCCTCCTACTAACAATACAGCTGCAACTACACCTTCCATTGAAGCCCAGAATATTTTTTGTCCTTTTGGTGCATCATGTCTTCCTCCTGAGGTCAATGTGTCTACTACATATGATCCTGAATCAGACGATGTTACAAAGAAACTAGCTACCAGTAGAATGGTTACTAATGATGAAAATGTAGTTAGTGGATACTGCTCTAATAGGTGATATATCGCAGTGGACACATCTTTGTTTACAGCATCACTAATGGCATGGTTTCCTAATAGTTCCTGGTAAATAGCACTTCCACCAAAGATCGACATCCATAGGAATGTAAGTATAGCTGGAACAAATAATACTCCTAGTATAAATTCTTTTAGTGTTCTTCCCTTTGAAATACGGGCAATAAAGATTCCTACAAAAGGAGACCATGAAATCCACCATGCCCAGTAGAATACAGTCCATGCGCTTTGCCATCCTTTTGAGTCGCCAACACCTTTATATGAGTTGGTCCAGAAACTAAGCTCGAAGAAACGATAGATGTAATGGCCAAAGTTCTGTACGAATGATTTGAATAGAAACAATGTTGGTCCTACTAACAAAACAAACAACAACAGGAATAAAGCTAGCTTCATGTTCCACTCACTTAACTTTCTGATACCTTTATCGATACCTAATATTAGTGAGAGTGTAGCAAAGAATGTAATGATAACAATCAATATCACCTGAACAGAGCTACTCGATTCTATGCCAAATAAATAATCCAAACCTGCATTTACTTGCTGTACACCTAGTCCAAGCGATGTTGCCAGGCCGAATAGCGTTGCAATAACCGATACAACGTCGATAATGTCTCCTATAGGACCATAAATCTTTCTACCCAATAGTGGAAAGAAAATTGATCGGATGGTCAATGGTAATTTCTTATTGAATGTAAAATAAGCTAATGCTGCACCAACTACTGCATATAATGCCCATACATGGAATCCCCAGTGCAAGAATGTAACACCCATAGCTTCCTTTGCTGCCTGTACTTTATTAGTAGGATCAGTAAGGAATGGATTGCTCTGAAAATGAAATATTGGCTCAGCAACACTCCAGAAAAGAAGTCCGATTCCCATTCCTGCACTGAATAACATGGCAAACCAACCTCCTTTTGAGAATTCAGGTTTAGCATCAGGTCCTCCAATGCGGATATTCTTAAAACGACCGAAGCCTAGTGTTAAAGCAAAAATCAAAATACCGTTGATCATTAAGATAAAAAACCATCCGATATGAGTTGATATATAACTTTGGGTTGCAGAGAACATATTTTTCATAGGTTCTCCTACAATTAGTGTTGTTAAGACCAAAATGGCTATTATAACTAAAGAGGAAATAAAAACCGGCTTATTGGCTTTTACTCCAAAAAATGTTTTCTCATCGCTACGTAATCTTCGTCCCATATTTTTAATCGTTGAAAATAATATACAAATTAATAAAGAAGTGTGTTTTGTAAGATGCAGGAAATTAAGGGGTAGGCGGGTGTTTCGGTCTTCCCATTACGGAAACGACTCCGAGATGAATTACACCTAAAAATGATATGTTATGAACTCTATTTTTGTCTCCTGAACTTCTCATGAGGCTGCAAATGTAGTGAAATAATAGGACTTTAAATCATTTTGAAGGGTAATATGTCGAAAAAAGGTTCTGTGCGACACAAAATGGATGATAGTTAAATCCTTCATATTTTCCTAGATTTGGTTGGGTATGAAGAGAACATGTTTTTTGTTTTGGGACGAAATTTTAATGTTTCGTAATGTTGATTTTTTTTTGCAAAAATGAATGAGAGGTCGCTAAGATCATTAAATTTGTTTGCTACAAACTAATCCCCATAGCTACAGATCTTTGTTTTAATAGATAAAATGAGCGATGGATAAAGGAATGAACGCTAATGAATAATGAATTAATTTATCTGATTAAAGGATTGATCCTAGGAATCTCTGTTGCAGCACCAATTGGTCCCATTGGTATTATTTGCATAAATCGAACAATGAATAAAGGGTATTTGTCGGGTGTAATATCAGGATTGGGTATCGCCACGGCCGATCTGATTTATGGTGTAATAGCTGGACTAGGATTAACGATTATTTCTAACCTATTGCTAGAGTATAAACTATGGCTTCAGGCTTTTGGAGTTATTAGTTTGGCCTATTTTGGTGTTAAAATTCTAGTTAAGAAGGCTGCAGATGTAAATGGCACGTTCTCTGAAAAGCGTGATCTATTGAAAGACTACTTCACAACATTTATCCTCACAATAACAAATCCTGTGACCATTCTTTTATTTGTCGCAGTATTTGCAGGGCTTGGGTTGGCAAACAGTGAAAATAGTAAGCTTGCAATTTTCATGATGGTATCTGGCATCTTTGTTGGTTCAGGTATTTGGTGGTTATTTCTTAGTGGATTAATCGTTAAGTTGAAGTCACGCATTAGTCGTAAGCTTTTAAGGCGCATTGATGTGATTTCAGGCCTGGTTATTCTTGGATTTGCCGTTGTGCTGATGGTTAATTTAATCCGCGAAATGATACTGCTTTTTGAATAGCGGAGAATTATTGTTTGCTGTTTCAATGATTTTATTTCGTAACTTGTTACAATAATAAACGTTATCGAACTATGTAACAAGAAATCAAAATAAATCATAGAACTATGTTTGAACCAATTGACCCTAATAGTTTTTTCCTGGACTGGGAGCGTCTGGGCGAAGTGCTCGTTACGTTAAGTGTATTTGCTATCTTTGTTGAACGCGCGTTATCTATTCTGTTTGAATCACGATTTTTTATTAGTCGCTTTAAAGGTAAAAGTCTTAAAGAGCTTATTGCATTCCTTGTGGGTGTTGCAGTCTGTTTTTTCTGGAAATTCGATGCTTTAAGCTTTGTATTCCCTCTGGAAAAAACCACTTTTGTGGGCTATATTATCACAGGAGCTATCATTGCTGGTGGCAGTAAAGGATCAGTTATTCTTTTTCAACAATTTATGAAAGTGAAGAGTACTGCACAGCGAGAAAATGATAATACTTAGTGATTGAATGCCGATCAAATGAAGATTAGTATAAAAAAACAAAAATGACATTAACATGAGAATATTAATTATTATCCTGCTAGTTGTGGTTTGCTCTAATGTTGCCTGGGCTGATTATCTTGAAGTGCGACGGAGTGCAAATGTAAAAGCAGAACCAACAAGTAATGGTGAGGTTGTATATAAAGCTAAACCTGGCGAATTAGTTATTCTTCTAAATGAGGATAAGCAGTTTAATGGATATTATCACATTAGAAGAAAAACAGGATTAGAGGGATATATTTATAGAACACTGGTTAGACGTCATAAGGGGCAAATCCCAGGAGATAGTAATACCTCCAATTCTGTTGCTGCTCAAATATATGGTGTGGGACAAGTTCCACAGGATTATTATGATGGTACAGAGAAGCTTAAAGGAGAGATGTTAAAGCGAAAATTGCATACAATTATCAAAGGACACAAGGTGTTTTCTTATAATGACTTATGGGAGATATTACCAGAAACCGACCAGGATCCTAATAACAAGGATAATGTGATTTTACTTTACACAGGGAGATCACAGAAGGCATTTAATCGGGATCGAGGAACTAAATTCGATTATGCTGCCCATGGGTACTCTTTGGTGGATTCATGGAATCGTGAGCATGTGTGGGCTAAATCGCATGGTTTTCCTGATAAGAAAGATACTGCCTATACCGATATTCATCATTTAAGACCAGCTGATAGAAGTGTGAATTCTGCCCGAAATACACGTTCTTTTGATTTCGCACAGGAACAGTATTTCGATAATGGTAACAAGGTAGAAACCGATTGTCATAAAGGAGATAACTGGACGTGGGAACCGCCTGATAATGTAAAGGGGGATGTGGCCAGAATGATTTTCTACATGGCAGTTCGTTACGAAGGACCGAATATGGACTTAGAGATTGTTGATGCTACACCGCCTAAAGGAACTAAAGATAAAATCCATGGCCGTTTGTCCACTTTGCTGAAATGGCATAACGAAGACCCTGTCGATAATTGGGAACGTAGACGAAATGATATTATCTTTAAGGATTATCAAGGCAACCGAAATCCTTTTATTGATCATCCGGAACTTGTATATTTGATATGGGGGAACAATTAGTTCTCCTTTTTCTTTCCTTATCGCGTAATAACACTGCGATGCTTCCATGGTAATTTAGAATTTTAACTATAAAGCAGGCATCTTTAGCCCATCTTGATCCCTTCTCTTCCCTATGTATGCCCTATACATTCCCTATCCTTTCCCTATTGGTTTGATAGGGAATATACGGGGTTGGTATGGTTTTGATAGGGAGAAAAGAAGGAATCAAGTAGATTACTTCATGGGTAATGGCTTGGTTTATCTTTGTTTGGTGTTTCTTAATATTTAACTCTCAAATTTTACTTTTTGAAAAATGAGATGATTGTAATGTTCATATAATTAGGAGGTAACGGAATCTTGGACCAGTGGGTCATAATTCTGGACCTTGATTGATTAATGAATCCACATTTTTGTATCAGTGTTTAAAACAAGAGTAAATAATTATGTGGAAAATTTATCTGTCAGTGTTGATCGGAATGTTCATGTCGCAAATGCTATATGGACAAGAATCCAGTAAGACATATCTGGATGTGGGAGTAGGAAGGTCGTTTTTTCAGGACCAAAAATACTCTGATGCAAAATGGAATGGAGTAAGTGGTCGAGTGGATTTTGGGAATGAAGAGCTGCGCAAGAATCACCTTAGGGGATGGAATCTGCAGGTTAATGTTGGAAGTGAAACGCCTAAAGGCCACAGTCATAGTGCCTCTATTGTAAATCCATCGCTTAGCTACTTTTACCTGCGACAAGTTAATGAGAAACTTTATTTAGGAGCTAATTGGACAATCGCCAATTTATACAATCGGTCGGTTAGTGGATTGGGTAATAATTCCAGTTTTACTGATTTCTCTTCTTCAATTTCTTTACGTGGTTCATATGATTTGAATATTGGAAAGAAAGCATTAAAGATTTCAGCAGATGTTGGTTTGGTAAGTCTTTCAAAAATGGTCATCAGTTTTGCTTATTCAGCACCTCAGTCTACCTTGAACGACGGAAAGTTTAATTTTCAAGACTCTAGTATTGATAGTCCTTCAGGAAAAGAGGGATTTCAATGGATGGCTCCATGGGACGATCTTCGAATTAAGACAAGCATCCAGTATGCGCTATCAAAGCGATTTGATCTGGTGTATCGATGGGAATATCGTAAGTATGAGTTGGTTAAGGATTATCCTACAATGTATGGATTGAATAGCCTATCGCTGAGGTATAATTTTAGATTAAGGTAAAACACGTTGAGATGAAGAAATATATTGTATTTATAATAGCTGTAATGTTTTTCGCCTCATGTGAAGAGGTGTTGATGGAGAAAGAGCCAAAGGCTAATAACTTGAATGTCTTTGATGAATACGCAACATTGATCAAAGAAAAATATGGCATGTTAGAATTTAAGAAGGTAGATATTGACGCATTGAGTGCAAACGTGCGAGCTTCTGTAACTAATGAAATGTCAGAGAAAGAGTTGTTTGAGAAGTTGTCGCAGTTGACATTAAGTTTGCGTGATGGTCATTCAAATTTATTTGAAGCTGCCGAGAAAGATCTAACCGAGAATAGTTTCCAGACTTCTTTCGATATATTGGAGGGATATCCTGAGGCATTTAATATGGATATCATGATTAATAACTATATAGGAAAGAAGATCAATCCAGAATTGAAAGTCTTGCCAGATGAATCTAAAGAATCTATTAGGGCTGTATATGGAACATTGCCTGGACATGCTGATATAGCATATGTATGGATTCCATCATGGGATATTTCTTTCGAGGATGCAGAGATTGAAGAGATGTTTGCCTTCTTTAAGGAGAAGAAAGGATTAATTTTTGATATTCGTCAGAATGGAGGTGGAGATCCTGTGTTGGCAACAAAGTTTGCATCGTATTTCATTACAAAAGACACATATACGGGTTACGAACGTTTTAAAATAGGTCCTGGTGCCGAAGATTTTAAAGATAGTCGTACAATCTTGCATCCTGCGAAGAGTGATAATTTGTTCCCTGGAAAGGTTGCCGTGTTAATCGATAGGAATGTTTATAGTGCCTCATTAACTTTCTCTTATTCACTGTTTCCTGTTGAGAATGTAACCTTTGTAGGTCAACGTGCAGGAGGCGGAAGCGGTTCTGTCGCTGATGGATACTTGTTAAATGGTTGGTATTGGAGCCTGTCGGTTAGTGAGTATATCGATTATCAGGGGAATCATTTGGATGATGGCTTTGATCCTGATATAGCTGTAGACCTTAATTTGGAAGATAAAACTAAAGACGAAATAATTGAACGCGCATTAGTGCATTTGTCGGCACAATAGTTAGGTTAAACTGCGCTTATTGTTAAGAAATATTGTCCCCCTAATTTTTAATATGGAAGATTAGGGGGATTTTTTATCTTTGGCTAAAAAAAAGTAGATGTATACATTGACGGCCGAGGAAATTATCGATCTTTTAGTGTTTGTGCAGGGAATTGTGTTTGGACTTGTCCTGTTATTTAAAGCAGAAGGAGGAATTGCTAAACGAATCCTTGGTTGTTTCTTATTGTCGTATAGTGTTGAGATTACCGATCTAATATTGGAGAAGGGGAATTATTATGAAGTCTATCCCTCGCTATATTTTTTACCGATTTATTTCATAGGACTGACTTTCCCATTATTATTCTTGTATGCTAAGTCGGTTACAGCTAATCTTCGTTGGTCGAAAGATTGGATTCATCTCATTCCTGGATCTCTTGAGTTTATTATTGGAATGGTTCTGTTTACAATTGCTTCATTGGGGATGATTAAGCACGATGGATGGGAAATTATATCAATGTTTTACTATTTGGGCGGATTCCTGTTTATGTTGTTTTATTCAATAAAGTTGTTTGTATACATCAATCGATATATGAGGAAAGCGAACGATTATTACTCAAATATGCAAGGGAAGAATATTCGTTGGGTATATCGTGTTGCTCTTTTGAATTTGAGTATTGGGGTCGCTTTTATTGTTTTGATGTTTTTCCCGGAGGAGAATAACTATATATCAATTGATTTGATGCTAAGTGTGTTTAATGCAGTGTTTGTTTTCTGGATATCAATAGGAGGATTAATGCAGCTTACGATAAAAGAGGCTCCCGAAATGGAAGAGGTAGCTGTAGTAACCGAAGAATATACAAATGAAGAGAAGGATGAAAGTGTTGCAGAGAAACCATTAGATTATCAAGAGGAGTACAAGTCGATTGTTCAGGTATTAGAATCAGACAAGCTTTATGCCAATCCTGAACTAACTTTAGGTAAGTTGGCTAAAGATGCAGGTATTAATCAGCGTGTTGTTTCTAAAGCGATTAATCAGAATGCCAATCAGAATTTTAATCTTTTTATAAATACATATCGTGTAGAAGAGGCTAAAAGATTATTGAAGAATGGCGAATATGAGGCTTTATGCATTGAGGCGATAGGTGAAATGGCTGGCTTTAATTCAAAGGCAACTTTTTATGCTACATTCAAGAAAATTTGTGGCATCTCTCCAAGTGTTTTCCGAGAATCTTAAGCAAAAAATGAAAGCCCCTAGTTAGTGGGGCCAGGGGACTTTCTTGATGAGAAGTGCACTAAACTTCTGTATACTTCTTACGGAATTTGATTTTCTTACTCAATTTAATCAGAGAAAAATTCTTCTTCTCGATTAAGTTTTAAGACAATAAGCGGCAATTATACGGAGAAACATATATTTGGGAGTCTGAAATTGTGTTATTGGAGTCCGAAATCATGCATTTATTGTGATTTTGCCATGCTTCGTTTCGATTATTCACATAATTGCTATATTTACCAACTCAAACTTATAGGATAATTCTCTTGGATAATAACAGTAACGATTTTCGACTAATAGAACAATTGCGTGAAGATAATCTTGAAGCATTTGATAAGCTATTTGCGCAATATGCACGAAAGCTTTATGGTTTTGCATTCCGTTATCTTAAATCGGAAGCAGACGCAGAGGAACTCGTTCAGGATATATTTTTGAAAGTTTGGGAGAATAGAAAAGGAATGCTAATAGAGACTTCCTTTAAATCCTATCTGTTTAAAATTGCCTATAATGATATCTTAAAGTTCTTCAGGAAAAAAGCATATCACCAACGTTATGTACGAGAAGCTTTAGCAATTTCAGATAATCATGACCTTTCGAGTGAGCGTATAGACTATGCATCAGCATTAGAAGAGGTGAATAGAGTAATAGAATTGCTACCAGAGCGTCGTCGTTTGATCTTTAAAAAGAGTCGACAAGAAGGTAAATCGTCAAAAGAAATTGCCGAGCAAATGAACTTGTCGCCTGGAACAGTAGATAATAATATCTCAAAAGCCCTAAGGTTTATCCGCGATAATTTAGGAAACGAATCCTTAGCAATAGCACTATACCTTTCCCTATTTTGCTAATATGACGCTCAGCTAACGCCTCACGGTTCCGGGTTTCAAGTTAAATGTTTCACATTCCAGGTTGCGCTTTGATGTTGCTGTGGTGGTAAATTTTTCTCCTCAGAGGTAATCAATGCTGTCCTTTGGGACAGCTAATGTCAGGAGCAACAGAGATCTGAAATAACCAATTTTCCTGACCACAACATCAACGCACGGCAGCCCATTAGGGATGCTCATGTCTGTAGCAACGAAGGATACCCCAACTCACTTACCAACTTCAAGAGAAGACATTATTTTTTTCAGGTAGCCTTGACTTTTTTGTTTCGTTTTTGGGGTAAGCCAAAAATGAAGGCCCGTCCGGCAGGACAAACCCTGTTCGGCAGGACAATATTGCATCGTTTTTCTTCCATCATGAATAGTGATTTTACCTCTCATTATTTGTATAACTAATAGTTCGTGCTCATAAAAAGTAAAATATTATAAACTTTTTTACCGCTGTAAAGTATTTATAAATAGCATGTTTTGAGAAGAGGATGTTTTTTTTTCAAAAAAAGAGACATTAGAGAGTGAGATATCTAGATTTTGTGGATCTTAACTAACACCAAAAGGAAAGAATAAAATTGATTCGATGATAAAGAACGATATAAAAGAACGTTTCGACAGGTATTTAAATAACAAAGCAAACGCAGAGGACGAAGTGCATGTTACGCAGATGTTAGGGGCAGAGCATGAGACTGAGGGATTACAGGGATTTGTAAAAGATGACTGGGACCATTATTGGGACTCGGAAGAGAAGATTGATAAGGATCTTTCAGGAGTTTTAGGTCGACTTCATCATATTATTTATATCCGCAGTCAGAAGAAGAGGACCATTACCCGAAAATTGTATCATTGGTATTCTGTGGCTGCTGCAGTAATTGTAATCCCACTATTAATTACGACTATCTATACTTTAAGTGAATCTTCTCGAAAGGATCAGTTGATAAACGAGCAGACAAGTATGGTAGCGATATCGGCTCCTAGAGGAGTGCGAATGACCTTTGAATTACCAGATGGTACAAACGGAGTGCTTAATGGTGGCTCAGAGTTACAATATCAAGTTCCATTTAGTCACAATCGCAATGTAAGTTTAAGTGGAGAGGCCTTTTTTGATGTTGCTCATGATAAGGCACATGCCTTTCATGTTAAAACTGATCAATTACAAGTAAAGGTATTAGGTACAAAATTTAATGTGAATGCTTATGCTGAAGAACAAGCAGAGGTTGTGCTGTTAGAAGGAAAGGTAGCATGTACATTAACAGGAGAGAAAGATGAATTATTAATGAGGCCTAATGAAAGAATACTCGTTCAACAAGGGAAAGGGATAAAGACTCAGGTTGATGCACTTGAATTTATCGCTTGGAAAGATGGCTGGCTGACATTCAGGAAAGATAACATGACGGCAGTAGCGCGTAAAATTTCGCAGTGGTATGATGTAGACGTAGAGGTAGCAGATCAGGAGCTGAATAGATATAGGTTTAGAGGAACATTCCAGAACGACTCACTTGAGGAAATGTTGCGTTTACTTAGCCTGACATCTTCTATCGATTATGAGATAATTGAAAATAAACCATTATCTGATGGACGTTTTTCAAAACGAAAGGTAATCATCAGAATGGCTAAACAAGAGTAGAAACCGTGACTAATTAAATGATTAATAGATGAAGATATTGAGACCTCCTTAAACAAAAAAAACAGGGAATCGCGCCAACGATTCCCTGCAAAAAACAAAGTTTTTTAGTTCTAACGTAAAACACAAATTTATGAAAAAATTTCACCAAAAGGCATGGAATAGGTATGCCTTTGCAAAAATTTTAAGAGTTATGCGGATCTCCGTATTCTTAGTATTACTTAGTGTTCTGCAAGTACATGCGATAAGTACTTATTCTCAAAAGCAGAAATTAACTCTCGATTTCAAGAATACTCGCATTGAAGAAGTGCTTGAGAGAATTGAAGAGAAGAGTGAGTACTTTTTTCTCTATAATGAGGAATTGATTGATATTGAGCGAAGGGTGGATATTCGTGTGGAAAATCAATCGATAGGTGATGTATTGAAGATGGTGTTCGATCAAGCTGAGGTTAAGGCAATGGTGATTGATAAACAGATTATCTTGTCACCTGTAGGTAATAGAAATGCCAAACAAGCTCTTCAGCTTTTGAAAAAAATTAAAGGAAAAGTTACCGATGAAAATGGTGAATCATTACCCGGTGTGTCAGTGGTTGTAAAAGGAACAACCGTTGGTATTACTACTGATTTAGATGGAAATTATTCGCTTGATCTTCCCGAAAGAGCAGAGACTCTTGTTTTCTCATTTGTTGGAATGACTACTCAGGAGATTGCTATTAACGCACAGGCAACAATTAATGTGACGCTTAAAACGGATGCCATTGGTCTGGAAGAGGTCGTAGCTATTGGGTATGGTACAAAATCTAAATCAACATTAACAGGTGCTGTAGGTGTGGTAGATAAAAAACAGTTACAGAGTCGACCAACCTCCAAAACAACAGACCTACTTCAAGGTGCAGTTGCAGGAGTTCAGGTGACTCGCTCTAATTCGGGGCGATTAAAAGGAACTAACAGTAGTATTTCTATTCGAGGACTTACCTCAAGAAGTAATCCAGGTGTATTAATTGTAATTGATGGTATTGCACAGAAAGATAATAATACCTATGCTCTCGATAACATTAATCCCAATGATATTGAAAGTATTAGTGTATTAAAAGATGCTCAAGCTGCGATATATGGAGCTAGAGCTGCAGGAGGTGTTATGCTTATTACTACCAAAAAAGGAAAGTTAGGTAAGCCTAAAATTGAGTTTTCGGCGAACTTTAACTTACAGGTTCCTGACTTAATGAAGAAAGGTACCAATATTATGCAATTGGTGGAAATGCAGAATGAGGCTTGGCAGAATGATGGTCAGATGACGAATATGTATTCGCATATTGTAAAATATATAGAAGATAATAACTTAACCTTCGATAAAGTGAAACAGAATACAGGAGAGCATGTTATTAAATGGCCATTCGATGATAGTGCTAATTTTGTTTTTGGTCACTATGATTGGAGTGAAATCATGTGGGATCCAGCGCTGTCAAGAAACTATAATGTAACAGTATCCGGGAAGTCTGATAAGGCTAATTACTATTCTTCAGTTGGTTATGTTGATCAAGATGGAATGTTGGCTTTTGGAGATAATTATAACAAACGTCTATTCGTAAAACTAAAAGGAGAATACGATCTGACAGATTATTTAAAAGTTAGAAGTATTTTCGATTTCGAACGACAAGATATTTCAGAACCTAGTAGTTATGGCTCTTTAGAGTTTTGGCAAGGTTTAATATGGCCAGTATTTATGGACTATAATAAAGAGGGACATCTTTATAACTTTGGATCGCATCAAAATCCTATCGGTTATGCCAGAGATTCTGGTAATTCGACTGATTTGAATTATCGAGTAAAGGGAATGGTCGCTGTAGATGTTACTCCAGTTAAGGGATTAAAGATAACAGGTGAGGTTTCTAATAGCTATGATATTCGAGAAAATGAATGGACAAAGCTAGGATTCGATATGTATAACGAGAATGACAAGTATTCTTATAATTCAACAAACAATCGTAACTCCGCTGGTGCTAGTTATGGTCGTTCGAGATATGTTGTAGCTAACCTTTTCGCGAATTACAAATTAACTCTTGCCGACAAGCATAAGGTTAATTTTATGGGCGGATACTCGCATGAAGAGGAAGACTATCGTTACTTTGATGCATATCGAAAGTTAGGCTCTATTAGTCATACTTTACCAACTTTTGGTGTAGGAAGTGCAGAAGAACAATATAATGGAGAGCGCAAAACGGATGTTGCCTTACGTTCGTATTTCTCAAGGGTAGACTATAATTATCAAGACAAATATTTGTTAGAGGGTACATTTCGCTATGATGGTTCTTCCAGATTTGCTGATGGTCACAAGTGGGCTCCTTTCTGGGGTATATCGGGTGCATGGACTGTTTCAAACGAAGGATTCTTTAAGAATGTTAAGGGTATTGATTTCTTGAAAATTAGATCATCTTGGGGACAGATGGGGAACCAGGCGAGTATCGGACTTTATGACCATATTTCGCAAATCAATTTAGGAGGAAATTATCCAATGGGTAATCCACTATCTCCTGTGCAAACACAAAAGGCAACATTAGGTGGTATGCCTAGTACGACTCGTAGTTGGGAAAAGATCGAAACAACTAACCTCGGGGTGGACTTCGGTATTCTAGATTCAAGGTTGTCGGGTAGTATTGATCTTTTTGTTAAAAATAATAAGAACATGTTCTTTAGCAAGGAATTTCCTCAAGTATTGGGAGTTTCAGCACCAAGTATAAATGGAGCTCATGTACGTACCAAAGGTTGGGAATTAAAGCTTGGATGGAAAGAGAACATTGGTGAGTTTAATTATTTTGCTAATCTAAATTTAAGTAATAGTACCAATAAAGTTGTTGCTTTAGAGGAGAATGCGGTTCCTCGCATGGGAGGAAATAGTTTTATTGAGGGATTACCAGTGGGAACTTACTATGGTTACAAGTTTGATGGCTTCATCGAAACAGAAGAAGAGCTAGCTGCTTATAAGGAAAAATTCACAGCGGGGATTCCAAATGGATTGAAACTTGGAGATGCAAAGTATAAGGATCTTGATGGGGATGGAAAACTTGAAGCCTTATCTTATGAGGTTGGAAGTGATGGACAGCCAGCTGAAATGTCGGGAGATATGGTTCAAATGCATGATTGGGGACAGTACAATTTATTCGGAATAACTATTGGTGGTAGTTGGAAAAATCTTGATTTTAGTGCATTCTTCCAGGGGGTTCTCAAATGGTATGTTTTTGAAAGTAGCAAATCTATAGATCACTGGTCTTGGGTGCCTCATGATTATTTTTATAACGATACATGGAGACCTGACCGAATGAACGCAACTTATCCTAGGTTGGCTCAAAATGATGGCGTACGTGGATATAATTACACTATTTCTGATGCGCCTTATAAGCAATTCAACAATCGTTACATCAGGTTAAAAAACCTACAAGTTGGTTATACTGTTCCTAAACGAATAGTTAACAAGCTAAAAATGGATAATGTCCGTGTTTATTTTAGTGGAACTGACATTTTGGAATTACACAATCTTCCAGGGACATACGATCCTGAGAAACCTTTTAATCCTAGAATTTCACCTATGCCAAGAGGATTTTCATTAGGAATTAACTTAACTCTTTAATCTGTAGAAGAATGAAAGCAAGAATAACAAAGTATATATACTTAATGATAATGTCAACAATCCTGTTTTCATGCGAAAAGGATTTAGACTTATATCCAAGGGATAAATTTTCAGAGGCTGTGTTTTTTCAGAATGCAGAACAGTTTAAGCAATTTGCGACACAATTTTATGATGGTCTGCCTTCGGCTTCTGGAAGTATTGGTAGTGATGCTGGTTCTGACTTAATGGCTGGATGGAGTTTAAGTAGTGTAAGTAATGGAAGCTATTCTCCTTCACCTAATAGTGGGCATTGGAGTGGCGCATATTCAACGATCAGAAATACGACTTATTTGGTTCAAAAGGTTGAGGAAGTAGATGTGGAATTGAAGAATCAGGTTACTGTTTACATTGGTGAGGTGCGCTTCTTTAGAGCAATGACATATTTTGGTTTACTTAAATCATTTGGAGGTGTACCTATTATAGATAAGGTACTTGACTTAAATGATGAAGAAATGCTTTATGGACCTCGTGCGACAAGAGAACAGGTGGTTGATTATATCTTAGCTGACCTGAATGCTGCAATTACTGCATTACCAAACGAAAAGGATATTGCAAGTAATGATAAGGGACGCGTAAGTAAAGAGGCTGCATTATCATTTAAAGCTAGAGTGGCTTTATTTGAAGGAACTTGGCGAAAGTTCAGAAATAAAGATGGTGCAGCATTGCTTGATCAGGCTATTGATGCGTCAAATCAAGTAATTACTGGAGGTCAGTATGAGTTGTTCGATCGAAGAGATGTGTTAGGGAATGAAAGTTATAAGTATTTCTTCATTCTGGATAAAAATAAGACCAATATTGCTGGTTTAACTAAGGCAGATCAGAATGAATATATTTTTGTAAATAAATATGACATCGATTTGCGTGCGGCTGGTTTTCCGAGTGCACACGGTTTTCCTAGTGTAACCAAAAAATTCGCTGATCTGTTTTTATGTACTGATGGTCTTCCTATCGAAAAATCACCATTATTCCAAGGACGACAAACTGTTCTAAGTGAATATGAAAATAGGGATATCAGAATGATTAATATTTTGGAGAAACCATATGAAAGATATTGGGCTAACTATCCTCCAGAATATAATCGTAATTGGGATAATCAAGATGCTGGTGGTGTAGAATATCAAATAAATTTTGGAAATGAAACACGCACTGGATATTACGCACATAAGTTTAGACCAGAAATTGCACCTCCATTTGCTCCAGATTACCCTGTGATTCGATTGGCTGAAGTTCTCTTAATTAATGCAGAAGCCAAATTCGAGAAAAATAATTCAATTACAGACGGAGATTTGAATATTACTATAAACAAGCTTAGAGAGAGAGCTGGTTTGGCTGCTTTAACCAATGCGTTTGTTAGTAGCAATGGATTAGATATGCGTAATGAAATTCGTCGTGAAAGAACGATTGAGTTGTTCCTTGAAGGTTTTAGATTTGATGATTTACGTCGATGGAAAACGGCAGAAATCGAAATGCCTAAACCTCTTAGAGGTGTACTTTGGAAAGATACTCAGTATGATACAGATCCTACCTGGGGTGAGGTTGATTTTCCTCAAGATGGAGATGGTTACATTATTGTAGAACCAGCTTCGGAGAGAAAATTCGAAGAGAAACACTATTTATTCCCATTACCAACAAGACAGATACTGTTGAATCCTCAATTAAAGCAAAATCCAGGTTGGGAATAAGCAATTATATATATGACGAAGAGATGCAATTACATCTCTTCGTTATTCTTTTATAACGACAGCATTTATTAATAATTAAAACGATAAACGATGATAAAGGAAATGGTTACTTTTTGTTTATTAGGATTTCTTTGTTTTTGTTCTACGCAAGTAAGTGCACAAAATTTATATGATCCTATTCCTGAAGGAGTAAGAACACGATGGATTAGTCCAGAAAACCCAACGGGAGAAAAAGGAAAAGGAGGTCTTACGAATAAGGGTGCAAAGGGTAACGCTTTTTATATCGTACAACCGGGTGAGACAAAGGTGTTGATGGATGTTAAAGGTTCAGGTATTGTACAACGTATGTGGATGAGTGGTACAATAGGAACAAATCGAGAGCAGCGTAGAGCGGTGAGGATTGATATGTATTGGGATGGAGCAGCGAAACCTGCAGTTTCTGCCCCTCTTGGTGATTTTTTCGGTGTGGCTCATGGTTTACTTACTGCCTTTGAAAGTAAACTTTTCTTAAGTCCGGAAGGGCGTTCTTTTAATTCTAATGTTAAAATGCCTTATAGGAAGTCTGCATTAATTACCATCACCAATGAGTCTTCTTCTGAGGTTTGGATCTGGTATGATATTAATTATTTAGAAGTTGATGATATGCCTGAAGATATATTGTATTTCCATGCTTATTGGAATAGGAATCTAAAAACTCAATTAGGTGAGGATTATCAAATTTTACCTCGATTACTAGGGAAAGGTCGTTTTATAGGGACGAATATTGGAGTGAT
Source organism: Puteibacter caeruleilacunae (assembly GCA_005217565.1). Taxonomy (GTDB): domain Bacteria; phylum Bacteroidota; class Bacteroidia; order Bacteroidales; family Prolixibacteraceae; genus Puteibacter; species Puteibacter caeruleilacunae. The sequence continues at coordinate 125,217 of SJCO01000005.1, forward strand.
AGGTGATGAGCGATATAATGGTACATGGTTTGGAGAAGGAGAGGTGAAGATATATCTAGATGGAGATAAAGAACATCCAACTCTTGTAGGAACAGGAACAGAAGATTACATTGGAACAGGCTGGGGACAAGGAACATTCTCGAATAACTATGTTGGCTCAACTGTTTCTAATAAAGAACATGATATTTATACCTTTTACCGATTCCATTTAGAAGATGATGTATTTTTTCATCAGGACTGTCGTGTTACCATTCAGCAAATGGGAAGTTCTAAGAAAAGTGCAATTCTCAAAATGCAAGAGAAGGGAGCTGAGGCAAAATCTGTTTGGTTTCTTGATCGTCGAGGTAACATAACAAAACATGGTCGGTTGTTAGAAGCGGATAAGATGAAAGAATTTGAACAAGAAGACTTTCCTGAAACATCAACCAACTATTATCGTAGTGACGATGTGTGTGCAACAGCATATTTTTATTTGGATAAACCAGAAAGCAATTTACCTGAATTACCTTCGATAGAAACTCGCTTAAAGAATTTGAAGGAAAAAGTCTATACTCCATTAGATGGAAAGAAATAACCGATTTTAAACACCATTACAGGATTAACTGCCAGCATGAAACTCTTGATTGTAGTTTCCATTGCACCCGAATTAGCCTCATGAAAAATGTGATAGATTTAGCAGCTGGTGGTTGGGGAGACAGGGACGCTGAGAACGGAGATCGAAGATCGAAGATCATCCAGCCGAACTTACCAACCGCAATAAATCTATTACTTTTTTCAGGCAACCTTGATCTTTTTGCTTCGTTTTTGGATTAAACCAAAAATGAACACCCGTCCGTCCGGATATTAAGGGTCTTGAGCCAAAAATTGAGGCTCCTTTCTATTGTTATTGTTAAACTTCACTCTTGATAGTATACAACATGGTCAAGTAATCGATAGCTTTGTGTCTGGATAATTAAAATTGTAGAATATGTTTTATTTGATCAGACATACCAAGCCAGATGTAGAGCCAACAATGTGCTACGGACAGAGTGATCTGGATGTGGCAGATAGTTTTGAGCGAGAGAAAAACGAGATCAAAGAATTACTTCCTGAGAAGTTTGAGGGAGAGATCTTTTGCAGTCCTTTGATTAGATGTCGCAAGCTTGCAGAAGCATTGTTCCCCAACAAACCAATTACTTTTGATGATCGGATAAAAGAAATCTACGCAGGTGATTGGGAGATGATTCCATGGGACAGCATCGATAAGGAATTTCTAAAGCATTGGAAGCGTAATTTTATCACCGAGGGAATTCCAAATGGAGAATGCCATGGCGATTTCTTTGATCGGGTACAGGAATTCTTCGGCGAATTGGATATAAAAAATAAGGATTATGCGGTAGTTGCTCACGATGGAGTGTTAAGGGGGATATTAATTGATGTCCTGAAAATGCCACGTGAAAGTGCTTATGCTATTGACCTAAACTATGGAGCTACCATTGAGTGTGTGCTTGATGATTGGGCTGACGTAAAAGTGAAATTCTTGCGATAATTTGGAGTTAAGGCTCTAAAAATAGGTAGAAAATTGATTCGCAAACGATTGCGAAGACAAACAAGCAATTTATTTGATTGGTAACTTTGTAGCGATGTGTATACAACACGATTCAATGAAGTGTGTTTATATAATGTAGCAACGCTATAAAGTTATCAAACTATGAATAGAAAATTATCGTTATTGACCGTATTTGTGCTGATTATAAGTGGTTTTGTAAAAGCACAATCGTTTACTGATGATCAAAAATTACAAGGTTATGCGATTTTTGGTGATCAGGTTACTTTTATCTTTGACGAAGGACTTTATCAGATACAACCTGAGAAAGTATGTGTGACAGGAGAGTTTTGTGGCTGGAACAAAGACATGGATGATTCAGCGCGCTTGCTCAAAAAGACTGGTGAACAGTGGTTGCTAACTGTCGACAATGTTGATTTTACTTTCATTAAACCAAATACTAAGTTTAAATATAGAACAAATACCGGAGATTGGATGACACCTCCTGATGGTGCATTCAACAGGGATGGTGACTTGGTGTTTATGCCGAAAAGTGATGTAATTTCTTTGAAGGCAGAACTGATGGGGGAGTATCTTATCTGGGCAGAGGTAAATGTTAATCGTCCGTTGACAGCCGATCAATATGTTATTCGCGACGCTGAAGGACATACTATTGAAGTTGCAGGTGTGCTACCTAACGGAGCTTCTACCACGTTAATCAGACCTGCAAAACGTTTGGATAAAAAACGTGTTTATTTCCTGGAAATTCCTTCTTTGGGGGCGAAGGTACCATGTAGTTTTGATGGTTGGTTTAGAAATACCTATTCTACAAAAGAGCTTGGAGCTAATATTGATGGTGACAAGACTTCTATACGAATTTTTGCTCCTCGTGCTACAGTCGTGAAACTCTATCTTTATAAAGGAAGAAATGATTCGGAGGCTTATCGTGTGGTGGATCTGACAGAAGATGATCAGGGTGTTTGGGAGATTATAATCCCAGAGAACTTACATGGGGTATATTACGACTTTACAGTTCATGGAGCAAATGATCCGGGAAATCATTTCTATGAGGCCAATCCTGTACACATCAATGATCCTTATGCAAGGGTGAGTGACGATACTTGGGGGAAAGCCCGAATTTGGGAACGTACTGTTCCTGCTACTCCTCTACAGAATGGCATTCCGAAAATGGAGGATGTGATTGCTTATGAAGTGCATGTTCAAGACTTTACGGGAGATCTTCCTCTGGCCGAGAAATATAACGGTACGTTTAAAGGCATGACGACTCCAGGATTGAGAAATGATAAAGGAGAAAAAATTGGTTTCGATTACTTGGTTGACTTGGGAATTAATGTCGTGCATTTAATGCCTGTGCAGGAGTATGTACATTTCCCAACCGCCGATTGGAAGGCTTCTTTTAAGGATGATGAGTACATGATCAGTCAGGGTGTTAGCGAAGAGAATTACCAATGGGGATATCGTACCTCATTTGCTATGGCGGTTGAATCGCGCTACAGAACAAAAGGAGAGGAGCCTGGTACTGAACGTGATGAGTTTAGAGATTTAGTTCAGGCCTTTCATGATAAAGGTATTGCTGTAATCATTGATATTGTTCCTAATCATACTGCTGAGAATATGGATGCTAATGCATGGTTCTTTAATTTTAATGCTATAGATAAGCTTTATTACTATCGCACCAAGGATTTTGAGCACATTGGAGCTTACGGAAATGAAGTGAAGACTGAAAATCGACCAATGACACAGCGTTGGTTAATTGATCAATGTCAGTATTACATCAATGAATTTGGTATTGATGGATTTAGAATTGACTTGGCAGGACAGATCGATGAACAATCATTAAAAGCGTTGAAGCAGGCAATTGGCGATGATAAGATCGTATATGGAGAGGCGTGGATTGGATCAAATGATCCTAACTATGAGAATAATCCTGATTGGGATTGGTATAAGGGAGATTCTCCGATTACTTTCTTTCAGGATGATTCGCGTAATGCATTCAAGGGACCTGTGTTTGAGTTGAAAGATAAGGACAAGGATCGTGGATGGCCAGGAGGGAAGTTTGATGAACGCTCAAATGTGATGAAAGGTTTGGCCAATAAGTTTCCTGAAGATAAGACTCCTTTAAGCGGTATTAGCTATCTGGATATTCATGATAACTTCGCATTGGCTGATCAGTTTGGTGAGAATTTCGATGGTCGCTATAAGGTTGACCAGGATGAATATAAAATTGCAACTACCTTATTGTACACAACTCTTGGTCCAATTGTAACGCATGGTGGCTCAGAGATGATGCGAAGTAAGGCCTCTGCTCCGTTGAAAGAGGTTGTAAAAACTACCAAGGCAGGGTACAATGTTTATATGCATGGCTATCGCGATACCTATAATCATCGGACAGCTAACTTGTTTTTGTGGGATAACGTTGGAAAACGTCCAAAAGGAATGAATAAGAATGATTACAGGAATATGTATCAGTTCTGGAAGGGACTGAATGCATTGCGCTTATCGGAGTATGGAAATGTATTTCGGGTAGCAGAAGCTGTACCTGAGGGATATTACCAGTGGATCTTACCTGAGGATGAAAGTATGCTGGGATATGTTGTCGATGGTAGAGTTGCTGTGTTAATGAATGCAGGCCAATCAGCAAATGAATTTACAGATGTAGTGCTTCCTGAAGGTCGTTGGAAGCTGATTGCGAATACAGATAAAGTAGATCATGTTCATGGAGTTAAGGGGCCTGGAGGCTTGAGGAAATTGGAGGGCGGTAAGAAGTTGTCGGTACCAATGGATGCGACTTCGCTATATATTTGGGTAAAAGAATAAAAATAGATTTTAGTTATCCGTTGGCAAAAAAAAAACTAAATTGCGGGCGGATAACTAAGCTCTATGTATAATCAGCAATTCATAAAACTACTTAAAGATGGTGACGAGGATGCCTATGCTCGTTTGTTTAAGGTTACTTACCCTCGCCTGATAAGTTATTGTAAACTCTTTGTTATTGATGCCAATAAGGCTGATGATTTGGTGCAGGAGTGTTACGTGAAATTCTGGGACCAAAGGAAAAAAATAAATACCAGTAAGTCTGTTGAGAGTTTGTTATTTGTTATGCTTCGCAATCAATGTTTGAATTATTTGCGTGATGAGCGACTAAATGCTCAGTCGTTGAAGTTAGATGATGATGAGTGGAGTGAGATTCAACATCTTTACCAAATTGACTTTCTTGGCTATGAAGAAGCTTCAATGGAGCAACAGTTAGCTCAGGCAATTCAGAGGGCCATTGATGAACTTCCAGAGAAGCGTAAGGAAGTATTTATTCGTTGTAAGATTGAAGGCGAGAAACAGCGTGTAGTAGCTGAAGAATTAGGTGTGTCAGTAAAAGCCGTTGAAAAACATATTAGTCTTGCTAAAGCTGAGCTTAGTGAAAAGCTGAAAGCTCAATTCCCGACATTAAGTGTGATTATTGCGTTCATTCTGAGCTGAAGCTCAGACGGTGAACGGTCAAAAGGTTGACGGTTGAAAGGTTTGGGCCGCTACCAGAGTGCTACTAACTATTGGTTTCAACCCATAGATTAAAAAGAGACGTCCCCTTGTTTTTCTGTCCCCGCAACTAATGAGAATGCATTCATTGCCTATTGAACTGCTCCCTGGATAACCCTATTCTCGTCGGTGGAATAACCCCCCTAAAAATAAAAAATCAAAAAAAATAAACTTTAAGGGTAGGGTTTTTAAAATTCTTGTGTACTCCTATTGAAAGCATCCGTATAACGATGCATAATCAAAGAGGAGAATGAAGAATATACTAACCAAATATTTTAAAGGAATCGCCTCGAAGGAGGAGCAAAAAGAGATTCTTGGCTGGTTGAGGAAGAAGGAGAATCGGAAGGATTTTCAAGCTGCTCAAAAAGAGTGGCAAGATGAAGGGGGGAGGACTCCGATGACGATTAAAGCTACGACCCAATGGCATAAATTACGTGATCAGCTTCGTCAGCATAAAATGATAGAGCGCATGCAACTACGTTATCGCATCGTGAAATATGCTGCAATCGCCTTGTTAGTGATAAGTTTATCGTCAACCTATTTATTATTGTCAGAATTGTCATCCCCTAATCAGGTTGTGTCAACAAGTCTAAGTACTGAACCGGGGCAGATTTCAAAGCTTGAAATGACTGATGGATCTTCAATATGGGTAAATGCGGGATCTCGATTAACCTATAATAACCAGTTTGGAATAGAAAACAGAGAACTGAATATTACAGGAGAAGCATATTTCAAAGTCGCAAAGAATAAAAAGTTACCATTTGAAGTTGCAGGAGGTGAATTGACTGTAACAGCATTAGGAACCGAGTTTTGTGTGTCCAATTATGAAGAGTCGGGGAAGATAGAGGTGGTACTGGCTGAAGGATCTGTTAAGATTAATTCAATAAAGGATGAATCTTTTGAGGCAAAGCTAAAGCCTAATGAAATGGCTATATATAATATGGAGAATAGTACCATGGAAATAAAGAAGGTTAATGCTCGTCATTATATCGCCTGGAAAGATGGTATTATTCATTTCAATAATGCAACCCTTGAAGAGGTGGTGTTTAAGTTGGAGCACCGATATAATCAAAAATTTATATTGGATGATGATGTGCGCAACTTACACTTTAACCTAACCGTTACCAATGAAAATCTAATGGAAGTTATTCATATTCTGGAGACTGTTTCAGGCATTGAAGCAAAAATAGAGGGAGATGTAATACACTTAATTAGGAGTAACTAGATATAGATAAAACAAAACAGGAAAGTGCGGCTACACTTTCCTGAGGTAAATAAGCCAGTTGCTGCTGGCTCAGTATTAATAACCTTTTAAGTATTTCAAAACTATGAAAAAATTTTTAAGGAGAGGGGGAAAACTGCCTCCTTTTGTGAACAAAAAACTATTTCTTATTATGAGATTAGTAACTATCTTATTGTTGGTAAGTACATTGGGGGTGGTTGCCAATGGTTATAGCCAGTCTGCCAAATTGAAGCTCAACTTTAGGGGAGCTAAGTTGTTGGAGGTGATTAAGGCTATAGAAGAGCAGAGTGATTTTCAATTTGCTTATAATCTGGAAGCTATTAACCTTGAGAAGGAAGTTAGTCTAAAGACGAGTAATGGTAACATTGATGAGGTGCTTAAAACAGTCTTGGAGAATTCAGGTATCTCTTACATGATTGTAGATAAGCACATTTTGCTGACTCCATCGAAAGCAGTGGTTGCAAGTCAGAATCAAAAAGTAGACAAGGTAACAGGTACAGTTACCGACGAGGATGGGGAATCTTTGCCTGGGGTCTCAGTTGTGGTAAAAGGGACCACCATTGGTATTACTACCGATTTAGATGGTAACTACACGCTCGATCTTCCTGAAAGTGCAGAAGTTCTTGTATTTTCTTTTGTAGGAATGACCACCCAGGAGGTTGCGATTAATGGTCAATCAAACATTAATGTTGCACTTACTACCGATGCTATTGGTTTAGAAGAAGTGGTAGCTATTGGTTATGGTACTACTACCAAGAGAAAGTTGGTGAGTTCAATTTCGACTGTCGAGACAAAAGAAATTGCTGAAGCTCCTTATACGTCAGTAGTGCAAGGATTGGCTGGACGTTCGCCCGGACTATTTGTAAAAGAATCAGGTGGAGAGTATGGTTCGGTTCCATCTATTTCGATCCGTGGGGGAGGTGAACCTGCTTACGTTATTGATGGAATCTTAGCATCGAAAGAGGAATTTGCTATGATACCACCACAAGATATCGAGGATGTATCATTATTAAAAGATGCTTCTGCAGCAGCGGTATATGGATTTAATTCTGCAAATGGTATCGTTTTGGTGACTACCAAGCGAGGTGCGCATGAGAAAGTTAAAATTTCATATAGTGGAAATATTTCATTCCAGCAACCAACACAATTGCCGGATTATCTTTCTCCTTATGAATTGGCTGTGTTAAAGAATGAAGCGGCATTTAATGATGGATTGCCTCCTGTGGTTGATGATGCGATGTTAGATACTTTAAAAAATAACCTAAATCCAGTGAAGTATCCTAACATCAATCCTTTTGATGAGGCGGTTAATGATATGACTCCTCAGCAACGTCATAATCTATCGTTGAGTGGGACCATAAATGATACACGCGTTTATATGTCGTTGGATTATTTTACCCAAGATGGTATTTATAAGACCAGTAATCATGGAATTAAGCGTTATTCAATGCGTTCTGATATTAGTCATGATTTTGATGAAATTGGTCTTCTTGTAAATGGTAATATTACTCTACAACGTAGAGTGAAGACTTCTCCTCCTCAGGGAACATGGGCAATTTGGAGTCATGTGCGTAATTGGGGAAGTGGTAATCCAATGTACAATCCTGAAGGTAATTACTTCGGATTGGAGAATCCTTTGGCAGAAGCTGATGATAGAGCAGGATACAGAAATGAAGAGACAAATCGAGTAAATACGCGCTTGAACTTTGAGTGGGAGGTGCCTTGGGTGAAAGGATTAAAATTAAAGGCACTAGGAAATTATCGATTTGTGCATGGTTTTAATAAAACGTGGAGTGCTAATCAACGTAATTCAGCACCAATATATACTTGGGATAATACCCTTTCGAATATGGGGAAACCAAGTTTATCTGAGTCTACCAGTCGCACTTATCAGTACGACCTTGAAGGACATGTGTACTATACAAGAACCATCGATGAGAAACATACACTTGAAGCAACTGCTGTTGTAACACAAAGTGAGTGGAATAATGATAATTTCAGTGCTAGTCGAAAAGACTATGTGTCTCCTGCTGTTGATCAGTTATTCGCTGGTGCGGATGAAGGAAAGAACAATGATGGTAATGCATCAGAAGGAGCAAGAATTGGTTATGTTGGTCGTTTAAAGTATGATTATGCTGCCAAGTACATCCTTGAAGGAAGTTTCCGTTACGACGGTAGTGATAACTTCCCTGATGGAAAACGTTTTGGATTTTTCCCAGCTGTAACTTTTGGATGGAACATGAGTAGTGAATCATTCATTCAACCTATTTTGGAGCGATTAAATGTAAACTCGTTGAAATTTAGAGCTTCATGGGGAATCTTGGGTAGTACTGATGGTGTTGGTCGTTTCTCATATATTCCAGTATATAGTATGGTTAATAATCGCTATTACCTTGGAGATGGTTATGTTGCAGGTTTCCAGGAAGGTAATTTGGTTAGTAATGATCAGTCATGGTATGAAAGAGAGTCAAAGAATATTGGTTTTGATTTTGCAATCTATGAAGGAAAGTTCTCAGGATCATTGGATTGGTTTTATTATAGAACTACCGGTTATTTAGGTAGTCCTTCAGATCGTTACACTACTCCTTTAGGAAAGAACTTACCTCAGATCAATACGAATTCAGCACATCGAAGAGGTGGTTTTGAGGCAGAAGTGATGTATCATGCTAAAATTGGAGAGGTGAAGTTGGATATTGGTGCAAACGCATCATTCTATGACCAGTTGTGGGAGCGTAAATATGATGAAGACACTACTTCATTAAAGAATCCTTACAAGCGCTTAACTCATCAGAAAGACTATTATACTCATGGTTATATCGATCAGGGATTATATCAAAATATGGATGAAATCTTAAATTCACCAAGAAGATTAGGATCGACAGAAACGATGCCTGGTGATATTCGTTACCAGGACTTTAATGGAGATGGTCGTATCGATGGAGATGACTTCATTCGTATTGGTAAGTCTGATTTTCCTCACTTTATTTATGGTATTACACTGGGTGCTACCTATAAAGGTTTTGCGATGAATGCATTATTTCAGGGAGCTGGTAATTATCAGACATATTTAGGTGGAATGTGGAGAAATGAGATTAATCATAAGCTTTATTCAAATCAGGCTGATAGCTGGACTGTTGATAATCCAAATTCATTGTTCCCACGTACAAGCTCTTTTAATAGTGTAAATGGTGGAAATAATAACGCATCGTCTTCTTATTGGTTGATTGATTCTTGGTATTTCAGAATGAAGAGTTTGAGTGTAAGCTACGATCTTAAAGAGTCGTTATTGAAACGTTATGGTGCATTTGACCAATTTACATTATTGTTGAGTGCTACAAACCTGTTCACAATTTCGCCTGTAACCGACTATTATCTTGATCCAGAAACTAGTAGCAGTGATAACTATGGTTATCCGGTACAGCGAACTTATAATATTGGTGTAAGAGTAACCTTTTAAAAACCTGTAAAGTAGTAAAAAATGAAAAAAATATTCATCATATTAATTTCGTTTCTTGGCTTGATATACACATCATGTGATACCGATATTCTGGACAAGAAACCGCTGGATAAATATTCCGAACTGGATGTTTGGACAGATGCAGCATTGGCCGAAGGATTTGTATTTGATATTTATGCTGATGTTGTGAAAGGGCTTTATGTAACGCAGTATACTGACGACTGGACTGATAATATTGTTTGTAACGATGATAATGGTAATCGATGGACTCAGGCTGGTTCTATTGAGAATACTGCTGATTTTGGTTGGAACCAATATGGAAGAATCAGAAAATGTAACTTAGCTATTGAAAAGCTGGGTGAGTCGACTGATATCGATGAGAACATCCGTACTCAGCTAATTGCCGAAGCTAAGATGCTAAGAGCTATGACTAACTTCTGGATGGCTCGTCGTTTCGGTGGTATCATGATTGTAGATAAGGTACTTACACCTGATGATGATATGAAGTTACCACGTGCAACGGAAAGTGCTACTTATGATTTTATAATTGCTGATATTGATGCAGCAGTATCAGGTCTTCCAGAAACAGCAGATAAGGGACGATTAACAAAAGGTGCAGCTCATGCTTTTATGACAATGGTAGCATTGCAGGCTGGAAAATATGATAAGGTTATTTCAGCTGCTGATGCTGTTGAATCATTTGGTTATGATCTTGAACCTGAGTATAAGAACCTGTTTAATAGCTTTGCTGGAACGACATCCTCTAATGAGGTAATTCTAATGTATCAGGTAGATAAAGATCATAATAACTTTATCGATACCAGGATGTTTCGTAGTTTGTTGAATTGTTACAACGGGCCTAAGTTGAAAGCTGACGCGGTTCCTCAGTATAGTCCTGAAGATGAATTTAATGCTTGGCCTTTGCGTTGGCCTTCTCAAGAATTAGTTGATGCGTATCTAGTTATTGAAGATGGTGCAGCAGTTCAAAAGACATGGGAAGATTTCCAGGGATTACCATCAAGAGAGATGTGGAAGAACAGAGATGCTCGTTTCGAGCAATCTATCGTTCGTGACTCTGCAATATATTCGAAGTCTACATTCACTTTCCGTCGTGGTGGCAATGCACACTGGACATCAAATCCATTAAGTACATGGGGTATGTCTAAATCAGGATACATGTTCCGTAAATGGATGTATGAGAATGAGTATTTCTTTTGGAATTATCCTATTGACTGGGCTGAGCCTATTTTGCGATTAGGTGAGGTTTATTTGAATAAAGCTGAAGCATATGGTCGCAAGGGTAATCTCCCAAAAGCAATTGAGTATATGAACAAGACCAGGGTAACTCATGGAGGTTTGCCTGAACTGTCAGCATCAGCAACAGAGGCTGATTTCTGGAAGTATTATAAGATTGAGCGTCAAGTAGAGATGGTTCAAGAAGATGATCGTTATTGGTCGTTGATTCGTTGGGCTAGAGCTGAAAATGCTACTTCTATTCCTGAGTTGAATGGATATAAACTACATGGTTTGGATATGAACTTTGATGGGATTACCAATGTAATTGAAAGTCCGTTTACTGTAGATATGAAATTTGAGATGCCAAAACGTCTTTTGTTTCCTGTGCCAGATGCTCAGATACGTGAGAATGATAATCTATCTCAGAATCCAGGATGGAATTAATGATAAATCAAAAAACTTATTGAAATGAAAAGATTAATATATCTCTTGTTTTTCGCAACAATAACGATGACATCATGTATTGATGCTGGATTGGATGATCTGCCTATATATGATGAGGCAGAAATAACAGATTTCGATTTAGAACATAGATATGTAACAACAAATGCTAATGGAGTAGAGCGAATGACCGTTGTTACTTTAAATGCAGACGTAGAAATTTCAGAGGAAACTAATACGGTAACCGTAACAGCGTCTATTCCTGCGCCTACTACACAGTTTACTCAGGATGAGAGACGTAAAATCACATTGGAAAGTATCACTGCTTATGCAAAGGTATCTCCTGCTGCAAAAATGGAGCCAATTGATGGAGCTCCTGTATTAGGGAAACCTGGTGATTTCTCGGTAGAACGAAGTTATCGTGTAACTGCTGCAGACGGCAAAACATCAAAGGTGTGGACAATTAAAATCAATCCATTGCCTGTGATTAATAATTATGAAGGTAGCTATACTTCTGCTGGCCGTTTTGTTCATCCTAATGGTCCTAGAGATTTTGAAGGTGATAAATATTTGTCGTCTGTTGATGCAACTACTATTTCTACAACTCACTCAGATCTTGGTGCTCATGGCTATAAGATAAATGTGACTGTTAATAGTGATAATACTGTTGTTGTAACTCAATTCAATGGCGATGGAACTGAAATTGGTGAGATGGTTCCAGGAGAAGAGAATAGCTATAATCCTTCTTCAAAAACATTTACATTGAATTATAGATACTCTGGTGGAGGAGGTTACCGAGTGATTTCCGAAACTTTAAAACTAAAATAGTGGATCAATGAAGATTCGTGGTTTTGATCCTTTGGGGCATCCTACTGGGTGCCCCTTTTTGTTGTTTAAAAAAGAGAAGGTAAGATGAAACGGTTTTTTATTCTTTTAATTATGACTCTCATTTCTACAGGAATGAGTAATGTGTTTGGCTCTCTTGGTTGTGACTCAAGTACTGCAGATCATCGTATCTCTAGAAAAGAGAAGGTAAAAGTTGCTTATGAAGTTTTAGAACGTGTTTTAGGAAATAAAGCTAAGACGATAAAATTAGAACTAAAGGAGGAAGATAACCTGACAGATAGCTATGAGTATGAAGTTCGAAATAGCAAATTAGTTGTTCGTGGATCAAGTGTTGTAGCATTAACCAGGGGAGTATATGATTATCTGAAGTCTCAACATATTGGAATGCTAGATTGGACAGGTCCCCAATTTAATATTCCTGCAGCATGGCCAGCAACTTCTACTGTAAAAAACGAAACCCCATACCGTATTCGACATGCATACAATGCTGTTACTCCAGGTTATACTACTCCCTATTGGGATTGGAAGCGTTGGGAGCAGGAATTGGATTGGCAAGCAATGCATGGATTCAATATGTTGATGGCTCCTGTTGCAACAGAGGCTATAGCAACACGTGTTTGGAAGAGGTTAGGCTTAACACAGCAAGAGATAGATGAATTTTATGTTGGTCCTGCACATCTTCCATGGCAGCGTATGGGAAATATCTGTCAGGTAGGAGGAAACCTACCAGAAGAATGGCACAAAGATCAGATAGCGTTGCAGCATAAATTATTGAAACGTATGAGGAAGTTTGGGATTGAGCCTGTGATACAGTCTTTTGCAGGATTTGTTCCCAAAGCCCTAAAAAGAATTTATCCTGATATTGTCTTGCATAATACCTTGTGGAATGCCGGTTTTAGTCCTGAACACCGACCAGTACTATTGATGCCTGGTGATCCTCTTTTTGCTAAAATTACAAAGTTGTATATGGAGGAATGGCAAAAGGAGTTTGGTAAACAAGATTACTTTCTTGTTGACAGTTTTAATGAGCTTGAATTACCAAAGACCGACCGTCCTGTTACTGATCTTCTTGCAGAATATGGTGAAAAAACATTTCGTGCAATTAAGTCTGGTAATGCAGATGCGATGTGGGTGATTCAAGGATGGATGTTTGGTTACCAGCGTCATATTTGGAGTCCTGAGCGCGTGGAAGCGTTATTTAGTAAAGTTCCAAATGATAGTGTCTTGATCTTGGATTATGCCAATGACTATGCCAATAATTGGGAACCGATGAATGCATTCAATGGCAAGCAATGGGCTTATGGTTTTGTTCCTAATATGGGAGGAAAAACTGCCTATACAGGAAGTATGGAATTGTATGCTACAGGCGCAGGCAAAACATGGAATTCACCTAAGAAAAAGAATCTGGTTGGCTTTACAATCTCAGGAGAAGGATTGGAGAATAATACAGTCTTGTATGAATTAATGACTGATGTTGCCTGGAATGATCAACCTATTGATTTGGATAATTGGCTGAATGATTACTGTCTGAATAGATATGGAATGTATTCAGAAAACATGAAGGAGGCATGGCAACTGTTCCGAGAAAGCTGTTATAAGCGTTTGGAACCACATCCTCAGTTTGGATGGCAGCTGGGGACATGTCGATTAGGTAGTGTTTCTAAAGATCCTAAATTTCATGAGGGCGTTGTTAAGTTCTTAAATGCTGTTAAAACTAACGAGACAGCAGGATATCGTGATGATGCTATTGAAATGGCTGCACTCAGTCTTGGTTTAAAAGCTGATGAATGGTTTGTGTTAGCTTCTGAAGCTTACCAAGCGGGAGATGTACAAACAGGTGATCGTGCTGGAGAAAGAGGATTGGAACTGCTTACCGAATTAGATCGTTTGATGGAGTCGCATCCTTTGCATCGATTAGATCGTTGGTTAGATTTTACTAAACTGCATGATGGAGATCAGCAATTGAAGGATTTTTATGCTGAGAATGCACGTCAGATTGTTACTGTCTGGGGCCCTCCGGTGAACGACTATTCTTGTCGTGTATGGAGTGGATTGGTGCGTGATTTTTATCGTGAAAGAATGCGCAATGTATTGAAATCATTGAAGACAGGAGAGCAATTTGAATCAGTGAAATGGCAGGTTAACTGGGTGAAGCATCCAAATTTGAGTAAAGTTGATACTTATAAAGATCCTGTTGCTGAGGCAAAAAGATTAGTTGAAAAGGCCCTTGGTGAAGAGTTGCCAGTGATTAATATTCATAAAGGTGAAAGTATTGGGAATTGGAACCCCGGAAGTGTACGTAGCGAGTGGAAAGAAATAGAGTGGAACATCTCTGTCGATCAATTGAAAAAATTAGGAGGGGTTAAGTTTGTATACGTTCGAGGAAATCATCGTTTAGATATCAAAAAGGTAAGTTTAATAGCCGATGGTAAAGAGGTGGCGAAGGATGAACATTTTGGTTTTGCAGGAAAACCAAATCAGAATAATCGTTACATGCTATCGGTACCAGAAAATGTGACAGGAAATAATGGATGCACTCTTCGTACTGTTGTTAAATCCAATGGCGGAACAGATTCATATGGACGACTAGAATTAATAGAGAAATAGAAAGAGAATGATGTTTAGATATATATTCGTTTTGTGCATTTTCTGTGCAGTGATAAGTTCTTCTTTAACTGCACAGAATCGCGTTTATGAGTTAAATATCGGTGAAAATATTACGCCGATAATCGAGGATAATCTTGATTTTGAAGGCGTGAATCCCGAAGGAACGACTTTTAGCGTGAATAATCGATATTTTGAGAGAAATGGAGAGCCTTGGTTCCCTTTGATGGGTGAGTTTCATTATATCCGCTACCCTGAACAGTACTGGGAAGAGGAAATCGTAAAGATGAAAAGTGCCGGACTGAGTATTGTGGCAACTTATGTATTTTGGAATGCGCACGAACATCCTAAGGGAGTATGGAATTGGGATGGTATTCGTGATTTGCGACAGTTTGTTGAATTGTGTCACAAGCATGATATGTTTGTCTGGCTGCGCATTGGTCCCTGGAGTCACGGTGAACAATTACATGGAGGACATCCCGATTGGATTAACGGGATGAAAGGTAAACGTTCAAATAATCCTGAATATCTAGCGGAAGCTAATAAGTTATTTGGGCAAATTGCGACTCAGGTGAAAGGACTTTATTTTAAGGATGGAGGTCCTATTTTAGGCGTTCAGCTAGAGAATGAGTACGCATCGGGAGATGTGAACCATATTGGAACATTGAAAACGATGGCTATAAAAGCAGGTATTCAACCTGTATATTTTACAATCACTGGTAATAGTGTTTTTCATGATGATGAATTTGAGGCAATTCCGTTGCAGGGGGCTTATCCTTATAGAGGCTGGGAGACTCGTGGAGGAAAGGCAACAAAGGACTTTCTCTATGGAAATGATCAATGGATTCTTACTGATGCCTTGGGGAAGGTTTATTATGATGTAACCAAGTATCCTAAAGGACTATGTGAACAGGGTTGTGGTAGTCAAATGACCTACAGGAACCGATTTATTGTAGAACCTCATGTTGTGGAGGCTCATCTTCAGAATCAGATAGGTAGGGGGATGAATCTAGTGGGGTATTACATGTTTCAGGGAGGTACGCAGTTGCCTGGGTTGAAAGAACCTGGTTGTCCTGAATCATATGATTTTCAGGCGCCAATATCAGAGTTTGGCTTACTGCGTCCTTCATACAAGTATCTGAAAGTGTTGCATAGTTTTGTTCGAGATTTTGGTAGTGATTTGGCAACAATGAAAGTTGTTGAACCATCAACCCCAGTGAAGGATGAATTGAATACTGTTGATTTGAGGTATGTGGCCAGAGTCGCGGGGAAAAGTGGTTTCTTATTTCTAAATAATACGCAGGTAAGGGTACCTATGCCTGATAAAGAGTTTCAGGTGAGATTGAACTTTGAAGGCGAAACGCTGACTTTCCCGCGAAAATCATTGAGACTAAAAGGGGAGGCTACAGCTATACTTCCATTTAATATGGATATTGAGGGGGCATTATTAAAATATGCTACAGTACAACCTATTGCTCAATTCCAGAATGACGATACTAAGGTGTTATTTTTTACCAAAGTACCTGGAATGGATGTAGAGTTAGCTTTCGACAAATCTACTGTTCAGCAGGTAAAAGGTTCAGGATGGGATAAAGAAATTAACGGTGATGTTGTGTATGTGAACATTGATAATCCTAAAGAGGCCTGCCTTGATGTTAAGACAAATTCTGGAAAGAAGGTAAAGATGGTAATGCTGACTCGTCAGCAGGCTGAACAATGTTGGAGGACTACCATCAATAATCAGGAAGTACTGATTATTTCAAATGCTGATGTGATGTTTTACAACGATCATATTAAACTGCGTCAATTGGATGATACGGAGTTTAATATGAAGGTATTTCCGGAGATTGATAACCTTTATGTTGGAAGAAAGAAAGTCAAAACCATTAAAGGTGAGATATTTGAGACTTTAAACTGTGCTGTGGAAGCGCAACAGGTATCCCTTGATATTGCTGACAAGAATGATGGTAGTATAAATGTTGCGATTCAGTCTAATGCTCTTGATGGCTTAAGTGATATTATTGTGGATGTTGATTACCTGGGGAGTAATGCAGAAGCGTGGGTTCGTGGTAAAAATGTTACCGATCATTTGTATAATGGCACAAAGTGGCAATTTGGCTTGAAGCGTTATTTAAAGAATAAAGAGCTACAGGTGCATTTCAAGGCGAATGAATGGAAGGATAATATCACTGGTGTAGATGAAAAACTAGTTCGTGAGATTAAAAATAATACTCCTAAGATAAAATCAATTAAAGCACATCCTCAGTATCAATTGAAATTATCGTGGAAAAAATAAAGTTAAATCTATGAGATCGTTAATTATTATCTTGAGTGTTTTTATTCCAACCTTATGTTGGAGTATAAACTATACAACTCCTGAAAATCCCTGGCCTGAGAAATATGGTAATCATCGGGCTGTTTTAAACATTTCAGAAAATGCAGAAGCTGCTCATCTTTGTTTTGAATGGCGAAGGCATGACAATGCTCCTGATCAGAAGCAGTTCTTAATTATTCATGCTGAGAGTGGTGATGTCATTGAAAATATTCATCGAATAAAGGTGAATAATGAGGTGTGTGAACTCTCGTTCGGACCGATAAAGAAGACAGGCAAATATTACTTCTACTACCTTCCTTACGAGGTGCAGTTAGGGGCTGGCTTTTATAATAAGGGATACTTAAAGTCTGAGAAACCAGCTTGTAAACAATGGCTTTCAAGCATTAGTGAAAGACCAAGTGTTGAAGTAGAGGTTCTTGCCATAGAGAGCAGAAGTGCTTTCGACTCATTTTATCCTATGGAGGTTATCGCTTTGGAGCAGGAGAAAAAGGCGCTGGTGCAAAGAGAAAAGCAAGACTATCTTGTCTTCCCTGAAGATCGAAAGTATCCAATACGGATGCAGGATAATATTCCTGAAAGATGGGTGAAGAGAGGTCCTCAAAAGGAATTTATAGGTATCGCCTTGCGTCATGAATATTATGCCTTTCAATTGGGGGTGTGGGCTGCAAAGACAGATTTAGAAGATGTAAAAGTTTCATTCTCCGACTTAGTCGGGCCTGGTAAAATAGCTGCTGATCAGCTGACCTGCTTCAATACTGGAGGGACTGATCCTTATGGTAAGACATTTGTCAAGCGTGTAGATGTGGCTGTCGGACAAGTACAACCTCTTTGGATTGGTGTTGATATTCCTGAGAATATAGCTGCTGGAAAGTATGAGGGGAAGGTAACAATTGAAGCATCAAATAGTGACGCGACTACAATAGATGTTAGCTTGACTGTTCAGGATGAGGTTATTGCAGAGCGCGGTGATAATGAACCTTGGCGTCATTCCAGACTACGTTGGTTGAATTCTACTTTAGGAATCGATGATGAGCCAACAGAGCCCTACAAGCCTATTCAGAAGCAAAAGAAAAACAAGTATGAGTTCACAGGAAAAACGTTGACGTATGGTGATCAAGGATTGCCATCAAGTATTGAAGTAAAAGGTATTGAGCTGCTTGTTGATCCTATTTGCTTTAATGTGAGCACCTCTGAAGGGATAGTTGACTTTACTACGGGGGCCAAAGTAGAACAAGTAAAACTATCATCAGGAATTGTTACTGAACGTTGGACCAATAATTCCGAAGTATTTAAACTACAAGGAGAGCGAACACTAGAGGCTGATGGTTATCTCAATTTTAAGTTGAAGCTTACGCCGTTAAAAGATGTTGAGGCTAAAAATATTCAGTTGGAAATACCATTTAAGTCTGACATTGCCAAGTATATGAAAGGAATGGATTTACCTGGTTCTTTAGTGCCTGAAAAGCATAATGCTAAATGGAAGGGACCTCATGATAGTTACTGGATTGGAAATAACAATGGAGGTCTTTGGTGTGAGTTCCGCGGAACAACTTATCATGGACCAATGCTAAATCTGTTTCATCCTGAATACCCTGTATCATGGCATAACGACGGAAATGGTGGATTTAAAATTGAGAAGCAAGGGCAAACAACCAAAGCTATTACTTATAGTGGACAACGCAGTATGCAAAAGGACGAGGAGATTGTATTCGAATGGTCTATGTTGGTTACACCTGTAAAGGAGATCAATTATGAGAGTCAGTTCTTAGATCGTTATTACCATAACTGGATGAGTCCGATACCTTCAGAGGAGGATTTTAATGCAGGTGTTGAGGTGATAAACTTACATCATGCAAATAAGTATAATCCAAATATTAATTACCCATTTATTGCGGTAGATCAGATGCGTGAATTCGTAGATAAGATCCATGAAAAAGGTAAAAAAGCAAAGATATACTATACCGTTCGAGAGCTTACGAATTACACAACAGAGCTTTGGGCATTAAGGAGCTTAGGGCATGAGATTTTGGGTGATGGAGCTGGTGGTGGTTATCCTTGGTTACGGGAGCATTTAGTTGGTGATTATCGTCCGCAATGGTATCAGCATCTGGGAGATCAGAGTGCCGATGCTTCTATTGTGAATGCCTATGGCGATTCGCGCTGGTATAACTACTATATCGAAGGATTAGCATGGTTGGTGAAGCATGTGGATATTGATGGTCTGTATCTTGATGATGTGTCGTATGACCGACGTACCTTGAAGCGTATTCGTAAAGTCCTTGATAGAACAAAACCAGGATGTTTGCTTGATTTACACTCCAATACAGGATTTTCAAAAGGACCAGCTACTCAATATGCTGAATTCTTCCCTTATCTCGATAAGCTATGGTTTGGTGAAAGCTTCCAGTATAGTAAGATGCCTCCCGAAAATTGGTTTGTTGAAGTATCAGGAATACCATTTGGTCTGATGGGGGATATGTTGCATGCTGGTGGAAATCGTTGGTTGGGGATGCTGTTTGGTATGACTGTCCGTCATCCATGGCATACCGAAGGCGTGACGTGTGATCCTCGTCCAGTATGGAAAATATGGGATTCATTTAAGATTCAAGATGCTCAGATGATTGGTTTCTGGGAGAATAACACTCCAGTAACGACAAGCTCAGAGGCGGTACATGTTACCTGCTATGTGAAAGATGGAGAAACACTTTTAGCTGTAGGTAATTTTTCTGATCAGGAGAAGAAAATTAATCTAGATATTGATTTTAAGCAATTGGGATTAAAAAAGGGCAAAGTGTCACTTCACGCTCCAAATATTGAGAATTATCAGAAAGAATACACTTGGACGGAAGGAGAAACAATAACGGTTCCTGCCAGAAAAGGATTTCTTATACTGATGAAATAGATATCAAAGTGTTGTTGTAATAAGGATAGTCGGAATAGTTTATTCTGATTATCTTTTTTAATTCGTAGATTGATTTTACGAAATCATGATTGTTAATGGCTGCCTTTTTCCGGGCAGCCTTTTTAGTCTCGGTTGATTTGATAAAGATAAACTTTATGATACAGTTTCATCCGCGAAAATTCTTGATGAGTTTATGGTAAATCAATTATATTTGCAGCGTTTAAAGGAATAAGTGCAAGTGACTATGAAGGAATTTATTGATTTTATGCCGTTGGTGGGGAGTATTGTTGGATTTTTGTTAGCAGCTTTTGTTTTGCTGAATGCTAAAACACAAAGCAATAAGTCGCGTTTCCTGCTAACATTCATTATTCTGTTTATTTCCTATAGTCTGCTGGAGAGCTATTGGGCGTATACTGATCCAAAACTCTACTACACTTATTTCATCTATAATCTGGTGGGGTTGTTCTATTTGCTTTATGTAAGAAATTTATTGAGACTGAAGATCAATCTAAAATGGATTGTCATTGTTCTCTGTGGATATACCCTTATTCATAGTGCGGCTTTAATTTGGACTTATGACCTAATCCTGGATCTTACGAATTATAAACCTGAAAATGATCTAAAATATTTGGTGTTGTCTATTGATTACTTTGTAATACTAGCCTGTAATCTGTGGACGGTGATTTATGCATATAAGAAAATCAAAGATATTCCCCTGGAAAAAGTTGTTCCTAAAGAGAGGATCAACATCATATGGTCAAAGAAAATTATCAGAGCAGCCAGTGCTATCTACTTACTGCTAATGGTAGGTTTTTTTAGTCTTGTAATTGTGAGTGTATTGAATGGAAGCTGGTTTACAGGTGATGATGATGCTTCGATATTTTTCGTATCCACTAATTTTATTTTGTTTTATGATGGAATTGAGGTACTGCTAACTAGCTCATTCATCTTTACCATTGGTGTATGGGCCATCCGTATTCCCGTGTTTTCTCCTTATCTCGAAGAGATTGGCGGAATTGCAAAGCCAGAGCCTCAAAAGAAATATGCCAGGTCTACGCTAAAAGAGGATGAATCAGAATACATATGGTCATCTTTAAAGCAGTTAATGGAAGAGGAGAAGGTGTATCGTAATCCGCTTCTAAGACTTAATGATGTGGCAGAAAAACTGAATAGCCCGCTTCCTCACGTTTCTCAGGTAATCAATGAGCAGCAGGGACTTAATTTTTTGGATTATGTGAACCAGTATCGTGTTGAAGAAGCAAAACAATTATTGGTTTCGGAGGAGTCAAAATCTCTTACTATACTAGCGATAGCTTATGAAGTTGGTTTCAATAGTAAAACCGCATTCTATACCTCATTTAAAAAGGTGACTAATATGACACCTTCAGAATATAAAAAGAATGCCTGATTGAGACTAGACAACCCTTAATCTGCATGCAATTCCTCATAACTTTAATCTGACTTTTAACAAGGAAGCACTGACAAGACTCTTTGCTTTTTCTATATCTTATTTCTATTGAAATTTTAACCGAATTCTATTCTGATAAAAGGAAGATAGAATTTACCTAAAGATTACCTAAAGTTTACTTAAAGAATGTTGGGGTAGCTTCCCCGGTAAGAAGTTGCTCTAAGGAGAGACTAAATATACAAAAAATAGTCCGTATTTATATCCGTACTCCTGATTATTGTGTTTTTTGTTGTTGGGTGTGTTAGTGCCTGAAAATGAACTGTATCGCTGCGTGTGTTCTGTCCGTATTTATGTATCCGTACATGTTGCTGTCCTGGAATTTATCCTGATTTAAGAGAACGGAAGACTCGCCTTGAATCTCTGCGTAGGTTTGCATCGGAAATCGAAAATAATCGATGCATAATCAGAAAAAATATTGTTATGAGATTTTACATTCTTAGTCTTTTAATTGTTCTCGGTGGAGGGATAAAAGAAGTTAGCGGACAAACATTAGATCTGGAAGAGTATCTAAACCTGGTTCGAAAGGAGAACATACAATTAAAACAAAGTGCAACAAATGTGCAGATATCAAAAGAGCAATCGAAAGAGGCGAGAGCTGGTTTGTTGCCATCATTAGGAGCCAATATGGGCTATAAGAGAGATTTTACAAAAAGCTACATGTATCTTAATGAAGGAGGTGCTGGTGCTGAGGGCTTACCTAATAAATTCAGAACGAATTATAATAATAATGTAACAGCCAATTTAGTGGCCGAACAACCACTATACGCACCATTGGCATCGGCCAATTACAAGTTGTCGAAACTGGCCTCGCAAGCTGCTGAGCTTCAGGATCAGGATTTACAAAAAGAGCTGATTCATCAGGGAACACTATTGTTTATGCAGGCTATCTATGCCAAAGAGAGTATCGGTGTTCTACAGGAGAACTCCGCTTTGGCAAAAGATCAAATGGAAAAGATGAAGAGCCTTTACGAGGAAGGGTTTGTGAGTGAGATACAGATGCGCAAATCAGAGCTTTATTATAAACGTACCAAGCCAATCCTTCAAGAGGCTGAAAACTCATATGCAACCATCCTGAATAATATGAAGCAGCTGGCAGGCTTATCAGGAGAGGAATCTATTGAATTGAAAGGAGAAATCGCCTGTGAGCGCCCTTCACTTGATGCATTGATGAATTACGATCAGAGTTTAAGTCTCAATAGTAAAATCAAGCTTTTAAATAAGCAGCAAGAGATGGCTAAACAGAAAGTTGAATTGAGTAAAGCAGCCTGGTATCCATCAATAAAAACCACACTCGGTTATGCTTATACTGCCGATGATGATAAATGGAAATTTAAGCAGGACAACAATGTGGTGTATGGTCAGTTGCAAGTGCAGATTCCCATTATCAGTGGTGGAGCAAACAGTGCAAAACTACGAGCAGCAAAGCTGGAAAGAGAGAATGCCATTCATGAGATGGTGAATTCACGAATGAAACTCAATAAAGAAGTAGATAATGCCCGACTGAATATGAGTTATGCTCAGAAAAAAATAGAGGAAGAGAAGGAGTTGATTGATTTGAGTGAGAAGGAAATTTATGTTGCTAACGAGCAGATCAAGCTAGGAGCGATTACGCCTCTGGAATTCAAGGAAATCAGACTGGAACTTACCAAGGCACGTTTAGGATTGCTTAATGCATATCTCGATCTGCATATTGCTCAGTTAACGATTAAAAAGATATTGGAATGATAACGATTAATAAAAAGATAGATTTTAGAATGATGAGTATGAAGCGAATTGTTTTAATGATAATGGTTGCACTTGTAGGAGGTATGCAGCAATCATGTAATACAACTGCCGAAGCAACGGCTACTACAAAGCAGGAAGAGGTGGTTAAAGTAAAAACCTCTAAAATTACACCAACAGAGGTTGATATAACCAAAAGCTATTATGGAAAAGCAAACTACCATAAAAGTATGACCTATCTGGCCGAAATGGCAGGGCAGGTGCTGAAGGCAAACGTAAAAAGTGGTGATTATATTCATAAAGGGGATACCTTGTTTGCCTATCCTCCAATTAACCATGAGCTTCAGATAGAACAAGCCAGGTTAACCTATAAGGAGATGAAAGATACTTACGAGCGAAAAGAAAAGCTCTTTAAGATTGGTGCTGTTGCGCGTGTTGAATTGAAATCGGCAAAAACGTCAATGGATGTTCAAAAGAAAGTGTTGGAGCGCTTGCAAAAGCAAAATGTAATTATAGCCCCTTTTTCGGGTATTGTGACCGATGTATTTGTTCATCAAAATGAAGAGGTGGAAGTAGATGACAAGATCTGTAGTATTGCCAATACAGGGCAGTTGAAGCTTTCGTTTTATGTGCCATTGAAGGAGATTGATCTTATTCACTTGGGGCATCCAGTATCCATTACTTATAATGGGCAGACTGTGAAAGGGAGCATCAGCCAGAAAGCAGTACAGATGGATCCTCAAAAGAGGTTGTTTCATGTTGAAGCTACTTTCGCTGATGCAAAAGATTTTAGTGGTGCAGGAGCAACGTTTAAGGTTAATGTTGTAACAGATACCCGAGCATATGCCATTTTAATTCCCAATAATGCAACTACTAAAAAGCGTGATGGCTACTATGCATACTTCGTGAAAGATAATAAGGCAGAAATTCGCAAGGTAAACTATAAGCATATGATTGGCATGGATTTTCTTGTAGAACGTGGCGTAAATAGAGGAGACGTGCTCATCGTTAATGGTGTGGATAAAGTGTCGGATGGACAATCGGTTATTGTTGTGAAATAAGAGATTCATGAGAGTTTCTGAATAATCGTAAACAAGAAATATTAGGGAGATTAAGTTTTTCTGATTCCAAAGAACGTAAACAAGGAATGAAGATCCTCGCTTTGCATCCAGTAGACCATATCAGAAAATCTTAAAATCCAAAAATCTAGAAATCTTTTAGAGAGATGAAAATTACAAAATTTGCAGTTGATAGGCCGGTAACAACTACCATGTTGTTCCTGGGGATCGTCTTCTTTGGTCTCATGGCTTATTTTAAACTAGGGGTGAATCAAATGCCCGATGTTAGTCTGCCTATAATTACAGTTACAACTACATATCCAGGAGCAACACCTGAGGAGATAGAAAAAGAGGTTACCGATAAGATCGAAAAGGAAGTGGCATCGTTGAACGGACTGAAAGAGTTGAAGTCTAATTCAATGAATAATGTATCGATTATTACTGCTGAGTTCTATATGAATGTTAAGTCGGAGGTGGCTTTACGGAAAGTAAGAAACAAGGTCGATATGGTACTGCCTGAGCTACCAAAGGAATCGAAAAAACCACTTGTTGAGGTAATGGATCCCAGTTCAGAACCCGTAATCACACTTTGTGTTACAGGTGATATTCCCGGTTACCAGTTGTTTGATTATGTTGACAAGAAAATCAAAGACCAGTTATCGCGAATTGATGGAGTGGCAAAAATCGATATCAAGGGAGCAGAAAAGAGAGAAATAAAGGTTTTGGCCAATATGTCGGATATGTACGATAACCAAATGAATCTGACTGATTTGGCGAATAGCATTGAAGCAAGTAACAGAAAAGTATCTTCGGGTAGTTTTGTAAATGTAAATAACGACTATGCCCTGGAAACTGGTAAGCAATATGCTCATGTTGATAGTATCCGAAAGATCTGTGTTGCAACTCCTGGTGGGGTAAATAAATTAACCGATTTCTCTGAAGTTGTGGATTCTATTAAGAAACGAGAGTTTATCTCTGGCTTTTGGAATGTAGAGAAAGGTGAAAAGTTTAATAATATCCTGAAAGTTGGTGTTATTAAGGTGAAATCGGCTAATGCGGTGAAGATAGCTGGTGAGGTAAAGAGTATTCTACCTGAGATTAAGGAATCTTTACCCGAAGGAATTGAGATTACCATCGCCAACGATCCCAGTGATTTCGTGGAGAGTGCTGTTGATGATGCATTGATGAATGTGATTCTGGGAATTCTGATTACTGCTTTTGTGCTTTATTTTTTCTTGAGTGATATCAGATCAGTTATCGTTGTAAGTATATCTATTCCTGTATCATTGATTACTACATTTATGGCTATCGATTCATTTGGCGGATCACTGAATATGATGACACTGATGAGTTATGCGGTGGCTATTGGAGCGTTGATTTCAAACTCAATTGTAGTGATCGATAACATTCTTCGATTACGTAACGGGGGAATGCCCATAAAAGAAGCAGCAGTAAAAGGTACTGAAGAGGTGATGATGGCGGTAATTGCATCAACAGGAACAAACCTGGTAGTATTCTTACCAATTGCATCAATGACCTCAATGGTGGGAGCTTACTTTACCGAATACGCATTAACCATATCGGCGGCAACGGCTATTTCGTTGGTGGTATCGTTCATGCTTACCCCAATGTTGTCGAGTTTATTATTCAAGAAAGCGGCAAAGGAATCGGCATTCTCAGGATTGATAAAACGATTCTTTGGCTGGCTTGAAAGAGGATATGAGAAGTCGCTTGAGCGCTTAATATCCAACAAACTGAAGCCTATTTTATTGTTCTCAGGTACAATTGTAGTGTTGTATTTTAGTTCGTTTTTATTGTCTTACATTGGGTTTGAGTTTATTCCGAAGGAAGACAATGGTGATGTGTACGTTGAATTGGAGATGCCAACGGGAATGTCATTAGACAAAACCGCTGTAATGCTTGATTTGATTGAGAAGAAGATTGCGGCACACTCAGAAGTGAAGACCATACTAAGTACTATTGGGGAGAAGAATTCAAGCACAAGGGGAACCAACCTGGCGAAGATGCATGTGAAGTTGAATTCAAAAGAGGCAAGAGAAATCACTAATGAGGAGATGGCGGAAGTACTCTATAAAGAATTGAACGTAATGCCTGATATCCGTCCGGTTGTAACAACCACTAAAAGTGATGAGAGTCAGCCGCTGATGTTCCGACTTCAATCTACTAATAAAGAAGAATTACGTGAAGCGAATGATATCGTACTGGGGAAGGTGAAGAATTTGGGTTGTATTTTGAATGCAGAATCAAACTATCGAAAAGGAAATGCTTTGATTCAGGTAAAGCCTAAAGAATATATGGTGGCTGAAACAGGTCTAACTCCTTTCATGATTGCTATGAATATCAGGGCTGCAATTAATGGTGTGAAAGCATCGGTGATGAAGGTGAAAGGACGAGAATATGATATCCGTGTGTCCTATCCTCAAAATCAGGTGAATACACTTAACAAGATCAAGCAAATACCAATCTTTACCACTCATGGATGTTATACTATCGCACAGTTGGCTACTATTGGTTTTGGCGACTCTCAATCAAAAGTGCAGCATATTGATAAGATTAATACCATTGAGATTACTGCAACTCAGATGCCTGGAATTGATCAGGGAATGGCTAGTGAAAAGATCTCTGAGATTCTGGATAACACTGAACTGCCTGAATCGGTTAACTATGTATGGGCTGGTGATATTAAAATGATGAACGAAACCATGACTGATATGGCGATTACCTTCGCCATTGCTGTGTTGCTGATGTATATGTTGTTGGCTTCATTACTGGAGAATTTCTGGCATCCTATCATCATCTTTACTACTGTACCAATGGCAATGATTGGTGTGTTTGTGTTGATGTACCTGGCTGGAACTTCAATCAATATTATGACCCTCATGGCGGTGATTACATTGCTGGGGCTGGTGGTGAATGACAGTATCCTGATACACGATTATACCCAGCAGCTGAAAGAGAAGTTTAAGCTAAAAAAAGCAGTGTTGACAGCTTGTAGAACAAAAATGAAGACGGTAATCATGACTACAGTTGCAATTATTGCCGGTATGATTCCAAATGCTGTACTAACAGGCAGTGCAGGGGCTGAATTCCGTACTCCTATGGCTGTTGTCACCATTGGAGGAATGATAACATCTACAATATTAACATTGTATATTATTCCTTCGTTGTTTTACCTAATTCAGAATAAAAAGAAAAAGTAATCACATCAAAACATAGATTACAGGAAGGATGACTATAAATAATTGAGTTTTTTCATAGTGTATAGTTTTTGATAGAAGTCATCCTTCCTTATTATTCTATTTGATCAATAAAGAATGAACAAAAGGAAAAAGGAAACTCCTTTTCATTATGGAGACCAAATTCGAAAATCCAGTAATCTTAGAATCAGATAATCTTTAATGCAGATGAATATTAGTAAAAATCAGAAATATACCTATGTCCTTTGGAGTGTGCTTGCATGGATTGCAGCAATGGTGTTTTGGTCGATGATTCAATTGGGGGAAGTGTCTGAAAGTAACACTGGAAATTCTGAGCAGATTGAGCTAATTTCTATTGTGGTTACAGGTGTAATATTTGCAATCAATTACTTAATGATTAGCTGGATTATTCGTAGAAAGTCTTATTTTTTGAATGGCTTGTCGTATGGCGGTTTGGTAATTATTTATTCAGGATTGCATTTTATCTCACTGGGAATAACCATATGCATTTACACATTGTTTTGGGATCTCTTCTATCAGGGAGCAGATATTCAAACTTTATGGGCCGAGACTTATAAGTTTATCTTGTCGGATAACCTGTTGAGGATTTTTCTGTATACCTATACCGTGAGTGTGCTTTTGTTTTGGACAATGCTTGTTAGTCAGCGATTTGGTCCTGGCGTATTGCGTGATTTAATTCTTGGTGCCTATCGTCATCCAAAAGATAAAGAAATGATTTTCCTTTTCATGGATCTGAAATCGTCCACTGGATATGCTGAACGTCTCGGGTATCAGAAATACAGTAGGCTTATTCAAGATTGTTTTACCGATTTGACAGCGTCAGTGATTGCAACTAAGGCTCAAATATATCAATATGTGGGAGATGAGGTTGTGCTGTGTTGGTCATACGAGCAAGGCATTGAGTCAGGAAACTGCGTGCAGGCATTCTTCTGTTTTAAGGAGACCATCAATCAGCGAAAAGATTACTATCTGTCTCAATATGGCTTGGTTCCTCAATTTAAAGGAGGACTAAATGGAGGAACACTAATGACTGCCGAAGTTGGTATTATAAAGCGATCAATAGCTTATCATGGTGACGTGATTAATATAGCCTCTCGAATACAGCATTTATGCAATACCTATAATTCGGAGTTGTTAATAACAGAGAAACTAGTAGATGATTTACCACAACAATCCCACTTAAGATATGAACCGATTATTGTCCGAAAATTGAAAGGAATGCAAAAGATGTGCAGCATTTACAGGATAATAAGATGATATTATTTATTTACTCGTTGTAATACTCTAATACTTCTATTCTAAGGAGAGAGGCCAACTTTTTTTAAATACACGTACTACTCTTATGGCCTCTCTCTATTTTTTTAGTAATACTCAGATACTTCAATTGATTAGGGGAGGTCAAAATTAAATAACATACACACACGAATAAACCACTTCAAGACCTCCCTTCTCCTTTATATAGTGTTTCGATGACTAAATGTTTATATAATGAAAGGGGAGTTCAAATTTGAGTCAGAAAAACTTATTACAGCCCGCTATTCTTATTATTTCCACAAGGTAAAAGAAAAGTGGATAAGAATAGAGTAGCTGTGTAACTCTATTTTTTTTACATTTGCTCCAGAGATACTCACATGGAAGGCGGAGCAACAAATATAGAAAGGAATGATTCAGAGCAATGGAAAGCATTGAAGCGTGGCGATAAAAACGCTTTATCTGTGTTATTCAATAATTATTATCAATTCCTATTTAATTATGGCTACCAGATGATTCAAGATCGGGATCTGGTGAAGGATGCCATACAGGAATTGTTTTATTCTATATGGAGTCGCCGTGAACGTTTAGGTGACGTCGTATATGTGAAGTCTTATTTACTGATGTCTCTTCGTCGTCAATTGCTATTGTTAAAACAATTAGAGAAAAGCTCTGATGTGGATTCGTACAGCGACGAAGAAGCTGAAATGTTCGTATTTGAAGAAGAACAATTCATGGATAATGAAGAGATATCATCTATTTTAAAGCAACAATTAATTTCTACAATAAATCAGCTTACTACAAAACAACGTGAGCTGGTATTTCTTCGATTCTATCAGGAGCTTTCTTACAAGCAAATTGCTGAACTTCTGTCGATTAATGAGCAGTCGGTGAAGAATAATATGCAACGGATTATTAAGAAAATGCGTGAGTGGATTACCTTTCAGGATGGTGAATATCAAGTGGATAATCTATTGTTTGCTCTTTTCGTTTACTATAAAAGGAAATAAATTTGTTGCGTTGCACGGAGGGATGTGTATTGATGTTTGCCATGTGCTACAGACATTATCTGCCCAAAAGGGCAGAATTTTACAGTGCGTTAGTGATGCACTTGTTTGTTGCTACAATGTGATATCCCCAACTAATTACACCTGCAGCACTACATTTGCGAACCACTGGTCTATGGCGTAGCGAATGTCTGTTGGAATAAAATATCCTCCTTTACAACTTCTTAGAATACCTCCTAACATCTCAATAAATTTGTTTAGTCCAAAGAAATAAATATATTTGCAAGAGAATTCAAATATGAATAGTAAATTCAAATATGAATAAGGAAGCAAAAGAGACTACCACCAATTATAAAGTTCCAAATCTAGAGAGAGGTCTGGAAATTATGGAATTATTAGCAGATAATCCAAAAGGATTGTCTATTCAGGATATAAAGAATGAGTTAGGATTATCACAGACTAGTGTATTTCGTATTACTCAGTCGCTATTGCAAAAAGGATATCTTGCACGTGATGAGGAATCGAAATATTTCTATTTAACCAGAAAACTTCTAACCATTGGCTTTCGCGCAATTAATGAACACGACTTGCTGGAGATTGCATTACCATGGATGAGAAAGCTGCGTGACGAAGTAAAAGAAACTGTCTTTTTAGGAATAATAGGTGATACTGATGGAATATTTATTGAGCAGGCACTAGGTACATATCCTTTTAAATTTATGCTTACTCCTGGAAATCGATTCCCTTTCCATTGTTCGGCACCAGGGAAAGCAATGCTTGCGTTCCTGCCTGAAAAAGAGAAAGTGGAGTTGGTAAGTAAACTCACCCTCAAAAAGTTTAACGAAAATACCATTACCACAAAACGGAAGTTTCAGGAAGAGTTGAAAATGGTAAAGGAACAGGGATATGCGCTCGATCGTGAAGAACAGCTAAAAGGAGTTGTTTGTGTTGGTGCTCCAGTGTTTGATTACCAGGGATTTCCTAAGGCTGCTATCTGGATTTCAGGACCAACAGAGCGAATGAATGAAGTGGTTTGGGAAGATCAAGGAGAACTGGTGAAACAGTACGCCGAAAAGATATCAATAGAAATGGGGTATAAAAAAAACTAAGAATTACCACCCGGAAAATTATTTGACTACAACTATGGAGAATTTTGAATTTTATAATCCTGTAAGAATTATTTCAGGAAATGGAGAAGTAGTAAGGATTAAAGACGAAGTAGAGCAGCTAGGAAAATCAGCATTGATAGTATCTTATCAGGAATCTGAGTTCATGCGTCCACTGTTAGACTCAGTAAATAAAAATTTAACAGATGCCAATATCAGGGTAACTGAACTTTTTGATGTTGTTGCCAATCCATTGGTGTGTACTGCTAAAAAAGGAATTGAGCTGTGTACTGCTAACCAGGTAGATGTTGTAATCGGTATTGGAGGAGGTAGCGTAATGGATACAGCCAAGATTATTGCTGCAGGAGTGAAATATAAAGGTGACATTTGGAACATGTTTTATAGTCGCCACGATAAGTTCGATAATGTTCCTCCAACTGAGGCTTTACCAATTATTACTATACCAACAGTTCCGGCTACATCTAGTGAGATGAATAATGCAGCAGTTATTACTAACGAGGAGACTGCCGAGAAGGCTTATGTATTTGGTAATTGCTTGTATCCAACGGTTTCTATTTTAGATCCAGAGTTGTTGGTATCTCTACCGGCTTACCAGACTGCATGTGGTGCGGCAGATGCAATTTCTCACTGTTTGGAAGTATACCTGAATAATACTGTGAAAAATCCAGTTCAGTATGGTTATATGGAGGTGATAGCGCGAACTGTTATCGAAAACTCAGTCGATGTTTTAGCTGATCCTGAGAATGTTGAATTACGCGGAATACAGCAGTGGACAGCAACAGTGGCATGGAATGGAATGACTACTCCAGGTATGGCAGGATTTTTCCCAATGCATACTATCGGTCATACATTATCAGCTCAGTTTAATATTGCACATGGACATACTCTTGCGCTGATTATGCCAGCCTTTATGCGTTATATGAAAAATGAATTGCCTGAAAGATACATCGATTTTGCACGTAATATTATGGGTAAAGATGTTGTGGGTATTGAGGAACCTAAAGCTATTGAAGCTGGAATCGATGCCTTTGAGGGGTACTTGAATAAAATTGGATTGAAAACCAAATTGAAGGAACTAGATATTCGTGAGGTTCAACTTGAAATGATTGCCGATCAAACCTTGAAAGTATATGGCGATGATAATGGATTGGTAGGAGCTGTTCGACCACTTGACCGCAAGGATATATTAAATATTCTACAGTTGGCATTTAATTAAATCAGAATATCGATGAAACAGTTAATAAAATCACTCCTATTCTTGGTGGTTCTGATTATAGGAACCAATGTTATAGCAGGAGAAAAAGACAAGGTTGTTAAGCACCGTTTTATTGCTTCGGGACACGGCTTCCAGAAAATAGTTATTGTTAATGAGGATAAACAGATTGAATGGGAGTACAAAGTTGCCGGACAGTGTAACGATTTGAGTGTGCTATCTGATCAAACGATCTTATTCAGTACTGTTGATGGGGCAAAACTAATCAACCTTGCAAAAGAGACTCTATGGGTGTTTAAAGGAGAGGCAGGAACAGAAATACAATCGGCATCGCCATTGAAAAATGGTAATTTTCTGATAATGCAGAATGGTAATCCTGCAAAGTTGATGGAGATCTCCCGCTCTGGAAAAATTGCCAAAGAGATAATTATTCCTACCAATACCAACAAGCCTCATGGTCAGTTTCGTAATATTCGAAAGACCAATCAAGATACTTATTTGATTGGTTACATGCATGGCGATAAAGTTTGCGAATTTGATGGAGATGGTAAATTGGTAAGAACCATAAAAACACCAAAGCATGCCAATGTATACTCTGCAGTTCGATTGAAAAATGGAAATACCTTAATTGCTTGTGGCGATGGGCATGAGTTGGTTGAGGTAGACAAAGAAGGTGAGATTGTGTGGCATGTAAAAGAAAATGATTTGCCTGGTTGCCCTTTGCGATTTGTTGGAGGAGTTCAGCGTCTTCGTAATGGAAATACAGTTATTTGCAATTGGGGAGGTCATGGTCACAAAGGTGAACAAGCGCAGTTAATTGAAATTACTCCTGATAAGAAAATCGTTTGGCAGGTAAACGATTGGAAAAATTTCGGTGCTTTAAGCACGTGTCAAATTCTAGACGAAAAAGGAAAAATGGAAAAGGGGCAGCTTGAACGCTAGCATCTACTTTTGTTTTTAGAATATATTGATGTAGAGTGGAATATGCCAGATTGCAAGTCTGGATATTTCACTCTTTTTTTTTATCCTCTCATTTTGCGATACTCTTTGGGAGTTAGCGATGTATACTTTTTAAATAACCTCGAGAAGTAGGGCATACTCTTAAAACCACACTCTTCAAAAATCTGCTTGATTGGTTTCTCAGTTGAGAGCAATAAATATTGTGCTTTCTCAATTCGTTTTGTAATAATGTACTCACCAGGGGGAATGCTAACCGCTTTTTTGAAAATTCGAGTAAAATGATCAGTCGATAAGTAGGCCATTTTTGCCAATGTTCCAATTTGAATATCTTCTCTAAGATTATCCTGAATATAGATTAATATTTCATTTAGATGATAGAAATTAACACTACTGCTCGAAGAATCCTGTTCTGTTGAGATGAAGCGTGCCAATAATAATTCAAGTATTGCTCTGGTTTCAAGTTGATGAGAGATTGATTGCTCAGGTTTTGACTTGTTCAACCATTCCTTCTTTTGGTATATATCTGGATCTAAAGTAAGAAGTTTGAGGTCGGGATTTAATGTTAAAAGTCGCTTTAGAAGTAACTCCTCCATGCCTTCTAACTTTACTTGTATATGTGTTTTGTAAGTGTTATATATGTTAAGTCCATTTAGCAATCTTGCACTGAAATGAATGTAGATGTGATCAAGATTTTTTTCAAAGAAATAAGAGCACGGAGTGAAGCTTGGAACCAGGTACAAATATCCTGGCTCTGTAATAATTTTTTGACCATCAATTAATAGCCAACCTTTACCTTCTGTAATCAGGTAGATCCTAGAAAAAGGACTAATCACATAAGGATATTTTGAATCTTCAGGAAATCGAGAATGTGCAATGTTTTTTAGCTCAAACTTAATAAGGTGTTCGATGTTTTGTTTGCTCACGGTATTGAGTAATAGTAATGTATGTAAATGTGATTTGGTAAATATACGTAAATAATGACGGAATTGTGCAAATACAAGAAAGAATAATTCAATTTTAAGTGTGATGAATATTCTACTTTTATGGTGTCTCGAAAAAGGATACATACGAGATATAAACTAAACAGAATAACGAAAAGAAAGACCTAAAATACGGAATTTTTATACAATTATTTGGTTGGATTTAGCATAGGATCCATCTCCAATTTTATCATCTGTCTATCATTTTATGATGCTAGATCGAGTGGGAAATTATTGTCCTTATGTTAATATATCTGACAAAAATAACCAACATTAATAAAAATAATATGCTTATGAAACATGACTATGAAGAAAAATTACAAAGAAAAGAAATGTATCCTATGAGAAGATTTTTAAGCGTGATTAAAAAACAATCAAATCAAACTTACTTACTAACGAATTATGATGAAAACTAGAGACAAATTGCCTTTATTAAACTTAAGGGGTTTGTTAATTTTAAAAACCCTGTTAGTTATATTCCTTATTAGTGGAAGTGAACTGCATGGAAGTAATCCTGTTGATTCCCAAATTCAGGCAGAAAAAGGGAAGAAAATTACAGGTAAAGTAGTCGATTCTAATGGTGTGGCACTACCAGGTGTAACAGTCACAGTATTTGGATCAACCAGAGGTGTGATAACTGATATTGATGGTCAGTTTGAAATACCAGGAATTGAGTCGACTGATAAATTGGTTTTTTCGTTTATTGGAATGGATGCTCAAACGATTGAGGTGGGATCCAGAAGCGAGTTGAATGTTACACTAAATGAGAAGACCGAAGAGCTTGCCGATGTAACAATTGTGGCATTTGGTAAGCAGAAAAAAGAGAGTGTAATTGCATCGGTTGAGACTGTTAAAACCGAGGAGTTAAAAATCCCTTCGAGTAACTTAACGACAGCACTGGCAGGTCGTATGTCAGGTGTGATTTCTTATCAACGAAGTGGTGAACCAGGTCAGGATAATGCCGAGTTCTTTGTCCGTGGTGTTACTACTTTTGGTTATAAGAAGGATCCACTTATTTTGATCGATGGAGTAGAATTAAGCTCCGAAGATTTGGCAAAATTACAACCTGATGATATCGCCAGCTTTAGTATTATGAAGGATGCTACAGCAACTGCGTTGTACGGTGCTCGTGGTGCAAACGGTGTTATTCTTGTAACAACAAAAGAAGGTAAAGAAGGTAAAGCTAATATCTCAGTAAGATTTGAGAATTCTTTATCCCAACCAACCAAAAAGATTGATTTGGCGGATCCTATTACCTATATGAAGCTTAACAATGAGGCTGTTAGGACAAGAGATCGTTTGGGAATACTACCATATTCATACGATAAAATAGCAGGAACTGAGCAAGGTCTTGATCCATTGGTATATCCAGCCAACGACTGGTATAAGAAATTGTTCAAGGATCAGACGATGAACCAACGTTTAAACTTTAGTATTAGTGGTGGTGGAAAAGTTGCTCGATACTACATCGCTGGTACTGTGAGTCAGGATAATGGAGTGTTAAAGGTTGATAAAAAGAACAACTTTAACAGTAACATTGATTTGAAGAAGTATTTGCTTCGTTCTAATATCAATATTAACATCACCAAGACTACCGAGGCTATTGTTCGTTTTCATGGAACTTTCGATGATTATACCGGACCAATAGACGGTGGAGCAGGTCTTTATAATAAGGTGATGAGAAGTAATCCTGTATTATTCCCGGCTTACTACGAACCAGATGAAGCCAATAAGTTTAAGCAACACATTTTATTTGGTAATGCGGGTAATGGTAAGTTCATTAACCCTTATGCTGATATGGTTAAGGGGTATAAGGACTACAGTAAAACATTGATGTTGGCACAGCTAGAGTTTAAGCAGAAGTTCGACTTCATTACTGAAGGTTTATCAGCTAGAATACTAGGTAATACTAACCGTCATTCATATTTTGATGTGAGTCGTTTTTACAATCCATTCTACTATGAAATGTCGTATTACGATAAGCAAACAGGTGAGTATAGTCTTGATTTAATCAATGAAGGAGAGGGGACTGAATACCTGAACTATAATGAGGGGGGCAAAAGAATCAGTTCAATATTCTACCTGGAATCAGCCGTAAACTACAACCGTACTTTCGAGGATAAACATGGAGTGAGTGGTTTGTTGGTATATACCATGAGAGAACAGTTGAATGGTAATGCAGGAGATTTACACAAATCCTTACCTTACAGGAATAAAGGATTGTCTGGTCGTTTTACCTATTCATATGATTCACGTTATTTTGGAGAGTTTAACTTTGGATATAATGGATCAGAGCGCTTCTCGAAAGATAACAGATATGGATTCTTCCCAGCTGCTGGTATTGGTTGGTTTGTATCAAATGAGCCATTTTGGGCTGGAGTAAATAAATCTATCTCTAAGCTTAAGCTTAAGGCGACCTATGGTATTGTAGGTAACGATGCTATTGGAAGTTCTAATGACCGTTTCTTTTATCTTTCAAGTGTAAATCTTGATAACGGAGGTAAAGGATTTAATTTCGGAACCAACTTCGATTACTCTAAAAAAGGAGTGTCTATTGGTCGCTATGAAAATAGAGATATTACCTGGGAGACAGCCAAAAAGCTAAACGTAGGTGTTGAACTTGGTTTATTTGACAAGGTTGATATCAATGCCGATTTCTTTAGAGAAGATCGCTCAAATATCTTAATGAACAGAGCGTCTATTCCAACCACCATGGGACTACAGGCAGGTATCCAAGCTAATATTGGAGAAGCAATGGGAAAAGGTGTTGATGTATCAATAGATTATCAGCAGAACTTCGACAGTGGTTTATGGATCACTGCTCGTGGTAACTTTACCTATGCATCCAGTGAGTTTAAAGTAGTAGAGGAACCTGATTATCATTCTGCAGGAACACCTTGGTTATCTCAGGTTGGTCAATCATTAGGTCAGCAATGGGGATATGTAGCAGAACGACTTTTCGTTGATGAATATGAGGTGGAGAATTCTCCTCGTCAAAACTTTGGTGAGTACATGGCAGGTGATATCAAATATAAGGATATCAATGGTGATGGAGAGATTACCTCATTAGACCAGGTGCCTATCGGATTCCCAACAACTCCTGAAATTGTGTATGGATTTGGAGCTTCAGCAGGTTATAAGAATTTCGACTTCTCAATCTTCTTTCAGGGGCTAGGACGTGAATCATTCTGGATTGATGCCCAAAAAACTGCACCATTTGTTGATAATGATGGTAGTGGAAATGTAAATAGCAATAATGCATTGCTTGAAGTATATGCCAATGATCACTGGTCGGAAGCTAACAGAGATCTATTTGCATTGTGGCCACGCTTATCTGTATCGCCTATTGAAAACAATACTCAACGTAGTACATGGTTTATGCGTAATGGAGCATTCCTAAGATTAAAGTCGGCCGAAATAGGTTACTCTTTACCTCGAGGTTTAATTAATCGATGGAATATCAAAAAATTCAGGTTGTACTGTAGTGGAACCAACTTGTTAACGTTTAGTAAGTTCAAGTTGTGGGACCCTGAAATGGGAAGTAATGGTCTTGGATATCCAGTACAAACTGTCTTGAACCTAGGTTTCCAGGTGTCATTCTAAGCTATGGTAAATACTTTAAAAAATATTCAAATGAAACATATATATAAAATAACACTCGCGTTGATCGTTTTGGTTGGCTTTACCCGGTGCGATTATTTGGATGTTGTGCCAGATAATGTTGCAACAGTCGACTATGCTTTTCGCGATAGGATAGGAGTTGAGAAATACTTGTTTACTTGTTACAACTATCTTCCCAAACATTCGGATGCATATTCCAATCCTGCAATTATGGGAGGAGATGAAATCTGGATGTATTATCCAGTTACGGTATATTATGGGAATACCACAACATTAAAGCTGGCACGTGGATTCCAGAATGTAAATGATCCGTTGGTGAACTACTGGGATGGTCGTCAAAGTGGAAGGTCAATGTTTCAGGCTGTCAGAGATTGCAATATCTTTCTTGAGCGTGTATTTGAAGCAGGAGATTTAGATCCTTATGAAAGAGATAGAATGATCTCGGAGGTTAAGGTGCTAAAGGCATATTTCCTTTTCTGGATGATGCGTATGTATGGACCAATTCCAATTATGAAGGAAAATCTGCCTGTTACCTCTACAAGTGAAGAGGTTAGGATTGAACAGCAATCAATAAGCGAGGTGGTAACATACGCAGTGTCTTTGATTGATGAGGCAATAGAAAATCTTCCTTCACGTATTCAGGATAAAGCGTCGGAGTTGGGGCGTTTAACTAAACCAGCAGCACTATCGATTAAGGCAAAGATTTTACTTACTGCAGCTAGTCCTCTGTTTAATGGTAATCGCGATTTTAGTAGTTATCCTGGATTCAAAGCCAAAGATGAATCGCTGTGGGGACAAGCAGCAGAGGCATGTAAACAAGCTATTGACGCATGTGAAGAGGCTGGTCATAGACTATATACTTTTACCGACTTTAAACCAATCACTGACTCTACCAGGGTGAAGATGAGTATTCGTAACAGTGTTTGTGACAAATGGAATGATGAATTGATTTGGGGTAACTCAGGTGGTGGAATTGCAGCTTTTATACAGAATATGGCGCATCCTCATCTAGATCCTACCACAGTTAAAAATCAGGTGATTAAAACCTTTTTGGCCCCTCCATTGAGAATGGCAGAACAGTTTTACACGCAGCATGGAGTGCCAATCAGTGAAGATAAAACGTGGGATTACGACAATCGATATCAATTGCGAACAGCACAGACTGATGACCGATATTATATAAAAGAAGGTTATAAGACTGCTGCATTGCATTTCGATAGAGAACCTCGTTTTTATGCCAACTTAGGATTTGATGGCGGACGTTGGTATGGACAAGGTAAACTTTCAGATGAAGAGGCATGGACTTTTAAGAATAAAAAAGGACAAACAGGTGCTCGTGTTTCCGCAGGTTTATATACTGTAACAGGTTACACTGTTAAGAAACTTGTTCACTATGAGAATACTGTAACCGAGAATAGTTACAATCGCAATAACTATCCTTTCCCAATCATTCGTCTTGCTGATGTTTACTTGATGTATGCCGAGGCATTGAATGAGGCAAATGGTCCAAGTGACGAAGTGTATACTTATCTTGATAAAGTTAGGGAAAGAGCAGGCTTGAATGGTGTTGTTGAAAGTTGGGATCAATATTCAAATAATCCTGAAAAAGCTAAATCACAAGAAGGATTGAGAGAAATTATTCACCAGGAGAGACTTATTGAAATGGCCTTTGAAGGGCAACGCTTCTGGGATGTTAGACGTTGGGAAGAGGCCGAAGATCTAATGAATGAACCAATTCAAGGTTGGGATATTACCGGAGAAACTCCCGAGGATTACTACAGTGTGAGAACCCTATTTGTTCCAGAGTTTACCAGGAAGGAATATTTCTGGCCAATCAAAGAGACAAATTTGATCGTTAATTCTAAGCTGAAACAAAATCCAGGTTGGTAAACGTGTTTAATTAGAAAAATGTAGATTGATTATGAGATATTTATATTTTACAATAATACTTGCTATCGTCTTTTGTGTAGCATGTGATGATGAACCTATAGGTCAAACTCCTTCTGATGCTACTGCTCCTGGAGCAGTGTCGAATGTATCGGTTGAAAATATCAGTGGAGGTGCAAAACTAACCTATGAGGTTTCAAAGGATAAGGATTTACTATATGTGAAGGCAGTTTACTCCATAGCACCAGGAAAAGATATGGAAGTGAAGTCGTCATATTATACAAATAATTTGCTTGTTGAGGGATTTGGTGATACCAATGCGCATCAGGTGAAATTGTATGCCGTTGACAGAAGTGGAAACGAATCGGAAGCAGTAACAGTTGAGGTTAATCCTCTGAAGCCAAATATGAAGATGGTGCAGGAAACCATAACAATGGCTGATGATTTTGGTGGAGTTAATATCAAATGGGAAAATAGCAATAAAGCTGAGCTTGCAATTGTTATCATGAGTAAGGACTCAATAGGTGAATGGTTTGATGTTGAGACTCTTTACACTGGAATGGAGGAAGGAAGCTATTCGGTTAGAGGATTTAATACAGATCCAAGAACCTTTGGTGTGGTTGTAAGAGACCGTTGGGAGAACTTAAGTGATACAGTGCAAGGAGAGTTTAATCCTTTACTGGAAATAGAACTGGATAAAGCTAATTTTGGTACTTACGTATTACCAACCGATAAAAGTTCAGATTATGGCTGGCCAATTGAAGGATTATGGGATGGAAAATTAACCAGAGGATACCACACTGCAGTAGGTTCAGGTATGCCTCAGCAGGTAACCATTGATTTAGGGGCTGAAGTAAAACTTAGTCGCTATAAAATCTGGCAGCGACAGGACAATTGGATTTGGACCCATGGTAATCCTCGTAGATGGGAAATCTGGGGATCTGTTCATCCTGCTGCTGATGGAAGCTATGACGGCTGGGTAAAAATGCTTGATTGCGAAAATGTGAAGCCTTCAGGTCTGCCGGCAGGTGAGAACTCAAATGAAGATGTTGCCTTAGCTAAACGAGGTGATGAATTTGTGTTTGATTTGAATAGCGAGCCTGTACGTTATATCCGTTTGAGAACTTTAGAAACCTGGTCGGGTGGTGACTTTATGCACGTTGCAGAAATGTCATTCTGGGGACAGCCAGCTGTTGAAGAGAATTAATCCTGTACTAATACAATTATTAATTGAAAATGAAGCAATATAATATCATATTAATCGCCTTGGTATGTGCACTGTTTGCATGTTCTGAGATGAATGATCTCCATCAGAAATATTTAGATGAGGGAGAGGAAATCTATCCAGCAAGGATAGATACCGTATTGACCTTCCCTGGTGATCATCGAATTATGTTGAAGAACGTAATTAAAGTTGATCCGAATATCACTAGTTGCAAAATTTATTGGGATAATAAATCAGATTCTATCGAGCTTCCTGTTGAAAGAACCTCAGGAATTGATACTATATCAACAATGTTGACCGATCTTATCGAAGGTAGTTATGTGTTTGATGTTTATACATTTGATGCAGAGGGAAATCGCTCAGTAAAGCTTGAAAGATCAGCGAAAGTCTACGGAGATAAGTACAAGCGATCTCTTACCAACAGAAGAGTGTCGGGGATTAGTTCAACTGTACCAGGAATTGCCGTTATCGAATGGAAAGAGTCAGAGTCAGGTGAAGTAAATACAACACTAAAATACCAATCGGTGAATGGATCAGAGGTTGAGGTGATTGTAAATCCTGATGAAACAGAAACTGTATTAGACGATTTTCAATATGGTGGTGAGATAACTTATCACTCAACATATAAACCTTTAGAGAATGCAATTGATGTATTTGATGCTGCGGATGGTAAATTGCAACTACCTGCCGACTTCCTTGTGGATAAAGCAGGATTCGAATTTGCCTCTCTACCTACCGATCATATCGGAGGATGCTGGGGAGGATCGATCGACAAGTTGTGGAATAATTCAACCGCAGGTGGAGATTATTACCACAGTGGATGTTATGAGAATGGAACAGATGGTATTCCGCATCATTTAACCATTAATTTGGGAGCAAGTGTAGGTTTAACAAGGGTGAAATTAAATCCACGTACAGATTGCTGTCAGGGACGAAACCCTAAACACATTCAAATATGGGGAATTGATGACATTACAGATGCAGAGACAACCTTATTGTCAACCGATGCTAACTGGGAAGAAGAGTCGGTATCAAAAGGATGGGTGAAGCTGTTGGATGTAGAAACTCCATCTCATTGGAATGGATCAAGCGATGCTATAGTGCTTGATATTCCTGACAATGTATCAGTAAAATACATTCGATACAGATGTCTTTCAACCTGGAATGATCAGCCATATTCAGCATTATCAGAAATGACTTTCTGGGCCGATCGATTAGATTAATATTTGAGCTTACAACTAAGATAGATTTTAAGGCACTCTATCTTAGCTATTCATCAATATAAGGGACGAGCTTTTTGCTTGTCCCTTTTTTGCGTTTGGTCATATCTTTTCTGGTTCTGTTAGCTAATTTCTATTTCAAATTTAAGTTGTACATAAGGTCGTCTTTACATAGCCTTTAATACAAATTCTCTACAAGCTTCTAGGGAATGTCTACAAAATCCCTACTATTCCCTAGGGATTTCCGAGCTTGGGGTAAGGCAGGAGTAAGGAGGGGGTAAGGCCAACCTATGCTAAAATATCAGATAATCTAACTTTTTGTACAGGAGTAATAATGTTTAGTTGCTTGTTTTTATGATCAATAAAAACCTAACAAATAGCGAATGAATTAGCTTGGAAGAAGCCTTCTCAAATTTTTGTTAAACTATTCTCAATCCCTTGTCAAAGCCTTGTCAACCTTTG
Organism: Puteibacter caeruleilacunae; assembly: GCA_005217565.1. GTDB lineage: Bacteria > Bacteroidota > Bacteroidia > Bacteroidales > Prolixibacteraceae > Puteibacter > Puteibacter caeruleilacunae. The sequence continues at coordinate 167,798 of SJCO01000005.1, forward strand.
CAAAAACAAGGCTTTGAGCAGGAAAAGTAGGGGCTTAGTAAGGAAGTGTAAGGGAATTGCTATCTGGAGATTGCAAAAATGTGAAGCGCCTTGGAAATACCCAAAATAAACTTGAAGAGTCGTGAATTGAGGATTGTTGCAGTGTTCAGGTTGTATTTTAAGTAGGTTATTTTTCATTATAGTAGTGCTGAACGATAACCAATATGTCTGAAGTTCAAATATAAGCTTAAATAGCGTGTTTTAACCTTGGGTTGTTAGAATTTAAAAGAGACACTTATTTTGTCACTTCATCGTTGACTTATCACAATTTTCACCTTGTGAAAAACCTAACATTCTTGACCAATCTAATTGTTGATTTTAGGTGATCTTTAATCGCTAGGAATATTTTTTAAAAAAAAATCACTTTTCGATGAGTACCTTTTTATTTTTCCTCTCTCTATAAAGACAGAGAAGGATAAAAATGAGTAAAAAAGAACACATATTAAATCTGCTGAGTGAGGAATCAGTGCAAGATCGATTAAAAAGTTCTGATGTGAATAATACTGAAGAACAAAGAGAATTAATTGATCTTTATGATGGTGATGAGACACAGCTAGAGCAGGACGTTTCCTTAATGAGGCAACTACGATTTAAGCACGCATCAATGAAAGAAGAGGAGATTCATAGCGAGTGGGGAGCATTAAATAAGAGGCTATCGAAAGGTAGGGGAATTCAGCTTGCCAATATATGGAGTACCGTTCAGCGCATTGCTGCAATTCTGATTATACCTCTTTTGATTACCAGTATCTATTTCTACACACAGTACAATACAATGGATCAGCATATAAATAAGGTCGCTCAAATTGAGCATACAGTATATGCGCCACTGGGAGGGAAAACGATGGTTGTTTTACCTGATGGTAGTCGGGTGTGGTTAAATGCAGGTAGTGAACTGAAATATCCGCAAGAGTTTAATCTTGAGCAAAGAGAGGTGGAATTAAGTGGTGAAGCTTTCTTCGATGTTGAGAAGATGGATATTCCAATGTTGGTGAAAGCCGGCGAAATGGATGTGAAAGTTTTCGGTACAGAATTTAATGTGTATGCCTATCCTAATGAAGATATCCTGGAAACGCAGTTGGTTTCAGGAAAAGTCTCTGTAATTAGTAGCAATGCCAAAGGTAAACGTGTAAGCACACCGCTTATTCCTGGTCGACAGGCAGTGTATAGCAAGCAAAAGAAGCATGTTGTTGTATCTAATATCGTCAATCTAAAGCATGTGGCTGGTTGGCGTAATAACTTGTTTGCCTTCAAAGATGAACCATTTAAGCGAATCCTTAATACTATTGAGCGTAATTACAATGTTGAGATTGTGCTGGAAGACGAGACGATTGGTGAGGCTAGCTTTAACGGAATAATATCTTCGATGGCTATAGAAAGGGTAATGGAAATATTCGCCTATTCTTTGCCAATAACCTATGAAATTGAGAAAGTCAACGGAGAAGATGATTTTACGAGACAAAAGATAACAATTAAACGAGATAGAAGTAGAACCATTAAGAAGTAAAACTATTTGCCTATGTAAAGAAGCGCATAAAAAAAGCAGCAAAGAACGGCACATTCAATGCTGCATGGATTGATTTATTCAACGAGTAATTAAACAAATCATTACAAAATTATGAAAAAAAACAGAATTTTCACCTTCTGGTGGGATCGTTATATCCTGCCGGATAACCTTTTATTGAAAATGAAACTAACACTGATTATGACATTTGTTCTCTTGGGACAACTTTTAGCGTCAACTGTTCAGTCGCAAACTACGATGAACTTAAAGCTGAATAATGTATCATTGGAGAAAGCAATTGAGGAGATCCAGGGGAGTAGCGACTATTTCTTTGTATATAATAAAGAAAGTGTGAATCTGAATCGCAATGTCACTGTAAACCTTAAGAATAGCGATATTAAAAGTGTGCTTTCTGCATTATTTGATAATACTGAAGTTCACTACAGAATAATTGATAATCATATTGTTCTGTCGAAAGTGATTAAAGCTGAACAACAAGTTGAAAAGATTTCCGGAACCGTTACTGATGAGGATGGAGAACCATTACCAGGTGTATCAGTGGTGGTGAAGGGCACTACTGTTGGCGTTGTGACAGATTTTGATGGTAATTATAGCCTTAAATTGCCTGAAGGAGCAACCATTGTTGTTTATTCGTTTGTGGGAATGAGAACACAGGAAATTGAGGTGAATGGGCAATCGGTTCTTAATGTTGTATTAGTAGCAGATGCAATTGGTCTTGAGGAAGTTGTTGCAGTCGGTTATGGCGTACAAAAGAAAGTTAACCTTACTGGTGCTGTTGAGTCTGTGTCTTCAGATGTTGTAGAAGATAAGGGAGTAACTAGTATTGTTGAAGCATTACAAGGACGAGTTTCTAACTTCAATATCAACTACAGTAATGGAGGTATTGATGCTACACCAAATATTAATATTCGTGGTACTACTTCATTAAATGGTGGTGGACCATTAATCTTGATCGATGGTGTTCCTTCTTCGGGTGATGCTTTAACTCAAATGAATCCACAAGATATCGAGAGTGTATCAGTATTGAAAGATGCTGCTTCAGCGGCAATCTATGGTGGTAGAGCTGCTTTTGGAGTTGTGCTTGTAACAACTAAGAAAGGGAAAAATGAAAAAATGAAAGTTACTGTAAATGCTTCAACCAGAATGTCGAAGCAGACAGAGTTTCCTGAGTTTGTAGATACTTATACACACGTTACAACTGTAAATGAAGCTTTAAAGAATAGAGGAAGTTCCCCTCGTTTCAAAGATGATTATGTTGCTAAAGTGAAAGCATATCATGAGGATCCTAACAATAACCCTATTGATGAAATAGTTAATCCAAAGTATGATGCAGATGGTGAATTAATTGGCGGCGACTATTATTTCTTTGGAACTGTTGATTATATGAATGAGGTGTATAAAACTTCAGCATTTCAGCAAAAGGTTGATGTGAGTGTGTCAGGAGGAACCGAGAAAACATCATTATATATGTCGACTGGTTATACCAAAGATGAAGGATTTTATCGTGTAGGAAACGATGATTTGAATCTTTATACCATGCGACTAAATGCCAAAACGAAGGTTAACGATTGGTTTACTGTTGGTGGACGTGCCAGCTATATCAAGCATATCTATGATAAGCCTTATAATTACCGAGATTATTATGCGCTAAACTATTTTCAACGTACTTATTTTCCTTTGAAAAATAGAGGTAATGGGCACTATTTACAACATGCTCTTGGTTATTTAGATAGTGGTGCCAGAGATCGATATGAAGATGATGATATCAATCTAAATATGAATGTTGAGATTAAGCCTTTCAAAGGGATGACTATCAATGGTTCTTTGAGTTACTATACAAATATCGGATTAAATAAAGAGAATGTTTATAAAATTACATTCTCCGATAATTTCGGATATCGTTATCCAATCACAGCTTTATGGAATGCTTCTGCAAAAAACTCTCATATTTATCATCGTACAAGACAAAAGAGAGGTGTAGTTGCTGATGTTTATGGGCAATACATTAAGAATATTGCCGATAATCATGAGATTAAAGTACTTGTTGGTTTTAACCAGGAAAGCTATCGTTATCTAAACTATAGTGCGAAAAGAAGAGATCTTATTTCAGAAAGTGTTCCATCATTGAATCTTACTTTGGGAGAGGATTATGTTGGTCAAAGTGCACATCATTGGGCTATTCGAGGTGCCTTTTATCGCCTAAACTATAGCTACAAGGATAAGTATCTTTTAGAGATGAACGGTCGTTATGACGGAACATCACGTTTCCAAAAATCTGACCGTTTTGGTTTCTTCCCTTCAGTTTCTCTAGGATGGAGAGTTTCAGAGGAATCGTTCATGGAGGATACTGAAAACTGGTTAAATAACTTGAAATTGCGTGTTTCATATGGAGCACTTGGAAACCAGAACGTGAGTACTTATGCGTACATCGCTACAATGGGATCTTATAAGGCAAATTACATTCTTGGAAGTGAAAAGCCTATTGCAATTAACAATCCTAAGTTAGTGAATCCTAATTTGACCTGGGAAACTGTAACAACACTTGATTTTGGTCTTGATGCTTACCTATTTAATAAGCTGGGTTTAACATTTGATGTTTATAAAAGAACAACCAAAGATATGTTAGTGGCAGGAGAAGCATTACCAGGAATTCTTGGTACTAGTGCTCCAACTAGAAATGCTGCTGATTTGGAAACTAAAGGTTGGGAATTAACTGCAAGTTGGAACGATAAGGTTGGGGACTTTGGCTATGGTATTCGAGTAAATATATCAGACTCAAAAGCTCATATTGCCAAGTTTGACAATAATCCAACTGGAGCGTTGTCGAAGTATCGTGTCGGAGAAGAGTTAGGTGAAATTTGGGGATATGAAACTGAAGGTTTCTTCAAAGATGCAGCTGATGCTGCGACGGCTCAAAAAGATGGTGGTCATGATCAAACATTTATCAGTGGAAGAGCATGGAAACCAGGTGATATTAAGTATCGCGACCAGAATGGTGATAAGAAAATTGATAGAGGAGATTTGACTATCGATGATCATGGTGATCTTAAGGTGATTGGAAATACGCGTGCACGATACAACTATGGTATCACTACTAATGTATCATGGAAAGGAATTAATTTGGAAGCATTCTTCCAGGGTGTAGGGCGCAGACATTTTATGCCAAGTGGTTCTATTTTCTTCCCTTATGCAAGTGCATGGGATAATCTACAAACTCATCAAGTTGGGCGTTGGTGGACTGAAGATAATCAGGATGCATATTTCCCTCAATTAGAGGCTTATGCAAGTAGAAACTTCCAAACGCAGAGTAAATATTTACAGAATGCAGCTTACATAAGATTGAAGAGTCTTAGCTTGAGTTATACTGTTCCTAAGAACATCATTAGAGGATTACCATTTGAAAATGTAGTGGTTTCATTCAATGGACGTAACCTATGGGAAAAGCATTCATTGCCTGCTCCATTTGATCCAGAGGGTGGAAACGGACTACAAGTTCCATTTAGAAGATCATACTCAATGGGTATAAAAATTAATCTTTAATAGACTAGAGATATGAAAAAAATGAGAAAATATATATGTCTTAGTTTGACACTGCTATTGGCAGTTGCATGTAATGATAGCTTTCTTGAAAAGTATCCACTAGACGAGCTGACAAACGAGACTTTTTGGCAGAGTGAGAATGATCTAAAGGCTTATACGGCAGGATTGTATACTATACTTGACGGCGAAACAGTATGGGATGATGATCGAAGTGATAATCAGGCTACACAATCTTATAATAGTGTGGTTGCAGGTCAACATACAGTTTCAACCGGAACTTGGAGTTGGAGCTATTTGAGAAAGTGTAACTTCTTTTTAGAGAACTATGATAAGTCAGATAAGGTGCCTGAAGATGTAAAGAATACTTACAAAGGTGAGGTGCTTTTCTTTAGAGCATTATTTACATTCGGACGTATAAAGTCATATGGAGATATTCCTTTTACAACAAAAGTATTGAGCAATACTGATGAAGATGTTTTGTATGGAGATAGAATGCCGCGTAAAGAGGTGATGAAGCAGGTGTTGAGCGATTTGAATGAAGCAGTTAATAGTATTCCTCCAAATAGAAGTGATGAAGGTCGATTAACTAAGTGGGCTGCTCTGGCTTTAAAATCTCGAATTTGTCTTCATGAAGGTACTTTTAGGAAGTATCATAAACTAGGCGATGAAGCTGAGTTCTTGAATGCTGCTGCTGATGCTGCTAAGGCATTGATCGATGGAGGCGGATTTTCTATCTATTCAACAGGAAAAGCGGATAAAGATTATCGTAATTTGTTCACTCAGTTGAGTTTGAAAGGTAATTCTGAAGCTATCTTGTACAAGAAGTATGTGTCAGGAGAGAAAGGACATAATTTCATTCGATACATGAAAGAATCTCATAAAGATGGTTTGACCAAAGATATGGTTGAAGATTATTTATGTACCGATGGTAAGCCAATAGGTTTGAGTTCTCTATATCAGGGAGATGAAACACTAGAAAAAGAGTTTCAGGATCGAGATCCTCGTTTAACACAGACTATTATACCTCCAGGGATTGGTTTCTTCTTTGAAGGCGATGAAAATGAAGTAGTGCCAAGGTTACCATTAGCTAAAGGTATTGGTAGTGCAACAACTACAGGATATCATATTATTAAAATGTTTGATAATGATGAAACGCAGAAATATGATGAAGCGGAAACAGATCTTCATCTGTTTAGATATGCTGAAGTTTTATTGATTTATGCTGAAGCCATGGCGGAACTTGGTAAAGCAGATCAAGCAGTGATTGACTTGACTATTAATAAAATCAGAGCTCGTGTTGGAATGCCTGCAATGATAATTAGCAGTCTTCAGCGAGATCCTAATAGTGATATGACTTCAGGTGCTGGTTATCTTGATTCTGAAGTATCTGTTTTAATTGAGGAGATTAGAAGAGAGAGACGTATTGAGTTGGCTTGCGAAGGATTTAGATATGATGATTTGATGAGATGGCGTGCAGGAAAATTTTTAACAAAAACTACCTTGGGGGCTAAATGGAATGCATTTAAAGATAAAGAGACCGTTGATGGTGATCCTATCTATGATCATGTTGTAGTTGGAACAGATGTATATCTTGATGCTAATGGTTATATGGATTTGTATAAAAAACAATTGCCTAATGGTAAAGTTTTTGATCCAAATAAGCACTATTATTTTGGTATTCCATTGGGAGAAATTGCTCTAAATCCAAATTTAAGTCAGAATCCAGGCTGGGAGAACTAAAATATTTGTGTGAATTGAATTAATCACAATTGTTTGTTTAGTAGATCTGGAGGCACCCATGTGGGTGCCTCTTTTAGAATTAGGTGTGTGTGGTTAATGTTTTAGTAAAACAAAAAGAAACAGAATGAGAAGAAGATCATTTATCAAAAGTATAACAATAACAACTGGAGGTATTTTAAGCTTCGGTGCTTGCAGTGCAGAAGTAACTAAAAGTGGCACAGTTAGATTTGGCATTTCATCAGATATTCATAATGATGTAATGCATGACGGAGAATTTAGATTAAGAAAGTATTTATCAACAGCAGAGAGGGAAAATATCGACTTTTTAATTGATCTGGGGGATTTCTGCAATCCTGACGAAAAGAATAAGAACTTTCTGAAGATGTGGAAAACGTCAACATTTCAGAAGTATCATGTGCTTGGGAATCATGATTTGGATTATGCAACTAAAGATGAGTATGTTGAATATGTAGGAATGGAGAATAGATATTATTCTTTTGATGTAAAGGATTTTCATTTTATTGTATTAGATCCGAACAATTTATGTGTTGATGGAAAATACATTCCATATGGTAACGCTAATTTTTATCGAGATTCAAAACAGCGCGCACATGTTGATCCAGAGCAATTGGCCTGGCTGAAGAGTGATCTGAATAAGACCAATAAAAGATGTATTGTTTTCTCACATCAAAGTTTTGAGAACCCTAGAGCATGTCAGAATAGGGATGTAGTTCGTGATATTTTTGAAGAGGCCAATAAGAAGGCTGGTTTTACTAAAGTGGTTGCTGCATTCAGTGGGCATGATCATACCGATTATGTGAAGGAGATTAATGGTATTCATTACATCCAAATCAACAGTATGTCGTATCAATGGGTTGGTGAAAAGTATAAATGTCCAGAAAGGTTTCCCGACGAGATAAATAAAAAGTATCCTAGTTTGCAGAAAACAGTTGTCTATCAGGATCCATTATTCGCATTCGTTACTTTGGACGATGGAAAGCTGACTATTGATGGAGTAGACAGTAAATTTATTGAACCAGGTCCTGAAGAAGTTGGCATAACCAGTGGCGAAATTCATGGTGTACCATTGGAGCCTCGTATTAGCGATGAGCAAATTACCCTATAGGATAATCTGTATGCTTTAGAGTTTACACACATTATTTCATTCTCAAAGATAAAATATTGAGAATGAAATAATAGGTTCGGTCAGGTTAAAGTGCATTATAGTAGGTGATTATCAGTGTCGAAATGTCAAGTCCACATTAATATTATCATTGATAATAGATTTCTTGCAATGAACATAGGTAATTCATTTTTTATGATAAACTTTGAATCTCTCTTTGAGAAATAAAAAATGTTAAAATAAAATTTATAGATATGACTAAGCTATTAATTACACTCTCTTTTATTGTTTTATCTTTTGGTCTTATTTACGCACAAGAGCCTGAGATATTGGTAGATTTTGATTCTTCTACAATAATGTTTGAGGAAAAAGAAATTCCAGAAGTACCTGGTTCAATATTTGATTCACAGCAACGTGCATTTGATGCCGGTGTTACTGGTTTGGCAATTGATTTGTCGAAGAATGCAGCTTTAAGGATGCCTATAAAGCTTAAAGAGGAGTATGAACTTTCATATGGCGAGGATGATTCATATTCTGTAGAAGTTTGGGTGAAAACTATACCGGGTGCTCCTCAAGTAACTCCAATTGCAGGCAATAAAAAGAATAAGAACAAAGAAGAAGTAGGTTGGTTGATTTATGCAGATGAAGATGGTGGCTGGTCAGTCAGTATTAGTGATGGGCAGAATCAATATGATTATAGGCCGACTGTTCAACGTCAATGTATAAACGATGGATTATGGCATCAGTTAGGGATAACTGTTAATCGGTCAAAAGGTGAGGTGTGGTTTTATTTTGATGGAGTGAATGTTGCGATCTATAATACCCCAGGATTAACAGGATTAAAAAGTAAATGGAGAACAACCCTTGGAGGAACGGCATCTAACTGGGACTACTTTGGTCAGTGGGAAGCTTTTAATGGTTATATTGATAATTTTAGAATGTGGGATACTCATGTTGATGCAAATGAGTTCAGTAAAAGTTATCAAGCTGTTTTTCCGAATTCAAAACAAACAGCTTTAGAGACAAAACAGTTAAGAGTTTTTTCATGGAATATTTGGCATGGTGGACATCGTTTTGGAAAACAAGTGGGAGTACAAAGAGTAATTGAGACAATAAAGGCCACTAATGCTGATATTGTTACTTTGATAGAAACTTATGGCTCAGGTGAGATTATTGCTGATGCTTTAGGGTATCACTTCTATTTGATAAGTTCGAACCTGTCTATTATGAGTAGATTTCCGATTAAAGAAACGATCAATGCTTTTCGTCCTTTTAATTTTGGTGGGGTTGTATTAAAGCTCGACGACCAGAAGGAAGTAGCTGTATTTGATACCTGGCTTCATTATTTGCCAGATTATAAGGGAAATATCATAAAAGGAGAGATGACAGCCAAACAGTTGGAGAAAGATGAGGAATCTACTCGTTTGAAGGAGATTAAGCAGATTCTAAAAGAAATAAAACCATGGATTGCTAATGCCGAAAATGTACCTGTGCTGATGGCGGGTGATTTTAATACAAATTCTCATCTTGATTGGATAGAAGAAACTAAGGAAGCTCATTTAGGTTATGTTGTGAAGTGGCCTGTGACCATTGAAATGGATAAGACAGGCTTTGTTGATAGTTATCGGGAGATTAATCCGAATCCATTGACTTCACCAGGATATACAGGGTGGCCTTTTACACGAAGAACAGGCCAGCGAGCAGTACAAAGTCGTATTGATTATATTTTCTATAAAGGCTCTTCATTACGAGCGTTAGAGTCAAAGGTGGTTGATTATCATCCTGTGATGTTTCCATCAGATCATGCAGGTATGTTTACAGTATTTCAAATCAAGTAAAGAATGATGAATAGGAAACGATTGACGAAGATCCTTTTGGTTGGTCTGATTTTGTGTTTTTGTTTTAACATTGAGAAGGCTTCAGGTAAGAAGAGTATAAGAATCATGACTTTTAATATATGGGATCCGGCAGATGTTCCTTTTTGGAAAAAGCATGCTGATGGTTATCCTGTAGATAGAGTTGTGAAATATTTAACCGAAGATAAGGCTGATATTTTGTTATTGCAGGAAGTGAGCTTGGAGTCTCAACCTGAAGATCAAGCTTATGAGCAAATAAAGGAGCAGCTATCAAAAAAGGGGTATAAGTATTCAGCCTTTTACCGTCCTGATTATTCTTCAGGTAGAGGACTTGTAGGTTATGTTCCAGGAATGAAGAATAGTGGATATCCTTTGGCGATTTTAAGTAAGTATCCAATTGAAGAAACTTTTGCACGGCAAAAAGCGAATGATGTAACAATGGCGAAGGGTGTTCTTGGTGTAAAGCTAAACCTTGATGATAAGCCTTTATTTATCTTTACTACTCATCTTAGTATTGGCAGTAAGCAGACTGATGGGGAGATAGAACAGGTGCTTTTGCCATTTGTTGAAGATTCGGGTACTGATTGTCGAATTATCGTGGGAGGTGATTTCAATAGTCCTCCTGCTGCAGAATATCCGAACAAGTCTGTCAAAATAGGAAACTATACATACAGTGCTCAAACAACCCAGTATTTGTTGGATGCAGGTTTTAATGACTCATGGTATGTTATATCAGCATCAAAAGATATTGGAAAAGGTGCTAGTTGTCCTGGACAGGATGATTTTATTAAACGTGTTGATCAGGTTTATTTTCGAGGAAGTATTGTTCCTCAGAATGCTTTTGTAAAGTGGAATTTATGGGAGAACATTGGGTTGGTCGACCACGTTGGAGTTATAGTTGATTTTAAACTTTAGATATATATTCCTGAAATAATTGACAAGAAGCCTGTGTCTGAATGATAATAGTATACACTGCTGTTTCGTTTCATATGCAGGCTTTTTTATTGATTTTAGCATATTTTCTGCTATTATTTGAAGAAATTACTACATTTGGAGCAACAACCAATAGTTTTGATTTCGTTTGCAAATTCAAATATCATCGCAGGCTTAAGAAGAGGAGATGAGGGGATCTTCGATATGCTTTTTAAGAATTACTTTTCACGACTAACTTATTTTGCTCGGGAATTTGTTATAGATGAAGAGGTTGCAAAAAATCTTGTGCAAGATACTTTTGTTACTCTTTGGAGCAAACGTGAAAATCTGGCTGAGGAAGTTAATATTAATGCCTGGTTGTATTCTACAGTAAAGTTTCATTGTATGAATCACCTCAGAACACTGAAGGTATCGGATAAATATAATGAGCGTGTTAAAATTAGTCAGACTCAGGCAGAGCTTAATTATTACTCTTTATCAGAACTTGATACAACAGATCTTACCTTTAATGAAATCCAATATATTATTGATCGTACTTTGGAGAGCCTACCAGAACAGAGCAGGAAGGTTTTTTGTTTAAGTCGCTTTGAGCAAAAGAAAAATCGTGAAATAGCAGAAGAACTTGATATTTCAATCAAGACTGTTGAGGCTCATATGTCAAAAGGATTAAAGGCCATGCGTGTTGCTTTAAAAGATTATTTACCGTTAGTGTTGCCTTTTATTTAGTTTTTTATTCTTCCAAGGTTATAAGTCTGTAGTGTTGTGATATAGCTGTGTGCCAGTATAATAGGGTTGGGTGTGCGTGATTCTGCTTATCCATAAATCTAAAAAATCAGTAATCTTTAAGAAAAAAATAACTTTACCGCATAGGGTAAAATTCAACGAGCTACATATACCTATACAAGAGGTTAAAAAATGGAATTGGAAAAACTTATAAATCATATAATAAATCCGTCCTCAGGAAATGAGGGACAACAATTGGATAAGGAAATCTTAAGTGATGCTGATCTGAAGAAGGAATATGCTCGCTTCAAAAATACAAGAGCATTGCTTACGAGTAAAGAGGCTTCATTCACTGATGAAGAAATCGGTCGGAATTTAATGCAGACTAAGAAGAAGGCTGGTATTGGACAGGGAAGAGTGCTTAAGCTATTTACAGAAACATTGAAGTATGCTGCGGTTGTAGCTATCACGCTATTGGTGGGATATCAGTTATTTACAAAATCAAATGGTTCACTTGAAGGACAAAGTTATAGTCTGGAGGTGCCTTATGGTGAAACAGCTTCGCTTAGACTCCCAGATGGGACAAAAGTATGGTTGAACTCTGGTTCTACTATTGATTATTCTGCTGCTTATGGCATCGATAACAGGAATATTGATTTGAGTGGAGAGGCTTACTTTGAGGTAACGAAGAATAAGAAAGTCCCTTTTGTTGTGAAAACCGATAAAATGGATGTGGAGGTTACAGGTACTAAGTTTAATGTAACCAGTTATCCTGAAGATGAAGAGGTATATACTACGCTGGCTGAAGGAGGAGTGAATATTAAGAATAAAGAGGGGAGTGTGATGCATGTGCTGAAACCTGGGGAACAGGCCGTGTGGGATAAGATTAAAGGAAAATCTATCGTTCGTAAGGTTAATTTAAAACATTTTACCTCCTGGAAAGATGGTGTCCTGATTTTTGAAAAGGAACGTCTGGAGGTAGTTCTTCATCACATAGAGCGCTGGTACAACGTGAGGGTTGTATTGGAGAATGAATCGTTGAATAACGAGGTTGTTACTGGTGCTCTTTTGAAGAATAAGCCATTGCATCATATTTTAGATGTATTAGTAGAAAGTACAGATATAAAATCATATAAAATAGATAATGACACAGATGAAAAGAGTTTGCTTTTTATCAATTAGATAAATAGAGTTATTAACCAAATAAAAAAATGAATTAAAATCTTAAAAATGAGAAAGTCGGAGAAAGTACCAGTTTCCCCGACTAGATCACGAATTTATTCGCAGGATTTTCTAGTCCTTTTAGTAAAACAAAAAATCCAGTTTAAAATTATGAAAAAAAATGAAACTGACGTTCCTATTGGGAGGAATGTGACTAAACTATTACTTGTTATGAAGCTAACAGTGGTATTAACATTTCTTTTTAGTGTAAGTGTTTTTGCCGGAACTTACGGTCAGTCGGCCAAGGTTTCAGTATCGGCAGAGAACAAAGCTGTAAAAGAAATCTTAAAGCAGATTGAGGAGAAATCAGATTATTATTTCTTCTATAAAACAGAGAAGATTGAGGAGCTAGGACTTAAATCTGTTAAGTTTAAAAATGCCTCAATAGATGAAATTTTGAAAGAATTACTTGGAGATAGCAAGTTCTCGTATAAAGTGGTTGGCAATTATATCGCTATTAATGAGAAGGAATTGTCAGGTGTAAAAGCAGCACAACCAGAATCTATTTCCGGTAGTATTACAGATCAGACTGGTGAGCCTCTACCAGGTGTGTCGGTTGTTGTAAAAGGTACAACCGTTGGTATAACTTCCGATTTTGATGGAAATTATAAGCTTGATATTCCTGCCGATGTGACGGCTGATGTGTTGGTATTCTCATTTGTGGGAATGCGTACACAGGAAATTGTTATTGGTGGTCAGACTGTCATCAACGTGAAGATGGCAGAGGATGCTGTAGGTTTGGAAGAGGTTGTTGCCATTGGTTATGGAACAAAGAAGAAGATGAATCTTACTGGTGCTGTTGCTTCAGTAAGTGCGAAGGAATTGGGTAGTCGCTCAATTACTAATGCTTCAACAGCTATTGCCGGTAAAGTTTCCGGAGTTTTGATTAATCAGAACACAGGAGTTCCAGGTGCTGATGGAGGTACTATTCGAATTCGTGGTGTTGGAACCTTGAACGATAGTAATCCACTTATATTGATTGATGGTATCGAAGGAGTTATGAGTGATGTGAATCCTAATGATATTGAAAGCTATTCGGTATTGAAGGATGCGGCATCTGCTGCTATTTATGGGTCACGCGCAGCTAATGGTGTTATCTTAATCACAACTAAGCGTGGTAAGAAAGGTAAGGTTCGTGTGAACTATACTGGTTACTATGGTATGATGAGTGCAACAAAATTACCTGATATGGTGAACAATTCTGTTGAGTTCATGGAGTTACGTAACGAGACTGATATAAATTCAGGTTTGTCGGCAACTTTTGCTCAGGAAGAGATCGATTTGTGGGCGAATGCAACGGATAGAACAAAGTATCCTAATACCGATTGGGTTGATGTTTTATGGGGATCGGCACCTGTTCAGCAGCATAATGTTACTTTTAACGGAGGTGAAGGTAAAACCATGTATAACTTCTCGTTAGGGTATTTAGATCAGGAAGGTATTGCTAAAGGATTTGATTATAAACGTTATAATATGCGTTTAAATTTGGATACTAAGATTAGTGATGAATTCAACTGGGGAGTAAATATTGCTGCCAGTCGTGGTGACCAGAACAGAGCTAAAGCCGGAGATCATGAGATGATTTTGAGAACGCTTAAATCGGCTCCTATGGTGTTACCAAAGGATGATCAAGGAAGATATGGTGCAATGCCTAACTCTGTGTTGCCAAATGCAAGTGGAACTCCTAATCCGCTTTTAGATGCCGAAACCAGTACTCGCAATTCAGTGACTGACCGAGCAACATTTTCACTGTTTGCAGAGTTGGAATTGATTAAAGATTTGAAATTGAAAGGAACTTACGGATTGAAATATGTGAACCGTAATGATGATGACTTTACTGTTGCTACTCCAACATGGGATTTAGTTTCGGGAGAGATGCAGCCATTTAATGCAATCAACACAGTAACCAATAAGAATACCAATAGCTTAAATCAAACTTTCTTTTCTACATTGAGCTATAAAAAACAATTAGAAGATCACGCTTTAAGTGGAATGGTTGGTTTCAACCAGGAATCTTATCGTTCTGATTGGTTCAGTGCTAAAAAAGCAGGGCAACCTAATGATGCTACAGGAGAGTTAAATGCAGGTTCAGAACAGGACTTGGCAAAAGGATCAGGTGCTGAGTGGTCATTACGTTCTGTATTCGGTCGTGTGAATTACGATTATAAGAGTAAATACCTTTTCGAAGCTAACTTCCGATACGATGGTTCTTCTCGTTTTGCTGATGGAAATCGTTGGGGATTCTTCCCTTCATTCTCTGCAGCATGGCGTGTTACAGAAGAATCATTCATGGAAAATGTAAGTTGGATTGATAACTTAAAGATTCGCGCTTCATGGGGTGAATTAGGAAACCAGAATATTGGTAACTATGCATCAATTCAGAACATTGATTTAGGACAGTATTACTCGTTTAACGATGCTTTAGTTCAAGGAACTGCTATTAACTCAATTGCAAATCCTGATATTACATGGGAATCAACTACAACTACCGATATTGGTTTAGATTTAGGTTTTGTGAATAATAAGCTATCGGTTGTAGCTGACTATTATTGTCGTTATACCAGAGACATGTTACTTCGTGTTTCTATTCCTTATTCAGTTGGTGATGTTGAGGCTCCAATGCAGAATATGGGAGAGATGAAGAATACAGGTATTGAATTGGCAGTAGATTGGAGAGATACTAAAGGTGCTTTCTCATATGGTGTAAATGTGAATGCTACCTATATGAAGAATGTTGTTGAGAAATTAGATAAAGAATATACTGGTACTTATTTGCAGCGTGAAGGTGAGGCAATGAACTCAATCTTCTTGTTGAATAATGTCGGAGTATATCAGACTCAAGAGGAGATTGATCAGCATCTTCCTAATCGTACCAATTATAATCCTGCTCCTGGTGATTTGAAATACGAGGATTTTAACGATGATGGTAATATTACAGAAGAGGATTACCAGATTATGGGTAAATCAAATCCTTCATGGATGTATGGTTTGAATCTAGATGCTTCATATAAAGGTTTTGATGCAAGAGTATTCTTCCAGGGAATGGCTGATTTTGAATCGTTCTTAAGTTTCCAGTATGTTGAGCCTTACTTTAACAATTCAGGACTTGCAACTTTTTGGAGAGATCGTTGGACTCCAGAGAATCCTTCAAAAACAATGCCTCGTTTGACTTATTCAAGCTACGCTCCTAACACATCTGCAGCTTATCCATCAACATTCTACATGTATGATCGTAGCTTTATTAGATTGAAGAACGTACAGATTGGATATACCTTGCCTAAAGAGTTGACCAGAAAAGCATTTATGCAGAAAGTGAGATTCTATTTGAATGCTGAGAATCTGGTAACATGGACTAATTTTAAAGGATTGGATCCTGAACGTTACGAAACACAAGAACGCTTTGGTGTGTTCCCTGTTGCGAAGACTGTATCAATGGGTGTTGAGATCACATTCTAACGATCTATTAATCTTATAATCTAAAAATCTAAAGGAGAAATGAAACGAAATATATACCAAATCATATTAATTCTAGCTGTAAGCTTCTATGCTTGTAGCGATGATTACCTCGATAAAGTGCCATTGGATAAATTGTCGGATGAGACATCATGGAAGACAGAGAGTGATGCATTCATGGCAATTAATGGATGTTACGATCCTTTGGGGTGGAGAAATTGGGATCACGATCACCTGTATCACAGTTATTCTTATCTGGATGCTTGTGCAGATAATGCCTGGTCGAAGAACCCATGGGAAGGATATACTGCATTTGCTCAAGGACAACAGAATTCGAAGTCTCCTAAGTCTATTGAAGGTCGTTACCGTGCGGCATATCGCGGAATAGGAAGATGTAATTATTTCCTTGAAAATATCGATCGAGTAGAAATGGATGCCGATAAAAAGGCACGCATGACTGGTGAAGCTTATTTCCTAAGAGCATTGTATTATTTCAATTTAACAGAATTCTATGGTGGTGTACCATTGGTATTAAAGAAACAATCACCTGATGAGTTTGAGACTCCTCGTTCTTCTCGTGAAGATGTGGAAGCACAGATTTTGAAGGATTGTGATGAGGCTTTTAAGCGCTTGCCAAAAGAATACACTGGAGATGATCAGGGGCGTGCAACGAAAGGTGCTGCAATGACATTGAAAGCAAAATTATTACTTCATAAGCAACAATGGGCTGCTGCAGCAACGGCATGTAAGACAGTAATCGATTTAGGGGCATATGATTTGCATCCTGAGTATCGCGAACTTTTCTTACCTGAGAATGAGTTGAGTAATGAAATCATCTTTGCTGTTCAATATATGAAAGAGCAGGAGACCAATAAGTTTAATACTTATTATTCTCCAAAAGGATATGGATGGAGAGCATTGCAGCCTTTATTGGGATTTGTTGAGTTCTTCCATTGTAAGGATGGTTTGCCAATTACGATTTCACCATTGTATGATGAAAATGATCCTTATACCAACCGTGATCCTAGATTAAACTATACTGTTGTTTGTCCTGGTCAGGAGTGGAATGGTAAGATTTATGGAGAGGGAATTAAGCTTTCAAATACAGGTTTTGTTCCACGTAAGTATACTTTGGAACCAGGTTATAAAGTGCCAACTAATGAATTTGAATTGAACTATATCGTATTCCGTTATGCTGATGTACTGTTAATGTACGCCGAGGCATTAATTGAAAGTAGTGGTGCAGAGAGTGAAATCCTATGGGCAATTAACGAGGTGCGTGGACGTGAGTCTGTAAAGATGCCTGCTATTGAAACCGGACTTTCAACTCAGCAGCTGACTGATGTATTGCGTTACGAGCGTCGTGCGGAGTTAGGATTCGAAGGTTATCGTTATCATGACATGTTACGTTGGGGTATCGGTTCTGAAATCAGAAATGGTCCTACATACGGAATTAGAATGATTGATTCTAAAGGTGCCGCGGTTCCTTCAAATATGGAGAAGTATAAAGTTGATGATAGATCATTTGATTCGAAAGATGCATTATGGCCAATACCTTATCGTGAGGTAATTAACTTTGGTCTGTTGCAGAATCCTGGATATTAATTTTGAATATTAATTTGAGACCATAGTTGCAATATATGAGCGACTATGGTCTTTTTGTTCATAATTCCCCAAAAGTTGAACTTTTTTACACATTTGTCCTAGCCAATGGATTTTATTTTTGACGCAGGAAGGGTAAATTTGAAATTCCTAACATAAAAAGATTAATCCTTTAATTAAATAACAATGATTGCTAGACCTATTATTCTAATTGTGCTTATTGCATGTTTCTCGGTGAACGTATTCGCCAAAAAAGATTCCAAATCTAATCGTCCTAATTTAGTTATTGTTTTCCCAGATCAGATGCGTGGTAGTGCTATGGGATTTTTGGACGAGGAACCTGTGTTAACCCCTCAATTGGACAAGTTTGCGGAGGAGGCATTGGTGTTGACGAATGCGGTGAGTAACTACCCTGTATGTAGTCCTACGCGTGCCATGTTAATGAGTGGTAAATATCCTTTCTCTAATGGAGTAGTAAACAATTGTATGTCGCGATCGGCACCAATGGGAGTTGAATTAAAAGAATCAGAAAATTGCTGGTCGGATGTATTGAAAGAGAACGGCTATTCATTAGGGTATGTGGGTAAATGGCATTTAGATTCTCCTCATGCTCCATATATCGATTGCGCCAACAATAAAGGGGAGAATAAGTGGAATGAATGGTGTCCTCCTGCTCGTCGCCATGGTTTTGATTACTGGTATGCTTACGGGACTTACGATTATCACCTGAAACCATTGTACTGGGACAATGATGCTGGTCGTAATGACTTCCATTATGTGGAGCAATGGGGGCCAGAACATGAAGCTGACAAAGCGATTGAGTATATCAAAAATGAAAGTGGCAAGCTACGACACAATGAAGAGCCATTTGCTTTGGTTGTTGCCATGAATCCTCCACATACAGGTTATAGTCTTGTACCTGAAAAATATAAAGCGATTTATAAAGATGTTCCAATGGATAAGCTTACAAAGCGTCCTAATATTCCAGCAAAGGGGACAAAATGGGGAGATCACTTCCGTAAGAATATTAAAAATTACTATGCTTGTATAACTGGTGTTGATGAACAGTTTGGGCGCATTATGGATTGTTTGGACACCGAAGGATTGAAGGATAATACCATTGTGTTGTTTATCTCTGATCATGGCGATTGTATTGGTATTCATGATCATGTGACAAAGAATAATCCTTATGAGGAATCGATGCGTATTCCATTTCTATTGCGTTATCCAGGAAAAATTAAGCCTCGTCAGGATGATATGCTAATGAGCATTCCTGATATCTATCCTAGCCTATTGGAATTGATGGGATTAAAGAATGAGATTCCCAAAAGTGTTGAAGGAGTAAGTTATGCTGAGAGTTTGTGTGGAAATTCAGAGCAGGAGGTAGACTTTCAGACTTATATGTTTGTTAAAAATGAAGACTGGAATTTAGGGAAGCGTGGTATTCGCACTAAACAATATACCTATGTTGAGGAGATTAAAAAGGAAGGTGAAGCTATGACTTATACTTTGTTTGACCGATTAAATGATCCATATCAGCAAAAGAATATCGCTCCTGAGAATGATGCATTGTGTAAGAAGTTCCAGAAGTTTCTATATAAAGAATTGAAACGCCAGAACGATCCTTGGGGAAAAAGGTAGTTACCAAGGAGACCGGAAACCGGAGAAAGGAAAACGAAAACGGGAGGGTAACACCCCCGTTTTTGCGTCATATACCATAATAGGTAATCGATTTTCTCTTTGGAAGATTTTTACTTTCATGGGGGTAATTAAAATTAGTGTATGAAAAGAACTATAATAGCGGCAAGTCTTGTCGTTTTTGCGTTAATGGCGACAGGAAAAGAACGACCTGTTGAGTGTGTCGGAAATCAGGTTCATGCTAAGAGTGAAACTGTAGAGGAAGCTAAAGATTTAGACATCTATCTACTGATTGGTCAGAGTAATATGGCTGGTAGAGCTGAAATCACATCTCATGAAAAAGATACATTAGAAGGTGTTTTCATTTTTACTGGAAATGCTGAAGAAATGTGGGAGAAAGCAGCCAATCCGCTGAACAAGTACTCAACCATTCGTAAAAGTATCTCCATGCAGAAGTTAGGCCCAGGGTATGCTTTTGCAAAGCAAATGAGAAAAGGGAATGGTTCAAGAGATATTGGTCTGGTTGTAAATGCTAAAGGTGGTTCAAAGATTGAAGAATGGAAGCCGGGATCTAAGTTTTATAATGAAGCTGTTGCTCGTACGAGGGAGGCCTTAAAAAGCGGCAGATTGAAAGGAATTGTTTGGCATCAGGGAGAGAGCAATGCAACAAAACTGAAGGATTATATGGAAAAGCTTCAGACATTAATTGCTGAGCTTAGGAAGGATTTAAATGCTCCTAATGTTCCATTTGTTGCAGGTCAGTTATCCGAAGATAAGGATTTTCGTAAGGCGTTTAATGTGATGATTTTAGAGCTGCCTGAATTAGTAGAAACTAGTGGTGTTGTTAAATCAAAACGAACAGCAACAATTGATGAAACACACTTCAATACGAAAAGTCAGTTGCTCATGGGGAAGCGTTTTGCAAAGAAGATGAAAGCGTTACAGAAGTAGGAAAGATATATTAATGCCATACACGCCAGACAATAGCTTTACATGCTTTCAGTTCCTATTGGATGCTGTAAGGTGTTGTTGTGGAGGGTGAAAATTGTTGCTAGGAAACACCCGTCAGCGTTGAAAACCTGCCAGCGTGTTGTATTAAGAATTAAAACAACGATGAATAAAACTAAACATGACTAGAACCAAGAAAGTACCAAGTCTTTTTCAGGCTTTTCTGCCTATACTAATTATGATTGTGTTGTTGGGTGTTGGAGGGGCAATATTCAACCTTCGCCTGGAAATATTGTTATTGCTGACCACGCTGTTGTCGGGACTCATTGCGGTGTATCTAGGTTATGGCTGGGATGATATTATTAATGCAATAACAGAAAAGGTCTCGAAGACTTTTCCCGCTTTAATGATCTTGTTAATGGTTGGACTACTCATCGGTACATGGATGATAGGAGGGACCATACCTTACATGGTTAAAATTGGACTGAGTATTATTAGTCCGCAGTACATTATTATTACGGCTTTTGTTGTATCAGCATTTGTATCCTTATGTACTGGAACTTCCTGGGGATCGGTGAGTACAGTTGGTGTTGCCCTTATGAGTATTGCCGTTGGTATGGATGCACGATTGGATATGGTTGCAGGAGCAATTGTATCAGGTGCTTATTTTGGTGATAAAATGTCTCCATTATCTGATACTACCAACCTTGCTTCTATTGCTGCAGGATCAAAGTTGTATGAGCATATTGGACATATGATTTACACAACGGGACCAGCATTTATTGTTGCTGCAATTGTTTATTTCTTCTTAGGATTAAATTCCGATGGACATGCCGAAAGTCTTGGGGCTGGAGCTATGGAATCAATCCAGCAAATGGATAAGATCTATAATTTCAATTTATGGTTATTGCTTCCGGTATTGATTGTGTTATATGGTTCAGTGCGACAAAAACCTACGATTCCGGTCATGATGATCTCTGGAATCGTGGCGACATGTAATGCTATATTTATTCATGGTTTTGATATGAACAGTGCTATTGATGCTGCTATTACTGGTGTTAAACCTGAGATGTTTTCATCGATTGGGATAAAAGTTAGCGAGTTAAGTGCTGATCTGCAAACACTTCTTCTGAGAGGAGGGATGGTGTCGATGTTGGAAACATTGTTAGTTGCATTGTGTGCTTTTGCTTTTGCAGGAGTGATGGCGGTTTCTGGATCTTTAGAAATCGTTCTTAAGTTTTTACTTAGGATGGTAACCAATACGGGTAGTTTGATCTTGACTACAATTATCTCGTGCTTCTTGACAATTGGAATAACCTCTAATGGACAGATTTCTATTCTTTTGCCTGGGGAATTGTTTAAAGAGAGCTATAAAAAGTTTGGTCTTAAGCCAGTCAATTTAAGTCGTACGTTAGAAGATTCCGCCACAGTGATTGAACCGTTGGTTCCTTGGACTGTTGCAGGGATGTTTATGGCGAAAACATTGGGTGTACCAACATTATCGTATTTACCTTTTGCTATTGTATGCTATACTGGTTTCATATTCGCACTCATCTGGGGATATACAGGCCTCTTTATCAAGAAGATTGATAGTCTAGAGCCAGAAACAAAATAATGAGGTAATTCTTACTGTATTACATGTCTGAAAATCGAATAATCAAGAAATCTAATAATCTATAAAGAATGATTCAATCAAAACAACTATTAACCTTAGGTCTTGGTGCTTTAGGACTGTTGGCCGGATGTAATAAGAAAACTACACAAAAGCAGGAATTACCAAATATTGTGATTGTCTTTACTGATGATCAAGGATATGGTGATTTGGGATGTTTTGGTGCGACTGAGTTTCAAAC
Source organism: Puteibacter caeruleilacunae (assembly GCA_005217565.1). Classification (GTDB taxonomy): domain Bacteria; phylum Bacteroidota; class Bacteroidia; order Bacteroidales; family Prolixibacteraceae; genus Puteibacter; species Puteibacter caeruleilacunae. Next base: position 189,989 of record SJCO01000005.1, read on the forward strand.
TCCTAACATCGATAAATTAGCAGAACAGGGTGCAAGATTTACCAATTTTTATGCCGCTACAGCTGTATGTAGTGCTTCTCGGGCAGGACTTCTTACTGGATGTTATCCTGAGCGTGTAAGTATCTTGGGGGCACTTATGCCAACGGCTAAGCATGGTTTGAATCCTAAAGAGGAAACTATCGCTGATATTCTGAAAAAGAAGGGCTACAGCACAGGGATATTTGGGAAATGGCATTTGGGGCATTATCCTGAATTCTTACCTTTGAAACAAGGATTTGATGAATATTATGGTCTTCCTTATTCAAATGATATGTGGCCTGTTCATTATGATGGATCACCCGCCACCAGTGAGAAACTGGGAGAAAAACATTGGAAATTATCATGCCCACCATTGCCAATTTATGATGGCGAGAAGCAAGTGGCTACTGTTGATGATTTCGATGATCAGAATAGCTTAACAACTTTATATACCGAGCGTGCTGTTCAGTTTATTAAAAAGAATAAGGATAAACCATTCTTTATGTATGTTCCTCATTCTATGCCTCACGTTCCACTTGGAGTTTCTAAGAAGTTCAAAGGAAAGAGTAAGCAGGGTTTGTATGGTGATGTGATCATGGAAATCGACTGGTCGGTTGGCGAGATTATGAAGGCATTAAAGGAGACTGGCAACGACAAAAATACATTGGTTATTTATACCTCAGACAATGGTCCTTGGATGAATTATGGAAATCATGCAGGAACAACTGGCGGATTGAGAGAAGCTAAAGGAGCTATGTGGGAAGGTGGTCATAGAGAGCCTTGTGTGATGAGGTGGCCAGGAAAAGTACCCGCTGGTATTACGGTTGATAAGTTGGCATCAAGTATTGATTTATTGCCGACTATTGCTCATTATACTGGAGCTAAACTTCCGACTAACAAAATTGATGGCGTAAATATCTCCGGACTTCTGGAAGGTAAGGATGTGAATCCTCGGGAAGTGTTCTGGAGTTATTATAGTGGTGAATTAAGAGGAATCCGTAAGGGAGATTGGAAATTGTATTTCCCTCATAAATATCGCTCGTATCGTGATGTTGAGCCAGGTAAAGATGGTTTCCCTGGGAAATACGACTATAAGCAGTGTGGATTGGAATTGTATAATCTAAAAGATGATTTGTTCGAAACCATAGATGTGGCTGCAAAGCATCCTGATATCGTAAAAGAGTTATCAAAACTAGCTGAGCAGGCAAAATATGAACTTGGTGATAATCTGACTAAAGTAAAAGGATCAGAAATCAGACCTGCTGGACAACTTGTAAAGAAATAATGTAATGCTCATTATTGAAAAAGCTCCTTTTATAGTTTTAAAGTGAGGTTAGTATATCTTATGTCGTTTGATAAAATAAAATGACTAATAGATTGAAAACGGCTTTATGGTCTCATTACGAGGCTTTAAGGCCGTTTTTATTTTTGAAGGTTTCATATTTGAATTCGAGTTCCCTAAAATGTGTGGTGAAAATTCATTAGTGGTATAATTAGTATTAACGACTTGATACTACTCTGGGCATTTCCTATATTTGCTTCACACCATAAATTTCATGATAGATGAAGATTGCGAAGAAGTTAGTTGATGAAGCGACTATTAATCAGTTTATTGCTGGTGATGTAAAGGCTTTTGATGCGATCTTTGAAGCTTATAATGCAAAACTAGAAAACTTCGCATATAGTATTCTGAAAAATGAATCAGATACCGAGGAGACAGTACAAGAGATATTTGTGAAATTATGGGAGAAAAGAACTAGTTTGAAGCAGACTTCTTCTTTCGAATCTTATCTATTTTCGGTGGCTTACAATACTTCAATGACGCTTATCAGAAAACGTTCGAAGGAAAAGCATTATTTAGAATACCTTGAGAATGTCAATACCGATTCATTGATAAATGTGTTGGAATCTGAATTTACAGAGGAAGAGCTACAACAACTACAGCAACGGTTGAATAAGCATATTGAAGCATTGCCAGCGAAGCAGCAAGAGGCTTTTAAGCTAAAGCACTTTGACCGTCTATCTTATCAAGAGATTGCGACGAGTATGAATATTTCCAAAAACACCGTTGAAAATCACATTGTGAAAGCCCATAAATATCTTCGAGAAAGTCTAAAGAAGGACTATTTCATTGTAATGCTATTGGTTAGTTTGCTGAATTAAAAATATTTTTCAAAAAAAATCATTTTCCGATAGTGGTATTTTAAATATTGACGTCTAACTGTTGAGACTGGGATTCAATTGGGGGATTAATCCTTGGTTCTCAGGAAGTAATAATTGAGTTGTTTAGATGTTAATATGGATATAAAAGGAATAATAAACTATCTGACTAATCACTATCATAAAGATAATGTACGGGATACCGTAGATAATTTAGCAGATGAAAGAAATAATGAGCTTTATGAACCTATATTCCGAATGTTATGGCGGAAAACTGGTTCACAAAAGAGATTGAAGAGTGGTGAAACAGCACGACTAAATGCTATACATCATAAAATCAATTTATCAGGCAAAGCGAATAATCAAAAAGATAATAGTAGAATAAGAAGGTTAATGTATTCAACTACTATGAAAGTGTTATCGCGTGCTGCTGTCTGGCTAGTCATACCTTTTCTTTCATTTTTGGCTTTAACCATGTGGTTTCCTAAAAGTATACTTATAAATAACCAAGCATCTGTGGTTCATACCGAAGTTGTTGCACCTGTAGGCTCTCAGATTAACCTAACACTACCTGATGGCTCTAAAGTATGGCTGAATCATGGTAGTAGGTTAACCTATCCACAGTGTTTCAAGGGAGCATGTCGAACAGTTCATCTTGAAGGAGAAGGCTTTTTTGAAGTAGAATCGGATTTTAAGCATCCATTCTTTGTGGAGACAAAGAAGATGACAGTTAAGGCGACGGGAACAAAATTTAACGTGAAGGCCTATGATGATAGTCCTGATTTCGAAACTACATTGGTTGAAGGAAGGGTAGCGGTAATGAAGACTGTTGATGAAAAAAGAAGGTTAATATCGAAGCTTGACCCAAACCAACATTTTAAGTTCAAGTCTGAATCATCAAAATATATAGTGAAAGATATTGATCCTGAGAAATATATTGCATGGAAGGATGGAAAGCTAATGTTTGAGGATGATGCTTTGCCACATGTGATGAGGAAGCTGGAACGGTGGTACAATGTAGACATCATTATTGAAGATGAAAAGCTAAAAAGATTAACATACAAAGCTACATTCTTTGACGAGACACTTGATCAGGTCTTGGAAAAATTAGCAACCGTTTCTCCAATAAAATATGAATACGAGAAAAGAGAATTTAACGAAAATGGAACCCTGGAAAAACGAAAAGTAACTATCAAATACGATCTTAAAAACTAAAACCAATGCTTATGTAACAAAACTAAACAAGCAAGAGAATGCGTCAACATCCTCTTGCTTTAAGACACAGCACTCTGCCAGTGCTGATCCTGAATTTTAAAACATTACAAAATTATGAAAAAAAAACTTGATTCTGTCGTTACGACAAGAAATGCACTATACGTGCGTCAAATTTTAATGAGAATGAAACTAACTATTTGTATTTTTTTACTAACGCTGATTCAACTAACTGCTGCTGAATCATACTCACAATCATCCCGATTGACTCTGAATAAGAGTAATGTGAGTTTGAAGCAAGTGCTGCAAGAGGTGGAAAGTATGAGCGATTACTTTTTTATCTACAGCTCGAAGATTATAAATGCCGAGCGAATTGTAGATATAAATGTAAGAAACAAGTCTATAAATCAGGTTCTTGATGAATTGTTTCAAGGGACAACAGTAAAGTATGTAATTAAGGATAATCAAGTATTGCTATCGGGCGATGATTCTAGTCTGCTTGATACCATTGAAGGTGCACAGCAGAATATTCGAGGTAAAGTGGTTGATAGCGATGGAAATCCAATTCCTGGTGTTGCAGTTGTGGTAAAAGGTACTTCTGATGGGACTGTAACCGACTTAGATGGAAATTATAGTCTACAATTTGAAGGAACGGATATTGTACTGACATACTCTTTTGTAGGGATGCTTACTAAGGAGGTTATTGTAGATAAGCAGACAGAGATTAATGTAACTATGACTGATGATGTTGTAGGATTAGAGGAAGTTGTGGTTGTTGGTTACGGTACACAAATGAGGACAAAAGTAACTGGTGCTATTTCTCAAATTGATAATGAAGAATTGGAGATTACTAAACGTCCGGTAACATCAATCCAGACAGCATTGGTTGGATCATTACCAGGTGTTAGAAGTACTCACTCGAATGGTAAGCCTGGTTCAACACCAGGATTCAGTATCCGTGGTGCTAGTTCTACTAATTCAACAGGTGTATTGGTTATCATTGATGGTTTTGAGGGATCATTGAATGATATCGATCCAAATAGTATCGAAAATATTAGTGTCCTTAAAGATGCATCGGCAGTGGCTGTATACGGAGCGCGAGGAGCAAATGGTGTAATGTTGGTTACCACAAAAGCAACGAATAAAAACGATCGATTATCGTTGAATTACAGCTATAATCATTCAATTCAAACACCACAGACGTTACCGAAGACAGTAAATTCATTGCAGTATATGCAAATCATGAATGAGGCACAAATTAACGATGGATTAGATCCTGAAAATGTTGCTTATTCCCAGGATTTACTGGATTTAGCAGCTAGTGGTTTTTATCCAGAGACTATTTGGCCAGAAGAAATGTATGATTCTGATGCAGGTCAGCAGTCTCATAACTTAACGGTCAGTGGTGGAACTGGAAATACAGGTTATTTGATTAATACCAGTTATCTTAAACAGAATGGTTTGGTTATTGGTGCTGATGATTTTAAGCGCTTAAACCTTAGAATAAAGCTTGATACTGAAATCAACGACTGGTTATCATTAGGAACCAATGTGTTATTAGCTAATCGTGTAACCAATAGCACGCCTTCAGATGGAGGAAACAACCTAAGAGGATTACCATTTTTTCCAGTGAAAACTGACGAGGGCGAATGGGTATACAAAGGTGGTGGCGGAGGAATAAATAGTATCGCTTCTGCAGCTTCTGGAACCTATTCAAAGCAGCAACGTGATGCATTGAATGTTCAGCTTTATGCAAAGGTTAGTCCACTTAAAGGTTTAACTATCGAAGAGCGCGTTTCTTATCAGAATGCCAATACAAATACCCGTGCATGGAATAATGTATTTGATTATGTGATTCTTGATGAAACCGATCCTGAATATAAAGAATATGTACCTGGATCGGGTGATAAAAGAAGCTTGAAATTAACGTCATCGAAAGGTTATACGATTAAAACGCTTACTACATTGAACTATGATTTTGATATTCAGAAGCATCATGGACATGTATTACTAGGTTTCCAATCAGAAGATGGAGAATCGGAATCATTTCAGACGGGAAGAAAAGGATATGAACTGGATATTTTACAGGATCTTGACTTAGGACAAAGTATCCATGATGGTATTGGTGGGGGAATTGGAAATACTTCTTCTCGTGGAGGTAATTCAACTACATTGTCATATTTTGGCCGTTTGAATTATGATTATGCTTCGAGATATGTTGCTGAACTTTCATTTAGAGTAGATGGTAGTTCCAACTTTTCAAAAGGTAATCAATGGGGATTTTTCCCTGCAGCTTCTGTTGGATGGAACATTTCTCAAGAACCATTTTTTGATAATATTCAGTTTGTTGACCGTCTAAAACTAAGAGCTTCCTACGGACTAACAGGTGATGACTCTGGAGTAGGAAAACGAACTTTACAATTGGTTAATTTTGATGTTACTGGCTATCCAATCGGAGGTGAAATACAGCCTCGCCTAAGTCTTGGTTCTCCTGCAAGTCAGGATTTGAAATGGGAAACAGCTGCTATTATGAATTTTGGACTAGATTTCTCGTTATGGGATGGTAAACTTCAAATGCAGGGAGAGTACTTTATTAATAATAGACAGGATATTCTGGATAACTTGGAAACACCTAAAGAATTTGGTCTTGGTAATGTTCCCGGCAACGTATATGACGTGAAAAGTTGGGGATGGGAGCTTGAATTGAAACATCGCAATAAGATTGGAAATTTCGGTTACTGGATGTCGTTTAATATTAGTAGTTACGACAATAAGATTACAGACCTGAAGGATAGAGGTCCTTTTAAAACAGGAAGTAATTACCAGGATGAAGGATTACCGATCAATAACCGCTATGGTTACCAGACTGATGGATTCTTCGACTCTCAAGAGGAGATTGATAGTAATCTAGCTGATGATGGTACAACATTAATCGATCAAGGACCTGTAGGTGGATCTTTCGTTGGAGGATTTAAGTTTGTAGATCAACCAACAGTTGACTCCAATGGTGATGGAGTATTGGATACAGGTGATGGTGTTATCAATACCGACGATCGTGTTATTCTTGATAAGAATAGTAATGCAAATTATTACACTGGATTTAGCCTTGGTGCTTCTTATAAAGGTTTTTCAATATCTGCTCGATTCTATGGAGTATTGGATAAAAAAGAGTGGTGGACAAGTATTAACACTACTCAGTTATTCCCAAATTCACTTGCTCCATTTGAGTTGCAGACCGACTATTGGAGAACGGATAATAAAGATGCATTGTTCCCACTGGCTGAGGTGAATGTTGCTCCTTATCCGAAGAATAATTCGCATTTCTTGCATAATAGTGCATTCATCAAAATTAAGAATGTTACCATGTCGTATAGCTTTTCTAAATCTCAGTTAAATGCAATACAATTTATCAAAGGATTGGATGTTGTGGCATCGGTTGAGAATTTAGGAACAGTATGGACAAACAATGTGGCTAATGATACTGGATGGGATCCTGAATTAGGAACTGGAACTGTAGACTATCCTCTACCAATTACTTATTCATTCGGTGTAAATGTTAAATTTTAAAAGTTGAGTCATGAATAAAAATACAATATTATATTTGTTACTTTTCCTTGTGTGTGCAGGATGTGAAGATTATCTGGAGGTACAAGATTTGGATGAATACTCTGAGACTTCCGTATTTAAAACTGAAAAAGATATTTCATTTGCTCTGAATAATCTATATACTTTTCTGCCTGCCCCAGATGTGGAAAGTAGCAATCCAGAGATTCGCCCATTTGTTTGGACTGATGATGCGGTATTTAGAAGTGTGAATGGTAATGTTCAGGGTGCTGATTTAGGATGGACTGAAAACTCTGGTTTTTTGGGAACCTTTTATCGCTATAGTGCTATTCGTGATATAAATGAATTCTTAGCTCGTATTCCTGAAGCTACATTTACTAATGAGGAGAAGCGTGAACAGTTTACAATGGAGGCCCGCTTTTTAAGAGCTTTGATTTATGAACGTATGGTTTTTGCTTATGGAGATGTTCCTTTAATTACAGAACCTACAGCACCAGATTTCTTCCCTTCAAGAACTCCGCGTTTAGAAGTTTTTAATTTTGTAATTACAGAATTGGATGCTATTGGTGATTTACCAAAGAAAAGTGAATATAGTGCAGATGATGCTGGTCGTATTACTCGTGGAGCAGTGTTGGCATTGAAAGCTCGTGCATATTTAAATGCATTAGGATGGCATACTGATAAAAATGCTATGTATGCAGGAGCAGAAGCTGCTTGTCGCGCTATTGTTGATGGAGGGGAGTATGACCTTGAAGATGGTATTGCCGGATTTGAAAAACAATTTACCAGTGCTGGTGATCAGAACTCAACAGAAACAGTTTTGGCTAATATCTATGTGCCTGAATTCAGAACACATACTCTTGGGCGTCGTGTAGCACCTAAAGGATCATATACCGGACCAGAGGGGCCTTCTACAAATCAGAGTCGCGTTGGTTATACTGCTAGTCTGATTGAGTCATTTCAAACTACCAATGGATTGTTTCCAAAGGATGATGATACTTACGATCCTGCCAATCCTTGGGAGAATCGTGATCCTCGATTAAAGGCCAGTGCCTTTCTTCCTGGAGATATATTACCTGCTCGAGGAACAGGAGAGTTAGTTTATGAATTCCAACCTCACCCTAGTATAAATCCAAGCGGTAAGACAGATAATATCACCGGGCGTGTGAATCCATCAGGATATAATTTTAAGAAGTATGTCGATTATGACTTAGCGCGTATTGATCAAAACGATGCAGACTATAAAGTAATTCGATATTCAGAGGTGCTACTGATGCTTGCAGAGGCTCTTGCTGGACAAGATAAGGATAACGAGGCTTTACCATTTTTGAACGAGGTACGCGAAAGAGTTGGTATGCCTGCATATACCAGTGCTAATTTACCTGTAGTAACAAAAGGATCGACAGGCAATGCAATGATTGATGCAATCTTACTAGAACGTCGTTATGAGTTTGCAGGAGAAGGTGCTCAGCGCTGGACAGATATTTGGCGTTACAAATTAGGTGATGCTTTATTGAATGGTATGACATATGGAATTCCCAAGAGTACGACAGAACCTGGTGATTTGGTAGGTGCGAAATACAGTATCTATGAAAAGACCTGGGATGATAAGTTTTATTTACTTCCAATGCCATTGTCAGCGTTGGATGCAAATGATAATTTAACTCAAAATCCAGGGTGGAATTAACCTGATTCTTTAAACGATAAAAAGAGGCTTGCTAGAAAAGGTAGGCCTCTTTTTTTATGTTACTGTAACAAAATAACGATTACTCCGTCGTACCATGGAATTTAAACTGAAACGCTATGAAAAGATTTATTCTTCTATTTGTTATTTTTCTATCATTAAAGGCTGCAGCTGAATCTGAAAACGCTGGGGTATTAAAAATAGTTTTGTCTGATTCAATTGTTTGTAATTACATGGATAAGATAAGTGAGATTGATATCACCGACTTTATGTTGTTTAAGGATGAAGGCAATTATAGTTTTCAAGCTGGTGACATGGAATTTGAGGAACATGGTTGTAAGGAAATGCCTCCATGTAGTGGATTCATCAAGAAAAATATAATAAGAAGAGATAAGGCCGTGGTTAAGATTTATTTCAAAGGGAAAGAAGATTTTATTGCCAAGGTTAAGCTGGTTCGAGATGCCTCTGCCGTAGGGTGGCATATTCAATCTCGCTTACTTTATAGAAGCTTCACGTTTCCAAGAAAAAAGCGAGGATTAATCTATTATAATTACCATAAATCGACTTCTGTAAGTTTTTAAATATAAATTAAAAGGGACTGTTAGTCCCTTTTTTTGTGCCGTCCACTACTGCTTGATAGTGAAAAAATTTGAACGATTTTTATAAAACCTTCCCTTCATGCCTCAAGGATTGAAATCTGCACCTTTTATAACGATTTATATCCCCAACCTGTAGGTCGTAATCTCTAATTTTGAACTCGATGATGTAAACTGAATTTGAGCTGCTAAATGGAATAAGTAGTGTAAGGAGAAAACTAATAATAAAGCATTGAGATATGAAATTCTTAAAAAAGAGATTAGCAATTGTTGTCCTGATATGTCTATCTGGAATATATACTACTCAACAGGTGGTAGCTAAAGGCGTAACAGTGCAGGGAGAAGATTTAAAAGAGAAAACGCTTAGTGTATTTGTAAAAAATATACAGCTGGAACAACTGGGATCAGCGGCACCCTCATACCAGATTGAAAAAGTGGAGAAGGATCTATTTAGGGTGACGGCGATACAGGAATTGAAGGATGATATGAAAGCCAAATCCTGGGCTGTGAATTTGTACCCAAAGTTTCAAGGAACCTTCCATTGGTCATCTCATCTATCACCTACCGATGAGCATATTGTTGCAGATCATGCGTTTCGTGCTCCTGCGATGTTGATTTCATCAGCAGATAAGATAATTACAGTGATTCCTGATTTGGATGCCAGGGCAAAAAGTAATTATCGCTGGTATATGGATATGGATGCTCCACGTAACTGTCTGACTGTTGGACTTAGCGACTATGTGGTGAAAGAGCATGTGTTGTTTCATAAGGCTGAAAGCACGGCGTTTAAGAAAGGGCAGCTTGAAGTTTCGTTCTACGTGATGGTGAGTGATAAACAGGAGAATATTACCAATCCTTGGCGAAAGCCTCTTGCCTTTATGTGGGAGAAGTATGGTAAGGAATTGTCGGATAAAGGAGAACCTTTGAATGGGGCTGTAGAACCTTATGTCGATCACACTTATAACTGGGCGTTTAATACCTGGGAAGATGCGGTTTGGCAGGAGTTCGAGCTGAATGGTAAAAAAGTAGGTGCACCAGTGTTTATTGTGAACTATACTCAGAGTCCAAATTATCCGGGAGAGGTTGATGAGCGAGAATTCAGATCGATATGGAATCAGGGGTGGTTTAATTCATTGCGTTCAGCACAAGGGTTGTATCGCTATGGTCGTCGTACCAATAATGCAGATTACATCAAACGTGCAAATATGACCAAAGAGCTTGCACTATCATTTCCACAGGAGAATGGTTTGTTCCCTGGTGTTATTGCAACGGAGATGGAGAAGGTTGAAATTAATGGCAAGCGATATAATCGCTCAAAGGGATGGGATACTTACTATTTTGGAAACTCTAACCGTAATCCTTACACCCGCGATTGTCGCAAATCGCCATTGCATATTTTGGATATGAGCTGTACGGCATATTTCATGCTAACATGGTACGAGGAACTGGAAAAGGATGATCGCCTATTGGCTTATGCAAAGCATTATGCTGATGGTTTATTGAAATATCAGGATGCTGAGGGATTCTTTCCTGCCTGGATATATTCTGATACTAAGAAGCCTTCAGATGTATTGAAACAGTCTCCTGAGACTTCAAAATCTGTTACATTTTTATTGAAGTTGTCAGAACTGACAGGTGAGGAGAAGTATAAGACTGCTGCCCTGAAAGCGATGAAGGCTGTAATTGAGAATATTATTCCAGTTGGACAATGGGAGGATTTCGAAACCTACTGGTCATGTAGTCATTGGGGAAGCAAATTTCTGGTAGATAAAAAGGTTGAACGTAACAACATGTTTAAGCAAAATACCTTGGCGATTTATTGGACTGCAGAGGCATTGCTCGACTGTTATGAAGTGACTAATGATAAAAGATATCTGGATCTGGGACAGCGGACTATGGATGAATTGTTGATGGCTCAGGCTGTGTGGCAACCACCTTTTATGTATGTGAAAGTATTTGGTGGCTTTGGAGTGATGAATGCTGATGGAGAGTGGAATGATTCACGCCAGGCGTTATTTGCAGATCTGATTATTCGTTACGGGAAAGTCTTGAAAATTAAAGAATATGTTGATCGGGGTGTAGCGGCTGTAAAGGCATCGTTTAGCATGATGTATTGTCCAGAGAATCCAAAGACAAGAAAGCAATGGGAGATACGATATCCTTTCTTTAAAGAGCAGGATTATGGTTTCATGATGGAAAACTACGGACATAGTGGTTACACCAATCCTCAAGGAGGAGGTATAGGCGTGTTCACCATTTATGACTGGGGTAATGGTGCTGCATCAGATGCTTACAATAAAATTATAGATCACTACGGAATTAAACTGTTTAAAGAGAAGTAGAGTAGCCTAAGCTTTGGTTCTTTGGTCGGTATTTACCGGTCTGGAATCGAAGCTTTTTAAACTAACTAACATGACTAAACTATCTGTAAGAATTACAATACTACTGCTGTTGCTGGGAAGTTCAAGCTTTGCCATCAATAGTGATAACACAGTTGATGGAAAAGGTAATAGAACTAAAGGAAAAACGTTAACCTTTGGTGCTGTTGTTCAACGATATGTCGATCTGAAGGCACTGGCTTCTTTTCCCGTAGAAGGTGAGAAAAGCGGTATGGTTTCAAGTTATGACCGCAAAAGTAAGTATGATGTTGATCGGCAGCAATATGTGAATTGGAGTGCCAACTATGATGGTGATGGTTATGAGGGCAAAGAAGGGGAGGATTATATTCTTGCCCATTTAAAAGGTCCAGGTGTGGTGAATCGGTTTTGGTCAGCAAAACCTGAGGCTGGTAATATAACCATTGAAATTGATGGAAAAGAGGTATTGACAATGCCTGCTGAGCATTTGTTTGATGGACAACATGCTCCATTTAATTTCCCCGGATTTGTTTACACGAGTGCCAAGGGGAAGAACAATTATATCCCGATTTGTTTTCAACGTGAATGTAAGATTAAGGCCAGTAAAGACTGGGGTCAGTTTTATCAGATCAATTATACATTGTTTCCTGAGAATTATAACGTTCCATCTTTCAACGGAGCATTTAGTGACGAGGAGGAGGCCTTATTACGTGAAGTTGAAGTGGCTTTTGTGAATTCAAAAGACAAAGTTCCTTATGTTTGTTCCGGGGTATCAACAGAAACAAAATCAATTAACTTACCTGCAGATGACAGTGAGGTATTGTTTTTGTTGTCGGGGAGAAAGGCAATCACAAGGTTTGAGAGTGATTTAATGAATAATCAATTTATAGGCGATTTACTCCGAAATATCCAGATTGAGATTTATTGGGATGGAAGTGCAAAACCTTCAATAAGCTGTCCGCTGGGAGCTTTCTTTGGTGCATCGGTGCACGACTGGAATAAGCTGAGCGAATATACAGGAGTGCCACTGGGAATGAATGGTAGAATGATGTATTCTAACTGGTATATGCCCTTCGAGCGTAATGCCAAAATAGTTTTAGTTAACAATAGCGGAAGAAAGATTCCTCTAAAAGGGAGAATTGATTCTCAGGAGATTAAAGGTAAAAGTGATAAGCAAGGCTATTTTCATGTGCAATGGAATGATGGGCTACAAAAGATAGAAGAGGAGCGTTGGCCTGATCGGTTATTACTCGACTTGCAAGGATGTGGTCGTTTTTGTGGTATGATGCTTTCAGTTTTTAATCCTGTGAGTGGTATTGAGTATGGTTACAATTTGACGAAATTTAATGCTCCCTGGTGGTGGGGTGAAGGAGATGAAAAATTCTATGTTGATGGAGAAAAGTTTCCATCTACATTTGGAACAGGAACAGAGGATTACTTCGGTTATGCCTGGGGATGGCCAGTAAGATTTAGTCGTCCGTTTCATAATCAGACCTACACAACAACTGAAGGCCTGTCGGACAAGGATGCTCCTCATTTTGTGAAGAATGGGAACCGTGTTGTCTCTCTAAATCGCTTTCAAATTATGGATAATGTGCCCTTTATGACATCATTTTATGCTACCATGGAGCAATATTATTCCGATGAGAGACCAATAAAATATCAAGCAGCAATGTATTACTATTTGGATCAGCCATAAATGAGTGTATGGTGTTTTTTATTGTAGGTAAGAAAGAGAAAGTTAGATTCATTTTTTAGTCGTTATTAGTGTAGTAGGTAATCTTGAGATAAGGTTACCTACTTTCATTTTATGAGGACTTTTCTTACGAGGCAATAGGTGAATGGATTTTTTAGAGTCATATTGTATATTCAAAATTAAATTCGTTCTTTTGCGAAAGAGGGACTGACTATGACTATGCAAAACTTTAATCAAATCTATACGGAGTACTACAAAAAATCGTTTCTTTTTGTAAAGTCGTACGTGCATGATGATATTATTGCAGAAGACATTGTTTCAGAGTCGCTTATTAAGTTGTGGGAGAAGCTAAAAGAGTCTCCTCTTGATAATATTAAGTCATTTCTTTTTACTATTCTACGAAATGCAACTCTTGATCATCTAAAGCATCAAGAGGTTAAGCAAAAAGCATTAAAGGATATTCATAAAAATCTGAATGATGAGTTACAATTACGCTTATCGGTGTTGGAATCTTATGATCCAACAGATATGTTTTCATCAGAAATTCAGGAAATCTTTCAAAAAACATTAAAGTCTTTACCACCAAAAACCAGACAGGTTTTGGAAATGAGTCGTTTTGACTTTAAATCGAACAAAGAAATTGCTGAGGAATTGGATATCAGTGTGAAAGGTGTTGAATATCATATCTCTATTGCGCTTAAAGAGCTTCGAAAATCTTTAAGCGATTACCTTCCGATTTTGTTTTTTCTATAAATATTAAAAAAAGTTAATTTTTTCACTAGGGTAACGTTGGGCTAAATCGTTTTATATACGTAGCGGGAATAAAATTCCTGCAAGAATACGGTAGTTGCAAGTAGGGAATTGTCAGATTTGCAGCGACTTATGTGGGGTGTGAGCTAAAACGTTTATTCACGTTTTGATAAAAGAGAAATTTAAGATGGATAAAATTCGATTAATTAATTATATCAAAGGCGATTGTACCGAAAAGGACAAGATTGAAATCATGTCCTGGATTCAGGAAGATCCAAAGCATATGAAAGAGTTTATGGCTTTACGGAAGCTTCATGATATTTCATTATGGCATGACTATGCGCAAAATGATAAGGAAAAGGGTAAAGTGAGAAAGGTGAATTTCAGAAAGATGGGATTGGAGTTGCTAAAAGTAGCAGCAGTATTGCTAATCGCATTTCTTACATTTCAATATGTTCTTCCGGAGTTTAAAAAGCCAGTAGCTATTGTTCCTCATGAAATGGTAATTCCATCAGGACAACATGCAGAGGTAAAATTATCGGATGGATCAACAGTATGGTTGAATTCTGAAACGAAATTCAAATTTGAAGAGACATTTACTTCCGATGTTCGTCGTGTGAGCATTGATGGTGAAGGGTACTTTGATATCGCAAAAGATACCAAGCGACCTTTTATTGTAGATGTAAATGGTTACCAGGTGAAAGTTCATGGTACTCAGTTTAATGTGCATGGATACACAGGTGACCAGACATTACGTGTTTCACTGCTCGAAGGTTCGGTCGAACTATTGAGTGCAAAGGGGAATTCTTTGGTGAGGCTAAGGCCTAATGAAGAGGCAATTGTGAAGGATGAAACGATTAATATTCGGAAAATCCAAGATACAGAGCGATTTCTGTGGCGAGAGGGAATACTCAATTTCGAGAAGGAATCATTTGCCGAGATTATTAAAACGCTTGAGCGAAAGTATAATGTTAGGTTTCATGTTGAGAATCCTAAAGTTTTAGAGTATGAGTGTACTGGAAAGTTCCGCCAAAACGATGGAGTACATCATATTTTAAAGGTATTACAACTATCTCATAGCTTCAATTACAAATACGATAACAAACAAAACTTGATAACTATCCAGTAATTATAAATAAGTATAAAACCTAAAATATGACTATGACGATGAAAACTTAAACTAAACTAACAAAAATGGCAGATGCGCCAACATCTGCCAATTGAACGTCGATACCCGACAATTTTTTCCACAAAACGTAGTATCAAACATTCAAAAACAAATGTATGAAAAATTATTTGTCAGAAGGACATTTTGACTTAATTAAACGTGTCATAAGAACGATGAAGATTACATTCTGCCTAATATTTGTATTGGCGACTTCGGTCTTCGCGACAAACGTGAAATCACAGAATTCACGGGTGTCGTTAAACTTCAATAAGGGAAGTATTCAGTCTGTAATTCAAGAGATAGAGAATCAGGCCGATTATCTTTTTGTGTATAATTCACGAGAAATTGATATGGATCGTAAGGTCACTATCAAAGTAAACCAACGAACAGTAAAAGATGTCTTGCAGGAAATCTTTAAAGATTCAGGTGTTGATTATGTTATTGAAGGAACAAACATAGTGTTGAAGAGGCGCCTAATTACAGCGCAGCAATCTTCAGGAAAGATAGTTACAGGAAAAGTAACAGATACTGGTGGACAGGCTTTACCAGGTGTAACTATTACTGTACTAGGGGAAACACGAGGTGTAATTACTGATATTGACGGTAAATTCGAAATTTCAGGAATTAATCCATCTGATAAGTTAGTGTTCTCTTTTATTGGAATGGAATCTCAAATTGTTGATGTTGGTTCTGAAACAAAATTCAAGATTAAACTAAAAGAGAAAGCAGAACAACTTGATGATGTTACTGTTGTTGCCTTTGGTAAACAAAAAAAGGAGAGTGTTCTTGCATCTGTTACAACTGTAAATCCAGGAGAGTTGAAGGTTCCTTCTTCAAACCTTACAACAGCCCTTGCAGGTCGTATGGCAGGTATCATTTCATATCAACGTAGTGGAGAACCAGGACAAGATAATGCAGAATTCTTTGTTCGTGGTGTAACTACCTTTGGTTATAAAAAAGATCCATTGATTTTGATTGATGGTGTAGAATTATCGGCTCAGGATCTTGCACGTATGCAGCCTGATGATATTCAGAGTTTCTCTATCATGAAAGATGCTACAGCAACAGCACTATACGGTGCACGCGGTGCGAATGGTGTTATTCTGGTTACGACAAAAGAAGGTAAAGAGGGAAAAGCAAGAGTATCTGTGCGTTTGGAGAATTCGTTTAGTACTCCAACAAAGGATGTTAAACTGGCAGATCCCTTGACATATATGAGACTTCACAATGAGGCAGTGAAAACCAGAGACCCTCTGGGTGTTTTACCGTATAGCTATGATCAAATCGACCAAACCGAGCTAGGAGCACATCCCTTAAAATATCCAGCAACAGATTGGCAGAAAATGCTTTTTAAGGATTACACTACCAACCAACGCTTAAATTTCAATATTAGTGGTGGTGGAAAAGTTGCAAGATATTATATCGCAGGTACTGCATCGAAGGATAATGGTATCCTGAAAGTGGATAACAAGAATAATTTCAATAATAATATTGATTTACGTCGTTATCTTGTTCGCTCTAATATCAACATTAATATCACAAAATCAACAGAAGCAGTTGTTCGTTTGCATGCTACCTTAGATGATTATAAGGGGCCTATCGACGGAGGAACAGGGGTGTACAATAAGGTAATGAGAACCAATCCGGTTCTTTTTCCAGCATACTATCCTGCTGATAAAGACAATATTTATACCAATCATATTCTTTTTGGAAACTACGAGGATGCCAATTATATCAATCCTTACGCCGATATGGTGAAGGGATATAAAGATTATAGTAAAACACTTGTGCTTGCACAATTTGAGCTAAAGCAGGATCTTAAGTTTATAACAGAAGGATTATCAGCCAGAATGTTAGCATCGAGTAATCGTTATTCGTACTATGATGTTTCCAGATACTATAATCCGTATTATTACCAAATTGGTGCGTACGACAAAAAAACTGGGGAATATTCTTTGACTCAGTTGAACAAGGATGAAGGTACAGAGTATCTTGAATACAAGCCAGGTGGTAAGGATATTACAAGTACATCTTATCTTGAGGCTGCCGTTCAGTATGATAGAACGTTTGCTGAAAAACACGGTGTTAGTGGATTGTTGGTTTATACACTTAGGGAGCAGGAAAATGCGAATGCCGGAAACCTACAGAAATCGTTACCTTATCGTAACCAAGGATTATCTGGACGTTTTACCTACTCATACGATAGCCGATATTTCTTAGAGTTTAACTTTGGATATAATGGTTCGGAACGTTTTTCTGATAATGAGCGTTTTGGTTTCTTTCCTTCAGCAGGATTTGGATGGATCTTGTCAAATGAGAAGTTCTTTGAGCCATACACGAATGTTGTTTCGAAACTTAAGTTTAAAGCTACGCACGGATTAGTAGGAAATGATGCAATTGGAAGTGCCGATGATCGATTTTATTATTTATCTAATGTAGAAATGAATGAGGGATCAAAAGGGTATCGTTTTGGAACTAATTTTGATTACAACAAAACTGGTGTATCCATCAGTCGCTATGCAGATGATAATATTACCTGGGAAACAGCAAAAAAGACTAACGTAGGGATAGAGTTAGGATTATTTGAGAAATTGGAACTTCAAGTGGATGCATTTAGAGAGCATCGTACTAATATCCTTATGGATAGAGCATCGATTCCTGCAACGATGGGACTACAGGCACCTGTAAGGGCTAATGTTGGCGAGGCTCTTGGTAAAGGAGTTGATCTGTCTTTAGATTATCAGTTGTCTTTAAATCAAAACTTCTGGCTAACTGCACGTGCTAACTTTACTTATGCAACAAGTGAATTTAAGGTGAAGGAAGAGGTTGATTACTCAGCAACACCTTGGTTGTCGGCGATCGGACAGAACTTACATCAGCAATGGGGATTTGTTGCTGAGCGACTATTTGTTGACGATGAAGAAGCTGCTAATTCTCCTGAGCAAATTGATGACTATGGAGCTGGAGACATTAAGTATAAGGACTTGAACAATGATGGAAAAATAACTAACCTGGATAAGGCGCCAATTGGATATCCTACTACACCTGAAATTGTATATGGTTTTGGATTCTCAATGGGGTATAAGAACTTCGACTTTTCTTGTTTCTTCCAGGGACTAGCTAGAGAATCATTTTGGATTGATGCAGCTGGCACAGCTCCGTTTGTTGACGTTGATGGAGATAACAATGTGATTTCAAATAATGCCTTAATGCAAGCTTGGGCTGATAACCATTGGACCGAAGAAACCAGAGATATCTATGCTTTATGGCCAAGATTATCGAATGATATTGTTCCTAACAACAATCAGAGGAGTACATGGTTTATGCGTGATGGATCTTTCCTAAGATTAAAATCGGCTGAATTTGGTTATTCTATTCCTAAACAAAAGATATCTAAAATAGGTGTTGATCAGTGTAGAATATATTTGAGTGGGACCAATCTGTTGACATTCAGTAAGTTCAAATTGTGGGATCCAGAAATGGGAAGTAATGGATTTGGGTATCCGATTCAACGAGTTTTTAATCTTGGATTACAAGTATCATTCTAAAAAAGTGAGATATGAAAAAAACATTATACATCATATTATTTTGTGCATGTTCTTTCTTTCATGCATGTAACGATTATCTTGATGTTGTGCCTGATAATGTAGCAACAATAGATAATGCCTTTACAGATAGAACGAGTGCAGAGAAGTTCCTGTTTACATGTTATTCTTATTTACCGCAATTTCAGATGCCACAGACTAATCCTGCGTTTTTTGGAGGTGATGAGGCTTGGTTGTTTCCTAAGGGAAGTTATTTGACTGCTTCTTTTGGATCTACAGCAACCTGGGATATTGCAAGAGGCAATCAGAATGTGGTAGAGCCATTAGTTAATTATTGGAATGGCTCATCTGGAGGAAGACCATTGTGGATTGGTATAAGAGATTGTAATATCTTTTTAGAAAAGATCGTTAGTCCAAGAGATATTGAAGAATACGAAAGAGTAAGATGGATTGCTGAGGTAAAAACCCTAAAGGCATTTTACCATTTCTATTTAATGCAAGCTTATGGTGCAATACCTATCGTTGATGAAAATCTTGAAACATCGAGTAAGCCGGAAGAGGTGCGAGTAGAAAGAAAGTCAATTGATGAGGTTGTAACCTATATCGTAGGATTGTTAGATGAAGCGATGGTTGATTTGCCAGATGTGATTCAGGATAAGGGTACTGAGCTAGGGCATATTACGAAGCCAATTGCGGCGGCGATAAAAGCAAAGGTACTGGTGCTGGCTGCTAGTCCTTTATTTAACGGAAATAATGTATACAGTGGTATTACTAATGAAGCAGGAGAACCTCTATTTCCATCGGCATATTCTAATGAGAAATGGATTGTTGCCAGAGATGCTGTTAAAGAAGCAATTGATATTGCAGATGCTGCTGGTAATAAATTATATAAACTGAAGAATTCATTTTTGCAAGTATCTGATTCTACTAAGTTGAAGTTATCTCTTAGAAATGCAGTTACCGAGAAATGGAATGAAGAAATTATCTGGGGAGCAACTGGTGGTACCTGGACAATTCAACGGTTATGTCAACCTCGTTTGGAGAGCATGGATGCATTGAATGGAAACGTACAAAATGCATTTTCTCCTACCTATCGAATGGCAGAGTTGTTTTATACAAAAAATGGAGTTCCAATTGATGAAGATAAAACCTGGGATTATGACAATCGCCTAGAGCTTCAAACAGCAGATGAAAACCACAGATATTATATTGATAAAGGATATGAAACTGTAAAATTACATTTTGATCGTGAAGCACGCTTTTATTCATCTATCGGTTTTGATGGAGGTATATGGTATGGTGCTGGTCGCGATGATGATGAAAATACCTGGCATTTGGAAATGAAAGCCAAGCAGATTGCAGGTTTAAGAGGTCCTACAAATTATCCGATTACAGGAATGGTCGTTAAAAAATTGGTGAACTATAAGAATATCATTGGATCGGGATCTAGCTATACTATTCAAGAGTATTCATTTCCAGTAATTCGATTGTCTGATCTTTATTTGTTATATGCTGAGACCTTAAATGAGTCGAAAGATGCTCCAGATGGAGAGGTTTATGAATGGCTTGATAAAGTAAGAACACGCGCAGGATTAAATGGAGTAGTTGATGCTTATCAGACATATTCTACAAATCCAGATAAGGTGTCATCGAAAGATGGTATGCGTGAGATTATACAGCAAGAGAGAATGATTGAGCTTGCTTTCGAAGGTCATCGCTTTTGGGACTTACGCAGATGGATGCGCTCAGAAGAGATGATGAATCAACCAGTGAGAGGTTGGAACGTGCAAGAAGAGTCAGCTGATAAATTCTACAAACCTGTGATACTCTTCGAGCAGTCTTTTACTCAGAAAGATTATCTATGGCCTATCAAAGAACATGACTTGTTAGTAAATACCAAGTTAGTACAAAATTATGGATGGTAATATTAAAATTACAGATATGAAAAGGACTCTATTCAATATATTAACATTAGCAACTGTACTTTTATTTAGTTGTGATGAGGAACCAATTGGACAAATTCCAGTTGATTCAGCGGCTCCAGGTGCAGTCTCAAATATTTCGATAAAGCCAATTCCAGGAGGAGCAATTCTTAATTATGATGTTCCTGCAGATGAAGATCTGTTGTATATTCAAGCTCGTTATCAAACAGGTGAAGGAATTGAGCGTATTTGGAAGTCTAGTCTGTTTAAGAATGAATTATTGCTAAATGGCTTTGGAGATACCAATGAAAAGAACGTTGTTGTAGAGGCTGTTGATCGCAGTAAAAATGTGTCAAAACCTACATCTGCTAAGTTTAATCCGCTGACTCCTCCGGTTTTTAGTGTTTTTGGTTCTGTAACAATGACTGAAGATTTTGGTGGTGTACATGTTTATTGGCAAAATCCAACAGAGGCAGAATTATCTTTCACTTTGCTGACAGAAAATGAAGATAGTGAATTGGAGCTTGTTGAAAAGGTATACTCAAGTACCGATAAGGGAGATTTTGCAGTACGTGGTTTTGAAAATGTGGAGCGAAGATTTAGTATTTATGTTGCTGATCGTTGGGACAACTTATCTGATACTTTGACAGGGCTATATACGCCTTGGTTTGAAACGGAGCTGGAGCGTTCAATGTGGGAGCCAATCGTTTTACCTGGAGATATTCCTATTACTGCATGGGGTGGAGGTTTCCACCGATTAATTGATGATAAACACGGTGGTGGAAATTATGCGCATACAGCTGGTGGAGAGGGTATGCCTATTCCATGGACATTTGATTTAGGTCAAAAAGCTAAACTTTCCCGTTTTAAATCATGGCAACGTGATGGTGGTAACTATCTGTATAATCACGGTAACCCTCGCATCTTTGAAATATGGGGAAGTAACAATCCGAGTGAAGATGGTAGTTGGGATTCATGGACAAAGTTAGGGTCCTTCGAATCAATTAAACCTTCAGGTCTTCCTGTGGGTACCATTTCAAATGAAGATAAAGAGTACGCAACTAAAGGTGAAGAGTTCATTATTCCAATTGATGCTCCTGCAGTGCGTTATATCCGCTATGTTATGATTGAGAGCTGGTCAAATGGAGACTTCTTTCATTTAGGTGAAATTAAAATGTTTGGACAACCTGTCGAAGAATAAATTGAAGCATTATGAGAAATAAATATATATCAATTTGGTCCCTCTTAATTGCTTTATTAGGGATAGTTGCCTGTTCTGAAATGAATGATCTACATCAAGATTACTTGGATGAGGGGGAGAAAGTTTACTTAGGTAAGGTTGATACCGTAATGGTTTACCCTGGCAACAACAAATTAAAACTAAAGTGTGTTGTGAAATCTGATCCAAAAATTAATCGGATTAAGCTCATGTGGAACAATGGTGATGAGGAGTTAATTGTTCCTTTTAACCGTAAACATTCGTCAACGGATACTATTGAGGTTGATCTGGATCCTATTGCAGAGAATTCTTATTTGTTTAATATTATCACTCTTGATGCAAATGATAATCATTCTGTAGCAAAAGAACTAACAGCTGTTGTTTATGGCGATAAATACATAAACAAGCTAACAAATAAGAGTATTGCTAGTACTATTGCAACTCCTGGTAGTTTTACTATTGAATGGAAGCCTAACAGCGAGGCTATAAGTGTTAAGGTAAAATACGAAGATAATGATGGAAATATTAATACAATATTGACACCTGAATCAGAAACTACGACTGTTTTGAATAACTGGAAGCCTGGTTCAACAGTGGAGTATCAAACCGAGTTTAAACCACATGTAAATTGTATTGATAAATTCTATGCAAGCGAAGAAACAATGACTTTGCCAGCTGATTTTGCACTAGTTAAAAGTAATTTCAGTATTACTGCACTACCTTTTGATGTGCCAGGGGATCAATGGGGAGGTTCAATTGCAAAACTCTGGAATGGAACTGTGAGTGGTGGAGATTTCATGCATACAGGTGCTGAAGGAGATCCAATGCCACAACACATTACTTTCGATACAGGTGTTACAAGTGATTTGTCGCGTGTAATTGTGCAACAGCGAAATTGCTGTTATGACGCCTTACCTCGAGTATTTGAGGTTTGGGGTATTGCAGATATCGATGGTGCAGAAACTGAAGTAAATAGTGATGATCCTACCTGGGAAAGTGATATGCTTGCGAAAGGTTGGGTGAAGCTAAAGCATGTTGAATTGGATCAAGACTTAACCGCAGAGGCAGGTAAGCCTCTTGAAGTTGAGTTAGATGGGGATAATCCATCGGTGCGTTACATTCGTATGTATTATATTGAGAATATGACTGATGCAACGAAGAATTATGTTCATGCTAGTGAGATGACTTTTTATGCAACCAGAGTGTATTAGATCATCGTAAAACAGAATTATAAATAGCAGCTTGCTTTCCTATGGGAGCAAGCTGTTCTCTTTCTTGGGAATTGTATAAATGTAAAATATATCTTATAATAAAGTGAGTGATGAAGAGGTTTAGAAAATTGTATTTCTTTAAATTATTTGGGTGTATGCTGATACTTCAAATTATCAGTTTTACATTGCGTGCTCAACAAATAACAACTGGTAGTCTTCTTGATGAGATGGTTAATCGGGAAGAGCTAACAAAGTTTCCTAATCCTGCATATAAATGTGCACAATTTAGTAGTTACGATCAGCATTCAACAAATCCCGATGAAAATAGTTGGTATGCTAATTGGGATAGAAGTTACTGGTTACGTGTGGAAAAGAATAACGGGAGAAGAGAATTCGTTATGATGGATATTGATGGACCTGGTGCCGTAGTACGTTTTTGGGTAACTGTTGCAGGCTACGGAGGAAATGGAACACTTAGAGTATATGTAGATAATAGCGACGAACCAGTAATTGAAGGTGAAATATTTAGTTTGCTTAGTGGTAATGTGTTAGCTCCTGATCCCTTAGCTGCCTCAGTGTCGAAACATACAAATTATCTTCAACGCGGACATAATTTGTATCTTCCAATTCCTTATGCATCAAATTGTAAGATTACCTATGAGAGTGATGCTCAGACAGAGGCTCCTGGTGCTCAGAAAGGTGAAGCGCTCTATTATAACATAAACTATAGAACATACGAGGAAGGAACAAAAGTTGCATCTTTTTCCAAAGATGATTTAACTGCTTATAAGGATAAGATCGATCTTGCTGTAAATGCATTAAATACACCTAACAATAGTTTGAGCTCTGCAAAAGAAATTAATTTAAATGGAACAATTGCTCCTAACGAAGAGATAATCAAAGAGTTTGAGGGAGAACAAATGATACGCAGATTATCGATGAAATTATCTGCTGATAATATTGAACAGGCTCTTCGATCTACAGTGTTGGAAATTAGTTTTGATGGCGAAAAAACAGTGTGGTGTCCTGTGGGAGATTTCTTTGGTACTGGGTACAAGATATCTCCATTTACAACATTTTATACTTCAACTGAGAAAGACGGAACTTTAATCTCAAACTGGTTGATGCCATTTAAGAAAAACTGTACAATGAAAATCCGCAACTACGGTAATCAGGATGTTACGGTTAGCGAATGTGCTATTTCAACGGCAGACTATGACTGGACTGCCGAAAGCATGCACTTTGGTGCAGGATGGTTTGAAAAATATAAGTTGTACACAGGTGATGGAAGTCGACCAATGGATGGTAATAATGATGGCTTTTTCGATCTAAACTATGTTACATTAACTGGAAAAGGAGTGCTTGTGGGAACAGGTGTAACACTTTTTAATGCTGCAGGTCAATGGTGGGGTGAAGGTGATGAAAAAGTGTATGTTGATAATGAAACCTTCCCTTCTCACTTTGGAACAGGAACGGAGGATTATTATGGCTATGCTTGGTGTCGTCCAGAGAAATTCTCACATCCATATTTGGCACAACCTGATGGAAGTGGTAATCTAGCTCCTGGCTATACCGTAAATCAACGTTACAGAGGACTTGATGGAATTCCATTTACGCAGAATTTAACTTTTGATATGGAGATTTGGCATTGGGCTGCAACTACAATTAATTATGCTCCGGTTACTTATTGGTATATGTTGCCTGGCGGAAAAACCAATCGTGTTGCTGTGCCCGAACAACTAAAAAATCAAGTAGTGCTTGAACCAAGCGATTTCTTTAGTAAAACTCCTAATGAGCAAGGAAGAATTGAAACTGAATATTTGAAACTAACAGCAACAAAGGGTAACATAAGATCTCAGGCTGTTTCTGAGTTTTACTGGAGTAATGGTACTCAGGTCTGGTGGACAGGTGCAAAGCCAGGAGATAGGGCAACACTTCAATTTGAAATAGAGGAGGAGAATGATTACCACCTTAAGGTGAGATTAACAAAGGCTCGCGATTATGGTATTTTTGCCATCTATCTTGATGGGAAAAATATTTTAAAGAGTTTTGATGCCTATTATGCGAATGGTGTAATTAGTCAAGTGGTTGACTTGGGAGAGCAGAATTTGACGAAAGGCAAACATAAGCTGGAAATTGAGATGAAGGGTGCTAATCCTTCAGCAGTTCAGGATTATATGTTTGGGATTGACTATATCGATGTCTTGCCTTTAACAACAGGATTGCATGAAAACATACGCCCTAAAGATAAGCCCGTAAAAATATATCCTAATCCTTTTGTTGATGAATTAAAGATTACCGGATTGAATGGAGCCTTTGATATGTTCTGTGTTTATGATTTAAATGGAGTGCAAATATTGTCAGGAAGTTTAGCTGGTCTTCATTCTAAAACAATAAATACAAGTGGATTTAAAACCGGTTCTTACTTTGTAAATTTCGATAAAGTTGCGTGTTATAAGGTTATAAAAGGATAGCCAATAATATATTACCAATCTATTTAATTACCGTTTTTTAAGAATAGCAAATGAGAGGAACTGTCTTATGTTTCTCTCATTTTTTATATATATCCGTATAGGTTAATATCAACAAAACTCGCCCCCTATTTATGACTTTTCAGGAAAAATAACTTACTTTGACACAACCAAACTAAACAAAACAAACTTTGACAGTATCCGTTAAACTTAACACTGATTCTACAATCTGGACTGATTTTAAGGAGGGTAGGGACTATGCTCTTTCTTATATCTATAACCAGCATGTGGACTTTCTTTTCTTTTATGGAAAGAAAATGACAGCTGATGAGGAACTGATTCTGGATGTTATTCATGATGTGTTTTGTTATCTTATCGAAAAAAAAGAGAGTTTAGGAGAGCCCCAGAATATTAGAATGTATCTTTTAAAATCATTTCGAAGAAAACTACTCCTCGAAATTGAGAAAGCCAATAAACAAGAATCTAATAAAGTTACCGTTCAAGAACCTAATATTGTTTTTTCAATTGAAGAAGAAATAATAAAGAGTGAAGAGCATTCTGAACGTGAGCTTTCCATCAAAGAAGGACTAAAAAAGCTTAATTCAAAGCAGCGAGAGGCACTTTATTACAAATTTAATTGTGGTTTTGATTACGAACTTATTTGTGACCTGATGAGTGTGTCTAAATCTTCTGCAAGGCAGTTGGTATCCAGGGGAATAGCTGTAGTAAAAAGTCACGTTCAGGAGCAAGGGTTTCATCTTCTATTTTTCCTGAAACGAAACTGTTTTTAATTTTTTTTTCAATTTTTTGTCACAAAAGCAATTTTACTCTCTATTGTATAGTAGAAAGAGGATTGATATGACAAACAAATTATTTTCAAATTTATCAGTTGAGGAGTTAGTACATGATCAGATGTTCATTGAAATTGTGAATGGTCTGGGGGATGTAGAGTGGCAGAGTTTTTTGGATGATAATTCTGAAAACAGAAAAAATATAGAGAAAGCTAGTAAAATAATAAGAGCTTTTAAAGTGAATCAGGGTACACTTGATCAAGAGAGAAAGAATAAACTGTGGACAAGAATAGATGCTTATAATAAAGATGTAAAGAATAAGCGTGGCACTTCCGTATTCCGTACAATTATGCGTGTTGCTGCTTCCATTGTTGTATTGCTCTCCTTGGGTGGTGCACTTTATTTTTATGTTGAGAGTAATATAATCCAGTACCAGTTCTCAGAAAATAATGCAATTGAGAATAATGAAAATTCAGTGCTTATTCTTTCCAGTGGTGAAAAGGTGACATTGAAGGAAGAGCAATCTGAGATTGCGGTACTAGAAGAACAGGAAGCCATCCTTATTGAAAATGATACAATTATTGAGAATCATGCCGAAAAGGATGTTAAGACAAAAGCACCACGCTTAACAGAGGTGATTGTTCCCTTTGGTAAGAAAACTGTTCTAACGCTTAATGATGGTACCAAAGTATGGTTAAATGCGGGTAGTAGGTTTGCATTTCCGCAAAAGTTCGAAGGAAATGAGCGTGAGGTATTTCTTGATGGAGAAGGGTATTTTGAGGTTGCAAAGAATAGAGCAAAACCATTTATCGTGTCTTCGAAGAATTTAAATATCAAGGTATTGGGAACAAAGTTTAATGTGAGTTCTTATAATGTCGATAATTTTAGTGAAACCGTTTTGCTTGAGGGAAGTGTAAAGATTAGTAGTAGAAATAAACTCTTGAATGAGAAAGTGATTATGACTCCTAATCAGATTGCTTCCTATGATGTCGAGAATAAAGTTATGGCATTGAGTAGTGATACCGATCCTGATCGGTTTATTTCGTGGATCAACGACTGGTATGAATTTAACCATGTAGGACTAGATAGAGTATTAACTAAACTAGAACGCTATTATAATGTGACCTTTGAATATTCCGATGATCTGATCGAAAATGCTTTACCAATAACAGGTAAACTCGATTTAAAAGGATCGTTGCAGGAAGTAATTTTTGTGCTTACCAAGGTTGCTGATGTAGATTGTGAATTTTTAGATGATAGAATAATAATAAAACCAATAAAGCGAAAGTAAATATGATTTGAAAACCTAACAAGACTAAAAAAAGAAAACCGGAGAAATTGGACCCTCACCGGTTTTCTGACAGTTCATTAATCGTTGTTTAACAATTAACATTACAAATTTATGAAAAAAAAGTGTATTGGTCCCAGTCATTCCTATGACTGGAGGTCAAAATTATTGTTGCAAATGAAATTAATTACATTCATTTTGTTCGTATCAATAGCCTCGGTGTCGGCAAGTAGCTATTCTCAGCAGGTGAAATTCTCACTTGATAAAGAGAGAGTTACTGTGCAGTCGGTGCTTGATGAAATAGAGGCTACGAGTGAATTTATCTTCCTGTATAGTAAGCGTTCGGTTGATGTCGATCGTGAAGTAAATATTAAGATAAAAAATCAACGTATTGAAAAAGTTCTTGATCAACTATTTGAAGGAACGAATAATTACTACGAGATAAGGGATAGGCAAATTGCTATTCTGGTGAAGAAAAAGGCAGATAAACCTGCAAAGGTTGAGAATCCTAATGTTCAGCAGACTGGGAAAAAGGTTACAGGTAAGGTGATAGATGCTAATGGGGAACCTCTTCCTGGAGTAACAATCACTGTTCTTGGATCAACCCGAGGTGTGATTACCGATATGGATGGTAAATTTGTGATTACTGATATAGAGCCAAAGGATAAGTTGGTCTTTTCATTTATTGGGATGAAATCTCAAATTGTAGATGTAGGTAATTCTACCAAGTTAAAGGTCACACTTGAAGATAAGGCAGAACAACTTGAAGATGTAACCGTTGTTGCTTTTGGTAAACAGAAAAAAGAGAGTGTATTGGCGTCAATTGAATCTGTTGATACCGAGGAGTTGAAGGTGCCGTCAAGTAATTTAACTACAGCTTTAGCAGGGCGAATCTCTGGATTGATATCTTATCAGAGAAGTGGAGAACCAGGACAAGATAATGCCGAATTTTTTGTGCGTGGTGTTACCACTTTTGGATATGCAAAATCTCCGTTGATCCTTATTGATGGAATTGAGTTGACATCAAATGATTTAAGTAAGCTAAACCCTGATGATATTGCCAGTTTCTCAATAATGAAAGATGCTACCGCAACAGCACTTTACGGAGCACGAGGAGCGAATGGAGTAATATTAGTTACTACCAAAGAAGGAAAGGAAGGAAAGGCAAAGATTAGTATTCGTGCTGAAAATAGTTGGAGTACTCCTACCGATAATATTAGCCTTTCAGATCCAATTACTTATATGAAGTTGAACAATGAAGCAGTAAAAACACGAGATCCTCTAGGTGTATTACCGTATTCTGATTCAAAGATATTTCATACTGAACAAGGAACGAATCCTATGGTTTACCCGGCAGTTGATTGGCATGATTTGATGTTTAAGAATGTTACAACGAATCAGCGTGTCAATATGAATATTTCAGGAGGAGGAAAGGTTGCGAAATATTATGTGGCTGTAAATGTGAAGAATGATAATGGAGTTCTTAAGAAGAATCAGACTTCTAGCTTCGATAATAATATTAGCTTGAAATCTTATTTGCTAAGAAGTAACGTTAACGTAAATCTTAGCAATACTACAGAAATGATTGTTAGGTTTCATGGAACCTATGATGACTATAAAGGACCATTAGATGGAGGAAAAGCAATGTATCAAAAAGCGATGCGCGCTAATCCTGTTTTATTTCCAGCGTACTATGCCCCAGATGAGGCGAATACATACACGCAGCATATTTTATTTGGTAACTATTATGGTGCTAAGCACTTGAATCCATATGCCGATATGGTTAAAGGATATCAGGATTATTCAAGAACGTTAGTGTTGGCACAATTGGAGTTTAAGCAAGATCTTGACTTTGTTACAAAAGGATTGTCGGCAAGGGCTTTTGGTAGTACAACACGATCATCCTATTTCAGTAATAAAAGAAGTTATAAACCATTCTATTATGACATAGGTAGTTATAATTTAATGTTGGATGTTTATACATTGAATCAATTAAATCCGGATGGAGGTACCGAGTATTTAGAATTTGAACCTGGAACTAAAACGATAAATACGAAGTTTTACTTTGAAGCAGCAATCGATTATAATCGCTCATTAGGAGAGAATCATGCAATATCTGGATTATTAGTAGGTCAGCTATCAGAGAGAAAATCTGCGAATGCAGATAATCTACAAAAGTCTCTACCATACCGTAATCTAGGGTTAAGTGGGCGTTTTACTTATAATTATAAGAGTAAATATTTTGCAGAATTTAACTTCGGATATAATGGCTCTGAGCGTTTTGCTAAGAATGAGCGATTTGGATTTTTCCCAAGTGCAGGAGTTGGATACTTGGTTAGTAACGAAGAATTCTGGAGTAACTTGGGTAAGGTTTTTCCAACATTTAAGTTAAAAGCTACTTATGGATTAGTTGGTAATGATGCTATTGGAAATGCTGAAGATCGTTTCTTCTATCTCTCTGAGGTGAATATGCGGGACGATGGAAAAGGATTTACTTTTGGTGATCGCTATGATTATTCTAAGAAAGGGATAAGTGTATCAAGGTATCCTAATGGAGACATAACCTGGGAGGTTGCAAAGAAGTTAAATGTAGGAGTTGAGATGGACTTGTTTGGAAAGGCTACTATCTTGTTCGATGTATTTAGCGAAAAACGATCAGATATTTTAATGGATCGTGCAAGTATTCCAACTACCATGGGATTACAATCAAAGGTAAGAGCTAATGTTGGAGAGGCCAAATCTCACGGAATTGATGGATCTATTGATTTTAACCATAGCTTTAATAAGGATTGTTGGTTGTCGGCTAGAGCCAACTTCACATACGCCACCAGTGAATTTACAGTATATGAGGAACCAGATTACGGATATGAATGGTTAAGTCATATTGGAAAATCACTTAGTCAGCAGTGGGGATATACAGCCGAAAGACTATTTATTGATGAAATGGATATCGCGAACAGTCCAATACAAGACTTCGGAGAAGAGGTAATGCCTGGAGATATAAAGTACAAAGACTTAAATAATGATGGGAAAATCACATCTTTAGATAGATCTCCAATTGGAAAGCCAACAAGTCCTGAAATTGTGTATGGTTTTGGCGTTTCTTTCGGATATAAAGCGTTCGACATTAGTTGTTTCTGGCAAGGATTGGCGAATGAGAGTTTCTGGATTGATACCAAAAGTGTTGCTCCATTTGTAAATACAACAGGTAACACCATCACAAATACACAATTGTTGGATGTTATCGCTAATAGTCATTGGAGTGAGGATAATAGAAATATCTATGCATTTTGGCCACGATTGAGTACACAGTTGGTTCCTAACAATCAAGTTAGAAGTACTTGGTTTATGCATGATGGAGATTTCTTAAGATTGAAGAACCTCGAAATAGGTTATACTTTACCTAAGAAGTTAACCAATAAATATCGTATTAAAAACTGCAGGATATATACTAGTGGGACCAACTTGTTAGTGTTTAGTAAATTCAAATTGTGGGATCCAGAGATGGCAGGTAATGGTTTTGGATATCCTATTCAAAGAGTTTTTAATCTAGGATTACAATTAACATTTTAAAAAAGAAGAAATGAGAAGTCCGAAAATATTAATTTACTTAATGGAGGTGATTCTTCTATCTGGATTATTTACCTCATGCAATGATTATCTGGATGTTGTTCCAGATGATACTGCGAC
Source organism: Puteibacter caeruleilacunae (assembly GCA_005217565.1). Classification (GTDB taxonomy): domain Bacteria; phylum Bacteroidota; class Bacteroidia; order Bacteroidales; family Prolixibacteraceae; genus Puteibacter; species Puteibacter caeruleilacunae. The sequence continues at coordinate 221,331 of SJCO01000005.1, forward strand.
CATAGAAGATGCATTTAATCTTAGAACTTCCGCAGAACAATACTTTTTTACTTGTTATAGCTATCTTCCTAATTTTGCTGATCCGGGATCAAACCCAGGAATAGCAGGTGGAGATGAATATTGGTTTTATAAATCGATATTTGATAAATACGGATGGAATCCTATTCGATTAGGAAGAGGAGAACAGAATATTTTAGATCCATATTGTAATTGGTGGGATGGAGCAAGAGGAGGAAAATCCATGTTTCAAGCAGTACGTGATTGTAATATCTTTATTGAAAATATTGATAGAACGTTGGGTATTGATGATGAAGAGAAAGCCAAATGGAAAGCTGAAGTAAATGTCCTCAAAGCGTTTTATCATTTCTGGTTGATGCAGTTATATGGACCTATTCCTATTATGGATGAAAACATGTCTATAGATGCCGGTGTTGAGGAAGTGAAGGTTTATCGTCGACCAATCAACGAAGTGGTTGATTATATTGTAAGTACCATTGATAATGCATGTGAAGATTTACCTGAGCAAATAGAGTCACCTACTGATGAACAAGGAAGAATAGATCAAATGGTTGCTAAAGCAATTAAGGCAAATGTTCTGGTAACAGCTGCTAGTCCGTTGTTTAATGGGAATGAAGATCTTTCGGATATGGTGGATAATCAAGGCACTATATTATTCCCTGCCTATAACGCTGAATTGTGGAATCAAGCTGAAATTGCATGTAAAGAAGCAATAGATCTGTGTCATGCAAATAATAAAACACTGTATTACTTTAATGATTTTATATCTGCAACACTATCAGATACAACTATTCAAAAGATGAATATTCGTAACAGTTTTGCTGCAGAGGAAAATTATGAAGCTATTTGGAAATATAGTAAATCTGGAACAGGTACTATGCAACGAAGAAGTTCTCCTCGATTTGTAACTGTATCTGGTACTGATGAACCAACAAGAGTATTAGCTCCTACATTTCGTATGGCAGAACTGTTTTATACTGAGAATGGTGTGCCAATTGAAGAAGATAAAAACTGGAGTGGTGTTGATGTTTTGGAAAAAGTGAAAACAACAGATGCTGATCGTTATAATATCCAGCCAGATGTGACCACCTTGAGATTAAATCTACAACGAGAGACTAGATTTTATGCGAGTCTTGCATTTGATCGTTCGTATTGGTTTGGAACGGGTGGAATGAATGATGAAAGTTTATTACCTGTTAGAGCTAAAAGAGGACAGCCTGGTGGTCTTCAAAAAGAGAAGGATTATAGTGTGACAGGAATGTTCCCAAAGAAATTAGTGAATTATCGAAATGCATTTTCTTCAGGAACTAGCTATACTGTGATAAATTATCAGATGCCTGTAATTCGTCTTACCGACTTGTACTTGTTATATGCTGAAGCAATCAATGAAAACAGAGGCCCAGAGGATGCCTATTACTATATCGATGAGGTAAGAAAGCGTGCATCTTTAAAAGGTGTTGTTGAAAGTTATCGTGATTATTCGAATAATCCTGAGAAACCAACAACTAAAGAAGGTTTTCGTGATATTATTCGTCGTGAACGTTTGATAGAGCTTGCCTTTGAAGGGAAAAGGTATTTTGATCTTCGACGCTGGAAACTGTCTAAAGAGTATTTAAATAAACCAATTCGAGGTTATAATATAATGGTAACAGCTGGTGAAAATGAAGATGATTTCTATGATATCGTTGTAATTGATGAACCTCTTTTTGAAGATAAAGACTATTTCTATCCTATAAAGGAACAGGATCTTTATGTGAACAAGAATCTTGTGCAAAATAAGGGTTGGTAATGTAGTATTATGTGAAACTTACAAAAATGATGACAATGAAATACATAAAAGCTAATAGATATATCTTCATTCTAATTTGTACCGCCTTTATTATAGGCCTGTCTTGTAGTAAGAGTGAATTGGAACATGAGCCTTTAGCTAACTTTAATGGCATTATTCCAGGTCAGGTTATGGATGTTCAGATTGAACCGCTCGCAGGAGGAGCTAAAATTACTTATACTGAACCAACTAATGATCCAGATTTCCTTTATGTAAATGCGGTGTTTACTAAGTCTGATGGTCAACAAGTTGATGTTAGAGCATCTAAAGGAAACAACGAATTGTCTTTTTTTGGTAATGGAGATGATAGTGAGGTTAAGGTTGAGATTTACTCTGTAGATGAATCAGAAACGCAATCGGAGCCTGTCATATTGAATTTTAATCCATTGCAAGCTCCAGTTAAGAATGCCTTCGAAACACTAAATGTTATGGAAGATTTTGGAGGAATAACTGTACTTGTAGACAATTGTGATACTGTTGCATTAGGGATTCAACTATCAACGTTTGATCCTGAAACTCAACAGGAGATATTGATTGATGAAGTTTGGAGAGAAGCAGAAAATATATCATATAGTTTCAGAGGATTTGAGAGTTTGGAGACAACGTTTATTGTTCGTCTTCGCGATAGATTTGATAATTATTCAGAAGATTATGAAACTACCTTAACTCCATTGTTTGAGCAAGAAATTGATCGCAAAGGAATTAAAATCTTACCATTACCAGGAGATCGTGAAGGTGGTTGCTGGGGTGGTTCAATGACTAAACTTTTTGATGGAAACTGGAATTCCTTTTGCCATACTTGTGTTGGAGGAGGATTTCCTCATTCATTCTCATTTGATCTAGGAGCGAAGATAAAAGTTAGTAGATATATTGTACACCAACGTCAAGATAGCAAGTGTTGTGATTGGTACAAGAATGCGAATCCGAAAGTATGGAAACTTTATGGTTCTAATGATCCAAATCCTGATGGTAGCTGGGATTCATGGAACCTTATCGGAGAGTTTGAATGTTATAAACCTTCAGGATTGCCAGGAACGGAGACTACTGCGGAAGATTTAGCTTATCAGAAACCAGGAGAGGAATTTATCGTTCCTTTGGGGACAGAGGCTTATCGATATATTCGCTGGGAAACACATGAAACATGGGCAGGTAATGATTTTACCCATATCGGGGAACTTGATTTCTTTGGTCAGGTTGTTGAAGAATAGATTTTACTTCATATAAAATAGAAGAAGCTGTCCCTAAATGGGACAGCTTCTTTATTTTTTGAGATCTTGCTGATTATATTGTCGTTTGTTCTTGAATCTTAATGTTGAAAGAACTGAATTTATTCAAAACTTGATAAACTATTTTCAGAATTACCAGTTTTGTGTAATTTTGGATACATTATTGTAAATAGCCAAGGTGTTGTTTTATATCTTGGCTGTTGTTTTTTAGATATAAGTCAAGTTTGATTATTTCGGACTGTGTCTGGTTAACCTCATAAACTATTATAAATGATAAAACGGTACAAGAAATCATTATTGGCAGGTTTATTATTTGGTATCATTGCTCCACTGGTGGTTATGCTTTTGGTTCTTCATATAAATCCGGTTATTGCAATTATCCTGATGGGGCCAATGGTTATTATTTCTAATGTTACCGAGATTTCAATCTATGAGTTGTCATTAGTACAAATTGCTACTGGTGTTGTGCTTTCTCAAATCATGTGGAGTCTATTTTTTATTGCATATACATGGCTAAAAGGAATACAACAAAATTCGTGATTTTTAATTATCAACACTATACAGATTAACAAACTAAAAATGAGTAACAGATTATTTAAAGTAATCATGGCATGTTTCCTTGGAGGTATCATGCTTAGCGCGTGTCAGCCAACTCAGAACACTGAGCAGGATTTCACGGTGATTCCAAAACCCAATCAAATTACCCCTGGAAAGGGATTGTTTAAATTAAAAGAGAGTACACATTTTACAACGAACAGTAAAGATGAAGAGATCAAGTACATCGTTGCAGAATGGAACCGCTGGATTGAGAAAAGTACTGGTTTTAAACATCAAATTACTGATGAGAAATCAGGTAGCTACATTGATCTGATTCTTGATGAAAATTATCAGGCTGAGATTTCTGGTGCTTATACTTTGGATATCCAACGTAAGCACATTCAAATTACCAGTAATTCAAATATCGGTTTGTATTATGGTATGCAGTCGCTACGTCAGTTGCTTCCAGCTGAATTGGAGAGCAAAACTGCAGTAACGGCTGATTGGACTATCCCTGTGGGTAAGATCGTTGATCAACCAAGATTTAGCTACAGAGGATTGCACCTTGATGTGGGCCGCCACTTTTTTCCAGTGTCATTTGTGAAGAAGTTTATTGATCTTTTGGCTTTGCATAAGATGAATATCTTCCACTGGCACTTGACTGAAGATCAAGGATGGAGAATTGAGATTAAGAAGTATCCTCGTTTGACTGAAGTGGGTAGTGTTCGTAAAGAAACTATCGTTGGTCATGGTGGTCGCAGTAATAAGTTCGACGGAAAAGAGTATGGTGGTTTCTATACACAAGAAGAGGCAAAAGAGATCGTTAAGTATGCTCAAGAGCGCTTTATTACAGTTATTCCTGAGATTGAATTGCCTGGTCACTCGTTGGGTGCTTTGGCTGCATATCCTCATTTAGGATGTACTGGCGGACCTTACGAAGTTGCTACGCGCTGGGGTGTTTTCAACGAAGTGTATTGTGCCGGAAATGAAGAGGTGTTCAAGTTTCTTGAGGATGTATTGACCGAAGTAATTGCTATTTTCCCTTCAAAGTATATCCATATTGGAGGAGATGAGTGTCCTAAGGGAGCTTGGAAAAAGTGTCCTAAATGTCAGAAGCGTATTAAAGAAGAAGGCTTGAAAGATGAGCACGAGTTGCAGAGTTACTTCATCACAAGAATGGAGAAGTTTCTTGTAAGCAAAGGACGTAATATCATCGGATGGGACGAGATCCTTGAGGGTGGATTAGCTCCTAATGCAACAGTAATGTCATGGCGTGGTGAAAAAGGTGGTATCGAAGCTGCAAAACAACATCACAATGTAATTATGACTCCAGGGAACTGGTGTTATCTTGACCATTACCAAGGTAGTCCTGATGAGGAACCATTGGCGATTGGTGGATTTACTACAACCGAAGAGAGTTATAGCTATAATCCTACTCCAGAGGCATTGACTGACGCAGAAAAGAAATATATTCTTGGTGTTCAGGGTAACTTGTGGAGTGAGTATTTCCCTGATAGCAAACATGTAGAGTATATGGCTTATCCTAGAGCATCAGCATTGGCTGAGGTTGGTTGGACTAATCTTGAGAATAAGAGCTGGGACGATTTCGCATTGCGTTTGAAAAAGCATTTTAAGCGTTTTGAATTGCTTGACGTGAACTTCTTCAATAAAGTGTTAATGCCTTCTCCAAGTGTGAAGAAGATTGAATTCTTGACTTCAAGTACTTTAACTTTAAAGAACAATGCTATCGGTGCTGATCTATATTATACTGTAGATGGTAGTGAGCCTACAACTACTTCTACTAAATATACTGAGCCTATTGCTATTTCAAAAGAGGGAGTAATTAAGGCGGTAGCTATTAATGAAGATGGCAAGAAGAGTAAAGTATTGGAAGTTAAAGCTGTTAAGCTGAAATTCCAGGAAGGTAAAGGTAAGAAAGGTGCAAGTGCTGGTCTTCAATGTAAATTAGCTAAAGGAAAATTCGGTAAGTGTGCTGATGTTCTTGCTGCTAAAGGAAAAACCATTAAAGTGAATAGTATTGCTATTCCTAAGGCTGCTCCTGCTGATCTTTTCGGATTAGTATTCGAGGGAATGATCTCTATCGAAAAAGAAGGTTTATACAAGTTTTCTATTGGTTCTGATGATGGTTCGCAATTATTCTTCAATGGTTCAATGTTGATTAATAATGACGGTGGTCATGCAATGAAATTTGAACATGCAAATGTTGCTTTACGTCCAGGTGTATATCCAATTAAGGTTGTATACTTTGAAGGCACTGGAGGCGAAAACTTAAAACTAAACATGACTGCTCCTGAAGGAAAAGAGCAGCAGATTCCTACTGAAATGCTTAGTTACTAGTCGTAAATATTAGTTGATCAGCTATTGATCACTATGATATATAAATAGGGTGGACTTATTGCAAGTTCACCTTATTTTTTTGAATTGAGTTTGAAAATACGCTCGATGGATGTAATTGATAGGTAGCGAGGGTGTTATGTTGATTCGTTTAGTTGCTGAAGTACATAATTGATTAAAAATAGTTGTATTAATGTAACGAATTCGTTACATTTGTTTTATGAAAGAAATAGTTATAACCGAAGAATGTTTAGATTTTATAGAATATCAAGATAAGCGTGTTGTAACAAAGTTCTTTCAATTAATTGATATAATGACCCAAGAGAAGGTCGTGCATTCAAACTTTGTAAAGAAATTACACTCAACAAAATTCTACGAGCTTAGAATAAAGGCTGGAAATGAATATCGAGTGATAATGTTTGCAATTGATGAGTTAAGTTTTGCAGAGTGCAAAGAAGTTATTTGCTTATATGGATTTAAGAAGAAGTCTACCAAAGATTATAAAAAAGCAATTGCATCTTCAGAACGTATACTAAATGATTATTTACAAAATAAAGCTAATCATGGGACGAGTATTTGACGCTAAAAAGCTATTGGATGAGAGGTATGGGAAGGAAGGAACTGAAAGCAGAGAGAAGTTTCGTGAAGAAGCATATGCCTATTACTTTGGAGAAATCATTAAGAATAGACGAAAGGAGCTCAAAATGAGTCAGGATGAGCTTGCACAACTTGTTGGAAAGAAACGCCCGTATATCTCTCGAATTGAGAATGGAGAGGATATCAGGTTATCCAACTTGGTTTTGATTGCAAAGGCTCTAAATCTAAAAATTCAACTTATAGCTGGTTAATTGGGAATTGCTCCGCTATAATAGATTTTACTTCCTTTTCACTTTTACGTAAAAATGAAGATCACTTCGAATTGAGTATCACAGGATTATTTTTCAGAATAGCACAATGTGAAAGGGTGTCAGAACGATTGTTGGTTGAATACAACAATTATAATGTAATAAAATAAGAGGTTTTTAGAGGACTAAAGAAAGAAAAAATCCGTCCAACTGGAGTTGAAATGTTTCCCAGTTAGACGGATATATTTTTAGAATCTTATTCCAAATACATTGGAAGGTTTACTTTCGATATTTAATCGGTTTACTGCAGTGACACAGAAACGCTTTCTACTAGAAAGGAACTTTTTAACTACTTTAAATTGCATGTTATCGGCAGTAGTTACTTGCATAATATTTTTAGTTTTCCGTACCGACTTTTTTGCACTTCCCCTTACACGATAAAGTATATAATATCTAGGTTTACTCAAGGTGTTATGATCTTCATTTTCCCATGTAAACGTAAGGCTTTCACCCTCCTTATCAATGAAGAAATTCTGAGGAGCAGTAGCTTCGACTCTTGGTATTGATGCATTTTCAGGAACAATGGCCCATTGCTGGTAGACATTGTTTTTTAATGTTTCTCGTACATTTAGAACATCACTTCTAAACCATTTCGCGCTATAAAACATTGATCCTCCAACGTTGCCTAATGCTCGGTTTAATTTAACCTGATCAACTAACTGTTGACTGCTTCTCCACTCAGGATTCTTTGATTCTTTGTCCAAGCGATACACTCCATGACCAATATAAAGATTCTTACCATAGGTGTATTCATTCCACCAATTGGCTAACACCTTATAATCAGCAATCTTAAAACCAATGTGCCAATAGATTTGTGGTGTTACGTAGTCAATCCAATCCTCATTCAACCATTTTAAGATATTGGCATATAAGTCATCATAATTGGTCTGACCAGCTTTACTTGCTGAACCTTCAGGATCTTTGTCTTTGTTTCTCCAAACACCAAACGGACTGATACCAAATTTCACATATGGCTTTACTGATTTAATACTGTCATGAAGTTGTTTGATAATCAAATCAACATTGTTTCTTCGCCATGCTTCTTTCTGATTCTGAGGATATCCTCGAGGATGTTTACGGAAAGCGCCTCCATCAGGGAACTCTTCTCCTGCGATCTTGTAAGGATAAAAGTAATCATCGAAATGAATAGCATCTACGTCGTAACGTCGTACTACATCGCTAACAACCGACGCAACATAGTCACGAGTCTCTTGTAGTCCAGGATTGAAATAGGTGTGCTTACCGTAGTTAACAAACCACTCAGGGTGCCGTTTAGTGATATGTGATGCCGATACTTTTGTCGACATGAAATTGAATACAGCCCTATACGGATTCATCCATGCATGAAATTCAAGTCCTCGTTTATGACATTGATCAATGATGAATTCCAATGGATCATAATAAGGATTTGGAGCTTTTCCCTGCTGACCATTTAGCCATTGCGACCATGGCTCATAAGGAGAAGCATACATGGCATCAGTCGCAGGGCGAATCTGAAATACCACAGTATTCATTCCTGTTTCTTTTAATACATCCAGCAGGTCGATCATCTCTTTTTGTTGTTGTTCAACAGATAATCCTGCTCGTGAAGGCCAATCGATATTGGCAACTGTAGCTATCCAGGCAGCCCTCATTTCATGTTTAGGCAACACCTCCTTACCCTTGGCATATGTAGCAAAGAGCGATAGTGTAAATAACGCGGAAATAATTATTTTCTTCATGGTAGTAATTGAACAAGGTGATCATCAGAAGAGATGCTTAAGGCAATGCATTGCAAATTGCTATCAATTGCTGAAATCACAGTTAATGGTTAATTATTGATCTCTTTATTTTTCGAAATGTTTTTTGTAGACTTCCCAGGTACGATCAACGTGCTTTTTCATCTCAAAATAAGCACGGTCAGAATCTTGGTCCTTTATGGCATTATAAATTTTTTCATGGGCCTCAATCGTATGTGCTTTCTCTCCAGATAAGTTGCCATAGAATTGATCGCGCATGCGAGGCAGCAAGGAATAGATAGGTTCCATACTTAGAATGATAACCGGATTATGGGTTGCCTTGGCTATTGTAAGGTGGAACTTATTGTCGGTATCTACTTCTAGCTGAGTGTTATCTGCATCGCACTGCTTGAAGAATTTGATGTTCTCACTTAAAAGTAACAAGTCTTCCTCTGCTCTGTTTTTAGCAGCCATTCGAGCCATCTCAGGTTCAAACAGATAACGTACCTCAATAATGTGAGATATGAGATTACTATCGAATTTTAAGTCGTAATACAAGTTCAACGAGGAAATCGCATCTTCAATTTTTATTTCAGACACATACATTCCGCTTCCTTTTTTGATTTCAATAAGGCCGCGTGCACTCAATCTTCTAAGGGCTTCTCTGAGTGCTGTGCGACTAACAGCGAAACTTTCACATAGCTCTTTTTCAGAAGGTAGTTTGGCTCCTAATGGTAACTTCTTAGAACGAATTGCTTCCTCAATTTTTCTTTCAATTTTCTGACTAAGCGTTACTGTAGTGCCTATTTTTCCAAAAATATCCTCCATCACTAGAAATTAGTATTAGGTTATACGTATTACAAATTTAATCTTTTTATGGAGGATAAAAAATTGGGGATTGTATTCGAAGCACATCTAAGACTCAGTAGGACCGATATTTGGAATCGTAACAGTATTCGTATGCTTTCATATATGTCTAAATGTGTTTTGAAAAGAATGGCGTGTTATTCGATAATAAAAGATGTATGATGTAATGTGAAAAAATGTTCTAATTTTGTTGTAGACCATAAAAACCTGGATAAATGAACATGGATCAAATTGAAAAGAAGTTGACACTGCTTAAGCAGGAATTATCAGGAGATATTTATTTTGATGGATTAACACGTTTGTTGTATTCTACAGATGCATCGGCATATAAAGAAGAACCTTTGGCTGTAATTCGACCAAAGAATAAGGAGGATCTTCATAAAATTATTGCTTTTGCCAATGAATATAATCTACCGTTGATTCCTCGAACAGCAGGAACTTCATTGGCGGGGCAGGTTGTTGGGAAAGGTATTGTTGTTGATGTGTCGAAATACATGACTCAGATTTTGGAATTGAATGTGGCTGAAAGTTGGGTGCGTGTGGAGCCAGGTGTTGTATTAGATGAATTGAATAAATACCTTGCCAATTATGGTTTGTTTTTTGGTCCGGAAACTTCTACTTCTAATCGTTGTATGATTGGCGGTATGGTTGGTAATAATTCATGTGGTGCGCATTCGCTAATCTATGGAAGTACGCGTGAACATACCCTGGAGCTGAAAACCATTCTTAGTAATAGCGAAGAGGTGACGTTTGGTGCAGTGACAAAGGATGAGTTTGAAAAGAAAACCCATGAGCAGTCCTTGGAAGGGGCAATTTATCACGATATAAAGCATATTTTAATTAAGCCTGAAACAAGGCAAAAGATTAAGGAAGAGTATCCGCATCCTGACAATCATAGAAGGAATACTGGATATGCCTTAGATTTATTGATGGATTGTGATGTTTTTGAGGAGTCAGATAAGCAATTCAATATGTGTAAATTGCTGGCGGGCTCAGAAGGGACACTGGCGTTTACTACCGAGATAAAGTTAAATCTGGTACCTCTGCCTCCTGCAAACAAGGTGGTTCAATGCGTTCATTTTAATTCGTTAGCTGAGGCAATTGAGGCTAATTTGATTGCGTTGCAGTTTAATCCTGGGGCTGTGGAGTTGATGGATAAAACTGTGATGGATCTTACAAAGGATAATATTCTGCAACGTCAAAACAGGTTCTTTGTTGAGGGGGATCCTGCTGCTTTATTGTTGATTGAGTTTGCTCGGAACACAAGGGAGGAGCTAGAACAAATTACTGCAGGTGTTGAGGCTGCTATGAAAGAAAAGAACTATGGTTACGCCTATCCAACGGTTTATGGTAAGGATATTTCCAGAATTTGGGCCTTAAGGAAAGCCGGACTGGGGGTATTGGCCAATATTCCTGGAGATGCAAAACCTGCACCTGTTATAGAGGACACAGCAGTTCGTCCGGTTGATTTGCCTGCTTATATCAATGAGTTTAATGAGATTCTTGATGAACATGGTAAAGAGTGTGTTTACTATGCGCATATTGGATCAGGCGAGTTGCATCTACGCCCAATATTAAATCTGAAAGATCCGGTTGATGTAGAGAATTTCAGGGAAATTGCACGGAAGACTGCCTTACTAGTGAAGAAATATAAAGGATCATTAAGTGGAGAACATGGCGATGGCCGTTTACGTGGTGAGTTTATTCCACTTATGGTTGGTGATGAAATATATGACCTGTTCAAAGAGGTTAAGAAGATATTCGATCCTGATAATTTATTCAATCCTAATAAGATTGTTAATACACCTGTGATGAATACGCAATTGCGATTCACACCAGGGAAGGATATTCCAAAAGTAGATACCTATTTTGATTGGTCGGCGACTGGCGGATTGGTACAGGCGGCAGATAAGTGTAATGGTTCTGGCGACTGTCGTAAGTCGGAGATTATTGGAGGGACAATGTGCCCTAGTTACATGGGTACACGAGATGAAAAGTCAACGACCAGGGCTAGGGCTAATGTTTTGAGGGAATATCTCAATAATTCAACAAAGAAAAATCCATTCAACCATAAAGAGATTTACGAAGTATTAGATCTTTGTCTTTCGTGTAAAGCATGTAAGTCTGAGTGCCCTTCAAATGTTGACATGACCAAGTTGAAAGCTGAGTTCTTACAGCATTATTATAATGAGAATGGTGTGCCAATGAGAGCGCGGTTAGTTGGTAATTCTCCGGAGTTAAATCGTAAGAATATGCCAATTTCGTGGTTGTATAATGCGATGGTTTCATTTCCACCTACGGCTTATCTGACTAAAAAGTTTATTGGATTTTCTACGAAAAGATCATTGCCAAAATTGAGCAGTGTATCGCTGACTAAATGGTATGCTAAGCATGACAATGTTGCAGACTCAGTGAAAAAGAAGGTTTATCTGTTTGCTGATGAGTTTACCAATTATAACGAAAGTGATTTGGGTATTAAGACTATTCTTTTGTTGGAGAGGCTGGGGTATCAGGTGGTTATTCCTCAGCATGTGGAGAGTGGTCGTACTTTCTTGTCGAAAGGATTGGTAAAGAAGGCTAAAGATGTGGCGGTTAAAAATGTGAATTTGCTAAAAGAGCTTATTTCAGAACAGACTCCTCTTATTGGTATTGAACCTTCGGCATTACTGACCTTTAGAGATGAATATCCTGAATTGGTAGGCGCAGAACTTAAGGGGGATGCTGTGGAGTTGGCTAAGTATTGTTGGTTGATTGATGAGTTCTTGGATCAGGAGGTGACCAATGGTAATATTTCAGTAGATCAGTTTACAACAGAAGAAAAGCATATTAAATTTCATGGACATTGTTATCAGAAGTCGTTGGCTTCAACTGCTGCTACACAGCGATTGCTTTCGTTGCCAGAGAATTATACCGCAGAGGAGATTCCTTCGGGGTGTTGTGGTATGGCTGGTGCTTTTGGATATGAGAAGGAGCATTATGATTTATCGATGAGTATAGGTGAACTTGTGCTCTTCCCAGAGGTTCGGAAAACACCTGAATCTGTTTTACTAGCGGCATCAGGGACTTCATGTCGTCATCAAATTAAAGATGGTACCGATAGAAATGCAGTGCATCCAGTAGAGATCTTATTTGAAGCATTGAAGTAAATGGGATTATTCTCTCTATATTTGCAGGATTAATCAAAAATCTAAACAACGACTAATCAACAAGAGTATGAAGAAGGTAGGAATAATAAGATGTCAGCAGACCGAAGATATGTGTCCGGGGACAACCGATTTTATTGTAGCATCGAAAGGTAAATTAGCATTTGAAGGAACTGGCCCGGTAGAGGTGAGTGGTTTTGTTACTTGCGGAGGATGTCCAGGGAAAAAGGCAGTCCCAAGAGCAGAGGTTTTGGTTGATCGAGGTGTGGATGTTATTGCCTTTGCCTCATGTATTAAAAAAGGTAATCCTATAGGTTTCCCATGTCCGCATGCCGAAGAGATGATCAATGCTGTGAAAAAACGGGTAGGAGATAAGTGCGAGATTCTTGATTGGACACATTAAAAGGGGGAGTTCGGCTATCGCCTCACGGTTCCAGGTTTAAAGTTTAAGGTTTCAGGTTCAAAGTTTCAGGTGGCTCCGGAAACACCTGCTAGCGTCGTTAGACCTGGCAGCGTGTTGCTGATTAAGATAATACAATCAGGAATCACCTTAGCAGTGCCAGGCTGCCTTTATATGAGCTAATATCTGTAGCAACAACGTAATGTCCAACCAATCTACTATTCTGCAACACCAAAGCACCGCTGTCCTCTGGGGCATCTAATGTCTATAGCAACGAAGGATAATACCAACAATCTTTTTCCCCGTAACATCAGCGCCAGTCTACACTTGGTAGAGCACGCTGACAGGACAAGCGGATGCTGTCGGGGGGCGTTGATTCTGCGCTTCCGGCCATCGCAACCGAACCTGCCTCCTGAAAAAAGTGATTGATTTAGCAGCTGGTGCTTAGTAAAACTGGGAAGCTGAGAGCTTTGCTCGAAGATCACCCAGTTGCACTTAGCAACAGCAATAAATAGATTACTTTTTGCAGGCAGCCTTGACTTTTTTGTCTCGTTTTTGTGTTAAGACAAAAATGAGAGCCCGTCCGGCAGGACAATTTCGCGATAAGCAAAAAAAAGCCAGACTGGCTAAAAGACACCCCTGTTCTACTTGAGAATAAAGAAGGATCTCAGGTTTTATGTTTCATATCAGAAATCTAATTTCAAAAAAATGAACCGTCACTATAGCGTTTAAGCAAAAAGTATTAGTTTTGTAGGCACCTAACTATTCAAACCTATATGCATGAATTTTGAAGAAAAGCTTATACTGAACGAGATCCGTCAAGGAAACGATCGGGTATATGAAGCTTTGTTTCGTAAGCACTATGCGATGTTGGTGAATTTTGCCAATCAATACGTGTGTGATTTGGAAACTTCAGAAGATATTGTACAAGGTGTTTTTATGCACTTCTGGGTAAATGCAAAAAATGTTGATATCGATATATCCATCAAATCTTATCTTTTTCAGGCAGTAAAGTTTCAGTCGGCCAATCATCTTCGGACATTAGAAATAAGAGATAAACATGAGTTGTTTTATTTAGAGGGGATTGTTAACTCTAATGATGATTCTTTACTTCAGGATTCCGAAATTATTGAGCAGGTAAAGAAAGCATTGAAAGCCTTACCAGATCAAATGCACGATATTTTTTATAAAAAATATTTCCAGGATATGTCGGTGAAAGAAATTGCTGAAGAACTGTCTTTGAGTGCGAATACCGTTAAGGTTCAGTTGTTTAATGGTCGTAATAAGATAAGAGAGTATCTTCGCACTTCAACCGGTATTTACTTTTTTTTATAAAAAATTACACTTCATCTAAACCTTTTTCATTTGGCAAGTTACTTAAATATGTAACGATGATGATTTTGATCCATCTCGTACATTAATTATTGTTTTAGAACTAACAATAGAGCCAATAAAAGAAAGGTACAGACTAAGGTTATTTAAGATAGATGAAGAGGAAGATAGATTACTCTATAATATGGAGAAGCATTCATGATCGACTGACAGAAGATGAGGAAAGGCGATTGGAGCAGTGGCGAAAAGAAGATGAAAGTCATGAAGCTTATTTTCAAAAATTGATTGAGAATAGAAGGAATGGCATCATTTTTCATTTTTCAAAAGAAAAAGAAGACGAAGCATGGGCCAGACTAAATATTCAATCGTTAAGACAAGCCCGTAAAAGTTATTGGGGAATTGGTATTGCAGCGAGCATTGCATGTATTGTGATTGCTGCTACAATATGGTTTTTAATCCCTCAGCAAATAGAACCTGTTGTTGCTGAAGACATTTCATTTGAACCTGGAATCAAGAAAGCAACCTTGGTGTTAAATGATGGTAAAAAGTTAGATCTTCAATCAAAGAAGGATACACTTCTTGTTACAAAAGACGCGGTAATTGAGAATAAAGACAGTAAGCTGAATTATCGAAAGAACAAACCTAAAGCTAAAAAGATTAAATACAATAAGTTGATGATTCCCAGGGGGGCAGAATATCATCTGGTACTGTCTGATGGAACAAAGGTATGGGTGAATTCAGAAACGATTATTCGCTATCCGGTGACCTTTGGAAAGAAAGAAAGAAAGGTTGAGGTACTTGGAGAAGCTTTCTTTGATGTGAAAACCGATTCGTTACGACCGTTCATCGTTTCATCTGGAAATCATGAGGTCCAGGTTTTTGGAACAGAGTTTAATGTAAAGGCATATCCTGATGAGGAGACGATAACGACTACTTTGGTGGAAGGAAAAGTTGCTGTTAGGCAGAAAGAAAGCAATGAATCACTAACATTTCTTGAGCCTGGATATCAGAGTGTATTTCAAAAAGTTGAATCATCAGTTACCAAGAAACATGTGGATATAAGAAAATATACTTCGTGGAAGGATGGTAGCTTTTATTTCAGGAAAATGCCATTGGATGAAATGCTCACAATACTTGGACGATGGTATGATGTTGATTTTAAGTTTAAAGCTGATCACCTAAAACAAATACAGTTTAATGGAACTGTTGAGAAACGGAATAATATTCAATCTATACTAGATAAGTTGATGAAAACAAACGAACTAACTTTTACTGCCTATGAGAATACGATTTATGTAGAGTAACACACAAGACAAAAAACACAAGACAAAAAAAGGGAAGCGCTACCAACACTTCCCAAACACACAGTTAAAAACTATGTAGAATTAAGACAAGTACAAATTTATGAAAAAAAAATTTAATGGTAGGCTCTACACGAGTTTACTTAGATGCGTATTGCTTATGAAATTTACAATGCTGTTCATATTGTTGGGCATCCTACAGTCGACTGCGAGCACCTATGCGCAACGACAAAAGGTTAGTCTCAACATGCAGAACGTCAGTATTATCGACATGCTAAACCAGATTGAGGCGGATAGCGATTTTTCGTTCCTGTATCGCTCTGATTTATTTGAAGGAGTAGACAATATTTCTGTCAAAGAAAAATCAGTGGCTATCAAGAAAATTCTTGATAAGTACGTTGCAACAAAGGGGTATAAGTATGCCGTTGATGATCGTACAATTATTATCAGAAAGAAGACTGAGGAGGAAATTCAGGAAGAAAAAGCACAGGAAAATGGGAAAAAGGTTATTGGTAAGGTGACTGATACCAGTGGGGAACCTCTTCCTGGAGTAACAATCACTGTTCTTGGATCAACCCGTGGTGTAATTACTGATATCGATGGTAAATTTATGATTACCGATATTGAGCCTAATGATAAGCTGGTGTTTTCATTTATTGGAATGCAATCTAAAATTGTTGACGTTGGTCAAGAGACAAAGTTCAAAGTACAGCTTAAAGAAAAAGCAGAACAGCTTGAAGATGTAACTGTTGTTGCTTTTGGTAAACAGAAGAAAGAGAGTGTATTGGCCTCGATTACAACAGTTGAGCCAGGAGAACTTAGAGTGCCTTCGAGTAACCTGACTACAGCAATGGCAGGACGTATGTCTGGTATTATTTCTTATCAGCGAAGTGGTGAGCCTGGTCAGGATAATGCAGAATTCTTTATTCGTGGTGTAACTACCTTCGGTTATAAGAAGGATCCTTTGATTTTGATTGATGGAGTGGAGTTATCGGCTCAAGATCTTTCGCGTATGCAGCCTGATGATATTCAGAGTTTCTCTATCATGAAAGATGCTACAGCAACTGCGTTGTATGGTGCTCGTGGTGCGAATGGTGTTATCTTGGTTACAACCAAAGAAGGTAAAGAGGGAAAGTCAAAAGTGTCAGTGCGTTTTGAAAACTCTTTTAGTGCTCCCACAAAACGAATAAAGCTTGCAGATCCGGTGACTTACATGAAATTGCACAATGAAGCGATTCAAACACGCGATCCTCTAGGTGTTCTATTATATTCTAAGTCGAAGATTGAGAACACAGAAAAAGGAATGGATCCTATTGCTTATCCTGCAAATGATTGGCACGATATGTTGTTTAAGGATTATACCACCAATCAGCGCCTAAACTTCAACATTAGTGGTGGAGGCAAAGTTGCGCGATACTATATCGCAGGAACCGCAACCCAGGATAATGGAGTTTTGAATGTTGATAAGAGAAGTAGCTTTAATAGTAACATCGACTTGAAGCGTTATCTGTTAAGATCAAACATCAACATTAACTTGACTAAGAGTACCGAGGCTGTTGTTCGTTTGCATGCAACGTTTGATGATTATCAAGGACCAATTGATGGCGGAACAGGACTATACAATAAGGTAATGAGAGCAAATCCGGCTTTGTTCCCTGCTTATTATCCTGCAATTGATGCTTACAAGCATACACAGCACATCATGTTTGGTAATTATGGTTCTGGTAAGTATATCAATCCATATGCCGATATGGTTAAGGGATATAAAGATGAAACCAAATCAATGATGCTGGCACAGTTTGAGTTGAAGCAAGATTTTGATTTTATCCTAAAAGGTTTGAGTGCGCGTTTCTTAGGAAGTGTGAACCGTTATTCTACTTATGATGTGCAACGTTTTTACAAACCATTCTATTATGAGTTAATGTCGTTTGAAAATGCTAATTCTTTTGAGTTAGGACAGCTTAATGAGAACGAAGGAACGGAGTATTTAGATTATAAAGAAGGAAAGAAGGTAATCAATAGTAATAGCTATTTTGAGGGGGCCATTGATTATAATGGAACTTTTAATGAAAAGCATGGCGTAAGTGGATTGCTGGTATTTACTCGCAGAGAGCAAGAATATGCTAATGCAGGAGATCTACAAAAATCGCTTCCTTATCGTAACCTGGGAATTTCTGGACGTTTTACGTACTCTTACGATTCGCGATTTTATGCTGAATTTAACTTCGGGTATAATGGATCGGAGCGATTTGCTGAGAGTGAGCGATTTGGATTCTTCCCGTCAGCTGGTTTGGCGTGGAATGTTTCTAATGAAGATTTCTGGGAAGGAATAAAGAATAAAATTACCCAGTTTAAGTTAAAAGCAACCTATGGTTTGGTAGGTAATGATGCCATTGGTGGTCAGGATGATCGATTCTTTTATCTGTCAAATGTAAATTTGAGTAATGGAAATAAAGGAATGAAGTTCGGTACCAATTTAGGGGAAAGTAGAAATGGTGTTTCTATTAGTCGCTATGCCAATGAGGATATTTCATGGGAAACCGCAAAGAAGGCAAACTTAGGTGTTGAACTTGAACTTTTTGGCGATATGATGATCAATGCAGATTTATTCTCTGAATCACGAACAAATATCTTAATGGAAAGGGCTAGTATTCCAGCTACCATGGGATTGCAGTCGAGTATTAAGGCTAATATGGGTGAGGCAAAGAGTCATGGTATTGATATGTCGATCGACTACAATCACTCGTTTAGTAATGACTTTTGGATGACAGGTAGGGCAAACTTTACTTATGCTACAAGTGAATTTAAGGTGTATGAGGAGCCTGATTATCATTCTGTTGGTATGGATTATTTGTCTCGTGTAGGTTATTCGTTACATCAAAAATGGGGCTTAGTTGCTGAGCGTTTATTTGTTGATGAAGAGGAGGTGTATAATTCACCAAAGCAAGAGTTTAGTTCATACGGTGCAGGTGACATCAAATACTATGATGTGAATAATGACGGAAGGATCAATGATTTGGATAAAGTACCAATTGGATATCCAACTACTCCAGAAATTGTTTATGGTTTTGGTCTCTCGACTGGATTCAAAGGCTTTGATTTGTCATTATTCTTCCAGGGATCGGCAAAATCATCATTCTGGATTGATCCTAAGAAAACTGCTCCATTCGTAGATAATGATGGTGATGGTAATGTAATATCAAATAATGCATTGTTAAAGGCATGGGCTGATGATCACTGGTCGGAAGAGAATAGAAATATTCATGCGTTATGGCCTCGTTTATCCAGTTCTGAACTTGCAAACAACACACAAACTAGTACATGGTTTATGAGAGATGGAACATTCTTACGCCTTAAATCTGCTGAGTTTGGCTACACGCTACCATTAGCACTAACTAAGAAGTATGGACTCAAGCAAATGAGATTCTATTTGAGTGGAACCAACCTATTGACTTTTAGTAAGTTTAAATTGTGGGATCCAGAGATGGGGGCAAATGGTTTAGGTTACCCAGTTCAACGTGTATTTAACCTAGGTGTTCAAGTATCATTTTAAAACAGATCAGAGATGAAGAAAATTCTAATATCACTATTTATATTTATGGGGATGATGTCTTGTAAGGATTACCTGGATATTGTTCCTGATGATATTGCAACAATAGATAAGGCCTTTAACAATAAAAATAGTGCTAAATCTTACCTGTATACTTGCTACAATTATTTGCCTGATGAGGGTAGTGTGAATTCTAATCCTGCTTTATGTGGAGGTGATGAAGTGTGGCTATATCCTAAGAGTTATGGATTGGGGAGCTTTTTTGGATCCACTTGGATGTATGATCTTGCACATGGGGAGCAAAATGCTAATAATCCTATTGGTGATTACTGGATGGGAGATCGTCAGGGGAAAAATCTTTTTGTAGGTATTCGCGACTGTAATATCTTTCTTGAAAAGATTGAACAGGTTCCTGATATCGATGATTTTGAGAAGGCTCAGTGGATTGCGGAAGTTAAATTTTTGAAAGCTTACTACCATTTCTACTTACTGAGAATGTATGGTCCGGTTCCAATTATTAAAGAAAATCTGGATATTACTTCAGATACTGAGGAAGTAAAGGTCGAAAGACGCCCAGTTAGTGAGGTGGTTAATTATATTGTTAGCTTGCTGGATGAGGCTCTTGCTGATTTGCCATTAATGATTGAAAATGAATCTACCGAGTTAGGGCGTATTACACAGCCTATAGCAGCAGCAATTAAAGCTAAGGTTTTAGTATTAAATGCTAGTCCTATATTTAATGAAGGGGGCGTATTTGATGACTTGGTTAGCAAAGATGGAGCGAAGCTTATTGATGATACAAATAATGCAGAAAAGTGGGTTATTGCAAAGGAAGCAGTGAAGGCTGCAATTGATAAGTGCCACGAGGCTGGTCATGAATTGTATTATTTTAAGGAGCCAAGGGTTATAAGTGATAGTACCCGATTGAAAATGAATATCCGTGGTGCCGTGACTGAGCGTTGGAATTCAGAGCTTATTTGGGGATCTACGTTTAGATCAACAGATCATTTACAAAGATGTAGTCAAGCTCGCCTCAGAAGTGCCGATATTGGAAATCACAATGCTAAAAACTTACTTGCTCCAACAATGAGAATGGCAGAGGTGTTCTATACCGAGAATGGTGTGCCTATTGATCAGGATAATACTTGGAATTACGCAGAACGTTTTAAGACCAGTACTGCGGGAACTGAGGATCGTTATTATCTTAAAAAAGGATATAAAACAGCGAATCTTCATTTTGACCGCGAACCTCGTTTTTATGCATCTATGGCATTCGATGGAAGTATTTGGTATGGTGGTGGTAGATTCGATGACAATTCAACCTATCATCTTGAGATGAAAGCCAGACAATTTGCAGGTATGACAGCAACAGAAAGGATTAGTATTACTGGTTATCTAAGCAAAAAGATGGTAAACTATAATAATGTTGTTGGTGATGGATCGGATTATACCATAGAATATTATCCGTTCCCAATTATTCGTTTAGCCGACCTTTATTTACTGCACGCTGAGGCTGCAAATGAAAGTGGCGCCCCTGCTACAGAAGTATTTGAATTTCTTGATAAAGTGCGCGAAAGAGCTGGTCTGGAAGGTGTAGAGAAAAGCTGGGAAGATTTTTCCAATAATCCTGAGCAGCCTAAATCATTAGTGGGCAGAAGAAAGATTATTCGTACAGAGCGACAGATTGAGTTTGCTTTTGAGGGGAAACGTTTCTGGGATGTTAGAAGATGGTTGACTGCAACAGATGAAATGAATACGGTAATCAAAGGTTGGAATATTTTCGAGGAAAGTACCGAGGACTTTAATAAGGTGGTAAGTATTTACAATATGGAATTCCGACGTAAGGACTATTTCTGGCCTATTCAAACAAGTGAAATTCTTGTAAACAATAAACTGGTTCAAAATCCAGGGTGGTAAAAATGATTAGCGAATTAATTCTAATTAAAAGAAAATGATGAAGAAATATACAATCATATTTGCACTATTTGTTTTCTTGGCTGCGTGCCATGAAGAAGATGTTGCAACCCATTCAACAGGTGATAAGTTGGCTCCGAATAATGTAACAAACGTTACCATAGAACCATTACCTGGAGGTGCAAAAGTTACCTATGATGTGCCTGATAATGATGATTTATTGATGGTCAAAGCAGACTATCAGATTGCTAATGGCAAATTGAGAGAGGCGAGTTCTTCAAAGTATAAAAACAGCATTATTCTAGATGGATATGGAGATACGCAGGAGAAGTCATTTCAGATCTACACTATCGATAAGGATGGTAACAAGTCGAAGGAAGAGTCATTTAAATTCTCACCATTAACACCTCCGGTGCATTCTATTTTCAATTCGTTAAAAATAGGACCTGATTTTGGAGGCGTTCATATTAATTGGACAAATGATAATAAAGCTGAAATTGCTCTTATAACTTTGGTGAAGCAAGATGACGAGGAGGTAAGTGAAGAGAATGTTCTTTATACCAAAATGGAAGACGGCGATTATGCTGTTAGAGGATATGCTCCAGAAGAGACACAATTTGGTTTTGTAATCCGTGATCGTTGGGAAAACTATTCAGATACACTTTATCAGGCTATCACTCCATGGTATGAAGAAGAGTTAGAGCGTGGTAAGTTTAAACAGTTGACATTACCAGGTGAAGCTAATTTGGCTAACTGGGGTGGTAGCTTTAATAAAATGATTGATGGTGTTACCAATAACGAAAGTAATTATGGACATACGAAGGGAAATGACAAATTACCTGTTGTGTTTTCATTTGACATGAAGGTGAAAGCTAAGTTGAGTCGTTTTGTTATCTGGCAACGTCATAATTGGATTTATAAACATCACAATCCAAAGAAATGGGAACTATGGGGATCTAATGATCCAGCTACTGATGGAAGTGATCAGGGATGGGAGAAGATAGGTACTTACGAATCTTTCAAACCATCAGGTCTTCCATTGGGAAAAGTGTCGAATGAAGATAAGACCTATGCTGCAGCAGGTGAAGAGTGTATCATTCCACTGGATGCGCCAGCGTATAGATATCTTCGTTTTAAAATGCTTGAAAGCTGGGCCGGAGGAAGTGACTTTATGATGGGTGAAATGACTGCGTTTGGTCAGATAGAAGAAAAGTACTAATCTTTTAGAATTTACACATGAATATTAGAATATTATTAAATATATCATTGGTCGTATCCTTTGTTGTAGCTGTATTTACGAGCTGCGAGGATATGAATGATCTCCACGATAAGTATCTTCAGGGGGAGCGTCAATATGTTGGTCGAGCTGACTCAATGCTAATCAGTCCAGGGAAAGATAAGTTACAGATTACCTGGTGGCTCAATGATGATCCGCAAGTCGTAAGTACAACTATTCGTTGGAATCAAAAGGGTGATTCTATTGTAGTCCCTGTTAGTCAAGGTGATTTTGAGAAGTCGGTTTTGATTGAGAATCTCTCGGAAGGTTCATATGTTTTTGAGCTAATTAATAGAAATAAAGACGGATTGGGTTCTATACCTGTTGAACAATCTAGTCGTGTTTATGGGGAAACCTATGTTGGAGGCTTATTAATTCGAGGAATTAAGAAGGTTGTAGTAAATCCTGTTGAAGCTGTTCTTAAATGGGGAAATGCTTCATCTGAAGAGATTGATACCAAAGTGATTTATACTAACAAAGCCGGAGAAGAGGTTGAATTAACCATATTGCCTGAAGATGAAGAAACACATATTAACGACTATGTCTTAAATGGTGAGTTTTCTGTTCGAAGTGGTTATAAACCAACAGAAGATGCTATGGAAGTTATTTATAGTAACGAGGAGGTTTATAGTTTTCCTGGTGAAATTGAGTTGGATAAAGCTAATTTTGTTGATATGGATTTACCATTCGATTTATCTGGTCAATGTTGGGATGGAGATATTAGTAAACTCTGGGATGGTATTATTGCCAATAACAACTATTATCATAGTGGATGTGGAGGTGATAATGATGGTGAAATACATCATTTTACTGTTGATTTAGGCGTGGAAGTAGAGTTGTCTAAATTTATGATGGCTCCTCGTCAGGGTTGCTGTCAATCACGTAATCCAAAAGAGTTTCAGTTGTGGGGTATTGCTGATATCACTGGTGCTGAAACTACTGTTGCGCCAGAAGCTTCAGACTGGGAAGATAATTCAGTTGAAAAAGGTTGGATTAAGTTAATGGATTATACCAATGGAAAAACAACTGATCCTTCGTGGAAGGGATCTAAGGAATCTTTAACACTTGATGTTGAAGATCAGTCGAAGGTTAGATACATTCGTTTTAGGTTAGTTGATACCTGGGATGAGGAATCAATTGCGACTGCGCTTTCAGAGATTTCATTCTTCGCAAGTAAGATATACTAGAGCTCCTAAAAGCAACCAATATTTAGTAAAGAAGGCTGTCCGTTTAGTTTCGGACAGCCTTTATTTATTGTAGGTATTGAACTTTTTTCAGCGGCAGCTTTTAAGCTTATTTATTCTTCGTTATCTCTCTAATACAAACACTCCACAGATTTCAGCGTTGTCGCAGCTTGAGCCTACAAATTTCCCCTCGGAGGTTAGCTGTGCTTCCCATACGTCAGGATGATACTCCATATTTTCAGGACCTTTCAATATCTCAACATGTGTTCCCTTGAGCACAAGGTTTGTTCCATCAAAACTACCTTCAACAGTTTGTTTGATGCGAAATTCTCCATCGTCAGGAATAATCTCGTTATACTCCATAACACCGTTAACTTTTTCTCCATCAACGGTTAATGTGGCTGTTCCTACATCGTTACCGTAATAGAAATCTTCTGTGTAATTCCAAATGCCCGATATGTCCATGATATTGGTGGATTATAATGTTTGTAGATATGTTTTTAACGCTTCAACAGTCTTCTTTGCATTGCCAGCGAACATCTTATTGCCAACTAAAAAAACAGGTCGTTTAAGGAAGGTGTATTCTTCCAATATGTATGCTTTAAGTTGTTCTTCAGTTAGTTGTTGGTCTTTTAATCCCAGTTCTTTATATTTTCTCGAACGTTTATTAAAAAGGGCCTCATACGATTGGCTATGCTGATATAACTCTTCCAACTGTTCCTGTGATAGGTGAGCTGTTTTTATATCTTGAATCTCAAACGTTGCAAGACCTTCTACCTCTTTTAATATTCTGCGACAAGTATCGCAGGTTGATAGGATGTATGCTTTATTCATTGTTGTAACTCTTAGTTTATTTGTTGATGTTTCAAAGATAGAATTGTTATCTTGAACCCAAAAATATCTTCAAATACAAAATGTATGTGGTGATAGTATGATATCTTTGGGGGCAATAATGATTGATCTTTTGTATATACAAGAGACCAAATGAGAAAATCTAATAATCCAAAAATCTTTTAAATGATGAGACGAATCTTATATTTTGCTGGTTGTCTTGCTTTAACTGCGTGTGTAGTAAATAGTGGACAAAAAGAGGATTTGGGAATTACATATGAGAATATTGAGAAGCACGTAAAAGAATTATCGTCTGATGTGTATAAAGGGAGAGCTCCGCTGACAGAGAGTGAGGAACTATCTGTGAACTATATAAAGGCTCAGATGGAGGAAATGGGACTGGAACCTGCGAATAATGGTAGCTTTATTCAGGAGGTGCCTTTAATGCAGGTGACTTCAAAAATATCTCCTACGTTAGATTTTGAAACTCCTAAAGGTGATTTAAAATTTAATAAGCTTACTGAATATGTCACCTTCTCTAGAAAAGTGAAAGATGAAATGAAGGTTGAGGATTCTGAGGTGATCTTTGCTGGCTTTGGAATCACAGCTTCTGAATATGGTCGTGATGATTTTGACGGAATTGATGTGAAAGGTAAGACGATCATCGTTTTTGTTAATGATCCGGGATATGGTACCCAAGATGAGTATTTCAAAGGTCACTCCATGACTTATTATGGTAGGTGGACTTATAAATTTGAGGAGGCTGCTCGTAGAGGTGCAAAAGCCTGTCTTATTGTGCATGAGACAGGTCCCGCGGGTTATCCTTGGGCTGTTGTTCGCAATAATGGAGAATCGACTGAGTTTTATTTGCAGGATAAGGATGGTTATCGCAATCGTTGTGCCTTGGAAGGATGGTTAACCAAAGATGCAGCTTCAAGATTGTTCGAGTCATGTGGCTTAACGTTTGAGAAAGCTAAAGCAATGGCTATTGCAAAGGATTTTAAACCATTTGCATTGAGATCGAAAGTTTCAGGTTGGATTAAGAGTGAGTTTAAGAATGATATCTCGAAAAACGTTTGTGGATTGATTAAAGGTACTGAGCGACCAGATGAAGTGGTTGTGTATACTGCGCATTGGGATCATCTTGGTGTAGGGCGTGTTATTGATGGCGATAGTATTTATAACGGTGCTACTGATAATGCCAGTGCTGTGTCGTGGCTGCTTGAAATTGCAAGGGCATTCAAACAAGGGGAACAGCCTAAAAGGTCAGCCCTGTTTCTGGCAGTTACAGCTGAAGAGTCTGGTTTGCTAGGCTCATCTTATTATGCTGAAAATCCAATCTTCCCAATGAATAAGACTGTTGCATGTATCAATACTGATGTTATTTTGTTTTTAGGGCAGTTCAAAGATGTCACCCTTACTGGATATGGGCAAACGGAATTAGACGAATGGGTGGCTAAAGCTGCCAAAGTGCAAGATCGCTATGTCGCTGCTGATCCTAATCCTGAGAATGGAATGTATTTTAGATCTGATCAGTTTCCTTTTGTAAAGCTTGGTGTGCCAGCTATTTTCGCTAAAGGATATATTGATGCTCGTGCTTATGGGAAAGAGAAAACTCTGGAATTGGTGAATAACTACTGGAAACAGACCTATCATAAACCAAGTGATGAGTATGTGGCTGAAAGAGATAATCTTGAAGGATTGGTTGAAGATGCACGATTGATGTACCTTGTGGGATATGACCTTGCAACGTCAACGATGTGGCCTAACTGGAATGAGGATTCGGAGTTTAGAGCTATTCGTGATCAATCGATGCAAAAAACCGAGTAGAGCTTGATATCTAAATATTTGCTAATTTTGTAACGCCAAAAATCAAAGGGAAACAGGAATACCTTTTAGCGTTCGCAGGACCTGAAAGCGTGTGTTCATGGAGAAAAGAGACGTCTTTTTTGGCCGTGCTACAATGTCAGCGAACTGTAGAATTGTTGATTTTTGTAAAAAGTAATTGTTATTAGAGAGACAGGTTATGATTAAATTGATTGCATTTGATGCTGATGACACATTATGGGAAAATGAGAATTTTTTCTTTGAGGTACATGAACAGTATGCTGAGTTTATGACTAAATATGTGCCTAAGGAGGAAATGCTTCAGCATCTTCATGAAACAGAAATGAGGAACTTACAGCCTCTTGGTTATGGAATTAAGGCATTTACAATTTCCTTGATGGAGGCTGCTCTTAGCATCACTAATAATAAAATCGATCCTGAAGATCTCTCTCATATCTTACAGATGGGGAAAGGAATGATTGAACGTCCAGTTCATTTGCTTGATGGTGTGACAGAGGTGTTGGAGAAGCTGCAAGGACGCTACAAACTTATTACCATTACAAAAGGTGATTTGCTTGATCAGAATAGAAAGCTAAGAAAGGCTGGACTTGCTGATTATTTTACTGATTTCATTGTGGTTAATGAGAAGGATGAAAGCACTTATACTGGGATTCTGGAAAAGTATCGTGTAGATCCAAAGCATTTCTTTATGGTGGGTAATTCAATGAAGTCGGATGTTATTCCTGCATTGGAAATTGGTGCGCATGCTGCTCATATCCCGTTTCGATATACCTGGCAACACGAACTTGCCGAGCATAATGGAAGGTATGAGAACCTCTACGAATTAAAGCATATGTGTGAATTACTTAATATTGATTTGTTGAAAGGTTAAACGGTGATGGCGTTTCCAGGGAGACCAGAAACGGAATACGCTTCGATGAATCAAATGATAAAAAGGTAATAGGTTCCAAGTTTCACGTTCCAGTTCGGCTAGCGCCTCAAGGTTCCATTCAAAGAGGTACATCTGGAAGCATCCGATAGAACTTATAGCGTGTTGGTGTTTTGACGTTCCAGATTGTGCCTAGATGTTACTTTCTCGGTAGGTTTTAAACCTCATAGAACTCAAAGGAAGCACAGAGTTCACAGAGAATAAAGCTAATGCATCAGCAAGCTGACCCACAGCTTTAGAACACAGAGACGTTCTTAGTTGCAGCCGTTTGGGGCGGCAAATGTTTGTAGCAATAAAGGATATAAATAACCACCTCTCACCCCGTAACTTCAGCGCACCATCGGCCTCTTGAAAAAAGGGAGTGATTTAGCAGCGGTTTGGTTAGTGAGATTGGGTAACTGAGAACTTTATTCGTAGATCCCCCAGCCGAACTTAGCAAACGCAGTAAATCGATTGCTTTTTCAGGCAGCCTTGACTTTTTTGCTTCGTTTTTGTGGTAAAACAAAAATGAAGAGCCAGTCCGGCTGGAGGACATTAATTATTCTACCGTAACAGACTTGGCCAGATTACGGGGTTGATCCACGTTGCATCCTCTTGCTAATGCCATATGATATGAAAACAGCTGTAATGGTATTGCCGATGTTATAGGCGACAATAAATCAATAGTCTTCGGTATCTCGATACAGTGATCAGCAATTGCTTTTATTTCAGTATCACCTTCATTAACTATAGCAATGATTTTACCTTTACGAGCTTGTATCTCTTTGATGTTAGAAATCATCTTGGAGTAATTCTCCTGGT
The DNA here is from genome assembly GCA_005217565.1 of Puteibacter caeruleilacunae. Taxonomy (GTDB): domain Bacteria; phylum Bacteroidota; class Bacteroidia; order Bacteroidales; family Prolixibacteraceae; genus Puteibacter; species Puteibacter caeruleilacunae. The sequence continues at coordinate 249,293 of SJCO01000005.1, forward strand.
CTGTGGCTATTGCAATAGTCGGAAAATTCCAGTCGATCAATGCAATAGGACCGTGTTTCATTTCCGCACCAGGGTATCCTTCAGCATGAATATATGAGATTTCCTTCAACTTTAATGCCCCTTCTAAGGCACTAGGGAAGTTTACTCCTCGTCCCAGATATAAGAAATTGTTTACATAGGCATATTTCGATACGATACTTGTAATCTGTTCGTCGAGCTGACTACCCAGGTTGTTTATCGTAACAGGAAGTGCATGTAATGCATCTACCAATGCTGATGTGTCGTATGTTTTTTCTCCTTTTAGATTGGCCAAAAAGATAGCTAATTGGAAGAAGATCGATATTTGTGAAGTATACGCCTTTGTTGAGGCAACTCCCACTTCAGTGCCAGCATTTAGGAACAATTGTGCATCAGTTTCACGTGTAATGGTAGAGTGTGGAACATTACATATCGCGATGGTTGTTGCACCTGATGCTGCAGCCATGCTATTCGCAGCCAATGTATCTGCAGTTTCTCCCGACTGTGAAACAGAGATCACTACGTCTCCTTTGCGAATTACAGGATTACGGTATCTGAACTCAGAAGCATATTCTACTTCTACCGGAATACGTGCAATACGTTCAATAAAGTATTCTCCTACCAATCCAGCGTGCCATGACGTACCACAAGCAGATACAATGATTCTGTTTGCGTTGATTAATGTCTCTGCCAAATGAGCCAACGGACCGTCAACTGACGGATGTAAGTCTTCAATAAAGCTATCGCGCAAAGTTGTTGGTTGCTCAATGATTTCTTTCAGCATGTAGTGGTCGTAGCCATTCTTTTCAAGATTCCAGCTTGAGCGGTTATGACTAACACGTTCTGGAGTGATGTTATTTCCCTCTAAATCGCAGATGCTAACATTGTTTTCATCTAAAAGAATTAGGTGATGATCATCAGGATAAATTACCTTATTGGTAAGCGTTGCAATGGCTGCAAGATCTGAAGCCAGATAGGTACCCTGCTCATTTTGTCCGATAACCAGTGGACTCTTACTGCGAATGGCATATACCTTCCCTGGATCTAGATTATTGATTAGTGCAAAGGCGTAACTTCCTTCTAATTCAGCACAGGATAGTTTTATGGCCTGTTGCACATTTTGAGTCTCAACATACTTCGATTCGATAAGATTCAAAAGTACCTCTGAATCGGTATCACTATGAAATACAAAGCCTTTTTCTTTTAATTGAATTTTCAGAGCTTCATAGTTTTCAATAATGCCATTATGGACTAAAGCAAACATCCCTGAATTCGATAGATGAGGGTGTGCATTTACTTCGTTAGGCTCTCCATGTGTTGCCCAACGGGTGTGAGCAATACCACAATTCCCATTTAATGCATTGCTATTAATTGATTGTCTTAATGATGCTATATTTCCAACACTCTTGTGTATCTGTATCTTGCCGTTTAATACCGCCAGACCTGCACTGTCATATCCTCTGTATTCGAGTTTCTCCAAGCCTTCGATCAATAAGTTTTGTGCAGCTATTGATCCCGAATATCCTACTATTCCGCACATAGTATCTAATTTGATTGTTTTTGTATATCGATAATTTCCTGCATCCTGGCGATTACATCGTTCCCCAGATTTTCTTTCTTAGTCATATGTTCTTTGATTGCTTTGACAGTATCGTTGGTTTCAAATTCTCCACGTACAACTTCAAAGTCAAGCTCTTTTACTTCTTCTCCTCCATCAACACCGAAGCCTGTTCTCTTAAGCATAGAGAACTCTTTTTGTGCATCAGCATAAAGTAGTCGATCGATTTCAAGAACACTTTTTTTCCAGTTTTCTGTTATAATGATTACATCTTCAACGGTAAATTCTTCAATTGATTTACCATAGAATTCAGTAAACACATTGCTTGCCCATGTCCATTCGTAATTGTAATAGTTGTCGTGAATCGATTTTAATACAGCATCGGCTTCTTCAAGACTTTGGATACTTGATTCTTCTATGGCATTCAGCAATTGCTTCAATGCTTTTGCAGGACAAATTAGCCCTGATAAATCAATCCATTGTCCTGTTCCGATAGGTGTGTCAGGCTTTAGAATCTCCCTAATTCGTTCATTTGAATTAGGATTCTTGTTTTGTAGTCTGGTAATCAATGAGTTTCCTAGGAACTTCCAGATTGCCATTTTATATAACTCTATACCTTTTTTTAAGGCGCTACGCTTAATTTTTAAACCTTGGTATGAATACTCTTCTGCACTCTTTCCTGAAGCTGATTCAATGTCGTTCAAAAGTTTGATTCCATTAAGCATCTTTTGAACGGTATAAGGACTAAGTAAGTTGAAGTTGATATGGTCTAACTTGTTAGGATCCTTACGGTTGTCACGTTTGGGCCATTTCTGCGTGTCACGAATTGTTCCTATACTTTTCAGGTTAACAGCAGGGGCTAGTATACTTTCGTCTTTACTCTCAATTAGATAAGAGAATGGAAAGTCAGAAGTATCAGAATGCTTGTAGTGACGTCCCATTACCAATGAGAATGCACCTACTCTTGATGGCCACAAGATATAAGAGTTACTTGTGGTTTTTGCACCTCTTTCAAGAATCCCCTGATGTAACGGTCCTAGCTTGTATAAATGGTTACTCTGGTTTGATCCACTACCAGCATTCAGGAATGAGAATAATCCTGCAATAAGTAGGGTCGATTTGTGGTGTGTTACCGTGTATGGTCCCGCGAAGATCGAACATGCTTCTCCATGAAATCCCTGACAATTGGCAAAGAACAATGAATTCTCAGCGGAATAGTGCTTGTCGAGAATACATCCTTGTCCAATAAAGCAGTGCGATACCAATGTGGCATCCATAACTTTAGAGCCGGAACTAATGATAAAGTCATCCATGATAACATCATGTCCAATTGATATTGGATCTTCTTTTGTACTGTTGATGCTTCCATTTTGCAATTTACACACTCCTTCAAGGCTCGCATGAGGACCAATCTTTACATTGCGAATGTTCTCGCAGTTAATGATGTGTGCTCCATAGCCTATATAACCTTTGGTGTCGGTGATATAACTTACATAGTTTTGTACCAAACTCTCAAGTTTTTCGATTACCTTAACTCGATGGCGATAGAGTGACAGGATATAGGCCATATGGGCCGACAAGTGGTCGTATATAGGAATCTCACGACCTCCACCTTCGTTGATTGTCTGTACTCTGGTGCCGTTACCAAAGGCACATTTCCCTTCAACTGCTAGTTGGTTGATATTATGAATTACTGCACGAGGAGCAATATTATAATTGGCGATGTAACTGTTGACGTTATAAATTAATACATTGTCACCAATGTTGCAATTGTGTAGTCGTGCATTATATATACCTGTCTCAAAGCGGATACCCCCAAATAGGGTAATGGTTTCATCAAATTTACCTAACCTTACATGCCCCGAGAAATTTGAGTTTCTTATCCTATCGGGGATGAAATCGTCAGTAACTTCAATTAAAGTCCAATCTTCTGAAGAACACCCTTGCATTACCAACTGACCTATGTCCTCATTGGTTAGCTTGCGAAAGGTTGCTTTTGTTAATGTTCTGTTTTCCATGACGAATTATTTTTAATCAAAAATAGATAAACGTCATGTTTTGTTTGCTTATTGATACCTAATATAAACCTAACTAATTATAGGGGTAACATAACAATTTAAATTAAAGAGTCAATATAATAGAGTATTAGGGCGATGGGAAAACCTAACAAAAAATCTAAATAACTTTATGGAAACCTAACATTAAATTGTAGAAATGAAATCAGAAAGACGTGTTTCACGTGATAAATTCAGTTTTTTTCGTAGTCTGATTCTCGAAATTTCAGCACTTTTGGGGGTTATATTCATTAGGTGTGCGATTTCTTTTGTGCTTAAATTTAATCTAAGATAAGCGCAGAGTTTTTTATCCTTAACCGTAAGGGTAGGGAATTTTTGTGAGATGCGATCGAAGAATCCAGGGTATAACTTCTCAAAATGTAGTTTGAAGGCATCCCAACTCTTCTGCGCATTAAAATCTATTTCAATAGCTGAGAGAATATCCTTGATCTTAGGCTGTAAATGTGAAGGTGTTGTGTTCAGAATTACCTTTAGATTCTTATGAATGTATTGAATTAGCTCATTCTTCTGAGAAATAATCAACAATGAAGACACCAATTCTCGATCCTTGCTTTCAAGATCTTCTTTATATTTAACCTTTGCTTTGGTTTCCCATTGTTTACTATCTGTTAGATTTTTGATCTGGCCAAGTGCCATCATCAGTCGACTAATATCACGAATAGAACCGCGATGCCCTAGGTATTTTCCATCACTATTATAAACAGCTTTACAATTTAGTTCGCACCACTTTAATTGCTTGGTTCTGGTTAGAATTCTGAATTCAAGTGATTTACCAATATTAATGAAATTGAGTGTATTGTAGATGAACTGTCGATATTGCTCTTCATCCTGAGGGTAAAGGATATTATAAATAAGGTTTTTGTCTTGCATGAATTCCTCGGCAGTGTGACCTGTTATGTTTTTACAAGAGGGAGACATGTAAATAAAATCACCCTCGGGATTTAGCCAAAACTCCCAGTCGTGTGCAAAATCAGCAATGAATTGATATTTCTGTTTATCTGTCTGAAGATCTGAGTTCTCAACTTGCAGAAAGAATTTTTCCTCTTGGAGTTTTGCATTTTTTTCCTCAAGTTCATCAACCTTTGTCTGTAAAATATCTAACTGTTTCTGGACATTCATCGCCTTGCTGTTATTTGTTTTGTTAGGGTGAATTTACATATAAAATAAACAGCAAGCAAGGAACGAAAGAGGAACACCGAAAACCGGAGAAGGTTTCAGTTCGGTTACCTCACAGTTTCTGGTTTCATGTATAAAGTTTCAAGCAGCGCCGGAAACACATGTTAGCGTCCGAAGGACCTGACAGCGTGTTAAAGATTTAGCATGATGTGTTCTAGGTTCAAAGCATGAGGCCTTCGCAACCGAATTGGCCTCCTGAAAAAAGCAACTGTAATAAATCGATTGCTTTTTTCAGGCAGCCTTGACTTTTTTGTCTCGTTTTTGCGTCAAGTCACCGCATTTGGCAAATGCTATATCAAAAAGAAACAGTGTTGTTTCTTAAGAGGCAAAAATGAAGAGCCCGTCCGGCATGAGGACAGATTACCCTAATGTCGCAACCATCACTGCTTTAATCGTGTGCATACGATTTTCTGCTTGATCGAAGACGATTGAATGATCACTTTCAAATACATCTTCGCTAACCTCCATCGATTCAATACCAAACTTTTGATATATCTCTTCACCAACAGTAGTTTCTCGATTGTGGAAGGCTGGCAGACAATGAAGGAATTTAACCTTTGGATTATTCGTCATGCCGATTACTTCTCCATTAACCTGATATGGTTTTAATAGCTCAATTCTTTCAGCCCATACTTCAGCTGGTTCTCCCATTGATACCCAAACATCGGTGTATAGGAAATCGCAATCTTTTACAGCCTCTGCAACATCTTCTGTAATGGTAATCTTAGCGCCTGTAGACTTGGCAATTTTCATACACTCGTCAACAAGTTCTTGCTCCGGCTGGCAGGCTTTTGGTGCTGCTGCTCTGAAGTCCATACCCATTTTAGCTGCTCCAACCATAAGGGAGTTACCCATATTATTGCGAGCATCCCCTAAATAACAGAACTTAATCTGATGCATCGGCTTATCAGTATTTTCCATAATCGTTAGGAAATCCGCCAATATCTGTGTTGGATGAAACTCATTTGTTAAGCCATTCCATACAGGAACACCCGCATATTCGGCTAATTCTTCAACAATTGCTTGTCCGTAACCACGATATTCAATTCCATCATACATGCGACCAAGCACTCTTGCAGTATCTTTCATCGATTCTTTATGCCCGATTTGTGATCCTGAAGGTCCAAGGTAAGTAACATGAGCTCCTTGATCATATGCTGCAACTTCAAAAGCACAGCGGGTACGTGTAGATGACTTTTCAAAGATCAATGCGATATTTTTACCAGTTAGCATTGGCTGTTCTGTACCTGAGTATTTGGCTTGTTTTAGATTTAAAGACAGGTCCAAAAGGAATTTAATTTCTTTTGGGGTGAAATCTAATAATGTTAAAAAGTTTCTGTTTTTTAAATTGAATGCCATAGTGATTGATTTTTAGCTTTATTCGTAATTCATTGTAATTTTAGATCCATAAGAACGATCTTCCAGTTTCGTTGCTTCTGTGATCACACTCTTTTGTCCTCCGTTTTCAACAAACCTTAGGCAGGCTTTAATTTTCGGAGCCATCGTTCCTTCGGCAAAAGTCCCTGCTTCAAGGTGTTTCATGGTGTCTTTGTAATCTAAAAACTCTAGTTTCTCTTGAGAAGGAAGACCAAAATCTTTGTAGATATATGGAACATCGGTTAGGATATAAAACTCATCTGCTTTAATTTGATTGGCCAATAGTGATGATGCTTTGTCCTTGTCGATTACTGCGTCTAATGTGCGTAGCGTATTTTCATCTTGGTAGACAGGTATACCTCCACCTCCCGCAGCAATAACAATATTGCCTTGTCGTACAAGGGTTTCTATAGTATCCTTATTAAAGATACTTAATGGCTCTGGCGACGATACAACTCTTCGCATACCTCCTTTTACTTTCGAGGTTGGTTTAAAGAGCCAATTCTTCTCTTTGGCAAGTTGTTCAGCTTCCTCAGAAGAGTATATTTTGCCAATTCTTTTTGATGGATTCTGAAATGCAGGGTCATCAGGATTTACTTCCACCATGGTTACCAGGGTTATGATCTCCTTTTTGATGTTGTGTTTTAACAGCACATTGCGCATCATGCGTTCAATCATATAACCGATTCCGCCCTGACTGTCGGCTACGCAGACGTCTAACGGCATGGAAGATATGTTATAGAGTTGTTCTCCTGCGTCATTTCGCAGTAAGATATTACCAACCTGAGGACCATTACCATGGGTAATTACCAAATCATATCCATCCTTAATTAAGTAAACCAGGTTTTCCAGCGTGGCTGTAGTGTTAGCCTCCTGCTGTTCAATTGTTCCTTGCTCATTCCCTCTTAAAAGTGCGTTTCCTCCAAGAGCAACAACAGCTAGTTTTCTCATATTATCATCTTTTAAGGTTAGTACAGGCTATACAAACATAAAATATTTAAGTTGATTTGGTTTAGTTATAAATGTGATTTATGTTGGGTTTTTAGATGTTATAAAACAAGCAAACCCCTATTCTATCCACCCACTGCAGGGAAATCGCTGTTTAAGTTATGATACACTTTTCAGCATATTATCGAGAAAAATATTTAAGCACATTTAGCCTACTTTACATACACTTTTATACCGATTCTCTACAAAGTTATAGAGATTCCCTACAAAATCCCTAGTCTTTCCTAGGAGTTTCTAAGGAAGGGGTGAGGCAGGGGTAAGGAGGGTTTAAGGGCAAGGTGGATCCAGAAATATCTAAATCATTACTCCCGGAAAAAATATTACTGAACAACAAGTGTGTATCTGCTGCTTTGTAATGATAAGCATCTGGAGATATTATTATTCGCTTAAAAACGATTTCCGAGGGTGATGAACCCACAATATTCTAATAATGTATATTGCTAAAAATCATCACATCTAATCATGTTGTTTCTTGTTGATTACAAATATTGTTAAAAAAGATTACAAATTGCTTGCCTTACTCTCTTCAATAGGTTGAACATTTTCCTTAATTTTGTAGGAGGAATGACAATAATTAACCTTTGATCCCAGTTTTTGATATGGCCCAAAAGAAAAAGAGCCGAAAGGCAAAAAAGCGCTTTAATCTGAATATTCATCTGTCGAAAGAGCAGATTCGTACAGCAATAGGAATTATTTTTGTTGCGTTTGGTATTTACCTGCTAGTGGCATTTGTATCGTTTCTGTTGAGTGGCGGTGCAGATCAAAGTCTGCTAAATGATACAAATAACTTACTGTCAAATAGTGGAGTGAAAGCTTCCAATGAAGGTGGTAAAGGAGGCGTGTGGATTGCCGACTGGCTAATAAATGATGGTTTTGGTCTTGCGGCCTTTATTATTGTTTATTTAATCGGTGCAACGGGATTAAAAATTATAGGAGTGAATGTACCTTTTTATCGTCGCTCTTTATTTATTAGTCTGTTTGCCTTGGTGTGGCTGTCGTTGTTTTTTGGATTCTTCTTTGTCGATAGTTATAGTGACAGTTTCTTGTATTTGGGTGGTTTATATGGCTATTTTATTAGTAATTGGATGGTATCAATTGCTGGAACTGCAGGAACGTTTCTAGTGTTGCTTGCTTCATTGCTTGTTTTTGTAATAGTAAGTTTTGAAAGTTCACTTCCTTTTATGAAGAGGGTGCTTGCCAAAAGGGATAAGAATGTGGAAGATGTGGTTGATGATGAAATCGAAGATGAGATTGATCCGAATATTCCTGAAGAGTATCTGGAACCACAGGATGATACTATTTCAAAAGTGGTAGATGAGAATGATACTGTTGAGGCTGTTTTTAGTCCTGATGATAATGATATTGAAGAGCCTGTAAACACAGGGGAAATAGATTTAACCGAGGAAACACCAATTGAAACTTCGCTGGAAACGCAAATTGAAAATACAAAAGTTGAAGTTTCAGAGGGACCTGAATTAACTGTAGAGGAGAAAACTGAAGAACAGGTTCCTGCAGTGAAGTTTGAGGACCTGGAAGACTATGATCCTACATTGGATTTATCGAGATATAAGTTCCCATCGGTTGAGTTGATGGATGAACATGGTTCGAATTCAGCTGATGTATCGAACGATGAGCTTATATCCAATAAAAACCGAATTGTAGAAACACTGCGTAATTATAAAATTGAGATCGTAAAGATTAAAGCTACAATCGGACCTACGGTTACACTTTATGAAATCGTACCTGCTCCGGGTGTGCGTATTGCGAAGATTAAGAATTTGGAAGATGATATCGCACTTAGTCTGTCAGCACTAGGGATTCGTATTATTGCACCAATTCCAGGAAAGGGAACAATTGGTATTGAGGTTCCGAATCGTAAACCAGAAGTAGTATCGATGAAGTCGGTTATTGCTTCAAAGAAATTTCAGGAGTCGACTGCCGAATTGCCTATCGCAATGGGTAAAACTATCTCAAATGAGACTTATGTTGTTGATTTAGCTAAGATGCCACACGTGTTGGTTGCTGGAGCTACAGGTCAGGGTAAATCGGTAGGATTGAACGCAATTATTGCTTCATTGCTTTATAAGAAACATCCGTCACAACTAAAGTTTGTGTTTATCGATCCAAAAAAAGTAGAGTTGAGTTTGTATTCAAGCATTGAAAATCACTTCTTGGCAAAGATGCCAGATGAGGAGGAGCCTATTATAACAGATATTCATCGTGTAAAGGCTACATTGAATTCGGTGAATATCGAGATGGATACTCGATATGATCTGCTGAAGAAAGCTCATGCAAGAAATATCAAGGAATACAATAAGAAGTTTATCACAAGAAAACTAAATCCAGAAAAAGGACATCGCTATTTGCCATATATTGTGGTAGTAATTGATGAGTTTGCTGATTTGATCATGACTGCGGGTAAGGATATTGAAACTCCAATTGCTCGTATTGCTCAGTTGGCTCGAGCAGTGGGTATTCATATGATTATTGCAACACAGCGTCCTTCGACGAACATTATTACTGGAGTCATTAAAGCAAACTTCCCTGCTCGTATCGCATTTAAGGTTGCTTCGATGATCGATTCCAGAACAATTCTAGATACACCAGGAGCTAATCAATTGATTGGAAAAGGTGATATGTTGATTTCAAATGGTGGTCTTTTGACTCGTGTACAGTGTGCTTTTGTCGATACGCCTGAAGTGGAGCGTATCTGTGATTGTATCTCTGAACAAAAGGGATATCCTAGTGCTTTCTTGTTGCCAGAGTTTGTTGAGGAAGGTGCAGGAGATGTTGGAGAGGCTGATTTGAAAAATACAGATGAGTTATTTGAAGATGCGGCACGATTAGTGGTAATGAATCAGTCGGGATCTACTTCCTTAATTCAGCGAAAGTTTAGTATTGGCTACAATAGAGCTGGTAGAATTATGGATCAATTAGAGGCTGCAAGTATCGTTGGACCAAGTGAAGGAAGTAAAGCACGACAAGTTATGGTGCACGATGAGTACGCTTTGGAACAATTATTGGAAACATTGTAACGTATAGAATAAATTGAAAATATTTAAATGGATAAATAAGATGAGAAAAGGACTAATTTTGCTGTTTGTTTCATTGTTTATGACCTCTGTGGGGATGGCTCAACAGGATGCAAAGGCCAAGGAGATTTTGGATAAAGTTTCGGCTAAAACTGAGGGATATAAATCAATTCAGGCAGAGTTTACATTTTCGTTGGTGAATGAGGAAGAGGATATGAATGACACCTACGAAGGAAAGATTAAAATAAAGGATTTGAAGTATAAACTTGATTTAATGGGAGCTGAGACTTACTTCAATGGAGAGATTGTGGCAACTTACCTTGCTGATGCCAATGAGGTGAATATTGCTTATCCCGATGAAGAGATGGAGGAAATGCTTGATCCTTCTAAGCTATTCAGCATTTACGAAAACGGATTTAAGTATAAAATGGCCGAAGGAGTTACGAAAGCTGATGTTTTTGTAATAGATCTGTTTCCTGAGGATGAATCAAAAAACTACTCTCGTATTCGTATTGATATTGATAAATCCAATTATCAGATTAAACGTGCCGAGATGGATTCAAATGATGGTAACAAATATGTTATCGTTGTAAAATCAATGAAGACAGAGGAAGATTTACCTGATACTGTGTTTAACTTTGATAAGAGTAAGCACGAAGGTGTTATCGAAAATGATATGAGATAAATTATAGAATTTAAGTCAAAAAAAAGGGATCCAAACTTTGGATCCCTTTTTTTTTATCTTGATAACCAATTAGTCTTGGTTGATGATGTTCTTTTGTGACATTTTCTCTACAGAAGCAATTTCCATAAATGTAGTTCCGCCACCTACACCAAAGCTTCCTCCAACATATACAACAGTTGAATCTTCAGTGATGTGTCCACGATCAACAAGTCTTAGTAATACTGATTTTACAAGCTTGTCTTTGTTTTTCTTAGCTTTAATTGTTCCAGCAGTAACACCGTATGAAAGTGCTAGCTCACGCATTACTCGTGGAGTATGACATTTAGCATATACAGGTTTCTTACCTCTAAATGCAGCAAGGTAACGAGCAGTACGACCAGTTAAACTGTCGGTAACAATAGCGTTAACATTTTGCAATTGTTTTGACGCTTCAACAGCAGCTTCAGCAAAATAAGCAGTCGTGTCATCGTTGATCATTGGAATCTCAATGTCGTTGCTGCGACTCTTAGAAGCTTCAACCTCTTCAGCAATTCTTGTCATTACTTTAACTGATTCTACTGGGTAGTCTCCATAAGCAGTCTCACCACTAAGCATTACAGCATCAGTTCTGAAATAAATTGCATTCGCCACATCACTTACTTCTGCACGAGTAGGACGAGGATTTTTAATCATTGAGTGTAACATCTGTGTTGCAACAATCACAGGCTTTTTACGGCGTACACATTTTTTAATCAATCTGCGCTGAATTCCTGGAATCTTCTCTGCAGCGATCTCAATACCAAGGTCACCACGAGCAATCATAACACCATAACAGTGGTCAAGGATCTCATCGATATTGTTTACCCCATCAAGGTTCTCAATTTTAGCGATGATTTTAACCTGACTGTTGTGCTCGTCAAGAATGCTTTGAATTTCCATTAGATCTTCTTTATTACGAACAAATGAGTGTGCAATAAATTCAAGATCATTTTCAATAGCAAAATGTATGAATGATTTGTCTTTTTCTGTTAATGCAGGAAGCTTAATAGTTGCTCCAGGTACGTTTACACTTTTACGGTTCTTAATTTCACCGTCGTTAGCTACAACGCACTCTAAATATTCTTCAGTTTTGGCTTCAACAACTAGCTCTAATTCCCCATCGTCAATAAGAACGGAGCTTCCAGCAGGAACATCTGCAACAAATCCAGCATAGTCAACATGAAGCTCTCCCATTACTGAGTTACCTGCTCCACCATATAATTTAAATTTGTCACCTGTTTTTACAGGAATAGTTGCTTCAACACCGGCTGTTCTTACTTCCGGCCCTTTTGTGTCGATTAGAACAGCAATTCTATCTGATACCTCACGTATGTTATTTACCTCCATTAATGCAGTTTCAGGAGTAATGTGCGCAGTGTTTAATCTGGCAACATTCATTCCTGCTTCATATAATGAACGAATAAATTCTACCTCACATCTTTGATCAGAGATCGTTGCTACAATTTTGGTGTGTTTCATCGAAGTCATGAATATTAATTTGTTTGAAAAATCGCTGGCAAAGGTAAATAACTTTAGCAATGAAATGTTATTTTGTTTCAAATCACTGATGTTTATCAGGTTTTCACCGTTGATTTTATAAATTTATTGTGGGGTATACGTTTGATTCTCAGAGATGTTTTGCCTTATTTTAAAAAATTGAAAACATTCTGTTATTTGAATATTATAATATGTGCATGGCGAAAGTAATATTGAATTGAAGCTATTATTTCAAATAGCTTTCAATTCCTAAATCGTATGACTTGAGTCCGAATCCCATGATACTACCAACACATGATGGGCCAATAATAGATTCATGACGGAAACTTTCCCTGGTTAAGATATTCGATATATGAACTTCTACCACCGGAGTATTAATTCCTGAAATGGCATCCCTAATAGCAACCGAGGTATGTGTATAAGCTCCTGCATTTATAATTATGCCATCAAAATCGAATCCATGCTTATGTAGTTGATCTATGATTTCACCCTCAATGTTCGACTGGTAATAATGTAATTCAACACTATGATATGTCTCTTTTAGCTTTTCGAAATAATCGGCAAATGTTTCGCTGCCGTAGATTCCTGGTTCTCTAACGCCTAATAAATTTAAATTTGGTCCGTTTATGATTAAGATTTTCATAATTGCGTGATTTATTAATGAAGTAAATGTGATTTAACAAAACGCAAAGAAGTAAATCTGGTTGCATTTATAATTGTTTCATGTTATGAAGCAACAGGTTTAAACTTTGCATATATTAAATCAGTATATTATTATATTGTATTTAACACTTTTAATATCTGTTAGCAAAAGTGTTAAATGGCGAGTAAATTACGCCTTACTGGCAAAAATAAAGAAAAATTTCTCAGTCCAGCTAAAAACGCCTAAAAGCACCATAGAACTTAGGAAAATTTTATATGTAAAATTTTTCAGGAAAAATTTTTTTTTACTGAATATGTAACTTATATTTACTAAGCGCGTATTAAAAATTATGTATCAGCTAACATGCTGATAATTAGTGGGGAATAATTTTATGTATACTTAAAGATTACGGAATTTTAATCGACACCTATTTATTTAGGTGATAAATTTATTGAGACATTATGAAATGGGAAGACGCAAAACGGGGATTTGATTCCTATTTAAGATTGGAAAAATCTCTTTCACAAAACTCAATTAGCGCTTATATCAATGATATAAACAAGCTAATTGCTTACTTGGATCAGAAGTTTGGGGGTATGTTGCCAAATGAGGTTAAATTGCCTCATTTGAAAGATTTTGTTGGTTGGCTTAGCGAGGAGGGAGTAAGTCCGCGAACACAGGCAAGAACCATCTCTGGTATCAAGTCGTTCTACAAGTTTCTTCTTTTAGAAGAAGTTACTGAAAATGATCCAACTTCTTTATTAGAAGCACCTAAGGTTGGGCGTAAACTGCCTGATATTCTTAGTATTGACGAAATCGATCGCTTAATTAATGCTGTTGATTTAGGAAAGTCTGAAGGACAACGTAATAAGGCTATTTTGGAAATTCTTTATGGATGTGGGTTGAGAGTTTCTGAATTGGTAAACCTTAGGTTGTCGGACTTATTCTTTAGTAAAGGATACATAAGAATCCAAGGTAAAGCTGATAAAGAGCGTTTGGTTCCAATTAGCCGCAGAGCTATGGATGAGATAACTTCGTATATTAATGGTTATCGCAAATCACTACGTATTGATGAAGAAAGCGCAGATATTGTTTTCTTAAATCGTCGTGGTAAGAAGCTTAGTCGTGTAATGATTTTTACAATTATTAAGAACATTGCAGAAAAGATTAAGCTTAACAAGAAAATCAGTCCTCATACATTCAGGCACTCTTTCGCTACTCACCTTATTGATGGAGGAGCGGATTTGCGCGTTGTGCAGGAAATGTTAGGACATGAATCAATTTTGACAACTGAGATTTATACGCATCTTGACAGAAACTATCTTCAGGATACAATTAATCAGTTTCACCCAAGAACGTAATCAAAAGACACATAAAAGTGTTCTTATTATAAAAAGCATCTCGCATAGCGAGGTGCTTTTTTATTTGTGGCAATTCTCAAGCTGATTTTGGTCATGTTTTTTGGTACTAATGAGTAGTGTTAAAAAACGAGTTAAGGATTTCTTAACATACTTGTTTTTTGTTAAATATCGCTTACTGTCTATGTTTCAGTGGGGTTGCCATGTTTAATGGGGGAATAGGCGAACAAAGAGGTGGAAAAAACTGTTAATTCAGCGGAGTGTAAAAATCGGATTCGGAAAAATAATTTATTTTTGTCTGCCGAGATACTTTGGTTTAGTAATAATAAAAACTTTTAACTGGTAATTATGAAAAATCTGGATTTAAGCAAGTACGGGATTGTAGATGTACAAGAGATTGTTCACAACCCATCGTATGAGCAATTATTCGAGGAAGAAACAAAAGCTGATTTAGAAGGCTTTGAGAAAGGTCAGTTAACTGAGCTTGACGCAGTTAATGTAATGACAGGTGTTTTCACTGGTCGTTCTCCTAAAGATAAATACATCGTTAAAGATGCTACTACGGAAAATTCAATGTGGTGGACATCTCCTGAGTCTCCAAACGATAACAAGCCTATCACTCAGGAAGTTTGGAATGACTTGAAAGAGAATACTACTAAGCAGCTTTCAGGAAAGAGATTATTCGTTATGGATACTTTCTGTGGAGCTAACGCTGATTCTCGTTTGAAAGTTCGTTTCATCATGGAAGTAGCATGGCAAGCACACTTTGTTAAGAACATGTTCCTTCGTCCAACTGAAGAAGAATTAGCAAACTATGGTGAGCCTGATTTCGTTGTAATGAACGGTTCTAAAACTTCTAACAAGAAGTGGGAAGAGCACGGATTGAATTCAGAAGTTTACACTGTATTTAACATGACTGAGAAAATGCAGGTAATCGGTGGTTCATGGTACGGTGGTGAGATGAAGAAAGGTATGTTCGCTATGATGAACTACTACTTGCCATTGCGCGGTATGGCTTCTATGCACTGTTCTGCTAACGTAGGTAAAGAAGGTGACGTAGCTATTTTCTTCGGTCTTTCAGGAACTGGTAAGACTACTCTTTCTACTGACCCTAATCGTCAATTGATTGGTGACGATGAGCACGGTTGGGACGAAGATGGTATCTTCAACTTCGAAGGTGGATGTTACGCAAAAACTATCGATCTTGATAAAGAAGCTGAGCCAGAAATTTACGGAGCTATCAAGCGTAACGCATTGTTAGAGAACGTAACTGTTGACGAGAACGGTAAGATTGACTTTACTGACGGTTCAACTACTGCAAACACTCGTGTTTCTTACCCAATTCACCACATTGAGAACATCGTTAAGCCTGTTTCTAAAGCTGGTCACGCGAAGAAAGTAATTTTCTTGACTGCTGATGCATTCGGTGTATTGCCTCCAGTAGCTAAGCTTACTCCTGAGCAAACTCAATATCATTTCTTGTCAGGATTTACTGCGAAATTAGCAGGTACTGAGCGTGGAGTTACTTCTCCTCAGCCTACTTTCTCTGCATGTTTCGGAGCTGCTTTCTTGACTCTTCACCCAACTAAGTACGGTCAGGAATTAGTGAAGAAAATGGAAGAGCACGGAGCTGAGGCTTACTTGGTGAACACTGGTTGGAACGGAAGCGGTAAGCGTATTTCTATTCAGGATACTCGTGGTATTATTACTGCTATCCTTGATGGTTCTATCGAGAATGCACCAACTAAGAATCTTCCTGTATTTAACCTAGAGGTTCCTACTGAATTGAAAGGTGTTGATACTGGTATTCTTGATCCTCGTGATACTTACGCTGATGCAGCTGAGTGGGATGAGAAAGCTGCAGATCTTGGTGGTCGTTTCATCAAGAACTTTGAGAAGTATACTGATAACGAAGAAGGTAAAGCATTGGTTGCTGCTGGACCTCAGTTATAATAAAGGGTATTATAGCTCAATATATAGGCTCCACTTCGGTGGAGCTTTTTTTATTTTATACCATTGGTTAATGTTGATGAGATGCTTGGCATTGAAAATTGAAAACCACTACTCAATAAAGCTGCTGGTTTTATAAATGGCGTCTCAGTAAGTTCTTTACTTACCTCTCCAAGTGCTAATCGCAGGGCAAATGCTGGAACTGCAAATATTGCTGGTCTGTGAAGCTTTGTAGCCAGTTCTTTTGTGAATTCTTTATTGGTTATAATTTCAGGAGAGACTAAATTGTATACTCCCGTAAGCTTATTATTCAAAATATGTACTACTGCGCGTAGGTAATCGGTCAACGCAATAAAAGGAAAAGGTTGATTTCCTGAACTTAATTTGCCTCCTAAACCTAATTTAAATAGGGGTAAAAGTTTTTTTAAGGCTCCTCCGGAATGATGTAGAACAATACCAGTACGTAATATGGCGACATTCACTTCTGAATCTTTAGCCGAATTGGCTTGTTTTTCCCATTCTTGAATAAGTTCTCCAAGATAATCCGTCCGAAGGTATTGGGAATTTTCTTCATGAATGGAAGAATCTGTTTCATATATACCGATAGCGGAAGCACAAATAAGTTGTTTAGGACGATGCTCTGAATCCAATATGCTCATAGCATTAACAATGTTCTGAGTTGTACAAATTCTACTTGAATAGATTGCTTGTTTTGCATAGCGTGTCCATCTGCGGAAGATGTTGGCTCCAGCTAAATGGATTACAACGTCGCATCCGTGTAATACTTTTGATAAATCTTTGCTTTTTGCATAGATATCAAGACGTGTTAGAGGTATTACTTCTAATCCCAGATCCAATAAGTGTTGTTTTAATGCTGTACCTAAAAAACCAGTAGCGCCAGATAGAGCTATTTTCATATATGAGACTTTTAAAACGATTTGACAATTTCGATTAATCCTCAAGTTAGAGACAAGTAAATTTTGCAGTCACCAATTGATGATAATTCAAGATTTGTTTCAAAGTGTAACAACTCATTTTAGTTTTTGGTTGCATGCTAATGGATTTTCAACTCAAAAAAACTTTTATTCATCTAAAATTCATTTTTTCTTCTAAGGATAAGTCATAATTTTTAGCGTTATTTGCTTTATGAGTAATAAGCAAGTGTCGTTATTCGTGCGTTTTCATAAGTGGCGCCTTAAGAATTTTAGTGAGAAGGGTTTTGTGATGATCCTAAGTGCTGTTATCGGTATTGTTGCAGGATTTGCTGCAGTTATTATCAAGAACTCTGTTCACTTCATTCAATATCTTGTTCATCGGTTGGTGGATGATGAATTACAGAATTATATATACTTTATCCTTCCGGTAATTGGTATTTTGTTAGCCGTTTTGGTGATTAAGTATGTAATTAAACTACCAGTGCGACATGGTATTCCTAATGTGCTACATAGTATATCTAAACGAAGAGGTCAGTTGAGTAAACACAATATGTTTTCATCAATTGTAACCAGTGCTTTTACAGTTGGATGTGGTGGATCGGTAGGTCTGGAGGGACCAACGGTTGCGACTGGTGCAGCTTATGGTGCTTTTATTAGTCGTTTTTTACGACTAGACTACAAATATGTAACATTGATGCTTGCTTGTGCATGTGCAGGAGCCATGGCTGCTATCTTTAAGGCCCCTATTGCAGCAATTGTTTTTGCTGTAGAGGTGATCATGATTGATCTGACAACATTATCTCTTGTACCATTATTACTCGCATCAGCCTCTGCGGTGTTGACTTCTTATTTTTTCTTGGGACAAGATGTTCTTTATCCTTTTCAGGTGGTTGATACTTTTGAGTTAGATGATCTTCCATTTTATATTGCTCTGGGTATTGTAGCAGGGCTTATTTCGGCATATTTTGCTAAGATATACCACTTTATACATGATAAGTTCGAAAAGATTAGCAGTGGAAGAATGCGTCTGCTTATTGGTGGCTTGTCGTTAGGTATTCTGTTGTTCTTTTTCCCTGCGCTTTATGGAGAGGGGTATGAATCAATTAATGCATGCCTGGCTGGTGATTTTAATTATCTGCATGATCACACCTTCTTTGGAGCTTTTACTACGAGTCAGTGGGTGATTATAGGATTAATGCTTGCAGTTATCTTGCTTAAAGTTGTTGCTGCGTCGTTAACCTTTGGTGCTGGAGGAGTAGGAGGTATATTTGCTCCAACCTTGTTTATGGGAGTGAATACGGGTATGGTGTTTGCTTTAGTCGTTAATCAGCTCGGAATTCGCAACCTTAACGAAAATAATTTTGCCTTGATTGGTATGGCTGGATTGATTGCAGGTGTACTGCATGCTCCTTTAACGGGTATATTCCTGATTGCAGATATCTCTGGAGGATATCAAATGTTCGTTCCACTTATGGTAACAGCAACTTTTTCATACATGACTGTTAAGGTGTTTATTCCTGAATCGGTATATCACTTCCAGTTATCAAAGCGTAAAGAATTATTTACCCATCATAAAGATATTTCCACCTTGCGTATGATGGAAGCTAAGCGTTTAATTGAGACCGATTTCGTAACATTATCTCCTGATGCTAATCTTGGAGATTTGACAAAAGCGATATCTGAAGCTCATCGTAATTTGTTTCCTGTAGTTGATGAAAATGGCAAGTTGCATGGGATGATTAAAATGGTGGATGTAAGAAAATTGATTTTTAAACCTGAGCTGTATGATAAGATTATGGTAAAGGATTTGATGTATATGCCAGAATATTTCATTTCACCAGAAGACTCGATGGAGGTTGTGGCAGAAAAATTCGAATCAAGTGGCCGTTTTAATCTTGCAGTAATCCATGATGGCAAATATCTAGGCTTTATATCTCGGGCTAAGGTATTTACATCTTATCGAAGAATTGTGCGACATTTTTCACATGATTAGCGGAGCGTAAAGTTTTGGTTAAATAGCGTAAGAAAATTGAAAAATACGATTCGTCGGTAGTTCGGGTAGCTATACATTTGCACGCGAAAATTTGTATTGATGAAACGAAAAGTATTTGATTTACTCTCTCAGTTTATCGATTGGAGAGTAAGACGCATCCCCGAACGACGATTCCTGTATGTGTTGAGTTTAGTGATAGGTATAGTTAGTGGAGCTGCTGCGATTCTTTTAAAGAACGCGATTCATGCTACAGGACATTACCTAACGCATAGATTGCCTATTGACAGTCAGAGTTATTGGTTTCTGGCATTCCCGCTGGTTGGTATCCTGTTAACGGTTGTGTTTGTTCGGTATTTTGTGAAGGACAATATCGGACATGGTGTAGCACGTATTCTGTATGCTATTAGTCGTAAGAATAGTACCATTAAACCGCATAACAATTATACTTCAATTATTGGTTCTACGATGACCATTGGTTTTGGAGGATCAGTAGGGGCCGAGGCGCCGATCGTGTTGACAGGAGCTTCTATCGGATCGAACCTTGCGCGTATTATGCGTTTGAATTATAGGGCTATAACCTTGATGGTTGGATGTGGTGCAGCAGGTGCTATTGGTGGTATTTTTAAAGCCCCACTAGCTGGATTACTATTTACTCTTGAGGTTTTAATGCTAGACTTGACAATCAGTTCAATTATCCCATTATTGATTTCATCTGTTACGGCTGCATCCCTTGCGTACTTCTTTATGGGCGATGATGTATTGATGAAATTCACACTTCAGGACTCATTCGATCTTTCAAATATTCCTTTTTATATTCTTTTGGGTATTTTATGTGGATTTATCGCTTTGTATTTTACCCGTGCAACTATGTGGGTGGAGAAGAAAATAGGTAAGGTTAAATCTCCATGGTTTAAATTGAGCCTGGGAGGTTTGATTCTGGGGATATTAATCTTCTTCTTTCCATCATTATGGGGAGAGGGATACCAAACGATTATCAATATATTTAATGGACAAGGTCACGATATCTTAAATAACTCAATCTTTTATGGATTGCAGTCTAAACCATTTGTGTTCATCTTAATTCTGATAGCCATTTTATTCTTTAAGGTTATTGCTATGGCTATAACTACTGGAAGTGGAGGTGTTGGAGGTATTTTTGCACCAACCCTGTTTATGGGAGCAGTATCTGGATATTTCCTTTCATATGGAATCAACATCTTCTCGGATACTGGTCTACCTGAATCTCATTTTGCATTGGCAGGTATGAGTGGAATGATGGCAGGCGTTATGCATGCGCCCATGACTGCTATTTTCTTGATTGCTGAGATAACAGGTGGATATGTGATGTTTATTCCTTTGATGATTACTGCAACAACGGCCTTTCTTACCATCATGTGGTTTGAGCCACATTCTATTTATACAAAACGATTGGCTCAGCGAGGAGAGTTGATTACGCATAACAAAGACAAAGCAGTATTGACGCTGTTGAAGATCAATGATGTAATTGAAAAAGATCTGCTAACCACAACGCCTGATGCTACGTTGGGAGAATTGGTAAAAACAGTGGCTAAGTCGAAGCGTAATATCTTCCCGGTACTTGACGAGAATAATTGTCTGAAAGGAATTGTATTACTCGACGATATTCGTAACGTGATGTTTAATGCCGAGATGTATGAGTGTACGCATGTTCATGATTTGATGATATCACCTCCGGAGATTGTAAACCCCAATGATCCAATGAATGTGGTGATGCGTAAATTTAAGCGATCAAATGCATGGAATCTTCCAGTTGTAGACGATGAGCAATATGTGGGGTTTGTATCTAAATCGAAGATATTTAACGCTTATCGAAATGTGCTGGTAGATGTATCAGATGAATAAAAGGAAAGGTATAACTATTTCTCCGTTAATAATGGATAGTTATAGGTATACATTCCAATAAAAATAATAGTTACAATTGTTCCTGGAACTGAAGTGTATGCTTTACTAAGCATAAGGTGTGGGGAAATAACTAACGAAAGTTGGGCAATTATATACAAGTAATAGCCCAGCTTTTTTCTTTTATATAGCAGCGATACACCCCAAAAAGAGATGACGTTTAGAGTCAGGAGTATTGCAAAGAAGAATGAAGGAACATCAAGCCATTGTCCATTGTAGGCATAAGTGGTTATAAATTGCATAACTTTTTCATGAAATAGCAGGCAAAAGAGGTAGAGAATAATAAATATTCCACTCCCAAGAAAACTTAGTCGGCATGCCGACTGATGAAATTTAAGACGATTGGAATTGTGTTCTTGCATCTTTCGTTATAAATAAAACCGTTTTGCAAATAATTGTCTTCGATTATTTAATAAATATAGGAAGATTATTGTTTGGTTACGGTACAATGAACAGAATATGTAAATTATTGCGAAAAACAGGTAAAATGTGAAGGGTGTCATTATTGATGACAGAAAAAAGTATTACTTTTGGTCCTCTCAGACCAACAGGTTGTGGCAAAAACACGTTTTTAGGACGGTTGGAGGCCATTTTTTGAGGGTTTGAAGATTAATTTTAATGATACAATTACATCCATCAAATATAAAATTTAAGAACTGATGAATAGAGATTTAAAAGTATTCGAGATCATCGAAAAAGAGCGTCAGCGTCAGTTGAGCGGTATCGAGTTAATCGCTTCAGAGAACTTCGTGAGCGAGCAAGTTATGGAAGCGATGGGATCGGTTATGACTAACAAATATGCAGAAGGATATCCAGGTAAGAGATATTACGGAGGATGTCAGTTTGTAGATTTAACTGAGCAAATGGCTATTGATCGTATCAAAGAGCTATATGGTTGTGAATATGCGAATGTTCAGCCTCACTCAGGTGCTCAGGCTAATGCAGCTGTTTTAAGCGTTGTATTGGAGCCAGGGGATAAATTTTTAGGTCTTGATTTATCACATGGAGGTCACTTGTCACACGGTTCACCTGTGAATTCATCAGGTATTTTATATGAGCCAATTGCGTATCACGTAAAAGAGGATACCGGATTGGTTGACTACGACGAAATGGAAGCATTGGCATTGGAGCACAAGCCTAAGCTTATCATTGGTGGAGCATCTGCTTATTCAAGAGAATGGGACTATGCTCGTATGAGAAAAATTGCTGATGAAGTTGGTGCTATTTTCATGGTTGATATGGCTCACCCTGCAGGTCTTATTGCTGCTGGTTTGCTTGATAATCCATGTAACTATGCTCATATCGTAACTTCTACAACACATAAAACACTTCGCGGACCACGTGGAGGTATTATCTTGATGAAAGAAGATTTCGAGAACCCATGGGGAATCAAAACTCCAAAAGGAGTTGTTAAGATGATGTCTCAGGTACTTGATTTTGCTGTATTCCCAGGAATGCAGGGAGGTCCTTTAGAGCACGTTATTGCTGCTAAAGCTGTTGCTTTCGGAGAGGCTCTTGATCCATCATATAAAGTATATCAATCACAAGTTCAGAAGAATGCAGCTGTTATGGCTCAGGCATTTGTTGATCATGGTTATAAGGTAATCTCTGGTGGTACTGACAACCACTCTATGTTGATTGACCTTCGTACTAAGTATCCTGAAATAACTGGTAAGAAAGTAGAAAATACTTTGGTATTGGCTGATATCACTATTAACAAGAACATGGTACCATTCGATACTCGTTCTCCATTCTCTACTTCTGGTCTTCGTGTTGGAACTTCAGCTATCACTACTCGTGGTTTGAAAGAAGATTCAATGCCAGCTATTGTTGAAATGATCGACACTGTTATTGCGAATCCAGAAGATGAAGCAGTTATTAAGAGTGTTCGTGAGAAAGTAAATGAAATGATGAAAGACTACCCATTGTTTGCATGGTAATCTAACTCAGAACAATATTTTCAAAGGCTATTCTTAACGGGATAGCCTTTTTTTTGTTTTACTCTCCAACCGGAAGGCTTCTCATTTTATGGTTGTCCTGCCGGACGGGCCTTCATTTTTTGTTTGCCCCAAAAACGAAGCAAAAGGGTCAAGGCTGTCTGAACAAAATAATCGATTTATTGTGGTTGGTAAGTTCGAGTTTGTCCTCAAGCCGAACGGGCTCTTCATTTTTGTCTTGCCCCAAAAACGAAGCAAAAAGTCAAGGCTGCCTGAAAAAAGTAATCGATTTATTACGGTTGCTAAGTTCGGCTGGGTGATCTTCGAACTCCGTTCTCAGCTTCCCAGTCTCTCTAACCAACCGCTGCTATATCAATCACGTTTTTTCAGGAGGCCGATTCGCGTGCGAAGGTCTGAAGGATTGAAGCTCTTTTGATCTTTCGGAGGAGGTTGATAGAGGGCTGATGCATTAGCTATATTTCGTAATAAAATCTCTGTGCTTCTTTGAGTCCTTCTTTGTGGTTAAAATCTTATCACTAGAGCATCTAGAAATCAGGAGTATAATGCCAGGTTTTAACCTGATGGTTTGGAGTGTGATTCCCTCCTAATTCTCCGGGTTAAAGCTAAGGAGTAGTACCCT
This sequence comes from Puteibacter caeruleilacunae, assembly GCA_005217565.1. GTDB lineage: Bacteria > Bacteroidota > Bacteroidia > Bacteroidales > Prolixibacteraceae > Puteibacter > Puteibacter caeruleilacunae. The sequence continues at coordinate 273,131 of SJCO01000005.1, forward strand.
TTGTACACCACAACTTGAAACCGTGAGGCAATAGCCGAACTATAAAATTCTAAAATGTGTTCCTTAACATCGAAACTTTTTCGTTTCTGCATTTGTTAAGTCTGTAAATTTACTAGGCAACTGAGGATATTTGAGAATTGTAAGGAGGTTGAAAGTTTTACGAAATTTGATACACTATTTTCTATTAATACTATCTAAGCCTAAATAGCAGATGGTAATTATTGAAAATCCCGCAATGTTTGAAGCTTCGGTAACCTATTAACAAAAATGAACTTCTAATAAGAATCAGTAAAATTAAATGCTTATGAAAATCCATGAATATCAGGCAAGAGAACTATTTACTAAATACAAAATCCCCGTAAACACTGGTAGGGTTTGTTATACAGTAGAAGAAGTTGCAGAGACATTCGACGAGTTTAATCAACTTGTTGTAATTAAAGCTCAAGTTCATGTTGGTGGTCGTGGAAAGGCTGGAGGTGTTAAGCTTGCAGCAACACGCGAGAAGGCGATAGAGGCCGGAAGGAATATCTTGGGAATGGAAATCAAAGGAATCAAAGTTGAAAAGGTTTTGGTTGCCCGAGCTGCTGACATTGAGAAAGAATATTACGTAGGACTAATCAATGATAGAAACTCTAAATCCGTCGTATTGATGGTTAGTAAAGAGGGGGGAGTAGAGATTGAGGAGGTAGCAAAGAATACTCCTGAGTTGATTCATAAATTCGTTATTGATCCTCAGTTGGGGCTACAACCTTATCAGGCCCGTGAAGCTGCTTTTAAGCTGTTTGATGATATCAAGCAAGTGAGACAAGCTGCTGACATTATGGTTAAATTATATCAGCTATACGTAGATACCGATTCTACGCTTGCTGAAGTAAATCCTATGGTACTTACTCCTGATAAACAGGTGCTTGCTATCGATGGAAAAATGAACTTTGACGACAATGCGCTTTATCGACAAAAAGAAATTGAAGAGATGCGTGAGGTTGATGAGGATGAAATGAAGGAAATTGAGGCAAAATCAAAAGGATTCAGCTATGTGAAGCTGGATGGAAACATTGGTTGTATGGTTAATGGTGCCGGACTAGCTATGGCCACAATGGATATGATAAATCTTTATGGTGGAGAGCCAGCAAACTTCCTTGATATTGGTGGTAGTTCAAATCCTCAGAAGGTAATTGAAGCAATGAATTTATTGGTTAGCGATAAAAACGTTAAGGCTGTAATGATTAACATCTTCGGAGGTATTACCCGTTGTGATGATGTTGCTAAGGGATTAATTGAAGCCATGTCACAAATCGAAACCGATGTTCCTGTTGTTGTGCGACTAACTGGTACAAATGAAGTTGAAGGTAGAGAGATCTTGAAAGGATCGAAATTCTATCCTGCTGAAACAATGAGTGAGGCAGCTCGTAAGGCCATTGAACTAACTCAAAAGGTTCATGCCGACTAGAACCAATGAAGAATAATTAACCTTAAAATTGACATTATGAGTATCCTTATAGACAATAATACAAAACTGATAGTACAAGGTATAACAGGCCGGGATGGTAGTTTCCATGCTCAGCGCATGAAAGAACACGGAACCAAAGTTGTAGGAGGTGTTTCTCCTGGTAAGGGAGGATCACAGGTTGGTGACATTCCTGTGTTTAATACCGTAAAGGAGGCTGTTAAAGAAACCGGTGCGAATACTTCAGTAATCTTTGTTCCTGCGCCATTTGCACAGGATGCTATGCTTGAGGCTGCAGATGCTGGTCTTGAACTTGTGATTACTATTACAGAAGGTGTTCCAACAAACGATGTAATTAATTCGTTGCCAGTGTTGACTAAGAACGGAACCAATATGATTGGACCTAACTGTCCTGGTTTGATTTCTCCTGGGAAGAGTATGATTGGTATTATGCCTCCAAATATTTTCTCAGAAGGAAATGTAGGACTTATTAGTCGTAGTGGAACATTAACTTATGAGGTGGTAAATCATCTGACTAAAAATGGCTTAGGGCAGACTACCTGTATTGGTATTGGTGGTGATCCAGTTGCAGGATTATATTTCATCGACCTGTTAGAGCGTTTTGAGAAAGATCCTGAAACCAAAGCAATTGTGGTGATAGGAGAGATCGGTGGTGATGCCGAAGAGCGTGCTGCTCAGTTTATAAAAGATCATGTGACAAAACCAGTGGTGGCATTTATCGCAGGACAGACAGCTCCTCCAGGAAAACGGATGGGACATGCTGGTGCGATTATCTCAAGTGGAGCAGGTACTGCAGAAGAGAAGATTGCGGCCTTTGAAGCGGCAGGTGTTGCTGTAGCTAAGGAACCGTCAGAAATTCCAGGCTTAATCAAAGCAAGATTATAAAAAACAGACTCCCGGAAAACAATCGCTTTCCGGGAGTTTTATTTTTAGATTATTGAATCTTTACATTACGTGATCATATGATTCCATTATTGTAAGAACCATTGGATTATAGATTCTACTTTGCAACATTCATTTCAAAAACCTGCTCAAAGTACTTAACCAATTTTTCCTTTTCCTCTTCAATGTTTAGCTTTTTACCGATCTCTTTTTCTACAGATGTGACACCTCGGTCGGTAAAACCACATGGATTAATGTAATCGTAGTATTTTAAATCAGTGTTGATGTTTAAAGCAAAGCCATGCATGGTAACATATCTGCTTCCTTTTGTTCCAATGGCACAAATTTTACGAGACATAGCACCTTCGCCTAGCCAAACACCAGTAGCTCCATCCGAACGATGAGATTCAATCCCATATTCCTGTTTTAAATATTGGATAACAACCTCTTCCAGTCGATCTATATACTCCTTGTAATACATGTTAAAGTGCTCAAGATCAAGGATCGGATACCCAACAATTTGTCCGGGACCATGATAAGTGATGTCACCGCCTCTATTAACCTTGTAATACGTAGCTTTTATTTGTTTTAGCAGATTTTCAGCGATTAATAGATTCGTTTGATCGCCACTCTTACCCAATGTATAAACGTGTGGATGCTCAACAAATATTAAAGTATTAGAGGTTGGTTGTTTCTCTTTCTTACGTTTGAGTTGAAGGTTGAAAATCTCTTCCTGTTTATCCCAGGCTTCCTGATAATCCAAAACTCCCCAATCGGTATATTCTACGTCTATAGCCATAACTCTTATATTTGTTTTTCTGCATGATAAGATGAGCGTACCAAAGGTGCACTCTCAACAAACTTAAATCCTTTTTCAAGGGCTACTTGCTTATACTTCTCAAACTCCTCAGGAGTAACATATTTCTCTACAGGAAGATGCTTTAATGATGGCTGTAGATACTGCCCAATTGTCAGAATATTACAATTAACCGCCAAAAGATCATCCATGCACTGATATATTTCCTCCTCAGTCTCACCTAATCCCAGCATTATACCTGATTTAGCGTTAATCCCATTCTCGCTAAGGTATCTTATCACCTCAAGACTTGTTCTGTATTTTGCCCTTGATCTAACTTGTGGTGTTAGTCTTTCCACTGTTTCAAGATTATGCGAAACAATCTCAGGCTTAACTTTTACTATCAAATCTAACAATTCATGATCAGCGTCAAAATCAGGGATAAGAGTTTCCATGGTTGTATTAGGATTAACCTCGCGAACGGTTTCAACAACCTTAGCCCAAAATCCAGCTCCTTTATCTTCAAGATCATCCCGGTCGACCGAAGTGATTACGGCATGTTTTAATTGCATGAGCTTAATTGATCGTGCTAATTTGATTGGCTCGTTTTCATCAACCGGCAATGGTCGGCCTGTTTTTACATTACAGAATTTGCACGAACGTGTACAAATATCTCCCAGAATCATAAACGTTGCCGTTCCATTTCCCCAGCATTCTCCCATATTTGGACATTTCCCGCTTGAACATATGGTGTGAAGACCGTGAGTTTGAACAATTTGATTTACTTTCTTGTAATCTTCCCCTTCAGGAAGTCTTATTTTTAACCACTCTGGTTTTCTTTTTATTCTCATGTTCTCAAAAGTTAGGAGTCGAAAGGTAGAAAAAAAGAATATTAAAAAAGCTGATTTTTCTGAGGGATTGTAAGTAGGTATAAAAAAAAACAAGCATCCTGGATCAGGATGCTTATTGATTGTGGTTTGCGGTTAAGTATGGTATGTGATTAAGGATTCCTATGTTATTATGAGACTGAACCGGTTTAGTGGCTCGGTCATATGCCATACTTATTAAATGACGATGCAAGTATATTGATTAAATTTTAATCTACCAAATAAACCGGTTTAGTTTTTTGTGTAAAATGTGGTTTTTTTATTCAATGAGGTTATTACTAGAAAGATATAGATATAAGAAATATTGGAGTGTTTTAAGCAACGCTGGTAATGGCTGGGGGCATGTCTTTTCATACCGCTTAATACAAACAGATAATAGAGATGGGGAGATACTGAATTGATATGACGTGTGTTACACTGTAAAAAGTTCTTTCGCTGAAATAAGAAACTAAATTCAAGTGTGCATAGCACAGTGATAATCGGTGTACAGAAATTAAGAGCGAAGAACTGTCTATTCCGGACAGTTCTTTTGTGCACCCATTTTTTCCAGAATAGTTTCCATTAAACACCATTTTGTAAAAGCCGATTGGAATAAATTCAATCCTACAAAAAGAGTGAATAGAAACCAATATTCACTTACATAATAGCCTAGTAATACTGATATTACGATGAATGTCCCTGCAATTGCTCTAATAATTTGCTCAATCTTCATAATGTGAATTGTTAAAGTTTAATACAAATATATAAATAATTAGATATAAAGAGAAATATAAGAGGGTATTTCATTGTAATAGATAATAAAGAGTGCCTGAAACGATTAGAATTACAGGTGTTTAAGTTGTTAAGGAGGTCAAAAAGGGATTGATTGTTGTTGATGAGATTATAGAAGAGTAGGCGTTAAAAAAGATAAATACAGGAATGATGATTTGAAATAAAAAAGGTCATGCTAGTAAACTAACACGACCTTGTTATATTCTGTATTCCGAGTATTAAAGTCTAAATTTTCTCAAATACCACCTGTTGCCCCAAATACTTAATGATTTGGTTGATGTGAAGTTTAAGAGCCTTATATTCTTCAGGAGCATAAACAGCTTTCTTAAACATATAGCTTGCATCTACAATAAGCTGAAGGTTATTTTGAAGAACGTTCACTTTGATCTCTACCAATTCATTATCTAAATTGAAATTCTGAGGTATCTCTATCGGTTTATAATTCTGAGGAATTGTGATAACCGATCTAAAATGGTTTTGTTTGGCATATATAAAATCAATTGGATAATTTCGGGTCTCTTGTGTTAGCTTATTTTGTTTTATAGGGAAATCTAAAAATGGTGAAACGATGATTTGGTTTTCAAATGATTCTAGATCGGAGGTACCGCGACAAGTAATAATATATGGTTTTTTGCTTGTATCATAGTTTTTTGTTTTCACCATATTAACCGACTTAAAACCATGCTTCTTTAGATAGTCCTGTAGCTTCTCCGTTTCGTTACGATATTTCACTTTGTAATTGTATGATTCAAATTCAGAAGCTTGAATAGAAGCATATGAATCGATGGTTGATTGTTCAGGATCGATTGCAAGACTAATTGATTTTACATTTTTAGAAACTGGATTATTTTGTAGACTAACCCAATTAACTGCACCCTTTTCTACAACAAGGCCTTTTTCGTTGATACAATTGGGAGGAATTCTGTTGTAACTAAGGTGTGATTGTGTAGCATCTGTCAAAAACATTCCTTTTTCGCCTTTGGCCAGTACGATGACATCATTGAAAAAATGACCAAATGGATATCTTTCATAAATTCTACCATGATCGCGAGTGCTAATAAGAACAGGCAACGCTTCAATACCAGCACTTTTGAGTAAAGCAATAAGAAATAGATTGATATCGCCTGATGTACCTGTGCGTGTGGTCGTTAATTCCGAAGGTCTTTGAGATGAAAATCTAGAATAGTAACCATTCCAACTGAATGAAGTTTTAACATAGTTGACGAGAGCCTCAATCTTTTCATCAGTAGTTCCTTTTGTCAGCGCCAAATTTTCACTCAAGATGTTTTCTGCTACACGTCGACAACTCTTCATATACTTCCCAAAATACTGATTCTTTTGTAGGGATTCAATCATCTTTGGCCAGGTTGTTATTACGTCTGTATGTGAACCGTCCAATTTGTAATAGCCTGCCAATTGAAAATCGAGTTTCATAATGTAATCATTTCTGGAAGTAATAAACGATTCGTCTTTAAAGGCCGGAACATCCTTCATCACATAAGTATGTTGCATATCGTTGTACTCTATTCCATTAAAGGTGCGAGTCCCATTTCGGTATTTTTCAGAATGTTGATCAGAAAATTGTTTAATTCCTTGAGCGATATACTGATAGTCGTAGAAAGGAATTAGTCTTGCTACATACTCACTATACATTGTAGGTATTTGATTTTGAAACTCCCAATCAGGAAGATTAAAAACGAAAGGCGACTCCAAGATATACTGATACTCGATAATTGTGCCTTCGCGTACATTAGGTATTGCAAATTTCTTAGCCTGCCATTTATCGTTGATTTTCTCTGTATAGATGGTTTTCTTCTTTAGTTGAGTTTTCACTAACTCTCCATCAACCATATTGTAACTATAGGCATTTATACTTCCAACACTCTCTGTTCTGTCGTATCCATCAACAAAGAAAGGGATAGAAATTTCCGCGAATTTTACTCCCGAGCGCTTCAATATCTTTATTCGAGTTGTGCGTGTGTGTTGAACCTCAAAACCTTGGTCAGTATCAAGGAAGACAGTCAAGCCTTTATCAAACATCACTACAGCTTCAGCCTCTGGATCTTTATCGTAGATTTGCAGATTTACATCATGTTGACAAATTTCTTCAAACTCCAGTGAATATTCCTGGTTTTGAGCAATACCTTGATGGAAAATAAATCCACAAAGGGAGATGAGTAGGATTAAATGCTTCATTTATTGCAGATTAAAAGTTATGTTCGTTTGATTAGTACTTTTCTTGATTTGTTCAAAGAATTGATGGAATTCAGGATATTCCTCTATAGGATAACCTCCTCGAAATAGTTGGAATTTACGTGTAACAATAATCTGATTGTCAACCTGCTCACAAAGTATACTAAAATTCCCATACTTTGATTTAAGTATAACTGATTCAGGTATTTTTATTGCTTTTGACTCTAATACAGAACCTTCGTAAATAAGTTTATCTATTTTATTTATAGGATAGTTTATACGTATCGGATATTTTCGCTTTGCAGGCTGCTCCAGTTTGGGTAATGGTAGTGGTGTAAATTTTAGTACTCCACGAGTCCCAATTTTACGGTAAAATTTATCTCCCTCAGCTTTTATTGAAAGAAAGAGCTGTGGAGAATTACGGTCAACTTGTGCGAATTCAGCATCTTTAATAGTAAACTGAATAGGCAGTAAGTCTCTATGAAAAATCTCCCAAAGATCTGTCTTATCTAGCTCACGTCGACAGTAATTATACTTTTCAAATAAATAACCATGGAGTATGTATTTAGCCTGAAGATGACATTTACCCGGAGATGTTTGAGTAAGTTCATATACTGATGAACATTCTACGTCATCAAGAGTAAGTGCTGGGATATCAATTAAATGACTGTTGCTGCCATCTACAAGTAATGCTTTTCGTCCTTGTGTTGATGTTCCATAATACTTAAAAGGAGAATAGTTAGATGTATTCTCCAAATAAATAGTATCTCCATTGTTAGGTACAGTAAGAATAACGTGGTTGAATTGCTGAGCAGGAGTGTTGGTATTCACTTGTTTAGGATTAACTCCAGCATACACTGTAGTGTAGTATGAAGGTATACCTACTTCTTTTAGCATAGCCTTCATATATATGGTTAGCGCTTTACAATCACCATATTTATTGGTGCATACATAACTGGCAGGGTAAGGTTTTAGTCCTCCAATTTTAATTGAAACATTAATATAACGCGTGTAATCCTGAAGATAATTATACAGCACCTGTATTTTTTCTTTGTCATTCTTGCATTTTGCGGTTAATTGCTTAACCTTAAGAGCTTCCTCTTTAGTCAGTACATCTAAGTTTTGGTTAATCCTATCTTGCCATTGTCCATATAGAGCCCAGCTTTCAAAACTACCTTCTTGACCGTATTCAAATTCAACTGGAATAATGGTAACGTGAGGAAGAGATTCTTGTAATGAAGGAGCAAAGATTTCCTTCTTAACAGGCGGTACGTCATGTATTTCCCACCTGTAAGCATGTATTTCGTTAACTGTATCACATTGAAGGTTAAAATTGCCAGTCGTATTTATCCTGATCTTTTTATCAGCAGGTATTTTCAATTCAAGTGTTGCATATCTTGTCGGTGAATCCATATTGAAACTCGGATACCAGTTGCCCAAATAAATAAAACGATTAGATGATCTTCTTACCGTATAGCGAATTTGATAAGGATAGGAATGCCACTTTAAATTAAACTCTTTAACAAATTGGTCGTTATAAAAGCTTCCTGAAGAAAAAGCATTACGCGTTACAATTTCTTTTTTCTTTAATTCTCGTAGTGTTTTTCCCTCAAGATCAGTAATTCTGGGATCAATTATTTCAATTTTATCTGCCTTGTCGTAATCGATTTCGATCTCTGAAATTAATTCACCCTCTTTTCGGTTAATCTGAATAACATATGAATCTTGTTGGATTAATTTACTCCCTTGCAATGTTATTGTCGACTGGTAATCAATTATTTCATTTGCACTCTGAGAATATGACGAGAAAGAGTAGAATAAAGCAGTGACGATAGTTAATATCGTCAAACATAGTCTGTTGGGGTTAATCATAGTTGTTGTTCAATATTTTAATGGAAAGCCAGGGTAAAATGCTTAGCTTCCGTTATGGTTATTAGCTAACCAAAAATAGGAGAATTAACAGATTCTAGCAAATTTTAGAAAAGTATAATAATGTAATTATTAACACTTTTTTATCGTGTCAACCTAATCTCACTTGTGAATGATAGTCCGAATCTTTGGCAAGGAAAATTGATTTCCTGACTTCCATTTCGTTCCTATTCTTTTTTCATTTCTGATTTAATTTAACATTTGCAGTTGACTTTTCAAGTTGCAATTTCTAGTGATGGGAGCACAAAATGTTAGGTTTTTAATAGGCGGAAATAGAGGTGTATGTTGTTAGGGTGGGAGAGATGAGTGCTACATTTATGCTTGAAATTACGAATGTTGAAAATTTACATTTTAAGCTTGTTGTTGGGTTGTAGGTGTATTGCTTGTCATGTGAGTGTGTGAACGTGGGAAAATACCTGCTTAAAATGCAAATTAAGAGCCTTTAGTTTTTGTGAACGTTTGTTTGTTATGCTTTTTTTATGTGTTTTTACTCGTTTTTGGATTTTGCAATCTCTGGATAGCAATTCCCCTCAACCTTCTTACTTATCCCCTACAAATCCTTATCAAAGCCCCCATTTTGCAGTAGTTGAGTAAGCTTTGATAAGGGATTGACAAAGCTCAGAGAAAGCTCAGACAAGACTTCATCCAGACAGGTGTTTCTTCCAAAATGTTAGGTTTTTTATTGATCATAAATATGTGGAAAAATGTGATAATTCAACTGAGGGGGATAGAGGGAATTCCTTCTAATTGTCCTTTCAGGAAATCAACAGAGATTGCATAATTATATACAAAATCCGGGAGATTTTTCTCGAGTTTGTCATTATTCATATGGTTTTTTTTACTTTTTGATTATTGTTACAGCATGATGGTTCTGTAGAATTAATCTAAGTAATAAAATTGATGTTTGTTAATCGGTTTAGTTCTTCCATTATTGATTATATTTGCCATTCGTTATTAAAAAAACCGGAAGAAAGCACAAGGTAAAAATTGTGTTGAATAACTATAATTTTAGATGAAAACCAAATAACATGGCAGAATTCATTTATCAAAAACCTTTCCCTATTCAGAAGGACACTACTGAATATCGTTTGGTGACCAAAGAGTATGTTTCAACTATTGATGTTGAAGGAAGAAAAATATTGAAGGTTGATCCTAAAGGATTGGAAGTTCTTGCAAAGGAAGCTTTCTCAGATGTATCTTTTTATTTAAGACCATCTCATCTTCAAAAATTAAGTAATATTTTAAAAGATCCTGAGGCTACAGATAATGACCGTTTTGTTGCACACACAATGTTGGTAAATCAAGCAGTTTCTGCAGAAGGCGAGCTTCCAACTTGTCAGGATACAGGTACTGCTATTGTTGTTGCTAAGAAAGGCGAGAACGTATGGACAGGAGCAGAAGATGGAAAGCACCTTTCTCAAGGTATCTATGATACATATAACGAACGTAACTTAAGATATTCTCAGGTTGTTCCTTTCTCAATGTTTGACGAGAAAAATACAGGAAATAACCTACCAGCGCAGATCGATATCTACGCAGAAAAGGGAAATTCTTATGAGTTTCTTTTCCTTACTAAAGGAGGAGGTTCTGGTAACAAAACTTTCTTGTATCAGCAAACTAAATCATTGTTGAACGAGGAGAACCTAACCAAATTTGTTGAAGACAAAATCATGGATCTAGGTACCTCTGCTTGTCCTCCATATCACTTGGCTCTAGTAATTGGTGGTACTTCAGCTGAAGCTACTTTGGCAACAGTTAAGAAAGCATCTGCTGGATATTTAGATCACCTACCAACTGAAGGTAATGCAGGTGGACAGGCTTTCCGTGACTTAGAGTGGGAAGAGAAAATCACTAAGATCTGCCAGGAAAAAGGTGTAGGTGCTCAGTTTGGTGGTAAATATTTCGTACACGATGTACGTGTAATCCGTTTACCTCGTCACGCAGCTTCTTGTCCTGTAGGTTTAGGTGTTAGCTGTAGTGCTGACCGTAACATTAAAGCAAAGATTACTGAAGAAGGTATCTTTGTTGAGCAATTGGAGAAAAATCCTGCTCAATACCTACCAAATCAGGCTCCAGATATGCAGCCAGCTGTAGATATTGATTTGGATCGTCCAATGGAAGAAGTATTGAAAGAGTTGACACAGTATCCACCAAAGACAAGATTAAATCTTTCTGGTACACTTATTGTGGCTCGAGATATTGCACATGCGCGTATTAAAGAAATGATTGATGCAGGTAAGCCAATGCCTGACTATTTCAAAAAACATCCTGTATATTACGCAGGTCCAGCTAAAACTCCTCAAGGAATGGCTTCAGGAAGTTTCGGACCTACAACTGCAGGGCGTATGGACCCATATGTTGACCTATTCCAAAGCTTGGGAGGATCAATGATTATGGTTGCAAAAGGAAACCGTTCACAGCAGGTTACTGATGCTTGTCAGAAGCATGGAGGATTCTATTTAGGATCTATCGGTGGACCAGCAGCGGTTTTGGCGAAGAATAGTATTAAATCGGTAGAAGTAGTTGACTTTGAAGAGTTGGGAATGGAAGCAGTGCGTAAGATTCGCGTTGAGAACTTCCCAGCATTTATCATCGTTGATGACAAAGGACAAGACTTCTTTGACGAATTTAAATAAAGATTTTCCACGTTGTAATCGGAGGGGGTGCCGCGAGGTGCCTCTTTTTTTTGCTTTTTATTTAAGGTAGATGTTGAGTCTGCCTGTTGAAAGAAGCTTGTGTAATTATTAAATGTTTAGAAATGACTGTTGTTTTAGAGGCTAAGGATATACTTTTTGAGGATGAATCGTTGATCGTAGTAAATAAACCTATTGATCTTCCAGTGCATAAGAATGATTTCATGCCTCACGACGCTCCATATCTAACTAAATTAGTGGGTGATTATACAGGTAAATGGATTTACAATGTACATCGGCTAGACTCCAAAACATCGGGAGTGATTGTGTTGGCGCTCGATTCTGAAGTGGCTTCTAATCTAACAAAGCAATTTGAGCAGAAGGTTGTTCGAAAGGTTTATAATGCTATCGTTCTTGGAGAGCCAGGAGAGTGTGGAACGTTTGATCAAAAGGTTCTTGTAAAGAAGAAGGGCAAGATCAAGAAGAATGCAAAAACACACTTCAAAACGCTTAAGACCATTGAAACAGGTATTGATTACAAAGAGACCATTAATACCAAGCTGAGTCTTGTTGAAATAGAACTTGAGACTGGTAGATGGCATCAAATCAGACAACATTTTGCTAAGAATCATCATGATCTTCTGGGAGATACCCATCATGGCGATTTTACTTTAAACAAAATTGTAACTCAGAAGACAGGTATTCGTCGACTATTTCTACATGCTTGCGAGTTGGAAATTAATCATCCAACTACTGGAGAGCGCATGAGTTTTAAGGCTCCACTGCCAACCGAGTTTAATCAGATTATAGATAACCTGTCAGCTTCTGAATAGTTGTCTGTATTGCCCAATAGGAAGGCAGAAAGGAAACTATTCTAGCAGCGTTTCTATTGGTTGACCATTAATCATCACTGCCTTTAAAACAGCTTCTCCATCCTTGATTTGAACGGTTAGGTAGGTTGTTGTGTTTTTATCCTCTAAGGCTTTAAGATATTTTTTCTCTGCCAATATTGCTTTAGATTCTTCCATATAATATCGATCGAAAGGGTAGGTGATTGTAATTCTACGATTTACATCGTTAGCAACCCAACGTACTTTGGCTATGACATAGTCTTCCGATGAATGAGGCTTGTCTTTGGAAACATCTTTGATTGTTGCAAAGCCGTCTGTGTTTTTCTCAAGAATTACGAAAATTTGCTCCCCTCTCTGCCATTTATCCTTACCTGAAATAGGGAAGCTATTTTCTTTACATCTGAGTGTCAGGTATCTTCCCCTGAAAGGATCGGCTGGATCAACAGGAGCAGCTTCGAATCGAAACTCTTTTCCTTCATTTAGTACTTCTTCGCGACTCATGATCATTGAAGAAGGTATGTATAGTTGAATCAGAGCGATAACTATAAATAGTGGTATGATGATTTTGGCGTTATTCATTGTTTCTACGTTTTTTTAGAATCCATATATTGGCAGAAAAGAATCCTATTCCTACAATCATAAATAGGGCTCCTCGAATGATAAATGAGATAGAGGTGTCGAAGAATCTACACGCAACCAGGGCAATAAGAATCAGCATGCCGTAGTTTAAAATTCCTAGATGGTTTTGTTTGGCTCCTTCCCATACAATCATAAGTCCTAATCCAAAAACGATAAGGTTAATGATTACTATCGATGCATAAGAGTACATGCCAAGGATATAAGTAAGGATAAACAGGGCAAAGACGAACTGGTGCGGTTGTATTTTCTTATTTTGTATTTGTTTTATAGTATATATGCCAGCTATGACTGTTAGTAGTATTGCGACAATAAATTCGGGTGATGTAAAGAATTGTGAAGCAGAGAATACCTCTCTTTGTAACTCTTTCCAGTACCATTCAAAACTTAATGGAAGCAGCAGAATAACAGTTCCTAATGATCCTAAAATTCTATAGCTGTTATTGATTGGTTTTAATTGTTCAAAAATATTTAGGTTGCCAATTACCAATAACACTGCAAACAGACTGAAATAGGCAATGTAAATGACAGAATCATGGCTAATAACTACGGTTCCTAAGGAGGTAATAACCGACAATGGAATAATCCAGTTGTGGAAAGATGTAAAGTTACTTTGAGGCTTGTTTTTTAGTAACATACCATAATATGGTAGAGCTCCAGCCAACAACAGCCAGTAGTAATAATCCTCTTGATTAGGAGTTCCCCAGTAGCAGGTTGATCCAGCATAGGCAACAATCCCAATGTGATAAAGTAATGAGGTTACCGATGATCTCATTAGGTAGATTATTGGAAGTACAAGTAATGCCCAGGTAAACAGAAATGAGCTGAGATTACCGGGGATATTGTAAATCTGACTAATCAATGAAATACAGGCACCTATGGCAAAGACCAGTAATACGGCGGTTGACTCACGCCATACCGAATTGTCATTCTTTCTGATTAACGTAAACAAGCATAAAGCTTGTGCCAGGATTAATGGTAAGAATGCAATGACGGTTTTTATGTTTTTCGTTAAATGATCCCAGTTGTGTGCGATGATTAGAATTATTCCCAATCCTACCAATAATGCTCCCAATAGGGCAAATATTGTATAAATTCTATTGGTTGATGATTGTTTTTTAGAGTTGTAATACTCTTGAATCCTTTCTGCAGTCTCTTGAGAAATTACATTATCATCAACTAGTGTCGTTAGTTCTTTTATGAGATTCATAGTGTACAATTTTTGCTGAATGGTATCAGTAATTATGTAAATATACACTTTTTTCTGAGTAGAGATTCAGAGAGTATTTTAGAAAAATACTGTTCGTTTTCGGTGGGTGTTGACGAATGGTCGGAATTATTACGTGAATGGATGGTATTCTTACGTAAGGGAATTGTATGAAAAGCAATTATTATCCATCTTTGATATAGATAAAATTACCAAGACTAACGCTCGTTAGTTACCCCCAAAAGGAAATCCAGAATTATGTGCCCAAAAAAATCCTGGCTTTCCTTTTTTCTTTTTTATAATCTATTATTATGTTTTATTAAAAGTGGTAAGTGATTGTTTCCCCGAGTGGTTCAACTCTCTTCTATTGGGATTGTTTTGATAAAGGTTACTCATCTCTATTTCCCATGATGAAACCTCCGGCGATAGCAGTAAATGGAGCCACCATGATTAGTCCGAAGCTTCCTACCATAGTATGAAGAATTTCTCCAGCTACATAGTTTAAGTTTAGGATGTTTACCGTTGGTGTTCCTTGTGCAATAAATACCATCAACAGGGCAGAAAATCCACCAGAGTATGCTAATAATAAGGTTGTGGTCATGGTGCCTACTACGGCGCGACCAACCGAGAATCCTGATTTAATCAATGCCTTAGTTGAAATGTCGGGTTGCTGTGATCTCAATTCATCCTGAGCAGCAGCAATGTCCATGGCAATATCCATAACGGCACCCGATGAGGAAATGAATATTCCAGCCAGGAAGATACTTGTAAGATTTAGGTGTGCAAAACCAGAATACAATAAGGTCTCGGAAAAAGGCTTAATGGCTCCATGTACCTTAAACAGATGTCCGAAGAATATAGCAAGAACACCAGTAATGATTATTCCAGCAAAAGAACCGGCAAATGCGGTATGACCTTTCTTGTTGATTCCTGCCACCAGGTAAATAATACCAGCTGTAAGTAGTGTCACAATTACTAAAGATAATAAGATAGGGGAGTGCCCCTTCAGATATCCGGGTAAAAGGATTTTCCAGATGAGTAATCCTGCAAAAATAAACGACACAATAGCCTTCAGTCCGGTACCTCGAGCATACAGAATGAGAAAGCCGGCAAATAAAACCAAAAGGATAAGTTCAATATTTAAGCGATAGTGGTCGACTAACGTGGCAGAAACAACCTCCTTTTTATCCTTCGATAAGTTTAAGACAACCAGAGCTTTATCTTCTGGAACAAAATACTTGTCGAACTCCATTCTTCCTGTCAGTACGTTATCGGCTATTAAGGTATCATTCTTGAAACGCCCATTCAATACTTTAATGGTAGTGCGTTGTGTGCCAGACTTTATAATCCCTGTCTGTACAACATTACTATCATCGGTATCAATAATTTGGGCTTTTACGCGAACAGTTTTATAGTCTATTGTACGTTCAAAACCAGAAGGAACAAACCAAAGGATGATTGTAACAACAATCATGAATATTAAAAGCAAGCGGTCAGAACGAGTCATATCAGTGTAGGGTTAAAAAAGTAACCTGAGGCTAAATTACTAACCTCAGGCTATATAGAAGATTATTTTATTCCTGAAATTTCCATGATCTTTTTAGGCAAATCGGTATTGTCGAAGAAACCAGTGAATGCCTCAGAACCAGGACCAATAGCACGTACAGGAAGTGGTACTGCAGTGTGAGAATAGGTTGTCCAACCAATACCCGCTTTTTGAGCCATAATATGACAAGCAGTAACGGTTACAGGATCGTAGCTTCCAAAAAGAAGATAATATTGATCATCTTTTTTACGCTCTTTTGGCGCCATCATACTGTATTTAAAAGCATCTTTCAACTGTTTCATTTCGAAGTCGGAAAGAGCCATTTCTTTTTCACCATTACCTAGTCCGAAATGCTTCTTCACTAGAGCGAAAACATCATCGAATGATGCATTTGTAGCATGTGTTGATCTATACTTGTTGATCTTTGCAGTAAAAGCCTCGTATGAAATATTTTGATGTTTCAAGAGTTCAAAAGCTGAATCATAGTGTGATCCTGCAAAACCTAATGCCAATCCACCTGTTTCATGATCTCCGCCTACAACTATTAGTGTTTCATCAGGATGTTTCTTATAAAACTCCATTGCAGTAGCTACAGCATTATCGAATTGAATCACTTCATTGATAACAGTTGCAGCATCATTAGCGTGACAAGCCCAGTCGATTTTTCCTCCTTCAATCATCATAAAGAATCCCTTAGGATTATCAAGCAAGTCGATTCCTTTTTGCGTTAAAGCCTGCAATGTGAAATCTTCATTTACTTGATCGATAGCGTAAGGTAGTGATGCTCCTCCCTGCAGTTCTTCAGAGATTGCCAATATTTTATCAGCACCTGGTTGTAATTGCTTAAACTCGCTGTAAGTCTTGATTACATTATAGTCACGTGCTTTTGCTACAGCAAAGGCATTGGTCTGGCCACCCTTCACATCACCGTTGCCAAGTCCCATGTTAGCCATAGAGTTCTTATCGTTGATTTTTCCATCACCTTCAGGGTGCTTCAATCCGCCACCAGCAAAGTAGTTAAAACCACTTTTACTTAAATCAAGACTAATCTTGTAGTACATGTTTCTTGATGCCTGATGGGCATAAAAAGCAGCAGGAGTAGCGTGATCAAGAGATACCGATGAGATGATACCAACCTTCATTCCTTTGTTGCGAGCTTTTTCAGCGATTGTTTCAACAGGAGTAACTTTATCACCATGCATTCCAATAGTATTGATGGTAGTCTTGATACCTGAAGAAAGCGCTGTACCAGCAGCAGCCGATCCTGTTATAAAACGGTTTTCAGCATAAGTTGTGTAAAATCCTTGATACGGGAGTTTATTTAGTTCTAACTGCTTAATTCCACCCTTACCTTCTAATGCTCCAAGGTAAGCTTCTGCCGCACTGGTCTGAGAAATACCCATACCATCACCAATAAAATAGAAGATATACTTAACCTTTGCAGAACTCGATTTGGAAGTTGGTGAGGTTGCAAATACATTTAATACATTGAGGTTTAATAGGACAAGTAAACCAACTCCACATAAAAAAATACGTCTTTTCATAAATCAATCAATTACATAAAATGAACACATCAAGATACAAGCTTGTCTGTTCATGAATTAATACTCATAAATATAGATTGATTAGGCTAATTCGGACTGCTAATGTAATAAGTTTTTTGAAAAGAGGATAGAGGAGATGCGAAAAAAGAGGCTCAGAGGTGATAAAGTTTCAGAAAAATGGTTGAAGGTAGAAAGGTAAACGGACGGACGGTAATCGTTAGTGTGCAGTGACAAGTGAAGAAAGATTTTATAAGCTATCATTGGAGATTGGGTTGTCGGGAGCGTATAATCTGACAGCTTATGGCTGGATTAAGGTTCAGCGTTTAAGATTTCAAGTTGCGCGAGACATTTATTAGCGTCGTTAGACAGGGAGGAGTGTTAGAGATAAGAAATTGAAGATTTTAGTTGTGGTAATTTTCTACAGATAATAGAAGCTGGCTATAATTATAATGATAAGAACTCAAGGCCTTCGCATCAGTATCGGCCTCCTGAAAAAAGTGAGAGATTTAGCAGCGGCTGGTTAGTAAGACTGGGAAGCTGAGAGCTCTGCTCGAAGATCACCCAGCCGCACTTACCAACCGCAATAAATCAATTACTTTTTTCAGGCAGCCTTGACCTTTTTGCTTCGTTTTTGGGGTAAGCCAAAAATGAAGGCCTGTCCGGCAGGACAAGTTCGCACTTACCAACCGCAATAAATCAATTGCTTTTTTCAGGCAGCCTTGACCTTTTTGCTTCGTTTTTGGGGCAAGCCAAAAATGAAGGCCCGTCCGGCAGGACAATAGAGGACAATAGTTGTCAAAAGCGGATGATAATTCCCCCAGTGGATAATTTGACACATAATTCGAACGATATTAGACTCCCCATTGAATGGATCCTTCTAACATTGTGGAATACTTGAAAACTAAAAATACCAATAAACACATATAGAGATGGATGACATTGCTACTGTGTTCAAAATGGAACCAAATTAGGTGCAGATCGACAATTGAACTGTACAAGGAAAAATCATGAATTAATTATTAATACGCCAGAAAAAAAGGGGGATTATACAGTTGTCTTGAAAATAAAGACTAACTAGGGTGCCCTTAATAAAAATCCAACTATGAAGAGATTAGTTTTATTGATGTTTATTGCTTTTTATGTGCTTGGAGTTAATGCACAGGAAAGTAAACTATGGAAAGAATACAAGAATGCTTATGAAAATGGCACAGAAGCAAAGTTGCCGAATTTTTCATATGCAGGTTATAAATACAGTGAGGTTGCTATTCCAAAAGCAAAGCACAAGGTGTTTAATGTTGTTAAGTTTGGTGCTGATCCTAAGGGGGTAAAGTCGTCTAAGACAGCCCTTCGTAAGGCAATTGCAGCTGCGGAAAAGCATGGAAGTGGAATTATTCTCTTTCCTAAGGGGAGATATCTTATCAATACGAAAGGGGATGATCTTAAACCTATCTTGATTAAAGGATCGAATATTGTCTTCCGAGGAGAGGGCAACAATGTTGATGGCTCGGTATTGTTCTTTGAAAAAGATCCGCCACCATTGGATCCTAACAAGAAATGGACTGTCCCTCGTATGTTACAAGTAAAATCAAACGATGGAGACCAATTCCTGACTGATGTTGTTGCTGATACCAGACGGGAGACCTTCACTATAACAGTTAAAAATGCTAAGGGTATGAAGCCAGGTGATTGGGTAATCCTTAAGGTGCTGAATAATTCAAAAGATTTATTGAGATATGACTTGCAACCTATCGTGCCAGAGAAAGAGTGGAAATCAATCTTAACGAAAGGTGTACAGTTTAACGAACGTCATCAGGTTAAAGCTATTGATGGTAATAAAGTAACTTTCTTTGAGCCTATTCATTATGATGTTCAGGCAAAGCATGGTTGGAAACTCTATAGCTTTGGACATGTTGAAAATGTTGGTTTTGAGAATATCATGTTTGAAGGAAACTGGACAATTCCTTTTGTACACCATAAGAATGCACAGCACGACAGTGGGTGGAGTATCTTAAGCATGGGTAGAGCTGTTAATTCATGGGTGAAAGATTGTCGCTTTAAGAATATTAGTTCAGCCGTTTCATTCAGTCAGAGTGCATACTGTACTGCACTAAACAATGTGGTGGAGGGTAACCTTGGGCATAATGCAATCTCTGCAGGAGGAGGATCAACAGGTATCTTAATCGCTAAGACAGAGGATAAAGCAGGACAGTGGCATGCGTGCGGAGTAGGTGGTGGAAGTACTACCGGAACTGTATTGTGGCGCTGTAAGCATCCTAAACATACATCGTTTGAAACACACGCTTCACAACCTCGTTGTACATTATTCGATAAGGTTGAAGGAGGATTCTTCCTTGGTCGTGGAGGAGGTGCACGTCAAAATCTTCCTAATCATGGGCGATACCTTGTATTGTGGAATTATAAAGAGACCGATGAAGCGGAAAAAGACTTTGAATTCTGGTCGCGAAGAACGTGGTATTGGAAAATAGTGCCTCCTATTGTTGTTGGATTTCATGGCGCTGGTACCACATTTAAAGAAAGTGACGTTGATGTAGTTGAAAGTCTTGGAACTCCAGTGAAAACTGAATCGCTTTGGGAAGCCCAGTTAACGTTACGTTTAGGGAAATTACCTCGATGGATTGAAGCGTACAAGTAAGATAAACTGTTATCTTTACCATGAACTTCAAAAAATAAAGTCATGAGTATTTTACTTGAATTTGCAATGTTTCCAACTGATAAAGGAGAGAGTGTAAGCGAATATGTTAGTCGTGTAATTAAGTTGATTGATAATAGTGGTAATAATTATCAGTTAACACCTATGGGGACTATTGTTGAGACGGAAACTATGCGAGAGGCATTAGATTTGGTTGAACAATGTTACGAAGTATTGGCTGAAGATTGCAATCGCATTTATTCGTCGCTTAAATTCGATATCAGGAATAGTGAACCTGGACGACTACAAAAGAAAGTAAAATCAATAGAAGATAAAATAGGTAAGGTTTGTAAGTAGAGAGATCATAATTGATCCCTCTACTTTTTTAATTATTTCTTTTTCAAAATTTTATTCAAGACTGTTTCTTTATCCAACTTTTTGGTACAGAAGAACCAGTCTTTACAATCGATGTCTTCGTCTTCCATTCGTTCTTTTGCTGTTCCACACGATCCGGCAGGACCGATGATAACATCGTCACCAGGTTGCCAGTCGGCAGGTGTGGCAACTCCAAATTCATCAGCTGCCTGTAGCGCGATGATTACCCTGTAAAGCTCTTCAAAATTACGGCCTAGACTCAATGGGTAATAAATGATGGTTCTGATGGTTCCCTTAGGATCAATGAAAAATACAGCACGCACCGCTTTAGTGGTGTCTTCATTAGGTTGAATCATACCATATTTTTTCGCAACATCCATTTTGATGTCTTCAATCAGCGGAAACATCACTTCCACGTCTTTCATTCCCTTATATTCAATTTTCTCTTTAATGGTTCTTAACCAGGCAATATGACTGTACAAGCCATCGATAGAAAGGCCAACCAATTTACAATTTGCTTCTGCAAACTTGTCTTCCATTGTTGCAAAAGTCATAAATTCAGAGGTGCACACAGGTGTAAAATCAGCAGGGTGACTGAATAAAATAACCCAACTACCACTGAAGTCTGATGGGAAGTTAATTTCTCCTTGTGTTGTAACTGCGGTAAATTCTGGTGCAGGATCACCAATGCGAGGCATGCTCACAGCTTGTTGCTCTAATGCTTGTTCCATAACTTATTCGTTTATATTTTGATATAATAATGATTTCTGATGTAAGAGTGGTATTCCTCAAATTCAATTGTCGGAATTTTGTTTTATTGACTCACTAAGGCGAAGAATCGTTACAGGTGTTATATTGGGTCAATTTCATTGAGTCTTTCTTTTGTGTTTTTTGAAGATCCTACAAGTTAGTTAAAATCAGAATAAAAGACAAAATATTTAGTCGTGCTATGTAGAAGGTTCTAAAACTATCACTTTTTCCATAAGGCTGATTCGAGTGCGAAGGACTGAAATCCGTTACCGAAAATACTTTTGATCCTTGATCTGAAAATTGTTAACTTGATAAGCAATTTAAAATCAAAAATATGAGCGACAATACTCCTAAGGTAACAGGTATTGGAGGGATCTTCTTTCGATCAAAAGATCCTCAAAAAACCAATGAATGGTATGGTAAGAACCTCGGATTGGCTATTGATCCGTATGGATCTGCATTTGAATTCAGAAATGCTAATCGTCCCGATGAAATCAACTATCTACGTTGGAGTCCTTTCAGTGAAGATACCGACTATTTTGAGCCATCGCAGAAAGAGTTTATGATTAACTACAGGGTGCAAAATATTGAAGGACTGGTAGAACAGTTGAAGGCTAATGGAGTAACCGTAGTCGATGAGATTGTGGAATATGAATATGGCAAGTTTGTCCATATAATGGATCCCGAAGGAAATAAAATAGAGCTTTGGGAGCCAATAGATAGCGTGTTTACAGCTATGGGAGGGGAGACCACTAAATAGATCAGTCTTTATAGGTAAATATTACATCATTTTCTTTCACGAAATCCCCTGGTTGGATATGGATTTCCTGTACCAACTGTCGACTAGTCGACTTAACAGGGGTATTGAGTGAAAGGGAATTAATGTATGCCAGTTCCTGTCCTTCTTCCACTACTTGTCCAGGTACAACCATTATCTTACTTACATGCCCTGTTACAGGAGCTTTGAGGTTGTGTTTGTTGCCATGCTTATTGATTGCTATTGACCAACCTGTAAGGTCATCAGGGCTTTTTATATGTGTGAGATGAAACTGGTGATGGCGACTTAAAAACTCTACTTCATTTGTTGAAATTGGGCGAAGCACAATATGGAACGATGAGTTATTTATTACTCCCGTTAGATGATGTCCGTTTTGATAGTAATCGGTGAATGAATAGGTCTTGCCTCTTAGTTTGAATTTGTATTTATCACCCTGTTGAGAGCCTGCCAATTCGAATAACTCATTGCTATTCATAATATAGGTCTTAAACAGAACTGGCTTGATCCCCATCTTCTGTAAAAAAGTCTTGGGTTGCTGATCCATCTTCGAAAACAATACCGCAGCACAGCAAATGGCTCTGTTTCTGATGTTTTCAATAATACTTTTACTCTGCCGATAGCTTTTAAACTGATTTTCAACAAAGCGTGTATGTATAGTATTGCTTCTGAAATCGGCATGATTCAATAATAATCTCAGGAATCCAACATTCGTATTTATTCCCATGATATGCAGTGTGTTGATTGCTTGGTCAACAGACTGTATTGCTTCAGTTCTATCATCTCCATGGGCAATAATCTTGGCAATCATAGGATCGAATGAGGTGTGCACTTCACCTGGCTGCTCATACGATGTTTCAATTCTGATTTCTGGATCAGAAGGAAATTCAATATAAGTAATTCGTCCAGGAGCGGGCATAAATCCGTTGGAAGTATCTTCGGCATATATACGTGCCTCTACTGCATGCCCTTTCAACCTTATCTGATTTTGTTTAAAGGCTATAGGTTTACCCTCGGCAATATTTATCTGTTGCTCAACAATATCAATACCTGTTATCATTTCTGTAACAGCATGCTCTACCTGTATTCTTGTATTCATCTCAAGGAAGTAAAAATTACCATGAGGATCCATTAAAAACTCGATAGTCCCAGCATTGGTATAACCAATCTCACTAGTTATTTTAACAGCCATATCAGTGACTTCCCGTCGTTGTGTATTATTTAGAGTTGGTGACGGGGCTTCTTCAATAATCTTTTGATAACGGCGTTGTAATGAGCACTCGCGTTCCCAAAGATGAATAGCATTTCCGTGATGATCGCCTAGTACTTGCACCTCAATATGTCGTGCCAATGGGAAAAAGTGCTCGACATATACAGTTGAATCTTTGAAATACTTTTCTGCAAGTCTGCTAGTACTTTCTAGCACTTCCGGTAAATCCTCCGAAAACTGCACTATTTGCATGCCTTTACCTCCTCCTCCAGCTGCTGCTTTTACTAAAACAGGGTAGGGTAAGGTATCTTTCTTTTCAATGATCTCATCTACAGTGCCAATAAAGCTCTCATTGGTAGGAATACCTAATTCCTTTATACGTTTGTTGGCCTCTATCTTATTCCCCATAAGGTGAATGATCTCAGGACTTGGCCCTATAAAGATGATGTCGTGCTTTTGACAGGCCATCGGGAATGATGGATTCTCAGCCAGGAATCCATAGCCAGGATGAATGGCATTACATCCATGGCGCTTGGCAATGTCTATGAGCTGATCAATGTTTAAATAGGTTTCAGCAATTGATTCTCCTTGAAGAAGAACGGTATGATCGCACTGCATAATATGAGCAGAATCTAAATCCTGTTTACTGTACACAGCAACTGTTGGAATACCCATGCGACTAGCTGTACGATGAATTCGTATAGCAATCTCACCACGGTTGGCTATGAGTATTTTATGTATTTTGTTCATATCAGTTAGGGCTGACGTTAGAATTGCTGCTTACCAGAATCGAAGACCATGGTAATTTTTATTACGCAGATTTGTAGGGGATTGGATACATAAAATAAGAAAAAAACTTGCGTGTTAAATGACATATAAAAAAGGGGCGCTGATAATTGCGCCCCTCAATGTTTTTTATAATACTCGTTTTATCATGTTTAATATGAGTTGTTTTGTCGCTACATCTTCCCTGGTAGCATAGGTTCCAGGTTCAGGAGAAGGATTATTTAGTCGCCCGTTAGTCAGCAACTGTGAGAGGATTAGCTTTCCTTTTCCTTTCCCAAAATCGATTAATATTACCGGAGTCTTTTCATGACTTCCACCGCATACCACCAAAGGTGTTAGTTGTTGTGCTTTTCCAAGCGATGCACTCTCCAGGCGTTGTTTTAAATCGATCACTTCAATTTTAGCATTCGGATCAATGGAGTTCTGTAATGATGGTGCATCTTCAACCAGGAATTTTACTTTTTTACGCAGTTGATCCGTCACCTTCTTATCATCTTTATCCGTTGAAAAAGCATAAAATCCTTGAAGGTTAAAGGCATAGTAATTGCCTTGCTGCATCACGTCAATATCTGCTCCTCGAGCTTTCCATAGATTCATTAAAGCATCCTTACTTAGTCCAGATATCTTCATTGTTGTGGCTGGAACAATAATACCTGCGCGTTTACCATTCCATAACCAGTGAGCATCATCAGGTAGGTGCTCCCATAGCGTAGTGTCTTTGGCTGGATGAATGTGACTCTCTGATTCGCTCACCTCAGAAAAGGCAATCTCTACTCCATAAGGAAGCTTAACGTGCTCTTCGCGTGCTTTTTGTACTCTATATTTTCCTTGCAGCGGACCTAAATCTTTTTCAATATTTGCTTGTCCGTAGAAGCGAGGACCGATATCAAGAAGAATAACTGATGTCCCTTTGTTGATCTTCTCTTCAATGGCGTTGATGAAGCTTTCATCATGATTTGAAATCTTTTCCCAACTTGCTCTTGAACCTAATATTACACCTGCTTTCTTGCTGTTCAGCTTACACCCTTCTTTTTCCAGAAGTGCAGTTAGTTCCCTTTCATCGGAGAATGTTGCTACAGTTGATGATTTTACAGGCTCAGGAAGTGTTGTTTCCAATACCCTGAAATCCCAGGTTGATACAACACGACGTTTCGCGGTATTCTGTTTCGATTCAAGCTGTGCAAAGAATGTATAGGCTCCTGACTGCTCAGGTACGGTTACTTGCACAGGCTTAACAATGTGACTGTATCCCTTAAGCTGACTAGAAAATGTTTGTTGCTGAATAACCTTATCATTGTTTTTTACTCCAACAGTAATTACTGAACTGGCATCAGCTTTTAAGTCGTTGAATAGATGCAGTGGAATGGTCACGTGCTGGCCTGAAGTATAATGTCTGTCCCAGGTATCCATACTTACTGAAATAGGGGCCCAGGCAGCTGAAAGGGCATCCCACACAGGCTTAAGTTTGCCATCTTTTAGTTGTCCCATGTACCAGTGATCACCATCCTGATGACTACCGAGAATACAGAAAGGAGAGAATCCTGCAGCGTCAATTCTACGCCAGTATTCTGCCACCTTAGCATTCGATTGTGCATGATGTGCTAATCGCATTTCTTTCGTATGATTTTTACCAAGGAAACGCATGTAAGCCGATTTGGTGGTCTTATAACCTCCAACATCTCCATTACCATCCAGATAGTTTCCACCGAACTCATCAACCATAATGGCTTTGGGGAATTGATCATATGAATCGTAATAGAGTGCTAGATTCTCAAACAGCGACCACCAATATTTGTGAATATGAATGACATCTCTTTCGGCCATAACCAATTCAGGATAATGAGGAATCAACTCTTCTAACGCGTTCCATGCAGTTTCCAACTCCTTGCCCTGGGTCTCATTATATGGATGAATTAATACCACCGAAGGATGTTTCATTGCCAGATCAAGCCAGTGCTTCCATTGTTTAACCAGACTCTCTTTTGATGCCGGCATACCATGGAAGAAACTCCACTCATACTGTACCAGCAGACCGTGTTTGTCGCACATATCAAGAAAGCGTTCAGGAGGATTTCCCAAATGATAACGCATGGTATTCGCACCATATTCTTTCATCCGGTTTACTACATTCTTCAAAAACCAGTCTTCGTTGAACCCCAACGCTCTTCCTTCCTCATCTCTCATCCACCGATGCCATACAACAGTACCTGCACGGAGCTTACAAGGCTCATTGTTCAGAAAGAACTGCTTATCCTGATGATGAAAACTACGCTTAGCAAAATTCATATACTGCGTATCAACAGGTTGCTTTCCCTGTTTTAGTGAGAGTTTTAGTTTATACAGATTAGGAGTTTCAGGAGACCACTTCTTCAATGCGGCAATTGAGAAGTCGACATATTGCTCCTGTTTTGTAAGAGTAACATTATTGGAAAGAACAGCCTCTCCATTAGCATCAGAGATCGTTAGCTTTCCTTGCAAAGGAGATTCCCCTTCAATAGGGTGATTTAGCTTGATTTTAAGCTTGCATTTATTGTCGGCAAGATCAATGTATGGAATCATTGATTGAATGCTGTTATGGCCGTGTAAATGCAAGATTACGTCATCCCATAAACACGAGGAAATATTCGATCTCCAATGATCGGCAGTTGGAATATATGAGGCATCACTTTGTGGCAAATCCTTTAATGATTTAAGTGCAATCTCCAGGATGATTTTGTTGCCTGGATGAATGGCATCATGCTTCAGAAAATGAAAGGTAGGTGCCATGCCGCCTTCTTGTTCTGATACCAAATCATTATTGATGTATACTTTAGGTGAAAAACGTGCTCCTTTTAGGATTAGGGTAGCCTGCTGCCAATCTCCCTTAGGTAGTGTTATTTCCTTCTTAAACCAAAGTGTACCGGGAGTTTTTATTGTGGGATCTTCCGATATTGAAGGTATGGTAACCGTCTTATCGTAGACCTTGTTTAAGCCACTTTGCCATGGGCCATTAAGATTAATCTCTTGTGCAAAGACAGTGGTTAACGGGACTAATAGTCCTAAAAATACAAAAATGAATGATCTGGTTCTCATTTGAAGATTATTAGATTAATAGATTATTTGATATCTGTTCTGGATCAGGCTACGCGCGTGTTTTAAGTGTGAATTTACGTTGATCTAATCTCTTAAAACGTCGTTTTACGTGTTCATTTGTTGATCAATGAGATGAACATAGCATGCTCTTGATAACTTGATTTTTACGCATAACATTCCCTTGGTGGAAATCTTAGATATTACGTCGCTTTTACGTGATTAAGATACCTTTTTACTTCCCATATTGCTGTTTATACTCTTTAGGTGAAACCTGATATAGCTGCTTAAAACATTTTGAGAAATATGAATGAGAGGTGAAACCAGTTAGGTAAGATATTTCATCAATATTGTAATCGCTTGAGACTAACATCTCAGCAGCGTGTTTTAGTCTGATTATTCGAATGTATTCAGTAGCTGAACTACCAGTTAAGTTCTTTAGCTTACGATGCAGCTGACTTCTACTGATCCCAGCCATAGAGGCAAGTATCTCAACCGTGAAATCTTCTGATTGCATGTTCTCATTAATGATCTTGTTAAGACGGTTCAGGAAGTAATTATCAAGATCCCCTACGTTAAGTTGTTCATCCTGAATGACCTTCTTGCTAAAGCTGTCCTTCAATAGCTGTCGCTGTTTAATGAGGTTCTCAACTCTTACCAAAAGATGATTTTCATCAAACGGCTTAGCGATATAAGCATCAGCTCCTTTACTGAATCCCGATACCTTCTGTTCAACCGACGATAGTGCGGTAAGCAGGATCACAGGTATATGCGAAATTTCCAGGTCAGACTTCACATGCTGACATAATTCCAGACCATCCATCTCTGGCATCATTACATCCGAGACAATAAGATCAACTTGATGATTCTTCAGCAGGTTGAGAGCCTGTTTACCATGACCAGCAACTAAAGTCTGATAGTGCGGTTGCAGTAAGTCGTCAAGGTAATTGCGTAAATCAGTCTGATCTTCAACAATCAGCACCATAGGTAGTTCCTCGTGCTTAGCAGTCTTCGTCTGTTCAAGCTGGATATTTGATGCATCCTGTTTAGGAGCAAATTCATGCGTATTTGAAAGAATCTTTTGTGCTGCCTGTTTACGTGGTAAGCGTACTTTAAATCTTGATCCTTTTCCTGGTGAGCTCTGGGCGGTAATGTCTCCCAAGTGCAGCAAGGTAAAATCATGACACATCGATAGTCCGATTCCTGTACCGTGGGCCGACTGATTATCACTGCCTTGCTCAAATCTATTAAAGATCTTAAGAAGGTTGTTGCTGGCAATACCTTTACCTGTGTCGGTTACAGCAATCACAATAATATCGTCAGTATCTATTTGTCCAAATTTCAGCTGATTAGCATAGTTTTTCCCTGTGGTTGCCTCTGGCGAATGATAGCCTGCTTCCAGGATAATTGTTCCATTGCTTCTTGTATTTTTAAAAGCATTCGATAGCAAGTTATAGATAATCTTATCCAGCTTATCGGCATCAGCATCGATATAAATATCATCCTCTTCAGGAAGAAGCAACTGATAGTTAATATCTTTCTCTTTTGCCAATTGTTTGAAGCTAAGATATCGTTCTTCAACAAACTTATTTAGCAGAATAGATGTCACTTCTAGCGAATTCTTTCGTTGATCAGCTTTTGAGAAGTCAAGGATTTGATTCACAAGTCCAAGCAAGCGTTTTGAATTCCGATCCACCACATCAAGGTATTCCTGCGATTTGTCACCAAACTCTTTCGACTGCATAAGCTTTTTGATTGGCCCTGCGATTAACGTTAGGGGAGTCCTGAACTCATGCGAGATATTGGTGAAAAACTGTAATTTCATATCGTGCAGTTCTTCCTTGTTCCTGCGCTCAATCTGCTCAATTAGTACCTGTTTCCTAAGTTTTTGTCGCTCAGTAATAAAGCGATAGAATAAATAAATGATTCCACCGATGATGAGAAGATACACCAGATAAGCAGCAGTTGAACGCCAGTAAGGTGTTGCAATTGATATGGCTATCTGTGTAGGTGTTTTACTCCATATACCATCATTATTGGCCGCTCTTACTTCTAAGGTGTACCTGCCATCAGCTAAATTGGTAAAAATAGCAGTACTGTTGGTGCCATTATCAATCCACTCGTCCGACATCCCCAGTAGTCGGTATTGAAATCTATTCTTCGCTGGCAATAAATGATTATCAGCACTAAACTCAACTCTTAAAGAGGTCTCGTAGTACTCCAGATTAAGACTGGCCTTTCCCTTGCGTTGGGGTAACGAGTAATAATTAATATCCTTCTTATTGTTGACCAATATGTTATTAATCATTACGCCTGGAGGACGTTTATTAATCTGTAGCTCTCCTGGACGGATAGATGAAAAACCGTTTGTTCCACCCATAAACAGCGTATTGTTGGCATCGCGATAAATTGCCTGAGGATTAAATAGATTACTCTGAATGCCATCGAATTGGGTGAAATAGCGACTAATATTGTTTTTAGGATCAAAGTAGTACAATCCGTTATTGGTGGTTATCCATACATGATTGTATTGATCTTCGGTGATCCCATAGATGTCTAACTCATTGAGACGGTCGTAAATAGAATCGTTCTTGAATTCATGTCTCTTTGGATCATAGATTAATACGCCATTTGATTTGGTACCAAACCAGATATTCCCATCATGTGCTTCGTACAGGTAATAATAAATGTTGGTTGGTACATCGGCATTTCCCATGTAAAAACGCTCAACCTCCTTTTGTCCGTTCTTATTACTGTAGCGGTAAACGCCGCGATGGGTGGCAATCCACATATTTCCATTGCTATCTTCAATGATATGTCGAATGGTTGGATCAATATAGCTCGTGTCGCTAATGTCCTCAGGATAAAGTATCTTCTTATTCTTGAAGCTGTAAAAGTTAACACCATTGCCAAATAATCCTATCCATATACCGGTATCAACCGGACAAATAGAGTAAACATTCTTTCCTGATAGGTGCTTACCATCTGCAGGACCTCTAAAGATGTGTTCAAACTTCGATGCTCCTTGCTTTTTTGTAAAAATACCTCGTAAGGTACCTACCCATAGCGTATTGTATTTGTCCGATGCAAGTGCCTTTATATTATATGCTTGCTGATCTTGTGCCATAAGGACAGGATGAGAAAAGCCAGAAGTGTTATAATCGAGGTAGTTCAGTCCCCCGACTTCAGTCCCTACATACAATCCTTTATTGTCGACCTGCGCAAAAGACGAGATTATATTATTGCTCAGTGAGCCTAAGTGGTTGCTATGTCGGTAATTAATAAAGTAATTGTCATTAGGGTGAAGATATGAAACACCGCCTGACCAGGTACCAATCCAGATGCCATTCTCCAGGTCTTTAAAGAGACAATAGATAGATGCATGCGTTAGTCCTGGAATATTCTCAGGTGAATAGCGTACAAGCTTTCCTTTATCTTCAACAAATAATCCTTTAAACGTGGCGAACCATAAGTTCCCGTTAGCGTCGAGCATAATGTCGCGCACACTTGCCTTATCGATGTCCCATTTTTCAGAAGGATAGCGGTAATGCTTAAGCTTTTTGCCTCCCAGCGTAAACAAAGTGGCACCTCCGTCTCTGTAGCCAACCCATAAATTCGATTTATTGATAAGCATTGAAATTACAGAATGACCAGATGAATCAAGCACTTTGTTTATCGATAAGTCAGATGCATTCATCATATAAACACTACCAGACATTGTGCCTATCCAAAGCTTTCCCGATTGGTCGTTATAGATGTGCGTGAGCAATTCCTCTAAATCAGGAAGAGCTACATGTTGAAATACCTTTCTGTCGGCCGAGAAGTAGTATAGCTTATGATTGACAATCATCCATAATCTCCCCTTCGTGTCTTCTGTAATGTAATTAATATAAGGAGTACTATTCGTGATGTTCTCTTCCTTTAAAACGACCTGATGAAAATTATCAGTCGAGTAATCGTAGGTACACAGTCCTTGTTCGGTACCCATCCAAAGAACTTTATTCTGGTCGTAACATAATACTGTAAGATTATCGTGAGGAATCGACAGTGAATCTTTTGAATTGTGTTTGTAATTTTTGAAGGTTTGAGAATCGTATCTAAACAGACCATGCTGTGAACTCATCCACACATATCCATAATCGTCTTTTACAATATCTCTAATTCCTTGAAACGTCAACCCACCATCCGGAGATATCTGTCGGAATGCAAACTCGGCATTTGATGAGCCAAAGATCCCGACGATTAAAATGATTAATAGAAAGCCTCGTAATCTCATATCCTTTATTCTTTAAAACAAAAATAAGGAATCCCTTTGGCATCGACTGTTAACTACGTTGCATTTCTACAACATGTTGTAACAAATGTTGCATCAACGCAATATAACCGCTGTAATGCAACATAAGTAACGAAAGTTGCAACATGATTATTAATGCTATCCTGGATAATAAGCTATGTTTGGTAGTGTGAATGACTAAGTGTGTTGATACGCACTATCAGATAAACTAGCTATAATGAAAAGGACGTGTATGACTATTATCAATAAAGCTGCTTTGGTTATTTTTCTGAGTATTTTATTCGCTAAAGGATATGCTCAGGAGGAATATAAGGATCCTAAAAACCGAAGTTTTGTTGAGACATTTGAGGGGGGATTATTTCATGAAGTAGTTAAATATCCCAATATAAAATTCAAGAAACATCCGAAGAATATCATACTACTTATTGGCGATGGAATGGGAATTTCACAAGTATTCGCGGGAATGACAGCAAACAAAGGACAACTTAATCTCGAGAATTTTAAGCATTGTGGATATTCCAGAACTCAGTCGGCCGATAACTATGTTACCGATTCTGCGGCAGGAGGCACTGCATTGGCATGTGGAGTAAAAACGAATAATGGAGCTGTTGGAGTAGATGAACGAGGAGTACCAGTTGAAAATATTAGAGAGAGAGCAGCTTCGAAGGGGATGAAGACAGGCGTTGTAACGTCGGCTTTAGTGAACCATGCAACTCCTGCTGTTTTTTTAGCTCATCGGGCAAATCGGAATATGTATGAAGAGATTGCACTGGATATTGTCAATTCTAATGTTGATGTAGCTATTGGAGGTGGACGGACACATTTCGAAAATCGCAAAGATGGCTTGAATCTTTCCGATTCGTTGGCCCACAAAGGAGTGAAAGTTACCTATAACATCGATCAATTTGAAGCAGTAAACCAAGGACGAGTGGTTGGTTTATTTGCTAATATGCATGTTGAGCATTATCCTGAACGCGGACATATGCTACCTCGGGCAACAGCACATGCAATAAACCTCTTAAAAGAAGATAAAGATGGTTTCTTTCTGATGGTAGAGGCAAGTAAGATTGATGCAGGTGGTCATCAGAATAAAACACCTTTTATAACAAAAGAAATGCTCGACTTTGATCAGGTGATTGGAGCAGCTCTTGAGTTTGCTGCTAAAGAAAAGAATACCCTGGTAATCGTTACTGCCGATCATGAGACTGGCGGTATGTGTAATACCGATGGAAATTTTGAAACTGGAGAGGTGAAGGCGCAGTATGTATACGGTAAACATACTGGTGATCCTGTCCCTGTGTTTGCTTTCGGACCTAAAGCCGAATGGTTTACTGGTTTTATGGAGAATACCGACATCGCAGAGATGTTGAAAGCATTGATTAATAAAAATTACTAACAGAGAATCTTAAATCACAGCGATTGAGGATTCGGATCATCTAATATTTTATAGGTCTAATCATTCAAAAATCTAATAATCATTAATAAAATGAAACGAACTCTTATTTTAATGTTCTTACTGAGTCTTACCCTGGGCTTATTCTCACAAGAGAGCAGTCGGGAGAAGATTAACGACAATTGGCAATTTGTACAAGGCGATCTAGGTGGACCTTATGATGCTATGCGCAAATCTTTTAACCGAACAGTAATGTGGTCGAAGGTTCAATTGCCTCATTGTTTCAATGCGTTTGATGCCCTTGATCCTGATGTAAAATATTACGAAGGACCAGGCTGGTATAAAAGAAAACTTACCATTAGTCAATCGCTTCAAAATAAAAAGGTCTTTCTTCACTTCGAAGGTGCAGGGCAAAAGAGTACTGTATTTATCAACGAGGAGAAGGTAGGTCATCACGTTGGAGGCTATGATGAGTGGCGTGTTGATATCACAGATGCATTGCAATCTTCAGGAAAGAAGGAAAACTTACTTATTGTAAGATGTGATAACTCACGTGATTTGGAAATGATTCCTTCTGATATGTCCGACTTTAACGTGTATGGAGGATTATACCGCAATGTATGGGTTGAAGTAGTGCCTGAAACTTATCTCGAACAAGTATGGATCAAGCCTGAAGTTGAAAAGAATCTGAAATCAGGGAAGCTTAACATCAGTGCTGAGATTGCTACCAATGTTTGCGAAGGAAACACTTTCCGTGTAAAGCTTACTGATCCAGAGGGAAAGGAAGTGTTAAACGAAACTGCTACAGTAAATGAAGTAGGAGAGGTCTCCTATGATATCAAGAGGGTGAAGTTATGGTCGCCTAACGATCCGCAGCTTTATACCTGTGACGTGTCTATTGAATCAAGTAAAGGAGTACATACCAAGTCATACAATATTGGATTCAGAACATTCCGTTTTGAAAAGAAGGGACCATTTTTCCTGAATGGAGAGAGGTTATTATTGAGAGGAACTCACCGACATGAAGATCATGCAGGTTATGGTGCTGCTACTCCTGATGCGATTGTTCGCAAGGAAATGCAAATGATGAAGGATATGGGAGTAAACTTCCTTCGTTTAGGTCACTACCAGCAATCAGAATTGGTTGGTCACCTATGCGACAGTCTCGGTATCATTACCTGGGAAGAGATCCCTTGGTGTCGTGGTGGTTTAGGAGGCGAGGCTTATCAGGAGCAAGGAAAGCGAATGCTTCGCAATATGATCAAACAACATTACAATCATCCAAGTGTAGTACTTTGGGGATTAGGTAATGAGAACGATTGGGCTGGTGACTTTAAGACGTTCGATAAGCAGGCTATTCGCAATTATATGAGCGAATTAAATGATATCGCACATGAGTTGGATCCAGAACGTAAGACCTCTATTCGTCGATGTGGTTTCTGTGCTGATATTGTGGATGTATACTCTCCTTCAATCTGGGCAGGATGGTATCGCGGTAAATATACCGAATATAGAAAGGTATCGAAGATGGAAGCCGATAAAGTGGATCATTTTCTACACGTAGAGTGGGGAGGAAGTTCGCATGCACGTCGTCATTCTGAGTCGCCTGATAAAGGTCTTGAAAACATTCCTGTTGGTCAGGGGGCTGATGAGCGTGATGGCGATTTCTTGCTATACGGTGGAAATATCAGGGCATCGAAAGATGGCGACTGGTCGGAATCATACATCTGTAACGTATTCGATTGGCATTTGAAGGAGCAGGAGAAGATGGAATGGCTAACGGGTACTGCCCAGTGGGTTTTCAAAGATTTCAGTACTCCATTACGACCTGATAATCCAATCCCTTATGTGAATCAAAAAGGGGTGATTCAGCGCGATTTAACACCAAAAGAAAGCTATTACCTATTCCAGTCGTATTGGACTGAAAAACCAATGATTCACATCTACGGACATACCTGGCCAGTACGTTGGGGCGAGCAGGATGAAGTGAAAATGATCAAGGTATTCTCTAACTGTAAGACTGTTGAGTTATTCCTTAATGGCAAAAGCATGGGAGTAAGAAAACGTAACAGTCAGGATTTCCCTGCAGCCGGATTACGCTGGAATGTGAAATTTAATGCAGGCGATAACCACATCAAGGTGATCGGAAAGAAAGATGGCGTTGTGCTGGAAGATGAGATCACCCAATATTATGAAACACGCAAGTGGGGAGAAGCAAAAAATATTGCTGTTAAGATGGTGAAAAATACCGACAATAAAGCTTTGTATGAAGTGGTAGTTACCGATGACAAAGGAGTTGTTTGTCTGGATAGTAAAAAGTGGATTTCATTTCAAGTGATGGGCAAACATCAGTTGGTTGAAAATATGGGTACTGTTAACGGTTCTCGGAAAATTCAACTGGCGAATGGACGGGCATGGACTACCATCAACCTGAAGGAAGGTAAATCAATCTTACGCGTGGTTGTAGGAGATGAAATTGAAGAAACATATATAATCAACCCTGATGGATCTCTATTTCATTTTTGTCATGACACAAAAACGAAACAAAAAAGTCTAGGCTGCCTATAAAAACTATTGGATTTATTTGATGTTGCTAAGCGCGGCTGGATGATCTTCGAACAATGTTCTCAGCTATCCAGTCTTGCTAAGCAACATCTGCAAAATCCAGTACTTTTTATACGAGGCCATTAAGGTCGTCGCCTATTTTCAATATACTTATGCTTCATCAGCTAGAAGTGATTATAAGAAACAAGCTATTGAGTTAAATAAAATTCATCCTTTTAAGTGAAAGGAACATCATTTTTTACTAAATTTACACTCATGGTAATCAGCCATAGTTCTATTTCAAGGATGTCCCTAAAAAGGGGACATTTTACAAGAAAAGGACCTCAAAAGAGTAGATTTTCCTTACAGACTCCCTGTAAATATCGAAGCCAATCGAAGAAAAGTAAACTTTGGTATAACTTTGAGAAGGCTCCAACAAAGCTCAAACTACTATTCATTATTATTCCATTTATTTTCAAAATACTATAGATCATCCACCGAAGTTTAGTCAAACTTTACTCTTATTCGTATGCCCTTCTACAGTATGCTATTGTTAACAACCGTTAAGGATTAGAACTCACAAACGTCATTTAAGGAAAATCATACAAATGGTCAAAAATGGCGTCATGTAACCTGCTGAAAATGAGTTCTAGTGTTATCCGTGTTTGATATTTAGAACTTAGTGAAATGTAGGATTTTTCCCCCTATTATGATGAATTTATAGTGCTTTATTGATAGATATTTCCCCCTTCCACCCTCCACAATATAGGTTTCTTTAACCATTCGAATTTTAACATTTATTAAGATTTGAAGGAGATGAAAAAAAAGGTTGAACGGTGATAAGGTCAACGGTAAAAAGGTGATCGTTAGCGTGCCGTGGTCAGAGGAGAATAGAACAATCGGAAAACGGAGGACCGGAAACGGGAGAAAGGTTTCAGGTTTCAAGTTCCAGGTTTCAGTTAGCGGAATACACCGGGAAGCGT
This sequence comes from Puteibacter caeruleilacunae, assembly GCA_005217565.1. Classification (GTDB taxonomy): domain Bacteria; phylum Bacteroidota; class Bacteroidia; order Bacteroidales; family Prolixibacteraceae; genus Puteibacter; species Puteibacter caeruleilacunae. The sequence continues at coordinate 309,303 of SJCO01000005.1, forward strand.
CGTAAGACCTTACTGCGTGTTGATGATTGAAAGTTAGAAGATGCGGGCTGCACTTTGTAGAACACGTCATGCTAAAGCTTGATACGCTGACTGGACCTACGGACGCTGACAGGTGACGTGGATCAAAGCTGCAGGCCTCGGCATTCGAATTGGCCTCCTGAAAAAAGGGATTGATTTAGCAGCGGTTGGTTAGTAAGACTGGGAAGCTGAGAACGTAGTTCGAAGATCACCCAGCCGCACTTAGCAACAGCAATAAATCGATTGCTTTTTGAAGGCAGCCTTGACCTTTTGCTTCGCTTTTTGGGCAAGCAAAAAATGAAGAGTCCGTCCGGCTAGAGGACAAAAAACCTCTGGCATGAGGCCAAAAGCCCTTCCGGGAAGGAAGGACTTCTCCTTTCAATCTTCCTAAATGTGAAATTAACCTTGAAAACAATTTTAAACTAAACAGTTGTGCCTATGAGAGAAGCCTAACAGAGTAATGCTAAAACAAACGGTCGCAGGCTAAAGAAGCCCAATTACACACGACCATCTAAATCATTAGAGTAGAGCAACCAACACTAATCAGTTTAGTTGCTTTTTAATAAAACCTAAAATCCAATAACAAAATGAGCATTAGAAAACTACCAAAGTTTTTTGCTATCGCCTTTTTCATTGCCACTTTCTTGGGGTGTGAAAGAGACTATGATGGCTATTACGATGTTCCATCTAATTTGGAGGGGCCACTGTACGAACAGCTGGCTGCAAACGACGATTTTAGTGCATTCAAAGAAGCGATCGACAAAGTTCCTGAGCTTCCACGAATCATTAATACCTCTGGATTATACACCATCTTTGCTCCAACCAACGAGGCATGGAGCGCGTGGTTAAAAAAACACAATTACAGTTCAACAAATGATGTACCAGCTCAACAACTAAAAGAGGTGGTAGAGAATCATATTCTGTTTGCCATGTGGTATGAATATGATTTTAACAGATTGATCTCCGATGAAGATTATTACAAGAGTGATAAGACTACCTTCGAGGTTCGATCTATTCCTGCTTTAGAGGAGGTGATTTCCACTCCTGGTTCACTAACCGATGATATTGGTAGTGCAACAGAAGGTGATCCGGTGAAAGTATTCCACGATTATCGACAGATAGGTGTATATACTTCGAAATTCCTTGAGAAGCAATCGTTAAAAGCCGATTATCAACGTATCTATGGAGCTGAACCAAGTGATATTAACTTCGGTGAGGCACAGGTAGTAACCGATGATATTAGTGCAAAGAACGGTGTTATTTATGGTATCAATAAAGTAGTTGAACCACTACATCTGGCATCTACTTATTTGCGAAATAATCCCCGTACTTCAACGTACTACGATTTTATGGAGAAATTCATCGAATTGGATTATAGTGAAGAGTATTCTGAGCAATACGGAAATGGAGAAGAGGTTTATACAATCAAATTTAATTTTCCGGGAGCTTCAAACTATACGGGAACCACTAATTTGTGGGGAACTCCCAAAAATACATGGACAGCTGCATTAAATTTTGCCAACGAGAATCATGAGATGTCGGTATTGGCGCCAAGTAATGAGGTTATTGAGGCGTTTGCAAAGGAGAAGTATATTCCTGAGTTTGCAACTGCTGATGATATGCCTATTCTGGCTCAGTATTATATGATTCGAGGTTCCATGAAAAGATCAGGATTGATATGGCCTTCCGATGAGTTTGCTCACATTACAACAATTGGAGATACCTTAAATGTAGGTGATGTATTAAGTGATCCTACTGCAACCATTCAGCCTACATCAAATGGTATTGTTTATGTAGGAGGCTTCAGACCACCGAAATACCTAAGAACGGTAGGAGCCTTAAGTTTAATGGATTGGGACTATGAGTGGACGGCCAGAGCTGTTCAGCAGGTTTTACCTGAAGAAGAGAAAACAGCCTCCTCAGCAGGTCTTCGATTAATCGATTTGATGTCAGCTAAATCTGATGCGGCTGATGGTAAATTTACCTATCTGACTCCTTCCAATGAAGCGTGGACTAACTATGGATTTACAAGTCCTGTGTTTAAATTTGAAAAGCCAGATGGCTCTATCATGAACAACCTAACCAGTTCGAAGTTGTGGATGATCATTAAATCACATCTTTTATTAGGAGCTCTTGATCAAACTGCTTTGATGAATGGTACGTTGCCAAATGGTTATTACCCAACAGCTTCACGTTTATACATCAAGTATAAGAATGGTAAGTTCTTTGGCTATAACCGCGATGTGAGTAAGGTTGATACCTATGAACCTAACCTGGTATCGGTAATTGGCGAGGATACTCATGTTGAGGACAACGGTATTGTTACCGGTGTTGATGGTATTATTGACATGCACATTGCTTCCGACAACAGCTTCTTTAACCTTACCGAGAATAAAAAGGCCATGTCGGATTTATCATACAAGCCATTTATGGATAAGTGTAATGCAGTATTCCTATTCCAGGATGGAGAGATCGACTTTAAAGATGATTTTAAAGTTCAAAACCTAACTGTATTTGCCTTAACCTCAGAGGCGATAAGCGAATACGATGACGTGATTGCTGGTTATTACTCTGCACTTGCAAATAAGAGTGAAGTTGACTCATTGGAGTGGACTAATGCAGCCTGGAGAAATACCTTGAAAGGGCATTTCGTGTGGAATCCTAACGATCCTTACAAGCGAATCTTTATTGATAATGAGACATACGCAGGAGGAGAGATGTATCCAACCGAAGGGGTCACCTTCTTCCAGAATACCCCTGTAACAGTTGCTTACGAGGGTGGAAAAGCGATGCTTAAAAGAAATGGTGTATCAGTAACTGTTCCTTTGGGAATTAAAGAAGATGGTACCTCATTGGCTACGGAAAATACCAAGGCAGTGAATGAGCAATGCTTGAATGCGGTTGTTCACCTGGTCGACAAGGTTTTACCATTACCAGGATTAGAGTAATAGCAGTAATAACTTAGTAAATTTTTTATTTATGTATTATGTAGATAAACTATTACCTCGCTTGATATGCGCATTAATCTTGCTGTGTTCTGTAGTGCTCAATGCCAATGCACAAAGTAAGATTATCCGTGGTACCGTAAAAGATGAAGCAGGGACTCCGATTATCGGAGCAACGGTTATTGAAGTTGACGCAAATAACCGTATGATCAATGGTACTGCCACGAATATCGATGGGGTATATACAATAAAGTGTTCAACGAATACACCTACTTTAAAATTCTCTTTCATAGGATTTAAAGATCAGACGATCAAATTGAAAGCAGGAGAGTTGGTGGTTAATCCTACGTTGGAAGAAGAAACAAGTCAGATTGATGAGGTTAGTGTTGTTGCAGTAAAACGCGAGAAGGTGAATATGGGTTACCTTGAGCTGGATAAGCGTGATGCAACTGGTGCAGTATCTATCGTTAATCTTGAAGAAGTAGCTCCATCGCATGTGAGTGATGTTGGAGAGATGCTTCAGGGACAGGCGGCTGGATTATTGGTAACATCGAACTCTGGAGATCCAGGTGCGGGTGTTACTATCAAAATCCGTGGATCGGCTTCACTGAACGCCAATAGTAATCCTTTGATTGTTGTTGATGGTGTTCCTGTTGAGACAGATAAGTCGTTCGATAGTCTGGAAGACTTTACCGACTATTCAAGGAGTCCGCTTTCTGATATTAATCCTGATGATATTGAAGGGATTACTATCCTTAAAGATGCTTCTTCTACTGCGATCTATGGTTCGCGTGGTGCAAACGGAGTTATCCTGATTACTACTAAGCGTGGTAAAAAAGGGAAAACCATGGTGAACTACTCATTTAAGATGAGTACACAGCCAGGGAAAGACTATCTTCCTTTGCTTTCGGGACCTGACTTGAAAACGCTATGGTTAGAGATGGATCAAAACTCTTATAGCGCAGGAAGTCTTGGTTCAAATAACTTAACCCGTCCTGAGTTGAGAGACGATCCTACCCGTGCCGACTATGAATATTTTAATAACGATACAAAGTGGACTGATTTCATCACTAAAGATGGTATCACCCAGGATCATACTGTAAGTGTTAGCGGTGGTGGTGATGCTGTACGTTTTAATATGAATATTGGTTTTGTTGATCAAACAGGTAATACCCTAAACACAGCCTACAATAAGTATTCTAGTTCATTTAAATTAGACTATATTCTTTCTGATAAGTTGAGATTTAGTGGTAATATCTATTTCACACATCACTTGTGGAATCGTTCAAAAGGATTTGGAAGTTATTCTGATCCATTGGCTATTGCCTATCGTCGTCCTTCATTCCTTCCTGCATTCAGTCCTGAAAATCCTGATGAATACAGTTATTATTACTGGGAGGATGAGAGTAATATAGGGAATGTGAATCCTATTGCTCTGGCGAAGAATGCAACAAATGATAAGGTGACAGATAATCTTTCTGCCAATATTTCATTAAACGCTACATTGGCTAAGAATTTATTCCTGAGAGCTTATGTGTCGTACAAGATGAGTAATACCGATTATGATGCGTTTTTCCCTTATAATGCAGTGTTACGTTCTGATGCAGAGGGTACTCCTTTGGTGTCGTGGACTGATCCAATGGTTAACCGATTCTATAGTGGAAATTCATATTCACAGAAATTAGATCAGGAAGCAGTACTATCATATGTGCGTAAAATCAACAAGCACGACATTTCAATTATTGGGGTACAGGCGATTAACATCTCTGAAGGATCGGCATACGACTATGAAGGTTCTAATACAGGTTCTGATGATTTACAGAATACCAATGCAACCAATCGTTGGTTAGGATTAGGTGCTTCTGAGAGTGAGCGTGTATTGATTGGTTTCCGTGGTAAATTGAATTACCAGTATGATGATCGTTATGGAATTGATGTTGGTATGAATACCGATGCTGCTTCTAGCTTTGGACCAGATTATCGTTGGGCGTTGTTTCCAAACGTTGGGGGATTCTGGAGATTATCATCTGAGAAATTTACAGATAACTGGACCTGGATGGATGAGTTTAAAACTCGTTTCTCATGGGGTAAATCAGGTCGTTCACCTAGTTCGGCTTACAGTCACCTGAGTACCTATAAGCGTGGTACTAACGGATATAATGGTGGAGCTTATGTAATTCCTGGAAACACACAGCTTAAAGAGTTGCACTGGGAGACTACCGAATCAATGGATATCGGTATTGAAATGTCGCTTTTCAAAAACCGTGTATCGGCTGAGTTAGGCTACTATAAGTCGCAAACACACGATCTGTTGACCAATCGTAGCTATCCAAGTTCATCGGGTATCAACGATAAAGACATGAAGCTACAGCGTAATTTCGGAGATATGGAGAACAAAGGTTGGGAGATGAACATCTCAGCTACGCCTATCAAGACTAAGAACCTACGCTGGACAGTGAGAGCGAACATGGCTTTGCAGAAGAATAAGATCACCAGTTGGCCTACCGAAGAGACGGAATGGTCGGAAGCTGGTTCAGAGTCTGAATCGTTGAGTTATGGAAAAAATGATGATAAGGCATTCTATCTGCGTGTTCGTGAAGGTGACGTGTTAGGAGCATTCTACGGTTACCAGGTTGATAAGAAAATGCCAGTATATTCTACTCCTGACGATGTTAGAGTATACAGTCCTGATGGTAACGTTGTATTTGACATTGATGGAGAGCCAATGCAGAAGTACAACAGCTACTCTCGCAAGTACTTCGAGGCAGGTGATGTAAACTATGTTGATCAAAACCATGATGGCGTGATCAACGACTTAGATATCGTTCAGTTGGGAGACTCTAATCCTGATATGTTTGGTGGTATTGGTTCAACGTTGAGCTATAAAGGGTGGACAGCCAACATTTTCTTTAACTATGTGGTTGGTAATGATATCCTGAACTTTACTCGTTTTGGTGGAGAGCTTTTGAAACACCCAACCAACTACACAACTTCAGTAATGAAGCGTTGGAGAAAGCCAGGAGATATCACTGAAATTCCACGTGCCGTAAATGGAAAAAGAACAAGCTATAACAACGAGTTAGGGGGCGACCGCTATGTTGAGGATGGTTCATTTATCCGTTTACAGAATGTGTCGTTGACTTATGCGCTACCAAAGCAGTTTGTTGCAAAATCGTTCCTTAAAAATGCAAGTATCACCTTATCGGCATACAACCTGTTTGTGTTGACCAACTATACTGGTGTTGATCCAGAGGTTAGTTACGCAGGAAAAGCATTTTCGGTTGGAATTGATCGATCACAGACTCCAAAACAGTCGTCATACACCTTAAGTCTTAAGGTCGGTTTTTAATCTAAAACGGAGTTTATTATGAAAAAACAGATATTCAAATTATTTATCGGATTGCTCATTTTTAGCTCTTGTTCTGACATGTTAGATACTGATCCCAGCAACCTGCTGGTAAGGGATGAGTTTTGGAAGTCGGAAGCAGATGTTGAGGCATCGGTTATTGGAGTATACAATGAAATGCAATCAACCGTTGATGAGATGATCGTATGGGGTGATTCCCGTTGTGGTTATCTGGAATATTCAGATGTAAGCGGATCAATCCTTGGTTTTCATCGCCACCATGTAACAGAGCGTAATTCATACACGTCGTGGGGTGATATGTATCAGACAGTAAACTTTGCCAATACGATAATAAAGTTTGCCCCTGATGTGATGAGTGTAGATGATCAGTATACGCAGGAGAGTTTGAATAACCATTTAGGTGAGTGCCATTATATCCGTGCATTGATGCACTTTTATATGATTCGCACCTTTCTTGAGATTCCCTATATCTCTGAGGCATATGATAACGATACGCAGGACTTTTATGTGGATTTAACGCCACGCGATTCAGTATTCATGTTTATTGAAGAGGATCTGTTGAAGGCTAAAAGTCTGATCAACAAAACCTGGGATGATGCTTATAATCAAAAAGGGCGCATATCGCAGAATGCTATTGAGGCAACATTGGCCGATGTATACCTGTGGATGGGTGAGTATGATAAGGCATTGAATGCTTGTGATGCGGTAAAAGGTTTAGGACTGGAAACTAAAGAGAACTGGTATGATATGTTTGCTGAAGGAAACAATGAAACAGAGTCAATCTTTGAGATTCAGTTTTCGCAGGAATTTAAGGATGTAATGCCTACCGGTATCTGGAATGATATCTATGGTAAGACCAAATTAAATCAAGAGCAGAAGCTGTTGTGGCCAAACTTCGATGCCAGTGTGGATATCAGGGTACCAGGAACTTTTGTAAGAAATGGTAGCAAGTCGACCGATCCTTTGATGCTTTGGAAATTCTTAGGTCTGGTAAGCGGTGGCGACTATGGTGAGGATAAGAAGCCTTATCGCGAAACCAACTGGATTGTTTATCGCTATGCCGATGTGTTGCTAATGAAAGCTGAGGCATTGAATAACCTTAGTCGTGGTAAAGATGCATTGGTAGAATTGAACAAGATCCTTGAAAGAGCTGGTGTTTCGCAGCTTGATATTGACGATCCACAAGGACAGGAAATGGATGAGCTGATCCTTGATGAACGTGGTCGTGAATTTGCTTTCGAAGGGAAACGCTGGTTCGATTTGGTAAGAGTAGCATTGCGCTATGGAGATATGGAAGACCGTGCCAATAAAGGGAATCAGATATTGATTAACCGTGTTGTGGGAATCGAAGGCGATGACACTTCAGGTGATCCAATAAAGTTTATCGACCTGTATAAGTTACTCGATCCTCTGGGATGGTTCTTACCAATCAACTATGGTGAATTGGCAGCCAATCCACAGCTAAGACAGTTTCCATATTATGATCGTTCATTTTAAATCGTGATTATGAGACGAAAAGATATATATAATTTATTACTTCTTGTGGCAGTGTTATTTGCAACCTCTTGTAAGGAGGATGTTGATTCAAACTGGATTCAGACCGATGAAATGACCATTTCTCAATGGCTGAGTACAGAAGAAAACATGTCGATGACTGCAGAGGCACTGAAATCGAGTGGTTTGTTCGATAGATTAGGAGTGAGAGGTAGCTTTACCTTATTTGCTCCAACCAATGAGGCATTGGAGGCCTACTATGCAGCGCACAGCGATGTAAAAGATAATCCTGAAAAGATCAAGCAATTGATGAATTATCACCTTATTGCGAATGATTATCGTGAGGATGATTTATCAGAAGGTGGATTTTTACGTGATACCACGCTTCATGGCGGACGTGTTGCTGTTAACTTGTTTGAGACTGAGTTGATTGTAAATGGTCGTGCCAGGATTGTGAGTCTTGATAACGAAATGATCAATGGTGTTATTCATGTAGTGGATGAAGTGCTTGATAGTCCTGATCAGACATTATATGAAGTGATTGCCAACGATGCAGGTTATAGTCTGTTTGCAGCAGCAGTTGATCAGAATAGCGAGTTGAAGGAATATCTAAATACCAGCGATGTTGATTCTATTCCTCCTGCAACGATTCTGGCTGTGAGTAATGATTTATTCTCACAGGAGGGTGTCAGTAACCTTGATGAGTTGAAGGCTTTTGCTGTGACTCAGTTTGAGGAAGAGGGCGTAGAAATCACTCCTGAAGATGCCCTTAATCGCTACACCAATTACCATGTACTTCCTCGAGGAGGTGCCAACGAAGATGGTTACCTGTTTTTAAGTGAGGTGGAAGGAAATGCCTTTAAAAGTAGTAGTGCTGAATTAGATTACCTTACGTTGACGACCTCTATTGAAGGGGATGTATTGGTAAACGATCTTCCTGGAACTGATGAGCTTGATGCTATTGAGGGCGTAAGTTTAGATATGGAGCGTAGTAATTATTTGCACGCCAATGGTGTACTGCATAATGTGACTGGTGTTGTGAAGGTTGCTTCAGATGAAAGTCTAACAGCCAGGAACGTACAGATTGATATCGTTAAGGAGTTCGAAGAGGGATACTATTACGACTATGATGAAGTAGCGCTGAAATACGATAGAGGTTTCTATGAGAATGCCGGTGTTACCTGGGAAGGTCTTGAATTACGAGGAACGTGGACGAAACAGGATGACAAAGGTGTAATATTCGAGAATAAGAGTAACACTCCTGGTTGGGTTGAATATACCCTTGAGAATATTAAGCCTGGAACCACCTATGCATTAGACTATAAAGGAGTACCATATTCTTATTCATATGTCTTTGTATATCTATATCCTGAAGATGAAACAGACTTGTTTGAGGCTGATCATTATCGCTACAAGCTAAAGGATGGCGCTGAAGAAATCTCTATTCACGCAGAAAAAGGAAAATTCGAATATGCGGGTAATCCTAAAAAATATCTGTACAAGCAAGAGATGACCAGCACTACCTATAAGATCAGATTTGAGGTGCGCGGAAGAAATCAATTCCGTCCCGATAAGGTTGTGCTAATTCCACAGGATTAAGAAGTAAATCAAAAAATAGATATACATGAGACAGAATATAAATAACAGGGCTCTGAGTGTTTTATTGTTGCTTCTTTCTTCCTTCTTAGTAATGGTTGGTTGCAATGATGAATATGATGAGCACTATCAGGAAAACGAAACTGTAACAACTGATTTTATTAATGTATTAAAGTCGGAAGGTTGTTCTCAGTTTGCCGATAAACTAGCGAGTTATAACTACGATGTGCTTTTGAAAGAGTCGCGACTGTTTACTGTGATGGCTCCTAAGGATGCTGCATTTGCTGCATTAATCGAAGGAATGACGGAACAAGAGGTGAAGGCTGCTGTATTGTATCACATTTACAATGGTGTACATGCCGAAGCTAAGCTTGTTGACGATGAAGAGTTATTCTCGGTAAGTGGTAAGCGTGTGGTATACAATACCAACAAGATCTTTGAAGGTTATAATGGAACCTTTGGTGGTATTCAGAAAGCCAATATCAAGGTGAAGAATGGTATGGTTCACGTGTTGGAGAATGCTTTTCAACCAGTATTGTCGATGGGTGAGCAGTTTGAACAACGCTACTCTCGCTTTGCTGAAGTATTCGATTACTTTGCAACAGAGGTAGAGGATGTATCTCAGTCGACAGCACAGATTGCCGACGATGGTCATTCTGTATCGGTTACTAAAGGCCTGATTGATTATACCTACATTAACCCTTATAACGAAGCGATAGCTTACACGTTGTTGCCTTTCTCTAATGAGGTGTGGGAGAATACATTCGGACAGCTAAAAGCGATCCTTACTGGGTATGAAGAGCAGGATGAGGAGATGACAAAGCTGTATGATCAGTTTATTGTGAATCACATGTTCCCAGGTATTATCGACGGTCAGACTATGGCAGAAGGTTTGAATAAGAACTTCCAGGGAATCCCTGTAAGCTTACCAGAAGGAAGAATTGTGAACGCTGATCAAAGTGCGTCAAATGGTATGTTGCATGAGTTAGATACCATCTTAATTGCAGGTGCTAACATCCAGGCAAGAATTGATCACTTTTATAAGTCAACCGACTTTACTCCAGGTGATGAAGATGATATCACCTTAGCAACATCTTCCCGATCAAACAATACAAAGTTGGCGAAAGAAGAAGGATACGCTGTGTGGTCGAAAGACACCACGATGACCAAAGAGGGTGGTTACCTGTTCTTTAATCTTCCGCGTGAGTTAGCTGCAGCGAAGTATGTAATGACCATCGAGCATCAGGTTGATAGTGGTTATACCGATATCGTGAAAGTAACTGTAAACGATATGGTTGTTAATGAAGCTTTGTCGTACGACGACTCAACAAGTGTTGTTGCCGGAACAAAAGTAGATCTTATTCAAGAGGTTGGAGTGGTTGATTTCTCAACTTATCAGAAGAGTGCAAAAGTACGCCTTGATATTGTTGAAGAACGCAACCTGTCAGAAACAGAAAAAGATGTGCAGATTCTGAACATTAAGAAGATAACATTTGAACCTTACATTGAGCCTGAGGAAGAACTATAGCCCAGGCAGTTCATGCTAAGGAGAAAATGAATTTCGGTTAAATAGTTAAACTAATAAGAATACTATGAAACGATTTTATTACAACATATTGTTCCTTGTTACAATGCTTCTGGCAGTTAACCTTCAGGCTCAAGAGTCGCAGGTTATTGTTGGAAAGGTAACGTCTTCCGAAGGGAATATTCCATTGGAAGGGATCAGTGTTGGTTTGGAAAACATTGCCATGGAAGGTGAGGTGCGAACCAACGAACAGGGAGCGTTTAAAATAAATGTCCCACATGGAAATGTAACGTTGGTGTTTGAGTATCCCGACTATCACACGCAGCATGTGTTTCTGAATGGCAGAAGCAATGTGGAGGTGAAGATGATTCCTACATATCTTGAAAACCCTGAAAGAAGGGTAAGAGAGTTGTTGGGACAAAACAGACTGGATAAAGTAGCAGCGAATGTTACGGCCATTAAGGGCGAAAAATTGCGTATGGTTGATGAGACTGGCTTCGATGCCATGACCATTGGTACCATGACTGGCGTGTATGCAACAACACGTAGCGGACAGCCAGGTGCTGCAGCCGATATGATTATTCATGGTCCTTCATCATTCTCTGGTAAGGGGACTCCTCTGGTTGTGGTTGATGGATTGATTATGCGTAATCAGGATTATCCTTTAACAATGATTGAGGGAACTACTTTAAGTGATTATGCCGATTTGAATCCACAGGATATCAAGTCTGTAAGCGTGCTAAAGAATGCCGCAGCTACCGCTATTTATGGAGCTCAGGGAGCCAATGGGGTGATCCTGATTTCTACACATGATGGTGCGGTTGGTAAAACCAAACTAGAAGTGACTACTTCAGCAGGTATTGCTAGTCATGCTGGTGATGACATCTCTTTATTGAATGCCGATCAGCACCGTTTGTTTGTGTATGATCAGTTGTACAATTCAGGATGGACTGCCGATCAGTTGGCTGGTAATTATGCCGATTTCTTATTCAATAATCCTGAGTCGGTACAATATGAGCGTTATAATAACGATACCGATTGGCAAGGTGAGGTTTATAATGATGCGGCTGTTGTACAGAATCACTACGTTAGAATCTCTGGAGGAGATCAGCGCGCAAAATATGCCTTATCGATGGGATACAACCAAGAGGAAGGAGTAATTAATAACACTGATCTTCGAAGATTTACCGCACGTTTGAACGTTGATTATAAGTTGAGTGAGAAGATGAACTATGGTAGTTATATCTCGCTGACCAACCTTAAAAGTGATCAGTTCCATCAAGGGAGTTCGGTATACAATCCTGTATTCCTTGCTTTGGGAAAAACACCTACCATGGCTCCATTTGCACAGAATGCTTTTGGTGAAAATACTGTAGAGTATGATGAGGTGGGTGAGTTGATGCAGACTAATCCAACGGCTTATTTGAAAGGTAAGGAGATGAACGCACAGCGTAACCAGTTCAATGTGATCTCTTATCTGGACTATACCATGAATAACAATTGGTATTTCAAGATGAATGTTGGGGTAGTTTATGAGAACCAGAAAGAGGGATACTTTATTCCTGCGGCGGGTGTTGCTCCTGTTGATGGGAAATTCCGTATTGGTGGACGTAGCGATGGTACTTACTATGCTTTGTCGAACGAGTGGTTTGCTTCTTATACCAAGCAATCGGGAGAGCATTTCCTGAATGTAAATGCTAAGGCTAACCTTCACTATTCTCAAATGGAGATGTCATTTGGTGAGGATGTAAATGCTTCGAACGATTATCAGCAGACACTTGATGGTGCTCAGATTGATATGATGGATTACGGTAACTATGATGTGGGTAATCTTTCTATGATGCTTTCGGCAAACTATACCTACAAGGATAAGTATTTGCTGACCTTAAACACAAGTACTGATGCATCTTCACGCTTTGGTAGTGAGTCATCGGTAGGTTTCTTTCCTGGCTTATCTGCTGGATGGAGAATCTCTAATGAGGACTTCTGGAATACCTCTTCATGGGTAGATGAGTGGAAGTTGACAGCATCGTATGGTCTTTCAGGAAATAGTAGGGATTTACCTCATTTCCAGTCGCGTTCATTCTATGTGCCTGGCAATTACATCTACTTTGGTGGTGTTGTACGTGATAAATTGGCCGACGAGGAGATCAAGTGGGAATCAACTGCTGAGTTTACTTTTGGTACTTACCTGAGAGCGTTGAATAATCGCTTTACTTTAGAGGCTAATTATTACAATCGACTAACCTCAGATATCATTGTTCCTAAGTCGATAAGCCCTGTATCAGGACTTAAATATGTGCAGGTGAATGAGGCTGAGGTGATGAATCAAGGGGTGGAACTTAGTGCTGGATATTGGGTGATCGATAAGAATGACCTGAAATGGTATGTGGCAGTAAACGGAACCATTAATAACAACGAGATCAAGAAGCTTCCTGGTAATAAGGATATCATCTACGAATACAATGGTGTGAAGACAATCCTTCGCGAAGGTGAATCAATTGGTGCTTTTTATGGTTATGAAACCAACGAAAATGTATTGGCAACCAATGCCGATGCTACTTTGGTGAATGAAGGTTATGCTGCCTTTCAGGGCGGTGATGTAAGCTTTGTTGATCAAGATAAGAATGGTACGCTAAACAGCAACGATGAGGTTGTATTAGGCAACGGATTCGCTGATATTTATGGTGGTATCTCAACGCGCCTGGTATTTCAGAATCTTGAGTTCTCAGCGTTGTGCGACTTCCGTACAGGGAATGATGTATGGAATGCAACACGCCGATTCTCTGAGTCGATGTCGACCTTGAGTAACCAGTCGACTGCAGTATTGAATCGCTGGAGCAATCCTGGAGATGTAACTTCTATGCCTCGCGCAGTGGCAAATGATCCTGCAGGAAATAACCGTGCCTCAGATCGCTGGGTTGAGGATGGTGCATTCTTCAGAATCCGTAATGTAAAACTGTCTTACAATTTCCCGAATATCTTCGGTGGAATGAAGGTGTATGTGTCGGCCGACAATGTGAAGACATTCTCGAAGTACCTGGGTTACCATCCTGAGGTGAATGCTACAGGACGCCTGGTAATGCCTGGTGTAGATATGGGTAATGTGCCACAGCCAAAGACGGTTATGTTGGGAATTAACTTGTCATTATAATCCTAAATTTAAGAAGATATGACAACTAAAAATATTGTACTTAAATCAGCAATTTGTGCGTTAGCCTTATGGGGGACTTCCTGTAAAGATTTCTTGCAGGAAGATTCCGACTCGGTGGTTACCGGCAAAGAGTTTTATTCTTCGTTAGGAGATGCATATGCAGTAAAAGCAGGATTGTATTCAACTATGCAAAAGACTACTGAATATGCATATGTTTGGGGCGAAGTACGTGGTGATCTTCTGGCTGAAGGTCCTGGCTTAAATTCAAATAACGATTTGAAGAGTATTTTCAAATTCGAGGGATTTGAAAACTCTAAATACTTGAATGTAGCGGAATATTATAATCTTATTCAGCAGTGTAACGAGGCGCTTGAGCATTTTGGAAAAATGGGAGAGGTAGTGCCTGAGATGATTGCTGATGGTGGTGATTTGGTGCATCAGCTTCAGAGTGAGGCTATTATTCTTCGTGCCAAGTGTTACTTCGATATGATTCGTACATTCGGTGATGTTCCTTTCTCATTGAAACCGATCAATGATGTGAACGATAATACCGATGTTGAGGTTTTTGGAAAGGATGAGATCTTAAATCACCTTGAGAAAGACCTGTTGTGGGCAGTTAACTATGTGTTTGATTCCATGACTGATGTGCGTGTTGATGACCTTACCAATGGTACCACCCTTGATTTTGTTGAGGATGGAGAAGTATTGCGTACCATTTATCGTTGGAACGATGCTTTAGGTCGCGAGTGGAACCGTACAACTGTGAACATGGCTTACGGTCGCGCTTTATTGGGCGATATCTACATGTTCCGCCAAAAGTATACTGCCGCAGTAGAACAGTATGAGTTGATTGAGCTTAACGGTGGAAACAACGAGGTGCAGTTGCAGCGTAAAGCGGTAGATTATGAGTGGTTCAATTTCCTAGAGCCTAGTGGTAGTTCTAATCCACGTAGTGCTGGTACTTCTACTTCAGGAACTTCAGCAGGTAATAACGGTATAGGTGGTGGTAGCGATTGGTTACGACGAATCTTTACCGATAATGGAGTTTCGGCAAAGGCTGATTGTGAATTGGTATTCTATCTGCGTTATGATGATAAATATCGTCAGACGAACTTCTATCATCAGTATTTCTTACCAGAGGCTAATGGCGGTGATTACTACTTTACTCCAGCCGATGCATCTTTATCGGTTTGGGATGGAGATACCTATCGTGGCGAAGGGCATTCATTTAAGCTCGATACCATGGGAACAACCATTTATCCGGTTGTGTGGAAATTCTTAGCCAATGCAGCAGGAAAAGATTATCGCATTAATGATGATGGTAACTTCCTGAGCGACATATCTTACTTTGTTAAGCGTGTTGCTGATTGTCAGTTGAAGGCTGCTGAGGCCTACAACCGCCTGGGACAGCGAGGAAAAGCGGTGAATATCCTGAATAACATTGTACGTAAGCGCGTGAGTGAGGAGAAAGCGCCAATTACTGAAACCTCTACCATGGAGGAGATTGAGGATGTGATATTTAACGAGCGACAGTTAGAGTTGGCTTATGAGGGAGAACGTTGGTTTGATTTGGTACGCTTTGCTAAACGCCGTGGACCAGCCTTCCTGGCAAATAGGGTAGCTAATCGCATGAGTGATCCGGCTGAACAGGATCGCGTGAGAAATTACCTGATGACCGAAGATAATTGGTACCTGCCAATGGAGCACGGAGGAACCAATATTATTCAAATCAACTAGTATGTTTAATCTAAAACATAGTAAAATGAGATTCAGAAAAAATAATCGTTGGATTGGGCTATTGGCTTTTCTCGCGCTAGTGATAGCGGGGAATCATGCCAATGCACAGTACAGACCTGTACAAGATGGCCAGATAGAGATTGAAGGTCGTACATGGTTTACCAAAGATATTGGTGAAATTTACACACCAACCGTTTATTCGTATGACGAACTAAATGCAGCCTGGAAGATTTATGGCTGTGGACAGGATTTCGGACGTAGTAGTTCGGATGATATCGGTCCGCTTGTGCTGACTGAAATCCCTAATGGAGATTGGGAATTGATTGTAAAGGTGTTGCAACCTGATAATGTAGGAGCAACAGGATTTGCTTACAAAGAGATCTGGTTGGATGATGGTACTGGTACAGGTACCTCTAAGTTATACTATCCTGGAGAGGTATTGGCTCCACAGAACCGCCATACCTCTAATCAGCGCTATGGAATTATCTTCCGTGAGAGTTTGGAGAAACGTTGCAGGGAGTTATCTATTGGTTCAGGTCGTTTGCATTGTCGCTTTGTGGCACGTAAAGAATATATTGAGGATGAAGATGGGAAGATTCTGACTGATTCACGTTTCGTGTATTCCGGTGGAAGTTACCCGTTTTTTCACCCCGATTATCCTGCGTGGTTGCGTATTGTGAAGCGTGGAAACGACTACAATACTTACTATGCACTGGAAAATGAGGATATAAGTTACGACAATGCCGACGAGGTAAAGTGGAATTTTAAGGAAGGTTTTACCATGGAAATGGATTCTGCTAATATCTATGCAGGTATTTTCTTTGGAGCAAACCTGAATAAACCAATTCGTGGTTCATCATATGATGTGCGTGATCCAAGGGTAACGCAAATGTATAGCAACCTTATCTTACGTGAAGCACCTCCTTTGTGGAGGTTAGCCAATCCTCTTGCTGATCAGGCTGTAGAGACTGATGATTGGTTAGAGATTGATATTACTGATATGTTCGATCACGATGAAAAAGATGATCTGGATTACCAGGTGGTATCGAGCGATGAGCATATTGGTTTTGCCTACATTGATAAATCATTAGCTGAAGATGGCAGTAAAGTGCGTACTCTTAAGGTTAAAGGAATTAGCGATGGTGTAGCTAAGCTGAATATTACCTGGGATGTTGGAGGATATCATCTTGAGGATGAGCTGTATGTGCAAGTAAAGGCAGTAGTGGCTGAAAATGCTGATGTGTTAATGAATCATGTTAATCTTGGTGGTGATCCATCAGGATCGTATATTCGCTCGAATGATGACGAGAATGGTCGTATTAGATTATTAAGAAACGCTGGTGGTAATAACCACAGTGCTTTCGCAAAGCGCATGTCTGATGCTGCATTGTATTTCCCTATGAGCTGGGATGGTACGGCCGACTCAATAGAGGTGTTGTACGACGAGGTAAGTGATAGTCGCTTCTTCGAAACATTCGGATTGGCTATTATGGATGAGCTTACCGATAACTCAACGGCTGCAGGTGTAGGTGAATATACTACAGTTTCGGGAGGTAAAGGATACCAAACCTCGTACTTCTATACGCGTGAAGCTGGCTCAAGTAGTATGGGTATTGAATATTCTCCTGGTCATAAGAAGGGGGACTCAAAGACTGATCCTAATAAGGTGCTCTTTAAAACTCAGCTTAAGCTTGTGCGTAGCAGTGCTACAACTATCGATTTGTACTCAAAGCGTCCGGAAGATGCTGAGTGGGATCACCGTAGTGTTGAGATTGCAGAAATAGGTGATTACTACTTCGTTATCCATCAGTCGCAAACACGTGGAGGCAATGGTTCATTCTTCACGGATTTAAAAATCAACGGAGAAGATATCATGTTGGAAGACGAGGTGATGACACTCGACAAAGGAGAGGAGAGAGTCATTAGTGTAGCAGGATGTATGGGACAGAAACTTGGGGAAACATGGACTGATTTTGCTATTAAGGCAGAAGCTGGTTCAGGTATTACTGCTGGTTTAGAAAATGGACAGTTTTATGTAATTGCTCCTGATACCGATAATTACAGAGAGTCATATGTGGTTGTTTCGGCCATGAAAGATGGTAAGGCAGTGAAGCGTGTGATTAAGGTGGTGAATGAAATGGAACAATCATTTGAAGCTTACTCTGTGAGTGAAGTCGATAATGATGACGCTGGATCGGTTACTGCTGGTGACGCAACAGGAGAATATACCTTCAATTCATTTATGAGTCAGCTGAATGCTACTAAAAATGACTATGCAACCTATATGTATGAGGAGTTGATGGCTGAAGATAGTGTTGAGACTACCGTATTTATTGAAAGCCTTGAGAATACTGGTGAGAAAACTAAAGCAGGATTACTTATGCGTAGCACTAACCTTGGTGATAGTGTGAAGTACGCCGGACTGTTTGTTACTCCTGAGGAAGGACTCAAATTTCAGTATCGCTGGAAGGATAAGGAGATGTCGGTGATTGAGGATATCGAATTGGAAGAAGATATTGAACTCAAAGCACCGCTTTATTTGAAGTTAAAGCAAGCCAATGACGTGTTCTATCCATATGTATCGAAAGATGGCGTGGAGTGGTATACGGGTCGTAAATATGCTTTCCCGCTGAAGTTCGAAGGCGACTATTACTATGCTGGATTTGCTGCATCAACAACTGATAACTTCAAGAAGAAAGGCAACTGCCATATCCAGGAGTTTGAGATATTGACAAATGTTGAGATGAACGTTGGATCAACTGATCTTCCAGTGTTTAAATCAATTGGTGTAGACCTGGATGATGATAAACAAGCTGCTGATTTGAAAGATATTGCCCCTGAAAGTGGAGTAAGTATATTTTGGGGAGCTGATAAGATGGCTAATATTGAGATAAATGCTGATGAAGCGGGGAAATTTGAAGCAGGTGTTTACAATGTAAAAGGACAGCAGGTTAGGATATATACTCCATCGATGTTACCTGCAGGATTATCACAAATTTCAATTAATCTGACGAACCTACAGCGTGGTGTTTACATCATTAAGGCCAATTCGGTAGCTGCCGGATCGGCAGTGCAGAAAATCGTTGTTCATTAATTCATAAATGTTTGAAATATGATGAAGAATTATATAGTAATCCTGTCTTTATTGGTCCTTTGGGGATGCGATAAAGGAGATGCTTTACAGGATATAGATCAAAGTTTCTCAGATCCGGATACCGCACAATCAGGCGACGGTTCGGATACTGACGATGCGGAATATAACAGACTGGTGAATTACAGAACCTATGTATTCGCTGGAAATTCGAATACAGGTGAAGAGCACGTATTGTCCGCCGGAGCTGATGCATCGGTGAAGTATGGTTTAGATGAGGTATTCCTTCCTGATGGCGATGTTGTTGAGAAGGAGAATTACTCTTTGCAATCGCCTATGGCTGTTGAATTAAATGGTATTACCACGTTATTCTTTAATCGTTCACTGAATGGTAAAACAGGTACAAACTCAGCTAGTGGGTGGTGTTATTCAACCTTAGAAAACAATACCTGGGGTAAAGTTACTGAGGTGCGCAAATATGCTCCTTATGGCTATGAGAAGGATGGAGTTGCTGCCTTAGGAGCCACAGCACAAGAGATTCTGTGGGCCTCAAAAGGGGTGATGATCAGTACCGACTCACACAGTTGGGATCATAAACCAGAGGCTTTAGCGTGGGATTCGCGTGATCTATCGGACTTTGATGCCAGTATAGGTGGTGATATTTCCAACAACATGGAAGAATCGGAATTCGGTTTGATGATGATGTCTGAGTCTTTCGTAGAAGTTCAGCAGGTGTTAAGTATTGGAGAGATCAAATATGATACTCTGGATATGGATGGCGACATACCTATTTACGGAACTACTCCTGTTGATACAGTATGGGTGTATTCGCCTGTCCAGAAACCTCGTGTTCCTTCTGTGATAATCTCAGAAGATAATGGAACTACCTGGAATGATTATGATATTGCTGCCAATGATACGATGTTTATGGTGGGAGGAACTTTTATGGTGATGCCCGAGGGTGAGTATGCCGGAAATATTGTATCGGTAGGATATGATATCAATAAGAAGAGCATGAATCAGGCGACTTATACGTATGATGACGCGGCTGATCTGGAAGCAGGGTTGCCATTCCAGTTTACTGAGACCAATATCACCAACAATACCCCAATTGGTTTATCGGCACCAGAGTTAATCTACAATCCTGTGACACAGCGTGTAGAATTAATTGAGGCGTTTAATCATCAGTTGGTATTGTGGAGTATTGCTCCTGCCGACCTGTTTGCAGGAAGTGCTGAGTGGACGCAAGAGTGTACACTGCTGTTCAGAGGCGAACGATATGCTGATTTTGCCGATGTACATGCATTCGGAAGTATTGTTGATGCCAATGAAGGCGTGCAACGCATCTATTTATCCATGGGAGCGAAGTCGCCATCACGTAAAGCAATCTACTGCTTAACACGTGATCTAAATACTGCTGACCTGTCAAGTTGGATTACCAACGTAAGGGCTGCAGCTCCGCAAGGAAATTAGTTCATTCTGAATCGTTAATATAATAGGGAGGTCGTCTGCTTTCGGGTAGGCGGCCTTTTTTCTTTCCTCATAATTCCGTAACTTGTAGCTAAAGTTATCAATCAATAAATTCTAGGGCTATGAGTAAAAATGTACTGGGACTACGCACCGTGGTGTATAAAGTCGACAATCTACAATCGGCCAAACGCTGGTATACAAAAGCATTTCAAGGGGAACCTTATTTCGATGAACCATTTTATGTGGGCTACAATGTTGGCGGTTATGAATTAGGATTACTACCAGGCGATGAATCGCGCAAGTTTAAGGGAGAAAATTCAATTGCTTATTGGGGTGTTGATGACATTGAAGAGGAGTATCAACGATTCCTTGCATTGGGTGCTACTGAGCATGAGGCTCCTAAAAATGTAGGAGGTGAAATAGTAGTTGCTTCTCTTAAAGATCCTTGGGGGAATATCATCGGTCTCATTTATAATCCGGTATTTAAGGCAGAATAGGAGTTCGTTATTGGTCTGTCAATATATGTTCAAAATATAGAGGTATACGTTCATTTCACGATATGTATACCTTTTTTATTGATATGAACCCCATCCTGAGGATTCCGGTGTTGTATCTTCGAATCAGAACTAAAAAACGTTTTAGCGGGTACTGAGAAGGTGATATTATTCAGCTGGTGAGACTTGGTATCCGCATATCTACAAATCCAATAATCTGTAATGACGATGAGAAAAATATTGTTATTGGTTGTTGCTGCGGTGATGACATTAGGACTAACGACTGAGGCACAGAACTCAAAGAATGAATGGAAAGAAACTTTCAAGAAAGAGCTTCAATTGATGGGGCATCGTAACTGGATTTTGATTGCCGATGCGGCATATCCATTACAGAGTAATCCAGGTATCAAAACCATCGTTTGTGATGAGTCGCATGTTTCTGTAATCAAAGAGGTGTTGAAGGAGATTGAGAAGAGTACACATGTACGTGGCAAGATCTATCTCGATAAAGAAATCGATTTTGTGTCAGAGAAGCATGCTCCAGGTATTGAGAAATACCGCAAACAGCTGAAGCAAATATTAGCAGGTGCTGATGTGAAGAAAGTACTGCATGAAGAATTAATTGGCAAACTTGACGAAGCATCGAATGTGTTCAATGTGCTGGTAATTAAAACACCATTTGCATTGCCATACACCTCAGTATTCTTTGAACTGGATTGTGGATACTGGAGTGGAGAAGGAGAGCAGGATATGCGCAAAGCCATGGAAAAGTAAATCACTATTTACTCAATATCATTTAAACAAAAAGAACAAATGTACAGACTGGGAATTTATTGTATCGTACTGTGCGGACTACTTGCTTGTCAGCCAGCTACAAAGCAAGCTCAGGAGACTAAAAGTCTTTTAGAGCGAGCAGAGATACCTTATGTGAAGGGAGAACTTAGAGAAGTTATAGCAGCCAAACCATCTCCTGATTTTGATGATCAGAAATGGTTTACCAACGACCATTGTTTTATTACCGATAAGGAAGGGAAATTGCACTGGTTCGGAATCAACAATCCGTTTCCTCCAAAAGGTAAACAATTGTATCGTTATCATCCTTACTTGGGACATGCTACAAGTACAGCACCTACTGAAAGTTGGAGGCGTGAAGAATTTGCTCTTGATGAGAGTAAAGGCACCGAGTATGTTGGAGCACCTTACGTAGTATGGCACGAGGAGAGTCAGCGTTACGCTATGGTTGTAGAGGTATGGCCTAATGTGCGTCGTTTGGAGATTTATTGGTCAGATGATCTTTACAATTGGGAACCTTCGGGAACTTACATCCTTCCTGATAAACTATGGATCTCAACACGCGATCCACACATCATGAAAGGTGATGATGGAAAGTATTGGATTCATGTTGTATCAACTGGAAATAAAGGTGTTAAGCAATCTCAAGTATTGAGAATCAGAACCAAGGACTTTGTGAATTTTGAAGATCCTGAAACTATCTTGGGTATCAATGACAACACCTGGGCTACGTTAATGGAATCTCCATTCGTGGTAAAACATAACGATCTATGGTATCTGTTCTTTACCTATGCTCATCGTCGCTATGCCGAGACTGTAGTGGTTGTATCTGAAGATCCTAATCATTTCGATTATGAGAAGAATACTCTAACTACCATGTTCGGTCATGCTGCGGAAATCTTCGAGTATAAAGGGAAAACTTATTATACGACATGCGGACCAGAAGACAAACATTACGCCAACGGACACGGCGTTTCAATGAATGAGTTAGGCTGGTTGAAGCAATAATTTTAATGAAATAACACGCTGCCAGTACCTGCGGACACTGACAGTGTGTTTTTACTTTTTTCTAAAACTTCTTTAAAAACTCCTCGATTTTCTTCACCATATTTTTCGATCCTACATAAAATGGAACACGCTGATGAAGCTCTGTTGGCTTGATATCCAATATCGATTGAAAACCATCCGACGCCTTACCTCCGGCACGTTGCGCCAGCAAAGCAATCGGATTGCACTCATACAACAGTCGCAATTTCCCATTAGGATACGAAATACTCTGTGGATACATAAATACCCCACCTTTCAATAGATTCCGATGGAAGTCGGCCACCAGTGAACCAATATATCGTGAAGAATACGGCCGATTTGTCGCCTTGTCATTCTCCTGACAATACTTGATGTACTGTTTGATACCATATGGAAACTTTGTGTAATTGCCTTCATTGATGGAGTAAATTTTGCCATCAATAGGAGTTTTAATGCCGCGGTGCGATAGACAGAATTCTCCGATAGATGGATCAAGGGTAAAGCCATTTACTCCATTACCTGTAGTGTAAACCAACATGGTAGAGGATCCATAAAGGATATATCCCGCAGCAATTTGCTGATTCCCTGGCTGTAGAAAGTCATCCATAGTAGCCTTTGTGCCAACAGGAGATAAACGTTTGTATATTGAAAACAGTGTACCAATCGAAACGTTTACATCAATATTGCTGGAGCCATCGAGGGGATCCATCAGGAATATATACTTAGCATCTTTTGATAGGTCATCATTGAAGGTAATCATATGCTGATTCTCTTCTGTTGCAATGCCACACACCTCACCGCTAGCTTTTAGAGCATCAATAAAGTGCTCATCAGCAAAGATATCCAGTTTTTGCTGATCTTCGCCCTGTACATTCATATCGCCGGCGGCACCCAAAATATCAACCAATCCGGCTTTATTCACTTCACGATGAACGATTTTGGCAGCAATACCTACATGGTGAAGTAGGCGTGATAGTTCACCTTTGGCATCAGGATAATCCGCCTGACGCTCAATGATAAATTGATTCAGGGTTTGAACTTTTCCTTGAGTCATGGTAAAAGATTAATCAGTTAAAGTTGTTCGTTTTATATTACTTCTGTGTCATATCGAAAAGGTGTGTTGCCTGATCTCCCAGGAATCCCTGGAACAGTTTTCTACCAGCCTTTGTCTCGATATAACCTCGTTGAGCCAGCTCGTAATAAGCATATGTCCAGTCCATTAGCTCTATGCCTCGATTCTTATTCTTTACCAGACAGCTTTCATTAACTGCCTCGGTTGACGACTGCTGAAGCTTACTTCCTTTTTCTCCTTCTATATTCTTCTTCATTGGAATACCTGCATCGCGAAGTGCGTTAACAGTTGCCTCTAAATCTGGCCATTCTGACACATTTTGGTAGTTGATATATGCAGTGAAATGGTTCACTGAATTACCATGTAGCAATACCCATGCAGCATATTGTGATACCTCATTCACCGTAATAACGGTTTCCTTCAAAGGAGGATCCCATGGACGACGGAAGAAGGTAAACAATTCATCGGCCAGGTATTCAGCCTCATAATGGTTCAATTCCTTATTCTTTTTTAGTTCCTGTAATAGGTCCATTGTGCGGTCGGTAAGGATATTAGGTGTATCCTTTACGGCTTCATTAATAAGCTCCTGAATCGACTCAGGAAGCTGATCTACCTCAAGCTGACTGACAAATATCTTTGGGAACATCTCATCGGGATGTTCAAAATGAATTGCACTCAGTTTTTTTGTTGCAAACTTGTACCTATCTTGAGGAGTGTATTCCAATGCACCCAATATATCAGAGATGGCAGAAATTCCAGCAGCCTGATGTCCAACATAAGTATTTAAACTTCTGAAGGCTATATGATCATTAGCCACTGTTCCCCCTCTATCTTCTACCATTTCAGTGTAGCGCTTGGCATAACTAACTCTGTGTATGTATTGATCCCAGAGTTTGTCCAATAACTTTTGGGTAATTTGTCTTGCTGTTGTTTTCATATAACAGAGCTTTTTTAATGTATATTATTAGAACTTTGGAGGTAGAGGTTTTGTTAAGTGAGCGAATATGTTAAACAACATGATTTCATTAATAATTACTGAAAATTGAGGCGATAGGTTACGAAAAATGGATGAAAGGATGACGGGAAACCGGAAAATGACTTTGCCAGGAAACCGGAAGAAGGGTTAAGGGCAAAGAGCAAAGAGCAAAGGGCACAGGGCCGAGAGTAAAGGGCATAGAGCATGGAGCGCAGGGCATAAAGCCAAGCGTACGGAGTTTAGGGCATAGGGCATAGGATTGAGGGCGTTGTGCAAATACTTTCAATTACTATTGCACAATTGCCTTTAGCATTGTCTTTCTTGAGCGATTGTCGATGTTTCGTACTGCGATACCTAATGCTTTTCTGGTACCAACAAAAATTGCCATTTTCTTTGCCCTTGTCAGGGCTGTATAGATAAGGTTTTGATAGAGCATATTAAAATGCTGCATTACTAAAGGAATAATCACCACATCAAATTCACTTCCTTGCGACTTGTGAATGGTGATTGCGTAAGCCAGGTCGATATCTATGAGATCTTGCTTTTGGTAGTGAACCACTCTTGTTGTTTCCCCTGAATGATAAATGATTTCCAATGCCATCGCCTGGTTGTCGATCGAGGAGATGTGACCGATATCTCCATTAAAAACCTCCAGATCATAGTTGTTTCTACGTTGAATTACCCGATCGCCAACACGAAAAACACGATCGCCGATCTGTAGGTGAGCCTTCGTACTATCATCCGGATTGTAGGTTGCCTGAACCAACTCATTCAGATTCTTTGTGCCCATACTTCCAACCGTCATGGGAGTCAATATCTGCACTTCCATATCCTTCCCAAGGCGTTCTTTTACGGTTTTTGCATAGAGTCTGACCACCATTTGTGAAGCTATAAAACCATAGTGCAAACTTGACCAGGGATGAATTCCTATGAGGATGTTTTTCAACGCAGCAGCGTGATTTTCCGACATCAGTAACCTCTGTATATCCGCATGTAAATACTTATTTGGCACATTAAAAATATGCGACTGAACACCAGTCTGCCTCATCTCCTCAATTTCTTCCTCTGAAGTATGTTTTATATAGATATCGTCTTCCTGAATAACTGATTTATAACTATCTGAGAGATCATCAAGACCTTTCTCCCTTACAAAAGCAATACCTTCATTTTGCAGCACATACTTCATCGAGGTGGTAATCTTTTTGATAAACTTCAATTGTTCTTTCGTTGCCTCTTCTGAATCGATAAATATGCAGTCGGCTTTTTCATTCCAGATATTAGGCTTATTCACAGGTGATTCTATTCTCGGAATTCTTCTTTTGATGATCTCATGGGCATACTTAATAATCTGACTCTCCCGTGCTTGTCGGAATACCTTTCTAAGATGGAAACAAGGCACGTTGTTACTGTCAATTAGATCTTTAAGTACATTACCTGCACCAACCGATGGAAGCTGATTAGGGTCACCAATAAACAGCACCTGAGCGGTAAGAGGGATTGCTTTTAGTAGTGACGCAGAGATAGAGATATCCAACATTGAGCACTCGTCGATAATCACAAAATCAGTTTTTAAAGGATGCTTTTCATTCTTCTTAAAGCGTCCAACATGAGGTTGCCATACCAATAATCGGTGAATGGTCTGTGCATCTTTACCAATCACCTCGCTCATCCGCTGTGCAGCTCTACCAGTAGGTGCAGCAAGTGTAACCTTCTTTTTCATGGCAATAAGTAATCTTACCAATGCCTTAGTGGTAGTTGTCTTCCCACATCCAGGGCCGCCAGTAAGGATAGAGAAAGACTGCTGACAAGCACCAAACACTGCATGAAACTGTTCATCGCTTAATGGATATTCCTGCTGTTTGTTAAACTCTTGTAGCCAGTTTAAAATGCGAGGTTTATCAATCTTAACTGTTTGTTTCAAAAAGGAGCTCACCATTTTTGCAGTATCGAGCTCGTCGTAGTATAGCGACTTAGAATAATAGCATTTTACATCCACCTCATTCTCTGTCTTGATCCTAACCCGAAGATCATTTTCCATTTCCATGAGTGCAATTACACTTATCAGTAAGGTGGAATAGTCAGCCTTCAGTAGAGTTTTTACATCTTCCTGAATATGTTCTAACTCAAGGTAGCAATGGCCGTGCTCTCTACTTGCAGCCAAAACGTGACTAATGGCTGCACGCATGCGTTTTGGACTATCCTTTGCAATGCCCATACTACGCGCAATTTTGTCGGCTGATAAAAAGCCAATACCATAAATATCTTTAGAAAGTTGATAGGGATTATCTTCTACAATTTGGATGGCATTGTTTCCGTAAGTTTTGAATATCTTAACCGCAAACAGGGTGCTTACACCATACTCTTGAAGAAACAACATCACATTGCGTATCTCCCTGTGTTCTGTCCATGATGCTTCAATTTGCTCGAGCTTTGTCTGCGCAATTCCAGGCACCTCTTTCAGTCGCTCGATATCATTTTCAAACACATCAAGTGTTTCTTCACCGAAATGTTCCACAATACGCTTTGCAATCTTAGAACCAACACCATGGATCAATCCTGAACCTATATAATTTTCCAATGCAGAAGCACTAGCGGGCTTGCGTTCAAATGTAGTGTGAGCCTTAAACTGCTTACCATATTTTGGGTGCTGTATCCATTCGCCTTCAAACTGGAGTGTAGCTCCTGGAAAAACGTTGGCTTGATGTACCGTTACTGTTATTGTCTCATGAGGTCTGTCCACAGGATTTACCCTTAAAACTGTCCAGCCGTTCTCTTCGTTGTGATACGTAACACGTTGTATGACTCCTGTGAATTTTTCCATGCTTAAAAATATTAAAAATCTATCTTGTGATCAGTAAAGAAATCAATTTCTTTCAGTAGCTTAACTTGCTCTTTACTTAAATCTCTGCGTCGTCTTCTCTGTTCTGAAATCCATGCCCAGAGCGATCTGTAAGGCTTATTCTTCTTCGAGATACTGCACGTTCCAAACTCTTCCTTGTATGATTTTAACTCGTCATAACGCTCCATCCAATGCTGAAAACCACGTTCACGATTAAGGCTACTTCGAAGGTTGTTGTACCCCCATATAAAGCCTATTTGATTTAATTTGCGAACCCGATCGGCAGGGATGGTATTCTTATAGCGCCGTTGTCGCTGTGCGAAAGCAATTAAAGCCTGACTGGCACCGAGGCTTTTTCTAAGCTTACAGTGACCATTTTTATTTTTGAAAGCAACCAATTCAATAAACTTCTCCAGCCAAAGGTTTAAGGTCTGATGTTTCATATCGATACCAATCTCCCTGAAGCGACGTAATCTGTCATAGTCGAGCTTACCTTGCCAGTACATGTGGCGTTGGTTATGATACCAGGTGTATACTTGTGAACCAACAATATCTTCCGACAAACTTACATTTCCGTATTTGTTTTTATACTCAACAAGCTTCTCGAACATCTCATCCCAGTCGAGTAGTTCCTTAAGGCGAGAATTAAAACCTATCAGCTTCAGCAGCTCTTCTCTATCTGGCTCTATTGTGTTATTGCCTATTTTCTTCCGTTGTCTACCAATCCAATAGCCCATTGATTGCTGATCTTTGGATTTTGTTGGTAAATCAGCATTTCCATTTTTCCTTGCATAATCTACTAGTGTTATATACCTCGATAGCCACAGTTGCTCTTTGTAGGTGGTCATGTCGCGTGTTGCTTTATATTTCTCAATTGCTTGATCGATTTGTTGTTCTGTAGATTTATCTAGATGACCGGCCGCAGGCTTTGGTACAGCATCGCAATGGGTAAGGTTGATCTCTAATACTGTTTCCATTTTTATGATGGTTAGTATTGATAGGTCGTTACTGCCACTAAGCCATTCATAAACCAAAGGAACAGGTTCTCCCATCAATTCAGCAAAATAATCTACCTCCCAGTCGTATTGAGCAAGGGTGTAGCGGACACGAGCAGCAATAGCGTCGGACTTCTTATTGAATGCCTTGTTGGATAGTTTGCTGAATTCTTCAGCTGTATTTTCTTTTATGGTGTGGTTCATTGTGTTATTGTTTTTTGTTCTCAAGCCGAACGGGCTCTTCATTTTTACCTTGACGTAAAAACGAAGCAAAAAGGTCAAGGCTGCTTTCAGGTGTATGCTACAGCCTGGTGGCTGAGAACATTATGTCCCAATCTTCATCGTCATGTTATTGTCCTTGAAAAAGTCGATTTTTTTAAGATATTCGATCTGTTCATCGGTTAACATTCCTTTTTTATAATGTTGCTTTTGCTTCTGAATCCATGTTCCCATTGAATAATGCGTTTTACTCTTTGACGAAATATAACTGGTGCCTTTCTTTATTTTATAGGCTTTTAACTCCTCAAAGCGAACGAACCATTGTTGGTATCCTTTCACTCTTTTGGTCTCAATACTAAGCGCGTGTTTATCAAGATCCCAATCAAAACCAATCTCATCAAGCATCTGAATGCGTTCCTCCGAAAGGCTGTCTTTCTTACGACGCTGTCTCTGCACAAAACCCATCAATTGCTTGCTGGCACCATAGGCCTCACAAACAAGCAGATGACCGTGCTGCTCTTTAAATTCAACTAACTGGTCATATTTGTCCTGCCACAGGTTCAGGGTCTGATGCTTCATGTCAACATGAAGCTTTTGCAGACGTTTAAACTTTTTCGTCTCTAACTTGCCTTTCCAATACAGTCGGCGTTGGTTTAGTAACCATGTATACAGACTAGAATCCAAGTAATATTTAGGTACTCGTGTGTGTCCGTATTCCTTCTTAAAATCCATCAATTTTGCATACATCTCTTCCCAGGGACGTTCTTGATGTGGTTGAAAATCAAAGCCTAGTAAGCTCAGTAATTTCTTCTTTCCAGGATCCAACTTCTTTGCTGCATGTTTCTTTCTGTTCCATGAAACCCAAAACCCCATGGTTTTATAAGGCTGAGTGTGAGTAGGATGATTAACATGCCCGGTTTCTTTAAAGAAATCAATCAGCAAAAGATATTTAGTCAGCCAGCGCTGCTCCCAGCGTTTGGTCATATCATGAGTTTTCTTGAACTTCTTAATCTCGCTGGTAAATTTCCTCTTTTTTGCAGTATCCACATAGTAAGAAGGCTCATTCGGTGCAGGTCTGCAGTGTGTAAGATCGATATCCAATGCAGTTTCCATTTTTGTGATCTCGCTTAAAGTAAGATCTCTAAAGCCACTAAGCCATGAAAAAACATCAGTGGGCGATTCTTCTATCGCTTTAGCAAGCTGCTCAACTGACCATTCTTTTTCTTTCAAGGTATGATGAACCATATCGACAATAGCCTGTGTTTTCCTTTGAAATTCTCGCTGAATGATATCCTCGTATGTATCTGTACCGTTTGATGTATTGTCTAAATCGCACATAATTCTTTTCTCTAAAAATCAACACCGTTATCTATAAAAAAGTCAATCTCTCGTAGCATTTCAATCTGTTCTGGTTTTAACTCCTTTCTTCTTTTTCTTTGGGTGCTAACCCATATCCCCAGCGATCTATGCGTTTCACTTTCTCGTGAAATATAACTTGTGCCATATTCCTCTTTATATTGTACGAGCTCGGCATATCGATTCAGCCAATGCTGATATCCTCTTTTTTGTGCGCTACGACTCAGTGGTGTATCTACTTCCCATTGGAAACCAAGGTTATCCAGTAATTGTTTGCGCTTTTTCGGCATCGTATTTTTTGAATATCTTTGAGTCCTGACAAAGCTCATCAATTTTTCACTTGCTCCATTGGCCTTGGTTAAGTTTATATGACCATGCTCGCGTTTGAACTTTTTCAATTCAGAATAACTCTCGTTCCATTGATTCAAGGTCTGATGCCGCATTTCAATACCGATTTTTTTGAGACGCCTTAATTTATCATACTCTAGTTTCCCTCTCCAATACAATTGTTTTTGCCAAGAGAGCCACTTGTAAAGTTTTTCAGTTTTTTTGCCAGAAGGTATATTGGCATGACCGTGATTAAATTTGTATTCGATTAGTTTTCCATACATTTCCTCCCAGTCATTTCTGCTCTTGGTGAGAAAGTTAAAATTAAGGAGTTTAAGCAATTCCCTTTTATCTAGATCAATGGTACCCAATTTCTCCATTTCTCTTTGTTTGCAGGTCCAATGTCCCATAGATTTTTGATTCTTCCATTGTGTCGGAAAATTAGCATGACCATATTCTTTGAAAAAGTCGACGAGTATAAGATACTTTGCTAACCATTGTTGCTCATAGTTGGTGGTCATATCGTGTTTTACCCTATAAATTTTAATCGCTTGATCGATCTGTTTTTTAGTAAGCTCATCCAAAAAGCCTTCTTCCTCTTCAGTTGTTTCTTCATAATCATCATCGCAATAGGTGAGGTCGATATCCAATACCATTTCCATTGTTATTATTTGCCTCATCGTTAGGTCGTATGCGCCACTCATCCATTCGTAAACATTGGTAGGTGATACACCCATCATTTCAGCAAACTCTTTAAGCGACCAACCATGTTCATCCAATGCTTGGCGGACTCTAGCAACGATTGCTCGTATATTTTTATCTGATAATTTCTCAACGGAAGCAGTTAGATCTTCTGTTGTATATTCGGTTATACTTTTATCATTCATGATGCACTATTACAGGTAATCTATTTTCAAACATCCAGTCTTGACCTATGGACGCTTATAAGCTACTCTACATTAGGCTTTTTTTCCATGCCATTGTCCTTGAAAAAATCAATCTTCTTCAGTAATTTAATTTTCTCAGGTCCTAATTTATCACGTTCGTGTTTTTGGGTTCTAATCCATATGGCCAGTGATTTATATCTTTCATTTTTTAGCGAAATATAGCTGGTTCCATACTTTCCTTTAAATGCTTTTAGGTCGGCATAGCGTTCCAACCAATGCTCCAGAGCTTTTTTCTTTACCATTTTCGCATGAAATGTAGGGTCAGGTTCCCAAATAAAACCGATCCTATTAAGCAATTCTTTACGCTCTTTCGACATGGTATTTTTTGCTCTTCGCTGTGAGGCAACAAATCCTATTAATTGGGGACTTGCTCC
Source organism: Puteibacter caeruleilacunae (assembly GCA_005217565.1). Lineage (GTDB taxonomy): Bacteria > Bacteroidota > Bacteroidia > Bacteroidales > Prolixibacteraceae > Puteibacter > Puteibacter caeruleilacunae. The sequence goes on from SJCO01000005.1 coordinate 341,117, forward strand.
ATAAGCACGACCAATAAATAAATCACCGTGCTTTTCTTTAAACTCAACTAACTGGATAAACTTCTGTTCCCATGAATTCAGTGTCTTTGGCTGCATTTTTACCCCCAGCTGTTTTAGTCGCATAACTTTTTTGATATCCAGTTCGCCTTCCCGATATTTATACTGCTGATTATGCAACCAATGATATAGATCTTTAGTCTGATCAGTACTGACAACGTGCACAGTTCCCATTTCAGCCTTATATTTTTCAAGACGAGTGTACATGTTATTCCAGCTTGTCTCAGCTCTGGTTAGACCTAGGTTAATTCCAAGGACTTGCAGTAATTCTTCTTTATTTGAATCTAATGTCCCATTTCTGTAGTACTTCCTGTTGCGTTTAATCCATCCATACAATGGATCTTCAAATTTCTTTTTCACTGGAATTTTCGCATGACCATTTTTATTGACAAAGTGTACCATCTCGTTGTACCAGGTTAACCAGCGGTGCTCAAGTAAATTGTTCATATCATGAGTTTTCTTGAATTTCTTAAGACCGTAGGCGATTTTCTGTTTCGCTGAGGTATCAAGGTATCCCGATGGTATACTGGGTGTTTGTTTACAGTTGGTAAGATTAATACCCAGGGCAATTTCAAACTTTGCAATATTGCTTAGCGACAAATCATTAGAACCACTCAGACAACGGTAAAGATTAGTGGGAGGTTCTCCCAGTATGTTAGCCAATTGTTGGACAGACCATCCTTTTTTATCCAGGTTCTGATGAATCACCTTAATTATAGTCTGTGTCCTTTTATGAAACTCTTTCTCAATAATTTCGCTGAATTTATCAGCTCCGATTGTTTTAGTATTAGTACTGTTCATAATTATTGTGACTTGAAGCGTAGGATTAAAAATCTATTCCGTTATCCTGGAAGAAATCAATCTCCCTCAGCAATTCAATTTGCTCTGGTTTTAAATCTTTCCTTCTTTTTCTCTGCTCACTAACCCAAACTCCTAATGATTTATGCGTTTCGCTTCTTAAAGAGACATAGCTCGTGCCATACTCTTCCTTATATTCTCGCAATTCTTCATAATGCGTTAGCCATAATCGATGCGATCGCCTATTAATACTACGACTCCAGGGAGAATCAAGCTCCCATTCAAATCCCAGTCTATCTAAACGTCGTTTACGATCTTTGGGCATGGTGTTTTTATACATTCGTTGTTGGCTTGCAAACCTTTCCAGACTGTTACTTGCTCCATTACCCAGGGATATGTGCATATGGCCATGCTCTCTTTTAAACTTCTTTAATTCGGCAAACTTCTCGTTCCATGAATTTATGGTCTGATGCCTCATATTGATCCCAATTTTTCTGAGTCGTCTTAATTTATCATACTCAAGTTTCCCATTCCAGTATGAGCTTTTCTGAGTTAGTAGCCAATCGTACAGAGATTCATCTACAATGCTTGGAGTGATATGTACATGTCCGTGTTCAAATTTAAACGCGATAAGCTTAGCATACATATCCTCCCAATTATATGTTATCCTTAGAGAAAAGTTAAAATTGATGAGTTTTAGTAATTCCTTCTTATCAAAATCTAATTTCCCCCGTTTTTCCGTTTCTCTTTGTTTATTGATCCAATATCCCATTGATATTTGATTCTTGGAATTTGTAGGGAAATTAGCATGACCATTTTCTTTAAAAAAGTCAATCAGAGTAAGATACTTTGAAAGCCATTGTTGCTCCGCAAGCTTGGTCATATCATGTTTAACCTTGTAGACTTTGATCGCTTGGACGATTTGTTTTTCTGTAAAATCATCAAGATAATCGGACTCCTTTTCAGGAACTGATTCACAAGATGTGAGATTGATACCCAACACCAATTCCATCATTATTATTTGTCTCGTAGTTAGGTTAAAAGCACCGCTCATCCATTCGTAGGCCGTAGTTGTTGGAATACCCATCATTTCAGCAAACTCTTCAGCAGTCCAGTTATTCTTTTTTAGAGTGTGGCGAACTCTGGCGGCAATTGCATGTGTGTGTGTGTCAAATCGTTTTTCAACTGAAGAAGAGAACTCTTCAGTTTTATAGTCTTTTATATTATTGTTCATGACTGCAACCATACATCCTTAATTCCATTATCCTTAAAAAAATCAACCTCTTTTAGCAATCTAATTTTCTTAGGCTCTAATACATCTCGCTTTCGCCTTTGTTTTGTGATCCATAATGAAAGTGATTTGTGTTTCTCACTTTTGGGGGATATATAGCTTGTGCCATATCGCTTTTTATATGCTTTTAATTCATCATAGCGAACTAACCATTGTTTATACTTCCTTTCCTTAAGAATACGATCTCTAATAGTTGGATCAATTTTCCACATGAAATCGATTTTATTTAGCAATTTTTTGCGCTCATTCGACATGTTGTCTTTTGCTCTTCGTTGTGTTCTGGCAAATTCTACGAGCTCTGAACTGGCGCCAAGAGTACGACAAACATATAGATGTCCGTGTTTTTTCTTAAATTCAACCAACTGAGAATATTTTTCCTCCCATAAATTTAAGGTTTTATGTCTCATATTCACACCAACCTGTTTAAGTCGCATAATTTTCGATACCTCCAGTTTACCTTTCCAATACCGATATCGCTGACCACTTATCCAATGGAATAGTTCCTTATCTTTATTTGTTCTGGTTATTCTCACGTTACCCACTTCGGCTTTGTATTTTACAAGCCTTGCATACATCTCTTCCCAGTGTTCCTCCGGCTTTGGTATACGATAACTTATTCCGAGTATTTGGAGAAGTTCTTCTTTGTTAGAATCTAACTTCCCTTTAGAGTAACGCCTTTGGTTACGACGAATCCACTCTTTCAACGTTGCGTGGGTCATAGTACTCATTGGAACATTTGCATGACCATTTTCATTATAATAATCGATCAGGTGGTTATACCATGTGAGCCAACGATTCTCATATTTATTGTCCATGTCATGAGTTTTCTTGAATTGTTTAATCCCGTTGGTAATTTTTCTTTTAGTAGAAGCATCAAGATGACCTGATGGCATTTGCGGGGCGCGTTTACAATTAGTGAGATTAATGTTGAGCGCTGTCTCAAACTTTGCAATATTTCGTAGTGATAAGTCATTGGCGCCACTTATCCATCGGTAAACATCGGTGGGTGGTTCTTCCATCAAGGAAGCTAATTGATCGACTGTTAAACCTCTTTCATCTAAGGTGTAACGGATCATATTTATAATGGCTTGTGTTTTTCTGCGAAACTCTTTCTCAATAATATCGCTGAATTTATCAGCTCCGAATGTTTTAGTATTAGTACTGTTCATAATTATTGTGACTTGAAGCGTAGGATTAGCTTATAAAGCGCCATCCGACTCACAAAATTATCAATAAGAAATATAAAATCACAATAGAATGCGGAAAAAAGAAAACGGTAGAAAGGAAAATGGAAACTGTAAAGATGGAAAAAAGAAATAAGGGAACACGGAACACGTTGACCAGAAAAAAGGAAAAGGGTGTGGGGCCGGTTGTATACGAATGAACACCAACGGTTGAAAGGTTTGCAGTGCTGCAAACCTTTCAACTTATTTCTTCCTTTTTCTATCTATTATACAGATATTACCACCAGGAGCTAAGCATTTATTACATGCTACACAACGTGGTTTCTTTTCTGGATTATTCATCCATTTATTCGGTAGATCTGGTTCAGAATGTAGCGTTCTCGAAAGAGAGAAGTAAGAGATATTGCTATCATTAAGAATCTCTTCCATGATTCCCAGATTTCTGTTGCCGCCAACTAATATAATTGGAATGGTAAGCTGCTCAGCAATCTTGCTTACCTGGCGCTTGTAGTACGACTGCCTTTCTTGCTTTAATATGCGCGGTTTAAGGGCCGAATTCCCACTCTCTGGATCAATGTTACCTCCACTAAATTCAATTGCATCTACGCCTCTTTTTTCGAGCTCTATCGATAGCCACAGGCTCTCCTGAACAGTTAATCCGTTTTCTCCCCATTCATCATCGCAATGCATTTTTATCAATACAGGGAAATCTTCACCAGCCATTGCCTTCATGGCCTCAAATGATTCGAGAATAATCCTTCCCCTATTTTCGATAGATCCCCCATATTCGTCAGTTCGCTTATTAAAGTATGGCGACAAGAACTGTGAAAACAGATAGCCATGAGCAGCATGGATTTGGACGCCATCAAAACCAACCTTCCTGGCTCTTAGGGCAGCCTTTGCCATGCCTTCAATAACAGATTTTATATCATCGTGAGTCATTTCAACGGGAGCAAATCCATTTGTTGGATTCTTTACCGCTGAAGGCCCCCATACTATGCGTCCTTCGGTAGGCATACTGGTTGTTGATCCTCCATATCCAACCTGAATAAATGCATTGGCATTGTTACTATGGATAATGTCGGCAAGCTCTTTTAGTTTATCAACATGCTTGTCGGCACTGATGCTAAGTATTCCCGGATAGGTCCTTTCTTCAGGAAGGATATTGGTAAATTCAACGATAACATTTCCCACTCCACCTTCCGAAAGTCTTTTGTATTGCTCCTTTACAGCATCGGTAACAAAACCATCATCGTCGGCCATGCCCAACCAGGTAGCTGAGCGCCACAGACGATTTTTTAAGGAGATGTTCCCTAATTTTGTTTCTTCAAATATCTTCATGATTCCAGAATAATTAAATTGCCTGAGCAAGTGTCTGTCCTAATTGAGTTGCCTCTTCTTCACAATTACTATCTTTTTCAAAACGATAAAAAGTGTCGTTGGTAATCTTTACATCTCCATTTACTGCTCTATGGGCACTGTAGGGGCAAGTCTCACCAAATCCACAGACATAACATGAAGCATTACCTCCGGTTACAATATTTCCAACCTCATTCATTCTGAAACCATTTACAAACTCCGATAAATCCTTGTAGGCTTCTTGTGTCGTAACAAATCCTGTACTAACTAGTGCTACAGGTTTATCCTTTAGTAACATTTTACGATGGAAAAGAGGGGATAGGCGCTCCATGAAGTTCTTCATCAGAGCATTAACGCCATTGTTGCGCGTTATTCCTCCTAATACTACTGCGTCGGCTTCCATTATCTTCTCGATTATTTCATCCATGTCGTCGCGAAACACACAACGATTTGTGGCCGCGCAGGCAATACAGCCACGACAGAATTTGATGTTCTTTCCGCTCAGGCGAATCAATTCCCATTCATGTCCTGTTGATTCTAAAACTTTAGTCATGGCCGACTCCAATACCCCTCCTTTTGTCGGACTTCCGCTAATTCCTATGATCTTCATTTGCTTATAATTTTATTCGTTAATTGTTTCTATATGGTCATTCTTATGCCATTCCTCTACTGGGTGCAGACTAGAGAGTGAGCAGGGGCATTTCGACCATTTAGCAAGATTTCGCTCATAGTCGATTCTGTATTTTTTCTTCTTTAACTGATTCTCGATGAAAGATTCAATCGAAGGTTCGTTCCAGCGCTCAAACAAAGTGAAATGAGTTGCGTCATTTGCATCTTTATTTAGGTAGGCACATATAAAATTCTTCTCGCCCGACATCTTTTCGAGCAATAAAATCACCTCTTTATACCAGGTGTCAATATATTCCTGTTTTATGTGATGATTAATGTAAAATGAAATGCCTTTGCTCATAATTCTTGTCTGTAAGATTATGATACAAAAGTATATTCAGTTGCTCAGTTGAGTATGAGCAATCTGTTCTCAAGAATGATCAATCTGATCCTGTGGTTAGTTATTTAATGAATCGGCATACTCTTTAGGAGTTAATCCTATGTGTTTTTTTAAGAAGCGAATCATATTTGTAGGTTCCTCAAAACCTGTATTGTAAGCAATCTCCTTAACCGACGATTTCTTCTCTGCAATGTTTCGTTTTATTTCCAATACAAGCCAACTATCGATAAATGCTTTAGCCGTTTTATTGCTATTCTCTTTACATATTGCGTTTAGGTATTTGTAGGAAACACCCATTTCTGCTGCATAGTCGTTTGCATTGTGTGTTTTTGCAAATTGTTCTTTTATCAATCTTTTAAACCTTACAAAATCGATAAAACGTTGACTACTGGCAGCGATGTTCTGGAAAGGGTTTAATCTTAATAATTGTATAACCAATGATATAAATGTCGATGTTAAGAGATCACGCTTTAGGTAGGTATTTTCTGATTCCTGTTCAGCAAAAAGAAGATCGATAAAAGGTTGAAGAAGCGACAAATTATTTTGATCTATCTGTAAAATTGGAGAATGGTATAGTTGAAGAAAATGAAATAAGTCGCGCTCTGAAATATTATCTGTGATAAACTCATCTGGAAATGTAATAACTACTCCTTCAACTTTTAGCTCTTTCTCGAAATGGTGAACTTGATCTTTTACCATAGGGATAATTGTACCAGCCTGCATATGGTATTTTTGACAATCGATGCTATGTACACTTTGGCCCGAAAAGATAATGAACAAGGCATTGAACTGAATACGGTGACAATCAAACAAGTCGTTACTCTGATGACGTTGGTAAAGATTCTTGAAGGTAATTATCTCAAAAGGAACCGATTGAGGTACAACATTAGGGTGATATACTTTCTTTACATCCATATTCATAATGGCCAAATTTAGACACATGGTAAACTTACAAAAATCTTTTAATCCCTAGATAGGAATCCTTAAATTCCCTGGAAGTTGGTGTCAACGCATTATTGGATCTTTTGTCAGAATGGTATTTTCTGCGCGTTAGGATTGATCGTGTATATGGCAACAGAGTGGTAATAATGTTTGGAAATCCCAACATTAAGTTACTATAGTTGTTTTAAGGTTGGGAAAAGCCAACAATGTAGTGTTTCTGTTGCTATATTTTAATATGGTCGATGAAAAATAACACATACTAAGTTGTTGGATTTAAACCACAGTGTCACCACATCGTTGGGGCTTTTGCAAGGCTGAGATCTTTCTTCTGCTCATTTTGCCATTTCATTATATCTTGTTAAATTCGACGGTGCAATTTAATCCAATTATGAAGCAGAAGAGGTTAATAATATTAGCAATTCTCTTTTCCCTGACTATAAACACAACCTATTTTTGGGAAGGTCAACTTGGATTTTTTGCGATTGTGGCACTAGGTCTTCTTGCTATCGTATTTTGTATTCTCGCCATTGCCCTAATTGTTCAATTAGTAATAGGAGTTCGTGAGCGATTCAAGCAAAGAATAAGGATTTATAACATTGTAATAATTTCTGTTGTACTTGCTCTAGCAATTAAAAAGCCAAACGGAGTAATAAATTTTGGTAGACTTTCAGGAAAAGATCTTTTAATTGCGCAAAGAGAAGGAGCGGCAAACTGTATGACTACATTTAAACTAAAGGAGAATAATAAATTCATCGAGAGACATATTTGCTTTGGTGTAATGGATATTTCAGGAAAATACAAGATGATAAACGACACAATTTATTTTACCAATGTCTCATCGCACCGACATGCTAAGAATTATTATAAGTTTGCAGTGATTAAACCATCTCGATTTAACTCTTCGAAAAAGGATTATGACTTGGTAATGTATCATAATGCAAGCGATTCTATTGGAACAGAATTATGGATTATTAAGAATGAACTTAATTTGGTAAAAGAATAATACTTAAACTATATATGAAAGTATTTGGAGCCATATTGCTGATTTGTTTTTCATTCTCAGTTTTTGGAACAGAACAGAGTAGTAAAACCTTGATTTATCAATTTGATACCATTGTTATTCTCAATAACGACACAATAACCATCCCAGAACAGGATAAAGTATTTGCTATTACAGTCATTAATGACACTCTATTTGCTTATCAAACTTTCCATCCATATGAAGAAGAAACTGATTTTGGAGAGACATTTGTCTATGTACGGAATAAAGCTCTTGATATCTGTTGTAAGAAGGAGCTAAAGGAGTATGCAAAAGTGACGTTTAATAGTAATTACCTAATCATATCAGATCCAGAATCTCCTTATATTAGTCTGTATGATATTTCCACTGGCAAGCTGAAGAAGAAGTTGAAAATTAGTGTTGTGGTTAATGATTTAAATGATTTTATAGCGAGCGATCATTGCCTATACATATCTCGTCAAAATGAGGAGGGAGCGGTTGAGGAGATTTTTGCTGTAGAGTGTGGGGAACAATTTGATTGTAACACCATAAAACTTGATGATAAAGGGTATTATTCGCTAACGAAAATCGATCAAGACAAGGTTGCTTTAATTGATGCCGAAGGAAATATTGTAAGGCATTTGCAATAGATATAGTATCATCTACAAAGAGTAGCTGCCCCAAAGATCGAGGAGATGCGCATAACATTGCTGGCTCTCATATTGTATTTCTACTCGAAAACGTTTCAGGCTTTAGAAGTCAGGTTATCTTTTCTTTACACCGTGTCAAACTTATTACTTATCTTTAGGAAGCCTTACGTTTGGATAGGGTATAACCAATACAACCAACATGAAAACGATTCTACTTCTTACCATTTTCATTTTAGCATCAATCCTCACATTAGGACAGGACATAAAAATTGGATTCAGAGATTCCATTCAGTCTGAAGTGTTGAATGAAAACCGAAAGCTTATTATAAAGCTTCCACGAGATTACAACAGTTCTGAAAAGGCATACCCAGTTTTATATCGATTAGATGGTGATTTAGACCTGTATACTGAGACTGTTGGCACAATCAATCGTCTGGTTCATATGGATGAGATAATGCCTGATATGATCGTTGTAATGATCGAGAACACTAAAAGGAATCGCGACATGATGCCGACCAACACAAGCTTTTTTAAAACAGCACCAGGAGCAGCTAATTTTAAGAAATTCATTGAAGAAGAGTTGATCCCTCATATCAATACTACTTATCGGACAACAGATGAGCGGTTACTATGTGGACAGTCGCTCAGTGCCATATTTACCTTTTACTATCTCCTAACCAGTCCTGATTCATTCAATTCGTTTATTGCATGCAGTGGGGGCTTTCCCGACTGTGAAGATTATTTCATTGAACTCACAGATGAATTCTTGAAGACAAAGCAGGATAAGCAGACGAATATCTTCATGACACATGGGCTTACCGATTTCCTAGACCCAGAGGGAATGATTAAAAAACAACTCATCAGTTTTAATCAACGAATTGAGTCGAAAGACAATATTGTGAACAAATTAAAGATCTATGATGAAGAAGGACATGTTCCTTATCAGAGTCTATATCACGGATTGAGATATATTTATACTCCTAAAAAGAAATAGAGTAGAAGCATTGATTATTAAATTGATAATTGTAAATGTCGTGTGAATGTCGTGCTAATGTAGTTGTATGGTTACGGTTATATATCGGATATTTGTAAGCAAAAAGAAACAATGAAAATAGGATTGCAGATCAAAGAATTAAGAGTTAAAAAAGGGATGACTCAGGAAGAGTTAGCCGATAAAACAGAAGTTAGTACCAGGACTATTCAGCGCATTGAGAATGGAAAAGTGGACCCACGTGCCTACACGCTACAAATGATTGCCAAAGCACTTGAGGTTGATTATAGCATGTTTGTAAAGAGTGAATCTGCTGATAGTGAAAATCAAGACGATAACAATACCAATTGGCTATTGTTGCTACATCTAACTGCTATAATACCGCTAATCTTTCCGACTGTAATTTTCTGGAATCGTAAGGGAGACTGTGTAGGTGAATTTTCTGAGCATTATCACAACATTGTAGCCTTTCAATTAAAGGTTCTGGGAGCCCTGGTAATCGCATTATGGATTTACTGGTTGAAGAATGAACCAATACCATTCATAGGAGTATTGCTTGTAAATGCATTATTTACAATCGTGAGTGCTGTAAAGGTTGTGATAAAAAAGCAAAGTGGACAGTTGGATGAACTTCAGGACTGATGTTATTAATAGAAATAAAAAAAACGGACTTTTGAGGATGTTCGATGTAAACACTCAAAAGTCCGAAGATTAAAACCAGTAGGTTTTGGCTATAACTAATTTACTTCCTATGTAACTAATTCTTTTTTGCAGTCTTTTTGAAAGGCGAAGGTGGATTGCTATACAATTCAAGCAATTTCTTCGGAATCTGTCTACTAATGGCCTCATCAAATGTAACTGTTGGGCGGAAATACTTATGATCTTTGTAGCCCTCATTTTTCAATCCCCAGTATGAAGGATAGAACTGACCAAAACAATCTAACCAGTTAACAATGGTTACAAATTCACCTTCGCTCAGCTGAACATCTTTGTGCGCTTCTCTTAATCGCTCAGTAATCGCCTCTGCATTAGGATTATTAATTGTAATGTCGCCATTACTGATCACAGTAACCAATGGACTAGTATATGAACCAGTTCTGTATTCTTTACGGAAAGATATGTCATCGCTACCAATATCCTCGTTTCCGTTTCTCCAATCTCCCGCATAAGGAACACCAAAACCATTCTCTAATTTGAATAGGTTTTCGTACGATTTAGAATACAACTTAGTCAAGTCGCCTGTTAGCGTTAATCCACCCTTAGGCTCTTTATTACCATGACACTTGATACAGTGATTATCTAGTATTGGCTGAATCTGTGCCGTATAGTCGAATACCTTCTTCGCAGCGCGATCACCTGGCTGTGGTTGAGGCTTTGAAGGTTTGCGTTTTAGCGCCAATGATATTTTGTGGCGAGAAACGTCAGGAGCCTTATCTGGAGTCTCATGACATCCTACACAACTTCTTCTTTCACCTGGCATATAGTTAACGAAAGTTCTTTCAGTCTGCACAGCCATGTAATTCTCATCCAATGCCTGGAAAAAGATATTCTTGCCTGCAGGTACTTCAAAATAAGCCGAACCATCTTTTTCTACAGGAACAATTCCGTGTTGTACTTTCAATCCTAAACGACCAATTCCTAATACTGTATGCGCATGACCACCTGCATCACCTCTCCAGCGATTTCTAGCTGCCCATGGACGAGATACTTGTTCCAATATTCTTAGATATTTAATAGTCCCTCTCTTTACATTTGGTAAACCAACATATACATCAGCAACAGTACACTCAGCCTTATTTTCAGCAGCTAACTTTTCGTTAACTGGCGACATTGGCACTCCTGGCTTTTTGCGCTTAATAAGAGGGTAAGCATGCCAGCATGAGATGTCTTTATAAGATAGTAATGGAGTAGTTTCTCCAGCATCATTTAACAGGCAAAGGTCATATGCCGCTTCATCATCCCAAGTATAACCTTTTGGCTTGTGAGATACAACAAATAGATCTTCTGATATTGGATAAGGATCTTTGAAAAGACGCCCAGGTTTTCCGGTATTATCTCTTGTCCATTTACCATCAATCAAAAAGAAAAAGCCATTGTGACTGCGTGCGTCTACATCCTTGGTTACATAGTTTAGAGGGTCTCTTGTGCGAATATTCATACCCATTTCAATGGTCACAACAGATCCCATTGCATTATTCGGACAGCAGTGACTGGTTGCTAGTGCTACCACTTTATTGGGAGCTCCAGGAATGGTACGACCGTAAATCAGACACTCAGGCTGAGTAAGTGTGTTTCCAAAAATCTCATCAGAAACAGATCCATCAGGACGAATAGCCCAAAGACATTTAGCATTACCTGCTGCCTTGTCGATATATTCCCAGCGGTGATATAAAATACGTCCGTCAGGCAATACCGTTGGAGATGCTTCACTTACCGAGTTGTTACTCAATGGTCTCATGTTTTTACCATCTCCATCCATTCTGTAAAGCACTTTTGTTGAGAATTGATCTCCTGAAGCACATAAAACACTATACTGACAACGTGTTGATACAAAAGCGATTCCTCCGTCAGGAAGATAACAAGGGTGTAAATCATCAGTTCCATGATGATAATTGCCAACCTTATAAAGCTTTACAAGCTCCATCTCGTCATCCTGAGGGAACGTTAATTGTTGCAATCCAGTCCCGTCGACATTCACCTCATAAATACGATAACCTTCTTCATTGCTTGCTTTATAATCGAACACGATCTTTTTCGCATCAAAAGAAATATCAAATCGATTAAAAACACCACCATTCAATTCTGGTACTATTTCGCGAACCTCATTAGTCTTAAGGTTCAGTACACAGATGTTACCACCTGGTTTCCAGGTACTGTTTACATATTCAGTATAGATGTGGTTACCATTAAGGGTTTTTCGCTTAATGAATACCAATTCTTTAATTCCCTTCTTTAATAGCTGATTAGCAGCCTCCTTATTGAACGAGTCGCTAAGAGGTTGCGCAGGCATGATTTCTTTATTTTCTTTTCCTTCCGCCCAAGTGAGGTTGTATGTGAAAAGAAACGACATCGCTATAATAGTTGTAAGCAGACGTCTTTTAAACCTAACATATTCCATCATCGATAATTGTTGAATGATTAACGTTTAGTAATTTTCAATTGGTTGATATTTTAAAAAGTATTCATATGTGGTTACGTAATTCATATATGAATAATGACAAAAGTAGTAATTTCTTTTAAATTATAAAATACCGACCTTCTGAATGTAGTGCAATGAAGCTATGTTGAGCTGCTAATTAATTGATAGTCAGAGGGAGTGTTTTTAATGTTAAATAATGAACTCTAAAGGTTATTTTCTTATAAATGAGGTTTCAGACTTTAAAGCTAATGATATGTGCAGTGTTATTAATGAGGCACAATGATACGATTCAGTATGAAATAGTGTTAGAAAAATAGACAACAAAATAGAGTACGATCAATTGGAAGGGATGTATATTGAAAATAAGTAGTGTTTATAACGGTAATGGATTTAAGAAACTAAATAGGAGGAACCCATTAAGTACATCAAAAGAATTTGAAGCTCTAAGGGGGCTTTATTCCATCCAAATAACTTAAGCTCTTTTTCAATACTGTCTTCCAATAGTACTTTCAGAATTACTATTGGATTCCCAGGAGTAAATTCATTATCCTCATACTCATGATTAATTTTTATAAAATCAACGATATTTAGCAACCATGTTTTTTCTATAAGAACTCCTGTCCTTACTCCATCAAGAAATATTGTTCTGTTGGAATCTACTTTAATTGATGAATATGGAAAACCTATAGGCTTATTTAGAATATGGAGAGAAACAGACTTTATCTTTTGTTTCTGCCTTAAATTTTTTACATGCTCAAACAACAAGGTGTCCTTTCCACATATGTAAATAGAATCTTTCTTTCGTTTTATCGATGAATTCCTGTGAATACCATTGCCTTCAGAATTCGAACACTTATTAATTAGATATACAGAATCTTTTTCGCTTCTGACAATTTCCTGTACACAAAACAAATTGTAATTATCAAGTAAAAATGAATCTAAAATCAACACCAGTCTCTCGTTTTGTTGAGAGTGCCAGATGCCCTTCAAATCAGAATCAATGAAACTACACGACATTGCTGATAAAGCAATAACACAATAAAGAAATAATCTATTTATATTGAAAGAAATAGGTCTAGGTCTCATAGCTGCAGACTATTTTCCGTAATTAACTGATGTGGTATTTTAAAATTTTGCAGTTATAAAGATAATATATTTACAGATGCAGTTGCAACAGTTTGAATCTTCAGCATCAGAATGTTTATATTCCTAAGGCTTGATTTCTTATATTTATATGACTTTAGAAGATCTACTGACGCAAAAGATTTATCAAAAAACGATTGAAATGTTAAGAATTAAGTCGGAATTACAATAATCAATTGCACTTGAACGTATTGAGGAACTCCCGAAAGTTGTTGATAGTGATGATATACCAAATGACAATAAAGATTTTGTAGAACTAGATCGATTATCTAAATTGGTAGCATATTAGGAAGAGATAAATTACCCAGTATAGAGACCTATTGTACTAAATGATCACAATCAAATCTAATCCTCTATGAAATGAAAGTATTAGAGTTATTGATAAAAAGCTTGTTTTGGTGTTTTGTATTATACATTTTTAGTTCATGTAATGTGCTAAAGAAAGGAATGTCGTCAAGAGAATACCATAATTACTTACGAGAAGACACTGTCGTGTGTGAATTGAATACTTTTGCAATAGAACCGGTTTTTGAATCTGTTTTATACAATGTTATCGAGGCATGGGAAAATTGTTCCGATTGCAAAGAAGATCCTCATCCTTTTATATTTGAAATAGAAGAGAAATTACAAAATGATACCTTAACTTATAGCATAAGTACTAATGCAAGTTTCAACATAGCTCATCATTTCTATTCCGGAGCTTTTAATCATGAGGGATATTTGTTTGCAGTTGTAGAGAAATGTCAAGACAAGAGTTCGTTTGTTTTGGATGAAAAAATGGAACCTACTAAGATTTATTTTTGCGACCGAATTCATCACTTAAAGTACGACTTTCTTATGAAATGTCAGTGTATTAATGAAAGCTGCAAGGTATTGAGCATTGATTACAAAGAAGCCGAGAGCATTATGATTAAGTAATTCCCCCAATCCTCCTAGTTGAGCAATCTAATCACTATCCTTAAGGATTAGCCTTAACGCTGTGTTTTTAGTGATGTAGGCCCATGCCCAATTGATAAAGATGATAAGCTTATTACGGACACTTAGAATCAGCATAAGGTGCAAAAACATCCACACAACCCAGGCAAAAAAGCCCTTGAATTTCATGAACGGAAGGTCGACAACCGCTTTATTCCTGGCAAGGGTAGCCATTGATCCCAGATCCTTATAGGTATACTCTTTCAAAGGTCTATTTTCCAATATATTCTCTAGATTATTAGCCAGGTTTTTAGCCTGATTAATCGCAACGTTGGCTACCTGAGGATGACCATGAGGATAGCCAGGTGTCTCCATATACGCCATATCACCAAGGGCATAAATATTATCAGTTGCATCAACTTTATTCACCCTATTCACAATTACTCTGTTCCCCGAAGTAATACTTTCAGCAGGCAAACCATTAACCACATTAGCGATCACGCCAGCAGCCCAGATAACCGTCTTGGTTTTAATGCTATTGCCATCGCTAAGTGTCAGTTGCTCACCATCATAATCCCTAACAAACGTTTCAGTCTGCACCTCAATACCCAGTTCTTTCAGGTACCTTTTAGAAGAAATCTGCGCATTGGTACTCATTGAATTCAGTGTATTCTCACTACCCTCAATCAAGATAATCCGAAGTCGTGAGAAATCAATTCGATGAAAGTCGTAGGGTAGTGCATGCTTCTTAATTTCAGCCAGTGCCCCTGCCATCTCAACACCAGTAGGGCCCGCACCAACAATCACCAAGTTCAGCAATCCCTCCTTATCCTCATCTTTAGCCGACAAGAAATTCTCGAAAGTCTGCAAAAGGTGATTACGAATTGTAATCGCATCATAAGTAGTCTTCAGCGTAAACGCATGCTTCGCAATTGTCTCATTGCCAAAGAAATTAGTAGTACAGCCCATTGCCAGTACAAGGTAATCGTACTGAAACACTCCAATATCAAAATGCGCTTCGTTGTTGTCTTTATCAACCTCAAGAAGCTTACCCAGTCTGATTTGTACATTCTTCTTCTTGCGGAAAATATGACGCAAAGGGAAAGAGATACTCGACGGCTCAAGTTGCGATGAAGCAACCTGGTAAAACAAAGGTTGAAACTGATGATGGTTCACTTTATCGATCAATAATATATCGAAAAGCTTATCATTCAAGTTTCTAGTCAGCTGGATTCCTGCAAATCCACCACCAACAATAATCACTTTCTTCTTCTTAATATTCGTCATACCGATAAATTTAAACACGCCTTAACGACATCCCATTAGTATATCATATTAGGTGTCGGTTTTGTTTAGATAAACACGATATTTTTACGTTAAGAAGGAGAGGATATTAATCGGGAAGCAATAACGTAATTCAGAGACGGGCCTCCACTTAAAGGCATAAAAAACGCCCGAACCAATAAGGCCGGGCGCACAATATTATTTTGAAAGTCGATTACTTCAATGGTAATAACGACTTCTTATATACTTCTTGATACAATTGTGCCATAGCGATATACAAAGCACTACCTCCACAAATAACACCTTCTATACCAGCGATAGTATGAACAAGGTGACTTCCAGTGAAGTTGGCGATTGCCAGCAATGCGAAAAGCACCACAACAGTTCCGAACAACCAAACCATCGCTTTATTCATCTTCAAGGTAGCAACCCACAAACCAAATGTGAAAAGACCCCATACTGAAAGGTAATATCCCATCGCTACAGGTGTAGACGCAGTTCCCAGTCCTAATTTAGGTAATACCAAAAGGAATACTAATGAAATCCAGAATGCTCCATATGATGTGAATGCCATAGTACCGAATAGGTTATTCTTTTTCCACTCCATGATACCCACGATAATTTGAACGGTACCTCCCATCATTAGACCCATAGCTAAAATCATGGTATCCAAAGCAAATAAACCAGCATTATGCAGGTTAAGTAACATCGTAGCCAATCCAAAACCAGTTAGTCCTAAAGGTCCCGGGTTAGCAGTCAAATCTTTAGCAACAAATGTGTTGTTTTCCATTTCTTTCGTCGTTTAAAAAATCAAATATAAAATCGCGCAATAATACACAAATACTCCATTATTCACCACATTCTGGAATACGATTTGACACTTTGTTAATATACCGCGATATTCCTCTCAAAACACTATGTTTTAACTTGATGCTTTAATGTGTAATGATCGTATTTAACCTTCATTAAATTACGCTGTTGATGGGGAAGGATATTTATCGCTACAGTAAAATCTCTTGGTGGGGGGGAGGTGTTGGAGAAATCATAATTCTGCTAAGTCTTTAGGAATAATTATCTGATATTTTGAGATGTAGACACCATTTTTTGTCGTCATTCTATCACCAACGCCTATGTCAAACTTGCTAGTGTCGATGAACTGAAACCACTGATGATTAGCTTTTTCCGCCATGTACAAAAATAGTCGCTTAACCTTTATCGAGTTGCAATTTGTGAGCAACTGGCTTAATAGTCTAGGTTTTAAATTGACCAATCCTTCAAGTATTTGGTAACACTCAACAAGATCAATGTGCTGTGGAGCTAAAAACAATGTTTCAAATATTGCACGTTCAGGGGTTGAGACCATTACTTTTACTCCCTTTATCTCCATTTCTTTTATGCCTATTGATTCAGGCAAAAAAGAGGTGGATTTAGGGAAAAGATCTACTTCCCAATTATAATCTTTAAACCATTTTGGGATTCTTGTTTGGTGAGGGAGAAATAAATGTAACGATTCCTTACTCAACCTGAAATAGTGACTGAATCCATGAAGGGTAAGAGCCGTCAAACCACCTACATGTCCCTTGAAATCCAGTTGCTCTTGCAGCGCATTAATTCCAGTATGCCAGGCTATGGGATCTCCTGGACTTTTATATGCTCCACGTCCAATGGGCTCTAACCAACCACTTTTTTGATAATATTGGCGCAGGTGCCGGGAAACGCCTATTTCATCTAGTAATTTAGACGTAAGGATATTATTAAGTTGTAACAACTTAGAGAGTTTCTTTAATTTTGTTTCGTTTTGCGTAGTCATACTACTCAAAATTAAATAATAATAAGGAAAAAAGGAAGCCTAGAATGATAAAACATTAAAAATATGCAGAAAAGAGTAGTTTGACTACTCGTTAGTGTGTAAAATTAAAGAAGGCTCCTGTATTAATTCTACAAACTTAGCATGCCACATTCCTTCCAAAGCTTATTTTGCTAATTTGTAATATTTTGTTAAATTCGGCTATCTAATTCATCTCAGCTAAAACCATCTTTATGGCAGCAAGTATTTTTGACGACAAACTAGTCGAACCAAACGAATCACAGATGCAAACCACTCTTGGTGATACCTATGAATTATACCAGGAGATTCGCTCATTTATCAAAAAGACATCCAAGGAATTTACCCCTGAGTGGAAGCATTATGGTAAAAGTTCAGGTTGGTTGTTGAAACTTTATAGTGGTAAGAGAAATGTTCTATTTGTTTTACCGTGCGATGGATACCTGAAGACTTCTTTCATTTTTGGTGTAAAAGCTGTTGATGCAGTAATGAATAGTACCATCCCTGACAAGCATAAAACAGCGTTGAATAATGCCCGTAAATATGCCGAGGGTAGAGGCCTTCAGATAGAGGTGCAGTCCTGGGAAGATGTAGATACCGTAAAAGAACTGATTAAGATAAAGTTGGCAAACTGATAGAGGAGAAGATACTGCTCTAGCAATTGCCAGAACCAACAAACCAAGATGACAGAATATTACAACCTTGAATGGTTAACCGAAAGAAATGAAAGGGGAGATACTTTGAAATTTCTCTATTTCTGGGGACATGAAAAAACGAATGATCAGGCAGTCGGAAACTACTGTTTGAGTCAGTGGTTCGAATGCCCATTTGTGATTAATAACTTGACCTATAAGACTGCAGAGCACTGGATGATGGCTCAAAAGGCGCTGATGTTCAACGATAGGGAGAGCTTTGAGAAGATCGTGAAGTGCGATACCCCTAAAGAAGCAAAATTACTAGGGCGACAAGTAAGTGGATTTGATAAAAAGATCTGGGAAGATAACCGATTCAGGATTGTCAAATTTGGTAATATTCACAAGTTTAATCAGAATCGAGCGTACGGAGAATATCTACTGCAGACAGGTAGTAAGATTCTTGTTGAGGCAAGTCCTGTTGATACCATATGGGGGGTGGGCTTAGCGAAAGAGAGCAACCAAATTGGCGACATTAATGCCTGGAGAGGTTTAAACCTGATGGGATTTGCGCTAATGGAAGCGAGGGATTTCTTAAATGAGTTTGGATTCTTCACTGAATTAGATAATGGATTAGCTGCTCCGTGGATTAAATATCCTGAAATTTGTATCAAGCATGAATTCTGGGCAACCTCAGAAGGTGAGGAGTTCCTGAATAATTTCTGTAAAACCTTTGAGCAGCTTACCGACAAGGAAAAAACAATATTCAAACTAACGAATCCAACACCATATCCCTGGCGAGGATTTTATTGCTAAATCGCGTTCAAATAAAAATACACCATGTATAAAATAACACTATCTAAAGATGATTTTTTAAGATTTCAACTGTTTACAGCTTCTCGATCAAAGCGAATCAAGACAAAACGAACTCGTACCTGGTTAATATTAACCGCCAGTTTTATCGTACTTGGATTGCTGTTCTTGCAAAGAGAGGATAAGTTTCTATCCTACTATTTCTTTGTTTTCTCGTTACTTACATTGATTTTTTATCCGATGTACGAGCGAAAACATTACCGTAAACATTACAAGAAACACATCAGGGAACATCTTAGCAACAAGATTGGTGTTGAAAGTCAAATAGGCTTTGTCGATGGCTATATCATTAGTCGTTCAGAAAATCAAGAGAGCAAAGTCAGGATCACTGAAATCGAGGAGATCAACGAGATAGCAGAAAACCTTTTCATAAAAATAAAAACCGGTGAGAGTTTAATTGTTCCTTCAAGATTAGAATGCTATAACGAGTTAAAAGATCAGGTTGCTGAAGTAACTAGGTCTTTAAATATTGGATGGAGTAAGCAACTAGACTGGAAATGGAGGTAATATATGAAGATCCTAATAAAATTGTTTTGTGTAATGGTTTCATTCACAATAGGTAAAGATTTGAAAACAGTCAAGTTTCATGCTAATCCCCGTGCAAAATATTCAATTGAAGTGGTTAATTATTGTGAGATTAGAAGATTTGAAGTTAATACAGAAAAAGAACAGCGGTATGTATGTGCTGATTCTTCATATATCTATATCACAAACTTTAGGCGTACTCCCAACTTTGAGAATATAAGGTCCTTAGGAGATAGTTTATTGCATTTGAGATTTCAAAAGGAGGAACTAAGAAAACAAACCGCACTACCAGACACTTTTGAGTTGTCAGGTATGAATGACAAAGCGCTCTGCTGGAAGGATATTAAAATAGGTTCAATAAGTGTGGGATATGTTAATGTTCCTGAGGATAAGAAAGAACTCTTCGACAAATCCTTGAAAACACTAAAAAAGAAATAGAATGAAAGCATTGGCTGACCCTCACAGGCCAGCCATTTTGCTTCAATTTATTTAATGTCAGAAATTAAATCTTAATATCTGCTATTAATGAGCATTACGCACATTGTTCTGAGCCACATACTTTATACGAATCTTTTTCTTCATTATTGTATTTCCACTTATTCGCCAGTTTTACAAGCGATAGCATAACAGGTACTTCAACCAAAACACCAACAACTGTTACCAATGCAGCAGGAGAGTGCAATCCGAATAATGCAATTGCAACAGCCACCGCCAACTCGAAGAAATTACTTGCACCAATCATTGCAGCAGGAGAAGCAACATTATGAGGTAATTTTAGTTTTTTAGCACCAAACCAAGCCACAAAGAAGATAAAGTAAGTCTGTATAATCAATGGTACGGCAACCAGCATGATGATCAAAGGATTCTCGACGATAATATTACCTTGGAATGCGAACAATAAAACTAAAGTAAGCAATAATGCTATAATCGATACAGGCTTAAACTTTGGAAGAAACTGATTCTTAAACCAATCTTCGCCTTTACGTTTAATAAGCATTTTGTGGGTAATATATCCAGCCAAAAGAGGAACCACAACAAAGACAAGAATACTTGCGATCAGTGTATTATAAGGAATTGTGATGTTTGTAATACCTAAAAGGAAACCAACAATTGGTATAAATGCTACCAAGATTAACAAGTCGTTTACCGAAACCTGTACCAAAGTATAATTTGGATCCCCGTCGGTTAAGTAACTCCAAACAAACACCATTGCTGTACAAGGTGCTGCTCCCAATAAAATTGCTCCAGCTATATACTCTCCAGCCTGATCAGGCGTAATAAATGCAGTGTATAGTTTTGAAAAGAATATCCATGCAAAGAATGCCATTGTAAAAGGCTTAATGAGCCAGTTCACGACTAGTGTCAGGAATAATCCTTTCGGGCGTTTACCCACATTTTTAAGGCTTGAAAAATCAATTTGAAGCATCATTGGATAAATCATAAGCCAAATAAGGATAGCCACTGGAATATTTACCTTGTAAATCTCCATACTACTTAAAAACTCAATGCTATCACCTGTCATGTAACCAACACCAATACCTACCGCGATACAAATTGCTACCCAAAGTGTAAGATACTTTTCAAAGAAACCGATTTGTTTTTTCTCGTTACTCATAACTTATCAATTTTTGTTTAACATTTCCGATGTTTTTGCTCCTGAAGAACAAATAGGAACAAATAGAATTAGCGTTGGTGATTTTTGCTAATTCCGTACAAACATCTTCAAATATTACTTTCTTGTTCATTAATTTTAGTTGTCATTGTTATATGTCGTAAACGTACGTCATTATTATATGTCGCAAACATACGACATATATTCTAAAAAACAATCACCTTTTATTGATTTAACTTTTAAATAATGCTTAATTCTTATTGGTTTAATGCAAGGGTACTCCTTGGATAACAGCCTGTAATGACCGTCAGGAGCCCCTTGCAGCACAATGGAATACCTTTTGGTTTACCACAATATTTTTCTTCTACTTAAGACATTTTTTCCTTCCTGCCATACAAAATCATATACACCACAGGAATAAAAATAAATACCAGCAGTAAGCCGAACAGCAGGCCACCAATAACCACAATCGACATAGGTCGGAGCATTTCAGTACCATCACCAATCGCTAATGCTAATGGCAATAAACCGAAAAGACTGTTTATATCGGTGATTAAAATAGGACGTAGACGAACAATTGCCGCTTCTTTAATGGCATCAACAATACCATAACCTTGAGCACGCAATTCATCAATAAACGTTAGCAGTAACACGCCATTGTTTATCTCCATCCCTGTCAGCATAATAATACCAATAAGTGCTGTTACACTAACAGGAGTGTGAGTAATGTATAGCGCAAATGCGATCCCTGCCAGCGATAACGGAATACGAATAATGATTATCAGAGGTTTTAAGAAACTCTCAAAATACACCACCATTACTGCATAACCAAGGAACAAGGCAAACAATAAAATAATCAGCATCTGCTGCATATTATCGGCCAGCATTTGCGAACTACCTCCATAATGCATCCGATAGCCAGCCGGAAGCTCAAGGTTATTTAATGTCTGCTTTATTTTGTTGGTAGCTTCTCCAACAGTAATACCCGAAACGTTAGCCGTAACCTTTACCACCCTGTCCTGATTTTTCCGGTCAATCTGCACCGGACCAACCGTTTTCACCACCTCGGCAACCGTGCTAAGAGGAATTTTAGCCCCTTTGCTAGTCTGAATGTAGATATGCTGCAAGTCGGCTTTTGACTTGATCTCCTTTTCATTCAAAACCACACGGATAGGATAATAATATGCGCCATCTTTATATTTAGTAGCAATGGTACCACCTACCATTGTTTTTATGGTTGTAGCAATCTCTTCAGTACTTATGCCTAAATCAAAAGCCTTACGACGATCAATTTTTACCTGGTATTCAGGTTTGGTCAACTGTATCGAAACATCAAGTCCTTTCAGATAATCAAAAGGCTTAAGCTGTCTTTTAATTCTATTTGCGTGTCCAAAAATTGCAGACATTGATTCGCTACGAGGCGCAGCAATTTCAAGTTCAATATCAAATTTACCTGTACGCCGTATCCCTTTCATTTTAGTATGGAATATCTTAACCTTAGCACCAGGTATTTTTATAGCCTTCATAATCCTTGGGCGCAATTGCTCAACATACTCATCGGTGTCTAAATTTCTTTGAGCAGCGGGAACAAGTTGAAGGTTAAGCTCACCCTCAAAACCTTTCTCCGTCGTAACCAATCCCCATACCTTACCACCGGCAAGAGTAGCATAACCATGGATATTATCTTGTTTCTCGACAACTTTCTCAATGTTCGCCAAAGCCTTATCGGTTTCTTCCATTGCCGTACCTGTAGGCATAATAACTTTCACAGTAATAAGTCCGTCATCGGCATTGGGCAAAAACTCCGAACCTGTTTTCTGCAAGTAGTGATACCCCGGAATCAGTAACAATAAAAAAGCAAGCAAAACCAACCAGCGTAATTTTAGCGACCAATGCAGAATAGGCTTGTACAGGTAAATCAATCCTGCAATAAACAAATCTGAGATTCTTGCTATAAAACTATGCTTTGTTCTTACAGGTTTATTCTTCGGATAAAACAAGCGCATGAACATAGGGGTGACGGTTAGTGAAACCACCATCGACAAGAAGATTATTATACTGATTGTGAGCACCAGCTCTTTAAACAACAGCGACGTTAAACCTGGAAGCAATAGAAACGGCACAAACAAAGCCAGGAAGGTTATCGTTGCAGTAACAATAGCACCGCTGATTTGTACAGCTCCAGTAATGATTGGATTTTGATTGTCAGGCTCAGTTTCCTGGATACGAGTAATATTCTCAAGCATCACCACACTATTGTCGAGTACTACAGTCATGGCAACCACTAATCCACCCAGTGTGAAAATATTGATGGAGAAATCGAAAAGTTCCATCAGAAAGAAAGTTCCGATTAGAGTGACAGGCAGACTCAGAATAAGCGACATCACTCTTCGCCATCCTGAAAGGAAAAAGGCAGTAACCAGCGTAACCAAAAGAGCAGCCATCATCATGGCGTCACGCACCCCATTTGTTGCTAATCGCACATATTCGGCCTGGTCGTAGATCAATTCAATATGGGTAGTTTGCGGCAGTTCCTCTTTTAACAAAGCAATCCGCTTCATTATCAAATCCGACACCGTTACTGCATTTGCCTCAGCTTGTTTAAAAATAGAAATCCGAACACCTTCTTTACCGTTGTATTTTGTCCGTATTCGCTGAATAGCGTGGAAATCCTCCACACGTGCAACATCTTTTAAAAGAACCTGACCATTGGTACGCGATTGCTTTATGATGATGTTCTTGATCTCGTTGAGCGATTGAAATTCACTATAGGTACGAACAATAAAATCATGCGTGCCAGTGAGCATACGCCCGCCTACCATATCGGTATTTTCCTTTTTCAGGCGATCGGCAATTTGCGTAAGACTAATATTATACGCTTGTAATTTAACCGGATCGATGTGTACCCTAATTTCGCGCATCATACCACCCGATAGGGCAGTGCCCGCCGAACCTTGCACCGAGGCAAATTGCTCCTGAAATTCATTATCCACCCAAGTGCGCAAGTGCGTTAAGCTCATATTGTCTGACGACACCAAGATCTCAACTACAGGAAGCTGAGAAGGATCGGCTTTAAAAACAACAGGTTCACGTATGCCTTGTGGCAGATCCTTTTTTATCAGTCCCATTTTCGCCAGCACATCCTGATAAGCCACATCACGGTCCACACTATAGTCGAAATTCACCAACAAGGTATATACCCCTTCTTCGCTGGTCGATTCAATATAGTCGAGGTTATCAACCGTGGCCATTTTTCTTTCGATAACCGCAGCTACTTCGTTCTCAATCTGCTCGGGTGTAGCCCCATCCCAGTAAACATACACCTTAACCATTGGGTAAGTGATATCGGGTAACATGTTTGTTGGTAGACGCAGAAAGCCTGCAATACCGACCGTTATCAGCACAATTATCATCATAATTGTACCAGCAGGATGCTTTATGGATTGTACTGTTAGTTTCATTTAAATGATTTTTGGATTATAAGATTATTGGATTCACTGATTTGGCCTACGTTAGGCAAATGGACTTTCTCTACTCTTTGCTGGCAGGCGTTGAAGTCTGCTTTGAAACTTGCTTTGAAACCTGCTTTGATTGAGCAATTTTAACTTCAATTCCGTCTTTCAGCATTTCTTGTCCTTTTACAGCTACATTTTCATTACCCGTTAATCCTTTTGTAATCTGCACCAAACCATCCATTGTTATTCCAGTTTCCACAAGCTGCTTATGAGTCTTTAAGTTCTTATCAACCACAAACAAAAATTCCTTGTTATCGGGGCCCGACAAAACCGCATCTGCTGGTACTACTACGGCCTGATCGATCGTCTTTACAGGTATTGTAATTGTAGCCATCATTCCAGGAAGTAGTTTCTTCTGAAAATTCAGGATTTTTATATCGAAAGAAACGCTACGTGTTTCAGGCTTTATCTCAGGATACACTAAATTGATTACCCCTTTAAGCGAATCATTAGGGTAAGCATTAAGTTGAAGAGGTAGCTTTTTACCTTTCTTGATGGCTTCGAAATACTGTTCGTTAACTTCGGTCTTAATCACCAACGATGACATATCCGTTATGGTCAAAATTTTATCCCTCGTATTCACTTGTGCACCAGCATCAAGCCATCGTTGAGTAACCATGCCGTCAGCAGGGCAAATTACAGGATTCGTTTGGTACATGTTTTTTGCATATTTCAAGTTAGATAAAGCCTTATCCAGCTCCATCTTCGTCGTAGCATAACTGTCGCTATTTTGCTTACTAGTCTTCAATTGCTGCTGTAACTGTTCAACTCTCAATTGATTTTCGGCAATAAGACTAACCCGTCGATTAGGATTGATAACGGCAATCATTTTACCTTTTTTCACCTGTTGATTTTCCCTGGCATTAAGCACATCAATAACGCCATCAACAGGCGATACAATGTTGCTGAAGATATTGGCATCAATAGTTCCGGGAATGGTAATTGATGAAACCATCTTGTGTATTTTAGCCTTCTGAATGCTTACAAATGGTAGTTTTTTGAGCTTTACGATCTTCTTTGGTGGCTCATTGTTTTGACACGCTGTAATTACTAACAGCGTAAAAAGTAAGGAAATGATTAAGTTTTTATTGTTCATCTTTTAAAGATTTTTGGATTACAGGATTATTGGATTTGCTGACTGCTCGATCATCAGATTATTTGATCGAAAGATCATAGAATCATAAAACCTGTGGCCTCCTTGCTTATTAAATTATCTGATGTGACCAGCTGATACATGTTCAGTTTTTCCCATTAAAAGTTAAAAGGATATGAATCATTACCCGACAAATAATGTAGTCTGGCAAGCACCTGCAGAAGCGCAATTGTATTTTGTTTATAATTAATTTCAGCATCAGTCAGAACCGTTTGAGCATCCAACACATCAATCAAGCTGCCTTGTCCGCCCTCATATTGCACCGTCGCATTATGCAATGCCTCATCCGATAGATGAATGATAGATTTAATCTTTACCAACTCATCTTGTAACGTTTTCCACTGATTCAAAGCGACATCAATCTCACCCTTCAAATCTGTCTCAAATTGATGCTTCTCCTCCTGAATTTTAGTTGCTTTAAAATCGCTTTGCAGCATTTTAGTTTTATGTCCTTTTCCACCCAGAAAGGGTATGGTATAACGGATTCCTACACCAACATTATAGTTAAAGTTATTTCCAAAAGGAATATATCCATCCTCCCATGTGGTAGTCGCAAACGAAAACATCTCCGGACGGTTTGCCAGTCGGTAAAGCTCTTTTTGTTTCGCCTCCTGTTCCAATTTAATGTCTGATGATTTCAGTATTGGGTGTTGCAGTAAAAGCTGACGATACAATGTATCCACGATAAATGAATTACCAATCTGCTTTTGTGCCACAACCATCGCAGAGGTATCCACCTGAAAACCGTTAGTCTCTTCCAGAAAACACATATTTTTAAGGATCGTTATTTGCGCATCCTCAGCATTTAACGATTGCTGAAGATGTTTCTCCTCGGTAGATAATTTCACCTTTATCCGCAACAAATCAACTTGCGATGCTTTTCCAATCTGGTAAAGGTTATCAGTGAATCTTAATTGAGCTTCCAATTGCTTAATACTATTTTGATAGACCTCAGTTTGTGCCTTACTTTTTAGAAGCTCGATATAGGCATTGTTAACTCCCCAAATGATGGAGTGCCTTATTTCACGTTCGGTTTCAGCATTTAAAGCAATCGTATTTTCAATAACCGATTGTTTTGTTTTAGTTACGCCCCAATCGTATACCCGTTGATATGCCGATAATTCGGTGTACATATCGGTACTTCCGCTACCCAGGATTCTCTTCTTGTTAGGCATAAGCCAGTCCCAATACGAGAAGCTTGCATAGGTACCTATCTTGGGAAGATAGGTTGCCTTCAGTAACTCAATCTCCGATTGATTAATCTGTTTCTCATTTTTGTGTGCCTGTAACAGATGGTTGCTTTGCAACGCACTGTCGAGCAATTGTTTCAAGGTAACCTTTGAATCCTTGTTTTGGGCAAAAGTGCTTAGTGCCGAGAAACACAGGAATATTAATAAAAGATGTAGTTTTCTTGACATGTTCGTTTTAAATTAAATTTAGCGAGGTGCAGAATTATTTGCACCCTTGCCGGATGCGCAAGTGCATTGAGCAAGAGTGCTAACTCCATCGATAAGGTCTGATATTTTTCAGTTTCCAATTGATTCCTGTGTAAGGTCAATCAACAAAAACCGATTGCAAGAGCTTGCATTCATTGTTCACTAAAGCATTATATTGAACAAATACCCTAGTACGATGATGAATAGGGTAATGGTACCAAAGAAGATCCCAATTAATTTCCATTTCATCACCTTCTTCAGTAAGGTAGCCTCAGGCAACGACAGTCCAACAACGGCCATCATAAAAGCCAGCGCTGTTCCTAGCGGTACACCTTTGGCAACAAACACCTGGATAACCGGAACAATCCCTGCCGCGTTGGCATACATAGGCACAGCAAGAATCACCGCCAACGGTACAGCATACCATTTGTCGGCCGCTAAAAACTCAGTAAAGAAATTCTCAGGAACATAACCATGCATAATAGCCCCAATGGCAATACCAATAATGATGTATAGTAATACCTTTTTGACAATTTCCCATCCTTCTCTAATGATGATAGGCAAGCGCTCGATAAACGGCGTTTTCTCTTCTTGCCACTCCTCATTTTCAAGTATAGCATTTTCCTGAATCTGGCGCACCCAATCGCTCAGGTACTTGTCGAGTTTTAGCTGACCAAGGATAAAACCTCCAACCATACCCATCAATATTCCTGTTCCGGCATATATGGCAGTTGCTTTAAAGCCAAACAGACCTAAAAACATCGCTACAGCTACCTCATTAACAAGGGGAGAGGTAATTAAATAAGAAAATGTTACACCCAATGGAATGCCACCCTTCACAAAACCAATGAATAAAGGTATTGATGAACAAGAGCAGAAAGGCGTTACTGCACCAAAAAACGAAGCAAAGAAATATTCCAAGCCATACAGCTTCTTGGTAGTAAGATAAATCCTCAATCGATCAACAGGAAAGTAGGCATTGATAACGCCCATCAGACTGCTTATTAAGAACAGTAGGATTAGAATCTTTATGGTATCATAAAAGAAAAAATTGACCGCTGCCCCTAAGTGTGATTCCGGATTTAGCTTTATTAAATCGTATGTAAATGAATCAACCAATGAAGGAAGATAATGATACAATGCTATCAAAAGTGGTAAAACCACTGAGACAGAAAGGATCATTCTTATATTCTTATTTCTGACCTGATTTAACTCATCGGGATTTTCAAGAGCATAAGCAACGCTTCTTGCTTTGCTCTTTTGCATTGATGATAAATTAAATTTCCCCATGTGACTTTTTTTGTGTTCGTTAATTAGCGAGTGTTCGCCAATTAACGAACAATGTTTTCAAATTTTTTTTACTTCAATACAAAAGCTGTAACAAACGGTAGTATACAGTTGTGAATATGTTACTAAAAAGCTTTCCCATTATTTGAAGTGTTTAATTAACCTTAACAACAGCATGAACCATTACATGAATTAACTACAACTCCAGCTAACAACTTAGCAAACTCTTGCTCACTAGGTATTCTTCCAGATAGCACAACTTTGTTATCTATTGCAATAGCCGGGGTTGTCATTACACCCATTGCCATGATGTTCATAATGCTCTCTTCTTTGATGATAGTGGCATCTACGTTGTTGTCTTCTGTCACTTTTCTAACCACTTTTTCTGTTGCTTTACACTTTGCACATCCTGTGCCTAAAATTTTTATTTCCATCTTTTTTTAATGTTAGTTGTTCGCCGAAAGACGAATAGTATTTTCAAATTTTTTTACTATGATATAACAGTAACCTCTAATGATGGGGATAGTAAAATCCCATATTCAAAAGCTTTCATACACTCTTCTTTTATGTTACGATAATGTCGAATTCTGTTCTATCAAGACTTGTCGTTAATGGCTTACATTACCCTCAGTCTGTCAAACATTTATATTTACATCTTTACTCGTTCTAATTTCATTTTTAATAGTTGTTCGTTGTTCGGCAAATTACGAACAGTTACTTTAAATTTTTTTACAGTTCTAGAAAGTACTTAAACAACTGCTGAGCCTCTTTCCAGTTTTCTTTATTGATACAATATTTAATTTTGGGAGCTTCAATTTCACCTTGAATTAATCCTGCATCTTTCAATTCCTTCAGATGTCCTGAGAGGGTTGATTTTACAACAGGTAGTTCTTCGGTTAAATCAGCACTATAGCAGCAGCTTTGCTTTGAAAGCAATTCCAGGATGTACATCCGTATAGGATGACTCATGGCTTTTGCGTAACGAGCAGCTCTCTTTTGTTTATCTGATATAACGTCTTTCATTTCAATCCTTGTTCGTAAAATACCGAACAAAGGTATGCTGATTTTTTTAAATACAAAAATATTCTTGATTTTTTATCCGTAACGCCCTGCCATGGGACGATTCTAGGTTCTGCTTTTAGAACACCTTTTCAGAAGAGCAATTACCTATGCAGTTGCCAGGAACACCTTTCAGCTGCTTGTAAAGCGTTTCAGCTTCTCGAGAACACCTTTCAGCGTGCGATAGCACCTGGAAGCATGTTATGTAGTGATTTCATGAACCCGCTGACAGCGTCCGAAGGTCCTGTCAGCGGGTTCATTTACTATTTATTTTCCTTTAACAAGCTTGATGCTTTTCTTGTCGACTCTAAGGAAATAGATCTTATGAGTTAAGGCTTTGTCGCTTAGAGTTATAGTGTTTCTCCCTTTTGATAACACCTGATGATGGATTTTCCTTCCCAATGTATCGTAAATGTAGCAATCCTCCTCATCCATGCTAGTCTCCACATAAATAACATCAACAAAAGGATTCGGAAATACCTTCACATCAATATCATTGTAATCTTTTAGGGTAGTCTTTACACTAGTCACAAGATTATCCTGCTTCAATGTCCCCTCCATTCCATTAGGAGTATTAATTTCAACCTCAGCCGATTTAATCTTCACATCTTCAGCAGTTAAAGCTTCAATCTGAACCGTATGCTTCGATTTTGAAAGACCAGCCAGTTTAAAATGGAAAGGAGCAATGGTATCTTTTTGAACAAGCTCTCCGTCGACCCTCAAGAAAAGCTCATCGTAATTCCCCCAGACATTCAGTAGGAGAGGATATTCATCAGTCGACGTAATGGTCTCGTCATTCGTAAGATTCGCAAACTCAATCTTATTCTCCTCCTCATAAATTATCGGATAAAACGTATTGTATTTAGGCTTGTATTCAATAGTGTTAAACGGATCATTATTTTCATGTCTCGCAGGCTCATAAATGATCTCCGGATCAGAGAATGTTCGTTTCTTAGCGTGCATCTCAACACAATCGTTACCCCAGATAACCGTTCCCGGAATAGGATCATCATGCACATACGACCATGGTCCCATCATCGCATGATACGATCCACCCAAGCCTGCCGGAATCAATACCGTATTTCCCTCAATCAGATTATCTTCGCCAGTCTTGTTGTGAAAATTGAAATCCTGTTCTACCTTGTTTTTGTAGAATACATTATATCGGCACGAGGAATTGAAATTTGTACCCGATCCCTGGATTGCGATGTGCCTCATCTTCTTTATCACATTGGCGTAGAACAGATTATTATTCCCACAAATCTGCACATAGCCATGTCCTCCGGCTCCCTTATTCCAGGCCCGTTCAATATAGCAATCCCTTACGGTAATATGCTTGGCACTGAAAATATTGATTGCAGAATAGCCTGTGTTGATGATGTTCACCTTATCCAGCCAGCAATCGTAAGCACCATAGTTAAAGTAAATACCTGAAAACTTAGCCTCAGGTTTAGCGTCAACCAAATCGAAATCGTTAGGAACACCAAAATCACCTTTAATTGTAAGCTGATGCAAGCCCGCATTGTAGGTGTTTTTGCCGTCGTGCTTCACAAAGCTAACGCTTGCATCGGCACCCATTAGCAGTACCACAGAATCGCGATGTTCTGCATAAATCTGGATGTTCGATCTAAGATGGATAGCGTAATTAACATGGTAGGTACCATTCTTAATTTTGATCTGTCCTCCCTGATGTTCATTCCAGACATTTGTGATGACCTCCTCGAGAGTTAAGTCATCCGTCGGAGTATAAACATACTTGGTTTTCTCTTCCGATATTGGAAGAATACCAACTCTGGACCCCGCCTTCATCCAGGTTTCTACCTGACTTTTATAGGTTGGGTCCACTTTAGATAGGTCGAATTCGACCCCCGGATCGCCAGGACGAATGTTTGATTCTTGCGCGATTCCTTGTGTAATAAAAATAAAGAACGTAAGAATTAGGTTAATCTTTTTCATACTTGTTTGGTTAATACGTGTGCGTTCACAGATGGAGGCACGAAGATAAAAAAATTAACCAAAGTACTAGGATTAGAAGCAGCAATATATTGATTATAGTGGCGTAGAGATAAAAAATGAATTTGGGAGTTAACCATCTGAAAATAAAACTGTTTTTTAATATTGAAATCTTATTTATATCTTTACCTCGATGTAAGATTGTAGTAGTTGGTTCACATACTAAGTGTGTGATAAATTAATATAGATTATGAGTTGTACTTGTCAGGATTATAGATCTGCGGATCTACAGATTTTAATGCACCACATTTACGAATATAAAAAAGGTATCAGAAACCTGGTGCTACATACCATGTGTCACAGGGATAAGGATAAAGCAGAACATCTGCTATCGCAGAGAGGACTGGACTATTCTATCAGAACTGTCAATGAGGGCAAAATCAACATCTTTTTTGGTAATCCCGATTGTATTAGAGTGGTTCGTTCTTTTGGAGATAAATCACTTTCAGATTATACTCCTGAAGAGGATTTTATTTTGGGAGTAATGTTGGGATATGATCGAAATCAGCAATGCCTGAGATATCTGGATAAAAAAGAAGGAGAAAAGAAGAATGAACTCTTGTCGCGAGCATAAGCTGCTCCTGAATGAAGTTTATACCCATAATGAAGATTCAATTTAAATAGGATAATAAGTCCCTAAACAATATTTAGGTGCAAAAAAGCCGACCTAATATTTAGATCGGCTTTGGTGTCTTTAAAAGTTCTTTAACTCTCTGAGATTGCATTAACTGGACATACGTCAACGCATTCTCCACAGTCAGTGCATGTTGCAGCATCGATTGTGAAAATTTTTCCTTCATGTATTGCATCTACGGGACATTTTGGAGCGCAATCCCCGCAAGCTGTACATTCATTTGAAATTAAGTAAGCCATAGTTTTTAATTTTGGTAACACAATTATAGGTTACGGGGTATTATCGTACTTGTTACTGCTGATAATTAGTTTATAATCAGATTAATTAAGACTTAAGTGATGGTTGCTGTTATTGTGGGCTAGTATAAGACCATTTTTATTATTCTGATTTCTACTCTAAAAGGTAAATAATGACTACTTGTTGTGACCTCTAGCACAGCTCTGGACGCTGTCAGGTGATTCAAGGGAATGCAGAGGAATCTATCCCAAAGCTACCTTATAACCCTTACATTTCGGATATTTCTCAGCAAGAAAGCAGCAATCATAGCGGCATTTAATGAGACTATGCTGATTTCTAACATTTCTCCCAAATCAAGAAATAAGCACATCGAAACAGAGCCACCAACAGCAATAGATGATAAAACAAACATATCAATCTTGAACTTTCTTCTGTCGATTATCTGATTTCTATCACGTATAAAATACCCTATAGTCGATCCTAATGCTGGTCCTGTTGTTCCAAGCGCAAATGATTGAAACCAATTATTTTTAGTAATCGTAAAGGTGATGATTGCAGCCAGAATAATAACAAATAATAAACCAAAACCTATTAAATCTGCCTTCTTCATAACGTTACTCTTTAACAATTTGAATATTTTGGGAATTCCTGAGTGCCAATACCGCCATTAATGTCGCATTAAAAAAGATAATGCTTTCGCTCAGTAAATCTCCTAGATCAAGAAATGCCCACATAAACAAAGAGCCGATTACCGCAATACATAATAACACAATCAAATCAGTATTGAACTTTCTCTTGTCGATTATCAGATCTTTATTGCGGAGTAAATAACCTATAATCAGGCCAATTCCAGGTCCTGATGCTCCAAAAGCAAAACGCTGATACTTTTCATGACCTGTAATTGTAAAGGTGATAAATGCGGCGATACCTAAGAGTACAAAACAGGCATAGCCTATCATCAAATGTTTATTCTTCATAATGCTATTTTATCCAATATTGGGGTTATAAAAATAACCGTAAATATAATAATTATTGCAAGCAACATCCTAGCAGTTAAGTGAGCATTTGAGCGATTGCTGAATTTATACTCAAGAAATTCAATCCTTCTTTCATTATAAAGAAAATGAGTAATAATACTACACGGTACAATTGGAAGAAGATAGACTAACTTCATGTTGCCATTTCTTGAAAAGTTTTCCATATATTCTGCAGTACAGATCTGGGTCATCAAAGCTTTTATTACTGAGCTTAACACTAAAGCTTGCAGTAATATAATGATAACCTTTGCTGCATATGTGGAATCTGGAAATTTAGTCCGATAAATCCGAATAAAGATGACATCAAAAATCATAGTTTGCATTCTTTATTGTTGTTGTATTGCTTTTAATGTTTTCGATTGCTTAAATCAAAGCGATCACTAATTGCACTAACAAAAATATCAATTTGTAAATTAATTATGTGAGAAAAGTTGAGATTTTACCACAATTAGAATCCTTAATTCGCTCTCCCCAAATCCTCCTCACCTGTAAACAGAAATTTTCTCTATGTAACTGTAACATAATTACACTATATTTGACTCATTATTGAAACAGTAGCAAGCCCTGGCAAGAAATATGAACTTTTAGTTTGCAGCGGATTACTTCAACACTGAAGAAGAAATAGGAAATAATCCAATAAAAGTTTTGTGCAACACCAAAGCACATACTTCAGTTTTAACTCATTGTATAATGGGCTAAGACTAAGGTATGTGCTTTTTTATTTTCAATAAATTGAACTAAAATTAGTGTAGTATGAGAAAGGTGAAATTAATTATTGGGGGAGTATTATTACTGGCTATAGTTGCATGTAGCGACGATTCTACTAGTGCGGTTGAAAATCAGCCACTAGGGGAGTTCGATACCGAATTGGGAATTGAAGCTGTGCCATCATCGTTGGGTAAAGCGTATCGCAAAAACTTCAATCGATATACCAAAGTCACAACCCCCAACGGAGGAGTGATACACATTGTAGCGCAAAGCAATATTACCAATGAGCAGATAGTTCGCTGTAGAAGCATTTTGCAGCACTATCTGACCAATTATCCAGGATCAACGTATGGTAATGATAAAAGTGGCGTAGCTAATAAAATGGCCGCTAATAAGGCCATTCTAACGCTCTTAAATGGAAGCGACGATGGAAAAAATCCTGTCGAGGTAAACGGTCAGCCGTTGTATGAAAACGAGATTCAGGTTGAGGGGCATTCATGGTATGTTAATCAGGATTATACTCATCGTGATGCTGCATTTGAAGAGATACTTCACATGGTGCACGATTATGGGATAGGAGTTGACGGACCTAATAGTTCGCCAGGAGCACTTCCAGCATTTCAGCAAGAGATTAGAGCAGCGCAACAAAATGCCTTGTCGAATAATATCTGGGGAATAGGTGCTGATAATGCTGGTTGGATTAAAGAGCTTACCAAAGAGAACAGTCTGTCGCAGGAGTATCTGGCTGCATTGATTGATTCATACTATGGATTATGGGGCGCCTGGACATCGCAGGTTAGCAGAGGTATGTGGGGACTATATGAGCCTAAAATACGCGATGAGATTGCCAGTGAGGATCAGCAGGGAGCAGCGCTCATGAATAACAAATTCTTTCATCCTTACCTGACTTACAATGCACGCATCGATGCAAGTTTTACGGGAACATTTTCATTGGCATATGATGCTTCTGTGTCGTATACAAACCACTCGCAATACCTAAAGGATATCACGTTGTTAGGCGCAAACGATACCAATGTAAAAGTGAATGAATTGGATAATGATATTACTGGAAATGATGGGGCTAACATGGTTGTTTTTAGTGGGAAAAAGAGCGAGTATACCATTACAAATAATGATGGCGTTGTTGAGGTGAAGGATAATGTAGCCGATCGTGATGGAAAGAATACCTTGCGCAAAGTAGAGCAACTTAAATTTTCCGATGAAGAGGTTGTTTTGTAAGATCTTTGTCCTCTAGGCGGGCAGATTTCTTTTGTCCTGCAGAACGGGATTCTTTTGTCCTGCCGGACGGGCTCTCATTTTTGGCTTGCCCCAAAAACGAGACAAAAAAGTCAAGGCTGCCTGAAAAAAGTAATCGATTTATTGCAGTTGGTAAGTTCGGCTGGGTGATCTTAGAATTGCATTCTAAGCTTCCCAGTCTCTCTAACCACCCGCTGCTAAATCCATTGCTTTTTTCAGGAGGCCAATTCCGTTGCCATGACCTGATGCTTTAAATCATAGGTAACCTGTCAAGCCTTAGCGAGTCGTCGCATGGCACGACAGTTTGAGCATCTATTTACTCATCATCTCTTTGATATCCTTTAGTAACTCAATCGAAGCTTCAATTTCTTCCTTTCTAATAGCCACACTCTCAATATTGAATCCAATAGGAATACCCTTCGCTCTGCTATATTCAATGATCTCAGCAGCAATGGCTTTGCACACATGAATTGAATCTGATAGAATGTCTTTAGCATTCTTCAAATCGTTGTTCAGCCATTTCGGAATATCAATCCCCAACCACTTCATGAATTCAAGTGTCTTTAGTGAACCACAGGGAGTTAAGGTAAATATGATAGGCACCAAATCCACATTTTTCTCTTGCGACAAATAATAGTAGTCCGACAAGAAATCTTTGGTGTTATTGATACTGTAAACACATTGCGATATAAAGAAACTACAACCTGAGTCGATTTTCTCTAAAAGGCGAATATGCTCGTTTCCTTTTTTAATATGTCGTTCAGGAATAGTAACACCACCTATCAACATCGAAGAGTCGGCATCATGGTTTATTTTATATGCATCACTTAACGAAAGATTCGAAACCTGACTTTTAGATGGCGAGCCTACAAATACAGAACAATTAGCATCATCTGATTTTTCTATCCAGCCCTTGAATTCCGATGGCGAATATTTCCCAACACTCTTATAGATGATCTTTGGAACCTCTAGCTCACTCAAATAGTTTTCGCTATAATAATCAGGAGCTAATGTTGGCATAAATGGGAAAGGTCTCTCTCTGTCGGTTCTCGACGATTCATCCTGAATATCATAGAGTACCAATCCATCAATATCAACACTATTAATTCGCGCAATTTGCTTTTCAGCAATCACCTTAATTTTCTCGTTATCTGTATTTTTCTTTGGTGGAGTTAATCCGTAAAATAGGAATCCTGATTCTTTCTTAGCCAATCTATCTTTTAACATCTCTTCAATCTCGTTTTGTTCCAATAGCTAGTCTCACTTTAATACGCTACAACATAACAGGTTATGTGTATGGTGTGATTCAAGCCGAAAACCATCAAATAGTTATATTAGTTTATTTAATCCTTGAGGCCTCAAATATAGCGCTTCACCACGCATTATGTATACTTTTTAGGGGTATCGAAAGCAAAGTTCAGATTTAATTAAGCCCAAAACCTTTCCCCCGTCCAACCATTGATCCTTCCAACCTTTCAACCCTTTCCCCTTTCCTTCCGTTCCCAATAAACGATTCCTCAAATCTTTAACATGCTGATTTAAAGGTTAGTCTACTCCCATTCTACTTGTATTCTTATAAGATCCGTAAAATCGAGGTACTTTAGGTGAAGAATAATTACTATATTTATAATAACCAACAAGACAAAAAAGCCTGACGTTGGCGATAAAACTCTGAAGCGATGGACAACCTTTTTTTTGAGAAATTTGATAAACCCTTCATACTTGTTATAGGGGTAGGTGAGGGAGGCTGCAATGCCCTGCAGCACGTATACAAACAGAATAAGAGCAAAGCTTTAGACTTTTGTGCAATAGATACCGATGTTCATGCATTAAACAGTATAGATATTCCATCCGAAAGAAAGCTTCTAATAGGAGAAGAACGACTGAATGGTTTTGGTGCAGCTTCTAAGCCGGTGCAAGGTGAATTAGCCGCAATGGAAAATGTGTCAAAGATTAATGAGTTCCTTGAAGGTGACTATACCATTGCATTTGTCTTAACAGGAATGGGGGGAGGAACTGGCACAGGAGCAAGTCCTGTTATTGCCCGATTATGCTGGGAATTAGACATTTTTACGATTGGTGTACTATCTACTCCTTTCACAACCGAAGGCAGTAAACGGAAAAATGTGGCAATGGAAGGTGTAAATAAGATAAAGGCTTACACCGATTCAGTATTCCTCTTTTCAAACGACTATATTTTTAATAAATATCCTGAAATCAAAATATCAGAGTCATTTAGTTATTCCGACGCTATTTTCAAGCAGCCAATTGATTTTATAACCAGGATTATGACCCAGTTTGGTTATATTGATATTGACTTTTCCGATGTCAAAAGTGTTTTAGCCGATTCTTGTTTTTCAACAGTCGATTATGGCGAAGCAGAAGGAGAAAACAGGATAGATTCAGCGCTAGAACAGATTCTTCAATCTCCATTTATATCGAATGTAAATTTAAGTGAGGTAAAGAATATTCTAATTAATCTAGAGGCAGGAGAAGTAGAGGTAGAAATAGCTGAAATTAATGAGGTGTTGGATTTTATGAAAAAGAGTATGGGCGAAGACATTGATATTATTTGGGGAGTTGGTTATGATGAAAGCCTCGGAAGTAAACTAAGATTAACCGTTATGTTGTCGAGCCTCAAGGAAGTACTGGTTGAAGAAGTTGCTAATCCTGAGGGCCCAGAAAAGAAAATCGTTCTACAGCGACAAGAATATCACGGTAAAACAACATCATTCGTAATCATACAATTCGGAAACGATAAGAATTGGGGTGTAGAGATATTATCGGATTAAAGATTCCTAAATAATAGAAGATGGCAAGAATTGTTTTATTGATAGCAATAGCCTTATTAAACATTGACGTAACTGCTCAAGTCGCAGGTCTAGGAGAAAAAGATTTGACATTTAGTTTTTCCACAAATGAAAGTCGTGTTGAGCTTGTTTTAAACAAGAATAGCGTTTTTG
The DNA here is from genome assembly GCA_005217565.1 of Puteibacter caeruleilacunae. Lineage (GTDB taxonomy): Bacteria > Bacteroidota > Bacteroidia > Bacteroidales > Prolixibacteraceae > Puteibacter > Puteibacter caeruleilacunae. The sequence continues at coordinate 379,645 of SJCO01000005.1, forward strand.
ATTATTATATCAAGGCTCCCTTTGTGAGGAAGGCAACCTCAGGAAAGTGGAAGGTTATTGATAATGCTTTAATCTTAAATAGCTTTAATTCAGAGAATGAAGTAAAGCAAAAGGTTGTGGAGAATTATAATCCAGAAGTATCAAAACGGAAATGCAGTTTTGATGTAACAAATATGAAAGGGAAGCATTTAACCTTTGACATTAGAGTTCTATACGCAAAAGAAGCTGATGAGCAGGTACATAATGGACTGTCATCGCCTGTTATTTTTGAAGTGAAACAAGGAGTCAACGGATTTATAATTGAGAGTGTGTTTTCTCATGTAGAATATTATATCACAGATAAAAAAGCAAATGATTTTACTGTTCAGCTAAATGATAAATTCATCTTTCAGAATGAGAAATGGTTGTTTTATCAGGGCAAAATAAGACCTCGCAACTTCAATGGGAAACCAACGAAATACTATCTGACTGTTGAATAAATAATACCCCTATCGTAGGCGTTGAATACCCATTTGAAAGAATCCATGAAGCAATGGCTTTTAGTGAGAGTGGAAGGGCAAAGGGAAAAATAATCATCAACTGGAGCTAAAAAAACGCATTGGCATTAAAGGTTTGCTTCTTAATTAGATCCATATTTTCTTAAGAAGAACTGATTCTTTATTGAAATTCATAAGAGACCTCTTTCTATTGCGTTAATTATTAGTGTTTTCCAATACTTTGCAGTCATATGGACTTTTATAAAATCAGACAAGATAACTTCTTCGAATTTTGGAGAAGTTATCTTGCATTAATTTATATTGAAGCCCTAATTATTTATTGAAGAATTCAGCTATAGCGTCTGTTGAGACTTTTACCGCTTCCGGCTTGTAATAGAAATCAACATGGCTAAAATTACTCAAAGCCACAACCTTAGGATTATTTGTAAGCTTCTCAATAAATCCAGTTGAACAAACAGCTGTAGAAGCATTAGAGCTGTAGATTACAATAGTAGGCTGCACAATCTTGTCAGCATAAGCTTCACCTAGAGAAAATAAAGATTGCATTGCTTGGTCGCCAATGTGCATATTAGTGAAGTTCTTAACAGCTTTAGGACCTCGAAATCCATCTCTACCATAGTAGTCATATGATTCTCCGGCCATTTCAGGATATGCTGCAGCTTCAACAAATTCTTCTCTTGATTGCTCATCGTTAAGTCCAAATGGTGCTACATAATCGGGTTTCCCTGTTTCATACTGCTTTTGCATTGACGCATTTGCTGCAGCAATTTGTGCGTCTGTTACCTCTCTACCAATCCACTGGAAAGCATCTGCAGCCATCATACCTGAAACCGTTGCAATTTTCTTAATTCTGTGGTCTGTAACTGCTGCCGAAGCTATAATCGAACCACCCTGACATACACCAAGTCCATAAATCTCTTCTACAAACGGAAGTGTTCCTAAATATGAAACAGCATCCCATGTGTTTTCAATAAGTCGAAACATATACCTCGATTGTTTATGTTCTCCTGGTAATGCAGGTGATTCTCCCATTCCTAAATAATCGAATCCTAAGAAAACGAAACCTCTTTTAGCCATTTCCAGCCCATAAGTTGCAGGAATTTGTTCCTTAACCTGTGGGAATGGGCTCGCACTAACGATTGCTTTATATTTTTTGTTTGCATCAAAATCTTCAGGAAGATATAAATCCCCTACTAAATCAACTCCAAATGATTTGAATGTTACTTTGTTTACACCTGCTTTTAAATCCTTCATTGTATTATCTTTTAAATTATTACTTTTTTGCGCTGATATATTTAATGAGGCTGTTATCAGCAACAGACCCAACATTGTTTTTACGATTGATTTCACGATTGTTTTCATATCAGTTATTTTTTTGAATTATTAACTGATGCAAAGTTCGGGTATGAGGTATGTTTTTGACTTAAACTTTTTCGTTAAGATGTATACATTTTCGTAGGAGGAAATAAAAAGCTGGAAATATGAAGCTTTTATAATCGTAACTATTCAGTGGGAAATTGAAAAAAGTAAAAATCAGTGTTGCTTCTCTGCTAACTGCTTTAATGTTAATACTTTTTTTGACATAGAGGATATACTTGATGTCGAACTAATAAATCTTTCAGGTTAGAGCACTTCAATTATCGCGATTCAATTTCACTTCAATAGTGATGATTGAGGCACCACTGATATTTAGATGTTTTTATTAAAGATAAGTGAGAATCCAAATTATTCATGATATTTGTAGTCGAACCTTTTACTGAGTACAGCTGTGTTTTTCGGTGGATTGTATCGTCACGATCATTTTAATAAGCTATAAGGCTGTTTCTATTCATATCGTAATGCTTCTTCCAGTTATAGATTGTAGCAGGATAGATCCCATATTTTTCCATAATCACTTTTACACCATTAACTTTACTTTCTTCAATAATAGCTATTTTCTCTTTCGTATCCTATTTGGGAACTATGTAGTAGAAGGAGCGAATATACCTTCGACCTATGAAGCAGAGCATCTGTTCTGTGAGAAGGGAATCCTTTATACACCAGGAAAAGCAGCCAATGCCGGTGGTGTAGCAGTATCGGGACTAGTTCTACATATTTTTATGACTTCCCCAGTAAAATTGCTATCTTCGCACTTCGAAAAATGACAACAATATTATGCTTAAACAACCAATGTTCCTTCATCGCATGCCAAAGGTAGAGCTTGCTAAGTGGTATGTAACTCACTTGTTTACCAGAAAATTAAAGCTAATTTTACTTTTACTGAGCATTTCAATAACGAATAGTTACGGACAAACTTTTATTGGAAACTATGGAGATATAGGAAAAGTTGCAAATGTAGGAGATCAGGTATTTTTTGCTGCCGATGATGGTGTGCATGGCAAAGAGCTATGGGTGACGAAGGGTTCAAAGAAGAATACATCATTGGTTAAGGATATTTGCCCTGGAAACAGAGGATCTTCTCCTTCAGACTTAATTTCTTATAAAGGAGTACTTTACTTCTCAGCATACGATAATATCAATGGTACAGAACTTTGGAAATCGGATGGAACTGAAGAAGGAACTCAAATGGTTAAAAACATCAGACCGAATAGTGGAGGTTATGATAATGGATCTAATCCAATGCAATTTTTACTTTGGAAAGGAGAACTATATTTCACTGCTTCACATACAGGCAACAGTCGTGACATATGGAAAACAGATGGAACATCAGAGGGCACTGTTAAAGTTAGCGAAGGATATTATAATGCTATATACTATCTAAGAATCGTTGGCGATGATTTGTTTTATATCAGGAGACATGGCTATGGTGAGTTGATAAAAATGGATGGAGAAACAAATCGTGTTTCAGATTATAATGTAGATGATTACACAGGGATATCGGATCTGGTTTCTACCGGAAAATCATTATATTTTATTGCACATACAACTTATCGAAATGAAATACGTTTTTATCATTTTGATCCTGTTTCTGAGGAATTTACTCTGTTGTTAGAGCTTGGGGGAGGACACGAATTCGGTAATGTTACAGTCGTAGATGATAAGGTATTCTTTAGTGTAAGAAAGGACGCTTATGGTAAGGAGGAAGATGTTTTATGGAAAACCGATGGGACAACTGCAGGTACTGTTCCTGTAAAAACTTTTGGATGGGCACCGCATTGGTCTAATTCATTTATGCAAAATTTTATTGCTTTCAAAGATGTACTCTATTTTCGAGCGAGCAATGAAGCTGGCTTTTACCTTTATAAATCTGATGGTACCGAGGCTGGTACCAAACAAGTGGCCGAGGTTAGTATGGAAGAGTCCGTGAAACCTATTATTGCGAACGATAAACTCTATTTTTCCAGTAGAAGTAGAGAACTTTGGGAATCGGATGGAACTACTGCAGGTACAGTCAGAATAAGTCCGGTATATTTATTTAATTACACTAATGCATCAGTTTTACATAACGTAGATGGAATAGTGTACTATAAAGGTCAAGATGAATATGGTACGGGACTTTGGAATACGAATCCGAATTCTGAAATTAAAGTAAAAGTAGATTATCGAACTTATGTCAATAATGCGAGCATTAACTTAAGATCGAAAGTTGATAGCTGTACAGTCCAAAAGGTTGAAATTCGTAATGCTGGAAATAAGGAGCTATGTATGTCAAAGGTTGTTGTTACTGGTAATGATTTCTTTCTCAGTGGGGAGATTGATCAGTTTATTCAACCAGGAGAAAAGAACAGTTTTTATCTACATTATTTCCCATTTACGGAAGGAGAATCGAAATGCATGCTTGACATCCTATCAAATGATTTAAACGAAGGAGTATTTCGATTAAATATTACTGGAAACTGTGAAGGTGTTTCAAGTGCTTTCAATGCCGACACGGTAAAGTTAGCTCACATGCTTACTCCTCACAGTGAGGATGAGGCGAGTAAATTAAAGCTCGACAATAATGAGATTCTCGAGAACTCAACAAGTAATACTACTGTAGGGTTAGTCTCTTTATATGGAAAAAATGATGTTGAATTTTCATTGGTCGAGGGATTGGGTGATCGTGATAATGTATATTTTTCGATTGAGGACAATCAATTGATTGCAAAAGAAAGCTTTGATTTCGAGGAGGATAATGCATACAGTATAAGAATAAAGGGAAGTGTTCGTGAATCGAATGAAAGTTATGAAAATCCTTTTGTGATTGATGTTGTAAATGTAAATGAAGATATAGCGTTTGACGCATGTGGAAAACAAGTCAGAAATGAATCGTATGCTTTGACTGGTGTTGTATTTCTTGATAATAATACAGTTATCGCGATCGGGGAGAGTGGTACAATCATTAAATCGAAGGATGGTGGTGAAAATTGGTATAAGGTAAGTACTGAAACGATAAGGAGATTGTTTGCTATACAGCGCATCGATAGTAAAACGGCTTATGTCATAGGAGATTATGGTAAATTACTGAAGACTGTTAATGGTGGGGATGATTGGTTCTTGGTAGATTTTCCAAATCCGGAATATCCATATCCAAGAGATCTTTTCTTTATTAATGAGGATGTTGGATACCTCTTTGGAGGTAAAAATAACATCTTAAAGACGACCGATGGTTGTAAAACATGGAAAGCATTAAGTGTAACACCTTATGATATTGCAGGAGGATACTTTATCAATGAGGATAAGGGCTTTGTTTTCGGAGGTTCATTGTATATGACTGACGATGGCGGTGACACATGGGTTAACGTGGAAATAAAGGATTTACCTTTTAGTAACTCATTTGTTGATATTCAATTTGTTAATGAAAAGACAGGATTTTTGCTTGGCCGAAAGGGTAGAGTATATAAAACAACAAATGGAGGAGAAAAATGGGTTAAAGTAGGCACGATGGTAACCGACTATGCAACAGTAATCCATTTTAAGAATGAATCTATAGGTTATGCTACAGGATCCTGGGATGGCTCTCTTATATATAAAACAGAGGATGGAGGTGTAACCTGGGAACCGCAAAACGAATGGAATTATTTTCATAACACAATTGCCTTAGATTTCAGTCCTGATTATAAAAGAGGGTGCGCTGTAGGATTTGGTAGCAGTCTTGGTAGTACTGGAGAAAGTGGAAGAACAATTATTAACATGCAAGACAACGAATGGCATGTACATTCCTCATTGCAAGAAGCAAATTATAAGAGTATTAGTTGTCTTGATGATGCTACTACCATAATCTTTGGGGAGAAGAATATTAAATCAAAGGATTATGGTCTGACTTGGAATCCCATTGACATACCATTAAAAGAACCTAAGGATCATACAATTATTGAATCGTTTTTTGTTAATAATGAAGTTGGCTTTGCGATTGATCACTTTTCTATTTACAAGACTATTGATGGTGGAGATAATTGGACACGATTTGACAGTGATATTGAAGCATATGAGCGTTTGGTAGATATTTATTTCTTTAATGAAAACTTAGGTTTTGTATTTGGATGGAGTGAATCAATCTATAGAACGGTAGATGCCGGAGCAAACTGGGAAAAAATTGAAGGAGTTAACCAGAGTACAGCAATTGAGGATATGTACTTTTTAGACTCCCAAAGAGGATTTGCGATAAGTGGAAATCCATCTAAGATTCTACAAACCGAGGATGGAGGTCTTTCTTGGAAAGCCTTGAATAGTTATTCCGGGACATGGCTTCGAACAATCGACTTCTTTGATGATCAAAAAGGAGTTGCCCTAGGTGATGATGGTTTTGAACTAAGAACAGTTGACGGAGGAATGACTTGGAAGGAGGTGAGTACAGGCATTGGGTATGACTTCAAATCTACATTCTTCTTTGATTCAGAGAAAGGATATGTTGCAAATAGTAACGGAGGTGTATATGAAACTCTTGATGCAGGAGAGACTTGGTTGAAGGCTTATAATACAACAAGTTTTAATGATCTGGACGTGATGAATAATAATGTTTGGTTGGTTGGTGCCCGTGCGACCTTATATTCTGTTACTGATGATAACAAGCAAACAATGCCAGGTTACATTGCAGGAACAGCATTAGCACCTTTGAATTCCACTTTATCTTACTCTATTCCTCAATCATATGGGACTCATTATTCATGGGAAGTGAATGGTGATAATCAAATAGAATACAATTTGAATAAAGCTAAAGTAACATGGAATGAACTGGGTGATTTTAGCATCAAAGTAACATCTTATAACAGTTGTGGAACAGGAAAAACCAGAGAGCTTGTAGTGAAAGTTACCGAACTGCCTGAGCCTGAAATCCTGGGTGCTGATACTGTTGTCATTAATTCTCAAGAGGACTATCAAGCTAAACACAGCCTTGGAAGTCGCATAAGTTGGAACGTTCAAGGAGCTCAAAATAGCAATCCTAATGATGATATAGTTACAGTTGATTGGGGTGATATTGGGAAAGGAAAGATTATGCTTCGAGAAACCAATACTGAATCTGGAGCCAGGGGATATGCTGTGTTAGATGTTATTATTGTAGAAGATAAGATTACGTCTACCACTATTGATGCGTTAATAGAAGCATATAGAGTTTACCCAAATCCAACAACTGATTTTGTACATGTTGATGTCGAAAGTTCCCAGAATGAAACTATTATAATAAGAATTTTAGATAATCTAGGGAAGGTTCTTAAGATAAGGCAGTTTGAATCGTATGAGGATATAAGAATAGATGTTAGTGATTTACCTTCAGGTCTTTATTTTATGAATATGCAGGTGGGAAAGACTTCCAAGTCAATCAAAATATTAAAGAAGTAAACATCAATAATATTGATAATTGTCAGGCGAATGTCTATAGCAACGAAGTAGTTGGATTGCTTTCTATATCTTCACTGCTATAGACATTCGTTGCCTCAGAGTATCCCTTTCTCCAAAGAAGTAGCGATTATTTTTCTATATTTGATGCGTTCTAAACGAGATAATCTAACGTTGGTAAGTTCAGATAAAAATAGCGATACTGTACTTTGGGAGAAGGTGAGGAGTGGTAACCACGAGGCACTTGCTGAAATATTTAAATTGCATTATGCTGGTTTATTTGCATATGGAATTAAAATAGTACCCTTTCATGACTTTGTACGAGATCATATTCAGGAGCTATTCTTGACGATCTGGCAATCTCACGATCGATTATCATCGGTTTCTAATATCAAAGCATATTTGTTGGTTTCTCTTCGAAGATTAATGCTGAAATCCCGAAAATCGACTCCCACAGAGGATTTGAATGAAAAGGGTAACGGCGATTTCTTGATTTTCGAACAGGGGGAATTTGTCGATAGAGAGGTTATCTCTTCGCAGATAAAAGAGCAGCTCCTAGAGAATATTAACGCACTTCCCAATAAGCATCGCGAAGTGGTGTTTCTACGATTTTATCATGATTTAAGCTATCGAGAGATTGCTGAAATTGTGGAGATAAAAGAGCAGACAATAAAGAATATGATGCCGGGTGTTTTTAGTAAACTTCGCAACGGACTAACCAATATAAAACGCGATGATTTGAACGACCTTGATGTAATGCTGTTCGAATTCTTTACCCTTTTTAAAAGAAATTTTTAAGAAATATTTATTCTAACTCATTTTTAAGAGTAATGTTGTTAAGTGTCATGTAGTCAGGTGGCTATGGTTGTTGTTTTTGTGTCCTTATGACGAAGATAACCTCCACCAATTGGTTACTTTTTTCATTATTTTTTAAAAAAGATCAGATTTTCACAGTACTATTTTTCGATTGCGTCCTCTTTATTAATAGAAGGACAATAAAAATGATTTTCAATTTAGAATAATGACTAACGAGAATCTTGAAAAATTGCTAGCTGATCAAACATTTCAAAATGAATTAAAAATGTTTGAAACTTATTCTGATCTCCAGAAGAGGGAGTTTAGGAAAAAGTATGACTTAACAAAGCAACAGTTTGTTGAGGCAAAGACAGTAATCGATAGTATCACTTTTAAGAGCGTTACTTTCACCGAACAGGAATTGGATTATCTGTGGAATGCAATTGGTATACAACCCAAAGACCACCAGCAACCGCAGTCACAGCAACTACAGTCCCAGCAACCGCAGTCCCAGCAAAGCAACCAGCAACACCCTGGCGAGCAGTCACAACGCTCCCAAGGCCGCAACCAAAACCAGCAGCCTAACCAGAATAACCAGCGCCGCAAAGACCAGCAGACTCTTCGCCGCAAGGTACGTGAAATCAACTTCAATTGGTTTGCCAGGATTGCAGCCATTCTTGTTATTCCATTAATCATTACCTCATTGTATTTGTATACCCAGAACGTTTCTCTGTCACGGTTCAAGGCAGATAAAGTTGAAACGCTTGGTACAACTTATAACACTGTATACGCACCGTTAGGAGGAAAAACAATGGTAACCTTACCCGATGGAAGTGAAGTGTGGCTAAACTCAGGTAGTTCATTAAAATACCCACTATTGGGAAGTGATGAATACCGTGAGGTATTCCTAACAGGAGAAGGTTATTTCAAAGTAAAGAAAGACAAGGAAGTGCCGATGTATGTGAAAACAAACGATCTGCATGTAAAAGTATATGGAACCACCTTTAATGTTAATGCATACGACGAAAACGACGATGTTAGTGTAGCGTTGATTGAAGGAAAGGTTTCGCTAGCCTTAGCATCCGCAGCATCGCAATCATCTACAATCGGAGCCACCCCAAAAACCAAAACCAAAACCAAAACCAAAACCAAAATCAATGCCCGTAAAGCATCCTCCAATAACGCAAAGGAAACCTTCCTTAAGCCAGGGCAAATCGGACAGTTGTACAAAGACAATAACAAGCTAAAGGTAACAACAACAAAAGGATTAGATCAATACATCGGTTGGATTAATGATATCTATGTATTCGAAAATACCAAGTTTAAAAACATATTAAAGCGTCTTGAGAAAGCCTACAACGTAAAATTCCTAATCGAAGATGCTCGACTCGAGGAATATTCATTTGATGCAACATTTGATAAAAAGAGTATCGATCAGATAATGGAGATATTTAAATTGACATTGCCTATTGAATGGGAGCGCGTAAAATCACCTCAATCTAAGAATAATCACTTCACCTATGAAACAATTAAAATTAAACGCGATATGAAACGAAAACTATAAAGATAATAAGCAAAAAGTGCAGGGAAGACCGCCATCTAACCTGCACTTAAAAAAAGCTTATTCAACTTTTTTATAAATCAAACATCTAAAGGTATGAAAAAAAAACAAATGTTTTTTTCTCGGAGTCGCATTAAGGACTTCGAACGGAAAATTTTATTAAAAATGAAGCTAACTCTAATTCTAATTATTGCAGGAGTAATTAATCTGGCAGCATCAGAAAGCTACTCCCAGACCGCCAGACTCGATGTGAAGCTGGGGACTACAAATGTTGAGTCTGTGCTGGAACATATCGAAAATCAGAGTGAATATTGGTTCGTGTATAACCGTGATGCAATTGATCTGAATCGAAAAGTAACCATCAATGTCGAGAAAGTGAGAGTTAAGGATATACTTAATGAACTCTTCGAAAATACCGGTGTGAAATATCAGCTGGTCGATAAAACAATTGTACTGACAACAGTGTCTGAACAAACTGCACAAATACAAAAGAAAGATATTCAGGGTACTATTAGCGATGAGGCAGGAGAACCTTTACCTGGAGTGACAGTGCTTATTAAGGGTACAACAAATGGTACTGTGAGTGACTATGATGGTAAGTTTCAATTATCAGGAGTCGATGCTAAAACGATTCTTCAGATCTCTTTTATGGGAATGAGATCTCAGGAAATTGAAGTAGGTAGTCAGAATGTTATAAATATTGTAATGCTTGAGGACGCAATCGGACTTGAGGAGGTGGTTGCTGTAGGATACCAAATGAAACGAAAAACCAATCTTACAGGATCTGTCTCAACGATATCGTCAGAACAATTAGAAAACCGACCAGTGCAGAAACTAAGTAACCTTATGACAGGTCTGGCTCCTGGTTTGAATGTTAGCTATACAAATCCCGGAAGAGTAGGCGGTGGAGAGGTGTATTTTAACATTGGAGGAACAACATCACGCTATTCGCCAGGAGTATTGCTGGTAGTCGATGGAGTTGTACAGCCTAGTATTAATGCATTAGATTTTATTAATCCTAACGACGTTGAGAACATTTCGGTACTAAAAGATGCTGAGGCGGTAATCTACGGAGCCAGAGGTTCTGGTGGTGTGCTTGTGGTAACAACCAAAAAAGGTAAAGCACCAAAGGTGAGTGCCAGTGTAAGTTCAACCTTTACCATTCCTCACTATTACTCGCGCAAAGAGGACATGTATACTTTCTTTACTCAGTTGAGAAAAGGATGGGAAGATCAAGGCGATGCACCTACATTCCGCTTCCAGAAAATCTTTGACTATATGGATGCAAACAACATCCAACATGAAGATATCTTCAAGAATGATTTTAAGTATGAGATCACTGATGGAGCCCAGTTCTTCGATGCCAACTACTTGACATTCGGTCATAACGATTGGTTTGATTTTATGTATGGAACAGCCATGCGTTACAACTATGACGTGTCAGCTTCCGGATCTACTAAAAATACCAATTATTATCTCTCCGGAGGAGTAGTGGATGAAGGAGGTATGCTTCAGTATGGGAAGAATGATGCTTTGACTTACTATACACGTGTGAAGTATGAATATTCGCACAAAGATTACCTGAAAATAGGAGTAAATGTTGGCTTGCGCTACCAAAAGCTAAATGAGCCGACTTACATTAATGATGTGCAAAACTGGACCTCATTAAAGCACACCTCCGACTTACCTTATACAAAGGAAGGCAGATATAATACCAACTTTGCTAAGTGGTATAGTCCTCTTGCTTTGGCTGTTGAAGGAGGGCAAAGCAGAACAGATAAGTACAATGTTAGTCCGCAGTTTTTCGTTGAATTAAAGCCATTTAGAAACATGGTAATCACCGGTAATGTTTCTCGAAATATGGACTTTGTTCAAAACCGAAATGTCATGAAGAATGTGGCGCATTACGATGGAAACGAAGACTTTGTACGCTATAATCTAAATGAAGGGCGCGATAGAGTGATGGCGTCAAAATCTACATTCAACTCTTTTATTGGTAACCTGCAGGCAAGGTATGTAGCTAACATCAACGACAAGCATACTATTCGTTCGTTGGTGGGTACGTCGCACGAAGAATATTATTACGACAAAAATGGTGGCCACCGATTTGATCTTGTAAATGATGGATTGCCTTCATTGAACATGGGTAATACCGAAGAACAGTATAACTGGGAAAACCAATATCAAAATGCAATTAAATCGTACTTTGGTAACCTAAGTTATTCTTACAACGACAAGTATGTTATTGAAGGAAATATCCGTCACGATGGATCCTCTCGTTTTATTGAAGGGAAAAAGTGGGATACCTTCTTTGGTGCTGGTCTTACCTGGAACATTAGTCAGGAGCCATTCTTTAAAAACCTTAACCTATCAAATGTCGACTTCCTAAAGCTTCGTGGTACCTGGGGACAAATGGGTAACGAGAATAGTATTGGTTACTACGATTTTGTATCCAGAATTAAGATCGGACAAAGTGGCTATGTGTTTGGGGAATCTGGATCATATTACAATCCTCAATATGCAACAACTACAGGTTTTCCAGCTATTGATAGAACATGGGAAGTTGCCGAGAAGACCAATGCAGGTGTTGATCTTACCATGTACAAAAGTCGATTAGAGGTTAATGCCAATGTATTCGTCACTACCACCGATAACATGTTCTATAGTGAAGAATTCCCAACCGTATTAGGAACATCGGCACCATCGGTTAATGGAGCAAGTGTAAAAGCTAAAGGATGGGATTTAAGCATCAAGTGGAAAGATAAAATAGGAACCGATTTCCAATATTATGCAGGAATTGGTATCTCTGATGTTCGTTCAAAGGTTGAAAGCTTATCTGATAGTAGAGATATCGGTAACGGGGTAAATGCTTTTGTTGAAGGACAGTATGTGAATTCAGCTTATGGTCTTGATTTCGGTGGATTCTTCCAGAGTGAGGAAGAACTAGCTGAGTATAAAGAGAATGTAACTGGTGGTATCTATCCTAACATTCGAGTAGGTGATGCAAAGTATTTAGATAAAGATGGTGACGGTCAAATAGAAGACAATCGCATATACAAGGTTGATAGTAGCGGCAATCCAACTGAAGATTCAGGCGATTTGGTAAAGCTTGGCGAAACAGGAGCACGCTATCGCTATTTCGTTAATCTTGGAGCATCGTGGAAAGGTTTCGATTTTAGTATGTTGCTGAATGGAATAGGCCGACTGCATATCTGGAATTTTACGGCACGAGAATATGATGCACCATGGCGTCAACCACTAGATTTCTACTATGGTAACACATGGACAGAAGATAATCGCAATGCACTGTATCCAAGAATGCATATTCGTTCGTCGACCATTAACGGTAACATTAATGGACATAACTATCGTTGGTCAAATGCACCATACGTGAAGCGAAGTGTACCTTACCTGGCAATCAAAAATGTACAGTTAGGTTACAATCTACCTAAAGCTTGGGCAAATAGGATTAAAACTGAACGCCTATACGTTTATGTGAGTGGAACTGATTTAGGATTTTTAATTAACAAAATGCCTAGCAAGAGTTTTACTCCATATCAACCGTATCAAACAAATCTAATGCCTGTACCTAGTACCGTTTCTTTAGGTTTAAAAGTTAACTTTTAAAAGCTTACATGATGAAAAAAATATATTTGGTAATAGCCGTGTTGGTTTTTATGCTTACAGGCTGTGAAAAAGACTTGAATTTATACCCACTAACTGAATTAAGTACCGATTCATTTTTCAAAAAGGAAAATGACTTTAAAATATTCGCTAATCAATTCTACGATTATTTGCCAGGTTTCGGGACCTGCGGAAGAGATGAAGATGCTGATATAACGTATGATGCAAGTGTGATTAGTAATGGTACCTACTTCGAATCGGCAAGTAGTGGATTGTACAATAATTCATACTCAAGAATCAGAAAGACAAACGATTTGTTGACAGCTTTCGATAATCTTGAGGATGAGCAACTGAAGGAGAAGGTACAGATTTATAGAGGTGAGGCATTGTTTTTTAGAGCATTGTTGTACTGGCATCTATATCGCGACTTTGGTGGAGTTATCCTTGTTGATAAACCTTTAGGACTTGAAGATCCATTGCTGTATGCAGCACGTAATAGTCGCACTGAAGTGGCTGATTTTATCTTAAACGATTTGAATGAAGCACTGAAAACACCAATCGGTTCTCTTACCGGTACTGATAATTCAGGACGAATAACAAAAGAAGCGGTTCAGGCCCTAAAAGCCAGAGTTGCACTATTCGAAGGTACCTGGGCTAAGTATCACAGTACAGGAGGCAATTACAATGGCTATCTGCAACAGGCAATTGATGCATCTAAGTCGATTATTGATGGAGGTAAGTTTGCATTGTTTGATCGAAGAGATGTGCTGGGAGAGGATAGTTACCGCTATTTCTTCACATTGGAAACTGAAAGAAAGAGTAATCCTGTGGGGCTAGGCAAAGAAGATCAAAATGAGATTATCCTAGCCAACAAGTACAGTCAGTCGTTACGTAACCGAGGATATTCATGGGTTGTAATTGGATGGGATGATCTATCTCCAACAAAAAAGATGATGGATATGTATCTTGATAGTAACGGACTGCCGATTGCTCATGCTAATAGTGTCTTTAAAGGATATGATTCAGAAATAGATCCCGACACCAAACTTGCTACCAACTGGGAGTATGTTGATCGTGATCCTCGAATTCGTACCAATCATGTTCAGCCTTTCGATCAGTATTGGTATCATATTCCATATGCACGCGATTTTACTGAAACTCCTGAGGAGTTGGTGGGAACAGGAGCATTCCATAATGGCTGGTGTCCTAGTTCACTAACAGGCTATACGCCTTATAAGTTTTGTAATGAAATAGCACAGCCTATTGCAAACGACTATCCTGTTTTCCGTTTGGCAGAGATGATGCTTATCTATGCCGAGGCGACTTTTGAGAAAGATGGAAGCATTTCTGATAATGATTTGAATAAATCAATTAACCAGTTGAGAGCAAGAGTTGGAATGCCAGATCTAACAAACGGTTTTGTTGCTGATAACAGTCTGGATATGCTAACTGAAATTCGCAGAGAAAGAACAGTAGAGCTATTTATGGAAGGATTTAGGTACGACGATATTCGCCGTTGGAAGATTGCAGAAGTTGAGATGCCTAAAACCATCAAAGGAATGAAGTGGGGAGGAACCATGTTCGAGAATCCTTTTGAAATTTACAATCCAGTAACCGCACAGGTTGAATCGGTTGATTTGAGAGGCATACATCGCTACGAATTAGATGCTAATGGTTTCTTGATAATTGAAGATGCCTCATTGAGAAAATGGGAGCCAAAGCATTATCTTAAACCATTGCCACTTCGACAGCTACAGATTAATGAAAATATGGTCCAAAATCCAGGTTGGATTGGGCAATAAATATAGTGTTAGTGATTTTTTAGGGGGGAGGTCTTTGCCTCCTCCTTTTTGTTAGACACCAAAGCAGAATAATCTAACAATCAAGATATCCAATAATCTTTAAATCATAAAGGACAGATGAAGGCATTAACAATACTTTTTACAATAGCAATCTGCTTAAGTGCGAACTTTAGTTTTGCGCATAACAAGGATGAAGCAAAAGCAGGAGTCTTGTTTTCCAGGGTAGGTTACGATTTAGATTCAGATAAACGAATAATCATAAGATCAGCAACCAACGACTACATAGCAGAAGGAGACGATTTTCAGTTGTATGATGAAAATGGGAAAAACATATTCACAGGAAAGCTGAAGAGTTGGGGAGAGAAATGGAAAGAATACTGGTGGATTGCTGATTTCTCTGCACTTAAAAAAGCAGGCAGCTACACCTGTGCTTTTAAAAATACCAGTGGGAAAGAGATAAAGACTGCTCCATTTAAGGTAGCGTCTGATTTACTCTGGAATGAAAGCTGGGAAAAGGTAGCCATTGAGCAGCTGAAACACAGGGTAGAGTTTAGAAAAAACAACTACAAGAAACATGGTCCCGGGCATGCCGAAGGTGGCGGGTGGCAGGACTGTGGTGGTTATCTTCGCGAAGTAAATAGTCATGCCACCATGATCACAGGCCTATTTGATCTCTTGGAATTCTCAGCAGACAAGATCAATCCCCAGGAAAAAGAAGAACTCATTGAACAGTCAATCATAGGACTCGATTACATTGCATTTTGTCAGGATAAAGCCGAAGAGTTAGGTAAAGGTAGAGGCGCCATAATCCACGAATGGCCAAAGCACCGAAATGTAATAACAGGCGATGTTGTCAAAGGAGCATTGTGTTTTGCAAGAGCAGCAACACTATTGAACAGCAGCAATCCAACAAAGGCAAATGAATACCTCGAGCGAGCAATGCGATCGTTTAATTTTATCGATAAAAACGGTCCGATTCATCATTGTGGAGGAACCGATTTTCATGGAACAGTACAACCTAACGATGGCTATAATCCAGTAATACATGGAGCTCCTGAAGGATTTGTGCGTCCTGAGGAATGGAAAACACGCGATTTGGTAATGATGACATGGGTTGCTTCTGAATTGTCTTTTCAAAAGAGATATCTTGAAAAAGCAGCCGAGTATGCGCAAAAAGTAATTGATCGTCAGATTAGTAAAGCACATCCTGAAGGGAAATATTATGGACATTTTAAGGCTTATAAATCGGCCAATTATAGTGAAAAAGCCTGGGAGCACCATCATATGGGCTATGATGCAGGAGCTACATTTCCGCATTATATCATTTCCCTGATACAATTGGCCCAAAAGCATCCTAATCATCCCGCTAAACCTAAATGGGATAAGGCAATTCGCAATTTTGCCTATGGTTATTTTCTTCCAGCCTGTTCCGACAATCCTTTTTATCTGCTTCCAATTGGATATTATAAGGGTGAAGGCTTGTTGGTTTTTAGTGGCTTATGGCATGGAATTAATGGAGCATACGGATCGGCAGCAGCATTGGCGCTTGAGTTGCAGACATATACAGGCGATGATCAATTTGGAAAAATAGCCATGGGAAATTTACAGTGGATTGCAGGATTAAATAGTGGTGTGTGGGAAGAGAATCGCTATGTTTCAAAGAGTATGATCTATGGAGTAGGTGATGAGTATATTGGAAGCTGGACTAAAATTCCCGGGACCATAT
The DNA here is from genome assembly GCA_005217565.1 of Puteibacter caeruleilacunae. Lineage (GTDB taxonomy): Bacteria > Bacteroidota > Bacteroidia > Bacteroidales > Prolixibacteraceae > Puteibacter > Puteibacter caeruleilacunae. The sequence goes on from SJCO01000005.1 coordinate 396,406, forward strand.
GCAATGGCTTTGAATCTGATGCACAGTTTCATGTTGAGACACCCCGAAAATCGACCGACGCACCTAAGGTTTTCACCGATGAAGGTTGGATCACCCACTCCGGAGGCTGGTTAAGCGCATTGAGTCGTTTGGCAAATCATTAAAAGTGCACTTTTTATAATGATATTGACACCATGGTAGACCTATTCGTTCGCTAGTTTTACCGAACCAGAGTCGGTCAAAACGATCGATGCATTTATTTAAGTGAAATATTACCGTATGAAAATTGTTTTAATGAGAAGACTGGCTGTACTAGTCTGGATACTGCTATCCGCAAATGTGTACAGTCAGCATCGCTTTGGGCACATGGTGCCTGAGCAGAAAAAGTTATCATCACAATGGGAGAAATCACTCTTTGTTGATGATGAACGAAAGGTTTATCGAGGCGAAGAGTTAACAACCATTGGAATGCCCGTGGGAGGCATAGGTGCCGGACAGTTATATGTTCGTGGAGATGGAACACTGGCTTGCTGGTGGATTGCAAATAACGCCTATAATACTGGTCCTGGACGATCGGATGAGATGAATTTTAATACCCCACATGGTCCGTGGAAAGTATGTTATCAATCATTTGAGCCCTTTAGTTATTTCAAGCAAGGCTTCAAGCTGCAAGTCGAGCGTAAAGGAAAAACAATAGCTAAGTCGCTCAACAAACATGATTTCGATAATATCGGTTTTGTGGGGGAGTATCCTATTGCAAAGGTATCCTATGAAAGTAATACATTCGAGCTACCTGTAGCTGTTGAAATGGAGGCTTTTTCACCCTTCATTCCCATGCAGTTGAGGGAGTCAGCCAATCCGGCAACAATTTTGAAATTTAAGCTCAAGAACACCTCAAAAGGCAATGTTAGCGTTAACCTTACCGGCTTTATTCAAAACATGGTAATGGCCGACTTAAAAGGGGAAGTGAAAGGAGTGGTTCGTACTCAGGACCGGAGTACATATGAAAGGAAAACATTGTTCATGGATTGTGTTCCTGATGATCCGAAATATCAAAGTCATCCCTATTACGGAAACATGTCGTTAAGTCTGTTAAACCACGATGGAAGTGTAGATACCGGCAACAACAATACAAAAGCCATAGGTGATGAGTTGGTTGGTGAGGTAACCGCCAATATAAAGCTTGCGAAGGGCGAGGAGAAGAGTGTCGTCTTCCTCCTGTCGTGGTATTTTCCTAACCGACCTATGGAGGTTGATATGGGGTGGGACTGGAATAAGCCTATCAAGACTAAAGGACTTATTCGCGGTAACATGTATGCCAATTGGTACAGCTCCTCATTAGATGTGGCCGATTACATTGATGAGAACTATGAATCGTTGACCACCTCCACCTATCAGTTTCATCATAGCTGGTATGAAAAGTCGACACTTCCATACTGGTTGAAACAACGCATTCTGATGCCTGCCTCAATATTGGCAACAGAAACCGTACAATGGTATGCCGATAACAAGTTTATGTTGTGGGAAGGCGTAGGCTCGTGTTATGGTAATTGCACCCATGTATACAATTACGCACAAGCAACAGCAAACCTATTCCCTGAAATAGAACGTAGTATTCGCGAAAAATCAGACTTCCTAGTTTCGTTTCAGAAAGATGGAGCCATTCTTTCACGCGATGGACGAGAGCGTATATTTATGGATGGCCATTTAGGGGCAATCCTCAAAGCCTATCGCGAGCATTTGAATTCAAAAGATAACCTATTTCTGTCGCGCAATTGGCCTAAAATTAAGAAAGCCATGGGGTACGCAATTAACGAAGATGGCAATGCCGATGGCTTAATGGAAACCACACAGTCGAACACCTACGACATCAATTTTAGTGGAGCCAATACCTATGTAGGGAGTTTATATCTCGCAGCGCTTAAGGCATGTGAACAAATGGCCCTAATCATTAGCGATAAAGAATTTGCCCAAACCTGTAATGACATTGCAGCCAAAGGCAGTCGCTTGTCGGTTGAGCGCCTATGGAATGGTCATTATTTTATCCAGGATGTAGATCTCGAGAAGCATCCCAAATATCAATATGCAAAAGGATGTTTGAGTGACCAACTATTCGGTCAAACGTGGTCGTACTTGTTGAACCTAGGTAGTCTTTACGAAGAGGAGAAAGTTAACACCACCTATCAATCAATATGGAAATACAACTGGACTCCCGACGTAGGACCACAAGCAAAGAAGTATACCCCTGAACGCGATTATGCGGTAGCAGGTGAACCAGGATTGTTTATCTGTACCTGGCCGTTCAGCGAACATATGAATAAAAATGGTGTACGTTACCGCAACGAAGTATGGACAGGTATTGAGTATCAGGTTGCCACAGGAATGATCTATAACGGTATGCTAAAAGAAGGCTTATCGCTGGTAAAAGCTGTTCACGAACGCTACCGACCAGAGAAGCATAACCCTTGGAACGAGATTGAATGTGGCGACCATTACGGACGTGCTATGGCCTCGTGGGGCGTATTGAAAGCATTAGAAGGATACCATTACAATGGACCTAAGGGAATCATGAAATTTGATCCACGACTAAAGCAGGCCGACTATTGCATGTTTTTTACAGCAGCCGAGGGATGGGGATCCTATACCCAGTCGAAAGATGTAATTACGCTGACTGTTGATTTTGGTATAGTGTACATCAATGAGCTTGATATCCCAGGCAGTGGTGATGCTATAGTAACAGTAAACGGACAGAAGGTTTCAGCACAAATTAAAAGCATAGAAAATAAGCTGCAGCTTACGGGATTAGATTTATCATTAGACGCTGGCGATATACTGAAAATAACTCAACTAAAATAAAACAACTATGACATTTCAAATGCGAGAAATAAGCTTGCTGTTAATTATTGCTATTTTTGGTTTACTAGGGTGTGGTACTAGCCAAAAGTCAGAAAAACAAAGTCTTAAATTATTTTACAACAAACCTGCAAAAATATGGCAGGAGGAGGCTTTGCCTCTTGGTAATGGGCATGTAGGAGTCATGTTTTTTGGCGGACATAGTAAGGAGCGATTTCAGATTACTGAGGAAACCTTATGGCGTGGAGGTCCTGGAACTGGTGAGAAATATAATTTTGGAATCAGGAAGGGAGCTTGGAAATCGTTGGAACCAGTTCGTAAACTTCTGAAACAAGGTAAACTTGATGAGGCTCATGAATTGGCAAATAAAGAACTTACCAGCATTATCAACGATGATGAAGCTAATCCAGAAATGCACTTTGGAGATTATGGTGCTCAGCAAACAATGGGCGACCTTTTTGTAACGGTTGAGAACCATGGCAATATAGAAGGGTATACCAGAGAATTGAATATTTCAGATGCAACGGCACGTGTGCGCTACAAAGCTGGAGGGGTGGAATATCAAAGGACGTATTTTGCCAACTACCCATCGAAAGTTATAGTCTATGAACTTGAAAGCACTGATCCAAAGGGAACTGATTATCAGATCGAATTCCGATCGCCTCACAATAAAACCGTTGAGGCATTTAATAATGGAGTTTATTCGTATAAGGGCAAAGTCTCCGGTAATAATATGGGCTTTGAATACCGTCTCAAAATCCATGCTGGAAAAGGAACATCTGATTTTAAGAATGGAATACTTTCGGTAAAAGGAAGCAACAAACTGGTAATTTATCAGGTTTGTGCAACTGATTATAAAAATGAGTTCCCTAAATATTCAGGGAATGATTATATGGCGGCAAACGACAAGGTGTTAAAGGCCATTGAGGACCGTTCTTTGGAAGAACTTCACAAAGAACATGTGAGTGATTACAGTCAGTTGTTTAACCGTGTATCTCTTCAATTAGGTGAGCCTACAGGTCGAGATACTATCCCAACCGACCAGAGGCTTTTACAGTACTTCAAAACTGGAAATGATCTTGAGCTTGAAACATTGTTTTTCCAATATAACCGATATTTGTTAATTGCAGGATCGCGACCAGGTACTATGCCGTTGAACCTTCAGGGAAAATGGAATGATTCAACAAATCCAGTTTGGGCAGCCGATTACCACATGAACATCAATCAGCAAATGCTTTATTGGCCTGCTGAAGTTACCAACCTGAGCGAATGTCATATGCCTTTATTGGATTATACTGAAAGTCTTGTTGTTCCTGGTCAGCTATCAACAAAGGAGTTTTTCAATACCAGAGGGTGGACGGTTAGTACGATGAACAATCCATTTGGGTTTACTGCGCCAGGATGGAAATTCCCATGGGGCTATTTCCCGGGAGGAGCTGCGTGGTTGTGTCAGCACTTTTGGGAACACTATGAGTTTACCCAGGATAAAGTGTTTCTAAAAAACAGGGCTTATCCAATTATGAAAGAGGCTGCACTTTTTTGGGTCGATTACCTTATTGAGGATGAAGATGGCCAACTGGTTTCATGTCCTTCCTATTCACCAGAGCATGGTGGTATCTCAACAGGTGCATCTATGGATCATCAAATGGCCTGGGATCTTCTGAATAACTGTGTTAAAGCATGTGATGTTCTTGGAACCGATGATGAATTCAAGGCAATAGCAAAGACCACTCGTGATAAAATATGTGCGCCGATGATTGGAAAGTGGGGGCAATTACAAGAGTGGAAAGAAGATGTAGATGATCCTCAAAATCAGCACAGGCATGTATCCCACTTATTTGCATTGCATCCAGGTAATCAGATTACAGTGAGTCAAACACCCAAATTGGCTGAAGCTGCCAGGATTTCATTAACTGCCAGAGGTGATGGAGGAACAGGTTGGTCGATGGGATGGAAAATAAACTTCTGGGCAAGATTAAAAGATGGAAATCACGCCTATAGTATGTTAAAAGAACTTATAAGTCCATTTAAGTTAAAGGAGTTAGGAACTTTTATAAATAGGGGAGGAAGTAATAATAACCTATTTACCACTCACCCTCCATTTCAATTAGACGGAAATATGGGAGGTTTAGCTGGTATGGCCGAAATGCTAATTCAATCGCATGAAGGGATTATCGAGATTTTACCAGCATTACCCAATGCGTGGGACGCTGGTGAGGTGAAAGGATTAAAAGCCCGTGGCGGTTACGAATTAAACTTTAAATGGGAAAATAAACAGGTGGTTGCATTGAGTATTAAATCTAATACCAATGCAACAGCTGAAATAGAAGTAAACGGACGGCTTGTAAAAATGAACCTTCCCAAAGGCGAATGGCAGGAATTAGAGTTGAAGTAGAGAAATAAAGAGAATTGGTATACCCACGACGAAGCATTAGCGAGTCGTGGGGTATCATGATTCCAAACGACTTGTTCCTAACACAAAATCTTTCTTCATTGTCGAGTCTGTTAAGTCAAGTGCTGATTTAACAACAATGGTGAACGGGGAGGGGCATTTCATCTAGAACATCTCCAATTGCTGCGCTACAGGAGGTTTTTCTTTTTCCTTCTGTGCCTGGAAGAGTTCCATATTCCCAAATTGCTTGTCTGTAACCTTTAGTATGCCAATATGACCATATTGGGGGAGAGCCATTTTCACCCGTTTAATATGCACTTCGGCGTTTTCACGACTAGGACAGTGTCGTAAATAAATTGAAAACTGGAACATGGTAAAACCATCGTTAATTAATTCTTTACGGAACTTAGCTGCAGCCTTTCGTTGGCGCTTGCTATCGGTGGGTAAATCAAAAAATACCATTATCCACATGGTTCTATATTGATTTAGTGCATCATGTTTCATGGAATATGGGATATAACAATTTTCTCCTGATTCCTTCGTAGCATTCAAACAGAGAGTTGGTCGTTCGACTTGTAGCGACCATTAAGGGACTTTTTCGTTTATCGATATAAACATCACTACTGATAAGCTTCAATATATGTCGTTTCAATTCAGGTGTAAGCTCTTCGCTTAAGGCTTTCCCACTGATATATAAATCGTAGATAAGTTCGTCGGCATAAGGGCGATATGGTTCCATGATATCGTCGGCCAGACAGTACATGTTGTATTTGTTGGAATGAAAAATCCCGAATGCAGGATGCATGCCACTACTTACCAATGCCCTCGCTATTATTGCACGAATAATTGCATAAGCATAATTGAGCAAAGCATTAGGAGGTTCTCCAAACCGATCGCGTACAAAATCATTACCCAATAATTCTTTCCAGTAATATGCTGCAGCACGACCTTCCACATTCTTTGGATCACCGGGATCGATTTTATCAATAAGCCAATGCATTCTGTCGGCGTCCTTTCCCAGTCGTTCAAGTAATGCAGCCTGATTGCGTAGCTTGGCTTCAATTGTTTGCTTCCATAGCTGACGCTTCAAAGGCAAACTAATATCAATTTGCTTTCGCATGCGTTCCGACATTACATGATGCCCATTTATAGGGAGCATGATAGACGCAGGCAAGTGTTGTTGGTCACAACTAATTACCACAGCAAGATTATCCTGAAGTGCCTGTAGAAGTCGATGAGTCATCGTAATCTGGCTATTATCGAGAACCACCACAGCAATATCTTCAACAGAGATGGTCGCCCGGTTGGTTTCTTCTCCCGGGCGATCAACTACCAGTTGTTTATTTTTGTAACTCAGGTAAGCAGGATTACCAAAATATACTGTGCGCTTTATCATAGGCAATTGGTGTTAATTGTATTGTTTTATTGTATGTTGTTTTTTTATTGAAACAATTTTCCCCAGTCGATTAACATTTAATTTCCAGCAGCGATCTACAATTTTAACTGAGTCAGGGCACATTGTTGTTTGTAATTTATTTTGACTTCCAAGTTCTCCAAATTTTTTTGTTGCACTGTAAGGATGTATTAACGAGGCTATGTCAAAACGGATAAAGTAACATTCGTTTTTTGATGCTTTCACCATTTTGTATATTCTTCTTATTTGTTCTTTTGAAAGATTTGCAAAGTCAACAGAGTCTGGATTATCTATTTCACAATCTGATGGTACGTAAACCAAATCATTGGGTGAAATGGTGAAAAGAAACTGTCCCATATCATGCTTTATGGCAATAGGTGTCTTTTCGCCTGCTGGGTAATGAGCCGTTTGTTTTTGGTGGGCAATTACTTCGTTTAATGGAACAGTTTCATAGATCCTTTTTTGAAGTTCTTCATTCCAGTAGATCGCAAAGAAAAGGTTTGTGCCTTTTGCTGCCTCTACATATTTCTTACTCTTTACAATTGACTCACCGATAGGGAACTTTTTACCTGTTTCATAGATTCGTACTTTATAGATAGGATGATGAAACTTCCCGTTATTAAGTTGTTTTATGTTCTTATTTAAAGAATCAATTCCATCAGAATTGAAAGCCAACTTGAAATTAGGACTACCTTTAGAATCTTTGTAATTCTCTAAATGATTTTGCAGAATTGCCTTTATAGAAGAATCCGTTATGGATTCAAGATTTTTCTTTGTAAAGTTCTCTCCAAGCTCAACTCTTGTCGCAGTAGTTGTTTTAGGATCAAGTAATTCATACACTCTTACTTCTTGAATAACCTGATTGTTGATAATTAATGGGTGCTTTTTTAGATGTTTTTTAATTGAATGAATATCATTATCGAAGATACTGAGTAATGATTTCACTTTTGACTTAATCTTCATGTCTATTATAAGTTCCCAATTTGCTAAGCAAGATTCTAGTTTTACTTTATTCTTTTTCTCTCGCTTTATTTGGACAGCTCCATGACACGTATCAGCATGTAAAGATTTTCTAATAGCCCAATTGTCACCTTTTGTTTGTTTTACTTTATCTTTTTGGGGAATACCATTTTTCCCGAATCTAAGATTCCCATCTTCATCCTTATAACTCCAATACGAATTAGTTGATTTATTAATAGTGCGGAGGTTTTGTTTGAAGCTTACAATAATTTTATCTAACTGATTCTTTGCATCAATCGGAAAACTTTTCCAAGGCAAAAGATATTCTTTGGCTATTGTATTATTTTTAGGTTCTCCCGTAATAGGATTATTATAACAAACTTTTTCCTTCTTTCTCAGTTTTTCCTCAATAGTGAAATTTCTACTTCCATTGCTTAGAGCACTAATATAGTTAATGTGCAGAGGGCTAATACATGCCACAACTAAAGCATCTAATGCATGATGGCGATGGTCAATCCTTTTTTTAGAGAATCCTTTAGAAAGTTCATCTGGGATGGTTGTCCGGAAAAACTGGTTATCTTGATAGCCAAAATCATGTGTCTTCCTTAGTTTATTTAATCTTTTGAAACGATGTGCAATTATATCATTCCATTTATTATTTAATCCCCAATCCTCTCTCATAACAGCAGTAATAGCTCCAGTGATAGGGATAAGCTTTTTGGCTGTTGCTTCTAACTCATTATCTTCTCTGACAATATTGCCTAGTAAGGACTTAATATATTTACTGATGTATCGACTGTCATTTAGTTGTCTATTAATGAAGCCTTCAGGTGTATCTTTACTCAAAAGATGGTTGAGTTTTTTGGGTAGAGTGCTGAAATTTCTTTTACATAGATCAACATATGAATTAAGGCTAAGAATTGTTACTGTTTCTCCTCCTCCGATATCAATTTTTTGATTTTGGTAATTTTCGATGAATTCATATGCGGTCTTATTATCTTTAATTGCATTTACAGCACTTTCACAAATTACCTTGTTCTGTAACGAATTATCAAAATATCTCGATTGAGGAATAATATGCTCAATTTGATATTTTTCTGAAAATAACTTGCTCAGCGAAATAGGCTTTCCCGTATAGGGAGAGAAATAGCCCTGTTGTAACCACAATTTATATTTCTCTAGTTCTTTCCTTGTGGGTGTTGAGTTGCGCTTGATTTTTAATATTTCTTCTTGTTCTTTATTATTTTTGAATTTCAGGCTCGGATTACTCCATACCCCTTCTTCGTAAATTTTTAGTTTTTCTTGTTGACTATTGGAAAATGGACGGACTTCATCCGTTACTTCTGGGTCTTCTTTTAATTCTTTTAGTAATGCTTTAATTCTTTGATTTGTAATTTCATTGTTATTGTTGAGTTGAGATATTCTACTCCTTTTTTCTTTGGAGTTTTTCATTTCTCTTCCTAGCTCAACATGGATTTCATCAAAGAAATTCTTTTCTCCATTTCCATAGCATTCCCAAATTTCCTTTACAACTCTTAATGTTTCAGTAACTATTTGTTCTACAATCGGATTGCGAAGACTATGTTGCTTAAATTTATCAAGAAACATTTGTATTGCTTTGGGAGATTCCCATTTTGCTATTTGTCCTATTTCGGAATATCTACCATAAATTGAGTAACAAGCCTGATGCACGCGCAATCCCTTATAGTCTTCAATAGAGCTTAAGTCGATTAGGTTCTTTAATGATCTGCTATTAATTTCATCGTCTGAAACTTCATTGATTTTTTGTTCGGAGAAACTGATTGTTTTTAGTCTCTGGAGTATGTTGTTTATATTTGATCTTGTTCTAGGATCTATATTTTCTTTAGCCCAGTATTTTCCTATTCTCATTAATGGAAGTAGCCTTTTTATTGCTTTTTCAGAGTATGAGGCGTATTCTCCTTTCAAGGGTGGCACATTGTTAAAGGCATCCACGAATTGGAGTTTATCTATATTATTTTTTAAAGCGAATTTAGTTAATGCGGACTCAAATTCTTTTTGATTGGTAATTGAATAAATAATATGCCAAAGATGCATTTCCATATCTTTGGTCAAAGTAATATCAGAACCAGATGGCTTTACCTTTTTAAAACGATTCAAAAACATGGATCTTGTCTCGTTGCATGCTATTTTTTTGTCCTCAGGGTAGTTCCACCGATAATCTTTAGGTGTTAATTTGTAAAACTTAAGCAATGTTTTTTGATCTATATCTTTTCGATCATTTAGAAAATCAAAAAGATTTACAATATCATTCTCTGAGGTTAGATAGTTCGGTGTTATATCTGCATTAACTAAGGTTTGTTTATCAGTTTGCTTTGTTCTTTTAAGTATTTTTAGATTCTGAATAAATTGCCAAAGACGAAATTCTTGGAAATATGGATTCGATTTAGAGATACATTTTATGTGCTGTGTCTCTTTCTTTCCATCTTTTATGAAAGATCGTTCTTCATAAGGACAATTTGCTATTGTTGATTTTTTACTTTTTAGAGGGCGTTGGTAAAATAAAATATCTTTAACTAGAAGAAAGATAAAGTCTTTGTTCTTAATGTTATTGCGGTGTTTGGTGTTGTGGGTATATAATTCATTTATACATTCAGTGTATAACAGTTTACTTTGAAGTTCAGGATGGAATTTCAATTGCGTTTTTAGAATTGATACAAGCTCTTGTTCATAGTATTCACGATCAACCGTTGTTATAAGACGACCATTGATTTTTTGAGCTGGTTTTTCAAGTAAGGTATCATAAATATATTCACCAATGGTTTTTTGACAAGAAACAATATCACTCTCTGTTTTCTTTTTTATAGCTATCCAATCTTCTTTTGAGTTAACAGCGCGAAAAGATCTTTTGATCTGTTGATTCTTATCCATTTGGGGAGTGCCATCCTTATTAAGTGTTGTAGTGATGATGAACTCTTTAGTTTTTCCAATCCAGTTTTGTAGCGATTCTTTGCTTTGTCTTTTATAAATTAAGCCATTTTCTAAAATAACATTATACCATGTACCTTTGGTATTTGTTTCATCAGTTGATTGAACATCTGTTACTTTTAAACAGTAATACTCCTCAAGTTTGTTTTGATCAGAAGTGTTAACTTCTCCTCGCATTTGGTGATATCCTCTTTTCTTGTTAAAATTAAGTAGGATCCATGCAAGTTCCTCTTTACGTATTTTTTCAGTCAAGGCTTTTTTTCGAAGATAATATAATGTCCAGTCATACGGAACATTGTTCTGAATTCCATTGTTTTTAAACTCGTCTAACATTTCTATGTAGGAATCCATAAATAGGAATTCATACTTACCTTGACGACCTTTCTTATAGTTTAGTTTAACTTCAATTCCACTTTTAAATTGACCTAAACGCTTTTTAAAATCTATAGCATTGTCATAGTGTTGGGGGAGGAATTTGATAATGTGTAGGACTCGATGAAGCCGTTCTCTTCTTTGATGGTGCCTTTCATATAGTCTCCGGGTACCTCTATGTCTAGTGCGTTCTGCTGTTTGTGATATTGATTGTCCCGAACCAAACTTATCGAGAGCTTCTTTAGACATTGGAATTATTCTAACTCCAAGATCAATTATTTTTCCTTGCTTTGTGTCAAAATCATGTTCAATTAAAGCCCAACCAATAGAATTGGTTCCTAAATCCAGTCCTAAAACTTTTTTCATGCGAAAGGTTGTATTTTATATATTCATTTATATCTTTGTTATACAATCTGAAAGAAAATCACAATAAGGATTATTCCGTTGTGAAAACATTTAAAGCGGCTTTTTTAGTCGCTTTTTTTATCTCTTCTACTAAACAGTAGAAGAGATCCTCTAATTTATGGATAATTTTGTTAGATTACCATATAAATTTGAATAAGTTTTATTTAGGGGAACTAATATCGAATAATACATAAATACTTCTATATACTTGAAAATAGGATTGCTTAGTTGGATTATTATCGTTGCCGATATGACATTGGTATATTTAGAATAATTAAAACCGTAAAATAATGTTGATAATTTCTATGATATATTCAAACTAAAGTAATAATGTTAGGGAACAGCGAGAAGTATCTTTGTTGTAAGTAGGCACAACATTTTGAGGTAAAACATTCAGGATTGGTGTGTTGTGATTTGCTTTCAGATTGTATCTTTGTTGTAAGTAGGCACAACCCTCGCTTGCTTCGTTATTTGCCAGGATGAGTTGTGATTTGCTTTCAGATTGTATCTTTGTTGTAAGTAGGCACAACCTATTTCAGAAAAATACATAGGGTCTTCCTGTTGTGATTTGCTTTCAGATTGTATCTTTGTTGTAAGTAGGCACAACAGTGTCTTAAAATGCCTCTTATCCTCCTTGTTGTGATTTGCTTTCAGATTGTATCTTTGTTGTAAGTAGGCACAACTCTGCTAAGAGTGCTCCAGTTGAATCCAGTGTTGTGATTTGCTTTCAGATTGTATCTTTGTTGTAAGTAGGCACAACATCATTCACTGAAGTTATATCAACATTTGAGTTGTGATTTGCTTTCAGATTGTATCTTTGTTGTAAGTAGGCACAACATCATTCACTGAAGTTATATCAACATTTGAGTTGTGATTTGCTTTCAGATTGTATCTTTGTTGTAAGTAGGCACAACAAATTCAATTTTTATATGCCGTTAGACATTGTTGTGATTTGCTTTCAGATTGTATCTTTGTTGTAAGTAGGCACAACTCTGCTAAGAGTGCTCCAGTTGAATCCAGTGTTGTGATTTGCTTTCAGATTGTATCTTTGTTGTAAGTAGGCACAACAAGATTTTAGGGGCAATCCATGTAAGGACCGTTGTGATTTGCTTTCAGATTGTATCTTTGTTGTAAGTAGGCACAACGAAATGGAGGCGCGTGAGGCGTTGGAGAATGTTGTGATTTGCTTTCAGATTGTATCTTTGTTGTAAGTAGGCACAACACCGAGTCTGAGCATGGTGATGTGGATTTCGTTGTGATTTGCTTTCAGATTGTATCTTTGTTGTAAGTAGGCACAACTGGATCAATACCATTCACTCCATCACGTGTGTTGTGATTTGCTTTCAGATTGTATCTTTGTTGTAAGTAGGCACAACGTAAACGCGTTTATTTTCTTGGTGGTTGTGGTTGTGATTTGCTTTCAGATTGTATCTTTGTTGTAAGTAGGCACAACTTACCTTGCATGTCTGGTACCAACCACACGTTGTGATTTGCTTTCAGATTGTATCTTTGTTGTAAGTAGGCACAACATAACGTTTTTCAACTAACTTGAAAACACTGTTGTGATTTGCTTTCAGATTGTATCTTTGTTGTAAGTAGGCACAACTAATATAGGTAATATTCCGTGGACTAAAGAGTTGTGATTTGCTTTCAGATTGTATCTTTGTTGTAAGTAGGCACAACACGAATTTAAGGCGGCATTTATGTCAGGTAGTTGTGATTTGCTTTCAGATTGTATCTTTGTTGTAAGTAGGCACAACTAGAAGAGTTCAATATCCATATGCGCCCTCGTTGTGATTTGCTTTCAGATTGTATCTTTGTTGTAAGTAGGCACAACTTTTCAATTCACAAATAATAGTTCTCTTGGTTGTGATTTGCTTTCAGATTGTATCTTTGTTGTAAGTAGGCACAACTTTTTTCGATACTGCATTCATCTTCAACATGTTGTGATTTGCTTTCAGATTGTATCTTTGTTGTAAGTAGGCACAACTTATTGGATGAAATCATGTTAAACCTTCTTGTTGTGATTTGCTTTCAGATTGTATCTTTGTTGTAAGTAGGCACAACTAATGCAATTTGAAAGTGCTGTTTGTACCGGTTGTGATTTGCTTTCAGATTGTATCTTTGTTGTAAGTAGGCACAACGCTCAATATGCAACACAGATAGGAGAGGCCGTTGTGATTTGCTTTCAGATTGTATCTTTGTTGTAAGTAGGCACAACTGGGGATATCGGCATCAGCGTAACCAGCTTGTTGTGATTTGCTTTCAGATTGTATCTTTGTTGTAAGTAGGCACAACTAAATTTATCCTCTAGTGTGGCCTTATCATGTTGTGATTTGCTTTCAGATTGTATCTTTGTTGTAAGTAGGCACAACTTTGTCATCTGGTGGATTGATAGCCACGTGGTTGTGATTTGCTTTCAGATTGTATCTTTGTTGTAAGTAGGCACAACCCTCCTCGATGTCTACATCTGCAAACACCAGTTGTGATTTGCTTTCAGATTGTATCTTTGTTGTAAGTAGGCACAACAAGTAATTAAATGAATAGTGAAGATACAATGTTGTGATTTGCTTTCAGATTGTATCTTTGTTGTAAGTAGGCACAACGCGGTGTACTTCTTATCCATGCGCACCAGGGTTGTGATTTGCTTTCAGATTGTATCTTTGTTGTAAGTAGGCACAACCTACTTGCGACAAAGATTTGTATTTCAGGGTAGTATGAAGTGAAATAGGATTGCAGAAAATTACCTTCCAATTCATTTCGTTTAAGAACGATAGGCGATTTTATTAATCGTAATTCACTAATGGCAACGGTGAAATGATCGAATTAACACTCAAAATCAATCATTTTATTCTTAGAATGATTATAAATAAAAGGTCAAAGTAAATTTTTTACTGCAGTCTTAGGATTGGTCAAAACATTCTTCGTTGCTACTCAATCCCATTATCTTTAAAAAAATCCACCTCCTCTAACAATGCAATCTGCTCTTGAGATAATTCTTTATGCTTCCATTTTTGTGCAGCGATCCATTTACCTAATGAGCTATGGGTTTTACTGAGTGTTGAAACAAAACTTGTTCCGTACTCTTCTTTGTAAGCTTTCAATTCATCAAAGCGAGTAAACCAGTGTTGGTATCCACGTTCCTTATTGATGCGGGTACTTGTAGTTTTTTTAGGATCCCAGATAAAGCCAATATCATTGAGTAAACGCTTGCGTTCGGGCGACATGGTATCTTGATTTCGGCGCTGTACCTTTACGAAATTCAATAATTGTTCATTCGCCCCATAAAATCCCGCTACATAAAGATGCCCATGTTCTTCTTTAAACTCAACCAATTCGGCATATTTATTTTCCCAGTAATTCAGCGTTTTATTCCTCATGTCGACACCAAGATTTTTGAGTCGCTCGATTTTGGAATACTCCAATTTGCCTTTCCAATACAATTTACGCTGATAAACCAACCAGTTATGTAGTTGAGTATCTTCACAACTTTCAGTAATGTGTGCATGTCCAAATTTGACTTTAAAATCATTGAGCTTTGCATACATCTTATTCCAGTCGTGCATATCCAATAGTCGAAAGTTAAAACCTATTAATTTTAGAAGACTTTCCCTTCCTGGATCTAACTTTCCTTTGGTATGAACCAATCTTTGTCGGCGTACCCAATATCCAATAGTTTTTAGATTCTTATAGCGAGCAGGTACATCAGCATGTCCATGTTGTCGTTTAAAATCCACAAGTAAAAGATATTTTGATATCCAGCGCTGTTCCAATGTATTAGTCATGTCGTGCGAACGCTGATATTCTTGTATCGCTACAGTAATTGATTGATTGGTATCGTAATGTGTTGTCGTTTTATCTTGCATAAAGGAAGTTGATTGGTAAATCACCTACAAAATTATCAATAAGAAATATAAAATCACAGTAGTCGTAGAGTAATTTAAGTATTCCTCGATAACCCAAAAAGAGCCTTCCGGAGAAGGCCCTTAAAGATTAAAAACACAGATGCAAGTCTTGCGACATTGCGATGAAAAGGAAATTCAGCTGATTTTGGCAACCTAACAACCAAAATCGAGGCTGAGTTTTTTTCGAAAGATGTGCCTTAGTTTACGCTGTTACCTGAAGTGCTGTAAAAAAATTAAAAACGAACGCTAAGCTAAATAGTGGCACATCTTTCGGTTATATTTTATTAACGACCAGCTTTACGATTAATGTTTTGTTTATAAACCAGTTGCTTGAATTGATCCATTGGAAATGCCTCGCCCGGATCCAACTTTCTGTCGGGACTTATCTCTGAATGTCCAACTACTTTACTGATGTGATAGTGATTCGTAATCTGCCATGTAACTTCTTTTGCCATAGCTAACTGAACAGGAGTGTAGCGATGCCAAAAACTACGATGACCGGTATTCGGATCTTCTTTTATAAACACATCTTTCGAATCAACCACTTTATTATGCCAATTGTAATAACGGTTATTTTCGAAGATTAATTTGCCCTGGTTAACTAGCTCTATTCCAATGGAAAAGTGGTTTAATTCATGTAAATTGTCGAGCTCGCTCTTGCCTGCATGCCAGGCCTCAATATTGAACGGCACCGTTTGGTATACTTCACCATTTCTTCCGATAATAACATGGGCAGATGCATTTACGCCAGGCAATGTGAGGTATTTAACGGCCTTTAGAGCGTTGTTATTGGCCGTATAATGTAGTACTAATGCAATATGCTTACGAATTTTCTGCGTGTTTTTCGGGCACGCATATTGCGTAATACAGTCGCCTTGTAATCGATGATCTTTAATGTACATTTCTCAACATTTAATCGTTCGTAATATTAGTGCCTGGAAAATGTTGAATATCGTCTTGCTGTTATAGTATTCAAGTTCATAGGGAAAGGAATATTTCATCCAATTGCTACCGCCATTTGCCCATCTAATGGCGAACAGAACAAAAAGATGAATCCTTTTTTAAAGCAAGGAGAGGGGAGTTAGTGGTGGTATTCCTGTTCGTTTGGTAAGTACAACTCCCCAATCCTTTGCGTCCCTAAACACCCCTACTTGCTTCTTCTTTTATTCTTTCAATCAATAGACTCTTTTCGTATAATAACACACTGGCAAATTTAGTGCAAGGTATGCCTAGCAATTTGCATGCCCTTTCTGCGGCGGTAACTCTGATCTTTAATTGATCAGCAATTGCGTAATTTGAGATAAAGTCAGTAAAACTTTCTTTATTCTCCTGATCCTTCTGGTGCTTGATGTAATCGCTACAAACTATCTGCTGTTCTACTAACACAACCAGCTGAGCTTTCATTTCAGCTTTCTCCTTCTCAAGCTCAGTTTGTTTCTCTTCTAATATTGCTTGCCTTTTAATTAGGTCAGCAATAATCTCTTCATTTGTTTGCTTTTCAAATGATTTCATAATCAAATTTTTATATAATTTTACAAAATCACAGCAGTTGCTACAAAAATGCTTTAACACATTAATCGCAGCTGTTGCGTTATTATTTTTACGATTAGTATCAGGGGGACTTTTCCATCATCTAAAATGCCCTTCAAC
The DNA here is from genome assembly GCA_005217565.1 of Puteibacter caeruleilacunae. Taxonomy (GTDB): domain Bacteria; phylum Bacteroidota; class Bacteroidia; order Bacteroidales; family Prolixibacteraceae; genus Puteibacter; species Puteibacter caeruleilacunae. The sequence continues at coordinate 413,303 of SJCO01000005.1, forward strand.
CAACCGATGGTAATTGACAGACTCACTGTCTTAAATCCGGTACGAAAATACTACTTTCCGCTGGCGAGGACAAAATCCTTAGCTTAGGTGTGAATTCAGCCAATCTTCTGTAATGCCTGTAAAATCAATGGGTGCAGCAGATTGATATAGTTTTATCAAAAAACCGCACCATTGAGTATCAGTCGATTATACAGAAGCTGAGCTGTAACTGTTTTTTTTGACGGTTTTTTAGCTAATTTCCAACTCTCTTTGAGCCAACACACTTTTAATAATAGAGTGTGAGCTATTTTCATGTAAATAATGGTCAAAGCGGTACTTATTCTTCATCCAGGGGAATAGGGTCTGTGGGTAAATGGCTTTATAACTGTTTACTATTCTTATAAAATCATCTATTACCTCATAAACGAACAGCACAACTGATTGTAATTCGATGTCGGCTTTTTTAGCTATATCTCTCTTTTTTTTCTCTGCAAAGTCCTTTCCCTTAGGGAAATGGTGATGAAAAAGAATATAAAGTTCGCCAAGCCAAAGAGCACATTCATCAATAGGGCGTTCTTGTAGTTGTGTGATTATACTCGAAACTGAAGGTATTGCTTTTAGTCCTAAACGTTTTAACAGTTTTTTGATGAACTTTGTAGGAATGGACTGTTCCCTTGGAGAAACTTTTTGCAATATTATCGCCTTTGTGAAAAACAGCCCTAAACCATAGGCCACAATATCGCGATGGCATTCTCCTTTTTTAAATTTTACGTCTTCCGATACTTCTTCTTTAATCGCGTCCTTAATCTCTTCCGTAACCTCTTTCTTAATCTTTTTCATAACCTCTTCCGGAACCTCTTCCGCAATCTTCTGCTGAACTTCTTCGATCCATTTAGCAATTGATTTTATCTTGGCTAGTATTAGCTCAACCTGACTGAAAAAGGTGTTGAAAAAGCCCTCAATCTCCTCCTTTACGTGCTCCGACTGGTTGATCAGGTATACTCGTTTACCTTTGTTATTATAGAGGCGAAACTTGGCAGGGATGTGCGCTTCGTTGTTCTTTGTCCTTCTTCTGTGATTCAGCAGGAATGCGTAGATAAGCTCATGTTCCTTCTTGATGATATTATTGGTAGGTGTTGCCCTTTTAGTGAATCCTTTTATCTCCTCATTTAATTTTGTGATGATAGATGTGTTCGGTTTTTTGCCATTGAGGGTTACCAAACAATAGTCTTCTTCATCAACCACAATCGTAAAGTGTGGAGAGGTAATGGCTTCATAAATAGCAGGTAATTTAGCTTTCATCATTTTCTTTTGTTGCTTCGTCTCTGCATTTTTCGTTGTGTCCATAGTTAATCGATTTAAATTTGTTCTGCCGAAACAGATGATTAGTTTAAAATTGATTTTGGACTAAAGATTGATGAACCGTCAATCGCCGTGCGGATGATCAGGCTAGGATAAGTGTATAACGAGCTTGCTATTGATGATGGAAATCGTCCCCCTGTTATTGCTCTGCTTTCGCCCCGCAAATTTATAATTTTTCATAATAAAATGAAACAGTATTTTACCCCTGGCTACCCTAAATTATTGTCTCCAGATTGCCATCTTAAAATCACGATATCAAAATTGCTATCTCTAGATTGCAATTCTCCTACTCTTCCTTACTAACCCCTTACTTTCCCTTATCAAAACCCCGTATTCTCTAATGTTGAGTAGTAGAAAGTAAGGCTTTGGTAAGAGTTTGACAAAAGTTTGAGAAAAGTTTGACATGAGATTGACAAAAGATTTAGGAGCCCTTGATTGGTGTCTGATAATTTATTTATATGATATTTGTCATGAAATTAGCGTGTAAAAATGACCTCAAAATGGGGTGCTGGGAAAAAAAATAAAAAAAATTAAACTTTTTTTTGGGCTTCATAAATCGAAAAATCGTGCACTTTTTTCACAATTTTGCTATCTGTGCCACTTTTTTGCACCTCATGGCACTTACCGGTCACTTACCCCGACTTTGAGAAATGACAAATTTGTTTTAAACTTGCATCGTGAGGTTCTGATAACGATGCATCTCACAACTGAAACAAGCGTTCTTTATAGCAGAAATGCAAACTGTAAGTTATCCACCTTTGAGGAGAAGTTGATTGAATGATCACTTCAAATTTTCAATGCCTGGAAAATGGTCATGGTGATAATGTAATGTTATCAACGTGATTTTTTGATCTCAATCAATGAGGCGACGGATGGTGGTTTACAAAAGAGCAATCGTTTAAGTTGACGATGCAAAGGGAAGCTCTCGACTCGAAAAACGAGAGTTGAATCTCAAATTTTATCTCACAGCAGAGAATCGGCCGATTCCAGTTACTGTGATGGACATGTTGGTAAAGCCTGGATAGCAGGTCAAAATTAGTTCGCAGAACACAGGCGACAAATGCACTGTTGTGGTTCTACCATCGTGGAAGTCGAGTAATCAGAATTTTAGTAGTACTGTGTTTGGCATATACTTTATGTCCTAACCCGTCGTGTCTAAATTTCTGGAAATTAAGTTATCATCTGGACCCCCAGGCGTTATGCCTGTTGGTCTTCTCGTCTGAGGATCCAGTAATCTTTAAATCAATGTATTATGAAGAATATTGGGAACTTTCTTATTGGAACGATGTCAACTTTAGGGGTCAATGCAGGCATCAGTAATATTGATACCGCATCAACCCTCCCTTCTTCTATTATCGATAGTGTGGAAGCACTAGTGAGTTTGGTAGGAGGGATACTATCTACTGTCGTGGTGGCGTGGCTCAAATCTAAGTTAGAGAAGAAGAGCAAGCGTCATAAACGCGATAAATCGTAATTGTCAGATCTACTGTACTACAGTGAATTGTATTTGCTGGCAGTGAGATCAAAGTAAATCAATTTATAAACTTTTAAATTTTAGATGTCATGGGAAAAATAGCTCAAGGCGCATTTGGAGGTGTATCCGGAACCGTGGGAAATCTTGTCGGATCGTCATGGAAAGGTATTGATTATTTTAGAATCAAGGCCGATCATTATCATGATGCGCATACCGAACCTCAAGTTAACCAGAGAAATAGATTCAGTGGAATTCTTGGAATGTGTAGTTTACTACGCGAGGAAGTAATTAATCCAATTTGGAAGCATAAAGCCGTTCAGATGACTCCATCAAACTTGTTTACTCAAGTGAACATGCAGGCATTTGGCGATGATGGCAATGTTGGTGATTGGTCATTGTTGAAGTTGACTGTTGGTACTTTACCAATTCCTTTCAACATGAAAATTGCTGATAATCCAGATACTCCCAAAACAATTGATGTGAGTTGGAGTACTTCACAATTGTCAGGGAAGAAGCGAGAAGATGATCAATTGATGTTGATCCTTACCGATGGAAAAGGCGACTGGTGTATGATGACCACCTTAGAAGCCTACCGTAAAGATGAGGAAGCAAGTATCATGTTACCTTACGAACCAGGCATGACAGTGCATGTATATGCATTCTTTGCCAGTCCTAAGCTTGATCGCTTCTCAGAAAGTTTCCATACCGAAGTGGTTTTGTCGTAGACTGTTAATTCGCGGTGGCGATGTTCTAAACAACTAATTAATTGACCAAAATATTCAGGTTTTTACCAACTATTTATCACAGCATCAGAAACAATGTACCCTCAAGCATTACCAAAAATATTACTATTATTCTTCCTTGTACTAATCATCGAAGCAGTATTTTGCTATACCTTAGCTTCCATACTATATACACCAAAGCACCAAACTTCGGCTAACACAGAGCGCAGCGAATCCTTGTTCCCTTTTCCATTTTCCAGTCTCCAACTGCATCCATGCAGTACCCCAGGCAACGTCACCATTCCACCTTTCAACCGTTTACCTTACAACCGTTCCTCTTTCACCATCATTGTTTCGCTTACAGGTCTTACAGACGCTGAAAGGTGTCCTTGGCCAGTATTCCATATCTCCAACTCCCTTCGAAGCGAATCCTTGTTCCCTTTTCCATTTTCCAGTCTCCAACTGCATCCATGCAGTACCCATCGCAACGTTACCGTTTTACCTTTCAACCGTTTACCTTTCAACCCTTTACCATTCTACCAGCTCCCATCTCTTTGCCCTATGCCCTATGCTCTTTGCCCTATGCCCTATGCTCTTTGCCCCATGCACTATGCCCTTTGCCCTGGTTCCCCTTTCAACCCTGTACCAACGACATTAACCGGTGCAACAGCACCACAAAATTCAAATATCATGGCACATATGATGACATGTAAGCGACCTCCTTTAAAAGAGGTCAACGTCTCAGCATTAGAGGCATTCGAATTCTCTCGTAAAGTAATGTTACCAAAAATCCTAACCGAGGAGATCATCAAACCATCGTGGGATAAGTGCGCAAAAGATGGCGACGGAGTACAAGCCTTCTTAGCACAAAACATAGGAGCATTTGGCTGGAATGGACAATTGGAGGACTTCCACAACTTAGTCCTCACCAATGGAACATTGCCACCACCTTACACCTACGACATAGAAATGTCGGATGAGCCCGACGGTGAGAATGACGTATGTATTATGTGGTTCAACGAAGATATGAAAGAAGACGATGAAAGAATGGATGATGAGATCTGCTTTGTAATCTTCTCCAGCGATTTGGTCTACTTACACACAGGTAATGGTAAAGGCCGAAAACGCAGGGATGAATACGTCAATGTAACCATTCCATTCGGAAGCAAAGATAAGCTCAAAGTATTTGCCTTCTTCCGCAGTAAAGATGGCTCAGATTATTCACTAGCATGGTATAAGGAGGTATAATGATGGATTGTTTAGAAGTGCATTACCAACCATTTAAGTCAGGAAAAGAGTTTGAAAACTACGATACGAAAGAGATCGTAATATCTCAAAAAGTAAAACTTCCTGCATTATTTCACAATAAAGTTATAGCACCCATTTGGGATCTTGTAGCTGGCGAAGGCAAAGGAGCAGAACTGTTTGTAAAAGAAAATCTTGCTTTGTTTGATAAGGATAGTAAGATTACCGACTACTCCAAACTAAAACTGACTACCGGGGATCTGCATTTACCTGATCCTATTGCTTTTGATCAGGGATATATTGATGGCTTTGTCATCTCCAGCGATTATGCTGATGAAAATTGTATCCTTATGGATAAGGAACCGGAAAGAAAACTCGACCGACTCTGTTATGTGCTTATAGTAGGCGATGAGATTTACGCTTGTCTCAGATATAAAATACCTCGACAGCATCAGGTTGCATTCCTGACTCATCCATTTGAAGAACCCGAGAATATGCATGTATTTGTGTTCTACTGCGATGAGGAAATGAAGCGTTTCTCGCCAGCACAGTATAAAAAACTGTATGAGAGTGATTAAGTAAAATAACACGCTTCCAAGTGCTCCACCTGCTAAAATGAGATGTTGTAGCAACACCGCCAACGTCTACTAAGACCTGCGGCGTGTAATTGTAGCTACACCTTCTCAGTGCTTGACAGCGCCTGGGAGCGTGTCTAATTGTAAATAGATAAAATCATGACAGATTTAACAACTAATGATCAGGAGTGTATTCTTAAACGAGAACTTTATCAGCGTGAAACAAGAGACGTGACTGTGCAACGGACAGTAAAGATTAATGCAATGCTTCACGATACTGTTATTGCTCCTATATGGGATTTGGTAGCTGGTGACGGCAAAGGAGCAGAAATGTTTGTGCAAGAAAATATTGCTGCTTTTGGTGAGGATGGCAACATAAAGGATTACTCAAGATTGAAGTTGACTATTGGCGATCTTTACATGCCAAGTTATATTTTGTTAGAGGAGGATCCTTGTGGTGCTGGTGGTGTTCTTTTCTTTACCGATGCTGATGAGGAGGATGAAGCCTTAAGAAAGAAGGAACCAGAGCGAAAGCTCGACCGACTCTGCTATGTGATTATTCAAGATGGTGAGATTTACGCAAGACTGTATGATGACACTAGCAGGGATGATTTGGCACATTATCTGATTCATTCGATTGATGTTCCGAAGAATATGCATGTATTTGTGTTCTTCTGTGATAAGGAGATGAAACATTTCTCTCCATCAGAATATCAAATGCTGTTTGTTGAAGAGTAAATCCGTTTTACCTTTCAACCTTTTACTGTTTAACCATAACGCAACACTCTATAGCGCCATTGATTGAATTTGATCAGTTTGCGCTATAGTGATGCGTCTAAATATCAATTAATGTACACCGTTCCCATTGACCTCTTACTTTATAGCCTGCGCAAGCGCAAGGTTAATCAGGTACGATTATACCTCTACCTGAAGTATATGGCCAGTGGGAACATTAAACTCACCAACGAGGTTATCGACGATATCTGTAGCAAGCTACACTGGTGTAAAAAGACATTCGAAAAACACCGTCAGTGGTTGCTGCGTAAGAAGTGGATCAGTTATAATAATAAGACCAAAAGCTTACATATTAAGGGATATAAACGAATAGCCTCAAAGTGGTATTGCAATCACAATCGTGGAGTGAAGTGTTGGATAGAATATCTAATCGATTTTAGAGCCTTTTGTTGTGGTGCTGTAATCGGGTGGGGTAGTATCTACATCAAACGCAAGAAGAGAGCTTCGAGGAAAACAAAAGGGGACCTCAATAAGGATGCTCATCATGCAAATGGGATGAATGAACTGCCCAACAAGTTACTAGCTCCTATCTTGGGACTACACTATACAACCGTAAGTAAATACCGCAGACTTGCTGAAAAACATGGATATCTTAATGTAAAACAGAATTACAAACCTTCCGATTGGCCTAAGGAGTTTTTAGCCGAAGTTAAAGAAGCTAACCCTGATAAAGCTGATCGTTTAAAGGTGCGTGGAGGGTTTATTGTTGAGCAATTGCCCAGTACAATTATTACTGAACTTACAATCAAGAGAAAGCGCCTGTTTAAGCCTAAAAAGGAGATTAGAAGATGGCTTACATGTAAAGAGGTTGCTGCTGCTAAAGCTGCAGGTAAGACTGTGGGTAGTGAGGCTTCTTCATGCACGACCGCTATGGCTAAAGCTGCAGGCAAGACTGCAATTGATGTGGCTGCTGAGGTTGTATGCAAGTCAATGGTGAGTGACGAGAGCAAGAGCTCTATGGCGAAAACTCCAAAGGCAGCAAAGGTGAGCAACAGTACAATCAAAATAACAAAGCATAATGAACCAGGAGGCCAAAGTCTAGTAATCCAATAATCTGAAGATCCAGTAATCCAAGAATCGGCTAAGCTTAGATTCCTGATTTGGAAAAAACTTCAACCGTGTAACTAGGGTCTCCCCTACAGAGAGCTTAACCAAGAAATAGAATTATGAAATATATTACAGAATTAGTTAAAAAAGAGAGAAAGTTGATTAAAGCTAACAACCATAGAACACTATCCGGCCTGCACAATTTTATCGATGAAGACCTACTTAATTTCTGTCTTACAGGAATAAAACAGAATACACCTGTATCAGCATTAGATCGTTCTTTAATCAACTTCAACAAGTATAAGTCTATATCCATACCCTACCTGCTTAAGGAACTGAATGAAGGTTTATACCATCCCGTAGCTGTGAAGGCGAAACAGGTAATCGTAAAGAACAAGTTAAGGGATGTGGGCAAGTTGCCGTTAGAGGATGAGTTGTTACAGAAGGCAGTGAAGGTGATACTGGAGCCTGTGTATGAGCAGGTGTTCTTCAACTTCAATGTTGGGTATCGGAGGTGTAATTATCAGAATGATGCTCACTCGTGGTTGCATCATCAAGTGACCTATGGTGGTTACCGTTACCTGATCAAGGCAGACCTGAAAGATTACTTTAACTTGATTGATCATGAATACATGATGGAGTTCCTGAAGAAGAAGATTGCAGATAATGTTATCCTGCATTTAGTGGAAGAGTGGCTAGCTGCAGTGAGTGCTAACCACAGTAAGCCCAAAGAGCGCCCACAAGGACTTCTAACTGGTTCTCCTCTCTCTCCTATGCTAAGTAATATTTACTTGCACTACGTGCTCGATAATTGGTTTGTAAGCAGAATTCAACCACTCCTAAACAACACTAGCTTCATGGTTCGTTATTGTGATGATTTCATCATGGGTTTCAACAACGCCAATGATGCACGTAGGGTGTACCGTACACTCTTCAAACGTCTGGCTAAGTATTACCTATACCTGAACCAAAGAAAGAGCTTTATGGTGTGGCTAGGTGATGAAAACGATAATCCCAACTATGGCAGCGACTTTAAACATCATACCTTCGAATTCCTGAAGCATCACTATTGGTTGGACAAGATGGAAAATGGTCATGATGTGTTGAGATTTAAAGTGGTGGGAAGGTAGCTTCGCCAGGAAGACCGGAAACCGGAGAATGGAAACAGGATTCGCCTCGATGAATGGAATGGTGGTAAAATGGTAGAAAGGAAGGTGGAAAGGTGAGAGTGCGAAGGATAGTACCCAGAGGAATAGGAAACCGGATAATCGGGAAAGTGAGAAAGCATCGCTTCGATGAGGGTAGGAGATATGGAATTGAGGCCTGAAACACATGCCAGCGTCGGTAGCAGCTGGAAGCGTGTTGAATAGAATAACGGTAGTGATCACGATATCCCACGTTTTGCTAACGCTTCTTTGCGATTATTATTTTATTAAACGAAACAGGTTTCGTAAAAAAAATAATATAAAAACGAAACTAGTTTCAATAAAAGTGCTATATTTGTGAAACTAGTTTCGTAAATATGGACGATATAATTGGATTTTCTGCATTAGCATTGGCTTTGTTTGCATTATCGCAAAAGAACATTGCGGCCCTAAGATGTTGGCATTTAATGTCAAGCATACTCTATGTTGTTTATGGTTATATTATAACATCATATCCTGTAATGCTTGGGGCAGCTATGTTTAGTATCATCCATATTTGGCATATAAAGAAGAATTTTCAAACTCAATGATTAGATAGCGAGACAAATGACAGCAGATAAAGACTTTATTAAAAGCTTAGGTTTAATTGGGTATACAGCTCGAATTAGAAGATTAAATGATAGTCTAATGGCTATGGGCAAGGTTGTTTATAAAAATTTAGGAGTAGACATTGAGCCTAATTGGCATTTGATACTATTGCTTTTAGAAAGAGAGAATGAACTAACGGCAACGGAAATTGCTAACCATCTTTTCTTTACTCACACTGCAATAATAAAAATTGCTAAAAAGATGGTTGGTAAAGGTTATCTTAAGACTTATAAATCGAATACAGATAGTCGTAAACAAATGTATGCACTATCTTCTTTAGCAAAGAAAGAATTACCTGGAATTAAGGAGATTTTAGAGCTGATAGCCAGGGCACATGAGCAATATGTGAGTCCTGGATTTATTAAGGAATTAGATAATATTGAATCATCTCTCAAGCAAAAAAATACCATTTATCGAGTTAATGAGTTGTTGGAGAATGAGTTTTCAATCGCTGATCAAATAAGTATAAAGCCAGTAACAATTGAAAACTATAATTTCTTAAAAAAACTAATAACCAAAATTTATCGTGATACATATGCATATTTGTGGAGTGATAAAGGGACAAATTATTTAGACGAGACCTACTCGAGAGAAAATGTAGAATATGAGCTATCAAACAAAGCTGCCAGGTATTATTTTGTTTGTTATGAGAATGAAACTGTTGGAATATTGAGACTTATCTTTAATCTAAATAACAAGAATCAATCAGAAGATAACTTTATAAAGTTGCAGCGTATATACCTGGATAAGCAAGTGCAAGGCCAAGGAGTGGGGACCAAGTTGTTTAAATGGTTAGCGGAGGAATTTCCTAGATATAAGATCTGGCTTGAAGTGATGGACTCCCAGGATGAAATTATCCGATTCTATGAGAAGTTAGGTTTTGAAATAATCAATAAAACACAAATTGAATCAGAATATATTGTTCCACGCTATAAAGGAATGTTTGTAATGCAAAAAGATAAATAAAGGAGGAAAAGTAATGGATAAAAAGTATGAATACAATCAACAAATGAATATTAAGTATGATCATCATGAGTTAGTTGATGTTCCTCAGATAATAAAAGAGTGCACTGATAAGTGGTTTAATCAATCGCTTACAAAAGTAAATGACAGTATGGTCCGAATAGGGATCGTTGAGGGTGAATATCATTGGCATAAACACGATGATGATGATGAATTCTTTTTTGTGTTGAGCGGCAAACTAATAATAGAATTAGAAGATAAAGTAATTGAGTTAAATCCAAATCAGGGCACGACAATCTCAAAAGGTGTAATGCACCGACCTATAGCGTCAGAGAAGACAGTAATGCTTATGGTGGAAACAGCCTCAATTGATCCGATTGGCGTGGTTGAATAATAACACCTTTCAGCGTCAGCAGCATCTGGGAGCGTGTTAAACAATAGCCAATGCATATGGCAACTATGAACCATATGCATTGGTATTAGCTTAAATCCTTACTTTTAATCTATTCAGTAGAGCCTGTAGATCAGCGGTTGCTACTTTCTCGCCTTCTTTTAGTCCTTCTTTTACAATGAAACCTTGATCGGTTAATTCACCAAGCGTTACTTTCTGCTTCTAATTCATCTCAATTTTATGCTAGGTTCTGTTCATATTTCGACTTTTCTTTATTAAATTAGCCAATATTTGACAAGTCATTAACTGGATGCATATGTATTTTGGAAAACGAATCAAGGAACTTCGCGAGGAACGGGAATTACTTCAGAGGCAATTAGCTGCCAGTCTGGAGATTGATACTCCAATGTATAGTAAAATTGAACGTGGAGATCGAAGGGCAAAACGAGAGCATGTTCTGAAATTGGCTGAGCTGTTAGATACGGATCCCAATGAACTGTTGATGCTTTGGTTGGCCGGTCAAGTGTATGAGATTATCAAAGATGAGGAATTGGGACTACGAGCCATTGACTATATTAAAGAAAGCAGTATTTTATCTTCAAAATCTGGAAAACTATGATTATTAATAAATTGACGCTACAAAATTTTCGAGGATATAGCGAAATTGAAATTCCATTGCATGAAGGATTTAACCTGATTATAGGAGACAATGGGAGTGGGAAAACATCATTGCTTGAGGCTTTGACTATTTCAATGGGATCTTTGTTTTTAGGGATAAGAAATACTGACTCAAGACATATCTTATCAAAAGATATGCATATCAGAAGTTTTGAAGATAGTGAAGAGTACGGCGGTAGTGTGGTTGTAATGGCTGAGGGTATCGTTAATGGAGAGCAGATAAGCTGGAGTCGTGAATTGACGAGTATAAATGGTAGAACATTGGTACGAGGAGCTCATGCCATAAAAAGTATTGGAGCTAATTATGATGCATTAATTCGACAAGGTGAGACTGTAAATTTACCTGTCTTGGCTTACTATGCAACCGGACGATTGTTTGATGAGGCTCGAGATACCAAAGAGAAGGAAAGTAAGTATCCCGAAATAGCATCCAGATTAAGAGCTTACAATCAGTGTTTAAAGGCTAAAATGACCTTTAAGAAATTTATTAAATGGTTTAGAGGAAAGCAATTGGCAAGGGCAACCAAAGGAACTGATGATATACGATTTGATCTGGTAAGAAATGCAATCATCAATAATGTACCAGATTGTGAGAATATCTACTATGAATTGGATCCAGATAAACCTAATAAAGGACTTAAAGTAGAACTTGCAGATGGGCGCACACTTCCATTTTCATATTTAAGTGATGGTACCAGAAACTTTTTAGCATTGATTGCTGATATCGCCTATAAGTGTGTTACTTTAAATCCACATTTGAAAGAAAACGCTTTATTAGAGACTACGGGTATTGTGCTTATTGATGAGCTAGATTTGCACTTACACCCTGAGTGGCAAAAAAGGATCATTAAAGGCCTGAGAGATACATTTCCGAAAGTGCAGTTTGTTTGTACTACCCATTCTCCATTTCTGATTCAGGAAACTGAGGCTAATCAGTTGATTAAACTAAAAGGTAGTGAGATTGAATATGTTGGTCAGGCTAACAACCAGAGTATTGAGGATATTGCTGAGGAGCATCAGGATGTAGAGAATCCCCAATGGAGTAAAAAGCGACAGATTATGTATGAGGTGGCTAAGGAATATTATAGCGCCGTTAAAGAAGGAACAGATACTCCAGAGTTAAAGGAAAAGTTTGATGAGGCGATGAAACCTTTTGCTAACGATACAGCGTTATATGCTGTGATTGACCAGGAGAAAATAAAAGCAGAGTACAAGAAAAGATTAAGTAAATAATGCGACCAGTTAATAAAGGAGATTCCCCAAGAGATTATATCGATTACGGACAAGCACGGCATGATTTAGCTGAGCGTATCGGCTATTATTGTTCGTACTGTGAAATGAAAGTTTATCAAGGTATTGAGGTTGAGCATATTCTGCCGGTAAATCAAGGTGGGGACGAATTAGAGTGGGATAATTTTCTGTTGTCATGTAAATATTGCAATACCCGAAAAAGTGATCACAATGATAACTTATCCGATTATGTTTGGCCAGATATCGATAATACGGATCTGGTTTTTGAATATTCTGAGGCGAGTGTTGTTACACCACAGAAAGGTTTATCGTTGGAATTAAACCAGAAGGCTCAGCAGACGATTGATTTGATGAAGCTAGATCTGTTTGCGGATAATACGACAGAAGCAGATACCAGATGGAGGTCAAGGAAAGAAGCATGGGATTTGGCTCGGAAAAGCTATAATTCATGGGATGAAGCTCCTATTGTTGAGATGGCTCGTGTGATTGCCAGAACATCTTTGAGTGGTCACTATTCCATTTGGATGACTGTGTTTAGAGATGTGCCTGAGGTTTTAAAAGAGATTGACGAGGTATATCGATGTAAAGGATTATATAAAGAGTATGATGAGGATGGTAATAGGATTGTAAGACCTGGAGGGTGTATATGATGGCTTAAGACGACAATTATGAAGGAATGGAACTTGAAAGTAAAGAGTAGTGTGGAGGAAGTTGCTGAGAAACTCGACGCTTCATTTGGATCTGTTAAAGGGTTCGTGTTTAACATGAAAAAGGACAGGAACGGTTTGGTGACATTTAAATTGCGTAAACGAGGGATGTATGCATTTCAAATTCTATACCTGAATCGTATCGTCGCAAATGGAAAAATCGCAAAGGCTGATGCTGCAAATGAGAGCAATGTAGAGATCTTATTCTCTCAGGATATACTTGTGTATATAATGATATCGGTATACTTTATTGGGGGATTAGGACTGCTTGTAAGTGCTTTGTTTTTTGGAATTAGTAACAATATCAATGCGCTGTTAGTCGGTGTAATATTGTTGACTATCGGAATTTCTTTGTGGTTTGATATTAAGCGTAGATTTGAAAAGAATATTCAAAAATATAAGAAGCTATTTGCCGAGGTATTAGATGTGAAGTAAAACGTTGGAGAACAATGAGCGTCGGTAATGACGGTTTATGTGGGGAAGTAATGGCACTGTAATATGCACATTTGAGATGTGGTAGATGGCTGCAACAGGACTTAAAAAATAATCTGATTATGAAAACATATAAGCTGATATTACTGATTTGGTTTCCTGTGTTAATTTTTAATGGTTGTAATCACAAGCCAGAGGTGAATCAATCAATAAGTGCGATTGATTTCCAGATTGATAGCTTGAGGGTTAAATTCAACATCCCTGCAGTGGCGTACGGTGTTATAAAAAACGACACGGTGTTGCTTCAACATGCCATTGGGTATCGCGATATTGAAACCAAGGAGAAGGCACAGGTAAATGATCTGTTCCATATCGGTTCAAATACAAAGGCGTTCACCTCATTTCTTGCAGCAAAGCTTGTAGAGCAAGGGGTGATTAATTGGGATACCAGGTTCTTTGATGTATATCCAGAGTTGAAAAATGAGAGTAAGTCGGAATATGCTGCTATTTCGTTGAAACAGCTGTTGGGGAATAGGGCGCGACTCATTAGCTTTCAGAATGAATCAGAAAAGTATCCAATTGCTGATTATGAGAAGAATATAAGTCCCGACTTAAGTCTGCCTGAGAAAAGATATGCTTTCATCAAGCAGGTGCTGCAATATGAGCCTATTCCTTGGTATGATCATCCTGACGATAGGTACTCTAATGCCGGGTTTATTGCGGCAGCACTGATGTTGGAGAAAGCTTCGGGAAAAACCTGGGAGGAGTTATTCCTTAAGATGTCGGATGACTTGAACCTAGGCGCACAGATTGGTTGGCCCGATGATAATGATCCTGAACAGCCTAAAGGACATATCAATCCTAAAGCCTGGACGTTCGATATTAATAAGGATATCATTCCTTTGCCAGAGTTTTTGAAGAAGTACCATTATTTCAATCAGTTTATGTTGTTGAATCATCCTTCGGGCAATGTGAGCATATCGCTTCCTAACTTCCTTGAGTATTTACGACTGAATATCAGGGGCCTGAATGGGGAGGATAACTATCTGCAAGCGACTACTTATAACGATGTTTTCAATGGCTATAGTGATTATTCATGCGGATGGATGCATGAAAATTACTTTGTGCCTTGTTTTCACCATAAGGGGAGTTCTGGAACTTTCAACAGTATCGCAATCATTGAGCCCAATAAAAGGGTAGGGATAGTGATTCTGATTAATGTAGCCAATGCCGATGCGATTAATGCACTCGCAAAATTGCTGATCAATAAATACGTTACCGAAGCTCATTCTTGATTAACCATCTATCCCAGAGAGACATTCTCTCTTTACTCCATGATGAACGTTAGTGAATCATGGGATATCATGATCACAATCAAGAAGCAACACTGGAGGTGTGCACTCTCTTTAACCCATGATAAACGCAGTGAACCATGGAATATCATAGCATCACAATCAGTTTCTATCTGTCCCGGAGGGACATTTTCTTTTTTGCCCATGATAAACGCAGTGAATCATGGGATATCATGATCACAATCAAGAAACGGCACACTGGAGGTGTGCACTCTCTTTAACCCATGATAAACGTTAGTGAATCATGGGATAAGAAGCAACCATCATCATCACCACCGCCGCACTTCCCCATAGCATTGAAAAGCAGCAGTCCCAGTCGGCGGAAGAGCCAAAGGCCCCAACATCAGTATTTCGCATATTTCCCTACCTTTTCCTTTCATAATTTCATTAGTGTTACTACATTTGGGTTAACCTTTTACGAAACAATTAAAAAAACAACACAATGACAATCCCAAATTACCAGCCTACGATGCTTCCAATGCACTAAAATAGCACCCAAACAATCATCAATAATACAAAAGATCAACTAATGAATACAAAACAAAAAATTATCCTGTGGATAGCCCGAATAGCAATGATAGCACTGTGTGTGGGCTACTTATACATGTATCATCCTTACACCTTCGGAATATTTATCCTTGTCGTCATTTCAAGTTTTCAATCATTTTATAACCGTTCGGAAGGGGTAAAGAAATACAAGCGCGAGCTCATCTTTTGGGGTGTATTAGCAAGCTTTATTTCCATACTGATGGTATTCCCGGAGTTGAACTATTTAATTAACGACTATCAATCTCTGCAGTAATGAACAAACCCAAAAATTACAAAGCCCTGTTGGATATGATAATGCCCTTCGTTTTTATATTAGTAATTGTTGTTATAGGCATCTTATCGCATAAAGCGCATGCTAAACGCAGTAAATACGAGGTGGTAAACAGAGATAGCAGTCTGTCAATAAAAGTAGACCGTACAGCAATGTATCGTGTTGCTACAACCTTTGTTGTTACTCCAGATAAGAAACACTATCAGATACCTTGGGCCGATAATATGGCATACGACAATATGCACTTATCGAATTTCGTCATGATGGGAGATTCAATCTGTAAGTCGGCCAACAGCGATAGTCTTTTCGTTATTCGCGAAGGACAGCGATATCACTTTGTGCTAGAGCAAAGAATCTGGAATAGCGATAAGGCAATACCAGTCTTGTTCAAGATCAATAAAAAGCAATAGCCTGTTAGGATCTTGACCAACGAGGAGCAGTCCTTAGGGGCAGACAATAGATGTAGTAACGAATAACAAAACTAATTGACTTCAATAATGAGTACAAAACAAAAAATCATACTGGGGATAGCCGGCATTGTACTGGCAGCATTGTTTCTGGAATACTTATACCTGTATATGCCATACACATTTGGAACATTTGTCTTAGCGGGCATACCAGTTTTTTCAATCTATTATCATCGTGCAGAAGGAACAAAAAAGTACCGACGGGCACTCATATTTATGGCCGTGATTGCGCTCTTCTTATCCATACTGATGGTATTTCCGGAGTTGAACTATTTAATTAACGACTATCAATCTCTACAATAATGGGCAAGCCTTTAACAGAACAATACATAAGCAATAAGACGATACGCATCTTCTTTGTAGCAGTTGTTGTGGCAATTGCTATCTTCTCGTACAAAGCGCGAGAACAACGCACTCGATTCACCGAAGTAACCACCGAGAGTAGTGTCTCGATGGAAGTACATCGTACCCTAATGCAACGGGTAGCCACAACCTTTGTTAGAACCTCCGACGACAGACTCTTTCAGATACCGTGGGCTGATAATATGGCTTACGAGAAGAAACACTTGGCAGCTTTCATCGAGCGAGGTGATTCAATCTACAAGCAAGCCAACAGCGATAGTATTTTCGTTATCCGAAAAGGACAGCGATATCACTTCGTACTTGAGGAGAGGATCTGGAAGTAGGGAGGTCCGTTTTGGTAGTTTTAAGATGTTTTATAGTCTTAAAAGAACTATTATTAATAGATTTGTTCGTATATTTGTAAGAGAATTACAAAATAGCGACAAAAAATGTTGATTAATTTTAGTGTTACGAACTTCGGTCCGATAAAAGAGCAGCAAACTCTTTCTTTTGAAGCAGATAGCTCTAGCCATCTTGAGGATTACTTTCTAATTCCTACTAAGGGTAATTTAAGATTACTAAAACTCGGTCTAATTTACGGGGCAAATGCATCAGGAAAGACAACAGTTTTGAGGGCTTTAGAGTTTTTAAGAGATTTGGTATTGGAGCCATATACTAAAAAAACAAGTAGGTTTGATTTTAAGCCTTTTTTGTTTGATCCGCAAACACCAAATGAAAATACTGTTTTTACTATCGAGTTCTTACAGAATAATATTAAATATTTTTATGAGTTAGAATTGAATAATGAAGCAATAATTCGAGAAGAGTTATTCAACTTTAATCCCAATAGGGCAAATGTTTTTAAGAGGACAACGGATGTTGAAAATGAATATTCTGAAATATCCTTTGGTAGTAAAATAAAGAAAAGTAAAGCCATTGAAAAAAGTCTTACTGCTAATACACTTTGGAACAATACTGTTTTGGGAGGATTTTTGAAGACTAATGTTGAACAGAATGAGTTGAAAGAAGTAACTGATTGGTTTTCTGATTATTTGAAAGCTTTAATATATACCAGGACAGATTTGGAAGCGTATGTTACATCGCAAATTGGTCAGTCTGATATAAAAAAGGAAGATGTAGTTAATATTCTGAAGAAAGCAGATCTTAATATCTCCGATATAATCATTAATGCAGAAGAAAAGGATATTCCTGCTGGAGTTCTGGAAATCATGGAGAAACAAGCAGGTGTTCCGAAAGATAAATTGAGTGAGTTGAAGAACAAAGGTAAACACACTACATTTGATCTGGAATTTCAACATACTGTAGATGAGAATGATTATACTCTTTCGTTTGAAGATGAATCAGAAGGAACAAGGAGGTATTATGGTTTTGCTGGATTGTTAAGTATGTTGGTCCATAAATCGGCATTATTTTCAATTGATGAACTTGAAGCATCGTTACATCCTGATTTATTTACCCATTTCATTTTGTCTTTTTTAATGAATTCAACAAAGTCGCAACTATTAGCAACTACTCATAACAGAGAGATTTTGAGCAATAGAGATATCTTTAGAAACGATGCAATCTGGATTACTGACAAGTCGGAATGTTGTTCTACAGAGTTGTACTCACTTGCCGATTTTGATACTTCAGTAATCCGTGATACAAGCAATGTCTACAATGCATATAAAATTGGAAAATTAGGAGGAGTTCCAAACTTAGGTGATCACTACATTGATACAGAAAATGAGAAGGACTAGAAAACGCCCCATTAAGCAAAAACTAAAGTATGCAGCAGTGGTTGAAGGGCAATGTGAGTATTGGTATATTCAAATGCTTAAAAGGAATGAGCGTATTGTGAGTGTTGATATAATGCCGGAAATACCTCAAAAGAAAAAGCTTATAGATCAATATGAAAAGGTAAAAGAGCTGGCTAGGCATTATGATCTGGTATTTTGGATTATTGATTTTGATGTTATATTAAAAGAGGATAAAGAAAGTAAAGTATCTAATAGCCCATTGCAGAATTTCAGACAGTATTATGAGAATCTTGAAAAGAAATATGACAATGTAAAGGTTATAATTAACAATCCCTGTATTGAATATTGGTTTCTTTTACATTTTGTATCGACTTCCAGGTATTTTGATTGCTGTTCTAAATCAATTAAGGAGTTAGAAAAGTATATTTCCAAGTATAAAAAGACGCAGGGCTTTTTTACGAAACAGGACAATGATATTTATTTGAGACTAAAACCATATCTTGATACCGCAATTAAAAATGCAAAGAAGGTTGAGAATTTTGATTCTAAGAATGTGTTTGTAGGTATATGCCAGATGAATCGTTTTTTTGAGTCAGGTGAATTAAAAAAGATAACAGAGAAATAGTATTTACGATATTGAATTATATCAAACATCTGCCCTTTTAGGCAGATAATGTATGTAGCTACAGCGAGATGTTCATCCAATTTGCCACTTGGCAGCATTAATGAACTCTGCCCATTGGGGCAGATAATGTATGTAGAGACCAGGATAACCATCACCATCAACATCACCACCGCCGTGCCTCCCCATAGCCTTGAAAAGCAGCAGCACCAGTCGGCGGAAAAACTATAAACAATGCTTTCCCTCACCAATCCTGTAAACTTACTCAGCTATGTTCTTTACGGTAAAGTTAAAGGTAGTTCCTTTGCCTGGAGTAGACTCCATCAATATATTCCCCTCTAATAAATCAATACAAGCCTTAACAATCGATAAACCTAAGCCAGTACCACCATACTTCTTCTTAGAATGCCCCGTAACCTGAGTGAAGCGTTTAAACACCTCTGCCTGTTGATCCTGAGGAATCCCAATGCCAGTATCCTTCACATAAAAGAACAGATTCTCATCTTTTATCTTGTAGCCAAAGGCGATAAAACCAAGCTCAGTAAATTTAAGTGCATTACCCAACAAGTTTTCAAAGATCTCACGTAACCTTGTTTTATCAGTCGTCACTACTAGCTCATCAAGCGGAGTGTCGACAAAAAAATCCAGCTCATCATTATTTGCAATATTCTGATGCTTACAAAAAACCGTATAGATATCCCGTAAAAGAGCATTTATATCAACCACCTCATGGAATACAGAGATCTCTCCTGATTCAATCTTTGAAATATCAATGATGTCATTAATTAGTTGCAGCAGATGCTCACCGCTATTTGTGATAATCGACACATACTCTTTAATCTCATCCAATTCGAGATCGCTTTCACTAATCAATGTAGAGTAACCAATCACTGCATTCAGCGGAGTTCTAATTTCGTGACTCATATTTGCCAGGAAGGCCGATTTTAGTCTGTCGCTTTCTTCTGCTTTTTCCTTAGCCTTCCGCAACTGTTCCTTAGTCTTTTTAATACTAGTAATATCAACAGCAGTTGTGTAATTGTACATCTTACCACCTAATTGCACAAGTTCGGCAGTAAGCAAGACAGTAAGAGGTTCCCCCGATTTTGTATAGATAGTCCCTTCCACATTTTCAAACCTACCTTTATCTTTAAGTACCTCAATCAGGCGACTCCTAAATGAGCGATCCATTCTTAACAATGTCTCGGGATTCTTGCCAATAACCTCCTCTTCGGTAAAGCCAAGTTTCTTGTAGAAAGTACGGTTTACATCGATATATTCAATAGGACTGTCAACGGTACTCAATCCAGAAATTGCAGGATTCATATGAAAAGCTTTGGCAAATTTCTCTTCCGATATTTTTAGTTTAGAAACATCTTTACTCACCACAAAAATCGCAGGTTTACCATTCCATTCGCCCCAGTTCACATACGTTTCTACCGGAATCAGCTCATTGGTTTTCGTTTGTAGGGGAACAGGACAATAATCGCGTTTACCTTGCAATATTTCCTGGGCCATTCTCTCTGCATCTCCCTTTTCATCAGCAAGATGAATCGATAACATTTTTTTCCCGACAAGTTCATCAAGCGAATAACCTAATCGGTCGATAGCAGCCTTATTACATTTGATAATATTAGTCTGCTCATCGAGAATAAATAAGTAATTATCGATTGAATTAAAGAAGGTTTTAAAATTCTTTTCGCTTTGTTGTAATCGTTTCTGATCTTCTAATTCTTTAGTAATCTCGCGACGAATACCACAGTGACCAATAATCCGGTCATAATCATCGTACACGCAAGTATAATCTCCCTTAATAATCATAGGAGTACCATCGAACTTATATTCCGAAGTATTAATAGTGAGTTTACCACTGTCGAACAACTTGCGACAAAGACTCTTACCATAGGCGATATCGTGTTTATAGAAATCGCGATGAGTTAGACCGATTAAATCATCTTTATTCAAATTATACAACTCAGCCATTGTATTACTAACCCGAACAATTCGTTGATGATCGAACACATAATCAAGAATAGCATCTTTATCTACCCAATCGTTCCACTCAATAGGTTCATCAATTTTCATAAAGAAAAAACCATCGACCGACTGTTTAAAAAACAAATCTAACAGCCAGTTATCCTCTCCCATCAAAGCCGTATCACATGAACTATTCCCCAATAGGGAGTCAACAAGTTTAGGACTCATACCCCACAAATTTTTAAAAGCTACGCTATTATTTTCCTCATTTTTTTTCGCGGCGTAATGATACACAGAATTATTCAACAAACCATTAAAACTATTATGTAATATTTCAAAAAGTTACAAAGATTATGTCTCGATCAGTATAAAGCATGAAGGGACAGTATGCCAGATTTTTATCCCTGACAAAGCATTAGCAGATCATGGAATAATTATCGCATCAAAAGCTACCTTTCATCTGTTCAGGAGTAATATTCTCATTTTAATCCAGCATGAACGTCAGTGAATTGTGGGATAAGAAGCAACCATCACCACCACCACCGCCGTGCTTCCCCATAGCATTGAAAAGCAGTAGTCCCAGTCGGCGGAAGAAGCCAAAGCCCCACCGCGAGATGTAATTAAGAAACAATTATCGCGTAAGAAACAATTACATGGCTCAATACAAAATACACCCCGACAGCAATTCTTTTAACGATTTTATCCTTCTTATGATCATTACCCCATGTTTCAGATAACTCCGAATAAGGTCTTCTGTTATTGTATCTGATTTGATTGAAAAAGGACGATGCAATCAAGATTGCAGGTAAAACGATCAATGCATTCTCCTTTGCGAAACTTGGTATTGGTTGCCACATAAAAAGACACAACGCATAAATATTCATGGTTTGTAGGATCGCAAGAAAATTACTAGCCATCACTTCCTTTTCCTTAAAATACCCGAACTTAACCCCATAGATATAAGCAAAGGTATAGAATACATAGTCGATTGGTTTCAATGGCTTCATGGTTGTGTCAATGTTGTTCCTTAGGATTAATGACTACACCAAAAGTAATAATTATTTGGAATGAGAGAGGTGCGGTGGAGAAGAAGGTTTACTTTAAAGATGAGCTGCGATTTTGTTTTACTAAAATGGTATACATGTTTTGTACGATAACCTTTCATATTATCATTAGTGTTGCTACATTTGGATTAACGTGTATTGAGGATTATGAAAAAGAATAACAGATTAGATGAAAGGCGAAATCAGATATCCAAAGATGCTGATTTATTTGTTCAGCATCCTTTTTCTAATGCTCTTAAGGCATTCGAGCAAGCGGGTATTAGAAAAACAGCCCTTAATCTTATTAGAAAAGGTTATGATAATAGCGTTATTGTTGATGCAACAGGATTATCTATTGATCAGATAGAAAAACTGCGCAAAGAAGCAAAATAATAATATTAATAGGGCGAGAAGAATTACGTATCTTATTGGTAATCACAATCAAGAAGCAGTACGCCGGAGGTGTGCACTCTGTTTAACCCATGATAAACGCAGTGAATCATGGGATAAGAAGCAGCCATGAATATCATCACCGCCGAACTTCCCCATAACCTATGAAAAAGCAGCAGTCCCATTCGGCGGAAGAAGCAGAGGTCCTATATCTCGTATACTATCTCTAATCAACCTTATTAAATAGCAACACATCATGGAGAAAAATGCCATCATGTTTATGAGTATACTTTAAGACCTATGCATATTTTCCCTCCCATTTCCTTTTAAAATACCCTTAGTGTTACTACATTTGGGTTGACCTTTTGCGAAACCATTAAAAAAACGAGCACGATGGCAATCCCAGATTACCAATCCATGATGCTTCCAATGCTGGAGGCAATGACGGATGGACAACAATATCGTTTAGCTGATTTAAGAGAAATTCTGGCTATCCGTTATAACATTACTCCAGAGCAACGGCGTGAATTACTTCCTAGTGGAACAACTCGAGTATTCGATAATAGGGTAGGATGGGCAAAGACCTATCTTACGAAAGCAGGATTGCTCACCTCACCAAAGAGAGGTTTTGTTGCCATCTCAGAGCGTGGACGAGAAGCCTTAACCGAAAATCTTGAGATCATTAACAACGCCTACCTAAAGCAATTTAAAGAGTTTAGAGACTTCCTCTCACCCAATGGGAATAGTAAGTCGAAAGATGAATTAGAGTCTGTACAGGAGTCTAAAACACCCTTAGAATTGCTTGAAGCTGCTCATAAAGATCTACAGCAAAAGTTAGCCTCTGAACTGTTGGATTACGTCAGTAAAATGGACCCGTACAAGTTTGAGTCGTTAGTGCTCGAGTTATTAAAAGCGATGGGCTATGGCGAATATCGTGAAGAAGCAGCCCTGGTAACTAAGAAGTCTGGAGATGGCGGTATTGATGGTATCATCAACGAGGATCGGTTAGGACTGGATAAGATCTATATTCAGGCGAAGAGGTGGACAGGAAACGTTACAATTTCAGCTGTGCGTGATTTCGCAGGTACGCTATTAGGACTAAACGCCCAGAAAGGTGTTTTTATCACTACATCAGATTACCCTAAAACAGCACACGATTATTGTGAAAAGATTGACCGTACTATAGTTCTTATAAACGGTACACGTCTAGCTCAATTAATGATTGAGTACGGTATTGGGGTATCCACTCGAAAGACCTTTACGGTGAAAGAGTTGGATGGTGATTATTTTGAGGGGTAACAAGGCGGAGGAAATATAGAATGATAGCATTAATAGTGCTTAAACGAGTATTGAAGAAAACTAACTCTCGTAATGATAGCATTTGTGGAAAATATTTTATTAATTTGTACTTAACTTATAAGTGAAGCGAAAAGTAAACATAGAATTATTTGATGAATATGAAAAAGTAAATTTCTATACCTTACAATTTGAAGGAGAAGATTCAGAAGCAGACAAGTTTTTGGATAAATTCCCCGTAGGCTGTGGGTATGATGATGATATTGATATTCTTATCAAATGGATTGAAAAGATTGGGGAGAGAGGGGCATTAGAAAGGTACTTTAGATATGAAGGAAAGGAGAAAGACAATGTGATGGCTATTCCTATAGAGACAACATCGCTTAGGTTATATGTAATTAGATTGTCAGAAAATATTATTGTACTTGGAAATGGTGGAGTTAAAAAGACACGTACGTATAATGAAGATAAACACTTGAAACAATGCGTTGAATTATTACAGAACATCGATGGCTTAATTAGGACCAGGATGAGGAGTGATAAGATAGTACTATATGACAAGAAGTTATTAGGAAATTTAACATTTAACGTGTAATCAGAGTCATGAAAAAGAATAAGAGATTAAGTGAACGACGGAAAAAGATCGCAAAAGATGTTGATTTATTAGTTCAACATTCTTTTGATTTCGTAGATCGAATCCATGAAATTCTTGAGGAGCAAGGCAAGGAACAAAAGGATTTAGCGAAAGCCTTAGGTAAGTCTGAAAGTGAGATAAGTAAATGGATGACAGGGACTCATAATTTTACATTTCGAACTATTGCTAAGATTGAAGCAGCTTTGGGCGAATCAATCATTCATTTTAACAAAGTAGAGGAGAAGACGAAAGAGGAGAAGGTGAATTATATTAAAAATTCAATGTCCCGTTATACTCCTACTGGGAAAAAATATGTTCGGACACAGCCGATGGATTATTCTTGTAATAACATATCTTCAAAGGCCGATGGTTATTTATGTTAGTTTTCAATTTGAAGCATTAGGATGATGAATGAAAAAAAGTCGGTTGAAATAGGAATTGAAAAAATAAATGAACTGTCATTTTATTTAAAATCTCTTTCCGAATACGAAGGGAACATTGAGTTAGGTGGAAATTTGCAGGTGGGAATTGCAGTAAAATTCAATGCGGATATAAAGAGTGAACAGTTTTTCTTTTATTTAAAGGTTATCTATCAGTTGGATGGTAATGAGACGATACTGGAACAAGAACAAGAGATTGTATTTAGAGTTAAGAACATTCAACATGTTGTTAAGGACACAAAAGAGGGATTGGATGTAGAAGATAATTTTTTAACAATGCTGGCAAGTGTTGCAATAGGAACAGCAAGAGGAGGATTGGCTACTAATACCAAAGGAAGTAGATTAGCAAATTTCCCATTACCAATTGTAAATCCCAAAGATATTATATCAAATATGTGATTTCGTTTGAAAGGTTAAATATCTTGTCCCAAAATAATTAAGCGTCATATAAGTACGCATCATTTTCTAGATCATATTACTATGACTTTTGTTCGATGAATGCCATTTATAGGCTTACAGAGTGTATGATCATTGCACCGCATATCTTCCCGGCATACCATAGTTAATACCATATAGCCGGGATCGCTACACAGACTTAACCAAGAGACTCCTTCTAGTAAAATGTTGTATTCAGAAGTTGATGGTAATTGTTATGTATTTTCTAGTAATCCGAAACGCTCTACTAAAAATAAAATTTGTGTGTTTCATTATTTTTTCTTAGTTTTGCATTGTATTCGAAACGATGTACGAATTTTAAAATATGAAGTGCAAACTAGGAGAAATAGCAAAAATATACTATGGTCCGCATAGAACAGCTGTGATGGCAGGAACAATAAAATACTTGGTGTCAAGTGATTTTGATGATTCCTTTCAGCCTACGTTCTTTAAGGAATCATATTTGGAGGATGATGGGACGCTCGATAAGGATCGTTATATTTTAGAGGAGAATGATGTTATTGTAACAGGGAAGGGGAAGCGACTATTTGCATGGGCTTATAATTCCAAGTTTGGAGAGGTGGTGCCATCATCTCTATTCTATATCATAAAGCTGCAAAATTCTGTAGTTGGCGAATACATTGCTCATTATTTGAATTCATCAAGAGTGAATCATAAACTCAAAGCTTTGGGGGCAGGAACATCAATACCTTCAATCCAGAAGCATGAACTTGCACAATTAGAGATTGTGATTCCAACGTTGGAGAAGCAGCATCAAATTGTTGAAATTGCAAGGTTGATGAATAAAGATGTGGAGCTGGCAGAACAGCTTGTAGAAAACAAGAAAACACTCAGACAAGGTCTGTTAAATGATATTATTAACGAACAAGTAATTAAGGAGGAAAATAGATAAAGAAAAAAGTCTTAATGAATAGGTCATTCACTAAGACTTAAATTTGGCGTTGTTACAATCAAGGGCTTATCACCCATATGATCTTAACACCGTTTAGCAACACAAAAATACGCCAAATTCATCACTTTTCAAAAGAAGAGAAGTGTAGACCGAGTTTATTCATGAAGTTAAATTAATTCAAATGATAAATAAACAGAGTTTTGATAAGGATACTGTCTTGGCAGTATGGCGTAAAGCAAGTGTAGTAGATGGTATCGATGCAGATTTATTACGCAGAGATAGCTGTGGAGCAATAATGGAGTTTGTAGAGTATGGTAATACAGATGCCAATTATGGATGGGAAATAGATCATATTGTTCCTGTAGCTAAGGGAGGTTCTGATAATCTGTATAATCTACAGCCACTGCACTGGAGAAATAACAGACATAAAGGTGACAATTATCCTGAATGGACTTGTTTAGTCACAGATTAGAAATATATTTGGGAGTCAGAATTTGACTCCCAATTAACTATTTTATTATATAGAAAATGAGCGATAAGTTAACACAAGATACGATTAATTCTACTGTTTGGAATGCATGCGATTCGTTTAGAGGAACGCTTGATCCATCTCAATATAAGGACTATATATTAACAATGCTTTTTGTGAAGTATATCACAGATGTACATAAGGAGAAAAGAGAAGAGTATGAGAAAAAGTATAAAGGTGATAAAACCCGTGTTGAACGAGCGTTGAAGCATGAGCGTTTTAAGATGCCTGTTGAGAGTTCGTTCGATTTCCTATACGAAAAGCGTAATGCCGAGAATCTTGGTGAGCTGATTAATATTGCTTTAGAGAATATTGAAGATGAAAACAGGGCTAAACTTGATAAGGTATTCCGTAACATTGATTTTAATTCAGAGCCTTTTCTTGGGAGGACTAAAGATCGCAATAGGAGATTGAAAAACTTGCTGAAAGATTTTGTGGGATTGGATTTACGACCATCGAATCTTGAAGGTAATGATGTGATCGGTGACTCGTATGAGTATTTGATTAGTAATTTTGCGTCGGATGCAGGAAAGAAGGCAGGGGAATTCTATACGCCTTCGCAGGTTTCTACATTGTTGGCAAAATTAGTTGAACCTCAGGAAGAAAATCGAATTTATGATCCAACATGCGGATCGGGTTCTTTGCTTTTAAAAGCGGCCAAAGAAGTTGGTACACAGAACTTCTCGCTTAGCGGTCAGGAAGTAAATGGTAGTACCTGGGCATTGGCTCGTATGAATATGTTTTTGCATGGTAGAGACAAAGCTGTTATTGAGTGGGGAGATACATTAAATAACCCGCTTCATAAAGAGAACGATAAGTTAAAGAAGTTTGATGTTGTAGTTGCCAATCCTCCGTTTTCACTAGATAAATGGGGCGCAGAGAATGCCTCATCTGATCAATTTGGCCGTTTTTATAGAGGTGTTCCACCAAAGAGTAAAGGAGATTATGCTTTTATTACCCACATGATTGAATCGCTAAATGAAAATGGTCGTGCTGGAGTGGTTCTTCCTCATGGTGTTTTATTTAGAGGTAGTTCTGAGGGGAAAATCAGGAAAGCACTTATTGAAGAGAACTTGTTGAAGGCAGTAGTTGGTTTGCCGGCTAACATGTTTTATGGTACTGGTATTCCTGCATGTATTTTAATATTCGACAAGAATAAAGGTGACAATACTAACGTGTTGTTCATTGATGCTAGTCGTGAGTTTAGCAATGGTAAGAATCAGAATGTTCTTAGGGATGAGGACATCAAGAAAATTGTTGCTACATTTAAGGGAGGAAAGTCTATTGATAAGTATGCTTATGTAGCAACATTCGATGAGATTAAGGAGAATGATTATAACCTAAACATTCCACGTTATGTGGATACTTTTGAAGAGGAAGAGCCGATTGATATAGCTGCAACGCAGACTAAGATTGCCAGCATAAAAACAGAGATGGAAAAGGTTGAAGAGGAGATGAAAAAGTATTTAAAGGAATTAGGCTTTTAATTAAAATTCAGTAGCATGCCTTATAGAGAGAATATGAAAAATGCAGTTGGATTTTTAATCATTTTAAAATAAACCGGGCTAAAAATAAAGAATAGAAAACATGAGTAAAATAAACGAAAATAAACCCGGATATAAGAATACTAAAGTTGGATGGATTCCGGATGAGTGGGAGGTGAAGATTTTAAATAACATTGGAACTCATGATAAACCTGTCATTAAGGCTGGACCATTTGGATCAGCATTAAAAAAGGAGTTTTATGTTTCGAAAGGTTATAAGGTCTATGGCCAGGAGCAGGTTATACAAAATGATGCATTTGTTGGGGACTATTATATAGATGAAAAGAAATTTAATTCTTTGAAATCCTGTATGGTTACTCCGGGGGATATTTTGTTGAGTTTAGTTGGAACAATCGGGAAAACACTGATAGTACCAGAATCTGCAGAAGAAGGTATTATTAATCCTAGACTTTTAAGATTATCAATCGATAGAAATAAGTATTCTTCTAATTTTCTTGCTGAATATTTAAAGTTTGAAAAGACAAGTCAGTTGCTGGAACGATGGTCGCAGGGAGGGACCATGGGAGTGTTAAATGCAAGCATTTTAAGGGCAATATCTATCCCGCTTCCTCCTCTCCCAGAGCAACAGAAAATAGCGGAAATCCTATCTACTTGGGATCGCGCTATTGAGAAAAATGAAGCGTTGATAGATCAGCTGAAACTTCGCAAAAAAGGGTTGATGCAACAATTACTTACAGGAAAGAAAAGGTTGAGAGGCTTTAGTGATGAATGGAAGGAAGTTAAGTTGGGGGATATTTTTAGTGAGATTAGAACAAAAAACGATGGGAATCTTCATGAGCCATTGACAATTTCAGCGAGACTTGGTTTTGTTTCCCAAAAGGATAAGTTTGATAGAGTAATCGCAGGTAGTAGTATTGATAAATATATTCTACTCGAAAAAGGTGATTTTGCTTATAATAAGGGAAATTCGAAGCTTTATGAAATGGGATGTATATATCTGCTTGAAGAATTCCAATCTGCTATAGTTCCTTTTGTTTATATAAGTTTTAGGAAAAAAATCGAGAACGTTGATAATAACTTTTATAAATATTGGTTTCAAAATCATGGATTGGATAGACAATTGAAAGCGATAATTACTTCCGGAGCAAGAGGAGATGGTTTGCTTAATGTAAACAAAAAGGATTTCTTTTCATTAGTAGTTCCATGTCCTATGTTAGAAGAGCAAAAGGCCATAGCCAAAGTTCTTACCGCGGCGGATAATGAGATTAAGGAGCAGGAGAAATATCTTAATCAATTGAAAGATCAGAAGAAAGGATTGATGCAACAATTATTAACCGGACAAAAAAGAGTGAATGTAAATAACTAATCCCAATGTGCAGTAGTGAGCACTATTTCGATTGGTCTAAATGTTAAATGCAATGATTGAAAAGTTCAAGATAAAAGACTTTAAAAGCTATAAGGAGGCAGATTTGCATATTTCCCCCTTAAGTATTTTGATTGGAGCTAACGCATCGGGGAAGAGTAATGTTTTAGAGGCATTACGATTGCTTAACTGGTTGGCACAAGGTCAGAAGCTGTCTGCCTTGCAGTATCAGATTAATGAGGAAGATCAAATTGTTCGTGGTTTTATAAATCACTTGCCTCGCTTTGATCAGAAAAAGTTTACACTTGGATGCTCTATCAAGGAAGGAAAGAAATCATATCATATATCTTTAACAATAGGACTGAGGAATGTAAAAGGAAACTGGGAGTTGCACTTCGAACATGAAGAGTGTAGCAACAGTGAGTGGCTTTATCGTACAAAATATCCTTCAGAAAGGGCATTTACTGAGATGAAGGTGGAGTATAATAATTTTAGCAGAGGTGGAAGAAAACCTCAGGTAAATACCACCGATCAGCAGGTTGCATTTGTTCAATTGTCGCCTGCTAGCTTTGAGGTTAAATATAAAAAGGAGGCTAAAACAATTCTGACTGCGACGCAAGCATTGGAAAAGGCGTTGACAAAGATTGTATTTCTTGATCCTACTCCAAAGCTTATGCACGGATATAGTTTTAAGTCGGACAAAAAGCTATTGGAGTCGGGAAAGAATATCTCTGCGGTATTGTATAATTTGATTGAAGAGGATGCTAATAATAAAGCAGAGATACTTCAATTCATTAAAAGTTTGCCAGAACAGCAAATAGAAGATATTAGTTTTATTGATACCTCCAGAGGAGAGGTTTTGGTACAGTTACATGAGGCTTTCCTGTCGGCCAATGATAATAAGGTTGACGCAGGATTACTTTCCGATGGAACACTAAGGGCACTTGCCATTGTGGCAGCTTTACTTTCTGCCGAAAGTGGTTCGTTGGTTATTATTGAAGAAATTGATAATGGTATTCATCCAAGTAGGGTAAAAGACCTTATGGAGCGAATAAATGAATTGGCCAAGCGAAGGGAATTGTCGGTATTAATTACTAGTCACAATCCTACTTTGTTAAATGCTTCTCCTAATGAGACTATTGATAACGTGCAGTTTTGCTATCGCGATAAGTATGATGGGTGTAGTAAAATAACACAGTTGCAAGATATTAAAGACTATCCTGAATTAATTGCTCAGGATGAGTTAGGAAATCTTTTAACTCGAGGCTTGATTGATGAATATGTGAAAGATGAGACCTCAAAAGAAGAGAAAATAAAGAAAAGTTTAGACTGGTTAAAACAATTTAGAGATGAGTAATAAGGTATGGATTGTAGATACTTCGGTACTTTGTAATATCCTATCTGTACCGCATAAGAATCAGAATAAGGAACAAGTGATAGCTGATTTTAGAGAGCGTATTCAAAATGATGATAGCTTTCTTTTACCATATACAGTTATCGTGGAGACTGGCAATCATATAGGCCAGGCAAATGGTGATAGGTATGCATTAGCAGAGAGGTTTGTATCACTTGTAGATCAAAGTATTGATGGCAATGCTCCGTGGAAAACGATGAAGGTGCCAAGCAAAGAGAAAGTTAAAGAATGGATTGTTGGTTTTCCTGATAATGCAGCAAGAACAAAAGGCTATGGTGATCATTCTATTATAAAAGAATGGCAGGAGTATAGCGATACTCACAAGGGCTTGTCTGTAAGTATTTGGACACTTGATAGTGATTTAGTAGGGTATAACTCAAACTAAAATTTCAGCACATGGCTCCATCATTTAAAGAAGATCATATTTCCCAAATTCCAGCTCTTCAGCTGCTCATCAATATGGGATATCAATATGTTTCTCCTGCCAAAGCAAAGACTTGGCGAAAAGAGAAAAATACGATTGTCTTGTTTGAGGATATCCTATTTAATCAGCTAAAACAGATTAATAGTTTTACCAGAAAAGGTAGGCAATATAAATTTTCAGACGCCAATATTCAAGCAGCAATTCTAGCTATTAAGGAGTTGCCATTGCACGAGGGGGTGATGCAGGCTAATATTGCTCTATACGATTTGATTACCCTTGGTAAGTCGTTCGAGCAGAGTGTAGAAGGAGATAAAAAAAGCCACACACTGCAGTACATCGATTGGAAAACTCCTGAGAATAATGTCTTTCATGTGACGGAAGAGTTTTCGGTTATGCGCGATGGTAGATCAGATACTTATCGCCCGGATATTGTGCTGTTCGTAAATGGAATACCTACTTGTATCATTGAGTGTAAGTCGCCCGCAGTGAGAAGTACAAAATCGCCTGTGGAACTGGCAATAGAACAGCATACCAGGAACTTTGCAATTGATGGTATTCGTTCGTTGTATGTTTATTCAAATTTGTTGTTGAGTATTGCTACCAACGATGGGAGTTATGCCACCACAGGTACCAGTAAAGAGTTTTGGGCTAAATGGAAGGAGTTGTTTCGTTCTAAGGATGCTGAAAGAACTTATCACGACAAACTCAAAGTGTTAAAAAATAGACCTTTATCAGATGGGCAAAAGGATGAACTGTTTGCCGATCGTTTTAAATATATAAGGGCTGATTTTGATGCAATTGATTTAGATTCACAATCGCGCACAGTTACGAAGCAGGATGAATTAATTTATAGTCTGTGTCAACCAGACAGGATGCTCGACTTGATCAGGAATTTTACCGTTTATGATGATGGTACAAAAAAGGTTGCCCGGTATCAGCAATATTTTGCTGTGAATGAAACCATGAGTAGGGTAAGCAGACTAGATGATACAGGACGGAGAAAAGGTGGTGTAATATGGCATACTCAGGGGAGTGGTAAATCGCTTACCATGGTGATGTTGGCCCAAATGTTGGCTACTAGTCCTCACATTTCTAATCCTAAGATATTGCTGGTTACCGATAGAATTGATTTGGATGATCAAATATCGGATACTTTTAAAAAGTGCCAGAAGGAGGTGAAGCAAGCCAAGACTGGTGCTCACCTGGCGCAATTGATTAAAGCAAATGATGATGCTGTTATTACTACTATCATAAATAAGTTTGAGGCGGCTGTAAAGCAGTGTAAAAATCCATTTACTTCGGCTGATATCTTTGTATTGATTGATGAAGGACACCGAACTCAGTATGGCAACTTTAGTGTTAGTATGCAACGGGTGTTTCCTAATGCTTGTTTTATTGCTTTCACTGGTACTCCTCTGATGAAGAAAGAAAAGAGTACTGCGAAAAAGTTTGGGGGCTACATTGGGAAGGCTTACACTGTTACTGATGCTGTTGATGATGGGGCTGTTGTTCCACTTCTTTACGAGGGGCGCCATAATTTGATGACCTTGAACGAGAAACCTTTGAATGATTACTTTGACAGAGTTTCAGAACCCCTTGGGCCATATCAAAAAGCTTCGCTGAAAAGAAAGTTTAACTCGGTCAATGAATTAAATAAAGCCGATCAGATTGTTTATGCAAGGGCATGGGATATCAGTGAACATTATACTGATTTCTTTCAAACGCATAACGATGTTTATAAGCCGAAAGCGCAGTTGGTTGCTCCTTCAATTAAAACGGCTTTGTTGTATAAGGAGTATTTAAATAGAATTGGGAAGGTTACTTCGGAAGTTATTGTTACTCGCTCTGATCAGAGAGAGGGTACTGAAGATTCGTATTATAATACCAACGAGGAAAAGCAACGCGAGGATGCATACTTTGATGCAATGGAGGACAAGTATGGTAACCTTAAGGTTTTTGAAAAGAGTATTATTAATCAGTTTAAGAAGAGGGATCATCCTGAAATATTAATCGTAGTAGCGAAGTTGTTAACGGGATTTGATGCGCCAAATAATACTGTACTATATCTTACTCGTGGTTTAAAGGAACATACATTATTGCAGGCTGTAGCGAGGGTGAATCGCGTGTTTCCGGGAAAGGATTATGGGTATATTATCGATTACTATGGGAATTTAAAGAATCTTGATGATGCATTAGATACCTATTCATGTCTTGAAAACTTCGATAAGGATGACTTAGAGGGTACGCTGACTAATATCAATGAGGAGATAAAGAAGTTGCCTCAGGCATATTCTGATCTTTGGGATATGTTTAGATCATTTAAAGGGAAACCTGTTGAAGCTGCGGCTTATGAGGAACTTTTGAGTCCAGAGGATGTAAGATTTAAATTCTATGAGCGCTTATCTGTGTTTGCACGGTTACTTAAGATTGCGTTGTCGTCGGTTGATTTCATCAATAATACTAGCGAAGATGAGGTTAAAGAATATAAGCATGACGCTAAGTTTTTCTTGAAACTGAGGATTGATGTTAAGCGAAGATATAACGATGATATTGACTATAAGGAGTATGAGCCGCAGATTCAAAAGCTGATTGATCAGCATATATCAACTAATGGTGAGATATTACAGATAACTGATCTAGTAGATATCTTTAATAAGGAACAAAGAGACGCTGAAGTAGAAAAGATTAAAGGGAAAGCTGCTCAGGCGGATCATATTTCAAGCCGAACAATTAGGGCGATCAATGTGAAGATGGATGATGATCCGATATACTATACAAAGTTTGCTGAGCTAATACGACAAACTATTGAGGCATATCATCAGCATCGAATTGATGAAGCTGAATATTTGAAAAGGGCCAAGATGCATGAAGAGGATTTTCTATCAGGGAAAAGAGATGATGCACCGAAGGAACTGGAGAATAATGAAGCTGCATTAGCTTATTATAATTATAGCAAGGTGGGTTTTACACAGACTGAGCTTTTAATGACTCCTTTCCATATTGAAATAGCACAGGAGATTGATAAAGTCACCAAAAACAACATATATCTTAATGGTAAAATGATTGTTGATTGGCATAGAGATCCTGATATTGCAGGTAAGACTACAATTGAATTAGAAGATATTATTTATGAGATCTTGGAAAAATATGATATTGAGCCTGACTGGGATACGATTGAGGAGCTGATTGAAAATTGTCTGAAAATTACAGCGCGAAAGAATAGGTAGTATGTCTGATTATTTCATTCAATATGGTAACACGAGAATTTCTTATTCCTTGACGTTTGCTGATAGAAAAACGTTAGGAATAAGGGTATATCCAGATAAGTCGGTTCATGTAATTGCTCCGGTAGATACTCCTCAGGAAATTATTAGCAACAAGGTGCATAGTAAGGCTGCTTGGATTGTGAAGCAACAAGATTTTTTCCTTGCTTTTCATCCCTTTACACCACCGCGTAGGTTTGTTAGTGGAGAGACGCATCGATATCTTGGAAAGCAATATCGTTTAAAGCTTATAGATGCCAAGTATGAAGGTGTGAAGCTGCATGGAGGTAATATTGTTGTATACATAAAAGATCGTTCAGATAAGGCCAGGATTGAGAAGCTAATGAAGGCTTGGTATAGATCAAAGGCTGACATTCATCTAAAGCGACTATTTGAAGAGAATCTGTCGTGGGTAAAAGGCTTGCATGTTGGAACACCTACTTTAAAACTCAGGTGGATGAATAAGCGATGGGGGAGCTGTAATAAGTCAGGAGCAATTCAATTAAACCTCGAGCTAATCAAGGCTTCAAAAAAATGCATTGAATATGTCATCATCCATGAGTTGTGCCACTTGGTACACCTCAATCACAGTACTGCCTTTTACGATCTCCTGGATAAGTATTCTCCCGACTGGAGAAGGATCAAGGATGAACTGGAGAAGATGATGGTGTAAGGGAGAAAGGCTGTTGGGCCGAGCTAGCTTAGGTTGAAGGTCAATTGTAGAACTTCCAAGTAAGATTTATGTACGTGTAAGCAATCAAGAGAAAGTTAGGTGATTTCTGGTCTGCTATTTTTTTGAGATATCTCTCACTTGATACCCATTTAAGATATAATTTTTTTATTTTTGGTATAGCCTAGCTAAATGGATTGATTGTTCAGGAATGGAAATAGTAAATCTTATCGCATCCGTTGTTTTAGTTTATGAATGACTTTGGTTGCAGTTATTTCAATTAGCATGCTATCATAGTTGTTGCTGGATAATATTGTAGCAAGGATGATCCAGTTTAGGTGTCAATGGAGAGATAAGATTGCCAATAATATGTGAATATGACAATGAGCAGTACTGCAGAAAAACAAAAATACTTTAGGTTGTCTCCGCTTCATGATATTGATGCTCCGGTATATTTGGAAGCATTAAAAGAAAAATTAAATGATGATCGGGTAAGGAATATAGCAATTACCGGAACATATGGCTCAGGGAAGAGCTCGTTGCTTGAGACATATATTACCCAAGATACCGATAATAAAGACAAATACTTGAGAATATCGTTAGCTAACTTCTGTGAAACGAATGAGGTATTGGAGCCGAAAGATGAAAAGAAGATTGAAGAGCACATCTTGCAACAATTGTTTTATCAACTATCGTCAAAAGAGATCCCTTTTTCAGGTTTTAAGAAGATCGGTCACCTAAATGAAAAGGAACAGCGTTATTTGGTTGCAGCTGTGATTGTCTGGTTGTTTATGTTGATATTTATTCCTGGGATTGTAGGAATATTAAACGATAACCTAAAGTCAATCGCATCAAATGGATTTATTGGTTTTTTTAGACAGGTTGTATGGCCTTCATCTATTTTGAATATATTTATCCTAGGAGTGTTTTGTACAGGTCTTATCTTCATTCTGAAACGGGTTATCTGTCTCATTCAAAAAGGACGTCTCAAAAAAGTAGCGATTAAATCAACTCAGGTTGAGCTTTCAGAGGATTCAGTACTCAATAAATATATTGATGAGTTAATTTACTTTTTTGAAGCCACAAACAAGAGTGTCGTCATAATTGAGGATCTGGATAGGTTTAATAGCGTTGTTTTATTTTCGAAGCTTCGAGACGTAAACTACCTGATAAACAATTCCCCTAAAGTTAATCAAGTGGTAAAGTTTGTTTATGCAATTAGAGATGATATTTTCAAGAAGAATCTTAACAGAACTAAGTTCTTCGATTTTATTCTTCCTATTGTTCCTGTCATTAATACCACAAATTCTGGAGATATACTTCTAGATTACTTAAAAGAAGAGAAGTCTATCCCAAGGAACTATATTCAAGACGTTAGCCTGTATATTTATGATTTGAGACTACTTAAAAATGTGATTAATGAGTACAAGGTTTATAAGGGAGTGATCAATAAGAATAACAAGCAAAATGCAGTAGCCCTTTTTAGCATTGTCTTGTATAAGAATCTATTTCCCAAAGAATTTAGTTTAGAACATTCAGGGGGAGGTCTACTCTCGCGAATCTTTAGTGAGGGGAAGAACCAAATTATAAGCAGAATGAAAGAGGGAGGCAATGAACAGATACAAAGGCTTGAAGTAAAAAAACAGGAAATAGAAAAGGAAACATCGATTAGTGAGGTGAAATTACGAGAAGAGTATGTATTACAGATATTTAAAACGTACCAGGATATTAGAAATATTTGTGAGTCATCTGTTGAAGATATTATAAATAAACCTGAAGTATTCGGTTTATTATTGAAAAATCCAACGATAAGGCAGCGGGATCCAAATTATAGAGGAACAGATGTAAGAGAACTTGATTTTACTAATATTCAACGACAGGTAAATACAGAGTATACCTACGAAGAACGCCTTCTGCTGATTCAGCAACGAGAGGATGGAAGACTTAGTGAAATCAATAAAGAAATAAGACAGTATAGCTTCTTGAATGAGTTATTAAAGAGAACAAAACTGGCAGATTTGGTTAAACGATTTAATGATATAGGCTGGAAACTGATTCTACTTGAAACGAAAGAAGGAAGAAGGATGGATGAGAAGAAATTTTCTCAAAGGCAAGAATTACTTGCCCTGCTTATTCGCAAGGGATATATTAATGAGGATTATCAATTGTATATGTCTTATTTCTATGAAGGTTCTTTAAGTTTATCCGACTATGAATATTTGTTGAATGTTAAGAATGGGGATGGAGATACATTTAATACTGAACTATCCAATATTCAAGAGCTAATATCTCGGATTTCTGATGATGAATATAAATATGAAGTTGCACTGAATAAGTGGATTATCCGGAAGATGCTTGGTAGTTCGGATTACGCGCAAAATAGACGATTAAGTTTCTTATTTGAACAGTTTAAAGAGATTGACAGTGCTTTTGAGAAATACATCATGCCGTTGGTTGAATTTCTAAAAGAGGATGCAACAGAATTAAAACGCTTCTTTGAATTGCTGATTGATTATTATTATCCAGACTTTTGGGATGCCATCGAGGAACAAAGTTTTACTGATTTGGAAAAAGATAAATACTTGCGATTATTACTTTGTCTATCGAAGGATAAATTAAAAGCTTTAGATAGTTGGTCTGGAGATAACCTTTTGAATGGATATTTGCGTGATAAAGAAAACTTCATTCAGGTTTTTGATTATCCAAAAGATCTACAAGGTATAGTAAACCTTATTGAGGGAGTAAATATAAAGTTTCGCAATTTGGAGGTTAAGCAATATTCAGAAAAGCAGATACTCAATTACATCTATAAGAAGAACTATTATGTGCTTAACGAGAAGATGGTGTATTTAATGATTTTGAATTTTGGGAAATACGATCCAGAAGCTTTGAGTCAGTTGTTTTACACGAAGAATTTGACATGTATATTTGAATCGGAATGCAAGGAATTGGTCCAATATTTAAAGAATAATCTTGATGAGTATGTTGACGTTGTTTATCCAAAACTAAGGAAAGAACAGGATGAAAGCGTGGTTATTATTAAGTTTATACTTGATAAATATGGAAAGGAAGGAGATTTTGCAAGGATTGTAGAGATACTTGAAAAAGTATCGACTCAAATATCTGATATTAGAAGTTTCGGGCATGAGGATGATTGGAATGTCCTTTTTGAGACGAATAATGTTGAACCCAATTGGCGTAATCTAGTCTATTATTTCAAGTATAATGAAAATAAACTTGATGATGTAACTACCGAGTGGCTGAAGAGAAAAGATGTATATGAGAATATAACCACAGTAAAATTGAGAAAAGAGAATTTTGCAAAGGAAAAACTAGGGTTAATATCTTCTTTAATGCAGCAGATCATTGAAATGAATGAACTTGAATTGAAAATGTATATGAAATTTTTAACTGCTTTTCCGTATATTTTTCATCAAATAGACTTAACGAAGCTTTCCTCAGATAAAATCTCACAGCTAGTTCGGTTAAGAAAGATCAGTTATCGAAGAAACCATTATGATCAGTTGGTTGAGTGCGGCTTAATAGATCAACTTTTAACTTTTACTCTTAGTAATTTCTCTACGTTTAATAACAGCAATAGTGATTTTGATTTTAATGTAGATCTACATATAAGATTACTTGCATCTGGTAAACTTGACACCTCCGAACAAAGAGAATTAATCCGGTTGGTTTCAATAGATAATATTAATGATTCAAAACTGGCAGAATTGATGGGGGATATACTCCAGCGAAGTAAAAAAGCATTTATTGATAAGGATAAGCTAGCCAAAATTATAAGTGTGAGTGAGAATAAAGAGAAGAAATTGAAACTTCTGAATAAATTCATAAAAGAGTTTGGATTTAAAGAAGTGGATTTGATCTTAGATAGTATGGGGGGAGTATATCGTAAAGCAACAATGCTTCAACATCATCCCAAGTGGGTAAAGAATAAGTTAAATTTATCAATTGCAGAAAAGCTGAATGAGGTAGATTATTTCAGTAGCATTGATACTACAGACAAAGAGGAAATAAAGATTAATGTAAGATACCAATAGTAATGAGGTAATATCTTAATCTATCAGTGAAAACTTGGAGAATGAAATAATAAAAATAACGATGAAAACAGTACCCAAAAGAGTTTTTCTAAGTTATGGCCATGACGAGTATACTAATCTCGTTAGGCGAATTAAGCAGGATTTGGAAAGCGTTGGCTGTGATGTCTGGATGGATGAAACAGGAATTCGAGCAACGAATGATTGGCAATTAGCAATTGAGGTTGGACTGAAGAATACAGATTCTGTAGTTGCTCTTATGACTCCACATTCAATGAGACGTCCCGATGGTGTTTGTTTAGATGAACTTGCTTATGCGCGATTCCAAGGAAAAGAGATTGTTCCAATCATGGTGAAGTTAGTTGAACCTCCCCTTTGTATTAGTAGGTTACAATGGCTAGATATGCAGAATTGGTATGATCCTGAAACAGGAAAAGTGCGAGAGGTACGATACCAAAACCAATTTGACATATTGGTAAAAGCTATTAATGGTGATCTGGTTTTAAATTTTGAGGGGCAGCAAGCGTCTCTACTTAATTCATTGGAACCATTGGATTTTGGAACAGAGTTGGAGAAATATGTTCATGGTTTTGTTGGTAGGGAGTGGATTTTTGATAGATATCATTCCTGGTTGGAACAAAAAGATAAATCGCGTGTGTTTTTCTTAATAGCCGATGCTGGATTTGGTAAAAGTGCTATTGCCGCTATGTTGGCTCACAATGAACCTTCGGTGGTAGGAATTCATTTTGTAAACTATCAAGATTGTTTGCGCAGTGATCCCCGAAGGATTATGTGTACTCTTGCATATCAGCTTAGTACTCAGCTTCCAGAATATAAATCTTATCTTTTAGATCAGGGATTTCTTGAGAAAATTTTAGAAGATAGATATGAAGATAGTTTACCAAGTCTTTTTGATTTATTGTTTCTTCGACCACTGCGGCAGATTGACTCTAAAAGAACCATGGTTTTTGTAATTGATGCCATCGATGAATTAGCAGATGAACAACGATATTTGTTTATTTCTTTGATTATTAACGAAATGAATAATCTTCCCAAATGGTTTAGGTTAGTGATGACGAGTCGCCCAGATCCGGAAGTTCTTCGTCGAATAAGAACTCTCAATCCATTTGTGTTGGAACCAGAAGATGAGTCAAATATTAATGACCTTCAACAGTTTGCTGAGAAGAGGCTGAAGGAAATGAATCAACATTTATCTTCGACGATTATAGACCATATTGTAAAAGGAAGCTCAGGGAATATTTTATATCTTAAGCACCTTCTGATTGAAATCCAGGAAGGGCGTCTGTCCATTGAAGATATGGAATCATTCCCTAAAGGCTTAACCTCACTTTACTGTGACTTTTTTGAAAGACAATTCAAAGATGTGCAAGTATATAGGGAAAGTGTAAGGCCGCTTCTTGAATTGGTTGCAGCCTTGGAGGCGCCATTACCGTTAGATTTGGCAACATCGATTTTAAAATGGGATGAATATGACCTTGATGATGCTCTCGTTAATCTTGGAGGATTATTTCCGATTGAAAATGATTGTATCCGTTCTTTTCATAAAAGTATATTGGATTGGTTGATCGATCCAGATCTCTCTGGTAGACGCTTTAGAGTAAGTGCTAAACGAGGAGCTGAGAAAATCGTAGCTATGCTATGGCTTGAATACGAATGTTTTGGAGAGGATTTTACAATTGACCGTATTCGCTATTTGCTTTCATCCTTGGTATTAACCTGTGAATGGAACAAGTTAGAAACCGTGCTTGCCGACGAAAGAGTTCCGGTACGCTCTACTTACGCATATTTAAATAGATTTCCAGAAGATTGGGATCTTACAAAACTGAAAGAGCGTATTTTCAGTCTCAATCAAGTTACATGGGATAAAGCCTCAGTTGGTATACCAACTTACAATCGAGAGCTTGAAGAGTCTTTTGCTGTTTTCACAGACATTGCATCGCCTCGGACTGCTTCGTGGTTTGTTGAGTTAGTAAGAGCTAACTATAAAGGACCTAATTTACCAGGATTTTTTCGATCGGGTTTTTCAGATATCAAATGTGGATTTCATATGAATCCAATGAAAGTGCGTGTCTATTATGCTGTTAAGAAAGTTATAGATACTTTAAAGATGCTGAATATTGAAATACCAGCCTATGTCATTGAGTTCTATAAGGAATTGCGTAAAAGTTCGTTGTTTATTGATGGAAGGTATCTATTAGAGGAAGATACTGATCCGAGTAATTTGTTTATAGGTTATGAATTGGCATATCGTGGTGATTTACTTGAGGATGATGCTTTATTCAATACTATGTCGCTTAAAATAGAGGTAGATAAGGGACGTGCAGATCCTTCATTTGTAAGAAGGTTGTTGTCATTTGGTGCAGATGCAACAAGCAAGTGGAAAGGAGAAAGTCTGGATAGTTATGCGGAAAAGAATGGAGATAAAGAAGTAGCGCGTATTATTCGGGAACATCTATCTACCAACGGATAATTTTTAAGTGTACTTAAAAGTTTAGATTGATGAATAACCGTCAATAAAATTAAATAGGCTTATGAATTCCCGTATATAAATGATCTTTAGGATCAAAACAAGCAACTTAAAATATCATGCAACATTTAATAACTATAATACTAATAGGATTATTCGCAACCAGTAATCCGATAAATATTGAAGACATGGGATTTCTAGATTGGTTTAAAACGAAGCGAAAAGTCGAGCATAAAAACATCGAAATAAAATATGACTTATCAGATTCTAATTCAGAGGAGTTAATAGAAATTGAGGTTGGTAATATTAATCTTCCAACAGGAAAGATAATTGCCAGTGATCCATATTTTACATATGATACCAAACCATTTTCTAGAACAGTTAAACCAGGAAGCTATCCTGTTAAATTGTATATCATTGAAGTGGAGCCTAACCACTATAGAATTGCCTTTGCAAAAATCAAATTTGTTGAAGAATCTTCATCATACTGGACGCTGGCAATAACTGATGATATGAAAATTGAAGACTTGAAAGATTTAAAGGATGATGAGTACTTTGGTTTTTCTGTTGATGCCGGATTAGGTTGTTTTATTGATGAAAAAACTAATTTAAAGTTCATCAAGGAAATTGATAACTTTTATAAAGAAAATCCTAAAGGCAATTTCTACTTTGATTTACTAGCGAAAGAATTTGATACACGTTCATCTGGAAGTAAATATTTAAAAGATGGATGTGATTGGAATAATCATGTGGTTGATAAAGAGACAGGTGTTAATGTATTAATGTTTTCGTCTGGGTGGGGTGATGGTTTTTATCCAACCTATTGGGGACATAATAGCAGTAAAGAGATTGTTGAATTAACTATCGATTTTATGATCGATTTGGATGAATAAGCGCATTGCAGAGCAAATCGAACGTTTCTCATACTTCTTCTGAGAATAATCCCATAAAAGTTTGGCAAATAAAAAATTATAGCTAACTTTGGGTATCCCAATTAAGGGATGGCTTGAGGTATTTAGGGAGTTCTTTTAATTAAGAGCTCCCTTTTCAATTTTAAGGGGCCGACTAAGATCTTCGGGCTACATCTAGTGTTAATACTTCGAAAACCTCTGCCGGTAATCTTCGGCTATCAACTTTGCATCACACAAGTACTAGTCTTTTCAGACAGGTAGATCCTTGCATGCTTAGATTGATCCAATATATACTCTCACCCGTGTTTGGAAAATTAAATATTATCGCTATTTTTGATCAACCCGGTTAGAGGATGGAATGAGGCATTTGAGGGGGCTATTGAAGTACTCTTTGGTGGACCAATCATTCAGCTAGCTAATTAAACAAAAAACGAAATGCTATACCCAATAAAAAATAAACAGGTGACTGGAGTCTCATCCGGTACACTACTTCACTTCGAAAAAGAAGAAGATTTCCTTGAGAATAAAGGATCAGAAACCGTTGATCAGTATCAGGTAAAAATAAGAAATAGATTCAGTGTAAGGGAGCAAATTCCTCTTTCATTGAGCGGTTGCTTTATATCATTAAATACGATCAAAAAGAACTCTTCGTAAATTAATGGCTATCTGCCAGATTTACAAAATCGAGTGACATATATAGTATTTTTTTTATTACTTTCATTGACGTTATTTAAACCAAATTATTAGTTCATTTTTTAATGAATTTTGAATATAAATTTTTTAGTTATGGCAATTAATTTAACAAAAGGACAACGAGTGTCCTTAGAGAAAGGACTACAAAAGATTACAGTAGGATTAGGTTGGGATCCTAACGAAGGAACAGGTCATGATTTCGATCTTGATGCATCTGCTTTTATGCTAGGAGCAAATGAGAAAATTCCTCAGGACGAGTATTTCGTTTTCTACAATAATATGTATTCTCCTGACGGTGCAGTGGAAGGTGCTGAAGATGATTTAACTGGTGGAAATTCTGATGGAGGCGATGACGAGGAAATTAAGGTTGATTTACCAAAAGTAAGTACCGATATCCAGGAAATTGTATTTGTAGTAACAATACATGAATATGAAGTGCGTAAACAAAACTTTGGTCAAGTTAGAAATTCATATATCCGTATAGTAAATGCTGAAACTAATGAGGAAATCATGAAATACGAGCTTGATGAAGATTATTCCACTGAAACAGCAATTGAGTTTGGTCGCTTGTATAGAAGAGGTGGAGAATGGAAATTTGAAGCTATGGGTAAAGGTTTCGAGAAGGATTTAGGATATTTTGTAAATAAATATAACTAATAGGGATAGCAATCCAACCCGATGACTCATTTTTTATAAATACTATTTCAAGAATACTAAAATCATATGTATTATGGCTATAAACTTAGTTAAAGGTCAAAAAATTGATCTAAGAAAAGGTGGATCAGGTAAAAAACTTTCAAATGTTTGTGTAGGACTGAATTGGGGAGCAATTGAAAAGTATGTTGAGGAAAAAGAAGGCGGATTTTTAGGCTTCGGTGGTAATGTTGTAAGAAAAAGAAAACTTATTGATGTTGACCTGGATGCAAGTTGTGTTCTTCTTGATGCCAATAATAATTTATTGGATACCGTTTATTATGGACAGCTAAAATCAAAGTTAGGTGGCGTATCGCATAGTGGTGATGACTTGACTGGTGATTTGGATGGTGATGATGGACTGGATAATGAGATTATCTCGGTTAACTTAGATAGAGTTCCTGCTAACGTAGAACAGATTGTATTTTTTCTAAACAGCTATAAAAAGCAAGATTTTGCTGATATCCCTTTCGCTACTATAAGAATCTATGAAGGTACCCCTGGGCGAGTTGATACAGTTTATGCTAATTTCGATGTAGCAAATGGAGCTGAGTTTGCTGGGAAAATTTCAATGATCATGGGTAAGTTCTATCGTAGAAATGGTGAATGGAAATTTAGCGCAATAGGTGATCCAACAACTGATAGAGACTTAAAGGAAACCGTGAGAACTATTTTATCAAGATATGCTTAAATAAAAACAACCCTTATGAATTTACAAGACCTAAAAAAAGCAATTCTCGAAGATAATATTATTGACGCCGAGGAAGTAAAACAA
Source organism: Puteibacter caeruleilacunae (assembly GCA_005217565.1). GTDB lineage: Bacteria > Bacteroidota > Bacteroidia > Bacteroidales > Prolixibacteraceae > Puteibacter > Puteibacter caeruleilacunae. The sequence continues at coordinate 457,985 of SJCO01000005.1, forward strand.
CTAGAAAGTGTTCTTTATGAAGATGGTGTTATAGACCAGGAAGAAGCCGATTTTTTATTTGAACTAAACGACGCTGTGTCGGGTAATGATAACCACAGTTCCTGGCAGCCATTTTTTGTTAAAGCAATATGCGATTTTTTACTTGAAGATGAGACCTCACCTGGAGAAATTGATGAAGATGAAACCAAATGGCTCGTAGGAAAGATTGAAGGTGATGGACAAATAGATGATGTTGAAAAGCAGTTACTGGCTGCGCTGAAATCGAAGGCTAAAGCATTTCCTGAAGAATTACAGAAACTCCTGAATTAGAATGAGACGTTTACCGGTTTATTTATTGATAGATGTTTCATATTCAATGAAGGGAGCACCATTGAATGCAGTTCAAAGCGGAGTGGAAAAACTTGCAACTGAGTTGAGAAGGAATCCTCATGCTTTGGAGACTGCTTATCTTAGTGTGCTTACTTTTGCTGATAATGCAAAAGTGGATGTTGAATTGACGGAGCTACCTATGTTTCAGGCTCCTATTTTTGAAACACGTGGTCTGACTGCACTAGGTAAAGGCTTGAAAGAGCTAAGTGCAAGAATATCTCAAGAGGTTAGGAAATCGACTCAGGAACAAAAAGGTGATTGGAAACCATTGGTTTTTATAATGACAGACGGTGCTCCTACTGACAACTGGAAGGTGGGTTTAAAGGAGTTCCAAAGTATAAAAACTGGTGTTGTTGTTGCTTGTGCAGCCGGTAAAGGTGCCGATACAACTGTACTGAAAGAAATTACACCGAATGTTGTAAAGCTTGCAACGGCTGATGAGGATTCAATCGGTGAATTCTTTAAATGGGTATCGGCATCGGTGGGGATTTCAAGTACAAAAGTGGAATCTTCAGGCAAAGAGGCTGATAACTTTGGTGAATTGCCACCACCGCCTAAAGGTATTGATCTGGTTAAACATTAGACGATTATGAGAAGATTACCAGTATATTTAGTACTAGACGTTTCGGGCTCAATGACAGGAGAGCCTATAGAAGCAGTTAAGAATGGTATAAAGACTATGATTGCTGCTTTACGACAGGATCCATATGCTTTAGAAACTGCACATATTAGTGTTATTACTTTTAATCATAATGCACAACAGGTTGCTCCTTTGATAGAGCTGGCAATGTTCCAGGAGCCACAAATTACTGCAAGTGGAACGACTTCGGTAGGTGCTGCATTGTCATTGCTTAGTGATAAGATAGAGAGCGAAGTGAAGAAAACTACCGTAGAACAAAAAGGTGATTGGAAACCTTTGGTTTTCTTTATGACCGATGGATTACCTACGGATGATTGGAAAGCTGGTTTAAATAAATTTAAAAAGCAAAAATGTGGAATGGTTGTGGCTTGTGCTGCAGGCCAACATGCTGATACTACTATCCTGAAAGAGATTACAAAGAATGTAGTTTCTCTTGATACAGCAGATTCTGCGTCAATTCAGGCTTTTTTTAAATGGGTTTCTTCATCTGTCTCTGTGAGTAGTGCAAAGATTGAAAATGAAACAGCTGAAACATCTTCTATTTCAGAATTACCACCTCCTCCTGATGAAGTTAATATTGTCATTTAAATGTGATTAATTTAATGACATACTTTTATTGGAAAGGTGGGTTGGGACTACTGGCGTTACGGGAAGTTTTACTCGTAACACCAGTGGTCCTTGCAATAAAGTAGAACTTGTGAAGAAATAGGGATTTAAATTATTAAAGCAATTTTTCGGAAATAATATTTATGAGACGATTACCAGTTTATCTATTACTCGATACTTCCGGTTCAATGGCCGGAGAGCCTATCCAAGCTGTTAATGTTGGCTTACAATCGCTATTGTCATCGTTAAGGTCGGATCCTCATGCACTAGATACGGTGTATATTAGTATAATTACTTTCGACAAAGAGGTAAAGGTGTTTTTACCCTTAACAGAATTGTCGGAGGTGCAACTTGAAGAGGTTACTTGCCCTAAATCTGGCCCTACTCACATGGGGGAGGCTTTGGAAGTGGTTTCTGAAAAAGTGAAAAATGAAGTTAAACTATCTTCTGCAGAACACAAGGGTGACTGGATGCCTTTATTGTTTATTATGACTGATGGAAAGCCTTCAGACTTAATGAAGTATAAAGTGATGGCCAACAAAATTAAGAATGAAAATTTCGGGAGCATTATTGCTTGCGGGGCAGGGCCAAAAGCAAAAGAGGAATACCTGAAGATGATAACCGATAATATAACAATGCTCGACCATATGGATAGTGCTTCTTTTGAGGCTTATTTTAAGTGGGTATCCGACATCGTAAATCAAGGTAGCAAAAGTGCAGGAGTCGCTGAAGATTTGGATTTACCACCTGCTCCTAAAGAAATTAATATCGTAATATAGTGTTGTAAAATGAGAAAATTACCAATATTCTTCCTTATTGACCTATCTGAATCAATGGTTGGTGAACCTATCGAATTAGTTCGAAAAGGTATGGAAAGCTTAATCCGTAGCTTAAAGAAAAATCCGTATGCTCTTGAGACTGTATGGATTGAAATTATTGGCTTTGCTGGAAAAGCAAGAACTATTGAACCATTTGAAGAATTAGCTTTATTTTATCCGCCGGAATTCCCTATTGGAGGAGGAACATCAATTGGGAGTGGTTTAGAGTTTCTTATGAAAGAAATAGATGCTAATGTTAAGTGTTCAACTGCTGAGACTAAAGGTGATTGGAAACCTCTTGTGTTTATTTTTACAGATGGACAGCCAACGGATGATTTTCAGGCTGCTGTGTCGAGGTGGCAGAGTGGGTATAAAAGAAAGTGCCAAACCTTGTTGGCAACGATAGGAAATGTAATTTCTCATGATTTTATTAGCTCAATAGCAGATGATGCTATTCAGCTTGAAAACGATAAAGAAGAGTGTTTTGATAGTTACTTCAAGTGGCTAACCGATTCTATTGCTAGCTCAAGTGTGCAGGCTTCGGAAGGTATTGAGCCAACGGCTAAGGTTGGTGAGCTTGAATGTGGTTTGTCGAAGATTGATTTGACTAAACAGGAAAGGGTTCCTGCTTCTGTTGATGATAATTACTCCGTTATATTAGGAGCTTGTCAAAAAACGCAAGAGAAGTACCTGATAAAGTATAAGAAAGGTGTGGAAATTTTTGATGGCGACTTCAATAACTTCGACAAGGTGTATCGGTTAGAGGGGGCTTACCGACTGGATTATAAGAAGTATAAGGACCTTTCTGTGCAGGCGGAGACAAGTAGTGTTGATGCAAAATATCTTCAAGGAATTCCTACATGCCCATATTGCGGTAGTAAACATGCGTTTGCTGTTTGTATGTGTGGTGGTGTGTTTTGTGTTGACTTAGATACTGATATGCAAACCTGTGGATGGTGTGGCACTACGGCTCGATACGAAGCTACATGCGAAGATTTTAACATTGAAAGACGACAAGGGTAATGGATAAGAAAAATTTATTGGATGCCTTATGTCAGGATATTGAGAGTATCGAAGCTCGTGTAAAAATCCTTAATGATAACATTGGCGTTTTAAATGAAACGCTTGGTGGTATAAAGAAGACTTATTCATTATTACTTGAAGAAGAAAAAAATATGGCACGCGAAATAACAAAGGATGCAGTAAAGGTTATCCAGTTAAAAAACGGAATGGCAAATAACTCGTACGAGGATGTCATCAATCTGGAAGAATTTAATATTCCTCACGATGCTGTAATTGAATTTGAAGGTATTGATCAGCTTAGATGGAATAGTGAGGAGTCAAAATTTGAAGGTGAATTAACTTCTCCTGGTGAGTTTTATGGATTATTATTGTATTGGAATAACGATGATGATAAAGAGAATGGTAAGCCAAAGCTTGAGCGAAAGGTTCATATTTTAATAAATGCCGATCCTCGAACGCTTTGGAAGAATATTGATCCCCCAACTGAAGGGCCTTTTTACAAAGAGAATACAGCTTTTAGCTTTGAGAAACTTGGTGAAAGAACATTGCTGGGTGTTTCGATCAGAGGTAAGTCGCATGCTCAAAAAGGAACATTTAGAGATGATCATTTTGAGGTTCATGCATGGGATAATGGTTGGGTATTGCAAGTTGTTAGTGATGGTGCTGGTTCGGCTGAATATAGCAGGGAGGGATCAAAGATTGCTTGTAACTCAGTATTGAATAAGATTACAGAGTTTATTGAAATTGAGAAAATTAAGAACGTAGAAAATCTGATCGTTAAGTTAAACACTGACAGTTGTGTAGGTAATGATGATCAGCCTGACGTTGAAAGTAGTAGCGAAAAAATAAGTATTAAACTGGAAAAAGCCTCTGATGTTTCAGATCATTCAAATAATGATGGAAATGAGGGAGGGGCGACTTCTGATGAAGATATAAAAAGAGAGCTCTCAACGCTTATTCATGAAATAACAGTTCAACCGGCACATTTTGCATTAAAGGAAATTGAACGATTCTCTGTCGAAAAGAATTATCCTATCAAGAAATTTTCGTCGACTTTATTATTCGCTTTATCCAAAGAGTTTGATTTTGGAACTGTTGTTATCTCTTTTTCTATTGGTGATGGTGCAATTGGTGTTATTACAGAAAAGGAGGGTGAGCTATTAATGAAACCTGATGGAGGAGAATATTCGGGACAAACAAGGTTTGTTACGATGAAAGAGTTATTTTCGAGCGAAATATATAAACGCACTAATTTTCGATTATATAAAGATAAAGTCGAGGCCATAATGCTCATGAGTGATGGAATCTCTGATCCTAAGTTTGGAACAGAGAATAATCTTGAGAATTCTGATATGTGGTTTAAGTTATGGAAGGAGATAAAACCTGTATTAGATAACAAGGAAGTAAATGAGAAAGAGATGATAGAGTGGATGGACTTCCATGAAAAAGGAGAATATGATGATAGAACATTAACAATTCTTTATTAGAGATATGTCAACACTTTCAGTAATCAGCCAAAAAGGTAAGAAAATTGAATGGATAGATAAGGCTATCGGTTCAGGAACAATGAAGGATGTATATTTTAGTCCGGATAAGTCTTATGTTGTTGGATTTTACCGTAATAAATTGGATGCTAGTTCAAAAGATCGACTGAACTCAATTGTTGGTGTGTATAAAACTAAAATTATTGATGGGCCAAATGGAGATTATTGGAGAAATCTTCTTTGTTGGCCATACGACATAGTAGAGCATAATGGATTAACAGGGATTGTTGTTCCAACATATCAGAGGCACTTTTTCTTCATGCATGGTTCTGTAAATGACGATATGCTTGGAATAAAAGGGCAGGAAAAGAATGGTAAGTGGTTTGCTTCGGCAAAAAATCAAAACAGATTTTTACACGAAAAAGAGAAAGGAGACTTATTAAGCTATCTTAGAATATCAATATTACTAAGTAGAGCGTTGAAGCGTATTCATGCTGCAGGATTGGCGCATTCTGATTTATCATACAATAACGTGTTGATTGATCCTGAAGGAAAGAATGCTAGTATTATTGATATCGATGGTTTGGTTGTACCAGGGAAATTTGCTCCTGATGTTATGGGAACCCCTGATTTTGTGGCTCCGGAGGTTATCATGACTAAACATTTACCAGTTAATGATTCAAACCGAAAGCTACCAACGATATTAACCGATCGATATGCTTTGTCGGTATTGATATACATGTATCTTCTTTTTAGGCACCCCTTGAAAGGTCGTAAAATACACGATACTGATCCTGTTAAAGATGAAGAGTTATCGATGGGGGCAAAGGCTCTCTTTATAGAGCATCCTACGGATAGGAGTAATAAACCAAATCTGAATGATGTTCATCCTTCTGAACTGCCATATATTGATGTCGATAAGATGCCATATACTATTTTAGGTCCTTACCTAAAGGAACTATTCGATCGGGCTTTTATTGAGGGACTGCATAATCCACAAAAGCGACCAACATCAAATGAGTGGGAAGAAGCATTGGTAAAGACTGTGGATTTACTACAACCTTGTCAAAATTCAAAATGTAGTCATAAGTGGTTTGTTTTTGATAATAAACTGTCTCCAAGGTGTCCATACTGTGGAACTCCTTATACGGATGCTTTACCTGTGTTGAATTTTTATTCTTCAAGGGGTAAAGGTAAGTTCTTATCTGATAATGCAAGGTTGATGGTGTACAATAATCAATACCTATATAGATGGCATACAAATAGACTTGTACATCCGAATGAAAGGTTATCAGATGAGGATAAAAAGCCTGCAGGTTATTTTGTGAAGCATCGGGGCAACTGGATCTTGGTAAATCAAAATTTGCCTGAATTGTATGATGTGACTAATAAGGTTGATATTCCTATTGGAAAGCATGTTGTTCTTGATGATAATATTCAGGTTTTATTAGAGAAAGGAAATGGTGGGCGCTTGGCTCATGTTCAAATGGTAAATAAGAGATAGATGATTAAGTTATTAATTGCATTATTGATAGTAGGGTTGTTTTTTATACAAAAGGTTGGAAATCATGGTGGTTTGTTGAAGCATCCGTATGATAGAATTTATAGTGTGTGCATGTCGTTATTCGACTTGATTCATAAACCTATGAGAAAAAGAATTAAACCTATAAATGTTGGAAGAGGATTGGATTTAGATATTGTACCATTTATAACGTTGTTCATCTTACTTGTAATAATGATTATGGTATCGAAGGAAGTAATGTATTAAAGAAGAAAATAAGTATAAACGATTAAAAAAGAAAGAATGGAATTTTTAGTATCATTTTTTGATAATTGGATTGGTGGTTTTGCAATAATGATAATCATGTCGATTGTTATTGCAAAAGCGTGTGATATTTTTGAGTTAGCAGCTGATTATTTGGGAAGAAATATGGCTGATGGAGTTAAGGGGGCAACTATTAACGCAATAGGTTCTTCAATGCCAGAAATGTTAACTACAGTATTTTTCCTTATTTTTTATGCAAATACAGATATTGCGGAAGGATTTGCGGCATCTGTTGGGGGTGATACTGGATCAGCAATCTTCAATAGTATTTTTATTCCTATGCTTGTAATTGGAATGGTTCTTTTTACTGTTGTTGGTGTTAAAGGTATTAAGGTTGCAAAGAAAGTAATCTTAAGAGATGGCTTGTTCTTGATTGCGGCAGAAATACTTTTGTTAATCCTATTATCGAGTGATTATATTACAACTTGGCATGGTTGGGTATTTACTATCTTTTATTTAATTTACTTGACATATACCTTGAAAACGATGACTAAAGAGGAAATGGAGGGAGATGATGATGAGGAAGAGGATGAAGAAGAACCTGAAACGTGGTATGAAAAATTCCTTTTTAACAAGCAAGATGGTAGACCTTTAAAAGCATGGTTATTGTTGTTATTAGGTACAACGTTTATTGCAGTAGGATCAGCTGGATTGGTTCGAGGAACAGAGTTTATTGCTTCTGATTTGCAAATTAATCCGTTATTCATTGCTTTTGTACTTGTTGCTGCAGCAAGTAGTGTTCCTGATACTATTATATCATTGAAGGATGCTAGAAAAGGAAATTATGATGATGCGCTTTCGAATGTATTGGGTTCAAATATTTTTGATATTACTATAAGTATGGGACTTCCTTTGGCTATTTATTTAATGGTTACAGGAGAGCCAATTTACTTTAAAGAGGCAGGTGCTACACTGATTGATATTAGGATAATGCTTTTGGTTGTTACAGTGATAACAATGCTTGTGTTTTATCTTAGTAAAGAACTTAAATGGAAGCAAGTTTCAATTCTTGCAACAATTTATATCTTCTTTATTGTGTATTCGCTGTCGGCTGGTGCTTATCTTGAGGGATTACAAAATCCATTCTCAGATGCAGCTGGTGGGTTTATTGAGTTTCTGAACAAACCAGGGGGAGTAGCTGATAGTTTAAGAGATGTTGCCAATTGGATTACTGGAGGTTGGCATAAATAGATAGCTAAATTTGGGTATCCCAATTAGGGGATGACTTGAGATATTTAGGGAGTTCTTTTAATTAAGAGCTCCCTTTCTTTTTTATGGCGGCCGACTAGGATGTTCGGGCTAGATTGAGTGTTAATATTTTGAGAATCTCTGCTGGTAATCTTCGACTATCAACTTTGCATCATCAAACTTATTATTATCTTTAATCCATTACTTACTAAGCGAAGAATTAAGCGCCTATTGGAGGTAATAGGCTGAAAAACGATCACAATGAAACAATCAATAATATCATTCCTACTTTTTATCTCAAGTATTAGTCTTTTCGGACAGGTAGATTTTGAAAATAAGTACTCCACCTTTGGGATCATTGCTGTTGATACAGTGGATAATACCTGGGGGTGTGCTTTTGCAACAAATAATATTGCAATCGGACAGGCTGGTGTTTACGAAATTGCTCCTGATAAGGGTATTATTGCATCAATAGCTTATACAAATCCTAACTATCCTTTAAAGGGAATAGAGCTGTTGAAACAGGGGGAGTCGCTGACTATGGTTTTCGACTCGATAAGCAAGACTGATAATTTTCTTTTTTATCGGCAGATTGCGATGCTTGATAGTGCTGGAAATACATTGGGATTTACTGGTAGTACTATTAAGTCGTGTTCGCATGCTGGTACATTAAAAGGCAACGGTTATGTTGTGCTTGGGAATAGTCTGGCGAACGACACAGTGCTGAAGGCTATCGAGAATGGATTTGTAGGTAGTGCTGATCGGCTTTATAAAAGGTTATTGAGGGGATTGAAAGCTGGTCAGGAAGCAGGAGGTCAGGCTACAGGAAAAATGTCGGCTGCTATGTGTGTGAAGCGGTCGGGGCTCTTGGGATTCAATGATGTTGATTATAGGGTGGACTATTCAGAAACGCCATTCAACGACTTGCAGAGGCTTGTGGATAAACGATCGGGGATTACGTTGTTGCGTAGGGCTAACAGAACAGCTCATAAAGACTCGGTATTGTATCTGTTGCGCGAGGCTTCGACTTTATTGGAGGGGTGGACAATGCTCTATCCTGAAATCGCAAAATCGTATTATCGGAATGGATATGAAGAGAAAGCTGTTGATGTATTGGCAAATCGACTAGCTGCTGATTCTTTGTTTGTGGGATTCTTACCGTCGTGTTACTTTCTGAAGGCTAATGAACGTTATCAGCAGTTGATCGCGAAGAGGGAATTTGATTTACACAATTGGCTTGAGGCGGTTTATGCGTTGATTGATTTCGGCATGAATGAGGAGGCTATAAAGGTTGGTACCCGATTAATCGATAAGTATGAGGATTGTAGCTATCTTCATTTTCTTGTCGGTAAGGCCTATAGAAAGCTGAAAGATGGTGATAATGCGATGAAGTACTACCAGACTGCAGTGCGACTTGATGCTGGGAATATGGAGGCTAAAAGTGAGCTTGATAGATTGAAAAAGAAATAACAACCAATAAAATGTGCCCTCCGACGGCCATTGATGTAAAGATAGTGTGACTATGAAACAGATTTTAATTGTTGGACTGATTTTAATAGCTCAGTTTGCTTTCGCGCAGATTGCTTCGGCGCAGATTAGAGAAGAGAATCCATATCCAGTGGTGTCTTTGGATTTGAGTATATTGATAAAATTGCCGTTGGTGATGCCTTTACGACGCCTAACGGTACGGATAAATTGGTTGCTATCGACTTCCTAAAGGGGCCTCGGGAGACTTACACCATTTCGAAGCTTAGTGCTGGCGATAACTTCATCGCTAATGGCCTGGTTGTTGGTGTGGAAGCGTTAATTTCATTACCTTCTTATTAATGCAATAACGATAAGTAACGTGAAGAATATGACATAGGTAAGGGGACTGAGTGTGTAAAATTAACGTAATATATATCAATTATTTATTATTTGTATAGCAGTAATTAATTAAAGTTTATTAATTTGGGCATTGAGAAAAAAGCAATAAATTTGCACCGTTCTAATGAGTAAGTTAAAACAAAAATCTGAATTTAATATAAGTGCTGCGGATACACTTTTAAAAGAACACCTATTTGCTCCAAGTGTACATTGCTCATATTACAGTTGTTTTCAGTTACTAAAGTACACGATTAAGGAATTTTTTGGAGATGATTATAGCACGCAAGCTGTTAATATTTCTACTTCTAAACAAAGTTCTCATCAATACGTTATAAATTATATAGCGAAAGAATTAAGGGGTTTTGCAGAGGTGTCTGAAAGTCAGGAATTTAAACGAAAAATAAAAGACTTGAGGCAATATAGGATAGAGGCTGATTATGAAAATATAGAAGTTAATTCAGATAAAGGAAATATGGCTTTTGATAAAGCAAATGAGGTAAGGTCTTACATTATTAAAAATTTTAATGTATGAATTCAAGAAAGTTTATTGAGACAAAATTAAATGAATTATATTCTAGATTTACTGAGGTGAAGATTAGGTATGAATTTAGAACAAATACCAATAGCCACATCATAGAAATAATTCCTTTAAGCTTCTTTGAAGAGAATAGAGAGTATATGAGTGTTGAAGCTGAAATTGAAGAAGAATTTGAAACTTCATTTCCTAATGAAAACATTCTATTTGTATCAGAAGATTCATTAACAGAGGTTGTAAGTCCGATGTTTGAATTAGGATATGAATCTATAATATTTGATAATGAGGAGTTTAGTTTAGAGTTTGATGTTGAGGGATTTACTGAGTGTGTTGAATTTTGGGACTCTAATTATGCATTAGCAGCTTAGAACAATGGAAGAATATTCAAAATTTCAATTTAAAGGCTTTAAGATCATCCGTTCAGTTATTGAGCGTAATGAAAAGGAGCGATCACAGAAAATATCTTTAGGATTTGCACCTAAAGGATTTATTCGTAAAAAAGAGAGTAATTTTCAATTGCACCTTGGTGTAAAAATTGAAGATGAAAATAAATCATTTCATATTGAAATTGATGCAGTTGCAAATTATTTGTTTGAAAATAAGGAAGGGCTTGATAACTTGGGAAATTACTTTTACTTAAATGCACCAGCCTTATTATTCCCTTATATCAGGGCTTATATTTCAACTCTTACAAATCTTTCTGGATTTGAACCAATAAATCTGCCAACTTTAAATATGACAGGTTTAGGGGAGGATTTAAAGAACAATACTAAAGAAATAGTATAGTAATATATTTAAGGGGGCTCTTTACTGAAAGCTCCCTTTTTTTAATCATCCTCTATTTCTCCTTAATATTCTCAGGCAGAACTACGGTACCATTACCATCGGCTCCATACTTCTTTCGGTTCTTTTCATTTTCTACAGATTTTAGATTGACAGCAGAGAATGGAAGTGCTGCTACTGGCTTTTTGTAAGTGATCTTTATAGGCAGGATGGCCTTCTTCATATATGATGTGCATCCCATCCATTATTGCGGCTGTTTGATGCTGATTGGGCATTCCAGTGGCAATAGATTCTGAGTTTTATATTATAGGGGAGTGTCCTAGTAAGTGTCCTAGTAAGTGTCCTAGATAACCTGTTGGTATTTAGGGTGATAGTCGAAATGTGTTAATTGCGGCAACTTGAGGAGTGACCAAGAAAGAGACCAAGTAAATTTTCGGGTGAGTAACCAAGTAAGTAACTAAGAAAGTAACCTAGTAGGTAACCTAGATAACTTGCAGTGAAATAGGCTAATAGCCGAAAGTGTGTTGGTTTTTACAACTTGAGAAGTAACCCCCTAAGTAACCTAGTAAATGATCAGGGTGAAAAAGCAGAAGTCGCTAAGGGTATTTAACAACTTTGTTTCTCTTTCAACACTTACATCTTACAGATGGTTGATGAGATATTTCATAAATGCCTAAATTCGCGTGTGTGTTACAAATTTACGTTTTAAATTTGCTAAAAGTTTATTGAAGATATTCATTTAGGTATATTTTTGATGCTGAAATAAAAGCAAATCATTAAAGAACAATTATGAACTTTACAGCTATAGATTTTGAGACCGCCAAGGGGCATGCTACGCCTTGTGCAGTTGGTATTGTTACTGTTGAGAACGGTAGGATAGTTAATGAATATTATACGCTTATACAGCCTCCATATAACGAATATAGTCCTTATACGATTCAGGTGCATGGGATAACTCCTTTCGATACTAGAAATGCACCTGTTTTTACTGAGGTTTATCCGGAGATAAAGAAGTTGTTGAAGAATCAAATTGTGGTAGCTCATAATGTTGCTTTTGATCGTAGTGTGCTGCAAAAAACAATGCTTGCAAATGACCTGGACTATTCAGAGCTAAACATCTCAGAGAATTGGCATTGTACAATGAAGCTGTGTAAGGCAAGTAATAGGTATCCTTCAGGGAAACTAAATGAGTGTTGTGCCGTGGAGGGCATTGAGCTTAATCATCATGAGGCGCTCTCTGATGCGAAGGCCTGTGCTGAGTTGTTTATAAGAATTAAAAGTGCTTCCTCGTAGGTTGGCGGAGTGTATAAATACATTTGCTCCATAACTAAAAGTGTTATTAGCTATGGATGCAAATGATCTTAATTTGAAAGATATCTTCTTGAAAAAACAAAAGGTAGTATAAAGCGCTTTTACCATACTCCAAAGTTATGTGTCGCTTCAAAGGATGTATTTAACTAACCTGCACAAAAAATTGCATTTTTCCTAGATTTAGGTGGTTTGTAGTTATTTATGGTTAAATCGGAGGAAATCATCAAACTTATTATTATCTTTAATCTGAGCTTACGGTAGCCTAGTGCTATGAACCCAATAATAGAGTAAAGATTAAATGAACAACAACCTAGAACCTGCTATTAAATCAAGCACCAAAGTGGTGTATGTATTCCCGTATATAATGACTTTCCTTATTTGCCTTCTTGTAATTGCAATAACGATAAGCAATGCGCTGAAATATGGTATTGCCGAGAAGTTGCTGGATTATGAGTGGGGGATAAGTGCTGCGATTGTTTTGTTAGTGATGGTGTTTGCTATGTTTAATCTGACAAGAATAACAAGTGTTGCAATCAATAATAGGCATTTGTCTGTATCATATCCTTTCTTGTTTAAGAGGAGGGTGTATTCGCTGGATTCAGTACGGGATTTTACTGTGGAAGTGACCACAGGTGACGGTGGTGATCTTGCAGTTATTGAGTTCCCGTTTAAGAAGCTTACGATTGATTTTGCTGATAATGTAACCGTTTGTATTAACTCGAAGAAAAACACTAATGTAGAGAAGCTGATTGAGGTGCTGGAGGTGGTGGTTGCGTCAAAGAATAAAACGAAGTACTATTAACTCTAATAATTAAATAAAATGAAGTTAAAATCATTAGCTATTATTTGTGTCCTGCTATTAGGAGCAGGAAATCTGTTTGCCCAGGAATATGCAGTGGATAAAGGTGCATATTTAATTTCCGGAACGGTAAGTTTTTCTAATATGAATGGCGAACTATTCGAAGATTACAACGGGGATGGTGTGACCGCGTTTCAGTTGGCACCGAAGGTAAATTACTTTGTTGCCAAAAACTTCTTTGTTGGTGGCGGTCTTGATTGGAGTCATCAGAAGCAAGGTGATGTTAAGACCAATAATATCGGTTTTGGTCCTCAATTTGGCTATGCTTTTGGTGATGAGAATAGCACAGCTTACCCTTATCTTGATGCTGGATTGAGGTACTATGGAGTAAAAGTGGATAGCGGCTCTAGCGATTCAAAAGCTTCGGGGACCGAAATATTTTTTGGTGCCGGTATTGTTGTTCCTGTTAGATCTCATATCGGAATAACTTTTGAAGCTGGCTATCATATAATGAACTTAGAAGATAAGGATTCTGATGTATCTGCTAGCGGAAATATTTTTGGTATCGGAATTGGTATTTCTGGCTTGCTGTTTTAGGCGAGTCAAATTACGTGCTTAATTAGTGTAATAAACATAGGCGACAGGCAAGGACTTCTTTGCCTGTCGTTATTTATGCTTCGAAGGGAGTGTGGTTTCGCAGTAGGACTGTTCCATAATTGGATTCCTGTTCTAACGAATTGAATTAATTTGTATCTTTTCATGCCCTTTAGGATGGCAGTAATAAAACCTTTGTGCTTAATAAACCGAAAGATGAGATACACTCTAACATTATTGATTCTCGCATTGATTATATCATGCAATCGGAAGAAATCGAGTAAAGACATAGGGACTTCGCCGAAGAATGAGACTGAATCGATCGATATTAATGATTCGCAAACAGAAGCGGATGCAGATCAGAATGACGTATTTGAATTGGATTATATTGAGGTGGACGAGAGTATTCAGAAGGAAATAATTGAGGAGAATTTCAGTGATTTGGTTGAAAGCAATCTTCCTGAGTGGAACGACTTTCTAAGTAAATTATCGAAGGATTTTAATGTCAAAGCATTTAAAAATTATCAAACAGTGCTTCTGGCACCATACCAAGTGGGATTATTGGACGATTTCAACGAACGCTTTCTTAAGCTTTACAAGCCATACTTAATTTGGTCTCCAGATTCATCAAAGGCAATTGATTTGTATAGTTATTCCTATATTCTTGAATTTGATACAAATGGTCGTATTGTTGGATCTCAAGATGTTGACTGTCAACTTGCGCTTATCGACTTTAAAGATCGAAAACGGATTGTATTACAGACATTTGGTCCTTCGACTTCTTTTCATGATGGATTTTGGAAAGGAGATGATTCGATAATTGTAACAGGAGCAGGATCAGAGAGTGGTCTGACATTAGAACCTTATTATAGCTTGATCGATTTGAATACCTATTTAAGCTACAGTTTTGAGCAAGATAAGAAACTGGAGTTGAAAGAATGTGATTATACTATGGTCGTATTTAAAGATATAGAATTTGAATAGTGAGAGGTTGGGATATAGGAAAGCCGGAATGGGGGAGGTTTGAGAAGCTAATTAATGGAGAGTGGATTGATTTATGATACTTCGTTTCGATTTAGAGATGGGATATGATATTACTTGATTTATCAGGAATAATAGATGTAGAAACGTTTCATGAATACGTTTCTAAGAGACTGAACTTCCTAGGTCACTATGGTGG
Organism: Puteibacter caeruleilacunae; assembly: GCA_005217565.1. GTDB lineage: Bacteria > Bacteroidota > Bacteroidia > Bacteroidales > Prolixibacteraceae > Puteibacter > Puteibacter caeruleilacunae. The sequence continues at coordinate 473,006 of SJCO01000005.1, forward strand.
TAATTTTGATGCTTTCTGGGATTGTTTTCTTGATTTGGATGAGGACTCTTATATTCGTGTTGAAGGACTGGCAGAATTGAAAAAGAATTTACCTGATACCTATGCGAAATTCATGCAATGTATGGAAGAGTATCGACAAGATATTGGTCGGATGCGGATAGATTTAGTCGAGGATAGTCCAAGTGGGGAAGGAGTAGTTTTTGAAGAGTGAAACAGTGCAAGGCAACTTGTGGTTAAGAAATTAAGGTTAACATGAAAAATTACGATATACATATAGTTTTTGGAAGAGTGAGTAGGTGCTTAATTGATAGCAATGAAATTGATCCAGGTACAAGCAAAATAATAAGCATTTACGATGATTTAAGTGTTGGCCCTTTGTGTGATATTGGCGAAGAGGAGAATGTGTTGAGACGAAAGAAATGGTTTCAAAATGTGTATGGCGATATTTCGTATTTCAGTGAGATATCAGACTTTATTGATAGTGATTTAGATTCGATTGAGTCTTTAATTGAAAATTCTAATGAAATAGGTAAAGTATTTCTGTGGACTGGTTCTTATGTGTCGGAAATGGTAAGCACAGCAAGACTTATTTCGCATTTATTAAAATTAGATAGGGATATTCTGATTGTGGATTATCCAAATATCGCGGTGAAATCGGTACTGGGAGAAACAGTATTTCCTAGATCTTTGGTGGAAACAGCACCTAGTCAGGTTAAAGAAGTCCTACAACACTTCAGGAGAATTGATGAAAAGGAGTTGTTGGCTTGGAAGGATCTATGGAAAAAACAGAAATTGGAGAATGGTGAATTAAGAGTTTTAGAGCAGCAGAAACAGGTTAGTGTGAAAGGAACTGATTATTTTGATTCGCTGTTATTGAGGAATTGTACTGAAGACTTTCAAAAAGCGGCAAGAGTCATTGGATGTACATTAGTTGACATTGATTTTGCAGTGAATGATGATTATTTGAATTGGCGACTTAAACAATTGGCTTCAGAGGGACGAATTGAAGCTGAAGGCGAATTACAAGAGATCAGAGATTACGGAGTTCGTAATTTGCTTGAGGCTTAATTAGATTAATTTAAAAGGCTTAATTAAATCAAATAATATCTCATAAATATAACTTGATTGAAATGAAAATATTAGCGATAGAAAGAGATGTAGAAGGAGCAAATTGGGATAATGCTGAAGGTCTATTGAAAAGCGAGGCTCAGCATGTTTTTGATCTTTATCTTTCGGATACTTTGAGAGAAATATATTTTACTGAAAACAAAAATGCTGTTTTGATTTTGGAGTGTCAGGATAAAGCGATGGCTAAAAAGATGCTTGATGCTTTCCCTTTGGTTAAAGAAGGTAAAATAGTGTTTGATTTATTAGAGCTAAGACCGTATAATGGGTATGAAAGGTTGATACATGAGTAAAAGAATTGACTTCACTAGAATAGCGTATCTAAAGGAATATCCCTCTATATGGAGAAAATTGTCTATTTTAGTTCTACTTTATAAAGGATTAGGCTAACAAGTAAAAACCAATTCGAATGCGTTTAATTTGTCTTTTCATCCTAATGTGTTATTCGGTTGCAACATCTGCACAGGCGAATGGTGTCGACACTGTTAAAATCAAGCTTATAGCATTAGATAAAGAACCTTTAAGAGGAGCAACATTATATGTAAAAGGTTCTAATCCTCCGTATGGTGTTATTTCTGATTTTAATGGAGAAGCCGAAATGATAATGAAAGAAAGAAATAGTATTATTGAATTGAGCTTTATAGGGCCGTATGTGGCTTTTAAGGTAAATCAGCCTGTTGATTCAATCTCAGTTAATCTGGAAAGGAAAAGGGCATTGTATTTCTATAAAAACAAAAAGGTGAAGAAAGTAAGATTGAAAATTTCAGGGTATTGACAACAGCCCCTAAAAGACTTAACTAAATCAAATAATTTCTCATAAATGGAAAAACCATATGCAGGACGAGCATCAATAATAGAATCAGGCCGAGGCTTGACGATTGAAATACCTTTCAGAAGGAGCTGGAGTGATATTATTTTTATGACTGCATGGTTGGGAGGTTGGTTAATTGGAGAACTAATGGCATTATCATTTATATTGGATTTGCTAGGAAATAATGATGAAAGTAATTTAACTTCAGGATTTGTGGTATTCTTTTTCATTGGATGGACTGTTGCTGGAATCTGGATGATCAAGAATTGGCTTTGGTATGTGGCAGGGAAAGAGGTAATTAGTTTTGAGAACAACGAATTGCGAGTAGCAAGAAAAGCATCGCTCTTTACATCTCCTAAGGTTTTTGACTTAAGAGAGGTTAAGAATTTCCAGCTCAATATCACGGGAGATAGTGTCAATTCATTGGAGGTAAGTTCAGATAAAGATTTCGCTAGTTCGGGCAGTAGGGGGATGCTTAAGTTTGAATATCGATTAGGCACGATTAAGATTGCAGATGGAATTGATGAACCTGAAGGTCGTTTTATCTTAGAAAAGTTAAAGTCAAAAAGCATTATCAATTAATAAGTTGCAGAACGAATAGATATCTTACAAATGGAAAGACCACATTCAGGACAAGCAAGAATATTTGAATCAGACAATGAATTGACAATTAATATACCTCCCAAGAGGAATTGGTTGTACATTATTATTTATCCAGTATGGTTTATAGGTTGGTTTATTGGAATTTTAATTGCATTGTATTTCATTTATATCTTCTTGGGTGATAGTAAACTTGAAAAGGTTGTTTCTTTATTTGTTATATTCTGGCTTATTGGATGGACCATTGCTGGTTTCAGATCTTTCAAATCATGGCTTTGGCTAGCTGCGGGGAAAGAGATAATCAGTTTTAAAAACAATCATTTAAGAATTGCCAGGAGGGCTTTACTTTTTTCGTCCCCTAAGGTTTTTGACTTACGAGAGGTTAGAAATTTCGGACTGAATTTAGGCGATTACGAAGGCAATTCACCGAGGATGAGTTTTGGGAGAGGTATTGCTAATGTAAAGAATAAAGGAATACTAAAGTTTGATTATGGTTTAAGAACTGTTAAAATTGCAAATGGTATAGATGAGAATGAAGGTCGTTTGATTCTGGAACTACTGAAATCAAAAGATTTTATCGATTAAAAAATTGATGTTAAAACATTGCTTGTTGAACAGTGTTGTTACTTACCTACGTGTTTTATCTATTGGTGGATATAAGTATATGGCATATTTTTCAAGGGGAATTGCCTGATGATTTCTTAAGATTTGGCGGGAAAATATTGAGATTATTATGTGAAATGTTAATTTTAAGGTTAGTGAAATTTGAAAATTAACTTAAAAGTGAATAATTGCATGAAGGTTAAGAATCACTTTCGTCTTGCAAATAGATTAACAGGTTTGATTGAGAAGAGTTTTGGAAATGAAATCATCTGGAATGAAGATTTAACCGATATTGAGATCGAAGAGGATTTTGAATTAAACTGGTAAATATGAAAGATAAAAATAGAATCATAGATGATTGGCTAGAGCAACATGGAGATCATGAGATCGAAAAGTTTGTAGCGAAGAATATGGCTATAATTGAAAAGGTTCGGATAAAACTTGACGCTTTAGGGTGGTCGAAAAGACAATTTGCTGAGGCGATGGGGATAAAGCCTTCGGAAGTTTCAAAGTGGTTGAGTGGTACACATAATCTAACTATGAAAAGTATTGTAAAAATGGAATCTGCATTGGGTATTGATCTGTCATAATACCAATAGTTTCTCCTCAAAAGATTATGGCTAAGCAGATTTGACATATGTAATGTCCAGCTGTTTCTCGTGCCAGGAACAGTGATGCCATGTTAAATAAAGACGGATATGAATATGTTGAGTTGTTGGAAGATTGAGAACTTTGTGAGACCTTAGCGGAAAAATTAACAGAATGAATTGGTTTATCTTAATTATTGCGGGATTGTTTGAAGTTGCTTTTGCTTCTTGTTTGGAAAAGGCTAAGGCTACTACTGGAAATGAAATGTACTTATGGTATATCGGTTTTCTTATTGCTTTAGGGATTAGCATGGGCCTTTTAATGAAAGCAATTCAAACGTTACCAATTGGAACAGCTTATGCAGTGTGGACAGGTGTGGGGGCTGTTGGAACGGTATTAGTAGGCATTTTTGTGTTTAAAGATCCTGCTAATTTTTGGCGGTTATTCTTTATTACAACACTTATCGGTTCTATTATTGGGATTAAAATTGTTTCAAATTAAGATGCTTGAAAAAGGTGGCTTATTATTCTTATTAATCAAGCTGAAATTAATTGTTGTTCTGAGAATAATCGCATTAAAGTTTTGCAAATAAAATATTATAGCTAATTTTGGGTATCTCATTAATGAGACAGCTTAAATTAATTTAGGGACTCTTAGAATTAGGAGTCCTTTTTTATTATAGGTCGATTGAGGATGAAACCTAGAAAACAGAACAACACGACAATGAACCCAATAATAGAAACTAACAGGCTGTATTTTCGACAGTTAACATTCGACGATGTTGATAACCTATCTTTGGTATTATCTGATGAGGAATCAATGAAGCATTATCCTCATGCTTTTTCACATGATGAAGTGCGAAATTGGATACAGCGAAATATCAATCGATATGAAAATGATGGGTTCGGACTATGGGCTGTAATACGCAAGGAGGATGATCAATTCTTAGGTGATTGTGGCATCACATTGCAAAATATCGATGGGGAGATTTTACCTGAAATAGGTTTCCACATAATTAAAACGTACTGCAAAAAAGGTTATGCCACAGAGGCAGCAGAGGCTTGTAAAGAATATGCAATAGATGTATTAGGATTTAATTCGATTTACTCATACTCGGAAGCGGGTAACAAAGCATCGCAAAGGGTGTCGGCAAAGATCGGCCTTCAGAGAATAAAGTCATTTAAAATGGATGGGATAGAGGAGGTTGTTTATGAGTATAAAGTGAATGATTAAATAAAATAACATCAATCAAAAAACTAACTGAACGATGAGAAAATTACTCCTGATTATTTTGGTATCAATATTGGTACAGAGTTGTAATGAGAAATTTGATGGGATTAAAATAGCTGGAAAAGCAATTAACGCAGACCAGGGATATGTTTTACTTGCTCACCAACCTTTGTATCGAGGGAATTTAAATTTTGATGATTTTAAAAGTGTTGCGGATAAAATTGACGATAAGGGGAATTTTTCTTTGTCATCAGAAAAAGCAATAGATGGTGCTTGCTACTGGTTGCAGGTCAAAGACCGATCGTTTCGTTTAATCTTATTTAATGGTGACGATATTACGCTGGAGTTTGATGTGAATGATATGAAAAACACTTTGACTGCCAAAGGTAAGGGAGCAGGGAAGATTAACGTTTTGTGTTTGCCTCAATTTGATACGAAACTGAGGTTTAATGCTGATTATACGTTGGACTCTTACAAAGCCAAAGTTGATAGTACTATCCATGCACAGGAGGCTTTGCTTGAGGTGATTTATCAGCAGGACTTAAAGAGTGATTTGCTGCAGAGTGCTGAGAATAAGCAATCAATCACCAATATTATTAACGAGACTCCTTTATCTGATAAGGAATATCAGTTTTTAAAGAAGAAAATAGCTATCCAGGATATTTATTACCTGGGCGACTTTATCTCTTATTTTAGTCGACAAGATTTGGCAGATAAATCATTTGTTGATTTCTCAAGATCTTATTTTGAGTGTTTTAATCATGATAGATATGCGATGATTGATAATATCAATTGTTGGCAGTTTGAGGATTGTGTAGGGAAGATTCTTAAAATGGAATATTTGAAGAGTATTCAAAAGGATAGTGCACAGCTTACCTACAATAATTTCAGGATTAAGGATTATGCAGGTTATAGAAAATGGCAATTCGATCATGCGAAAGACTTTCTGTCTCAAGAAGTGTATGATGCCTACTATGGTAGTTTGTTAGTCAATGGTTTAACAATGGGTAAGTTGCATAAGGAGTTACATGAAAGCTATAAGGCGGGCTGTGTAAATGAAAAGTACTTGAGTAGAATTGATGGCTTTAATGAGCTGTTGAATAATGGTGTGAGTGATGAAGCGTTTGGACTTGATACTGATGAAAATGAGTTGAACGCTCAGAAGCTTGATGCATTGCTGAAAGATAATAGTGGGAGTAATGTATATGTGACAGTTTGGTCAGCTCAATTTGCAGGTGCTTTTCTTATTTCTCAATTGCCTGCGAATATCGATTTTGCGAAAGAGCATCAGGATGAAATGAAATTTCTGAATATCTGCGTCGACAGACAAAAGAACAAAGGTTTGTGGGCTGCCCGTATTATTGATAATAACTGGAAAGGTAACCATTACTTTATACCTGTTGAAAATAACGATAGCTTACTTCATCGTTTTGCTGCGGAGCATATTTCGAGTTTCTGTGATGGTGGTGTAACGTATTCATTTATTGATAAAATGGGGGATATTACCAATGGTGTTGAAGCGCCTATATTAATGTCCGAAGAGAAGATGAATGGATATTTTGAATAGGGCATTCGCTGATATTTTGCACTAGAAGTGATGCGAATTGTAAGAATATGGTATTTCTTTTGTCGAAATTAGAATAATATGACATTTGTGGGTAGTTAGAGAAGCTTAATTGTTTAGTTTTGCTCATGCAAAAAAACAAAAATTAATTAAGCTTTATGGACAAATTTTTTATCGCATTAATTGTGTGTCTGGTCACGCATTGCTACGTGGCCTCGGCACAGCTTGAAGGCTTCACTTATGGGGAGGAAAAAGCACCCACAGGAAAGGAGTGGGAATCGCCATCTCACATCGCCCATAACAAAGAGCAGCCTCGAGCTACTTTCTACTCTTTTAAAAGTGTTGAAAGTGCTCGAAAAGTATTACCAGAAAATTCGGAGTATTGGAAATCGCTTGATGGCGACTGGAAGTTTAATTGGGTGAAACGCCCTGAACTTCGTCCTGTTGATTTTTACAAGCCCGATTTTGATGTTAGCAACTGGGACGAGATTCCTGTTCCTTCTAATTGGAATATTTATGGTCTTGGTAAAGATGGCGGACAGAAATATGGTACGCCTATTTATTGTAATCAGCCGGTTATCTTCAAACATAGTGTGAAGGTGGATGACTGGAAAGGGGGCGTTATGCGCGAGCCTGCTAAAGATTGGGTAACGTACGAAGCTCGTAACGAGGTGGGATCGTACCGTCGTAATTTTGAAATTCCTAAGGACTGGGATGGACGTAAAATCTTTGTGCAATTCGATGGTGTTGACTCTTTCTTTTATCTATGGATCAATGGTGAGTATATTGGTTTTTCAAAGAACTCACGTAATGCCGCTACATTTGATATCAGTAAGTATGTGAAGAAAGGGAATAATGTAATTGCTGCTGAGGTTTACCGTAACTCTGATGGTTCTTTCCTTGAGGCTCAGGATATGTTCCGCCTTCCTGGAATTTTCCGTACTGTTCAACTTTATTCTACTCCTCAGGTTCAGATTCGAGACCTTTTCGCTATCCCTGAACTTGATGATAACTACAAGAATGGAGAATTGAACATCTCTGTTGATGTTCGTAACTTCAGTGCAAAGACTGCTAAAGGTTATACAGTGGATTACTCGCTGTATGCTAATAAGCTTTATTCTGACGACAATGAGGTAGTTGGTGGTGCAATTGCAACTACTTCGGTTCCTGTGGTAAATAGTGGTGCGCAGACAACTGCAACTGCTGTGATGAAGGTGACTGCGCCAAAACAGTGGTCGGCTGAACATCCTTATCGTTATACTCTTGTTGCTGAGTTGAAGGATAAAAAGGGCCGCGTTGTTGAGACAATCTCTACTTATACTGGTTTCCGCGAAGTGGTTATCAAAGATACTAAGGCTGAAGATGATGAATTCGGTTTGGCTGGTCGTTATTACTATATCAATGGTAAGACGGTAAAACTTAAAGGTGTAAACCGTCATGAAACTCACCCTGCAACAGGGCATACGCTTACTCGTGAGCAGATGGAAGATGAAGTGATGTTGATGAAACGTGCTAACATTAACCACGTGCGTAACTCTCACTATCCTCCTGCACCTTATTGGTATTACCTGTGCGACAAGTATGGTATTTATTTGGAAGATGAGGCTAACATCGAGTCGCATCAGTATTACTATGGCGATGCTTCGCTTTCTCATCCACCAGAGTGGAAAAACGCTCATGTCGGTCGTGTTGTAGAGATGACCCACCAGAATAAAAACTATCCATCTATCGTGATCTGGTCGCTTGGAAATGAGGCTGGTCCTGGTAAAAACTTTGTGCATGCTTACGATGCATTGAAGAAGATTGATGTATCTCGTCCGGTTCAGTATGAACGTAACAATAGCATTGTGGATATGGGATCGAATCAGTATCCTTCTATCGGCTGGATGAAGAGCGCTGTGACTGGTAAAATGGATATTAAGTATCCTTTCCACATTTCAGAGTATGCCCACTCAATGGGTAACGCTTGCGGTAACCTGATTGATTATTGGGAGGCGATCGAGTCGACTAATTTCTTCTGTGGTGGTGCTATTTGGGACTGGGTTGATCAGGCTTTATATAACTACAAAGAGGATGGCACTCGTTACCTTGCATATGGTGGTGACTTTGGTGATAAACCTAATAGTGGTCAGTTTGTTATGAACGGTATCATCTTTGCCGAGCGTGATCTAAAACCTCAGTATTATGAGGTGAAGAAAGTATACCAGAATATTGGCGTTAAGGCTTTGGATATTAAGAAAGGATCTTTCGAGATCTTCAATAAGTATTACTTCAAATCTCTTGCTGATTACGACTTAAAATGGTCGATATGGGAGAATGGTTCTGAAATTAAAGATGGTGAGGTTGCGCTTGCTCCAATTGATTCAAGAACGAAAACTACAGTAACGATTCCGTATAATTTTGCTAGTCTTAAGGCTGGTGCTGAGTACTTTGTGAAACTTCAGTTTACATTGAAAGCAGATCAACCTTGGGCTGCAAACAACTATGTTCAGGCTGAGCATCAGTTCTTGCTTAAGGAGAAAACGGGAGTGCCTTCTATTGCTGAAGTTGCAAAAGCTGAAGGTGGTGATAAGGTTGCGATTATCGATGCTGGAAACAACATTAAGGTTGTTAAAGGTAAAGGCTTCTCTGCTAAGTTTAACCTTGCTGATGGTTCGCTTTACGGACTTGTATATGGTGGTAATACTATTATTGTTGATGGTAATGGTCCTAAGCTTGATGCTTTCCGTGCTTTCGTAAATAATGATACTTGGGGATACCGCGCATGGTATGAAAAAGGGCTACATAATCTGAAGCATAAAGCGATTAGTTCTAAGGTTCGCACTAACGACGACGGAACTGCTACATTGTCGTTTACTGTTGTTTCTCAGGCTCCAAATGCGGCTAAACAGCATGGTGGCACAAGTGGTAATAAGTTATCGGTTGAAGAGCTTGTTGATCGTAAATTTGGTGAGAATGATTTCCATTTTGTGACGAACCAGATATGGACGGTTTACCAGGATGGTTCAGTTGAGTTACAGTCGAGCATTACTTCGAATGAGGCTCATTTTGTGCTTCCTCGTCTAGGTTACTCAATGACGATTCCTAAATCATATGAGAACTTCACGTATTACGGACGTGGTCCTGTGGGTAACTATAACGACCGTAGAACTGCTCAGAATATTCAGAAATATACGACTACCGTTAATGAGGAGTTTGTGAACTTTCCTAAACCTCAGGATATGGCGAATCACGAGGAGACTCGTTGGTGTGCTTTAACTGGTAATGGTAATAACGGTGCTGTGTTTGTGGCTACAGGTGATATGGCTGTTAGTGCTCTTCCTTATACTGCTCAGGTTATGGGAACTGCTGCTCATATTTACGAGCTTCCTGAAGCTGGTGACATAACACTTCATCTTGATGTGAAAGTTTCTGGTCTTGGTGGTGCTAGTTGCGGACAGGGAGGACCTTTAAGTCACGACCGTGCTTATGCTGGTCAGAACGACTTTGGTTTCATTATTCGTCCTGCTGCAGGTAATCTCGATAAGATTGCGAATGTATCTCCTGCTGGAGAAGTGCCTATTGCTATCTCTCGTGCAAGTAATGGTGCTGTTAAGATCTCTTCAGTTAAAGCTGACGCAACACTATGTTACTCGGTAAATGGTGGTGATGTTCAGGAGTACAGTGAAGCTATTCCTTTACGTACTGGAGGTACAGTGAAAGCTTGGTTCAAAGGCAACAAGGATTCTGAGATTTCTATGTCGTTCAATAAGATCGAAAAGATTCAGACGACTGTCGTATTTGCTAGTAGTGAAGAGCCTGGAAGTAGTAACTCTGCTAAAAATCTTGTTGATGGTGATCCTGCAACGACATGGCATACCATGTATTCGGTTACTGTTGCTCAATATCCTCACTGGGTTGATTTTGATTGTGGTGAAGCGAAGGATATTAAAGGTTTCTCATACTTGCCTCGTCAGGATGGTGGAAGAAATGGTAATATTAAGGATTATACTATCCACGTTAGCCTTGATGGTAAGAATTGGGGTAAAGTGGTGCATAAGGGGCGTTTTGCTGCTGATAAAAAGGAGAAGCGTGTATTGTTTAATAAGCCATTAAAAGCGCGTTATATCCGCTTCACAGGTAAAAGCTCACAGAATGGACAGGATTTTGCAGGAGGTGCAGAATTCAGTGTTCTTGCAGACTAAAAAGAAGGTGTTGACATTGGATGTTCGACGGGTAAGTATTGGTTTTTACTGTGCTTTGCTGAATGATGATTGTACGGTATAGTGCTGAGCGTTTGATGTTGATTGCTTATAATATTTTCAAAAGGGTGCTTCCTATGGGGGAGGCACCTTTTTTTGTGGGGCAAAGGGAAAAAGGACGATGATGGTTGTGGTTTCGAAGCTATGGCATATTAGGAGAGGTGCGAATAATATTATTAGATTCTAAAGTAATTATTATCTTGAAAATGATACCTATGTGTCGGGGGATGCGAAGGAGGAGAACTGATTGTAGATTTGATCTATAGATTAAATGATAATAGAAACCGTTAGGAACAATGAAAGTACTATTCTTGATTTTGATGTTCACTTGTCTTTTTTCGTTCTCTCAAAGAGCAGCAACTGTTGAGAGGAAGAAAATTAGTGAGTATATTGAATCCGTAAGAACTAAATATAATATACCAGGTATTGTTGTTGCTATTGCTGATGAGAATGGACTTCAGTATTTAGAAAGTTTTGGAGATGTAGCGACTGATGATCTGTTTCAGATAGGATCACTGAGTAAATCATTTACTGGCTTGCTAACGTTGAAGTTTAATGAGCAGGGATTGCTCAATATTGATGATCCGGTTGTAAAATACCTGGATTGGTTTGAGTATAAGAATAAAAAGGTCTCTGATAAAATAACGATACGGAATTTGTTGTATCAGACTTCTGGGCTTACTACCAATATGGGGCGTAACTTTTTGAAGAGAGATAGCAAGGATGTTCGTGCGAATCTTGCAAATGTATTGAGAGATTTTGAATTAGAATCGGCAGATGGTAATGAGTTTATATATTCAAATCTTAACTATCGGTTGCTGGGATATATTATCGAGGATCTTTCTAACGATAGCTATGGCAATGTATTAAGGAAGGAAATTACCAAGCCTTTTTCTATGACCAATACAACCGGATTTGTAACGGATAACTTTGTAAAGGGATTTCAGTATTTTCTTTATTATCCAATTGTTCCGATAGGTGTAAATTATCACAAGGATGATATTCCGGTTGGCTATATTGGTAGCACAGCTGCTGATATGAGTCGGTATTTAACGGTGTTAATGAATGGTTACAATGGCACAGAGGATGGGCTTATTGATCAAACGACGGCGCGCTTATTATTTGCGCCAAATCCTTTAAATAGAAGTGGCTATGCGATGGGGTGGATGACATGGGGTGATGCTCATAGCAAAACGTTCGCACATGATGGGGCAACGCAAGGTTATTCGACATATATGACTATTGTACCCGAGATAAACAAGAATGTAATTGTTTTGTCAAATGCATTTGGTCACAATCCTTGGGAAATAGGTCAAGGGATTTTAAATATCGTCCAAGATAAAGAACCCGTTGATCAGTCGAAAGTGCTCTTTTATTTTATAAGAAGCTTTCCTTTGCTGGTTCTGTTACATATACTTATCCTTATTTATCATATGAGCGTGTGGTTTCGATTGAAGAGACCTATTCTTTTTACAAAAAGAATCTTACCTAATATTCCGCTGGTATTTGGCGTGTTTGCTGGTCTGTTTTGGACTCTTGTTATGCCAGTTTTGTTGGGGGCTACTTTAATGACTGCTATTGAGTTTGATAGGACCAGTGGATACTGTCTGATTTTGTTATCCTTATCGATTATCGCGATCTCGTTTTTGAGCTATTTCAATAAAGGGGCGAAAAAAGGTTGGGGGAGTGATCTCTCATAAATCATCATCTCCTCATTACAGGCTAAAAATAGGGCATCCTTGCAGAGGGGGCTTCTGGAATGATGATTTAGCCTTTCAGTGGCAAGAGGCATTATTTTTGAAAAACTGCATAATGTAGTAATAGCTAATCTTATAATTCCAAAAGTTGTATGCCTGTATCGTGGAAACTTTTTTGGTCTTATAGGGTTTATTTTTTTCAACGTAATGTTTTCAAAATCTTAAAGATACACATTGGTGTAATCATGTATGGTTGGTGTAACGTCTTGTTTTAGAGTGTTTTTGGTTTTTACTTTGCCCCGCGTTTAAAACTAGAAATAATGAAAAGAACACTAATTTTAGTATTGGTATCTGTTGCTGCTATGTTGATTTTAGCAACGTCAATTTATTCACAAAATACAAATGTTATGAGAGATCAAGATGAATCAGTAAGGACCTATCCAAAGACATTTTCTCATATTGGTATAACTGTTCCAAATATAAAAGAGGGGGTAAAGTTTTATACTGAAGTTATGGGATTCTACGTAATAATGGAGCCTACAGTAGTAAAAGAGGAAAACGAAACAGCTATTGGTAAAATGTGTATCGATGTGTTTGGTGAAGGTTGGGGAGAATTCAAAATTGCACATCTTTCAACGGGAGATAAAATTGGTTTTGAATTATTTGAATTTCCAGAGAGTAAAGATTTAAAGCCTTCTTTTGAGCCTTTCAGAACAGGATTGTTTCACTTTTCAGTGCAAGATCCTGATGTGGAAGGACTAGTAAAGAAAATTGTTGATGCTGGAGGTAAACAAAGAATGCCGATTAGGGAATATTACCCTGGAGATAAGCCATATAGGATGTGCTATGTTGAAGATCCTTTTGGAACTGTTTTTGAAATATACTCTCACTCGTACGAACTTCATTATTCTGCAGGAGCATACAAGTAATGCTCATTGTACTTCGTGGCTAGAACTATCGTCTGATCTAACGATCAGCTCCACACGCTATCAGGATCTTCGGATGCAGATAGCGTGTTTTGGTATTTGAGGCGGATTAATATTTAAAGGGATGTTTTGACTAAAATTATGGTTAATAGTTAATAAAAATGACTACTTTAGAGGAGGCTGTTTTGCAGAAGGAGAGGGGGGCATCAGATGATTGTTGTTCGGACGATAAAAACTAAAATAATATGAAATCACACGAAGTAGATTACAAAATTGGCGGTCACGATATTCAATATGTTGAAATTGAACTTGATCCACATGAAACCGTTATTGCTGAAGCAGGAGCAATGATGTATATGAAAGAAGGTATTGAATTTGAAGCAAAAATGGGCGATGGCTCAGAACCTGATAAAGGTTTGTTTGGGAAATTGCTTTCTGCAGCTTCGCGCAAAATTACCGGTGAATCAATTTTTATAACGCATTTCACACATCGGGGATATGGGAAAAGTCATGTTGCTTTTGCTGCTCCTTATCCCGGTACAATTGTTCCCTTAAACCTGGATAGGTTAGGAGGTACTGTAATTGTACAACGTGATGCTTTTTTATGTGCTGCTTTAGGGACAAAAATCAGCATGCATTTTAACCGTAGATTCGGAGCTGGATTCTTTGGCGGAGAAGGTTTCATATTACAAAAGTTACAGGGCGACGGACTTGCATTTATCCATGCAGGTGGCACGCTCGTAGAGCACGAATTAAATGGCGAAATTTTGCGTGTTGATACAGGTTGTGTGGTTGGTTTTACCCAAGGGATTGATTTCAATGTAGAACAAGCGGGTGGACTAAAATCGATGCTTTTTGGTGGAGAAGGATTGTTCTTGGCAACACTTCGCGGCCATGGTAAGGTTTGGTTACAATCAATGCCAATTAGTAAGTTAGTCAATCAATTGTCGCCAGGTAGTTCGAACAGAGAAAAAGGCGATACTGGCGGTTTGCTAAATAATTTGTTTGAAGATTAAGAAATCAGCGAAACAGAATTGTCTCCGTTGCCAGGGAGGCAGTTCATTGTCAACTAGCTTAAGAAAATTCAAAACAAGTTTCAGATGGCATTTGAGGATAAATAATAATTAGGTGCTGTTTGATAGAAAGATGACATTCCCAAAAAGGAATGTCATCTTTCTTATATGAGATTAGTGAGAGGCGAGGGTGGATGGATCAATAACTTTCCCTCTTTTGATCACCATTTTTATGTCCTTGGTGTTTTTGATGTCCTCAAGAGGATTAGAATTTAGAATGACTAAGTTGGCCAACTTGTTAGATTCAATGGTACCAACATTCTTTTCTTCGCCTACAGCTTCAGCATTGTTGATAGTGGCTGCTTTTATCGCGTCAATATTTGAAAGACCTGCCTCTGTTAGTAGCTCCATTTCTTTATGGATATTGATACGGTTGTATTGAGGATCAATCATATGATCAGAGCCGGCAAGGATTTTGATTCCATTGTTATGTGCTATTCTAACAACTTTTAGTGCCTTTTTAAATCTTGTTGAATCAGCATTCGCTTTGTCTAAACCCATCGTATAAACATAGAGTGTAGCATCGAGAATACAGTTTTTACGCTTCATTAGATTAAATAGATCAACCATTTTAGGGGTCTTTTCATTCCAGGTTATTGCTTTATTTTTCTTTAAGTATGCATCTCGTTCTGCTTTCGACTTAAACTCATTGTTGGGAATTAGTTTTTCAATCATCTCACTATTGATTAAACCGGCATGCGAAACAACTTCAACACCAGCATCTACTACTTCAGAAGGACCGGCAGGATAAAGTGCAGCATGTCCCCATACCTTAAGTCCTTGCTTTTTTGCTTCATCTGATACTAATTCCAGTACCTTAGCATCAAGATTGGCATAGCATTTAATAGCCGTTGCACCAAGCCCCTTAACTTCGGCAATTATCTGTTTAAAGTCGGTATTTTTTGTAATAGCTCTTTGCCACGATACCTCGCCAGCCGTTGCGCCTAAAGCAACCGATTGTGGACGTTTATCGGTTTCAAAGAATTTAGGGCCGGCGATGATTGTTCCAAAGAAAATGTCAGGACCTAAATCTTCGCCTATCTGCATATTCTTTTTAAGAAGAGTTAAAACACGACCATCGCCTCCCATATCTCTAACGCCTGTTACTCCGTTTTGTAAGGCTGTCAGTAGATGTTCCTTGGCTTGTTGTTCTGTTCCATGGGTAATGTGCACATGACCATCGATAATGCCAGGAATGATAAATTTACCCGTTAAATCGTAGGTAGTAGCATCATCAGGAATAGGCTTACTTCCTGTATAGTCAATAGCCATAATCTTTTCTCCCCGAAGCAATATCGATCCTGTTTTGGGAGCATCACCTATTGCATCAATAATCGATGCATTTTTCAAAACTACATAGGCTTCTTCTTTTTTATCGGG
>SJCO01000041.1 GCA_005217565.1 Puteibacter caeruleilacunae
TAATGGTAATATTGGAAGTGTTGTATGGAAGGCTCATGGAGAGAGTAAAAAGGGCTATGGTTATGCGTATGATGGCTTAAATAGATTAAAGAAGGCCGACTTTGAGGTTAATGTTAGTACAAATGTATGGTCGTCAGGAAACAATTTTGATGTAACAGGAGGAGCTCCTAAGGGAATTGATTACGATATCAGAGGAAACATTAAGAGTCTTAAACGTTATGGAAATTCAAGCTCATATGAAAATGATCTTGTGTATACATACAGTGGTAACCAATTGGTTTCAATAAAAGACAATGCCAAAGGAATCAATGGCAGTTACTCTTACGATACCAATGGAAACATGACCAAAGACGGATATCGTGGCTTTGATGTAACCTACAACCGCATGAATTTGCCTAAGCAAGTTTCAAAAGGAAATGATGTGATTGATTATTTCTACACCGCTGATGGAACCAAGGTAATGAAGCAAACAACAAAGGGAGGCAATACAACAAGAGTTAGCTATGCCGGTAGTTTTGTATATCAAGGTGATGAATTGGATTACATCATTACCAGCGAAGGAATGTGGAAAAGCGAAGGATACCAATATAATCTAAAAGACCACTTGGGTAATGTGCGTGTTGTAATAAATCAAGGAGGAACACTTATTTCAAAAAGTGATTACTATCCTTTCGGAAAATTACATGACCGCCAAAGTGTAGATTTCGTAAAAAACAAATACCTTTACAACGGCAAGGAAATTCAAGACGAAGAACTTGACGGCGTTCTTTTAGACTGGTATGATTATGGTGCAAGGTTCTATGATGCAGAGTTGGGGAGGTGGCATGTTATTGATAACAAAGCTGAAAAATATTTTGGTTACTCTCCATATACATACTGTATAAACAATCCAATCCGGGTAATTGATCCAGATGGTAATGATATCATAGTTTTAGCTGCACAGAATAGTGTGGGAGGGTATGGTCACTCTGCAGTTTTGATTGGTAATGATAAAACAGGTTGGAATTTATACTCGAAGAATGGAACTACATGGTCAAAAGGAGCTATTGGCCCTTCAAATAAACACCCTGAATCTGGAGTGCAGTTTGAATCATTATCTGAATTTGCAAATTCAGAATCTAATTTTGACCATGATACAGGAGATGTTTTATATACCGAAGGGTATAGAATTGAAGCAGATGACGAGGTGGATGCGGTTATGGAAGATGCAGCACAAGAAAGTGTTGAAAGTTATTATAATGTATTAACAAATAGTTGTATTGATGTAACTTCTGATGCTTTAGAAGCAGGTGGATTCGATCCTGGAAATGGTACTTTAAATACAAAGTCACCTATCCCCAACAATCGATATGAGAAAATTAAAAAAAATAATAAAGGAAAGGTTATATCGAATGGTTTAAAACCTAATAAAAAAACAGCTTCTAAACAAAAACAAAAAGCTGCCAAGAGAAAAGAAAAGGCTAAGAAAGAGAAACAAAAAAGAGCTAATCAATGGGTCAACAATAATCTAGATAAAATAAAAAATAGTTCTAGTAATACAAAGTAAGTCATGAAAAAATATACCGCTTTTATGTTGGTTTTGATTTGTGTATCATGTATTAATACTCTAAGAGGGCATAGAGGAGTAAGCGACACTGTTAAGGAGTCAAAAAATCGAAATGTGTTCGTTCGTGAATTACAAGCTAAATCGAATCTATTTCAAATTAATGATACATTAAAGATAAATATTAAGTCTGCTTGGATAGAAAAACGTTGGGCTTATGGAGATAAAAATTCTGAGACTATTCCACTTGATGAATACCAACTTATTATTAATACGGATGAATCGAGTATTTGTTATTTTCCTAAATTTTGGCAAATTGGAAAAAGTTTTAAAGAAAGTTTCAGGAGGAGTGGAAAGGAATCGATGATGATTGACATTTCTTCTTTACCTAATGGGGGTAAGCTAGAATGGAATGTTACCTCAGGTAATAGAAGATATGATGGTTCAAGAATAATAGGGAAGTTTGAGCTGATTCTTTCACCTTTATAGTCCGATCGTACGGCTCGTATTCTGCGAAGCAGGGAATTGGAAAGCAAGCTATAACCCACTTGCATAAAATTGTGAGTGGGTTATAACCATTAATGGTCGTACAGGAATATTTATTACGATGAGTTATGAAGAAAAAACATAATACAGAAATGCATTTTCGTTGTGAACTACCATGCTGTACAACGGTAAATTTCCTTTTGGGAAAGTAGGAGAAAGTCGATTGGTATGATTATGGTGCAAGGTTCTATGATGCAGAGTTGGGGAGGTTTCACACTGTAGACCCGATGGCAGAGAAATTTGGTCATCAGTCATCATATGTATATGCAGATAATAATCCTGTAAGATTTATTGATTATATGGGGATGAATGCATGGCAACCTAATGGAGATGGTACTTGGACTGCCGAAAAAGGCGATGGAGCTGAGACTTTAGCCCAGGATGCTGGTATTTCTAGAGAAAAAGCCTACAGAATAATGGCAGAACAAGGATATGGTACATATGTTGATAAAAATGATGGGATTACTAAATCTGCAATTGATCCTGGTGAAGTTACAGATGTGAATTCGGAAGAAATCGCGAACAAAAAAAGAGAAATAGCCAATGTCAAATCTGAAATTATTTCTAATAACAAGAAGATAGAACGTAATAATTTTAAAAAGGACTCTCTAAAAAAAGAAGGGAATGTAAAGATGCAACAACGAGATGCTGCCTTTAATACTGCAAAGGAAGCTTTTGGAGATGGTCCTAATCAGGCTGGAAGTAGATTCTTTTATGGGATTCTATCAGGTAAACGAGAAGGGCAATCAAGAAAAGACCTTAGGGATGCTAAAAAGTTAGAAAAGAAAAACGATAGCCTCAGGTATGTTAATAAAAAATTAAAAGAAAAAATTCAATGAGAGCTTTATTAATTTCAATTGTAGCTGTTGTTTTATTTATTGTCACACAGAATGGTTTAGCTTATGTCTTTTTTAATGTAATAGAGGATTTTATGCCAAATGCATTCTTGTTTGTAGTGCGCTTTAGTGAATCACTGTCTTATATCATTGTGTTGTTAATTACTATATATTTTTACCGGAAGAATCGAAAGTATTTTAAATTCTTTGGTGAAAGGAATACGATATTTGATTTTCTAAGTATTGCATTGGTGATTATAGTCGTTTATTTTATCAATAAATCAGTCGGTGATTATATTTGGTATGGAGTCTTAAATGAAGCTCCAATAGATCCAAGTGAAAATGCCTCTATGTCAATTAAGTTGTTGATAATCATTAGTGTTGTGTTCTTGTCTCCTTTAATAGAGGAATTGTTGTTCAGAGGAATGATTTTGCCTAATCTTCTATATAGATATGGAGAGTTCAAATCAGTTGTATTAACGAGTATATTGTACATGCTGGCTCATATTGACCTTATTGGGTTTAACTATTATAACCAAATAAGTGTTTTTATTATGGGAATTTTGTATGGTATTTTATTGTTAAAGTATGGAGTTTTTTATAGTATTTTGGCACATGTAACCTATAACTCATTGTGGTATATGACTAAATATTTGAGTGCCCGACCATTAAGCCTAAGTAATTGGATGAAGTACAACTATGAATATATTGGTGTAATTGGAATAATAACATTGATGGTACTATTATTTGCAGTTAAAGTACTTCAGAAAAAAAATAACCTTCAGTTAGTGAATAATTGACTCAATAATCTATAGACTTAACAATTACTTGTGATATTAAAAGAAAGGCTGTCCTAAAAATGAATTGGACAGCCTTTCTTGAGAGGTATAACGTAGCAGGCCGAAGGCTTACGTTGTTTTTGTGCACCTTAAAATTCTGAGATAATAAACGCACTAGTGCACATATAAGAAGTTATAAACTGTTGAAAACAAGTTGATTGTTGTAATTAAAATTAAAAAACATGAAAAAAATATTTTTTACTATTGGTTTAATAATGTTTTCATTAGCCATATTTGGCCAACAATGGAATGGAAATTCTAATACAGATGATATAATATGGAGAAATGGAAAAATCGGTATTGGTACAGATATGCCTACACAAAAATTGGAAGTATTGGGCAACATTAAATCATCCTCAAGCATTTTTTCAAGTGCCTACTATCTTAATGGTTTAGAGGTTTTGAATACAAATTCGGGTTTTTTATACTTGGGATTAGGTAATTTTGCAAGTGGAATTTATACTAACAAAAAAATTAGAACGACAAGTAGTATTGAACCCTATACTAATTTTTCAAGTAATCTTGGTCAATCATCTGCGAGATGGGGAGTTATCTATGGAAGAGACCTCGATATAAAAGGAGAATTGATCAATATAGTACCTTCTACAAATACTAGTGGGATTTATGCTGCTTCAATTTTGAATAATAGTTCTGAAAACGCGTCTCAACACGGACTATATCTTCAAGTTGAAACAGGTGGTGGGTATTTGATTAAAAGCTCTATAAATGGTGGATTAACTAAGGATGCTTTTGTAATAAATAATCAAGGTAAAGTTGGAATTGGAACTACAACAACAGGTACCCATAAACTAGCTGTTGAAGGAACAATTGGCGCAAGAGAAATAGTAGTCGAAACTGGTGAATGGTCTGACTTTGTATTTGCCGAAGATTACGAACTTCGCAAACTTGAAGAAGTTGAATCTTTTATCGAAGAAAATAATCATTTGCCAGATATACCTTCTGAAAAGGTAGTACTAGAAAGTGGTGTTGCGCTTGGAGAAATGGATGCTAAGCTTTTACAAAAGATTGAAGAATTGACATTATATTTGATAGAGCAGAATAAAGAAATACAGGAATTAAAAGAAGAAATTAAAAACTTAAAAGAAACGTCCAGGTAAGTAACAGTTTCTAACTGGAAGTGCTACATTTGAAGGGAAGACAAGCTAAATCTACAAACTAACATTATGACAATATTTGAGATAGAAGACAATCGAAGCGTATTTCGCAAAGTTTGGAATGAGATGTATCTTCTGCTTTGTTTTAGTTTAGGTCTAGCATTGCCAGATTTTACTTTTTTTAAGCGCCACTACCTCATTATTGGGGTAGTAGTGTTTCTATTATTTCTTTATAAGCTGTTTAATCCCAGAAATAGACATGTTTTCGGGATAGAGCTAGATGATAAAAATAATATTTTGTGTATCTGTTGCTATCAGTTCGTATTTTTTGAATATAGGCAAGAAATATCATATGAGCTTTTACAAATAAGCTACAAGCACAAATTGTACGGAAGAGGAAGGATTCCTAAAACATTAGAATTTAGGAAAGAAGATAGGCTTGTAGCAGAGATTAAAGAGAAGTATAATTTAGGGTGGACGAATGAAGAAATAGAAAGCATTTATGAAGCCTTAAAGAAAAGGATATTCTAAAGGTGTGTATCAAGTGGCTGAATAACCCTGTGAATTCTTTTTTATGTATCATCCTTACAAATAAGTGCTTGCTTCTAGTCCTGTGTGGTATTTATTGCAAGCTATGCTCAAAAATCTTAAGCAACAACTTAAATTCCGAACCTCCCGAGCACTTTCACTAAATTTTTTAACAGAAATTCTCCTATTCCAAAGTTTATGTTCATTTAATTTTTATCTTCGCGGCACATTTTGGTGATTATCGATTTTTTCAATCGATAAGAGAGGGAATCCGGTTAGAGTCCGGAACAGTACCCGCTACTGTAAGTCTGGGTTTTAATTTATATCAATTAAAATCTTTTGTACTACTGCCACTGATCCAATAGTTAGGATTGGGAAGGCTGCAAATCAGACAAGTCAGGAAACCTGCCAGAGTGATTTATGAATTGAAACTTCCGGGATTAGAAGTTAAAGATTA
>SJCO01000347.1 GCA_005217565.1 Puteibacter caeruleilacunae
TCCCGACAGCCGAAACCCAAACACAGGTTTTCGGCTGTTTTCGCCCCAAATACCGCCTAATTCTACCCAAATACCCCCTTAATCCTCCTCCCGACAGCCGAAACCCAAACACAGGTTTTCAGTTGTTTTCGCCCCAAATACCGCCTAATTCTACCCAAATACCCCCTTGTTCAAACACATCGCCTTCAGATGGCTTTGCGCACTCACTTTAATCAGTCCGAAATAGGCCGCCCGCGCATAGCGGAATTTACGGTGCAGCGTACCGAAGCTCTGTTCGACCACATATAGTGGATTAAATTTAAACCAGTACGGCGTTGCCTCGCCTTGCCGTACTATTACGGTGCAGCGTACCGAAGCTTTGTTCAACCACATA
>SJCO01000348.1 GCA_005217565.1 Puteibacter caeruleilacunae
TGAATTCCCAACCGTAGTTTTTAGCACTACCCATGTTCATGTAACGCACCTTATCAAAACCTGTAGATGAAGGTAGCTTCACATCTTTAAACAGCATGTCATCAGTTTTCTTGTGATAAACATCGAAACTGAATTCATAACGGTAGTTCTTGATAGCAAGGTTAATACCTCCGTTAAACTGACTTACTGTTTCATATTTCAATTGATCAAGCTGAATATTATCAGGCTTTACAATTGGCATATCGTAATAACCACCTTTGGCACTATAAGTAGAGTGTGCTCCTCCTCCTGGAAGGTTACCACTCTTACCCCAACTGGCTCTGATCTTTAAATCATCTAACCAATTACGCTGAGCAAAATCTTCTTCTGAAA
>SJCO01000349.1 GCA_005217565.1 Puteibacter caeruleilacunae
AAGGTTAAAGGACAGGTAACAGGAACAAAGCGTATGGTTCTTGGACGAGGAAAGGAACTGGTAAGTACAATTTACTATGATAATCGTTATCGTCCAATTCAAACTGTCTCAGAAATACTGGTTGATACGCTACAAGGCACTGAAGTTGTAAGTACTGATTATTGGGGCATAACATCACAGCCTAAGAAAACAGTTACGTGGCAGCAAGTTGAAGGTGTAGGGGAAAATTATGTGTGTGAAGAAATGGCATATGATGACCAAGGTCGATTAATTGAAGTTAAGCATGGGGTGAACACCACAACGCCGACAACAGTCTTGGCCGAAATGAAGTACAATGAACTTGGAGAGTTGATCGAAAAGAATCTTCATGGT
>SJCO01000350.1 GCA_005217565.1 Puteibacter caeruleilacunae
AATCATTCGTAAATATGAAACAGCATAGATGAAAATATGAAACATATATAATCTCCAGAACACAAAACAGTAAGAAAATAAACTGATCATACCCTCCTATGCACTCTGATGATCCAGATCCTTGGCCAGCTTCCTTTGTCATGTTGAAGATGTTTTGGGCAGTCGCGTAGACGCTCCCCAAAAACCTAATTGCYGATCCYCCGTGCAAGGTCTCGAACGGCACCGGCTTCGGAGGCACCTGCCCTCTCGCTTCTCTRTGCGCGCAGAGTCACGAGATGGAAATACCCTCACTCGRCKGCTGGAYTGTGAGACTGAAAGTGTTTCTCGYGTGTACCGAGTGACAGRGGTGCTCCTCTATTTAACCTCTCGCAG
>SJCO01000351.1 GCA_005217565.1 Puteibacter caeruleilacunae
AGTGAGCTTGCAAGATATGATTGGACAAAGGGTGAGTCGCTTCAATCACTCTTTGACCGATTGATGGTGTTAGTAAACAAAATAAGAGTGCTTGGGAGTGAAGATTGGAGTGACTCCAAGGTCACAAGATTRTTCATGAGAGCATATAAAGARAAGGATAARAGTCTTGCAAGGATGATAAGGGATCGTGATGACTATGAGGATATGACGCCTCATCAATTATTTGCAAARATTCAACAACACGAGTCCGAAGAAGCCCCTATCAAGACAAGAGACTCTCATGCCTTGATCACTAATGAACWAGACAMYCCCAAGAAGARCAAAGACCACAAAGCAAAGAAAGTGGTCGAGACCTCAAGTGATGAAGATAGC
>SJCO01000352.1 GCA_005217565.1 Puteibacter caeruleilacunae
TGAATTCCCAACCGTAGTTTTTAGCACTACCCATGTTCATGTAACGCACCTTATCAAAACCTGTAGATGAAGGTAGCTTCACATCTTTAAACAGCATGTCATCAGTTTTCTTGTGATAAACATCGAAACTGAATTCATAACGGTAGTTTTTGATGGCCAGGTTAATACCTCCATTAAACTGAGATACAGTCTCGTACTTTAACTGGTCAAGCTGGATATTATCTGGCTTTACAATTGGCATATCGTAATAACCACCTTTGGCACTATAAGTAGAGTGTGCTCCTCCTCCTGGAAGGTTACCACTCTTACCCCAACTGGCTCTGATCTTTAAATCATCTAACCAATTACGCTGAGCAAAATCTTCTTCTGAAA
>SJCO01000042.1 GCA_005217565.1 Puteibacter caeruleilacunae
AAAAAGAGTTCATTGAAAATATTGAAAAGTATAGCACAAAATAAACAAGCTAGTTAATTCTGAAGAGACTTTGTGAGCTAAGAACATTTAACAATCTTTTCTACAACGAAGAGTTTGATCCTGGCTCAGGATGAACGCTAGCGGGAGGCTTAACACATGCAAGTCGAGGGGTAACAGTGCTGCTTGCAGCAGCTGACGACCGGCGCACGGGTGCGTAACGCGTATGCAACTTACCTTATACAGGGGGATAGCCCAGAGAAATTTGGATTAATACCCCATGGTCTTACTGRATCGCATGGTTTAGTAAGTAAAACTCCGGTGGTATAAGATAGGCATGCGTCCCATTAGTTTGTTGGTGAGGTAACGGCTCACCAAGACTACGATGGGTAGGGGTTCTGAGAGGATGATCCCCCACACTGGTACTGAGACACGGACCAGACTCCTACGGGAGGCAGCAGTGAGGAATATTGGTCAATGGGCGCAAGCCTGAACCAGCCATCCCGCGTGAAGGATGACTGCCCTATGGGTTGTAAACTTCTTTTATTTGCCAAGAAACGTATCTACGTGTAGGTATTTGACGGTAGCAAATGAATAAGCATCGGCTAACTCCGTGCCAGCAGCCGCGGTAATACGGAGGATGCAAGCGTTATTCGGATTTATTGGGTTTAAAGGGTGCGTAGGCGGAAGAATAAGTCAGTGGTGAAATCCTGCAGCTCAACTGTAGAACTGCCATTGAAACTGTTTTTCTTGAGTACAATTGAGGTAGGCGGAATGTGTAGTGTAGCGGTGAAATGCTTAGATATTACACAGAACACCGATTGCGAAGGCAGCTTACTAAACTGTAACTGACGCTGATGCACGAAAGCGTGGGGAGCGAACAGGATTAGATACCCTGGTAGTCCACGCCGTAAACGATGATCACTCGCTGTATGCGATACACAGTATGCGGCCAAGCGAAAGTATTAAGTGATCCACCTGGGGAGTACGCTCGCAAGGGTGAAACTCAAAGGAATTGACGGGGGCCCGCACAAGCGGAGGAACATGTGGTTTAATTCGATGATACGCGAGGAACCTTACCTGGGCTTAAATGTAGATTGCATGAGATGGAAACATTTCTTTTCTTCGGAACTATTTACAAGGTGCTGCATGGTTGTCGTCAGCTCGTGCCGTGAGGTGTCGGGTTAAGTCCCATAACGAGCGCAACCCCTATCGTTAGTTGCTAACAGGTAATGCTGAGGACTCTAGCGAGACTGCCACCGTAAGGTGTGAGGAAGGTGGGGATGACGTCAAATCAGCACGGCCCTTATGTCCAGGGCTACACACGTGTTACAATGGTCGGTACAAAGGGCAGCTACCTGGTGACAGGATGCTAATCTCTAAAGCCGATCTCAGTTCGGATCGAAGTCTGCAACTCGACTTCGTGAAGCTGGATTCGCTAGTAATCGCGCATCAGCCATGGCGCGGTGAATACGTTCCCGGGCCTTGTACACACCGCCCGTCAAACCATGGAAGCTGGGGGTGCCTGAAGTCTGCGACCGCAAGGAGCGGCCTAGGGTAAAACTAGTGACTGGGGTTAAGTCGTAACAAGGTAGCCGTACCGGAAGGTGTGGCTGGAACACCTCCTTTCTGGAGCGCACTAAGTTGAAGTGCAGGATTGATTGCTTGTTGTGTTATACTTTTTCTTTATATATAAAGAAGGAATATCAGGTTGTGACCCGAGAGAAGACGGTACTGAAAGATCGGACCTAAGGGTTTAGACTATAACAGTCCCGTAGCTCAGCTGGTTAGAGCGCTACACTGATAATGTAGAGGTCCGCAGTTCAAGTCTGCGCGGGACTACAGATATTTGGGGGATTAGCTCAGTTGGCTAGAGCGCTTGATTTGCATTCAAGAGGTCATCGGTTCGACTCCGATATTCTCCACAAAAAACATCAGGRCAACGGTTCTGAGAAGAATAATAAATATTGARAAAAAGGAATATTGGATACGAAGGTATCRTATAATCTGGTTCAAATCCGGATGTATCCACGTTTCAATCGGAAGATTGATAAAGTTCTTTGACATGTTGTAAAGATATTTAAGTAGAGATACTCAACCGCGTATATGAAAATATACAGGCGAAAGAAAGTTACTAAGAGCGTATGGGGGATGCCTAGGCTCTCAGAGGCGATGAAGGACGTGATAAGCTGCGATAAGCCGTGGGGAGATGCAAATAATTTTTGATCCATGGATTTCCGAATGGGACAACCCATCCTTTCGAGGATACCATTTTAAATGGGGCCAACCCGGGGAACTGAAACATCTAAGTACCCGGAGGAAAAGAAAACAAAAGTGATTCCGTAAGTAGTGGCGAGCGAACGCGGATTAGCCCAAACCAATATTGTTTCGGCAATGTTGGGGTTGTAGGACTGCGATATGAGCGAATGATCGAAGTGGAAGCATCTGGAAAGTTGCACCGTAGATAGTGAAAGTCTAGTACACGTAAGAGATTTTAATCTAGCAGTATCCTGAGTAGGGCGGGACACGAGAAATCCTGTCTGAATCTGCCAGGACCATCTGGTAAGGCTAAATACTCCTGAGAGACCGATAGTGAACAAGTACCGTGAGGGAAAGGTGAAAAGCACCCTGAACAAGGGAGTGAAATAGTACCTGAAACCATGCGCTTACAAACGGTTGGAGCCCCTTCGTGGGGTGACAGCGTGCCTTTTGCATAATGAGCCTACGAGTTACTCCTCACTAGCAAGATTAAGAACTTCAGGTTTGTAGTCGAAGCGAAAGCGAGTCTGAATAGGGCGCTAAAGTTAGTGGGGGTAGACGCGAAACCTTGTGATCTACCCATGTGCAGGTTGAAGTTCCGGTAACACGGAATGGAGGACCGAACCAGGGAGCGTTGAAAAGCTCTTGGATGACGTGTGGGTAGGGGTGAAAGGCCAATCAAACTAGGAAATAGCTCGTACTCCCCGAAATGCATTTAGGTGCAGCGTTGTACGATGTTTTATAGAGGTAGAGCTACTGATTGGATGCGAGGGCTTCGCCGCCTATCAAATCCAGACAAACTCCGAATGCTATAAAATTATTACAGCAGTGAGGGCATGGGTGCTAAGGTCCATGTCCGAGAGGGAAAGAACCCGGACCAACAGCTAAGGTCCCCAAGTGTATACTAAGTTGAACAAACGAGGTCTGATTGCTTAGACAGCTAGGATGTTGGCTTGGAAGCAGCCATTCATTTAAAGAGTGCGTAACAGCTCACTAGTCGAGCGATCGGGCATGGATGATAATCGGGCATAAAGTATACCACCGAAGCTTTGGATTCTACACTGTAGAGTGGTAGGGGAGCATTGCAGTTGCGTTGAAGGCGAATCGTAAGGTTCTCTGGAGCGGCTGGAAAAGCAAATGTAGGCATAAGTAACGATAAAGGGAGTGAGAAACTCCCTCGCCGCAAGACTAAGGTTTCCTGATCAACGCTAATCGGATCAGGGTTAGTCGGGACCTAAGGCGTACCCGAAGGGGGAAGTCGATGGACAACGGGTTAATATTCCCGTACTCTGTATAACTGCGATGGGGTGACGAAGTGATGAAAGATCTGCGCACTGACGGAATAGTGCGTTGAATGGCGTAAGTGWTGATTTGGGTAGGTAAATCCGCCTGRAGAGCTGAAACCAGATAGTACAGTGCGTCTTCGGACAATCTGATAATGATCCTAAGGGCTTCCGAGAAAACCCTCTAAGCTTCAGGTTATATAGACCCGTACCGTAAACCGACACAGGTAGTCGAGGAGAGTATCCTAAGGCGCTCGAGTGATTCATGGCTAAGGAACTAGGCAAAATCGACCCGTAACTTCGGGAGAAGGGTCGCTCCACTCCGGTGGAGCCGCAGTGAA
This sequence comes from Puteibacter caeruleilacunae, assembly GCA_005217565.1. Classification (GTDB taxonomy): domain Bacteria; phylum Bacteroidota; class Bacteroidia; order Bacteroidales; family Prolixibacteraceae; genus Puteibacter; species Puteibacter caeruleilacunae. Next base: position 3,881 of record SJCO01000042.1, read on the forward strand.
AAGGCGCATGCGACTGTTTATCAAAAACACAAGGCTTTGCTAAATTGAAAGATGATGTATAAGGCCTGACACCTGCCCGGTGCCGGAAGGTTAAGAGGGGAGCTTATCTTCGGAGAAGGCTTGAATCGAAGCCCCGGTAAACGGCGGCCGTAACTATAACGGTCCTAAGGTAGCGAAATTCCTTGTCGGGTAAGTTCCGACCTGCACGAATGGTGTAACGATGTGCGCACTGTCTCAGCCATGAGCTCGGTGAAATTGTAGTTCCGGTGAAGATGCCGGATACCCGCAACGGGACGGAAAGACCCCGTGAACCTTTACTGCAACTTCACATTGATTTTGGGTAAGTGATGTGTAGGATAGGACGGAGACTTTGATCATGCCTCGCCAGGGGTATGTTAGTCATCCTTGAAATACGTCCCTTTGCTTACTTGAAACCTAATCCAGAAATGGAGACAGTGTGTGGTGGGTAGTTTGACTGGGGTGGTCGCCTCCAAAAGAGTAACGGAGGCTTCTAAAGGTGCGCTCATGACGATTGGTAACCGTCAGAAGAGTATAATGGTATAAGCGCGCTTGACTGTGAGACCGACAAGTCGAGCAGGTACGAAAGTAGAGCATAGTGATCCGGTGGTTCCGCATGGAAGGGCCATCGCTCAAAGGATAAAAGGTACTCCGGGGATAACAGGCTGATCGCTCCCAAGAGCTCATATCGACGGAGCGGTTTGGCACCTCGATGTCGGCTCGTCACATCCTGGGGCTGGAGAAGGTCCCAAGGGTTGGGCTGTTCGCCCATTAAAGTGGCACGCGAGCTGGGTTCAGAACGTCGTGAGACAGTTCGGTCCCTATCTGTTGTGGGCGTTGGAAACTTGAGAGGACCTGTCACTAGTACGAGAGGACCGCGATGGACAAACCTCTAGTGTATCAGTTGTGCCGCCAGGTGCATTGCTGAGTAGCTACGTTTGGAATAGATAAGTGCTGAAAGCATCTAAGCACGAAGCTAGCCTCAAGATAAGGTTTCCTTTAAGGGTCGTTAAAGACTATGACGTAGATAGGTTGCAGGTGTAAAGGCAGTGATGTCAAAGCCGAGCAATACTAATTACCCGAAGACTTTTTTCGCCCGGTCAAGTATTTTTATTTAAATATCGACAACGTGTTTTTWMAATATTGAGACTGARATATGTCTAAAACGATTTTAGGTGACTATTGCAGTAGGGTCCCACCTCTTCCCATTCCGAACAGAGAAGTTAAGCCTACTAGCGCCGATGGTACTGCAGAGATGTGGGAGAGTAGGTCGTCGCCATTTT
>SJCO01000354.1 GCA_005217565.1 Puteibacter caeruleilacunae
ATGGTGGAATCCTCCCGCGAACGGGGCGCACGACTGCCCGCTATGCCTTACGTGCGCACCTTCCTGCGTGTGCTGACGGGCAGCGGTCGCCTCAATGCCACGGTGGCACGTCAGATACCGGGTCTGAACTGGGTGCCAAAGAACCGCCATTCGAATCTGAAACAGGTTGAGGAGGCGCTGGACACCATGATTGCCACGGGAGGGGAGTCCTGCCCGCTGCCGCTCACGCTGGACGTGCAGGCCGAGCTTTTCCCCGAAATCATGCACACCCGCACGGACCGACGGCTGCGCAGGTCAAACATCCGGAGTACGCGACAGATGCGCCGCGAATCCCGCGAGGTCGATCAGCGCTGGCGGCTTCGCCAGAACCT
>SJCO01000356.1 GCA_005217565.1 Puteibacter caeruleilacunae
TTAAAAGTTTAAATTATATAGCCACTAATAAATAAATTAAAACAAGCTAATTTAATTGCATAATTAAATYAARYCGTCGGACATAACAAAACTAAACATKACTACTAGCAAACAATATATATKYATACACAAAATTATACTAAAAATTATAAAATTRCTCACTTWGCCGGACGATGARYYGGTGAAGCGAGCKCCGRCGGGGWCGGGGCKGGCKCCGGTGGCRTCGGGGACRGGGGTAGAGGCTCCAGTGGGCGCGGGCTGCGTCGGGACGGCTCCGGTTGCGTCGGGAATGTCACGGAGGCGGCCATGGGCTCGTGCTCGGGCGGGGGCTGGGCGTCGAGGCGGGGCGGGAGGTCGCCGGGAGTTGCTT
>SJCO01000357.1 GCA_005217565.1 Puteibacter caeruleilacunae
AGAGAGATGTCATTGARCATTCACTCAATGTCGATCCATCCTTCAGRCCMAGAAAGCARAGGCTTCGGAAAATGTCTGATGATAAAGCYRAAGGTGCTCGGAATGAAGTAAAAAGACTTCTCAGTGCTGGTGTCATCAGATAAGTAAAATACCCAGAGTGGATAGCCAAYACTGTTATGGTGAAGAAGGCAAATGGTAAATGGAGAATGTGCATTGACTTCATAGATCTTAACAAGGCATGCCCAAAAGACGARTTCCCGTTACCAAGAATAGACTCTCTTGTAGATGCACCAGCTTCCTCAGAGCTCATGAGTCTATTGGATTTTTATTCAGGCTATCATCAAATCTGGATGAAGAAGGAAGATGAGCC
>SJCO01000358.1 GCA_005217565.1 Puteibacter caeruleilacunae
GTGCATCCTGGATTGCTTCGGCCTCCAAGTGGTTCACCTTTCCACGGTTGTACGCTTGGTTACGATTGCCKGCTGCCGGCTGCAGTACACCTTGCCTTGTTGGAGCATTGGGGTTGGTCTGCTGCTGWGCCATCTTCTTTGGGCACTGCATCGCCCAGTGGCCTTGWTCTCCACAGTGGAAACATCCTCTGCCTCCTCCTTGTGCTGGGGCTGCTTGGTTGCTCTGATTTGYTGCTGGRGCAGGAAGGCGAGGTGCCTGGTTGTTCTGCTTCTGATACTGATTACCTCCCTGCTGGCTGTKCTGACRATACTGCTGCTGTTGTGGGTACTGCCTCTGAAACTGCTGCTGATGCGGACGCTGATTCTGA
>SJCO01000043.1 GCA_005217565.1 Puteibacter caeruleilacunae
ATAAAGGAAATAGAAGTAATTAAGATATTACCAAACTTTTACTTTCTAACAATGATTCTAGGCGATGTTAAATGGATCAGCAATGATAAAATTTGCATCTCAGGGAAAAACAACGAAATTTTATTATTCGTATCAATGAACAAGGAAACAGTTGAAATACAATTAAATGAAGAAGCAAGGTCTAGTGAGATGTTACGGTCACTTTTTGATAAGATTATTGTAACGACTTAACATAGCCCCGCGGTAGTATTTCTTGTGAGGATTTTTAGATGGCAGAAATTAGCCGTTATGAAACGAGCAACATAAAAACGAGAGGCCGAGATGTTCGGTCTAATAAATCGATGGGGCAGCAGTGGTCTTTTTATAAAATTTCCTAGCTTTGATTGAAGCAATAAATGTATTGAAAAATAATCTCTTAAAATTGATTGTTATGAGAATCGGACTATTGTTGTGCATTGTTGTCATGCTATTAGGGTGTAATAAAACCGGCACTATTTACAATAACATTGTATTTATTGATGGACAGTTTAAAGTTTTAAATGACTCGTTCGATGAGGATTTTGAAGAGCTTTATGATGGAAGTCATAATCTATGTGTAGATGGGAGATTGTATAAGACCGGAGTTTATGAAAATGGGGTAATGAAAGGGCCCTGGTCATACTTCTCAAATGATTCAACTCAAATTGATGTTAATTGGAAACATGATACTACTGTTTGGGATCGAGTAAAATTGAGTGTTCCTGATTCATGGTCATCGTTTACAGAAGCAGAGCTACCTAAGATAGTTGTATATAATGTTAATCCTAATTTGGATCGAGAAACGATAACTAACGATTATTTTATGATACTTGTTCACGACAAATATAAGGATAAGTCATTGGAAGAGTTTAATATCATTTACAACCAAAAAGCGAGTAAATATAATATCCAGAACAGTGATCACTATTTGATTACCATCGATGGTCAGAAGTATTTCATTAATCGCTACTTAGAGTTGGAGGATGGAAAAAAGGTATTGAGCTATGTGATGCTGGCCAAATGGGGTGATTCATTCTTAGATGTTATCTTAAATAAGGCAGATGACAATCAAGTAAAGACTGGGATTCAGTTCTTTGAGATGCTTAGATCAATTCAAATTGATGGAATATCAATCTTTCCCCATGTAGGATCAATTGAATTAAAGAAGCTAAATTGAAAATAAATCTGAATTTCAGGAGGAAGCAATAGGAACTGCTCGAAATCTGCTAAGGTTATAAGAGCTAGCTTGATAAGATGTAGGTATTTTGCTCCTATTTCAGTATCCAAACACCTGCTGCTGTAGATTAAAAACTGAGTACTATCCATTAGAAAGTATGTTTCCCGAAAATAAGTATCTTTATAACAGTAGAGAGTTAAATTCTAACCAGACAATGCAATGGCAGTTCAAGATATTACAAGGGGCGTAAATAAGAAAAAAAGTATGGGAATGTATCGATTTATAGGAATTATGTTTTGTGTAATATTTATTTACGTAGTCGTTGGGATAATGGAAAAAATTAAGGTCTACAACGAAGGGAAAATTGTAAAAGTAGTTGTCACGGGTAAATCTATAGGTGGCGCTACATTAACATCCCATTGGGTGGACTTCAAGTATAAAGGGAAAGAATACTATAAACAATGTAGTGAATTTCAGGTCCTGCGGACGCTGAAAGGTCACGCTCTGATATACGCATACTACAAGACCTTTGGCCTAATATCCAGCGTGTCTATGACGCGCTGACCTTCGCATCCCACTGCCTTTTGTCCCAGCGGGACATTCTCTTTTTTGCCCATGACGAGGCACGAGTCGTGGGATAATTACCCAACCGAAATAATACCGCCGTGGCATCCCATAACCAACAAGGTGTAACACTTCCCATCGGCGGAATAACCAACCGCCCAAAACCTTCCATCCTTTCCACCGTTTTACTACAACGCTCATCAGTACCTGTCGGCGGAACAACTACAGCCTATCTAAATTTCTCAATTTCAAGTACAGCAATTGCTCTTCAATGTCTGTAATTTCAGACATCCCAACAAAATGCATTTTTCGCTCAACCACTTATTCTGATACTTTTGTAAGATGATTTATTTTACTATTTCTCAGATCAACTAACCATCCGTAAAAGGCCAATAATATAGAAACCACAACTACTATGATCCACTAAATCTTCATAACGTTGGTATATTAATGGCTGCTTTCATATCGCTGTATTAATTCATTCAGTTTTGTAACATCTTCCTCCGAAAGCATATTGCTTTGAATATAAGGGATTAGTAAATCTGTTACAGTATCAAATTCAATCTTACTTACAATCTTTCCTCTCCTCAATATCTTTTGAATTTTGTTTACTCTCTTCACATTAATGTGTCTTGAGTTTACTTCTTTCCAGAATGCTTCTACAGCAGGTCCTTTTCCTTCTTGGAAGTAGGTTAAAACATCGTTTTTTGCAAACTGAAGACTTTTCATATTTCTAAATTTAGAATCTGGATTTAGTAAATCTTCTTTATACCCTGAGTACACATTAACAAAATGCTTTACATGAGCCGCGTTGAATTCTTCTGGAGGGAAGTCTTTAATACATTTAATAGCAATATCGATAATTTCCGCTACGACTTTAGCTTCTAAACTGTAACCATCTTTTTTCATTTCTTAAATTTAAAGGTAAGCACTCGCTCAAGCTCCCTGTCATCAACCATTAAGCCAATCAATATTGTAAACCATTACAAATACTTTAACAAATGCAATAATCATTGCTAGGTTAGATATCAAAGTTATTGCTAATATTTTACGTCTAGTGCTTAAAGTAAGGTTCTCAAACATTGAGATATAATCTTTCCATTTCGACTTATGATAGAAGACAAAATATTTACTACCTCCTATAATGAGGGCAGTTGGAACTAAAAACAGGAATGGATTACTCACAAGAATAAATTGTTTAGTATAAAGTAAATAGCAGCTGAATATTGCTCCCAGAAGAAATAATTCAAAAATTGACATAAATGTGGTTGCCCTATAGTCACTACTTCCTTTAATTTGAGACGTTTCCATTAGTTTGTATATTGAACAAAACCAATACACATATAATCTTCTACAATAATTCATCATTTACATTTTATTGAAATAATATCTGCTAACTATATCCTGATATCGACCTTGTAATTGAAAAGACCTCCGTTATCAAAGTTACCAAATAAATTGTCTTGTTGGTGAGCATATTTTCTCTTACAACAATTAAAGTTTTGCTCACTATTCCAAGCAGAGGGAATAATAGTTAAAAGGTAACACAGACCTTGTCGGAAGAAATCAAACGTGCAGTCTTTTTTCATTTATTTAGTAATCTGAATTTTTAAGAAATGGTCACAACCCTTTAGCAAATTTCTATCAGATTCGTATCTTGGATCTAATGAAGACAATTGTTCTTTATTGTTTAATAGGATTTGATAAAACTCACTATATAGTTTTAGATTCTTTGCCCAAAATGTTCCGTCAACAGAAAGAACACCAGACAGTACATCACCTTCGTAATAATCTGCTTCAATTAATAGGTTTTCCTTTAAATGGTTAAGAGCAAGGGGGATAAGGTGTTTTAGTCCTTGTTTCTGGATTATCATAAAACGGATATCTTCAAGTTCGTAATCTTGTATTCTTTTATGATATAATTTATAAGTACGTAATTGAATACTTGATGAATAGTCTTCTCTGGGAACTTCCATTTCCCATCGCCCAATTAGCTGATTTAAGCTCTTTTCTTTATAATCTTTCATTCTAAGATTTCATTATGGATTGACGCTCATTTATTGTCTTTCTCATTGTTTACATGTATTCCAATTGGTGTACTTACCCCAGTGGTTATGCCAAGAGTATCATGTATCGATTTGAAGCGAAATTATCCTATTGTTGAAAATGTAAGATAAGCAGAATCCTCAAATTTCCCATTGGTGTTATCCTAAAAAAATCGCACGGATAAACTAAATGTACCAGGGAAAAGGTAGAAGCTATCAACGGGAAACACTATTTCTAATAATCTTACCACAATTTCAAATAGGAATAATTATTTTGCAATGGAAATTCTTTAGACAATAAAACGAACCCAATTAAGAATCAAGAATGAAACAAATATTCTTTATTGTAATAGCGAGTGTAATGATAAGTTGTAATAACTACGACTGTCAGATTAAAGAGCTCAAAACAGAAAAAATAAAATTTGAAAATTTGCCGTCCAAAGTAAAACGATTTTTTATTGATCCTTCAGGGTATGAGAAAGGTCAAGACGGCATAATCGAATTAGCCAATTTAGATGATACAGTAAAATATCACCTTGAAACGATTAAGACAAGGATAGGGCCATGGGTTGCATATTATAAACTAACAGATGAAACGAGAGACAGGTCATATCGCATTAATCAAGGGATTCCCTATCCGTTCGTTGTATACAACAATAAGTTATACTTAACAGATAAATTTAATGTGCTTACTTCTGTGGATGATTTTACAACGTTGGAATTTACATGTTATACTTTAATAAAAAGTCCTTCCGATCATCGTAGCGAGTAAGTATTGTAAACAGTCAGTCGTACGTCTCTGTCCGCAAAGCTTCAACTAAAAGAGAACAGATAATGATGAAGAGGTAGGTTGCAGATATTGCTTATCATCAAGGATATTCTCAAAGATGAGTCGTCAACTGATGTTAGTCAGGATTCTATTGATCCGGATATTGGCTCTTTTGATGGATGACTGAAACAAAAATAATAGCCCTACTCATGCGTTTTGCTTATATTTAGGCGTAAATAGTGCGCAAGGGCGGACGCTTAAATTTATCCCGATAATCTTTAACTTAACATTATGTACAAATTTTATATCGATATAGGTGCTGACTATAATTGTTCTTTATCAAGCGATCAACAAAAAGATTTTAATCTTACAGCAAATTTGGTTGCATCAATATTTAGCTCCCATGTGAAAGGCTTAAAGGTTAGAGGGCTTGGGAAAATTAGAATAGACCTACATACTCAGAAAGATTCCTTTAGATTTATGCCTTTTTTT
>SJCO01000362.1 GCA_005217565.1 Puteibacter caeruleilacunae
TTTGTTTTAATGCCATTACCTTTAAATTTCATTGATTGAATATATAAATTACGGTTATATTCTAGAGCAAAGTTACTAATTTTATTATAGGTATGACCTAATCCTACATAATAGGAGTTATTTTCATTTACAGGGAAACCTAAAGTAACATTACTTCCGTAAGTCGTACGCTTATAGTTAGAGGATGTATCACTTTTAGAGTTATCGTAGTTTTCAAAGAAAACATTTCCACCAAGACTTACACCATCTTTAGTAAAATAGGGCTCGGTATAACCCAAATTGACACTCGTACCATAATCATTTTTCGTACCAGCTATACTTACTGCCGCCCCTGTTCCCAAGAAATTATCTTGTTTAACACTTG
>SJCO01000363.1 GCA_005217565.1 Puteibacter caeruleilacunae
TCATCAAGACTCAGCTTCATCTCAGCAGCAGCTTTCTTAGCAGCTTCAGACATCTTCGGAAACACTARAAAACTGTTTTCAAAKCCGAAGCTTCAAAGCTAAAAGCTTAGCARATCACAGTGCACAAGAGCTAAAAAWTGAGTGAGCRGGAGTGGTTGGCCAGAAAGCGTGYMAAATRAGTTTGCGGTATGGCCGTATTTATACGCTYGRTGCGTTGAAAGYTGAAAGRCCCCACTTGTCATTTGAATGTTGCTATTCTAGCAAAGGGAAGGTGTTTTTTCGGACCTTCGGCRTAAAGCCTTCGTTCATATCGCAATCTRAATTTATTATTTCAAACAAATTAATATTGCGAGGGGCTACTGT
>SJCO01000365.1 GCA_005217565.1 Puteibacter caeruleilacunae
CCAAATAGCCTTGGTCCTAGAATGTGGTGAACTCATCACCTTTCTAGCACAAGAGTCAAATTTGGGTCTCCTAAGCATATTTGAATGTATTGMCARGTTAGGCTTWGGAGTTTTACCCTTTGGACAAACCTTGAATAGRTGACCTYTTTCACGGCAATTGTAGCAAATGYGRTGCTTGTCCTTGCAAYGSATTTGCCTTTTGCTTTCATCCTTYTTGATGGTCATCTTTCTTGATCGTGCAAGGTCTTGRTTCTTCATGYGGGGGCATGAATCAATTTCATGGCCCTTCTCCTTGCATCCATAGCAYCTCCTATCGCTTCTCTTTGATCTTTCTTTGTTGAAGCACATAGGTACATTGTTA
>SJCO01000367.1 GCA_005217565.1 Puteibacter caeruleilacunae
TGGCAAATGTGATAAGATATTCGATGAATTACTAAAAAAATGGTAACATTAAAATTGATTATATCGTTCCACCTGCCGACGAACTAAAGCGTCGYGCATACTGCAAGTGGCACAACTCATTTTCYCATGCCACTAATGATTGTAATGTGTTYCGRCGACARATYCAATCGGCCATTAACGARGGACGATTGAAATTTCAGGAGGACACRGAGCCCTTTCCAATGAATATGATCGACTTCAAGGGCAAAASGGTCCTAATTCRGCCCAGCACAGCCGATAAGGGMAAAGACAAAGAAGTCATCATCGRCAACKMACRGGAGGCCGATGKARACAACAAAATTKCTTGCAGGAAAGTGGTGA
>SJCO01000368.1 GCA_005217565.1 Puteibacter caeruleilacunae
AAGGTGGAACGGAGGGAAAACGGGAGGAGGCGCGCGGCGAGGAGGCGCGCGGCGACGGGCGGCAGGGCTGTTCGGCCTTGCGTCTGGGCTGAAAACGAGGTGTTCGCCATGGCGCACGGGCCGAAAACAACTCGAAAATAAGCTAAGTCGAAGCATGTGGAAAGACACCGAACATAAAGTCTATGTCTTTGGTGAAGGGCACAGTGGAACGGGGCACAGTGGAACGGAGGGAAAACGACACGGAGGCACGCGACGACGGGCGGCTGGGCCGTTCGGCCTTGCGTCTGGGCTGAAAACGAGGTGTTCGCCATGGCGCACGGGACGAAAACGGAGGCTCGGGCACGAACTCGAAAATAAG
>SJCO01000370.1 GCA_005217565.1 Puteibacter caeruleilacunae
CACACATATGTTGACGTCACAAGTGTAATATATCAAAAGACAATGCAATAAAGGCRTAAAGAGAGTATARTACTTTATTACATCATCTGAATCATTGTATCTTTAACAAGTATCACATCAAAGTAAAGCGGAAATAAACAACTGGGCAATCTCCCACAGGAAGATGACCGGCGCATCGTTAGACTTAGAAWTCATCGTCGTCGATAAAATCTCCATCAAAGTCTCCAGCATCACCCTCTGATCAAAATATTAGCAAGGGTGAGCTCACTTATGGTCGGGGCTCAGCAAGTGGGGGAAAAATTAATGCAKGTATAACAAGGTGAGGCTAAGKCTGAGCAGTAAGCATTTTAGTTGGT
>SJCO01000371.1 GCA_005217565.1 Puteibacter caeruleilacunae
GGAACAATGACGACGACAGGCGACTGYGTGCCCTAATCTTCCCTCTCTTCTCTCCCTTRTTCTTCCTYTCTTCTCTTGGGGCAAGGCACAAAAGGGGATGGCTGCTAGGGTGGGAGGACGTGGCTGCTAGGGTTARGGAGGTATAAATAGAAGAAAACTCCCYCAATCCTAATATCCAATGGCTCAGATCGACCGRCWCTTGAAAAAACTCATTCRGACTCCAAACAAGGCAAACTAGTAGTCGATCGGAATCGTCTCGACGATATCTATGCATCTACGGWCTCCGATCATCAGTAGGACACACCATATTWGGATTATAAACGTGGTTTGGTTTTTAGGGTATTATAGTGGGTTCA
>SJCO01000045.1 GCA_005217565.1 Puteibacter caeruleilacunae
CATTCGGGTGTTCCCTAAGTGATCTTTAAGATAGTAGTGATATGTTGATGTTGGTACATCATAAAATCCATCAGAAGTGAGAACTCTATCCAATGATCCTCCTTGATAGATGAAGTTACTATAATACTGAATGCTTGAAGCTCTTGTGTCATTGGTTGTTTTTGCCATTTCACCCCTGAAGCATCATACTTGTATTGCGAATCTTTGGTGTATTTTTTGTAGGTTGATTTCATCAAAGTAATCAACCGTCAGACTTCTCAGATTATCGGTGGTTGTGTTTCCTTGACGACAATTTTAATAACTTCAAATTAAACTTGCTGTCCTAAATCGTGGGGATATTATAATGCTCGTTTAATTGTTCTTACATTCCATTGTTAGTTAAAAACTAACTTTTATCAACGACGAAGATGCAATCTTCGCCGAGCCACTAATCGTTACTATGGCTAGCGGGGGTGGCACGTTTCGCCCTTAATGTTTTAAGTGATATGTCAAACATTTCTTTCTTTTCAAGCGGGCAATTAACATATCCAACAACAATCTCACCTAAAACACATTCCTTCCAAAACCTACCATCATTTTGCTGGCCTTCAAAGTATAAACTATCCCACAAGTGTTCTTTTGTATATCCATCAATTCCGTCTTTAATTTTATTGATAGTATTTAAAGATGAACCTCGCCACTCATCGTTACTTAAATATATAATTGAAGAATCTTTGTATATTATTCTACACTCCTTATGATAGTCTCCAGTAAAAGTCTCATCACATATCATTTGACCATCAGGTGGCACATTGATAAAAAAACATTTCTTTTGTGGTCTATTACCATTAAGAAAAACTCCTTTAAATTTAAAAACTTCAATATTGGATATTTTACTTTGAATCATGCAGGATGTTACAAATACAACTAATATTATCTTTATTAATATTTTCATGACATATCATTTAGGAGGTCCAATATTTAATGGTTGACCACTTTTATCCAACAAATAAGCACCACCACTTTTATAATTAGTCCTTAAGCAACTAGCAACTCTATTTCCACTTATCTTTAATTGCAGACACACCATATTGGCTGAATAAACTACACGTATCTCACTTCGTTCTTCATATCCCCCATTAAAACTCACATTTCTTGTATCTAACAATCCATAATTTGCATCTAGTGCATGTTTCATTTCATGTATTAATGATATTATAGGATTCATCGAGACACTACCCGAATTGGATATTATACTACCTCTCTCAGAAGGATCCCAATATATAATACCACCACTCCCCATCTCTCCAGTTGGATAACCGCTTATTACATCTACACCGGTACTTTGTACTCTTACTCCCTCTGCATTATTTCTATACAAATGAGACCACTGATTACTTTTTTGTTCCCATGGATCAAAATGATTCCAACCAGAGGCAATTGTGAAATGATTTGAAGATTTCTGTAAATCAGAAATAATTCCGCGCCCCTCATCTGTAGTGTTTAAATCACTTAAACCACTTACAACATTACCTAAGAAGTTCTTTTTAGCTTCGCCCTTCTTGTTATAAGCTTTATGAGTTACATCCTTCCCCTTTTTTGTATACAACTTACCATTGTCATACAACAATTTCCTAGAGCCTGTATTTATCCAAAGGCTATCCCCATTTATATCTATCATTAAAACGGGATTATTAGCCGCATATTGATACGGAGTAAAATCTAAGTACTTTTCAGCAAATCTGTCCTGAGTATGAAACCTTCCTAACTCCGCATCATAGAACCTCGCTCCATAATCATAATTCTCAAAGAACTCGTTGTTTAACTCTTTACCATTATAAAGGTACTTATTTTCAGCGAGATTATTTTCGGTGAACATACTTCCAAATGGGTAGTACTCTGTTTTTTGATTTACAACTGGTGTACTGCCACTGTAGTGAAAGCTCATTCGGGTGTTCCCTAAGTGATCTTTAAGATAGTAGTGATATGTTGATGTTGGAACATCATAAAAACCGTCTGAAGGCAGAACTCGATCCAATGATCCTCCCTGATAGATGAAGCTACCATAATACTGAATGCTTGAAGCTCTTGTGGCATTGGTTGTTTTTTGCCATTTCACCCCTGAAGCATCATACTTGTATTGCGAATCTTTGGTGTATTTTTTGTAGGTTGATTTCATCAAAGTAATCAACCGTCAGACTTCTCAGATTATCGGTGGTTGTGTTTCCTTAACGACAATTTTAATAACTTCAAATTAAATTAGTTGTCCTAATAGGAGGGGATATTATAGTCTAAAATTTACTTTTCTTAAAATAAAGTAAGTATTTCGTTTTTCCATTATAAAAATACAGCATCTCACGTTTATACATGGTTATCGTATCATTATTATTCAATGATATAACATTTCGATTAATTGTATCTAAATTACTGATATGAAAGAAAGCACTATCTGAGATTTCATAATTAAACCTTTGAATAAATACACTATCCTTTTTTAAGTGGTTTTTAAAAACACCTGTAGTTTCATCTAAAAGAGCAATTTCAATTTTACTATTGGGATAATTAATCTCCTTATCTCCTTTATATATCCAGTATCTGACTGGGTACTTTTTTACAGCACAGCTATTAACACCTGCCAGAAACAATACAAAAACTGTAATTTTTATTATCTCTTTCATAGCTAATTATTATTCCAAATGTTTAATGGTATTATAAGTACTCCGTTGGCATTCCTTGGTGGATATATTGGTACAAATCCAGGGTCAACCATTGAGTTTACAATATTCCTGTTAATCTGATTAATATTTGTGATTTCCCCAACCGTTGGGTCTTGCCCTGCCATCATGCGTTGTAACATCGCAGCTTGACTTGGTTGGTCTCTATATTGCAGTTGTCCTTTCCATGAATACTGTGCTCTATAAACACTAATTTCATGAGAAACTGTATAACCACCATTAGCATTAAGTTGTAAAGTTCCTCTGGCAAAATCTCCTCCGTGTCTTCCTTCATGAAACTTGCTCCCCTTTTTACTATCCGTGAACATGGAAACAACATTATCACCTTTTGAGTTTATACCTGTTTCAGTCACTGTTGGTCCTTCTATATTATTGTTTTTGCGTCTTTAGGATTAACCCCTGCATATCTATATTCAGTATTCGCATCATTTCTCAGATCAGCAACATCAGTTGCTGATTGTCTAAGTTCTTTAACTCTATCTCGCAAGTCTCCGCTATTACCACCTCTATTATCTATTTTATCAGCTTTGCGTTCAAGTCGGCCTGCCTTTTTATTAGCTCTCTTTTCATTTTTATCATCAAAATATCGACCATCAACATCAATATATCTAACAGGATTATTCCCTGCATAGTGATAAGGAGAGTAAGCTAAATATTTCTCTGCGAGTGGGTCTACCACATGCTACCTTCCTAACTCAACATCATAGAACCTTGCACCGTAGGCATAGTTTTCAAAGAACTCGTTGTTTAACTCTTTACCATTATAAAGGTACTTATTTTCATCGAGATTATTTTCAGTGAACATACTTCCAAATGGGTAGTACTCTGTTTTTTGATTTACAACTGGTGTACTACCACTGTAGTGAAAGCTCATTCGGGTATTGCCTAAATGATCTTTAAGATTGTAGTGATATGTTGATGTTGCGACATCATAAAATCCGTCTGAAGTCAGAACTCGATCTAGCGATCCTCCTTGATAGATGAAGCTACCATAGTATTCCATCTTTTCTGAAGAGGAAGTGCTGACTGTCTTTTGCCATTTCACTCCACCTGCATCGTATTCATACTGGGTATATTTCGATGCACTACTGTAAATCCAAACATTCAGAAGAAGGATTAAGTCGAATCCTCTTCTTAATCTCATGTATTGTGGAGTTTATATCAGGAAAAATCTGACATAAAGAACACAAAAATAATTGTGTCTAACTTTTTAGAGTGTACTTCAATCAGTAAGTTTTTTAATTGCTTTTTGTCATTTGGAGAGTTTCTTAAATTGTTATTCAATTCTATCAAAGGAAAATTCTCGTATCTGTAACTTTTTATAATCACCAGAGAATCTTAGTGTATCTCCAACTATATCAGGAAAAATCATCTTTACTGCATTTTTATCATAGACAAATTGTCTATTATCGTATGGTTTTATATACCCATGTTGATGTAACTCTTTATTGCTTGATAGTATCTCCCTAATTTCAACACTTGCAATATCAAGCCATTTATAGGAGTAGGTACAGTCAAAATTTAACAGATAGCGTATTTGTGCAATATCAGTTTTGTTCGTTACACTTAATGTACTATCATTTTGAAATGTAAGAACAATGTTCCTAGCACCACTATCTGAGAATCTATATTTCATTCCTGTATAACCATACCTTGCTATTTGCTTATAAGTTTTGGACTGCCTATAAGAACTACAAGATAAACATGCTACAATCAATAATAGTAAATAAAGTTTATTCATAATAAAATCATTTAGACCACCTTCTTCCATTGGCTGCCAGCGAATCTACAACATGCCATCTTTCCAACTCTGCATCATAAAACCTTGCTCCATAGTCGTAGTTTTCAAAGAACTCGTTGTTTAACTCTTTACCGTTATAAAGGTACTTATTTTCAGCGAGATTATTTTCGGTGAACATACTTCCAAATGGGTAGTACTCTGTTTTTTGATTTACAACTGGAGTGCTACCACTGTAGTGAAAGCTCATTCGGGTGTTCCCTAAGTGATCTTTAAGATAGTAGTGATATGTTGATGTTGGTACATC
>SJCO01000372.1 GCA_005217565.1 Puteibacter caeruleilacunae
TTTTGAGCTTCGTAACTTTTGAGCTTCGTAAGTCTGTGGGGAAGATATATTYCATTCTGATAGAAGCAAAATCATTACAAGAAAAATAAAACTAAGTTTTCATTGCTTGTTCCTTATTCAAAAACAAAATARCMTAGAAKWTAAAAGYATTTMRGAAGYAGGATATTGCTCWGTATATGTGCTTYGATTCTGGTACAGTACTRTTGAYTGTACGAGCTTCGGAYTCCTCCCTRAAGTCACGTTGTTGTTGGGAGTGYTGGCGCCCTTCTGGCTGCTGGCTTCGGGAATATGTAGGCTGCAGTGGTGGTGGTGGTGGGAGCTGAGGCCAGGAAGCCTGTGAATGGCTTGCCGAA
>SJCO01000374.1 GCA_005217565.1 Puteibacter caeruleilacunae
TGATCATGATCAAGGGACTTCGGCCAGGACCTTCAGCTCAGTACTTTGCTAGGAAGCCTCCTCAAACTTTGGAGAAGCTGCTCCARAAGATGGACGAGTATATTCGTGCCGACAATGATTTTCGTCAAAGAAGGGAKGAGGCTTTCAGGTTTTCYGAAATGACCAGGGGCTTCGGAGGAAGATTTTATCYRAGGCAYGTTAGGTCAATTCACAACTCTACTCAAAATGATGATAAGGGGAGTCAGCAGCAAAGGCCACAGTGCTCCTCACAGGCTTCGGGGCAACAACAAAGCTCCTTCCGGCCGCCAGCTCCAAGAGGCAGAGGCGCCAGGGGCTTCGGCGGAAGATTTG
>SJCO01000378.1 GCA_005217565.1 Puteibacter caeruleilacunae
TTGGTAATATTAGATGGAGTGTACGTAAATATGGCCGGAGAGCAGTCGCCCGTTTTTGACGGTATCTTCAGTAATCCTTTTGCTAACCTGAATGTTTCAGATATTGACAATATCACAGTATTAAAAGGTGCTGAAGCTGCTGCTTATGGTTCATTGGGAGCCAATGGAGTGGTGATCATCGATACCAAGAAGAGTGACGGATTGGAAACATCGATCAACTTATCGATGCAGGGAGGATTGTCTTTTTCTCCTGACGCAATCCCTGTGTTGAAGTCTGGTCAGTTCACCTCTTTAATGACAGAATTAGCGCATCAGCGTTACGATGCTACAGAGGTGATGTATCGATTCCC
>SJCO01000046.1 GCA_005217565.1 Puteibacter caeruleilacunae
GAAATRTACAAATAACTATCTATTTAACCATAAATCCCACATGTTAAATTGTCTGAATCGGCTCAGAAAACTTTTTCGTTAGTTAATTGTCAGGCTAAGATTTATTTGATTATTTAAATTCCCAATATTTACTAACCTCAGTTCGATTATAAATTTTATCTCAGGTTCAAATCATTTTTAGCAGAAATTGATTCTGATTTTGGAAATACTCCTCTCTGCATGCATTCCGGTATGCTGTGCGTTGCTGTGGTGATGGTTCTGCCATTTTTGGGCAGATAATGTCTTTAGAAAAAGGTACGTAACCATACAAATATATTTCCCGATTTTTGTTGGGGTATACGTTTTACCCCTGGAATCGCTGACGCTCTTCCAGTGCTACAGACATTAGCTGGCCTAACGCCCAGCGTGCGTTGATGATATTGTTGTGGTGGATTGTTTGTATACCACATTGTTGCTACAGACATTGGCATCCCTAACGGGCTGTATTTCATCGAAGCGAGTCCGGTTTCCTTTCTCTGGTTATCCGGTCTTCCTATTCCTCTGGGTACTATCCTTCGCATTCTCACCTTTTCACCGTTCTATCATTTTCAACCACCGCTCCGCATGCCAGTATGGTAGGTTTTATCTTTTGCCCACGATGTAGTGCGAGCGATTCGTCGGGATATGAAGGGTATTATCAATAGGCGCAGTGGTATTATCTGTTTTTATCGAGTATTTACTTTTGGATTTAATCCGTATGTACACTGTCGTGCTTTAGTGCTTTTTTCTGTTTTATTATCATTTCGATGTCGGCATAAATCCAAATCGAAACAAATAAAATTCCAGCAATTCCTGCAACTGTGCCACGCAGTGTAGAACTGTAAATTGCAAGTAGTCCTGCTACAATTATTATTGCAGAAAGAGGATACATAAAAAGTCTAATAGCAATCYGTTTTAAC
Organism: Puteibacter caeruleilacunae; assembly: GCA_005217565.1. Taxonomy (GTDB): domain Bacteria; phylum Bacteroidota; class Bacteroidia; order Bacteroidales; family Prolixibacteraceae; genus Puteibacter; species Puteibacter caeruleilacunae. The sequence goes on from SJCO01000046.1 coordinate 939, forward strand.
GACCAYTCGTTCTCTTGTTTTTCCTCAATTACCTGAACAGGAATATCATTCTTAACGTCATTAAGATTTTTAATAAAAGTCTTAATATTTTTACGATTCCAGCCAAATGAGGCGCCAGAAGACCAWTTATCAGGATCACAAATACTATTGGTTAAAAGTCCGTCCTTTAGTCTGATTATTGTAATCATTTCACCCCAACTACCTGTCCAGTTCCAAGGTCTGAYTGCTCTKAAATAGGTTTTRTTRTTCTTTKCAATTATCCATTCCAGTTCTTTAGCAGTCCTTTCGGCCGCCTCTTTAAATTGCTCGTCAGTATAGTCAATGGTAATTTTCTTAAATCTCAATCGGTATTTCTGAACGAAGAAAAAAACAATTGCAGGTATTATCCATGGCCACGAGAAGCTTAACAATTCCTCAGCACGGCGCACTCCATCATAAGTCTTTGTTACATAAATTTCAAATGCACTTATCAACATAAAAAACGGAATCAATAAGATGTACACAACGATGAAATAGTGACCCACAGTCTGCCAGAAACTTAATTTTAGCCTCTGGGTTTCTTTCATATATTTAATCCAACCTCTTTTCATGTGCGAATCTTATTTTGAATAACGGTGAGTATAAGAAACGTAAGTGATTTCGGAGCACTTTCCTATCAAGTTGTACTGAGCCAAATATGCGTTTTGACTCACATTTAAAATATTAAACAAACCCGTCAAATCGCAGATTTAGCGGAGCTGATTAAATGCTCGAAAGCTTCGTAAACCACTGAACCACTTATGTTTTTTATACATTGTTGTAGGGCGTTTTTATTCATTTTCCAATATTGAAGCTTCCCAACCAATTATGGCTTTCTTTCTTGTCGGATTCCAATGATAGCCTCCAAATTTTCCTGATTTTTGAATTACTCTATGGCATGGAATCAGGTATGCTATCGGATTGTTTCCTATTGCAGTTCCCACTGCTCTCGATGCTTTTGGATGCTGAATCGCTTCTGCTATTTCTCCATAAGTAGAGAGATTTCCATAAGGAATGGATAACAACGCTTCCCAAACTTTCAATTGAAATTTTGTTCCTTTCAAATGTAATTTTATTTCATTTAGATTAGTCCAGTCTTTACGGAAAATAAACAAAGCGTCTTGTTGAAATTTATCTACTTTTTGATTGAATATTGCATTCGGGAAAATAGCTTGTAACTCCTCGAATGCTAATACATTATTCTCGCTAAATGCCATATGGCAGATTCCTTTGTTGGTGGCTGCTACTATGATTTCGCCAAAAGGAGTTTCTGCAAAACTATAATTGATTATCAGGCTTGAACCACCGTTTTTATATTCTCCAGGAGTCATGCCCTCTATTGTTACAAACATGTCGTGAAGCCTTCCTGTTCCAGATAAACCCATTTCAAAAGCAGTGTCAAATAGATTCCTTTCTTTTTTCCTTAGCAAACTCTTTGCATAATTTGAGCTGATAAATTTCAAGTATTTTTTTGGACTAATTCCTACCCATTCCTTGAATAGACGCTGAAAATGAAAAGGACTTAAGTTAACATGCTCAGCTATTGCGTCTAAAGATGGCTGTCCTTTATGGTTATCATCTATAAATGCAATAGCCTCTGCAATTTTATAATATTGGTATGTTTTATTGTCCAACATAGGCTGTTACTTCATCATTCAGTTCATCAACCAATTCATCGATTTCCTTTTCAGTAGTGTTATAGTTTGTAATACAAGCCCTAAAAGTAGGAATTCCATTTATAGGATAAACAGATAACCATGATTTACCTTTTGCTAAAACCTTATCCAATATTTCTTTCGGGAAATTTGAATCTGTTTCAAATTCAGATTTTGCAAAGCATACAACTGGCAAATCTGTATTATTTTTGATTTTCCAACCATTTTCTATCAGCTGATTTTTTAAATATTGCCCCATCTTTGCCTGATGATTTATGGTTTGTTCATATCCCTGCCAACCATAGAATAGTAGTGAAAGATATACTTTTAAACCAATGAATCTTCTCGACCATTGAATAGAATGTGTAAAGGGTTCAGTAATCGTGAGTTTATCAGCTTCCTTTGGCATGTATTCCGTTGTAATTCTGAACGTTTTTCCGAGAATATCATTTCTCGATGTCAAAAATATACTTGTTCCCATTGGTACCGACATCCATTTATGAGCATCAAAAGTAATAGAATCAGACTTTTCGATACCTGTTAATTGGTGCTTCAAATCCTGGCTCAAAATTGCTCCTCCTCCATAAGCTGCATCGACATGAAACCAAATGTTGTTCTTTTTGCAAATGGAACTTAGCTGATTCAATTCGTCAATTGTACCTGTCCCAGTAGTTCCAGCAGTTCCAATAATCATTAATGGCGCATAAATTAATGAGTCAAGTTCATTTAGTTTTTGCTGTAAAATCTCCGTGTCCAGTTTTAATTCATCTGTAATTGGAATTGATTTTACAAGATTATATCCAATCCCAACAACTTTTGCGGCTTTTTGAATAGAGTGATGAGCCTCTGCTGAACAAAATACAACAGGTTTTTTGTCTAAACCAAATACTCCATCCTTAGCAAAATTTTGGTATTTATGGTTCAAAGCACAAAGCATTGCTGTAAGATTGGCTTCAGCTCCTCCTGTTGTGAAAACACCATCTGCATTTTTATCGTATCCAAATTTATTTGCAAATTCCCTAATTATTAACTCCTCTACTTCAACGGCAAAAGGTGCATGGCTCCAAGCAGCTAATTGAGGGTTATAGGTAGCTGTGATTAGGTCAGCGATAATTCCTGCATAATTAGAACGTGGATTGAACAATCCAAAATATTTAGGATGTGGTGTATGAACACTAAAGGTTTCAAGTCCATTTGTTACGTGTTGGATAGCTTTATCTGGTTTGATTCCATTAACTAACTCTGTGGAAAGAAGCGATTCTCTAATTTTATTAATATTTAAATCAGGATTGGTCTTAAAATCTTGTGTTGAGCTATAATAGTTCTCCAGCTTTTCAAATACTATTTCGAGTATTTCTTTTCTCTGTTTATTGTCAAAATCAAATTGCATATTAATTCCTTTTAAATGTTTTGACAAAATTCTCAATTCTCAAAACGTAATGAAACCCGATTCTTGCTGTTTTTCAAATGCCCTATAACGTATATGTTAGTAACAGTGCAACTAACATTTTATTATGCATCACTGCTGTAAGTTACTGTTATTCTTTTTTATCGTTTAAAATTTCGTCCAACGGACTATTTATTTTTGCACGAGATTTGTTGCTTATATGCCTATAAATCTCTGTCGTTTTAGTTGATCCGTGTGATAACGGGCTTTGAATGTAACGAGTATCTACTGCATGTTCAAGTAAATGCCTGTCAATGATATGTTGGTCATATTTAAACCTAACAGCTATTACAGGCTTTCCATTATGGTGTTCGTTTGAAAGTAATATTTGAGTCTTAATAGTCACATCGGTAAAGTTTACCGAAATGTACAAATAACTATTTATTTAACCATAAATCCCACATGTTAAATTGTCTGAATAGGCTCAGAAAACTTTTTCGTTAGTTAATTGTCAGGC
>SJCO01000380.1 GCA_005217565.1 Puteibacter caeruleilacunae
AGTCCTGGATACTTTTGATGCTGTTTTTCAGAAATTCAAGCTGCTGCGCAGTCGCGGTCATAAATGTATGCCTGGTTAAAAACGGTGTTTCTCACGGCGCGCATAATCATGTGGTCAAAGTAACAACTGATTAACTTTTGACCAGGCGCACCTGTGCTCGAAAACGGTCGAATTTACTGGCTGTGGGGGACAATTGCAACAGCCATCATTGCTCTTCAGTGCTTTTGTTGCTTTTCATCAACGACGGGGATCCGCCACATAAAGAAAAGCAGACAGGCGAGGATCGCCAGCAGCAGGATACGCACCCACATCATCTTCACCAGCCATAATGAAATGGCAAAGGTGATAA
>SJCO01000381.1 GCA_005217565.1 Puteibacter caeruleilacunae
CGACTTATAACCAATAAAAGAAAATTGAAGTCTGGTATTACCATTGACTTTAATAAAAAATCGTCCGTCAAAATCTGTTGTTGTACCGCCAACCATACGATCATCTTCATTCAGTACGGCAACGGTTACACCGATCATAGGTTCTTTGTTATCATCAACAACAGTTCCCCTAACATTGATCACCCCCTGCGAAAATCCTGGCGTGAAAAACACTAAGACTAGCAGTGGTATTAATATGATTATTTTTTTCATAGAATTCTCTTTTTAAAATAGCCCATCAATACTGTAAAGCACACCATTTTTTGCTATCATCACAGGAACAT
>SJCO01000382.1 GCA_005217565.1 Puteibacter caeruleilacunae
CTATCGTTGCCATGATAATCGGCATTCGGTACATAACTGATAGTATCATCTGTTGGATCATTAGATGTTCCATTATCATTAACTGTTGCTACACCATGTGAAGCATTAGTGACAATTACTATTGAACTTGTAGATGGACCATCTCCTCCGAAGTTATCATTCGACAATACATCAATAATTACTGACTGATCTTCTGGTGTAGTAGCAACATCATCAACCGCAATTGGATCATCATTTACTGATGTTACTGTTACATTTACAGTACCTTCATCACAACTACCGTCGGTATCACATAGCTTATAGGTAAAACTATCAGGACC
>SJCO01000383.1 GCA_005217565.1 Puteibacter caeruleilacunae
AGTGTTCTGGCGTAACTCTTTTCTCCGTTCTTCAACTCAAATACATTGGTACTGAAGTTTGAAGGATAAGAAAGGATCTCGTTGAAGTTCTGTGCTAAGTTAACGCGACAGCGAACGTTCCAATCTTTGGTCTTAATTAAGTTCATGTTGGCTGTGAATTCCCAACCGTAGTTTTTAGCACTACCCATGTTCATGTAACGCACCTTATCAAAACCTGTAGATGAAGGTAGCTTCACATCTTTAAACAGCATGTCATCAGTTTTCTTGTGATAAACATCGAAACTGAATTCATAACGGTAGTT
>SJCO01000047.1 GCA_005217565.1 Puteibacter caeruleilacunae
GTGTAATACCCAATCACTTTATCCCATGAAAGATCATTTGGAGCGTTCTTCCAATCGAAACCGGTATTGTCTTTTCCTAAAGGTTTGGCAATAGGCTGACCATTCACATAGATCTGCACATTAGGGTGCTTATAGTCGCGTAATGAGAAAGTAACCTCATAGGTTCCTGGCACTACATTTTGTACAACAAGACTTTTCTCGCCGTTTGATTCAACCTCCTTCACCGGTAAACACTCCATCCAAACATTTCGTGTTGATGGATCTTCCAGCGTTTCTTTGTTGGCAGTTTCATTATTGATCTGTACCCATGCAACACCACCTCTTCCCGGATCGGTCATCTTGCTACCTACCGGAGGAGTCTTCACACCTTCACCAAATTCAAAATAGTCTTCATGCATTTGATCGGTCATCAAACTATTGTACCAGATAGCTGGCCAGTATTTAATGATTCCCATGTATTTRTATCGTGGAATCTTATAACCATCAATACTCAACGCTTTACCATTACTCTTGCTGGTACTTCCTGTGAAGTTACCTTGCTTAGCAGGWATCCAAACCTCTCCTTTCAATGATTCCAACTTCTCTGGCAGRTCGTTCTCATCAAGCATTCCTTCGTATGCCATCGCTCTGAACGTCCAGTTTTGCACCATCATGGTATCRGCACGCTGTGGATATTTACCTAAATTAGATTGCAGGTAATCAAATACTTCCTGACGAGCATCTAAGAATTGCTCATTGGTAGGAACAATTGTGGTAAAGGTTTTCGATTCATCAGAGAAATTTCCAGAGTAGGCGAAGATATTATTGGTATGTACCCAKACTGAATCATAGATCACATTACCCAGTTCATCCATACCTACAGGCAGACTGTTTTCTCGGTCGAAGATTTCYTCTTTATTGGCAATCAATGTATCACGAATGATTGAATACTCATCRCCCAACTCAAGGATATAATCGTACAGGTTAGGTTCAGGAAGTATTGCCTGGTCGATCTTCATCAAACATCCRTTYTTACAGATCGACTGTTTTGAATCAACATTAACGGTCTCGTTAACTGTAAATGAACCATTGGTATTCGCCAAACGAATATACTTTGAGTTCAACGAACGGAAACGTGTTTCTTCAGTWAGATTCACCAACTTGATGGCCGATGAAACCATRTGGTTTTTAGCAAAAGCAAGCTTCTCTTCCTCGGTCATTGATGAAACATCAAACGTTCCATTCTTAGGAGCAAACAAGGTAAGGTTCTCTTTTCCCTGTAAACGGTTTTCAAGCTTTAACTCCTCAATCAGTGCAATAAAATCGCTGATTTCAGTATCCTTATCAGCAACAGCCCAAACGGTTTCATCCGAGACAACTGAGCTTTGTGCATCATAATAGTCACCCCATCGTTCAGTCTCACAGCCGATGAATGCCACTACTATAATCAGTATATATAAAATTCTATTCATAATTATATCATTTAATTTTGATTGCAACACTATTCAACTGGTTCGAAACGAATGTGGTGAAGCTGGAAGAARCCTCCAGAGATATAAGCCAGTTTTATACGGTGTTCCTCGGTATTACCAAAATTGAARGTTCCCAGGTCTTGGTCAAACAAGCGGGCTCCCCAACCACGGTGATCGAAAACTGGTCCGCGCTGACCATCAACRAARCTTTGCATTTTTGCACGTCCTGGTGCTGTTACAATTCCGAAATGCACTTTATATTTTCCTCGAACCAAGGTAGGTGTGCGGAACTCAATCCATCCATTTTTACCCATCGTGTTAAAGCGGATAAAGTCGGCCGGATAGAAAGGAACTTTCACTGGTGAATCGTTACTCGACTTTAAGTTAAAGCGTTGCTCGTAGATGATACCTGCACCTTCAACCAAAGGAGTAATGTCCCACTTAATGCGGTCAATCTCACCAAAATCGTTGATTAGTCGCGCTGAGTTAGCCAATCCATCACGATAGAATGGAAGCTGCTTCAACTCWGGTAACTCATCRGTAAATACCCATACAATCTCTGTTGGTTTTGGCGTATACAAAGGCATCTCCTGCTTGATCAGGTGATAGATACCRTTCTTTGCCAGGCGGTTTAATCCTTCAGTATCTAGCTCTACTTTATACTCAAGYTCTTCATCATTATTGAACAAGATCTCCTGGTTCTCCTCACTCACAGTAACCAACTCCCCTTTTACAACRGTAAGRATGTTACGCTTCTTATTCTCTGTAGGGAAGGTCGATAAATCACCATACGATAATCCTTCGCCAAGAATATGATACCCTACRAATARRTTWARCGAATCGGCAGCATCGGTATAGTTACCGGTATCACTGTAYTTGTTGGCCAGATCCTGGAAAGAATTGATTCCATTGGCWGCAAAMRTAGCATCAGAAACACCCAGTACCGTGTAGAACGACAATCCTTCTTCTTCATTGATATCCGACAACATGTTATTCCAACCTGTYTTCTCTAATGCTTCAGCAAAGATGGTCAACGACTCATCTTGTTTGATCTTATCATATAGTGACTCAGTTACAATGGTAAGTACCTTATTCAGTTTATGTGCTACACCATTGATTACAGTCATGTCTTTCTCTGTAATCATGGCTTCATCATTCACATAAATTGAGTTGATACCTCCATCACCATATTTGGTCGTCAGCTTATCTCCTGTAAACGTAGTATCTGGCACATAACCTTCAATAAAGTCGGTATGTTCGAATTTAGTGTTCAGGGTATGGTACTTTACCAATTCGGTAAGGTAGTCCTTATCAAAATCCTTTACACTACTCTTTCCCTGCTCACTCATGAATGCCTGCATGGCCTCGTTATCAGGAATAAATGCAGTATAAGTACCAGCAACATTAAATGCATTGTAAAGACCAGATTCTCTTAAAGCCTCTACCCATAGAGAAAAGTCGGCTGAGCGGCTCTCTAAATACAGACCGATAGGTAAATCTTCGTTTACAGAGAAATTTTGGTCAATCTCTCTTTCRCAGGCCATAAAGACCGTCAGTAGTGCAGCAACACCAGCTAATAGTGCAGTAACACGAGACCTTAGCTTCAATCCCTGCTTATATCTTTGTAACATCTTCATAATACGGATTTTGAATCAATAAATCATTATTCCTTAACTCATCGATATGAATTGGTAGGTAGTAACTGTTAGGATCAGATAGCTTACTCTTCATGATTGGTAAGTCTTTCGCTGATGCGTTCACCAATACTGCATTGATCAACATATTCTTTCTAGCAAAATTGTCGCGCTTTGCAATACGTAAAAGATCAAACCACTCTTTTCCTTCTCCWACAAGCTCACGGGTACGCTCCATCAAGATATAATCTTCCAAAGACTCCTTATCAAGCGATACAGAAACAGCTGTTTCTACTCCCCTGGCCAGGCGTAACTCATCTAATGTAGCAACAGCCTCATCAAAYTTRCCCTGCTCAGTTTGCGCCTCTGCCAAAATCAAATACATCTCWGCGATTCGGTAGATTGTCCAGTTGGCATCTCTGTCATAGTCTGAGCGTTCATAAGTGATAATAGGATCYARYTGGAAAGGAGCATCTCCCCAATATTTGTAGATTTTACCAAGCATTACACTACCATACTTTCGTACATCTTCCTCATCGTCGTAGATTGGCAATTCCTCTGAGTCGAAGTCCATTGAAACCATGTACTTGGTCTTTTGTTTGAACCACGAGTAAAGCTCTCCTTTTTGATYGTATCTTGATGAGAATTGAAGCTCATAGATTCCCTCTACTGAATTACCTGGAGCAAATAATGAGAACCATCCTTCAGGAGGCGTTAAGAATGACGGACCGTTTTTGATGATATCGGTTGCTATTTGCTCAGCCTTTGCATAGTCGTCCATCCATAGGTACACATCGGCAAGTAATGCCTTGATCGACCATTGCGTAGCGCGACCTTTTGTGTGCTCGATTGTCTCATAGCTAAGTTTTGCAATGCTTACTGCCTGCGTTAGGTCAGTAACAATTTGCTTCAACACCTCTTCGGCTGTTGATTTACCAACAGTAAACTCCTCAGCATCGGTTTCATAAGGCTCAGTAATTAGTGGTACATCACGCCATGTACGTACCAAGTAGAAATAGTTCAGTGCGCGAATAAACAATGCCTCAGCCTGGTAAGCCTTCAACTCTCCTTCATAGAAAATAGGATCATTGTCCTGTGCTACAGGTGCCATTTTATACACCGTATTGGCATAACCAATGGCCTTATAATAACCATTCCACTTTGTCCACTCATTGGTTGGCAAAATATCAAAAGCATCTAACTTCTTTGCTCC
>SJCO01000048.1 GCA_005217565.1 Puteibacter caeruleilacunae
ACTGAGGTTAGTAAATATTGGGAATTTAAATCGTCAAATAAATCTTAGCCTGACAATTAACTAACGAAAAAGTTTTCTGAGCCTATTCAGACAATTTAACATGTGGGATTTATGGTTAAATAAATAGTTATTTGTACATTTCGGTAAATTTTACCGATGTGACTATTAAGACTCAAATATTGCTTTCAAACGAACACCATAATGGTAAGCCTGTAATAGCTGTTAGGTTTAAATATGACCAACATATCATTGCCACGCATTTACTCGAACATGCAGTAGATACTCGTTACAGTCAAAGCCCGTTGGCACACGGACCAACTAAAACGACAGAGATTTATACGCATATAAGCAACAAATCTCTTGCAAAAATAAATAGTCCGTTGGACGAAATTTTAAACGATAAAAAAAGAATAACAGCAACTTACAGCAGTGATGCATAATAAAATGTTAGTTGCACTGTTACTAACATATACGTTACAAGAAACCATAAAAGAGCCTACTGCATATAAATAAACAGAGATGAAAAAAGAAGTAAAAATAATTCTAGAGCCAGATGTTCATAAAAGTAAAAATGGGACTGTATTTGAAGAACTTATTAGGCTGATACTTGAGAAACAAGAATATCAGGTGACTAAAAATGTTCTTATAACAGGATTAGAAATTGATTTACTCGCAAAACATCGTTTGAAGAATGAGGTTTTATATGCAGAATGCAAGGCTAAAGAAAAACCAAAATCTGACGAAATAAAGAAATTCATATTTGCTGTGGATTATGGTGTAGATGGTGAAAAGGCAGATTATGGCTATTTTATTCATACAGAAGAATTAGATAGTCATGCTTCTGGATTACAAGAGCAACTTGAAAAAAACAAACCAAATGTTTCATTTATTGGTCCCAATAAAATTTTCGAAACTTTAGAGAGGTCAAATATTGTTGAAACTTTTAATCAAACTGAAATAGAAGGCAATCTAATTACAAAACTTACATTAGCATACTCCTATATTGGTATTTTTTATGTCGCAATTATAAACGTTGGAAGTATTCCTAAGTTTTTCACAATTTTCGATAAATCATTAAAGCCAATTGATGATGATTCTACAATTCAACTATTAAAAGACTCTTTAAAAGATATACAAGAATTAGATTATTTAACGGTTTCCAAAAAGAACGAATTTAAAGAAAAAACGAGTAATACAAAGGAAGGCGAAGCAAATGAGAAAGATACTATTACCGACATTAAGGAAAGTGAAAATTGGTATGATTATACACCCGCTTCAATTAAACATTTTATAGGGAGAACAAATCTAAAAAGGGAAATAAGGGTTTTCATTGATAATGTTAGAAAAGCAGAAACCAACGACCGTGTTTTTTTACTTGATGGAAAATCTGGTTGGGGAAAAAGTTCACTTCTTGCAGAACTTAGAGGCAGTAGTCAGACTCTTAAATACTGGAAGAGTAGAATGCATGTAGTTGCTGTTGACACAAGAAGTGCCAATACCGTAAATTTTGTCGGTTTAGCTTTTAAAAAGTTAGTAACATCAGCTTTAGAATCGGGATTTATTCAAAAAACGATTTTCTCAAAAGATTTACGCATTACATCTCCTTATAACGTACTCGATGATGAATCGGTTAAAGAGCTTTTTAAAGAACTAAAAAAACGCAAAAAATCACTGGTATTGGTGTTTGACCAATTTGAAGATAAGTTCCGAGACGAGAAATTATTTGACGCATTTTATCAATTCTGTATTGATGTCCATGACGCCAGAGAGAATTTAGTTGTTGGCTTTTCTTGGAAATCAGAAATTAATGTCCCATTCGGGAATAAGGCATCTAATCAATTCAATCAATTACGAGATTATGCAAAATGCATAACTATTCCCGAATTCAATCAAAATGATGCAAAACAAGTTGTTCGACAATTGGAAAGTTCAATTGGGAAACCCATTGGAAATGACCTTGAAAGAAGATTGGTAGAAAGTTCTCAAGGATATCCTTGGCTAATAAAAAAATTGTGTATCCACACTCTCAAACAATATAAAAAAGGTAAGTCCATTGAGGAGCTATTAGAACAGGAATTAAATTACAAGGAACTTTTTGATAACGACTTACTTGAAGTTGGTAATGAAGAAAAACGACTCTTAGACCATATTGCGATTCGTGCATATGACGGAAATCCATTTGATATTTCTGAACTCGACAATGAAACACAAAAGCTAGTTGACAAGCTAATACATATGAGGTTAGTTATCAGGACTGGTACGACATATAATATTTATTGGGATATTTTTAGAGACTATATCGTAACGAAAGAAATTCCTGTACTAGGAGAAAGTTACTTAATTAGACAAAGTGGTAATACCTGTCTTGATGCATTTTTAATATTTAAAAACGATAGAAAGCTACCAATAAATACTTTGATTGATTATTACCCTAAACAGATTTCTGAAAAAGCAATTTCGAATATCTTATTAGAATTAAGAAGTCTTGGTTTATTAAAGAAACAGAAAGGAATCGATATTTTTGAGGTAACAGACAAAGTAACTGAAGTTTCAAAAGAATTCTTCCAAAACTATATTACCCAGAAATTTGAAAATTACACCCCATATATTGAGTTGCAGAAGCTTAACAAAGCAAAGATTACTACCGATGATATTAAAGATGTATTAAAAAGAATTTTTAAAACAGAAAAATTTGAGGAGAATACATGGCATGCATATGCTAAGCAGCTTTCAATTTGGTTTGGATTAAGTAATCTTAGCATAAAAGATAGACTTGAAGAATCAAAACGTGGTAGAGGTACTTACAGCATTAATAAAGTAAAGCATATCCCATATTATTCTCCTGCAGCTCTATTTGATAGTTATTCTAATGTATTACAAGGAAAACCTATAAATAACAGAAAAGCGAGAGATTTATATTTAATCGGTTTAATTGATGAAAATGGTGATTTACTTTCTAATATAGATGATTTGCAAGAACATGTTTATCAAGCAGCATTATCTATTGATAAGCTAAAAAAAGCTTATGACTTTATTAAAAAGAATCCCCAAATAAGTCAAAATGATTTTATCTCTGGCAATCCGAAAATTCTTGCAAATTATAAAACACTAACTTCAAAAAAGCAGGCGACAAGTATAATTTTTGTTTGGGTAAAATACTGTATTGCTTTCGAGTCTGGTGAGAAAATAAATGTTAGAGCACGTAGGAGAAATAATGGAATTTATTATTATGCTTTTGGACCTAATAATGTAATTAATACAATAAAAGAATTTGCACAAGGCAATTTGACTCTTGAACCCAATAATAAAAGAAAATTAAGAGACATAGAGCATCTTGGTTTTTTGGACTTTAATGAAGGTGAGTATAAAATAAGCACGAATGGAAAGTTATTGGTAGAATCTTTAAAGCCGAACTCTATTCTTGCCGAATTTGCAAGAAAAGATAAGTACATTGAATTGTTCTTGAAGCACTGTCCAGATAAGAATACTAGTGCTAACATTAAAGAAATAATCGAGTCTGAAAATGAATTCTTTTCTCATTTAAACAGCTACAACTCTAAAAGAGCGAAATGTTCAATTTTTTTCGCTTGGGCAAAGTTTCTTAGAAAAGAAGAAAATGGCAGCTTGTAACAATGTATAAAAATAATAGCCGAGATAGTAGTAAATTCAAGGTTTTTAGACCGCTCCAACTTTCTTGTAAGTTGACAGGAAAGTGCTACGCAGTCGGCTACTATTCTTATACTCACCGTTACCATTCATTTTAAAAACCAGCACAATATGACAACAGAAGAATTAATTAGAAATTTAGTGTTAAACGAAAATGCATACTTCTTTAAGAAAATAAGAGCTGGTCGTTTATCCAAGAATCTGATTGAAGGTACATTTCGAGAAGCTTCGTTTGAAAAAACTGGAAGATACCTTTTAAACCAAGTAAAAGTTAGTCATAGACTGGCGAATAAAGATATAGAGTATTCTATTTGTGTTTTTAAATATGCAAAAAAACCATCGTTTATTCGCGATGAGATAGTTGAATGGAATGAAACCAAACTTGCATATTTGGTAATAGTAGATTTTGATAATTACGTGGCAGTTGGTTAAAACGGTTCGATTTGTGCCAGTGAAAACGGAGTGGTTTGTGCCACTAAAAACGGTTCAAACTGTGCCAGTATAAAAGTCTATTTAACAGGCAATCGGTTCTAATTGTGCCAGTGAACGGTTCGTTTTGTGCCACCACTCGT
>SJCO01000049.1 GCA_005217565.1 Puteibacter caeruleilacunae
AATATTCCTTTATTTACAATTGAAGAAGGAGGATATACTTTGCCAATAAGTTTAAGTTACCACTCACGTGGGATAAAAGTAGAGGAAATCGCCTCTAGAGTAGGATTAGGCTGGACATTGAATTATGGAGGAGCGATAACGCGAATGGTGCGTCAAGAGAAAGATGAGTCAGTGAATGGATGTTTGGAAACAGATCTCTATCATAATATTCTAACAGATAGTAGTCATCGAATAACAGCAACTTCTCCATCGGCAGGAGGTACACATGTTCCTCTTGATTATGTTCCAGATCAGTTTTATCTTAATGCTAACGAATTAAATAATCGATTTATATTCGATCCTGTGGATAAGGAGATTGTATTGCAAAAGTATGACGATATTAAAGTTGTTGCAAATAGAAAACAAAATGAAATTACTTCATTTAAAGTCTATGATACTCATGGAAATATCTATCATTTTGGGAAGTATGATGATTTACTGCGAGTTGATTCAGAGTATTATGATGCAATTAGTTATAAAAGAATCGATACTACTCCTAAGTTTGGAGAAGGAAGTGAAGGTGACGGTAAACCATCATGTTGGCACTTGTTGGCTATTGAGACTGTTAATCATGGCAAAATAGAGTTTGTATATGAACAGGAAACAACAATTTTTTATAGAAGACAATTTGATAGATTAAATAATAAAGGTCCTAATTCTCCGAATGAAGCTGAAAATCCAAATGGAGCTGTGGTAGATGATGATGTAACAAGTTTTTATTCACAAGTTACAGGAACTCAGTGGCAGATTAAAGAGATTATTTTTTCTCAAGGGAAAGTGATCTTTAATCGAGACTATGATCCAGATAAAGAACCGGGGCGAGAAGATCTTCAAGGAGGGCATCCATTGCAGCGAGTTGAACTGGTTAATAATAATGGGGAGACATTAAAGAAGTTCGAATTTAAATATGAGTACATTCAAAGTGATGAAGATGGTAATGCTATTCCATACTTCGCAGCGAATAAATATGATAAAAAAAGAATGTATTTAAAAAGTATTACAGAAAAGAGTAAATTGGGAGAATCGAAGCCTCCATACATTTTTGATTATAATTCTGTAAAATTACCTAATCGTAATTCTACCTCTCAGGATGCCTGGGGATATTATAACGGTGCAAATAATGGTCAGTTCTTGTTAATGACAGAGTATTCTTCCGCTAAGGTTAATCGACAAGTCAATCCAGAGAAATCAGGAGCCGGTTTGCTGGAAAAGATAACGTATCCAACTGGTGGATGCACTGAATTYCAYTATGAGCAAAATATGGGGCGAGGAAATGAAATGATGAAGGAAATGTTCTCTAATYCAATAAATCCAACGGTCAGGATGAGTTGCGGGTTAGGATTTTTTGATTTGTCATGTTTTGATGGAAGTGARTTTAARAAACCATTTCACGTTGGWAAGATGATTGGAACATTGAAGAAGACAATTGCCAATGAGAATGTATTAAAATTTGGATATGCAATTTGTAATTCAGCTGGGGAAATTCTTTATTCATTTCTTGCCACAGAAACYGTTAATCTTCCGCTAGCTAAGGGGGATTATATTTTAAAAGCCTGGCCATTAAATGGAAGTTTTGAAGAATATAATATGAATCATGCCTTTAATGTAGTTTTAGCATGGGAAGAAGATCCTTTAAGTACAGAAGAAGAACAATTGTATTGTGCCGGAGGGAAAAGAATTGCACGTATTGTTAATCGTTTAGAGAATGATAGCATTGCACAAATACGAGAATATCGTTATCAGACAGAGTTMGGTAGTGAAAGTGGGGAAATATTTGGGGTTCCTGCAACTTWTAGTTTAGGTAAAAAGCTTGAAGGAAGATTGTCAATGATAATGTTTGATCCTCATGGTACTAATGTTACTGGATGTGTTCTGTATGCAGCTCAGGCGAACTCAATTGGTTATTCTAATGTTAAGGAGTATTATGGAACAGAAGAGGATAATGTTGGGAGGATAGATTATGAATTTACAACGGTTGAGGATGGTGGAGATTATTATCAATATCCATATCATTTTCCAATGAATAACGAATGGTTAAGAGGTAAATTATTAAGCAAAAAAGAATATAATAGAGCTGGATTCGACTCTTATAAAAAAGTACGAGAGTTAGTGAATGATTATGTTTATTGTGACTCCTTTGAAAATCCTAAACCTACTTTCCTCGGTGTATATCCGCCAGGTTTTGAGCATATAGACGGTTCCCACACCTATAAGGTGATTGGTGAAAATATAACAGATACTGCTCTATTTTATAGAAAAGATAGACGCTTTTATCGTATTCCATTAATTAGAGTTGCTCCTGCATTCGATGATGAAAATTTAAACTTAAATACTAATGTTACGATGTATAAAGTTTATCATTTAATGGGKGGAACACAAGACCTTAAGAGATCAACAGAAACGATTTTTACAGATAGTGGTGATGAGATTGTAAMAACGACTGAATATGATTACAATTACGATGATCATTATCAATTGAGYGAAACAAAAACCGCCGATAGTAATTGTGATAATTTAATGGATAAGATAAMGTATCCTAACGAGGTTGCAGCTAAAACTGATTTATTGTTGTCGTCTGCGATTGATCAGGGAGAAATTGAGGCTATAAAGAGTTTAGTAACCGATACTATAAGGCGGTTTGAGCCAATCCAAGTRGCACGTTACAGAAATAATGATCTTGAGAGTWTAAAACAAACGCTATATAAGGAGTACGGAAAAGATCAGTTTTTGCCTCATCGGATTAGAGTCTCGAACGGGGGAGCTTCTATTTATGACCATGTTATATTCGATAGATATGATTCTAAGAATAATATTCAACAGTTGAGTAAGGCAAACGATGTTAAGGTTTCATATGTCTGGGGYTATGACAATAATTATCCTGTAGCAAAAGTAGAGAATGCCACTTATGATGATATTGAAAAGATATCAGCATTCGGAGAAAATTTTAATCTTGGAGCAGCWGGTTTAAATAGTGTTCAATCAKTAGCTTTAAGGGAAAGTTTACCGAATGCACTGGTAAATACTTATGAGTACAAGCCGTTGATAGGTATATCTTCACAGTCCGATGCCAATAATTTTACTACGACTTATATGTATGACGACTTTAATCGGTTAACCGAGATAGTTGATCATGACGGAAAAGTTGTTAAGAAAAACATATATCGATATTCAAAAGGAGGGGATGTTGAAAGAACATTGACGATTTCTACCAGTCAGTTGAATTTTGATCCAGCCGGAGGCGAAAGTGATATTCAGGTGATATCGAACGGTGCCTGGACTGTGAGTAATAGTGTCTCTGGTTTAACTTTAAGTACAGGATCTGGTAGTGGTGACGGAACAGTACAWATTACCTGTCCTGCAAATACTTCAACTGAACCAAGAGAGGGARCCATAACCTTTACTTCGGAAAATATTGTAAGAACGATCTCTGTGAYACAGTCTGCACCACCATTTTTAACTGTGTCAGAAACAGTTRTAGATCTGAAAGTTGGCGGTAATCGTAATGAAGATGTTGAAATCTTAACCAATTTGGATTGGATAGTAAAAAGCAAGCCGGATTGGGTTTCGGTTAATCAGATGTCMGGGAGTGGAACAACAACCATAATTATTGGAATAGTTGGAAATCCAGGAAGTGATCCTTTGTGGGGGGAGGTAGTTATAGAGGCAGGAGGTCTGCAACGAACAATTCGTGTTTTGTGCAATTCAGGATTTGTAGTAGGAGGATCTGATCAAGGAGGACTTTAGTAGAGGACGTTAAGTAATCAGAAATTTRAARAATAATGAACGAACAACATAAATATATCTCAACAGGTAGGTTGAGAACAATAAAAAGTCAATATAATTTGTCTGGATTGCTAGGCAAGTKCAGTATTCTGCTCGTTTTAGTGATGTTTGGAGTAGTTTCAGAGGTAGTGGCACAAACTCAATCCCTGACGCCAAAGGTTACTGCAGATTCAACAAAGAACTATATTCAGTCGATTGAAYTATTGAATCCCACTAGTGGTAAAACGGTTGAGACGATCAATTATATTGATGGTCTAGGTCGCTCTTCTCAGGTAATATCAGTGCAAGGAAGTCCTTTGGGAAAGGATATTATTACTCCTGTTCAATATGATAGCTATGGGCGACAAGTTAGAACCTATTTGCCTTATGTTACTAACGCATCAGATGGTAAGTATCATATTGATGC
>SJCO01000050.1 GCA_005217565.1 Puteibacter caeruleilacunae
CATTCGGGTGTTCCCTAAGTGATCTTTAAGATAGTAGTGATATGTTGATGTTGGTACATCATAAAATCCATCAGAAGTGAGAACTCTATCCAATGATCCTCCTTGATAGATGAAGTTACTATAATACTGAATGCTTGAAGCTCTTGTGGCATTGGTTGTTTTTTGCCATTTCACCCCTGAAGCATCATACTTGTATTGCGAATCTTTGGTGTATTTTTCGTAGGTTGATTTCATCAAAGTAATCAACCGTCAGACTTCTCAGATTATCGGTGGTTGTGTTTCCTTGACGACAATTTTAATAACTTCAAATTAAATTAGTTGTCCTAATAGGAGGGGATATTATACTTACAGGGCTCACTTCACTCTTTCGTTTTAATCATTGGCTTTTTGTTTATTATCCCAACACAAGTCACAAGACATGCGCTAGTTTTGAGAAAAACAAAATAATTAAACGACTGATTCTCTCATGCTATCTAGATAATTAAACTTTTTAGATTCAAATTTCCCTTCTAGTGCTCCAATACCATGATCCACTTTATAATTCTTTTCCGCCTCAGTTATCGGTACAAGCCATAAAAATCGAACTGGATCCCCATCAATCTTTTCATATTCTAAATTTGGTCCGTCAAGATAAGGAAGGGAAATTAATCCATATGTACATTTTGAGCCCGGTAACCAAGGCCTACCAAAATTAACAGTATGGTTTAATCCAACATTAGCCACATTTAGGTGGTAATAGGCGACTATAGTTAATAATTCCACGTGAGAATCATCAGGTTCCTTGCAAAATAGATGAATTTCTAATTTCTCATCATCTTTATTTGACATTCCATTAGTTGCATAGATCCAATAATTTCTTTTTCCGTAAGGTTCAAATATTTGAACACAAAATTCTTTAGACAACTCTTGCATTGGGCCTAAATCCCAGTACTTAAAAGAGCAATTACTCCCCCAAATACTTTCATAATGTCTACTAATTAAACTTTTATTTTTTATCCAATCCATGTTCTTTTTTCTTTTGCTTCGAATAGCTAGACATTTCAGCTCCTTGTTTTCGTTGTTCCTTATAAGTAGATTTTTTCATTCTACGTCTATCATTCGCACTATTTTTTCTTTCCTCGCTTGTTTTCCTGTAGCCTGGCTTTTCACCTGTTGATTCATCACCCTCATAATATCTTTTACAATTGGGAATCATGATCAACCTCTTCTCCTTCTCCTGTTTCAAAATGTTCCCTATCACTTTTCTTTGGTGAATTTCCATAATGCTTTCTTCTATTATAAGGCTCTATAGGACCATCTTCACTCATATCATCAGGCTGAAGCTCCTCTGGTGTAGGATCTGCAGTTTCAACCTCTTCGTCATCTGACATTAAGAGTGGAATAGAAGAAATAGTTACACCTGCCTTCCAAGCAAGATCCCTCCTTTCTTTGGAAATCCTCATTCCTTCGGCATCTCTTTGGGGATTTCCAGTTGGAGTGACAGCATCGTTCGCACCTACTGTGGCAATGATAGCAATCCCTATTATTACACATGCAGTTACAACAAAATGCAAGTGGGTTAAATTTTACTTTCTAATTTAGTCTAATCGCCACAGATTTATAGAACTTACGGTATTACGGTCAGTTTTCCTCTAAATAAAAGGCTTCGAACTTACGTATATAACCAACAGCTACTTCCTTCGTAAATATACCTTTCTCAAAAGCTTGCTTATGTATCTCAGGAAGTTTTTTATACCTCTTTTTCCTTTTTCTTTCTGCCCGTTTAAAAGTGATAAAATCATAAGTACTGCTGCTCATCATAATAACCTCAATATTATCACATTTATCTACAAGTTCTATAGTTGTTGGATCTACTCCAACAAACATAAACGATATCTTATTCTCAGGAACAGGGATCTCTATTTGGAAAAAACCATCTAAATCCGTTAAGCCAACTTCAACTGTATCATTAACCATAATTGACACTCCTATCAAAATTTTAAAATGGTCAGAAATAACCCTTCCTTTAATAGTTTTATTCTGAGAATAAAGACTACATATTGAAACACTAAGGACACTAAGGACAATTAATATTTTTTTCATCTCGTTCTATTTCTTTGGTCTATATTCATGTGTATAAGGACATTCCCCTGGTTTTACCTGACCTTTAACTCTATACAATATTATGAAACTTGCATTGGGTATTTGTGGCTTATCATTTTGAAGTGCCTTAACATCTCTTGATTCTCCAGGAGAAGATTGAGTTGCTCCTATTATACCATCAGGATGAGTGTGAAATTGTTGTAAAACATTGTTTGAAGAATAATTCCCTCCGTATTGTCTTTATAATTCCCTATCAACATATCTGTAATATTTCCAGAAGCATCAGATGAATACGAGAAGCCTTAATCTCCTTTCCAACAAACTCAGAAAGCTGCAATACAAAGGTTTTTACTCCATCCTCTGTTGGCTGTTTTTCTCCTCCTACCTCAATTATGTTATCATCTTCTTGAAAATTAATTCCATCTTTTAATATACCTTTCGGAACTCCTCCTAAAGCAACTTTTGCTTTTCCATTTTTCCTGTATTTAACTTCACCTCTTCTACTTTTACGTTTATAAGTTTTAAGGACTCTGTCTGTTTCGTCATCAGTTTCATTTACTAACACCATCTCCCCTGTCTCCCCATTAACCTTATAATCATCCATACCGTTAGGATCAATTCTAAGAATAGGATTATTTCTTACATATTGATAAACGGACCATGATTCGTACTTCTCTGCCATAGGATCTACAACATGCCACCGTCCTAGCTCCGCATCGTAATAACGCGCTCCGTAGTCATAGTTTTCAAAGAACTCTTTGTTTAACTCTTTTCCATTATAAAGGTACTTATTTACAGAGGTATTTGCAACTGTGTGCATTGATCCAAATGGATAGTAGCTAACCTCCTGATCCACGACTGGTGTGCTGCCATTGTAATGAAGTGTCATTCGGGTGTTTCCTAAATGATCTTTCAAAAAATAGTGATATGTTGATGTTGGAACATCGTAAAAACCGTCTGAAGTCAGAACCCTATCCAATGATCCTCCCTGATAAATGAAGCTGCCATAGTATTTAATCCTAGAAGTTTCAGTTCCGGTTTCAATGTCACTGGTTGTCTTTTGCCATTTCACTCCCCCGGCATCATATTCATGTTGCGTATACAGTGAATCACCACTGTACTTCTTTGGCAAATTCAACTCTTCAAAATACTCGATATTGATACCCCTTAAATTATCAGCAGTTGCATTACCGTTGTCATCATAACTGAAAGTCTTATTGGAGATCGAAGAGCTATTGAAGGTTCCACTAAGCGAACTTAGCTGATTTCCATTATAAGCATACGTCAATGCCTCTCTGTTGCTTCCTGATGATGTTTTACGAGTCAGGGATTGGATGTTTCCATTCTTATCGTAGGTAATCGGACTAACATCATAATAGCTATAATTGCTTAAGTTACCTGATGAGTAAGTACGCCCATAATCAGCCTTTGTCAGACGATTTAAACCATCATATCGGAAAGTATACCCTCCTGGCTTGGTTTCATTATAGCGCCAACGAATACCACTGATATTWCCATTGTGTTGAGCAAATYCATCAAGATAAGTCARTGGTGATACTGAGTTATAATAAARCTCCATTGCAAACARCTTGTTRCTGGTATAGTTGCTCGATGGATCATTGATTTTCGTCAGCCAGCCCCGAATATTATACTGATAATCCATATCCTGATAGCCATTATGAAGCTCTTTTTTTGTCTGTCTTCCCAACTCATCGTAAGTGAACTTAGCAATGGTAGTCAGAGAGGAAGTATTGTAACCATGCTTTAC
>SJCO01000006.1 GCA_005217565.1 Puteibacter caeruleilacunae
AAGGATTAATGATAAGTGGTGGGGGTATGATCGACTGACTGGTTTGGATGGTATTGCGCGTAATGATGTGGTGGTTTTTAATTATCCCGATAATGAGAAGGAGTTTTTTATTAAGCGGTGTGTGGGGATGCCTGGCGATTTATTGAGTATTAAGCGTGGGAAGGTCTATATTGGAAGTGAGGAGGCTGAGGAAACTGCTTTTGTGAAGCGTAATTATCGGGTGTACAGTCATCGATTTGAGGATTTGTTTGATACAATGGATTCTTTAGGATTGGTTTCATTAAATGATTACAAGCGGAGTAAAGAGTTGTATCGGGTGGTGAAGTTTAATCGTGCTCAGGCCGCCGTGGTGAAAGAGTTGGAGGATCTGGACAGCATCAGTATTGCGGTAACAAAGCCTGATTCTGTTGCTCGTGCTTTTCCCTGGAATAATCAGCTGAAATGGACTATGGATTATTATGGTGCGTTGAAAATTCCTTATAAAGGTATGAAGGTTAATCTGAAAGGAGAGGATCGGATACTGTATCATAAGGCGCTAACTAAATTCGAAGGCTTGGAGTGGGATAAGGATCGGGAGGTGTATTTGAAATCTGGAGAGGTAGTGACTGCTCATGTCTTCCGACAGGATTACTATTTCATGATGGGAGATAATCGTCACAACTCAGGAGATTCGAGAGTGTGGGGATTTGTTCCGGAAGAGTATATAGTTGGGAAGGCAGTGTTGGTGCTATTTTCAAATGGTTCAGATGGTGTGCGTTGGGACAGAATGTTGAGGTGGATAGATTGAATTACTACAAATCCTCTGGTTGAAACCAGAGGTTAGTGAGATGGTGTAGATGAGAATGTACTAGCTACAGGTTTCTACCTGTAGATTTATGGAGCTTATCTCCCCTCTGCTCTTTAGATTGACTAATGTCCGAGAAAATCGGACAGTTGAGAATGAAGTTGATTGATGGCAATCAGAGTGCTTTATGTAGTCGATCTTAATTTATAAGTGTTTGTGTTTTAGAGAATAATCTGTTAAATTCGTTTTTGTGAATGGTTGGTTGAGGCGTTGGTTTTTGATTTTAAACTGAATAAAATTAAGCAACCTTACAATGAAAATTTTGGTGAAAATGATGGCTTGTTTTATTGTTGTTGTCGTTTGTGGACAAAGCTGCAAGCAAACGGATTCCACATATACAACAATAAAAATAGATCCAACAGAAAAAAACAATGGGACAAAGGTCAGCTTAGAGATTGATACTATTATTTCTTTAGAGACCTGCGACGCTTCATTAATTGGCAGAATTGAAAAGGTAGAATATTATAAATCCAAATATTATGTGCTTGATGAGTATCATACCAAAACTGTTTTTGTTTTCGACTCAATTGGTAAGTTTCTTAACAAAACAATAAAAGGAAGAGGCCCAGGGGAAATTGCTGGCACATCATGTCTTGATATTGACCGAGTTAATGATGAAGTAAGAATACTAGATCACATTACATACAATCTTAACTTCTATGATCAGGATTTAAATTTTAAGCGTCGATTCCGATATTATAATGTCATAAGGAGCTTTGTTGGAATTAATGATAGTATGAATCTGGCATTTGTACGCATTTCTGTTAAAAAAGATGATGAAATCGGGAAACCACAATCCTATAATTATGCCATATACGATGATAGTTTATCGGTTGTTCTGGATAAGATTGGCCCATTGCGAAGGAAATTAGCAAACGTACATGTTGCAATACCAATGAGTAAGTTTGGAAATGAGATCTTGTATTCCTGTATTTATAAATATGATATTTTTTCGTTGAAGAATAAGACACGTGAATTAAAATACAAAATTGATTTTGGAGAATATGCTTTAACAGAGGAGGATCTGGATAAGGGAATGGATTACGTTTGGAACTGTAGAATAGAGAATAAGAAAATCATAGCTCTGATGTTTTTGTTTCACAACAAAGAGTTTGTCACCTTCGGTTATCCGTTTAATAATAGAATGAGCTGGTGTATTATTTCTAAGTCTAATGGGCGAAAAATTCATTCTAATGATTATACCGAACAAGAATTCCCA
Source organism: Puteibacter caeruleilacunae (assembly GCA_005217565.1). GTDB lineage: Bacteria > Bacteroidota > Bacteroidia > Bacteroidales > Prolixibacteraceae > Puteibacter > Puteibacter caeruleilacunae. The sequence goes on from SJCO01000006.1 coordinate 2,064, forward strand.
ATAGCAAAAATCGTTGGCGTTTTTTCATCTGACAAATTTATTGCCTGCGTCAATCCAAAAGATATGAGGAAATTCCTAATTCAGAATAATAAAGATGAGGAGGCCAGTAAAATTAAAGATATAGATAATCCATATTTAGTGGTTTTCAAACCAAATATTGATGGCAATAGTTAAGATTATACTATTCTGTTTTTACATATTTGGGTGTTTCTTTTGTCTTACACTTAATCTCTTCAGAGGAAGAAAAGTTATTGTCAAAGAAGTTTTCAGCTACTGCATCGGGAATTGCATATTGTATAATCAGTAGGGGGATTCCACAATATTATTTAAGCAACTACCCAATAAAAATTTGATATATAGATTTAATCAAAGTTTGTGTCGTGCATGTTTAAGGAAGGTTATTTAAACTGATTTAGCGTTATTCATAAAATATGTTATAAAACACAACTCTCTTGTCACCCGTTTTTGGTTTTTCAAGTGCCTCTATAATGAAAGAGGTATAAACCACCTCCATGTAATTGAAATGCTAATTAACCAAAAGAACAAAACAATGCCCAACGATCACATTGTAATTGTGTATAGAAGAGAGTTTATAGAAATAGCGTTCGAATCGATTGAGTATATCAGTACTGATGACTACCTAACAACGTTTTTCTATGTAAATGGAAATAAATTTACTTGCACAAAGCCTTTGAATAAGATTATTCCAAAGCTTAATGCTGACTTCTATCAAATTAACCGTTCGCAGGTTGTAAATCTTAATAAAGTGACTTCAGTTGCTGATAACCGGGAGCTTGAACTAGAGGGAGACGTAAAGTTAACAGTGGCGTGCCGCAGGATTAAAGAGTTAAAAAGACGGATTAAAAATAGCGCATAAAGCTAACTGGTTGAGATGAGATGTGTGTATGGGGGTAATCGGGAAATCATTTCTTTTTTATTTAACGACTTTCAGCTGACGTGGGATGATTTGAGTCATTTGCCACAACAAAATATATAGATATGAAATCGATTTTTGGAATAATGAGTTTGTGCATCTTGATTCTTTTGGGGTGTAATAATAAGAAAGATCAGCAGATTAAAAGCATAAAAATAGATTGTCAGAAACATGAATCTTTTGTTTATTCTGATTTGTTTGAAAATCCAGAATTTATTCCTCTTGAAACCACTAAAGAGTCAATAATTGGTGGTATTAATAGGATTCAGGTAAGTAAGGATTATATTATTATTCTGGACCGAGATATTTCAAGCAGTCTTTTTGTTTTCTCCAGACAAGGTAAGTTTATTCGGAAAATATCAAGTCAGGGGAAAGGACCAGGAGAGTATATTTCAATCACAGACTTTCAGTATCATGAAGAAGAGGATAGAATGTATATTTATGATGGGGAAGCTGAGACAGTTAAGATATTTAAAGTTGATGGGAGTTTCGTAGAGAATGTAAAGGCCGGAGTTTTTGCTTCTTCTTTTAGAGTGTTGGATCGAAATCGATTCTTGTTTTGTGCGTTTATTAATTATAGTTTTTACATCACGGAAGGAAAAGAAAGAGTGTTGTCTTATCGGGAAAAACAAGATGGTGAGAATTCGTTTTATTTTGCTCCGTCCTCTTATATGATATCTCAGAATTGCAACGAGGTTCTGGCTTGTGCAACATTTTCACCTTACATATATGAGGTGAATGATAATAGAATAACTCCAATGTATTATTTTGATTTTGGAGAATATTGTCTGCCCAATGATTTCTTTGAAAAATATAGGAAAGAGAATTGGAAGCATCAGGTTCGGAAAAAGAATTATTGCTATGCTTTTAATGGACTGACTCATAATAAGCGTTACTTAATGTTTGAAGTATTTCAAGGACGAGGAGGATGTTCTATTTTTTATGATAGGGTGAAAGGTGAAGCGTATTCTTTCAATAAGTTTAAAGATGATTTGACATATATCTATCCAAGGATGAATATGTTACTTGGCGATGATAAGATGTTGTGTTTTGTTGAGCCATATAAGTTGAAAAACTATAAGAAGACAATTAAAATTATGGGAGCAGATCCAGATCCTGCAATCCAACATCAATTGCAGGATTTATCTGAAAGATTTGGAGAATCTGATAACCCAATATTGGTGATTTATGATTTAAAGTAAGATGAGTGAGTATTATACAATGAGTATTAATGCAATCAAGAAAGACTGATGATAATTTAGTGTTGATGTTGTATAAATCGTATGGGGTAGTTGAATAGAAAAGAATGAAGAGGAGGAGTGTTTTTAAGATGAATTAGTTAAAAATATGTTGTACAGCATGGTTGGGATCTAAACTTTTTTCATTTGGCAAGTGCCTTAGATATAAAAGGGCGATTGTCCTTTTGGTATTTGTAAAAAATCAAAAAGAAGAAGAATGAAGTTATTACAACCCTTTACTATTTGTTTTATTGATCTTTGTAAGATCACTCCTTGTTATTTGCTTACTAAAAATCGAAGAAGTACCTCCTCGGGTTAGATATCAGTGTGTATTTAAGATATTTAGGTTTGACCGGATATTCCTATTGGAATTTTCTGGTTGGTTTTTGTCGTTAATAAATAGATACAATAATGCATACTGATTATATAGAGATTAGAAATAGAGAGAAGCTTGTAAGGATAACGTTCGACTCGATTGTGTACATTAATACGTCTGATTACTTGACAACGTTTTATTGTTTTGGAGGAGAGACTATGCGGTGCACAAAGCCTTTGATTAAAATTCTACAAAAATTGAGTGCCGATTTTTATCAAATAAATCGGTCACAAGTTGTCAACCTTAAATGGATTAATTCATTAGAATCTAACCGAGACATTGTTGTCGCAGGGACCACGAGATTAACTGTCGCAAATCGTCGCCTGAAGGGACTTCGAAGCGAGCTCGAAGAACATTGTTACACGCTCGCGAGATAAAACCATACGCTCACGAAGTCGACCAGAAAAAGCTGTGAATGTATAATGTAATACGTTAAATTAGTCATTGTGGTTGGCTGATTGAGGGGTGGATTTATATCCTCTTTCAATGTTATTAAGTGATAGTAGTCAGACATATAAGTTGTTTTCTTGTGTGTCAAATTAAATTACACATTTGAGAGCAGTTATAATGATTCTAAACCTATTCAATAATGATGTTCAAATTTCAGATCATTAAAAACAGTATGCAAATGAATCAATTAAAGATCTTGTTTCGGGACTGTAAAGTATTGGCTGTTTTGCTGATATTATTAATTTATTGTGGGCGTGCTAATATTTCTAAGAATCGGTGTATTTAGATGAAGTGGAGGTTGTCAATTCTAATTTTTAAGAGGTTATGAGAAACAATAGTGGAATTGGTAGGCTAATCAAGGTGAATGTTTTGATTGCTCTGGCGATTATAATGTGTTGCGCTTGTGTGAGTAATAGTAAGAAGGCAGTTAAATTACCAGAGATATTGCTAACATCGGAGCTGCGTGCCGGGAAAGGTAATATTGATTATCTGATTTCGAAGACAGAGTTTGTTCCGCTGGAGACAAATAGTAGATCCTTGTTTAAAGAAATATCAAAGCTTTTTATTTGTGGAGATACATTAATTGTTGGGGATTATAAGTTAGGAAAGGTATTGCTTTTTGGGCGTGATGGATCATATATCTCTTCATTTTCACATCTTGGAAGAGGGCCAGGTGAGTATGGAAATATTCAGGATATTACTTTTGATGAGAAAAATAGAACGATTTTTATCTGTGATTTTGTTAAAAGGAAAATCCATAATTATAAGTTGGATGGTTTATATCTGAATTCATCTGATATTAATATAAAGAATGCTGGGGAGTTTTTCTATTCATATCTGGATTACTTTGTTTTTTATCGCCACAATCAAATATTTCCTGCACATAGTAATAGTAATTTAGTGATAACAGACAAAAAGCAAAAATACATAAGATCCGGGATAACGATACCTGAGACTATTCGGAACTTATCGTTTTTGGGAAATTCTTTCATGTCCTCTTCGGATTCATGTCTTTATGTTTATCCCTGTTTTAAGGATACAATCTTTCAGATTGATCCTCAGTTGAATATAGTACCGAAATTTTCAGTGAAAATCGAGGAAAAACTAGATGTAAAACAGTCTCATCATTGGGATAAAAGGTACAAGAGCTCATCGGAATTTTTCCAAACGATACATGCAGATGATTTTATTTGGCAGACAAGTGATTTTTATGCACTGTCGAATTATATTGTTTTTAAATACTTATCAAATTCAGGATATTCTTTGGTAATATATTCAAAGGAGGATGATACGACACGCATTTTCACTCATCCATCAGTAACTAAAGGTAATTTTTTATTCACTCCTATTGGCAGGGATGGTGATTGTATTGTAGTTAATCTGGCAATAGCGGATAATGTGGAAAGAGTGAATAAATTCGTCGATTCGAAGATTGATCTTAATAGTAATCCGGTTTTATGTTTTATCACACTTAAAAAATCTAAATAGTATTTGCTTTATGGGAGTAAAAAGTAATAATAATCGTGTTAGTGCTGCTATTTATGGAGTACTCTTTCTCTTGTGTGTTTGTAGTTTTAGCTGTCAGAGAAAAAGGACCAATTTAAATGAAACTGGTGTGAATTATGTATTAGAAATTAATCCTAAACTGTAATGAAAAACAGCTTGTCTGAGATTTTTTTTGACGTTTACGGGCAAAAACCATACGCTCACGAAAAATAATCCTAACAGCTTGATATGTATAAAATAATCTGTTAAGTTCGTTTGAGTGAAGAGTGGTTGAGGGGGCGGATTTAACGAGTGAGGCAGTGATAGCGTCGTTGTTTAAAACGGGGGAATTGCCGGAAGATTATTGTCTTTATCTGTAGCCTTTAAAATAGATTACATGAAGAGTTTTAGCATTAATTATTTATTAGCTGTCTTGTTGTTGTTATTTGGATGCTCGCAAGACAAAACTAAGGTGGTAGAGGATGTTCGCATTCTAGATCTTGAGGATGTGGAAAAGTTGTCCGATACTAATCTTATTACCGATATTGAATATATTCCATTGTCTTCAAAGGGAGATCATTTTATTGGAGAAGTATGTCGTGTGATATTTAAGAATAACATGTTCTATATCTTCGACTTTTTAGTCAATAACTCCGTAATGGTGTTCAATGATAGTGGTGGATTCGAGTATGAAATCAGCAAGACAGGCAACGGTCCCGGTGAGTATGTTAGTGTTAGTGATTTTGAAGTAGACGATAGTGGGAATATTTATATGATGGACGCTGGCGGACAGAAAATGATCTGCTACTCCGACAGAGGTCAGTCGTTTAAGGTTATCAGACTACCTAAGTTTTTTATTGAGTTTGCTTTTGCTAAAAATAATAAGATGGTGGCTTATAGACCGTTCTCAAGTAGCGGACTTGAGGATTGTTACGGAATAGTTGATCTGAATGAAAATAAATACGAGACTATATTTCCTCTTAGAGATTTTATTGATGAACACGGTACTTTTAAAGAATTGTCTCACATATTTTCATCTGGTGGAGATTTATGGTTTTCTCCTCGATTATCCAACCGTATCTATAGTTTTAGGGATGATAAAGCAATAGAAAGGTATCGGTTCAAAGATGGTTTATTGCCTGAAAAGATTGATGAAGGCTTGCTTAATGAATATGGTTCTATTAGACAAAGTCCAGAGTATATATCTTCAATAAAAGGGATTTTTGAGACAGATAATACTGTCATGATTTCTTACCAAATGAGATATGTTGAGAACTTGTTGGTTTCTAAGAATACGGATAAATTGTGTTTATTGAGAGACATACTTCCTGCTGAAATGCCTGGTAAACATCGGATTATTGGATCAGACGGAGATGTTTTTATTTCTGTTGTCAATAAACTGCGTGTTGAAGATATTGAGGCCTTAAATCTGAGTGATAAAGATAAGAAGAGGTTTCAGGATTATGACTATAACTCCAATCCTGTAATAGCGCTTTTCAAGGTTCGAAAATTCTAAGAGGTAAGCGAATGATATTAGAAAACATAAAACAATAAGCATGAAAGATATATGGATATTACTTTTTGGGATATTGATTTTTGGGGCCTGTAATAATGCTGGAGATGGTGTAACGTTGAAACCGATAAATTCCAGTATTAAAGGAAAAAAATTAAATGCTGAAATAGTCGCTGGCAGTACTAGTCATGGTAATGTTGTTACGATTAAGGTTCCTAAAGATGGTTATTCCGAAGCTATTGAGATGAATGAGTTGATCGACAGTTTTGAGTTGGTTGAACTTGAGACATCAAGGGAGTGTATTATCGGAGAAATCGATAAGCTTTTAGTAACACCTAATGGATATATTATTCTGGATAAAGGCAATAAGAAGGTGTTTCTTTTTGGATTGGATGGTGCTTTCAAAAAGAAAATTGGTAGTGCAGGCAAGGGACCTAAAGAATATGTAAGTGTTTATGATGTTACGATTGATAATAAGGAGAAAAGAATAATCCTGAATGATTTAGACTCAAGGAAATTCGTGTATTTTGATTTTGATGGAAACTTTATTGAAAGTAAACCTACCTATTTCCTGTTTCAACACTGGGAAATGACTTCGGATTTTGCTGTTTTTAATTTAGGGCGTTCTTACAATACAAAAGTTCCAAGTATTGATAAGCATCGTTTGGCTATAGGTAACTTGCAGTTGGACTCATTGTGTACATTTTTCCATTATGAACGAGATAATAGGTGTACTTACGCAGCGCATCGGCCATTGAAAAAGTTTAATGATAAACTGTATTACTATAATTTCTTTGTTGATACGATTTATCAAGTGAAGGGAAATGGTGTTGAGGCTGGTTTTGCTTTAGATTTTCAGGGGAAAGGTTGGCCTGTTAAAGCAGGCGAAAGCATCTCGGATGATATGGTTAGGAAAATCATCCAGCATTATTCGTATTTTGATGGAAACTATGTACTATCGGAGGATTTTTTATTCTTTAGGGTATATAAGGAGATGAGGCATTTAGATGTTTATTATTCTCTTAAAACGGGGAATATGAAAGCTGGAGGGGCGTTAGATCATAGTTTGGGACGCTTCCTTGGAATGTCGTTTGTTCCACCAATGACTGTAACCTGGAAGAATGAGTTTGTATCAGTAATTGAACCTTTCAAGGTGCTACAAAACGAAGAGTATATAAACAAAGATCCTAAGTTAAATGAGGGAGGCAGAGTAAAGGAGGTGATGCAATCAATAAAGCTTGAAGATAATCCCCTACTCCTTATTTATAAATTAAAGGAGTTTTAGAGTAGAGATACTAACTGTTTGACAATTGAATAAAAACATTAACAACCTAACAATGAAACTTCTCGAAAAACGACAACAATTATTGATACTCTTAGGGTGCTTAATTCTGTTTGGAGGCTGTGGGCAAGGAAGAGTAAAGGAAAATCTAAGTGGAATAGCGGTCAATGAAGGATTAATCAGGATTAATGTTGATACTATAACCCGAGAGTCAAAAATTAATTATTCAGATATCTTTGATGGTATTGAGATCATTGCACTTGAGACAAAGGAAGAGTGTTTGATTGGACAAGTTGACCAGTTGGAAATAGTAAATGATACCATTTATATTTTGGATTCCTTTAGCGCTAAGGCATTATTCTTATTTGATTTGGAAGGCCGCTTTATTCGAAAAATAGGTGTTGTAGGTAGAGGGCCTGGGGAGTTTAATAGACCCGATTTTTTTTCTATCGATGATGCTAAGAAGCAAATCTATGTGTTAGATCGAAATACTCGGAGAGTGCTGGTGTTTTCTAATACAGGAGAGCATCTAAAAAGTTTGACCTTGCAAGGGAATCTAATTTTTAATCAAATTGTTTTTGATAGGGATATAATACTAGTTGATAATTTAGTGAGGGACGGTGGATCAAAGTATTGGTTACATGCGATAGATTTGGAGGGAAATGAATTGGAGAAGTGGATGGATTCAGATGTTTATAATAAAGGATGTACTGCCCTTATTACGGTCTCTAATAACTTTTTTAAGTCCTCTTATGATGTTAAATACTTTAAACCTTTTTCAGATACTATATTCAGTATTCAAGATCGGAAGATAAAGCCTTTCCTGACTTTGGAATCAAGTAATCGTGCTACAGTTGATGATATTGCAGAGCTTAATAAGATTGAAGATGTGAGGGAATTAACACGTTCATTTATTTCTTTTAAAAAGCTGAATGGAATAAGTCATTACATAGAAAATTCAAAATTAATCTCGTTTGAATATCGGAATGAAAGATTGACATACAGTTTATTTCGCTTTGCCCAAACAGGTGAAATGTTAGGAGCACATATGGTTACTGATGATTATACGGGGTGTTTTCCTGCTCAGGATTTCATAGGAGCTTATAATGATTTCTTTGTCTCGGCATTCGATATGCATGGGAAAAGTTTGGAGAAACTAATTGATAATATACGCGATAATAAAATCAAACTGTCCAAAGAAAATTATCAGAAGTTATTGAAGGTAAGGCTTGACGATAATCCTGTATTGGTATTGTATAAATGCAAGGATCGGTTGAACTGATATAGGGTGATGAGGTGGATAGATTTGTTCAAAATACTCCCTGTGAAAAAAAACTGTCAATGAGAATGTTTCGTATCTATGGGTTTATGCGCAATAGAAGAAATGCCCTTTCAGGGCAGATGGAGGTGGTGAATGTGAGAGGATGGTTGTTGTTTCTACAGACATTTGCTGCCCTAGCGGGCAGCGAGGAGCAATAAAAAACCCCGAAGAGAACTCCGGGGTTTGTAAGATATTTTTTGTGTAAGATTAGCTTCTTACGGCTGCGATACCTGGAAGGTCTTTTCCTTCAAGGTACTCAAGCAATGCACCACCAGCAGTTGAGATGTAAGAAACACCTTCAGAAATACCGAATTGGTTAACAGCAGCAACAGAGTCACCACCACCAACTAGTGAGAATGCACCTTTTTTAGTTGCTTCAACAACAGCATCACCGATAGCTACAGTACCAGCAGCGAAGTTTTCCATTTCGAATACTCCAGCAGGACCATTCCAAAGAACAGTTGCAGAGTTACCGATTACTTCTTTGAAAGTAGCGATTGTGTCAGGACCTACGTCAAGACCCATCCATCCTTCTTTGATATCACCAGCAGCTACAGTCTCGATGTTTGCATCGTTAGCAAATTTGTCAGCAGCAACACAGTCAGAAGCAATGATAAGGTTAACACCTTTTTCTTTTGCTTTCTCAACAATATTTTTTGCCATTTCTAAGTAATCGTCCTCACAAAGAGAAGAACCAATGTTTCCACCCATTGCTTTAACGAAAGTAAAGATCATACCACCACCGATGATAAGGTTATCAACCTTGTCAAGCATGTTTTCGATGATTGTAATCTTAGAAGATACTTTAGCACCACCCATAATAGCAGTGAAAGGACGTTGAGGATTAGCAACAACTTTGTCTAAGCTCTCAACCTCGCTACTTACCAAAGTACCGAACATTTTATCGTTAGGGAAGAATTTAGCCATTACAGCAGTCGATGCGTGAGCACGGTGTGCAGTACCAAATGCATCGTTTACCCAACAGTCACCCAGGTTAGCAAGTTGCTTAGCGAAATCTTCATCACCTTTTTTCTCTTCACCGTGGAAACGAAGGTTTTCTAATAGAAGAACCTCTCCTGGTTGAAGAGCGTCAGCCAAAGCTTGAGTCTCGTCACCGATACAGTCAGGAGCGATAGCTACTTTAACACCACCAAGTAATTCAGAAAGGTGGTTTACCAATGGCTTCAAAGAAAATTTAGCCTCAGGTCCTTTTGGACGACCAAGGTGAGACATAACAATTGCAGATCCACCTTTAGCTAATACAGCCTGGATAGTAGGAAGTGCTTTTCTCATACGAGTATCATCAGTGATCTCGAAATTCTCATTCAAAGGCACGTTGAAGTCTACACGAATTAGAGCTTTCTTGCCCGAAAAATCGTAAGTGTCTATTGTTTGCATATTATTTGATTTTTAAATTTCTAAAGAAACGCTCAAAGATAAAAAATATATTCATGCAACTCCATGGGTAATTTTATCACTTCAGATTAATTAACATTTCTTTAAGCCAATTTTGATTGATGTTAATTCTTGATGGTTCAGGAGGCTACATCGATGGATAAATATTTTGTTATATTGATGAAAGTGTATCAGAAAGAATAGTGATTCTGATTTTATTTTTACCTTTGGTTCTCAAGATAAATGTAGAGGATAAAATAGATATGCAATTTCAGGATGTTATCGGACAAGAGGCGGTAAAGGCGAGGATGATTAAATCGGTTAAGGAAGAGCGGATTAGTCATGCGCAATTACTGGTTGGACCGGAGGGAAGTGGGAAGCTTGCTCTTGCGTTGGCATACGCTCAGTATATTTGCTGTAGCAATCCAGGGGAACACGATTCCTGTGGGGTGTGCCCATCGTGTGTCAAGTATTCAAAACTTATTCACCCTGACCTGCATTTTGTTTTTCCTGTTGTGAAAACACCGAAGGCTAAAGATCCGGTTAGTGATCATTTCATCAATGAATGGCGTAAGCGGGTACTTGACGATCCTTATTTTAGCTTGGATCAATGGTTTGGATCCATTGGCGTTGATAATGCTCAGGGAATGATCTATTCACATGAGAGTGATGAGATTATTCGAAAGCTAAACCTCAAGACTTTCGAGGCAGAGTACAAGGTGATGATTATATGGTTGCCTGAGAAGATGCACGTTGTGGCATCGAATAAATTGCTGAAGATGATTGAGGAGCCACCAACAAAAACATTGTTCTTGTTGATAAGTGAACAGGAAGATGCGTTGATTAGTACCATCAAATCGAGGGTACAGCGAATAAAAGTTGGCAAGATTGGTCCTGAGTCACTAAAAACAGCGTTAACCCCAAAAGCTCAGGATGCCTCAATGGATGTTGATTCAGTGGTGCATTTGTGTAATGGAAATTACATTAGAGCAAAGCAGTTAATGCATCCCGATGAAGCTGCAGTATACAATTTAGAGAAATTCATGGAGTTGATGCGTTTCTCATATGGTAGAAAAATTCTGGAGTTATTTTCCTGGGTTGATCAGGTTTCAACAATTGGTCGTGAGAAGCAGAAATCATTTCTGCAATATGGAATTCACCTGGTACGAGAAAATTTTATTCTCAATATTGGGCGACCAGGATTGAACTATATGAACAATCAGGAAATGGGATTCTCAAAACGCTTTAGTCCGTTTGTGAATGAACGGAACATTATCCCAATTTCAGAGGAGTTTGAGAAGGCATTTCAGCATATCAGTATGAATGGAAATCCAAGGATAATATTCATGGATATGGCTTTGAAAATTGTAAAATTGATCAGACTATAGTCGTTCGGAGGGCATTGTTGTAACTAACTAAACGAGAGTGAATTTTTCACATTGGTTGTTTTCACTATTTTTGTAAAATAGAATAATTGAACGTCTCTGCATTAACCGCTATGGTTTTGCAGCCTAAATATATATACTCTATGAGTTGTAATGAATGCCAGGTAGATCTGAAAGATCGCGGGTGTTGTTCATCAAACAATAAAGGATCGTGTGCAAAATTGGATGTATACGACTGGCTTGGGGATGTACAGAATACCGCGAATACGCAAGGCGTAGTCGAAGTAAGATTCAAAAATACAAGAAAGGATTATTATCAAAATCCAAACAATATAAAGCTGAGTGTTGGTGATGTTGTTGCAGTAGAAGCGAGTCCCGGACATGATATTGGTATCGTGTCGTTGGTAGGAGATTTGGTTCTTGAGCAAATGAAAAAACACAGGGTTACCTATGTGAACGGAGAGTTGCGTAAGGTATATCGTAAAGCCAAACCAGCCGATGTTGATAAGTGGAAAGAAGCAGTTGCTTTGGAGCACGATACAATGTTGCGCTCGAGAAAGATTGCTGCGGAGTTGGAGTTGGATATGAAGATTGGTGATGTGGAGTACCAGGGTGATAAGACCAAGGCTATTTTCTACTATATTGCCGATGAGCGAGTAGACTTTAGACAGTTGATTAAGGTACTTGCTGAAACATTCCGTATCCGTATTGAGATGAAGCAGATTGGTGCACGCCAGGAAGCTGGACGCATTGGAGGTATCGGACCTTGTGGTCGCGAGCTTTGTTGCTGTACATGGATCTCAAACTTCGTATCGGTAACCACCAATGCAGCACGCTATCAGGAGATTTCTCTGAATCCTCAGAAGCTTGCAGGTCAGTGTGGTAAACTAAAATGCTGTCTTAATTTTGAGCTTGATTGTTATATTGATGCGCAGAAAGACTTCCCACCAACAAATCTTCCATTGGAGACAGAGAATGGAAACTATATTTTCTTGAAAGCCGACATTTTCAAAAAGATATTCTGGTATGCACCAGCTAGTTGTGCGCCAGCTAACCAGGTTTCGATAAGTGTTGACCGGGTGAAAGAAATTATTCGATTGAATCGTAAAGGTAAGAAGGTTGAGAAACTGGAATCGTACGATATGGATATCGAGCTGAAAGAGCTTGGCTACGCCGGAGTAATTGCAGAGGAAGACCTGAATCGTTTCGATAAGCAAGCAGGCGGAGGATCAAGAAAGAAGAGAAAACGCAAAAAGCGTCCATCAGGATCACAAGGTCAGCGTCCAGGAGGTTCTCAAGGACAACGCCCTGCAGATAGTCAGGGAAGTAGAGATGGTCAGCGTACCAAAGATGCTTCAGCCAGTAAGGATAGAAGTCGTTCGAAAGATGCAACAAAAGGTAAAGATGTAGCTCGATCGAAGGATTCATCACGCACGAAAGAAGTATCTAAAGGAAAAGATAACAACCGATCAAAAGATGCTTCTCGAAGCAAAGAACGTAGAGAGGGCGATAAACGAAATCCTCAGGCACGATCAAAGGGAGGTAGTTCTCAGGGATCGAGACCTTCACGTTCGGGACAGCAAAAGAGTGGTAGCCGACGACCAAAAAGGAATAATAACAAGAGTAACAATGCCAGAAATCAAAAGAAGGATTAATCTGACAGTTTATAGTCTGTTGTGCTGTTTGGTTCTCATGCTAGTTGTTGCATGCGACAGAAACAGTGTATTTGATTCTTATCAAGAGCTGAATGTTGAAGGATGGCATAAGGATTCTTTGGCACATTTTTCAGTGGATATTACCGATACCATCACGCCATGTGATATGTATGTCAATATCAGGAATAAAGGATCGTATCCCAATAGCAATCTGTGGTTGTTTGTCTATATGACTGCACCCGATGGAAAGGTGAAAACCGATACGATTGAATACATTCTGGCAGATCCTTCGGGGAAATGGAGAGGTAGTGGTTTAGGCGATTTATACGATAATCAGTTGCCATTAAAGAGCAATGTTGTTTTTCCGGTATCCGGATCTTATGAAGTGAAGCTGCAACATGGTATGCGTGCCGATGTGCTGGAGGGGATTAGGGATATTGGAATTCGGATAGAGAAACAAGATTAAACAAAGAGTAGTGGGAAAAAATAAGCTTGCTAAGTTTGCCGACATGGACAGCTTCGATCATGTGAAGCAGGTGTCATTTAGAGAGGTGATCAATCAGGATCATGCTCTTAAAGGAAATTGGAATTCAGAGATGTTTGGAAATGATAATCCAATCATTCTGGAGTTGGGGTGCGGGAAAGGTGAATATACTGTGAATCTTGCTAAGCGATTTCCTGATCGTAACTTTATAGGTGTTGATATTAAGGGATCGCGTATGTGGAAAGGTGCTCGTCAGGTGAAAGAAGAGGGCATTAAGAATGTGGCTTTTCTTCGTACCAATATTGAGGTGATTAACCGCTTTTTTGCAAAAAATGAGGTTGAGCAAATTTGGTTGACTTTCCCTGATCCACAGATGAAAAAGACCAAGAAACGGTTGACTTCTACCAAATTCATGGAGTTGTATCGCGAGATATTACCAGATAATGGCATCGTGCATTTGAAGACTGATAGTAATTTTCAGTTTAACTACACTGTTGAGATGGTAAAGGAGAATAATTTTGAAGTACAGCAGTGTACCGATAACCTTTACGAATCGGATATTGTAGATGATGTTTTATCGATTAAAACATTCTACGAGAAGCAATGGATTGAACGTGGAATTGATATTAAGTATATTAGTTTTAAGCTACATAACGGAGAGCTAAAAGAGTCGGATGTAGAAATTGAACCCGACCCATACAGAAGCTTTGGCCGTACTGCAAGAGATATATAAAAAGTAAAGCGAGGGCGGCTGTAAGCCGCCCTCGCTTTAAAAAGAATTTTGTTATATTTGTCGTGACCTAACTTCAAATTGACATCCCACCATTATCAGTTAATTGAAAGTTATGGCTGATTTTTTTCAACAAGTTTACGAGGTGGTACGTTTGGTGCCTCCCGGACGGGTAGTAACCTATGGTGCTATTGCACGTTGCATTGGTTCACCCGGAGCTGCGCGTATGGTTGGCTGGGCGATGAACAGAGCCCACGAACAGGAAGAGTATGTTCCTGCCCATCGAGTGGTTAACAGAACTGGTGTGCTCACTGGCAAAAGGCATTTTGGCGGCTCATCGGTAATGAAAGAACTGTTGGAAAGTGAAGGGGTTGTTATCAGAGATGATAAGATTGTTGATTTTGAATCCCGATTATGGGATCCATTAAAAGAACTGTAGACAAGTAGAATTATAAACAATAATCGAATAGGTCATGAAACTACTAAACATTTTGTTGCTAAGTGCAATCGTCGCAATGGTGGGTTGCGTTAGTAAAAGTTCGAAAACGGCAGAGGACGCGGAAGCTAATGCAAACGACACCATTTCTATTGTAACAAGGAAGTTTGCAAATAATCCGAAGAAGGTTGAGTATGAAATTCCTGTAATTACCAAAAGTGGGAAGCGTCATGGTGTTCAGAAAAGATACTATGCAGCTGGAAGCCTGTATTCTCTAACACCATATGAGTTTAACATCCGTCAGGGAGTTAAAAAAACATTTCATCCAGCTTATAAAGGACAAACGCCAGTTGTATGGAAAGAGGAGCCTTACGTGAATGGAAAGAGAGATGGTATTTGTAAGAGATATTATAAGGATGGAAAGCTTTGGGCTGAGTATCCTTATAAGAAAGGATTAATAGGAATTGGTTTGGTGGAGTATACCAATGTAGGAAAAGTACGTAAGCAGCCTACTATTGTATTGACAAAATCAACCGATGGCGGTTTCCTTAAGGTGAAAGCACGTATGTCAAACAAAACCAAGCAGGTTGAGTTCTTTAATGGCTTCCTTGTGGAAGATAAGTACATGCCAGAAGGAATGAAGAAGATTCAAACTAAGAGCGGTGTTGGTACAATGTTAATTCCAACTACTAACATTCCTAATTTTGTTACCGTTGTAGCAAAAGTAAAAACTCGCGATCGTCATACATTGATTTTGAAGAAGACTTTGAAGTTGAAATAAGCGTTTTTTAATCGCTTTATATAGGCCTACACCTATCGTCTGGGAATGTCTCAGGTGATTAGTGTAGGCTTTTTTTGTTCTCTTAAATTTTGTAATTTCGATAGCCATTAGTACTTTAATAAAGCAACACCCCATAATAATAAGCAATACTAATGGAGCAAGGAGTAAAACAAAACCATTATATTACTGCGGATATTAGTCTGTTTAAGATTATTGTCGCTGCTATTTTTATTATAACTATCTCATTTGTATTTGGGGGATGTGACCAAGAGAAGGGAGATACTGGCAATACTAATGAGGTAACGCTTGATTATATCGAATCTGTTATGTTTCAACAGCCCCATTTGCTAGATAGTTTGTTGAAAAATATAGATACCCTTACCATTACTAAACATGAGCAGGCCCGGATTAGTACCGTCAAAGGATTGATTTATAATAACGAAGGAGAGTATAAGCAAAGTATTGAAGAGTTGCAAAAGGCTGAAACTTACTTTATAGAAAAAGGAGACGAGTATCATATTCATTTAAATAGATTGATCAGGGCTTTCTCATTTGAACATTTAAAGTTGTATAAGAACGCAAGTGAGTTATATGGGCAATGTGAATTATATTTTGAGGAGCAGAATCTTAATAAGTTAAAGTTTCGTGTTTCATTGGGATTTTTGCGAATGGCTCAACATCTAAATTTAGATAAATTAGCACTGATTGAACGCTTAAAGAGAGAGAGTCAGGATTTTGAGACTCCTTATTTTCAAGCCATTTTATATACATCATTGGCAGCTATTGAAAGGAATGATTCTCTTAAATGTGTCTACTATGAGCAGGCCAGGGATATTTATTTCGATATGCAGCGATGGTTGAGTGTCTATACGGTAGAACAAAATATGCTATTTGCCAGGATTAGAATAGCAAAGCCAGAGGAAATGGCGAATATTTATAACGATTTTATGCCAAAAGATTATCCGTATACTCTTACTCCCAGACAAAAAGTGCGCTATAGATATGGGAAGGCTTATTATTTGGCACGACAGAATCGTTATAAAGAGGCCATTGAGGTGGCCGAAGAGGTGTTGAAAGAAGCAAGTTTATTAAAGATAAAGCATGCAGAGTATTATTGTATTAATTTATTAGGTCTTCTTTATAAGAATATTGGCGACTTTGAGAAGGAATCAAGTGCATTAGAAAGAATTATTTTAATTCGAAATAATGAGACAAGAAGAATAAGAGAAGCACAGATATTAGCATTTGGTGCTCATTATCGTTATTCCGAACAGGAGAGAGAAAAACTTAAACTAGAATTGAGAAATATTGGATTATTGATTTCAATATTTGTAATTGTATGCATTGTAATAGCTCTTTTGTTTGTAATCAATAATCGCCTGAAAGTATATCGAAGAAAGCAGAATCATTTAGAGTATATTAATAGCATCGTGAGAAAACGATTTGATGAATTGTTGACTACCTTGAGAAGTGAGAAGGCAAAACATACACAGCTCATCAATCAGGTTGAAAAGGCAAAAGTTCAGTTTGATGAATCTATTGTTTTTGAGAAACTGTTTCAAAATATTGAGAAAGGTCGAATAACATGTTGGGAAGAATTCGAAATCAGCTTTACGGAAATTCGACCTGGCTGGAAAGAAAGATTTCGCCAACAGCATACTACCCTATCTACAAAAGAGATTAACTACTGTATGTGTTTTTACTTAAATCTGGAGAATAGTATCGTGGCCCAGTTCTGTGATGTGAGTATTGATGGAGTTAAGACTGCTAAAAGAAGAATTAAAGACAAACTTGGAAAGAAGAGATATAAGGACCTAGTTCAATATTTGAAAACCTTTGATTAATAGTTGTCTCCAAGGGGGACTAGTCCCCTAGATTATTGATTTTAATTTTTGTGACCCCTTTGTGCACCCTGCTCGATTAGGGCTTGTTGGTACGTTTGGACTGAAATTAAATGTTTTACTAAAACACTTAAGTCCTCACGTATGAAGAGAAAAGTTTTAAGATCGCTGGTGGTTGTTTTTGTGGGAATTAATATGTTTTTGTCGATAAATATTGCAGCGAGTAATAGGACTGCCCTTAATTTGGAAATGCTGGAAGCAAGAGCTAATAGTGACGATGACTCAGAAATATTTGATCCCGATCCTGATGATGATATTATCCCAACTAGTGCCAATCCTGAAGATGGATTCTGGACAGGTATGATCAAATCTATATTTGAATAAAGTGATCTAAGAAAAGGCACTGCACTATTAATAAATGGTCCTAAAGGCTAACTCCTCCATTACACCCTGGATAAGTATTGTAATGATACTTATCCTCCCTTTTTTCTATGTTCACGATTTGATGTACGGAATTTCCACAAGCAAAATCTTATTGAGAATTTGAAATAATTTATTTAAGTGTTTGGAAGTATTCTAGTGAGCATCTCAGGTAATCAGTGTAACCTTTTTTTATGTTCATTGTTTTTTGTAATTTCAATGGCCGTTCCATTTTTATGAGCAGCAATCCCTAATGAAATGAATTAAGAATGCAAGTAGGAATGAGACAAAACCAATATGGAGATATAAATGTTAAACCGTTTAAGTCCGTAATAACTACTCTTTTATTAACAGTTGTTGTTTTGTTATTTCTTAGATGTGATCAAGAAAAGGAATGTTTTGATAATAACAACTGCAAAGTTCTGAGTAATATGGAGGCAGTGATGTTACAGCATCCAGAAGTTCTTGAGAATTTATTATCTCAACTGGATACTGTAAATATGACATCCCATGAGCGGGCACGACACAGTACCATTAAAGGATTAATCTACAATAATAAAGAAGAGTATCTCAAGAGTATTAAAGAGCTGGAGGAAGCAGCATTGTTCTTTTCAGAGAAAGATGATCAATATCACATTCACTTAAATAAGCTAGTACGAGCTTTTGCCTCAGAGCATCTTCGATTATATGTTCAGGCTCAACAGCTATTTGAAGAATGCGAGCGGTATTTTGAATACGATAATCTAGACAAGTTGAGTTTTCATGTTAATCTTGGTTATCTACGTTTGTCCAAACACCTTCATGTTGAAGCAGAACCACTTATCAACAAGTTAAAGAATAAAGCCAAAGAGTTCAACAAGCCATACTATAATGCTTTGCTGTATGCTGCATTGGCAGTAGAATCAGATAATGACTCTATACGCTATGATTACTTAGAAAAAACAAGAACAGAGTTCTACCGAATGAAGCGATGGAGTAGTGTTTATGGGGTGGAACTCAATTTACTTTTTATAAAATTCAGATTATCAAAACCTGAAAGATTGGAGGTTATTTATAATGATTTTACAAAAAAAGGGTATCAATATACTCCTACTAATCGTCAACGTGTCAGATATATGTATGCGAAAGCGTATTACCTCTCAAAGTTGGGGCGAATTAAGGAGGCAACTGTCGCTTGTGAGGAGGCGCTAGAAGCTGCAAATAGATTAAAAACAAAACAAGAGGGGGTGTTATGTCGAGCGCAACTGGTTAATTTGTACAAATTTAAAGGTGATTATAAAAAAGAGGCAGCAGTTCTTAAAAAAATAATTACGACGGATAGAACTGAATTGAAACTTCAGGAACAGGGACAATTACTTGCGCTAGGTGCGCAATATAATATTAAAGATGAGCAAAGAGAAAAGCTAAACTTTCAACGCGTGAATAAGAGGTTATGGGTGTTTTTTGTTATTGGTGTCTCATTGAGTCTATGTTTTATGGGGGTGTTTCTTTATAAACAGCGACAACTAAAATGCAGTAGACAAGAAAAATTAAAATTACACAATGATAAGTGTTTGTTAGAGATTAGATTAGAGGCGATAAAAGAAGAGCGCAAAACATTAAATAGAGAAAAAGAGAGTCTTACTAAAGAACTAACCGAGATATATGACAATCGTAATAAGATGACAATGCGGAGACATATCAAGCGAGGTTTCCAAAAAAGAGAAGTCAAGAAGCAGGGTGAATTTGATGCATGGTTCGAAAGTAAGCTACCTGGTTGGAGAAATAAACTACAACGAAAATATCCAAAAATTACTAACAATGACATTCATTATTGCCGATGCTTTTATTTAGAATTGAATAATGAAGAAACTGCAGCCATAAATAGTGTTACTAAGTCGGGAGTTATGAGTGTTAAACGACGGTTACTTGACAAACTAAGCGTGGAGAGTTTCGATGAAGTAATATTAATATTGGACGAAATATAATTCTCCAGAGGAGTTTTTTATAGTGTTAATTTAATAATGAGTTATAGTAATTTGCCCCAGTAGTCGTTTCTGATTGTGGTTGATTATTAGTGAGTTCTGGAGATTGTTTGTTCTTTGTGCATTTTTTACGATCAACGATTTGAACCCCATTTTCTTGGAAATTATTACATGATTGACAAATTTTGAATTGACAATTTCAGTAATCAAATTTTGTTAATCTCATTTACTTATGAAAAGAAAATTCTTAAAATCTCTAATTATTGTTTTTGTAGGCATCAACATGTTTTTATCACTTAACATTAAAGCAAGTAATCAATCTGATTTTAGTTTGGCAATGTTGGAGGCGCAAGCTAATAGTAATGATGAAACAGGTGAATTATGTGTGATAGATCCAATAATTGATCCTTTCCCGAATCGGGTTATCCCCGGAGATGGATTTTTTGCAGATATGGTCAATTCATTATTCAACTAGAATTGTCCGATTAATAGCGAATATTTACTAGAAATATAAGAGAAACGTTTAGAATCATGTGGTACTGATTCTGTTTTTTACAATGTTAAAATATAAAACTATGAAGTCGAGAAATGTCAAAGCAATCTTTTTGGTTGCAACAGCAGTGAGTGTGCTTAACCTGTTTCAACCAGTTAAAAATGCCCTTGCCGAATGTTATCCGTGGTCTCCTAATTATAATGCATATACGGGAGAATGTGATGACTCAGATTACTACTATTATGAGATTGAAGCACAGGGAGAGTGGTGTCCGCCTTCAAGCGATTATACACTAAGTGTAACTGATTCGGAGTGGCATCCGCAACTACGTCACGAAATAATTTGCGAGTTTATTACTACTCCAAGTGATTGTACGCCAGATCCATGCTAGTGGGTGCTAATTAAAAGTAATCCGTTCGAAGGCGGATTGCTTTTGTGATAAATTTAAAATTTATAAAACCATTTTGCAACAATGAAATATTTATTTTCGATTGTATTATTTCTTTCAATAATATCCTGTCGCAATGATAATGTTGTTACAATAAGCAATAAAAAAGTAGAAAAAACCCATGTGATAAATGTGCCCAAAGGCGAAGTGGATAATAATGTTTTTCTTAAAGAAGCGAAATATATTTTTTTGGACTCAAGTCACATGTTAGGAAAAATCCAAAGAATACTATTTTCTAATGATAAAATTTTTATTCACGATGTAATTGCTAATGCAGTAGTGGTCTATTCAGAGACTGGAAATTATCTATTTCATATCAAGAATATAGGAAAGGGACCTGGAGAATATCTTGAACTCAAGGATTTTACAATTGATGAGAACAATAAGCAATTAGTATTATTTGCTCCTAAGCTACATAAAGTTATACGTTATTCGATAGAAACTAAGCAGTTTATTGGTGAAGAAGAAATCGAATTCTATCCACAGGCTGTTGCATGGAATAATAATTCATTATTCTTCTATAATCCCTACACTTTTAACTATGCAGATCAAGAAGAATATTGTCATTCACTTATTAAACAACTCGCAGAAGGAGGAGATAAGAGATTTTATTTTAAAGTTCAACCTAAGCTCGGGAATTTTTTATCAGATCCCAATCCTAGAGGGTTTTTCTATGGGGATCATTTATATTATAAGAACAGATTTGAACCAAAAATATATGCTATTGACAATGATAGTGTTTATTTGTCGAGTGAAGTGCATTTTTCAGATAATGAGGCATTTCCTAAGGCTTTAGGTGATGCGATACAAAAAGGAACACGTTTTACAGAGGCATATATGAATTGTTCTGTAGAAATTAACAACTATTGTGAGACACAGGATATTATTACATTTAAATATTTCCGAGAGAAATATCCATATTCCTTAATTTATTCAAAACAGAAAAAACAAGTTGTATATCACAAATGTAGAAATACGTTCTATACAGAAAAATGGCATAAAAAAAATATATCTGTATTTTTCTTTCCTACAAAGGTTAAAGGTGATTCATTTGTTTCAATACTTCCAAATCAGCTAATGATGAATCTAAAAAAAGAGAAAGACTATATACATTCGCTTAAAAAGAATTGTTCTTCTTCAGCGTTTTTGAGGAAGTTAAAGTCATATACTCCTAATGATAATCCTGTCTTGGCGGTATATAAATTTCAGATCTAAGAATCATGAAAAAACTTATAATATCCTCATTTATAATTCTTGTTATTTCCAATATTGCTATTGGCTTATGTTATTTAAAAGAACATAAGGAAAAAGTTATAGGTGAAACAAGGTCAACACTAAATACTAATAAATTAAAGGCAAGAATAGAGGCCATGCAGGGCTCTTTTATGGAGAGTTATCGATATTCTAATAGACATTTAAATATGCCGGATTCTCAGGACCTGTCAGATTATACACTTTGTCTGTATATCTCAGAACATCACTGTTCTTCATGCGTAAAATCGACCTTAGAATTCTGTAAAGAAAATTACTCAGATCTTTCAAAATGTAATTTTTTTATAAATGCGAATTTTAATAACTCTTCTATAAAATATTTCAGAATAGAATATCAGTTAAAATGTAACTTTATCTCGACATATGATGAACGGTTCTCTATTGCAGAAGAAAAATACCCTTGTTTTTTTGTATACAACAAAAAAGAACATGAAACCGACATGTTCTTTTTCCCATTAAAGCATGAAGATGATTTAAATAAAAAGTTTTTGAAGAATGTTCTCAAAAAATATGAAGAGCTATTTTAAGTTAACTGTAGATATCTATCAAGGTCAAATAAAAGCTAAAGTCATATATAAGGAAACCTCATGAACAACACCAAGGAAAAATTAAGGATGGTCCTGAAGGCAAACTCCGCGATTACACCCTGGATAAGTATTGCAATGATACTTATCCTCCCTTTTGTTTATTTCCATGACCTGATGTATGGAATAACCACAAGCAAAACTTTGTTCTGGGGAGGTGCGGTTATGTTGATCGTCTTTTCTCAATTGATGACAAATTTGTTGAAGAAAAAGAGTATAAAGGTAGATATAAAGCCTCTAGATGTTCTGCTAGGTATCTATTTCATGTATACAGTCATACATCCATATCTGTTGGATTATTCAGTTGATCAGTTATACTGGATTGAATTTCTCAGTCTATCAGCTTTTTATTTGGTTGTACGTCAGTTCCCAAAACAAAAGCTTAATCTAGTGCTTGTTGCCACAATGCTGTTAGGTATGATCCAGGCAATTTATGGTAACCTGCAATTATATGGAATATTTCGTTCAAATCATGGATTGTTCAAGTTGACTGGAAGCTTCTTTAATCCTGGTCCCTATGCGGGATTTTTAATTACAATATTGCCCATTGCAATTATCTATTATCTTTCAACCTCAAAGAACTCAAAATATTCAAGATTTTTCCAAACAAAGCTTATCAATAATAGAGCTATTCAATTCGTTAACGGTTTATCGTTGATTACTATTGTTTCAATAATATTAGTGCTTCCAGCTACGCAGTCTCGAGCAGCATGGCTTGCAGCTATTTGTTCAGGAATCTTCGTTTTAATGCATTATAGAAAAACAGAATTACTAAATAAAATACAATCGACACCAATCATAAAGAAGTATTCTTCTTTGATGATAAACAGGAGGTTCCTTACGATATTAACAGTGGTTGTATTATCCATATTTCTTAGTGGTATATACTTCTTTAAGAAGAATTCGGCCGACGGTAGATTATTCATTTGGAAGGTGTCGACCAATATGGTTAAAGACAAACCTGTATTAGGGCATGGTATTAACAAGTTTAAAGCCTATTATATGAATTACCAGGCCGACTACTTTAAGGCCAATCCTAATGCTCCGGAAGAGATGGTGGCAGATAATGTTACCTATACCTTCAATGAGTTGATAAATGTAGCTGTAGAGAAAGGATTACTTGGAGCTGTATTGTTTGTAATGATATTGGTTTCAATATTCTTTCGAACAACGTCTAGTAAGCGTCAGGTATTTGCAGCAAAAGCGGCTTTAATGGGAGTACTTATTTTTGGATTATTTTCATACCCCTCTGAAATATTGCCAATCAAAGTAATCGTGATGCTATCAATCGCAATTATTGCTCATTATCAGCGAACAGTGGTTTGTCCAGCTATTCGGAAGTATGAAAGTAGAATTGCGGCATACATCAATTGGAGCATGTTGGTTTTATTTCTGGCATTATTGATTCCTGGCAGCAAAGTGCTCAAGCAGCAATATTATGCATTGGTAACGTGGAAAGATGCAACGGATATTTACAGTGTGGAAGCCTATGCAGAATGTCTTGACGAATATGAGGATGCATATGAAGTTTTGAATAATAATGGCGTGTTTTTAGTAGCCTATGGCAAAGCTTTATGTATGGCAAAAGAATACCGCAAAGCAGAGTTGATACTAACAAGATCTAGAGATTACTTGAATAATACAATCTTGTATACGGCATTGGGAGACTGCTTTAAAGAACAAAAAGAGTTTGAAAGAGCTGAGGATATGTACAACAAAGCATGGCATATGGTACCCAACCGCTTTTACCCACTGTATTTGTTGGCTAAGTTATATGATGAAATAGGAGACGAGCAGAAGGCCGTAAGAACAGCAAAGCTTGTCATCAACAAAAAAGTGAAGATACAATCTACAGCAGTAGATGAAATAAGAACAGAAATGACTCAAATAATTGAAAAATATGCAAGCTGGTAATATAAACAGTATTAATCAATGTAGAAAAAGACAGGAAGCACCTGCGCAAACAAACTGCTTCCCGTCAACCACTTCTATCCATCATCAGAAAGGAGGTGGTAAATATGTGGTAAAGATAGATTTTTTGAAGCGATTATTTGTTTCATTATGACAAGGATTGTAATAGTTTGTTATCATGACAGGTTTTGCAAATAATAACAGAAATGTGTGGAACTGCTTTCAACCTATATTTCGAATAAGAGTATTCAATTTCGATTATTGCAGTGTGACGCTTAGCTATTTTATTATCATTTAGTATAATAGAATATTATTTTGTTGATTACAATTCAGTCTTATTTGAAAAATATGTACAAACATGGAATTTGACTGTCAAGATCATTATCTGAATTCCGATAGTTAAATAACAAAAAGAAAATAAAAATGAAAACGATTTATAAGTTACTGGCATTGTCAATAATATTGACATCTTTATTTAATATCGCGGTTTCAAATCAAGGTGAAAATTATAGTTCTACGACATTGGCGAAGTTAGGTTTGACTTTTACGAATGCATTTGGAACAGAATTAGAGACCGAAACGCTACAAAAACACCAATCATCATGTAGTTGTCTTAGTAATACCACTGGCGGCTGGGTTGCACAGAGTATTACTGAGTGCCAAGATTATGAGTGGTATCCTCCGATGGTGAGGCTGACTTGTAAGTTAACAAGTTGTCCAAGTGGATCGGCTTGTGGTACTAAATAGAGTAAGAAATAGAAGATGTCTTTATATTTAGATGTCTTCTATTATTTAATAACATAAAAGCAAAAGACTATGCGGATTAATAAAATGATTGATAGACTAATTTTAGTAATTATTCTATTTATATCAATAAGTTGTTCGACACAAGATGATAGTAATGTTAACTCTATTGCAATCCTACGCAATATTAAGAATATGGGCAACCTTAATGATGTTTTTGTAGACTTTAAATACATTCCTCTAGAGACAAGAAAAGAAAGTCTTTTCGGTAGTATTGATAAGTTTATGAAGTATAATGGTTTCTTTTTCATATTAGATAAGGTTAGGAAAAAAAAGATATTCATATTCGACGAACATGGTAAGTTTGTTCGAACTATTGGGAAAATAGGGAAAGGACCAGGAGAATATGTTAATATCGAAGATTTTACAATCGATAAGAGAAATGGAAATATCCAGATATTGGCTTTCCCGTCAACGGTTTTAACTTATGGTTTTAATGGGACATTTCTGAGTAGTAGAAAATTAACAACTAATGCTTTGCTATGGAGTATTTCAAGTAATAATGACTGTTATGTTTGTGCGAGTAATCATCAATCTGTATTGACTGGAAAAGAGGCTTGTCTTATCTTTAAATATGACCTAGAATTCAATCTGTTAGAGAAGAAAATAGATGTCTTGCCAGCATATATTGGATTACCTCCATTGACACCTAATCCATTATTGTATGATAAAGAAAGAATAAGTTATTTCGATTCGTTTAACTCGCAAGTTCATTTAAATATTTCTGATAAAGAAAGTGATCAGGTTATCAAATTTGATTTTAATGGTAATGAGGTACCCTTAGAGGATCTCAAAGATCCCCAAGGTTTTTTCACTAATCAATTTAAGTATTCATTTTTTATAAATGCCTTGATTGCAGATGATATACTGTTGACAAAGTTTATAAATAACGGGAAGCATCATTTGTCGCTAGTTGACTTGAAAGATGAAAGTTTTCTTTCATATAAATCGGAGTCATGGTTGCCAGACTTACTATTCTATGAAGACAATACCTTTTATTCAAGCATGAGTTGCCATTGGATAACCAAAGGACATAAATTTTTTAAAGCAGAAAAAACTAATGATTATTCAACCGATCCTAGTAGTAATCCAGTTATTTTAACATTTAAGTTTAGTAATAATTGTAAGATATGATATCTAAAATATTGAATATATCACTTGTTGTGTCATCTTTATTGCTAGGATTGATATGCTTTGATTATGTTATTGGTTTAAATTCTAATTTCATAGAGCTACAAAGAGAGAATCTGCAGTTATCAGGTAATGTGAAACAGTTAACATCGCTTATTCAAGAGTCAAATGAGGTAAAAGCGACGAAGATTGCAAATTGTATTTTAACGGATATAAATACCCTTCAAAACGTTCAAATGAACGATTTAATTGAAGGAGAATCAGATACTAAAATAATTTTTAGATTGAAAGATACAAATTGTGGTCCTTGTATTAGTGCACAAATAGAGATGTTGAAAAAATTGGATTCACTAGGAAATGTAATTATTGTCTCAAATTTGAGTAATGTTAGGCAATTGTATTTAGCAATTGATGAGAACAGATTAAAAACTCGAATATTCCAATTGGAAGAAGGTCAGATATTTGAGGGCGACGATAAAAATAAGGCACTCATAATATATGTGAATAAATCAGGTGATATATTAAAAACATATTTTCTAGATGAGGATAGCTTCTGTTTTTTAAAGTTTATTGTTCCAGCAATTGCTTCTGTTTAGCAGTAATCTGAATAAACTGTATATAAATATTAAATCAAGTATTGATTTTTGAATATAGAAATAGGATTTTAATTTACTGTTGAATGTACTAGCTATATTAAATTGACGTGAATAATACTAAGGGTATTCCTTGTGTAAAGTTAAATGATTAGATTAAAAGTAAGTATATTCTATGACTCTGAGATTTGATGGAATGTATTGGTAGAATTTATATGCTGATTGGCTACAGAAAAGTGTCAGTTATTGTCTTATTAGCGAGAAACTAACTTAAATTATGCAATTAAACCAACGAAGGCATATACCATCATTTACCCTATTAATGACCTGCCTGGCGTTAACGCTGCTGGGCTTGGTTATTGTGCCATTGCTGGATGTAAGCTTATCGCCCAGCAGAAATAGCTCTTTTATTTCTGTTGGATATAGCTACTCTGGTGCTAATGCCATAGTTGTTGATAGTGAGATTACTTCTAAACTGGAGGGCATACTGTCACAGGTTGAGGGATTGAAAAAAATTACTTCCCGGAGTGGAAATGGGAATGGTTATATCGGATTGCAACTTAACAAGGATGTTGATATGGATGCTGCCCGTTTTGAGGTGTCTACATTGATTCGTCAGGTATATCCGCAATTGCCGGTTGGTGTTTCTTATCCTGATATTCGGGCTTCTGGAAGCGATGATGAGAAAACGGTAGAGCAATTGCTGAGCTTCACTCTTAATGGTGCAGGCAGGAGATGGGAGGTTGGAAATGTTGCAGAATCAACAATAAAACCACGACTTTCACTCTTAAACGGGGTGCACGAGGTTATTATATCTGGATATACTCCTCTGGAATGGAATCTGATCTACGATTATAACAAGCTGAAGCAATTGAATTTAACTCCTGATGATATTAGTAGACAGATCAGGAGTTATTATCGTTCGGCTTCCATTGGTGCAGTGAAGCAACTAAATGGGAATAATCAGCAACTTTATAGTACACCTGTTGTTTTACAGGGGCTAGACAGGGAAAAGCCTCAATGGGATAGAATTCAGATTGAGGCAGGTGGTCGTTTGTTTAAGTTAACCGATCTGGTAAGTCAGGAAAAGAAAGAATCACTACCCTCAAGTTATTATCGGATTAATGGCTTAAATACGGTTAACATCCGAGTAATGACTACTGCCGATGCCAATCAATTGGTGGTAGGTGACCAAATAAAAAGAGAGATTGAAAAGATTAGTGAAGAGTTGCCCAAAGGCTATTCTCTTGCAACAAGTTATGATGGAACAGTATTTATCAAGGATGAACTTCAAAACATTGTCTTCCGTATCGCACTTTCATTGTTGTTATTGTTTGTATTTGTCTGGATTGTTAGTCGTAGTTGGCGCTATGTAGGCATCTTGCTGGTTAGTCTGATTGCCAATATATTCATTGCTTTTATTTTCTATTACTGGTTTAATGTTGAGATTCAGATTTACTCATTGGCAGGTATAACCATATCGCTGGGGATGATTATCGATAATACAATTGTGATGGTTGATCATATTCGTATTGGTAAAGGGGTGTCGATATTTCGGGGAATACTGGCCGCAACGCTGACAACCTGCGGGGCTTTGGTGGTTGTTTTCTTTTTAGATGAACAACAGCAG
Organism: Puteibacter caeruleilacunae; assembly: GCA_005217565.1. GTDB lineage: Bacteria > Bacteroidota > Bacteroidia > Bacteroidales > Prolixibacteraceae > Puteibacter > Puteibacter caeruleilacunae. The sequence goes on from SJCO01000006.1 coordinate 30,620, forward strand.
TTGAAGCTCATCGACTTTGTCTATGTAATTCTGATTAACCTTAGTGTGTCGTTGGCTGTATCGCTGTTTTTTATTCCTGCCTTGTTACAACGTTTTCCCCTTCCCCGCCCTGCGGAGACCAGGCGCAGGAAGAATAAACAAAGACTGGTAAAAAGATACAATACTTACCTGGCAGGCATTAATGTACTGTCGAGATTTCGTGTATGGGTGTTTGTGTTGGCACTTTTAGGTTTTGGACTGCCCACCTTTATGATGCCCAATCAACTGAAATCTGAACATTGGTATCAGAAAAGTTACAATACAGTCTTTGGAAACACGTTCTATCAGGAAACCATGCGGCCTATTGTTGATAAAGCGCTAGGGGGATCATTGCGACTGTTTTTGAAGGAGACCAAACAATTGGGGTTGGGAGGATCTTCGCGGCGTACTCAGCTGACAATTAGCGGGGATATGTATGAGGGTACGACGCTGGAACAGACTAACGAGATATTTAAAAGGTTGGAGAATAAGCTGACAGGTTATGATGAGATAGAACAGTTTCAAACTTATATCAGAGGAACAGGGAATTCTACGATTCAGGTGTTTTTTAAACCAGAGCATGAGTTTACCTCTTTTCCTAGTTCGCTGAAATCGGAGATGGAATCGAAGGTCGTAGATATGGGCGTTGGCGATTGGAGTATTACTGGTGTGGGGCGTGGTTTTGATAACTCTCTTCACGAGGGACGAAGAAATTCAAGGGTGACGTTTTATGGCTATAATTTGGAGCAACTGAAAGGATATGCTCATCGATTTAAAGAATATTTACAGGAGATTCAACGTGTTGACGCTAAAAGTATTTTTATCAATGGTCGTGCTACCCGTAATGATCAGGTTCATCGGGAGCATATTATTGATTTGAATGAGAAGCGCCTCTCTCAGGCTGGTATTGGTCAGGGTAATATTCTTTATGAGCTAAGAAAATTATCGCGTAACGAAACGGCTGTTACCGACTTGTACAATAATGGGGTGCGGGAACCTGTGAGATTAAAACGTGCAGATAGGAGTATTCCTGACAACTGGGAGTTTTACCATAAGGCACTACCGGTAGGGAAAGATAAGATTGCGCGTATGGATTTCTTTGGAACACTGAAAAAAGAAAGGGTGACTGATTTGATCAACAAAGAAAACATGGAGTACACTATGGTGGTTGAGTTTGATTTTATTGGTTCATATGGGCAGAAAGAGTACCTGGTGGGGAGGGTGATCAAAAAAATGGCTGATGAGTTACCTATTGGCTATAGGCTGAAGCAGCAGATATTTTACGGAGGTGCCTGGGGGAATAAATCTGATAAGGATAATCGATTGTTCATTCTCATTCTTATTTTGGCCATCATCTTTGGTATCTGTGCCATTGTATTTGAGTCGCTGCGACAACCGTTTATGGTGTTGGTGATGATTCCTCTTTCTTTTATCGGGGTATTTCTAACATTTTATCTGTTTGATGTGCCGTTCGGACAAGGAGGGTATGCTGCTTTGCTGTTGCTAAGTGGTCTTACAGTAAATGCTGCACTGTATATTATAAATGATTTGAATGCTATTAGACGAAGATATCAGCATCTGGATCCTTTGAGGGCATATGTTTATGCATTCCGACAGAAGATTGTACCGATTATGCTGACGATTTTTTCAACGGTGCTGGGATTGATTCCGTTCTTGTTTGGAGGGGAAAAGGATGTGTTTTGGTATAGTCTGGCGTTGGGAACCATGGGGGGACTGCTGTTTTCGTTAGTAGCGTTGGTTGTGGTGCTGCCGTTAATGGTGAGGAAGCGTAAAACAGAACACGCTTCCAGGTCCTAACGGACGCTGAAAGGTGTTTGGGGAGTAAAGAACTCCTGACAGCGTGTGATAAGATAAGAAACTAAAGAACTTTAAACGATATGAGACAAATTATTTACGGGATTATATTGATTGGGATGGTTGCTGGTTGTACTTCAACAGCTGAGAATTCCCGGCGCTTTGAGCGTATGAATCAGTTTGAAGATAAAAATATTGTGGTGACTGATTTTGCTAAGACCGACATCTTTAAGCGGGAGTTTGAGAGTAATGGTAAACTGGAGGCTGTGAGAAGTGCTGCCCTAACCTACGAGATTGATGAATGTATTGTATCAATTGAAGCAGAAAATGGTGATCGCGTGAAGAAAGGACAGACTTTATCGCAACTGGATGATACTAAGCTTCATCATAGCTTTGATAAATCGCTCCGCCAGATGGAGAAGAGTAAGCTGGGATTGGAGGATGTGCTGATCAATATGGGGTATCAACTAAAGGATACTGCTAATATCCCTGATCATATGATGAAGATTGCATTGATCCGTTCGGGCTTTAAGGATGCTCAATCGGATTATGAGATGGCAAAAATTCAGTTGAGCAAAACTTCTGTAGCTGCGCCATTTGATGGTATTGTGGCTGACTTGAAGGCCAAAGAGTTGAATCGCTCCGGGCAGTATAAGGAGTTTTGTACGTTGATAGATGATTCTTCGTTTGATATTGTGTTTCCACTGTTGGAGAGTGAGGCGTTTGAGCTGACTCCGGGAATGGAGGTGGCTGTAGTGCCTTATGCCTTTGATAGTGATACTATTCCCGGGGTATTGTCGCAGGTAAATCCTCGTGTTGATGAAACAGGGATGGTGCAGGCAAAAGCCACGGTAAAGAATATCACCGGCAGATTGGCAGATGGGATGAATGCCAAGGTGATTGTACGTAAGTCGGTTGGTAAGCGTACTATTATTCCTAAGAGTGCGGTTACCTTACGTCAGGAGAAGAAGGTGGTGTTTGTATGTAAGAACGATACTGCTTACTGGAACTACGTGAAGGTTGGTGAAGAGAACGCAGCCTATTGCACCATTAGAGAGGGGAATATCAAGCCTGGTGATGAGGTGATTATTGATGGAAACTTCAATCTGGCTCACCTGGTGCCGGTAGTAAAAATGAACCGATAAAACACAACGCAATGCGCTACTATTCTATAAAACGAATCTTCTTTCTTTTGCTGATGATTGGGTGCAGTGAAATTAGTGCCCAGTCGCTTGAGTTGACCCTTCAGCATACGATTAACATGGCCAATGAGCAGTCGCTGGATGCATTCAGGGCACGCTATATGCTGCGCATAAAATCATTGGAGTACGATGATTTTAAGACAGCATTACTTCCTAAGCTGTCGTTGGGATTAACGCCTGTGAACTATACGCGTAGTATTACAGAGGTGTACAACTACAATGATCAAAAATATGAGTCGGTGGAGATTCAGCGTCTTACCTCGCAATACAATATTGGTATTCAACAAAAGGTTGGTTTTACCGGAGGTGATATTAGTATTTATTCAGATCTTAAGCGTAGTCAGCGATATGGCAGCGATAACGATAACCTTGATTTTATCTCTACCCCTTTCAGTATCTCATATCGTCATAACTTCTCGAATATCAATCAATACAAATGGAAGGCAAAGATAGAGCCCTTGAAGTTTGAGAAGGCAAAACTTGATTATCTGGAGGGGCGTGAGCAAACAGCCATAAAGGCTACTGATCTGTTTTTTAATTTGCTGACCGCCCAGACCAATATGGATATTGCCCGTCTTAATCAAATGAATGCAGACTCGTTGCTGAGTATTGGGCGCAAACGTAAGGCTATTGGTTCTATTACAAGAGATGATTTATTGAATCTGGAGTTGAAACAGGTAAATGCTTCTATCAAGCTTGACCAGTCGGGAAATACACTGGAAAGTGCGCGACTTGATTTGTGTGACTTTTTAGAATTGCCGCTCAATACGAAGCTTTCATGCATTGCTCCAAAGCAGGTGTTGCTTGGTCATATTGATCCAAAAAACGCACAGGAGCAGGCTTTGCTGAACAATCCGGATATTCATGATCTGACACAAAAGCTGCTGGAGGCAGAAAAGCAGGTGATTACAGCTAAAAGGAGTCGCTTTAATGTGGATATGGAATTGGGGTTTGGATATAATCAGAACAGACCTGAATTTACCGAGGCTTTTCAGGATTTACTGGATCGGCAGAACATGCGATTATCAATGAATATTCCATTGGTAGACTGGAAATCAACCAAAAGAAATATCCAGCGGGCTGCGCTGAATAAAGAGTTGGTAGAGAAGAATAATGCAAAGATTCAACAACAGCTGATGCTTAGTATTGCCAAAAATACCAATGAGTTTAACCTTAAACTTAAAGAATTGAACTCTGCTGCCACAGCTGATACGATTTCACAACTGGCGTATGAGGCTACACAGCAACGTTTCGGACTGGGAAAAGTAAATGTTATTGCCATTAATGAGGCCTACCAATCGATGTATTCCGCTAAGAATAGTTATATCTCAGCGCTACGAAATTACTGGAAATCATATTATACCATGCGCCGACTCTGTCTATTTGATTTTGAGAAGAAAGAGAATCTGATGCGGTTGTTTGATAAACTAATGGATAACTAAGCACTATTACGCACTATCATGGTTAAATTTTTAATACAACGCCCTATAGCAGTAACGGTTGCCCTGATTGCATTTATTGTGATGAGTCTGGTTGCTGCAAATCTTATTCCTGTCTCATTAATGCCGGCGATTGATATTCCGGAGGTAATGATTAAAATAGATGTTCCGGAGACCTCCTCGCAGGAGGTGGAATCGGCCTATGTGAGTAGAATAAGGCGACAACTGTTGCAGGTATCACATCTGAATGATGTAGAGAGCCACTCATCAAACGGACATGGATATATACGCCTGATGTTTAACTATGGGACAAACATCAATTTTGCAATTATTGAGGTGAATGAAAAGATTGATGCTTTGATGCATTCTATGCCCAGGGAGTTTCATCGACCCAGGGTGATTAAAACATCGGCTACCGATATTCCTGTGTTTTATTTGAATGTTGCCCTGAAGGATGTACGAGAGACCAAGCACTTTATGGAGCTTAGTGAGTTTTGTGATCAGGTGATTAAAAAGCGTGTGGAGCAGCTGCCGGAGGTTGCTATGGCCGATATAAGTGGGACTGAATTTCCTGAGATTGTGTTGGAGGTTGATTTGGAAAAACTACAGCATTTGGGCATCACACGACAGACATTCTCAAATGCACTTAAGGCCAATGATTATTCTATTGGTAGTATCAAGGTGCGTAGCGGTTTGTATGAGTATAATGTGCGATATGCATCTTTGCTGAGTAATCGTGAGGATATTGAAGATATTACCCTGCATGTGGGCACGCGACTGTTTAAATTGAAAGAACTGGCAGCTATAAAGATTCGTCCGCAGCAGGGAAAGGGAATGTGTATTGCCAATGATAAGCGTTCGGTGGTGATGGCGGTGATTAAGAAATCGAGTGCTCGTATGGCTGATTTGAAGACTAAGACCGCTGATTTGGTAAAACAGTTGGAGAAGGATTATCCTCGTCTTCAGTTTTCGGTTGAGCGAAACCAGACAGAGCTACTTGACTATTCGATAGGAAACCTTGAGTGGGGATTGCTTACAGGTGCTACACTGGCATTTTTAATCATGTTCTTATTTTTGAAAGATTTGAAGTCGCCGGTGTTGATTGGTCTTTCGGTCCCGATTAGTCTGGTTATCAGTTTGCTATTCTTCTTTTTGTTTCATATCTCTATCAATGTAATTTCTTTATCGGGTTTGATTCTAGGTGTGGGTATGATGATCGATAACTCCATTATTGTGATTGATAATATTGCCCAGTATCGCGAAAAGGGGGTGTCGGTATTTAAATCGTGTATTAAGGGGACCAATGAGGTTATTCGTCCGCTGATCAGTTCGGTGCTGACTACCTGTGCGGTGTTTATTCCTCTGATATTTATCAAAGGGATTGCCGGATCATTGTTTTACGATCAGGCTATTGCTGTTACCATTGGATTGGGGGTGTCATTGTTGGTTTCATTCACCATTATTCCTGTTTACTTTTATCTTTTTTACAAGCGTTCAAAACATGATAAGAGTACGGTTCTTCAAAAGATTCAGATTTATAATCACATTGAGCAATCGTATGCCAAAGGTTTTGACCTGGTGTTTCGGTTCAAGAAGCTTTTCATTGCTGCCAGTCTGCTTTTGATATTGTTGGGAGTAGTGGGATACCAAAATATAAGGAAAGAGAAATTTCCGTCATTTGAAGAGCGTGAGGCGGTGATTACGCTTGATTGGAATAAGAACATTTCGATTGATGAAAACCGTAGGCGTATTGATACCTTCTTTCAACAGCAGGATACCCTGTTGCAAGAGACTTCGTGCATGATCGGGGAGCAGGATTTTGTGTTGGATAATACCAATAAACAGGGGACTGCCCAGGCAAAGATATACCTTAAGGCTTCTTCTACCGGTAATTTGGATAAGGTGCTGGAACAGTTTTACTATTACCAGAAGAAAAATTACCCGGAGGCTATTGTGCAGTATAGTGCCCCAGAGACGATTTTTGAGAAGGTGTTTGGGGATGAACATGCTGATTTGGAGATACATCTTTCCAGTAATAAGGATATGTTACCTGATCCTGATGATGTGAAGAAACTCTCAGAGAAAGTGGCTGAGATTACTGGATTGAAGCATCAAAATAAACAGCCGCTTCAGCAATATTATGCCATCAAACCTGTCTATTCTCTGCTGCAATTATATAAGGTGAATGTTGATGAGTTGGTGGCGGTATTACAGCGGGCATTTAACAGATATCAGTTGTTTACATTGAAGCAGGGACAGTACCAGGTGCCGGTGTTTTTATCGGGCTCAGAGAAGTCGTTGTACCAAATTATTGCATCGTTGAAGGTGCGGTCGACCAATAAGGTGGATGTGCCGGTATCGGCGATGGTAAAGATTGAGCGTAAGCAGGATTACAAGGATTTCATTGGTGATAAGAATAGTACCTATATTAACCTTGATTATGATGTTGAGCAGGAGGATGCACAGGATGTGATTGCTGCTTTTAAAACTCAGCTACCGGCTTTCCCTGATATGAAGATGGATATAGGGGGAAGTATTGTTGAAAATCGTACATTGTTTATGCAGTTGATGGTGATTCTGCTGGTGTCGGTATTGCTTCTTTATTTTATTCTGGCGGCCCAGTTTGAATCATTATTGCAGCCTTTGATTGTATTGATTGAAATACCGATTGATATAGCCGGAGCGATATTGGTATTGTGGCTAACCGGTAATAGTCTGAATTTGATGGCGCTAATTGGGATTATTGTCATGACAGGTATTATTATCAATGATTCGATATTGAAGATTGATACCATTAACAGGTTGGTAAAGTCAAACTATTCGGTATTGGAGGCTATTCACTTGGGAGGTCAGCGCAGGTTAAAGCCTATTATTATGACTAGTTTGACGACTATACTGGCGATGGTGCCCTTCCTGTTTGGTCAGGATATGGGATCTCGTTTGCAACAGCCTCTGGCGCTGAGTATCATTGGTGGAATGACTATCGGGACTTTGGTTAGTCTTTATTTTATCCCGCTATGCTATTACTTAATTGATCTTACAGGAAAGAAATTTAATAAATTAAAAACACGCTAACGCTGGATTTATACCTTTCAGCGTCCGTAGGACCTCGTATACCAGCTCTAACAGTGAATAATATCAAATAACGAACAATGAAACACATACTTTACACCCTTTGTCTGTTTGCATTTATCTCATGCACCACCCAGGTCGTTACAGAAAAAAATGCATCCATAGAATTTAACAACACCATGTTTGATTTTAAAACCATTCCCTACAAATCGGATGCAGAGTGCACTTTTGAGGTTAAGAATCCGGGGAAAACACTTTTGGTGATTCATAATATCAAGACATCGTGTGGTTGTACAAAGCCCAAGTGGACGAAAAAACCTATCCTACCAGGCAAAGAAGGTTCAATAACCATTAAGTACGATACCAATCATCCGGGGCGTTTCAGGAGAAAGATTACGGTGTATTACAACGGCCCAGGCTCGCCGGTGGAATTGTATATCAAAGGAGCTGTAAGTTTTCCAGAAAAAGGATAGAAAGGGAACCCGGAGGCTGGAGGCATCTTTCAGCGTCCGTAGGACTTTGTATAAAACAAATAACGAAAAATGAAACGACATTTATACATTACTATACCAATTTTGGCGGTTGTGATTGTGGCTTTTGCTGGACTACCTTGGTTGGGATTGGGAATAATGATCTTTACAGGGCTAATTGCGCTGTACAATGCTAAATGGAAATTCATGCGCTTTATCCGAAAAAGTACATGGCTATCAGGGCTCTTTTTCCTGAAGGCGGCATTTGTGATTGCCATTACTATAAGATTGTTTTTCTTTGAGGTTTTTAATATCCCAAGTTATTCGATGGATAACACGCTGAAGGTAGGTGATGTTGTAATGGTTAACAAGTTGCATTATGGTCCCCGTTTACCTCAGTCTCCTTTTGAAGTACCATGGGTAAATATCCTCTTTTACTTAAATGATGATGCAAGAGTCAGAATTAATGAACAATGGTGGGACTATCGGCGACTTCCCGGATTTGGGGAGATTCAGCGTAACGATGTTGCCGTTTTTAATTTTCCGTATGATGATAAAAGCTTTTTCATTAAAAGATGTATTGGCTTACCAGGTGAGGAGATAAAACTGGTGAACAACAAGGTGATGATTGATAATCACAATATTCAGGAAGCTCCAAAGGTAAAACAGCAATATGATATAACATATGAAAGTGCTGCTGAATTGTGGAGTGCGTTTAAAGAAGTGAACCTTGGTATTGATACTACACGATTAAAGGCAGCACAGCATCACATTAAGCGCTTTCTAAATTATGAGGAAAGCTGTGAGTTAGAGAATAAAGAAGGAATTCAGTCGTGTGTGCTAATTAAAGACAAGCGAAATAGTATCGAGAATCAATCATTCGATAATAGTAAGTTACACTGGTCTTATGGGAATTTTGGGCCATTGAAAATTCCAAGTAAAGGAATGTCAGTGCAACTTACTCCTGAAAATATAGCACACTATCATCGCATATTAAAGGTGTTTGAAGGCCTTGAGTGGAGTAGTAAGCAAGAGTGTTTTCTAAAGAACGGGAAAGCTGTACGCAGCCATTCTTTTGAGCATGATTATTATTTCATGATGGGAGATAATAGAACCAACTCTGTTGACTCCCGATCATGGGGACTGGTGCCAGAAATAAAAATTGTAGGAAAAGCACAATTGGTAATTTTTTCAAGTTATAAAGGGAAATTCAATTGGAACAGAATAGCGAAAAAAATATTGTAAACAACGAGACAATGAAAAAGAATATCCACTTACTGGTCATTTTAATTGTATTGGTGATCAGTTCTGTTTGGCTTTATCAAAAGCAAAATCCCCTGAATCGATTATATCAGCTGGCTGGTGAAAACAAGAAAGAGCTTCAGGCAGTAATAGAGCATTATTCTACACAGGATACATGTGGGCAGAAGTTTCAGGCTATGCAGTTTATCTTGGGTGGTTTGCCTTACCATCATTCTGCAGTTTATCACTGGTATAATCCGCAGGGACAGATAACAACAATTGTTCCTCGTGAATTTAAATCATCTGGCAAGATTCGGGAGTATATTCAGGAAAATCAGTTGAGGCGTAAACAGGATACTTCAATTTTTCATGCTGCCAGTCTGCGGCATGATTTTCTAATCAATAATATTGATGAGGCATATAAGTCTTGGCAACAATTACCATGGCGCGATAGTATCTCTTTTGATATCTTTAAAGAATATACATTACCATATAGCATAGGTAATGAGGTAACACAGGAGTGGCGCAGTGTTTTTCAGGAGAAATATCCTGAGATAAAGGATTCTATTCTGACGATGCGTGATCCTGTTAAGATTGCAAGGCTTTTTAAGAGAAAACTAAGTGTGTGGCGTTGGTATAGCGATCGCTCATTTGTATTATCTCCCAATCAGAATGTAGAGGAGTTGTTTAAATATCAACAGGTAGATTGTACTAACTATGCACATTTAATGGTTATGGCTTGTCGCAGTTTTGGTATTCCAGCAGCAGTTGATGAGATACCATTATGGGGGAATCGAAATTCATCTCATTGCGAGTGTAGTGTGTTTACTCTTGATAATAAGTGGCAACAGTTAGGTGATGGAGTATGGTGCAATGTTACTTATGATGGCAGAAGAGCTGCGAAGGTTTTTAAAAAGACCTATTCACCGCAGACGTGGACATTGGCGCAAAATGTTGATGATCCTGACGCTATTCCTCCTCTTTTGAGGAGTGCATTATATGTTGATGCTACGGCAGATTATTGTCCGGCTCAGGATATTGCGTTTTCGGTGGATACTTTGGCTGCCAGTGAGGATTATGTTTATGCGACTGTTTTTAACAATGGAAGATGGGAGGCGGTGCACTGGTCTGAGCTGACAGATGGAAAGTTTAACTTTACTGACATGGCTCCTTATGTGGTTTATTTACCGGCTTATTATAAGGATGGAAGTTATATTCAGGCACAATATCCGTTAATGGTTTCCAAAGAGGGAGAGGTTAAGGTTTACAATATTTCTGACCAGAAGGTTCCGCAGATTCATATTGGTCGTTGGACACTTAAGCGTAAGATGGAGCAAAAGATCAATGTTGATGATAAAATCTATCTCTATATCTGGGATAAGGAGTGGAAATACCATTCACAATCGAAAGTAACCGATAAAGGGATCTATTTTAAAGATGTTCCTGAAGGGACAATCTGCCGACTGGAATCTATTCAAAATAGCATGAAAGCAAGAATATTCTCGGTTGAGGGAGAAAAGGTATTTTGGTGGTAATAATCAAGAGTTCAAAAAATAATGTTTGAGAATGTATAAGTATTTGACATATTAACTATAATTGATGAGAAATTTAATACTTTTAAGTGTGTGTTGGAGGATATGTGTTGGCGGGTGATATAAACTAACAACCCAATTAAAATGACTCTAAGATTATTATTGATTTTTATGCTGCTGAACCTCTTTTGTGCAGTATTCGCGATATCGTGTGGACAAAAGAATGGTAAAGTAACTGGTAGCGAGCAGATATTGGTGGTGCCGATTCTTGATGAGGAACAATATGTTCGTTTCGAGGAGTTGATTGACTCAATTCACTTCCTGCCAATAAAGAATGATACACTAATTGGTCATGCTGATATGTTAGAGGTTGTCAATGACTCTATCTTCTTTATCGGAGATTCGAAATATTCAAAGTCGATATTCTGGATTAATAGTGATGGAGCAATCCTGAAGACTCACAAATACCTGGGTAAAGGTCCCAATGAGGGATTATATTTGGAAGATATTGAATATGATAGCGATCAAAAAGAATATCTTGCGCTTCTTTCGTCCCAAAGTAAGTTGCTTAAGTTCAATAGTCAATTTCAACATATAGAGACGAAGAACCTGCAAGGCGGTGATTATTATCGAATACATGCCGGCTCTAAATACTTTCTGTATGATCCGTTTAAATATGTTGTAAATAGTTACTCAAAATCACAGCATAAAAGTGAGTTGTTAAGAAAGTTTCAGAAAACTGAGGATAAATTCTATCCATCGCCTGTCTTTTTTACGACCAATAATAAAACCTATTTTAATGTTCCTAAATCACCCTATGTATATCTTTTTGATAACGGTGATTTTTCAAAGGAGATTAGATTGGAGTGGCCTAAAAAAGAGGTTGCTTCGAATGCCTCCAAAATAGAACAGGTTATTAATCTTCCTCCTACTGTTACCAATATATATGAGACTTCAGACAAGATATTTATTGAGTTTTCCTATCGGATGCTGATGCGATATGCTATTCAGTCAAAAGAGACGAAGAAGATGATTTCACAAGGAATATTCATGGATCCCAATAGTTTAGAATGCAACATCTTGTCGTCAAAAGGAAGAGTTCTTTATGGAGTGATGAGCTCTGATCGATTCATTAAACTACTTAAAGATCGTGATAAGAATGAGGCGATTCGAGCTTTGGCTAAGTTCCCGAATAATTGTGAATTGATAGATTACGATTCCAATCCAATAATTGTTAAATATTACTTGAAATGAAAAAGAGTTTAATCAGCGAGGTATTTCCTAGCCTTTGGTTAATTGTGTTGATGTTTGTTGGTTGTACTTCTGGAAAGAATAACGATGGAGGTATCATAGAAATCAATGATTCTAATGTGCAGACTGTTGAGAGCATTGATCTTACTGAAATGTTCGATACGGATTGCTCATATATGGCGTTGGAAACACATGAGGGGTGTTTGATTGGAGATATAGAAGATATGCAGTTTCATGATGACAAACTGTTTATTCTGAGCTCTGTTTCAGGAGATAATGAAGTATTGGTTTTCGATGCTAAGGGGCATTTTATTAATAAGATTGGTGTGAGAGGGCGTGGCCCGGAAGAGTATGTGGCTATTAGTGCATTCGGAGTAAATCCTTATGGAAAGTATGTTGTTCTGGTTGATCCTTTAAAAGAGAAGATTCATAAGTACGATTATTCAGGAAAGTACCTTGAATCACTGAAGCCTAAAGGGAACTGTGCATTTCTGCAAAGGATTAGGTTTATTTCTGAAGATAGAATGCGATGCGTATATCAGATTAATAATAGTTCTGACGTATCGATTGCGGAGTGCAATGAAGATTTCGGTAACTATATGGTTTTGAGTAAAACAGATTTTATTTTTCATGGAGGGTACATCTTTTCAGAAAGTCCTATTACACAAAATGGAAGTCATCTGATTACACCGTTATCTAATATTATATATCAATATAATAGTAACCGACTGGATTCAGTTTATTGCGTAACGTTGAATAATAATTATCAACCCAACCAGAAGTACGACAAAGGTTCTGATTACAGTAAATTAGTGGTTGATGCGATTAAAAAAAGTTATTCACCTTTGAGTATTCATGAAAATAATGCGCTTTTAATGTTGCAGCAGTTTCCCTATATGATATTATGGGATAAAAAGACCAATAAAGGCTACAAAATTAAGAATGCGACCAATACTGCCAGATATGATTACTTACCGATCAATTCAACATCAAAGGTATGTGATTTTAACGATGGTTTTATCGTGGTTTATTCTGCTACTGATTTACATGAGATGAATGAATATTACAAACGAGAAAATATAAAACCTTCAAAGGAGTTGAATGATTTGTTTAAGAATGTTGGTTTTGAGGATAATCCTGCGATTTTGTTTTGGAAAATAAAGAGGAAGGAATAAAGAATTTCAGTGGTTTAAATGGTTTTTACATGTTGGAAGGTGATGTTATAGTTGCGGTTTGTTAATTTGTTGAGAATATTCTCAAGGGATAATCGCGGCTTCTGAGGGCCGAAAATGCCGGCTGTAAATTTTTGTTGGTTTGTCGCAGTCGTTGATTTTTAGCGGTGTTACGTGATTAAAGGTGCTATGAGCACTGAAAGGTGATGATGCTTGGAAAGGGTGTTTTGTATCTTCTTGGAGATCATTTTTTTGATTGATTAAAACGTATAGTAGTGATATATTTTTATAATTTTGCTAATCGTTTTAAATTTTACAATTATGATTATCATACCAAAGAATATTACAGATGCCTTGAGGCATGTGAATTATCCTGGTAGTGAAGAGAATCTTGTGGAGCTGGATATGGTTCAAGAGATCCGAATTGCCGGGAAAAAAGTTAGCTTTTCATTGGTGTTCCAACGTACTGACGATCCTAATATGCCTCAGGTAGTTGCTGCTTGTGAGGCTGCAATTCTGAAATATGTTGGCACTGATGCTGAGGTGAAAGGAAATATCTCAGTGAAGGCTGTACACAATATGGAGCGTCCAATCTTACCTGGCGTGAAGAATATTATCGCTGTTGCCTCAGGTAAAGGTGGTGTAGGAAAATCTACTGTTTCGGTAAACCTGGCAGTTGCATTGGCTAAGGCTGGTGCGAAAGTTGGTTTGATTGATGCTGATATTTTCGGACCTTCTATTCCTAAGATGTTTGGTGAAGAAGATGCTCGTCCTTCAGCTGAGCGTATTGAAGATGGTCGCGACTTGATTAATCCTATCGAGAAGTACGGTGTTAAGATTCTTTCAATTGGTTTCTTCGTGAATCCTGAGAGTGCTGTGGTTTGGAGAGGTCCAATGGCTTCGAATGCATTGAAGCAGTTGATCTCTGACGGTAACTGGGGTGAGTTAGATTATCTTTTGATTGACCTTCCTCCTGGTACTAGTGATATTCACCTTTCTCTGGTACAAACTGTGCCTGTAACCGGAGCTGTTATTGTTACTACTCCTCAGGATGTAGCACTTGCTGATGTTATCAAAGGTGTGAATATGTTCCAGGGTAAGTCTGTTGATGTACCTGTATTAGGATTGATTGAGAACATGTCGTGGTTTACTCCTGCTGAATTGCCAGAAAATAAATACTATATCTTTGGTAAAGATGGAGGTAAAAAATTGGCCGACAATCTTGGAATTAAATTGTTAGGACAAGTGCCAATTGTTCAAAGTATCCGTGAAGGTGGAGATAATGGTGAGCCTGTAGCCGTTAATGAGGATTCAATTACTGGTTTAGCTTTCATCGAAGCAGCTAAAGAATTGATGAATCAGGTGGAGGTTAGAAATGTAACCATGGATCCAACCAAAAAAGTAAAAGTGACAAAAAAATAATCAATATTGATCTTTTTTTTGATCGCCGACAATAATCAGCAAAAAAAAGAGTTTATCATTCAGTTAACCTGATAAACGCTTGAAGAGAACAACTTTTCACATATCAATTTTCGTCTTGTCGTTGATCTTTTGGTTGGGATGTTCAACCGAGAAGAACACGCGAATGTCAAGAACGTATCATAATCTCACGGCACATTATAATGTGCTGTTTAATGGAGAGGAAAGTTTGCGAGGGGGACTTGAACGAATAACTAGTGCATATCCTGATGATTATGCTCATCTGTTGCCTATTTATAAGTCAAGTGACCCTCGTACTGCTGATGTTGCAAAAAGTGATATGGACTTTGCTATCCTTAAGGGATCGAAGCTGATCAAGGTTCATTCTATTACCAAAAAGCCCAAACGTAGAAAGCGCCGCACCGAAGCCTACAAACGGATGGCGAGTAAAACTGAGTTTAATCGTTGGGTAGATGATGCTTATCTTTTAATTGGGAAGGCTTATTTTTATGAGCATAACTTCCTTCAGTCTGTTAAGAACTTTTCCTACGTAGTTCGTAATTATCCCGAAGATCCTAATCGCTTTGAAGCCATGTTATGGTTGGCAAGGAGCTATTGTGAGTCGGAACGTTTTGGCGAAGCCAGTGATATGATCATTCGCTTACAGTCGGATGATGATTTCCCTAGAAAAAAAGAAGGAGAACTGGCCCTAATAACAGCTGATTATCATGTAAAGCAGGGAGAATTTGAAGAAGCTATTCCTTTCCTGCAGATTGCAATAAAAAAGACCAATAATCGAAAAAATAAGCTACGTTACAAGTATATTCTGGCTCAATTGTACCAGGAAACTGATGATGTTGTAAAAGCTACGAAAGCTTATCGAGAGCTGATTGCAATGCATCCTCCCTATGAAATGGTATTTAATGCGCGTATTAACATTGCCGGAGTATTTCGAGGAGAAGGCGATGCTGAAAAGCTGAAGAAAGAGCTACGTAAAATGCTACGAGACTCAAAGAATAATGAGTTTCAAGATCAAATTTATTACGCATTGGCAAACATTTATTTCCAGGAGGGAGATAAAGATTTGGCTATTGATACTTATCGTAAATCGGTTGCTGTATCGACCAATAATGAGAATCAAAGAGCACTGTCGTCTATTACTTTAGGAGAGATTTACTTTGAGGATAAAAAATATCAGGATGCACATGCCTACTATGATAGTGCTATGCTTGTGATAGATGAAATATACCCCAATTATAAAAATATTAAGGAGCGCTCCTCTGCTCTAAATCGACTGGTTACTCACCTTGATATTGTTGAAAAAGAGGATAGTTTGCAATTTCTTGCCCAGCTGGGAGAGTCAGAACGTAACCTGTTAATTGATGGCTGGATTGCTGAAATTAACAAGAAGGAACGAGAAGCTAAAGAACGCGAACAGCAGGAGCTTGCTGATCGATCTTACTATAAAACACAAAGTTATCGTTCGGCAGGATTGGGACAACAAACTAATAGTAGTAGTTTCTACTTCTACAATTCATCAACTGTTACCTATGGTCGTGGAGAGTTTCAACGTTTATGGGGTAAGCGTAAATTAGAGGATAACTGGCGACGCAAAAATAAGCAGGTTGTTTCATTTGATGAGGATGAACAATTGGCTGATGAGTTTGCTCAAGAAGAGAACACTAATGTTGTAGTGCGAGTTGAGGATCCTAAGACCAGAGATTTCTATCTACAGGATATTCCTTTGAATGACTCGTTAATTGCTATATCAAACGATCGGATTAAAGATGCTTTATTCCATTCAGGTAGAATATTTGAGGCTGATTTCCAGGATTATGATAATGCAATAAAGCAACTTG
This sequence comes from Puteibacter caeruleilacunae, assembly GCA_005217565.1. Taxonomy (GTDB): domain Bacteria; phylum Bacteroidota; class Bacteroidia; order Bacteroidales; family Prolixibacteraceae; genus Puteibacter; species Puteibacter caeruleilacunae. Next base: position 47,111 of record SJCO01000006.1, read on the forward strand.
AGGAATTGAATCGCAGGTTCCCTGACAACGTGTTTGCTTTGTCATCGTACTTCGATCTTTACAATATCTATGATCAGAATAACAATTCTTCGAAATCAACTTATTATCGTTCATTGATTATTGATCGTTATCCTGAAAGTAAGTTTGCCCATTACCTCCAAAATCCTGATTATTTTATTGAATTGGAGGCTCGCAAGGATAGTGTGAATAGGTTGTATCGAAAGGCATTTGATTTGTATCATCAAAAGCAGTATGATCAGCTTGGAATGCTTTCTACTCAGATAATAGGATTGAATCCTGATTCAGTGATGATGCCTAAGGTTGCTTATATGAAGGCAATTGCAGATGGAAAACAACAGACTACTGTTGAGTTGTCGATATCGCTTCAGGATTATGTGAATAAATACCCTATGGGTGAACCTCGTCCGTTGGCTGAGGATATCATCAGACTGTTGGCTGATAGTACGCTTACTGATTACCAGAAGTTGGTAGAGATGGGGTATATCAACGAGGAAATTGTTAATACAGAATTGTTGCCAGAGAATCAGCGTGCGAATGATGAGTTTGGCGGTAAATTCTCGTATGATGAAGATATGCTTCACTCATTCGTTATCGCTTATCCTAAAAAGATGGATATCGATGTAAATCGCTTGAAGTTTGATGTGGCTAATTATAACATTGACCATTATACAAAACTCGATTTTGATATCGAGACCAAGAGCTTAAATGAGCAAACCGAATTGTTAGTGGTTAAAAGTCTGCAGGATAAAGAGCAGAGTTTGATTTACTTTAGATCTATTATTCGTAAGCGTGAGGTATTTAAAACACTGAAAGATATTACTTACGTCAACTTTGTTGCATCGTCGGTGAACCTTCGCGAGGTGATGGCCGATAAGAGCTATTTCGAATATCTGAAGTACTATGTGAAGAATTACAGTAAGTTTATAAGTAGCGACTTCCCTACCGAGGAATTGGAGGGTACGGCTGAGGAGTTGATTGCGAAAGCTGAATCGGATGAGATTGAGGAAGAACGTGGTCAGTTTGTAATGGTTACGCCAGATAGAGATAAGGGGCAAGGATTTACTGGAGATGATTTGGCCAAGCATGCATTTGTAATTGGATTGTACAATCCGGCATTTGATAATATGGGGGCATTGATTAAGACCTTTAATGACTATAACCGATCAAAATATAGGGAACTTAACCTTAAGGTCAGTTCTAAGCAGTATGATGATGCTACAATGATGCTTGTGGAAGGTTTGAATGATGCTGAAAGTGCAATGCGCTATTTCAGAAAGGTAGTCGCTGACAGGTCGTTGTTTACTACCCTTGGAACAGAGCGTTATCGTAATTTTGTAGTGCATGATGAAAACTTGAATATGCTTACAGGACTTTCCGATATGGATCGCTATATGACTTTCTTTAGGAACTATTATATTCAAGGGAAGAAGGATGTTGCTGCACCTAAGAAATCAGAGAAATCTGCTTCGGCAAAAGAGAAGGCAGCTGAGGATAAATATGAAGGTCCGTTTAAGGCGTCGGCAGATGAAGCTCATGAATGTGTGATTATTATTCCTGCTGAAGGTGTCGAAAGAAAGGCGTTTGTGGATGGATTGAAAAACTATGTGGCTGGTCGGGATTTAGCTGGTATTAGCGTTGTAGAAGATGTGCTTGATTTCAGAGTGGCAGTTCGAATTGATGGATTCAAAGACGGTATCTCTGCCTTGAAGTTCTTGCGTACAATTACACGTGAAGAGTCGCTGTTTAAGCCATTGGAGACTGTGCAGTTCCGTAATTTTATTATTACTGATGCCAATTATCAGGTATTCCGTAAAGAGAAGAATATCAAAGCTTACATGGATTTCTACAAAAAATTCTACTTGTCGAAATAATGCCTCTTGGAGTTAATTTTTGTTAAGGGCACAATATCTGATGATACTTTTTGGTTTTTTATAAGTAATTTAAACAATTGAATTGACGGTGTTGTACTGCAACAAGGTCATTCAAGTATTCTTTAATCAATTAATCATAGGTCAGATGAAGCAAGTTCGAATTCTTTGGGTTGATGATGAAATAGATTTGTTAAAGCCTCATGTGATATTTTTGGAGAGCAAAGATTTTCACGTTGATACCGCAACCAATGGTCATGATGCTATTGAGTTGGTGAAGGAACAATATTTCGATATCATCTTTCTGGATGAAAATATGCCCGGACTTACTGGTCTGGAAACCCTTAGTGAGATTAAGCGAATAAAGGATAATATCCCGGTTGTGATGATCACCAAGAGTGAAGAAGAGGACATCATGGATGAAGCGATTGGGGCTAAAATGACCGATTATCTGATTAAACCTGTTAATCCAAAGCAGATTCTTCATACTATCAAAAAGAATATTGATCAGAAAAGGTTGGTGTCGCAGCAAACAACGAGTGCATATCAGACTGAATTTGCCAAGATTGGAATGGAGATCAATGCTTCTTACTCTTTTGAGGAGTGGAAGAATATCTACAAAAAGCTGGTGTATTGGGAATTGGAGTTGGTCGATTCTGAGGATTCAGCCATGAAGGATGTGTTGCAAATGCAGAAGAATGAAGCCAATAATGAGTTTGTTCGGTTTGTTAAAAAGAATTACCTCAAATGGTTTCAGGAAGACGAAGATGATCGTCCGATGCTTTCACCCGATATTTTTAAGCAAAAGGTATTTCCATTATTGAATAAAGGACAGAAGGTTTTTGTGCTGATCATTGACAATCTTCGATTTGATCATTGGCGTGTGTTGAGCGGAATGTTTAGTGAATATTTTATGATTGAGGATGAGGATATGTATTGCAGTATTCTCCCTACCGCTACCATGTATGCACGAAATGCGATTTTTGCTGGCATGATGCCTGCCGATATTGAAAAGAATTATCCTCAGTATTGGTTAAACGATGATGAGGAAGGTGGCAAAAATCTGAAGGAGATAGAATTGTTTGAGAAACAGTTGGAGCGAAAGCGAATGGATGTTAAGTTTCAATTCGAGAAGGTTACCAATTTGAATTCGAGGAAGGTAAGCGAGACGATAGCTAATATATCAAACAATGATTTATCGATCATGGTATTTAACTTTGTTGATATGATTTCGCACTCCAGAACTGAAATGGATATCATTAAGGAGTTGGCTGGAGATGAACGTGCTTATCGATCGTTGATTAAGAGTTGGTTCCAACATTCAAGTCTGTATGAGTTGATCAAAGAGCTGGCACAACAGAGAGTGAAATTGATATTAACAACCGACCATGGTACTATTCGTGTGAATAATGCTATTAAGGTTATCGGTGAGCGAAATACAAATACTAATCTGAGATATAAAGTAGGGCGAAACCTGAATTATAATCCCAAAGAGGTGTTTGAAGTGGTGAAGCCAAAGCAGGCCGGATTGCCTACCCCAAGTGTTAGTTCGTCGTACATTTTTGCCATGAAAGAGGACTTCTTTGCTTACCCAAATAACTACAATTACTTTTCGAGTTATTATAAAGATTCATTCCAGCATGGTGGAATATCTCTGGAAGAGATGTTGATTCCAGTGGTGAAGATGACTCCTAAGGGCTGATAATGAGTATTCTTGGATTAGTTTAAATGCTTTTTGGCAAATTGTCGGAATTCTTTTAATTTAGTTGATTGTTGGGATTACAACAAAAGAGGAGTGTTGGGAACAAACTAAACTAACTACGAGAGCTATGAACAGAGCGAAATTAGGTTGGTCATGTATCATTATTGGTTGTATTACGATAATGGGATGTGTGCTTGGAGGGAACGTCGCTTTTGCACAGCAGATAGATCGATTTGCCAAGAATTATATCATTGATTATACCATCGATGCTGAGATATCTACTGGAGATGCAGGAAGATTGAATTATCTGTCAGGAGAGTTTTTCTTTCAACCCCGATCGTCGGAAAGACAACATTTACTAGACATTATCCCCTATTCATCGCCTAAAGCGGATAGTATCAATATCAGCAGAGTGTATTTTGAATGGCACGAGTTGTATGAGAGATACCGTTTTGGTTATGATGCTACAATAAGAACCGATGGGTACATCTTTCCGGTTAAACATGAGCCTTTTCCTGTGAAGATCGATAAAGAGGTATTTATGCCTTATCTTGAGTTTGATGACTTTATCGAAAATACAGAGATCATTGATTTGCTTTCTATTGCTTTAACAGAAGGCGATCGTGATGCTTTTATGGCTGTTGGAGAGATTGGAAACTGGATTTATGAACACTTTAAGGTTGTTGATATTGAGGATGAAAACCGATTGGTATCGCCAACAGATCTGATAAAGTTAAAGTCTGGTAATCCTGTCGAAATAAGTCTGCTTTTTATCTCTTTGGTAAGAAGTCTTGAGATTCCTGCCAGGTATGTTGCCGGGATGGTTGATCGAAATGGGAAGATGCAATCACATGCATGGATTGAGGTGTATTTTACCAACTCAGGATGGATTCCTTTCGATGCTGTATTAGGTCAGTTTGGATGCCTGGATCAGACGCATCTTGTGTTGTGTCGTCATAGTTCTGTACCTCAGATTATGCGCCATGAGTGGAAGTTTTATCCTTATTTCGGTGATATCGAAGTGCCGGTGAGTAAGAAGCCTATTATGAGGGCTAAGTTGCGTAATCCGGAACCTGCTAAAATGAATCCATTGGATTTAAGTCTGAATGTAATGGCTAATGAGGTGAGCACATCAGGATTCATTCCTGTGGTGCTTAGTATCTACAATAAGAATCCATATTATGTGTCTGATTTGATTGAACTTGATTTGGACGATCAGATAGATGTAAATAGAAATAAACGGAAGATTGTGAATCTTGCTCCTTACGAGGAAAAACAGATCAATTATATGGTCAACCTGGTTGAGGATGAGGGCCGCAGGTATAGTTATCAATCGTTGTTGAAGGTAAAAGACCAGTACGGTGTATCTGATAGTATCTGGATAAGTTTTGAGCCTAATGGCAGACGTATTGATCGATCGCTGGCTAAGTCTATGTTGGATACAATTTCGATATTCCAGGGATTTAATTCTCCGGATATTTATTTCTCAGCTAAGGTGAATAAAAAGTATTACCAACGAGGAGAAAAGCCTGAGATTACTTTCTTCGTGTCGAATGATAGTTCAAAAGTGAAAGATCTGAGTATCATATCATCAGTGAAGAAAAGTTTTGATGCTGAAATCCCCCAAGAAGAGGAGTTTAAGGTGGAGTTTGACGAGCGCGAACGTTTTGTGTTTTCGTGTATAAAGGATGCCGATAAAATGGTATGCCGTCCGGTAATCTTTAATCGTTTTAATGATCCTGAAGTGTTCTTCAAGCTTAAGGCTGCAAGGTTAGGTACTCCCGAGGATAGTCATATCGATTTCTTTATTGTTGGAGATGTTACCAGAATACATCTTGAATGCAAGGGGAAAAGTTTGCTTGATATAGAGGTAAAAGAAAAGACATTTATCCACGAAATACCATGGCCCTGGAAATCTATACGAAAGTCGAAATACCGACTGGAAATGGTTTATTTCGATTCTTCAGGGAATGAATATCGAAAATGGTTTAATAAGCGATTTATATTTAAGGAAGAGTAAATAACTGCGGATGTTGATCCGCAGCTATATCTGTTTTTTGTAGCAATAACCTCATTAGGATATCTGAGGCTATTGATGTATTTCTTACAATGATATTTGTATGCCTGAAATGGCGGATATTCCTGGTAGTGGATATCCATAATTAATCTCATAGCTTGTGTCTGTAAGGTTCTCTCCGTAGATAAATAGCCTAATCTTTGGAGAGATGTGGTAATTCACTTTACAGTTCACTACGAAGTAATCTTCCTGTTGAACATTGTCGGGCATAATATTGGTGTATAATCCTTGTACCCACTGTGTATTGGCATTAAATGTGAACTTCTTAAGTTGGTAGTTCAATCCAATAAATAGTTGTTGCTCGGGAGCAGCCAAAATATGCTCTTTGGTATCAAGAAAGCTGTAGGTTACTGTTGCATTTAACTTTTCAGTAAGCTGTTCCTTGTATTCTAATTCAAATCCTTTATTCTCAAAACTTCCAGTGTTTAGGTTGAGGTATTGTGGCGGTTTATTGGGATTAGGAACAGTTTGAATTAAGTTGTCTCCCTTGGAGTAGAATAGTGTTACAGCCAGAGAGCGATTGTGTTCTGTCCAATATTTTTGAAAGCCAGTCTCGTAATTCCACATGTTTTCAGGTTGTAGTTGATCATTGGCCGGAGGGAAAAGATATAGCTCTCTGATGTTAGGACTGCGGAATCCTTTAGATGCCAATAGTCGGTACGACATGTGTGGTGTAAACTGATAATTTAATCCTACCTGAGGAATAACCTCTGTATCATAGATTGAATGATCTTCAAATCTAACTCCTGCATTAAGCGATAGTTTGGCGGTTAGGTTTTGCTGACTGACCACATATAATGCTTTTTCTTTTATTGATATCCATTTGTTGTTGTATGGAGAAGGACCTATTCCTTGAAATTTCCCATCGACAAATATTGCGCCGACAATTGGGGAGCCAATTCCTCCATATTGTTTGTAATCTATACCAATGGTTGTTTGGTTGCCTTTGAAAAGGTTTGCTCCCTGATATAAGCTAAAACCGAAGTTTTCATCAATAGATGTCCAGCCATCATAGATTTCATGATCTCCATAATTGTGATAGGCACGGATTCCTCCTTTGATTGGGCCTGTGTTGTTGGTTAATAACACCGAGAAGTTACGACGGTTAATATCTACCCAGTGACTTTTATTCGCGTATTCCGAAGGATCAGGAGCATATATAGGCCCTGGGTCATATGCTTTGAAATGGTTGATGCTAAAGTCGGTAGTTAATTGAAATTGATCGGATAATTGATATGATATTTTCGTATACCCATTGCGAATGTTAAAGTCTGAATTTTCGCGATCACCATCGGTTGTGTCGTAATTCCCAGACAGGAATATACTTAGTTTATCCTTTTTATATCCTGTTGATAGTGCGTATTTCTGCGTGTTGTATGAGCCGTACTGTACGGTGCTATTAAGGGAAAGGCCTTCTCTTTTCTGCTTTTTTGAGATGATATTAACAACACCACCCATGGCATTGGTTCCATATACCAATGAGGCAGGTCCCCTGATGACTTCAACTTTTTCAATATCAGAAGAGACATAATTATCGGGGAAATGATGTCCAAATATTCCCTGGAATTGTGGTTGCCCATCAATCATTACCATCACTTGTGACGAAGATGATGCCCCTACTCCTCTTATGGTTATTTGTCCTGCTGATCCAGTGGATACACCAAAACCATTGTATCCTCTTTGGGTGACAAACATACCGGGGATACGGCCACTTAAGATTGGTAAAACATTTGATTCGGCTTGCTCTTCAAGTTGCTTGCTTCCTATTGACGATACGGATATAGGAATACTGAATTTGTTAACCTCACTCCTTGATGCTGAGACAATAACTTGATCTTGCTCATAGGTCTCACGAGTGAGAGGAAAATCGATGACTACCGATCCTTTGGTGGTGCTAACCTGTTTGGTTTGACTTTGATAACCAAGAAAGCTTACCTTGATTTTGTAGGTCCCTGAGTCGAGTTCTAAATGGTAATTCCCTTTGTCATCAGAGACTGTTGATAACTTGCTGCCCGCTACCTGAATTAACGCATTCTCCAAAGGTTTCCCATTGGACTGATCGGTAACTCTTCCTGATAGTCGTTGTGCATAAATGAATGTTGGTAATGTTATAAGCCATAAAAGGATCGATAGTTGTCGCATATATTAAGGTGTTGGTACTGGTTTTAATTTAAATGTCTGGTCTATTTCAGGATGTTTGCCTGTCCATTTGACTGATGCGCATTCGACATATGCATCGTGTTCAAAAAACAGGTAATATCCTTTCTCAACAATCTCTTTGAGGAATTGTTCTTTTTCATCCATCGCAACCACTGGTTGCAGATCGTAGGCTGCTACCCATGCAACAGGCAGACTTGCAGCAACTGGAAGTAGGTCGGCTGTGAACAGGTATGTTTCTTCTTCATCGTGAAAGATTGGAATAATCATCCCTGGTGTATGTCCATTAAATAGGCGTAGCTCGACCTTGTCGTATATGGTGGTTTCCTCATCAATTAACTTTAATTGCTTGCTGTTTACCAAAGGTTCAAAATCGTCTTTAAAGTAAGCTGATGCCTCTCTCCTATTCGGATTTACTGCATTTTCGTATTGAGATTTGCTTACCCAATATGTTGCATTAGGGAAGGTGATCTGAAGTTGATTGTCTTTATCCCAATAGGTGTTGCCTCCAGCATGATCCCAATGCAAATGAGTAAGGATAACGTCAGTTATTTCTGTTGGTGCTATGCCTTTTTCCTCAAGACTGATCATTAAGTGATCCTGATCGTCGAGTCCGTTATTGTCGCGATATTTTTGAGGTTGCTTCATTCCTGCTCCTGTATCTACCAATATCACGCGATTCTGGTGCTTCACCAATAAGCAACGCATTGTTAGCTTGCAGAAATTCTTTTCATCAACCTGATATCTTTTTTCCCACATCACTTTAGGTACAACTCCGAAGACTGCACCTCCATCTGCCATAAAATCTCCGGCATATAGACTAATAAACTCCATAATATCTCAAATTTGTGCAACAAGATAATAAAATAGGCCGAAACGTTCATCTTTTAATAACCTACATCGCTGACATGGCGCGGATTATGAATAAGATGTTAAGTGCAAAGCTAGATGGTTGCCTTGATCTATTTTTTGATTTATATCAAATCCCTATCTTTATGATCCAAATGTTTAAGTTTTTTTGATATGAGAGTACACTTTATTGCTATCGGAGGAAGTGCAATGCATAATCTTGCCATTGCTTTACATGAAAAAGGATATGATGTGAGTGGATCAGACGACGAAATTTTTGAGCCGTCGAGAAGTCGCCTTGAAAAGCATGGTATTCTTCCGCAGCATATTGGTTGGGCTCCTGATAAGATAACAACTGATTTAGATGCCGTAATATTGGGAATGCATGCCCGAATCGATAATCCTGAGTTGCTTAGGGCACAGGAATTGGGTGTCAAGGTGTATTCATATCCCGAATATTTATACGAGCAGACAAAAGATAAGAAGCGTGTAGTTATTGGCGGAAGTCATGGTAAAACCACGATTACTTCAATGATTATGCATGTGCTGAATTTCCACCATATCGATTTTGATTATATGGTAGGGGCGCAACTGGATGGATTTGAGACAATGGTTCGGTTGAATGACACTTCTAAGATTGCGGTATTTGAGGGGGATGAGTACTTGTCCTCTCCTATCGATCGCCGACCAAAGTTTCACTTGTATCATCCTCATGTAGCTTTATTGAGTGGTGTTGCATGGGATCATATCAATGTGTTCCCAACTTTTGAAGGGTATGTTGATCAGTTTCGTCAGTTTGCAAATATGGTTGAGGATGAAGGTTCTTTGATCTATTTTGAAGGCGATAATCATCTGCAGGAGATTGCCAGTGGTTTGGAGACTAATGTGACGAAGATTGCTTATGGTATCCATCCGCATGTGATTGATGATGGAAATTCGTACTTGTGTTATGGCGATCGTCGCATAAGAATGAGTGTGTTTGGAGATCATAATCTGCAGAATATAAATGGTGCCCGTTTGGTGTGTAATGAGATTGGTGTTAGCGATGAAGACTTCTACAAGGCTATTGGTAGTTTTAAGGGTGCCAGTCGACGATTACAGATATTAGCTGAGAATGAGCAGACGATTGTTTATCACGACTTTGCCCATAGTCCGTCGAAACTTAAGGCAACAACATCGGCTGTGAAAAAGCAATTTACTGATCGCAGATTGGTAGCGTGTATGGAGTTACATACCTTTTCAAGTTTAAAGAAAGACTTTCTTCCAGAATATAATGGGGCAATGGATGAGGCTGATTTGGCGATTGTATACTTCAATCCTCAAACCATTGAGCATAAGAAGTTGGAACCTATTACAAAGGAACAGGTTGCAGCTGGATTTAATAATGAAAAGTTAGTGGTTTATACCGATTCAGATCAACTTTTTGAGGACCTAAAACAAATGGATTTTAATGATGCAAATCTATTGTTGATGAGTTCTGGAAATTTCTCAGGTAAAGATCTGAAGGAGTTTGCAGTTAAGCTTACAGGAAATCCTGTTAATTTCAAGAATACCCGTTGGTATAGTCATCCTGTTGGAAAAATAAATTAAGCTGTATGAGGCTGTTGTTATATGTGTCGATTGCATTAGGACTGTGTGCTTGCGAAAAGAAGAATCTTTCTGATGAGGAGATTCTTACACTCCATAATGAACTTATTACAATTGATACGCATTGTGATACTCCCTTGAATCTATTGGAAAATTTCTTTGATTTGGGAGTAGAGCATCCATATGAAGAAGGGCGTGTTGATATCCCTCGCATGAAGAAGGGCGGTTTAGACGGAGTGTTTTTTGCGGTGTTCACCGGACAGAAACCACGAACAGAGGAGAACTATGGTCAGGCTTACGTGTGGGCCAATGAGATGATCGACTCTATTTATGCGGGCGTAGGAAGATATCCCGAAGAACTTCAAATTACCAGATCAACAAAAGATTTTTATCGTGTAAATAAGGAGGGAAAAAGAGGCGTTTTTATTGGATTAGAGAATGGATTCCCTTTGGCGAAGGATCTTAGTAGAGTTGAAGAGTTTTACGACAGAGGAGTGCGTTATATTACCTTGTCGCATTCGTTTCATAACGACATATGTGATTCATCAAGCGACTTGGCAGAACCTGAGCATAATGGATTAAGTAGCTATGGAGAACAGGTTGTTGAGGAGATGAACAGACTAGGAATGTTGATAGATATATCACATACCTCGGATGAGACTTTCTTTGATGTTGTTGCTTATAGTAAGGCTCCTGTTTTTGCTTCTCATTCAAGTGTGAGGGCTATTGCCAACCACGATCGTAATATGACTGATGAGATGCTTAAAGCATTAGCTAAAAAAGGGGGTGTGATTCAGATATGCCTTATGGATTCATATGTGCAAAATCCCGATACTACAACCATGCGATATAAAATTGAATCCCGATTAAGACACATATATCGTAGTCGATTTAATACCATGTGTAAGGAGGAGAAAAGCGATTTTCTGACGGAATGGAGGCAAATGAAGAAGGATTACCCTAAGAAATTGGCTGTGATTAAACAGTTTGTTGATCATATCGATTATGTGAAAAACCTGGTTGGTGTTGATTATGTAGGGATCGGTAGCGATTTTGATGGTGGTGGTGCTTTGGCCGACTGTCAGGATATTGGTGCTTACCCTGATATCACAAAGGAGATGGTTCGTCGTGGCTATTCAGAAAAAGATATTCGCAAAATATGGGGCGAGAACTTCCTGCGCGTTTTTAAGAAGGTTGAAGATTGTGCCGATAAGAAATAGATCCTTAATCCAATTGTAAAGTGGAGATAGTTGTGTGAACCTTTCTGGTTATTACAGTGTTGTGCTGTAAAAGGCTACCAGAATGAATGCAAAAGACTACTTTAAAAAACCACCTATTTATGTCGTTTCCGGGGGAAAAGGACTTGCAGGTAATGCGGTTGTTCAATCGATTTTAATTCAGTTTCCTGATAATATGATTCCGGTGATTATTACCCCGGATATCCTTACAGTGGAGAAAGCCCATGGAATTGCGGCTCAGGCCGCAGAAGATGATGGTATTGTTGTTCATACAATGGTTGCTCCTGATATGCGGGAGATGTTGGTTGATGCATGTGAACAGCGAAATGTTAAGCATTTTGATCTGGTAGGAGAATTATCTGATTATTTATCAGAATTGCTGGGAGTACAGCCTATCAGTAAGCCTGGTTTGTATCGTTTACGTAATATCGAGTATTTTCAGCGTGTAAAAGCTATTGAGTTTACCATGAAGCATGATGATGGTAACAATGCCGAGAAGATTGCTAAGGCTGATATCATACTCACAGGTGTATCGCGTACTGGAAAAACACCACTTAGTGTTTATTTGGCAATGTTTGGCTGGAAGGTAGCTAATGTTCCATTAGTACCGGGAATCCCCCCTCCTGAGACCTTATTTGAGGTTGATCCAGACCGTGTATTTGGATTGACAATTTCATTGAGCTATTTGATTGCACAGCGTAGCTATAGAGTGAAGAATTTGAATATGCCAGCTGATACAGACTATATCGATAAGCGCATGGTGCAAAAAGAGCTTAATTACGCTAACTTGATCTTTGAGCGTGGAGGTTTTACTATTATGAATATAACCAATCGTGCAATTGAATCATCGGCCAATGATATCCTGACAATTTTAACCAGTAGATTCGGAAGAGATAAATGGAGAATGAATGTAGAGCAATAAAAAAAGGTTACCTCTGATGAAGTAACCTTTTGTTGAGGTCGGTGGCGGATTCGAACCGCCGTACATGGTTTTGCAGACCACTGCCTAGCCACTCGGCCAACCGACCATTGTTTTCGGGTTGCAAATATATAATAAATGTATTACGAAGCAATAGTCTTTGCGCTATTTTTTTCTGAAAAATCTTTCAGACACTCCTCGCAAAGGCAATTATCCCACTTAGAGCGAAGAAGTTGTAGCGTTTCAGATGAAAGTGAATAATTTTCACACCAACAGCTTTTTTTTCCTTTGTTGTAGCATTTGAACGCTGCTCCACACTTCGGACAGGTCTTTAACGTATGATCCATGATCGTCTATCGTTCCTGTGTTACACTTACCCTGCCTATCTGACCACCCATTGGAGGATTCATTTTTGATACCTTTACCTTTGCCCAGCTAATTTCATCCTGGAAATCGGCATACAGGTGATCTAGAATACGTCCGGTTAGGTGTTCTAAAAGATGTGATTTGATCTCCATCTCTTCTTTAACAAGGCGATATACCTTTTGGTAATCGAGTGCATCGTTTAGATTATCTGATTGGCTGGCCGCCTTACAACATGTTTTAAGGTGAATGCTAACCAAAAAGCGATTACCAACTACCTGCTCCTCTTTGAAATGCCCATGGTAGGCATAAAATTCCATGTCTTCAATCTCTATCAGTCCCATGTGAATAAACTTGTTGTTTGTAAAATGAAGGTGCGAAGTTAAATTTTAAATTTGGTGATCAGGTATTTTTATGGCAGAATATTTATTTTCAGTTAAATCCTTGCTACATTTGTGCAATAATTTAAACAATAAGTATCTAAACAAGGTAGTTAGTGTTTGAAACAGGTTAAGCAATCATGATTTAATGTGAATAAGATTATGCAGCAGCCAATCGCCATTACATTGGAGCTGGTGGCTGTGATGCCACATTGAATCATTGTTGATAAAACTTGATAATCGAATAATCTAAAAATCTTCAAATAGATGACAGTAAAAGAGCAAGAAGAGGTTGTAAAACCTACTAATTTTATCCATCAGCAAATAGATAAAGATCTGGAAGAAGGGAAAAATGAAGGACGAGTACATACTCGTTTCCCACCAGAGCCCAATGGTTATTTACATATTGGACATGCGAAGTCGATATGTTTAAATTTTGGTACTGCTGAGAAGTATAATGGCTTGTATAATCTTCGCTTTGATGATACGAATCCTTCAAAGGAGGAAACAGAATATGTTGATTCAATTAAAGAAGATGTAAGGTGGTTAGGTTTTGACTGGGGTGATAGAGAATATTTTGCATCTGATTACTTTGGTAAGTTGTACGAGTTTGCCCTTAAATTAATTCGTGAGGGGAAAGCGTATGTTGACGATCAACCGGCAGAGGTTATTAGCGAGCAAAAAGGAACTCCTACTCGCCCAGGTACTGAAAGTCCTTTCCGTAACCGTACGGCAGAGGAAAACCTGGAGTTATTCCTCGCAATGAAGAATGGAGATTTTAAGGATGGGGAGAAAGTATTGAGGGCAAAAATCGATATGGCTTCTCCTAATATGCACATGCGCGATCCGATTATCTATCGTATCATGCATACACCTCATCACCGTACAGGTACTGAGTGGTGTATTTATCCTATGTACGATTTTGCTCATGGTCAGTCGGATTACTGGGAAGGAATTACTCACTCAATTTGTACACTTGAGTTTGAAGTACACCGTCCGTTGTACGATTGGTTCGTAGAGCAGTTAAAAGATACTGATTACCGACCACGTCAGATTGAATTTGCACGATTGAATCTGAGTTATACCGTAATGAGTAAGCGTAAGCTTCTTGAATTGGTGAAAGATAACCATGTGAATGGTTGGGATGATCCAAGGATGCCTACTATCTCAGGATTACGTCGTAGAGGTTATACTCCTGATTCGATTCGTAATTTTGCTGAGCGTATTGGTGTTACCAAGACTGATGGTATGATTGATGTTGCATTGCTTGAGCATAGCGTTCGTGAGGACTTGAATAAGAGTGCTCAGCGTGTGATGGGTGTGTTGAATCCATTGAAAGTTGTGATTACCAACTATCCTGAAGGTCAATCAGAAGAATTGGAAGCTGTTAATAACCCTGAAGATGAGTCAATGGGTAAACGCATGGTTCCTTTCTCAAGAGAACTATATATTGAGCGTGACGACTTCATGGAAAATCCACCTAGGAAATTCTTCCGTTTAGGTGTTGGTCGTGAGGTTCGCTTAAGATATGCATACTTTGTGACTTGTAATGAAGTTGTTAAGGATGAAAACGGAGAGATCATCGAATTACGTTGTACCTATGATCCTGCATCTAAAGGAGGAAAATCTCCTGATGGTAGAAAGGTTAAAGGTACTTTACACTGGGTTTCTGCACCTCATGCAGTAAAATCGGAAGTGCGTTTGTATGATCGCTTATTCTCTGATGAGAATCCACAGGCACACAAGGATGTTGACTTTAAAGAGTTCATGAATCCTGATTCATTACAGAGTTTGACCGACTGTTATATTGAACCATTTGTTAAAACAGCAAATGCATTAGATCATTTTCAGTTTGAGCGTTTAGGATACTTCAATGTTGATCCTGATACCAATGGCGATACTATTGTGTTTAACAGAACTGTTTCGCTAAAAGACTCATGGTCGAAAGCTAAGAAAAAATAAGTGATATAAATTGGGAGGTAGTTAGTCTGGCATTTGCCATATGAAGAGGTTATAAGCTTTGGTCCAACATGGCATTTCTTCTTTTCATTTGCTGGCTACCTCCCGATTTTATTTAACACCTCCCAATACTCTCAGACTCTCTTTCTTACAATTTACCGATACCTCCCTCCTCTTTACCGAATTCTACATTATATTTGAGGATGTGATATTATCTTTGTATTGTGAAAATAAAATAACATTGCGATGAGTACCTATTGTGAAGATAACCGAAACCGATGTGGCAAGAAACCTTTCCTGGGAATATTGTTTATTCTAGTGGGAATCATATTGGTGTTGAAACATATGGGAGTGATTCCCATTGATATTGTACACTTTATCTTTTCCTGGAAAATGCTACTGATCGCGATTGGTATTGCCAATCTGTGGGGCGGAAATCGTTCTGTAGGATTTTTATTTGTACTTATAGGTAGTATATTCTACATCCCTGAATTTGTTGATGTTCCAGAGTCCATACAGAAGTATTACTGGCCTGTTGCGTTTATCGTAGGCGGAATATTTTTGGTGTTTAAGCATCGTAAATATCATAAGATGAGGACTGAAGGGGGTGCTTATGGTGGCTTCGATGCTTATGATGATTTTGTGATTTTTGGTGGACGTGAGCAGATGATTGTTTCCCAGCATCTACGAGGTGGAAGAAGTTCAGCTTTGTTCGGCGGATTAGATTATGATTTTACTCGTTCGCTTCCAGCTGGTGAAGGCGCTGTTTCAGAGGTCTTTATTATGTTTGGAGGAACTACATTTAATATTCCACCCGACTGGACTGTTCGTAATGAAGTCAATACGATATTTGGTGGCTTTTCTGATGAACGCTATAAAAATCCTTCTATAACAAGTGATCCTTCAAAAACATTGGTAATCCGTGGATTATGTATGTTTGGAGGAGTATCGATTGAGAGTAAGAATTATCCAGTATAGAGATTAATACGATCTGATTATGCATCCTCTTTTTAAAGGGAAAAACGTTACGTCTTATTATATCTTGCTGTGGGTGTTGGTGGCTGCAACACACTTCTTTCTGATGGTTTTTTACTATCGGTTCAGCTATTACCTGGCTTTTGTTGATGCCCTTATCTATTATGGAGTTTATGGAATACTTGGACTCGGTGTAGGTTTCCTTGTTACTCATAAAGAACAGGAAGAGTCATTACCTTTATTGTTGACCTACCATTTTATATCAGGACTGTTTATCTCGTCGCTTTGGCTGCATATTAGTGGCTTTATTGCACGTACTATAATCTCCGATTTATGGTATCTGGGGATTATGGAAACGACATTCGCCGGGCGAATGGTTGAAGGAATGTTTATGTATTCCTTGCTGGTACTTTTCTACTATATGATCACCTTTTATCAGAATTATAAAGAGAAGATTACCCGTGAGGTTGAGTTGAAGGCATTGATAAAGGAGGCAGAACTGAGTGCGCTGAAATCTCAAATAAATCCTCATTTCCTGTTTAATAGTCTGAATTCAGTGTCGTCTCTTACAATTACTGATCCAGAGAAAGCCCAGGAGATGGTGGTTAAGCTGTCGCGTTTTCTCCGCTATTCTTTACAGCATGATAAGAATAAGGAGGTGTTGTTGAAGACTGAGATTGATAATATTATCTTGTACCTGGAGATTGAGAAAGTGAGGTTTGGGAATAAGCTGGTGATGGAATTTGATATACCGGAGGACTTGGAACAATATGCATCGCTACCGAATATGATCCTTCAACCTTTATTCGAAAATGCGATCAAATATGGTGTTTATGAAACGACTAATCAGGTGGTAATAAAGACAACCTGTTTTATGCGCTCAGAATATCTACACGTTGTTGTGACCAATAACTATGATGAGGATGCTGTAAAAGTGAAAGGTGAAGGAATTGGTTTACGCAATATCAAAAATCGATTGAGTCTGATGTATGGATCATCTGATTACTTGAAGGTTAAAGATGAGAACAATGTATTTAATGTAGAGTTGATTATCCCACAAATAAAAGGTCATGAATAAAATCAAAGCTTTAATCATAGAGGATGAATTGCCTGGAAGAGAGTTATTGAAGGCATATTTGAAACAGATTGATATCATTGAAATTGTTGGTGAGTGTGAAAATGGATTTGATGGGATAAAGGCCATTCATGACTTGAAGCCTCAATTGGTGTTTCTTGATATTCAAATGCCAAAACTCACTGGTCTTGAGATGCTGGAGTTGTTGGATTATAAGCCTGAGATCATCTTTACTACTGCTTATAATGAATATGCAATCAAGGCTTTTGAATTCTCGGCTATTGATTATTTGTTGAAACCTTTTTCGAAGGATCGCTTGATGAGTGCTGTTGATAAAGCCGTAGAGCGTATAGGTCAAGGAACAATTAATCAGGACTATGTGAATTTATCGGCATCAGATTCAAAAGAGTTTTTGAGCAGAATTGTAGTGAAAGATCGTGGTAAGATTTCAATTATTCCTTGTGATAAAGTTGTTTATCTGGAGACCCAGGATGATTATGTGATGATTCACTCGCAAGCAGGAAAGTTTCTGAAACAGCGCACCATGAAGTATTATGAGAGTCATCTTGATCCACAAGAGTTTGTGCGCATTCATCGCTCTTATATGGTTCGTGTTGAGGAAATTGTTGAGATTCAGCCGTATGAGCGGGACTCTTATATTGTGATTCTTAAAGATAAGGTCAGATTGAAGGTAAGTAAGACTGGTTACAAGAACTTGCGCAGTGTGTTGAAATTCTGATGCTTTTAGGAGACAATGTAACGACTTTCTAGTATTTTTACCACGAACATTTTAGGAGTATACATGATGAAGAGAGTTGTAGGAATTGTTTTTGTTCTGGTAGCTATGTTAACGCAACCAGCTTTGGCACAAAATGAAATTGGTCCCGAAGGCGGTAAGTTATACTGGTTATTGCTAATTATTCTGTTACCGTTTGCCATTATTCTACTGAATAGCAGATACGAACGTAAAAACGGAGCTGCATTTAAAGGACTGAAAAATCTAAACTGGTTTGGAGGGTCAAGTAAACGACGTTTGGATGTGGCACTTCGAAAAGATCAGAAATACAATCCTACAAGAGTAAAGCTGATAATTCGTAACACAGGTAACCAAGCTATAGATCTAGCTCCACCTTTGTTAAGCTTTAACGGATTATTTACTAAGCGATCATTTCTTATTAAATCGGTGAATGGACAATTGATTTATCCATTATATCTGGAGCCTGGAAGAGAGCACAAAATAGATATCAATCTTCAAGGATTTTATAATAAGGATAAGAAACTTAAATCGTTTGGATTTGTTAAATTGTCAGTGAAAGATGTTAAAGGAAGGCGATTTAACGCTCCAAAAGTAAGAGTGAATAAGTACCTGTTTTTTTGATCTGAATAGGTAACGTTGTTTTTATAATAATCGTATTTCCCTTACTCCCTTTAACCTAAGATGGAAGACTATGGATACGATACAATTGTCTGATATATATAAGTCGGATTTCTCTGACTACCCCGTATTTACCGATAAATTACCAGGTGTTTTTTGCTATGCCGACCATGTTGAAATACGCATTTGGTCGCCTACTGCAAGTGCTGTAGAGCTCATTGTTTATAGTGATGGAATGAAAGGTAAGTCTTTCGATTGTATCCATCTGATCCCTTCAGATAGAGGAATATGGACTCAACACTTAGAGGGTGATTGGCATGGTACTTACTATACTGTGCGCGTAAATATTAACGGACAGTGGAGTGATGAATGTCCGAATATTGAAGCATATGCGGTTGGAGTAAACGGACTGCGAGGGATGTTTGTTGATTTCGCAAGGACAAATCCGAAGAGATGGGAACATGATAAGGGGCCTGTGTTGGAGCACCCTACAAACGCAATAATCTATGAGTTACATGTTCGGGATTTTTCTATATCCCCTACTTCAGGCTTAAACCATAAGGGAAAATACCTGGCCTTTACTGAGCTTGATTCAAGGAATGAACATGGACAGTATACAGGAATTGCTCACTTAAAAGAGTTGGGAGTAACACATGTTCACCTATTGCCAGTGTATGATTTTCTTACCGTTGATGAATCAAAAGACGATGGAGAATATAATTGGGGATATGATCCGTTAAATTTTAATACCCCAGAGGGTTCATATGCTACCAATCCGAATGATGGTGCAACGCGTATCCTGGAATTTAAGAAGATGGTTCTCGCATTGCATGATGCCGGTATTGGAGTGATCATGGATGTGGTTTATAACCACACAGGAAAAGTGTTTGATTCATGGTTTAACCGATTGGTACCTGGTTATTTTTTTCGATTCAGGGAGGATGGAACATTGTCAGATGCCAGTGGATGTGGAAATGAGTTTGCTACAGAACGATTAATGGCGCGTAACTATATCATTGCCTCATTAAAACATTGGTTGGAAGAGTATCATATCGATGGATTCCGATTTGATCTTATGGGTGTATATGATGTTGAAACCATGAATAAGATTGGTGAAGAGTTGAGAGAAATACGTCAGGATATTCTATTGTATGGAGAAGGTTGGACTGCGGCAGAATCGCCTTTGCATGAAATAAATCGTGCAGTAAAGCATAATACTTTTCGCTTGAAAGGGATTGCTTCTTTTTCAGATGATATGCGAGATGCATTAAAAGGGCATTGGAATAATCCGAAGAATAAAGGTTTTATTTCCGGGCAGACGTTGAATGAGGAGCAGGTTAAATTTGGTATTGTTGCAGCAACATGGCATCCGCATATAAACTATGGTTTTGTCCACTCTTCTCATGCAGCATGGGCACATGATCCGACTCAATGTGTTAATTACGTTGCTTGTCATGATAATTATACCTTGTATGATCAGCTTCATCTTGCAAAACCAAAGCTTGGAGATGATGAGCTGGCCAAGATGGTAATGCTTGCCGGTGCAATTTTATTAACTTCTCAAGGTATACCATTTATTCATGCTGGCCAGGAGATGATGAGAACGAAGGGTGGAGATCATAATTCATATCGATCGTCGGATAAGGTGAATAAGATCAATTGGAACCGTAAACATAAGCACCACCATGTTTTTAATTACTATAAGCAGCTTATACAGTTGAGAAAAGATCATCCAGCTTTTCGAATGCATGATGTTGAGGAACTTCGCAGTAAGTTGTGTTTTCTGAATGAATTTTATCAGCCAGGAACAGTTAGCTATGTATTGGGACCTCATGCCAATAATGATAGTTGGAAGTGGGTTGCAGTGCTATTGAATGGTAATTCGAAAGAAGTTAAAATGAAGTTGCCTAAAAAGAATTGGACGATTGCAGCTGATAGTGAGGATATTCAAACATTGGGCATTAAAGAGATGCATGAAGACAACGTTAAGGTTGCTGGTAGATCTATGATGGTGTTGTTTGCTATGGAGTAGAAAAAATTCCCGGCGGTTAACCGGGAATTATATAATGAGTGCTTAAATTTCAGGAAATTTCCAAGGAGAACGATAATCAGGTTTGATCAAAGCATTGGCTTTTTCACTACCAATAAATTTATTGTTTTGATCATCCCATTGTAATATCTCTCCAGTGCGGTAAGCAATGTTACCCATGTGAGTAAGGATTGCTACCTCTTTACCATCTTTAACAGAACATTTTGTTTCCAACTTATCGTTACGAATGCAGGTTAAGAAGTTATCAACATGCTTGTCAAGATCTCCTTGTCCTTTGATAAAAGGTACATCTTCGCCTAGTGGCTTCCCTTTATTATCTTTTTCGCCGATTACTTGCCAGCCACCACGATTTGCAATTAAAGTTCCATTGTTGCCTTCGTAAGCAATACCACATCTATTGCCAAATTTCTCCATTCCAAGAACGATAGAGTGCTCCCATTCAACAACGAAATCTTTGAAATCGTACAACACGTTCAATGTGTCAGGAGTTTGACGAGCATCATCAGGGTGACTCAGGCTTCCTCCCATGGCCATGATACGCGATGGTGCATGAACATTCATACCATACAATGCATAGTCAAGCATGTGTACTCCCCAGTCGGCCATCAAACCACCAGCATACTCCCAGAAATAGCGGAAGTTATAGTGAAAACGGTTTGGATTAAATGGACGCTTAGGTGCAGGTCCTAACCACATATCATAATCAACACCTTCTGGTACTGGTCCGTCAGGTTTCACAGGAAGGGTGTGTTTGCGGGTATAGGCCCATGCTTTTACCCTACTAATCTTCCCTAATTTTCCTTCACGGATGTAGTCAACAGCATCCTGCCAGTGAGGACCACTTCTTTGCCATTGTCCTACAGATAATACTTTCTGGTATCGCTCCACAGCTTTTTCCATGATAATGGCTTCAGCAATGGTGTTTGCCATAGGCTTTTCAACATACACATGTTTTCCTGCTTGCATGGCGTAAATCGACATTAAGCAATGCCAGTGATCAGGAGTTCCAATAACAACGGCATCAATATCCTTATCTTCCAGCAGCTTCCTGAAGTCGGTATAAACATCAGGTTTTGTTCCTGTAGTCTTCTCAACCTGTACAGACACCTTGTTCAGTACATCCTTGTCGATGTCACAAATGGCTTTACACTTTACATTCTTCTGTCTCAAAAATGAGCGAAGATCTGCAAAACCCATGTTGCGAACACCAATGGCTCCAATGACAATTGTCTCATTGGGATTGGAGCAGCTTAATTGACTGGGAATCATCGAAACAATTCCAGCCCCTGCAGCCATGGTTAAAGAGTTCTTACAGAACAATCTTCTTGAATTATTCATGATCTTGAATATTTATGATCCGGTAACGCAAACGCCAAAATTATAACAAACAAACTGCTTTTAGGTAGTTTTTTGTACAGAAGTTTGTTAATAATGTTTAAAAGTTGGCGATTTTTTGAAGAAAAGGCGATTTTTCATGTTAATGATGGAATTATTGTCCTGTCAGACGGATCTTCATTTTTACCTTAATGCGAATGTGCAGCAAGAAAGTCAAAGCTGTCTGATAAATGTAATCGCTGTTAAATCAATCACCTTTTTGAGGAGGCTAAATATATTGTACAGCATCTTTAGCAACCAGAAACAGATATCAAACGCATAATCAAGTAGAAAGTATTGTCTCACTAAAATTCCTGCGCCATGGAAGATAAATTAATAACAATTGCGATTCTGCCCTACTATAAGGCTGAGATTTTGAGATCCAGGCTTGAAGCAGAGGGTGTGGAATGCTACCTTAAGAATGTTAATCTGGTGCAAGGAGCTGTAGCATCAGGAGTAAAGGTACGTATTCTGGAAGAAGACATGAAAGAAGCCCTGTTTGTTATGGAAGAGATGTTTGGTAAAGAGGAAGCAAAAGCTGAGGATTCAGCCGAGGATTCAGATACAGTTTTGATTCCAGTTGATTTCTCTGATTACTCTTTGAAGGCAGGTCTTCTGGGCATTGATCTGGCCAAGCGATTAAAGGCCAAGGTGGTATTGTTGCATTCGTTTATGAGTCCATTTACTTATGCAATTCCGTATGGAGATCCATTTATCTATGACTCTAATTTTATTAAAACATTGCAGAAGTTGGAGGAGGAGACTCAAGAGGACTTTGAGAAGTTCATGGAGCAACTCCGAAAGGCGGTGTCTGATGATGATTGGGAATTGACTTCACCTGATTACCTTATTAAAGGAGGCGATCCGGAGGAAGATATCCTAACGTATTCGGAAAAGCATACTCCACGGGTGATTGTAATGGGAACAAGAGGAGCTGGTCGTAAATCGGAAGACTTAATTGGTAGTGTAACTTCTGAGATTATCTCAAGGGCTAAGGTGCCTGTATTAGCACTTCCTGAGGAGTCGGATTTTACCAGTCTTGATTCGATCAAAAAAATCTTGTATGCGACCAATTTCGATAATAAGGATGTGGTTGCTATTGATAAGTTAATGCGCTTATTGATGCCATTTGATGTTAAAGTGTACTGCATGCATGTTGGACATCATGAAAACCACTTCTGGGATGAAGCACGATTGGAAGGTATGAAGGAGATGTTGAAGAAGAAGTATGCGGGTTGTAACTTTGAATGTAATCTTGTTGAAGGGGATGATATCCTAATTAGTGTAGAAAACTTTATCCGACAAAACGAGATTGATGTATTGTGCTTGACTACACATAAGCGGAATATGATTTCAAGGATTGTGAATCCAAGTATTGCTCGAAAGATGGTTTTCCATACAGATACACCATTATTAATATTTCATGCATAATGACAAAAAAGGCTGCCTTATCGGGCAGCCTTTTTTTAATATCATTTTAGAAGCTTAGCATTTCTGCTTTTATGTCTTCAAACTTTTTGTCTCCAGCTTTCTTGAATTGAACTTTTGGTCCATTCCATGATTGAGGCCAACCTCCAATAACATTGTTAAGGAAGATAATCTTCACAGCATGCTTACCTTTTGCCAAGGCAACAGAAGAGTTGTTGCGTGAGAAACGCTTAACTTCTCCGTCGTTGTTAATAAGTAATTTACCTCCGATGAAGAATTGATCAACATTAGTTGAGAATTCATAAATTCCATCTTCAGCAATATCAATATATCCTTCAAAGGTTGCAGCAGAAGGCTTTTTGTAATCGAACATTCCCTTAAGTTTCTTAGGTGTGAATTCTTTTTCTTCCCACTTGGTTGCTTTCTTAAGGTCAGCTACTTTTACAAAAGTACCATCAGTATATTTCATTTTAAGACCTTTGCCAGTTGTTTTAACATCAGCAGCAGGTGCAAATGATTCTTTAACTACATTGATCGTTCTAGCTTTCGACATTTTTCCAGAAAGCAATACAGTCGCTGCTTTAATAGTTGTATTAGCTGAGAATTTTAATGGCTCAGTATACACAGGAGAATCAACTGTTGGCTCTGTTCCGTCGATTGTGTAAACAATCTTCATTGGACGAGTTGTTGAGAACTCGATAGTTGCTGAATCAGTAAATGCAACATGATTGTTTGGTCCTTCAGCCAATGGAATGTGGTAGTTGATATTGTGTAGGTCAAGACGAACAAAGTTGTTATCCATTCTTCTTAAGAAGTCAGTATAATCTTTGTTTTCTTTTTGAGTCCAGTTTACCTCTGCTAATGCAATGATACGAGGGAAAATTCGGTATTCTGCGATATCGCCATCGTACATATACTCACTCCATACGTTACCTTGAGTACCTTGGATGAAGTGGTGCTTATCAGCATCTAACTCTTTTGGAAGTGGATCGTAGCTATACGACTCTTCTAAAGTAGTGTAACCACCAATGGCAACAGGCTCAACTTTACTATTTCCCTGGTAGTGGTCAAGGTAACACCAGTTTCCAGGAGTCATGATAACATCATGTCCCTCTTTCGCTGCTTCAATACCTCCTTTTTCTCCTCTCCATGACATAACAGTTGCAGATGGAGCAAGTCCTCCTTCAAGGATTTCATCCCAACCGATCATCTTCTTACCATGTCCGATCAATACTTTTTCGATACGCTTGATGAAGTAACTCTGTAGTTCATGAGGATCTTTAAGTCCTTCTTCCTTCATACGCTTCTTACAAAGTGGACAAACTTTCCAACGATCTTTAGGACACTCATCACCTCCGATGTGGAAATATTCACTTGGGAATAATGCAACAACTTCTTCGATGATATCCTCAAGAAAAGCGAATGTTTCTTCTTTACCAGCACAGTAAACATCAGGCTCAACACCCCAAACATTTCTTACCTTGAATGGTCCTCCAGTACATGAGTACTCAGGATAAGCAGTTAAAGCAGCCAATGCGTGACCCGGTAATTCAATCTCAGGAATTACAGTTACGAAACGCTCTTGTGCATACTTTACAATCTCTTTAACTTGTTCTTGAGTATAGTATCCACCATATTCGTATCCTTCACCTTCGATTCTTTTAGAACCCATTTCGGTAAGCTTTGGATACTTTTTGATTTCAATTCTCCATCCCTGGTCTTCAGTTAAGTGCCAGTGGAAAGTATTCATTTTGAACATAGCCAATACGTCGATTTGTTTTTTAACAAAATCAACAGGATAGAAGTGGCGACAAACATCAAGGTGCATTCCACGATATGGGAATCGAGGCTCATCCTTAATCTCCACACAAGGAGCAGTCCATGCCATGTTCTCAATTACAGTTGTACTTTCAATTTCTGCAGGCAATAATTGCATTACAGTTTGCATTCCGTAAAATGCACCCTGTGCTGTTTTAGCATTTACAGTTATTCCTTTTGAAGTAACAGAAAGAGTATAACCTTCTTTTTTGATTTCCATTGCAGGATTCACATTCACTGCGATGAAATTGGAACTAGCCTTTTCAGCTGTAGCAAGCTCAAAACCTGATGCGTTTTTGATCTTTGCAGCGAAATAGTCTACGACAGTCTTAGTGTCTCCTGTCGATACAAACTTAGTCTTTGCGTTAAGTTCAAATGTTCCTTCTTTTTGTTCCAATTGGTTGGGCTGAGGAACCACATGAACACCTTTGTTGTAAGCCTTTGGAGGTAACTTACTTGTGCAAGATGCCATCATCGTTAATGCCATAACAATTGAAAATAATTTTACGGTGATCTTCATAATAAATAAATGTATAGTATTAGTTAATGATAAACTGGCGTAAAACTAATAAATAGCCTTCACATTTAGATTATAAACAATTAAAAAAGGACACTACAGCACAACGATTTATTACTGTGAGATCCAGTTTTGTAATATATTTTCTATCTGTTCTCTGGTCTGCTCTTCAAAGTTGTTTATTCTGGCTTTGTGTGAACCTTTGGGCTTAACAAATTTGTACATATTCTTTTTGCCGTTAAAATTGACAGCACTGGCAGTCCAAGGATCATATTCTCCATAGATGAATAGCATCTTTTCATCTTTCTTGTCAAGAAACTTCTTCACTCTTTTCATTGCCTCATAATCGTAGGTATACCTTATATTTTCAGGAAGGAATAACTTCATAAGATAGTTGTGAGTGCTTTTTATTTTCAGATATTTCTTGAACGGTGAGATGTCATAGCTGTAATATCCAATTTGATAGGCTGCCTGAACAAAAAATGCCTGGATACTTTCTATTCCCTCCAATGAAAAGTAATCAATTGGAGAGATACGAAGCAAATGATTCATCATCACATTAGGTGAAGCATCGTTCGCAGGAATGTTCTCTATTGGAGTTCCCCACTGCCAAAAGGCAAAAGCATATTCAAGAACCACATAATCATAGATCTCTTCCAGAGGTAAGCGATAATTATAATGGAATTGTTTTATTCGATCCTTGAACAACGGGAATATCTCATCTCTACGCTTTAACAGAGTTAGCTGAAATTCCTTAATTTTCTTACGACTAGCGGCACTTCCTACTTTTCTTAAGAATTTAGGATGGCGACTATCTTCTAAAGCATAATTAATTGGAGCAACATAGGGTACTGATATGTCAACATCACAAGGAAACATTGATCGGTGAAGAATACATGCTTGTCCCCCTTTTGAAATTCCTGTACTAATCCACTTGTTAGTATAGAACTTTTTCAACATGGTGATGATGTTGTGGTGATCGGTAGCAGCGTTTTCAACATTTAGGTGTTCCCAGTTTAATGGATCAGGCATTGATTGTCCGAAATACCTGTGTTCAATGAATATTTGATTACCATGGGTGAGTTTTGACAACTCATTGACATAGTTCTGACTTTTTGCATAGTTGCCTCCATACCCCTCTGTAATAACAACGTTAGGCTTGTCGAAGCCTGTATGAGCAATAAATACGCGTTGCAGGAATGTTCCTTGTGCTGGATCATTTCTGTCAAGTTGTTGCTCTACCATAATTTCATATCGCTCAGAGAAATGTGCACTGTGTTTTAGCCGTTTAATGTGTTTGATTTGAGGAATCAATTTTAGTTGGCTATAAAGACTGGTTTGGATAGTCTCTTGTGTAGTGCCTGCATATGATATTCCCTGAAAAGATGTTGGCCATAATCCTACCAAAAGGATCAAGACGAGGAGTGATCGCAAAAGTTTCATGTGTTAATGATTATTTGATTTGTTGATTATTGAAACGTAAAAGTATTGATTATTCAAGGTTTAAGCAATGAAACGAACAGCAAATTTCTTATTTCTAAATTGAAAGGTTTAATCCTATACTTGGTTGTGAGGTCGATTAAAATCCATATTAGTATTGGTCGCAATAGGTACCAATTAACCTAGCATTATGAATAAAGTTGTAAGATGATATATGTTGGTGTTATCTTAAGCAGCAACGAGGCTGTTAGAAGAAATTCTACAGCCTCGTTTATATTTTATTTATCGATACTGAATTTCCCACCTCCGATGAGGGCAATTGCGATTGATCCGAATAGGAAAAGAGCGGGTAATTCAATGGCCCAACCTCCATGCTGACTAAGCGAGAAGATATCACCACTATGTGCCATACCAATTGCAACAACCATAGTAAGTGCTTCCACGATAGCTGCAAGTCGTACTTTGAAACCTATGATTAGGAATATTGGAGCAACTATTTCTCCAAGAAATACACCATAAGCGAAGAACTCTGGAAGTCCCATGCCTGCAAACATTTGCTGAAGGAATCCAACACCGTGCATTAGTTTTGCAACACCATGAAAGATCATTAATCCACCAATAGTAAGTCGAAGAATTAATATTCCCAGATCTTTTAACATTTCATCTTTATTCATAACTAACTTATTTTTATTTTATCTAATCTTATTTGCTTCGTTGTTATGATTAACACAAATTGTATGTTAATTGTTGTGTCTTTACTGTTGATATTTAGAGGTATAGGTATGTGAATGAAGTGATGATGATATTGTAGAGGTGTTAAAATGTAATCAAAAACGTTTGTGAATGTTTGATTAATTCCTCTATTTTTGTGTGAAACGAATCTGTGAATTGAAATATTTATCTAAACATAGTGTTTATGTAATTCTTGTTCTCGTGCTGGTTGGATTGACCCCAAAACTGCAGGCGCAAGGAGAAGCAACTCCTGTATATCAGTTATTTGTAGGGGAGAGTGAAGGCACAGATAATCGTGATACCTTAAGTAATGTTATTCAGGAAAACGATGCGACTTACAATAAAGCCTTATCATTTATTGAAGATGATTCATATATCAGGATCGATAGTCTGAGTCTTGGAAATAGTTTTACTTTCTCTGTAGCATTTAATTCTTATGCACTTCTCGATAAAAATCGTACACTTATTGATGTGGGGCAGAAGCTCTGGATTAGAACCACCACTCAAAGAGAATTACAGGTGACAATGCCTGGTCGTATTGATCACAACACAAAAGGCTTGTGTCTGACCGAGAACTGTTGGTATCAGATGACCGTTTCAGTGAATCGATTTTATGTCGATATCTATCTTGATGGGAAAAAGGTGGAAACCTTTAATCTGCCTCAGGAAGTGGTATGTAATAATCAATTAATTACCATTGGGAAAAATACCCTGTGGCGTGAGAATTTTAAAGGGAAGATCTCGGGAGTAAGTATATGGGATCGTTTTTTGAACGATTACCAGGTAGAGTATTATTACAATGCTAACTGGAGAAGAACACCTGTGTCGGAGGGAATATCATTGTTTTTACCTTTTGGTTCTCAGAAAAAAGTGAAGAAAGGTTCAGGCGATGTGATCCAGAAAGATATTGTGATGGTTGAGGACCAGGAACGAGGTGTTGTTGCTGAGCTCAACGGTAAAACAAGTTATATTGATTGTGGTGAGGTGTTGATTGATAATGCTGTAAGTATCAGTTTGTGGGTTAAGCCAAAGAAACCCAATCAGGATAATGGAGCACTTGTAGGATCAGAACAGGCCTGGGCATTCCGAATATCAGGAAATAGTAACCTTACCATGACTATTCCTCAGGTAAAGGATATACGAACCAGGGAGAAACTCATAGAGAAAGATGTATGGCAACATGTGGCGGTAACCTATCTTGAAGGTAAAGGAGTGAAGTTCTACAAGAATGGTCTGCTTGTTCATAGCGATACCATATCGAAGTTTCAGGAAGGGGCAAAATTGATAAGAATCGGTAATAACTTATGGAACAATCATTACCTGGGATTAATTGATGATGTCGTTATTTGGAAACGAGTTCTTTCTGCCGATGATATTAACGAGATTTATGAGACTGACGCTGTTGATTTGCGAAAACAGATAAAAGTTGAACGAGCTTTCCCTTGGGGATTGCTTATTGGAGGGACGTTGGTAATTTTCATTGTAATAGCTGTATTCATTGTACGAAAGAAAAAGATAGAGCAGGAACGCTTAAAAAATGCAAAACAGCAATTATCAGAGAAACTATCAGAAGATACAACTCCACAGGAGGAGGAAGTAGATCCATTTCTACAAAGTGTTCATGATATTGTGGAAAAGCATATTAGCGATTCGGCTTTTACTGTTGAGGAATTTGCCCGTGAACTAGGAACTAGTCGGACTGGTTTATACAAGCAGATGAAAGAATTAACAGGTCTGTCGGCTAATGTATTTATTCGCGATAAACGACTTGAAAAGGCAAAAGAGTTATTATTAAACTCTGAAATGTCGGTTTCGGAGGTTATTTATGCTACGGGCTTTGAAAGTAGGGCATACTTCAATAAATGTTTCAGAGAAAAATACGGTTACACTCCGTCTGGTTTTAGACAAAAAATAAAGGATGGATTTATTGCTGATCTTGATGAGTCAAGTGAATAATAATTACGAAAATAAATGAAGAATACTGATGTATTCAATGCTTTCGCAATATTGAAATACCTGGTCAATGAAAAAGATACGCAAGAATAGTTGTTTGTTACAAGGACTGTTTATCCTGTTCGTGGTAATGACTAATGTTGTTTTTGCAGTTTCCAAAGATGACGCACGGTATTATCTGTCTGGTGAAAATTTCACTGTATCTGTTTATGTAAATGTCGATGATATCACTCGTCAGGCCAATGCAGTATGGTCAATCGATTCATTGTTATGGGTGAAAGTGAATGGAAATCGTGAGATTAGCTTGACCCAGCCTTATAGGCGTGCTAAGTTTTCGGAGGGAGTAGCACTGACTTCAGGTATTAAGCACCATATTGTGGTGACCTATTCAAATGAAAGGGCGTATGCTTATGTTGATGGTGTTGAAGAATTAATCCTTGATTTAACAGAGCCCATACTGCGCGATTCTGTAGAATTGAAGCTTGGGAAGATATCATGGAAAGAAGACCTTCAAGGGGAAATAACGCATATTGAGACATGGAATAGATCATTTAATCAAGGAGAAGTTGATAGTCTGTATGCTGTTTTTAATAAAGAGGTGTTTTTACGAGAGGGGGTGATTGCTTATTATCCTTTAACAGATGATCCAGAGAATTTACTTTCAGAGGAGATCAATAATCGCGAGAATATCAGATATGGAGAACTGCAAGAAAGGAAGTGTGCAATCTTTGACTCTACGTCTAATATTGTTGATGAGAACCTTGTATGGGATAATGCGATAAGTATTTCAGCAGAAATATTTCTGATGAAGGAGCAACGAAATGCGTTGGTGAGTAGCGGACATGCGTTTAGTTTGAGACAAGAGACTGATGGTTGTCTGCAATTCACTTTACCTCAGGTTTATGATCATAGATCGTCCATCTTCCTTGAATCAAATAAATGGCATAAGATTGCAATGGTATATCTTCAAAACAATTTTGTGAAATTATACCATAATGGAGTACTGCTTGATTCGGTTGGTGTGCCACAGCAGGCTGGAAATGTTCAAAAGTTAGAGCTAGGGACAAATATTTGGAACGATACTTTTGGAGGAGCGATTAGAAATGTGATTGTTTGGAGAAGGACCGTTTCTAATGAAGAGGTAAGTGAGCTTCATCACCTCGAGGATGAAGAGTTGCTGAAAATATTACCAGAGAATACCAGTAAAAGATATTGGATAATTATTGCTGTATGTATAGTTATGGCTTTTATTCCTCTTTGGTGGAAAAAAGAGAAATTGCTGAAGAAATCGGATAATGATTGGAAGGAGCGCGCCGTAACAATTGTATCGCAAAACCTATCTAATATTGAATTTCGTATTGATGATCTTGCTCAACAACTGCATATGAGTAAGACATCACTTTACAATAAGATCAAGGATGAAACAGGAAAAACACCAGGGGCTTTTATTCGTGATATCCGACTGGAAAAAGCTGCTGATTTACTTCGAAAAGGAGAGCTGACTGTGACAGAAATTATTGATGAAGTGGGCTTTGAAAGTAGGGCATATTTTAATAAACGCTTTAAGGAGAAGTATAAAACTACTCCTTCGGCATATAAAAGTGGTTCTGTAAGTGGTTCGTAGATAGCGGATTGAAATATAGAGTGCGAAGATTGAATTTATGGATAAAGGGAATTTTGCAGAGAACAATAGGTTTGTTGGCAGAATTTTAATGAATTAAATTAGATCTTATGAGAACATCATCCAACATCATGAAATGTCTTTTCTTTTGTATCAGTATGATGATCGGTGCTCAAGGTTTTGCAAAGAAGGTTATCTCAAAATCTAAGCCCAATATCATTTTTATCTTCACCGATGACCAGAAATGGAATACCATTAATGCACTGGGGAATGAGCATATTCATACACCTAATTTGGATCGGCTTTCGCAAAATGCGATGGTTTTTAACAATGCCTATTGTTTTGGAGGTAACACAGGAGCAGTGTGTATTCCTTCGCGAAATATGGTGATGAGTGGGAAGGTATTTTTTCGCTTTGAAGAGGATGCACGTCAGAAAGCGAAGCAAGGAATAAAAAGACGAAAGCCTTGGTATACAAATCCTGATTGGGCAACATTGCCAAAATCGATGAAGGCAGCAGGCTATGAAACTTTTTATCGCGAGAAGAGTGGTAGCGCGAACAATCCTGATGTGCGCAATCAGTTCGATTTCAAAAAGGATATCCACATGGTGAATGCACTGCGTTCCGGAAGACCCGGTAAAGAAATTGTTGATGATGCGTTGCACTATCTGAGTGATGAAAGGGATATTAACAAGCCATTCTTTATGTATTTAGGATTTCCTTGTCCACATGATCCACGCTGGTCTTTAAAGGAATTCCGTGATTTGTATGATCAGGAAAAGCTACCTATTCCTGAAAATTATCTTCCTGTTCATCCATGGAATATTGGAGATATGACCGTAAGAGATGAATGCTTAGAGGCGTGGCCAAGAACAAAAGAGGCCATTCAACGACATTTGCTTGATTATTATGCAGTAGTCTCAAGTATGGACTACGATATAGGAAGACTGTTGGATGGGTTGAAATCGATGAATCTTGATGAAAATACAATAATCGTTTTCTCTTCAGATCAAGGGCTTGCTATTGGGGATCATGGCTTAATGGGAAAACAGAATGTTTATGAAGGAACATTGAAAGTTCCAATGTTTGTTGCAGGTCCAGGAATAAAGAAAGGTCATTCTGATGCCTTTGTTTATCTGCACGATGTGTTCCCTACAATTTGTGATTTAGCAGATACTGACATCCCGGAAGAGTTGGACGGAAAAAGTTTTCAACACATCCTTTACGAGGGAAAAGGAACAATTCGTAAGTCTGTGATGATGGCTTATCGCGATTACCAGCGATCGATAAGACAAGGGAAATGGAAACTTATTCGTTTTCCTAAGATTGATAAAACAGTGCTGTTCGATTTAGAGCAAGATCCAAATGAGACACAGAACCTGGCATCAAATCCGAAATATGCCCAAAGGATATCATCGATGATGAAATTACTTCAGAAAGAAGGAGAGCTACTTGGTGATAGATGTAAGTTGTATGTCGAAGAGCCACTCCCTGCTAAGTTTAATGCTCCCAAAGAGAAACTAAAAACTGCATTTCCTGCAGGAGGATTGGCTCCAGGCGATCCTTCCTATAAAGAATAAGCTAATTGATAAGAGATAAGTGGATGGGCGTTTAGTCCATCCATTTTGTTTTTTCCTCTACTGAACCTCTCCCCGGAGAAGGTAAGTCGATATCGGAATAGCCTAGATGAAGAAAACCTAAGCAACGCTGATTCGGACTTAATCCAAGATAATCGCCAAGAGTTTCAATAAAAGCAGGTGTACTCCAAAATGCACTTAATCCCATCGCGGTTGCTGATAACCACATGTTTTGAACAGCACACGATACTGCGGCAATATCTTCCCATTCAGGTAATCGACCTGAAGTGTCGCGTTCCATGATGATGGTAATGATAGCATCTGATTTATCTGCATTAGCTTTGAATTTTTCAGCTTTCTCAGGATTAACACTTACCCCAGCCTTATAGTCTTTGATGTGATTATCCAGGATGTGTTGTGCTAACTTAGACTTTGATTCACCACGAAAAATGATAAATCGCCATGGTTCTGATTTTTTATGATTAGGTGCCCAGTTGGCGTTTTCCAAAATCTGTTCGATTAGTTCTGCACCTACTTTATTCTTGTTAAAAAAACGAGGAGGCATTGCCCGTCGATCTCTTATCAATTGACTTAATTTTTTTATATCCATGTGCTTCGTTCTATAGGATTCCAGCTTTTCTTGTCTTCTGAAACAACAGAATTTTGTGCTTAATGTTTACATCTATAATTCAGATAACTAATTCGGTGTAAGAAAATGTGTGTTGTAATTGTCAGAAAATTAGTGTGTTGAATAAATGAGTGCATATAAAGATGATGCGAGTACGTCAATTGTATTTTCGTTTTACAACTTTAAAATCGTAAAACCAATCAAAATTAAAATCAATGTATCTGCGTAATTTATTATTAATCGTTATTGTCGTTTTTCTGGCGAGTTGTTCAGGAGAAGTGCGCTATGATGATCCTCAACTGCAAGCAGCAAATGAGTTAATTCAGCGTGTTATTCCTGGGTATAATTCTCAGTTTAAATTAGAACTGTTAGATCAGAAAGAAGATATTTTTGAAATCGATCAACAAGATGATAAAATTGTCTTGAGAGGTACCAATCCTGTGGCTATTGCATCGGGTTTAAACTGGTATTTAAAGTATACTTGTAACGCACATGTATCATGGTGTGGTGACCAATTAAACCTACCAGAAGAATTACCTCTGCCTAAAGAAAAAGTACATCGTAAGATTGAAGCAAAATATCGAGTTTACTTCAACTACTGTACATTAAGCTATACAGCATCGTGGTGGGACTGGGATGCATGGCAGCGCGAAATTGATTTCATGGCAATGAATGGAATCAATATGCCTTTGTCGGTTATCGGACTGGAAGGTGTATGGTATAATACTTTGTTAAAGTTTGGATTCTCTGATGAGGAAGCAAGATCTTATCTTGTAGGACCTGCCTACTTCGCTTGGCAATGGATGACTAATATTCAGAGTCATGGAGGACCACTTCCAAAGAGCTGGATTGACAGTCATGTTGCACTTGGACAGCAGATTATTAATCGTCAGTTAGAGCTTGGAATGCAACCTATACAACAAGGATTCACAGGATGTGTTCCTCGTGAGTTTATGGATAAGTTTCCTGAAGCAGCGATCTTACAGGAAGCCAAGTGGTGTGGGTTTGAAGGAACAGCTCAATTAGATCCTCTTGACCCTTTGTTTAAGAAGTTTGGATCAGCATTTTTGGCCGAACAAGAACGTTTATTTGGTTCTCATGGCGTATATGCAGCCGATCCTTTTCATGAGGGGCATCCACCTAAAGATACTCAGGAATATTTAAGTGCTGTTGGTGAAGCAGTGTATGGATTAATGACCGATCACAATCCAGAGGCTATGTGGGCAATGCAGGCATGGTCTATACGTAAGGATATTGCTACAGCAGCACCAAAAGGAAAGCTTCTTGTACTAGACCTTGGAGGTTGGAAATGGAAGTCTACCGAGAACTATTGGGGATACGACTTTGTTGTGGGTAACCTTCACAACTTTGGAGGTCGTGTGAATATGCATGGCGATATGAAGTTGGTGGCTTCTAATCAATACCAACAAGCAAAGAAGGTAGCGCCAAATGCAACAGGAAGTGGATTGTTTATGGAGTCAATCAAACAAAATCCTGCTTACTATGACCTAGCGTTTGAAATGGCTTCTCATCCTGATAAAATTGATCTTGTTGCCTGGAAAGATGCCTATGTAACTCGCCGTTATGGTGCCGTTTCGGATAATGCGAAAAAGGCATGGGGAATCTTGTTAGACGGACCATATAAGCCAGGAACTAATGGTGTTGAAAAGAGTTCGATTATTTGTGCTCGTCCTGCTGTGAATGTTAAGAAGTCGGGACCTAATGCAGGTTTCCACATTCCTTACAAGCCTCAGATGGTTATTGATGCAATTGATTTATTGCTTACTGATGCTAATCGTTTAAGTGCTTCTGAAGGATATCGATATGATATTGTTGATCTGCAACGCCAGATGCTTACCAACTTAGGACAGGCTATTCATAAGCAAGTAGCAGAAGCTTTCAAGAATAAAGATATGACGGCGTTTGACCTACATAGCCAAAGATTTTTACAGTTATTGGCTGATGCTGATGATGTATTGAGAACGCGCTCGGAATTTAGTTTCGATAAGTGGGTTGCTGATGCAAGATCATGGGGTAATACTCCTGAAGAAAAAGACTTGTATGACTACAACGCATCATTGTTGGTAACGCAGTGGGGTGCTGATATGATTTTCGACTATTCGTGGAGAGAGTGGAGTGGATTGATCAAAGGATATTATTTGCCGCGATGGACTAAGTT
This sequence comes from Puteibacter caeruleilacunae, assembly GCA_005217565.1. GTDB lineage: Bacteria > Bacteroidota > Bacteroidia > Bacteroidales > Prolixibacteraceae > Puteibacter > Puteibacter caeruleilacunae. The sequence goes on from SJCO01000006.1 coordinate 82,973, forward strand.
TTATTCTATGTTGAGGAAACATCTGCAGGATGGTACTGAGTATAAAGAAGAGGGACTGCCTCAGGTACACGGTCGTGAGCGCTTGCGTGCAAATGAATTTTATGCCTCGCTTGACGATTGGGAAAAAGGGTGGATCAAAACACCTAAGAATCCAAAGCCTGAGGTTGTTGGCGACGAAGTTGAATTGACAACTAAGGTGTTTGCCAAGTATAAAGAATTAGCAAAAGAATATTATCAATAATATGCGGTGAACCAGATTAATAGATCTCAATGGAATTAGGGCTATAGGTGTGATGTAGCCTTAATTCCTGGTTCTTTGAGTCGGTTCCATCAGTTTTATAAATCAAATAATATTTGGTTCAGATGAGAAAAAGAAAACTAAACTTTTTGGGAGTGATGCTCCTTTTGGGAATTATGGTGAGCTGTGTCTCACAGAAAGAACAGGTTGTAGATATGCGATCGCTTCTCAACGAGATGGTTGATCGTGAACAATTGGCTATTTATCCTGAAGGAGCATATCAATGCAAGCAGGCAAGTAGTTACAACCGTGAGTCTGTGTCGCCCGATAAGCCAGGATGGTTTGCCGATAGTGATGGTGTATATTGTATTCGCACCGAGGAGAACAATGGAAAGAAAGAATGGGTGTTGATGGAGGATGAAGGTCCTGGTTGTATCACAAAGATATGGGCAGTATGCTTTTATTATGGTCTAAAGAATACCACCGGAGCAAATGTGAACTTTTATCTTGATGGAGCACAAGAACCTACCATATCAACCAATTTCTTTGATCTGGTTAAAGGACATGATTTTGTAAGTAAGCCATTTGCTGATTCTACAGCTCGTGCTGGTAATATTTATTTCCCTATCCCTTATGCAAAAAGTTGCAAGATCACCATGGATCAAAAGGTTTTTTACAACATCATCAATTATAGAAAATATAAGCCTGGAACCAAAGTGAAGACCTTCACCATGAAGGATTTTGAAGAATTAAAAGGTCTGCGTGAGGAGATCGGACAAATTCTGAATGAAAAACCAGCGGCAAAAGGAGAGGTTAAAAAGCAGACTAAGCAGTTGAAGAAGAATGAAGCTTTGACGTATGCTTTACCTGAAGGATCTGCTGCCATTAAACAGATTGAAATAAAATTAAACAACACCAAAGATATTGCACAGTCGTTGCGTTCAGTTGTCCTTAAAGCTAGTTTCGATGGAGAACAGACTATCTGGGCTCCAGTAGGAGATTTCTTTAACAATGTAGGAAAAGTACGTTCTTATAACATGTGGGAGCGCCAGGTTAAAGAAGATGGAACAATGGTATGTCGTTGGGTAATGCCTTATGAACATGCCGGAGAGATTGCATTGGAGAACATGTCTGATGAGACAGTAGACGTTGAACTTAGTGTTACAACTGATGATTGGAAATGGACCAATCAATCGATGCATTTTCATGCTACATGGCGTATGGATGAACCACGACCAACATTCCCACTGTACGATTGGAACTTCTTAAGTGCTGAAGGACAAGGCGTGGTTGTTGGTGATCAATGGACTGTATTGAATCCTCGCCAGGGATGGTGGGGTGAAGGTGATGAAAAGATCTATATCGATGAAGATATAGAGAAAAAATTCCCTTCGCATTTTGGAACAGGAACTGAAGATTATTATGGATGGGCAGGAGGAGTTGTGCCTACTCCTAAAGATGAGTTTGCCAAGTTATTCTTAGGGAATATTATTGTTGGGGAGACTCGCTCAATGGGGTATAATGTATGTACTCGTACCCGTGTACTGGATGCTATACCATTTTCCAAACAAATTAAGTTTGATGTTGAGGCTTCATGTGGAACACGTCAACGTTGGCATTATCTTCAGTATGCGCAGACAACCTTCTGGTATGCTATTCCTGGAGTGAAGCATAATCGTAAGCCTCTTCCTGAGATGGCTTCTGCTGATTTGCCTACATTGAAAGGACTTCAGGCAATTGTTGAAAATGCAAAGAAACAGACTTATGTAGTTGAAGGTGCATTGGAGGCTGAAATTGTACCTGTTGTAAATAAGTCAAAGGGTGTTCATGAAAACTTTGCAAAGATCCCTGTATGGGGGGAAATGAGTAATGGTGAGTTAAGAAATCTATGGTTTGAAAAAGAAGGAGATGCAGTAGAGCTAAAGATCACTGAGCAGTTTGAAAAATCACACATTACCATGGCTGCAGCTGTAGGACGTGGTAATGGTCGATATAAGATCTATGTCAATGGGCAACTAAAGACAGAACAAGACCTTTTCTCTAATCATGAAGGTATTACCAATCCTTATATTGATTTGGGAGAGTGTGATCCTGTGAACAATGCATATATCGTAAAATTTGTTTTCTCAGGGCATCATGAAAACGCAAGAGCACGAGAAGGAAAATATTCATTGGGAATTGACTTTTTCATGATCAAGAATAACTTCTTAAAACGATAATCAGAACATCACAGTTCCTTCGTGATTAGAATACGGAAGGAGCTGTGATGCTACGAATCATAAAATCCAATAATATTTTAATCATAGATGTATGAAGGCAATAATTACCCTCTCTTTGCTTTTGCTAACCATGGTCGGTTTAGCACAAAAGTTACCAGCCTATGACAAAAACAATGTGACAGAAACCAACGATTGGTTGGTTGATCCTGTTGAGGCAAAGACTAAAATATATCAAACTGATGAAGGTTATCTGGTCCTTTCAAATGGACTTGTAAGTCGGACTTTCTCTACAAAACCGAATGGAGCTACTATTGGTTTAGAGCTATTAACAAACAATGAGGGATTTCTGCGTTCAGTGCGACCAGAAGCAGAGGTTGAAATCAACGGAATAAAGTTTAACATTGGTGGATTAATCGGACAGCCTATTCATAATTACTTGCTACCAGAGTGGATTAATGAAATGAAAGCTGATCCAGCAGCATTTAAATTACAGGACTACTCCATAGAGGAAACAAAACCTCGTTTCAAATGGAAGAAACGTTTGGAGTGGATGCCTAAAGATATGGCATGGCCAGCACCCGGAAAGGAGTTGATCTTTTCTTATAAGTTGGATGATGAGGCTCTAGGTTTATTGGTCGCAGGATTGCTAACTGATGACAATCGTCCGGTGATCATGGAAGATCAGTTTGAGAAGCTATCTAACAAATGGCAACGTTTTGAATCGAAGGCAGATGATCGAAACTCTTTCATTAATGAAGGTAAATCAGGTGAAATTATGGCATTGGCTAATACTGCTGTTTATGCCGATCAGGATCTTAAAGATGCAGCTAAAGTTGTAATCGCGAAAGTTAATCCTGGTACAGATAAGAGTATTAGTTGGGGACCAGGACTTGGTTTAGTTTTCAAGGATAAGGTTGTTAAGGTAAATCTGCGTACTGCCCGAAATCAGTTTGGCTTTTTCGATGGAGAGCATGAAAAAGTAATTGGTGGAATGAAGGCAGGAAAGCCTGTTTGGTTGAGAATGGAGATGACCAATGGAAAGGTTCTAGCGGCTTATTCATACGACAAGTCGCAATGGACTAAAGTTGGTGAGATTGCAGTGGCTAACGATGTGCCTGATGCCTTCCGTGTTGGTAAAATGGATTGGGCCGGGAAAAACAGTGATCATGGCGATAAAGGCGAAAGAGGTCGTTGTCATATTGAACAGGTACAGGTATTAGGAGTTATTCCTCAAGATGCTCGTGAGGCAGGTGCTGAGAAGTTTACCTACTTGAAAGATATTGAAGTAAAGGTACACTACGAATTGTATGACGGGATGCCTGTCTTTTGTAAGTGGGTAACTGTTGATAACCATTCATCAGAGGAGATCGTTATTAACACCTTTAAGAGTGAAATTCTTGCTGCTCCAGAACCAAAGAGTGTAGTTGATCCTAAGAAGAGTTGGGTGAAACCTAATATTACCATCGAGACTGATTATGTGTTTGGTGGAATGTCCGATGAAAATGTCTTCAACTCAAGTGTGGCATGGAATATCGATCCGTTGTATAAAACACAGGTAAATTATTCAAGACTGACACGTTGTCTTTTGGAGGCTTATCCTAAATATGGTCCTGCGCAGGAAGTAAAAGCAGGAGGAGAGTTTGCAACATTCCGAACCTGGGAGATTATCCATGATAGTTGGGATCGTGAGCGAAAGGGATTAGAGCATCGTAGAATGCTAAGGGCTATGGCGCCATGGATTACAGAGAATCCTATTTTTATGCACGTACGTAGTGCCAAAGATGAGGCTGTTAAGCTAGCAATTGATCAATGTGCAGAAGTTGGATTTGAAAAAGTAATCATGACTTTTGGTAGTGGTTTTAATGCAGAGGATGTAAGTGACGCCAATATCAGCAGAATGAAAAAGCTTACTGATTATGCACACTCGAAGAATGTTACCCTTGGAGGATATTCCTTGTTGGCCAGTCGCCGTGTTGGTGGAGTTAATGATGTGGTAATGCCTGAAGGAATGCGCCCTCGTTTTGGCAACTCCCCATGTTTAGAAAGTCAGTGGGGCCAGGATTATTTTGCCAAATTATATAAGCTATATAGTGAGACAGGTATGGATAATTTTGAGCATGATGGCTCGTATCCGGGAGATGTATGTGCATCACACAATCATCCAGGACACAAAGGTTTGGAGGATTCTCAGTGGAAACAATATAAGCGTATTTCTGATTTCTATAAATGGTGCCGGGCTAAGGGTATTTATTTGAATGTACCTGACTACTATTTCTTAAGTGGTAGTAGTAAAACAGGTATGGGATATCGCGAGACTAACTGGTCGCTTCCTCGTGCACAGCAAGAAATTATTGAGCGTCAGAATATCTATGATGGTACATGGCATAAGACACCTTCTATGGGATGGATGTTCGTGCCATTGGTGCAGTACCATGGTGGAGGAGCTGCAGCGACTATTGAGCCATTGAAGGAGCACTTACCTCATTACGGTCAGCGTTTGGCAAATCTATTTGGAGCAGGAGTTCAGGCTATTTATCGCGGACCTAAACTATATGATGCCCCAGAGACTAAAGCGCTTGTGAAAAAATGGGTTGATTGGTATAAAGAGCACAGGGCAATCTTAGATGCTGATATCATTCATGTGCGTCGACCAGATGGACGAGATTATGATGCAATTCTTCATGTTGATCCAAAAGGAGAAGAGAAAGGATTGCTAATGATATACAATCCGCTTACAGAACCAATCAAGCGGAAAATCAAGGTGGATCTTTATTATACAGGATTGAAGGATCAGGTAACCTTACGTCAGAATGATGGAAAGGCAAACAAAGTAAAGCTTGATCGTGACTATTCAATATGGCTTGATGTGGAGATTCCTGCAAAGAGTCAGACTTGGTTCACTTTTGAATAATTGAAGGTATTTATTGTGGTTAAAGTAATAATAATTGAAATGACAAAGATGAAAAATCTATGGATGTCGTTCTTGGTGTGCTTAACGCTATTCGGACTGCTTAGTTCATGTTCGAAAGATGGCGTTTATACCATTGAAAATGACTCATTATCGCGTGTTTTAAAAGTTGAAAATGGAGTACTGAAAACAGAGCAGTTGGCCAATAAGCGCAATCAAAGGGTGCTTAAACCAATAGCTTGTAATGAGTTTGAGTTGAGGATCTCTGAGGGGACTGAGACATCGGGAACTGATCAGGTACTTACCAATATGGATTTCAAGGTAAATGGTGTTGAGGTAAAATCAGAGGGTAATGCTGAGCATCTAATTTTTACTCTGAAAGGAGTAAAGCAGCCTTTAGCATTGACTGTTCATTACATCTTGAATAAGGATGAATTTTATGTGCGTAAGTACATCGATATAAAGAGTGAAGGACGTGTTGTTCTTGAGCGTGTTGATGTGGAGTCGATTGCCTTTGATGATGCAAAGCAACTTTACCAGCATAAGCAAATTACTGCACAGGGACCATCAAGATGGCGTCCGGGACTTGGTCAGCCTTTATATACAACAAAGACTGCAACCTTCTGGGGTATTGAATTCCCTGCTTCGACTAACATTGTTGAAAATCAGGTGATGAAGTGTGGATACTTGTGGGGGAATGAGATTCCTGCAGAAGGATATACTTCGTACAAAGCTGTTATGGGTGTTGCTGATGATGCAAACTACATCGACGATTCGTTTTATCAGTATATTGAAAATATTCGCATTCGTCCATTGCGCATGCAAGTACAATACAACTCATGGTTCGATTTTGGACCTCGTGTAACAAAAGAGAGCTTCCGTGCCAGTGTGCGAAAGATCAATGATGAGTTAGTTGCTAAGCGTGGAGTAAAACCATTGCAGGCATATGTTATTGATGATGGATGGCAGGACAGTCGAAGAAAAGAGTCTGATTGGTCGGACAAGGTGTGGAAGATCAACGAGAAGTTTGATCCTCAATTTAAAGGAACGATGGCTTTGTTAGATTCAGTGAAGTCAGATCTAGGTCTTTGGTTAAGTCCTGGTTGTTTCTTTGGTGCGCGCCCAATGGTGAATAAGATGGGAGAGCAAGGATTTGAGAGCCTAACACTATCAATGTCGATGTGCGGGCCAAAGTACATGGATAAGCTGGAAACACGTGTTCAGGAGCTTCAACAGGAAGGTGTTCAGTACTTTAAATTCGACGGACTATTTGGTCATCTAAACATTCGTGACTTTGAATTGAAAGGTCGTGGTTGTCCAAAGATGCCTCAGTTAAATGTAGAGGGATTAAAGAATAACGATAAGGAGTTGAATGATGCTAAGTACGATGAGTTAAAGACGTATTACCTGGTAGCAGGAACTGAGCGATTGATTGAGATCTTCAAGAAAATGGCTAAGGTTGATCCTGATGTATTCCTTGCAATTACCAATGGTGCTTATTTGAGTCCATGGTGGATGCAGTATATTGATGTGGTATGGTTGATCAACTGTGGTGATGCAGCTGGTGGAAGTAACAGAACCGATGAATTGGTGTATAGAGATGGTGTATACTATGAGATCTGGGAGAAAGAAAGTACTAAATTCCCTATGTCGGCTATCTTTAATCACGAACCAAAGAAAACAAAGACTGGCGAAGATGCTGATACCTTCAGAAGATACCTGTTAATGAATATGTCACGTGGAACAGGATTTATTGAGCTTTATATTAAGACTGCAAAACTCTCATCTAGCGATTGGGATGTAATGGCCGAAGGATTGAAATGGGCTCATAAAGCTTTCCCTGCTTTTGAAAAAGTACGTATGCATGGAGGAGATCCAAAGAAACGTGAAGTATATGGTTATACAGGTTGGACAGAGAAGCAAGGATTCATCTCAATTCATAATCCATCAAAAGAGAAGAAATCTTATGCTGTTAAGCTTAACCGTAAGCTAGGTGTTGTTACTGAAGATGCTTACAATGTGAGTTCTACATTGAAAGGAGATATGAAAGGACTTAATGCAAGCTACCGTAAAGGTGATGTATTAACAGTAGAATTAGAGCCAGGAGAGATTCGAATTCTCGATTTTAACAAGTAGAAATTTACTACATAGAATTTTTCTGAAGCCTTCCTTTTTTGGGAGGCTTTTTTGTTCCCTAAAGAAATCTGGCCATTCACTCATATTTTGGCATGATTCACTCAATAGAGTTGGAGTGACTACAATATATAATGACATTAGTATTGTAATTTAATCATGCATACAGAGATCGGGTTCCTAAAGACACCCCAGTACATTGTCGAAAATTAGTGTTTCTGCTATCCCTTACAAGATACAGGAAACAACAAGAATTATTATACTGCTGAGATATCGATTCCGGGGAGAGCCCCGGAATTTTATTTTGACTACCATCACCCAATTATAATCTGCTCCGGATAATGCTTAAGATTATTCGGAGTTTTTGTATACTGTGCCCTTATACCACTCTAAAGTGAGCAAAAATGGCTTCACGACATCCCTTACTTACGGGTACTTGCTTGTCTCCAATTAAAAGGATATTTCCCTCAAAACCGGTGATGTTATCAATGTTAACGATAAAGGAACGATGCACACGGATAAATCTTTCCTTTGGAAGTTTTGTCTCGAATGATTTTAAAACCGATGAGTACATATAGCGACCATTTGAGGTATGGATATAGGTGTAGTTGCTTTCCGCCTCGAGCCATAAGATATCCTTAAAAGCAACCTTTTCAAAGCGACTGTCTTTTTTAAGGAATAAGAAGTCGCCCATGCCCATTGTAACAGGAATTACTTTATTGGGTTCTTGTTTAGAAGGTGCTGCATCAGTAACATTTGCATCGTTGGTGTTGCTGAAATTTTCAAGTGCCATTTCAATGGCAATTTGTACCTGTCGATCGTTAAATGGTTTTAACAGGTATGCCGAAGGTTTTACAAGCTTAGCCTGATCGATAACAGATTTGTTGCCAAGCGAAGAAAGAAAGATGAATGGAACATTGTATTTCTCCATAATGAGTTTGCCAAGATCCAAGCCTGTCTTTTCGCCTTCAAGATTGATATCTAAAAGAATAATATCAACAGGATTTTCTTCTAACACCTCAATTGCTTCATCAACACTTGGTGATATATCTACAACTTCGTATCCCATGTCTTCAATACGCATTGCCATATCTTCGGCAATTAAGATTTCATCTTCAACGATTAATATTTTTATCTGACAAGTAGCACTCATGATATTTTAATCTTTTTTGTTGGGGAATGATATTTTCCAATTACAGCCATTAGCGTTAAACTGGGTTACATTACCTCCAAGTTGTTTGGATAAAGTATTCACGACTTTAAGTCCTAGTGATTTGCTGGTTTTCCAATTAAAATCTTCAGGTATTCCTTCTCCATTATCAGAAAGAGTTAGGTCAATCATTCTATTATTAACCTGTAATGAAACTTTCAATACTGGATGCTCTAATTGTTTGCAGTATTTCAACGAATTCGTTGTGAGCTCATTGATGATTAGTCCTACCGGAATAGCAGTATCCAGACTAACATCAATAGGTTTAAGATCCATTTCCAATTGGGTATTGCTACCGAAATTAAAGATCAAATTCTCAATAAGTTCAGTAAGATATTCATTAAGGTTGATTGATGTATCGATATCCTCACGATAAAGATTCTGATGAATGAGCGATAAAGCCTCTACTCTAAGTTTTCCTGCTTTCAGGATTTCGGCAGCAGGATTTCCTTTTAGGTGTCTTGCTTGCATGTTGAATAAGCTGGAGACCATTTGAAGGTTATTCTTCACCCGGTGATTCAGCTCGCGCAACAGTAATGCTTTTTCACGCTCTTTCTTCTCGATGATTGTATTCTGCTCTGATAGTTTTATGTTGGCGCGTAATCTTTGTTTGTTAGTCCTGTAGAGGAAGAATGATAATGTTAGGAGAATAAATGAACCTAATGAAAGAAGGATTAGCATTCTTTTCTTACTCTGGTTGCTCTGCTCTAGAAGTTCAATGTCGGCTTCTTTCAAGTCGAGTTTATATTGTCCTTCCAGCTGTTCAATCTTACGCACAGTCTCAATGTTCTTTAGACTGTCGTGGTATGACTCATAATTTTTTCGATAATTAAGGGCTGTTTGAAATTGCTTCTCTGATTCATAGAACTTGGCCAGATGGATATTGATATCTCTGATTTGTTCCTTAAGGTTCTCTTTTTTTGCAAGAGCCAAGCTGGTTAATAACAAGTCAAGACCTTCCTGTTTATGACCTTCTTTAATAAGTATTAGTCCGAATTCAGATTGATATACAGAAACAGAATATGGATCATTTAGTCGCGTTAATATATCAATTGATTCAGTTAGTTGTTCTTTTGCCAAAACTGTTTTTCCTTGTGCACCATGCACTAGCCCAAGGTTACCAATGGTATATCCTCTAATCTCTTCGTTGTTGATAAACTTGTTGTAGTGCAGACAACGTTCAAAACAATACTTTGCGCTATCCAGTTTGTTCATTAGTCGATATGTTTCGCCAATGTTGATGTTCGAGAGGACGATATTGAATGTATCTTTATCTAGCTCGAATATTTTCAGTCCTTCTTGAAGGTAGCTTAATCCTTTTGGGTAGTTTTTCTGATTAGAATAGTGAGAACCAATTTGCATATATATACTTGCTCGCTCAGGATTTGAATCCTCACCTAGTTCTTCATAAATTCTTAGGGCATTTAGGGATGCCTCAATTGCCCGGTCGTAATCGCCATGTGTTCGGTGTCCCAAACTAAGGTTTAAGAGGGCAATTGCTTCCAGTTTTTTAAAATTGTGTTGTTGTGCAAGTTGAACAGCTTTTCTGGTATAAAGAATTGCTTCTTCCGTATTGTCGGTATTTCCCAACCGAATCATGAGTTTTATCCTTTTGTTAAGGTCTTTTTCATGTTTTAGCAGAAGCATTAAGCTATCCTTTTTTGTTGTAGGTCTTTGTGCAAAACCAGTATAGCCTGTCAATAATACCAGAAAAGTTGTTAATATTAGAAAAATTCTATTCATTACCAGGATCCTTCGGATTTTTGATGAAAGGATCAATCAGTGCATAATGTATTTTTCCAGTCGCATCACTAAAAGAGAAACCAATGTTATATTGAAGATTGTTATGTAACGAAATCTTCTGTTGTGTATTAATTTGATTTACACCTTTGATTAGTAATTTACCAACATGTACACTATATTGTCCGTTTGGTGTAAAGTTAAAAATCTTTTGCCAATCTTCCACCACAGGAAGTGTTTCTTGGTCCGTTACCATTGATAAGAAGATCTCATCATTATAGTTGTTCACTAAATCATTTCCGTCAGCATCTTTTATACTCCACTGTAATTGTGAATCTGACTGAAGAGATAAGATGTCTCCGTTTGCTCCAATAGTTTCAGTTCCGGTGATAACAAAGTTACAGAAAGGATCGGCAGTGTATGGATTTTGTGGATTACCTTGATTCTGATCTCCTTTATAAAACTCAATCATTTCTTCTGTGCGAACATAGATGTTCACCTTAATTGTACTCATAATTATTGTATTAGATATTAGTAAATGACATAAAGATACTAAATTAACGTAATGTTTGGAGTTGTTAATATACTATTTTCTCAACTATTTCTTGTCTCTATGCTCTATACTCTTTGTTCCATACTATGTGTCTTATGTTCTATGTCTTGTGAATTGTTCAATAGTCATGTTATCAGGAGCTTCTGCCGCTGGTGATTGTCTTCGTTATCCTTTCTGGTTTTCTCCGTTTCTCTTATCCCATTTTCTTTTATCTTCGTAGGGAAAATTGCGAGTATCATGAGCAAGAGAGAATTTAAGAAATATATCAGTGGCTTATCAAAGGAGCAGTTGGAAGAGCAGTTAATCGATGTTTATGGTCGGTTCAAGGAGGTTAAGGAATATTATGATTTTGCATTTAATCCAAAGGAGGATAAACTTATTGATGAATGTAAATTCAAGATCGGGAAGGAGTATTTTCCTGTAAACAGAAGAAAAGCAAAGATGCGCAGATCAGTGGCTCAGAATTATATACGTCATTTTAAACGGTTAGGTGTTGAGTCTTCGTTGATTGCTGATGTGATGCTTTATAATGTTGAGATTGCTCAAACTTATTGCAAAGAAAAATATGTGCGACAAGACTCTTTTTATACAAGTATGTTGAAATCATTTGATGAAGCAGTCAGTTATATCATTGAAAACAGTTTGCAAAATGAGTTTAATGATCGTGTTCAAAAAATCGCCGAAGAAGCCTGGGAACAACAATGGATCAATAAGGAAGGATTTGATCGTATAGTAGGCAAAATCAACTATTCATAAAAAAAATATGTGTATTTAACATTGATTATTGGGTGTTCGTCATGTCAGATAAGTCATTCATGTAAAAGCCTTGATGCACAAGGGGTTTAGGAGCGTTTTGTTGCTTTTTTCCTCATATCTTAGTATTGCATGTTTATACCAATTTATTCGAGGATATTTAAATGGCTAATACTATGGGGAAAGAGTTGAATATTAGGATGGTAGCGTTCGTTGTTGCGACTATGTTCATTGTTCTTTGTGGACAAAATATAGCGTTAGCAAAGGCAGAAGGGGACGATCCTGATAATAAATCAGGAAAAGATACTCCAGCAAATCCAGCACTTCGTGCGGAGGAAATGAGAATGTACAAAACCTTTAGATATTATATTGATGAAGGTGATTATGATGATGCTTTAAGTTTAGCAAGGCAATACCACGCCAAAGGTTTTTCTCGTAAAATGATTACTGAATGTCTTAAAGGAGGTAACTTCTGGGAACGTAATCTTTTGAAAAATGGTACCTACACCAATAAGCGCTTAAGCTTTAGTGGGGTACACAATGAAATTGCTCCGTCATTTTATCAGGGAAAATTATTCTTCAATATTCTTGAATTGGGAAGAACTAGCATGGTTAATAAGGTGAACTACATAGAGATCGATGGACCTACAGGGATGAGACCAAGTTCGGCACTAGCAATGTTAGGAGAAGAAAACAGCCAGGATGCCTATGTGACTTTTAGCAGCAATGGTGAGCAGGTTTTCGTAAACCGAATCAAGCAAGAGAATGGAGAGAACCATATCAGTTTATACCAAGCTTCAGTAAGTGAAACAGGTGAGTTAAGTGCTGTATCACCTTGCATGGAGAAGTTTAAGAAATACTCTATTGGAAGAACTACTTTATCTCCAAATGGAAAAACAATGGTATTTAGTGGTGACTTGAGAGGAGGAGAAGGAGAGATTGATCTTTGGATCTGTACCTTAGAGAATGGACAGTGGTCTGATCCTGTAAATATGGGTGATGTAGTGAATACAAGAGAGACAGAAGGATATCCTTATTTTGATGCAAACGGAAGATTATACTTCTCATCAAATGGTCATTTAGGATATGGAGGCATGGACTTATATCGCACAGAGTTGGTGAATGGAGAATGGAGTAAGCCTGTGAATCTTGGATCTCCAATTAACAGTACAGCCAATGAGTTGGGTATCACAAGTGACTATGCCGATAACTACTATTACTCATCGGATAGAACTGGAAACTATGATATCTATATTTATCAGTCGGTTAGTACAAAATCTATGCAGATTGCAACTGATGTTGAAAACGATAAGAACAGCAAAGGTTTGTTAACTGCGAAATAATCGAGTAATAATTATTCAACTTTCCTGATATTTATATTTGAATTTATTCATTCATAATATATTCAATGAGTCTCATTCTTAATAAGGATGAGACTTTTTTTATGACTAAAAGTTGTTGATTCATAATGGTGGCATGTTTGTATTACTAGCACTAAAGAGTCAAAATCATAAGTAGAATGCCAGTAAGGTTGGTGCTATGATCTATGTGTAAAAGCCTACCTGGCATATAAGCCCGAATGAGGTGTGTTTTTGTTTAGAATCAATCTAAAATATTTCCTCCAAAATCAGTGAAATACGCTTTTCCGACTTTAATTGACTTTCCTGTGGCTGTAAAATCAATATTATGGTAAGTAAATGACACTTAAAGTGTGTTATCTGTCGTTCACTGAATTAATTCCTACCAGGGAGCATTTATCAATATGTTTGATTACAATTTTCATGCACACCTGATAAATGGTGTTTGCAATCTAAAAATTATTTCTATGAGAAAAGTTTTAATGTTTATGTTGATTCTTCTGGTCGGAAGTGTTCAACTAGCTAATGCGCAAGCCCGGAGAGTAACAGGAGTTGTTACCTCTCAGGACGACGGAATGCCTATCCCTGGCGTGACGGTATTACTCAAAGGAACTACAGTAGGTATAGTTACCGATATGGATGGTAAATATACCTTAGATTTACCTGCTGATGGTAATGTTTTGGTATTCACATTTGTTGGAATGCAACCACAGGAGGTAGAGATTAATAACCGAACAACCCTTAACGTTGAGATGAAGCCTGATGTTGTTAATGTTGACGAGGTTGTTGTTACGGGTGTAGTTTCAGGAACTTCCCGGAAGAAACTGGCTTTTACTGTTGAAAAGACCAGTGGAGAAGAATTGAATCGTGTCCCTGCATCTTCAGCTGTTTCAGCACTACAGGGAAAAATGGCAGGAGCGAAAGTTTTGACTCCAGGAGCTCCAGGTCAGTCGGCGATTATTCAGTTAAGGGGTGCTACTTCAATCCTCGGTTCTCAGTCGCCATTAATTATTGTCGATGGTATTATTCTTGACGAAGGTCGTGAGGGAGATACAGGTCTTAGTGATATCAATGCAGAGGATATCGAGTCTATCGAGGTTGTTAAAGGTGCTGCCGCAGCATCATTGTATGGATCTCGTGCAGCAAATGGTGTTATTCAGATCATTACCAAACGAGGAAATGAAGGATTCAGATTAGGAGCAGGAGAATCTCGCACAAGCGTTACCATTCGTAATGAGATTGGATTAAACTACGTTGGCGACATGCTTCCTTATGCCAAGAGTCATCCGTTCCGTGTACAATCGAATGGAGACTATGATCTAAGTAATGGAGCTCGAGTATTAGATGATGATCAGATTGCAGATAATCCTTATTTAAAGGATTACAATCATCAAGATGAGATCTTTAAGGATGGTTTTACTTACACCAACTTTGCCTCTGTGGGGCACGCAACTCAAACAGCCAATATCTATCTTTCTTACCAGAACTTTAGAGATAGAGGATTGATCGAGATAATCGATGGATATCAGCGTCAGAATGTACGCCTAAATGCCGATTTTCGACCAACCGATAAGTTGAAGTTTGCTTTGAGTACAATGTACATGAACTCAACCAATAGTAAGACTCCAGAGAATGTTCAGCGCTCGGTGTTTAACAGTGCGTATGCGTTAGAGCCCGACAATAACATCTTTGACGATAATGAAGAAGATGGTACGGCATACAATTACGATCCTAATCCATTCGATAGTTCAATTCGTAATCCATATTACAACCTAACCAACCGTACTACAACAGAAGATCGTAACCGTTATTTGGGAAATATCTCTGTAACTTATAAACCTTACGATTGGCTTGATCTAAGCATGCATTACAGTTTGGATAAGTACGATAACAAGTTTATTGATATGTTCGTAAAGGGATACCTGAATTCCGATCAAGGATATGAAGGTGGTCGAAAGGATGATTGGACAACTATTGGGAATTCTTCAAACTTCAGTACAAGTGCTTTTATGCATAAGAAATTTGGCGATATAACAGCCAAGTTGAAGTTTAGTTACTTATTCGAGAAGACAGAGCGCGAGCGTGTGCAAGTGCATGTACGTGATTTCGCTACCTATGATGTAACGTCATTTGGTGCATTGTCAACCAACCACCGTATTCGTTCAGATAAGGAAAAGATTACATCTATCAACTACTTTGCAATTGGTAGTATCGACTATAAAGATAAGATCATCATGGATGCCTTAATTCGTCGTGATGGATCTTCATTATTTGGATCAGATCAGCGCTGGCATAACTATTATCGTCTGTCAGGTGCTTATCGGTTGTCGCAGGACTTAAAAATCAGAGGTATTGACGAGTTTAAGCTAAGAGCATCATACGGTATTGCAGGTTTGCGTCCTCCATTTGAAGCACAGTATGAGACGTATGACTTTGCTGATGGTGGTGCAGTAGTGAAAGATAAGATTGGTAATCGTGATTTGAAACCTGCTCGTGCAGCAGAGTTTGAGGCTGGTGTAAATATCGATTTCCTAAAAAGATTCTCATTTAGCTTTACTTATGCCAACACCAAGGTTGAGGATCAGTTCTTGAATGTTCCAGTAACCGCGGCAACAGGATTCTTGCGTCAGTGGCAGAATGCAGCGACTATTAATGGTGATGTATTTGAATTAAGTCTTCAGGGAACCGTATTTAAAAGAGGCGACTGGAGTATCAATTCAGGAATTACCTGGGATAAGGTAACCAATAAGGTTGATAAACTGGATGTTGCTTCATTCCTTGTAGGTCCTAACGATGGATCATTCATTATTCGTGAAGGAGCAGATTTTGGAACCATTATTGGTAATCGCTTTGTTCGCGACGTAAAAGATCTGAATGCCAATACAATCTCACAAGCAGGAGGTAGTTCTGCAGCCGACTTCTCAGTAAATAGCGATGGTTTTGTTGTATTGACCAATACCATTGGAACTACTAGTGAGGCTGCCATTCAATATTACGATGATGAGAACAATAACATTTTCGATATTGCCAACGTAAATCCAGACTTTAACATGTCGTTCCATTCTACAATCAATTGGAAAGATTTAAGTCTGTATTTCCTATGGGATATGACACAAGGAAGCGACTTATATAACTATACAAAACAGCGTCGTTACTTCCTTGGTACACATGCCGATATTGATCAGATGGGCAAACCTGCAGATGAGAAAAAACCATCGAATTATTACCAGAATTTCTACAATCAGAATGTGTTGGCAGATTATTTCGTTGAAGATGCTTCGTTTATCAAGCTTCGTGAATTGTCGGTATACTACACATTTAAGAAGATTAAAGGATTGGAATGGATCAAGGAATTAAAGATTGGTGCAATGGGACGTAACCTGTTGGTATTTACTGATTATAGTGGTTAT
Source organism: Puteibacter caeruleilacunae (assembly GCA_005217565.1). GTDB lineage: Bacteria > Bacteroidota > Bacteroidia > Bacteroidales > Prolixibacteraceae > Puteibacter > Puteibacter caeruleilacunae. The sequence goes on from SJCO01000006.1 coordinate 99,495, forward strand.
GATCCGGAAGTTGCAATTCCTGGTAATGCGCAGGAGAACTTTGATGTTCAGGATGCTGAAGATGTTGGTGGTGGTGACCTAACCAAGGGTACACAGACTTATAGGTTTGATGATCGAGGTTACCCTTATACCCGTTCTATTCTGGGATCGATTCAAATTAAGTTTTAATCTAAAAACTGTTGAAAAATGAAAACATTAAGATATACAATGTGCATGGGCCTACTTCTTAGTCTGATGTTATTTTCAGGCTGTGAGGACGAGCTCAATGTGATAAACGAAAATCAACCAGATACAGAAAGGGTGTTGAAAACCGCTGAGGATGCTAAATCAGTTGTTGATGGTTCTATGGCTGCTTGGTTTGAGGGGACCAACGGCTATAATGTTCTAATCTTTAACCTGGCGGCCGATCAGATTACGACGACCAATGCTTGGCGTAGTTTCTGGAACTTTGCTAAGGAACCTCGTGTTGCGTTCGATAATACAACCATTTCAAGAGAGAAGATTCACCTTGAGGATATCTGGGAGGACATGTATGGTGCAATTACATCAGCAAACGATGTATTGAAGGTAATCTCAAGCGGAAAAACCGATATGGGTGATGATCAAGCGGCGTATGAAGCTGCTGCTTATTTTGTAAAAGGATTAGGACATGCAATATTGGCTACCTGTATTGATCAGGCATTTATTATAGAAATCGACTCAGAGGTAGAGGATCTTGAGTTGAAGCCTTACGCTGAAGTCATTGAAGCAGCAATGACCAATTTTGATAAAGCTATCCAGTTGTGTGGATCAAATACATTTACTTTAAATGCCGCTTTCATAAACGGTATTACTGTTGATAATGTATTGTTGGGACAGTTGGCAAATTCAATGGCTGCACGTTATTCGGTTGCAGTTGCACGAACTGCCAGTGAAAACAATGCAGTGAACTGGAGTAAAGTTTTGAGCTATGCACAAAATGGAATCGAGGCAGATATAATGCCAGTCAATGGTGGCGAAAACTCATTATGGTTTGCAGCAGGTACAGGCTTTGCATGGTTTGGTCCTGATATGCGTGTCGATCAACGTATCCTTAATATGTTGGATCCAAATCAACCATTGATGCATCCATTGGAAGGGGCTGCTCCATTGGTTGAATCTGATGATTCACGTGCAGAAACTTATTTACAATGGCAGGACAACTTTGGTTGGTTAAAGCCAGAGCGTGGTCGTGAATTGTTTAGTAGTTACACCTATGTGAAATATGGAAATACTGACGAAGGAGATGGTGTAATTCCATTATTTGAGCATTATGAGAATGATTTGTTGAAAGCTGAAGCAATGATTCGTACTTCAGGGCCTGATGCTGATGCAGCAGCTTTGATTAATAAGTCGCGTGTTGCCAATGGTAATTTGGCTGCGCTAACTGGTGACGAATCACAAGAAGATATGTTGGAAGCGTTATTCTATGAAAGAGAGCTAGAGTTAATGCTGACGACGCTCGGATTAGGATGGTCAGATATGCGCCGAAGAGATATGCTGCAAGCGGGTACTATGCTGCATCTTCCTATTCCAGCAAAAGAGTTGGGTGTACTACAGATGCCTTTATACACATTTACCCCAGGACAGGAAGGTACCGCTAGTGGTGCCAATGCCTGGAAATAACACCCTTAACACCTGCCAGGATCTTATGATTCTGGTAGTGTGTTTTTTTTGACCTGCCAGTGTCCAACGGACCTGGCATTGTCATTTAATAAAGGTTGTTCACAGACGAAAGTATGTCGTTTGCAGAAAAAACTGTGTAGTATTCATTGAATTGATCAGATTTGTGATACATGCTTTTGTAAGATCGGAGACGTGAATTCTTCAGAGACATTCAATATCTCATTCCATGTACAGGAAAGCCCACTAGGTTCACACCACAAACTCTTCGATCTTATTTTTTCCCATCTATTTCACCCGTTCATTATCGTTTAACGCGTTGCCATGACTTTCGGACGTTGGAAGGTGTAGGTACCCATAATCGTTTAACTCTAACAACCCACCAAGTCTATAGCGGGCCCAAACCGTTCTCCTTTCTACCTTCCTACCGTTCTCCCTTTCCACCGTTTATCTTGAACTCTACCATCTCTTCCAGGTATTGTCCTGACTCCTTTAATTGATGAATCTTTCTAACCACATCCATACCCTTCACGACTTTCCCAAAAGCTGCAAACCCCTGTCCGTCGGGATTACGTTTGCCTCCAAAATCAAGTGCAGGCTGATCACCAACACATATAAAGAACTCCGTAGAAGCACTACCCGGTTCATTACGTGCCATTGAAATAACACCATCAAGATGTTTAATCTTTGTCTTATCAGTGGTTTCGTGAATAATTGTCGGATATTTAGCAACGATTGAATCGTTGAACAAACCACCCTGTATCACCTCTATTTTTACATCATTGTTAGGCTGGTTGCTTGGAGTAACAACACGATAAAAATATCCCGGATTGTAACTGTTTTTCTCAACCAATTGAAGAAAATTCTTTGCTGTAACAGGCGCTTTATTGCTGTATACTTCTACTTCAATTAATCCATATTTAGTATCGATCGTTACCACTTGATTATTCCCCTGCTTACAAGATAAAACCGTTGTTAGCAGTGCAATGAGTATAAGGTGAAGTGCCTTCATGATGTAATGTAATTCCTTAGGTTTATAAATTGTTGCCAAGTTAATAAAATGATCAGAATCAGCCCTTACCGTTTTAACGTTCATGGTCCTGCTGATGAAAAAAAAATGCCTCAGTTTGTCACAAACAAGCATATTGCCACGACATTACAGTATAGAACCGAACAATAATGTTTTAAAAATCTGTTACCATGAAACGAATTATCAAACAAGCTTCCCTCGTTATACTTGCCATTGCTATGTTTTGTCAGTGTCAGCCTAAACAAGAAGGTTCACATGCCAAGATTGTAAAGGTGAATGGGAATAAGGTTATCGATTGTAATGTAAGTGAAATCACCGACACCATTGACTTGCCATTGAGTAAGATTGTTAAAAATTGCTCAGTTATTCCGTTGGAGACCAATGCTGAATCATTATTTAAACGTGTATATCACCTATCGGTTTCAAAAAGCTACATTGCTGTTCACAGTCGCGGTCAAATGCCTATTAAGCTATTCTCTCGTCAAGGAAAATTTATTAGAGATATTGGAAAAATAGGTCGTGGACCTGGTGAATTTACCTCATTATATGATATTCAGTTGGATGAAGAAGCAAATAGGATTTACTTATCTCCTTTTGCTCGTGCCAATAAGTTAATCGTTTATAGTCTTGATAGTGAGAATTTGCCTGATATTCCATTGGTTTACCAGCAAACGAAGTTCAAGGCCAATGTTCAGGATGATGTGGTTACTATTCTTTCTATGCCGTTCAAGATGAAAGAAGGAAAATGTATACCAGTGGCTTATCAACAAACGACCAAAGGAAAGTTGATAAAAGAAGTTGAGACTCCCGAGCATTTGGAGATCAATCCACGAAACTCAAAAGGTCAGTTTATTGGATTTAATAATGAAATTTCTTCTACTCATAATGCCGATGCATTCGACTCATATACCATGACATGGGGAAAGGCAGGATATGATACGCTTTATCATTATAACACTTCAAAAAATCAAATGATTCCTAAGTTTGTTGCAACTTTTAGTGAGAAAAAACAAGGCTCATGGGCTTATGAGTGGAAGAGTCATTACTGGGCCTTTGTGTTTGGCGAGAAGTATAGGGGATCGAAGATTCTTGTTGATAAGAAGACATTAAAATCAGACTTCTTTCATTTGAAGAATGATTTCTATGGAGGAATTGAAATGAATAGTATTTATGTGAGTAACAACCAAATGTTTATTTGTCCGATGACAGCGATGAACTTTAAGGAACAATGCAAGGAAGTTTTAAAAGACAAAGATTTAGATAGCGCAATTAGAGAAAAGCTTGAACGCATTAACAAGTCGTTGAAAGAGGATGATAATGATGTGTTGTTTATTGGTGAAATGATATAGATTAATATGGTTGAAGGGTTGAACGGATATAAGGTTAAACCTTTCAACCTTTAATCCTTTTTACCGTTTAACCGGTATCCTTGCTTCCAGTCTCCCTTTTTTATACCTTTATCGTCACGAATCACAGACGCAACTAATGAAGGGAATAATTATCATACTGATTTTGTTCAGTACTCAGCTCTTAATGGCCCAGAATATCAAGGTAATAGATCAACGCAGCTTAAAGCCTGTCGAGAGTGTTTTTATCTTCAGCCCCAGTAACTCAAGTATTACCAACTATGAAGGAGAGGCCAGTTTAGAAGGTTTCCACGAACAAGAGCAAATAAAATTTCAGCACCCATATTATTCAACAAGGGTTTTAACAATGAGGGAAATTCGTGAACGAGATTTCCTTATTCGTCTGAAAGAGAATCCTATTCATCTTGATGAGGTCTTGATTGCAGCCAATAAACGAGAGCAAAAACGTAGTGAGATTGCAGCTCGCATTGTTTCAATATCCAGTAAAGAACTAGAGTTTTATAATCCACAAACAGCAGCCGATTTAGTAGGAGTAAGCTCAGAAGTATTTATACAGAAGAGTCAGTTTGGTGGAGGTAGTCCGATGATCAGAGGATTTGCGGCCAACAGAATCTTATTGGTCGTTGATGGTGTTCGCATGAATAATGCCATCTTTCGAAGTGGTAACCTGCAAAATGTCATCGCATTGGATCCAGGATCAATAGAGCGTTCAGAAATTATCTATGGTCCATCATCTATGATTTATGGTAGCGATGCGTTAGGAGGCGTGTTAAGCTTCAGCACACAGAAACCAAGATATTCAACCAGTGGTGAATTATTCAAACTAAATGTTGCTTCACGTTACGCCACAGCAAGTGAGGAAAAAACGGCACATGTTGATGTCAACTATGGACGAAAGAAAGTATCCATGTTAACATCGGTGAGTGCAAGTAGTTTCGGTGATTTAAGAATGGGAAGCAACGAACATAACGAATATCAGCGATATGAATATGTTGAGACTGTAAACGGTAAGGATAGCATTATCAATAATAGCGATCCACGCATCCAGAAGGGGACAGGCTACGATCAGTTGAATGTAATGCAGAAACTTAGATGGATGCCCGATGAATTGACCAATATCGACTATTCATTTCATCTTTCTACAACAACAAATGTTCCTCGTTACGACAGATTAATTCAGTACAAGGGAGATAAATTGAAATATGCGAATTGGTATTATGGTCCGCAAAAATGGATGATGAACCATTTAACAATTGAGCGTAAGCAATTAGGAAACTTAGCAGATAGAGCAGCTGTCAATATTGCCTGGCAACGTTTCCAGGAGAGTCGACACGATCGTAAACTGAATAAATCGTCACTTCGTCGACGTACTGAAAAGGTAAATGTACTGACCTGTAATGCCGACTTTGATAAGGTATTAGCCAATGAGGCTACCTTGTTTTATGGCGTTGAGTTCTTAACCAATAAAGTAAGTTCGTCGGGATATACCGAGGATATTCATACAAAGGCAACCGAAGAATCTGCTTCACGTTATCCTGATGGAGCCAGTTTATCGGGATTTGCCGCATACTTAAGCTATGAGAAGCGTTTAACCGAAGCCTTGAAGTTATCAACAGGTGTTCGTTATAACTATATCAGCAGCAAAGGAGAGTTTGATCAACGATTTTATGATTTTCCTTTTGATAAGTATAAAAACCATAATGGCGCACTTACAGGAAGTGCTGGATTGGTATACCGACCAACGAAAGAGTGGCAGTTGAATGTTAATCTTTCATCAGGCTTCAGGGCTCCTAATGTTGATGATGCGGCTAAGGTATTCGATTCAGAACCAGGAACTGTAATTGTGCCTAATCCTAATCTAAATCCTGAATATGCAGTGAATGGAGAGTTAGGAATTATTCGATATTTCGGGGAGAATGCTCAATTTGAATTCAGCGGATACTACACGCGGTTGTTTGATGCTATGGTAAGACGTGAATTCTCCCTCGATGGACAGGAATACATTGAATACGATGGTGAAATGAGTCGCGTTGAGGCGTTAACCAATTCCGATTATGCCAATATCTATGGTTGTTCGGCAGGGTTGACTGTTAAGTTGGCACAAGGATTAACACTTAAGAATAACATCTCATTGCAGACAGGTGAAGATAGTGATGGGAAACCATTGAGACATATTGCTCCTACCTTTGGATCATCACACTTACTGTATAATTACAAGCAGGTAAAGTTTGATGTTTATGCATTGTTCAATGGAGAGATAAGCTACGGCGACTTGCCTGAGGACGAAAGAGATAAACCTCATTTATATGCAAAAGATGCATCTGGTAATCCATACTCACCTTCGTGGCTTACCTTCAATTTTAAGACCTCCATGCAGCTTAATTCAGTGTTTCAAGTCAACCTTGGAATTGAAAATATCATGGACCTAAGGTATCGCCCATATTCATCAGGTGTAGTTTCTCCAGGAAGGAACGTGGTGTTATCGGTACGAGCAAGCATCTAAAACAAAAGACATAAAAAAGCCGGAATCAATTGACTCCGGCTAAGCTTATTAAGCAATATCTTTTTTAATCATGTGTAACCACTCATCGATACGTTCTTCGGTAAGTTCAGGCTGACTGTCTTCATCAAGAGCTAATCCTACAAACTTGTCATCTTCAATAGCTTGTGACTCGTTGAAGTCATACCCATCGGTAGGCCAAGGACCTACGGTTTTCACACCGAATTTTTCAAATGCCTTTTTAATGGTGATCATGCCATCCACAAAGTGATTAGGATACAACATCTGATTTCCTAAACCGAACAATGCAATAGTTTTATCTTTAAGATCCACTTGTTCTTTCTCCATTTCAGAGAAAAGGAATGTCCACTCATCCTGGTTTTGATCATTACTCCAATGGTCAGCACCAACAGTAGAGCCACCTAAAACGATAGAATCAAACTTAGCCAGATCACCAGCTTTAACATCTTCTAAACAGTGGAATTCAACATTGCAATCTTGTAACTTGTCGTTTATTATATTGGCACAGCGCTCAACACTTCCACCTTGAGGCCAGTAAATTAATGCAACTTTCTTCATGTGCTTCTGAGATTAATAGATTATTTGATTTAATGATTGTAAAACCCTTGAACCGGTTCCGGAAAACCAGATCTTTCATCAGGGATACAATCTTAATTATATCTATAACCCATAAGCACCCGAAAAGTTGAATGCAATTACCGTTATGTTGAAATAAAATTACTTCCTCAATTCCTTTTTAAGCAATTTCACGTTGTTCGACAAGCGTTCAATGTCCTCTTTATTAGCTGCAATCGTCTTTTTTAGCTTAGCGATCTCCTGCTCTTTAGCGTCAACCTTTTTCTGCACCGCAGCCTTTTCATTTTTCATTATTTCAAGGTTGTTGCGCAAACGAACAGCAGCATCCTTCTCTTTTTGCAAGTCGAACGATACATTGCTCAACTGATCTTTAGTCGCCTGAATCTCACCTTCAAGAGAGGTGATTTTTGTTTTCAACGATTCATTGGATTTTTCCAGTTGCTTTAATTGATCATTATAACGGCGTTTCTCATATTGGAAAGCGAATAATTTCTCCTCAAGCGTAGCATTAGTCTCCGATACATTCGAGTTCAAAGCAGTGATATGTTGACTTAGTGAATCAATAAAAGCGTCTTTTGTTGCATTGCTAGCCAACAATTCATTTTTCATTTGATTATGTTCGTCAAATAAACCTTTAATCCGGCTATCTTTATCTTTATTCTCTTTAGTGAGCTCACGCACACGTTTCTCAGCCCTAATCTTACTGTTCTCCATTGCAATAAACTTCTTCTTCGATACACACGAAACAACAAGAGAACTTGCAATTAATAGGAAAATCAATTTTTGAATGCCCGGATTTCTCATTTTCTACGTACTTTTAGTGATTGAAAAACAAATATACAAAATTAAGCCCTTGTACAATAGCAAAGAGTTTAGTATAATATTCACGACATATAAAATATCAATCTCATGATTAAGAAATTGTTCATCTTTTTGGTCGCAGCCGTTACATCATTGCAGATAATGGCGCAAAACGAAGCTAGCGTGATAACAGGAAGAGTTGTTAACCTTGCCGACAATAAGCCGGTGGCATTTGCCAATATTGCCATTGAAGGAACTTTTGTTGGAGTAGCCAGCGACGCTGACGGATTCTTTCAACTGAATGTACCTGCCGAATTAAAAGGAAAGCCTGTATTTTTCTCGGCTATCGGATTTAAGATGTTGCGAAAAGGAATTAATGAATTGCAGGAAGCACCGTTGGTTGTAAAAATGGAGCCTCAGGCCTACAGTCTTGTGGGTGTTGATGTAGCTGCCCGCTCGAAAGTAATCTTCCGCATTATTAAGAATGTTGTGAAAAACATTGAACAGAATTATTTGGCACAGCCATTTGTATACAATGCATTTTTCAAAGAAGAGCAATTCAAGAACAATGAAATGACCCGCACTCGCGAGGCAGATGTTGAATTATACGATGAAGCAGGTTATAAGCGTATGAATAAAAGAGACGCTTTTACCAGTCGCCATTACCGAATGAGAAACACCAAAACCAATGTAAAGGCCTTAAAACTAGCCGATGGTCAACAGGTTATTGATGATTTACTATCATTCGATATTGTACGCTCACAAGGTAATATTCTTGATGTTGAGTTCTTGAACGACTACGACTTAAGTATTGAGCAGGAAACCAAATTAGGAAACGATTCAGTATGGATTATTGCATATCGTTTAAGTAATCCTGATTTACCTCGCACAGGCGATTTCTTTGTAAATAACTACGGAGGTAAGCTGTATGTGAACAAAGCCAACTATGCAGTATTGAAGAACGAAACCTGGGTAGAAACCACAGGAAAGAACTATCAGGGTCGATCATTGGCAGGTATTCCATCAGCGATGCAATCGATGAAGAAGAACAGCTACAAATTTGTGGTGTCGTATGTTAATAAGGGAGGTAAATATCAATTGTCGCACATTGCATACAGTCGAAAAGGTGCAGCAATTACAGCAGATGCTTCGCTCATGGAGATTGCAAGTATTATTGTTGATAAGTCGGGTAACAAGCCTGCAAAACCATTCAAAGGACGAGAATACGTAGAGTACACAAAGTAAGCTATTGTGAGTTCTTTAGGAGAGATATTAAATCGTGATTTTCCGTTACTGGAGCGAAAAAGAGACCGCCTCATACTGGTAGTGGTATGTTTGGTTTTCAGTGTGCTTTTCCTGAATATATTTGTCCCGTTCAATATTAACCAATGGATCGGGGCAAAGGGATTTGCCAAGTTTATCAAGCTATCGGCTTTTGGAGCGTTAGGAGCTGGCTGGCTATTGATCAGTCAGCTTGGATTACGTCCATTATTTAAAATTCACAAGTTTACAATCAAAGGTTTTCTACTGTGGTTTGCCATGGAGACCCTTGTTTTGGCGTTTCTACTTGAATATTACCAGGGAAGCTTAAGTCCGGTTTCTTTTCGTTTCTACAACGATCTTATTTTTTCAACCTTAAAGCTGGCACTACCTAGTATAATGATTCCCTATACCCTGTCGCTACTTATTGCCGGGGTACTATATCATCGCGATCAGCTTAAGCTTCTCCAGGAAGAGGTTAAAGAAGATGATGAACAACCAACATTATTACATTTTAAAGATGAACGAGGAGAGCTTCGTTTCTCAATAAAACGATCGGAAGTACTGTTCCTAGAATCGGCCGATAATTATGTGGCGGTACATTATCTCGAAGACGGAGAGGTTAGAAAAAACTTGCTTCGCAATACGATGAAACGCATGGAAACAGAATTTGAAGGGACAACCTTTAAACGATGTCATCGATCATTCATTGTGAATATTTCTAATGTGAAAATGGCCCAAAAGCAAGGCTCAAAGTATGAATTAAAGCTGGAGTCGTGTGATCAGCTAATCCCTGTATCCCGAAAGTTTATCCCAGATTTCGAATCCATCCTGGCATAACACTTACCATTCGTCCCAAAATAGACACCTTCATCCCAATTTTTTTGTAGTGCATTGAGACATAGATATATTTGAAGTGTCGCTTAGTTACTGTTCGAACAAAAAGATTAAGCATCATTGAAGTAAAACAAAGAATAAAAATTAACCAGATGAGGTGTTCTGAGATTAAGATTTCAGATGGTCTTAATCTCAAAAGCACCGAAATGGCAGTTTAAAATTTAAAAGCATTAATACGATGAAGAAGTCAACAGGAATTTTAGCATTGATCATGACATTAGTAGTAGCAGTATCGGTAAATGTATTTGCGCACGAAGATTGTTCTAAGCTGATAGGAAAATGGAAGTACGAAGTAAGTGAAGCTCCTTACGAGTACAGTAAAGGAGAAATCGTATTTGAGAAGAAAGAAGGTAAATTGGTTGGAAAGGTAATCTTACCTTACGGTGATACCATGAAATTGGAGAATATCAAAGTTTCTGGCGAAACTGTATCTTTTGGTGTAACTATCGATTATGAATATGTAGGAATCAAGACCAAAATTGCAGCTAATAAAATGACTGGAAAAGTTAACAGCCCTGAGGGAGCAATGGAATTAAAGGCCGAAAAGAAGAAAAAGTAATCTTACACAAAAAATAAAGGCTGCCTGATTGGGCAGCCTTATTTTTTATATGCGATCTCGTCGTTGTACAAATTTCTTGAAATAATATTTTAGTGGATTTTCATACTTCAGGTTTTTCCAAGGGCGACTACTATGAGGGCGGTGGATAACCGGAAGCTCTTTGGCGATGTAATTATTGAATCCCATCTTTGTCGACGTTTTTGAGATAAAAACATCATACCAATCTTTATTCTGATTCAAATCCTTAAAATCAATTGTCTTAAGCAAGTCGTAAGTAATAATCGTACAACAGAAGCTTAGACGTTTTGTGGTAGTGAAAACTCCAGGATCTTCGTTGTTAACGTACTTATATGGAAAGTTTATTTCACCATTGTCGTCAACAGTTACCGAAGCAAGCATACCACAGTTTTCAAGCTCATTAGCATATTTAAACAACTGAGAAATGGTGTCAGGCTTTACGAATACATCCGATTCGATCAATAAAACACCAGCCTCACGTTCAAGGGCTTTCTTTTGAATATCTTGCAAAACAAAGCGATAATTAGGTGATGGTGTATCGGTAATTTCTGAAAGGTGGATCAACTTGTAATTATGTTTCTCCTGATTAGCCTTTAAGTATGAACCGGTTTCTTCACCACTGTAATCATCATAGATTAGATAATCAAAATCCCGATTAGCCTCTTTAACCGACTGAATTGTAATTTTAGTGGTATGTAAAGAGTCTTTTACCGGAGTTACTATGATTAAATCCTTCACCTGTTATTGTTTTAAATTGACAAATAAATAAATTGTTGTGCAAGATACAGGTTAAATAGCTGAAAAAAAATTAAAACCTTATTTAATCAAAAAACGAGCTGTATTTCTTGTCTTTTGTTCCAAATATGTTTCTCTGTTACTAATCACTTGTTCAATTGCTTTCTCATTGAAGTGACGGATAGTTATCAGCTCCAATCCATCGTTATAACGCACATCATAGCTGTCGAGCAAGTTATCGATCAGGCACGATAAACCACCTTCGGGACTGTCAATTGCTACAGAGAAATTAATTGCTGAATGTTGAATCATATTCACCTTGATGTTGCATTTGGCAAACACATCAAATATTTGTGAGATATTCTTTTCAACAATAAAAGAGAAATCATTGGCCGATATGGTCAGCAATATTTGATCCTGCTTAAGGATAAAAACTGGCTGCAATTGAAGAAGTCGGTCTATTCTATGAATTACAGTTCCCTCGGCATCAGGTTCAACAAACGATTTTACATGAAGAGGAATCTGCTTATTCTCTAAAGGTTTGATAGTCTTAGGATGGATTACCTTAGCTCCAGAGTATGACAATTCAATGGCCTCACGATATGATATTTCGTTTAGTTTCTCAGTTGCCTCAAAATATTGCGGATCGGCATTTAATATACCAGGAACATCTTTCCAGATTACTACTTTCTCGGCGTTAAGAATATTGGCCAGAATAGCTGCAGTAAAATCAGATCCTTCGCGACCAAGAGTTGTTGTATGATTGGTTACAGTGGCTCCTATGAAGCCCTGTGTAACGGCAATATGATTGTTGTTTTGTTTAAAATAATCAGAAATCAGTTGAGATGAAAGGTCCCAATCGATTTCAGCTTCACGGTACTTCGCATCAGTCTTAAGGTATTGGCGAATGTCGAGCCAAACCCCTGGCAAATTGCATTCTTTCAACCATGCCGCTACTATACGAGTAGAGAAAAGTTCACCATACGACACCACCTGATCATATTCATAGTTAAAGTCGAGCGATGGATCTTTATATAGCTTATTTTCGAGGGTAAAAAACAAGACATCTAATTCGGGATAAATGGCATGATCTTTTGAGAAAAGCTCTTCGCAAATATCCATGTGATACTTTTTCATCTGCTGAAATAGTGCCATTGTGTTTTCTTTTCTAGAGAAATAAGCTTTAACCAACTCTTCCATAGCGTTGGTAGTTTTTCCCATTGCAGAAACAACAATTACTGAAGGCTCATTGAATTTACCTGCTATTTTAGCCAGGTTGCGTACTCCATTTGCATCTTTTACCGATGCACCACCGAATTTAAATACTTGCATGCCGATCATTTTAAATGTAACAACAGCTCTAAAATAAAAATATTAATCAAACAAAGTAATGACATTTCCCCAAATGGTTCTAGTTCGGCTAGCGCCTCACGGTTTCAGGTTTCATGTTTAATGTTCCAGGTGGCGCAGCAAATCTGGGGGCGTGTGAGGAGTAGAGGTCAGATCATGCAGCTCGCTAGAGATGCTAATGTCCTTTGAAGCTATAGACATTAGCATCCATTTTTTCTCTTCTACCCTCACACTTTGAATCACAACGCTCACGAGATAAATTCCCCATAGTTATGATAACTTAAAATAATCCACTAATTTTAATGCAGTAAAGGTTATAATAAACACCCCAATCAATTCTGAAAAAGCCGATGATCCGATACTATATATTCCTGCTATTATTGTTTATTGGATGCACAAATAAAGCACCCGAGAGAGACTTTTCAACAATGTTGATAAATCCCAATAGTGGAAGCCTAAAAACCAAATTAAGTGATATTTATGAACCTGTTAGTGCAATAGCTCTAGAGACCAAGGATGCATGTCTGATCGAGAATATCGACAAGTTGCAATTGTTTCAGGATAAGATATATGTGTTGGATATGTATGGAGCACAATCATTACTGGTTTTTAATTCTAAGGGTCAGTACCTATTCAAGATTGGTAGATTAGGGAAGGGGCCTGGTGAATATGTCAGACCATTTGATTTTTACATTGATAAAGAAGATCATGAGATTAGAATTCTAACGCATAAAAAAGTCTTGGTATATGATCTGACAGGGAACTATAAACGCACCATCAATTTAGATTTTTCTGCACGCCAATTTGCTCAAGTAACACAAGATGTCGATTGTTATTATGGTTCGTCAAAAGAAGACCGTGTAATTGTAGCCAATCGTCAAGGAGCAATTAAAAAAACTCACTTTCAATATTCTCCCCGAAGCAGAATCAGTACGCCATACGCATTGCAAAAATCAGGTTCTTTGTGCTTATATAATATTCCCAATTGCGATACTATTTTTTCAGTTAATAGAGGTAATATTTTGCCCCATATATTCATCGATTTTGCTGATGCAGCATTTACTCTCGATGATTATAATTCATTATCAGAGCATCAAAAAATGCAAACACATGCTTATATTGTAGAGAGTGATCGATATGCTTTTAAAGCCATGTACGCAGAAAATATCACTTATCGTTTTCTGTCGTTTATATTTCATCGAAAAACATATGCCTGTATCCAATCCAATAAGACTAAGAAGCAGATCATATATGATCTCTCCGATTGCAACGATGATATCTGGAGCGCCAGGACATTCACTCAGCCTGCTACCATTACCGATGATGGTTTATTCGTATTTACTCAGAATTTCCCATCAGAGATTCTAAAAGGAAAACGGATGCTACAGAAAAAGAAAGATAACCTTTCACCTGAAGAAAGAGTGTGCCTGGATATGATGTCTCCAATATACCATCATATAAATGAATCATCAAACCCAGTACTCTTTATCGCAAAGATTAAGGATGACGCTATTGGTGAATAATATCAACCATAGATATATGCCCTCCCTGTGTTAATATATGTTAAGTTTTCGTGATTCAAATTACGATTCCGTAAATTTAGATGTAGTTAATTAAACCAATAGATTGCAACGTCAAGATTCCTCGATTTTCAGACTAATCCCGCTGTTGCAATACAAATAAACACATCGGTCATGAGAGTATCCTTATTAATCCTGGCAGTATTGCTATTTGGATGTAGTCAGGTTTCAGAAAACCCTAAGACAACCCAAGAGATCCAAATCAATCGTAAATGTATCAAACCATTCAAGTTAAGCGAAGTTGTTGAATCCATCCAATTGATTCCATTAGAGTCGCAAGAAGAGTGTTTTATTAGAGAAATTCGAAAATTAGAGCATTACAATAATCGCTTCTATATTCTTGATCAGGCGAAAGTATTCGTGTTTGATCAAGAGGGAAAGTTCTTGTCGCAAATAGGAAAACAAGGCAATGGACCAGAAGAATATTCAATGGTTTCAGACTTTTGGATCGATAAAGGTAGCGGTATTATCGGATTGATGGATCCCAACAAAAAGCACATTCTAAATTACTCGATCACTGATGGAGTCTACCAGTCGGTTGAAGATATTCCAGTAATTGGAATGAGGTATTGTCGATTGAAAGATCATCAGAATATGGTGTATGCCAATAATATGCCCAGTGTAATAAATGATGAGGAGGTTAATGATAACTTGTTTGTGAGCAGTAGTGAGGGGCATTTGACAAAACAGATGTCTCCAATAGTATATAAACAGGCTTTTTCATTTGATGCTACCAATTTTGTCGTTGATAAGTCAAACGATCAAATCCTTTTTTTGAACTCATGGTGTGATACCATTTATAATGTAACATCGGGCAATGCAAGGCCTCGATACATTGTAAACTATGGTGACATGAGTATGCCAAATTCTGTAAGAAATGAGCGTGATTGGATGAAATTTGATGATGCCCGTATGCGTGGAAATTTTGCATATGGTGTCGATGGCTTCCAGTCGACCGAGAATTACCTGAGTTTTATCTTCGGTATCGGTAAAACAATGCAGAGCTTGCTCTATAACAAGAAGAGTGGGAAGGTTTGGGCCAGTGATAAAATCGAAAATGATTTAATGGGATTCCAGCCGAAATTCCCACTCAGGGCATGCCAAAAAAATGATGTAATGATTGGTACGGTAGAGGCCTATCAATTACTCCAGACTTGGCAAAACAATCCAAAATATGACTTGAGTAAAGAATATAATCTGAAAGAAGATAGTAATGTTGTTCTAGTGCTGTATAAGCTGAAGTCATGAGACAAATCCTCATCATCATATTACCCCTCCTTCTAACTGCTTTTAGTAGCTGTAGTGAAAAGACAGCCCAACAAGACGAAGTTTGTATTCGGATGAAAGTGCCTGTCATGGACCTACAGCAGGTGAAGCTTTCAGATATTATTTCAGAGTATGAAGTGGTAAAACTGGAGTTCACAGATAAAAGCATGATGGGCTATATCAAAAAGATTGAAGAATGTGGCGATTATATCTTTGTATTGGATCCCTTAACGGCAAAAAGTCTGATGGTATTCGATAAACAAGGGCGATTTATCAGAAGAATAACAAGATCAGGAAAAGGTCCTGGAGAATTCATATATCCACAAGATTTTATCCTCAATGAGAAGGACAAGACTATAGAGGTTATTGGTAATTACAAGCTTAGTAAATATACATTTGAGGGTAAGTATCTATCAACACGAAGAAATGAGTTTGGAGGAACGGAATTTATCAAACATGACTCAAGGTATTATTTTGCTGTACTAGGAAAGACTCCTTACAAGATTATCCAAGCTGATTCAACAGGGCAGTTTCAGAAAGGGTATTATACAAGACCATGGACTAAATATATGCATGGTACAGGTTATTTACCATTAAGAAAAGTCAATGGAGAACTTATGGTAAAACCAGAAATGTGCGACACGGTATTTGCAATATCTGATG
Organism: Puteibacter caeruleilacunae; assembly: GCA_005217565.1. Classification (GTDB taxonomy): domain Bacteria; phylum Bacteroidota; class Bacteroidia; order Bacteroidales; family Prolixibacteraceae; genus Puteibacter; species Puteibacter caeruleilacunae. The sequence goes on from SJCO01000006.1 coordinate 115,759, forward strand.
ATACCTTGCAGGTAAGACGAACTATTGATTTTGGAGAATATACTACCGATTATTCACAATTAGAGAACATGAATAGGGAGGAAAGGCGGATCTTCACAGGGTTTAAGACAAATGGGAACAAATGTATGGTTTTTAAATACCTTGAGAACGCAGATCATGTACATGTTCAGTATAATGTAAACTCGAAGTACTATCATTACATCTACGATAAAAAAACAGACAAATATGTGCACTTCGATTTAGAGCATTTAGAAGATGATATTACACTACAAAAGGATTCATGGTATTTGGCTGGATATTCACCTGAATGGATTTATTATGTGGTTGAACCTTACAAATATAAATCGAGTAGAGAGTTGGTAAGTTTGTTAAAGCAAACCTCTTGGGATGAGGCGAGTATTAATACCCTTTTGGAAGATTCAAATCCGATATTATTGAAAGTTAAGTATAAGAGATTTTGAACGAAGACTAAATAATTGAACTATGAGAACATTAATCATTATCGTGCTTAGCTGCATGTTAGTAGCATGCGTAAACACAAACAGAGTTAAAACTCAGCAACCTATAGTCCTTGATGAGATCAGTGAGACGATTAAGTTTTCAGAAGTAAAATTGGTACCTCTCGAGACCAATGAGAATATTCTATTGGGTGGAGACTTAACTCTTAAGCTTCGAGACAATGATATGTACATTTTCGATCGCAGTCATCAGCGTTGTGTTCTAGCTTTCGATACTAATGGAAAGTTCAAGACTAAAATTGGTCGTTGGGGAAAAGGAGAAGGAGAATACGACAATTTTAACGATTTTTCTCTTGGAAAAGATGAAGTTGATATTCTTGCAGGAAAGGGTGAGTCATCGATGATATATCGGTATGATTACAGTGGGCAATTTCTCGGGAAAAAAGAGATTTCTTATGCCGCGTTTTCACTACAAAATGGTAATGATTCAGAACTTATTGTCGGAACAGGTTATAACTCGGCATGTCATGCAAACCGACTCTACATTTTATCTAAAGAAGGGAAGGAGTTGGAGAAGCTGTTGCCAAATACTACAGACCTGAATATTCCTGTAATCGAGAATACGCTAAGCGAGTTTGATGGTGATATTTATTATCACGAATCTTTTAATGATACAGTATATACCTTAGAAGATCATAAACTTCAACCAGCTTTAATCTTTGATTTTGGCAAGTATGCTATTCCTTCTGAATTTTATAGCTCAGATTTAATGACAGGATTTGAATTGATCAATAAACATGGATTCGCCAATATTACCAAATACTACGGGAATGATGATCTTGCATTAGTGGAAGTTAGAAAACAGAAGATGGGGGCCGATCCTTTAGCTCATTTAGTTTTAGTAGATAGAGTTGATCATCATTCAAGTCAGCTTCAATACAAACCAAATGATAATTCAATATTTAAGAATCCCATGGGCTTAACAGATGATAATGAAATTGTTTTCATTATTCATCCCAATATGCTTCAGGCAAATGCCGATTTCTTTAAGCAGTATGGGATCAATGTAAGTGAAGAGACCTATAGTCTGGAGGACAATCCAATTGTTGCATTTTGTAAAATTTAACTATGACCAAAACACTAACCTATACTTTAATGCTCCTGTTGGCAATTGCCTGCGGAAAGCCACAACAGCAGGTCGCAGATAATGTGGAAACGATTCAATTTAAATTCGATGGAAAGAATCCGGCATATGATGAGGTCTTTAGCAAGACGGAGATTATCCCCTTGGAAACCAATGGGGATTGCCTGATCAACACCATTAACCAGATGGAAGTGTGGGATGGTAAGTTCTTTATCCTTGATTGGAAGCAAAACACTTTGCTGGTATTTAGTGATCAAGGGAAGTACCTGAATAAAATAGGTAGCATAGGAAGAGGTCCAGGAGAATATATTCGCCCCAGGTATTTCTTCATCGATAAAGAAAAGAAGTTGGTGAATGTATTCGATGCTCCTATGAGGAAGATAATGTGTTTCCGACAGACCGGGGAGTTGGTTAAAGAAATACATCTTAATAACTACCTCAGGGCAGTGGGGAAGACCGCTACAGGATACTGGGGATTCTGTCCGAATCAGAAAAATGGAGATGTTGATAAAGAGGCATCAAAGTATGTGAAGTTTATGACATTCAACGCGAAAGGGGATGTTGATAAGTATGTGAAAGGAGAAAAGTGTATTGATCAGTTAAACTATTCCAATAACTATATCCCGGATGTTGCGGATGGAGGAGTATCGTTTGTTGAACCTTACGCTCCACACATCTATTCGATGAAAAATGGAGAGATTACCGTTAAATATAAGGTCGATTACTCAGGCTACTTTCCATCTGGTAGCATGTTAAAACAGATTGAAGATATGGATAGACCTCTTAGTGCAAGTGAAAAGAAATTGCAGGAAGATCTATCAACCAAATATGCTAGTAAGTTCCATACGTTTTTCGAGACGGAGGAATGGATACATCTATTCACATGGTGCAAAGGAACGACCTTATTTTACAACAAAAAAACACATCGAACACATGAGTTTACAAGAGAGTTAGCTGCTGAAAACAGTTGGGAAACTTACTTTATATCGCCAGTCTGTATGAAAAGCAATGTTGTATATGGTCAGGCCACACAGCAATATCTCAACTATCTATATCACGACAAAAATAAAAACTCAGCCCAAAGAGTGGAGAGTCTTAAGGAAGTTTTTGAGAACCTCAAGGCAGAAGACAATCCTTTCATCATTAAGTATACTTTAAAGAATTGATCATGAGAAGAATAATAACTGGATTAATAAGCTGCATTTTTGTAGCAAGTTTCGTTTTCTCCTGTAAAGAAAAAGAAATACAGAAAGATGTTGCCATCCCTCTTTTGCGACTTGATATTCCGGTGAAGGAATTGCCAGAGACAAAGCTGTCGGATGTTATTGCGGAATATAAGCCTGTAAAGCTTGAATTTACCCCGCAGAGTATGATTGGGAGTGTGCGGAAAGTTATTGTTCACGATGGATTGATGTATATACTCGATATGTTTGGAGCGAAAGCAGTGGTGGTATTCGATCTGTCGGGTAAGTTTGTAAGAAGTATCGGAAGTGTAGGGAATGGTCCTGGACAATACCTGATGCCTCAGGATTTTGTCCTCGATACTGTAAAGAATGAAATTGAAATATTGGGGAATAGAAAGGTGAATCGCTTTTCTTTCTCAGGCGAATTCTTAAACTGTTTGAAGTTGAACTACACTGCAATCAACTTCCAGAAACGTGAAGATGGATATGTCTTTGCGATCACAGGGAAAGAGGACTATAAGGTGGCGATTACTGATCTGCAAGGCAACATCAAAAAACAATTTGTACCAACAAATAAGGACTATGTATCGGGAGTTGCGTTTAATTGCTTGCTTCCATTAGAATCGAATCAATTAATGTTTAGGCCGTTAAGACGAGATATTTTATACGCATTAGGTGATACTGCAGCTTATCCTGCAAGAATTATTGATTTTGGTAAATATAAGTTCAAATTGGATGAATACCTGAAATTGTCTCCCAGGGATCGGATGACGTATGTAATTCAATCTAAAGAAAAGGAACAGTGCATTATAAAAACGTATTTTGAGAATAGTAAGTATATTAATCTCGGTTATAGTATGAAGGGAATTTATTACGATTATATCCTGAATAAAAGTACAGGTCAATTTGTGCATTACGGAGGAGAGACACTTATTGATGATGTACTCTGGCAAAATGCTTCTCGTAGGATTGTTGGTGTAGATAGGGAATACTTTTATCAGCTTGTTGAGTTGTATCAGTATAAATCGACAAAACAATTGAGGAAGTTTTTGGAAACCTATACTGATGATGAAGACTATATTCAGGAGATCCTTCATGAAACCTCCAATCCAATGATTTTAATAGTGAAGTATAAGGTATAAGAAGTACTTTACTTCGTCGGAGATTGGGAATTATCATCAAGGAAAGGTCCTTGTGGATCCGTTTTGTCGCGTAACGCTCTCATGCGGCTTTCATCAAACACACCAAGAAGGTAATCGACTTCATACAGTGTTTTTGCCCCTCACCTTTATTCAGATCAAAAATTTAAATAGCTATGATAAAAAAACTAACTTACTTCTTAATCATCCTGTTAGCAATGGCCTGTGGGCATCAAGGCCAACAGTCACAGCAAGAGATCGCAGAAAATGTGGAAACCATCCAATTTAAATTTGATGGAAAGAATCCGACATATGATGAGGTCTTTAGTAAAACAGAAATCATTCCCCTTGAGACCAACGAAGATTGTCTTATCAACACTATTAACCAGATGGAAGTATGGGATGGTAAATTCTTTATCCTTGATTGGAAGCAAAACACTTTGCTGGTATTTAGTGATCAGGGGAAGTACTTGAATAAAATAGGCAGCATTGGAAAAGGTCCGGGAGAATATATTCGCCCCAGATATTTCTTCATCGATAAAGAAAAGAAGCTGGTGAATATTTTCGATGCACCCATGAAGAAGTTGATGTGTTTCCGACAAACCGGGGAGTTGATTAAAGAGATACATCTTGATAACTACCTCCATGCGGTGGGAAAGACTGCTTCAGGATACTGGGGATTCTGCTCGAATCAGAAAAATAAAAATGTTGATTACGAAGCGTCAAAGTATGTGAAGTTTATGACTTTCAATGCAAAAGGAGATGTTGAAAAGTATGTAAAGGGGGAGAAGTGTATTGATCAGTTAAATTACGGCAACAACTACATCCCGAATACTGCAGATGGAGGTGTATCATTTGTTGAACCTTACGCTCCGCATATCTATATGATGAAGGACGGAGAGATCTCCGTTAAATATAAGATCGATTACTCAGGACGTTTCCCATCTAAGAGTATGCTAAAACGTATAGAAGATATGGATGATTCTCTCAGTGCAAGTGAAAGGAAGATGAAGAAGGACTTATCAACAAAATACCACAGTATGTTTCAAACGTTTTTCGAGACGCCTGAATGGATACAGTTATTCACTGGGAGTAAAGGAACTACTTTGTTTTACAACAAAAAAACACATCGAACACATGAATTTTCTACGGTGCTGGCTGCTGAAAACAGTTGGGAAACTTACTTTGTATCGCCGGTCTGTATGAAAGACAATGTTGTATATGGTCAGGCCACAGAGCTTTTTCTCCAATATCTATATCGCGATAAAGATAAATTCACAGCCCAAAGACTGGAGAGTCTGAAGCAGGTTTTTGATAACCTTAAGGCAGAAGACAATCCTTTCATCATCAAATATACCTTAAAAAACTAATCATGGTCTGGTTAGAAGTTAATTTAACAGGATATTTGTAGCAATCCAATGGTAATGCAGTTGTATATCCCTGTTGCTACAAGCATTATCTGCCCCAAAGGGCAGAAACGCAGACTGGTCTAAACTGTTTTATCTTTTCTTTAAAGAACGAAATTTTGTCGCAAAATGAAAACACTAACATATACCTTAATGCTTCTGTTGGTAATTGCCTGCGTGAAGCAAGAGCAACAGATTGCAGACAATGTGGGAACTATCCAATTTAAATTTGATGGAAAGAATCCGGCATATGATGAGGTCTTCAGCAAGACAGAAGTCATACCCCTTGAGACCAATGAAGATTGTCTGATCAACACCATTAACCAGATGGAGGTGTGGGATGGAAAGTTCTTCATCCTCGATTGGAAGCAAAACACTCTACTGGTATATAGTGATCAGGGGAAGTACCTGAATAAAATAGGCAGCATTGGAAGAGGTCCGGGAGAATATATTCGCCCCAGATATTTCTTCATCGATAAAGAAAAGAAGCTGGTGAATATTTTCGATGCTCCTATGAAGAAGTTGATGTGTTTCCGACAAACGGGGGAATTGATTAATGAAATACATCTTGATCACTACCTCAGCACAGTGGGGAAAACTGCTAAAGGATACTGGGGATTCTGTTCCAATGTAACTAATGTAGATGTTGATAACGAGGCGTCGAAGTATGTGAAGTTTATGACCTTCAATGAGAAAGGAGATGTTGAAAAGTATGTGAAGGGAGGTAAGTGTATTGATCAGATTTGCTACTCCAATGGTTATGCTACAAATGCAACAAAGGAAGGAGTATCATTTGTTGAGCCTTTCGCCCGGAATATCTATTCAATGAAGGATGGAGCGATTACAGTTAAATATAAGATCGATTACTCAGGCCGCTTCCCATCAAGTAATATACTGAGACAGATTGAAGATATGAATAGGCCACTTAGTGCTAGAGAGCTGAAGCTGGAGCGACTTTTTACGACTCAATTCTCTAGTATGTTTGTACAGTTTTATGAAAATGAAAATTGGATCTTGCTGTTCTCGATGCTGAATAGTACATCATTGTTTTATAATAAAACTACGAGAAAGACTCATGAGATCTCGAAATACATTGCTTCGGCAGATTATTGGGACACTTATATTGCAACCGGATGTTGTTTAAGTGACAATTCAGTTTATGGTTATGCCAACAGTAATAATATAAAATGGTTGTTGGAGAACGGCGGTAAAATATCAGACAAGAGAAAGAAGAACCTTAAGAAGCTGTTTGATAGTATGAGTGTTGATGACAATCCTGTAATTGTGAAATATGATTTAATTAATTGATTCCCAGTCTTGTTTGTTGCTGTATGTGTACTTATAATTGAGAGGTGGTGTAATCTTCTTTACATCGTCTTTAATACAAGTTCTCCACAAACTCCTAGAAGATCCCTACAAAATCCCTAGGGTGTTGTAGGAGTTTATAAGGAAGGGGCGAGGCAGGGGTAAAGAGGGTCTAAGGCCAACTTGTCCAAAATTATTGTTGATTGACAACAATGAATCACCACTTTTTTGCAATTAAGATATCACAATTTAAACTTCGATCTACTCCACTCTCATTCGAACCACATTCGAGACACATTAATACCAAATTGCGAAACCACTGCGGACTCCCTGGGGATTTGGCGGTGGGTTGGCCGAATTTGGCGGGTATTTGGGGTGAATCGGCTGGCAATGTGACTTAAAAATTATGCTTAGCTTGTTACTCTTTTTGTTGATGTATTTACAAAGCCATCTCAACAATAGCATATAGTAAAAGGCAAGTAGAATTGTACAGGAGTTTGTCAACTCTTTGTCAATTCATCTTTTAATGTGTTTCTCGGAAATTTCTGGATATGGATAGAGGATGATGTATCGAAGAAGCCTTGTCAATTACCTACCAAAGCCTTCTTAAAGCCTACTTTTCTCTTGAAATTCTCTTCTATTTCTCTACATTGTCTCTTCTAGGATGGTTAAATTGCATCATCTGGTGATGCATTTTAAATTTTTTGCATCATGTGATGATGCATCTATAAAGAAAAGAACTTTGGCTTGATTACCATAGTTGTAAAGTTAGCAAAAAACATCCAAAGAGTCACTAAAAATAAAAGAATCTGAGCTAGTATGGCGATCCTAAGATTGTTGGTTGTTACCGTTAAAGTTTGTTAATTATGTTGGTTGTATGTTTGATCGAAGAAAATTTTAGGGAGTTAATTATTAAATTTGGAGTATGTCTCTTTGTCCTTCTCACTTAGAATAGAGAGATTAATTGAACCTATGATCAACAAATTATGAAACGATTAACCCCTCCTCATTTATTGATGATTAGATGGATTTGTTTATTAGTATTTTCCATAACTATAATCTGTTGTAGTCAGACAGAAAAATGTTCCAGCGAATTAACCTGTGCTCAGTTAGATTCTATTGAAACAGTGATGTTTAAGCATCCCAATTGGATTGATAGCCTACTACAGCGAGTAGATACTACTGATATTACTGAGTATGAACGTGCGCGAATTCAAACCTGTCAAGGACTTTATTTTAATGAAAAGGGTCAGTTTGATCGATCAATAGCAACATTAGTTAAGGCAGAAGCTTTCTTTATTAAGGAAAATGATGAATACCATGTTCACATTAATCGATTGATCAGGGCATTCGCCTTTGAGCAATTAAAGCTTTACAATGAAGCTGCGAAATTATTTATTCAATGTGATAATTATTTTCATTCTAATGATTATAAATCATTGAAGTTTTATTCATCATTGGGGTTGTTGCGTCTGTATGAATATTTAAAGTTTGATAAAGAGGAACAGAAGCATAAATTGAGAATTTTGACATCAGAGTTAAATGATGAGTATTATAATGCTGTTTTGTATGCATCGATGGGGAATGTTGAAGGTGTTGATTCTGTGAAGGTTTGGTATTATCAGCGTGCTAAAGAATTTTATAAGAAAGTTAGGCGTTGGTCGGGTGTCTATTCAATGGACTTTAATATACTTAGAGTGAGGTATAGGATGAATAATTGGCAGGAGATTAAAGGTTGTGATACAAAATCATTTTCCTTAGGCTATGTTTATGAGCCTACTCCTCATCAGCAGCTTCGGAGTTTGTATTTGAAAGCATCGGTTTTAGGACATCAACAACGTAATAAGGAGGCCCTTGTTGTTATTAAAAAGGTTCATAGTCTGGCTATAAAACTAAGGTCAGCAATAGAAGAAGTGAATAGTTTAAAAGTGTTGGCCATACTCTATAATCGTTTAGGAGACTATGAGCAAGCCTACCAGATGGAACGACAATATATTGCAGCTAAGGATCGGCAAGAGGAAGCTCTAAATAAATCACAGTTAATAGCGCTTGGAGCAAATTATCGTTTCACAGAATTGGAGCGTGAAGCTCTTGATTCAAAATTAAAAGCCAGTAATTTTCAGGTAATGTTACTTGTTTTAGTGATTTTACTGCTGGCTGCATTTTGGATCGGTTGGCATTTAGTCCGCAGCAAGGAGAATGAGCGAAAGACGCTCGTACAGCAGAATGCAGACATAGAGAATAATCTGCAAAAGGTAAATGAGGAATTGCAAGAGGAAAAGACAGAAAAGAATAATCTTGTTAATAAGTTAAAGGTTGAGAAGATGAAATCTGTGGATTCTGATAAGCTAACAGCTCTATTGAGTGATATTAGTAATGATCATATAAATTCGTGGATTGCTTATGAAAAACGTTTCTACGAACTCTTACCCAATTATGTGGATCGGTTAAAACAAGAATGGCCCAATCTTACATCGACTGAAATACGATACTGTATGTGCTTTTACTTTAATCTTGAGAATTATGTGGTTTCTAAATTAACTGGTAATAGTGTAAATGGAGTAAAAAGTGCGAAAACACGATTACGAAAGAAGTTAGAATTAGAAACTATATCGGAACTCTATTTAGCATTGAAGAAGATTGAGTAAAAGTTATTTTTTCTTGGATTATTGATGGTATGCACCCTAATGCATACCGCCTTTAAGAGGTAGTTTCACGTTCTCTTCTTTACTTTTGAATTGTTGATTTTATAGGTATTTCCTTTAATGTTAGGAGGATTGATGAATGATTAAATATGCCGTTTGTTTTATAGTATTTTTTGTTTTTATGATCTTCTCAAGTTGTAAAAATAAGACAACCGAATCAGGAGGAGAGTGTATACATATAAATTTTGATGAATCGCTGGAGAAACATATTAGTTTATCTGATATTGCTGATTCTTTAAAATTCACGTTTTTGCAATATGATGAAGCAAATCTGGTGGGTGAGATATTGAATTATAAAATAACAGATAACTATATTCTTTTGGTTGATCAGCAACAGAAACTGTTTGTCTTTAAAAGAGATGGTAAGTTGCTGACGGTAATAGATGGAAAAGGAAAAGGAAAAGGACCTTCGGAATATGTCAATATTGAAGATTTCTTAGTTGACTCAGCTGAGAAGTCAATCATCATTTTAGATCCACGCAATGGAAAAGTTATAAAATATGACATTGAAGGAAACTATTTATCTAGTTATTCGATGGAGTATAATCATGCTGCTCATATTGGTGCTTTAGATGATGGAGGATATTGTGTTTACCAGTCTGCGCGATTTTCAAAAAGTAACTCAAATATTTTCTTGACAGATGATTCTTTTAAAACAACTGACTCAATTAAAGATCGTGGTGATGGAGATCTTTTAAAAAAGATTCCTTATTTGCTGGATGCACAGTGGTATTGCAATGAAAATTCAATACTGTTTAAGGAGGCGCTTGTTGATACCGTTTATAAAGTAACCAATACGGATAAAGCAAGACTGCAACCTCATATTTTTCTTGATTATGGCGACAGGAAGATTCCTCAGGATTACTATACAAATACACAGTATTATCAAAAACGAGCACATCGATTTTACCAAGTGGGGAAAATTACAGAATCACAGCAATATGTTTTTCTGATGATGATTCATGAAAACTCAAGAAAATACTATCTATTTCACAAAAAAGGAGAACATCAGTTTCTGTACTTAGGGAAAAATGGCTTAAAAGATGATTCCTTAGTCGATCTTGAATTCTGGCCTGAATATATCCATGGCAACACAGTCTCTACTTTTATTGGAGCAGGAGAGTTGTATGGTAAATTGGATGATTCCGAAAAGGCTAAGGGAATAACGAAAATACTGGAGACAAATGATAATCCAGTGTTGATAACATTTGAGTTGATGTAGTTGTGTTGTGTGCTGATTTGGCTATGAATAAGTTTAATATCAATAATATCAAGTTGCTAGCAGTCACAATATTTGTCAGTCTGTTCGGATTTTGTGGCTGTCATAATGATCCTATCAAGGTTTCTACTGTGGAGGGGCATGAATTTATCTCGTGTAATATTGATAATATCCGTGATACAGCTAATTTGATGTTGAGTGATATATCCGAGTATAGTGAGGTTGTTATTCTAGCAAAAGACTCAGCTCTTCAAGATGATGATTATATAATTGATCGTACCATTGTATCAGAGAAATATATTGTTGTAATTCCATGCAGAAGACCAGCATTGCTTTATACAAGAGAAGGTGAGTTTATTAAAAGACTTGTGATTGATGATGCTCGGAATCCAGATCGAGTGTGGGGAATATCTGCTGAGATAGATGATGAAAAGGATCAGATATTTCTATTAGTCGCAGGATTAGGCCTTTATAGATTTAATGCCTATGGTTCTGAGCGAATGAGGATTCCGAAATATATTGATAAATCATGGAATTTTGTATTGCTTGGAGGTGATAGAATAATGTCAACAATATATAGAAGAAAACAAAATATCTGGGGATACATTCAATCTATCTATGCTCCACAAGGGAAGCTCCTATTTAGTAGATCTTCGAATGACCTTTTTAATCTGTTGAGTGGAGCTGGTTATATTTTGAAAAGGGAAGATATGCCAGTTCTGAGCTTTGTATCTGCTAATGATACATGCTACTATTATGATGAAAAAAGGAAAGAGTTTACACCTTTTATGTGTTGTTATTCTGGTAGTAATGTCATTAATTTTAATGCTGATGTTGAGTATCCCGATGAGTTCTCTGTTTTAGTGGATAAGGTTTACAAGAATAAGAAGCGATTGAAAACACGATTGTTGCACATTGGTGAACGATATAGCCTATTTGAACTGATTGATGGTGGAAGAATGTATTTTGTAATTGATACGAAGCTTAAGCAGGCTTATTTCATAAAAGGTGTGATCAATGATTTTTTGGGGGATATTGAGATGAATTCGTTTGGAATGTATGCTGGAAGGAATTGTGTAGTTCGTAAAGATGGCTACTTTACTTTTGTCTATTGTAAAGAAAAACTGGTGGAGTTGATTGAAGAAGGGAGTAAATTATCATTGAAAAATGGAGATAAGGATAAGTTGTTCAAACTAAAGCAACAGATCGAAAAACTGACTGATGACCAAACAGTGCTGTTGGTTAGTAAGTTGAAGTAAAACCTCTTTTTCTTAGATTATTTAAAGTATGCACCCTAATGCATACCACTTGGAGGACAAAGTTTCGCGTGTTCTTCTATACTTTTGAAAATAATAAAATTGAGTAGCATCAAGAGAATTTGGGAGGAAGTTTAACTATTGATGGAGACACTTCCTGCCTTGTTTTTCTGTCATTAAAAGGAAGTTGTATTAATGAAAAGTATTGTCTTATTGATATTAATAATTGTGGGAATGATTCCATTTGAAGTCTGGAGTCAAGAGTCAGGTTCAGAACACAATGCATTGATTTCAAGTTTAGATTCCGCTGCTTCAAAGGCTGTACATGACATTATATACATTCAAACCAGTAAAGAGATTTATGAGAGTGGCGAAGATCTCTGGTTTAAGGCCTATGTATTGGATAACCAGTTTTTTATTCCTTCACGAAAGAGTAAGAACTTGTATGTGCAAGTTGTTGCTAAAAAGAGCAAGGATATTGTATGGCAAGAATGCTATGAGATAAACAACGGATTTAGTGACGGCCATATTTTTTTGGCAGATTCTCTAAAAGAAGGCACCTACTGGATTGAGGCTTTTACACAGAACTCATTATTTGATGATGATGAGCTATATCGAGCAATTGGGGAAATAGATGTTCGGAAGAATATGAAACCTCGTCCTTTTTTCATTCCTGTATTAGAGCACTGTTTTGAAATGTCAAATGATTCTATTCAGGTTGGATTAAAGTGTTTAGATGCTATTCGTTCCCCTTTATTTGCAGAGGTTGAAGCAACTTTACGCACTGATGAAGAGGAGATTGAGACTATAGTAGCAACAACAAATAAGGAAGGTTTAGTTTCATTTGTATTTAAATCACCAGCAAACTTGTGTGATACAACACAGTTGAGGTTACATGTAAAGGCAAAATATGGGGCTGAAGCTTTTGAAGATGAATATGATTTACCGTACCCTAAAGATAAACTCCAATTCAATAGTTTCGCAGAGGGAGGTAATCTAATCTCTGGATTACCATCTCTTATTGCTTTTAAGGCTGTTAATTGTCTCGGAAAACCTCAATCGGTTACAGGGCAATTGTATGAAGACGATCAGGTGGTATCTTCGATAAAGAGTTTTCACGATGGAATGGGCAGTGTGAGGATTGTTCCGAGGATGGGGAAGAACTATAGTATCAGATTAGATGATACAGATAGTGTATACGCTCTCCCAGCGGTGCGAGAAAAAGGGATGACTCTTCAATTGGATAATGTTGATGAGGAATATGTTACTTTTAAAGTTCGTCAGAATATCTCTTTGACGGCGCAGAATGTTTATCTACAAGGGCAAATGAGGGGAGTAACTTATACGATTGCATCGGGAGCAGTAAAAAAAGAGTTGCAGATAAAAATACCAATGCAGCAGTTCCCTCAATGTGGAATTGCGCAGTTTACCTTGTATAATGAAGACTTATTGCCAATAGCGGAGAGGTTAGTATTTGTGAATTCGAAGAAGCGATTAAGGATAGAAGCGCATGTTTCCAAAAAGAAATATAATACAAGAGAAAAGGCCACAGTAGAGATAAAGGTTAGAGATGTGGATGATAATCCTGTAGTTGCTCATTTGGGAATGAGTGTCTATGACAAAATATATTCATTAGAGAATAATCCACATAATATACTAACACATTGTTTGCTTAGTTCGGAGCTTAAAGGAAGAATTCATCAGCCAGATTATTACTTTAATCCACGAAATGAAGATGCTCTACAAGCCTTGGACTTACTGCTATTAACGCAGGGGTGGAGACGTTATGTTTGGGATAAGGAAGTGTTGAGAAAAGAGGACGTACATCAAGCTATTGTTGAAGAACAATTGAGAGGTGTTTTGAAAGTTAAGAGTGCTAAGAAGAAAATACCAGCATTACCTTCTGTGATGATGGTTTTCAATCATAAAGACACAGTAAACAAAAGAATTGTGATGACTGATTCTATAGGTCAATTTATTATTGATCCAGTATACTATAAAATCTGGCAAGGAGATTATATCTACATGAAACCGCTGTGTAAAGAAGAATTCAAACCAAATATTGTATTGGAAACACCTTTTGATAATATTAATGAAGGATTGAAATATAAGACTTTGTTATATCCCTCTGTTGAAGTAAGTGAGCGTAAGTTGCCAAAGCGACCACCTTTAATATTGGAATCGAATGTCATTGAGTTGTCTGAAGTGACAATTAAATCAACGAAGAAAAATTTATTTAGAGATAAGTATCTTGGACATCTGGATAGTTTAGCGAAGTTTGATCTTTGTCCTGATTATGTAGCACCTTGTGGTTTTTTGAATTGCCCTACTTGTGGTCATGGAACCAGACCTGTTGAAGGACGGCATTATTATAAATGGGTTGGAAAAAGAGATCATCCTCAAGGCACGTTTTCATTTACGGCCGATGAAACAGAATATGTGCCAGAATATCATTTCCCTACTTATACTGAAGCTGAATTGTTAAAGTTATTTCATTTATCTAGGATAAAAGCCTACTATAAACATCGGGAATTTTACCAGCCTAATTATGACAAGGAAAACAATCCAGGAGTTCCAGATGCCCGAAATACGTTGCTTTGGCAACCTAACATAGTCACAGATGAAAACGGCGAAGCCACTGTTTCATTTTATTGTTCAGATGTGAACGTTCCATTTGTAGGAAAAATAGAAGGTGTTGATGGATCTGGTCAGTTAGGAATGACTTCATTCAAGTTTAGGGTGTTGAAGAAATGAGATTGTTGATAAATCAAGGATAATAAAACGATTTGGATTATGAATAGAATAAAGAGCAAGCTATTGTTGTTAGTGTTCGCAGTGATTACAAGTGTGGGATTTTCTCAGAACATCCAGTTTAAGGTAGAGAAAAATATTAAGGGCGAAGTGGTTGTTAAAGATCTGATAATTGGTGGTCCTAGCCTTTTACATGTAATGGATTCATTACTATTTGTGCAAGATGTTCGAAATCATGGTAATAAATATTTGAAAGTATATAATATAGAAAAAGGAACCTTATCCAAAGAATTAGGTCAAAGGGGAAGAGGTCCAGGTGAACTTATTAGTCCAATGATTTCCTATACGAATCCACAGAATCAACAGTACTATCTCCGTGATAAAAATGCCAAAAAAGTACATATCTTTAATTTGAATGATAATTCAGCTCCTGATTCCATAATTGATTTGGATTTTTTTAAGAACAATGCAATTCTTGATTGGCGGTATTTAAATGATTCTATTCTTCTAGGGAATGGATGGTTTAAGGACAGTTTAATTGCAATTATTAATTTTAAATCAAAGCAAATTAACTTTACTCAAGATTTTCCATTACGTCCATTTGACGGACCTAGTATGAATATAGGTAGAGCTAATGCAGGTGTTTTAAAGTTAACTCCAGATAAGAAACATCTGCTCTATTCTTGTGTTGATATAGGCTACTTGGCTTGTTATAAAATTGATGGAATCAGACTTGAAAAGCAATGGGATAGATGGTTAAGTAAACCAAAGTATAAGTTAGATGGTAAACGTATTGTTTATCATTCGAAGGATAATCTTCTCGGGTGTATGGATTGTTGTGTGACAAATAACAGAGTTTACTGTATCTATGAAGGAATACCGACATATATGATTGGTAATATGGATCCTAAGAATTCCCCGAAAACTATTATTACATTCTCGATGAAAGGAGAACCTCTAGGAAAATATCATGCTGATAGACCTATTATCAGAATAACTCCAGATGGAAATGGGGGTGTTTATTGTGTTTCTGAGGATCCGGAGTATAACGTAGTAAGATATAAACTATAAATTGATAGCGATGAGATATGCTTTAGTATTATTGGTTGTACTAACCTCCTGCAATCTGTTTGCACAAAAGATCCCGTTTTCAACAGAGAAGACAATCAAGGGTAGTGTTGTAATTGGTGACTTGATAATTGGTGGTCCTAGCCGATTATTTGTTATGGATTCATTGTTGCTAGTTCAAGATGTAAGAAACAATGGAGATAAGTTTCTAAAAGTATATAATCTTGAAAAAGGGAAACTATCTAGAGAGTTAGGGCATAAAGGGCGAGGGCCAGGTGAGCTTATGACTCCAATGATTAACAATGTTGATATGAAGTCTAATAGGTATTATCTGAGGGATAATAATCTAAAGAAAGCACATCTTTATGATATTAATAATCCTTCAAATCCTGATTCGATAATTAATCTCGATTTTTTAAAGAATAGCTTATTACTAAAGTCAGTTTATTTAAATGACTCAATTTTGTTGGGACAAGGTTGGTTTAAAGATGGTTTAATTGCGACAGTAAATTTTAAATCTAAATCGGTGAATTACGGTGTTAAGTTTCCATTTGCTCCATTTGAAGGACCAAGTATGAATTTGGGTAGGGCTAATGATGGAATTATTCAATTATCTCCAGATAAGAAACACCTGATTTTCGCCAGTATGTATTTTGGGTATGTGGGATGTTATAAAATTGATGGGATTAACTTAAGTAAAAAATGGGAAAAGTGGTTAAGCAAGCCAAAGTATAAGTTAGATGGAAAGAGAATTATCTATAATACACGAGAAAATTTAATGGGGGTGATGGATATGACAATAACTAATAGTAAGATATATTGTATTTATTCAGGAGCTCCAATGTATTTAGCACGATCAATGGACGCAAAGAATTCTCCTAAAACGATTCTGTGTTTTTCGATGGAAGGTGTTCCTTTGACTAAGTATCATACAGATAGACCTATCATTGAAATAGCATCGGATGGAAAAGATGGAGTTTACTGTTTATCAAAGGATCCAGAGTATAACGTGGTGAGGTTTAAATTGTAATAAAAATAACGCGCAATTCATCTAATGGAACCTTTATAGTTGCTTCTAAAACTGGCCAATATCTCAATCGGAGGATAAAATTCCAGGAGTGCTAGCAGAATGAAATTCGAACATAATTATTACATTTGGACTAAGATTCTTTGCCCTTCCCATGAAAAGCAAGGATGATATAACCTATGAAAAGATAGTTATGAAGGGATTGACAACTCCTCGAGGATCGATATTTAGATGGATAAGTTTGATCGTGTTTTCCATCAATGTAATCTGTTGTAACCAGACAGAGAAATGCTCCAGTGAATTAACCTGTGCTCAGTTGGATTCTATAGAATCAGTGATGTTTAAATATCCAAACTTGATAGATAGTTTGTTGCAACAAGTGGATACCACTGATATAACTCCACATGAACGTGCTCGAATAAAGACGTACAAAGGGCATTATTTAAATAATATTGGAGACTTCGATGAGTCTATTTTAATATTGATAGAGGCAGAAGATTTCTTCGTAGAAAAAAATAATGATTACTATCTCTATTTAAATCGACTGATCAGAGCCTTTTCCTTTGAACAACTAAAGCTCTTTAGTGAAGCTGCTGGTTTATTCACACAGTGTGATAAATATTTTACAGAACATAACTATAAGGCATTAAATTTTTATTCGTCTTTAGGGCTGTTGCGATTAAATGAATTCTTAGGGCTCAACAAAAATGACCAGGAGCGGAAATTCAATAAAATTGTATCAGAATTAAATGATGAGTATTATGATGCATTAATGTATGCTTCATTAGGTAATATATCAAATAGTGATTCAGTAAAGATGGTAAACTTTGGTCGTGCCCGAGCTATATACAAAAAATCGAAGCGCTGGTCAGAAGTATATGGGATGGATTGTAATATGCTGGATACAAAATATAGGATGAATAATTGGCAGGAGATAGAGGGGGGTGATATCAAGTTGTCTCCTACAGACTATGTTTACAGTCCTACTCTTTATCAGGAGCTACGGAATATGTATTTTAAGGCATTTGTATTAGAGCGGCAACGAAGAAATGAAGAGGCGTTAGAAGCCGCCCAAAATGTGTTAGCCCATGCCCAAAAGATGAATGCCATTGAAGAAGAGAAACAAAGCCTAAAGCTATTGGCAATACTTTATAACCGAATTGGTGATGATGAGCAAGCTTATCAAGTGGAACGACAGTATGTTGCAGCGAAGGATCGGCAGGAAGAAATTCTAAACAAATCACAGTTAGTTGCATTGAGTGCAAATTATCGTTTCTCGCAACTAAAAAAGGAAGCTCTTGACTCAAAATTGAAAACGAGGAGTTTTCAGTTTATACTCCTTACTCTATTCTTTGTTTTTTGTGCTGTTTTTTTCGGGGGCTGGAATTTAGTCCGACGTAAAGAAGATGAGCGAAAGAAGGAGGCACAGACGAATGTAAGGATTGAGAAGAATTTGACGAAAGTCAATGAGGCATTGAATGAGAAGAAAGTTGAGAAGAAGGATCTTGTTACCAAAATCAAACTTGAGCAGTTGAAATCTGAAGATTCAGATAAAATAAAGTTACTCTTAAGTGATATTAGCAATGATCATATAAGTTCATGGGTTGTATATGAAACACGCTTTTATGAATTATTTCCTGATTGGGTGGAAAAACTGAAACAGAAGTATCCCAATTTAACAGTTGGTGAAATAAAGTATTGCATGTGTTTTTATTTCAATCTGAAAAATGTCGTAATTTCTAAGTTAACAGGTAATGCAATTAATAGTGTTAAAAGTGGAAAAACACGTGTGCGAAGAAAATTAGGTTTAAAGACGATTGAAGAAGTTTACTTAGAACTTAAGCGGATTAAATAAATTCCAGGAAGGATTTTTACATTTAAAGGATTACTCCTTATCACTCTTATGAAGAGGATGAGTAATTCGAGATAATGAAGAATAAAGTATGAAGCGATTTTCAATTCTTTACATATTGACATTTAAATGGATTAGTTTAGTAGTAGTTTCCACGATAATAAACAGTTGTGGCCAGTCAGAAAAATGTTCAAGTGAATTAATCTGTTCTCAGTTAGATTCTATTGAGGCGGTGATGTTTAAAACTCCAAATTTGATAGATAGTTTGTTACAACAGCTGGATACTACAGATATAACTTCACATGAGCGAGCACGGATCCAGATGTGTAAAGGATATTATTTAAGTAGGAATGGAGAGTTTGATGAATCAATAAAAATATTGATCGAGGCGGAAGATTATTTTATTAAGGGAAATGATGAATATCATATTCAAATAAATCGAATGATTAGGGCATTGGTATTCGAGCAATTATGGCTTTTTTATGATGCTGCAAAGTTGTTAACACAGTGTGATATTTATTTTACACAGCATAATCATAAGGCATTAAGGTTTTATTCATCTCTAGGATTGTTAAGGTTACATAAGCAATTAGGTCTTCAAAAAGAAGAACAGGAACTTAAGCTAAAAAAACTGGCATTAGAATTGGATGATGAGTATTATAACGCAGTGTTGTTTACATCTATAAGTTATATCTCAGATAATGACTCGCTTAAGCTTGTAAATTATGCTTATGCCAGAAAGATATACAAGAAATTGAGGCGTTGGCCTGCAGTATATGCGATGGATTATAATTTACTGAATACAAAATTTAGGATGAATGATTGGTTGGAGATAGCCGGCTGTGATACAAAGTTATCGCCCAAAGACTATGTTTATACTCCTACTCCTCATCAGCAGTTAAGGAATATGTATTTGAAAGCATTGGTTCTAGAGCGAAGTAGACGTAATGAAGAGGCGCTACAAGCAGCACATAAGGCTTTGAATTTTGCATTAAAGATAAAGGCTGTTGAAGAAGAAAAACAAAGCTTAAAAATGTTGGCTATTCTCTATAACCGAATAGGTGAGTATGGACAAGCTTACGAGATGGAGCAAAAATATGTTGATGCAAAAGATCGACAGAAAAGAGTCATTAATAAATCGCAATTAATTGTACTGGGAGCTAACTATTATTCCTCAGAATTGGAACGAGAAGCACTGGTTTTAAGATTGAAGAAGAAGAATTTTCAACTATTGCTTCTTGGATTTTTTGTTTTGCTTTGTGTTATGTCTGTGGGTATTTGGTATGTAGTTCGGCGTAAAGAGAATAAGCGGAAGCAACTTGTACAGACAAATGTTAAGATTAACGAGAACATAAAGAAGAAAAAAAGGGTACTGAAAGAGGAAGAAATTGAGAAGAATAATCTTGCTAGTAAGCTAAAAGCTCAAAGATTGAAATCGACAAGTTCAAAGGAGTTAAAGATACTCTTGAATCATATTGATAATAACCGGATAACTTCATGGTCTGAATATGAAACATGTTTTCATAAAATGAAACCTGGCTGGGTGGATAAACTTAAAAAGAAGTATCCTGATTTAACAGTTACTGAAATTAAATATTGCATGTGTATCTATTTCAAATTGTATAACTATGAAATATCAAGATTTACAGGTGATAGTTTTGAGTTTGTAAAAATTCAAAAAGAAACTATACGAGAAAAAACTAAAGTAGCCTCCATTACTAGTCTTTATTGGGAATTGAGAGATATTGATTGAACCCGATTTTTGGAATTATAGTTGAATTAATATCCAAATGCACCCTGTTTTTATGCAAAAAATTCCTGTGATCTTCTTTAATTTTGAACTATTGCTTATCTGTTAGATGGATGATGTTTCAGCTTATGCAATATAAAAAATGATTAAGGAGTAATGAAAGAAAGGAAGATTAAAGTGTTCTATTTGTCGCATAAGCGTATTTGTGTGTTAGTTGTTTTTATTGTGATAATGCTTTCTGCTTGTACTAAGCGAGGTAACCTAAAAGAAGCCCTTAGATTATCTGGGGAGAATAAGTCACAACTAGTTGGTTTGCTTGAAAGTTATAGTACTGAATCAGACAGTGTAAAGTTGCAGGCTGCAAAATACGTTATTTCTAATCTCCCAGGTCATTATTCTTATGACACTACTTATCTCTGTGAATATCGGACAATATGGGAAGTAAGAGAAGAGCTGATAAATGATAAGCTAGAACCAGACGAACGAGATGCCAGGCTTAAAGAATCATGGGAATCAATAAAAAACAAGTATCCACTAGGGAGATATATTTTTGGTAAGGCAACAGAAGATATCACAACAATAAACAGTGGTTTTTTAAAACGACATATTGATCAGGCATATGAAGCTTATGTTGCTAATCCTTACTTTGATAGTATAAGTACTCGTGATTTTATAGAGCATGTTATCCCTTATAAGACTAAGAATGGTGAACCGTTTGAAGAATGGAGGGAAGGATTTTATAAAAGACACAAGCGATATGTTGACTCTGTTTATCCTTCTCCAATAATTCCTCTTTTTGACAGTATTTTGCATGTGTATAAAGAGTATAAATACAACACTGTTTTTAAAGATTTTCCGATGTTGAAAAGCTCAGACTTTCATTTAGCACAACGAGGAATATGCGAGCAACGGTGCCGGTTTAATGCAAAGTTGTTCGCGAGCCTTGGATTCCCTGTGGCTGTTGATTATGTGCCTGCATGGGGAAATAGAGATAATAGCCATGCTTGGAATGCATTATTGTTTGGAGGTAACACTTATGCATTTGAATCATTTTGGGATTGGCATCGATGGAAGTATCGAAGAATCTATAACAATATTAATATTGATGAGGATTGGGGTAAATTCCGCCTACCTAAAGTCTTTCGATTTAAATATCATTCGATAGAGAGAGGTCCTCTT
This sequence comes from Puteibacter caeruleilacunae, assembly GCA_005217565.1. GTDB lineage: Bacteria > Bacteroidota > Bacteroidia > Bacteroidales > Prolixibacteraceae > Puteibacter > Puteibacter caeruleilacunae. Next base: position 137,202 of record SJCO01000006.1, read on the forward strand.
TTAGACAACAGGGTAGAATTGAGTAATATACCTCCATTCTTTCGTCGAGCTAAGTATGAGGATGTTTCTAAAGAATATTTCAAATGTACGGATGTAAACGTAGCATTGACAGGTGAAATTCCTGAAAATTCATATTATGTCTATTTATGTGTTTGGGGAGATAACAGATGGAAACCTGTGCAATGGGGAGAAATTATTCACCATGAAGTGATGTTTAAAGATATGGGCCGAGATATTGTCTATCTACCAGCTATTTATAAGAATGGAAGAATTATTCCTGTTGCTAATGCTTTTTATTTAGATGAAAATGGTAAACGAAGTAATTTTGAATATAACGCTGAGCAGGAGAGTGTGCGGTTATCTCGAAAATCGTTTTGTAAACCGTATTTCAGCAAGTGGGAAGAGGGGAATATTTGTGGTGTTTTCAGAGCAGGAAATGATGTGTCATTTAGGGAGTCAAAGGTTGTGTTGCGGATCAATAAAAAGTTGACTTTGAATAACAATATTTTTAACCTTAAACAGCCTGTCTTTACCCGTTATATTAGATATGAACTGCCTAACAAAAATGATGTCCTTGCTGAATTGTCATTCTATTCAAAGGATGGTGATAGAAGAGAAAAATTAAAAGGTAAACCGATTTGTTCAGATATCAGAGATGTAGAAGTTATGGAAAAAGCATTGGATGATGATTTTCTTAGCTTCATTCATTTAGGCGGACTGAATTCTGAGCATAAGAAGAGAGGACACTATTGGGTTGGAATTGATTTTGGAAAGAAAGTTAATATTGCCTCAATAGGTATTTGTCCAAGAAATGATAAAAACAATGTATTTGCAGGATTGAGGTATGAACTGTATTATTGGAACAACCAGTGGATATCATTAGGGATTAAGAAAGCGGAGTGTAATTTTCTCGAATATGATAACGTTCCCCAAAATGCTTTGTTGTTATTAAAATGTATCGATGAGGGGCGAGAAAATCGTATTTTTAAGTATGTTGAAGGTTGTCAGAAATGGCTATAATTGCTTGATATATAGTGATCTGCCAAATGCACCCCGTCTGAATGCTTTATTTGCTTAATTACTATCTAATTTTGACATGTGCTTTTGAAAAAGCTAATAGTTAGAATTTAAAAAAGATGAAGCAATGAAGAAAAAGTTAGTAAGTATTGTTGTGGTTTTAGTTATTATCCTAAATGTATTCTTGTCTGTGACCCCTAAAGTTACAAAGTCATCAAATGTTACGTTGAAACTAGTCGAAGCAAGGGCAGATGGAAGTTCTGAAACAGAAGAGGATGATACTGGAGGTTCTCATGATGAGAATGTTCCTACTAGCTGTGTGGATACAGGAAACTTTTTTACCGATATTATCGATTTTATATTTGGAACAGAGGAGTAAGCTACTACAATGAGTTTCAATCATGCAGACATATTGAAAAAAACGTTTAATAATATCATTCAATTACTCCCATTATTATTGTTACTAGCAATGATAATCATAGTCCCTAATTTGAGTGATACCTCATTAATGTCTCCAACCCAGGATGGAAAGACCTTTGGTTTTCTTTGGTGTATTATTGGCGCTGTGATAGTTGTTTCAGTGTTATCTTTTATAACGAAGAAGACAGGCAGGATTATTCTATTCCAGTTAGATATTCTATTGGGAATATATGCTGCTGTGGTCTTTCTTCAAGGGGTGTATTTTCCTATTGATATATTAAAGATAATGACATTCGGTGGATTGGTGTTGTTTTATGTTCTGATTCGCAGAATAGATCTGAACTATCATAAATACCTGTTACTAGCCATTGTAATTGCGGGATTAATTCAGGCAGTTTATGGAAATCTCCAATTATACGGAGTGTATCATTCTCATCATAGAATGTTTAAAATGACGGGTAGCTTCTTCAATCCGGGACCGTATGCTGGTTTTTTAGTTTCAGTTCTACCAATTGCATTGATCGGTTATTTTTCTCGGAACAAAGATGATGAGGATCTGAAGGGAGAAAGAGTTAGTTGGCAAGCGTTGTGTAGTACAATAGCCAAGTATTTTTATGGTGTTACTTTTATTGTAATAATACTTGTATTGCCAGCAACTAAATCCCGTGCCGCATATTTGGGGGCTATAATCTCTATTGTCTATGCGGTTTACTGGTTGAGTGATTATGAAGTAATTAATTTGAAAATCAAAAGGTTTATTGGTCAGAGGTCGAATAAACTATTATTGGGAATATTAAGTGTAATTGTATTGTTAGGTTGTTCGTGGGGCCTTTACTCAATGAAAAAAGGTTCGGCTGATGGTCGTGTTTTAATCTGGAAGGTTGCAACACAAATGATACCGGAAAAACCCGTGTTTGGACATGGTATTGGTCAGTTTAAGTCCCAATATATGAATTACCAGGCTTCTTATTTTTCCGCAAATCCTGATTCTCCAGATATTATGGTAGCAGACAATAGTTCTTATTCGTTTAATGAGTTTGTGAAGTTGACTGTTGAGCAGGGAATATTAGGCTTACTATTGGTAATTGCTATGCTCGTTTTAATCTTTAGGAAGAGAAGATCAAATATCACAAAGAGAGGAAGTGATGAAGTTGACGGGATAATGAATAAGGGTAATGATTTGCAACTCCAGAATGCAAATTTAAAATTTTTAGCAGCGAAATCTGGCTTGTTGGCAGTTATCGTTTTTGGATTATTCTCTTACCCTTCAGAGATTTTACCTATCAAAATGCACTTTGTTGTTTTCCTGGCAATGATTGTTGCCTGCCAAGGGGGTGTGAAAAAGAAAATATTAACATCAAGCAGGACATTTTCGATGTTGCAACGATGGGTAGTTACTCCTGTATTTGTTGTTCTAATGGTATTGAGTTTGGGAACAGTACACAGGGCATATCACACCGCAGTAATGTGGAAGGATGCTTACAGGCTATATCAAGTTGGAGCATATGAAGAGAGTGTAGAGGCCTATGATAAGGTTTATCATCAGTTGAACCACAATGGGGAATATTTAGTCAACTATGGTAAAGCTTTATCTATGGCTGGAAAGCATGAAAAAGCAATAGATGTTCTAAAAGAAGCGAAAGATTATCTGAATAATACCATCCTATATACAGCATTGGGAGATAGTTATCAAGCCTTGAAAATGTATAAAGATGCAGAAAAGGCATATTGGCATGCATTTAATATGGTTCCTAGTAGATTCTACCCAAAGTACCTATTGGCCAAGATGTATTCCGAGAATGGTCATAGGAAGGAAGCATGTAAACTGGCGAAAGAGCTGTTGTATAAAAAGGTAAAAGTGAAATCGATTGCGATTGATGAGATTAGAGATGAAATGACAAAGATATTAGATAATGACGTGGAAATTTAAAAATAGAAAAAGACAGGAAGTTGAACAGTTGGAATTTGTCACTTCCTGCCTGCCTCCTCTAAAAATGAAAGGAGGTGATGTGACAAAGATAGGAAAAAACACAAATTAGGAGAGAGAGTAAAATTAAAGTTGTAAATAAAAAAAATAAAAGAAATGAAAAAAGGTTTAATAAGAATAACTGCAGTTGTGTTATTTACAGGAATTACTGTAATGAATTTTGTTTCAAGTAAAGGTCTAGATACGGGGAATGTTACTGTAGAATCATTGGTTCAACAGGCATCAGCAGATACAGAGGTAAATTCAAAGGATTATCCTTATTTAAAGTTGACATATCTTTGTACTTCTTCCGTAGGCTTATCCAGAGCATGTACAAATTCTTTTACATATGATGATTGTGCGGCACCGATTGATTGTTATTTGAAGTATCAATAAGAATGTATGGGGCTATTTTTAGCCCCATTAGTAATTTAAATGTATGAAGAGTAGTTTGGTATTATTGATAATGTTATTATCTGTTTTTTTTGTTTGTTGCAGGAATAGTACGGATGAAGAGATATCTAAATTGAAAGTGATAAAGGTTTTTGATAGTCAGAATAAAGCTTTAAGGTTTTCCTCAATAGAACTTCTTCCTTTACAAACACTAGATAGCGTATATCTTGGTGATCAACTTGCATTAGAGGAGTATAAAGGTGATTTATTTATTCTAGATAGAATTAGAGGAACTGTATATCGATTTAGTGAAAAAGGGGAATATGTAAATAATATTGGCCGTCTTGGAAAAGGACCAGAAGAATTCTTGGGAATTAGAGATTTCTTAATTTATAATGATACTGTTGAGATATTGTCAGGACTTGGCAAATATTCAACAATTTCAAAGTATCATAAGAACGGAGAATTCATTGGTAAAAAGAAATATGACTATGTAGCTATGGCCTTTGACAGATTAGAAAATAAGTATTTTTTCTATATGAGTTATAACAGATTTCATAAATTTAGAATTGAGGTACTGGATTTAAAAGGAGACGTTTTAGAGTCATATTTTCGAAATAAGTCCTCAGTATTAACTGTTGATGAAGATGTTTTTAGGAGGAATGGTACTGAACTATTCTTTGCTGAAAGTTTTAACAATGTACTGTATGACTACAAAGATGGGAAAATGATTCCAAAAATGAAGCTTGATTATGGAAGTTTAAATATTCCCAGGAAATTTTTTGAATTAGATGGAACCAAAGGATTTGAGCTCATAACTAAGCATGGTTTCGGAAATGTTACTGACTATATGAAAACATCTAAGTTGACCTTCATTAATTCAGTTATTCAATCTACTAAAGAAACATATTTAAGACAGATGATAATTGATAAAAATGGGATTGTAAAAGAGAAGGATGTAAAGTCAGAGAAAGAGTATTATTTTAGGTACCCACAGTTGATGAAAAACGATCAGCTTGTATATTTAATGTATCCTAATTATATTATTCAGAACAAAGAAAAGTTTCTTGAATTACCTATCGCAAATCCTGAAGTTTTAGAAGAAATATCTGAGTTTGATAATCCAATTATTGCCTATTGTAAAATTAAGTAAAATGAGAATTATTTATTCTGTAATAATTATATGTGTTATTGCCAGTATTGGGTATAATAGGTGGATGATATATGAATTTGAGGAGAATATGAGGCATCGTACAGCACAGTATCAATATGAAATTGACAATTATCAACAAAAGAGTAGAATTCAATTAGAGATATTAAATAGTTATAAGCGATTTAAAGAATTAGTAGATGGATTTAGTCTGGATTCAAATGAGATATTATTGTTTGTTCCAGGAGATGCTTGTTTGAGTTGTGTGTGTAACTATTTTAAAGATATTAATAAGATATGTACTGAATGTTCTATCCAAGTTAATGTGGTTTGTGAATCTGCTAACTATAGATCTGTAAGAGGATTTTTGGAAGAGAATAAATTTAAACATAAAATAAGTTTGTGTTTAAATGATTATGGAGAAATTTTAATGAATAATCTCGATAATCAGTTGCTATTAGTTCTTTGTGGAGAGAAGAAATATCCAATTCCTTTGTTGGATTTAAATATGCTAGATTTAGTTCCGTTTTTGAAGAAGGATGATTATGGAAAAGATCAATAAAATTGTTGCATTTTGTGTTTTGAGCTTTGTTGTTTTATTTGGAGTGTGGCAATTTAAATTTAGCTCAGGTAAGAAATATAATTTACCTGAAGAAGTAGAATTACTATCTATTTCAGATAAGATTTATTTAAAAGAAAAATATTTTGATAATAGCCCTAAGGTAGTTGTCTATTTGTATGATGATTGTATGCATTTGCTACAGCTCTGGAAACCTTATATTGAGAAATATTCTGATATTAGATTCGTTTTTTATATTAATTCAGTAAAAAAGGATAAGATTAGAGAACAATTAAGGTACTATAAGTTTAAATATCCTGTTTTTTGGGATTCAAAAGGGCAATTTGCAAAAAGCAATAGTTTACCAAAAGAGATTGCATTTATTTCTTACATTTTAAATGGTGATGATGAGTTAATATCAACTAGAAATCCTACGTACGGGGACTATGAAGTGTATTTAAAACAGGTGTTGGATTAAATTAATAGTATTGGTCTTATAGCGATCTGAATAATTAAAATGCTTTGTGATCTTGCAAAAATTATTGATTGTGTAGTGTCTTCGAGTTTGATAATGAGCCCGTTGTTATTGCTTAAGTGTATTGATGAAGGCCGTGAGCATCGTATTTTTACTTATGAAGATGGAGAACAGGTTTGGTGGTAGGTTATCATGTAATTGAATTAATGAAATTATAGTAATGAGAATGCTGATATTAATTGGTTGTTTTTTATTGTGTCTGAGCTGTACTTATCAGCCGGTGAAAAATGATGCTCAGGTAAAATTTGCCAGTGGTGAATATGACTTTCACCATCTTAAGATGAAGGATAAAGCGGAGTGTGAGTTTGAGTTTTCAAATGTTGGAGAGTCGCTATTGGTGATCTATGATGTGAAAACAACGTGTGGGTGCACTGTGCCTGATTGGAATAAAAAACCCATTGTTCCCGGGAAAAAGGGAGCAATAAAGATTAAGTATGATACAGATCATCCTGGAAAATTTAGAAAGACAATTACGGTGTACTACAATGGGAAGGATTCTCCAAAGAAGTTGGTTGTTAGAGGGATTGTTGATTTTCCAAAGGATGAGGAGCAATTTTAGTTAAGGTTTCAATTATACTATGAATAAAAGAAAGATCAATATTATCTTGTTTTTGGCAGTCGCAATATTTGTTGGGGTATTTGGGCTTTGGTGGTTGACGCTGGGGATTGGATTAATTTGCTTTGTTTATTGGTTGAGTACATCACAATGGCGATGGATTGGCTGGATAAAGCGTAAAACGTGGTGTTGGGCTCCAATTACTTTGGTTAGTGTGTTTTTATTTGCTATTGCTGTTCGGTTGTTTATGATTGAGATTTATAGCATTCCCAGTGGCTCAATGGAGGATACACTACTTATAGGTGATAAAATTGTTGTGAGTAAGTTGAATTACGGCCCTCGTTTACCACAGTCTCCTTTTGAAATTCCATGGATAAATGTGTTATTCTATTTCAATCAGGAAGCACGGGCTAAGATTAATGATAAATGGTGGGATTATGATCGCCTGACAGGGGCCAATAGGATTGCCCATAATGATGTAGTTGTTTTTAATTTCCCTGATAATGAGAAGGAGTTTTTCATCAAACGCTGTGTGGGACTTCCGGGCGATTCCTTAATTATTAGTGAGGGGAAGGTTCAGCTTGGAGGTGAGGTGGTTGAGGAAACTGATTTTGTGAAGCATAACTATCGTGTGCACAGTCATCAGTTTAGGAAATTGTTTGATGCGATGGATTCATTGAGTATTGTTTCTTTTGGTGGCTTTCAACGCAATAGGGAGCCTTATCGGGTGATGAGTTTTAATAAAGCTCAAGCTTCAAAGTTGACTGAGTTAGAATGTTTGGATAGTATCTGTATTGCAACAACAAAACCTGATTCTGTCTCTCATGCTTTCCCTTGGAATAATCAGTTGAAATGGACGATGGATTATTATGGAGGGGTAAAGATTCCTTCTCGAGGTATGTGTATTGACCTGAAAGGAGAGGATCGGATTTTGTATCATAAGGTGCTTACCAGATTTGAAGGTTTGAGGTGGGATAAGGATCTTAAGGTGTATTTGAAGTCTGACGAGGTGGTAACTTCTCATGTATTCCGACAGGATTACTATTTTATGATGGGAGATAACCGCCACAATAGTGCTGATTCAAGAGTTTGGGGTTTTGTTCCAGAAGAGTATATAGTTGGAAAGGCTGTGATGGTATTATTCTCGAATGGTTATGACGGTGTGCGCTGGGAACGTTCGTTAAAATGGATAAATTGATTCTTCATGAAATTCGACTTTTATTAGAAACCTGTTCTACAACATATATATTCTTGTCCTATTTCGGGCTTGCTTTTTGACTTAGATATGGAATACTGTTGGTATTTCTGAAATTGTGTGAGTTGTCAGTGTGTCTGATGTATAGTGAGTTGAAAATAGGGGGTAATGTGTTAATATATCTTAAAACCCTTGAAATCATAATATGTATTTACTAAATTTAGTTTCTCTAAAAAATCATAACAACCAATGAAACAATATTTATCTCCGTTGCTTATCGTACTGGCAATTGCATGTACACCATCGCAATCGAATGAAAAGACCGAAGTTGATAAGCAACACTACACTGTTGAACGTAATCCTGTTGATACCATCATTCTTCGTTCTACCTCGTTTCAAAAAGAATTAGTGAGTAATGGAAAGTTAAAAGCTTTGCGCAAGAGCGTGCTGAAGTTTAGAGTAGGTGATGAACTTGAGAAGATTTGTGTGAAAAATGGTGATCGGATTCAGAAAGGTACTACTATCGCTTCGCTTAATCCATTTGCCCAGCAACAACGCCTTACGAAAGCAAAAAATAGTCTGGAACAGGCGAAGCTTGAATTGCGCAATAAGCTGATTGGTCAACGCTATGATGTGGGGATGGATAATATACCTGAGCAAATATTGAATGTGGCTTTGATTCGCTCTGGTTATAAAAATGCAGAAGAGGAATTGAAGAGTGCTCAACATGATTTTAATGGAATAGAATTGAAGGCTCCATTTACTGGAAAAGTGGCTAACCTGAAGCATAAAACTTACGAAAAAGTGAATGGGGGAGAGGATTTTTGTACGTTGATTGATGACTCTGAGTTTGAAGTGGAGTTTACTATTCTGGAGAATGAATTGTCGGAATTGCGCATTGGTCAGGAGGCTAAGGTGATTCCTTATTCGGGGAAAGATGATCATATCTTTAGGGGTGTGATCTCTGAGATAAATCCTGTGGTTGAGGAGAATGGTTTGATTAAGGCTAAAGCACGTATTAAAAATCCTGGTGAGTTGATGGAGGGGATGAATGTGAAGGTGCTGGTTGAGAATGAGATTAAGGATGTATTGGTGGTGCCGAAATCGGCAATTGTACTGCGTCAGAATTATGAGGTGTTGTTTAAGTGTAAGGGTGATACGCTGGCTTGGTGGACTTATGTGAAAACGGGTTATGAAAATAGTACCCAGTATACTGTTGGTGCTCATCCTGATAAGGGTGGCCGACTGCAAGCTGGTGATACGATTATTGTTTCAGGTAACCTGAATCTGGCACACGAATCAAAGGTGGAAATAAGATAAGATTTAAGACTCTAGGAGGGAATAAAGAGAATCATAAATTAAATAACACTTCAGTGTTATTCTTTGTGATCCTCTGTGTTCTCTGTGGTTAGAAATATGAGTCTGTGGTTTATAATTAGGAAACTATGGTTGATTTTTTGATTAAGCGGCCGATTGCTGTTACCATGACCTTTATCGCAATATTGGTCCTCGGTATTGTGGCTGCTACACGTATACCGGTATCGTTGATGCCGGACATTGATATCCCGGAAATTACTGTTCAGGTAAGTGCTCAGAATACCTCGGCCCGTGAGCTTGAAAATACAGTGGTGCGATCGCTGCGTCAGCAATTGATGCAGGTGGCGCATATGGAGGATATTAATAGTGAGACACACGATGGTAGTGGCTTGATTCATATGAAATTTGAGTATGGCACCGATGTGGATTTTGCCTTTGTTGAGGTGAATGAAAAGATCGATAGAGCCATGAATTATCTTCCCCGCTCGGTTGAGCGTCCCCGCGTGATTAAGGCTAGTGCCACCGATATCCCTGTGTTTTACTTGAATATGACGTTGAAAGGTGCAGGAAGAGCAGAACAGAGTGCACGGAATAAGAATACTGGGAGTACCGAAAATGGGGCTGGAGACTTGTTTCCTGTGTCGCAGAAGTTTGTTGAGCTGAGTAGCTTTGCTGGTAATGTTATTCGCAAGCGCATTGAACAGTTACCTGAGGTGGCCTTGGTAGATATCAGTGGTCAGGTGTTTCCTGAATTGTTGATCTTGCCTGATATGCAAAAGCTTGATGCGCTGGGATTGAGTCTTGGCCATTTGGAGCAGGCAATTAAAGGTGCTAATATTAATTTGGGTAACCTGCTGATTCGCGATGGTCAGTATCAGTATAATATTCGCTTTGCTTCTACATTGAATGATCTACGCGATTTGGAGAATCTGTATTTGAAGGTGGATGAGCGATTGGTACAGTTGAAAGATATTGCGCAGGTGGTGAGGCATCCACAAAAACGAAAAGGATTGGTTACATCGAATGGTAAAGATGCACTGACCTTGGCTGTGATTAAGCAATCGGATGCCCGAATGAAGGACTTGAAGAGTAAGCTGAATGACTTGATGGGCCATTTCAGAGAGGATTACCCTCACATCGATTTTAATATTACACGTGATCAGACCAGGTTGCTTGATTACTCAATTTCGAATCTGGGGCAAACATTGATATATGGTGCTTTGCTGGCGTTTATGATCATGTTTTTCTTTTTGCGCGATTTTAAATCGCCATTGCTTATTGGAATCACTATCCCTACATCATTGGTAATATCATTGTTGTTTTTTCACCTGATTGGGATTTCTATAAATATCATCTCGTTGTCGGGATTAGTGCTAGGTATTGGAATGATGATTGATAACTCAATTATTGTGATTGACAACATTACACAGCACTGGGATCGGCGTCGAGGTCGGGAGTCGGATGAAGAGTTGTTGGATGGTTCTTGTGTATCAGGAACAAATGAGGTGTTTCGTCCGATGCTGAGTTCGGTGCTGACCACCTGTGCGGTGTTTATTCCGCTGATTTTTATTAGCGGTATCTCGGGAGCGTTGTTTTATGACCAGGCTATGGCGATTACCATTGGTTTGTTGGTGTCGCTGATTGTTTCAATTACGTTGTTGCCTGTGTATTATCGTTTGTTTTACAAGCGTAATGAGAAACCTCGCAGTAGTAAGTGGCTGCAGAAGATTAACTCTATCGATTATGAGGCTGCTTATGAAAAGGGTTTTCGTTTTACAATGCGTAACCAGCGTACTATGTGGGGTGTATTCATTTTGATGTTGGTGGCCGCTGGTGTACTTTATCAGATGTTGGATAAGAGCAGGTTGCCTGCTATTACTCAGGATGAGGTACTAGTAGGTATCGACTGGAATGAGAAGATTCATGTTGATGAGAACCAGAAACGCTGTGGGGAGATTCTGGGTGAGGTAAATGGAAGCCTGGTGCAGTCGACTTGCATGGTTGGAGAGCAGCAGTTTATCTTGTCGCATAGTGATGAGGCTATGGCTTCGGAGGCTTATATTTATTTGAAGGCTAAATCTCCTGCTGCCCTTGATTCTGTAATTCAGGTGCTGGATGGGGAATTGAAGAGTCGCTATAAGGAAGCTAACTTTAAATTCTCGGAAGCTGGTAATATCTTCTCGTTGTTGTTCTCCGATGATGAGCCACCACTGGTAGCACGATTGAGGGCTACTGATGATTTTGGTGCGGCGTATAATCATCATCTTGATAAAACATTAAAGGATATCAGACAGACCTTACCGGAGTATTATATTCAGCCTATCAAATGGCAGGAAAATATGGTGTTGAATACCAATAGGGAAAAACTGCTGACTTACAATGTGAGTTTTAGTGAGGTGTACCGGGCGTTGAAAAGTGCTTTCAATAGTAATGAGGTGATGCTGATTACCCAGAATAATACATTCTTACCTGTGATTTTAGGTAATAAACCTTTGTTAATATCTGAGATCATCAATGAATTGATGGTGCACAATAACAAAGGGGAAGAGATTCCGCTGAGGAACCTGGTGAGTGAGACTGCCGATAGAGATCTGAAGTCGTTTGTTGCTGGTCAGGAGGGTGTGTATTATCCTGTGATCTTTCAGATTAATGAGAATCAGGTGGAAAGTTTGCGGACTAAGATTCGCTCTACCTTAGGTAAAGATCGCTTCTTTGAGGCGGGCTTTAGTGGAAGTATCTTTTCAAATCGGGAGATGGTGAAGGAGTTGAGTCTGATTATGTTGATATCGCTATTGTTGCTTTATTTTATTCTGGCTTCTCAGTTTGAATCGCTTGCTCTTCCTGTTATCGTATTACTCGAAGTGCCTATCGATATATTTGGAGCATTCTTGATGCTTAAACTTTTTGGTGGTGGTATTAATTTGATGTCGCTTATTGGTATTATCGTAATGAGTGGTATTATTATTAATGATTCTATTCTGAAGATTGATACGGCTAATCAGTTGTACCGTAACGGTAATTCTTTATTACGTTCATTGGCTACGGCCGGACAGCGAAGATTGAAGCCGATACTGATGACGAGTATTACTACAGTACTGGCCTTGATGCCTTTCTTGTTTACTAGTGGTTTGGGGGCCGATTTGCAGAAGCCTCTGGCTTTGGCTGTTATTGGTGGTATGACCCTGGGTACAGTGGTGAGTCTTTATTTCGTTCCGCTTTGCTATTATTACCTGGTTAGAGGTAAAGAGCACAGAAGTGCTAAACGGTTAATGGTTGAGAAAACTGCTAGCGTTTAAGAAAGGGGGAGATATGGAAAACGGAATACGGAACACGGAACAGGGAAACGGGAAACGGGAAACGGGAACACGGAAAAGGAAGTTTTCGTCATTTTCAATAATTATATCATTTGTGGCCTTGATGATCATGGGGGTGAGTTTTATTCCTATGCTGAATGTGCAGTTTGAGCCATCGCGTACATTGCCTTCGTTATCGGTCAGGTATTCGTGGTATAATGCATCGGCAAGGGTGATTGAACAGGAGGTCACTACTAAACTTGAAGGATTGTTCAGTGTGGTGAATGGAGTTCAGGAGGTGAACTCTACATCATCGAAAGGCTCGGGAAGCATTAACATACGTTTTAAGAAGTATGTTAATCTTGATGCGGTACGCTTTGAGATTGCGACACTGATTAGACAGGTGTATCCCGATTTGCCTGAACAGGTGAGCTTTCCGTCAATATCAATGAGTACCTCAGGTAGTACAACCCGTCCAGTGTTAGGGTATACCCTTAATGCTAGTGCGAGTCCGTTTTATATTCAAAAGTTCGCAGAGAATAATATCGCTCCTGCTTTATCGGTGTTAAAAGGGGTGAATGAGGTGCGTGTTTATGGTTCAACACCATATGAGTGGGAGATTGTGTTTGATGTTGCCACTACACGAAATCTTGGTATTCAGGCGAATGAGATAGCAAACGCCATTAATGGTCATTTTAGAAAAGAGATTGTTGGTGCAGGAAATATAAAGTTGGCTGATGGTGAAAACCGTATGATTACTGTTCAGTTGCAGAATGCGGGTGACGCGAAATTGGATTGGAGTAAGATTCCGGTAGCTAAAGTGGGCGATCGGATTGTTCCCCTGGAGGATATTGCAAAGGTTCGCTATAAAGAGCAATTACCTCAATCGTATTACCGGATCAATGGATTAAATACAATTAATATCCAGATAATACCAACAGCCGAGGCCAATAATATTAAGTTGTCGAAGCTTGTGCGCGAGAAGGTGGCACAGATGCAGGAGGAGTTTCCTCCGGGATATTCCATGATGCTGGCTTTCGATAGTACAGAGTATATTGCTGGTGAACTACAGAAAATAGGATTGCGTACATTATTCTCAATGTTGATCTTATTGCTTTTTGTATTGGTGATTAGTCGCCAGTGGCGTTACTTGTTATTGATCACTGTGAGTTTATTTGCCAACTTGATCATCGCTTGTATCTTCTATTATATACTGAAGCTGGAGATTCATCTTTATTCGCTGGCTGGAATTACCATATCGTTTGGTATTATTGTGGATAATAGTATCGTGATGATTGATCACATGCGACATCAGAAGAATCGTAAAGTGTTTATTGCAATTTTAGCGGCTACACTTACGACGATTGGTTCGCTATGTATTATCTTCTTCCTGGATGAAAATCAACGGGTGAATCTGGTTGACTTTGCTTGGGTGATTATCGTTAATCTGAGTGTTTCAATGTTGATTGCGTTGTTTTTTATTCCTGCGTTGATGGAGAAGTTGCCTTTGCGTGAAAGTAGAAACAGGGTATTCTTTCGCCGCAAAAAGCGTGTGGTTCGGATGACTCGTGGATATGTAGCGGTGTTGCGATTTGGTAAGCGTTTTAGATGGGCATTTATTGTATTGTTTATCCTTGGATTTGGTGTGCCTGTTCATTGGTTGCCTGATAAAGTGGAGAAAAAGAATTTTCTGGGCGATGCGTATAACAATACCATTGGTAGTAGTTTCTATCAGGAGGATGTGCGTCCATGGGCTGAAAAAATACTGGGTGGTAGTCTGCGTTTATTCTCGGAGCATGTGTTTGAGAGTTCGTTTTACTCTGATCCACAAAAGACAACATTATATGTGCGATGTGCTATGCCCGAAGGGTGTACGGTGCAGCAGTTGAATGAGGTGATCATGAAAATGGAAAACTACATCAGTAGGTTTGATGAGGTGGAGTTGTTTCAGACAAGTATCAATGGTTACCGGAATTCTAACATTACTATTAACTTTAAAGAAGAGTTTGCAAATGGTGGTTTTCCTTTCTTTTTGAAAGAGGAACTGACTTCAAAGGCGATTAGTCTTGGAGGTACTGATCACTGGAGTATTTATGGTGTTGGTAAGGGATTTAATAACTCATTGTATAGTGGCTATAAAAATAGTCGTATTATCCTTGAGGGGTATAACTATGAGAAGTTGTACCGTTATGCCGAGGATTTGAAAAAGGAGTTGTTGAAGAATGGGCGTATCCAGGAGGTGGATATTGCTGGTAGTGCAGGATGGAATGTAAAAACGTTGTATGAGTTCTATCTTGATTTTGATCATGAGCAGTTGGGATTGAATAAGGTTAAGATTAATAATTTTTATAATTTCCTGAAGAATCAATCTTATAAACAGAACTTAACGCCAGTCTTCTTAGATGGAGAGGCCCAACCAGTGAGTTTGGTGTCGAGTACCTTTGGTGGTTTTAATGTCTGGGAGTTGAAGAATAATCCGGTTGAGATTGGGGAAATGTCATTTAAACTTGATAATCTGGGGAGTATTGAAAAGATGCGGACAGGTAATGATATTTATAAGTACAACCAGCAATATCAATTGGTGGTGATGTATGATTTCATTGGTCCTGGTCCTTTGTCGAATATTGTAAGGGAACGCCATATTAAGCGATTGAATTCATTTTTGCCATTGGGTTTTAAAGCCAAAGAGAGGAAATGGAGCTGGTGGAATAAGAAGGATAAAAAGCAGTATTATTTGTTGCTTCTGATTATTGTGATCATCTATTTTATTTGTAGTATTCTGTTGGAGTCGCTGTTGCAACCACTGACAATTATTGCGATGATTCCGATGTCGTTTATTGGGGTGTTTCTGACGTTTTACCTGTTCGACTTTAATTTTGATCAGGGGGGATTTGCATCGTTTATCTTGTTGAGTGGATTGGTTGTAAATGCTGGTCTTTATATCATTAACGATTATAATCAGTTTTGCAGGGTCAGAGGTATTGAACGTAGTCTGCCGTTATATATTAAGGCATTTAATCATAAGATTATTCCGATATTTTTGACGATCATCTCTACGATATTAGGTCTTGTGCCATTTGTATGGAGCGGACAAAAAGAGGTGTTTTGGTTTGCCTTTGCCGCAGGAGCAATGGGAGGATTGTTGTTTTCATTTGTAGCGATTTTGCTGTATTTACCGTTGTTTTTAAGAACTGGAAAGCACACTTCCGGGGCCTAGCGGACACTGGAAGGTGCTGGTGAAGTGTGCAGTTTTACTTTCTGTTAACATAGGGACAAAAAAAGGAGATTTTGCAAACTCAACATTGCAAAATGTATTACTTTTGCGGCGGTTTTAAAAATAGAGAATAGGAAAAAGGGGAAAGGTTCATAAATTGTTTGGTTTATATAGATCAGGAAATAGATATAATTTTTGACTTCCCCTTTTTTTTACAAAAAAACTCCGCGTTAAATGGAATGGATTATTAAACTTTTCTCACAGCAAGGAACTGCCCATTCAGTTCTGTTGCTTTGTCTTGCCGTATTTGCCGGTATTTACATTGGAAAGCCCAAAATTAAAGGTATCAACATCGGAATAGCGGGAGTGCTGTTTTCGGGATTGGCTATTGGGCATTTTGGAGGTACAATCGATCACAAAGTTATGCACTTTGCAAAGGAATTTGGATTGATCTTATTTGTATTTTCAATTGGATTGGAGGTTGGACCTCGATTCTTCTCAACATTTAAACGAGAAGGTGTGGGGATTAACCTATTGGCAGCATCGATTGTCATTAGTGGCGTATTGATTGCAGCTGCAATTCACTTTTTATTTAATGTGCCGGTTGTTGAAATGGCTGGTGTATTATGTGGTGCTGTTACCAATACCCCTAGTTTGGGTGCTGCTCAGCAGGTGTTAATGGATCAGGGAGGAGAACTCGCTGCCCAGGTGCCGACTACAGGTATGGGCTATGCAGTGGCTTATCCTTTTGGTATCATGGGTATCATCTTAACCATGCTATTGGTGCGCATGTTCTTTAAGATTAAAACAGACAAAGAACTGGAAGCTTATGATGCACAGCAGGCTGAATACTCAAGTGCTCCTGAAGCATTGAACCTTGAGGTGACAAATCCTAATGTAGAAGGTAAGACTATCGCTCAGTTGAAAGAATTGGTAGTTGGAGAAATGATTGTTTCCCGATTGCTTAGGGATAAAGGTGTAATGTTCCCCGGCGAAGATGAGGTTGTTCGTTTAGGTGATATTTTAAGAGTTGTTGTTGATGCTGATGCTGCTGATACGTTACGTTTAACTGTTGGTGATGTATCAAAGGTAGATGTTCGTCGTATCGATGGACCTTTGGCGATGAAACAGATGATGGTTACCAATAAGGCTGTTGCTGGTAAAAGTATCCGTCAGTTGAATGTTTATGGTCGCTATAGTGCTAACATCACTCGTATTTATCGTTCAGGATTGGAATTTGTTCCTGGTAAGGATACAAAATTAGAAATGGGTGACCGTGTGCGTGTTGTTGGTGAAACTAAGTCGATGACATTGATTGCTGATGAGTTGGGTAACTCTAACGCACAGCTTAATCATCCTAATATTTTCCCAATTTTTATCGGAGTATTCTTGGGTGTTATTGTGGGTAGTATCCCTATTGCATTCCCTGGATTACCTGCTCCTGTAAAACTTGGATTGGCAGGTGGACCACTATTGGTGGCTATTTTAATGGGACACTTTGGACGTATTGGTAAGGTTAACTTTTTTATCCCTACAGCTCCTAACTTGATGTTAAGAGAAACAGGTATTGCTTTGTTCCTTGCTTGTGTTGGTATCTCATCGGGTGGAAACTTGATTTCATCAATTGTTGAAGGAGATGGATTGTCGTGGATGGGCTACGGTGCTGCAATCACGTTTATCCCTATCTTCCTGGTAGCAATGATTGCCCGATTCTTAAATTATAACTACCTAACCATTTGTGGTTTTGTAGCTGGATCGATGACCGATCCCCCAGCACTTGGTTTTGCAAATACTATTGCTGACTCACAGGCTCAGAATACAGCTTATGCTGCTGTATATCCACTTGTGATGTTCCTAAGGGTATTATCAGCACAGATATTTGTACTGCTGCTATTGTAAATTGAAAATTACTTCTGCTATAATGAAATCCCGTAAATTATCAGTGGCGACTACTGACGGTTTACGGGATTGCTGTTTTGTATAACATCAGATTTATTTGTTGTTATGGATTCATCACTTAATTAATGGTTTGTGGCGATTAGTAAAAAGAATGTTTTATCTTCGCAAGGAATCATTTAAAATGGAATAAATGGTTCTATATTTTGTTGTTTAGACCAAAAAACGAGTTGAAAATTGTCGGTAAATTACCGAGTGAACAAAAAGCGAACTTCACATGAAGAACTTTAAATTTTTGAACAACCTATTTGGATGGCTGTCATTTGCCATCGCAGCTGTTGTTTACCTTTTGACTATCGAACCTACTGTTAGCTTTTGGGATTGTGGTGAGTTTATAACTACTGCGTATAAATTGGAAGTTGGTCACCCTCCAGGTGCTCCATTCTTCATGATTTTAGGGCGTTTCTTTACGCTGTTTGCGGGTAGTGAGACAGCTGTTGCTGCTATGATTAATACCATGTCGGCTTTAGCGAGTGCCTTTACAATCTTATTCTTGTTCTGGACTATTAGTCACCTTGCCAAACGTTTGGTGATATCGAGAGACAAGGAGCCTGACTTAGGTCAAACTATTGCAATTTTAGGTGCTGCATTGGTTGGTTCTTTGGCTTATACTTTCTCTGATACTTTCTGGTTTTCAGCTGTGGAGGGAGAGGTTTATGCAACGTCATCATTGATCACTGCCTTGGTTTTCTGGGCAATATTGAAGTGGGAGGATGTAGCTGATGAGCCTTTTGCCAATCGTTGGTTGGTGTTAATCGCCTATATCGTTGGATTGTCGATTGGTGTTCACTTGTTGAACTTACTGGCAATTCCTGCAATTGTGTTTGTATATTATTTCCGTAAATATGAGGTTACCCGTAAGGGAATCATCTATTCTATATTGATTTCATTGGTGCTTTTAGGCGTGGTGATGTACGGTGTTATCCCTGGGGTAGTAACTATCGCTTCATGGTTTGAACTATTGTTTGTTAATAGCTTCGGATTGCCTTTTAACACAGGAGTAATGATTTACGGGGTATTGATGATTGCTGCGATTGTATTGGGGATCCGTTATACCATCAGAAAAAAAATGGTGTTGTGGAATACTGTACTGCTAGGACTTACAGTAATCTTGATTGGTTACTCGTCGTTTGCAATGATTGTAATTCGATCAAGTTCTAACTTGCCAATGGATCAGAATAATCCTGATGATGTTTTCTCGTTGCTTTATTACTTGAACCGTGAACAGTATGGTGATCGTCCTTTGTTTATGGGACAGAATTACAATACACCTCAGGATGCTGAGAATCCTTACACAAAAGGGAAGAAAGCATATATCCAGAAGGATGGGAAATATGTTGTTGCAGAGGTAAGACAACACCCTAATTATGATTCGAACTTTACTTCGGTATTGCCTCGTATGTGGAGTAGTGATCCGAAACATGTGAAGGAATATAAGAAGTGGGCAAATATAAAAGGTCGAAAGATTAAATATACCAATGCCAACGGAGAGGTGGAGATGATTGAACAACCTTCTCTGGGCGATAACTTGAAGTTCCTGTTCCGATATCAGATAGGCCATATGTATGTTCGCTATTTTATGTGGAACTTTGTTGGTCGACAGAATGATATACAGGGGAATGGTGGTATCTTGAAAGGAAACTGGATAAGTGGTATCGACTTTATTGATTCTGCCCGGTTGGGATCACAGGTTGATCTGCCACAGAAATTTGCCGATAATCCGGGACGAAATAAGTATTACTTCTTGCCGTTCCTGTTGGGACTTTTAGGTATTTTCTATCAGTATAATAAAGGAAAACAAGGGAAGAAGGATTTATGGGTGGTTACGCTGTTGTTCTTTATGACAGGATTGGCTATTGTGTTCTATCTGAATCAATATCCATTACAACCTCGTGAAAGGGATTATGCTTTTGCCGGTTCGTTCTATGCGTTTGCGATATGGATTGGATTGGGTGTGTTGGCGATTAATGATTTGTTGAAGAAATATACATCGGCTACCGTTGGTGCGGGAGTGGCTACAGTGTTGTCCTTGGTATTGGTACCTGGATTGATGGCTGCTGAAAACTGGGATGATCATGATCGTTCTGGTAGATATGTGGCTCGTGATTTCGGTCGTAACTACCTTGAGAGCTGTGAACCTAATGCTATCATCTTTACCAATGGTGATAACGATACCTTCCCATTGTGGTATGCACAGGAGGTTGAAGGTGTTAGAACTGATGTGAGGGTATGTAACCTTAGTTATTTGCAAACCGACTGGTATATTGAGCAAATGATGCGTAAAGCATACGATTCAGAGCCTATGCCACTATCGTTGGAACTTGAGCAGGTTGAACAGGGTAAACGTAATGTGATATATCTTTTTGGTGATGCTCGTGTGAAGCGTAATGTTGGTGTTAAGGAGGCTGTTGATTTTGTGATCAGTGATAGTCCTGCTACTAAATTACGTCAATATGACAATGCGGCTTACTTGCCAACTAAAAAGTTTGAGTTGCCTATCAATAAGGAAACAATCTTTAAGAATAATGTTGTTCCTGAAAAGGATAGTGCGCAGATTGTTGATAAGATGGTGATCGACTTAAGTCGTCGTCCATATATGACCAAGGATGAATTAGTAGTATTTGACTTGTTAACAACAAACGACTGGAAGCGTCCGATTTATTATGCAATTACTGTAGGACGTGATAAGTACTTGAGTCTTGAGAATTACTTCCAGGTTGAAGGTCTTGCTTATCGTTTGGTGCCTGTGAAGACTGAAAATGAAGGTCCACTATTGGGTAGAATGAATACCGATAAGGTGTATTATAACCTGATGGAGAAATTTAAGTGGGGTAACATGTCTGATCCTGATGTTTATCTTGATGAGAATCACCGTCGCATGGCTTTGAATGTTAGAAATAACTTTAGTCGTCTGGCTGCAGCATTAGTTGAGGAAGGAAAGAAAGATTCGGTACTTAATGTGTTGAAAAAATGTCAGGAGGTTGTGCCTTTGGATAAAGTACCTTACGACTACTATGGCGTGTTGATGGCTAAGAGCTATATTCAGGTTGGGGCCGTAGATAAAGCAATGGAGATTTTTGAGGCAATGAAGAAGGATCTAACTACAGAGTTGGATTACTATTTGTCGCTTGAGCCTCGATTTGTTCGTGCTATTGATAACGATATGCAGTTTGCATTGTACTTGTTGAGAGAGATTGCTCTTGTGGCAACAGAGGAAGGACAGAAAGAGTATGGTCAGGAGGCGATGGCAACATTTGCAACCTATTATAAAGCCATGGGAGGCTCATTGAATTAATTGAGTGATGAAGTTACAGGTTCATTTACCATCGTGGATTACTAATTGGTTTCCGGCTGCTTTGTGGACAATCCCTACAGAGCGGAAGGAGGTGTTTTTAACATTCGACGATGGTCCTATACCTGAAATAACTCCGTTGATTCTGGATATCCTTGAAAAAGAGGAGGTGCCTGCTACATTCTTCTGTGTTGGAGAAAATGTGTTTAAGCATCCAGAGGTTTACCAGCAGGTGTTGGATGCCGGACATGCTGTGGGTAACCATACGTACAACCATATTCAAGGACTGAAAACCAGGAATAAGGAGTACTTTAGAAATGTTGAAAAGGCTGCGCAATTGATTGGATCAAACTTATTCAGACCTCCTCATGGGTGGCTGAAAAGATCACAATATAAATTGCTAAGTAAAAAATATAAGATGGTAATGTGGGATGTGATCAGTGTTGATTACAATCCTGCTGTTTCACCACAACAGTGTCTGAAAAATGTGATGGATTTTGTACGACCAGGATCAATTATCACTTTTCATGATTCACTGAAGGCTGAGAAAAATGTATTGTATGCCTTGCCAATGGCAATAAAGCTGTTGAAGGAACAAGGGTATACATTTAGGAAAATTGAGTTTGAGAAGATAAAGCATATTTATACGGATACCCATTGGGGAAGATTCCGTGAGCAGAGGGAAAAGAGGAAGTTGGCGTAAAGGAAATAATCTAAAAATCGAATAATCTTTTAAACAGATGAAGGTCTTAATCATTGGTTCAGGTGGTAGAGAACATGCTTTGGCATGGAAAGTTAAACAAAGTGCAAAAGTTGATGAGCTTTTCGTTGCTCCTGGTAATGCAGGAACAGCTGAAATTGCAGAAAATATAAACGTAGGAGTAACCGACTTTGCAGCGATTAAAGAAGCTGTTCTGGAAAAGAACATCGACTTGGTTGTTGTTGGTCCTGAGGTGCCTTTGGTAGAAGGTATTCATGACTTTTTCCTTGCCGACGAGCAGTTGAAGGATATTGCAGTTGTTGGTCCTGTGAAAGCTGGCGCAATGTTAGAGGGTAGTAAGGATTTTGCTAAAGAATTTATGGCAAAATACGATATTCCTACTCCTGGGTATATGACAGTGAATACAGAAAATCTGGAAGAAGGTGTTGCTTTCCTTAAAACCATGAAGGCTCCTTACGTATTGAAGGCTGATGGATTGGCTGCTGGTAAAGGAGTGCTTATTATCAACGATATTGAAGAGGCTGAGGCTTCTCTTCGTGAAATGATCGGTGGTATGTTTGGTGATGCTAGTGCTAAAGTGGTTGTTGAACAACACTTGACTGGTATCGAATGCTCGGTATTTGTATTGACTGATGGTGATGGTTATAAGATTCTTCCTGTAGCAAAAGATTATAAGCGTATTGGAGAAGGCGATACTGGTTTGAATACTGGTGGTATGGGAGCTATTACTCCTGTTCCTTTTGCTGATGAAGAATTCATGAATAAAGTTGAGGAGCGTATCGTTAAGCGTACAATCAACGGATTGAAAGCTGAGGGTATCTCTTACCAGGGATTCTTATTCTTAGGATTGTTTAACTGTGAAGGTGATCCTTATATCATCGAGTACAACGTAAGAATGGGTGATCCTGAGACTGAAGCTGTAATGCTACGTGTTAAGTCCGACTTGATGGAGTTGTTTGAAGGGGTTGCTGAACGTAATCTTGCTGAACGTGAGTTGGTATTGGATGAGCGTACTGCATGTACTGTAATGTTGGTGTCAGGTGGGTATCCTGGAAAATATGTGAATGGTAAAGTGATGAGCAACCTGGATCAGGTGGATGGTAGTGTATTGTTCCACGCTGGGACTAAGCAAGACGGCGATGATGTTGTTACTAACGGAGGTCGTGTAATTGCTGTGAGCTCATACGGAAACTCTATGGACGAAGCTTTAGCTTGTTCATATAAGAATGCTGAAAAGATCGATTTTGAAGGTGTTTACTATCGTAAAGACCTTGGTTTCGACTTGAAATAATTTGAGATTATTGCGGGACTGTATCTTGATGCGGTCCCGTTTTTTATTATTTTGTGGATATGTTACTTCGGGTTTTTAAATCAAATCAGGCTTATAACTTTTTGTTGGTTCCTATTGTGGCATTGGCGATTTGGATGGTCTCTTTTTTACGCCCCGAATTGACTGTGGCGATTGAGGAGAAGGATGCAATGTTGCTGTATTTGCCTTTTTTGAAGCTTGCAAATTTGTCTCCTTTAGGATCAAAAATTCTGGCCTTGGTATTATTGTTGGTATTGTCATTTCAGAGCCTGAAATTGAATGTCGACTTTGCATTTATTCGCGTGCGCAATTTCATGTCATCAAGCTTAATGGTGCTGATTGCAAGTGGTTTGAATGAGATGCATGTTCTTCATCCTGTGTACCTGGCAGCGATCTGTCTGTTTTTGGTTATCTACAATGTTTTTAGGGGATTACAACGAAGCTCGGCGCTTAGTAATGAGTTTAATGCTGGCTTCATGACTGGTCTGGCTGGGTTGTTTTATGCTCCGGCATTTTTCTTCTTTCCATTTGTATGGATTGGTATTATTGTGGTACGAAAAAGTCCACAGTGGCGTGACTTCTTCCTGGCACTAATAGGTCTGGCAGTCCCTGTGATTTTAGCCTCAGGATATCTGTTTGTTTTTGATAAACTTTATCTTTTTACCGAACCTTTGCAATCGCTATGGGTGCATAACAAGAAATTGATCAGTGGCGATTTTCCTGTACAGATTTATCTTGGTGTATTGATTGTCCTTACGCTTATTGGTACTTTCTTTATGGTTGCTCGTAACTACGATGAGAAGAAGGTGAGCTCAAGAAAATACTTTAAATTATTCTTCTGGTTATTTGTAAATGCGCTGGCCGTGTTGGTTTTAATACCTTCGGTTTCGCATGAGATATTTATTATACTTGCAATTCCGCTCTCTTATTTGATTGCAAATTATTTCGTTTTTATGAAACGTACATTGTGGGGAGAGGGATTGTTTTTGGTGCTTATATCGATTATTATTTATCTGCAATTTACTTAGCAAATGCTGAATAAAGAGAAGGCAACACTGGCTGTTTATGGGATTCAGGATAGGGATGAATATCCTTTCCCGATGTATGTGCATGATCATAACGTGGCTTTGATGCATAGGGGGAAGGTTGAACAATTTGTTCAGCTTGAACGCATAACCAGACGCAAGCGAGATAATCAGCTTCATATTCATCTTTCTGACTTGATGAGAGAGATGAAAATGGCTGGTAGGGATGATTTTGACTTGGTGTTTGTGGATAATGTTGTTGGGCGTTCTTTCATTTCATCACGTGGTAATATTCGATTTGAAGCTCCACTTAACGAAGATTTGTCAACTGGTATTGAAAAGGGCCGCTGTTGGTGGTTTGATCGTGAACGTGAGGCTTATGTATTGAATCATGAGCTTGCCCATGTTTTTACGTGTCTTCCTTTTTGTGGCTCATTTAAGGATGATAGCTTGCTTGTTCATTTCGATGGTGGTGCTAGTCTGAGTAATTTCTCTGCCTGGACTTATAAAGATAATAACATTGAATCGGTTGAATATCATTGGGATCTGAAGTTATTAACAACCATGTATAATGCCAATGCTTTGGTGTTTGGTATTATTGGAGCAAAACTTCATGATCAGAATGCTGTCCCCGGAAAGATGATGGGATACGCATCGTTTGGAACTTACCGTGAGGAACTGGAAGTATGGCTGAGTAAGCATAACTGGTTTGAAGATTGCTGGGGAAAACGCTCTGTTTTCTTTAATGCTGCACGTGAGGAGATGTGCTGGGATGGTCGCTTTTTTGACTTGAAGGATCCTTTTTTACAGGATATTGTGGCTACCATGCAAGGTGTTTTTGAGCGTGAGCTTATTGCTCGGTTGGAGATGCTGCAAAGAAAGACTGGTTGCAAGAATCTTTATCTCACTGGTGGTTGCGCCTTGAATATTGTGGCTAATACTGCGATTATTGATCAGGATATTTTTGATCTTGTATTTATTCCGCCTTGTACTGAAGATTCAGGATTGGCGTTGGGAGCGGCTGCTTTTATGGAGTGGATGAAACATGGTGAGGTTGCTATTCATGATCCATACCTGAATAACTATGGTCTCGAAAATGGTGAGATGGAGTATACCAATGAAGATCTTGAAGAGGTGGCTCAGCGTCTTGTTCGTGGTGAGGTTTTAGCGGTATGTAATGGTTTAGGAGAGGCTGGACCTCGTGCCCTTGGCAACCGTAGTATCATTGCTTTGGCTAATTCTGCAAAGCTGGCGCGTAAGGTTAGCATTACGCATAAAGGTCGTGAGTGGTATAGACCTGTGGCTCCAATATTGCTCGAGAAAAATGCTCGTCTTTTTGCTGGTCGGGATGTTATTCATCCGCTAAGTAAATATATGCTGCTCGATTTTAGGGTGGTTGATGAGTATAAAGCGGAGATGGCCGGGGTGGTTCATGTTGATGGAACTTCTCGTATGCAGGTGCTGTTCGATCGTAGCGATAATCCGTATATGTATGATTTACTTTCTTTATTACACGAAAAATATAATGTTCGTGCCTTAATTAATACTTCTTTTAATAAACGAGGAGAGCCTATTGTTCATACTCCCGAAAATGCCATTGATTCAGCAAAGAACCTGGGATTGCAAGGTGTGGTTGTTAATGGCAAACTGACCGAGTGCTGCTAGTCTAAAGGTTTCAGTCCGGCTGGAGGACAAAGACTATTTTTCTTCGATTTTAGGAGCTGCCGTGTAACCTTTCGTTATGTTATTCGTCATAATTAAGGTCAGTTAAAATGGCAATCTGAAAGAAAATTGGTTTTTTGTGTAATGAAATAGCGTGACTGATTACTTATTACACGAAACATGATCTACTTTCGATTAAGAAAGACCCTTCGATAACTTTCCATTTGATTGTAAAAATTAAGTGCAGATAAACTTGTGTAAAAAGAATATATAAGGCTGTAATATTATGATAAACTTAAAGGAAATCAATAAATCATATATCACTGGGCACAATAAGCTTCATGTGTTGAAAGGAATTGATTTGCATATTGAGGAAGGCGATTTCGTTTCCATAATGGGATCCTCTGGATCGGGGAAGTCTACCTTGCTTAATATCCTGGGTATTTTAGATCATTATGATTCTGGAGAGTATCATCTCAACGGGCAGTTAATTAGAATGATGTCGGAGAAACAAGCTGCCTTGCTTCGTAATGAAATGGTGGGTTTTGTCTTCCAGTCGTTTAACTTGATATCGTTCAAAAATGCAATGGAGAATGTTGCTCTTCCTCTTTACTATAAGGGTGTAAAGCGAAAAGTGCGCAATAAAATTGCTATGGAATATCTCGAAAAACTTGGATTAAAAGAGTGGGCTGAGCATATGCCCAATGAGTTATCGGGTGGTCAGAAACAGCGTATTGCTATTGCCCGAGCATTAATCTCTCAACCTCGTATAATCCTTGCTGATGAGCCTACCGGGGCGCTCGACTCTTCAACATCAATTGAGGTAATGAATATTCTTAAAGAGATTAATGAACAGGGTAAAACAGTGTTGATTGTTACTCATGAGCATGATATTGCTGGAATGACTAACAGGATTATCCGCTTGAAAGATGGTGTGATTGGTTCGGATATCCGTAATGGTGATTTGAAAGACTTCAGGAAGTATGTGAAGGATGAAAACCATGTACATAAAGTAACCGAATAAATCCGTTGTCATGTTTGATAGAGATAAATGGCAAGAAATATTTAGTACGATAAAGAAAAATAAGCTTCGTACTTTTCTGACTGGTTTCAGTGTTGCATGGGGAATTTTCATGCTGATGATTCTGCTGGGATCGGGTAATGGATTGCATAATGGGGTTCGTATGAACTTTAATCGTAATGCGCTAAATGCATTGTGGACCTGGACCGGGGAGACGAGTATTCCTTGGAAAGGTTTAAAGACTGGGCGCCCTATTCGACTTACCAACGACGACTATACAATACTAAAGCGTATTGAAGGAATTGAATGTATATCCGGTAGGATTGGTTTTAGTAACTCGACATTTGTTCATAAGGCTGAAACGGGTTCCTACTATGTTGAGGCTGTGCATCCAGATATAGGAGTTGTTGAGAACCATCTGCTTGATGACGGTCGTCACATTAATGATTACGACATAAAAAAGCGTCGTAAGGTGATTATTATTGGTACCGATATTAAGGAAGCACTGTTTAAGGATGAGGATGCTATAGGTAAGAATGTAAAAGTCAATGGTATCATGTTTAAGGTGATTGGTGTATTTCATAAGTATCAGTCTACACGTAATCGTATTGCATATATTCCTTTATCAACAGGTCAGGCAGTGTTTAACTGGGGAAATCGTATTCAGAGTTTCGCCTTTACTATATCAATGACCGATAAACTTGGTAGTATAGCGGTTGAGAATAAGATTCGTGAAACCCTTGCCTTGAGACATCGATTTGATCCTGAGGATAGAAAGGCGCTGGGAAGTTATAATTCATTGAAGGATTTTACGGAGATGAATAATGTTTTCTTTGGCATTAAAGCATTCGTATGGATCATCGGTATTTTCACTTTGATAGCAAGTATTGTTGGTGTTAGTAACATCATGTTGATTGTTGTAAAAGAGCGCACCAAAGAAATCGGTATTCGTAAGTCGCTTGGTGCTACTCCGGGATCTGTTATTGCTTTAATTCTGTTGGAATCAATTCTAATTACAACCATCGCAGGATATATCGGATTGGTTATCGGGGTTGGCATAATGGAGGTGGTTAATTTGATTACTGAACAAATTGCTGCCGGACAAACTGTAGATGCCGGAGAAAGAGGAGGTGGTACCATGTTTAGAAATCCAACTGTAGATCTGAATATCGCCTTAGCGTCGACTGCCTTGTTGATCGCTGCTGGTACTATTGCAGGTTATTTCCCTGCACGAAGAGCTGCTCGTATTAAGCCAATCGAAGCTTTACGTGATGAATAATTAATGAAATCAAATCCATAGATATGTTTGATCTTGATAGATGGACAGAAATATTTAGTGCGCTTAAAAAGAATAAGCTGAGAAGCTTCCTGACTGCTTTTGGTGTGTTTTGGGGAATTTTTATGCTGATGATTCTTGCTGGGGCTGGCAACGGACTGCAGAATGGTGTGCAACATGGTATGAAAAGCTTTGCTACAAATTCATGCTTTGTGTGGACCGATCCTACAAGTAAACCTTATAAAGGCTTTAAGCGTGGAAGACGTTGGGAGTTTGATAATACTGATAATGAATACCTGAGACAGAAGGTCGATAAAATTGAATATATGGCTCCCCGATTGTTTGGATGGAACCTTCGGACTGGTGACAATACGATTCGTGGAAAGCATACTGGTTCGTTTACAATCATGGGGGATTATCCTGTTTACAATAATATTGATCCGCATGATTTGCTTAAAGGGCGCTTTATCAATGAAATTGATATCAAGGAGAAGCGAAAGGTGTGCGTTATTGGTACCCGAGTTGAGGAATTGATGTTTGAAAAGGATGAGAATCCTATTGGACAGTATTTAAAGGTGATGGGGATTTATTACCAGGTGGTTGGCGTTCATGATCCTGAAAATCCGAATGTGAATTTTGGTGGACGAAAGGAGGAAACCATTTACCTTCCATTTACGACCATGCAACAGGCTTATAACTATGGTAATGAAGTGCATTTTTATGCCATCACGGCCAAGAAAGGGAATAACGTTGCTGAAATGGAGAAGGAGATAATTACGCTGCTGAAAAAGCGACATTCAATTCATCCTGATGATTCGCAGGCTGTGGCTCATGTAAATGTAGAGAAGCAGGTGAAGCAAATGGATATGTTATTCATGGGGATTAATATTCTTGTGTGGATTGTAGGTGTAGGTACTTTGCTGGCAGGTGTGATTGGTGTTAGTAATATCATGTTGGTAATCGTGAAAGAGCGTACTCAGGAGATTGGTATTCAGCGGGCACTTGGTGCTACTCCTGGAAGAATCATAGGACAGATCATGTTGGAAAGTGTGTTCTTAACAACCTTAGCTGGCTATATCGGTCTCTCATTGGGAGTGTTCTTACTGGCCGGAGTGAATAGTCTGCTCGATAGTATACGGGCTTCAGGTAATGGAGATAATCTGTTTATCCGGGATGTTGAAGTTGATCTAACATTGGCGCTTATTTCATTAACAGTGTTGATTATTGCTGGATTGTTTGCGGGCTTAATCCCTGCACGTCGGGCAATACAAATCAAACCAATCGATGCATTGAGGGATGAGTAAGGGAAAAAGGAAACCGGAGAAGGGAGATTGGAGAGATACCTTTCAGCGTTCGTAGGACTTAGAAGCGTGTAACGCAGAAAACAGAACAAATAAAGAATAGATTAAAATATTATAATCGATAATCTGAAAAATCGTTAAACAAATGAAAGCACTTAGAATTATACTTATTGTTTTTCTTGGAGTTTTATTTCTTGGAACAATAGGATTTCTGGTAAAGAAATCGATGAAACAACCAGTAGTATTTGAGACTGAAAATCCATTCATCTCAAGTGTGTCCAGAAAGACCGTTGCTACAGGTTCGGTGGTGCCACGAAAGGAGATTGAGATTAAACCTCAGGTTTCCGGAATTATTGAAGATGTGTATGTTGAGGCTGGTGATAAGGTAGGTAAAGGTGATATAATCGCAAAAGTGAAGATTATTCCTGATATGGTAAATCTTAACAGTGCAGAGTCGCGCGTGAATAGAGCTCGAATTAGCTTTAGTGATTCAAAGCTTGACTTTGATCGTAAGCAAGGATTATTCGATAAGCAGGTTATTTCATATGAAGAATATCAGAAGGCAAAATTGTCATATGATAGCTCTAAGGAAGAGTTAGAGGCAGCGGAGAATAACCTTGAGTTGGTGAAGAATGGTGTGACTAAGAAGTCGAAAAATGTTACTAACACGTTGATTCGTTCAACAATCGATGGAATGATACTGGATGTTCCTGTGAAGGTTGGTAATTCAGTTATCCAAAGTAATACCTTTAATGATGGTACTACTATTGCTTCTGTTGCAGATATGACAGATATGATTTTTGAGGGGAAGGTTGATGAAACAGAGGTAGGTAAGATTAAAGAAGGTATGCATATTATGCTGACTATCGGTGCAATTGAAGGAGAGTCGTATGATGCTTACTTGCAATATATCTCACCAAAAGGGAAAGAAGAAAATGGTGCTATCCAGTTTGATATAAAAGCGGATGTGAAGTTGAAAGCTGATCAGTTCATTCGTGCAGGATACAGTGCTAATGCTGATATCGTGTTAGAAAAAGTAGATAGCGTTATGGTTATCCATGAGGCATTACTGAAATTTGAAAATGATTCGGCTTTTGTAGAGATTGAATTGCAAGAACCTCAGCAGTTTGAGAAGCGTTTCGTGGAGACTGGTATTAGCGATGGTGTGAACATTGAAATAAAGAAGGGGCTGGAATTAGAGGATAAAATCAAAGGAAAAGAGAGTAAGCCAGAAGTGAAGAAATAATTTACTTTAGGCTGAATAATCGGATTTTACTTATATTGGCTTTAGATAAAATAAGGAAGACATGAAGAATATACTAATTGCCCTGATAATACTTGTTGGTACGGCTGTACAAGCTCAACAACCAGGCACTCCCTGGACTCTTGAGAGGTGTATCAATTATGCCTTTGAAAATAATATTCAGATAAGGAGACAGGTACTCAATACCAAGTACCAGGAAAATCAGTTGTATCAATCAAAAATGAACCAACTGCCCAATTTGAATGGTAGTATTGGGAGTAACAGGAACTTTGGACGTACATTAACTCCGGGGAATATATATGAGGATGTGAACTCAACTAGTTTAAATGCAGGATTAACTTCACAGATTGATGTTTTTGCTGGATCAACATTGAAGAATACCGTTAAGCAAAGGGAATTTGAATTAAAGTCGAGTCTTGAGGATCTTCATAAAGCAAAGGATGATATTGCGATGATGATCACTTCGGCTTACCTGGAAATATTATTGGCTCAGGAACTGGTAGCCGTTTCGGAAGGACAACTGGATATTACAAAGTTGCAGATAGATCGTACAAATAAACTTGTGGAGGCAGGAAGTGAGCCTAAAGGAAAGTTGCTGGAGGTGCAGGCTCAATATGCAAAAGAAGAGTTAAGTCTGGTTGAGGCACAGAATAATGTGTTGCTAACAAAACTTAAATTGGCTCAATTGTTAGACCTGAAGAGTGTTAATGGATTTGAGATTGTAAATCCGGAATTACCAGGGATTGAATCAGGAAACGTTGTGGTGGATGCCGAGGATGTTTATAGTCGCGCCGTAGAGATTCGCCCTGAAATAAAGGGAGCTGAATATTCGTTACAAGGCAGAGAAAAACAGTTAGATGTTGCTAAAGGAGGTTTGCTTCCGACACTTACGTTAGGTGGCGGATATAATACTGATTATAACAGTGAAACATCTAAGAAGATTCAAGATCCTGCGCATCCAGATGATCCGACAAAGACAATCCCCAAAAAAGTTGGTTTCTCTGAACAGGTGAAGAACTTTCAGCGTAAGTATGTGGGATTATCACTTCAGATACCAATTTTCAATCGCCATAGTGCCAAAACACAGGTAAGCAATGCACGTATTCAGATGCTGGACTCTGAGCTTAATCTTGAAAACGCAAAGAATCAACTGCGCGAGGATATTGAAACTGCTTATACCAATGCAGTGGCTTCATTGAAAAAATATATGGCTAACGATAAAGCTGTGGTGAATTTAAAAGAAGCATTTCGGTATATGGAAGAGCGCTATAATCTGGGTGTTGTTAACTCGGTAGATTATAATGAAGCGAAGAATAATCTTACTGCTGCCCAGTCGAATTTATTGCAAGCAAAATATGAGTTTATCTTTAGAACCAAGATATTAGACTTCTACAAAGGAGTCCCTATTACCTTATAAAAGTAGGTATAATTTTAAGTGTAGCCTCACTCTTTGAGTGGGGCTTTTTTATGAATGGGATTTAAGTAGCGGATTTTTAAAATAAAATAGTAAATTCGTAGGGTTGCTATTCTTAAAATTTTGTTGGAAATATGATTCGCACAAATAACATCTCAGTATTGATACTATTGCTGTTTACTGTTACTTCTTGTTCTCAGAAGATATTTGATCCAGATCCTGGAGTATCGTATGACCTGGCAGAGTACAGAGCAAGTCGTTTTACTGATATTAAGTATGATATTAGTTTGTCGATTCCTGAGAAAAAAAGTGATCCTATAAATGGTACCGAGGAGATCTCATTTGATTTTGAGGGAGGAAAGAATCCTGTGGTTATTGATTTTAGAGAATCGCGGGATAAATTAATTAGTGTGACTGTTCGAAATAAACGGGTTGAGTATATATTTCAGAACGAGCATATTATAATTCCAGCTAAATTTTTTAGACGTGGTAAAAATACCATTGAACTTACCTTTGTTGCTGGAAATCAATCATTGAATCGTAACGACGATTTCTTGTATACACTTTTTGTTCCTGATAGAGCAAGAACTGCATTTCCTTGCTTTGATCAACCCGACATGAAGGCTTCATTCCAATTGCAATTGGAGATCCCTGAAGCTTGGACTGCTGTGGCTAATGGGAAGTTAGTGCAACAGACCCAGGGGAATGGACGTAAAGTGATGATGTTCGACCGAACGGAACCTTTATCAACATACTTGTTTGCTTTTGTTGCAGGGAAGTTCAGTAAGATTACTCGTGAAAGAAATGGCAAGAAAATCTCTCTTTATCACAGGGAGAATGACGAGAAGAAGGTAGATTCAAATATTGATGCAATCTACGATATGGTCTATCAATCATTGGATTGGCTAGAGACTTATACTGGAATAGATTATCCTTTTGCAAAATATGACTTAATTGCAATCCCTTCATTTCAATATGGAGGAATGGAGCATACAGGAGCAACATTATATCGTTCGTCAAAGTTATTCCTTGAGGAATCAGCAACGCAAGAACAGATGCTGGATAGGGCTCAATTGATTGCACATGAGACTGCACATATGTGGTTTGGTGATTACGTAACCATGAAGTGGTTTAATGATGTGTGGTTGAAGGAAGTATTTGCGAACTTCATGGCAGGAAAGATTGTAAATCCAATGTTTCCTAATGTAGATCACCGTTTACGCTTTTTATTAGATCACTATCCTGCAGCATATTCTGTCGACCGAACACAGGGTGCTAATCCTATTGGACAACCATTGGATAACCTGAAAGATGCTGGAACATTGTATGKTTCTATTATCTATCATAAGGCTCCTATTGTGATGAATCATTTAGAACAGATGATTGGTGCACAGAATCTTCGTGAGGGCTTGATGACCTATCTTGAGAAATATGCTTACGGTAATGCTACCTGGGATAATTTGATTGAGATTCTTAATGAGGATAGTCCATTCGATCTAAAAGAGTGGAGCAATGTTTGGGTATATGAACCAGGGATGCCACGTATTGAGGTGGCAATAGGCCAAAATGATTCTATTCGTGGTGGTTATTCGTTCTCCCAGGTTGATCCATGGGGCTATAATAGATTATGGAAACAACGTTTGAACTTTTTGTTCGGCTCACAGGATGAGAGTAAGATGTTACCATATAATTTCAACGGTCCTGAAATGGATGTGAATATTATGGAGGAGCATCTTGATTCAGATTTTGTATTGCCGAATGGACTAGGTCTTGCTTATGGATATTTTAGTCTTGATGCTAAAACCCTTGAGTATTTACTTCGGAACGTACCATTTATCCCGGAAGGATTAACCAGAGGCGTTGTATGGCTTGATCTTTACGAGAATATGCTGAACGCCAAAGTGGCTCCCCATGAAATGCTTGATGCTATCATGTTGGCTCTTCCTCAGGAAAAAGATCAACAATTGATTAACCTATTGAATAAATATATCCGAACAATTTATTGGAAGTTGTTGGTAGATCAGGATCGTAACTCTTATATGGCTCCTTTGGAAAAACTATTATGGAGTTCGATGGAAAGGAATCCAAATGCTAGTATCAAACGAGATTTCTTTAATACCTGGAAGAGTATTGTGATGAGCAAGTCGGGTATTGAAAAGTTATTGGGCGTTTGGGATGGAAATGTTTCGATTGCAGGATTGATTCTGTCAGAAAATGATAAGATGGAACTGAGTTTTGATTTGGCTGTTCGTAATGTGAAGAATGCTCGTCAAATACTGATTAAGCAACTACGCTCGATAAAAAATGCCGACCGTAAGAAGAAGATGGAGTTTATTATTCCTGCTTTATCAAACGATGCATTGGCTAGAGACGCATTCTTTGAGAGCTTGAAGGATGGTAGAAATAGAGAGATTGAGAATTGGGTAACTACAGCTTTACGTTATCTGCATCATCCTTTAAGGGCACGAACTTCAGAGAAGTACCTTAAATCGACATTGGAGATGCTTGAAGATATTCAGGTTACTGGGGATATTTTCTTCCCAAAAGCTTGGCTGGATTCTTCATTAGGACAGTATTCATCATTTAGTGCAATGAATGTTGTTTATAAATTTTTAGAAACGCATCCTGCTTATCCTTATACATTGAAGAATAAAATTCTTCAGGCTAGTGACTTGGTAAGAAGAGCGGCAGAGATTAAGCAGACTTATTATTAAAGAAAGATATTTAATTCCAAATAAAAAGGAGGCAATCACCAGTGGTTGCCTCCTTTTTTTATGTTGTAATCAGATTTACTTTAGTTGTTTCAAGGGAATGCTTAGGAAGCGAATGGTTTTATAGCCATCAGTTTCGTAGAATAACTCAAGGTGCTTCCCATTGGCTGATATCTGAGTCGCAGAGTAAGCAAAGGAGCCTGAGATAATCTTCTTGATCTGGAATGATTTACCGTTATCTGTTGATACTGCTATTTGTCCGTTTTTTCTTCCATCTTTAGAAGGAAAGCTGGCGTATAAATCCCATGATCCATCTTTCTTTTTAGGGCCTTTAATTACCGATCCCATGCAAGCTACCGAAGGTAGTGTCGGATCTGTTGATAATGGAGACCAGGTTTCACCGCCGTCGTGAGAAATGGCTTTTTTGCGCATGCGATCACCTCCCTGATTCCTGGAAATAATAACTAAATCTCCATTTGAAGTTTCAACAATCTGACACTCATTAGGGAATCCTTTTTCGGGATCATCCAGTGCTTCTGTTCTTTTCCATGTTTTTCCCATGTCATCGCTCCACGCAGAGATAATCTCCCAATTGCGGATTATCTTATCTCCTTTTTTTACGGGTACGGTTCCCCATAATGAGGTGATAATGCGTCCCTTGTGTGGTCCTTTCCTTAACTGTATCATTGCACCTGGGGTGTTGGCATTTAACCAGTGAGAAGGTTTTACTGATTTTGTAATGTCTACTGGTTTTGACCACGTTTGTCCGTCATCTTCACTGTAGGTTATATAGGTAAGGATATTCACTGTGGGATCATTGTATCCTGGCTCCGCCATCTTTATCCATCCTGAATTTCGTGCATGCCTTCCATAAGGAAATCTGGCGAACATCATCATAATGCGACCATCAGCTAACTGCACTGATAGTGGATCGTTGATGGAGTTCATACCATCTTCGAAAACAATGATTTCAGGTCCCCATGTTTTTCCTCCATTTGTACTACGTTTAACTACGATATCGTTCTGCGCATGATCATGAAGACCTAGTCTGCGTTCGCAGAAAGCTAATGTGGTACCTTTATTGGATACCAGTAGTGAGGGAATACGATATCCATATTGTTTGGCATCTTTACCATGTCCTAATTTAGGGACTCCCGCAGGGATATCCCTTATGGCAAATACTGTGGTTCCTTTGGCTCCTTCAATTGTTGGTGTCTTTTCGTCCTGAGCAACTGTATTTGCACAAACAGCAACTAGAAAACCGATAATGAGTGTTATCGTTCGCATAATTGTAAATTTAATGATTAATTGTTTATAATCAGTAGTTTAT
Organism: Puteibacter caeruleilacunae; assembly: GCA_005217565.1. Taxonomy (GTDB): domain Bacteria; phylum Bacteroidota; class Bacteroidia; order Bacteroidales; family Prolixibacteraceae; genus Puteibacter; species Puteibacter caeruleilacunae. The sequence goes on from SJCO01000006.1 coordinate 173,099, forward strand.
TGTGGGAGTAAAGATGTCGAGATTGGAGATAGGTGAAGGGGTACAAAACATTCAAAAGTAGGAGTAATAACTATCACACAGATCGATTTGAGGCCAAGAGTCTGTGTGATAATTCACTCGCCTAAAAAGGATTGCTATTCCTCTTTCAGATGCTCTTCAATATATGCAGTAGGACTTAAACCGTACTCATTCTTAAAGCATTTTCGGAAATATTTAGGATCGCTAAAACCGACAGTATAAGCAATCTCTGAGACGCGTAATTTTTTCTGCAAAAGCATTTGTGCCGCATACTTTAATCGATACGACCTGATAAAATTATTTGGTGCCATTCCTGTGAGTGATTTTATCTTCCGATAAAAGTGAACAGGACTGAAACCAGTCTTCTTAGCAAGGTATTCAACACAAAGTTCATGCTCTCCAATTTGCTCCTCAATTAATGTGGCTACTTTACGAAGGAACTTTTCATCTTTTGAGGTTACGGTTACTTCTTCAGGTTCAGGGATACCAGGGCCGGAAAATTTACGCTGTAGATTTAACCTGCTTTGAAGCTGATTTTTAATGATGAGCAGAAGCTGATTGACTTTAAAAGGTTTAGTGATGTAATAATCAGCACCTGTTTCCAGGCCTTTCAGCTCCTTTTCCTCAGTATTTGCTGCAGTAAGCATAATGACAGGGATATGACATATCTTTACATTGTTTTTTAACTTCTTACAGAAAGTGGTTCCATCCATCACAGGCATCATGATATCTGTGATAACCAGATCTGGTCCTTTTGCCAACGCGATATCAAGTCCCTCTTTTCCATTTTCGGCTTGTAAAATAGAATAGCTGGATGATAGGGTGTCTGCAATGAACCGTCTCATGTCTGCGTTATCCTCAACAACAAGGATGACTGGTTTATTTGATCCATTTTCAGACTTGTTATTTTCGAACTGTATAGGCTCAACAGTAGGAGTGATTTCAGAATCGGAGACAGGTAACATCGATGAGGTTGCAATAAATCCTACTTTCTCTTCCTCATTAAAGGATGAGGCGGTACAAGGTAGTTCAATACTGAAAGAACTTCCTTGTGCAGGGATACTGTCAACAGTTATGCTTCCTCTCATTAGAGTAACCAATCTTTTTACAAAAGCTAATCCTATTCCTGTTCCTTCAGCAAGCGATTTCCCTTCTTTTAGCTGGGTGTAGCGCTCGAAGATAAGATCTACTTTATCTTTTGGTATACCAATGCCTGTATCTTGTACTTCAAGAATGAATGATTCAGAAAGAGGTTTTAAACGCACACTTACCATTCCGTTCTCAGGGGTAAACTTGAATGCATTTGACATCAGATTAAAGAAGATTTTCTCGATCTTCCCTGCATCAAACCAGCAGTTAAACTGATCTGGTAATTCACGGTTAATAATAATGTTTTTCTCTTCAGCTAACTGGTTAAATGAATTGGTTAGCTCAGTAATAAAAACAACTAAATCAGACTGAGAGGCTGCAATGCGGATATCTTCATTTTCGGCTTTCCTGAAATCAAGTAACTGGTTTACCAATCTTAATAAAATTTGTGTATTTCTATCGATGGTACGATAGGAGCCTTTAATCTGGTCGGGTGTCATATTATCTCCATCTTTTAGAAGCTTTTGCATGGGCCCCGAAATAAGAGTTAATGGAGTTCTAAACTCATGAGATATATTGGTGAAGAAACGTAGCTTGAATTGGTTCATTTCTGTTCTTCGGCGTATCTCCTCTTTTTGGTAGGCGAGTTCTCTCTTGATTTGTACACGATTGAGTATGACCTGACGAATGACTACTGCTATACCAATAAGTAAAAGGAAATAGACAATTTTTGCCCATACGGTAGCCCATAGAGGTGGCAGGACCTCTAATACAATTGTTTTTGCTTTGTCATTCCAGGCTCCGTTTATTCCCGATGCCTTTACATGAAATTGATACTTGCCAGGTTTTAAAGAAGAATAGATTATTGCTGTTCCGGGCTTGTCGGTGTAATTCCAATCTGTATCTGCCCCTTCAAGCATATAGGAGAATCGAATTTTTTCAGGGAATGAATATTCAATTGCACCAAAACCAATACTCACATTGTTTTCGGAATGATTCAGGGTAATTTTCGAAGTGTGATTGAGGTTTCTTTTTAAGATTTTTCGATCATTGTATTGGATATGTGGTTGTATCGATGTGTTGTTTATACTCAAGCTAGAGAGGTAGACAGTAGGGAATGTATTGGCTTCCGTAATTTCGTCAGGATTAAAAATTGTGACACCGTTATTGCCTCCAAACAACATTTCTCCTTTGGAAGATTTTAAACAAGATGACAGATTAAAGATATTAGCTTGCAGTCCATCTTTGTAATAATAACTATTGAATTTACCTGTTGAGGAATCGAACTTGCAGAGTCCCCTTTGGGTACTTATCCACATGGTACCTTCTTGATCCTGGAGGATTCCTTTTATCACGTTGTCAGGTAAACCGTCTTGCGTGAAATAATTGCGGAACCTGTTGAACTTTGGATCTAGAACGCTTAATCCACCTTGGGTGCCGACCCATATGGTATTGTTGTTATCTTCAAAGATGGTGTTGACTAAATCATTGGCCAATGAAGCAGGATTGTTGTTTTTATTGTTGAAATTGGTAAAAGTAATGTCTTCATAATCATCAAACATATTTAAGTCTGCCTTACTTACTCCTCCTCCTAAGGTGCAAATCCATAATACATGAGTGTCGGTTTCGTAAATAGTACGAATAAAGTTGAATGATAATGAATTGGATTGTTGAGGGTTGTTCTTAAAATGAATAAATTTCTTTGTTTCCCAATCGAACCAATCAAGACCTTCGTAGGTTCCTACCCAAATGCCTTTTTTATTTTTGCCTGGATATACAGACCAAATGGCATTATTGATCAGAGAATTAGGATTGGAGGGATCATTGCTGTAATGGGTGAAGGTGTTTTTATTCGGATCTAGCATATCCAGTCCGTTGGATGTGCCTATCCATAGATGTCCATCTTGGTCGAATGCAATAGATTCAATAATATTGCTGGCAATTGAATTTCTGTTATTTGATTGATGTCGGTAGGTGTGGAAACTTTGATGTTTGGGATTGTATACCGTTAATCCACCACCATAAGATGCAAACCAGAATCTTCCGTCGGGACCTTCAACGATACTTTTGATTACATTATTAGCAAGTGAGTTTTTGTTGTTCGGACTGTGTTTTAAGTGTATGAAGCGCTGTGCATAAGGATCAATCCTGTCGATACCTGTTTCTCTTGTGGCTACCCAAACAATCCCTTCTGTTGAGGTTGCTAAGGAAAAGATATAATCTCTGTTGATTGATCGGGAATCATATCGATTATTGGTATATTGAGTAAAGGTTCCATCTTGTTGGAATTGATACAAACCACTACCAAAGGTTCCAATCCAAATACCTCCTTTTAAATCTTCTGTGATACTGAATATTTTTCCACTCTGTAAAAATCCTTTCGTTCCAGGTTGAGGATCATGGAAGGTAGCTTCATAGCTGTCTTGCTTTTTATTAAGGATAATTAGTCCTTTATCTGTTCCAATGAAGATGCGCGAATCAGCAGATTGGTAAATCGAATATCCGATGGTATGTTCTTGAATCTTAGATGAGTTGATAATTTCCTCAAGAGGGGTAAATTTGAAAGGTCTTTGCTTTCGATCTTTGTTAAACAATACACTTACTCCTCCTCCTTCGGTTCCTACCCAAAGGTTATTGTCCTCATCTGATAAAAGCCAATAGATTCGATCACTTTTTAAGCCTGATGAATTTGATACCATGATTCGATCAAACTTAGGAGATGCATTGTTATCCCATGTTGAAAGAAGATGAAGACCTTTGATTGTTCCAATCCAAAGTTGTTGTGTTTTATCTTCTGCTATTGCAGTTATTGTGTTGTTGTTTAGTGAAACTGGATTTTCCTGATTGGCAAGAAAGTATTGAAAAGTACTTTTGGCTGGGGAATAGACATTTAATCCTCTTTCGGTTCCTACCCATATTCTTTGCTGACTATCTTCACAGATGCTTCGGATTACGCCATTGCTTAGTCCGCCTTTCTCCATACCATCACCTGTATTGAACATGGTGACCTGTGTCCCGTCATATCGATTTAAGCCTGCATCAGTGCCAAACCACATGAAACCTCTGCTATCTTGAAGAATGCAACTTGTGATGTTTGATGATAGACCATTTTCAACTGTTAAATGTGTGAATTTGGGATTTTTTGAGTCTTTTCCCCAGAAACTATCATTTCCATACACGTTGCAGGTCAATAGCATGACTAGCATCCATACAACTATTCGAAAGGTGTTGAAAGGTTTTTTGAATGATATGGTTTTTGGATAAATCATAGGAATAAGTTCTAAATGAATTGTCAAGTTATGGAATTTATAACCGAAATAAAAGCGATGAAAGAATATTCCCCCTATAATGGACGATTGATAGGTGCTTTTTAGTGATTGCCTTTCATTTTTCGAAACCGTAAAAATGGTAATATGGATGTTGGTTGAAGCGTCATGTCCTACATCTTGCACGAAAAGTACCCCTTATCTTCACTGTACGTATATTTATTTTACCATGGCAAAATTAACTGTAAGAATCATGAAACAAATTGGAACCATTTTATTGACAATACTCCTGCCATTAATTGGGTTGTGTGCTGGGAATGAATTACAAACAGAAACGAATTATAAGAACAAACCGCTCTATGAATCTCAGGTGATTTTTGATGCGTTAAATGATGGGTTGGGCTATCACAATTACCGTATTCCATCATTACTGGTTACTTCTAAGGGAACAATCCTTGCTATAATGGAAGGGCGCGAAGATATGAACCATGATCATGCAAAGAATGATTTGGTTTTAAGGAGATCAGAGGATAATGGGAAAAACTGGAGTTCTCCTAGTGTCATTGCTGAATCTGGCGATAATGTGGTGATGAATCCTGTCATCGTTCAGGCTGAAGATGGAACCATTATTCTGACCTATATCTATTTCCCGGAGAAGCTACATAGTAGGGACCGGTCACATGGAGTGAAACAGGTTGAGACAGGACTTAAGGGAGATAAGATAGAGCGTGTTTTTGTGATCAAAAGTAAGGATGAAGGAAAGACATGGTCGAAGCCTAAAGAGATTACAAAGGTTGCTAAAAGTAGTGCGAATACCATTGTCAGCGTAAGTGGCCCAGGTGTAGGGATTACATTGCAAGAAGGTCCTTATAAAGGTCGCGTTATTATTCCAATGTCTGAAGCTTTTCTTGAGGATGGTGTTAGAAAGGAATTCAATTTCGCACTTTATTCTGATAACAATGGGAAGAGTTGGAAGCATGGAGAGTATTGTCGGCCAACACCTGAAGGAGATCATGGGGGTAATGAGATTCAGATGGTAGAACTCAATGGCGGCAGAGTTTTGGCCTCAGTTCGTAGCAAAGGTTGCAGACTATTGTCGGAAAGTAATGATGGAGGAAACACCTGGAGTAATCTGCGTAAGCAAAAGGAGTTGGTCGATACAGGTTGTATGTCTCCAATGATAAGGTACAAAACTAATGAACCTTCGGCGCAGGATGTATTAATTCACATTGGTGTTACGGGGCGTGTTGATGGAAGGAAGCGTGGCGATGCACTGATATCCTATAGCAAGGATGAAGGTAAAAGCTGGATAAATCAGCGAGAGCTTTACTCCAATGCGTTTGATTATTCATCTTTGGCTGTTTTAAAAGATGGAACCATTGGAATGTTAGCAGAATTTGATTTTAATGGGGATAGAGCAACAATTAAGTTTGTTCGATTCAATTGGGAGTGGGTGATGCAAACGAATGCTATCTCATTAAAGATGCAAGTTGTCAGGCCATCGGTTTACTTTAAAACTCATCCTTCCCATGTTATTCCTGAGGATATGGTGATCCAACGTTTTAAAGTAGCATTGGAAGCAGAAGTGTTAGGTGAGAATAGTAATTACAGTTATCGTTTCGACTTAGTGGAGAAGCAGGGTGATGCTAAATTGTTAATCAATGATAATGACGGGAAATATTCAGCATCTAATAAAAATGAATTTTTGGCTGACTGGTATGGACCCAATGTGATTGAAATATCTGTAAAAGATAAAGCAGGAAATATAGTTGCTACTAGTAGAGACACCATCTTTGTGCATTTTGCCCATAGTAAATTGGCAGGTGGAGATGTTAATAACCTGGACAAACGATTTAAGGGGAAAGAGTATGTTACAGGGAGGATCGAAAATGACAAACTGGTATATCCGGGGATGCGATTTCTCCCTGGAGATATAAGTCGAGGAGATGTTCGTTATGAGGGAACGCGTTTTGGTGCTTATGAGACAAAAGAACCAAGGGTGTTAGCCTTAAAAAATGGTGTGTTAGTTGCATCTTATCATTTTCAGGTGAAAGGAAAGAATGATGCTCCTCCTGGATTGACGTTAGTTTTGACCAGAAGTCTGGATGGCGGTAAAACATGGATTGATGATCAGATATTAATGCAGGATGTGAATGGTGTTGTTGCTTACACTTCAATGGTTGAATGGAATGATGAAATTCACTGTTATTTCTCTGGTGGACACCGTACACATCAACATGCAGATAAATATAAAGGGGTATATCGAACTATTAGTAAAGATCAAGGGAAAACATGGAGTAATCCTGAACCAATGGATGAAATGACTAAGCTGGTATCTACAAAGCTTGATACGATCTCTCCCTGTCAGTCTCCGGTTACGAATGCACTTGTTATCCCCAATATGGATTGGAAAGGAAAAAAGGGAGATGCTTATCTCGTACCGTTTTATGTTGACCCAGTTAAGTTCTTAATTACGATGGATGGAGGAAAGAGCTGGGATTTATTTTACGATGTTAACGAATATCCAGCGTATTTAGGAGAGCTAAATGAAATCTCCTGGGCATTGCTTGATGATCGAACCATCTATGTTGTTTCAAGGCGACAAAGTAAGACGGGCTATAAGAATGAAATGATCTTTGATCTATCAGGTAAACCAACATTTCTTGGACAAAGTAGAAGAAACCATAAAGCAAGAAGATGTCATCAGGGAGCTGTGAAAATTCCAGAAGGTTCATATGCTGGTCGCGTGGTGGTTGCAAGTAACTTTAGTGGTGACCGGGAAGAGGCAACAATTGCTTTTTCGGAGACGGGTAATGCAGAGAAATTTAATACCAAGTATTTGACAACTGATGCTGCCTGGGGATATTGTCATATCGATTGGAATCCAAAGTTGAAAGGATTGGTAGTTATTGGTGAGAGTGAACCATTTGATAATAATGAGGAGGTGGTAAATCTGGATGGAGGTCCTGATAGAAATGAACGTTTTAATATTGAATGCTTTGCTTTTAGTCCTGAATTCTATGAGACATTAGTGGATGCAAATATTCATTAGATGATAGATTTGTACCCCCTTTTTCATTGATACGTAGGATATGGAGCCATCATCATGAGGGTATTTTTGTGAGGTAATTGATTGAGGTACTTTTAACCCGAAGATCTTATAAAATGAGACTATTTATTCTATTGGTAGGATTGCTATTGGTTGGGGGTGTAAATGGGCAAACCTTCAAACTAAATGATTTGTTTGTCGGAGGAACATACCAAACGCATACTTACAGGATTCCTGCCTTAGAGGTTACAACCAAAGGGACGGTAATTGCAGTGTGTGATGCAAGAAGAGATAATGGAAAGGATTTGCCTGGCAATATCGACCTTGTTATGCGAAGAAGTTTTGATCATGGCAATAGTTGGGAACCTATGAGAGTAATCCTTGATTTAACGGAAAAACATGGCTGTGGTGATCCATCTTTAGTCGTGGATCGAATAACAGGACGAATCTTCTGCTTTTATGCTTATGCTCCTCTTGGTATTAGTATCCGAAATGCTCAACCTGGAAACAATAGTGCTGATGATCCAACCACTCAGCATGTGCAGTATATCTTCTCTGATGATGATGGAACATCATGGTCTGAACCAATAGACTTGAATCCATGGTTAAAAGCGAAGGAATGGGAAGGACTTTTTGCTTCTTCAGGGCATGGAATTCAGACGAGAAGTGGAAGATTGCTTCAACCTTTGGTGATTAAATATGATCAAAAAGGGGATGGTACATTTCAGACTCATGCACGTAATGCTTATAGTGATGATCATGGAAAAACCTGGAATGTTGGATCTCCAGTAGGTCTTCAGGTAGGGGAAACAAAGGTTGTTGAGCTGAGCGATGGTACAGTAATGCAGAATATGCGTAACCGAAAGATACGCTATCGATCGGTTTCTTTGTCAGAAGATGGAGGTAATAGTTTTAATGCAATGACTCGAGATAGTACGCTCATCGGTCCAAGGTGTAATGCCAGTATCACTCGATTTAAGTCTGTTTGGGAAGGAGATGCATACAATATGATGGTTTTTTCAAATCCTGCTAGTCAGCAAGGACGAATGAATATGACACTTCGCTTTAGCTTTGATGATGCGACCACCTGGCCATTGTCTTTGCCCATTTATGAAGGTCCATCAGCTTATTCATCGGTTATCAGACTGTATGATGGTGGATTGGGATTGCTCTTTGAAAATGGAAAAGAATCACCATATGAGAAGATTTCATTTGTGAAAATTCCAAAGACTGAGCTTGATTCGATATTGCAGTCAGAGGCAATTTTAAAACGACCAGGTTTTACTCCATATTATTATCATCGATCACATCAGTTTGGATTACTTCCTGATACCGAAGATGAAGTAATATTTCTAGGAAATAGTATTTCTGATGGTGCAGAATGGCATGAGTATCTTCAGGATTCAAGGATGAAAAATCGAGGGATAAGTGGAGATGTTACTCGTGGCGTGTTAATGCGCTTAAATGACATTACTCGCATAAAGCCCGCAAAGGTATTTTTGTTGATTGGGATAAATGATTTGGCAAGAGGAAAACATACCAAAGAGGTTATTAATAATCACCGTAAAATATATGAGCAAATAAAGGCAGAATCGCCAGATACTCAATTGTATGTGCAGAGTCTTTTGCCTGTTAATAACTTTTTCGGAAAGTTTTCAGGACATACCAGCAAAAGTGATTCTGTTGCTATTGTAAATAAAGCATTGAAGGTAATGGCCCGAGAGATGGGACATACTTTTGTTGATCTTGAGACTGCAATGAAAGATAATGAAGGTAAGTTAAGAAAAGACTTAACCGAAGATGGTCTTCATTTGAATGGACGAGGATATCAGGTGTGGGTAAACCTGATTAAAAGATATTTTGATGAACCTTAATGTGTAAGGTTACAATTATGGTGGGATAGTAGTCATGGAGTGTTTAACCATCATGAGGATGGTTAAGCGCAACATGACGCTTGTTTATATATTACAATGACTGTCCTGTTCCCCCTTTTTGAAGTATTTTTCCTCCCCTTAATATCGTTATATAAACGATTTTTACTGCGAAAAAATTAAAAAGCAATAAATTAGAACCTATGAAAATCACCTTGTTACTAATATTAATGTCTTCGATACTGCTTTCATGCTCCTCTGAAAGAGAGTATCCACAACCGAATTTGATTCCTCAGCCTCAAATAATGAGCCTGGAAAAAGAATTTGTCAAGTTTGAAGAGCTAGAGATTATTCTAAAAGATAACCTTACACAAGAGGCCCAAAAACTTAGAGAATACTTTCCTGTTTTGGAAGAAGGAGAAGATGTCCAATTGTGTCGTGTTTTCTTTGAAAAAGATACAGTGAAGAATCCATATGGTTTCGAAGGTGCTTATTCTCTAAGTATTGGATCAGATATCTTGGTGAAAGCAAATGATGATGCAGGGATTTTTTATGGAATTCAAACATTGCGTCAGTTAATGGCGGTAAGAGATGGTAGCTACATCTTACCAAAAGGAAAGATTGAAGACTGGCCTGCCTTTAAAGTGCGTGGATTTATGCATGATGTTGGACGTAATTATATGTCGGTTGATCTTTTAAAGCAACAACTGGAGATTATGGCCAACTATAAGTACAATGTGTTCCACTTTCACGTAACCGAAAATCCAGGATGGCGTTTAGAGAGTAAGATATACCCGCAACTTCAGGATGGCGCAACATTTAGTCGTAAACCTGGTCAGTTTTATACCCAGAAAGAGTTCAAGGAGTTGGTGCGTTTTTGTAGTGATCGCCATATAACCTTGATCCCTGAGTTTGATATTCCGGGGCACTCTCATGCATTTCGTAAAGCTTTCAACCTAACGTCGATGAATACACCTAAAGTGCAAGAGATATTGATCAATTTAATCGATGAACTTTGTAGCCTTGCTCCTGCTGTGGTAATGCCTTATATCCATTTGGGAACTGATGAAGTGCGACATCAGGAGGAGAGGGTTGGTAAAGGTTTTTTAGATCCTGTTGCTGAGGCAGTTTATAAAAATGGCCGTGAAGTAATCGGCTGGCGTCCTGGGATGGATGAAGTTGGAGGTGAGCGTTCCATAAAACAATTGTGGACTGGTGCAGTAGAGCCACTTACAGGTCATCGTTTTATCGATTCTCGTGCGAACTATATCAATCATATCGATCCTTTGGCATCTCTTTATCGATTCATGTATCAACAACCTTGTGGACAGCCTCATGGTGATGATCTCGCTTTAGGAGGTGTACTTTGCTTATGGCATGATAATAATATTGTTGATGAGATGAACTTCTTTCGTCAGAATCCTACATATCCATCATTGGTGATGTATAGTGATGCGATTTGGCGAGGGAAAAAAGATTATAATGGGAGAAAATACTGGGCACAGATGCCTGCACATGATACTCCTGATTATATGGAAGGAGCAAGCTTCGAAGATAAAGTTATAGCACATCGAAATAAGTACTTTAAAGGTATCCCTTTTCCGTATGTAAAACATGCACATATCCCATGGAAGATTATTGGTCCGTTTGATCATCAGGGAGACATGAAAAAGCGTTTTCCCGTAGAGATCGAGATGAAGGATACGTATGATATTGATGGAAAATCTTATTCGTGGAGCGATTCAACGCTTTATGGTGGAACAGTTCATCTGAAGCATTTTTTCGGATTTCCATCGCCTGTAAAAGAAAAGAACGGTACTGTATATGCCACAACCAACATCTATTCTCCCAAGGAGCAGACTGTTGGTTTTTGGATAGGATTCCATGGTTGGTCAAGAGCAGGTGGTCGCAGAGGTGGTCCCACTCCGCAAATTGGACAATGGCATACAACAAATCCGCAAATTTGGATGAATGACAAGGAGATTGCTCCTCCTAATTGGCAACAGCCAGGATTAGGGGCAAAGGTTACTGAAATTCCCTGGGTTGATGAAGATTACTTTTATCGCAAACCAACACCGGTGCTCTTAAAGAAGGGATGGAATAAGGTGCTTTTAAAAGTTCCTCATGGTGGGACTTCCTGGAAGTGGATGTTCACTTGTGTGCCAGTTGAGGTAATTGGTGATGATGTGCGAGAAGTTGAAGGACTTGAATTTTCAGCAGAATTGTAGCGTTAGTCTGATGTAACCATTTTAGGACTCAATAAGATGATAAGGGTAATATTTTGCTTGCTTTTTGTGGGCTTGATTCATCTCAATGTAAAAGCCCAATCGGGGAATGCTTTGGTGCTGACTGGAACGACTGATTATATGGAAGTCAGTGATAGTGACCTGTTGGATATTGGTGTTGGAGAATCACGGACAATTACCCTGTGGGTGAAGTCCTCATCTTCTTCAAGTACTTATCCTCGTATTCTGGCCAAGCGTGTGAATTCGGGTGTTGGTTATGAGTTTATTGGACATCATACCAATGGTACATTCGGAATTAATTTGGAAACTTCAAGCGGTCAGGGGGTAGGGCCAAGTTGGGGAACATCACAAATTCTTGATGGAGAATGGCATCATCTTGCAGCGGTAGTAGATGTCGAAACTCATACTTCGTATATCTATGTTGATGGTAATCTTGAGCAAACAAAGACACATGAAAAGATAGGTGCAGAGGCTATTGCCAATAACACTAATTTACGTGTAGGATTAGGTAACAGCGGTGGAAATCCATTTGTGGGGATGGTTGATGATTTGCGTTTTTGGAATGGAGCGATGACCATTGACGAGATTAAGGCAGATATGACATTAACGATTGATGGTAATGAGGATAATTTAAAAGTAGCATGGGACTTTGAGCAGACTGACGGAACTGTTGTACCAACTATGAATGGTAATTTAGATGGAAGTCTGCAGAACGGTGCAATGGTTTTTAATCCACAAACGGATATGGTTGTGAAGGAGGTGAAAATCGTTCAAAATGATAATAATCCTATTGGCCGGGGAACACGTAACGTAAGCATTGGTTCTATTGAAATTAGTACAATGGGGATGAATAATCCATTATCCTTGAAACAAATTAACTTGAACCTTGATGGGACGACCAATATGGATAATGTTGAGGCGATTCATGTTTACCGAGCCAATGATGAGGTTTTTGATAGTGCTGAGCTTTTTGCAGAGGTGACAAATGTTTCTGTAGAAATGGATCTTGTGGGTGATATGGAATTATTATCTGGTGTAAACCAGTTTTATGTGACTTTTGATGTAAAGGAAGATGCCAGTACTATTGATAATTATCTTGATTTCGGTTGTACATCTGTTCTAATCGGGGAAGAAGACTATGAGGTTGCAGAGGTTAACCCCTTTGGTTCACATGCATTGATTGAAGAGCACAAGCCTATTTTTATTAGCGGGACAGACGAAACGCATACTTTTAGAATACCAGCATTAGTAACAGCTCCTAATGGCGATTTGATTTGTGCCATAGATGCAAGACGACGAAATAGTGCAGATTTAAAGTGGGCCAGGGATATTGATATTGCCGTGAAGCGAAGTTCTGATAATGGCAAGACATGGTCTGATATGGAAATCTGTATGAATTTACCAGACGGAGAACCTGTGTCGGATCCTTCAATGATTGTTGATAATGTTACTGATGAAATCTTCCTCTTTTATAATTACATGCATCGTGATACTGCCGATGGAAAGTATTATTTCCTGATGCAGAAGAGTGTGGATAACGGTAAATCATGGTCCCCGTTTAAAGACATTACCAGTCAGGTGACGAACCCTGAATGGGGTAATGATTTTAAATTTATCACTTCTGGTAGGGGTACTCAAACCAGGGACGGTAAATTATTACACTGTATGGTTAATCTGAACAAAGGACTGCATGTGTTTGGTAGTGACGACCATGGAAAATCGTGGTATTTCATTGATCAACCTGTAAAACCAGCAAATGAATCGAAGATTGTAGAATTGGCCAATGGTACGTGGATGATTAATAGTCGTGTTCAGGGTGAAGGGAAAAGATATGTCCATACTTCGAAAGATGCAGGTCGTACTTGGACTAGCAAGCCTGATGAAGCATTGATTGATCCTGCATGTAACGCAAGTATCATTCGTTATACCTCAATAGAAGACGGTTATAAGAAGAACCGTTTATTGTTTTCAAATGCTAAATCTGTTCGAGGACGTAAAAATATGACTGTGAGGGTGAGCTATGATGAGGGGAAAACCTGGACTGAAGGTAAAACTATATTTTCTGGAGGCGCTGCGTATTCTGATTTAACAGTAATGGATGATGGAACTATCGGACTGGTTTATGAACAAAGCTTACCATCTCGAGGGTATGCGAAGATTCAGTTTGCCAGATTTTCTCTTGAATGGTTAATTGATGGTGCAGATCATCTGGAAAAGAGTCATGTTGGTACTCCGGAATTAATTCATCAAAAAGAGGCTGTCATTTACCCTAATCCATCCAATGGTATTTTTAATGTTGCACTAAGCAACTTAATCAATGCGCAAACAGTAAAAATAATTGATATCTCAGGGAGGATAATTTATTCCCGTGAGTTAAGTGGAGAAGAGGATATACAGATTGACCTCACGAATAAGCCCTCTGGTATTTATCTGGTGAAAATAACTGCTCCGTTGGGAGGCGGTATCTATAAAGTGATTAAGAATTAGCAAATTCTGGATAGTTGTAAGATCTAAAAACAAAAAAATATTAAAAGGATGAAGAGAGTTATTATTGTATTGATGTTGTTGTGGTCTCTGGGGGTACAGGGACAGGATAAAAAGAAAGATTTTAAAATTGCAGATGGCGTAACAGGGCATGTTGATTTATTCAACAAATCGATGCGTGAAGGCGTTGCTTGCTTTCGTATCCCGGCAATTGTAACAGCCCCCAATGGAGATCTTGTTTGTGCCATTGATGAGCGCGTACCTTCCTGTGGAGATTTGAAATGGAGTAAGGATATTAACATTGTTATCCGCAGAAGTGGTGATAACGGAAAGACATGGACAGAAATTGAAACTGTAGTTGATTTTCCATTCGGACAGTCTGCATCTGATCCTTCAATGATTGTTGATGAGGTGACAAAAGAGATTTTTCTTTTTTACAATTTCATGGATTTGGACAAGGAGAGAGATGTATATTATCTTCATGTGGTAAAGAGTGCAGACAATGGAAAAACCTGGAGTGATCCTGTAGATATAACCAGTCAGATTTCAAAACCTGAATGGAAACCTGATTTTAAGTTTATTACCTCTGGTAGAGGAATTCAAACGCGTGATGGAAAGCTTCTTCATTGTATGGTAAACCTTAAGAACGGCGGCCATGTGTTTGGAAGTGATGATCATGGGAAATCATGGTATTTTATCGACACGAAGATTGTTCCGTTTAATGAATCTAAGATTGTTGAGCTTGATGATGGTAGGTTGATGATTAACAGTAGAGTGAATGGATTAGGACATCGCTATGTTCATATCTCTGAAGATATGGGGAAAAGTTGGGTAAGCACTCCAGATACTACCTTGACTGACCCTGGTTGTAATGCAAGTATTATTAGATATAGCTCAAAAAAAGATGGTTATAAAAAGAACCGATTACTTTTTGCTAATGCCAATAGTAAGAAAGGACGAGTGAATCTAACTGTTCGAGTTAGCTATGATGAGGGGAAAACCTGGACTAAAGGGAAGACCGTTTATGAAGGTGGTTCAGCCTATTCTTCACTAACATTGCTTGAGAATGGTGAAATAGGGGTATTCTTCGAACAGGATGGTTATAAAAAGAATCCTTTTGTGAGCTTCTCTTTGGAGTGGTTAACAGATGGAAAGGATAAATATAAAAAGCCTCGAAAAAGAGCGCGAAAGTAATATCCGAGTTTTTTTAGGTAACATTTGATCTATGAGTAAAATTAAGATCTATATTGGGCTTTTATCTTTTCTTGTTGTTCCTGCTAAGCTAATGGCAGTGACGAAAGATGAGAAGCCCAATATTATTATCATTCTAGCCGACGATCTTGGTTATGCTGATGTGAAATGGAATAATCCGAAAGCATATGCCGAGACTCCTAATCTGGATCGTTTGGCAGCCAATGGAGCTATTTTAACCGATTGTTATTCCTCTTCTGCCATGTGTTCCCCCTCCAGGGCTGGTTTATTGACAGGCAGAGTTCCAACAAGGATCGGTATTCATGATTGGATTAAAGAGATTTATAAGAAACCGCAGAGTAATATTCATTTACCTGGATCAGAAATAACAATTGCTGAGCAATTGAAAACGGCAGGATATAAAACGGCTGTATTTGGTAAGTGGCACTTAAATAACGAACTAAGGAGTGGGAATCATTCTGATCCTGATGATCAGGGATTTGATAATTGGTGTTGCACAGCGACACATGCTTTGCCGAGTCATCGAAATCCTGATAATTTTGTAGAAAATGGAATCCCGTTAGGAAGATTAGGTAATGCAGCTCATCCTTTATTTGCGTGTGAAATTGTCGCGAATAAAGCCATTGAATGGCTAGAGAAACAGGAGGAGTCCGAACCATTCTTTCTTTACCTGCCTTTCCAGGAGGCTCATGTTGTCTGTGATGCCCCTGATTCAATTAAGCAGAAATATCTGGAAAGGATTGCAACTGGAGAGATACCTCTTAACAACGCAAGTGGTGCTAATGGATTAGGACAAGCCGAATATTATGGTTGTATTGAAAATATGGATATTGCTGTTGGGCGTATTGTGACTGCGTTGAGGGAGAATGGTTTACTTGATAATACAATTATTCTTTTTAGTTCAGATAATGGGCCAGATACTAATCGGAGGTATCAAGGGCGACTGCAATCGGTAGGAGAGACTGGTATTTTTAGAGGTCGCAAACGATGGCTCCTGGAGGGAGGAATCAGACAAGCTAGTTTTATCTGGTGGAAGGGTGTAATTGAGCCTGGAACTGTTTATAATAACCCTGTTGGCCATGTTGATTTTCTGCCTACTCTCTGTCAGTTAGCAGGAGCTCGTGTTTCTAAAGATCGAGTTATTGATGGTTGTTCATTGGTTCCTCTGCTTGAAGGGAAATCGTTTGATAGAAAAGACAAATCTCTGCACTGGCACTTTCATTGTCCGTATGGAGGACCACAAACGGTGCTTCGGGAAGGTAACTGGGTGATAACGGCAAGTTGGGATCAACAGTTTAAAAGAGGACGTTTTGATACAACCTTTATTGCAGGAATTAAAAATGCCGTATTGAACGATTTTTCACTATTTAAGATAGATGAGGATCCTGGACAATTACATGATGTGAAATCTAAATATCCAAAGGAATATAACCAATTGAAGCAAAAAATTATTGATGTTCACGATGGAGTTAAAAAAGAGTGTCCCAATGGTAGCTTGTTTCAATGGAATGAAGATCTTCAGCGTATTGTAGACGAAAAATATAAGGATATTGCTGATTGATCCCATCTAAAAAAGACACCGGATTTCTTTTTTTAAGAAAGGATAAGCATTTACTTTGGTTAACATTTTAGACTAATAAAAATTTTATGGCAATTATAGGAACATTAAAAGAGGTTAAAGCACAGTGTTGTGCACAGCCTTTGATTCAAAAAGGAATTGATTATCTATTGGAGACGAATCTTAAGGAGGTTTTTGATTCAATTCCTGCAGGAGAAGTAAAGAAAGTAGAGTTAGAGGGAGATAGCTTGTTTGCTGTATTCCAAAAATATGACTCAAAGCCTACTGATGATGTGTGGTTTGAGGCGCATCGAAAGTATATCGATATCCAGTATATCTGGGATGGTAGCGAAGAAATCTGGGTTGCTCCTATTGAGGAGATTCAGGACGAAAAACCTTATGAGGAGGAGAATGATTTTCATTTGATGAAAGCAAAATCTCATTCGGTACTTACCATGAACCCAGGTTATGCGTCAGTGTTGTTTCCTAATGATCTTCATGCTCCTGGATTAAGAATTGATGGAGCTCAACCTATCTGCAAGATTGTAGTGAAGGTGATGGCCTAAAAAAATATAGCACCTGCCAGCGTCAACAGAACTGGCAGCGTGTTTTTTTCTTATTCAACGATCTTCTAATCTGAAAATCCAACAATCAAGTAATCTTTGAATGATTGAAAATTACTCCCCTATTGAAGGATTTGAAATCCCTTTACTATCTTGTAGCCAGGTATTTTTGCTGCCACTAAAATAAACTGATATGGCTCTGATAGCATTTATTCCAATTATTCTTACGATCATTTTAATGGTCTTTTTTAATAGACCTGCTAAATTGGTATTACCTCTGGCTTGGTTCGTGGCAGTGGCTCTTGCTTATTTTTTCTGGGATAGTACAGTAAATGAACTGGTGGCGTGGACGATTTTCGGGGGATTGAAAGCCTTGGATATTTTAATCATCATTTTTGGTGCGATACTTATTCTGAATACGTTGAAAGAATCTGGAGCCATGAATGTGATTAATAAAGGCTTTACAAGCGTTAGTCCAGACCATCGTATTCAGGCAATTATTATTGGATTTATGTTTGGTGCTTTTATTGAAGGAGCTGCAGGTTTTGGTACGCCAGCTGCCTTAGCTGGTCCCTTGATGGTAGGACTTGGTTTTCCTCCTCTGGCTGCAGCAATTGTTGCTCTGATATTTAATTCTGTACCTGTTACCTTTGGAGTGGTTGGTACTCCATTCTTTGGCGCAAGTCATACATTAGAAAGTAATCTTATCGCCGACAATATTGATCCTCATTTTTTCGAAGCTTTCCTTGCCAAGTGGATTGCGATACCTAATGCAATGGCTGGAGTTTTTGTTCCATTACTGGGAATTGTAATGATGACCAGGATATTTGGAAAAGAAAAGAACATGAGAGCCGGACTTGAGGTGCTGCCGTTTGCTTTATTTGCTGGATTGGCATTTGTGGTTCCTTATTTGATTGCGGCGCTTTTTCTGGGACCCGAATTGCCCTCTTTAATTGGTGCTTTTGTGGGACTTGGATTTGTGATTCTGGGAGTAAAAAGGGGATTTCTTGTTCCAAAGAAGGTGTGGCGCTTTCCACATAGTGATGAATGGGAAAGTGACTGGGGAAGACCTTTAGAGCAAGAATCTACAGGGCAGACTAATATGTCGCTGGTAAAGGCTTGGCTGCCATATCTTATTATCGCTGTGTTGTTGCTGCTGACAAGAATTCCTGAGATAGGACTGAAGGATATGATGATGTCGTTAACCATAGGAATAAGAAATATACTGGGTGTTGAAGGTTTAAACTATGAGTTGCGATGGGCCTATTTGCCTGGAATAGTGCCTTTCATGGTGGTGGCTTTTATGGCTATCCCAATTTATAAAATGAATGGCAAGCAGGTGATTAAGGCATGGCAAGTTAGTATTAAGCAAATCTCAGGAGCTGCCATAGCATTAATTGCAGGAGTGGCTTTGGTACAGGTGATGTTGAAGACTGGTGCTGGAAATGAAGATAGCATGATATCAGTTATGGCTAAACAGGTTGCAGATTGGTCGGGTAATGCTTATCCTCTTTTTGCAACGTTAGTGGGAATGCTGGGTTCTTTTATCTCTGGATCAGCTACTGTATCGAATATCCTGTTTTCATCATTTCAATATGAGGTGGCCGGGATTATAGGTATTCCGGAAGTGTTGATTATTAGTATGCAATGTATAGGTGCAGCTATTGGCAATATGATTTGTATAAATAACGTAATTGCCGTATCGGCTACTGTTGGTTGTTTCGGTGTTGCGGGGCGAATTATAAGAACCAACGCTTTGCCTGCATTCCTATATTATATCGTTGCAACTGCTATTGTTATGATGATTATTTTTAGCGGTATTGTATAGCGTAAAATGAGCTGTATCAATTTCAATACAGCTCATTTTATGTTGTTTAGAAATTACGCGCACAGTCGATCATTGTTTTTAAATTCTCGCCAGGTGTGCTTGTTGGGATTGCACATCCTGCATTTAGAATAAATCGATTTGAGTCTGCAAAGGCTTCAAGTAATTGAATGGTTTTTTCTTCTACTTGTTGTGGAGTCCCCATGGCGATTATTCCACTTGGATCTATATTACCAATAAAGGTAATTCGATCTTTGCAAACCGATTTTATGGCATTGATATCGGTTTTGTAATCCAGTTCAAAAGCATCAGCTCCACTTTTAACCATACGCTCAAGAATTAAATCTGTATTTCCACAGATGTGTAGGGTGTATGGTAAATTATTCGCGTGAGCTGCATCAATTACCTTTTGTTCATAGGGTAAGGCATAAGTCTCATAGATTTCTGGTGGCACCATATCTGGGCCTGCAGGACTATCCCCATTTGATACCATATCACATCCTGTTTCTGCCATTAGATTGATGAATTGCGTTGTTGCTTCTGTACAGTATTCTAGTAGCTGATGCAGTAGTGTTGTGTCTTGAGTCATATAAAGGTTCATGAGCCAATCTTGTGTGCCTCTGATCATCGACGCCAAAGAAAATGGAGCCTGATCACAGTTCCCTCGTATGAAAACGTCATCTTTAAAATATTCTTTTAGCTTGCGCACAGCTTCAAGCCAGATATCTATGTAGCGATAATCTTTAATCAGAACTGGCTTTAACTGATTTACCTCTTCAATTGAGCTGATCAATCCTTCATGTGATCGTGCTGGTTCTGACTCAGGGAAATCAACAGGAACACCAAGAGCTCCTGCTAAGGTGACGGTATCAATGTCCACTAATATTCCATCATATTGATAGGTGTCAATGGCTTTCTTGAACACGTCGGCAATAATTTGTGGATCATTACGGTATTGATTCATTGACACTCCTGCTTCGCGCGCTGCCATCATAAAGTTGTGCAGCATGATAGGAGTGGTATCAGTTGGTTGACCATTTAATGCGGCCTTTATTCTTTCGTATCCGTTCATAATAGTGTGATTAAACTAATTGTTTTTTGCTGTTGAGAGTGTCTCTGATTCTAGCTTCTCAAGTGATTTCCCCTTGGTTTCAATAATGTATTTCTTGAAGAAGAAGTAACTGATAAAGGTTACAACTGCGAAGAAGGCAAATACATATCCAATTCCTTCATTGGTTTTAAAAGATTTCTGTACAACCGGAAATAGAAACAATAGTAATGCATAAAATATCCAATGCGAGAATGATCCAATTGAAGAGCCTCGTGCACGTATATTGTTCGGGAACATCTCGGAGAAAAGTACCCATACTACCGCACCTTGAGAGAAGGCAAAGCAGGCTACAAAAAGAATCATAACCACTAAAGGAGCAAAGCCCCCAATGTTGTAAAAGAATATGCATGAAAACAATCCCAGGAATATCGACATTCCTATTGATCCGGTTAATAGCATTACTTTGCGACCAATCTTATCAATTACAGTCATGGCTATCAAAGTGAATGTGAGATTCGTGAATCCTACAATTACAGTTTGAAGGATTGCTGAATTGGTCCCAAATCCTGCAGCCCTGAAAATATCGCTTGAGTAGATCATAACTACTGCGATACCTGTGAACTGGTTGAACATGCCGACTAAGAATCCAATGATGACGAGTCGTAAGTAGGGCTTTTTAAATAAGAAACGAATATGATCAACAACTTCCTTATCAATAGAATGCTTGATTTCTTCCAGAAGTTGATTGCTCGTTTCTGCTCCTACTAACTGTCTTAGCACATCTTTTGCTTCCTCAAACCTTCCCATTTTAACCAGCCATCGAGGGCTCTGGTTGACAAAAAATAATAGTCCCAAGAAGCTGGTGGCTGGTATTGCTTCTGAAATAAACATCCATCTCCAATTGTTAGGACCTGTGGCTATTAGGGCTAGATCGGTGGCAAAGGCCACAAGAATACCCACTACAAGTGCTAATTGGAAGGTAATTGTTAATCGTCCGCGATATGCTGCAGGTGCTATCTCAGAGATATACATTGGCGATAAAACAGATGCACCCCCAACAGCTATACCTCCAATAATTCGGAAGATGATGAAGATGGATATATTTGGAGCCAATCCTGTCCCTATAGCAGATACAAGAAAGAGTATTGCCATTATTTTCAACATGTACCTTCTTCCATATAAGTCTGCCGGTTTACCAATGGCAATAGCTCCTATGATGCAGCCGACTATGGCAGAACTTACGGCCCAGCCTTCCATGGTTTTATTCAATTGAAAAAAATCTCTGAAAAAGGGTAGAGCCCCATTAATTACTGCAGTGTCGAATCCAAATAGCAGCCCTCCTAAGGCTGCTATTATGGTATATCGGTAAAGATTCCTAGGCATAGTTTTGTTAAATGTTATTTTAGCTTAATGGTTTCGATGGCGTGATGTCCAACTGTCAGATTAACTGTCTTCTTTGTTGTTGATAACTTTTTGATTGGTTCCTCAATTAAGTTTGTTAGTGAGGCTTCCTTTATCGGATTTGCAGTGTGAATGGTTGTCTGCGTGTTTTTCCCTTCAATGTCGAATAGCCTGATGACAACCTGGTCATCGTCTTCAGCTTTTTTTACAGTTGAAATAACAATGTTAGGATCTTTAACCTTGAAGAAACTTTTCTCTTCTGGTAATGCCGGATTTGCAAAGGATTTACGGCCAACTACAACTTGAAGCTTTTCGTTTGCTCCTTTTCCATGTTTTTGTCCGTTTTGCCAGCCAGACTGGTGAGAAGTTAAACTGAATTCAAAACTATGGTTTCCTGTCTGAAGGTATTCGTTTCCTTCCCAGTGGCAACTTTTTCTTGATGCCAGCAAAATAGGTTGTAGCATGGTTTGCTGCATTGGATTATCTGTAGGATCGATCCAATCTGCTGCAACAACACTTGAACTCATTGTAACACCAAAACCTTCACCATTTGCTCCTATCCAATTTTCAATTCCTCTTGGATGCATCTCTTTGCAAATAGCAGTATAGCGTTCGCCAGCATCTCCTTCCATCTCATCTTTTCCTACAGTAACTGTACCATAAGGTACTTCATAGGTGATTTCTCCATCGTTCATGTTAAGTGGTAGAGCCATTCTAAATTCCCGGTAAAGGATACCTTCCCAGTTAAGTAGTTCTGTCTTGAAATCTACTTTCTTTAAATCGTTATAAAAAATGATGGTTTGCTCCACAACAGCATGTTTGATTGGTTGTCTAATCTTGAACGCAGAGAATACAGGTCCTGCTTCTACTAATTCCCATTTAGTTGTATAGTTTCCAGTGCGATCAAATCCACGCATGTCTGGCTGTTGGATATCAGCAAATTCTCCTGCTCCATTGCCCTCTGAATGCATCGTGAATACTTCACCTGCATTAAACTTCTGGGTGTTGAATATCTCTTTCTTCAGCTCTTTGTCGTATAGGTTACTTAACCCTCCATTGTCAAATGTGGCCTTAAAGAATTTATTTTCGAAGGACTTGGTTATCTTCATTCCAAGATTGGTTGACTCTTGATTAGAACTTGATAAATAGAATGTTTTATAACCTAATGATGGTACTTCAGGTGCAACAAAATATGCCTTTGCTGATTTTATTGAGCCGTCATCATATTGCTTGATGTTTGTTAATTGTGATGGTAATACCTTTCCACTTGCATCCTTTATGATTACGGATTTTGCCTCTTGTGGCTCAAAGTTGATATTGAACGTTGCGATATCGTCTCTGGTCCAGTTTAAACTGTTAAACACTACTATCGGAAGTCCTTTTTTCCTTGAAACCTTTATGTTAGAGGCTAGATCATTCAGCTCTTTATGGATGACTTTTTCGGCCTTGTGTAAAGCTCCCTGATACTTGCGTAAGAATAGATCATCTGTAATTTGTCCATTTTTACCTCCCCATCCGTGATCGGGGTATATTTTATCTTCCCAGGCCGAATTGATGATATCTTGAGGGTAGTCTTTAAAAGAGCCTTCAGATAGAGCATTCATGGTTGCGAATTTCTCAGCCATAGGTAGTAGGATGTCTCCCATGCGACTGGCTTTAAGGGCTTTCTGGTGCGATGGGCCATGGATGTATAACCACACAGCTGGTCTTTCTCCGTTGATTGATGGTAGATCATTGACAACACCAGTCCATGCATCAAAGAATTCAGGTGTTGATGCAATTTCAAACTTAGGTAATGAAACAGGTACATACTCTCCATTATCATTCTGCAACTCCTTGATACTTTCCCATTTGTTGATATGGTGACTGTAATCTTTTGCAGGACTCATATCCCAATCAGAAAGAAGTGGAATTACTGCGTCTTTCTTCTTTGATGAGTAGTACTGTTCCCAATCCAATGAACTGGTAGCCAGATATTGTGCTGCCTCATTGAAATTCTTATGTAATGGCGTAAATGCATCAGCGTAGTGTCCGGGAGAGAAAGTAGTGACATATGATCCATCAGGACTGTACCAGTTATACATGCCTCTCTTAAAGCGACTGATCATCATGTATTTTGTTCCTGCTTTTTTCATTAATTGTGGCATCTGAAGTGTTCTTCCTGGAACATCCACATTCCAGTAGGTGTTGGCTTCGTAACCAAATTCATCTTTCAACCATTTTGCTCCGAAATAGAACTGACGGGCCAAGGCTTCTCCTGCATACATCTCTTCATATGGTTGTATATAGGTTGATCCACAAGAGATTCTTCCATCGCTTAATAGTTGCTGAACAACTCCTCTTTGTTCCGGATGTCTTTCGATGTATTCTTTAATCATTAAGGCATCTTCAACATCAAACCGGTAGTGCGGATTCAACTGAGCTTTCTCGAATAAAGGCACCAATAACATGGTGTCTCGTTCAATTATACATTTCTCTGGCGAATCCATCCAGGCGATGTCCTGATGACTAGAATTCATTAAATAGATCTTCCCATCGGCTAATTTTGAATTGGCCAATTCAAGCATGCTCGATACTGTCTTTGGTTGATAATTCCGCTGAGTATTGATAAGATAACCATCATGGTCTAGTTGCTGTGTCTCTGTCTTTAAAATTGCTTTGGCTAGCAACTTCATCTCTTTTCCTGGTTTTCCAAGCTTTGATACATAAAGTAGTTCTCCTTGGTTATCGATTAGTCCGAATGGCTTACCAATGGCCTCAGCAGAAAGTTTTATCTCTGCAGTCGCCTGATTGCCTGACTGTATTAATTTAACTTCCTTGTGATTGTTATTGGTATTGATTTTTAACTTGGTACCTGCTTGTCGCGATGGCATTTCAATTTTTGCGGTATATTTTTCTGCCTCTTTCTGAAGAAGGATTTTAGCCCAGTTGTTGTATTCCATCGATTTTTTTAGAAAATCTAATGCATCAGTTGCTTGATATACCATTAACCAGGTATTGTCATCTGCCGCACATCCTACAATCTTTATTCGTTGTGCCTTACCCTTTGTCAACCATGCTTTGGGAGCCCAAAGTGACATATAACCATGAGCATCTCCATGTTGATCTCCTGCAACAGTGATGAAACTTAAAGATCCTCCTTCTTGATGATCTAAAGTCCATTTTTTCGTCATACTTGTAGGAATGGTAAACCTTTTTTGATCATTGATGAAGACATCGAAATGGAGTGGAGAGTCTGTTAGGTCCATTGATGCTATCCATAGAAATCCAACACCTTCATTGGGAATATTTGTAGGGATCGTTTGCGTTTCCCATTCTATGACCATCTTACCGTCTGTACATCTTGTAATAATACTCTTGCTAACATCACTGCGGATACTGTGATATGAGTATGCATTGCCTCCAATGTTTCTTGAGAAACCTTCGATATATTCATTGGCTTGATTGGCAAATTCAAATAGTGCCTTTTCATTTGCTTCCTGTCCGCGTAACGTGTGACCAGATAAGATGATCACCAACACCAGATAATAGTATTTAAATTTGATCATGGTAATTTATGATTTGTGGTTTGTGTTATTGGTTATTCGATCTATTCGTGAAATAAGTTCCATCATGGCACGTCCATTATGATATGGGCACTTCCATGGATCTATTTTCCAATCATTGCGATAGTAAGGAGAAGGATCATCTGCCGGTTCTGTTAGAAATGGTACTCCTAATCGATTGACCTTTGTATACCATTCTCCATATTCATGATCTATGACAAATTGATCGATGAAATTCCAGGTTGATTTTACTGTATCCCAGTTCTTAATGTCATTGGTTAATTCATAGGCATTCATAAAACCCACCAGATTTTCAGCCTGTAACCACCAGTGTTTATTCGTTCTAACATGACTGCCAAATCTAGTCGATTCTAGGAATAATCCTCCATTTTTGTCTACACCTACCCGGTCAACAGCTTGGGCCATTTTAATCACCAATGGTTTCATCTGACTTATTATCGATTTATCGTCAAGAATTTCAGCGGCTTCCCATAATAACCAAGATGCTTCTATGTCATGACCAAATGAGCAGATGCCTTTTGAACTATCTGTTTCTTCAAATTGATTGTTGAAGAAGATTCCTAAATGTCCACTGGATCTTATGATTTTGTTGATGAAAAGCGTGAGTAACGCTGTTAATCGATCTTTTACTTTAGGGGCATTCCATACTTTATAAAGTGCTGCATATGCTTCCATAATATGAAGATGAGTATTCATCGATTTAGGCTCGTTATTGTCGGCCATTCTGTTCTCTTCATAAGGTCGCCAGTCGCGTGTAAAAGCTTCATGATAACCTGGATTATTGACATCCTTTGTATGCTTTTCCAGAAGTTCAAAGAATTGCTGAATCTCTTCCATCAAGGATTCAGAAGGAGCCAATTCGTAATACTTGCAAAGGGCATAGATGACAAAAGCCTGGGCATAAGTGTGCTTGATATCACTTGCTACTGTGTTGTCAGGAGCTATTTCCATGAAGTAACCACCATATTGCTTGTCTTTGAAGTGATTGATTAGAACATCATATGCGCGTTTGGCGACATGCTGATAGTCGGAATTTTCCTCCATTTTTGCTGCTGCGGAAAAGGTCCAAAGAATTCGTGCAATCAAAACACAAGTCTTGTTGGCTGTTAACACAGGATTACCTTGTAGATCCGCTGCACCATAGAAACCATCACCTTGTTGATCAATACTATGATCGATCCAATATTGGAGAATATTCTCGTGAAGTTCCTTTCTAAACGTGTCTCGGTAAGCAATTAATTCTGATGATATGTTCATGGTCAGTATTTTATGATTGATTTAGCAAAGAAAGAGTTTTATAAAAAATCAAACTTTCATATTTTTACGGTGGTTGATTTTGTAAAAATGGGTTACTTTCTATATTCAAAAGCAGAGCATCACTTAAAAAACATTCAAGTGATTGAAGAATTTCCTTGTATACGGGAATTCGGACACGAACGTTATGGTAATATTCGGCCAACATCATTGCAATTACATTACAATAAAGGTATTGAATTTTGCTATGTAAAAAAAGGGCGTTATGATTGGCAAGTTGAAGATCGACAATATTCTGTTTATCCAGGGCAAGCATTTGTGACTTGTCCATGGGAACTGCATGGAAGTAGTAAGGGTGTTGTAGATTTAGGCGAGATATATTGGCTCATTATTACTCCAGAAGAGTTTACCGATAAAGGTAAATTCCACTTGGGTGATTGGAGTTCATTTTCAAAAGAACAGGAAGAAATTATTGGTGGTATCCTGGCTGAAAATACCAATCCAATTTTTAACAGAGGTTCGGTTTTTGAAAAAATCATTGTTGCCTTGGAAACCGAAGTGACAAATCAAAAACTAGGTTATAAGAATCGTGTAAATAGTCTGATTGAGGAGATTATTTTAGAGGCGGTTAGAGCAATACAGAGTCGCGAGTTAGAAGCTGAAAGGGAGACTCAGTGGATCGATCAGTTGGAGAAAATGCTTTGCGATAATATTTCTCGTAAATGGTCAATCGATGATATGGCTTCAGCATTTGGATTGGGAACAACCTCTTTTAATGATAAGGTGAAAAGATTGACAGGTTATACGCCTTCAAGTTTCTTAATCAATCTCAGAGTGAATCAGGCGAAAGAGTTGTTGACTAATTCTGATTTGAGTCTTACAGGAATAGCTTTGGAGTGTGGATTCTATTCATCACAACACTTTTCATCAACTTTTCTCAAGCGAACAGGAATAACACCTAGTCAGCATAGAAAGAATGTAGCGACTTAGAATCTTTTCCCATCACACTAATGTAATGTGATGGTATTTTGTTAATTTAGCAGCCGCAAAAGAGGCAATGTTACCCATGAATGATTCTAAAAAGGCTTTTGTACCTAAATACAGACAGATCTTTGATCTTATAAAAGAAGGAATTCACACTTATAAATATCCACCAGGAAGTAAGGTGGAGTCTATAACTGAGATTCAAAAAAAATATTCAGTGTCGCGCGAGACCGCAAAGTTGGTATTAAAGCTACTGGCTCAGGAAGGTTTGATTATTCAGAAGACAGGTAAGGGATCGTTTGTTGCAGATTTGGGCCCACGTAAAAAGATTTGGGGAATGATATTGCCTTATGTTGTGCCTAATATCGAACAACTTATTCACTTTCTAAGGAAAGAGGCGAAGAGCTTTGGCCGTGAATTTCATTATTATCTCAATTACAATAATCCTGAGGAGGAACAGCGGTTAGTTGGAAACCTAATCCATGAAGCTTATGAGGCAATTATTGTTGTACCTGTTTTTAACGAAGCTGAAACTGCTGAATTCTATCAGAAATTAGTGACTGGAAGTACCAAGCTTATTTTGGCTGATCATACTATGGCGGGCTCTCATTTTAGATATGTCATTCAGAGTTATGATTTGGGAGTAAAAAGAGCTGTGACCTATTTTGCAGAACAGTCAAAAGGGAACTTGCTGTTTATTCGCGATAAATCATTGCCTGGGTATAATATGGTTCAGGATTTTATGGAAGGTTCATTTGCGAATTATGCTGAATTTCTTTGCGCTGGACGAGAAGTGTATTATATCGATCGATTAGATGAATTTTCTGCTGAATTTATCCAGGAAAAGCAGTTGGGTGGAGTTTTTTGCCCAAACGATATGATTGCTGCCCGCGTTTTAGGGAGAATAAAAAGTTGGGGGATTAGTATTCCCAATGATGTGAATGTTGTTAGTTATGGAAATACTGAACTTGCAGCATTTTTCACCCCTGCAATTACTTCGGTAGATGGATTTCATGATCAAATGGCAGGGAAGATTTCAACACTTATTCAGACTCTGCTTGCGGATAAAGAACCAGATAATTCCCAACAAGTTATACTTCCAGAGCTTATTGTACGCGAAACTTAGGTTTTCAGATATTATTATAAGAGAAATGTACACCTTTTGAGGCCTACTCATTGTCGTCTCCAGCTCACCTTGTGACCACCTCTCTTACTAGACACTTACTGGACTCTTACCAGACACTTACTACTTTTAGTGGTAAATGACCTGTATTTGTGGTGTATTTGTAGTGCAGAGTAGTCAGATTCAGGGGGGTGAAGATAATATATTGTCTAGGAAAATGTGTTGGAAATTTACTTCGATAAGTTCTTGAAAGAGCTTCCAAGTTATCCAAAATTTTGACATCTTTTAAAGAACTCACAAATTATTTTTCATGTAGATTATTTCCTTGAAGATCGTATGCATCTTTGTGAATTTGAATTCTTTGATTGCAGCTTTTATCGGTAGTCTTATATAAATGCAACTAGGCTGGAGGACATCTTTTTTGGGGTATAAATCGTTCAATATGGGGGTCTTTTTAAATAGGTGTGATGTGATGTGATGGAAAATATATATATTTGTCATGTCGCAATTGTGAAAATCTATTGGAGACAACGAATTTGGCAAGTCATTAAATCATCAAACAGTTATGAATAAGAAGGAAATTAAGGATGCAGCATCCATCACCGGGGAGGGTGTATTATCATGAACTCAAAAGAAAGAGTGCTAAAGGTACTTCGCAATGAAGAACCAGACAGGGTTCCTCTAATGTACAGGGATGTACCTGAGGTGAGAAGTCGCCTGAAAAACGATCTTAATCTTTCTACAGATGAAGAGCTATTTCAATATCTTGATGTAGATTTTCGTTGGGTGGGCCCTGATTATGTTGGTCCTAAGATGGAGTTGGAGAATGGAAATAGACGTGATTTCTGGGGAGTAGAATGGAAATATACTAAATTTAGTGATGGTGCAGGTTATTGGAATGAAGTAGATCACCCGCTGAAGGATGTTACCGATCCTAAGGTATTGGATGAGATTCAGTGGCCTCAGTTGGAATGGTGGGATTTTTCTAAGATCGAAGAACAATGTGATCGCTATGCTGATTATGCAATCATGACCAATCCAGGTATTCCTTCTCCTGCTATTTTTCAGAATCCTATCCAACCCTTGATAGGTGTTGAGAGGAGCTTAATGGAGGCTTATCTTAATCCTGAATTTTTCATGGCTCTTACTGAAAAAATTCTTGAATTTCAGGTACCGTTTATTGAAAAAATGATGCAGGCGGCTAATGGGAAAATTGATTTTTTCCGCATAGGAGATGATTTTGGAACACAGCAAGGCCTGTTAATGGATGTTGATACCTGGAAGGGATTTATTCAGCCTGGATTTAAGGCTATGGCTGACACTGCAAAAAAATATGGAGCTCACTATTATCAGCATTCCTGTGGTGCAATTCGCGATTTAATTCCTGCTTTCATTGAAACAGGTGTTGAGGTGCTAGATCCAGTACAGGTAAAGGCCAATGGGATGATTCCGGCCGAATTGAAAGCAGAGTTTGGAAATCAGGTTTGCTTCTCAGGAGGTGTTGATGAGCAGGAATTGCTTCCTCATGGTACACCAGATGAAGTAAGGACAGGGGTACATCAATTATTGGATGATATGGCTCGTGGTGGTGGTTTTATTATTGGACCTAGCCACAATTTTCAGGATGATATTCCAACAGAGAATATTCTGGCAATGTATGAGGCCGCAAAAACATGGAAGTATTAATTGACTAACAATAATCATCAAACAGTTATGAACGATAAGTTATCAACATTGGCAGCTTGTATAGAATTTGGCAAGATTAATAAGGCTGCACCGTATCCTCCTCAGATGAAAGGTCAGGATGGAGCGGATGAAATCACAAAACAATTATTGGATGAAGGAGTGGCTCCTGGAGATATTCTATCGGATGCCCTGATTAAAGGCATGGAAAAAGTGGGAGAGAAATTTAGTAAAAATCAGATTTTCGTACCACAAATGCTCATGTCGGCGAAAGCTATGCAGTTTGCCATGAATCACTTAAAACCATTTTTCGCTACGGGAGAGGCCGATCGAAGAGGAACCTTCGTTGTAGGTACTGTAGAGGGCGACTTACATGATATTGGGAAGAACATTGTTGCAATGATGGTTGAAGGAAATGGTTATGAGGTTATCGACTTAGGTGTTGATGTGAAGGCAGAACAGTTTGTGGCAGAAATAGAAAAAAATCCTAATTGTTTTATTGGATTATCGGCACTTTTAACCACAACCATGGCAAACATGGAGAAGATTGTAAGCGAGATTAAAGGAAAATACCCTGAGCAGAATATTTGCATTGGAGGTGCTCCTGTAACTCAAGACTTCTGTGACAAGATTGGAGCAGATAGTTACAATCCAGATCCTCAGGGAGTGGTGAAATTCTTAAATAGTGTAGCTGTAGCATCTTAATAATCCAGTAATCTAAAAATCTAATAATCCATAAATCATCGAGAATGAAAGGACTAGAACTAGTTGCAAAAGCAATGAAAATGGAGGAAGTGGAGCGTATTCCATGGATTCCTTTTGTAGGATGTCATGCAGGAGAGCTGATTGGAACAACAGCTACAGAGTACCTGAAATCAACGGACTTGATTGTTAAGGGGGCAAAAGCTGCTGTAGAAAAATACAATCCGGATGGGATACCTGTAACATTTGATTTACAAATAGAGGCTGAAGCATTAGGTTGTAAGTTGAACTGGGAAGATGACAATCCTCCTGCAGTAATATCACATCCGCTTTCTGAAGGGACGAAACTTGAGGATCTTAAAGTGCCTTGTTCATGTAAAGCGCGTATTCCTGTGGTGATGGAAGCTACTCGTCGATTGAAGGATGAATACCCTGATTTAGCTATCTATGGCTTGATAACTGGTCCGTTTACCCTGGCATTGCACTTAATGGGGACTGATGTCTTTATGAAAATGTTTGAAGATCCGGATTATTTACATAGTGTAATGAAGTTCTGTACTGATGTTTCGAAATTTATGGCAGGAAATTACATAGAATCTGGTGCTGATGTGGTTGCTGTAGTTGATCCTATGACCAGTCAGATTGATCCTATGTCATTCGAAACATTTGTTAGTCCTTATGTTACCGATCTATTTGATTTCATCCGTGATGCAGGAGCATTAAGCTCTTTCTTTGTCTGTGGGAACGCAGAACAAAATATCGAGGTGATGTGCGATTGTAAGCCAGATAATGTTTCTATCGATGAGAATATCCCATTGGATTTCGTCAAGAAGATTGCACTTGAGAAAGGTGTGAGCTTTGGTGGAAACATGAAACTTACAGTGGTGCTTTTGATGGGAACAACTGAGGATTCACAACGTGATGCACTGGAATGTATGGATATTGGTGGAAAAAAAGGTTTCCTTCTGGCTCCTGGCTGTGATTTGCCAATGGCTACTCCTGCGGAGAATCTTGAGGCTGTTGCTGAACTTGTACATAATGAGTTACTTCAAGGTGAATTGCGTGCTTCAGAGGCGAAAGGATCTTCTGTTGAGAAGTTAGATCTCGCAGGGCATTGGGATGATAGTAAGGTTGTGATTGATGTGATCACCCTTGATTCTTCTTCTTGTGCACCTTGTCAGTATATGGTAAAAGCTGTTGAGATTGCAGCTGAGAAATATGGCGACAATGTTGTGTGGAAGGAGCATCGCATCAAAGAAAAAGAGGGTGTTCAGATGATGGCCACATTGGGTGTGCAAAATATACCGACTATTGTAATGGATGGTGAATTGGAGTTTATATCACAGATACCTCCTGTTGAAAAGATTCAGGATCGTATAGATGTATATTTGAAAAATAAGAACTAAACGATGACTCCGTTACTATTACTGACAGGTTTTCTAGGTAGTGGAAAGACTACTCTTTTAAAGCATATATTGCATGAATGGTCTAACCAGAAGCGTATTGCAGTTATACAAAATGAATTTGCTTCAACTGGAATCGACGGGAAAGATTTACACCAGACTGGAGAGGACTTTAAGTTGGTGGAAATTAATAATGGATCAGTATTCTGTGTTTGTCAGTTAGGGAGTTTTATCGATAATATTAAACATCTTTTGAAAGAATATCAGCCAGACCTAATTGTGCTTGAAGCATCGGGTCTGGCTGATCCTATTAGTATTGCAACAGTACTGCAGGAAGCAGAGTTGTCAAGTGTTGTCAAATTGGCAGGAATTTGTACCATTGTTGATGGTGTAAATATTGAGCGTACACTTCCAATGATGCAACGCGTGAAGCATCAAATTATGATTGCCGATCATCTTGTCATTAATAAAGAGGATTTGATGACGAATTCATTGGAAGTAGTAAAAGAGCAGCTTTCGCATATTAATCCTTTTGCAAGATTGGATAGTACCAGTTATTGTCGGATAGATATTAACAAGTTGTTGATAGATGATGTGGTTGCTGGACAATTTGCTGGAAAAGAGGCTGCTGGAAGACCGGATATGGGAACCTGTGTGTTGCGTACTCATGAAAAAATCAGTCTGGATGGACTGAAAGATTTTATCGATGATTTGATTGTCGATTGTCCCAGGATAAAAGGATTTGTAAAATTGACGAACGATAAGGTCGTTGCGATTCAAACTACCTTTGATCAGGTGGACATAAAAGAAATTGCCAATTTTGGTGGAAATTCAGAGATTATAGCCTTTGGGTATAACCTGGATGTTAGAAGACTACGTACTGCTTATAAAGAGAAAATACAAAAATGAGTGTGAAAAAATACCAGCTAACAATTGATGAACTTGCGATAGACCGAAAGAGTATTGCGAGATTATTGGGTTTTGAAACTGAACAGCTAGAACAACCATACCTTGATATGGTGGAGCAAGAGCTTCAGTTGGCGAAGTCGTATGTAAGGATTGAGGGAGGAGTTGTTCAATCGGAGCAGAAGCTGGTAGTTGATGTAAAACAAGGAATTGTAGCAGTAAATGGCGTAAGCTTTAATGTAGGAAGACAAGTCGCAGGTTATTTAAAGAAAAGTGAGCAGGCGATTCTCTTTGTGTGTACTGCAGGAAAAGATATTTCAGATCGTTCTAAAGAGCTCATGAACAAGGGCGATTTAGTTGAAGGATTTATTGTAGATATTTTAGGTTCAGTAATTGTTGAGGCTGGTATGGATGCGATTCATGAACAGTTGAAACAGGAATTTCAGACAACAGGACTAGCTGTTACTAATCGTTATAGTCCGGGATATTGTTCGTGGGATGTTGCTGAACAACACAAATTATTCTCATTAATGCCTGACAATTTTTGCGATATCACTTTAACGGAAAGTTCTTTGATGGAACCAGTGAAGTCGGTGAGTGGCATAATTGGGATTGGCGAGCATGTAAGATTCCGAAAATACGCATGTGAGGAATGTAACAGTAAAAACTGCATTTACAGAAATAAAAAGTAATATTTTGTATGCCCTCCAGCCGGACGGGCTTTTCATTTTTACCTTTATCCAGCCGGATAGGCTCTCATTTTTGCAGGAGGCTAATTCGTATGCGAAGGGCGGTATTTCAAATCTTTACCGACCTTCCAGAGGAGCGGATGGTGCAGTGGCTCTGCCCTCTAGGCAGATAATGTCTGTAGAAAATGACATGTAACCACGCAAATACATTTCCCGATTAAAAAAAACAACACACGCTATCGCTCAGAGAAGCGCTGCTGATGTTGATCTATACTCAGCAATATCAGCGGCGTCTCTGTGGTCTCAAGCTATAGATCAGCTTGCAGATCCATTAGTTATATTTCGTGATAAAATCTCTGTGTTTTCTTTGTGTTCTTCGTGGTTAAAAAAATACCACTGAGGTAAAAAATTACTACTACAGCAACATCAACGCAGAACCTGGAACCTTCACCTGTGAGGCGTTAGCCGAACTGAATCTTCAACAATTTAAGATTTGTATCCCTCTTTTGAAATGTTTTACCCCCCTGTTTTGTCCAGTAAAGCCACAATTTTACATCGCAAAATTAAAAGAGTCATGCGAAATGTATTTGTAATCATATGTGGACTGGCAATCCTGATCTCAGGGTGTGTTGCTGATCAATCTTCGAAAGAGCAGTTGCCTAATGTCATTTTGGTAATGGCCGATGATCTGGGATATGGTGATATTGCTTGCTACGGTAACGATGTGGTGGCAACTCCAGCATTAGATCAGTTGGCCACAGAGGGTGTAAAGTTTCAACAATTTTATGCAGCTGCACCAGTATGCAGTCCAACAAGGGGAAGTTGTTTGACAGGACGACATCCTTTTAGATATGGTATTCCTTGGGCAGGAGACGGTTTTCTTCCTGAAGGAGAAGTTACAATTGCCGAAGCGTTGAAGATAAAAAATTATCGAACCGGACATTTTGGAAAATGGCACGTGGGAGAATTGAGTAAAACAGTCAATCAGAGTTATTTTGCAGGAGATGTAGATCCAAATCACTATTCACCACCTTGGGAGAATGGATTTGATGAATGCTTTAGCACCGAATCGATGATGCCGACCTATAATCCATACTATCATGTAGGAGGTGATTATGGCACTGAAGGGTATCTACATATTCAAAACAAGGAGATTAAACGCGGTCAACGTAACGATGGATTTCAATGGAGAGATCTTTACTGGACAGGTCCTGGGCAGTTTGTAGATGAGTGGCTTGAAGGGGATGATTCAAAAATAATTATGGACCGAGCACTCAATTTTATTGGCGATTGTCATTCAAATGAAGACCACTTTTTAAGTGTAATCTGGTTTCATACCCCTCATACTCCCGTTGTTGCAGGAAATGAGGATCGAAAAACATATAGTGCTTTAAGTATGGAAGAACAGCACTGGTATGGTGCAATATCTGCTATGGATAAGCAGGTTGGACGATTAATGACTTACCTTAAGGAAAAAGGATTGGATGAGAATACGATCGTGTGGTTTTGCAGTGATAATGGTCCTTCATATATACATAATCTGAATTCTTCAGGAGGTTTAAGAGGAAAGAAAGCTACACTTTATGAAGGAGGATTGAGAGTTCCGGCAATGTTGTATTGGCCGAGAAAACTTGAGAAAGCGGTAGTATCGGATTTACCTGTATCAACTTCTGATATTTACCCAACAGTTTTAGATGCATGTGGTATTGAGGTGGAGCATCAACCAATACTTGATGGGAAAAGTATCCTTTCTCAGCTTCAGAATAAAACAACAAGAAGAAGTGATTACCTCTTTTTTCAAAGTCCTCTACCTGCTCGCTTAAAGAAGTCGGAAACAACCAACGAAGAGCAGTATGCAGTGATTGATGGTGAGTTCAAGTTGATAAGTGTAGATAATGGAGCAACATACCAGTTGTATAATATAAAAACTGATAAGGCAGAGCAAAAAGATATCTCGTATCTTTACTTAGATCGAGTCGGGAAGATGCGTAAGGCACTGGAAGATTGGAGAGTGTCGTGCAAAAATAGTGCTGCCGGGAATGATTACCAATAATCCATCAATCAAGAAATCTAATAATCAAAAAATTCACAAGAGATGAAACCAATTATATTAAAACAAAGTTGCTGGGGTAAAGTAAGAGAGCATCAATATGATGTTGCTATTCTACCTTGGGGAGCAACCGAACCGCATAATCTACACTTACCTTATGGTACAGACACCTTGCAGGCAGAGGCATTTGCAGGGAAGGCTGCAGATATCGCCTGGGATAAGGGGGCAAAGTGTATGGTTTTACCAGGTATTCCGTTGGGTGTTCAAAATCCAGGTCAGGTTGACCTGCCTTTTTGTTTGCATACTTCGCCAGCTACTCAAACAGCCATATTAAGAGATATTTTAACGTCACTTCAAGGGCAGGGTATTCTTAAGCTGGTAGTGATGAATAGCCATGGAGGAAATGGATTTAAGTCGATTATCAGAGAGCTACAACCTGAATTCCAGAATATGTTTATTGGAGTTATTGATTGGTTTAGCGTATCGGAGTGTTATCACTTTTTTGATGACCCTGGAGATCATGCAGGAGAATTGGAAACATCTGTGATGATGCATTGCTTTCCTGAATTTGTATTGCCATTGGCGGAGGCTGGTAATGGTGAAGCTAAAGGATTTAAGTTAGAAGGACTGAAATCAAAACTTGCCTGGACTCCTCGAAACTGGAGTAAAGTATCGGAGGATACAGGTGTTGGAAATCCGATGAAAGCAACAAAGGAAAAAGGAGAGAAATGCTTTGACTTTTTGTCTGATAAGATTGCTGGTTTTCTGGTAGAGTTGGCAGCAGTTGAGGGCGATGATATTTATGAATAATGTTGATCAATAAAATGAGAGAACCTAACAAACAACGAATAATTGATGCTATAGCGCATAAGGAAACTTCTGAGATTCCATTTCTGGAAATCGATCCTGATATGAGTCTGGTAAATAAACTTTTGAAAAAGGATTTACCGATGCGTTTACATTCATTCGAATTGGATGCTAAAAACAACGTGCAATTGAATGAGATAATGGGGAATGACCTGACTTTCTTTGGACATGTATGGAGGGTTGGTAGAAAAGAGATGACTGATGAAGATGGTCGGATTCATTATGTGGATGGTTTGATTAAAAATCGTACTCAACTGGGAGAAATAATTTTTCCAGACCTGGATGCATTGGAGAAACGTCTTGAGGAGCATTGTAAGCTTTTACAGGATAAAAAGATGGGGATTCTTTGTAAAGCGCAGACTCCGGCATTTACGACGATGTGTGCAATGGGGTATACCGACTATCTGATGAATTCAATGATGGATCATGACTTTGTTATGGATTTCACGAAGAGAATCCATGAATACTGCATGAAGGAGTTGGAAGTTTTTATGCAGTATCCAGTAGATATGATCCAATTGTCGAGTGGTTTGGTTACCAATTCTGCACCAATGGTTAGTCCTGATCAATTGGAGATATTAGAGACTAAGTTTATCCGGGAAGAGATGGATTTTATACAGTCGAAAGGAAAGAATATATTCTTCCATATTGACGGTAAGATTGAAGATATGATTCCCGATTTTGTAGAGATGGGTGTGGATGTGTTGAATCCAATTGATCTATGTGCAGGAAACCAGGATATCTACCAGATCAAAGAAAAGTATGGTGATCAGATAACGATTTCAGGAAATATTGATATCGAAGGTGTTTTGCGTACGGGATCTCCTGAAGAGGTAAAAGAGGATGTAATTGAGCATATTGAAAAGTTATCAACAGGTGGTGGATATATTGTTTCATCAAGTCACAATCTCCATGAATTAGTTCCTGTTGAGAATTTAATTGCCATGCGTGATGCTGTGTTGAATTATGAAAATAACGTACGATGAGAAGTGCGCAACTGAAAATATTGATCTTGCCATTACTGTTATGTTTGGCGATTGGCTCCTTTGCTCAAAGTGGTTTAAAGAAAGTACGTGTAGCATGTGTGGGGAATTCTGTGACTTTCGGTTATGGAATTAATGATCGCGAGGAGAATTGTTATCCTCATCAGCTAAACAAGATGCTTGGTGAAGGTTATGAGGTGGGAAACTTCGGACATAGTGGAGCTACCTTGTTGAAGAATGGTCATAAACCATATTGGAAGCAGCAAGCTTTTTCCAATGCCTTGTCATTTGGGGCTGATATTGTAATAATTCATCTTGGTTTAAATGACACAGATCCTAGAAATTGGCCGAACTATCGGGACGATTTTATGAGGGATTACAGTGCGTTGATTGATACTTTTCGCTCTTTACCTTCAAAGCCTAAAGTAATGATCTGTAAGATGACACCAATCTTTCATCAACACAGAAGGTTTAAATCAGGAACACGCGATTGGTTCTGGCAAATTCAAGCTCACATTGAGCGGGTGGCAAAGAGTAACAATGTTGAATTAATTGATTTGCATACTCCTTTATACTGTCGACCTGATTTATTCCCAGATGCTATTCATCCTACAAAAGAAGGAGCAACGATTCTGGCGAATACCGTTTATGGGGCAATAACCGGAAATTATGGCAAATTCCAATTGGCAGAGGTGTTTGGCGATCACATGGTATTGCAGAGAAGAATTCCTATAAAAATATGGGGAAAAGGTCAGGCGGGAGAAAAGGTAACAGCTGAGTTCAATGGAAAACAAGCAGAAGCGGTTATTGATTTTAACGGTAAGTGGATGGTTACATTTCCGGCAATGGAAGCAGGAGGTCCTTTTAATCTTTCAGTAATCACAAAGGATGCTAAGGTCGCGGTTAATGATATTCTTATTGGTGAAGTGTGGGTGTGTTCAGGTCAGTCAAATATGGCTTGGAGAGTAGATCAGAGTAAACATGGTAAGGAAACTATCGAGGAGGCAGGGAATAGTCAGATAAGACTGTTCAATATGAAGACCATTGCATGGGCTGGTAATAAAAAATGGGATGCTGAGACGTTAGATAAAGTAAATAAATTACAGTTCTATGAAAGCAGTTGGAAGCTTGATTCAAAAGAGAGTGCAGCAGAATTCTCTGCTATAGGTTACTATTTCGGGAAGAAGATTCAGGAAACATTAGGTGTACCGGTGGGATTGATTCATAATGCTAAGGGCGGTTCAACAACAGAAGCGTGGATCGATCGTAAAACGTTGGAATTTGATCCTGTGTTGGTTGATGTGCTAAGCAATTGGGAGCATAACGATTTTGTACAGGAATGGGCAAGAGGTAGGGCCCAGTTGAATATTAGTAATGCAAAGACTAAGATGCAACGACACCCTTTTCATCCTGCGTATTTGTATGAATCAGGAATTGCTCAGTTGACTAATATGTCGATAGCTGGATTCCTTTGGTACCAGGGAGA
Organism: Puteibacter caeruleilacunae; assembly: GCA_005217565.1. Taxonomy (GTDB): domain Bacteria; phylum Bacteroidota; class Bacteroidia; order Bacteroidales; family Prolixibacteraceae; genus Puteibacter; species Puteibacter caeruleilacunae. The sequence goes on from SJCO01000006.1 coordinate 212,428, forward strand.
ATCGAATGCACATAATGTAGAGTTTCATGAATATATGTTCCCAAAACTTGTAGAGAGTTGGCGAAAGGCCTGGGGCAAGGAACTACCATTTTATTATGTGCAGCTGTCGAGTTTAAACCGACCTACCTGGGGGCACTTCAGAGATAGCCAGCGTCGTTTGTTGAATATAATTCCTAATGCAGGGATGGCCGTATCGAGTGACCATGGTAGTAAAAATAATGTTCATCCTACAAATAAGAAGCCAGTGGGGGAACGATTGGCTGCATGGGCATTGGCTCAGACTTATGGTCAGCGAATTGCCTATAGCGGACCGCTGTTTAAGTCGGTTGTTTATACTAATGGTAAAGCAGAGATTGCGTTTACTCATTCAGAAGGATTAACATCTTCTGATGCACAGGAACTAAGAACATTTGAGTTGGCTGGGATTGATGGAATATTCTATCCTGCCCAAGCAATAATAAAGAAAAGCAAAGTAATTGTTGAGTGTAAGGAAGTATCGAATCCTACAATGGTAAGATATGGTTATGAACCTTTTACTAAAGGTAATTTGGTGAATAAAGCAGGATTCCCTGCATCAACATTTACAACAGAGTTTGAGAAATAAATGGGAAAAAGGTTGAAAAGGGAAACGGGATTCGCAAAGAAAGGAAGTGGAGATTTGGACAAGAGGCTGGTGCTGGTCGTTAGACCAACTAATGTCTGTTGCAACAGCGTGGTGTCCAATTATTTCGCCACCTCTCACCAGCACCGCGCTGCTGCCCGGTAGGGTAGCTAATGTCTGTAGCAACGAAGGATATAACCACCTATTCCTAATCCCCGTAACCTCAGCGCTAGTCTACACATGGTAGAACACGCTGACAGGTGGCGTTGATTTGAAACGAAGGCCTTCGCATACGAATTGGCCTCCTGAAAAAAGTGATGGATTAAGTAGCGGGTGCTTAGTAAAACTGGGAAGCTGAGAGCTTTGCTCGAAGATCACCCAGTTGCACTTAGCAACTGCAATAAATCGATTACATTTTTCAGGCAGCCTTGACTTTTTTGTCTCGTTTTTGCGTTAAGGCAAAAATGAGAGCCCGTCCGGCAGGACAGAAGAATCAGTTTGTCGGGTAGGATAACAATAACAGAAAATAGATTTAAATCTAAAAATCATTAGAATAATGAAAAAAATAAATGGATATGTAGCTGCACCTTTTACTCCAATGAATGAGGATGGTTCAGTAAACTTAGAGCGTATTAAGGATTATGCCGAATTCTTAATCAAAAATGGTGCTGATGGAGCTTTTATTTGCGGAAGTTCAGGAGAAGGTGCTTTGTTGACTTCATCTGAAAGAAAAGCAGTGGCAGAAGCGTGGGTGAAAGCTGCAGGTGATAACCTAAAAGTGATTGTGCATACAGGTGGAACTAATTTAAGTGATCAGAAAGATTTAGCCTCGCATGCTCAGGAAATCGGAGCTTATGCAGTTGCTTCAATGGCTCCAGCATTCTTGCCTCCACGCAGAAATGAAGAGTTTGTAGCGTACTGCAAGGCTGTTGCTGATGCGGCACCAGAGCTACCATTCTACTATTACCACATTCCTCCACTGAATGGTTTCACGATGTCGGTGGTCGACTTATTAAAGGCGGCAGATAAAGAGATTCCGAATTTTGCAGGAGTAAAATATACTTACGACAATCTGTATGAATTTGATCAGTGTAAATATGTTGCTGATGGTAAGTTTGATATGTTACATGGATTGGATGAAACATATTTGTCTGCCTTGTCATATGGTTATTATGCCGGTGTTGGAGGAACATATAATCACTGCCTGGGACTATACAAACAGATGAAGAAGGAATTTGACGAAGGAAATCTGGAGAAATGTCAAGAACTACAGCATAAATCGCATTTGTTTATTAACGTGTTGGGAATGTTCAGAGGTAATATTGTGTGTGGTAAACGTATTATGAAATTTTTAGGTGTTGATTGTGGACCTAATCGTTTGCCGCTTCAATCGATCTCAGATGAAGAGGAAAAGAAAATTTATACAGAATTAGAAAAGATAGGATTCTTTGAATTCGGTAATAAAAAATAAGAGAGAATAAAGCTTTGTCTCGTTTTTGCGTCAAGTCACCGCATTTAGCAAATGCTATATCAAAAAGAAACAGTGTTGTTTCTTAAGAGGCAAAAATGAGAAGCCCGTACGGCTAAAGGATAATAGTAAATCAATTATTAACAAAAGACCACATGAGATCACAAATTATCATATCGATTCTCTTATTTATCAACTCGTTGTGTACAGTGGTACCCTCGCAGGCGAATGATGCAATTATTAACAGTTTTAAATGGAAAGAGTTTCCTGATTTACCCGCAGGTAAGAATCAAAAAAAACAGCATGGTTTGGCATCTCCTTTTGGAGGAACTCATAATGATGTAGTGATTGTTGCCGGAGGGTGTAATTTTCCAGAAAAGCCTGTATACGAAGGGGGAGCAAAAAGATATTACAGCGACCTGTTTGTTTTGCTTGAAGATGAGGATGGTAAGCCAACTTGGTTGTCGGGTTATAACCTTGATCGAGAGGTTGCATATGGTGCATCAGTGAGTACAAAATATGGTGTGCTATTTATTGGAGGAAACAATAGTGAGCAGCATTTTAAGCAAGTTGATTGTGTTGCCTGGAATAATAAAGAGTCTAAAATTAATGTGGAAAAGTGGCCAGAACTTCCTTTCTCGATGGAGCGGATGGGAGCTGCTTTGGTTGAAGATAAAGTATTTGTGGTTGGTGGTCTGAGTGATGGAAAGCTAAAGAATACACTTTTAATGCTAGATCTTTCGAAATATGGTAACGATGACTTTCAATGGGAAGTGATGCCTTCGTTTCCTGGCCCAGCCAGATTACAGCCTTTGGCTGTAGGTCAGAACGATGCAGAGGAAGGTCATTTATATGTTTTTGGAGGATCTAGTTTTCCTGATGATGCTGACACACCTTCCATTACAACAGATGGATTGGAGTTTAATCCCAAGACTAATGCGTGGAGTGCAACATCAATAATCACTGATGATGAACAGTCGCGGGTTTCGATGCATGGCGCTTGTGGAGTGGCTGAAGGTGTAAATCATATCATCGCAATTGGAGGAGTTAACTATAATCGATTCAATGATGCGTGGTTGAAGGAACGTTTAGGGAAGAAGGCTAATGAAGCAAATGATACTGTTGCTATCAATCAATATCTGACCTGGAAGTATGAATATCTCACACAACCCGTTGAATGGTATATGTTTAGTCGAAAGGTGATGGCTTATCATAGCGTTACTGATAGTTGGGCTGCGGTTGCAGAGTATCCTTTCCCAGGTCCTGCAGGTGCAGTGATGGTTCCTTGGAAGAAGGGATGGTTGGTGATCAATGGTGAAGTTAAACCTGGTGAAAGGTCTTCTAAGGTTTATTATGGAGAAATAGAGTATGATCCTGTTTTTGGCTGGTTGAACTGGACCTTGTTGATTGTTTATCTGGGCGGAATGCTTTATCTCGGTTATTTTTTCATGCAGCGCGAACGTAGCGCAAATGATTTCTTTACCGGAGGGGGGCGTATCCCTTGGTGGGCTGCAGGGATGAGTATATTTGCGACCATGTTGAGTGCCATTACTTTTATGGCTATTCCTGCTAAGACAATGGCTACCGATTGGAAGTATTTTCCGATGGCTGTTACCATATTGCTGATGGCTTTTCCTGTGGTTAAATATTACCTGCCGTTTTTCAGAAGATTGAATGTTACTACAGCATATGAATATCTTGAGAAGAGGTTTAACTATACTGTAAGATTCCTGGCTAGTTTCTTGTTCATGATTTTCATGGTTGCTCGTATGGCATTGGTGTTGTTTTTACCATCATTGGCATTGACTACCGTGACAGGTATTGATATTTATATCTGTATAATCCTGATGGGGGTAATCACTATTGTTTACTGTACAATGGGTGGAGTTGAAGCCGTTGTATGGGGTGACGTTATTCAAGGATTTGTGTTGCTCGGAGGTGCAATTGTAGCTGTTGTTTTCCTTGTGCTAGGGACTGATGGAGGTGCTTCGCGTTTGATCGATATTACCATTGAGCATCATAAGTTGCAAATGTTTGATTTTGCATTTGATCTTTCCAGTGCAACATTTTGGGTGGTTCTACTTGGTGGACTGGCTAATAACTTAATATCTTATAGTGCCGATCAGACTGTTATTCAGCGTTACCTTACAACAAAGGATGAGAAGTCGGCCGGACAAAGTATCGTCTTTAATGGCTTTATGAGTGTGGGCGTTTCGGTAGTGTTTTATTTTATCGGAACGGCATTATTTGCTTATTATAAGACGCAACCAGCAGAGTTAAATATGGTGATGGAGAATCCCGATTCTATTTTCCCTCATTTTATAATGACGAAGCTACCTATAGGAATGGCTGGATTGTTGATTGCTGCTATTTTTGCTGCGACTATGTCAACGGTAAGTTCTAATATCAACTCTTTATCAACAGCGTTTACCTCCGATTTCTTTAATCATTTCTTCCCCAAAGTTAGTGACCGTAACCAGTTGGCTGTGGCCCGTTGGTCTGGTATTGTGTTGGGAGGAATTGGTGTTGCTTTTGCAGTGTTAATGGCAACTTGGAATATCCTGTCGCTGTTCGACTACTTCAACTACATTCTGGGTCTACTCGCAAGTGGCTTGGGTGGATTGTTTTTCATGGGTATTTTCATACCAAAGATTGATCAGCGTAGTGCCTTAATTGGCTTTTTTGCAGGGACAGGAATCTTGTTCTGGATTAGTATGAATACCAATATATCATTCTTGTTGTTTGGATTTATTGGAATGTTCCTAACGGTTGCTGTTGCATGGTTGATTAGTCTGATTATACCTGCTAAGGAAAGAGATCTTGAAGGCTTAACATGGAGTACAATTAAAAAGTCATAAATTGTTGTACCTATAATCATAAAACCATTATCAAAATGATGACCATAAACCAAATAGAAGATTATATAAAGATTTACAGGGATGATTTGTTGGAGGATATCATTCCATTCTGGATAAAGAATAGTATCGACAATGAATATGGTGGATTCATGTTTTGCGTCGACCGTGATGGATCTGTTATTGATACAGACAAGGGAGTGTGGCAAACTGGTCGATTTACCTGGACGTTAGGAACTCTGTACAATGAAGTAGAACAGAAGGACGAGTGGTTGAAACTGGCGAAGCATGGTGTGGATTTTCTTGAAAAGTATTGCTTTGATGAGGACGGACGTATGTTCTTTACTGTGACTAAAGAAGGTAACCCGATTCGTAAACGACGTTACTGTTTTAGTGAGTCATTTGCGGCAATTGCTTTTGCTGCCTACTATAAGGCAACAGGTGAAGAGCATTATGCAGAACGCGCTAGAGAATGCTTTGATATCTTTTTCCGCTATGGTACCACTCCTGGTTTAACAGAGCCTAAATTTACCGAGCATCGTCAAATGAAAGGCATGGGTATTCCTATGATCGGAATTGTAACTGCTCAGGAGTTGCGCAAAAATCTACAGGATGATTCTTATACCCAATATATCGATCAATGGATTGACGAGATTAAGAAGAACTTCATTAATGAGGAATTTCAGGCAGTAATGGAAACCGTTGGTACTAATGGTGAGTTTCTGGATCATTTTGACGGAAGATTGTTGAATCCAGGTCATGCAATTGAAGGATCGTGGTTTATATTGCAGGAGGCCCGTGAAAGAAATAATGATCAAGAGCTTATTGCTCTTGGGACCAAGATGCTTGACTGGATGTGGGAAATCGGTTGGGATAAGGAGTATGGAGGTATTCTTTACTTTAGAGATGTGAAAGGATTACCGGTACAAGAATACTGGCAGGACATGAAGTTTTGGTGGCCTCAAAATGAGACGATCATTGCTACGTTGATGGCTCACGAGCTTACTGGTGATGAAAAATATGCAAAGTGGCATGATATGATTCATGAATGGACTTTTAAGCATTTTCCTGATAGAGAAATGGGAGAATGGTATGGTTATTTACATCGCGATGGACGCATTTCTGTGCCTCTAAAAGGTAATATTTGGAAGGGCCCATTTCATATTCCTCGCATGTATCTTATGGCCTGGAAGTCGTTGGAAAGAATGAAAGAAAGTTTCAAAAAATAAACTGTTTTCTAACATCAAAAAATGGTGATTAACCTCAGAACCTTGCCTGTTTCGATTGCGTTAAAAAAGTATCGCTTAACAATTACGAGAAAAGGTATTATCAATTAGTTACGCTTTGAGAGGTTTAGTTAATTGGGGTTTTTGAATAGATTGAGGTGAAATTAGTTTAAATTGAAAATGGGTGTCAGATTCCTCAGACACCCATTTTTTTGTGCTTTAATCTTTATAAAGTAAATCACCAAGATGATCAAATCGTTCTGTATAATCTTGAATTGAACGGTTGATAACTTCGTGAGCTTCTTCTTTACCGTAAGTATGTGTGATTTCAGAGTTACGATCTTGGCCAGGCATATCCTTGTAAGTAAGGAAATAGTGCTTTAATCTCTCAATAACCACTTCAGGACAGTCTTTAATATCCTTGTATTGACTGTAAACAACATCGTTTCGAAGTACAGCGATGATTTTATCATCAGCCTCATCTCCATCTAACATGCGGAAACCTCCAATAGGTCTTGCCGAAACTAAGATGTCGCCATGGGCAATTGCCTTTTCTGTTAAAACAACAACATCAATCGGATCGCCATCACCTTTTACATTTTGGCGACCTGTTTTTTCCATGCAGTACTCTCCAACTTTTTTCCCACAGAAGGTTTGAGGAAGGAAACCATATACCGCAGGAACTACATTCGAATATTTCTGAGGACGATCGAGGCGCAAATAGCCCGATTCTTTGTCGATTTCGTATTTTACAGTATCAGTTGAAACCACTTCAATAAATGCTGTCACGACTTCTGGTGCTTCATCTCCCAGGTTTACTCCGTGCCAAGGGTGTGATTTGTATCGTAATCCCATTAATCTGCCAATAGGATCTGATAATCTGTCTGCCATCTTGAAATTTTTTTATGGTGTATATTTAAATATGATGCAAGTTTAACAAACTTTGAGTATAACACCATTCGAAATCAATTGTTTTCTCAATGGAGTTTGCTTTAAGTTCAAACACGACATTAACCACCCCAGTTTTCCCGGTCCAGGTTTCTATAGTGAATTGCTTCTGCAAGATGTTGTGGTTGAATTGCTTGTTGATTGTCTAGGTCAGCAATGGTTCTGGCTACTTTTAAAATGCGATCATATGCTCGGGCCGACAGACTAAGTCGCTCCATTGCGTTTTTCAACAATGTAGATCCTTCTTCATTTGGAGTGGCATATTTTCTAAGCATTTTTGAGTTCATCTGTGCATTACAGAAAACGGTATCATCTTGATTAAAACGTTCTTCCTGAGTTTTTCTGGCAGCTATGACCCTTTTCCTTATCGCAGCACTATCCTCCTGAGGCGTGCTATTGTCTGATAATTTATTGAACGGTACAGGTACCACTTCCAAATGAATATCGATACGATCAAGAAGAGGGCCGGAGATTTTACTGAGGTACTTCTGCACCATCCCCGGAGCGCATAGACATTCCCTGTCGGGATGGTTATAGTAACCGCATGGACAAGGATTCATTGAAGCGACTAACATAACACTGGCAGGGTAGTCGACGGTAAACTTGGATCTTGAGATTGTAATTTTACGGTCTTCTAATGGCTGTCGCATCACTTCTAATACCGTTCGCTTAAATTCGGGTAACTCATCCAGAAAGAGTACCCCATTGTGGGCCAAAGAGATCTCTCCTGGTTGAGGAAAACTACCTCCTCCTACCAACGCAATATCTGATATGGTGTGGTGTGGAGAACGAAATGGTCGGGTGGTCATTAGTGATGTGTTTTTGTCAATCTTACCAACAACAGAATGTATCTTGGTTGTTTCCAGCGCTTCTTTCAAAGTGAATGGAGGTAAAATACTTGGAATGCGCTTGGCAAGCATTGTTTTTCCAGATCCCGGGGGGCCTATCATAATTATATTATGTCCTCCAGCTGCTGCAATTTCAAGAGCTCGCTTTACGTTTTCCTGTCCTTTGACATCTGCAAAATCCAGATCATTTTTTGATAGTTGAGCGTAAAATTGTTTTCGCGTATCTACTGTTGTCGGCTCAATATTTCCAGTTCCTTCAAAGAATTCGATAACTTCCTTTAAGTTTCTGGCTCCATAAATCTTCAGTCGATCAACTACTGCTGCTTCCTTGGCATTAGCTTCAGGAAGAATAAATCCATCAAATCCTTCTTCTCTCGCTTTAATTGCAATTGGAAGGACTCCTTTTACCGGCTGTAAGGATCCATCAAGTGAAAGCTCTCCCATCAGTAGGTATTTTTCCAAATTATTGGCTTGGATTTGTTGGGATGCAGCTAGTATGCCAATGGCGAGCGGAAGGTCGTATGCCGATCCTTCTTTGCGAATATCGGCTGGTGCCATGTTAATTACGATTTTCTTTCCAGGAAGCTTATATCCTATGTTCGATAAGGCGGCTTCGATACGTTGTTGACTCTCTTTTACTGCACTGTCGGCTAGTCCGACTAAAAAGAACTTAATACCACGAGATACATCGACCTCGATGGTAATGGTTGTAGCATCAATACCTTGTACTGTGCTAGCAAAGGTTTTAATAAGCATGAGGTATTAAAATTTAAGAACATTAAAAGTACGAAAAATAATATTCGTATTGAATGATAGGTGGGATTAAATTATTTACACTTAGAGGCTTTTTATAGTTTTATTTATTTACGCTTGAATGATCTTGTGCTCCTGATTTTAAGCCAGATTTTGGTCAACTTGCATATGCCTTCTGGTGAACTTTTCTACAAAGTTATAGAAGATCTCTACAAAATGCCTAGTCTTCCCTAGGAGATTCTAAGGTTGGGGTGAGGCAGAGGTGAGGAGGGGGTAAGGTCAACCCTGGTAAGACACACATAATATCCATTCAATCTCAACAATACCATATAGCAAAAGGATATAAGAATAGGAGTAGAGTTTGACTAAAACTTGTTTAGCTACCTATGTTGATTGGAATTTAAAATTAAAGGAGTAAAGTAATAATCGAGGCCTACTTGGAGCCTACTTGGAAACTACTCTGAGTTAGATCAAATTTTACTTTTCTTCGATTGTCTTCGATAGTTTCGGGGGAATAGTAGGAAAACTATAACTTAAAAGTGGTGTTTTTTTATCAAAATGTACCCAAAAAAGGGACACTTCAAAAAGAACGATGGTTAATTACCATGAGTTAATTACCATGATTGTAAAGTTAGTAAATATGATGTAAAAGAAAAGTTTTGTAACTTTATTTCTGTTGATAAAAAGGGTGTAAATTGTTGTACGATGCCAATTTGTTAATCTACGGTAATTTAAACTCAAGAATCTTCAAATCTAAGAATCTGCATATGATGCGAGAAAAACTTCATGAAATAATTTTCGAGGCTGATACAAAGGTGGGAAGACTTTTTGATATCATCTTGTTGATTGTCATTTTGGTTAGTGTGTTAATGGTTGTTCTTGTGAGCGTTGAGTCTATTGAGGCTCGATGGGGGTATCATGTGACCATTGCAGAGTATATTATTACTGGTATTTTTACAATTGAATATGGCCTGCGAATTTACACCGTAAAAAAAGCTAGAAGTTATATTTTTAGTTATTACGGGATTGTTGATCTTTTAGCGATTTTACCAACATTTCTGGAGTTGGTTTTGGCAGGAACGCACTTGTTAGTGGTGATAAGAGTACTACGTTTAATAAGGGTCTTCAGAATATTTAAACTTACACGTTATACCTCTGCCAGTACCTTGCTGGCAAGAGCCTTATGGGCCAGTAGAGCCAAGATCAGTGTTTTCCTGACGGCTATTTTTACATTGACAATTGTTATCGGAACTTTAATGTATCTGATTGAGGGACCGCAGAATGGTTTTAGAAGTATACCTGAGAGTATATACTGGTCGATTGTAACAATGACGACAGTGGGGTATGGCGATATTTCGCCAGCAACACCATTTGGAAAATTTGTTGCTGGAATTGTTATGATCATCGGTTATGCTGTACTTGCGGTACCAACAGGTATCGTTTCGGTGGAATTATCGAAATTAAGCAATGCAAAAAATACTCAGGTATGTCCGAATTGTTTAACTGAGCAGCATGAGGATGGTGCAAAGTACTGTCATGAGTGCGGTCAGAAGCTTAATCGGAATGACAATATGATTGAATAAGACTGGTATGAGATAAAAATAAAGGTTATCTTTGTAATGAGAATAGCTGTGTTGACACGAATAAGTTAGAATTGTATGTGGGCTGAAACGGTTGAGTCATCGACTGTTGAAGTAGAAATGGTGAAGAACTCGTTGCAACGATAAAATTCGAAATTATGAAGCTGAAATTTTTACATATTCCCAGACCTAAAAAATTTGAAATTCCTCCGCGCTACCATGATCCAGCGGCAGAGGAACGGGAAGCAAGAGAAAGAAGAATCCGATCAGAATTGGGTTTAGAGAATGATCTTGACGGCAAGGGATATCGTTCAAGCATAAAAGGTCAGATGCGTGTAGGTTCAAAACGTCTGACTATTGCTTCAAAACAAAGACGTAAATCAAGTGTACGCGTGATTATTATTGCAGTAGTACTAACTGCTATTGCTTACTATTTACTAACCAATTAACCTTAAATAGCGTGGCTGATATTATTCAATTACTTCCTGACTCGGTAGCTAACCAGATTGCAGCCGGGGAGGTAATCCAACGTCCTGCATCAGTGGTGAAAGAGCTTGTTGAGAATTCTATTGACTCTGGAGCAACTTCTGTTAAAATTAATGTGAAAGATGCTGGTCGTACATTGATTCAGGTAATCGATAATGGTTGTGGAATGTCTGATACAGACCTTCGAATGGCATTTGAACGTCATGCTACTTCAAAGATTAAGGTGGCAAATGATTTATTTGCTGTTCGTACCATGGGTTTTCGAGGAGAGGCATTGGCTTCAATTGCTGCGGTGGCAGAGGTTGAAGTAAAGAGTCGCTTGCTTGATGCTGATGTGGGATCACAACTGTTGATTAGTGGATCGAAAGTAATATCGCAGGATCCGGTTAGTAGTAATGGAGGAACGAATATTTGTGTAAAGAACCTGTTCTTTAATGTTCCGGCCAGAAGAAAATTTTTAAAATCGAACAGCACAGAGCTTCGTCATATTATGAATGAATTTCAGCGTATAGCACTAGCCTATCCTGATATTGCTCTGGCTCTTTATCACAACGATTCTCCGGTGTATGATTTACCTTCTGAGAATTTGAAGCGAAGAATCGTTAATATCTTCGGGAAAACGATGAATAATAAGTTGATTCCTGTTGAGGTAGATACTTCATTAGTAAAAATCACAGGCTATATTGGTCAACCTAAGTTTGCAAAAAAGAGAATGGGTGAGCAGTTCTTTTTTGTGAATAATCGTTACATGAAGCATCCTTCATTTCATAAAGCTGTGATGCAGGCGTATAACAAGATTATTGCTCCGGAGACTATTCCTTCATACTTTTTGAGATTTGATGTGGATCCTGAAAGTATAGATATCAACATTCACCCAACGAAAACAGAGATAAAATTTGAGGATGAATCTGCTATCTGGCAATTTTTGATTGCTGCGATGCGTGAATCCTTAGGAAAACATAATGAGGTTCCTTCTATTGATTTTGATCAGGCGGGGAGTATTGATATTCCAGTGGCTTTGGAAAAGGGAGAGCAGGTAGACAGACCTCAAATTGAAGTAAATACAAAGTTTAATCCTTTTGAGGAGGAGAAGCGTCTTGACTCTTCTGATTTCTCATCATGGAACAGAGATGTACCTCCAAATAACTGGGAAACCTTATACCAGGGAGCAGGTGCACAGCAGCAGCCACAACAGGAGTATATCACACCTTCGGAAGAAGGATTTTTGCCTCAGGGAGTTGAGGGATTCATGACTCAAGGGAGTGAAGGTTTTGCTAGTCATGGCGGTGAAGAGCAATTTTATCAAAGTCAGATGGAGGCAGAGCCTGTTCAGCAGACTTTTGAGAGTAAGATTGGAACAGAATCAGATACGCTAAGAGTAAATCATTTTCTTCAGTTTAAGAATAAGTATATTCTCTCTGCTGTAAAATCAGGATTAATGGTTATTGATCAGCGTAGAGCACATATCCGTATCTTGTACGAGCGATTTATGGATATTCTACAGCAAGATGGTGTGGCTAGTCAGCAGGAGTTATTCCCACAGTCGTTGGAATTAGATTTCGCTGATGCTGAGATGTTAAAGGAGATCATGCCTGATCTCAGAGATCTAGGTTTTGATATTCGTGAATTTGGCCCAAATGCTTTTGTTGTCAACGGTACTCCGGGGATGTTAGGCAATGTTGATCCAGGTTCAATTATCCAGTCATTCCTTGAAGAATATAAGTCGTCGGGAAGTGGTGAAGCTAAAGATCGTGTTAGAGAAGAGGTTGCCAAATCATTGGCTGTGGCGTCGGCTATTAATTATGGCACACAACTCGAGAATGAGGAGATTCAGGAGTTAATCGATAGTTTGTTTGCCTGTAGTTCCCCGAATTATTCACCATCAGGAAAACCTGTTATTTCGATTCTTCCATTGGGAGATATTGAGAAGATGTTTCAGTAATAGCTGACATAATGACTGTGTAGTCAAACATGGTTTAGTACTAAATTAGTTTGGCAGGACTATTGTTAGCATTGAAAGACATGAATTAAGTTGGAATAAGCGATTGACTTTTGTGCTTATTCAGACATCTTAAAAAATTAGAATTATGATGCAATATAGATCACCATTCGCTTCAATGCCGCCAGTGGTAAAGAACTTGATACTAATCAACGTTGTGTTGTGGCTGGGAACAATCACATTGAAGGGATTAGGGATTAACCTTACAGAGTATTTGGCTTTATTTTTCTTTGAGTCGGATAACTTCAGACCTTATCAGTTGGTGACACATATGTTTATGCATGATACGAGAGGGATTATGCATATCTTCTTTAATATGTTTGCCTTGTGGATGTTCGGTCGCGTGTTGGAGAGTGTATGGGGACCGCGGAGGTTTTTTGTATACTATTTTGTTACAGGACTAGGTGCTGCTGCATTGCACACATTTGTTAATTATCTGGAATATCGTTCGATGATTTCAGGAATGAGTCCCGAACAGGTGAATATGGTATTGAGTGAAGGGGCAGAAGCACTGAGTCAGAGCAAAAACTTTATAGATGCTCAAATGGCCAATCTGAATATTTGGTTGCAAATTCCAACGGTTGGTGCTTCAGGTGCTGTGTTTGGTGTGTTATTAGCATTTGGTATGTTATTCCCTAATACGCAGTTGATGCTTATATTTCCACCAATTCCTATAAAAGCGAAGTATTTTGTGATTGGATATGGAGTACTTGAGTTAATCCTTGGATTGTCTCATTCAGCCAGTAATGTTGCTCACTTTGCTCACCTCGGAGGTATGCTATTTGGCTTCTTGTTGATTAAATACTGGAATAAACATTCCCAAAATTTCTATTAACATGAGTATTGCAGATGAATTAAAATATACTTTCAAAAACGGTTCTTACCTAACCCGATTAATCTATATAAATCTGGGTGTATTCCTTTTTGTTCGTATCGTATATGTATTTTTTACCCTGTTTGGGGTGAGTAGTTTTCCATTGCTCGACTGGTTGTCATTGCCCTCTTCATTGTCGGAGATGATGTACCAACCTTGGAGTTTGGTGACATATATGTTTCTGCATTTTGACTTTCTGCATATCTTATTTAATATTCTTTGGCTTTATTGGTTTGGAAAGATATTTCTTGCTTATTTAGATGAGAAGAAATTGCTGGCTACCTACTTGATAGGTGGATTGTTTGGAGGACTACTTTATATGCTGGCGTATAATATTTTTCCTGCATTTGAGAATGTGGTTCATGCATCGGCATTATTAGGTGCCTCAGCTTCGGTAGTGGCTATTGTTGTTGCCATATCGGTATACCAACCGAATCATGTCGTTAATCTGCTTCTTGTTGGTCCTGTGCGCATAAAATATATTGCATTGTTCTCAGTATTATTTTATTTGATTAGCATTGCTTCCTCTAATCCTGGAGGTCATCTTGCTCACCTGGGTGGTGCTTTATGGGGATATTGGTATATTGTGCGATTAAGGAAAGGAAAAGATTTGTCGCGTGGTTTTTCTACTTTTATTGATAAGTTGTTGGTTGCACTAAAGCCAAAATCGAAAATGAAAGTTTCTTATCGCAAAGGAATGAACGATTATGAGTATAACGCTCAGAAGAACTACAAGAAAGATGAGATAAACAAGATTCTTGATAAGATTGGGAAATCAGGCTATGATAGTCTGTCACGTGAAGAGAAGGAGATCTTGTTTAAGATGGGGAATAAAGGAAAGAAAAATTAGTATCTCTGTTTCCCTGTGTGGTGAAACCTATGACTTCATTGGTTATTTGTCGTAATTTTTTGTACATTTAAGAATTGACAAAAAACAGTATCATATAATGAGACTGCAAGAAGTAATTTCAATTGAGATATGGAAGATATTATTGTTCTCATATTAGCATTGGTTTTATCGGTACTTGGTGCCATCAATCAAAACAAAAAGGCCAAAAAGAAGGCTGAGCAACCATTCGAAGAATTCGATGAGTTGGATGCTATGGAGGACGAATTAGAAAATCTTCTAGGGGTTGACCGTATGATTGTTCAACCTGAAGAAACTCCTGTTGAAGAAATCTATGAGGAGCCTGTTAAGTATGAGCCGATTAAGCATGAGTCTGTTAAGCATGTACCTGCAAAGGAGCCTGTAATTGCGAAGCCGACTGTTAGTAAAAAGACGGTTACTGAAGATGCTTTTCTGGATGATCAAGCAGATTATATCAAGCAAACAGAGCTGGGGGGAAGTTTTGAAGAAAATGAGGAACTACAGATTTCGAAATCTAAAATTTTAGAGGAATTTGATTTAAAAAAGGCGGTGATTTATTCCGAAATCCTGAAACCGAAGTTTGAAGCCTAAGAGGCTGAAATAGAGCGGTGGACGGTTTAGATGAAGAATTTAAAAAAAATCTATATATTTGTTGTCTAAAGAGTTCCGGTGTAGTGCCAGGGATTCTTTTTGTTTTTAAGACTATTCGTAAAAGATAAAATTGATAATTAAAATGGCTAAAGTTACATACATAACCGAAGAAGGGTTAAAGAAATTAAGGGCTGATTTAGAACACCTGATGACGATAGAACGTCCTGCTATTTCCAAGCAAATTGGAGAGGCAATTGAAAAAGGTGATATCTCGGAGAATGCTGAGTATGATGCAGCAAAAGATGCACAGGGAATGTTAGAAGCAAAGATTGCTGTTCTTAGAGGACAGATTGCTAATGCCCGAATTATTGACGAATCGAAAATTGATACTTCTAAGGTGCAGATTCTTAACAAAGTTACAATCAAGAATCGCAAGAATAACGCTGTAATGAAGTATACAATTGTTGGAGAGCAGGAAGCAAACCTTAAAGAAGGAAAGATTTCTATAGATACTCCAATTGCAAAAGGATTGTTGGGAAAGAAAGTAGGTGATGTTGTGGATATTAAGGTGCCTTCGGGTGTGATTCCTTTTGAAATTATTGAAATCTCACTTTAAATCCCATAAGTTATGGCTAGTATATTTACCAAAATCGTAAACGCAGAGATTCCATCGTATAAGATTGCAGAAGATGAGAATTTTTACGCATTTCTTGATATTTTCCCATTGGCAAAGGGGCATACACTGGTGATCCCGAAGAAAGAAGTAGATTATCTGTTTGATTTGGATGATGAGTTGTATGCTGGTCTGCAAATGTTTGCAAAAAAGGTTGCAGTAGCCTTAAAAGAAGCAATCCCATGTGTTAAAGTTGGTGTGGCTGTTTTGGGACTTGAGGTGCCTCATGCTCATATCCATTTGGTGCCAATGAACAGTGAAAAAGATATTAATTTCGCTAATCCAAAGCTGGAGCTTTCAAAGGAGGAGTTTCAAGAGATTCAGCAAAAGATCACTGACCAACTGAAATAAAGGAAATCGCAAAGGTGTAAGTTTATCAGAAGAATATAATATTAGCCTGATGACCTTACAGTTTTGGGAATGACTAATCATTAGAAGAAGAATATTGACATATCAATAATATCAGAAAAAGGCTGCATTATGCAGCCTTTTCTATTTGTATCGTTTACTTCTTTACTCTACTTGGATTCTTTTTAATGAAGTCGTTCCAATTTTTGTAATCTGATGTTTTTATCGGATTCTTTAATTGGAGATAATGGCAAACGGCAACAGCTATTGCATCAGTAGCATCAAGTTCTTTAGGCACCTCTGTTATATGGAAGAGTTGCTGTAAGAAATAGGCGACTTGCTCTTTGGAGGCTCGTCCCATCCCTGTTATGGCTTGTTTCACTTTTAGTGGTGCATATTCTGCAATAGGCTTGTCTCGATAAAGTGCTGCAGCCATGGCAACTCCCTGTGCCCTTCCCAGCTTTAACATCGATTGAACGTTCTTTCCATAGAAAGGTGCTTCCAGAGCAACGTGGTCGGGATTGTATTCGTCAACAATATGCAATACTCTTTTGAAAAGCTGTTGTAGCTTTTTGTAATGATCACCATATCCGGATGTTTTAATAACACCAAGAGTGACAACTTTAGGTTTGTTGTTTTGTATTTTAATGACTCCATACCCCATTACATTGGTTCCAGGGTCAATTCCTAAGATGGTTACCGGTTTCTCCAAATTATTTAATTTTCATCTGATTAAATTGCTGAATATCTGAATGTTCAAAAAATGTAATACATCCAGTAACTCATATGAATTTTAATTATCCGCAAGTGTATATCGTGCGATAATGAAAATCCATATTCGTATCAACAAAATTACGATATTATAACTATAACCAGTTATGCCTTTGGGGGATTGTTGATAAAAATGCCAATAACAATTACCACAAGGCCTAGGTATGTTGTTGGTAAAATATGCTCACCAAGGATGAAGTAAATCCAAATTAACGAGAGAAATGGAGTTAGATATACCAGATTGGCGATGATAGCATTGTTTTTGCTAAACTGCATAGCTTTCATCCAGAGAAAGAAGGTTATTCCCATTTCAAAAAGACCAGTATAAATTCCAGCCCATGAGTGTTTGATCAGTGGAAATGGAATATCTAATACGATGCCTGAAATTGAAAGAATAATTGTACTAAACATAAAGCTTATGAATAATTTGATTGATTCATCGGTTTTTACCTTTATGCTATAAATCCAGAATAGTGCCCAAAATAAGGAGCTTGACAATGCCAGTAATACTCCGAATACGAACGATGGTTGCAGGTCGCCAAATCCACTAAAATTGCCTTGAGAGGCAATGAGGATAACACCAATGAAACTGACAATTAATGCCGGGATATTTCGAGGTGTAAGTTTATGCTTTAATATGGGGACTGATAAAAGGGAAAGAATTAATGGCCAAACCATGTTGAGTGGCTGTGCTATTTGAGCTGGTAATAGCTGATAAGCCTTAAATAGAATTAGGTAATAACTGGTTGGATTTAGCAGGCCAAGTAGTGATGCATGAAGCAATGTTTTCGATTTTATTTCCTTTAGTTGTCTTAATTTACCCTGAAACAACAAAATCACAAATAGAGCAATGGTTGATGTAATCGATGCAATCCAGATAAATTGAAACGGACTTAGATCTTTCAATGCAAGTTTAAACACAGTTGCTACGGTTGACCATAGCAATACTGAGGCCAGTGCGTACAAAATTGATTTTTGTTTCATCTGCAGTAAAGTGGTTAACGAGTTTTGTTTTGCGTTAGTTGACGGTAGCGTTTCCTTGCATCGGTAGCAAGAAGACTACCGGGGTATTTAAGAAGTATTTCCTTGTATAATTCTCCAGCTTTTGATGTATTGTTGAGTCGTTCGTACAGCTCTGCCTGCATAAAGATTGCATTATCGGCAAGTAAATCATCTGGATAATTATCAATGATGAACTGCAAGGATTCTTGTGCCTTTTCGAACTGTTCTTGCATTGTGTATATTTCAGCTTTTCGATAATGACATTCATCGGTTAGCGAATGATATGGATATGAGCTTTGTATTGAATCCAAAGTTGTCAATGCTTTATTTAGTTGATTGGTATAGATTAAAAACTCTGCCCTTGCAAATATTTGCATAGGTAGGCGAGTTGTATCAAGATTGGTGTTGGAAGCTATGAGTAGTGATAGGTCGATTGCATCATTTGAGGTAAACTTAGAGGTACTTCCTTTGATTGCATCAAGTTGTGCCTTAGCCCATTCAAAATCTCCAGTAAAAAAGCCTAGTCTTGCTTTCTTCCACTTGGCCTCATCTGCTATAGGTGAGTTCTTTTGTCGGTCAATAACTTGTGAGTAATACAAAATTGCTTGCCAGGGATCATTGTTAAAGAGACAAACGTCGGCAAGTTTAAGTTTTATTTGACTACGAACAGAGGTTGGTAGACCTTTTGTGGTCTGAGCTTCTTCTAGAATAGCAACAGCTTTGGTTGGCTTTTTTTGAAAGAAAGTAAGAAGATGAGCTTGGTTTAGAATCAGCTCATAGGTGGTTCGGTTAATACCGAGCTCTTTGATTGTTTTATCGTATGATTGAACTAGATTATTCAATGCTGTAGAGTCAGACGTTGATTTTTGAGACAGTATGTCGAACTCAAACTTTAGCTTTTCAATATTAGCCATCATATATACTGGAGACTTAGAGCCTTTATTAATCAGGTATTTATAGGCGCGAAGTGTCACTTCTTTATTGTTCATTTTTCGGGCAGCCCTGGCAACTGTTAGTGTGAGCATATCGTCTACTTCAGTTTTCTGATCGAGGGCTACGGCCTGACTGAGAGCAAGATTTAATTTTGATGTTTCTGTGTTGTACCATGTCATTAATCTTTGAAATGGTACGTAGGTTGGTTTTGCTTGGACTCTTTTTGAGATGATTTGTCTCAAGAGGTCTTTCGTTTCCTGTTTATCGTCTTGGTAGAATACAGCATTAATATAGTTTCTGACAGAAGAAATTCTTTTTTCATCGATATATAACCAAGAGAGAAGTTCATCCATCATTTTTTCGTAATTACGTTGTAGCCGATAGATGCGACTTCTTTCGTAATAAAACTGATCCTCAGGCATTAATTCCTCTGCTCGGGTGATGCATTTTTTTGCCCAACTATATAATCCATACCTAATAAAAGCATTGAGAAGAGAATTAAATTCAAGTCTACGTGGGGGAAGTTTGCGTAGAGCTACCTTATATCGACTGTCGGCCTTTTCTTGATCTCCTTTTTGCTGGTATAAGTATCCTGTAAGTACATGATACTGGATTAATCGTGGTTGAGTTTTTAGTATCTTCTTTAGTTCTTTTTCTGCCTCGTCATATTGTGAATTCATGATGAGACTGATCACAAAGTTGTCAAAATAACTGGTGATACCACTAGAGTAATACAATTCTTTAAAAAGCGGTGCCGCATTCTTGTAGTCTCTTGAGTGAAAGTATCTATTTGCTTTGGCAGATTTATTGTCTACCTGTATTTGAGCGTTTACCGACAGAAAGGTAAGCGAGAAACAAACGATAAGAAGAAAACGGATCATATAGTTATTTTTAGCTAAAAATAAGCATTCCCGACCAAATGTAAAAAAAAAGGCTTTCATCAAATGAGAAAGCCTTTTGTGTTTTATATGTAATTCTGTTTTAGTCGATCAAATCAAAACCACAGTAAGGAACCAATACTTCAGGAATTTTAATGCCTTCTGGTGTTTGATTATTTTCAAGTAATGCAGCAAGAATTCGAGGTAATGCCAAAGCACTTCCGTTAAGTGTGTGTGCAAGAACAGGCTTCTTCTCTCCTTCTTTTCTGTATCTTAACTTTAAGCGGTTAGCTTGATAGTCTACAAAGTTAGAGACCGAACTTACCTCAAGCCATCTTTCCTGAGCCGCAGAGTATACCTCGAAATCGAAAGTTAGGGCAGAAGTAAAACTTAAGTCACCACCACAAAGTCTAAGGATGCGGAAGTTTAAACCTAGTTTTTCAATCAAAGCACTAACGTGAGCAACCATGTCATCAAGAATAGCATATGATTTCTCAGGAGTTGCAATTTGAACAATCTCTACTTTATCGAACTGGTGTAAGCGATTCAATCCACGTACATCCGATCCGTAAGATCCTGCCTCGCGACGGAAACATGGGCTATATGCTGTGTTCTTGATTGGAAGATCTTTCTCATTAAGAATCACATCTCTATAGATGTTGGTAACAGGAACCTCAGCAGTAGGAATCATATATAGATTGTCTTCTGTGATATGATACATCTGACCTTCCTTGTCAGGAAGCTGTCCGGTACCAAATCCTGAGTCTTCATTTACCATTAGTGGAGGCATAACTTCAACATAACCACCATCACGGGCCTGGTCAAGGAAGAAGTTAATCAATGCTCTTTGAAGTCTTGCTCCTTTTCCTTTGTATACAGGGAATCCTGCACCAGTGATTTTATTTCCTAGTTCCCAGTCGATGATGTCATACTTAGTTGCAAGATCCCAGTGAGGAAGTGCATTTTCAGGAAGATTAGGCATTTCTCCATGAGTTGAAACAACCTCATTATCTTCATCACTTTTACCTGCAGGAACAGATTCGTGAGGGATGTTTGGGATTTGAACTAGTAATTCATTCAATTGAACATCGATGTTACTGAATTCTTGTCCCAGGTCTTTAATATCTTCTTTTAATTGAGCTGTTTTATCTTTAGCAGCATTTGCTTCTTGTACTTTCCCTTGCTTAAAAAGATTACCAATTTCCTTGGAAAGTGAGTTCATTTCTGCTTTTTTCTGATCCAACTCTTGCTGAATCTCATTCTTACGAGTGTAGATTGTACATACTTTTTCTACAACCTCCTTGGCATCAAAGTTCTTGACTGCCAGCTTTTCAATCACAAACTCTGGATTGTCTTTTATAAATTTTAGACTAAGCATTGGTTTTCTTTTTTTCTTAATTTTCAACGAAATGCAAAGGTAATAAATAAATAAAAAAAATCTCCTACTTCAGAAGCAGGAGATTTTAATATCGTTGACTGACTGAATATTATTCAGCAGCAAATGGTTCAACAGATACGTAAGACTTGTTATTGCGTTTTTTCTGGAATACCACTTTACCATCGATAAGAGCGAATAAAGTATGATCTTTACCCATTCCTACGTTAGTACCAGGGTGGTGTGAAGTACCTCTTTGACGTACTAAAATGTTACCAGCTTTCGCGTTTTGTCCTCCAAAAATTTTTACCCCAAGTCGTTTACTTTCCGACTCGCGACCGTTCTTCGAACTACCGACTCCTTTTTTATGTGCCATGGTAAATTTCTTTTAAAGTTTCTTAAGCTTCAATTTCTTCAATTAGAATTTGGGTCAAGTACTGACGATGACCATTCTTCTTTTTGTAACCTTTTCTTCTTTTCTTTTTGAAAACGATTACTTTGTCATCTTTAAGATGATCAAGAACTTTGGCAGTAATTTTAGCACCCTCTACAACAGGAGTACCAACTTTTACTTCACCATTGTTGTCAACTAAAAGTACTTTTTCAAAATCAATGCTCGAGCCAACTTCGTTCTCTAAACGATGCACGAACAATTTTTTGTCTTTCTCAACTTTAAATTGTTGTCCAGCGATTTCAACAATTGCGTACATATTCAACTTATTTCAAGTTAATTCCGGAAGGTGGGAAAAAACACATTCTCCACTTAGTCTGACCAACTCGGAAATATTCGGAGTGCAAAAGTACATAAATTTGCATGATTACCAAAGTTTTATGAGAAAAACTGAGAATAATTACCGGTGTATATCCGTTTGATATTGTGCAAGATGTGTTATATGATTAAAAAATGACCTCCAGAATCAAAAAACAATTGTTATATTTGTTATAATTAACTACAGAATTAGAGTATGAAGAAGATAAGGCTAAATGTGTTGGGACTTTCTGTTAGTCAAACTCAAACAGGTGCCTACGCATTGGTACTGTCTGAAGATGATGGTGGAAGGCGGATTCCAATTATTATAGGTCCTGTTGAAGCTCAGGCAATAGCTATTCAGCTGGAGGGATTAAAACCGCCCAGACCATTAACCCATGATTTGTTTCGAAGTGTTGCAAATGCATTTGAAATTGTGGTAAGGGAGGTGCTTATTCACAAGCTGGAGGAAGGAATCTTCTTTTCTGAGATTGTTTGTGTACAGCAAGGAAATGAAATGCGTATTGATTCGCGTACTTCAGATGCTGTTGCTTTAGCCTTACGCTTTAATTGTCCGATTTATACTACAGATGAAATTATGAGTAAGGCTGGTATTATTATCGAACCAGAAGCTTCAGAGGAAGATCCTGTTGTAGATATGGAGCCTGAACTGAAAATCTCTTCAGGAGATAGTTTGGAAGAATATTCTGAGTTTAGTGTTCCTGAGCTGCAAGAGTTGCTTAATGAAGCTATTGAGAGTGAGGATTATGAACGGGCTTCACAAATTCGGGACGAAATAGATAAGCGAAAATAACTAATCGACTAACATATTAGACAAGATGAGGCAAATTCTGATCGTTGTAGGATTAGTGATTTGTATGTTGTTTATATCTTCTGAGCTAAGTGCTCAAGTTGCAGATTCAATACAGATTTTAGAGAACACACAAGTATCAAATAGTGATGCGGGCAATTTAATTGTTGCTAACACGCAAGGTAATACTGGATCATCATCCTGGAGTTTTAATCTTTTATCAATACTAAGAGGACTTCTTGGGATGGTTGCTTTAATTGCAATTGCCTGGGTGTTTAGTATGAATAGGAGAGCTGTAAATTGGCGACTGGTAGCGGTTGGATTCGGTCTCCAAGTTATTTTAGCGATAGGAGTATTGCAAGTAGAGTTTGTCCAGATGTTTTTCGAATTTGTTGGAAAACTGTTTAATCTGGTTCTTGATTTTACCAAGGAGGGAACAACATTTTTGTTTAAACCGTTAGGTGGCGATAAAATAGCTTCACCTTTAATGTCGTTTGCGATAGTTGTTCTACCTACGATGATATTTTTCTCTGCATTAACGTCTGTGTTGTTCTATTTTGGTATTATTCAAAAGATAATAAGTGCGATGGCATGGATTATGATTCGGTTGCTGCGCTTGTCGGGAGCTGAAAGTTTATCTGTTGCAGGTAATATTTTTCTAGGTCAGACTGAGTCTCCATTATTGGTTAAAGCTTATCTGGAAAAGATGAGTAAATCTGAAATTCTTTTGGTCATGTCGGGCGGGATGGCAACCTTAGCAGGAGGAGTCTTGGCCGTTTATATATCAGTGTTAGGAGGAGATGATCCAGCTCAGCGATTGTTGTTTGCAAAGCATTTGTTAGCCGCATCAGTTATGGCTGCTCCAGGGGTAGTTGTTATATCCAAGGTATTGTGCCCCCAAACGGAAGCTATCGATAAAAATGTTGATGTATCTCAAGAGGTGATCGGGGAGAATATATTAGATGCAATTTCAAATGGAACTACTCAAGGTTTGAAACTTGCTGTGAATGTTGCTGCGATGTTGTTAAGCTTTATAGCATTTATTGCTCTCGTAAATTACGTGCTCTTAAAGATAGGGATGTGGACTTCTTTGAATGATATTATTGCTAGTGCAACAGTAGGACAATACAATGAATTGTCGTTACAGCTTATTTTAGGTTATGTCTTTGCTCCTGTGATGTGGCTAATAGGTGTTGCGTCGGAAGATGTAACATTAGTTGGTCGCGTGCTAGGAGAAAAGATTATTCTAACCGAATTCATAGGATACATTAGTCTTGCAGATTTAAAAAATGCAGGAGCTTTAGCACATGAAAAATCTGTGATTATGGCTACCTATATGCTGTGTGGATTTGCTAATTTCGCCTCCATAGGAATTCAGATCGGAGGCATAGGATCATTGGCTCCTGGGAAAAAAGTTTTATTGTCACAATTTGGAATGAGGGCACTCTTGGCAGGAACTCTGGCATCGCTAATGTCGGCAGCTATTGTTGGAATGATCATGGGATAGATTGGTGAGAAATGTTTTGATGTTTAGTTTCTTGTCAGCAGATTAATTCGCATATTTGTGCGATGATTTAAGAAATAAGGACTTGGTTAAATTGGATGTTGAGGTGAAACTTCTCAGGATTCAGTGTCTGCCTGATCTTGGATCAAATAATTAAAATAATTGTTATAACAGATGAAGCAATATAAGGATCTACTGCAACATATTCTTGATAACGGTACACAAAAAGGTGATCGTACTGGAACAGGAACGATTAGTACTTTTGGGTATCAAATGCGATTTAATCTTGAGGAAGGTTTCCCTGTGGTGACCACTAAAAAATTGCATTTAAAATCAATCATTCATGAGCTATTGTGGTTTTTGAATGGTGATACCAATGTAAAGTATTTGCAGGATAATGGTGTGCGCATCTGGAATGAGTGGGCCAATGAGGATGGCGATTTGGGGCATATCTATGGTTATCAGTGGCGCAGTTGGCCAACACCTGAAGGGGGGCATGTTGATCAGATTTCAGAATTAATTGAACAGATAAAAACAAATCCTGATTCTCGACGATTGATCGTGAGTGCATGGAATGTTGGTGAGTTGGATAAAATGAACCTACCTCCTTGTCACTTGTTGTTTCAGTTTTACGTGAGCGATGGACGTTTGTCATGTCAGCTTTATCAGCGTAGTGCTGATACATTTTTAGGAGTGCCATTTAATATCGCATCATATGCCTTGTTGACTATGATGATGGCACAGGTGACAGGCTTGAAACCTGGAGATTTTGTACATACGTTTGGAGATGTACATATTTATAATGATCATCTGGAGCAGGTAAAACTTCAGTTGAGCAGGGAGCCATATAAACTTCCTCAAATGAAGATCAATCCAGATGTGAAAAGTATCTTCGATTTCAAATATGAGGATTTTGAATTGGTGAACTATGAAGCACACCCTCATATCAAGGGGAAGGTGTCGGTTTAATTGACTAAACAGAAAGATATGATTCAGGAAAATATTTCAATAATTGTAGCTGTGGCAAAGAACTTTGCTATCGGGAAGAATAATGATTTATTATTTCATTTACCTAACGACTTAAAGCGATTTAAAGCTATTACAACCGGACATCCTGTTATAATGGGAAGAAATACTTTGTTATCGTTACCAAAGTGGCCTCTACCTAATCGCACAAACATTGTAATCAGTGATAATCCAGAAGATAATTTTGAAGGATGTGTGATGGTTGATTCAATTGAGGCAGCAATTGAGGCGGTTAAGGATGAGTCTGAAGCTTTTGTTATGGGTGGAGGAATGATCTATCGTCAATTCTATCCAATTGCTGGAAAATTATATCTGACTTGGGTTGAGAAGGAATTTGAAGCAGATGTATTCTTCCCTGAGATTGATTTTGCAGAATGGACGGAATCAGCAAGAGAAGATTTGCATGATGAGAAGAATGACTTTGATTACGCTTATGTTGATCTTGTAAGAAAATAATTAGTTAATAAGGATGTCTGATAGGGCATTAAGACAATATATAAAGGGCAGATTGGTTGAGACTAATCTGCCCTTTCGCTTTTATTTCGAGAAGTAATTCGGATATTCCCACTTGAAATTTTTGTCACGCTTGTAGCTATGATTTGGATAGACCTCATTAATCCGGTCTACTTCCTTTGTAAACATGTCTAGTTTCTTTGGATCGGCAAATGGATCATTTGTCGTTAATTGCCATGTTGTTAATTTGCTTTTTAGTTGCTCTAAAGTGGAGGCGTATTGTGGATCATTAGCTAGATTCTTCCACTCCAGGGGATCATTATCTAAATCATAAAGCTCATACTCTGGTGGATTTTTCCAGGTTTTATAGGCATTTTTAATTTGATCGCTGGCATTTGTTATCTCCGATGGTTGTGTGCCAGCTGCAAAATGTCCTTGTTTACTCAGGTAGAAGTGATAATGTGGATTATCTCTATCTTGTAAGATGTTGTGAATTAGTTTGAATCGTTCGGTACGAACGCTCCTTCTTGGGTAGTACATTAAAGATGAGGCACCAGCTCCTCCAGCATATACAGCATCTCTCCAGTTCTTTTTATAGGAGGTGTTAGCAACCTCCAGAAGTGACTTTCCTGGTAAGCTGTTTGATCCTTGAATATTGGCAGCATCAAGTATGGTTGGAACGATATCAATTGTTGAAATTAGGTTGTTGTTGATGGTGCCTGCTTTGATTTGTCCTTCCCATTGCATTATAAAAGGAATGCGCAGAGCAGCTTCGTAGTTGCTGCATTTACCTCTGGAGAATTGAGCTCCGTGATCACCTAGGTAGATGATTAGGGTATTGTCTAATTTGTTGGCTTTCTCAAGTTTTGTCAAAAGCATACCAATCGATTCATCCAGACGATTCATGCAATTGTAATAATTGGCAGTAAACTCACGAAGCCTTTTGCTATCAGCTCCTGTAAAATCGATTGTGTGTTCAAGATCTTCTGAGGATATAGGCTTGGCAGGCATTCCCTGAACTTGTTTTTGAACAGGGAAATGTGCATCAGGGAAATTTACCATTAAGAAGAATGGTTGATCTGATTGGGTTGTAAATTTCTCTGCTTCTATAGCATATTGGGGAAGATCTTTCTTCGCAAAATTGGAACCTTTAATTGGATGAAAGTCGAATGGAATTGCCGCTTCTGGATTTACATGTATTTTACCCAGGCATCCTGTTCTGTAGCCATGCTGCTTTAAAATTCTAGGTAGTGTTTCAAAGTTCTTGTACATTCGGTACTTGTGGGTAGCAAGACCTATCTGTCCATTCTGATGTGGATATAATCCTGTGAAAATGGTACTTCTCGAAGGACTGCAAACAGAATAAGTTACAGAGGCTTTGTTGAACATCACACCATGGTTGGCAAGCTGATCTAGATTTGGAGTAGTAACATCTTTATTTCCATAACATCCTAAATCAGGACCGTTGTCTTCAGAGACAATTAGTAGAATGTTAGGTTGAACTTGCTGTGTGGTAGTTGATGTGCAGCTACTGGTTGCAGAAGCAAGTAATGCTAAGCCGAATGTGGTTAATGAAGAGATTTTTCGAAGCATATCTTTATCTAAATTTACACATGTTTATACGCTACAAATATGTGTTGATAATGTCGGTCTGATAGGGCAAAGATCTTTCGAAATAGGGGTATTATTAGTCCGTTTGAATGATTCTAATTGCATTGTTTAATGTCTGTTTCTGTTTGGTTAGTAATTTATGCTTCACCTCTCTGAATTGTTGACTGCTGATTAATTTTTTATGCTTATTAAGAAAATAAAAAGTGGAGATTCGTTCGTCAAGAACAATCCAGTCGTGCCAGTTGCCTAATAATGTTTCGATATTCTTAAGTGTCTTTGGGGATTTTACAGACGAAATATCTTCCGTCTTGAGATTGAAGATTCGAAGAATATAGAAAAGTTGTTTGATGTCTCTTCTTAATTGATGAAAATCGTCGTAACAGGTAATGTCGTTGAATTGAGATTTGATATCTTCAGATAGTTTAAGGATATACGATGTGATTGTTTTATTGAGTTTTTTTAATTTATATTCTTGAAGTTTCGGAGCAAGAAGAGTGGAGGTTTTTATGATGTTCGTAAATATGATATTTTGTGCTACAGAACAAGTATTCAATTCTTCCAGGAATAGAGAAGAGAACTTTTTAGGTTTGTTTTTTACCGTTTCCCATAGGTTTTGCTTTATGTGCAGATCCCGAAGGGCTCCAGAAGACTTGAAGATCTGTTTTATATGCAGAGAATTAAGTTTTTGTTTCTGATTTAAGGCAAATTCAAGGAACCGATTTAAGGCACTTAGTTTTTTACAGCATAATCTGAATTGATGTAAATCTTCAGCAACTCCATCTTTTTGATAAAGCTCAAGATATCTGATTTGATCTTTTTGAAGCTCATAGACGTATGTCGACAATTCAGCGCTCTTCATCCTTGTGAGATTTTCAGATTAATAGAACTTGTTGATTCTTGAAATCGACGATTTTTTTTCAAGTTACGATTGCTTATCGGGTTGTCCAAATTTTAAGTGGTTGTTTTGTGAATAGGATTTCTTGTAAAATTGTATTTTTGTGGAGGTTAACAACAGAATTATAATCGTATGTCGACATTAAGAGAGGAAATACAAAAAGCAACCGAAGTATTGCAGCAAGGAGGGATTATCCTTTATCCTACGGATACCATATGGGGAATCGGTTGTGATGCGACCAATGCCGAAGCAGTGAAGCGAATTTATGAGATTAAGCAGAGAGAAGACTCAAAGAGTATGTTGGTGTTAATGAATAATCCCAATATGATTGAGCGTTTTGTGGAAGAAGTTCCTGAGGTGGCGTGGGATTTATTGGATGTAGCAGATAAGCCAATGACGATTATATATCCTGGGGCAAAGAATTTTGCTGCTAATTTAGTTGCTGAAGATAGAAGCATTGGAATTAGGTTAACAGAGGAAGCTTTTTCTTCCGGACTGTTAAGTAGATTTAGAAAGCCAATTGTATCTACTTCTGCTAATATTAGCGGTGAACCATCTCCAAAGAATTTTGGGGAAATAAGCGAAGAGATTAAAGGTCTCGTTGATTATGTGGTTGATTTTAGAAGAGACGAAGTGAGTAATCCTGCTCCATCAAGTATTTTGAAGCTAGGAGTTGGAGGGGAGATTCAAATCTTAAGGAAATAAAAAAAGGATGGTTAATACCATCCTTTTTTGTTTTATTTTCTTTTAACGTTTCCAGAGCCTGTGACGCTTGAATCTAATTGTGGTTTTCCTGAGTAAACAACGTTACCAGCACCAATAATTCTTACCTTAAGTCGATCTGTTGCATTA
This sequence comes from Puteibacter caeruleilacunae, assembly GCA_005217565.1. Taxonomy (GTDB): domain Bacteria; phylum Bacteroidota; class Bacteroidia; order Bacteroidales; family Prolixibacteraceae; genus Puteibacter; species Puteibacter caeruleilacunae. The sequence goes on from SJCO01000006.1 coordinate 241,405, forward strand.
ACAAATGAGTCTCCGGAACCAACGGTTTTTATAGCAATACTTTTCGCTTGATATCCTGATGCTCTTAGATTACCAGAGCCAGATATTGCAACTCCCATTTGTTCTCTACATGTGCCTGAAAGTAGTTCGATATCTCCAGAGCCTGAAATTGTACATTCAACCTGATCTGACTTTAACTCTTCAAGTTTGATGCCTCCCATACCGCTTACGAATAGTTTGATAATACGAGACTCAATAGGATTCTCTGCGTAGATATCTCCTGAACCGGAAACATTAATTGATGTAATGTCTGGTACAGTTACAAAGATTTTAATCTTCCCATGGTTGATAGGCTTAATAAATCGATCCTTGTTTTTGAATCGAATAATTAGTTTTCCATTCTTTACTTCGGTAATAATTTTACCTAAGGTGGAAGTTTCTGCCACTAGTTCAATGCTTTGGTCTTTATCTTGATCAAGATATACTTCAGCATCAATTCTTAATGAAATCTCAGAAAAAGCAGCAACATGGCGTTCTTCATTCTCCGCCTTAAGGGTTGTGCTTAATACTGTAAAAAATAATAATGCAATAATTGATAATGTTCGTTTCATCTTTATTTAAGATTAAATGATTTTTAGATTTGTTTTACACTGCTTTTATGTAATGACTCTTTCCGAGCAGTGAAGTTGCAAAAATCAGTCCAAAAAATCTGTTAAAGAATCTTAAATTGAACTTTAGGGAGGATCAATATTAATCTTCCAAATCGAAAAGTCCTTCAGGACAGTTCATTATGAGTTGTTTTTTATCCTGGTCAATTGCTTCAATAAATTCTTCGGTGAGGGGTACCATAACCTCTTGATTGTCCCGGTTGACCGATAATATCATATTACCAGAAAAGTCATGAAGGTCTTCGATAATTCCAATTGAACCTACTTGGGTATCGATTAGTTCGTAACCAATCAGAAGATTTGGATTTGTTTCATCCGTTTGTTGATTGATAAACTGTCGGGATATATACACAGGACATCCTTTGTATTCATTGGCTTTTTCTTGGGATGGTATATCATCAAAACCTATGGTTAAGGAATTGGCAGATCTTATTCTGAAGTTTTCATCTGAAAAGAAAAATGGAACGAGTAATTGATCGATTTCGAGGAAAAGATGATCTGGATCCTCAATAAGGTCAATAATTCCTTCTTCAGTAGTTAAAGTTAATTCTCCGTGGATCCCATGAGTTTTAAGGATCTTACCTATGTAAATACACTCTTGTCTGTTTATCGTTTCCATGGGTACAAAAATAAAAAAACGATCCGTCAATAGACGAATCGTTTTTGATTATCTGTTTAAAAATAGTTATCAAACAGAATTAAGCGTCTGCACCTTCTTCAGTTGCTTCAGGAGCATCTTCTGCACCTTCTTCAGCAGCTTCTTCAGTTGCAGCAGCAGCTTCAGCTTCTAACTCAGACTTTTTAGCAGCAATTTCTTCTGCACGTTGCTGGTTAATTTTTGCTTCAGCCTCCAAACGTTGCTTAAGATCTGCGTCAGCATCAGCACTAAGCTTGTCTTTTTTAGCTTGAATCTTAGCTGTCTTTTCAGTCATCCAAGCTTCAAATCTTTTTTCTGCTTCAGCTTCGTCGAAAGCACCTTTTTTAACACCGTCTAAAAGGTGTTTTTTCATCAAAACACCAGTGTAAGAAAGAATAGTTCTTACGGTGTCTGTAGGTTGGGCGCCTTTTTGAACCCAGTCAAGGGCTTTATCAAAATCGAGATCAATGGTAGCAGGATTTGTGTTTGGGTTATAAGAACCAATCCTTTCAATATATCTACCATCTCGTGGTGCCCTGCTATCTGCCACAATTACGTGGTAAAATGGTCTTTGCTTACGACCATGTCTAGCTAATCTGATTTTAGTTGGCATGTTTCAATTTTTAAATTATAAAACCTACTTTTAATTGCGGATGCAAAATTAGTTATTTTTTTGAATAATTTCGGCATTCTTTTAATTATTAGTCAGATATTTGCATTGTGAATTCAAAAAGGACTCAAAAAATATTATTGATATGAATTTTAAAAGCGTGTATTACTTGTTGGTGGTGTTATCTGTAATGTTAATTGCATGTGGGGAGACGGAAATTGAACGAGAAGAAGCTGTAGAGGTGTACTATGAGGTGAAGTCGGTTAATAACGAAACTGTTTATGCGCTTAATTATGCTGTCTCATCTGATTATCCAATTGCTTCGGTTACGGTAAAATCTCCATCTGATCAGCTGATTAACCTTGAGCCTTACGAGGAATTTAACACGTCGTATGTAAAATTGGCGGCTGATGCTGATTTCGCAACAACGGTGCCAGGGGCTGGTGTATTTACATTTACTTTAACTTATGCCGACGATGAATTACCAACTGTTTTGACTGATAGATTAACTTCAGGATTATTGGCTCCAGTGGTTGTTACTGATGTAATGTGGAAGGATGAGAAAATGGTTATTGGTTGGGAAAATCAAGAAAATGCGAATAGCTATATTGTACGACTACTTGATGGAGATAATGTGGTATTTGAAAGTAGTAAGATTAGCTCTAACACCCTTTCTTTTGACGGAGAACATTCAGGGTGGGAAGATGTAACTCCAACAGCGAATAAACAATATAAGTTGCTCGTAACGGCGTTGTTGTTTGAGGAAGATAAGAATGATCAATTGCAGGCAATTGCGCGAGGTGATGCAAATATTACATGGGGAGTTGGATTAACGGAGTAATTTGCAATCTTATTTTAATTGACTAAGCATTGAATGCATATGTTGCTGATTGACATTGATGTGCGATCAGGTGATGTAGGATAAGCGAACTTTTGCTTTCTGACTTGTGTTATTTCAATTAAATTTACAGGATAATTTTAGAGGATTATTGTTATTTCACTTTGAAATCTTTAGGATATGATTCCATTTACGCATATACACGTTCACTCTCAGTATTCCATCCTTGATGGAGCTGCAAGTGTACAGGGCTTAGTAACAAAAGCCAAAGATGATGGTATGACCGCATTGGCCATGACTGATCATGGATCGATGTTCGGAGTAAAAGAATTTTTTGACAAGTGTAAAAGCGGTGGAATTAAACCTATTCTAGGTTGTGAGACTTATGTGGCAGCCCGTGGAATGTCAGTAAAAAGTGAGAGAGTCGACAGATCGGGATATCACTTGATTCTATTGGCTAAGAATTACACGGGATATCAGAATTTGTTAAAGTTGGTGTCTGATGCCAATACGGTTGGTATGTACTATAAGCCACGTATCGACAAAGCATTGTTGAAGAAGCATAGCGAAGGGTTGGTTGTTACTTCTGCTTGTCTTGGAGGAGAGATTCCTCAGCGAATCATGAAAGGAGATATGCAGGGGGCTGAGGAGGCAATCCAGTGGCACAAAGATTTGTTTGGTGAAGACTTTTACCTGGAGATGCAGAGGCATCCATCTGCAGACCCTAGAATGAGAGCAGATGTTTATGAAAATCAGGTATTGGTAAATAAAGAACTCGTTAAGCTGGCAAAAAAGTTTGATGTAAAACTGATTGCGACAAACGATGTTCACTTTATCAACGAAGAAGATGCAGATGCTCATGATCTTTTAATCTGTTTGAATACCGGGAAGGATCTGGATGATCCTACTCGAATGCGTTATACGAAGCAGGAGTGGTTTAAAACCACTGAAGAGATGAATCAGCTCTTTGCTGATATACCGGAAGCATTAGAAAATACCCAGGAGATTGCAGATAAAATTCAGATGTATGAATTGGATTCTGATCCAATTATGCCTGACTTTCCATTACCTGAAGGATTTGACACAGAAGATTCTTATTTGAGGCACTTAACCTACGAAGGGGCAAAAGAACGATATGGAGATCCGATCCCTGAGGATGTGAAAGAACGACTGGATTTTGAGTTAGATACTATTATTGGGATGGGTTTCCCGGGGTATTTCCTTATTGTGCAGGATTTTATTAATGCTGCACGTGATATGGGAGTTTTAGTAGGGCCGGGACGTGGTTCTGCAGCCGGAGCGGCAGTGTCGTACTGTTGTGGGATTACCAATATTGATCCGATCAAATATGATCTGCTGTTTGAGCGATTCCTGAATCCTGAGCGTGTATCAATGCCCGATGTTGATATCGACTTTGATGATGATGGTCGTCAGATGGTACTCGATTGGGTTACCGAGAAGTATGGAAAAGATAAGGTGGCACATATCTGTACCTTTGGAACGATGGCTGCGAAGCTTGCTATTCGAGATGTTGCAAGGGTATTGAAATTGCCGTTGCCAGAGGCAGATCGTTTGGCTAAGATGGTGCCGGAAGCGCCAAAAATGACCTTGAAAAAGGCGTATAAGGAGAATCCCGAATTACTTAAGGAGAAGGAATCTGAGAATCCATTGGTGGCAAAGACAATTCGTTTTGCTGAAACTTTGGAAGGATCAGTTCGTCAGACAGGGGTGCATGCCTGTGGTATTCTTATTGGAAAGAATCCACTGGAGGAACATATTCCAGTTATGCCTACAAAGGAAGAGGAACTTTTAACAACTCAGTATGATGGCCGTTTTGTGGAGGCTATTGGATTGTTGAAGATGGACTTCCTTGGATTGAAAACATTATCGATCATAAAGGAGTGTTTAGACAATATTAAACTATCTCATAATATTGACATAGATATTGATAGCATTCCTCTAGATGACGAAAAAACATATGAGCTTTTTAGTCGCGGAGAAACAACTGCAATTTTCCAGTTTGAGTCTCCAGGGATGAAAAAGCACCTGCGAAATCTTCAACCTAACCAGTTTGAGGATTTGGTTGCAATGAATGCATTGTATCGTCCGGGACCAATGGAATATATTCCAACATTCGTTAACAGAAAGCATGGGCGAGAAGATATCAAATATGACCATCCAATGATGGAGCCTTATTTGAAGAATACTTATGGAATTACAGTCTACCAGGAGCAGGTCATGCTCCAGTCGCGAGCTTTAGGAGGATTTACCCGTGGAGAATCAGATACCTTGCGTAAGGCGATGGGTAAGAAGAAGATGGACTTGATGGAAAAACTAAAGGTTAAGTTCATTGACGGCTGTAAGGCGAATAAAGAATTCATGGAAGGTGTGCCGAAAGGTATGCAGGTTGAAAAGCTGATTATGAAGATCTGGAAAGACTGGGAAGCATTTGCCAGTTACGCATTTAACAAATCGCATTCGGTATGTTATGCATATATTGCCTATCAGACTGGATATCTAAAGGCTCATTATCCTGCAGAGTTTATGGCAGCCGTATTGAGTCGTAATCTTACCAATATGGATAAGATCTCCATTTTTATGGATGAGTGTAAGCGAATGGATTTTGATGTTCTTGGTCCTGATGTAAATGAATCATTCCATAAGTTTACGGTGAATCAATCAGGTGCTATTCGATTTGGAATGGCAGGTATTAAGGGCGTTGGAGAAGCTGCCGTTGTAAGTGTTATCAAAGAGCGTGAAAAGAACGGACCGTATAAAGATATCTTTGAATTTGCTGAACGAGTAAATCTTCAGGCTGTTAATAAAAAGAACCTTGAAGGTCTGGCAATGGCTGGAGCTTTCGATGGATTTAATCAAGTAAAACGAAGTCAGTTCTTTGGACAGGACATGAATGCGGCTACTTTCATTGAAAACTTAATCAAATATGGTAACCGGGTTCAACAAGAAAAGAATGAAGCTCAGCAGTCGTTGTTCGCAATGGCCGGTCCTGAGGCAGATATACAACCACCTACTATTCCTCAAATAGCAGAGTGGCCTAATATTGTAAAATTAGAGAAGGAAAAGAATCTTATTGGAATCTATTTGTCAGCTCATCCATTAGATGATTATAAGCTGGAGATGGATAACTTTACTACGAAAGGATATAGTCTTTCTTCGTTGGGAGAAGATTTACAGCCGCTAAATGGGAAAGATTTGACTGTTGGTGGTATGGTTGTTGAAGCAAGAGAGGCCATGACTAAAATGGGGAAACCATTTAGTACACTAACATTGGCTGATTATAATGGAACTTATCAGTTCTTCTTTTTTGGACAAGATTATGTGCGTTTTGGAAACTTCTGTAAAAATGGATTGTTCTTATTGATAAAAGGGCAAATCAGACCTCGGTTTTTCTCGAAAAATAATAACGGGAATGAACAGTTGGAGTTTAAAGCCGACCATATTGAGTTGTTGTCGGAGGTGCGAAAGGAGAAGGTGAAGAGCTTAACATTACAAATTTCAGTAGAAAAAATCAGTAAAGATTTTATTTCAAAGTTGGAGGAACAGACCGCGAATAGCAAAGGCAATGCAACGCTAAAGTTCAATATTTACGATGCAAAGAAGAAGTTAAACGTGAATCTGTTTTCACGAAACACTCGTATAGATTTGACAGATGAGTTTGTGGACTTTATTCAAAATGACGAGGATATTACGTTTCGTATTAATTAATTTTTAAATTTGTGAGTCTTTTAAAATCGAAAATTCAAATAATAAATTCATAAGTATCATGGCAATTGAAGTAACTGATGCAAATTTCGAAGAAGTTGTCTTGAAATCGGATAAGCCGGTTTTGGTGGATTTTTGGGCAGAATGGTGTGGACCATGTCGTATGGTAGCTCCTATTGTTGAAGAATTAGCTGCAGAATATGAAGGGAAAGCGGTAGTTGTAAAAATGGATGTAGATACCAGTTCTGCAACTCCAGCTAAATTTGGAATCCGTAATATTCCTACAATCTTGTTTTTCAAGAATGGTGAAGTTGCTGACAAACAAGTTGGTGCTGTACCTAAAACTAGCTTAGCAGCTAAATTAGACGCCCTATTGTAAAAAGATATTATCTAAAGGAAAAGCTGGTCGTTGTACCAGCTTTTTTTTGCTGTTTATGAAAAATATATTTGACATACAGGAACTGCAGCAGTTTGATCATGTAGAGATGATCGCTAAAGAAATAGTGGAAGGTTTTATAACTGGTTTACACCGGAGTCCCTTTCATGGTTTTTCTATTGAATTTGCTGAGCATCGTCAATATAATACAGGAGAGTCGGTGAAGCATGTCGATTGGAAGGTATATGCTCGAACTGATCGTTTATTTGTTAAACAGTATGAAGAGGAAACAAATTTGAGATGTCAATTGGTTATTGATACCTCCTCGTCGATGTTGTTTCCCTTCGATAAAAGCAAGGGCTTAAAAAAAAATAAGCTGGCTTTTTCTATTTATTGCGCTGCTGCATTGATTTATCTGTTAAGGCGTCAACGTGATGCTTCAGGTTTGTCTTTGTTTTCCGATGAGATAGAGTTTCATGTAGAACCTCGATTGTCGACAGTGCATGCGGAATTACTGTATGGAAAACTTGCTGGGTTACTGACAAAGGGCAGTGTTGAACTAAAGAAAGGAACAAATGCGGTAGATGTATTACATCAAATTGCCGAGAATATTCATAAACGATCTTTAGTGATTATTTTTAGTGACATGTTGGATAGTCAACCGTCGGAAGAATTATTCTCAGCTTTACAGCATCTACGCTATAATAAGCATGAGGTAGTATTATTTCATGTAACAGACAAAAAGCTTGAGAAGGAATTTGAATTTAGTAATCGACCACATAAATTCATAGATTTGGAAACAGGCGACTTAGTTAGATTTAATCCCTCTGATGTTAGGAAGACCTACAAAGAAACGGTCGAAAAGTATTTCCATGAACTAAAAGTAAAGTGTGGTCAGTTCCAGATAGACCTGGTAGAAGCCGATATGAACGAAGATTTTAAGGAGGTTCTATCTAAATTCTTTGTCAAGCGTGAACGCTTGTTATAATTCGATTCACGATTTCTCTTTTAAATTTAAAAAGCAGGTTACTGGATAGTGATCAGAATAATCAACCTTCAACCTATTATAACCTGAGGCTTCAAATTCTTTAGAGTGAAAAATGTAATCAATACGATAATTGGGTAAGGCTCCTTTATAAGTTACACTAATTCCAGAGCCAGATTCAATAAAAGAATCTTTTAAATATTCTGTCATTTCATTGTAGGTAAATGATAGAGGGGTGTCGTTGAAATCTCCGCAGACAATTACTGGATAAGGAGAATCGCTTATATGTTCCTTTAACTTTGTAGTTTGGATTGTTCTCTTGATAAAGGCACCTTTTAATTTGGCACCAATTGATTTTACCTCCTGAAGCTGTTTTGCTTTCTGGTCAAGCTGTATTGAGTCTATAATACTATAATCTTGAGGTCTAATGCGATACGATTCTAGATGACAATTGTACACTCGTATAGTGTCGGTGTTAACCTTAATGTCAGAGAAGATGATCATATTGGATGTGTTCTTAAAACGTAATTCACCCATATTAATAATAGGAAACTTAGAGAATGTTATCGGCCCAGACCATTTAGATGCATGTGCAAGTTGATAGTGTTTTATTCCTGGTAGTTCCGATTTTATTGATTTCGAGCTAAGAGGTCCATAATTTCTGTGTTTCATCTCCTGGAGACATATTATATCGGCCTCTTGTGATTTAAGAAAATCAATAATTTCTACGTTTTTTTTATCTTTCTGCTTAAAGTAAGAGATAAAATATTGAGAGTTATAAGTTAGTATTTTCATCCCTTTGGGAGGTATTTTTTTCTGACCAAATTGAATGTAGTGGCTGATAAATGAAAAACCTATGACTATACAGACTATTGAAAGCAATGCATACTTGGGTTTTGTAAGTATCCAGAAGAATGAAAATAGAATGTTGATAACTAATAGGTATGGATAAGCCAGTCCAAAAAACGCAGGTAACCAAAATTTAGCAGGGCTAACATGGGGTGCAATATATGAAATGAGCAATCCTACCACAAAAATGAGGTTTAGGAAAAGAATTGTTTTTTTTAAAAGGTTCTTCATATGATATGGACTTTACCCTTGTTGATCTGCTTATAACAATGTGTTATGCCGTGTCTTTATTTAGTTTGTTGAAATTAAACAGGATTTATATTCAGCCTAATATTACCATAATATGAAAGGTATTTAGGGAGAATATCGACCTGATATTTCAGGTTTACGGAATCTAATATACATGTTAGTTCTATGAAATCAAAAACTCAACATGTTGTTAAGAGAAAAATTGGGAGGCATCTATCTCATTGTCATTCGAATAATTATTACCACCTTTGCGAAAAATTACAGCAAACAACTAACGTTAAGTTAGAGAGATACAATGATGAGAAAGTCTGGAGGAAAATATAAAAAAGATGGTGGTAAAACACCAATTAGCGACCGAAAGCAACGTTTTATCGATGGAGATGAGCGTTTGTTAAATCCAAAGAGCAAGTCTTTTAGGAAGAAGAAAACGGATTCGGGAAGAACAGAGGAGGAAGAGTCTGGAAGAAAGAAAAGCTTTAAAGGAAAATTTCGTGGAGCTGATTTTAAAGAAGGATTGCGGGGCAGAAATCAAGGTGATCGAAGAAAAAAGCCAGCTGGTACAGATTATTCCAAATCTACCGCAAAACCTGCAACGACACCAAAGAAGACTGTAAAAAGAGAAGATGACGGAACTGTTCGATTGAATAGATATCTGGCAAATGCAGGAGTGTGTTCTCGTCGAGAGGCTGACAAGTATATTGAGTCGGGTATTGTTACTGTTAATGGTAAAACTGTAACAGAATTAGGAGTACGAGTGAAACGTACCGATGTTGTATGTTTCTCAGGAGAGCGTTTATCTATTGAGGATAAGGTGTACTTGTTATTGAACAAACCAAAGGGCTTTGTGACAACCATGGATGATCCTCATGCTGAAAAGACAGTTATGGACCTGGTTCAGAATGCATGTGAAGAGCGAATTTATCCTGTTGGACGTCTTGATAAGGATACAACTGGACTATTGCTTTTTACCAATGATGGTGACCTTGCAAAGAAATTAACACATCCTTCAGGTAATAAGCGTAAGATTTATCATGCATTCCTTGATAAGGAAGTTACCAAAGCGGATATGATCACCATGTCTGAGGGGCTTGAGTTAGAAGATGGATTTATTGCTCCTGATGCCATTCAATATGTGAACAGAGAAATTAAGAATGAAATCGGTATTGAAATTCATTCAGGGAAGAATCGTGTTGTTCGTCGTTTCTTTGCTCATATGGGGTATCATGTTGAGAAGCTTGATCGTGTATATTTTGCAGGATTGACAAAAAAGAATTTACCAAGAGGAAAATATCGTTTCTTATCGAAGAAAGAGATTAGTTTCTTAAAAATGGGAGGTTGATCCTTTCATTTTTAAGAATTAAAGAGGATTGTCTGGGGGAAAAAAGATAGGAGAGATTATGTCTGTGTTAAGTTTTTTTGTGTTTTTTTGAAGAAATGTTAAATACAGATTGATTTTTTATGTAATTTTTCGAACTCAATTAGGACTAATCATATAGAAATTGAAAGAGGATTTTGTAAATATCATCACTGAAAACCAAGGTATAATACACAAAGTTTGTAGTATTTATTGTGATAATGAGGAAGATAGGAAGGACTTGTTCCAGGAGATACTAGCACAACTTTGGAAATCATACGCTTCGTTTCGGAGTGAATCAAAATTCTCGACCTGGATGTATCGGGTAGCTCTTAATACTGCTATTACGAGTTTTAAAAGAGGGAAGAGGCAACCAGATCGTACAAATCTACCGGAAGGAAACATTCAAATTCCTGACGAAGGATACGATATGGAGACTGAGGAGCAGATTAAGCATTTGTATAAAGCTATCAGTAAACTGACAGGAATTGAGAAGTCTATAATTCTTCTTTATCTCGAAAATCATCCTTATGAGGAGATTGCTGAGATTACGGGGATAACACAGAACTATGTTCGAGTAAAGATGAACCGTATAAAGAAGAAGTTGAAAAAATTGATGAACGTCAAAGACTAAGCATGTGGGGGTAACAGTCTTTGAAGTAAATTGAGTGTACATGGAACTTGAAGATTTGAGATCGGTATGGCAGCAGGCATCTGATAGGGAAGCTGGTAAAAAAGCTTTAGATGCAGAGCAGATTAAGAATCTGTTAGGGAAGCAAACGAGAAGCATTGTTGATAAGATAGATTTAAATATCAAGATAAGTTTTGGTTTAATCTTTGCAATGATTGTTTATTTTTTCCTGGAACAGTATATCTTAACTCCGCAGTTTTCTACGTTTGTTCCTGTGGAGATTCCTAAATGGGTATCTGTATCAAACGCAGTTTCTTACGTATTGGTGATTGCTGTGTTTATTTACTTTTGGACTTGTTATCGGAAGATTGATACAAAATCCATTAGTACCAAGAACCTGAAAGAATCATTAATTAGTCTGCTTAAGGCTCTTCATATATTTAATAAACTTTTCTATTTCACATTAGCTATCGTTTTGTTGCTAATAGGAATAACTTTTACTGCAGGTATGTATTTAGGAATTGAGTATAACATGCAGGAGATGGAAATGGAATTATCAACAGGAAAAGTGTTATTAATGGTTGGCCTTGGATTAGCGGCTTTATCCTTCTTTTTATGGGTGTTTTACTCACTTTATAAATGGATATTTAATCGACTATATGGACGATATCTCGTGCAGCTTGAAGATACATTGAAAGAATTAAACGAAACAGAATAAATTATAAATCCCGGATATTTACTCCGGGATTTTTTTATGTCAAAATATTCGTATGTGTCTAAATTATTACAACTTAGGAACTTCTACCTTTTATTCCTATCTTTGCCGCGAAAAATAAAATCTTCTGACTTCATAAGTTAAAAAACAGACTTATAGAGAAGGAGGGTAATGTTGTGATTCTCAGTGGGAAAGCAGCATTTAACGCTTCATATAGAATAGGTAATGGCACATAAATCAGGATTTGTAAATATTATAGGTAATCCTAATGTAGGAAAATCAACTTTAATGAATGCGTTGGTTGGAGAGAAGCTTTCGATTATTACATCGAAGATGCAGACAACCCGTCATCGTATTAAAGGAATCGTTAGTGGGGAAGACTTTCAGATAGTTTATTCCGACACACCTGGTATTTTGAAGCCTAATTATAAGCTTCAGGAATCAATGATGAAATTTGTCGACACTGCTTTGACTGATGCCGATGTGATTTTGTATGTTACTGATATTTACGAAACAGCCGACAAGAATGAGGAATATTTGGAGAAGATTCAAAAGACAGATATTCCGGTATTGTTGATCCTTAATAAGATTGATCAATCTACTCAAGAGAAAGTGGTTGAGAAGTATGATTACTGGAAGGAGAAACTACCTAATGCAACAATATTTCCTGTGTCGGCACTTGAAAAGTTTAACGTGGCTCCAATCTTTGATAAAATCATGGAGTCGCTACCCGAGGGACCTGCTTATTTTTCAAAAGATGATTTAACCGATCGAAATGAACGATTCTTTGCTCAGGAAATTATAAGGGAAAAGATATTGCTTCATTATAAAAAGGAAGTCCCTTATTCTGTAGAGGTGGTAATTGAGTCGTTTAAAGAAGAGAAAAATCTTATTCGTATTGCTGGTGTAATTCACGTTAGTCGTGATAGTCAGAAAGGAATTATTATCGGACATCAGGGAAAATCTTTAAAGCGTGTGGGAACAGAGGCGCGAAAAGATATGGAAGAGTTCTTCGATAAGAAGGTGTTCTTAGAGATGTTTGTTAAAGTGAAAAAGGATTGGCGAGATAAAGAAAATAATCTTCGTCAGTTTGGATATGAGCAGCAATAAAGAATAGGTGTTAAAGAGAAAAATTAATTACAGAATATGAGCAATATAGTAGCCATAGTTGGTAGACCAAATGTAGGTAAATCGACTTTATTTAATCGATTTACAGAGACGAGGAAAGCCATTGTTAATGAAACTGCCGGAGTGACTCGTGATAGAAATTACGGGAAAGTAGAGTGGAATGGTGTAGAGTTTTCATTGATTGATACCGGAGGTTATGTGGTTAATTCAGATGATGTTTTCGAAGAAGAGATTCGTAAGCAGGTTCATCTGGCTATCGATGAAGCTGATGTAATTCTTTTTGTTGTAGACGTAGAACTAGGTATCACTGATATGGATGATGCTGTAGCACAGATCCTTCGTCGCACACAGAAGAAGGTATTCCTTGTTGTTAACAAGGTTGATAATAATGATCGTCGCTATGAGGCAACAGAGTTTTATAGCTTAGGATTAGGAGATATCTTCTGTATTTCATCGATCAATGGTTCGGGTACTGGTGATTTATTGGATGATGTAGTTGAGGCTCTGCCTAAAAAGGTAGAGGAAGAAGATGTTACTAATATTCCACGTTTTGCGATTGTTGGTAGACCAAATGTAGGGAAATCATCTTTCGTAAATGCATTGACTGGCGAAGATAGAAATATCGTAACAGATGTTGCTGGAACAACTCGTGATGCAATTAATACGCGATACAATAAATTTGGTCATGATTTTGTTCTTGTTGATACTGCAGGACTAAGAAAGAAAACCAAGGTTAAGGAAGATCTTGAGTTTTATTCTGTAATTCGCTCCGTGCGTACAATTGAAAGTGCCGATGTATGTATTTTGATGTTAGATGCAACAAGGGGGATCGAAGCTCAGGATGTTAACATTTTCAACTTGGTATGGCGTAACCGTAAAGGTATTGTGATTCTTGTGAATAAGTGGGACTTAATTGAGAAGGATACTAATACGGTGAATAAGTTCACAAAGGATATTCTTGAGCGTTTAGCTCCATTTACAGATGTTCCAATTTTGTTTACATCAGCAATTACTAAGCAGCGTGTATTTCAGGCATTAGAGACTGCTGTAGCAGTTTATGAGAACAGATCTACACGTATTAAAACATCGGAATTGAATGATGTAATGCTTAATGTTATTGAGGAATTCCAACCACCTGCATACAAGGGTAAGTATATTAAGATTAAGTTCGTGACGCAGTTGCCTACAGCAACGCCAACTTTCGCATTTTATGCTAACTTACCACAGTATATTAAGGATCCTTATAAGAGATATCTTGAGAATCAGTTAAGAGAGAACTTTAATTTGGAAGGTGTTCCAATTCAGATTTTCTTTAGAAAGAAATAAAAGCAGACAAAAGCATATTGCAAAAAAAAACTCCTCACCAGATTATTCTAGTGGGGAGTTTTTATTTTAATCCAGTTATTGAATAACTAGTTCTCTTGTATCTTTAACCATGTTAAGATGATTCTGATCTTTCCGAAATCAACTTTACCATCCAGGTGGTCATAGTAGTGTTTTAATGGATCATCATATCCATAGATAAATGTTGCCTCTTCAACTCCACTTATTTCTCTAGGAGTTGCTAGTTCATGTATGTTTATTTTTTCACCATTGGTCATTAGGTGGGCTATATGAGAATAGACTGTTGTTTCCTGCATATTTCTCATTCGAGCTATCTCTGTTATTTTATAGCCTTCTTTAAATAAATCGGCAGTTTCTTTATAGGCATTGCCTTTTTGTTTTCCACTTAAATAACTATCAATGGCATCAATGAATATATCTGCGTACTGATTTGCTTTATGTTCTCCTACTCCATGGATATCGAGAAATTCCCCATAGCTTTGTGGCGCTTTTGTAGCCATGTCGCGCAGACTGGCGTCGCTGAATACTACATAAGCAGGTCTGTTGATTTCTCCTGCAAGTGTATTTCGTAATTGTCGAAGAATTTCAAATAAAGAAGCGTCAACAGGTCCCGTGGATACCTCTTTCTTGATCTTCTTCTTCTGACTTTCCTGTCGCTCTTTAATGGTATCGGGAGTAACCAGTTTTACCTGCTTACCTTCAAACAAGATAGCATTGCTAAGAGGTGTAAGCTTAAGGTTGTAATGGTCTTTATAGTCGAGTTCTACAATTCCTTGCTGTATAAATTGCTGGAAGAATAATTGCCATCCAAAGGCCGTGATGTCACTTCCTGCTCCAAATGTCTTGATCTGGTGAAAACCAAATTGTTTTACGGTTGACGACATGCTTCCCTTAAGTATGTCAATCAATGTTGAGATGTTGGCTTTTTGTTGTACCCTCATGACAGCTGATAGTGCTTTTTGGGCAAGTATCGTACCATCGAAATATCGAGGGGGATTCTCACAAACATCACAGTTTTTGCAATCCTCTTCTGGTATCTCTCCAAAATAGGTCATTAATATCTTACGCCGACAGACCTGACCTTCTGCAAATTCCTGCATTCGCTCTAGTTTAGCCTTTTGGATTTCTTTGTATTTATTGTCTGAAATATCATCAATAAATTTCATGTGTGTCTGTACGTCTCGGTAGCTATAAAAAAGTATAGTCTCAGCTGGATCTCCATCCCTTCCTGCACGACCAATCTCCTGATAATAGCTTTCAAGATTACCAGGCATGTTGAAATGGATAACAAATCGTACATCAGGTTTGTCAATTCCCATTCCGAAAGCTACTGTAGCGCAGATGATAGCTGTTCTTCCACTGATAAAATCATCTTGAACCTTACTTCTAGATTCAGCATCAATACCTGCATGGTAGAAGTCGGCATTAAATCCTGCAACAGCAAGTTTTTCTGCTAATCTTTCGGTTGAGGCCCTACTACTGCAATAGATTATACCACTACTATCTCTATGGCGTCTAATAATCTTAACGATCTGTTCGTATTTTTTCTGTCCTGGTAGAACCGCGAGTGATAAATTAGGGCGATCAAATGAAGAGATGAAGTATTTAGGATTACGTAATCCCAATAGCTCGCCAATGTCTGATCTAACCGCTTTGTCGGCAGTAGCTGTTAATGCCACAACAGGTACATTCGGAAACGAGCGCTTTAATGCAGATAATTTTTTGTATTCAGGTCGAAAATGATGTCCCCAACTACTAACACAATGCGCTTCATCAATTGCAAAAAGCTTTACATTTAATTCAGGAATAGATTGAAAAAATGATTGTGTGTATAGTCGCTCTGGGGAAACGTACAAAAGTTTTATTTTGCCTTGATTAAGCTTGATTCTGATGCTTTGTTCCTCCTCTGGTGTGAGGGATGAGTTAAGATAGGCAGCTTCAATGCCATTTGATTTGAGGCTTTCAACCTGATCTTTCATTAAAGCAATTAATGGTGAAACTACAAGTGTCAATCCATCTAATACCAGAGCAGGAAGCTGGTAACAAATGGATTTACCACCTCCGGTTGGCATAAGTACAACAGCATCTTTCCCTTCCAATAGATGCGTAATAACCTCGCGTTGTTGAGGTCTGAAGGTACTGTATCCAAAATGCCGGCGTAATGTTTTTTCCAAAGACCGATCGGTATTAGTTGCGAATAATCCCATGTAAAACTTTGTTGTTAAACTCACCCAGGAGGGTACATCAAATTTTAAAGCCTACAAAAGTAACTATCCTTTTTGGAAACAACAATATGAAATGATTCTAGCTGCCTTGTTTTTACGAAATAAAAAAGAGGTTGTGCCCCAACAACCTCTTTTACATCTCAAAATTACTCCACTTCTATTATCCCAATTTAGCCCCGATCCTTGTATTTTTCATATAGGTATAATAATGTCTTTCGTTGCTTATAATACTTCTCTTGCAGTAAACTTCACGTCAGTATTGTATGATCCTTTTTTCAAATCCTGGTTGAAGATTGATTCTTTCTTCATGGTATTTCTTTGAGTTCCCATTTCCCAGTAGATTGTGAATCGGTTTGTGTCATGATCACCAGCATTCATATCTTTCCCATTGTAACCTAGAATTGTTGTCTCATTGCTCTTTTTAAGTGCAAGAGGACCATTGTCAGTGTAGTTGCTAATAGGATTACCCTGGAATTCTGCAGTAAGTCCTACGTTCGCAAGATCCATCTTGTCTTTCTGATTTGTATGAGTGAAATCTTTACTTGCTACAAATGTTAGAACCCAGTTGGTGGTTGAAGAAACAGAACCTGTTGAAGAGTATTCTCCTCCTTTTTGACCTAAACCATTCTTATAATGCTCAAGAGTTGTGAAATCGAATACGATATCTGATTGATCTAATTTAAGTGCAATTGTAGTATTAAGATTGGCGGTAAGATTGATCGTTTTTGCATCATCTTTGGCTACCTGTGCTGAAACTGATGTTCCTACTAATGCTACTAATACAACTGCGATTAAAGTTCTTAAAGTTTTCATGATATTCGTTTTTATAATTTTTTTTCGTCGTTTACGCTTAGGGTATATCAATAGGCGTGCCATAATTTATAAGTGTCACGATATCAGGGACGTAGTGGTGTTTTGTGATTGTCGAAGTATTGCAGTTGCTATTCGAAAATGAATAGATAAAAAGTGTCGTAGGATTGGATAGTTAAAGTATTCTGTATAAAGTGCAGATAGCTAGGGTGTTCTGTTGGTGTCTTCGAAAACGAACAGGCTTCTCCGAATAACGAAGAGGGGGGGGTATTGATAAAAGAAGTACAGCAAAACACTGTACTTCTGCCCTGTTATTAATGAATTGTTTCAAGTATTATATCGTCGCTTGTCATTTCAATGTCAGAAATTGTCATAGCTGTCTCAATTAGCGCCAGGTGTGAGTAAGCCTGAGGGAAATTCCCAAGTAATCTCTTTGATTCAAAGTCAATGTCTTCACTAAATAAACCCAGGTGATTTGAATATTTTAGTAGTTGATTGAACTTCTTTTTTGCTTCTTCTTTATGTCCGATTTTATAGAGACTATTAATTAGCCAGAAAGTACAAATGGTGAACGATGATTTTGGTGTTCCAAAGTCGTCTTTGTTTTTGTACCTAAACATTAATCCATTATGTTCTAGTTCAGACTGAATAGCAAGTACTGTGCTTTTATATCGCTTGTCGCTTGCTTTAAGAAAACCGTAGGTTTCCATAAGGAGGACAGCTGCATCCATTTCGCAATTATCATATGACTGGGTAAATGCTTGTCGCGATTCGCACCATGCTTTTTCTAAGATATCTGCTTTGATCTTGTTGGCTAAGGCTACCCATTCTTTGATGTAGTCATGCTGTTGAAGAAGTTTGGCAATTTTGGCTGCTCTATCAACAGCTACCCAACATAGGACTTTACTAAAAGTGAAATGCTTTGATTCTCCTCTGATTTCCCAGATACCTTTGTCTGGTTTTGTCCAGTTTCGTTTAACAATCTTAACAACATTTCTAACGATGGTCCATAATTCCTCACTCTGAGCTAATGATGTATCAAAGAGTTTAAAATTCTGATAAATAACATCGATGAGTATACCATAGATGTCATTCTGTTTTTGTTTATAGGCAGCATTACCAATTCTAACG
This sequence comes from Puteibacter caeruleilacunae, assembly GCA_005217565.1. GTDB lineage: Bacteria > Bacteroidota > Bacteroidia > Bacteroidales > Prolixibacteraceae > Puteibacter > Puteibacter caeruleilacunae. The sequence continues at coordinate 259,657 of SJCO01000006.1, forward strand.
GGTTTAGAACCATGATATCCACTAAGATGATCTAGTTCTATTTCAGTAAGTTTTCGCTCACCATCTATTCCATACATGATTTGCATGCTATCTGCCTTGTCTTCCATTATCTCAGTAATGAAATTAAGGTATCTACGCGCCACGTTAAAATGTCCAAGTGCGATTAGAATTCTCACAGCCATCGAGGCATCTCTAATCCAGCAAAATCGATAGTCCCAGTTCCTAACCTCTCCAATTGTTTCGGGTAGTGATGTGGTAAGTGCCGCAAGCATTGCTCCTGTCTTTTGCGAACTAAGCAGTTTTAGTACCAAAGCACTACGTGTTATCTGTTCATTGTAGTCTTTTAGTTTGGTAGTCCTTTCTGCCCAGTTTAGCCAGTAGACTTTTGTTCGTTGAAGTTTCAAATATGATCGCTCTATTGATTGAGTCAACAGTTTTTGATGGTAACTGACCAAACAGTACTTATCCTTAGTCAGAGTTATAGTTTTCTTATTAAGAATATCCTTATGCTTAAAATCTGTATACAAATAAAGAGAATCATAAGTTCCTTTGGTGGTAGAGGCCTTAATATAGTCCTTATTGTCGACTATTTTAGTACTATATCTTGCGTATTCTAGTTTAGGTGTATAGTCTATGCTGAATTTAGGTTCTCCTGAGATATGTTTAAAATAACGTATCAAATCAGGAGGACAATAATAATCTTTTTCATTGATGTGATATCGAGGCATAAAATCATGGATTTCAAAACAACCATCAGCCCCTTCAAATCTAGTAATTAGGATATTTGATCGAAAAGCATAAAACTGCTTTATAGAATATTTTGAATCAGGAATAATCGAAAAGTGACCACCTTGTTTGTCATCAAGTATTTTTGCGAAGATCGAAGAAGAATCAAACTCAGGTAAGCACATCCAATCTATCGATCCATCCATCGAAACCAGAGCAGCACTTTTACAGTTACCGATGATTCCATAATTTAAGTTGTTCAATTGCATAATCCTATCTTTTTGAAATATGGATGAACGTAAGTTAATAAATTATTGTTGCTGAAAATCATCAACTGTGTTTAATCTGTGAGAAATGTGTTCTGTAGAATATGTTTTAAGCTAATATTAACAAAACCAATACCCTACTAATGATATGTATGGAGAGTCTCTTAATTATACTATATTTAAGAATACTCAATCAAACTATGTTTTTTATGCCAAAGATTCACATTGTTTCTAATCGATTACCACTAAGTATAAATAAAAATGATAACGAAATTTCAGCAGTTCCCAGTGTAGGAGGACTTGCTACAGGGATGCGTTCGATTTATAAAGACTATGGTGGGAAATGGATAGGGTGGACAGGAATAAATGAGGAAGATATATTGCCTGAAGATCAGGGGTATATTGATGATATTTTAGAGAAAAATAGCTGCATTGGAGTCTCCTTGTCATCCAATGAAGTAACCTTGTTTTACGAAGGTTTTAGTAATAATACTATATGGCCCCTATTTCATTATTTTACCCAATATACTGCCCATGATCATGCAGCATGGGATGCTTATAAAGAGGTAAACCAGAAGTTTGCCGATAAAGCATTGGAAGTTGCAGAGGACGGTGATATTGTATGGATTCATGACTACCAGTTGTTGTTGGTGCCAGAGATGATTAAAGCTCGAAGGCCTAGTGTGACGGTTGGTTTCTTTCTGCACATTCCGTTCCCGTCATTTGAGGTATTTCGAATACTTCCATGGCGAAAGGAATTGCTACAAGGCGTGTTAGGTGCCGATTTGATAGGATTTCATACATACGATTATCAACGACACTTTTTTAGTTGTGTGCGACGAATATTGGGGTATGAAATCTCGTTTAATAAGATTCACCTTGAAGATCGAATAATCCTAACAGATGCTTTCCCTATGGGGATCGACTATGAGAAGTTTCATAAGTCAGCGATTGCTAATATTCAGAAGCCATTAAATGAGAAGTCAGACCTTTCGAAAGAGCTAGAAAAATACTTCTTACTTGGGGATAACCAACGATTGGTTTTATCTATTGATCGTATGGATTATTCCAAAGGAATTCCAAATCGTCTACGAGCTTTCGAGATGTTTCTTGAGAAATATCCTGAGTATATTGGCTGTGTTACGATGATAATGTTGGCGGTGCCATCGAGAGATGAAGTTGAGCGATATATTCAGTTGAAAAAAGAGGTTGATGAATTGGTCGGTCGTATTAACGGTCGATTTGGATCAATAAACTATACTCCGATATGGTATTTTTATCGCTCTTTACCATTTGATAATTTAATTGAGCTGTACAGTTCTTCTAGTGTCGCTTTAATCACTCCAGTAAGAGATGGAATGAATTTAGTGGCTAAAGAGTACGTTGCTTGTAGAACGAGTAACACTGGAGTTGTAATTCTTAGCGAGATGGCAGGAGTTGCAAAAGAGATGGGTGAAGCCTTGATTATTAATCCTAATAATGAGGAGGAAATCGCAGAAGCTATCGCTCAAGCCTTGAAAATGTCAATTGAGGAGCAACAAGAGCGTATGTTATTGTTACAGGATAGAATAAAGCGATATAATGTATTTAAATGGTCACAGGAATTCCTCGATGGCTTGCATCGCATAAAGGAATTTCAGCAGAATTTTCTGGCCAAAAAGATTACTGATAAGATCAATCAAAAGATCCAGTCGCAATATTCTTCCGCAGAGAAACGCATGATTTTTCTTGATTATGATGGTACTTTATCTGGATTTAAAGCGAATCCTCAGGATGCGAAACCAGACCAGGAATTGCTTGATTTACTAGAGGACCTACAGCGCGATCCAAGAAATATTATAACAATCATTAGTGGAAGAGATAGGGAGACGCTTGAAAAGTGGTTAGGCCACTTTAAGGTCAACCTTATTGTTGAGCATGGTGTGTGGTTGAAGACATATGGAGAAGAGTGGGAACTTATAGCTAATGTTAACAATTCCTGGATGCCTCAGATTAGGCCTATTCTAGAAACCTTTGTTGATCGAACTCCTGGGACTAACATTGAAGAGAAGAATTATTCGTTAGTATGGCATTACAGGAAGGCTGAGCCAGAGCAGGGAGAATTGAGAGCTAATGAGTTGAAAGATAGTCTTCATACCCTTACAGCTAATCTTGACCTGGAGATCATGGAAGGGAATAAGGTAATTGAGGTTAAAAGTGGTGGAATTAATAAAGGTGTTGCAGCCTTGAGGTTTTTGCAAAATAAAGCATTTGATTTTGTTATCGCGATTGGAGATGACTGGACCGATGAGTATATGTTCCGCGAATTAGGTAATCATGAACAGACTAAAGATTGTGCAGTCACAATAAAAGTTGGATTGAAAAACACTTCGGCAGGTTATAAGTTAGAATCTGTTGGAGCTGTAAGAAAATTTCTGAAGGGACTTACAGTGTTAAACACTACAAAGAATCAAGAAACTCAGGAAGTATAAAAGAATAAAGGGATGGTTTAAAGCCATCCCTTTATCTATATAATGTCATATCTTTAATTAAACCAGGCGTCAACAAATGCCTTGTTTTCGTGATACCACTTACGTGCAGCTTCATCTTCTTTTCCAGGATTAGCTTCAATTGCAATCATCAAGCTTCCCAATTTTTCATCAGTCATCTTGAAGTTCTTAAAGAACGTTGCCAATTCAGGATTTTTGGCTGACCATCCTTTGGTTGCTATAATCTCAATGGTTTCTGCATTTCCATAAATCTTCTTAGGATCTTCAAGAATCTTTAAGTCGTATTTAGTGAATTTAGTGTGAGGTTTCCATCCTGTAAATACAATAAACTCTTTTTTATCGTAAGCTCTTTTCAGAGAAGCTAGCATCCCAGCTTCGCTGGAAGCCATAAGTTCATAATCAAGCTCGTAATCTTCAATAGCTTTTTGAGTGAGCTTCATCATTCCGGCACCGGGATCGATACCAACAATTTTTCCCTGTACTTTATCCTTAATGGTATTTAGTTCGGCAAGAGAATTGATTGGTACATATTGAGGAACCACTAAGCCTATTTTACCTTCGGTATAAACAATGCCAACATTTTCCAGCTTATCGCCAAACCTGTCGAGATAAGGCTTGTGTGTGACAGGTTTCCATACCTCCATGAATAGGTCGGCATTTCCTTTTGCTACTGCTGCAAAAACCGGAGCAACGTTTGCATTTATCAGATTCACTTTATATCCTTTCTCTTCAAGTACAACCTTTGCCAAATGTGTATCAGCAATACATTCCAACCAGTTAACCATTGCAATGGTTACTTCTTTCTTTGCCTCTGCGTCTTTTTTCTTTCCTCCACATGCTGAAAGTAGTATTGCACATGTAAAAAGAATGCTTATTGTAATATTTCTCATCTTTCAATTTTTTTGTCCTATAGTTTTTGCGACTACGGGAATGTGGTAAATAATGTTATTTCTTTTTCGATTTCTTACCCAGGTTTTGAGTAATTCTATCGAGAATCATAGCCAATAGTACTACAGCTAAGCCACTTTCGAAACCAAGTCCGATTCTCAATTGACTGATACCTTGTAGTACAATTTCTCCTAGTCCCTTGGCTCCAATCATGCTGGCAATAACGACCATTGATAGTGACATCATAATGGTTTGGTTAACTCCAGTAAGAATAGTTGGCATTGCCAATGGAAGTTCCACTTTTCGTAATAACTGCATAGGTGTTGCACCAAATGCTTTAGTTGCTTCTACGATATCTTCAGGTACTTGGGCTATACCAAGTGAAGTTAGTCGTACAACAGGAGGCATTGCAAAGATGATTGTGGCGAATGTTCCAGGAACAGTTCCTAGTCCGAAGAACAATACGGCAGGGATCAAATATACAAATGCAGGCATTGTTTGCATGAAATCCAGGATAGGGCGAATAATACTGTTTGCTGTTTTATTCTTTGCTGACCATATACCTAGAGGGATTCCTGTTGCTAGTGCAATGATTGTTGATCCTAACACCAGAGAAAATGTTTGCATTGTCTCTTCCCAAAAGCCCATCAAATAAATGAATACCAAGCCTAGTAGGGTTAAAATTCCATTTTTAATTCCTGCTTTCCAGAAAGCCAATCCAGCAAACAAAGCGATGGTTATATAAAATGGTAACCATACCCAGAATGATTCAATAAGACCAATCATTGATGTCATACTCTCATTGATCCCATCAAATAATCCGGAGAAGTTATCGGTTAACCAGTTGATTCCTTGTTCTATTGTGTCTCCTATAATCATAAATCGTAGGCTTTTTGAATGATGTCACTAATTTCGTCCTTATCTTTTCCAGTCATTTCTGCAATTACCGAAGTCTGACTAACTGTTCCAAGTAAGTGATTTTCTTCATTTACTACAGGAATTGATCGGGTAGTCTTCGATAGTAACGGTAGAATGTCTTCAACTGTGGCCTCAGCAGTAACTGTCATTGCTTCTGGCTTGATAGCCTCCTCGATTGACTTAATCTCTTTTTTCTTGAGATTCACAGCATCCTCAATATTTATGAAGCCAAGAAATGTTCTGTTGGTTCGTACCACTGGCAATGAACTCAATCCTTTTTCTCGCATTTTGCGGACAACAACTGCAGGTCCATCCTTTTTCAGACGGGCAATAGTTGGTTTGGTAAACATGATGCTACCAGCAGTAACCACCTTACTTCTATCAACATTTTCAACAAATGAGGTAACATAGTCGTTGGCAGGATTGGTTATGATTTCTTCAGATGTTCCAACCTGAACTATTTCACCATCTTTCATAATGGCAATGCGATCACCTAACTTAATTGCCTCATCAAGATCGTGAGTAATAAATACAATCGTTTTTTGCATTTTTTCCTGAAGTAACAATAATTCATCCTGCATTTGAGAGCGGATAAGCGGATCTAAGGCAGAAAAGGCCTCGTCCATAAGCAATACTTCAGGATTATTTGCTAAACCTCTTGCCAGACCAACGCGCTGCTGCATTCCACCAGAAAGTTCACTTACCTTCTGATTCTCATATCCCTTCAGGTCAACCAATTCAATTGTTTCCATTGCTCTGGTTTCCCTCTCTTCTTTCGAAATGCCTTGTAATTCAAGACCGAAAGCAACATTACTTAGTACTGTGCGGTGAGGAAGTAGTCCAAAATGCTGAAAAACCATAGCCAGTTCTTTTCTACGGATTTCCAGTAGCTCTTTATCCGACATATTGGTAATGTCATCTTTGTTGATAAAGATTTTACCAATTGTTGGATTGATCAAACGGTTAAGACACCTTAGAAGAGTTGATTTTCCACTTCCGGAGAGTCCCATGATCACAAAGATTTCACCTTCGTTGATCGTAAGGTTTGCATCTCTTACTGCTACCGTACATCCAGTTTTTTCAAGAATCTCCGATTTGCCTTGACCCTTTTTCAACAGGTCTATAGCTTTGGAACGATTCTTTCCAAAAACCAGCGATAAGTTTTCTATTTTGATTTTTTCCATATTTCTAGAAATAATATCCGATGTTAATATTGAAACGTTTGTTCCAATCAGCGTCTTCATCACCTACACCTAGTCCTTTACCGAAGGAAGAAGTCAACCAAGGCTGATTTTTTCCAATGGCATAATCGATGTATGTGTAAACAGGTCCTGCAGAGATTAAAACTCCAGGAATTAAATGATGCATGTCGGCATATTCTTTTTTCACCTTGTCGATATACGAATAGTCAACATACGCCTGGATGCTTTTAATTGGTCCCAGGTCTACATCAAAGCTCTTTGCAATACCTGCAGAGTAAATGTCTGCTTTAGCAGCAACATCGTATGGAGTACCAAACGCTCCCATTTGAATAATGTCAAGTTTGGTACCATCATCAGCTTTCGCTTTATAATTGTAATTAATGTATGATCCTTTAAAGTTCCATCCTTTTCCCCAGTTACCTACCAAGTGTGCACAAAGCGCGGTACTTATCTCAGCTTTGTCTAATTCACTGTTGTAAATTCCGCCAACTTGACCGGAAAGTCCAACTTCAACATTATCACTGATATGATATGCACCTCTTACATTAAATTGGTTTAATTCGCGAATGTGTGCATCAACTGTTTCTGTACCAACTTTTCCAACTCCTGGTGTTATGTCGTATGAATATCTTCCAGGGCCTGCGTTGCCATAGGTAACTCCACTTGCCGACGGGCCTTCAGGTTCTGCCTGACGGAAGTAAGCAAAGCTTAGATCAAGGTTGTCAATTCCAGAATAGTCGAATTTAATACCGATGTCGTAATCATCTTCTAAACCAACGTAGTACTGTCCTTGGAACCACCATGAGTGGGATGCAAATTTTGTGATACCAAAAGGCACTTGCATAACACCTAGTTTCATGTATAAGTTTTCGTTGAATTCATATCCGAGGTATCCATGGTGGATGAAGTGGGTGTCAAATGTTGGGTAGAAACGATATTCGAAGCTGAAGTCAATTCCTCCCTGTGTACCGTCTACATTTAAACGCCAAACATCCCATGTAAATTCAGGTTGTGTACCCTTGTCAACCCAGCTTTTTGCAAAAATGTTAAATCGAACGCAACCACCAAATTTGAAGTTATTCTGCTTCTCTTGTGCTGTGATTGTTGATGTTAGAAAAATAAAAAATAAAGAAATGAATAAGTTTTTTGTAAGTCTTCTTTTCAATGAACACATAAATTTTTGTTTTCAACCTCTATCTCCCTGCTCTTTCAGATGTAGAAATTAGTTTCTATGCGACAAATATATGAAGAAATGTACAGGTGACAAATCGATATTGGTGTCTCCAGGTGAGTTAAAGTGCAGCTGTTTAGTGGTTTCGGTGTTGTTTTGGCGTGTCTGGGTGTTCATGCCCGATTTAACGATAGAATAACATGTTCTCCACGATTTAATCAATTATCTCATAAATTTGAGTGGTTAGAGTTAACTAAATATGCTAATTAAGTGATAAAAAATTATTAAAAGATAGAAATGTAGAGGGAATTCGTAAGGTTATACCCGATTGAAGGGTAAAAAGAAAAATCTATTGTATAGAACAAAATAAACCATGTCGGAGATTTATCTAAAATCAATCCCAACATGGTTTATTCAAATCTTATTACTTAAAAATAAGTGAAGAGCTATTACATTGATTCTGAATGATCGTCCAATTCTTCTCGCGTAGGTGTCATAATGGTTTCCTCGCCAGTAAGCATAGGAGAAGCTTCCAAATGTTCAATTTCTAGCATTTCCACAAGTAAATCAAGTGCATCGTTAATATTTTCAAGGTCTTCATCTGATATTTTACTCAACTTCGAAGCCAATCGCTGTTGTAGCAAATCAGGTGTATTCTTTAGCATATCATCGCCCTTCGATGTTAGGGTGATATTCGTTGTTCGTCGATCTCCAATTTTAGGAAGACGTGCCAAAAGTCCTTTTTTCTCCAATCTGCTAATTATTCCAGTAACTGTACTGGAATTTAGTTTCAGGTGATCTCTAATGCACTTTTGCGTTGCCTGATAATTTGGAGAAGATTTTAAATACTCCAAACACAGCATTTGGGGAATACTAACCCCATAATCTTTTTGCACCTTCTTAGATTCAAGATTTATTGAGCGAACAATTCTTCTTACTTTAATTAAGATTGTTGTGTAATTCATATTCTGCATTCTTTGAAGGCAAAGTTAAATGAAATTTCCTAATGCATGAAGTAAGAGATGTGATGAAGTGCTTTTTCCTGAGCATGATATCATTAAAAATATAAGATTGCCTGTTGCATATGTTAATTAAATAGTTTTACTTTGCAGTACAAAGTTCTTTGCTATGAAAACAGAAGATCAATATTTACAAGATTTAAAGGAGATACGCACAATGATGGAGCGTTCATCTCGATTCCTGTCATTGAGTGGATGGTCAGGTGTATTTGCCGGATTATATGCCATTATTGGTGCAATTATAGCCTACTATATTGTCTATATTCCAGGAACGTTTTTTGAATATAGAAGAGTCTATGTAAATGATCAGATAAAGGAGCTTGTTGTTATAGCATTTGCGGTTTTACTGCTTTCTATTGTTACAGGGTACTGGGCGACCTATATAAAGGCAAAGCGCCGTGGAGAAAAAGTATGGGGGGCGGGATCCAAGCAGATGTTGGTTAATATTGCCATTCCTTTGGTTACCGGAGGTATTTTTTGTTTAGTCATGTTGATGCGTGGATACTATGGAATAGTAGCCCCTGCAATGCTCATCTTTTATGGTTTAGCACTCGTTAATGGAAGCAAATATACCTTGAATGAGCTCTTCTATCTAGGTATATTCGAAATCCTGCTAGGTTTAGTAGTAGCATTTTTACCTGGTTATGGATTAATCTTCTGGACCATGGGATTTGGTATATTACACATCATTTATGGTTTATTAATGTATATTCGCCACGATAAATAAAATGAGTCGTGAAAGATAAATTACAACATATCAATAAGGCTTTTGAAAGCAAGGTAAGGTTAGGGATCATGTCTGTGCTGATCACACAGCCTGAAGTGCCGTTTAAAACACTGAAGGAGATTCTTGGTCTTACCGATGGTAACTTGGCCAGTCACCTTAAAGCCTTGGAAAAACTGGAGTACATCCAGGTGAGTAAGACCTTTGTGGGGCGTAAGCCTCAGACGACCTATCAGATCACTAAGCAAGGTGATGCTGACTTTAAGGCCCATATTCAGGCATTGGAGAATTTCCTGAATTCACAGCGACCTTAAATTTTTTTTTATCTGTAAACTTTGAAATACAAAGTACTTTTTAAAATCTATTAACCTCAAATAATATGGAGAACAGACAAGGTTTTTTAGAATCGCATGGGATAACGTTTCATCAGAGTGTAACGTTTAAACTTTTCACTATTGGATTTCTTGTATTGCTATTATGGATTCCTTCTTCAATGATCTCTTCATTAGTAAGAGAACGCAGGGGAACTCAAGTGGCAGCACGCAATGAAGTGATGAGTCGCTGGAGTGAGCAACAGACGGTAAGGGGGCCATTTCTTAGTATCCCTTTTAAAAAAGAAAGGATTGATAAAGAAACCAAGGAGGTTTCATATGAGATACAAACGGCACACTTTCTTCCAAATGAACTAATGATATCAGGTGATGTAGAGCCACATACATTAAAGCGTAGTATTTATAAGATTATCGTTTACGAGAGTAAGCTAATGCTATCCGGACATTTTGATAAGCCTGATTTCTCACAATGGAACATTAAGCCTGAAAATATCTTGTGGGATAAAGCCCAGGTAAGTATCGGACTTTCTGATCCCCGAGGAATTCAAGAACAGGTAAAATTTACACTCGATGGGAAACAACAGGAGTTTGTCCCCGGATTAAATGAAGGCTTAGCAGGCAAGAAAGGAATACACTTGATTCAACCAATTGATCCAGAAAATTTCTCAGGAGAGTTTATTTGTGATTTAAGTGTGAAAGGATCGGAGAGTTTAATGTTTGCTCCAATCGGAAAAACTACTACTTGTGAGCTGAAGTCTCCCTGGAAATCTCCTAGTTTTGTTGGTGCTTTCACTACAACCGATCGTCAGATTGATGAATCAGGCTTTAATGCAAAATGGAAAATTCTACATTTTAATCGCGACTTCCCACAACAATGGAGAGGAGACGACTATAGTCCGCGGAACAATGATTTCGGGGTTAATCTAATTGTTACAGCAGATGATTACCAGAAAAATATTCGTAGTTCGAAATATGCAATACTCATTATTTTGCTCACGTTTCTGACCTTCTTTATGAGTGAAGTACTGGATAAAAATCGCATCCACCCATTACAATATATCATGGTCGGTCTGGCTGTTGTTATCTTCTATCTCCTACTATTGTCTCTGTCGGAACATGCAGGCTTTAATCTGGCTTATCTGTTGTCGTGCTTCGCGGTGGTAGTGTTAATATTTTTCTACTCTAAGGCATTCTTATCCAAAGTGAGAACTGCATTTATTTTAGCCGGATTACAGTGTGTTGTGTTTGGATTTATTTATGTGTTGTTGCAGATGGAAGACTACGCCTTGTTGATGGGAAGTATTGGTATGTTCAGTATCCTTTCTGTGATCATGATTTTCACAAGGAAAATGGATTGGTATAAAATAGGAAAGTAAAGACTTATAAATAAGAATAAGATGAAACGAAATGTATTGGTTATTGTTTGGTTTGTATTGGCTCTTGTGTGCTATGCAATTTATAGAATCTATGGCGTTGAAGTGCAAGAAGATGGTACATTGCAGGAATTATTTGTAATGATCCCTTTGGCTTATTTGTTTGTGATGGTAGGCGCGGTTACACTTGTCATTCGAGTTATTCACAGTAGAGGTGCTCGAACAATTACATCAGATTAGTCATTAAATTTTCAAAAGCAAAGTACGAGACCGCAATTGACATCCGTTTGTTGCGGTCTTATTTTTTTAATATTGCACTCTTAGAGAGCATAAATCGATCTAAAATGCACTCAAGGAGAGCAAAAAAGAGCTTTAATTGCACTATTTGAGAGCAAAAATTTACCTTGACAATAGTAATCTGGCCTATACTCTTGTTGATGAAGTTGCGAATACTGGAATTATTAGGGAGACATTTTTTATAAACCAACTTCGAGTAAAATACATTATAGCAGAATCTACAGTTTCTGATTTTGTGGTGGAGGATATGACTTTTGAGGTTGGCGGCAAAAATAAAACGCAAAGACAAATACGTAATGTATCCGATTCTTATGTTGTTAAAGATGATATTGAAAATGGCTTTGGTAACGTCATTCCACTTTGGCAGTTTGGTATGATGTACTAAATCAATATCAGCTGTTCTATTTAATTTCTAAAGAAGAGAATATTCTAGACAAACACTCTCTTCTTTGGATTAAATATATCCTCCATTTCGGGAGGAAGATCCACATGTTCGGTAAAGAAATCATCCATGATTTCCTGAGTCTCCTTTGATAATAGTTCGCTTAATTCATCCACTACCTCTCCAGATATCATATAAGGTAGGTCGTGAAAAAGCATATGTGGGCCGGCACAAATTGCACTGACTTTAAAATCGTCTAATTCCTCAATGTTTTTTTGAGTAACAATACAATGTTGCAACCAAATGTTCACCTCAAACAATTTGTGCTTCTTTAAAGTCTCAGTGCGAGCTTTCATGTCCACCTTTTCAATGAAATACTTTTGCAGTGTTGCCTGTGATTTTTTCGATAATTGCTGTCGAAACTTCATGGCACAATCCCAGCAAATGACCAGTTCATAGTCTAGCATTCGCTTGCCTGTTTTAATATCTTGTCGGTAGTGTTTTTCAATGAAATAAGTTTCTTCACTCTCGATTAACTCTCTGTCACAAACTTTACAGTGTTTGAATGGAGTTGTTTTGCCTTCCGGATAAAAAATATCGGGGATAGGGATAAAATCGTTAACTACTATGTTCGCCATTGCCTTCACTTTCAAAAATCCTCATCTCAAAGATAAGATTTTCAGTGAAAGAACGATAGTGTTATAGTTAAGCCCATTCAATTTTTTTCAATTTTAATTTAGGCTTATTCAATTTACGGATTGACTCTTTAATTTTGATGCTGGTCTCATCTTGAAGATAGATTGGGATTAGTGTTTTTAAACTGATTCCAAAGATGCGATGAATAATAACCAGATCTTTCATGGTAAACTGTGAAATGCCATTCATTAATTCGCTCATGTATGACTTAGGATGTCCTAAAAGAATACCTAAATCTTGTTGGTTCATGTCGAAATCCTTGAGTTTTTTGCGGATGGTTTCTTTGCGTTTGTTGATGAATTGTTGTTCAAAGTTAATGATTTTTTCAGCTTTATCTGACTCGACAATTTGTTCGTCAGATATACTCTGTAAATCGGACCAATTGCTATTTTCGTATGCTTTGATTAGTTTGCGTAGTTTCTGTCGGAAAGGTTTAAGTGTTGGATCATCCTTGATCATTAAGCGAAGTTTTCTTTCCAACAGAGATGCTTTTTGAAGATCATACTCATTCTCCAGCCTGTCTATGTGTTCAATTTCCTTTATTTCAATCAAATCTCTCATTACATCTACTTTTATATCCAACTATTGTCTTTCAACCACTTCTTAATGACATTTCGGTTGTTCTTAAAGGTCAACTCATATTCATCATGACTTCCAGCCCAAACGATTGATACTTCTTCATCTTCATCAAATTCGATTAAGATGAGGGTTCTGTGAATATTTATATTAAAAAAATAAAATTCACCGCCATACACACAATCTGCATCAGGCCTGATGTTTATCAAATCATGAGGTGTTTTCCAGTGATTTAACTCTATATCTTTAATGAGTTGATCTATGGCCCTCATAAGTTTGGTGTTTCCTCGGTTCTTTCGAATAAGTTTTTTTAATATGAATTTGTTAGTAATGTTCAACTTGTCAGGCTTCGGTATATACGACAAAGGTAATAAAAAGTTCTGAAAAAATAAGAACAAATATTTCTCCTCCTGTGCTGAATATTTCCCACTAGTTTAATCTAATGGTTGTTTTACATAGGCAATTATTTTAGTTGTTAACTCTTATTGTTTATTTCGCATAGGGATGTAGAATCCCTTGTCAATGTGCCTTTTGGATATTTCGTTTATGCATGTGACGCAGTTATTAACAAGATTGTTAATAACTATAGCTGTTGTTCATATGTTGGTTTGATATTACCTTACATATACCTTGTGAGGTATACTGTCCATCTCAAACTCCAGTACTTTGGCGTTGACAAAATCACTGTGCTTTAAAAATGGTTTTTCAAGTTTACGTCCGTCAATGGATACTGATTTAACGTATCGGTTTTTTGCTGATAGCTTAGGAGCTTTAATGGTAAATACTTTCTCTCCTTTTCCCGGGAAATTGGTCTTTAGCTCAATGTGTTTAAATAATGGTTTGCCTAGAGCATAAACATCGCTGCCAGGAGTAACAGAATAAAAACCCATGGCACTGAGAATATACCAAGCCGACATTTGACCGCAGTCGTCATTCCCACATAATCCTACAGGTGAGTTTTGATATTTGGTTTTAAGAATTTCATCAATCAATTCTTGTGTCTTATGATTTTGTCCAATGTAATTGTACAGATAAGGATAGTGATGCCCCGGCTCATTGTCGTGGCGATAATGTCCTTTCTCGAAATTCTCGTTCAGTTTCTGCAAGAAAATATCTTTGCCTCCTATTGTTCGAACCAATCCGTCGATATCCTGCATGGCACAGAAAAAGTAGGTCCAGTAGCTGCCTTCTGTGAACGGTCGGTTAGTGCGATCAGATACTTTTTCTGTAAAAGTACCATCGGAGCGGCGTGGATGCATAAAGCCAGATTCAGGATTGAATACATTCTTGTAATTTTTACTCCTTGAAAGGAATAATTCATAATCTTCTCTTTTTTCTAAGGCCTTTGCCATTTGTGCTACACAGAAATCATCATAGGCAAATTCCAGAGTGCGGGAGACTGATTCAGAAGTCTTGTCAACGGGAACATATCCCAGTTGCTTATACCAGGTAAGTCCGGCTCTCCCTTCGTAGGAGCTCCAGGGTGCACGATCTCTCCATGTTTTGTCTTCATCTCCATCAGGAGGAGTCATGGCATTTTTGTACATGGCTTCATAAGCCGTTTGGGCATCGAAATCTCGAAATCCTTTCACATAGGCATCCGCAAGAATAGCATCAGCATGTGAACCAATCATGATGTTGGAATAGGTAGGATTGGGCCACTTGGGTAACCAGCCTCCCTCTTTATACATATTCACCAACGATTGCATCATTGGAGAAACGTGTTCAGGAGCAATGAACATCAATAGGGGATGCAATGCTCTGAAAGTATCCCAGAGTGAATAGTCATTGTAAGCCACCCCAGTGTGTATCTTATCGTCAAAGGCACTGTAATAACAACCGTATTCTGAGAAGATTCTAGGGTACAGCAATGAATGATACATCGCTGTGTAGAAAATCGTTTTGTTATCATCATTTGAGTTATCAACCATTATTGTTGATAACTGTTCATTCCATTTCTGCTTTCCGGTCTCAATTAATCCTTTGAAATCCCAGTCTGGTGCCTCTTTATTCAGATTATCAAGGGCTTGCTTTATACTGATAAACGATGTTGATATCTTCACCATTACCTGTTTACAAGCCTGAAATGTGACGTATCCTCCCACTTGATCTCCCTGGTTCTCTTTGGAATATTTAACCACATCATAGTTATCATCCTGCCTCTGATAGGTGCCATATGACTTAAAATCAGTATCGAATTGTATAACAAAATAACCTTTAAAGTTCTTTAGATCGGGGCCCATTTTTTTACCACTTATTTCATTGTGATGGTCAGAATTGTAACCAATGATCTGGCGTTTTTCGGGTATGATTTTCAGGTAACCATTATAGTTTTTTGTACGACTGGCTTCGATGGAAATTGATGCCTCCTTGTCTTCTGGAAAGTTAAATTTGAACATGCCACAACGCACAGACGAGGTCATTTCTGCTTTTATGGTGTCATTGAGGTTGTTCATTGTTACGTTGTAATAGTGGGGATGTGTTTCCTCATCTTCATGAGAAAAAATCATACTTCTATTGGCAGCGCTAAATTGAGGCTCGCCAACCTGAGGCATGATTGATATATAACCATAATCTCCCATCCATACAGCTGGTTGGTGAGATCCTATGAAGCCAATAATTTTTTTATCATCATAGTGATAGGCACTCTTGCTGATCTTATTCTCTCTGGTCATAGCCGTCCATTGGGTCATTCCAAAAGGACGAGTCACCACTGGTACTGTTCCTCCGTATTCTGTAACATGGTGACCGCTTGTGCCAATGTATGGATTGACATAGTCGACTGGTGATTGCTGAGCCTGAGCAATGAAGCCCAGACTCAGTATTAATAGAAATCCGCAAATGTACTTGGTTATGGTCATGATAGTTTAGGTTTGTGGTTATGGTGTTGTATTATGATTCAGTGGTTTTAATGACTAGTGTTCCTCCATTATAAATATCGGCATAATCAATGGATAAACTGTTGAGTTTTTTACCATTCAGTACCAGTTCGGTTATTTTGGCATTTACAGAGCGAGGTCCTTCTACTTTCATTGTAAATGTTTTTCCGTGCGGTAACTTGATTGTGCTTGATGCATATAAAGGAATGGTTACCCAGAAATAGGTCTCTCCAGGACAGGTTTGATATAGTCCTAACGACGCCAAGAGGTACCATGCACTCATGGTGCCTGCGTCATCATCCATCTCAGTGATATAACCCTGAGGTGTTGCCTGGAAAATTTTACGGAACTCTGGCTTTTCTCTCTTACGGTGTGTGCCGTACCAGTTGTTAAGTTCTGCTGTTAATAATTGCTGTACCAACTGCTGTGACTTCCATGGAGAATCGGTATAGTTATACAGGAACGGTACCTGGATGTCTGGCTGATTACCCACATTGAATAATTCTTTTCCGAAGAATTCATCCAATTGTTTTTCAAAGATTTCTTTACCGCCAAGCATTTCCTGAATGCCACCAATATCGAAAGGAACAAACCATCGATATTGCCATAATGTTCCTTCATAGATATCACGAGCATGCATCTTATCAGCATCATCCTCCAACTCCAAAAATACCTTTTTCCAGGTTTCTTTGTAATTCATCGCAATATCCATGTAATGTTTGTGATCCTCTTCATGTCCAAGCTCCTTTGCAATCTCTGCAAAGGCCCAGCTATCGTACGATGACTCAAGAATGTGCCCTGGAGAATGCCATTCCAACTGGTTATCTATCTCATGTTTTATGGCATGGTATATTTCATTTAAATCGAAATCAAGTAATCCTTTTCTCAGACCATCCAATAACAGTGCAACCGTATGTTCAGTTCTAATGGTTGGATAAGGCTCCGTTTCTGTTGCCCATGGTTGTTTTCCTTGCTGATACAAAGTACACATGCTTGTTAATATCTTTGAATATTGCTCAGGATAAAGCAAACTGAAAAGTGGGTGTTTCGAGCGGAAAGTATCCCATATCGACCATCCAAAATAGTGATTCTCTCCCTTAGGTAACTGATGAACTTTTTCATCACTACCACGGTACTGACCATTAAAATCCTGAACAACAAATGGAGATTGTGCAACATGATAGAGGTGTGTATAGAATAGTTTCTTTTGCTCAATATCATTGGTCTCAACATCAATTACATCAACTAACTCAGCCCATGCTTTAAAAGCAGCCTTTCTCGACGCATTAAACTCAGGTTGTTCACTGATGAGTGTTTGATGTGCATTTTGTGGACTCACTGTAGATACCGATACATAGGTGTCGATGGTTTGCTTTTCCTTGTTGGCAAGTATAGCAACCACTTTATTTCCCATTTTCTTAAGGATTACATCTCCTTCGACTTTGATAGCGAAATAGAATTTGTATTTTCCTTTATCGCAAACATTCGTACATTTTACATCTCCAAGAATGACGTTTTCACTGATTGTAAAGTTTACATCAAGGGTTTTCATGAATGAGGATGCCAGATCAAACAGTATACCCTGCTGGGCATTTCCAGGGAAGTGATAACGATGTATTGCTATCTGGCGTGTGGCGGTTAACTCTGCTTTTACACCATTAGTCATCTCTATAGCATAATAACCTGGCTCAGCTATTTCTGTAGATTTATCAACTTTAAATGATCCCGGATTGTCTATATTTATTGTACCAACAAAAGGAGTCATTAGTAGATTACCCCCAGTTCCCTTGCAGCCTACACCGCTGAAGCGTGTATTTGAGAACCCGAATATTTTATCACTTTCAAAGTTATATCCTGAGTGACCAATTGGATCACTATCGGGACAAGGTTTTACCATTCCAAAAGGAACTGCTGCAGCTACATCAGTCTGTCCGTGATCACCTCCCGTACAAATAAACGGATCAATATAAACAGCATTTGACTTTTTTTGTTGTGGATTACATGATGCAAGTACGCATAAAATCAATACAAATACACTTCCTATCTTCATCTCATTCCTATTTGTGATTTAACTTAAAAAATAATTGATCCATACTAATCGCGCTATGGTGCAAGTCAGTGGATTTGAAGCAAGTTATGTTGCTTGTCGTTATCGCACACGAAAAAAGCTTGTAACTCTGTAAACTAAGTGTTAATTTTGTCGTTAACAAAACTAATAATCAGGAGCTTAATGTTTAAGGATCAATTTGTCAATAAGCATCTTAAAAAGATCAGTCAAAGTCAATGTTTCTCGAAGTCAGTCGTGCTACGCGAGTTGTTGAACTACCTGGTTGTAAAGTCTCGTGCAGGAGAATCACCTAAGGAAGCAGAAATTGCCTATGAGATTTTTGGAGAGAAGTATGATAATGAGAAGGAGAAAAACATTAGAATCTACATCTATAACCTGAGAAAGAAGTTAAATGAGTATTATCAGCGGGAAGGACTCGATGATGAGATTATCTTCACGTTGCCTAAAGGTGCTTATAGAGTGGAGGCAAAAATAAACCGGAAGGTACTGATCCGAAAAAGAATGACCCAGGCAAGTCCGTATGTTCTTCTTTTTAGTGTATTGTTGGTTTTGTTGGCAGTGTTCGTATTTCCAGGAAAGAGAAAATCAGCATATTCCAATCAATTTATTTGGGGTGAACTGTATCAATCAGAATATCCACTTTTGATGGTTTTAGGGGATCATTACTTCGTGCAAGAGCGTAATGCTTTAGGAACGATGAGTCCGGTTCGTTACAATGCCATCAATTCAGAATTTGATTATGATACTTTAATTAATAAGCGCCCTGAATTAGAGGAACGGTTATTAAAGACAGATCAAAAATACATTAACAAACAAGGACCATTTACATTGTATCGTCTCATGAGTTTTCTTGGAGGAGGCGAGATAGAATCAGATATGTGTTATTCGAGCGAACTAACCTGGGAAAGGGTAAAAGGGCACAATGTATTGTTTATTGGTTCTTATAAAACGCAGTATATTTTAAAAGATATATCCGAGAAGCTGGGTATTCATTTTGATGTGTATGATGTTGATGTATTTTACCAATCACAGGATTCAACATACCAGTATGACGGGAGTCCTGAAAACTTTCTTTATCGTGAGTATGCTACGTTTGTAAGGTTTAAGACTAATGATCAACGCGTTGTTACCTTTTTGTTGTGTAATCGTGACATTGGAAATATCGCTGTTGTGAAATATTTGAGTAATCCAGAGAATTTGAAGAAACTGGAAAAGCAGACAGCCAATTTTCCTAATGAAAATTTCAAGGCTTTGTTTGAAGTAAGAGGGCAGGCAGAAACCGATTTTGAACTCCAACTCAAACACATCGATCCCATCCAAACAGATATCAACATTATTTGGCCGTAGTGGGGTGAGCACGTTTGTTGCAATGAAATGGTGGAAAGAATAAGCTTATTCTTTCCAAAGCTTCAATCGTTTTTCCACCTCTGACCTTGGAAGCCTTGGATTACAATTACGAAGCTTGGTAAGTTTCTCAAATGCTATATCATTATTGATAATGCCCTGTTGAACAAGTTGGTCAAGAATAAAGAGAATTCCTCTAACACTAACACCTGATTATTTTGCAGTATTTCTGAGTTTTCCATCTCCCGTGATTAATGTGTATGATGTTTTATGCGCAAATAGAAGAACAGAGCAATCGGTGATTGAGACATTGCTTCCTATTTCCCCTTTAAATGAGACTATTTCTATAACCTCCTTTGCTGTGTGAGTTTTTACTTGTAATTGCTTGCTTTTAATCCTAAGACCGTAAGCATCTCTTTGGTTGGTGTCAACGAGTTCATCGATTACGAAATCAGTTGTGTGGAAAGAGAAATTAAGGCAGAAGAATTCTTCAATAAGGTCAATGTCGTAAATGTCAATTAAGATGTTAGTATCATTAATAATGTAATCCATTATACGAATTTCAGTTTCTTGATTTCAGATAATGGTTGTATTGCTAACTCTGAAGCTTTAGAGTTGGAGATTAATTCTGAAGCTAATGCACGATATACCAGAGAGGTGAAGCGTTCAGTATTGACTTCTTGCACATACCTGCTTTTATTGATACTTTCTTTAAGGTTCGCATCCTGATTTTTCTTTATCCAGTAGTATTTATAACGAGATTCAGATATACAATTCAGATCCTTAGCCTTATGCATTAAAGCATCAATGGAAATACCATAAGCTATTTGTAGTCGTTGAAGTTCCTGAAGCACTATATGATGTCTGTTATTGCCAATGTTTTCAATAAATACTTCATCAGCAATCAATATCTTGTTGGCAAATGCATTGCAGAGGTTTTCAATTTCTTTATGACTCAAAGACTCATCAATTGAAAGTAGAAGATGTCCTAATTCATGCAATGCAGTAAACCTTTTTCTTTCTGGAGTAAATTGCTTATTGATTACGATGATTGGAAAGGTGTTATCAATAAATGAACTTAAACCATCAAATTGATCATCTGCATGAATTTCAATTACTTTAATTCCCTTGTCTTCAAGGAGCTTTACCACGTTTGGAATGGCATTATATCCAATTTTCCAAGATTCCCTTAATTCACGAACAGCAAGATTGATATCTTCTGAGTTTTTGATAATTAAATGACTGATGGGATTTTTAAACCCAGATTTGATTGCTAGAATTTCTTCAATTTCAAGATAACGTTCAGTGTAATGTTTAACGATTTCTTTTATTCGATTTGCCTCTTTGCTTTTTAATGCGCTTCTTTTTCTAAACTCTATCTTCTCCAGATTAATCTTAACAGGTCTGAAAAAATAATCAATTGAGCAATCTAGTGCTTTTGCTAATGCAATTAAACGAGTACTATCGGGAGTCATAACTCCTTTCTCGTATTTGCTAATGGCATTTTTAGAGATTGCTCCCTTCATTTTATCAACAAGATTGTCCATCGATAATCCCTTCATAACACGGGCACTCTTTAGTCGTATGGCAAATATTTCATTCATTATTTTGTAATTAGGTTGACAAAACTACTTAAAGTTAATAAAATGTCAACATAAAGCCAACTTGTTTAAGAGCATATCTGGTGTTAGAATCACAACTTCGTATCTACAATCCAGCTTTCAGGTTTCTTTTGCATACGTTTAGGAATATTATTCAATATCATCTTTTGTAGGGCAGATACTTGTCGCTGCTTAGCGTGGCGTTTTGAGGTAATCAGACTAATTTCTCTCACTGGTTGATCTCCTTTAAATTCTTTAATTAGCTCTTCCTGTTCTACAGGGATATTAATGGTTGCCAATTCAGGAATAAAAGTGATGCCGTTTTTATTTTCGACAATACGACGGAGTGATTCAATGGAGTTGGTGTGATATAATAATCTGTTGTCTGATGAAGTCTGCTGGTTAAGTTTACATATCGAGTTCACTTGATTTTGAAAGCAATTTCCCTCATTCAAGTACCATAGTTCATTTTCATCAATCAAATTCAGGTCTATTATATCTTCTTTAAATAATGGGTGATGTTCTGAAATGTAGATATAAAACTGCTCATAGAGCAGCGGGATCAAGGCTATATTTTTTGCCGATACCGGTGTTGAAATAATTCCACAATCAATATTTCCCAACTTGATACCAGTAATGATCTCTTCTGTTTTGATCTCCATAACTTCCAGTTGAAGTCCTGGATAATCACTGTGTAGTTGATGAATAAATAATGGAATAAGGTAAGGTGCTACTGTGGGAATTACGCCAATTCTTAGCGTTCCTCTAACCTCTTCTCCAATCTCAAATGATAAATCTTTGAGTTCCTCCAGCTGCTTAAGAATATCTACCGATTTCTCATAAAACAAATGACCTTCATCTGTAAAGCGGAATGGTCGCTGCGTTCGATCAATAAGTTTGAAGTCTAATTCTTCTTCAAGTTTCTGTATTTGCAGACTCAAGGCAGGTTGTGTAATTCCCAAGCGTTCGGCCGCTATCGAGAAAGATCCACACTTGTAAAGTTCCCTAAGATATTCCAGCTGACTAATATTCATAGTATAAGTTCAATTAATACTACTATAAAAATAATAAATACTACTAATAATATCTTTGAAACAGAAAATTTAATCAACAAAAAATAAAAATCATGAAAACAGAAAATCAAAACACAGTAGAGCAGTTGAATCAGTTATTGGCAGACTATCAAATATATTATCAAAATCTAAGGGGATTACATTGGAATGTAAAAGGCCGATTGTTCTTCTCATTGCATGCCAAGTTTGAGTCTTATTATGATGAGGCATCGGAGGCAATTGATGAGATAGCCGAAAGAATATTGATGCTTGGAGGTAAGCCGCTTCATACTTTTGGCGACTATATCAACAAGGCACGTTTACCAGAGGTTGCTAATGTCTCTGATGGCATTGAATCGGTACAGGCTGTTCTTGACAACAATAAATACTTGTTGAGTAGTTTTAATGAGATTCTTTCAATTGCTGGAGAGGCAGGCGATGAGGGCACTGTAGGTATGATAAGCGGGTGGATTGGCGAAACAGAAAAACGCATTTGGATGCTTGAAGCATTTCTTGCATAATCGATTTTTTTATATCACGCGATATTTTGTTCTTAAGAAGGGAGCTACTAAGGTGGTTCCCTTTTTCCTGTACCATAAATCACCAATACAAGGCCAGTTATATGATAAGATTCATTATTTAAATCAATTCTAATTACCAAATTGCTGCTTTATTATAATCACTTAAAAATTAATAAACCTTATGAGAATTTTTAAACATCACACCCTCAGATTGATGTTGTTGATCTTCTTTTCAACACAACTGGTGGTAACAGCAGTAGCAACGTCTGCAACAAATCCTGCATCGCAGGAAAGTAATGCTCAAGCTGAAGAAACCATCTTTCGCACCACACCATTTTTGCAGAATCCTATTGGTGGAGGTATCACCATTTCGTGGTTTACCAATGTGCCTTCACATGGCTGGGTAGAGTTTGGAGAAGACAAATCATTGGGACAGCAAGATGAAACAAGAATTGGCGGACAAGCTGTTGCCAATGTCAAACATCACAAAGTAAGATTAAAAGACCTTACTCCAGGTGGTACTTACTACTATCGTATCTGCTCTCGAAAGATCCTTGCTTACGGTCCGTACAATAAGAAATTTGGAGACGTTGAGAAGAGTGAGATCTTCACGTTTACCTTGCCTGATGAATCATCTAAGGATTTCACAGCAATTGTCTTTAATGATCTGCACAAAAGGAAAAAGACAATGGAGAATTTGATGGGGGCTATTGGTGAGACCAATTATGATTTTGTTATCTATAATGGCGACTGTATTGATGATCCAAAGGATGAAGATTCAGCAATCAAATTTATGACTTACTGTAATGAGCAGGTAAATGCTCAGGAGAAGCCTGTGTTCTATCTAAGAGGTAATCATGAAATCCGTGGAGCATATTCCGTAGGATTGAACGATATTCTCGATTATGTGGGAGGATTGACCTACAGTGCATTTAACTGGGGAGATACGCGATTTGTATTTGCTGACTGTGGTGAAGATAAACCCGACAGTCACCCTGTATATGGCGGATTAAATAGTTTTGAACAACTACGTAACGATCAGGTTGAATTCCTTAAAAAGGAAACAAAGAGTAAGGCCTGGAAAAAAGCATCAAAGCGCGTGCTTGTGCATCATATCCCATTGTACGGAATGTCTGATAAAGCTTATCAACCATGCACCGAACTGTGGGGTGATATTCTAAACCAAAGCAAGGTGTCGGTTGCAATTAACGGACATACTCATCGATATGCTTATCATGAAGTAGAAACAAAAGGAAACGCTTATCCTGTAGTCATTGGTGGTGGATATAAAGCAGGTGAAGCTACTGTAATGATATTACAAAAGAAAGGAAAGACATTGCAACTTAAGGTTTTGAATGATCAAGGCAAGGTGCTTGGAAGTTTTGAATATTAGTCCGAAAATATATTCGACTCGAAAGAAGCGTATACATTCAAAGGTGTACGCTTCTTTTTTTTATCGTTATTACGACTGCTGTTTGTTGATATCCTGTAGGAATTCAACAGGTGTCATGCCAAATTCTTCTTTAAAGCATTTCGAGAAGTATGATGGACTTGAAAATCCAACCTTATAAAGCACCTCAGATACATTATATCTATTGGTCCGTAACAAATTAGAGGCAGCTTTCAATCTTACTTTTCTCGTAAACTTGTTTGCCGTTAAACCAGTCAGACTCTTTATTTTTCGGTAATATTGATCATGTGTCATTTCTACTGATTTGGCAATATCTTCAACACACAGATCTTTATTCGAACTGTTTTCTTCAATAAATTTAATGGCACGCGTCAGAAAATCTTCATCCGGAGCCTGCTGGAGGGAGGCGTCATCACTGTTGAACTCAAGCATGGCATATTGTTTCCTCAAATGAGTTCGTTGCAAGATAAGATTCTGTATCCTGGTCTTTAATAGTTTTACACTAAAAGGTTTATAAATATAATCATCTGCTCCCTTCTCAAAACCTTCAATGGTGCTTTCTTCCGAGGTTTTTGAGGTTAAAAGAATTATCGGGATATGCGAAGTGTTAATATCTTTTTTCAATAGCTCACATACCTCTGTCCCGTCGATGTCGTCCATCATGATGTCGCAAATAATCAATGCTGGCAATATTTGTTTTGCTTTCAGAAGTCCTTCGTTTCCATTTTCCGCTAATACTACCCGGTAATTGCTTGAAAGATTATCCTTTAAATATTCCCTGATATCTTCATTGTCGTCAATAACCAGGAGTGTGTCAAACCCTGATTTTTCGTGGATATTCAGTTGCTGATCTTCGAGATCTGCAGGTTGTGATTCTGAAGCCTTAACAGAAGAAGTGTTTTCCTGGAAAAACTCGCGACCAACAGGTAATTGGATCGTAAATGTTGTTCCACATTCTTCTTCGCTATTAACACTGATCGATCCGTTATGCAGTTCTATAATTTTCTGAGCTAATGCCAAACCTATACCCGTACCTCCCGACTTAGAATAACTTGATTGATAATATCGCTGAAAAATATTCGGGATATCTTCTGGCGCGATTCCCGAACCATCATCAGTAATATCAATGAATACATCATCTTTCTTCTGCCTGACATTCACTGTAATCATTCCTCCTGTCGAGGTAAACTTAACGGCATTTGATAAAAGGTTCATCATTACTTTTTCCAACTGTTCCTGATCGGCCCATATGTATGCTGTGTCATCGCATTCATTCAGTGTGATATCGATATCCTTTAACCATACGGCACTCTCGAACTGACCAATTATATCTTTAATCATATGAATAAGATCAACTTTGGCAGGATTTAGTACAAGCTTTTTGTTTTCAACCTTTCTGAAGTCCAGAATCTGGTTTACCAATCGCAGGAGTAATGACGCATTCTTGTGCATTACTTTGTGTTGTTTGTTTAGTCTGGTGCCAGTTTCTTCATTTGAAAGGATATCCTCAAGCGGTCCCAGTATCAATGTCAGTGGCGTACGTAAATCATGGGAGATATTGGTGAAGAATCTTAATTTCTGTTCATTTAACTCCTCCTCTTTTTCCTTTTTGATCGCATCAATCTTCTTCTGTTGCCTGCTTGCAATACGATGGTTGAATTTTAGTATCATTACATACGCAACTGTAAATAGTAAAATCACATAAGCCAGGTAAGCCAAGGTTGTCTTCCACCAAGGAGGAAGAACAGTGATGTTAATTTTACGAATGGAAGGATTCCAGATATTATCCTTGTTAGCGGCTTTTACTTGTAGCGTATAGTTTCCTGGAGGAATATTGCGATAGTTAATATTCGTTGTGGCAGCAGTACGGGTATGCCATATCGACTCAAATCCATTTAGCTGATATTGTATTTTGTTCTTCTTCGGAGAAGCAAACGACAGCGTATTGATATCCATCGATATCGTGTTTGAAGAATAGGGTAATGTAAGCTGTTTGGTATAGTTAATATGTTTTTGAAGTAAAGGCTTTCCGTTGATTGAGTCACCAGGATTGACATCAAGATATTGCACCTGGAAATGATCAAAGAATATTTCAGGATAATAAGGATCAAGCGTGATGTTAGATGGATTGAATTCATAAAGCCCGCTATGAGATACCGAAAACATCTTTTCATGTACTTTGTCGTAGTACAACTTCATGAATATAGTGGTGGGGAAGAAACGATTGAAAGTACCTGTTGATGGAGTATACCGAATTAAACCAGAGTAGGTGGCAATCCACAGGTTATGGTCATCATCTTCAGCCATATCCCATGTGTTGATATTTTCTCCCATCAAGATTGCGGAATAGCGGTTGCTGTCCGCTGCTTTATAAAGCAGTCCGTTGTCAGTGCCAATATACATGTTGTTGGCATGATCCTTAAAGACAAATCTAAAGAAACTAAAACTCAAAATATCTTTAAAATTGACAGTATCATGAAGGTTTGAAATTTTCAGAATATTGCCTTTACTATCGGTCGTTGCTTCGTAGATTCCATAATTGTGCTTTACAATTACCAGTCTGTTTGGTTCATCTCCTAAAACTATTTGTCTGACTTCAGCCTTTGCTTGCTGCGTAGGTTCAATTGAATCACTAAGGGGAAAATGCTTAATTTCCGTCAGTCCGTTATTTAGGTTAACACTAAACACACCATTGTTGATCGTACCTAACCAGTATATTCCATGAGTATCTTTAACAATAGAATATACACGATCATGTTTTAATTTAGGGTGATCTGTAAGCTGCTGGTAAATCTGTTTCATTGAAGGTGTTTGAAAGATTTTCAAGCCGAATCCCCAACTACCAACTAATAAAAGATTACGTTCGTCATCTTTGTAAAGAGCCGATACTGAATTGTTTTCCTTCAGACTAATTGTTTCTTTAAAGGAATCTTGTTGGCGATTGTAAGAACAAATCCCACTTCCATAGGTCCCTAGCCAGTAACTGTTCTTGTCTTTACGGGCAATACATTTTACCATGTTCTCTGAAAGGATATTTGCTTTCTGATGATTTCTGACAATCTTAAATGACTGTGAGCGAAGGTCATATTTATTTAATCCTCCATTCCATGTGCCAATCCAGATATTATCATACATATCCGCATATAGAGAGATGATTTTATTGGTACTCAGACTGGTAGTGTTAAACGGATCGCTTGTGAAATGTTTAATGTCAAAGCTTGTACCTGCTTTTTTTAGACAGTAAACTCCGTCTTCCTGAGTCCCAATCCAAATGTTGTTATGCCTGTCGCGTGTAATCGCCCGAATAATATTGGTAGCATATTCCGGATCTTTAGGCTTTTGCAGTATACGCTTCGTTTGCCCTGTTTTAGGAAGTATTACATTCAATCCATTTTCAGTTCCGATATAGAGTGTATCGCTATATGACTTAAGACACCAGATATTTTCACTAGAGAGGTTTAATTTAGATTTATGAACAGTGGTGTTCCCTTTATTATCGCTGGTTACATGGTATAGTCCGTTTTTTAGTGTTCCAATCCAGATATTATCCGGTGAAGAGCAGATCGCAGAGATCGAAACATTCAAAAGTTCAGAATATCTATGGCAGTAAATTGATCTTGAAAGATCTTTAGCATCTAACGAGTCGCTATGAAATGAATACAAGCCTTTGTGCTCAGTTCCTATCCATACAATTCCGGAACTGTCTTTGTACATCGATTTTATAGGAAGAATTACCTTCCCGCTTTCGGTTTTCAGGTGTAAAGGAACAACCTCATCGTAAGTCTTGTTTAATGCAAACAAGCCATTCTCCTCTGATCCAATCAAGGTGATGTGCTGATCTAATGGAAGAACACACACAATGTCGTTGCTTAGTGATGGAGTATTGGCCGTATTGTATTGTTTAAATTGACTGCCATTAAATACATTCAAGCCATTGTAAGTTGCAGCATATATAAAGCCCTGCTCGTCCTGCGATATTTTTAAAACCTCGCTAACCGATAATCCATCTTCAACCGTATACTTTTCAATTTCCTGTGCGTAAACAGCATTGAATGACAGGAAGCTGATGAGCAGTGTTGATAAAAACTCTAATCTTGGCATGTTGTTGATACATTTGTAGTTAGCGATTATATAGGGCAAGTTACAAATTTTCCGAATTAGAGCAACTGCTTTCCGAATTTGTGGTAGGATTTCCGAAAACCGACAATCCCTGGTGGAAAATAATGAAATGCAATTGGTGCTGTCGCGATATTTTTGACAAACAAGATTTACTGAATCAAATACCAGTATGAAGATGAACCTACAGCCATTATATATCAATATGAAGTACAAAATAATTTTAATTGCCCTGTTTATTAGCGTTGCCAGCTTTAAACATAAAGACGAGAAAAAATCGAATCAAGAGAAAGGGTTAAAATATATCATGGATATGGTATATAACAATCCAGGCCTCCCTCCGAGAGTTTCTAAATTTAATGATACTAAATATCTAAAATCACTTGGATATAATGGAACAACACCTCATTGGTATGTACAGTGTGGAATTACGTATGACTCATTAGAGAAAGGTATTGTTCCCGAAGGTTCAGAAGAACGTGAATGGATATTGAACAATGCCGCCAGACTAAAAGAAAAGTTTAGGAAGGCAAAAAGAGCGGGTGTAGGTTTATATCCATTTACAGATTTTATGGTTGTTCCCAAATCAGTTTGGCAAAAGTATGGAACGCAAATGGTAGCTGATGAATATATTGATAAAGTCAAGAATGGCAACTTTCGCAAACCAGATATTCGTAAGGAAATGACCCGCAGAATACTCACAATACAAATTGATGAGATATTCAAAACTTTTCCTGAGCTGGATGGATTAATGCTGCGATTTGGGGAAACTTATTTGCACGATACACCTTTCCATTTAGGGAATAGCCCGATAAGAAAAGGAAAACAATGTATTCCCGATCATATTGAACTTTTAAAGTTATTGAGGGAAGAGGTTTGTGTTAAAAGAAATAAAAAGTTGTTTTATAGGAATTGGGTACATGCAAGTTTTCAATATGATCCTAACACCTATTTAGCGGTTACGGATCAAATAGAACCACATCCCAATTTGGTTTTTGCGGTTAAGCATACGCAAGGCGATTTCTTTAGAACAGTAAGATTTAATCAGGTTCTTGGAAAAGGAAAGCATCAACAGGTTGTTGAGGTGCAGTGTCAAAGAGAGTATGAAGGCAAACAAGCTCACCCGAATTATATCGCACAATGCGTGATAGAAGGAGGTGAAGAATTAGAACGGATCATGACGCCTGAAGAAAGTCGATGTTTGAATGATGTTAAAGCATTGCCACAGTTTGCAGGTGTATGGACCTGGTCACGCGGAGGTGGATGGTTTGGACCTCATTTGAAAGATGAATTCTGGTGCGAACAGAATGCCTATGTTATGACCAAATGGGCCGAGAATCCTAGTCGATCGGAAGAGGACATCTTCACTGAATTCGCAAAATATAAAGGCTTCGCCGATGAAGATATTCCAAAATTCAGAGAGTTGAGTCTACTCTCAGCCAAAGCGGTACTAAGTGGCAAGTATACCCGCTATGGCGGTTATAATGTTACCTGGATGAGAGATCAATTTATTAATGGAGCTGCTAGTTTGAAAGGGTATTTCAACTATGCACAAAAAGAAGGTATTGTTGAAAAGGTACTTGCCGAGAAAAAGGAAAGCGTAACGATGTGGTTGCGTATGGTTGAATTAGCCAAACAGATAAAAACCAAGGACCAAGCCCTGAATGAATTCTTGCTTACATCGACTGTATATGGAAGGATAAAGTATGAGATTATCGAGAAAGGCTGGATTGTAATGTTGCTTGGACACATTGGCGATCAAACAGGAGAATACGATAAGACTAGAATTCGAGAAGCTATTGCGCGTTACGATGAGCTTTGGAAAGAGTGGAAAGAACTTGAAAAAAATAGTCCCTCGTGTGCCACTATTTATGAACCCAATGGTTTCGCCATTAAAGGACATCTGGAGATATACGGGAATCCGCAAACAGGTATTGATGCATCAGTAAACAAGTACAGAGGTATTTAATAATCACAGTGAAGAAGCATATTGTATTAACCAGATTACTAAAGCTATGCAGAAATATATTAACTTAATGTCAGAATAAGATTGCATTAGACACAAACCATAAAAAAATTAGAATCATGAAATCTTGTAAAAGGATACTCTTCTTTATTCTGACCATTTTACTTATTGGGGGGACTGCTGTTCATAGTATGGGGCACTCCACTAGCGATGAGGTCGTTTTTTATATCGCACCTAATGGCAATGATCAGAATAAAGGATCAAAGGATAGTCCGCTGGCATCGCTTACAGGTGCGAGAGATGCTATCAGGGATTACAAACATAAACATGGATCAGATGTTAGTGTAATGGTCATCATTAAAGGTGGGACTTATGAAATGACCGAGCCATTGGTTTTGACTCCTGAAGATAGTGGCAGCTCACAGTATCCTGTAACTTATAAAGCAGAAGAGGGAAGTAATCCAGTATTTAGTGGCGGAAAAAGACTTTCAGGTTTTAAAGTCAACAGTAAAGGTATTTGGGAGACGCAGGTATCTGAATGTAAATACTACAACTGGCGTTTCGATCAACTATATGTAAATGGGAAAAGAGCAGTGCTTGCTCGCACTCCCAATAAAGGATTTTTAACGATCGGTGGTGTAAAACAGAATATCTGGGAACGAGGTACAGGAAGAGTCGCAATACGAGCACAGCAGATTTTATCGTTCGATGATGAGAATTTCAAGTCGCTTAAACAAATAACAAATGAAGAGCTGGAGCATGTACGTTTCCGTGCTTACCATAAATGGGATTTTACCCTACGTTTTATTGATCGAATTGAAAAAGACAGTTCAAGAATCGTTACCTCGGGACAGGGAATGAAACCTTGGAATCCTTTATTTAAGAGTGGTCGAATCATCTTTGAGAATTATGCCGCTGCTATGGATGCACCAGGAGAATGGTATTTAAACAATAAGGGAACATTGTTTTATATTCCACGAAAAGGTGAGACTCCAGAGGATGCCGAAATTGTTGCTCCGGCATTAGAGAACATTATCTCAGTTGAAGGAGATGCAGCGCAGAATGAGCTTGTCGACAATATTCGGTTCGAAGGACTTGCTTTTACGCATTGTCATTATCGCATGCCATATACTGGTTCAGAACCCAATCAGGCTGCAGCACTTATTAACGCGGCAGTGATGCTTGAGGGAGCTAGGAATATTTCCTTTGTTGATTGTGAAATTTCACAAACCGGACAGCATGCATTGTGGTTTGGTAAAGGTTGTAGTCACTGTAATGTTGAGCGTTGCTACCTGAATGATTTAGGTGGAGGTGGTGTTTATATTGGCGATTTTGCTCCAAAACAAGGTGCTGAGCATACTTCTCATATTCGCTTGAATAACAATATTCTACAATCGGGCGGACAGGAATTTCCATCGGCTGTAGGTGTTTGGGTAGGACATAGCTCTGATAATGAGATTACCCATAACGATATAGGTAACTTTTACTATTCAGGTGTTTCTGTTGGTTGGATATGGGGATATGCCGATAGTAATGCGAAAAGAAATAAGATTACACACAATAATATTCACCATATAGGCTGGGCGCTGCTAAGTGATATGGCTGCTGTATATACGTTAGGGAAATCTCAGGGGACCATTATCAGTAATAATATCGTTCATCATGTGCATGCCTATTCATATGGTGGTTGGGGACTATATCCCGATGAGGGATCTTCTGATATTGTGATGGAAAATAATCTTGTGTACAATACCAAAACCGGTGGTTTTCATCAGCATTACGGAAAGAATAACAAAATCAGGAATAACATTTTTGCTTTTGCTAAATTGTATCAGGCTCAATGTACACGGGTTGAAAAGCATCGCTCGTTCGACTTTGAGCATAATATTTTGCTTTTCGACGAAGGTGTTGTATTGAAAGGAGCATGGGAAAAGATCGATATCCATATGGATAATAACCTCTACTGGAATGTTAATAATGATGAGTATATTTTTAATGGGAAATCATTTGATGAGTGGAAGAAAACGGGGCACGATATTAATAGTATCATTGCTGATCCTCAGTTTAAGGATCCCCAAAACTATGATTTTAGCTTAACTCGTAAGCGCAATGTGAAACGAATTGGTTTTAAGCCTTTTGATTTTTCAACAGTAGGTGTTTATGGAGATGCATCCTGGATCAATAAAGCAAAACTATCAGAGGCTATACTAAAGTCATTTGATGAAGAGGTGGAGATGAACATGGAGAAGAAATAAGTTGATTATCAAGAGATGATTTCGAAGACGAATATTACATATGAACAGCAATTTATTAAACACAAACAAGAAACCCAGAATTAGATAATAAGAATAATTAATTGTTTGGTTTTGAAAGGGTAATCTAAGGGGGAGCTGCGTTCGTGGCTCCCTATTTTTATGGATATGATTAGGAAAATCATTAGTTTTGCAACACTAAAATCACAAACATAAATGGATATGCGAATTTTGAAATTGAATCTTTTCGCGGTAATTGCTCTCTTACTGGCAAACATCAGTTTTGCTCAGACACAGAAGGTTAACGTTGATGCCCTCGATTGTTTTTCTATTCTTGTAGGAAAAGATGCGTCGGATGAAGGATGTGTATACTTTGCACATAACGAGGATGACGGAGGACAGCAGGTGCTTAACTATTATCAGGTACCACGAATTGAACATGAGGACGGTGAGGTTGTAACATTTAAGAATGGCGGAACCATTCCGCAGGCAAAGGTCACTTACAGTTATACTTGGTTACAATTGCCAGGAATGACAGTGTCTGATGGCTTTGTCAATGAGAATGGTGTTGTAGTCGGATCAGATGGTTGTCCTTCACGCGAAGATAAGCCAGAACTTACTGATGGAGGTGTTGGTTACTGGATACGCCGTATTATTGCTGAGCGTGCGCGTACAGCTAAAGAAGGGGTAAAAATTGCAGGTCAGCTGGTCGACCAGTTTGGATACGATTCATCAGGAAGAACCTATGTTGTTGCTGATGCCAACGAAGGATGGATGATGTCGATTGTAAATGGTAAGCACTGGGTAGCACAGCGAGTACCTGATGATGCGGTTGCAGTTCTTCCTAATTACTATACCATTGAGAATGTTAATTTGGCCGATACTGTTAATTTTCTTGGATCGCCTGATATTATAGAATATGCCATTAAGCGTGGCTGGTATGATCCTGTAAAAGATGGCGAATTCAATTTTGCCAAAGCTTATACCAATAAAGGATCAATTAATCATCCTGGTAACTACAAAAGAATATGGCGAGGTATTGAGATGATCT
The DNA here is from genome assembly GCA_005217565.1 of Puteibacter caeruleilacunae. Lineage (GTDB taxonomy): Bacteria > Bacteroidota > Bacteroidia > Bacteroidales > Prolixibacteraceae > Puteibacter > Puteibacter caeruleilacunae. The sequence goes on from SJCO01000006.1 coordinate 292,977, forward strand.
CAGGGGAGAAATATAAAATGGAAGGACCATTTCCTTTTTCTTTCAAGCCTAAGCAGAAGGTATCACGCGAGCTGTTAATGTCGGTTTTGCGCGATCACTATGTAGGTACCGAATTGGATAAAACAGATGGCTATAAACTAGGAGCACCATACGGAAAAAACGGACCAACAATTTGTGCCAATTCAACACAGTTTAGTTTTGTTGCTCAGTTAAGAGATTGGATGCCTACTGAGGTGGGGACAGTTGTTTGGTTAACCACATTCCGTCCGGATCTGCAAGCTTATGTGCCATGGTATGCATGCAATGCTAAAGTTCCGCAGATCTTTGGATATGGAGATCACAACAGTGCATATGAATATCATTACAATCCTCCAAAGTCAATCTTTGAGACTTCTGATGATTTGGCTTACTGGTCGTTTGTTGCCCTTGCACAAATGGTAGACAAGGATTATTATAACGAAGCTCCAAAGGTTAAAAAGGTGTGGTCCGATTATCAGCAGATGCTTTTTGACAATCAGCAGAGTATTGAAAATAAGGCATTAAAAGCCTTCAAAAAAGATCCATCAGCGGCGCAAAAGATATTAACAAATTATTCTAATAAGCAGGTGATGAAGGTCTTTAAGGAAGTGAAAAAGATGACTAAAAACGCCGAAAAAGCCAAGAAAGAGAAAGGTGAGCAAATGGGACATTGTTTGAACCCAGAGTTGGCGAAATAGTAGTGTTAATGCGGAAAATATAGATATGCACCTTGTTTTGTTAACAGGTCTATCGTTAAGAATATCAAATAAATAAGCCTGAGTGAATTCTTCGCTCAGGCTTACTTATTAACAATCGGTTGAAATTGTTAATAACTAGGGGTGTTGTTAATAAGTGTGGATTGTTACCTTATGGTTGCTTTGTTCTATTTCTGTGGTAAAAGTTACTTATTAAGTATACAACAGGTATATAAGGAGAATAGACTAGATAAGTAATCATAGCTTTAAGTGGCCATCCTATTCCCATTAAACTTGTTTCTAGCTCTTTTACGCGAATTATGTTCTCAGGCAAAACTTTTGCATAGCGTTCTGTATAAGTCATTGCATCAAAGTTATATCCCAAATGCGATAATAAAAGTTCATCTGATAGGTTGCACCACCAACCGAATAGAAGGGTTATTGTTGCTGTTGATATTACTCCTAAAATCAAGTAAGTAATAAACTTATATTTTGCACAGTGTCTATTGAGGTATTTTAATACTAAAAATGGAGATACGATCAATCCCCCTAATAAGACAAAAGATATTATTGTTACTAAGCTTTCCATTTTTGTTCTATTTCGTTCCAGTCCAAAGAGCAATAGAAAAAATAAGGTAGGCAGCCGTAAGCAGATTTCCAACAATACTGGCAGTTCTACTTTCCGATGCTTCAAGCGCAACCATCCTGTTCGTTATTACAGGTCGTGAATAGATCCACCACCATAGTATTGCCCATGCAAGGAAACAACCTATTGATGTATATATAGAGAGTTGTGGTCTACTGATACCTTGAACCGTAACGATGGTATCAACATTAAAAAATATCACTGCAGCAAGCCATAGTCCTGGCCTGCTATATTTCCGATTATCTGGTGCAGGCAATAATCCTGCGAGCTTGTAGAATCTGTAGAGTATGTAGTAAAGTGGTTTCATTGTAATAAGAATTAAAAGCCAAAGCTTGTTCGATGATGTTTTAGTTTTTCCAATGAAGGATAAAATCGATCATCAGAAGGTAATAATATTTGTTTGTTCGAATATTGCTCAATACCTACATCTGGATTGTAGTCTTTCATTCGTTTGCTTATAACTACTCGATAGTTGTCATCAATAGCAATAAGTCCTCTGTCAAAAGCTCTATGAAGAGTTGGCGAAAGTGCAATACCATTGGTGATTGAACAGTCATAAGTTTCTGCATAAGGAATGATATGGCAAGCATCTATTATAGAAGTATTATTGAATTCCACTTTCATTTTGCTTATTGTACAGGTATTTTTGTATTGTTCCAAGACTGCCTTACGAAAGATATGGCCTCGAACGAACTGTTCTTCTATCCATGTGTTGTCTTTTTTATTTCTTGGATTATGCTTTGCTGTGCGTACGTAGTTTTCGTTAGGCTCATATAGAATTGATTGCCTAATTTGCTCAGAGTAAGGTGTTGAGATTGTTAATAACTTAGTTGAGGCTTCTGGGAAATATTTTTCTAAGATGGCTGATTTTAATTGCTCTCTAGAGTCGCGTGATAGCAATGAATAGAAAAGATCATCTGACAAATGAGCGGCAAAAACAGACTCCTTAAGGGCTTTAAAACTTTTAATGGAATTACTCTTTGTTTGCGGAATGATTTGCCCGAATTTGGGTTGTAATTGCCAAATTTCAGACCTTTCATTTCTCAAATGAAAGAATGGCAACGCAAAATTAGGATCATGTCCTGTATGAACCAGTAGTCTCCAATGATCGTGAAAACTTGTAACCAATTCCTCAGTAATAGTAATGGAGTTTCGAAAGAAATATCCTTTCTCAAAACAATCAATTACAGCAAGCAAAAGTATAGGCTTATGTGGAGCCTTACCATACTTTGTAGTTCCTTGCCGGAGTGATGTTATATGATCTACAATTTGTTGCAAGTTGGATTAAATTATGCTTGTATTAACTCTGCTCTATGGCATTTAAGAAACTCCTGTCCTGGCAGATATTTATTGGGTGTTGATAACTGTTTACCTTCGAATTGGACAAACCATTGGTTGTAATATTCTTTGGTTTCGTTTTCTTTTAACTGAGGCGAAAGAATTAGTCGGTAGTCTTCATCAAATGAAATTAGATATTTGTCGAATGCAGTATCAAAATGAGTAGACAGACAAATACCATTTTCTGGATTTAGACGATGCTCTTGCGACTTGCTCCAGGGAATGATGTGACTTGCTACCAAAAGTTGAGAAACATCGATACCACTAATAGCGCATTTACTGTCATAGTTCGCCAATATCATTTTGCGAAAGAAATTTTGATTGACACGAGTTTTAACGTATCTCTGACGCTCTTCACCCACCATATTGTTTAGTTCTGGCAGGATTGTTGAAAACTTATCTTCAATGGAAACCTCTTGTTGCTGTGCAATGCAGGTTTCACTTTGAAACGCTAGTGTTTCACGATCCTCATAAAACCTTTCAAATATCTCCTTATCCGCCTTAGAGGCATTTTTTAGTCCTTTGATACCCCGGGCTTTTAATTCTGGATCAAAACTTGCGAAGTTTGAAAGTTTCAGTGCAACTGCATTGGGAGATCTATTGATTAAAGTTGCAAGTGTTATAATATCAGGATTTCGATGGTGTATCTTACCAAATGGGATTTTACAATACAAGTTGAATGCGATGATCAGTTCATCATCACTCCAGTTGCGTCTTTTGACAGTTGTTCGTTCACTCATTGGGGGCAAATGTTTACAGTAGCCTAAAAGTATCCAATTTATATTCAATTTCCAAGTCTTCAGCGTGAGAATATTCGCATTCATAGGGGATTGCAGGAGTTCAGTCTCTTGAAATTATGTTGTTTTTTGAACAAGAATGATACGTAATTCATGTCCTAATCTAACGATCTCTTGCCCTCCTTGATGTATGACCACTTACGCCACTCCTACGGCGCTCTTACGGCCCAACTACGGCATTATGGCGTAAAAGCCCCGTATTTATTGTGTAAGAGTAGCGTAAAGGCGTAAGAAAAGAGACCCCTAAAGGGTTCTATTGGGATGTAAACTGTTATGAAATTGTGGAAATGAATGGAATGATGGATTGTTATAAGGTTTAAATGTAGTCAATATTCATGAGGTTTGACATAACTGTATGAGTGTATTTTGCAGGCTATTTTGCTTTAGTTGAAGTACTATTTCAGTAACCTCTGGCTAACCCTGAGGTATGACCTCTTTCTGCCCTTTTACTGGACACTTACTAGACACTTACTACATTAGGTGGTAAAAGCCCTGTATTTGTAGGGTAGTTGTAGTGTAGAGTAGTAAAAAAAGGGGTGGATCGTGGATTACTTTGGGCATATAATAGCTATGAAATGGTGGGGTGGATGGTATGGTGGATTGTTGTTATGTCTAAAGGTAATCAATAATTGTTAGGATTGCAATGTGGTCGCTGATTCTGATGTTAGCTCTCTTTTAAACTCAGTAGATTATAAAACAGAAATGATGAAGTATGGTCACTGTAGAGCACTTTACGTTGGAATTAGGCATAAAAAAAGAGGTTGGCGAGTACCAACCTCCGATCATTCCTTTGAGTGAAAAAAAAACGGGTGACTTCCCTTCCACTAAGCTTCAAATACTAAACCACAAACCATAAATTAACCAATCTATGAAATAATTACCGCATTATTGTATTAACCAGATCTAAAAAAAAAACGCTTAGCTTTCAACTTCACAATCTGTCACCCGCCGGTATTTTCAATATCTTAAGATAGTAATTCTATCTAACTTTCAGGCGGTAAAGTTAATTAAAATTTTTCCGCCACAAAATTTATTAGCCTTTTAAACTGTTAATTCTTTCTTCCAACATTTTGATTTTCAACTCAGCATCGGCTTGTTTGTTACGTTCTATGGTAACAACCTTCTCTGGAGCATTCTGTACAAAACGTTCGTTACTTAGCTTCTTCATTACGCTATTCAAGAATCCTTGAGTGTATTTTAACTCCTCTTCAAGCTTTTTTAGCTCTTCTTCAGGATCAATTAAATCATTCAATGGTACGTAGAATTCTGAAGCCTTAACACGGAATGAAATAGCACCCTTAACTTCTTCATTTACAAGAGAAATAGAAGAAAGGTTACCCATTTTCTTTAACACTTCGTTAAATTCTTCAAAATAAGAACCTTCTGCCGCGTGAATCATTAGTTCAATTTGATCACGGTTAGGAATATTCTTGTCTTTACGAATCTTACGAAGTCCAGAGATGGTCTCTTTTAAAGATTCAAAGTTATTAACAAGTGCTGTGTTAGCATCGTTAGCAGCTGGCCATTCAGCAACCATGATACTTTCGCCATCTTTACGTTCTTCAAGCATTTGCCACAACTCTTCAGTAATAAATGGCATGAATGGGTGAAGAAGTCTCAATACCTGATCGAATAGGTTAATTACTTCATCGTAGGTCTTTTTGTCGATAGGCTTCTGGTACTCAGGCTTAACAATTTCAAGTAACCATGATGAGAATTCATCGCGAACAGCAGTATAAACTGTCATCAATGCATCTGAAATACGGAATTTATCGAAGTGATCGTTCATGGTAGCTGTAATTTCTTTCAGCTTCTCAGTGAACCACTCAATACCGATGCGTGCATGCTCAGGTTGAGGTATGTTTGCATCAACTTCCCAGTTTTTAACCAATCGGAAGGCATTCCATATCTTAGCCGAGAAGTTACGTCCTTGCTCAGGTAAACTCTCATCAAATAATAAGTCTCCTCCTGCAGGCGAGCAGAATAGCATACCAATACGAACGCCATCAGCACCGTAAATCTTCATCAAATCGATTGGGTCTGGTGAGTTACCAAGCTGCTTCGACATCTTGCGTCCTTGCTTGTCGCGCACCATTCCGGTGAAGTAAACATTCTTAAATGGGAACTGCTGGCGGTACTCATATCCAGTGATAATCATACGTGCAATCCAGAAGAAGATAATATCGTGACCAGTAATAAGGTCGTTTGTTGGGTAGTAATATTCTACCTCTTTGTTATCAGGATTACGAACTCCGTCGAATACTGAGATAGGCCACAACCATGAAGAGAACCAAGTATCTAATACGTCCTCGTCTTGGCGTAATGCATCCATTGTAAGATTTGCATCTCCTGTAAGCTTGCGAGCTTCTTCTAATGCAGCAGCATCGTTCTCAGCAACAACAAATTTTCCGTTGTCAAGGTAGTATACCGGAATACGGTGTCCCCACCAAAGCTGACGTGAAATACACCAGTCTTTAATGTTACCCATCCAGTGGCGGTATACATTCTTGAATTTCGCAGGGTGGAATTGGATATTATCGTTCATTACATTTTCCAATGCTGGCTTCACCAACTCTTCCATCTTCAGGAACCACTGTGTTGAAAGCTTAGGCTCAATAACAACATCAGTTCTTTCTGAATATCCTACTTTATTTGTATAGTCTTCAATCTTCGCTACGTTACCTGCTTTGTCTAAGTCGGCAACAATTACGTCACGTACCTCGAAACGATCTTGTCCTACGTAAAGCTGAGCTTTTTCGTTTAGTGTACCTTCATCAGTAAAGATGTCGATGCTTTCAAGGTTATGAGTAATACCGATTTCGTAGTCATGAATATCGTGAGCCGGAGTAATTTTCAAACAACCGGTACCAAATTCCATATCTACATATTCGTCCTCGATAATAGGGATAGAACGGTTGATCAATGGTACTAACACGCGCTTTCCTTTCAGGTGTTGGAAACGCTCGTCGTTAGGATTGATACAAACGGCAGTATCACCTAAGATAGTTTCAGGACGAGTTGTTGCGATAGTAACAAATTCATTGTCGCTACCTTCGATCATGTACTTCAGGTAGTATAATTTCGACTGTACTTCTTTATAGATTACCTCTTCGTCAGATACAGCTGTCTTTGCACTAGGATCCCAGTTTACCATACGTACACCGCGGTAAATTAGTCCTTTGTTATGCAGGTCGACAAATGTTTTGATAACCGACTCAGAACGGGCTTCGTCCATGGTGAAACAAGTACGATCCCAGTCGCACGAAGCACCAAGCTTTTTCAGCTGCTCAAGGATAATACCTCCGTGCTTGTGTGTCCATTCCCATGCGTGGTTAAGGAACTCGTCGCGAGAAAGGTCATATTTGTCGATTCCTTCGTTCTTAAGTTTATTAACAACTTTAGCCTCAGTAGCAATGGAAGCATGGTCGGTACCTGGCACCCAGCAAGCGTTCATGCCTAACATACGTGCACGTCTGACCAGAATATCCTGAATAGTATTGTTCAACATGTGTCCCATGTGTAACACTCCGGTTACGTTTGGTGGTGGGATTACAATTGTATAAGGAGTTCTTTCATCTGGCTCAGAGTGAAAAAAACCTTTGTCCATCCAATACTTATACCATTTGTCTTCGACTAACTCAGGATTATATTTGCTTGGTATATCCATTTTTAAATCAACTTTTTAGATTACTCAGATTTTAAGAAGCTACAAAATTAGAAAATAATTTTTACCATTTATCTAAGGTCCTTACTTTTCAATGAAAAACACACGTTTGAGTTCCGACTTAAAATGAATAATGGTCAGATTGATCAAAATATGGCAACCAAGTTCCGCGAAGTCAATTCAAAGATCTCATCAGGAGATAATCCGGTTGTTCTGTTTTTTAATTATAAAGACTAATAAGAAAGGATGTTGTGTTCTTATGGGGCTCTGTTAAAACATGTTAAAAATTGATAATATGTAAAAAGTGAGTCGTATTTATTGGTAAATTTATTGTGGACAAAGTGAGAGCAATGAATTTAAATTCAGCATTCTACCACTAAGAAATCTCCAGTTCATTGTGTTTGCAGGTAATCAATGTCCAATGTTAATCTTGTTTAGGTATGCATGTATAGATTAGTATGTGCCGAGTGCTTCGCAACTAAAATTTAGAGTGAATTTATGAGTAATTAAATTTTAGAACTATGAAGAGATTAATTGTATTTCTTATTGGGGCTATGGGCCTAACCAGTTTATGTAACGCACAGCAGACAAGTATCCCTGTAATTGATAAGGAGAAAAAGTATCCAGAGAAGGAGTTTTTAGTAGATACAGAAAAGAAGTTTGTTCAACTTGAAACAAGAGACGATGTTCTGATTGATCGGGATGCTCATGTATATTATGTTTCGGATGAGCGGATATTGATTGCAAACAAAATTAAAGGCGATGTCTTCATCTTTGATATGAATGGTAAATGCTTATCTAATTTTAATCAAAAAGGAGGCTATGGGTACAAGTATCTTGGGCATGCAATGTATGATGAGAAGCAGAAAGAGATCTATATACTGGATGCAATAAATAGTAATATCCTGGTATTTGAGGAGGATGGAACGCTTAAGCGAACGTTGCGTAAACCTAAGGGTTTATCGCTTAAAGAGATTTATAATTTCGATGAGAATACTTTATTGGGTTTTCATGAGTATGGATATGGAGAGCTAAAGGTGAAACAACCATATTTCTTTATTTCTAAAAAATCTGGAGAGTTGCTTTCACATGTGGATTATACAATGAATAAGGCTAATCCACGAATTATTCAGAATGGAGAATCTGTTGTTGTGGTCGTGAATAATTATTCGGGTAGCTGCAAATTTGGTGATCAGTTTGTTCTGTCTAATTTATCGAGTGATACCATTTATGTTTTGAATAAGGATAAATCGTTGAAACCATTATTAATTCAAAAGCCAACAGTCTTTAATGATCCTCCGGTGATTACTTCCATTGGAATGCTTACTGATGAATTTATTTGCCTTTGCACTTATCCTTTTAATCTAAAAGCTGCAAGAAAGAGAGTGAATGATGGCGACGGACCAAATCTTCAGACGGGTGCTAAATTCTTTATTTACGAGTTTAAGACAGGTGAAATTTATGAACAGAAAAATAGAGAGTATTGGGCTGAAAAGATTGATATTCATCAAAATATGTATGTTGAGAAAATGGATTGCTGGCTCTTGAAGCATAGGTTGGAGCAAGGGCGGTTGGAAGGTGAGTTGAAGAAAATTGCGGAGAAAATCGATATTAATAACAACCCGGTAATTATTGTTGGTAAGATCAAAAAATAGGAAATAAAAAAGGTGCTTCTGCTGTTGAAGCACCTTATTTGGTTTCTGCCTTTTAGCAGAATGGTCAAAAATGTATAGGTTGTACTACTGCTCAGGGTTCCAAACAACTTCCTGAGTCGTAATTGAGATACACTGAATGTTATACGACCAGTTTGCGTTTGTAGCCTCATCGTCAAATAAGTAAGCTCTTAAATGGATAGTGTAAGTTTTTCCATTTTCAGCTTTGGTTGGTTTTGTCCAGCCTGATGAGGTTAAACCAAATGCGTAGTCTTCTGCCTTGTCGTTCAATGCAGGTCCGTTGAATACAATGTCACCATCTTCATCAACCATTTTGATGTTGTAGGCATCAGCATCAGCTACTTTGTCCCACTCTAATTCCATCATGCTTGATGTTCCATCATATTCTGCTCTTGTAATTACTGGAAGATCAATTTCATCATCAGTAAGCTCGTCAACACTTGTTAGTTGCTCTTGGCCTACGTTTGTTCCTTTGAATGTGTAGTTTCCAACAGCAGGAATATCCTCTACGTATTGTTCTGCTTTTGTTTTGTTCCAGAATGCAGTTGTGTTCTCGTAGAATTTTTCCAAAGTTTCTTCTCCTGTTGGAGTAGTAACTGTTGCTGCTGACATTGTTTCGTTTGCATAAATGATGTTTACAGCTGCATACTTAGTTGTTCCTTCAACGTCCATTTTTTTCATGTACGCATCACCAATAACCTCGAATGGATAATCGTCATCATCATCACATGATGTAAACATTGTACCACATAAACCAAATGCCAATAGTGCTAATGAGAATAATTTACTTCGCTTCATCTTAATAAGTATTTCTATCGTTTTAATATTTTTTTATTGTCTCTTTTTTTGCGGTCAACCGGAGGTATGATGAAGAAAAGTTGAAAAGGTTGCTTCGGAAATGAAAAAAAAGTGAAAAAAATAAAAAAGCCACTTCGGAATGAAGTGGCTAGCTGATCTTTTAAGGTAGTATAAAATAGTCTATAAAATTTCTTCTACAGGTGTATATTCAAGATCGAATGCTTCGGCAACGCCTTTGTAAACAACTTTTCCGTCTACAACATTTAATCCTAATTTCAATGCCTCATCATCCTGACAAGCTTGTTTCCATCCTTTTCCTGCAAGGTCAATTGCATAACGCAATGTTGCGTTTGTTAGCGCAATTGTTGAAGTCTGAGGTACGGCTCCTGGCATGTTTGCAACAGAATAATGAATTACTTCATCGATCTCAAAGATAGGATCATCATGAGTAGTTGGTCTTGTAGTCTCAATACATCCACCCTGATCGATTGCTACGTCTACCAATACTGTTCCTGGCTTCATTGTTTTCAACATGTCGCGAGTAATCAATGCTGGTGCTTTTGCTCCAGGAATTAATACTGCTCCGATGATCAAATCGTGTGTTTGAACCATCTCACGAATATTGTACTCGTTCGACATCATCGTCTTAACGTTTGCAGGCATTACATCATCCAGGTAACGTAGACGTGGTAAGCTTAGATCCATGATTGTAACATCAGCTCCTAATCCGGCTGCCATCTTAGCTGCTTCGGTTCCAACGATACCTCCACCAATGATTAGTACTTTTGCAGGAGGTACTCCAGGTACTCCACCTAACAATACTCCGCGTCCACCAAATGTTCTTTCCAAGTATTTAGCTCCTTCAAGTGCCGACATACGACCTGCTACCTCTGACATAGGAATCAACAATGGTAAGCTGCGGTCTTTCAACTCTACAGTCTCGTATGCTAAACAGATCGCTTTGCTGTCGATCATTGCCTTTGTTAATGGCTCATGTGAAGCAAAATGGAAATAAGTGTATAGGATCTGACCTTCGCGAATAAGCTTGTATTCTGGCTCAATAGGTTCTTTTACTTTGATGATCATTTCTGCAGTTGCATAAGTATCTTCTATGGTAGGAAGAATCTTTGCTCCAGCCTCTACATACATCTCATCAGGAAATCCACTACCTACTCCGGCAGTTGCCTGCACGTATACATCGTGTCCTCTCTTTACAAGTTCGGCTGCTCCTGCAGGAGTTAGCGCAACTCGGTTCTCGTTGTTTTTTATTTCTTTGGGTACACCAATAATCATGACGCTAATTTTTAAATTTAGTTATGGTCCAAATATATCGCAAAAGCGGAAGTGCAAAACATGATAAAAGGCATGAATTATAGGTGGTACAGTATGTTGTAGAGCATCCCTAATCCTGCTTTTTATCAGCATCTTTCGATTTCTTCTTTTAAGATAATAAGAAATTTAAAACTGTTTTTTATTTGGCAGTAAAAATTTAAATCTGATATTACTATATTTACCAGCTTTAGATAAAAAATTAAGAAATTATGCCATCAGTATCGAAACGTGGGGAGATTATGCCGGAATCACCAATCCGGAAACTTGTTCCGTTTGCAAATCAAGCAAAGGAGCAAGGTAAGACAGTTTATCATCTGAACATTGGCCAGCCTGACTTGCCAACTCCTGATGAAGCACTCGCCGCCATTCGTAACATTGATCGTAAGATTCTTGAATATAGCCCGAGTGAAGGAAATCGTAGTTTCAGAGAGAAACTGGCAAAGTATTACCATAAGTTCAAGATTGATGTCGACGTTGAAGATATCATCGTAACAACAGGTGGTAGTGAGGCTATTACTTTTGCGATGTTGGCTTGCCTTGATCCAGGTGATGAAATTATTGTTCCAGAACCTGCTTATGCTAACTATACTGCATTTGCAATTATTGCTGGAGCTGTTGTTAAGTCTATTCCATCAAGAATTGAGGATGGATTTGCTTTACCTCCGGTTGAGGAGTTCGAAAAGCTGATCACTGAAAAGACCAAGGGGATTTTGATTTGTAATCCAAATAATCCTACAGGATATCTTTATACAAGATCGGAAATGAAGAAGATTAGAGATTTGGTGAAGAAATATGATCTTTACTTGTTCTCAGATGAGGTGTATCGTGAGTTTTGTTACTCAGGAGCTCCTTATATTTCAGCATTTCACCTGAAAGGGATTGAGAATAATGTAGTACTTGTTGATTCTGTTTCGAAGCGTTATAGCGAATGTGGAATTCGTATTGGAGCTTTGGTGATTAAGAACAAGCAGGTGCGTGAGAATGTATTGAAGCTTTGTCAGGCTCGTTTGAGTCCGCCTTTAATCGGACAGCTGGCTGCAGAAGCATCTCTTGATACTAGTCAGGATTACCTGTTGAACGTATATGATGAATACCTTGAGCGCCGTAAATTTTTGGTTGACGGTTTGAATCGTATAGAGGGGGTTTATTCTCCAATTCCAATGGGAGCGTTTTATACAGTAGCGAAATTGCCTGTCGATAATGCCGATGATTTCTGTAAATGGTTGTTGTCAGATTTCGATTATGAAGGACAGACAATCTTTATGGCTCCTGCTTCTGGTTTCTACACTACTCCAGGGTTGGGGAAAAATGAGGTGCGTATTGCCTATGTGTTGAAGAAGGAGCATTTGGCTATCTCATTGAAAATTCTTGAAAAAGCATTAGAGGTTTATCCTGGAAGAACGGTTTAAAATATTAAAAGGCACTTCTTTGATGTTTGTCTAATAATATAAAGGTTAGGAAATCTGAATATCATATAAAATAAAAGCCTCTCTGAATTAACTCAGAGAGGCTTTTATTTTATATATAAGGATGTCTGTTAGTTTCCTAATTCTGATAAGAACTTCACACGCATCAAGCGAATATCCTCTTCTGAATATTCATCTTCGCCTAATTCTTCAAGCGCTTCTGTGATTGATTCAGTCTTGGCATCTTCCCGGAAGTAATCAAATACTTCATCCTGATGATCCTGATCAAGTACCGAGTCGATATAGTAGTCGATATTTAACTTGGTTCCTGAGTTTACAATTGCTTCTACTTCTGTCAGTAGATCTGGCATTTCCATGCCTTTTGCTTCAGCAATGTCTTCGAAAGGCATTTTGCGATCGATACTCTGAATGATGTAAACCTTGTTCTTCGACTTGTTGGCTACTGAGCGAACAACCATGTCCTGTGGACGATCAATTTCCTTCTCATCAACATATTTCTTGATCAATGCTACAAAATCTTTTCCATAGCGTCGAGCCTTACCTGCTCCTACTCCTTGAATATTTTGTAGTTCTTCAACGTTGATTGGATATTGAATAGCCATATCCTCAAGAGATGGGTCCTGGAAGATTACAAATGGAGGTAGACTTAGTTTCTTGGCTACTTTCTTTCGTAGATCTTTCAACATTGAGAATAGTTCCGGATCGCCTCCGCCATTCCCAGCTGCTGATGCTGCTTCTTTCTTCTCAATGATGTCATAGTCGTGATTGGTGACTAGCATGAATGAGGTTGGATTGGCAAGGTATTCATGACCTTTCTCTGTTATCTTGATAAGCCCATAGTTCTCAATGTCTTTACGGAATAATCCAGCAATTAGTGATTGTCTGAAAATAGAATTCCAGTAGCGAGTATCATTGGCTTTACCTTTGGCAAAATTCTGTAGTTCGTTGTGCTTGAATGATTTGATTGCTGCAGTGGTGTTGCCTTCAAGGATGTTAATAACATGTTCTGCCTTGTATTTCTCCTTGACTTCCTTTACGGTATTGATTGCCAATAATACATTGTCTTTGGCTTCTTTCTTTTCTTTTGGATGTAGGCAGTTGTCACATGATCCGCAACTGTCTTTACTATATGGCTCACCAAAATAGTGGAGTAATAAGGTTCTTCTACATACAGCTGATTCTGCAAATGCTGCAGTTTCAAATAATAGCTGATGACCAATCTCTTGTTCTGCCACAGGTTTGCCATGCATGAATTTCTCAAGCTTCTGGATGTCTTTGTAGCTGTAGAAGGTGATGCATTTTCCTTCTCCTCCATCACGTCCTGCTCTACCGGTTTCCTGATAGTAGCCTTCCAAACTCTTAGGAATGTCGTAATGGATTACAAAACGTACATCAGGTTTGTCGATTCCCATTCCAAAGGCAATGGTTGCTACAATAACATCTACCTCTTCCATCAGAAACTTGTCCTGATTGCCTGAGCGAGTAGCTGAATCCATACCTGCATGATATGGTAATGCCGAGATTCCATTTACCTGTAAGGTTTCGGCTAGCTCCTCTACTTTTTTGCGACTTAAGCAGTAGATTACTCCAGATTTACCAGAGTTATTCTTTATAAACTTGATAATCTCGGTGGTGGCGTTGGCCTTAGGTCTTACTTCATAGTACAGATTTGGTCTGTTAAATGAAGACTTGAATACTATGGCATCCAACATGCCGAGATTCTTTTGAATATCGTGTTGTACTTTTGGGGTTGCTGTTGCCGTTAACGCAATAATAGGTGCAGAACCAATTTCGTTTACAATTGGTCGTATACGACGGTACTCTGGACGGAAATCGTGTCCCCACTCAGATATACAGTGTGCTTCATCAATTGCGTAAAACGATATTTTTACTGATTTTAGAAAATCAATATTTTCTTCTTTAGTTAGTGACTCAGGAGCAACATACAATAGCTTGGTCTTGCCAGCCGTTACATCATCCTTTACTTTTTGTGTCGCTGTCTTATTTAGCGATGAATTTAAGAAGTGCGCAACTCCATCTTCAGCGCTAAAGCTTCTGATAGCATCAACCTGATTTTTCATTAAAGCTATGAGCGGCGATATAACTATAGCTGTACCCTCCTGCAATAATGCAGGTAATTGGTAACATAACGATTTACCACCACCGGTAGGCATTAACACAAATGTGTCATGGCCACTAAGCACGCTTTCTATAACCTCTTTCTGGCTTCCCTTAAATGCAGAGAATCCAAAGTGCTTCCTCAAGTGCTCAGTCAAAGGAACGTTTTTGTTCATTTTATTCTCAATTAACCTCTTCAATCAACTGGCAAAGATTAATTTATTTACCCCTCTTTGCCTTCTACGTATCAAACTCTATCAGTGCGTTGATTTGCTTCTACTGTTTTTCCCGATAAACAGTTCACAAGTCAAATGGATCTTTATTCCTCAATATAACACTTTCTTTTAAATTTAAGTTGAGAAAAGTCCTATTATCTATTGCAGATGTTGACTTCATTTTGTCAAAACACCTGAGAAACAAATCAAATTATCGATCAAGTATTTTATCTTTGTCGAAAATTAGATCAGCTTTGCTGTCTGATTTCAAAAAATAAAGGTATAAAAATTTTCAGGTTAATAAAGAATAATAAATGTCGGAAAATTATAAAAGCGCAGAAGAGGGTTATGAATATGAGGATTCATTAGGACCAACGGAAGATATGGATGAACCACAGGAGCCACAGAAGGAAATGTCCTTTCTTGATCACCTGGAAGTGTTACGTTGGCATATTGTAAGAGCCGTAGCTTCAATATTTATTTTTGCTATACTGGCTTTTATTAATAAGAATCTGATTTTTGATAAAATTATCCTGGCACCACGTACGCCGGACTTTTGGACTAACCGTAAATTAGCCTGGTTGGCCGATCTTTTGGGTACAGATGCTTTGAAAATTAATCAAACTCCATTAGAGATAATTAATACGGAGCTGGCCGGACAGTTTATGGCACACTTAAAAATCTCGTTTGTTGCGGGTGTTATTGTTGCCTGTCCGTATGTGATTTTTGAAATCTGGCGATTTATTAAGCCTGCATTATACGATAATGAACGAAAGCATGCAACTGGAGCTGTATTCTACATCTCTTTCTTATTTATACTAGGGGTGTTGTTCGGGTATTATTTGATTGTACCACTTACAGTGCATTTCCTTGGATCGTATTTCACAAGTGCTGACGTAAGTAATACAATTAAACTTGGATCGTATCTGTCGACTCTAACTTCGGTGCCTTTGGCAACTGGTGTGGTCTTTCAGTTACCAATGTTCTCATTGTTCTTAAGTAAGGTTGGTTTATTAACACCCGACTTTATGAAGAAATACCGAAAGCATGCATTTATTGTTCTGTTATTGTTGTCTGCAATTATTACTCCTCCTGATATTATTAGTCAGGTGATGGTGTGTTTGCCGTTGATGGTATTATATGAAGTAGGTATTGTTGTATCGAAACGTATTAATAAGAAACGACAAGCGGAGGAAAACGAATAGTTGGAGACCAGTGATGGCCTGTCAGCGTTATTTGACCTGACAGTGTCTATATAATATAACCTGATATCCTTTAGTTGAATTTTAAAAAAAGGAAAGCCCATGAAACTAAGAGCTGATAATATTATAAAGAAGTATAAAAAGCGAACTGTTGTTAAAGGTGTGTCTATCGAAGTAGAGCAAGGTGAAATTGTTGGACTGTTAGGGCCAAATGGTGCTGGTAAAACAACGTCCTTTTATATGATTGTAGGTTTGATTACTCCTAACGGAGGTAAAATCTATCTCGATCAGGAGGAGATAACCGAATTGCCTGTTTATAAAAGAGCACAACTTGGAGTGGGATACCTGGCTCAGGAAGCATCAGTATTCCGTCAGCTTAGTGTAGAGGATAATATTCGCTCGGTTTTAGAGATGACTGATTTCTCAAAAGAATATCAGGCCGACAAGCTGGAGTCACTACTGGATGAATTCGGCTTGCAAAAGATTCGAAAAAGTAAAGGGATACAGCTTTCGGGTGGAGAACGTCGTAGAACGGAGATTGCCCGTGCACTGGCAATTAATCCTAAATTTATATTACTGGATGAGCCTTTTGCTGGTGTCGATCCGATCGCAGTGGAGGATATTCAGCAAATTGTTTACGCTTTAAAGGATAAAAATATCGGAATTTTGATCACCGACCATAACGTTCATGAGACTTTGGCGATCACCGATCGATCATATTTATTGTTCGAAGGAAACATTCTGAAGTCGGGTACGGCCGAAGAATTGGCAGCCGACGAAACTGTACGTCGAGTTTACCTTGGACAAAACTTCGAATTGCGTAAAAATAGAGAGCGCTTGCAACGTTCTAAAGATTAATGACTTCGATAAAAGCGATGAAAAAAAGTGAAAAAAAAGTGCAAAAAAGTGCTTTGAAAATTTGGTGCGACACCAAAAAGCTCATATATTTGCATCGCTTTTAAAGAAAAACGCGGACGTGGCGTAATTGGTAGCCGCGCTAGACTTAGGATCTAGTGCCGAAAGGCGTGGGGGTTCGAGTCCCTTCGTCCGCACCGAGAGATTAACCGCTTTGCTATCCAACGATTGGAAAGCAGGCGGTTTTTTTTTAACTATTAGGGGGTGTGTAAAATGTGTGCATATTCTCAGGCAAGAAAACATTTTTAAATTTTATAAGCTGGATATTATGAATGTTACCAGAGAGAACATTGATGAATTGAATGGCGTAATCAAGGTAAATATTGAGAAAGCAGATTACGAAGCAACTGTGAACGACATTCTGAGAGACTATCGTAAGAAAGCTAGTTTGCCCGGATTCCGTCCTGGAAAAGTTCCTGCCGGCCTGGTAAAAAAAATGTATGGTAAGGCTGTTCTTGCAGAAGAGGTAAATAAAATCCTCTCTAAAGAGCTTACTAAATTTATTGTTGATGAAAAAATCAACGTACTAGGTGAGCCCCTACCAAATGAAGAGCAACAATCAGCTATCGATTGGGATAAGGATGTAGATTTTGAGTTTGTGTTTGATGTTGCTTATGCTCCTGAATTCAAACTTTCTCTTGATAAAAGAAGCAAGTATCCTTACTATAAGCTAGAGGTTGACGAGAAAATGATCGACAGCCAGGTTGAAGCTTATGCTGGACGTTTCGGTGATAACGAAGAGGCTGAGGAAGTTGCTGAAAAGGAAACTTTCCGTGCTGACCTTGCTCAGGTGGATGCTGAAGGTAATGTTGTGGAAGAAGGTATCAGTGCAAACGATGTTTTGATCGCTGTTGATGTTATCAAAGACGAAGAATTCCAAAAAGAAGTTGTTGGTAAGAAGAAAGACGACGTATTGGTATTCGACCTTAAGAAAGCGTTCCCAAGCGACCAGGAAGTTGCTCATATGCTAAATATCTCTAAAGAAGAGGCTGAAGCTATTGAAGGTAACTTTAAGATGACTGTTAAGTCAATCAATAAGTTCGTTGCAGCTGAGGTGAATGAAGAGCTTTTCAAAAAGGCTTTCGGAGAAGAAACTGAAGTGAAGACTGTTGAGGATTTCCGCGCAACACTTAAGACTGAGATCGAAGAAGGTACAGTTCAGTCAAGCGACTACAAATTCTTACTAGATAGTAAAGATATCCTTGTGAAGAAGGCTAAATTTGATCTTCCTGTTGAATTCTTGAAGAGATGGTTGGTTGCAACTAACAAAGAGTTGACTTCTGAGCAAATCGAGAACGACTGGGCTAACTTTGAGGATGACTTGAAGTGGCAGTTGATCAAAGATAAGATCATTAAGGATAATGAAATTAAAGTTACTGATGAGGAAGTAAGAGCTGCTGCAATTGAAATGGCTGCTATGCAATTCCGTCAGTATGGAATGGCTAATGTTCCTGAAGAGTATTTGAATAACTACGCTGATCAGATGATGCAAAAAGAGGAAGATCGCAGTAGAATGTTCCAGAAAAAATACGAGGACAAAGTAGTAGAATTTATCAAAGATAAGGTTAACGTAGACGAAAAAACTGTTAACCAGGAAGAGTTCGAAAAGCTATTCGAAAAAAAATAGTGACACTAAGTATTTAGGAGATTATATTTTATAACTTTGTAGGAATGACAAAAATCAAGGTGCTTGAGCCGTGGTTTTTATCAGGACTACAAAGTTTTTTTATTTTCAGACATTGACTATGGATCAGAAAAACGAATTCAAAAAATTTGCCCGTGGGCATATGGGTATCAGTAGCCTGACACTAGATCGCTACGAGTCGGCTTATGCCAGTTATATTTCTCCTACAATTATAGAAGAGCGTCAATTGAACATCGCTACAATGGATGTGTTCTCCCGATTGATGATGGATCGTATCATCTTTTTGGGTGTTCCTATTGATGACTATGTTGCTAACATTATTCAGGCTCAGTTGCTGTTCCTTGAATCAACTGATCCTACTAAGGATATTCAAATATATTTCAATACTCCTGGTGGTTCTGTACATGCAGGTTTAGGTATCTATGATACGATGCAGTATATTAACCCTGATATCGCAACTATTTGTACTGGAATGGCAGCATCAATGGGTGCTGTATTGTTAACTGCAGGAACAAAAGGTAAACGCTCGGCTTTGAAGCACTCTAGAGTGATGATTCATCAGCCAATGGGTGGAGCACAAGGTCAGGCGTCGGATATTGAAATTACTGCGCGTGAGATCTTGAAATTGAAGCGTGAATTGTACGACATAATTGCTAGTCACTCTGGTAAAACGTACGAGGAAGTGGAGAGAGATGCAGATCGTGATTACTGGATGACTTCAGAAGAAGCTAAAGCGTACGGTATGATCGACGAGATTTTGTTTAGAAATAATAAAGAGGAGTAGTTTAATGGATAAATGCTCATTTTGCGGCCGGGAGAAGTCAGACGTGGATCTGCTGATAGCAGGTATGGAAGGGCATATTTGTGACCGTTGTATCGAACAGGCTTACACTATCGTTGAAGAGGAATTCAAACAAAAGAATACCTTCGATATGAGTGGTGTAACACTTCATAAGCCGGTTGAGATAAAAGCATTCCTGGATCAGTATGTGATTGGACAGGAGCAGGCTAAGAAAATTTTGTCTGTGGCCGTTTATAACCACTATAAGCGTTTGAACCAAAAGGTAACCGATGATGATACTGAGATTGAAAAGTCGAATATCATTATGGTAGGGGAGACTGGTACGGGAAAAACATTGTTGGCTAAAACTATTGCCAAAATGTTACATGTTCCGTTTACTATTGTCGATGCTACCGTGCTAACTGAAGCCGGTTATGTAGGTGAGGACATTGAAAGCTTGTTAACTCGTTTATTGCAAGCAGCTGATTACAATGTTGAGGCAGCAGAAAGGGGTATCGTGATGATCGATGAGTTGGATAAAATTGCCCGTAAAGGTGATAATCCTTCAATTACTCGCGATGTTTCTGGGGAAGGTGTTCAGCAGGGTATGTTGAAATTGCTCGAAGGTTCGGTTGTTAATGTACCACCTCAAGGTGGACGTAAGCACCCAGAGCAAAAAATGATTCCTGTAAATACAAAGAATATTCTTTTCATTTGTGCAGGTGCTTTCGATGGTATCGAGCGTAAAATTGCCCAACGATTGAATACAAAAGTGATTGGTTATGGTGCAGCAAAAGATGCTGAGCAGATCGATCGCGATAACATGTTGCAATATGTGTCACCTCAGGATTTGAAATCATTTGGTTTGATTCCTGAAATTATTGGTCGTTTACCAGTATTGACTCATCTTGATCCTCTTGATAGAACTGCATTGCGTCAGATTCTTACAGAGCCTAAAAACTCAATTATCAATCAGTACATTAAGTTGTTTGATTTGGATGATATTGAATTGACTTTCAAAGAGGATGCGCTTGAGTTTATTGTTGATAAAGCAGTTGAATTTAAGCTTGGTGCGCGTGGATTGAGATCAATTTGCGAAAACATCATGACCGATGCTATGTTTGAAATGCCTTCGAATGATGCTAGTAAGATGGTGATCACGAAGGATTATATCGAAAACAAATTAGATTCAAGAAGTGCACAGCGTTTAAAAGCTAGCTAAGAAAGGGTCTTAAAGATATTGTAGAGAGCGGTGCCAGAAATGACACCGCTTTTTTTTATGCTTTTTGGAAAAAGTATATTGCAAATAGTATCGCAATGATTGCGATAAAACTAATCTTGATTACATTCCTCCAAGGTTGTCTGATTGTAGATTCATAACCTCTGAATACTAAATAAGCCCCTAGGAAAAGGGCTGCTATACCGTATAATAACGGCATATTCTCTTTTATTAGGTATGAATAAGCCCCATAACCCATTACACCTATTCCCATAACGGTATAAACTATTCTGTTCATCATATGCTTGAAATTTTGAATTTCTTGTGTTATTTATTCATCCAATGCATCCATAAATTTAGCTGGGATTTCTTTGGATGTTTTTGCTCCCAGTGTCTTCAATTTTTCTGCACTGCGCATTAAGTTTCCTCGCCCTGAACTTAACTTATTGATGGCTCCATCATAGTTTTTGCGCAATACATCCAGATTTCTTCCAATACCTTCAAGGTCTTTAAGAAAATTGACAAATTTATCGTAAAGTGCTCCTCCTTGTCTTGCAATCTCCAGTGCATTACTGGTTTGATTCTCCTGTTTCCAAATGGAGGCTATAGTACGTAATGTGGCCAGTAAGGTTGACGGACTCACTATCACAATCTGATTGTCCCAAGCGTAATTGAATAGCTCCTGATCTTGGTTAATCGCAAGACTAAAGGATGATTCTATCGGTATAAACAGCAAAACAAAATCTGGTGTATTTAATGCCTCTGCGGTTTGATAATGCTTTTGGTTTAATCCTTTTATATGTGCTTTTAGTGAGGTCAAATGCTCTTTTACGAACTGCTCTTTTTCGGTGTTATCTTCCGTATTTACCCAGCGATCGTATGCAACTAACGAGACTTTCGAATCTACAATGATATGTTTCTTGTCTGGTAGATGGATAATAACATCAGGGCGAATCAGTTTTCCTTCCTGGTTGTAGACTACTTCTTCACGCATATATTCTGACCCTTTGCGTAAACCTGATCTTTCAAGAATCCGTTCAAGTATTACTTCTCCCCAGTTACCTTGTTTTTTTACATCGCCTTTTAAGGCTTTAGTCAGGTTGTTTGCTTCATCGCTGATTCTGGTATTGAGATCATGTAGCTTTTTTAATTCGGCCTTAAGATCGGTTTGATCTTTTAGTCCCTTTTCGTAGGTATCTTCTACTTTCTTCTCGAAGAGTTGTATTTTCTCTTTTAATGGGGAGAGAATTTCATTGATGTTCTTTTGGTTTGATTGCGAGAAATCTTCTGTGTTTTTACGCAATATTTTATGGGCTATATTCTCAAATTCGGTTGTGAATTTTTGCTGTAATTGTTCTAACTCCTCTTTTTGGGTGTTGAGTTTTTCTCTTAGGTTGTTATTCTCAACTTCCTGACGAGTTAGGTTAGTTGATAACTCAACGAAGCGTTCCTTTTCATGATTAACCTGCTGATGAAGCGTAAGCTTTTGTTCTTCCAGTATCTCGTTGCGCTGATTTAGAAGGCTGTTTTGTTTGTCAAATTCGTTGATCTGTTCTTGTTGAGTTGTTGATAAGGCCTTTTGTTTTGTATTTAACTGCCTCACTTTTTTCGCTGTCCGTATTTGCATGATAATGGCTGATATGGCAATACCTGCAATAAAGGCTATAATTGTGTAAAGATCCATGGTTGCATATTATGTTGAGAGATAAAGATAATAATAAGCAAAAAAAAACTCCTGAAAAAAGTTCAGGAGTTTTTTTGATCTCTTATGTAGTATCTCTTATTGTACGCGATAAACAATTGAGTTTACATTCATACTTCCACCTACAGAGCAAAGTACAACATTGTCGCCACTTTTAATTTCGTGACCTTCATGATTTTGCTTCACTACCATATCCCATAGGGTAGGTACTGTTGCTGCAGACGTGTTTCCAAGTTTGTTGATACTCATAGGCATCACAGCTTTTACATCGCCTTTGGTTTTGTAAAGTTTGAAGAGACGGTTTAGAATTGCTTCGTCCATCTTCTCATTAGCCTGGTGAATCAATACCTTGTTCACATCCTCAATTCCTAATCCAGCTTTATCGATGCTGTTTTTAACAACTCCTGGAACGATGGTTAGACCATAAACATAGATTTTATGTCCCAACATATCAATATAGCAATTTTCATCTCCCAGTTCTTTGTTATCAGAAGGAGCCATTTTCAAGTACTCTAATTCATTACCTGTATCAGATCTTGATGAGAATGAAAGAATTCCAACTGGTTCTTCGCTTTCAACACCTTCAACAACAACAGCACCTGCACCATCTGCAAAAATCATTTTGTCACGATCGTGCGGATCACTAATGCGTGAAAGTACATCAGCACCTATAACCAATCCTTTTTTCATTTCTCCGGTACGAATGTATGCATCAGCAACAATCATAGCCTGTACCCAACTTGGGCAACCATTAATTACGTCATGCGTATGTACCCATGCGTTTTTGATTCCAAGTGCTCCTTTTACCTTATTGGCCAAACATGGAAGTGTTTGTGTTTGAATGCTACCATGTGCGATATCTCCAAAATTATGGGCTACAATGATGAAGTCCAGTGTTTCAGGATCAATGCCTGCAGTTTCAATTGCATCTTTACCTGCAAGTGCAGCTAAATCTGATGTTAATTGATCTTCTCTTGCAAAACGGCGCTCTTCAATATTGGTAATTTCCTGGAATTTTTGAATGATCTCTGCGTTCTCTTTATCGAACGGTTCTCCAGTAGCTGGATCATAAAATTTATGATTCAGGAAGTCTTCATTCTTAACCTGTACATCTGGAATATAACTTCCTGTACCAGTTACAACGGTGTAAATTCTTTTACTCATAACTTTCCTATTCAACTCGTCGGTTAGGACGTATGTGTTGTATTATATTTTTTTAGCTCAAGCCTTTCTCCATCAAACACAGCATAGGAGAAATAATTAATCCAATCGCCGGTATTGATGAATCGGGAATTTTTCTCCAATTCAATGTCCAGAACTAAGTGTCTGTGACCAGTTACAAAGAAATCGATATGCTCACTCTGTAAATAGTCTCTTGCAAAGTCTACCATCCCTTCGTTTTCTGCTCCTTTGTAATCCTCTCCATCTTCGAGATGAGATAAACGGCTTTTCTTTGACCATTCATGTCCTACCCAAAAGGCGAAATTAGGATGAATACGTGCAAACAGCCACTGCAGCGTGGTGCTTGTGAATATTCTTTTTAAAAACAGATAACCTTTGTCGGTTTTATCCAATCCATCTCCGTGAGCCAGGAAGAACTTTTTTCCACAAAGTGTTGTTACGAGTGGTTCTCTGTGTAGCGTTAATCCTATCTCATTGGGGAGATAATCGAAAACCCAAACATCGTGGTTGCCAGTGAAGAAGTGTATTTCTATTCCAGAATCCGCTAGTTCAGCAAGCTTCCCAAGTGTGCGGGTAAAACCGCGGGGGATAACCTTTTTGTATTCAAACCAGAAATCAAAGATATCACCGAGTAAGAAAACGTGGGAGGCATCATGTTTTATTTCATTCAACCAAGCAACAAATAATCTCTCCCTTTCGTCGTTATTACGAAGTGCCGGTGCTCCTAAATGAACATCGGATGCGAAATATATCTTCTTTGTGTCTGCCAATTATCTCTGATTCAAATACACTCAACAAATTCAGGGAACAAATATATTAGTAATTCTTAACATGACAAGTGAGTGCAATTATTTTCTGATCAAAAAAATAGCCCGATTAGAAAACCGGGCTATCTCTGTAATGTATTCTGTTCTTATTACTTAAATATCTCTTTCAATGTTGAAGCCAGTGCTGGTCCTTTTAGGTCTCTGGCAACAATGTTCCCTTCAGGATCAAGAAGATAGTTTAAAGGTAGCTTTTGTACATTGTATTTTATCAATGCATCTTTACTTCCTTTTAGGTCGGCAACATTTATCCAGGTTAGTTTGTCCTTGTCAATTGCATCAACCCATTCGAAACGGTTTTCATCGATACTTACCTGGTAAATTTCGAATCCTTTACGCTTATATCTTTTGTAGTTCTCAACCAATACTGGATTCACAATGCGTGATGCACGGTTCTGCGCTGCCCAGAAATGGAGTAGTACATATTTGCCTCTTAATGAAGATAGAGCAACATCTTTACCATTCTGATCAGGAAGAACGATGTCTGGGCTAGCTGATCCTGCTTGCTCAATGAGTTTGTTTAGATTAACATTGCGTTGTTTGCGCATTAAATCTAATGTATTCTCATATAATGCTCTTACGTGATCTGAATTTGGATATATACTATGTAGTGCAGATGCTGCAACTTTCAATGCTTGTAGGTCTTGAATCACATAGTTTTGATCATCAAATTTTTGGTATAATGCTAACACGCTTGCCATTGAGAATGGGTGCTTGTTAACAAAATCAATAGAATATTTACGCTGTGCCTCTACGATCTCTTTATATGTTTCTTCCCATTCTTTAATTTCGTTCTCTTTTCCTGTAGCATCGATATGCGAAACTTTGATTGAGTACAGTGAGTCAAGTTTGTGGTTGGTTTTCTGAAGATGAAGTGTTAGTTCTCTAACCAAGTCAGAACCTTCAGAACCAGATACGATATAGTCGCGTGAGAAATTAA
Source organism: Puteibacter caeruleilacunae (assembly GCA_005217565.1). Lineage (GTDB taxonomy): Bacteria > Bacteroidota > Bacteroidia > Bacteroidales > Prolixibacteraceae > Puteibacter > Puteibacter caeruleilacunae. The sequence goes on from SJCO01000006.1 coordinate 318,108, forward strand.
CTGCATCACCTGCTACCAATACATGCTCGGTTGAGTCGAGTAGTAAAGTGACAAAGTTTTTCTCTGATAATTTTAATAAGAAGAACTGTGGAGAGGAAACGTTTCCAGTAATGGTGAATCTTCCATCGCTATCTATCTTTGCAGAATCAACTGGTGTTGATTTGTTTACTCCAAGTTTTTCTAAATAGATCATATTAGTCTCGGCATTGGAAATTTTTCCAGTAATCGAGAAATTGCCTTTTTCTTTACAAGAGGCCAATGCAAGAATAAATGTTAGCAAAAACAAAATCCCTTTTGCATTAGATTTCTTTAGTAGGTTTTTATGATTCATTGCTGTTTAAGATTTTCTAAAAATTCCGAATGGCTAATATAGAAAGTTTTTTTCTTCATCCGAGAAGAGAAGGTAATGTTTTTATTAGCATGTGAACGAATCATTGAAAATGATGAGGGCTGAACTATATAATTTACCTACTTTTGAGGCTAAAGAAAAATTGATGTGACGTGAAGATTTATCATAGCATAGAAAATTTCAAGGCAAAGAATCCTGTGGTTACTATTGGTACTTTCGATGGTGTGCATCGTGGTCATCAACAGGTGATTAAGGAGCTTATAAGAATTGCTAAAGAGAACAACGGTGAATCGGTAGTATTCACTTTCTATCCTCATCCCCGATTGGTTGTGAATCCTGATGATAATAGTCTTCGGTTATTAAATACCCTTGAGGAGAAAAAGAAATTATTTGCAAAAATAGGTTTGGATCATTTGGTTGTATTTCCTTTTACCAAGGAATTTAGCAAGATGGACTACAGCGATTTTGTGAAGAATATTCTTGTTGGGCAGATGAATATGGCTCATTTGGTGGTTGGATATGATCATAAGTTTGGGCATAAACGCAAAGGTGGTTTCGATTTTCTTGAACAATGTGCTCAAAAGTTGGGTTTCGGGATCAGTAAGCTGGAAGTGCTTGAATCGGATGCTACCAATATTAGTTCAACCAAAGTAAGGGAGGCTTTATTAGAGGGTAACCTGGTTCGTGCAAATAAATTTTTGGGCTATCAGTATGCACTGGATGGACATGTTGTTAAGGGGAATCAAATAGGTAGAACCCTTGATTTTCCAACAGCAAACATTGAAGTGTTTGATGTACATAAGTTGATCCCTGCTGAAGGTGTTTATGTTGTTCGTGTTTCAGTTGGTGACCGTAATGAATATCAGGGAATGTTGAATATTGGTACGCGACCAACAATACAATCGAATGAGGATCACAAGAGTATTGAGGTGAATATCTTCGACTTAAATGAGGATATTTATGAAGAACCAATCACCGTTTTGTTTGAAACGCGAATAAGAAGTGAGAAAAAATTTAATTCATTAGATGCATTGAAGGATCAGCTTTATAAGGATCGCGAGTATGCACTTAATTATTTTAAAATAAGAGAGTAAGTAGTTGTTATTGTTGCTTCTGGAGATAAATATTATCTTTGTCGCACATTTTTAGAAATTTAGGTTTATGAGTACGATGACTGAAACTAAAATCGATTATAAAGTGGCAGATATCTCTTTAGCCGATTTTGGACGTAAAGAGATTGAAATTGCAGAGAAAGAGATGCCAGGTTTGATGTCTATTCGCAAGAAGTATGGACAGGAAAAACCTTTGAAAGGTGCAAGAATCATGGGATCTTTGCATATGACTATCCAGACAGCTGTGTTGATTGAGACATTGACTGCGCTTGGTGCTGAAGTTAGATGGTGTAGTTGTAACATCTTCTCTACTCAGGATCATGCTGCTGCTGCAATTGCTGCATCAGGAGTTCCTGTATTTGCATGGAAAGGTGAAACACTAGAAGAATACTGGTGGTGTACTGAACGTGCATTGGACTTTGGTGAAGGTAAAGGACCTACAGTAATTGTTGATGATGGTGGTGATGCTACTTTGTTAATCCATATGGGTTACCAGGCTGAGGACGATGCTTCTGTATTGGATGTTAATCCTGAAGCTGAAGACGAAATTCAGTTGATCGCTTGCTTGAAGCGTGTTCTTGCAGATGATAATCAGCGTTGGCACAATGTTGTAAAAGAAATTAAAGGTGTTTCTGAAGAGACTACTACTGGTGTTCATCGTTTGTACCAAATGATGGAAGAAGGTAAGTTGTTATTCCCTGCCTTTAACGTTAATGATTCTGTTACTAAGTCGAAATTCGATAACCTTTACGGATGTCGTGAGTCATTGGCTGACGGTATTAAGCGTGCAACTGACGTGATGGTAGCTGGTAAAGTTGTTGTTGTTGCTGGTTATGGTGATGTTGGTAAAGGATGTGCTCGCTCAATGGCTGGTTACGGTGCTCGTGTAATTGTTACTGAGATCGATCCTATCTGTGCACTTCAGGCTGCAATGGAAGGTTTCGAGGTTACTACAATGGAAGAGGCATTGAAAGTTGGTAATATCTTCGTTACTACTACTGGTAATAAAGATGTTATTACTCTTGAGCATATGTTGGCGATGAAAGATCAGGCAATTGTATGTAACATTGGTCACTTCGATAACGAGATTCAGGTGATGGCATTGGAGAATCATGCTGGTGTTGAGAAGGTAAATATCAAGCCTCAGGTTGATAAATACATCATCAACGAAGATAAAGCTATCTTCATGTTAGCTGAAGGTCGTTTGGTGAACCTTGGTTGTGCGACTGGTCACCCATCATTCGTGATGAGTAACTCATTTACTAACCAGACTTTGGCACAGATCGAATTGTGGAACAAAGATTATGCTATTGATGTATATCGTTTGCCTAAGCAATTAGATGAAGAGGTAGCAAGACTGCATCTTGAGCAATTGGGAGTTAAATTAACTACCTTGAAGCCAGAGCAAGCTGACTATATTGGGGTTGCTGTTGACGGTCCTTATAAGCCAGAGCACTATAGATACTAATAGTAATATTATCTCTATATAGATTGAAAAGCCGGGTGTTAATAACTCGGCTTTTTTATTGTTTGTTATCTTTATTCAAATTTCAAAGAGCATGGTAAAACAGCAATTATTTGATAAGATCATTAGGATGCTAAATGAGCGAATAGCATCTATTCAGGGAGTTATTAAAGCGGCAATTGAGTCACGTGATAATGAAACAAAGAGTAGTGTTGGTGATAAATATGAGACCGGCCGTACATTAATGCAACAGGAGATAGAAAAGAACAGGGCACTTTTGAATAAGACTGAACGACTTATCAATGAGCTTAACCAGATCAACCTGAACACTAAATTTGAAGAAGTGAAATTCGGAAGCTTCGTTGAAACTAACCAGGGGAACTATTTTATTTCGTCTGCATTGGGAAAAATAGACGTAGAGGGTGAATCTTGTTTCTGTATCTCGTTGATGTCTCCAATAGGCAATGTGTTGAGTAATAAGAAGGCTGGAGAAACGGTTTCTTTCCAGAATAGAGAGATCAAGATCATTCAAGTTTATTGATCGATATTAAAATGTGTAGATTGACCTAAGGAACAATTTAAATCATTTGTTGCTATTGTTCCTGTCGGTCGATATGTGCTTGCTGTATACTTGCATTCAATTCAAATCCAATAAGCAGGATAATTGCATTAAAATACAACCACACCAGTACTACCAAAATGGCACCAATAGAACCGTACAGTTTATTGTATTGACCAAAATTATTGATGTATAATGAGAAACCTATAGATGTGATAATCGTGAGAATGCTAGCTAAAGAAGAACCTGCCGATATGAATCTCCATTTTGATTTTTTTGCCGGAGCAAAGTAGTAAAGGAATGAAATACCAAAGAAAATCATTGCCAGTATTATTAACCATTTTGATATCAGTAGGAGATAATAGGTAATATTAATCTCAAGAAGCTCTTTTTCTACTAAATAGTTTAATACCCACTCTCCAATAGTCATCAAGGATATACTTACAGTAACAAGAACTGAAAGTATTAGAACCAATACCAATGATACTCCGCGCTGGGCTAGCCAGTTGCGACTGTGAAATGAATGCACTGTAGCATCAAAAGCACTCATTAATGATGCAATTCCATTGGTTGAAAATATTAGGGCCATAAAGAAACCTAATGATAACAATTCTACGCGAGGCTTGGCAAAAATATCATCAACAGTACCTTTGATAATATCAAAAGCACTGGTTGGCATCATATTGTGTAACAAACCCAGGAGTTCTTCCTGGAAGTTGTCAATTGGGATGTGGGGAATTAATGTTAAAGCAAAGATAATTGCAGGGAACAATGCAAGAAAAAAACTAAAAGCAATTGCAGAGGCACGTGTTGTTATGGCTCCATCTACAATTGATTTCCAGAAAAACAATGCTACATCGTAAACAGGGACTCCATCAAATCCTGGTAATGAGATTTTACGGGCCCTAATGGCTAAGCGTAATCCCTTTCTACGTAATTTTTCAGTGATTATTTTCTTCATTTATACAATTAAGATCCTTGTTTTTCAATACGTAACTGATGAATGTAGGATTTTCCTCCCATCTTTTTCAACAGTGCATACACCCTAAAGGTTTTTCCTCCAGCAGTAAGATTTCCAATAATATACATTGATGACTCTTTGCCACCCTTGTGGATCATTTTGAATCCCGAAGGTTTGTTGCTAGAGAAAAAATTTCGAATAATCTGCTCTGCTTGTGATTTACTGTAAATATTTTCATTGTCGAGTACAACAAGTTCAACATTAGTGTTAAAGTATTTTGCTAATGTCTTTGAATTCCCTGTCTTGAGACTCAACGGAATTTCATCAGGCACTTGTGCTACTGATGATAATGAAGTGAAGATTAATCCAATTATCATTGGAATCATCATGCGGTATATACTCTTTCCTGGTTTCATGTCGTTTGTTTTTGTACTACGATACTCCAAAAATATGTTAGTTTTTTGGTTATGTCAGTAATTACATCTCTTTATTTATTCGTAACTCTAATTTGGTCTGTTTTTTGTTAACAATAATTGAGCTTTTTAAGTTAGATATCAAAAATCAAGCCCAAGTATTCAAAGATTGCATAGATTTCATGTAAATTTATAAAAAAAGAGTCATTCACCTTGTGAAAAATTAATAATGAAGGTAATTTTAATAGTCGTAGGTAAAACGGATCAAAAGTATCTGGAGGAAGGAATTGGGAAGTATGTGAAACGTATACCTCACTATATCCCTTTTGAAATGAGGATAATACCTGATATAAAGAATACAAAGAATCTTAGTGTAAATGAGCAGAAAGATAGGGAAGGCAAGACTATTTTAAATGGAATAAATAATTCAGATCACTTGATTCTGCTAGATGAAAAGGGTAAAGATTTTAAATCAACCGAATTTGCTGCTTTTATGCAGAAGAAAATGAATGCTGGATTAAAAAATCTTGTGTTCTTAATTGGTGGACCTTATGGGTTCTCGCCAGATGTTTATGCGAGGGCAAATGGAAAGATATCTTTATCGAAGATGACTTTCTCTCATCAATTGGTGCGTATACTTTTTGTAGAACAACTTTATCGGGCTATGACCATTATTAAAGGGGAGCCATATCATCATGAATAATTAATTATGAATAAATCACTCTTTCAGAAATATCGATTTTTGTTGATTGCCATTGTATGTCTGGTTGCCGGATTTATAATGGAATCGAGAACATTTAGCAATTTAACGTTCCGCTCAAATATAAAATCGTTTAACACGGTTTTCTTCGAAAAAGAGGTAGAACTTCAGCAGCGCATGGACGATATTGCTGAAAAACTTAAAGCAGGAAAGAGTGATAATTACTTTGAATTACTTGAAGCCCATAATGATATTTTAGGTAAGAGAGGGCTTGGAATTCTTGTCTACAATAGGGATACATTAAAATATTGGTCGGATAACGAAATAAGTTTTCTTCGTCATCGCAGGGGGATGCTTCGACGGAAAGGATTGGTGCAGCTTCCAAATGGATTTTACTGGAAACAGTATATGGTGCAGGATGATTATCGTATTGTTGGTTACGTGCAATTAAAACAACAATTCTCGTATCAGAATAAATACTTAAAGAATCGTTTCCGTCATGAGTATCATCTGCCCAACAATTTTAATCTCTTGCGGGCACCTCAAACAGGAGCTTTTGACATCGAGAATAAAAATGGAGATTATATGTTCTCCCTGGAACCACCGGATGGAGAACCTTCGGTGGTGCATTACGTTTATTTTCCAGCATTCTTGTTTATTATTGCCTTATTGTTGATCGTATTGGGAGTGAAGAAGCTTGTGTGTGATCGTAAGGGGAAGACTTTCTTTCTTGATATGTTTGTTGTATTTGTTATTTACGCAATCATTTATTTGATCATCACGCTATTAAGGATTCCTGATTGTTTCTATCGGCATGAACTATTCGGTCCTCAGATGTTTGCATATTCTCCTTTGTTGCCATCTTTGGGGAACTATCTAATTCTTAGTATTCTAATCGTTGAATGGATTCATTTGTTGTTTGTTAGAGCTAACCAGACCGAGTTTAGTGAGAGAACACGACTTTCGTTGCGTCGCATTATGATGATTGTGAATCCTTTGTACCTGATTGCAGCGTGTTGGGTGATTCAAATACTATTTGAGAATTCAAGTGTCTCTTTTGAATTCTATAAGATTATCGACTTGACGGTTTATAGTTTTATGGGAATTCTGTCGGTATTGTTTTTACTCGCTGGATTTTTCTTCCTGGCGATGATATATGCCAACGTATTGGCTAAACAGATACACAAAAGAAGCTTCCTTATTGAAGTAGGTATTGGTGGTGCTATCGTGGTTGGCTTATGTTTGGCTTTAAAACTGGAATATTCTCTAGGTTGGACAGGGCTATATTTATTGTTGCATTGGTTGATTCGAAATACAAAAAAGGATTGGTTTAAGCATTATCGACTGTCGTATTTGGTTATTTTGACCTTGATCTTTTCAATTCCATCTCTTGTGTTTATGCAGGAGAACCTGGAAAAAAGAGAACGTGAAATACAGAAGTTGCTGGCTACCAACCTTGCTTCAGAGCGCGATCCTGCGGCTGATTTGTTCCTTCAGGAAATTGATGTAAAGTTGAAGCAGGATACTGTAATTTCAGAATTACTGGAATCGAAACAGAATCTAGTAGATGGTTACCTGCTGAATAATTACTTTGATGGCTACTGGCGAAAATATGAACTACAGTTGACGATCTGTACCGGTGAAGATTCTGTTGAAGTACAACCTGATAATGAAATGCATCCGTGTTATCCATTCTTTGAAGAGTTGATTAGAGGAAAAGGTCTTCAGATTCCTTTAACTAACTTCTATTTCATGGATCAGCTTAACGGTAGAATCTCGTACCTCGGTCGCTATTCTTTTGTTAGTGAAATGAATCCGGAAGGAGTATCGTTGTTTATTCAATTAAGTTCTAGAACGATGCCGGAAGGTATTGGATTTCCTGAGTTGCTCCTGGATGATAAAGTGCATCATGCTGCAATTGCCGACAAATATTCATATGCGAAATACTATGATGGCAGTTTGGTTGATCGAAAAGGGAAGTATGTATATAGCTATTCCAACAAATTCCTGGAGGAGAAACTTAAAGAGGGTAGTCATTTCGTTCATAATGGTTATGAGCATTATGTGTATCAGTTTGGAGAGGGGAATCAGATTATTGTAAGTAAGATCCATCTTAGAATATCCGAATACCTGATTGCATTCCCATACATCTTTGTGATCTATTTCATTTTTGTGGTGATGCTTTCTTACCTTAATAAGAATGCCTGGCGACAAAGATATAAGCAGGCTGATTTGAAAGCACGAATTCAGACTGCGATTATTTCTATTGTGTTTATTTCCTTGCTCGTTGTGGGGGGAGGTTCAATTTATTATAACCTTGAGGCTTTTAAAATCAGACATGAAAATGAACTGAGTGAACGTATTCAATCGGTATTGAGAGAGTTGGAAACGCAACTTAGTATTGAGGATGAGTTGGGTGTTGAGTACCGTACATTTCTGAATTTTGAATTGTCACGTTTGTCTGAAGTGTTCTGGACTGATATCAATTTGTATGATATGAATGGAACCTTACTGGCAACCTCTCGTCCGGAGATATTTCAGAAAGGACTAACTACCCGAAAGATGAACGCTCGTGCATTCCAGGAGTTGGCGTATAATAGGAAGATGAAGTTTATTCATCCTGAACAGATTGGTGATTTGTCTTATCTTTCGGCCTATGTGCCATTGGTGAATGATCAGGATAAGTATCTTGGATATATCAACTTACCTTATTTTATCCGTCAGGACACCTTAAAGCAGGAAGTGTCGACCTTTATTGTGGCCTATTTTAATATCTATGTCTTCCTGATTTTGGCAAGTATCCTTGTGGCAGTGTTTATTGCCAATCAGATTACGAGACCATTGGGATTGCTTAGGGATAAATTAAAATCAATACAGCTGGATAAGAAGAATGAGCCAATTCCATATGTTGGAGACGATGAGATTGGTAGTCTGGTGAGAGAATACAATAAAAAAGTAGAAGAGCTGGCCGAGAGTGCATCCTTACTGGCAAAGTCGGAGCGTGAATCGGCCTGGCGTGAAATGGCTAAGCAGGTGGCTCATGAGATTAAAAATCCACTGACACCAATGAAGCTGAATATTCAGTTGCTGCAAAGGGCAAAAGAGGATAATCATCCAAATTATGATAGAAATTTCGATAGGGTGACTAAATTGCTGATCGAACAGATTGATAATCTATCGGCGATTGCAACAGCGTTTTCAAATTTTGCTAAAATTCCTAAATCGAACCTTGCAGATGTGAAGTTAATAGGTTTGCTAAAGGACACAGTTGCGCTCTTCGCGGGTAGTCGTAATTTTTCAATAGAGTTGCACGCAAAGGGATTAGATCATTTGGAAATCGTTGCTGATCAGGAACAGTTGTCGAGAGTATTTATCAACATTGTTAAGAATGCAATTCAATCTATTCCTTTTGAGGAGGAAGGACATCTGGATGTTACAGTAATACAAAAAGGTGATATCGTGAGGTTGTCCTTCTCTGATAATGGAGCAGGTATTCCCCCGGAGGTAAAGGATAAATTGTTTGTTCCAAACTTTACAACCAAATCGAGTGGTATGGGATTGGGATTAGCGATTTCTAAAAATATCATTGAAAGTTTGAATGGTACCATTGGCTGCAGAAATAAGGATGAAGGAGGTGCCGAATTCATTATTGAATTACCAATTACCCAACAGTCAAAGAAATAGTTGATTGTCAGGTATTGGAAACCAAGTACGCAGAAAAAAATTAAATCTTTTAACAAATGAGGTTAGTTGTTTTGGCCGATAATGTGGCCGGTCGCAGATGCATAGCCGAGCATGGCTTGTCGTTTTATATTGAAGCAGATAAGAAGATATTATTGGATACAGGTTCGTCAGATCTTTTCATGCAAAATGCTCAGCGATTGAATATTGATGTGGAAAATGTTGATGCTGTAGTGTTAAGTCATGGTCATGATGATCATACAGGAGGATTAACGTATTTGAATGGTCTTGATGTAGTGGCTCATTCAGAGGTGTTTATGAAAAGATATAGGAAAAGAAATAAGACTCCCCTGCATTTGCCAATGTCGAAGGAGGAATGTTCAAGCCGATTTAATTTAACGTTGTCGGATAAGCCTTTGTGGTTATCCGAAGAGATTGTTTTTTTAGGAGAGATACCTCGGTTGAATGATTTTGAAGCGAAAGAGACAGCGTTTCTTGATAAGGAAGGGAACGATGATTTTGTAATTGATGATTCTGGAATTGCTGTTAAAACCAAGAAAGGATTAGTGGTTGTTTCGGGATGTGCTCATGCAGGTATATGTAACATGACTGAGTATGCGAAAGAAGTGACCGGGATGGATGATGTTTATGCTGTTGTCGGAGGATTTCATTTAATGGGTAATGATGAACTTACATCGAAAACGGTTGACTACTTCAAGCAAATAGGTGTCGAAAAGGTTATCCCAGGGCATTGTACCTCATTCATCGCGCAGCAGGAAATTTATCAGTCCTTCCCATTTCAACAGGTTAAGACTGGTAATACCATCGTTTTTTAAGAATTTGAATAATTCCATACGAATTCCTGATGATAACGTACGAATATCAATTGGGCGAAATTTTCAAAATTATTATCTGTAGTTTTGAAATTGTAATCAGGACGGTAAATGTGTTTCATCGAATTGATTACAATCTTTTTCCCCAAGATTAAGAATGAAAGACCCTGGTAAACTACCTAAATTCAGATCCCTAAAGACAACCCAATAATTGAAAAAAGGTGGTTTACCATTAGTGTGAAATTGAATGACAAGTTTAAAAGAAATATTGCTCCTCATTGTGTTAGCTTCTTTGATGGCCCTTACAGGCTGTCATCAGGAGGCGAAGCACGATATTTATGATGTTAGGATTCCTAAAAACCTTGCCCAAGATGTTTCGGTTTGTGAGTATTGTCATAATTCTTGTGAAATTATCGACGAACTCACACTCTCGATACAACATTTACAGAAAAGGTTGGAAGCTTATTGTATACATCAGGAGGGAGATGATTTATCCCCGATGGATAAATTAAAACTCTTAAACTTACATCGTAATTATAGTGCCAGGTTCAATGACCTGTTTGAAAGACATGCCGAACAGGTACACCGTTCTGTTATTATCAAAGATGACTTAGCGATGGATAAGATTTCTGATTTTTTGAATCTAAAGAAGCAGATTAATGAACATTGGTTTCTACTGGAGAAAAAACAGAAAGCTTTACTTAGTAAATTGAATATTCTTTTGACTCCTGAAGAATCTCCTATTTCAGATAAATTATAATTTCTGTAAAAATAACTTGTTAAATTTGCTACCTTTAGATGCCCTTCATCATTCCATAATGTTTGGGTTACTCAAAAAATGTATGTGATTAGCTGATTTTTTAAGGTTGCAATTGAATGGAAAGCATTCTGAAAAGACTAAAGACTGGATTTGTTAAATTAATAACTGTGTGGATTGCAGTTGTTAGCCTTTGTAGTAATGTTGCCGGACAAGATGAAAGTGCTGTTAAGTATGAAGCATTTTATCAAAAGGAAGCTGACTTTATCCATGAGCACATGGAGAATTTTAAATACGAGAATTTCCTTAAAAAACACCGTACTGATACTACTTTGATTTACTCTCTCTTGCAAAAAGGAATTAGGGTGAATGATGGAACAACAATTATTCGATGTAACAATCTGCTGGGTGTTATTATGCGCGATAAATCTCGCTACAAACAGGCTATCGATTATCATAAAACGGCACTGGAGTATGCGGCTTTGTCGAAAGATACTTTGGAGAAGATTGTCAGTTTAAATAATCTTGGGGTTGTTTATCGTAGACTAGATAAACTTGAAAGTGCCACGGAATATCATATGCAGGCTTTGAATCTTTCTGAAAAGGTGAGTCTGAATAACGATATTGTGAAGCAAAGCGTTGGTGTTGCTTTAAATAGTATCGGAAATATTAATTTGGCTCAGGATGATTACCTGAAAGCAATTGACTTTTTTAATTTGGCCTTGGAGCACGGTAGTAAGAACGACAATAAGCTTGGATTAGCAATCAATTTGAATAATATTGGTGTTGCTTATGAAAAGATGAACAAGCTGGATACTGCCTTAACCTATTACAACCAATCGCTTAACTATAATCTTGAAGTAGAGTCTATATTAGGTGAAGCAATTTGCTACAATTGCATGGGGAGTGTCTACCTTAAAAAGGGAGAGAATGACAAAGCAATTGAATATTTTAATAAAACCAGGGATTTAAGCGAGGAGGTTGGTGATAGGTATTATGTTACAGAGAGTTATGTGAATCTTGGTAAGGCTTATTTGAAGATTGGTCAGCCCAAGGTCGCAAGAGGGTATTTGGAAAAAGCTTTGGTGCTGGCAAGGGAAATTGGTGCCAGGGTTAAGGTTGAAGCTTCGCTAAGATTATTGTCTGAGGTTTATGGACAGCTTTATCAATATAAAAAAGCATTGAAGTATTATAAGGATGCGTCCTTATTCCACGATAGTATAATGAACGCTCGAAATCGTCAGCATATAAATGATTTGATGTCGAAGTATGAGGCCGAGCGAAAGGAGTTGCAAATCGACCAGTTAAATCAGGAGAAGATTATTCAGAATGAAGAGTTTCGTCAGAAGAAAATGTTTTTTTATGGTTTCCTGGGATTGTTAGGGGCGGCTATTATTATCATTATAATGACTGGTTATCAGCGGAAATTGAAGGATTTACATCGACAGATTCAGTTGGAGCAGCGATTGCTTAGATCACAAATGAATCCTCATTTTATTTTCAACTGTTTGATTACTATTCAGAATTTCATGATAAAAGAGGAGAGTGAAAATGCTACTTTCTTCCTTGGCGAATTTTCTTCGCTTACACGATCGGTTCTGGAATATTCAAGACAAGAATTTATTTCATTGACTGAAGAGGTGAAGATGCTTGAGCATTACCTGAAGTTGCAGCAAATGAGGTTCGATTTTGATTACCATATTTCTGTTGATGAGGAGGTAAATGCAGAAGGACTTCAAATGCCTCCGATGTTAATTCAGCCATTTATTGAAAATGCAATTAATCATGGTATTCGTAATATAGACTATAAAGGAAATGTTGAGGTTGATATTAAAAAAATGAAGTCTAGTTTGCTGATTAATGTTTGCGATAATGGCATTGGTATTGAGCGTGGTAAGGAGCTTAGCAACTCTGCCCATACGTCTCATGCGATGAATATTTTTAATGAACGAATACAGAACTATCGTAAAATATACAAAAACAATATTAACTTTGAGGTTAAAGACCTGAAGAGGATAGATGCAGAAAGAACAGGTACTTTAATCACTTTTAATGTTCCACTTAACTGGGAAAGGAAATGATCAAGGTTGTAATAATTGATGATGAAGCTTCTTGTAGGGAGATATTGGAAACTTTCATAAAAAAGTTTTTCCCTGAGATTGAAATTGCTGGAATGGCAGATAGTGTTACCAGTGGCTATGAGTGTATTAAAAAGTGTTCACCTGATTTAGTATTCCTGGATATTAACCTGAAAGATGGAACTGGATTTAACTTGGTTGAGAAGTTCAGTACTGTTGATTTCAAGATCATCTTTGTTACTGCCTATAACGAATATGCTATTAAAGCAATCAAGTTTAATGCAATCGATTATCTGCTTAAGCCGTTGAACGTCTCTGAATTTAAAGAAGGTGTTGAGCGTGCAGTTAAAGAGATCGGCCAAAATGGAGAAACAGTCGAAGGACTTGATAATCCTATGGAGGAGCTTGAGAGAGATAAGAAAATTGTTTTGAAAACAGCCGAGAGTATCTACCTTGTGAGTATTAAGAATATTATTCGATGTGAGTCGGAGTCAAGTTATACCTTCTTTTATCTTCTAAATGGTTCAAAGATTATGATATCGAAGACATTAAGAGAGTTTGAGGAGATATTGAATCGCTACAATTTTATGCGTGTTCACCAATCGCATTTGATTAACCTGTCTTTTGTTGATCGCTTTGACAAGAAAGAAGGAGGAACTGTTGTAATGGTTGATGATACCAAGATTCCTGTTTCTTATCGTAGACGACAAAAATTAATGGATTACTTCGAGACGTTTTAAGAGAATTCCCTTTTCTAGAAAGGGAAATCATCTGGTTGAGCAACTTGCTCTTCAGTTTCTTTAGGTTGTTCAGCCTCTTGATGAACGGCATTTCCATCGACATATATTGCTCTGTATGGATCTACCGGACAAGCATGTTCGCAGGCTCCACAACCTACGCATATCTCTTCTGTTACTTTAGGTAGAAGTACATCTCCATAAGGAACCATATTAACTGCTTTAGTGGGACAGTGCTCGCTACATGCTCCACAATCAGTTCCTTCTGTTTCTACAATACAATTTTCCTTGATGAACTTTGCTACACCTATCTGTACTTTATGCTTTTCTTCTATCGACTGTATTGGAAGTATTGCTCCATTCGGACATACCTCACTACATTTTACACAATCATAGTTACATAGTCCTGATCTAAAATCCATGTATGGTTGCATCATGCCATCCCAACCATTTTCTAAAAATGAGGGTTGTATAACATTGGTAGGGCATGCAGTAACACATAATGAACAGGCTGTACATGTATCTTTGAAATGCTCAATGCTCAATGAACCTGGTGGTGTTGCATGATGGGTACGATCAAACGCAGTTAGGCCTTTCAGACTCTTTACGGTTTCAGCTTTAACTCTTCGTCCTACAAAGGTTAATGCAGCTGCACCGGTAATACTCCTTATAAGAAATGATCTCTTACTTTGGTCGGTTGTTGAATCTTCTTTTTTATTTGTTGGCTTTTGTTGAATGTATGAAAACTTGTACTTCATGGCATCTTCAGGACAGACATCAATACAATTAAAACAATCTACACAGCGGTCGGTATCAATACTAATTGATTTTATATCGATACACTCCGATTTACAGGCTTTAACACATTTACCGCATTGCGTACACTGCGATTTATTGATGGCTACCTTGAAGATTGAAATCTTGGATATAATTCCAAGTAAAGTTCCAACAGGACAAATGCCATTGCAGAATAATCTTCCTCTTCGTGCTGCCATCCATCCTATTGCGATGAGAAAAACAAGAACCAGACTGATCACTTGCCAATGTATTGCAGGTACTTTTACCGCATATAGTGTGTAATTATTGAAGTGATTTAAAATGTAGGCTAAACCATTATTTGCCCATACTACAACGGGCTGTAAGAGATAGGAGAATATTCGACCAAAATTACTGTAAGGATCAAGTAGTGATAGTACCAGTAAGTTGCCAAAAACAGCAAGTAATACTGTGATTGAAATGATTGAATATCGAATATATGTCCATGGCTTTTTGTATCTAAGCTTATATTTCCCTTGTATCTTCCTGGAGATGCGAATAATGAAGTCCTGGAATATTCCCAAGGGACAAATAAAGCTGCAATACATACGGCCAAATAGCACTGTTAGTATTAGTAGAACTATGAGAAACATGCTAATACCTGTTGCAGCCTTGATTGAGTTCAATACCGACGGGGTAAATTGAAATGATGCAAAAAGCTTCATCCATGAAGATGGAACCAATTCCCGATAGTCGAGAAATATTGCTGACGCCGAGATGATAAAAAATAACGCGATTACCTGGCGAACTGTTTTCAACCAATGTTGCTTCATGTTCCTCAATAGTTGATATGATCACATGACTATAAACTCATTGAGTAGTCAACGAGATCAAGTAATTAGAATTGATAATTTATAGAATCTATAAGATGATTATATCTTAATTCTCTTGATGTTTAACTCATTCAGATTCTTGTTCCCAAAACCTAAATCATGAGCGATCTGGATGTGTCCAATGTCTTCAGGATTTCTATTTAGGAACTTAACAGCAGCTGCATCGGCCGCAACAATATCCGGAGATATGATCTGTGCTTTCATGTTCGAAACATCATTGGTTGATACTCCCATTGGACCATTCTTGGTCATCACATAATATGCATCAATGATATTAAGATCAGGTTTCCTGTAGTAAAGGAAATCTGCGATACATTGGTGTAGATCGTTTTTATGATAATATCCTCTGTCCCAAACAACCCCCATAAGGTTCTTCATCGCTAGAGATACTTTTGTTGAACTATGGTGCTTAAGAACAGGAACATTGATAAATACATCAGTCTCTAATAATAACTCATGTACCTTTGTAGAGGTTAATTTCTTGCCTCCTTTTACTTCAACCTGATGATAATATGATTCATTGTTACCAGGAACAATCTTACCATTCGCTTCTTTTACTTTAGCTTCAATTCCACTGTTCTTGTAACACTTTGTCCACTCATGACAGGTATGATCAAAAACGTATACTTCACTTGCACCGGCGTCAAGACAATGCTTAATGACTTGTTTTACCAAAAGAGGATTAGTATTAGCACCTCGTTCAGGAACTCTGTCCCAACCAATATTAGGTTTTACTAATACTTTCTGCCCTTTCTTTACAAATTTACCCATGCCTCCCATGGCTGCAATTCCCTGATCAAACATTGTGTCGGGCATGCCACCCATAGTTGCAACTAAATCATAAGGATCCTGGTTGTTTTGAGCCATCAAATTTGAGTAAGGCATCATCGACATAGCTGTGCCGGCAACAATACCTGCTCCTACGCCTTTATGGATAAATTCTCTGCGCTTCATCTCGACAAGATTTATTAATAAATGTGTTTAGTATTAGGATGCTAAAAATGCATCTTTTCAAAGCTATAAAAAATAGCGATACAATCCGAATGAATGCAGGATATAGCTTATTGATTAATATTAGTTTAGAAAGTATTTTAATAAAATGAATATTTACTTTGTCTTTGACTATACTGCCGAACTTTTGTGTTTTGGGATCAAGTCACTGCATTTTAGAAAATGATATATCAGCATGAAACAGTGTTGTTTCTTAAAAGCCAAAAGTGAGAAGCCAATTTGGCTTTAGTACTAATCTTTAATTACTTTCTCACAACTACACATGCGTTGTTTCCCGTACAGGTCTTCAAGTATTTGAATGTTCTTAAATCCTAATTGAGATAGAGTTTCAGCTAATTCATCGCCATGAGCTTCATTGATTTCAAAGTATAGTTTACCATTTGGATTAAGTACTTTTAGTGCCATCTCTGCAATTCTACGGTAGAAGATTAGTGGATCACTGTCCGCCACAAAGAGTGCCAGGTGAGGTTCAAATTTGAGCACATTTTCTCTCATGAGGGCCTTTTCTGATTCCTTCACATAAGGAGGATTGCTAACGATGATATCGTATTGCTCCCAGTTAAACTTCTCCCATGATAAAATGTCGCGATTATAAAATGTTACATCAACCTGGTTGTCGAGTGCATTTTGTTTGGCTGTGGCAATAGCGTCTGTTGAAATATCTGTTGTATGAACTGTAGCCAATGGTAGATGCTTTGCTAGCGTAATAGGAATGCAACCACTGCCAGTTCCGATATCCAGGATATTAACTGGTATGTTTTTATGCTTATTCAGGATCATTTGGATCAATTCCTCGGTTTCAGGTCTTGGTATTAATACGTTTTCATTAACCCGAAATGTAAGATCGAAGAATTCAGTGTACCCTAAGATATATTGAATCGGTTTGCCTTGCTTGAGAAGGTGTGTAATGTTAATAATCTCATCTTTTGTTTCCTTATCCAGCTTGGTCGACTGGTTTAGCATGAAAGCAGTCATGTCCCAATCTTTCAGGTGTTTGAGAATTATTTTGGCAAATGATTGAATCTCTCTAGGATCATATTGATCCTTAAGTTGTGATTGAAGGTACGCTATGGTTTCTTGCATTTTTGCTATTTTTAGCAAATATATAAGGAAATTCTTATTTGCAGAGCATATGAGTCCAGAGGAAAAATACATGCAACGTTGTTTAGAACTTGCCCGATTGGGAAGAGGAAATGTAGCTCCGAATCCAATGGTGGGAAGTGTTATTGTTCATAACGGTCGAATTATCGGAGAAGGGTATCATCGTAAATGTGGTGAAGCTCACGCCGAAGTAAATGCGGTGAACGCAGTAAAGGAGACTGAGTTGTTAGCAGAGTCGACATTGTATGTAAATCTTGAGCCGTGTGCTCATTATGGAAAAACTCCTCCATGCTCAAAACTTATTATTGATAAAAAAATTCCCAAAGTGGTTATTGGAACTGTGGATCCTTTCGCGAAAGTTGCAGGTAAAGGGATTGCAATGATGGAAGCTGCAGGTGTTGAGGTGAAAGTCGGAGTATTTGAGAAAGAATCACAGGATTTGAATCGCCGCTTTTTTACATTCCATAAGCATAAGCGACCTTATGTGGTGTTGAAATGGGCACAAACACCAGATGGTTTTATCGATATTGATAGGGACCCAGCTGACTTTGGTCAGCCTACCTGGATTACTGCTGAGTTGTCACGAATTTCTGTTCACCGACTGCGTGCAGAGGAAGAGGCTATTCTTGTGGGAACGGCTACAGCACAAAAGGACAATCCTTCGCTAACAGTAAGAGATTGGGAAGGGAAAAGTCCGTTGAGAATTGTTATCGACCGAGAATTAAAATTAAATCCTCAATTGCACCTGTTCGATCAGACTGTTCCTACGATTGTTTTTACGGGAAAGGAAATGGTATCGAAGAAAAATCTTGAATATGTAAAAGTTGATTTTTCAGAGCCTGTGATGAAACAAATTCTTGATGAATTATATCAGAGAGATGTTCAATCAATTATTATCGAAGGAGGAAAACAAACATTAGAAAATTGCATCGATCAGAATCTATGGGATGAAGCCCGTGTGTATGTTGGTGATCGCTTTTTTCATGCAGGAATAAAGGCTCCTCATTTTAAAGGTAAACTTTATTTTGAAGAGGTGTTTAATGAAAGTCGCTTGTTGGTTTATCGAAATATTTAAGGATGCCTGCCCGTGAATAAAATGCACGAGCAGACAATCCCTGTCAATATACAGTTAGATACGATGTCGATATCGGTAATCGAGAATTGGGATTCTTAATTCTTCTTCAACAAAGCGGAAGTAATAATAGAGTTTCCGATTAACCTCGATCCCATAATCAATCGTTGGATCATAATTGACTATTTCACTGTCGATCCCATAATGACCACTCGTATATTTGTAGTTCCACTCTATCACATAACGATTGTTCCAACTTCTGTAATATTCATTACTTCGGTCTTGTGATGGAGAATAGTTCAACATAAACCAGGTGTCAAAACCAATGTCGGTTATCCAGATTTCATACTCTAAGCTGTCCTGACTCATTTCTGGAGCACTGGCGTTGACATCCGTAAATTGCCTTGTACTGGTACATCCAATGGCCAGTAGAGCAAATACTGTTATAATCATTAGTCTTTTCATAACGTCAACGTATTTATGCCTTTTATAAATACTACGAAAAATGTGCCAGACTTGTTTTTCAAAGGTTAATTTCAGAAATTAGGGATGAAAATATTCTAGACTTAGCATGCATCACTTGGGGATAATATATTGGACAAAATTGTGGGATCAGTTTTACGTGTATATAACAGTAGCGTTTTTGCTAAGTGCTATTGTGATTGCAGGTATTGTAATTCTTGAGAACAGGAGCCCGTTTAAGACTATATCGTGGATTCTGATCATTTTATTTCTGCCTATAGCTGGGATTATTATATATCTCTTCTTCGGCCAAAATTATCGGAAACAAAAGATCTTTTCCCGCAAAGGATTACAGATGTTTGAATTTATTAAAGAAAGTGCTGCGCTTCAGGATATTGAGATGAAAGAGTTTCCGTTTAAAAGAAATAAACGGATTTGGCGTAAGAAAAACATATTACGTTTGTTATTGAGAAATAGTTATGCCTTAATCACCAGCAATAATCAGGTAAAGATTTTAAATGATGGTCGCGAAACATTTGGTGCCATGCTCCCAGCTTTACGAAAAGCGAAGCACCATATCCATATGGAGTTTTATATTATTGATGATGATAAAATAGGCAATGAGGTTCGGGAGATTCTTATTAGTAAAGCAAAGGCTGGAGTTAAGGTGAGGCTTATTTATGATGATGTAGGTAGCTGGGCTCTGGGGAAAAAATTTATTCGCTCTTTAAAGGATGCAGGAGTGGAAGTGCATTGTTTCATGAGGGTTCGTTTTCCACTGTTGACATCGAAGGTTAATTTCCGTAATCATCGCAAAATAACAGTTGTTGATGGTAAGGTTGGTTATATCGGAGGATTGAATATTGCCGATCGATATATTGAGGGAGTACCCGGAATCGGCCCTTGGCGTGATACTCATCTTGAATTGCGAGGCAGTGCTGTAAATTGTTTGCAGATGGTTTTTTTGGCCGATTGGTTCTTTGTGGGTAAAGAACGCTTGAATATTGAAGATTTTTCTTTTAAGTTGGATGAGGGAGAAGGAAAGGTTGTACAGATTGTTGTGAGTGGTCCCGACTCTGATTGGGAAAGCATCGGACAGGCATACTTCTCTGCGATTGCTTCTGCTCGAAAGCAGGTATATATTGCAACACCATATTTTATGCCTACTCCGGATATTTTGACGGCCATAAAAACAAGTGCATTGTCGGGTATTGATGTTCGTTTGTTGATTCCTCAAAAGTCTGATACAGTAATTCCAAAACTCTGTACCGAATCGTATATCGAAGAACTGCTGGAGGCTGGTGTTCGGGTTTACCTGTTTAAAAATGGATTTTACCACAGTAAGTTGGTAATGGTTGACGGTGTTTGGTCCTCTGTAGGTAGTGCTAATATGGATTTTAGAAGTCTGGAGACGAACTTTGAAAGTAACGCTATAGTTTATGATGAGCAGATTAATCAACAACTTGTTGATAAGTTTAAGAGTGATTTGAAACAGGCGGTAGAAGTTGACCTTGAAGAATGGAGAAGACGTCCGGGATTAAAGAAATTAAAATCTTCTGTTGCACGTTTGGCCAGTCCGTTGATGTAGACTTTTAGATATTCTTTGTTGAGACGAAGGAACAAGTTATCTTTGCTACCCTCAAAAAACAAGAAACGGAATGTTACCAAAGAATCTAAGATATCTAAGACTAAGTAAGCGATTGACTCAACAAAAGATGGGGGCTCGCTTACGAATAAATCCTTCCTCAATTGGGAGTTACGAAAACGGTCGTTCATTGCCTCGAGTAAATACGCTACAGCGATTGTCCGATTTTTTTAATCGCCCTATCGATGATATGCTTAAAGAAGACATTGAGAATAATGAGCGAGTGATGAATGAGGAGGCCAAGGGAGATAAGCTTCGAGTATTGCCTATTGTTGTAGACCAGGATAATCAGGAGCAGGTTTCATTGGTGCCAATTAAAGCAGCAGCAGGTTATACGCAAGGATATTCCGATGCTGAATTTATTGGAGAGCTGCCTCGATTCAATTTGCCTTTTATGGAATTAAGTCCTGAGCGTACTTATCGTGTTTTCCAAATCGAAGGAGATAGTATGTTGCCTATTCCTCCTAAGTCATATGTGATTTGTGAATATATTCAAGATTGGAATGCGGTTCAGGATAATGAAAAGCACATTGTGGTCACTTTGGATGACGGCGTTGTATTTAAACGATTGACGTTGAATGGAAAAGAAGGAGTCGTTAATTTAAAGTCGGATAATCCAGAGTATACTGATTTTGATATTCCTGTAGGACAAGTATGTGAAGTGTGGAAAGCGCTCGGACATGTTGAGTTTTACGGCGAAAACTAAAAATCTACGAAGCAAAAGAAAATACCAATGTATCAGGATGCATCTCAAGAAAGAAATTGGGTATTGCATCCGAGCTACTTGGTGTAGATGTGGTATAATAAATCAGGCGAAGCTGGATGTATAATTCCATCAATGGGGCTAGATACTAGTGCGGATGGGGTACTAACATCATTAATGACAATAAATTTTAAGATAAAGATAATGATGTTGTTACCGTTGGTGAAGAGGATATTGTTGAGACCATGCGATGTATTAGGGAATGCATGAAGATTATCATAGAACCTTTGTCTGCTGTGCCTCTTGCGACTATTCTTGAGAATAATGTCGAGGTGAAAGGACCTAAAGTTGACATCATTCTTTCTGGTTGAAATGTTGTTTTGGCAAAATTACCATTTAAATAATCTGTAGTTCTGTACGGTTTGACTGTGAAATTGTTATTAAGAAGCGAAAGACTATTTATTTTAATACGAACTTTCACTACTTTTGCTATTTCAATCAAATTGGTATGGCTGAAATTCATTTTAATCCTAACTCAATTGAGAGGTATTTACAAAAGAAATCTTCTGATTTTACGTGTGATGATATTGTTCGTTATATCGAAGAAAAGGAGATTGAGCTTGTTAATTTCAGATATGTTGCTGAAGATGGTAAGCTCAAAACAATCAATTTTGTTGTAACAGGTCACGATGAATTATTAAAATTACTTACACAGGGAACACGAGTTGATGGTTCTCTTGTATTTTCTTATATCGAACCTCATGAGAGCGATATATTTCTGATTCCTCGATATAAAACAGCATTTCAGAATCCTTTTTCAGATATTCCCGCAATCGATATTTTGTGTTCCTTCCATAATGCCAAAGGCAGACCAATGGAGTCGGCACCAGAGAATATTCTGCGTAAAGCGATGGGATTGTTTAAATCGGAATGGGGATGCGATTTAAAAGCAAGCTGGGAATTGGAGTATTACGTGGCTACACACAGGTCAAAAAAGTATCCAACACCTAAAAATGGATATCATAGTGGAGAACCTTTTACAGGTTCTGAGCGCTTGCGTAATGAGGCTTTACAAATTATCGCCCGATGTGGTGGAATGATTCGTATGGGTCATTCAGAAATGGGGAGTTTCAAGAAAAATAAAATGAGCTATGAGCAGCATGAGATTCGTTTCTCATCAGTAGATGCTGATGTTGCTGCCGACCAGTTGATTATTGCAAAATGGATTTTAAGAATGTTAGGTAAGAAGTATAATCTTGAACTAACATTTATTCCTAAAATAGCGCTTGGTGAAGCGGGAAATGGACTACATGTTCATTTTCATATCGAGAAAGACGGTGTAAATCTGCTGTCGCAAGAAGGAAAGCTTAATGATGTTACCCGTAAAATGGTATACGGCTTATTAAAGCTAGCTCCTTCGGTGACTGCCTTTGCGAATACAGTACCGGTATCTTATCTACGACTTAGACAAGGTGAAGAGGTCCCTCTTCATGCGTGCTGGGGAAAGGGTAACCGGTCGGCACTTGTGCGTATTCCAATGGGATGGCGACAGCGGACAGAGGAGTTGGAGGATGAAACCACTGAGATAAACTACGAAGCAGTATTCTCGAGTATCGAATACCGTGGAGGAGATGCTTCAGCACAACCCTACCTTTTCCTGGCAGCAATTATTATGGCTGCCCATTATGGATTAAAAGAGGAAGAATCGCTGGAGAAAGCTCCATTATTACATACTACTGAGAATATGTTTGACGATGCGAATGCAGAAGAGCGTTCGAGATTCGAAAGGCTACCTACTTGCTGTAGGGATGCTGCTCAGCGATTAGATGAACAACGAGTGTATTTTGAGGATACCAATGTGTTTCCCGATTGGTACATTACTCATGTTGTGAAAACGCTGAGTGAGTTTAATTCAGAAAGAGAGGAAGGAAATGATCAGTATATTGAAGAACTGATCAACGAGTATTTGCACCTAATGTAAAATGGAATAATTATCTATCAAAAATTTTAAAAAATGACATTAATTAAATCGATCTCCGGAATTCGAGGAACAATCGGAGGAAAACCTGGAGAAGGGTTGTCGCCACTAGATGTGGTGAAGTTTAGTGCGTCGTACGCGACTTGGGCTAAAGCTGAGAGTAAAAAAGACAAGATCAAGGTTGTTGTTGGTCGCGATGCACGTATCTCTGGTGAGATGGTATCATCATTGGTGATTGGTACACTTACCGGAATGGGATGTGACGTAGTGAATATTGGTTTGGCTACGACTCCAACTACAGAGATTGCTGTTGTTGAGGAAGGGGCTGATGGAGGTATTATCCTTACTGCTAGTCACAATCCAAAGCAGTGGAATGCATTGAAGCTTTTGAATAACGAAGGTGAATTCTTGAATGCTGCACAAGGTGAGAAAATCCTAGAAGTAGCAGAAAAAGAGGATTTCGTTTTTGCTGAAGTTGATGATTTAGGAAATATTACTGAGAAAGATTACACTGACATTCATGTTCAGCAGGTATTGGATCTTGAATTAGTCGACGCTGAAGCTGTTGCTAAAGCTGGATTTAAGGTTGCAATCGATGCTGTTAACTCTGTTGGTGGTGTTGCAATTCCTGCATTGTTAAAGGCAATGGGTGTTAAGGATGTTGTAGAAATCAACTGTGATGCTACTGGAGAGTTTGCTCACGTTCCTGAACCACTTCCTGAGAACCTTGTTGAGACATCTGAAATCATCCGCAAAGAGGGTGTTGATGTTGGTTTTGTTGTTGATCCAGACGTAGATCGTTTGGCATTGATCAACGAAGATGGTACCATGTTCAATGAAGAGTATACGTTGGTAGCTGTTGCTGACTATGTATTGTCCCATACTCCTGGTAACACTGTATCTAACCTATCTTCTTCACGTGCATTGCGTGATGTAACCGAGAAGCATGGACAAAGTTATGCTGCAGGTGCTGTTGGTGAGGTGAATGTTGTTGCTAAAATGAAAGAGACTAACGCTGTTATCGGTGGTGAAGGAAACGGAGGAGTTATCTATCCTGCTGCTCACAGTGGTCGCGATGCTCTTGTTGGCGTTGCTCTTTTCTTAACTCACCTGGCAAATAAAGGTGTTAAGTGTTCTGAATTGAGAGCTGAGTACCCTAACTACTACATCTCAAAAAATAAGATTGAGTTGACTCCAGATATCGACGTTGATGGTATCTTGGTTAAAATGAAAGAGAAGTATTCAAACGAAGATGTGAATGATATCGACGGTGTGAAGATTGACTTTGCTGATTCATGGGTTCATTTGCGTAAGTCGAATACTGAGCCTATTATTCGTATCTATTCTGAAGCTGGTTCGATGGAACAGGCTGATGAGTTAGCGAATAAGATTATTGAAGATATCAAGAGCTTTATCTAACAAATAGATAATACTATAATACTAAAAGCCTCCGGTGATTGAATCATCGGAGGCTTTTAGTATTATAGTATTTATCTTTAATACTCTTCAGGAAGGTAATTGTAATGCGGTAGTCCCATTTCGTCATAATAGATCGGGAAATACCTTGTGGTTTGCTGAGAGGACCCGTAATTATCATGCCAAACGAATGTGTATTCCCGGTAATTATTTCTTGATAAGGAACGGAAAAATAAATTTTCAACACAATCCATTTGGTAAAATAAGTTTTCAGCATTATCATAATCACTAAATAGATGATAACCAGAGCTAGGAGCTATCCTAATATCATGAGGATATATTGTGAAATCCACACGCTCCAGGTTGTCGTAAATATCCCATACGAAAGTATTTTCAATTACTTCATATGCATTATAAACTGTAGCACTAATAACTTTGCTTCCTGCATATTCGAATACTGTCGTATCATTATCTAATTGAGTGCTAATGTCATTCTCATTAATACGCTCAATTAATTTGTCATAGCGATAGGTTAGTTTACTGTTCCCCGTTTCTTTTGTTGAGATATAAGGCAGATCGCCATAGGTATTTACTGTGGTCGTATTTCTGTATCGCCTCATATTGATTTCAATCATATCGATATCCTCAGCATCAAATCCTCCGTATGGTCCACGAGCATGACGATACCCAACCAATGAGGTTACCTCTCCATGACTATATGTTGGATGGATTGCTCCAGACCATAAAATGTCAGCATTCTGGTTTTGGGTTATTGGTACTTCAGACATATATAACGGATGGAATTCCATGAGTAATGGAAATTCTGGAATGTCATCTTCTTCTTCACAACTCCAAAAAGCAGTAACAAAAACCAAAAGAATTAATAGTCTTAAAATATTTTTCATAGCTAAAGTATTAGGGTTAATTAAAGTTGCGCAAACATATTAAAAGATAATTATCGATATTGAAACTCGTTTCTATCAATATTACTGCCTGCAATACATTCAGCAGTGTTTATCAATATTTGCATGTAAAATTGGTTCTTTCAAGTATCGTGCCATTAGTGAACTACTTTTCAATAAAAATAATCTTGCACCTGGTGGTGAGATACTGTTTTAGATGCTGTAAAATAAAGAGTTAAACTTTTTTTAGATTCTTGCAAACCAAGGAGGAAAATTATTGTTGTTAACACAGAGTCAATTTTATTTGAATTTAAAACCTTTTTTTTTGGGTTCTTAAATTATCATTTATATTTGCGACTGACTATAGCAATTAGTTGAGAATTTCTATTTATTAAATTTAAATCGTTGAGATTATGAAGGTAACTGTTGTCGGAGCCGGAAATGTAGGAGCTACATGCGCTCAAGCTGTAGCTGAGAAAGGCATCGTTCAGGAAGTAGTATTGGTTGACATTAAGGAAGGTTTGTCGGAAGGTAAAGCTTTAGATTTGTGGCAAACTGCTCCTATTAATTACTATGACACTAGATTAACTGGTGCAACTAACGATTACTCAAAAACTGCTGATTCAGAAGTTGTAGTTATTACTTCTGGTCTTCCTCGTAAACCAGGAATGAGCCGTGATGATTTGATTTCAATCAACGCGGGTATCGTAAAGTCAGTGACTGAGAACGTAATCAAATATTCTCCAAACGCAAAAATCATCGTTGTTTCAAATCCATTGGATGTGATGACTTACGCTGCTTACTTAACTGCTAAGAAAGCTAAGAACGAAGTTATGGGTATGGCTGGTATCCTTGATACTGCTCGTTACCGTGCATTCCTTGCTGAGGCATTAGATGTAAATCCAAAAGATATTCAGGCATTGTTGATGGGTGGTCATGGTGATACTATGGTTCCACTTCCACGTTACACTACTGTATCTGGAATTCCTGTAACTGAGTTGATCGAGGAGGATAAATTAAATGCAATTATCGATAGAACTAAAAAAGGTGGTGGTGAGTTAGTAAACCTTATGGGAACTTCTGCATGGTACGCTCCAGGTACAGCAGCTGCTCAGATGGTTGAAGCTATCATCCTTGACCAAAAACGTATCTTCCCTTGTTGTGTGAAGCTTGAAGGTGAGTACGGATTGAACGACATCTTCGTAGGTGTACCTGTAAAATTAGGTAAGAACGGAGTTGAAGAGATTCTTGAAGTTCAATTGAACGAAGAAGAAAAAGCATTGTTAGACTCTTCTGCTGCTGCAGTAAAAGATGTAATGAACGTATTTGACGGAATGAATCTTGTTTAATGAGCTTATTCTTTTAAAGATAATCTATACATTTGCTATCCCGGCCTAAATCAGGTCGGGATAGTTTTTTTATAAACCATACTATTATGACCAGTTTTATTATTCCGCTGAATTTTGTTGAATTGGAGTCAGAAAATTACCATGTACTGATTGATGTGCTTTTATCTGATGGAACTTCCACTAAATGGGTTGTCGATACAGGTGCCTCAAAGTCGGTATTTGATGGAAATCTTTCTGATTATTTTCGTGCTGAATTAACTTCGGATGATGACGAAGAGATTCAGTCGGCAGGAATAAATGGCGATCCATTAAGTACAAGTATTGGTGTAATCCCAGAATTGAATATTGCTGGTATGCCTTTAAAAAATGTAAAATTGGCTATCATTAATCTGGATAATATTAACGCCCTTTACGAAAAATATACCGATACACGAATCGCCGGATTGATAGGCAGTGACTTGCTTAAGGAGTACAATGCTGTCATCGATTTTGGAAAAATGCAAATGATATTTCATCGTGAAGAAGTGTGAGACTCAAAAAAAATAAATATATTTGGGGCTGTTGAAAAAAAAGAGTTTGATTAAAGGAAGCTACATATCGAGAAAATTTATTTTGCGCACGGTACTGTTTATCGCAGTAATCGGTGCTGCATTTGTATTTGATATGTGTCGTTCAGAGCAATTCACCAGTGAAGATCAGGAACAAGCTCAAATTCCAATGTCGAATAGTGCCGACACTGATGCTTTTATGATCTACAGCTCGGTAAATACACTGAACCTGAAGTATTCCTCATCAAAAACTTCTATTCGAAAGCTTTATTTAAGAACACAGGATCGCTTTCTTCAGCAGCATCATAACATCAAAATCTATGATGTATTGAAGGCAAAAATGAAGATCAAGCAAATGCCTGTAATTCTTTCATTTCATTTTCTCGATACTATCAGGTATCATTTTAGTAGTCCCGACGATCCCGAATCGTTGGCTTAATTCTGCATTTTAGGGTATCAATTAGTTGATGCCACCATAGGGATGTATTATCCCGTTATAGTAAAATTTCAAAAAATCATAATAAGTAATTCTAAAACCTAAAGAACATGCAAAACAAAGGAGCTATTAGGCTATTTGCCATTGCACTTGCCCTAGTTTGTGTGTACCAGTTGACTTTTAGTTACTTCGCTCGTGAAGTAAGAAAAGATGCTGTTGACTACGCACAGGGTGATCCTGTTAAAGAAAAATTCTATCTAGACTCAATTGAAGGACAACCTGTTTACAATTTCCTTTTCGGATTGAGAAAGTATACCTACAAAGAGGTAAAAGAACTTGAGATGAACTTAGGTCTTGACCTTCAGGGAGGTATGAACGTAACTCTTGAAGTATCTGTTGTTGACGTTGTTCGCGCTTTGTCAAACTACAGCAAAGACGAAACTTTCAATGCAGCAATTAAGCGTGCTGCAGAATTACAGACCGATAGTCAGGAAGACTTTGTAACCTTGTTTGCTCGTGCTTTCGAGGAGATTGATCCTAATGCACAGCTTGCTTCTATTTTCGGAACATTGGAATTGAAGGAGCGCGTTCAGTTTAACTCAACTAATGCTGATGTTATCAAGGTGATCCGTGAAGAAACTAACGCAGCTATTGATAACTCGTTTAATATTCTTCGTGCAAGGATCGACCGTTTTGGTGTTGCACAACCTAATATTCAGCGTTTGCAAACTAACGGACGTATCTTGGTTGAACTTCCAGGTGTTAAAGAACCAGAACGTGTTCGTAAGCTGTTACAAGGAACTGCACAATTAGAGTTCTGGGAAACTTACGATAACCAAGAGATTTATGGATTGTTAGCTCAGGCTGATGCAAAAGTTAAAGAAGTTAACGATGCATTGAATCCAACAGAAGAAACTCCAGCTGAAGCAGCTACTGAAGAGAAGGCTGAAGAGAAGAAAGATGACTCATTGGAGAGCATGGTTCAAGAAGCAGCAGGTGATACTGCAGCAGTGAACGCTAATCTTGAGAACTTCAAGAAAAACTATCCATTATTCGCAATTCTTTCTCCTAACGCTCGTGGAAACCAGTTAGGTGGTGGTCCAGTTGTGGGATATGCTCACATGAAAGATACTGCTCAGATCAACAAATATCTTGCATTGCCTCAGGTGAAGAATATCTTCCCTCGCTCTGTAAAATTTGCATGGACAGCAAACGCTATTGATGAAGGCGAAAGCATGTATCAATTGATTGCACTTCGTGTAAGCAGTCGTGATGGTCGTCCTCCTTTGACTGGTGACGTTATCACTGATGCACGTCAGGAGTTTGGTACTACTCAAGCAACTTCAGAAGTTAACATGAAGATGAATGCAGAGGGTGCTAAAACATGGGCGCGTCTAACTAAAGAAAATGTTGGTAAAAGTATCGCTATCGTATTGGATGGTTTGGTGCAATCTTTCCCAACAGTTAACCAGGAGATCACTGGTGGAAGCTCTAGTATCTCTGGTAACTTTACTGTAAATGAGGCGAAAGACCTTGCAAACATCTTGAAGTCAGGTAAAATGCCTGCACCAGCTCGTATTATTCAGGAAGACCTTGTTGGTCCTTCATTGGGTAAAGAAGCTATTTCTTCAGGTATGTACTCTTTCATCATTGCATTTGCATTGGTATTGATTTATATGATCTTCTTCTACAGTGGTGCTGGTTACGTTGCTAACTTAGCATTGTTGGCGAATATGTTCTTTATCATTGGAGTATTAGCGTCATTAGGTGCTGTATTAACATTACCTGGTATTGCTGGTATCGTATTGACTATCGGTATGTCGGTTGATGCGAACGTACTTATCTATGAGCGTATCCAGGAAGAGCTTCGTGCAGGAAAAGGATTGAAACTTGCAATTAATGATGGTTATAAGAATGCATATTCTGCAATTATCGATGGTCAGGTGACTACATTGTTGACAGGTATCGTACTTTACATGTTTGGTTCAGGTCCTATTAAAGGTTTCGCGACCACTCTTGTTATTGGTATCTTAACTTCACTTTTCTGTGCGATCTTCATTACTCGTTTGGTAATTGACCGTCGTTTGAGCCAAAACAAGACTGTTTCATTTACTTCTAAGGCAACTGAAAACTTAATGCGTTTTGCTAACATTAAGTTCTTGTCTAAGCGTAAGACAATGTATATTATCTCTGGTATTGCAATCCTAATTTCTATCGGTTCATTAGCAACTCGTGGATTAGATTACGGTATCGACTTCAAAGGAGGTAGAACTTATGTTGTTCGTTTCGATGACGAAGTGAAAGTTGATGATGTACGTTCAGCATTAGCTAAAGTATATGAAAGTGCTCCTGAAGTAAAAACTTTCGGTGGTGCTAACCAGGTGCGTATTACAACTGATTACCGTATCGACGATCTAAGTGCAGATGTTGATAACGAAGTTGAAGCATTATTATACAAAGGCTTGAAGCCAATGATCAAAAAAGAAGTTTCTCAGTCAGAGTTCCTTGAAACTTATCGATTGAGTTTACAGAAGGTAGGTCCTACAATTTCTGATGATATCAAGAAGGATGCAGCGATCTCTATCTTATTCGCGTTGATTATTATCTTCCTTTATATCTTAGTTCGTTTCCGCGACTGGCAGTATGGTTTGGGTGCGATTGCAGCACTTGCCCACGATACAATGATCGTATTAGGAATCTTCTCATTGTTCCATGGAGTGCTACCATTCTCACTAGAGATGGACCAGGCATTTATTGCAGCTATCCTGACAGTATTAGGTTACTCTATTAACGATACCGTGGTTGTATTTGACCGTATTCGTGAGTACATTGGATTACATCCAAAACGTGACCGTGAAGAGATTGTAACTTCAGCATTGAATAGTACACTTCGTCGTACATTTAGTACTTCGTTAAGTACATTTGTTGTATTGTTAGCGATCTTTATCTTCGGAGGTACTTCGATTAAAGGATTTACTTTTGCATTGTTAATTGGTGTGGTTGTGGGTACTTACTCATCTCTATTTATCGCATCTCCAATTGCATACGATACAAGATTAAGAGCGAGCAAAGTTGTTGCAAAGCGTGCAGCTAAGAAGAAATAAGCTTGTTTGACTACGATATTAACCCCTGATCTTTTAAAGGTCAGGGGTTTTTTGTAATTTCAGCCCTTGAAAATTACCGTGTAAATAATTGTAATTCAAAAAACAAAAGAAAATTTAGAATGATTGATAATCTGTTATTTATAAGTGGAGGAGAAATCTTCTTTGTTTTTGCGATAGCGCTTCTTTTATTTGGGTCTAAAGCTATTCCTGATATTGCTCGTGTTTTAGGAAAAGGAGTAAGGGAGTTTAAAAAGGCTACAAACGAAATCAAGAGAGAGTTAGAGGATAATTCAGGTGGCTTGAAAAAGGACATCGATAATATTACCCGCTCTGTGAAAGATGAAGCAAAAGAGCTGAAAGATAATATTACTAAAGACTTTGAAGATTAATCCGGGACTATGCTGATAATTGTATTGCTTGTAGTTGCCATGTTGGCTAGCTTTTTATTGCTGGCTCGGATATGTGATATCTTTTTTGTTAGTTCGCTTGATAAGATATCAAGTGATCTAAAATTACCATCCGATGCGGCAGGAGCCACATTAATGGAGGTATTATAAGTACTGGAGAAGGAAACTTAATCTGGTCATCGGTTCTACTATTTGTGTCGGCGATTGCTGTACTGGTTATTTTTGTCGCTGGAAAATGGAAGATTGGAATTAAGGTTGGAATCTTTTTGATTTTACTATATTTGGCTTACTTGATCAGTGAAATATTAAAGCTGTAAACGATATGATAATTGCAGAAAACATTACCAAAGAGTTTGGAGACCTTAAAGTACTAAAGGGTATCAATCTTCATATCCAAAAAGGAGAAGTTGTTTCTATTGTTGGTGCTAGTGGAGCAGGGAAAACGACCTTGTTGCAGATTATTGGTTCTCTAAGTAAGCCAGATGGAGGTAGTATTAAGGTTAATGGTGTTGAAATCAGTAATCTTAGTGAGCGTCAATTGGCAAATTTCCGAAATCAGGAAATTGGTTTTGTTTTCCAGTTTCATCATCTATTACCCGAATTTACTGCATTAGAAAATGTTTGTTTACCTGCCTTCTTAGCTGGTAAATCAAAAAAAGAAGCTGAGAAGCGAGCCAGGGAACTTATGGATTTATTAGGCTTATCAGAGCGTTTAGAGCATAAGCCTGCAGCATTATCTGGAGGAGAGAAGCAAAGGGTTGCAGTTGCCAGGGCACTTATTAACAATCCATCTGTTGTATTTGCTGATGAACCATCAGGTAATCTTGACTCGAAAAACAGGGAGGAACTTCACGATTTATTATTTCAATTAAGAGATCGTTTCAATCTTACCGTTGTAATTGTGACTCATGAGGAGTCGTTTGCGAATATGTCTGATCGAATTTTAACCATCAAAGATGGTGTAATCATAACTGACTAGTTCAATGCTCAAGGAAGAAATTAAATCATTTCTTGAGGAGAAGGTTGATCAATATAACCGACCAGAGTTTACGACTACTGATCCGGTGCAAATACCTCATGCTTTTACAAAAAAAGAGGATATTGAAATTGCCGGTTTTCTTGCTGCTACAATTGCCTGGGGAAAGCGTCCAATGATTATTCGTAATGCCGAACGAATGATGGAGGCGATGGGACAAAGACCATTCGATTTTGTTATGAATGCTTCAGAAAAAGATATGGAGGCATTTAAGGCTGTTAAGCATCGCACATTTAATGGTATTGATGGAGCCTTCTTTATTGAATCCTTACGCAATATATATACGCATCACAACGGATTGGAAAGTGTATTTCAAGATGGTTTTGAACAGACAGGTAGCATAAAGGGAGCACTGGCTTGGTTTAGGGATATTTTCTTTTCGATAGACTATCCCGATCGGACAACCAAGCATATCGCTAATGTGAATAAAGGAGCTTCAGGTAAGCGATTAAATATGTTTTTACGATGGATGGTGAGAAATGATCAGAGAGGCGTCGATTTTGGTATGTGGAAAGGGATTTCAGCTGCTGAATTGATGTTACCTTTGGATGTCCATACAGGTAATGTCGCTCGCAAATTAAGTATTCTTGAAAGGAAATCGAGTGATTGGAAAGCTGTTGAAGAGGTAACAGCAGTATTACGTGAATTTGATCCTGCAGATCCTGTAAAATATGACTTCGCATTATTCGGATTGGGTATTTTTGAGCAGTTTTAAATCTTATCGCTTCATACTAAGCTTAATCTGAACTTCAATTACTTTTGCAATATTATCCCTGAGAAGTGCTGGTATGTTGATATTATAATCTTCAGGTTTAACTTTAAGCTCCGACGACAGTAGAACAGAGTCTTTGGTTACCTTGGCAGTACCTCTACCTGCGATTGCTTGTTCTATCCCATGGATGGTAAGGAAGCCAGTAACCTGAGCTTGATAAGTCCCCGGAGTATTATACTGCATCAAAGTCAGATTTTTAATTGTACCATAGAAGGTAGCTTCAGGAAAGCGATCTGACTCCATATAGTTCTGATTGAAGTGCTTTTGCATCAGAGCATTCTTAAATTGAAAAGATTGAATTGTTACATATACTTCTATAGCCCCACTATTTTTATTGATTGATCCTATTACCTGATTGCTACTGGCACTAATCTTTTCAATTGGAGTATAAGAATTAAATGTAATAATACCTGTCTGTGTTGTTAATTTGACTTGTCCAAAGGAGGAAATAACCAAGGTAAGGCAACATATAAGCGGGATTGCGAATTTCATAATGCCAATGTTTTAAATTTACAGATTTGTACAATATCATGTTGTATTTAAATGTACAAAAGGTACTTTCTTCTGTTGCTCAGCAAAATGAATGATATTCATTGGGTTTAATTGTAACGGTTTTTCTTGAATATTGTTTATCGAAGTGTTTCAATTATTTTTACAGACAAATAATTAGAATGGTGGTCAGGAATAAGAATAAGTTCAGTTTTAAACAGTTTTCAATTGTGCAGGAAAAAAGTGCAATGAAAGTCGGCATTGATAGCGTATTGTTTGGAGCATGGATCAATGTTAATAACGCAAATCGCATACTGGACATTGGAACTGGAACCGGATTGCTTTCATTGATGCTGGCTCAGCGAAGTGATGCTATTATTGATGCTGTAGAAATTGATGAAGGGGCTGCTTCAGAAGCATCAGTGAATGTTGCTGCTTCTCCGTGGTCTGAACAGATTGAGGTTTATCAGACTGATTTTGTGCAGTATACTCTGTTGTGTGAGCATCAGTATGATTTGATTATTTCCAATCCACCTTATTTTGAGAATTCATTAGAGGCAGCAACAGAAGAACGAACACGTGCCCGCCATAGCTCTAGTCTATCTTTCGAGGATCTTATTTGTTGCGTGGAAAAGTTATTAACAATCGACGGGCGATTGGCACTTATTCTTCCTGTAAATGAGGCTGAAAGAATTATTGCAATTGCTAAAAAGTATCAGCTGCATCTTAATCAACTTGTTAAAGTAAAACCCAACTCAAGAAAGGCAGTAAATCGATATTTAATGGAGTTCTCAAGAACAGATATCGACATTAAAGAAGAGGAGATTACTATCTATGGAGATCAAAAGAGTGGATATTCAGCTTTTTTTGAACAGCTTACTAAATCATATTATCTCTTTCTTTAAGTAGCTAATTCGATGATTTTTATGAAAGACATGTTTCTGTTTCCCTTGTCTGTAAAGGCAAATAGGTAAAAAGGATATTAAAGTCGTTATTTCCCTTTATTTGGACTGACTATTAATAAGACAAAGAGGTCTAAAATTCCTACTTGTAACCTTGTTGTGTGAATAAAAGTATATAACTTAGTCTTATTCAACGGTTAGAGAAAGCTATAACTAAAACCATTACCTATGCCTATATTTCGAATTTTTAGACCACCAGAAGGCTGGAGATTCACAGTAGCTGTTCTTACTGGAATCTTTGCAGGACTTTTTGTCTATGTTATTTATCTGTCGAAGGCGCATTCATACTTATCTGATAAGCCCGAGACTTGTGTGAACTGTCACGTTATGGCACCACAGTATGCGACATGGAATCATAGCTCGCATCGTGAGGTTGCTACCTGTAACGATTGTCATGTTCCACACGACAGTGAGTTTAATAAGTATTACTTCAAAGCAAAAGATGGTCTTTACCATGCTTCCATGTTTACGCTGCGTTTAGAACCACAGGTCATCTTTATTAAGGATGCGGGAAAGAAGGTCGTGCATGATAACTGTGTTCGTTGTCATACACAGCAGGTTACCGATCCTAAGCTTATGGTTGGAGTAAAGGACCATCAAGCACACATGGAAGACCGCGTTTGCTGGGAGTGTCATCGGGAAGTACCTCATGGAAGGGTAAATAGTTTATCGAGTGTTCCAAATGCTCGAATCCCATTACCAGAGAGTCCTGTACCTGATTGGCTCGACGAACTTATGAATGAATAAAATAAATAAAACTTACCAATATTAAATCTATTAATATGAAGGCATTAACAGATCTTATCGCTAAACGACCATGGATGGCATGGCTTGTTTTTTTCGTAACCCTAATAATTGTTTTTGTTCTTGGATTAATTGCAGCTTCAATTACTGAAAGAAGAGCTGAGGCTGTTTTTGTAAATACACCAACAAAAGAAATCTCCAATTTCGAACCTCGCAATGAAGTTTGGGGAGAGAATTATCCACGTGAATTCCAATCATACTATGAGACAGCCGATACTACATTTGCAAGTAAGTATAATGGTGGTGCTATGATTGATATGCTTGAAGTAGATCCTCGTCTTGTGGTACTTTGGGCAGGTTATGGTTTTGCTAAGGATTATAATCAGGGACGTGGACATTATTTTGCTGTTACTGATCTTGTAAATTCTTTAAGAACAGGAGCACCAACCAATGATAAGGATGGCCCAATGCCATCGACATGCTGGACCTGTAAAAGTCCTGATGTTCCTCGTATGATGGCTGAGGAAGGTGTTGGTGAATTCTATAAAGGAAAATGGTCTAGATTAGGTGCAGAAGTGGTAAATCCTATTGGATGTGCCGACTGTCATGATCCTAAGACCATGAATTTGAGAATTACTCGTCCTGCCTTGGTGGAGGCATTCGAACGTATGGGAAAAGATATTAAAAAAGCATCTCATCAGGAGATGAGATCATTAGTTTGTGCTCAGTGTCACGTTGAATACTATTTCAATAAGAAGACTGTAGAGGGGGCAAATTACCTTACATTCCCATGGGATAACGGTATGTCGGTTGAGGCAATGGAAGAATACTACGATAATATGAATTTCAAAGATTGGACCCATGCATTGAGTAAGGCTCCAATGTTAAAAGCTCAGCACCCAGGTTATGAAGTATACCTAACAGGTGTTCATGCTGATCGTGGTGTATCATGTGCCGATTGTCATATGCCTTATAAGAGTGAAGGAGGACAGAAATTTACCGATCATAAAATTCAGAGTCCTTTGAATAATGTTGCTAACTCATGCCAGGTTTGTCACCGCGAGGAAACGAAAAAACTTGTGCAGAATGTTTATGAACGTCAGGATCAAATTATTGAAAACAGAGATAAGTTGGAAGAGCTGATTGTTCGTGCGCATGTTGAAGCAAAGAAGGCTTGGGATCTTGGTGCTAC
This sequence comes from Puteibacter caeruleilacunae, assembly GCA_005217565.1. Taxonomy (GTDB): domain Bacteria; phylum Bacteroidota; class Bacteroidia; order Bacteroidales; family Prolixibacteraceae; genus Puteibacter; species Puteibacter caeruleilacunae. Next base: position 354,731 of record SJCO01000006.1, read on the forward strand.
AGAAGAACAGATGAAAGATATTCTGATGGGTATTCGTCATGCACAATGGCGTTGGGATTATGCAGCTGCCAGTCATGGTGGTTCTTTCCACTCTCCAGTAGAAACGAGTCGCGTTATCTCAACAGGTATAACAAAAGCACAGGATACAAGAATATTGTTAGCACGACTACTTGCTGATCTAGGATTTAACAAGGAAGTTCCTTATCCTGATATCGCAACGAAAGCAAAAGCTCAGAAATTTATTGGATTGGATGTTGATAAAATGAAGGCCGATAAAGAAAGCTTCAAGAAGAATCTGCTTCCTAAATGGATAGATGAAGCTGATGCAAGAGAAGAAGGTTACGATAAAAAAGAGCAGATATAAACCTAATTTACTGATAATAAATTACATGTTCCTCCATCTATTGATGGGGGAGCATTCTTTACAGCAACCATCAAAAAAACTTATAGTCAACTAATCTAAAAATCTTTTCATATGAAATGTATATATGGTCTTATTGCCGCACTATTCATAGGGATTGGAGCTGCTTATGCACAAATTGATTTGAATGGAGAATTCAGACCTCGCTCTGAGTTGAGTAATGGCTATGGAACGCTAGCTGCTGACGGGCAGGACGCTTCATTTTTTACATCTCAACGTACTAGATTGAATTTTGGTTTTAAAGCGGATAAGTATAAAACGTATCTATCGCTTCAAGATGTAAGATTATGGGGTAATCAGCGTCAATTGGTAGGGAATGAAGATAATTCAATATCGGTTCATCAGGCTTGGTTTGAGGTTTTCTTGTCTGAAGATTTTTCATTGAAGGCCGGACGAATGGAGCTTGTATATGATGATTCCCGAATTTTTGGTAATGTAGGTTGGGCTCAGCAAGCACGTAGTCATGATCTTTTCTTGTTTAAGTATGAAAAGGATATAAAACTACACTTTGGTATTGCGCATCATGAAAGTGGAATGCGAAATAGTAATAAGTATTTTGGACCGGATGCTTATAAGGATTTACAGTTTTTATGGTTCCATGATCAGTCTGATAAAGTAGGTGTTAGTTTGTTATTCCTGAATAATGGTGTCCCATTTACAGATACCGATGGAGAACAGGAGAATAAGTATTCTCAAACAATCGGAGGTAGAGTTACGCTCAAGGCTGGAAAATTGAATCTAAGCTCAAATCTTTATTATCAAGGCGGTGAGCATGTTTCTGATCGGGACATAAGTGCACTGAATTTTGCATTAGAAGGTGTATTGAAAGTTTCTGATCAGGTTTCTTTGGTCGGTGGTTTCGAGCATCTTTCAGGTACAGACTATAACGAAACTGAAGACATTAAATCATTTACTCCTTTCTATGGGACAAATCATAAATTCAATGGTTTTATGGATTACTTCTATGTGGGAAATCATGGTTTGAATGTTGGTTTGAATGATATTTATTTCAAGTTGAAGCATAAAAAAGATCGTTTCTCTTTATCTGTTGATGTGCATGCGTTCTCAGCTGCTGCAGATATTGCTGCCGATACAGATAAAAACCTTGGTATTGAATTAGATATTACTGCAGGTTACAAATTGAATAAAGATGTTACCTTTAGCGCTGGATTATCTAGTATGTTTGCTTCTGATAATATGGAGGTATTAAAAGGTGTTAGTGATGCAGAAGGGAATTATTGGGGGTATATCATGATTGCTGTAACTCCAAAATTCCTGAAATAATATTTGGTATAGTTTCTATCAGAATGACACCTGTCAGCGTCGGGCTACACCTACGCTAACAGGTGTTTATTCTTGAGGATGATAAAATAAGTACTACAATAACGACAAGTAGAAACAAAACAGAGAGAAATTGGTTATTAATTAACCAATAAGAGGAAATGAGAGAGGATAATGAGTAAGGGAAAGAGGATTAATAAGTTTCGAAAGTTTCATAAATGGCCCGGAATAATCATCACATTGTTGGTGATTTTGTTTTGTATATCAGGGGTTATCATGAATCATCGCGAGTTGTTTTCAAGAGTAGATGTTAATCGCGAATTATTGCCTCCAGGCTATCAATACAACAATTGGAATCTTGCATCAGTAAAATCAGCCGTTGCTTACGACAATCACTTGCTGGTTTATGGAAATATTGGAGTGTGGCAAACCGATTCTCTTTATTCAACCTTCAAAGATTTTAATGCAGGTTTTCCTAAAGGCGTTGATCATCGAAAAGTGGAGTGTTTGTTGAAAACATCTGATGAACATTTAATCGCAGGAACGATAATGGGATTATATTCCCTGGGTAAAGATAATGATGAGTGGAAGCCTGTAGATATACCCGTTGAAGAGGAAAGAATTACCGATCTCATGGAACATGATGGGAAAATTTATGTACAAACCCGTTCTCATCTTCTAAAAACTGAAAACTTACAAGATTTTACGATTGTTGATATCCCGATACCTGCAGGTTATACCAATGAGGTATCTTTATTTCGAACATTATGGATGCTTCATAGTGGAGAGATTTGGGGAACCGCAGGGAAGATTCTTGTCGACTTGTTAGCGATATTGTTGATCTTCCTGTCCATCTCCGGTATTCTTCATTGGATATTTCCTGGTTGGCTGCGACGAAGAAAGAAGCGCTCGAAAGATATTAACAATTTAAAAGGTTGGCGTAGCTGGAATTTAAGATGGCACAATAAGATAGGATATTGGAGCGTGGCGTTTCTAATTTTTGTAACGATAACAGGGATGTTCTTACGCCCACCTTTATTAATAGCAATCGCGTCATCAACTGTAGGAAAGATTCCATATACCGAACTTGACAGTCCTAATCCTTGGAGCGATAAGTTGCGTCGTATCACTTATGACCATAGTACTCAACGCTTTTTGCTATACACTTATGATGGTTTTTATACAATGGATGAGGATTGCTCCGAGTTGAAAGTTGTTGATAATCAACCTCCAGTTAGTGTAATGGGGTGTACAGTGCTCGAAGAGGTTAAATCAGGAGGATATTTAGTAGGATCGTTTAATGGACTTTTCTATTGGCGACCACAAGATGGTATAATCATAAATGCTTTTACAGGGAAACCATGGGTGCGTCCAACTCGCCTAGGACCTCCTATATCTGATCATTTGGTCTCTGGTTTTATCTCCTATGGTGATGAAGGAGGAATTGTTTTTGACTATTCACAAGGGGCCCAGAAAGTAGGAAACGGGCATATGATTCCTGCTGTAATGCCCAAAGAGATTGTTAATAACTCTCCGATGTCACTCTGGAATGTTTCCTTAGAAGTGCATACCGGGAGAATATTCGAACACCTGCTGGGGAAATTATACATTTTGTATGTCCCATTAATGGGCTTACTAATACTGACAGTGTTGATAAGTGGTTTCTTTATTTGGTGGCTGGGATATCGAAAATCATAACTCAGCCGTCTCTTTGCGTTTAATTTCCAAGAGATCTTTACAACTTAGTTTGTACAATTGGCGGGTCTCGTTGGTTATTATCAAGTCATTATTGTTGACAAAGCAAATTGCTTCACACTGACCAGCACGAATTGGGAGCCATGATATTTTGCCTTCGAAGAATTTATCATCTTTGAAGTCCTCGAATACCCAGACTGACGTATAAGTTAATACTACCAGTTTTTTCCCATTTGGCGATATGTCTGCTCCTGTCACCAGGTTTTCAGTGTTAAAAAAGTCGAGATACGTAGGACGGTTGGTTTTACCTTTATCCAATTGATCAAAACGATAAAGGTCAGTGCCTCTGTTGCTTCTGTTTTTAGTGAGAATGTATAAATGACCATTAAAATGAAATAAAGCTTCGCAGTCAAAGTCAACCACTTTCTCCGGAAGATCTTCTTCTTTTGGGTATTTTACTTTGTACTTATCCCATTTCTTCTTGGATAAATCTTTATTCAAATCTTCTGGTTCTTCAATTTTGTAGATGGTAAGTGATTTTCTGGAATTGTGATTATTTCCCAAGTCAGCCACATAAATATTCCCTTCATCATCAGTTGTGATATCTTCCCAGTCGCTGTGTTTGGCCTCTTCCAGATTTAAGCCATCTTCTTTTCCTATTTTCTCTCCACCATCTTTGGTCATCTTTACCGGAAAGATTCGTGCTTTATCACCTGAATCGTTATGTACCCAGTATATATTTCTATGTGATTTGCTTCTGGTAATCCCCGAACATTCACTAATTCGTTTATTCTCTAACGAAGCCCAAGGGATCAATTTCACTTGCTTCTGATCTGGAAAAATCAATGCAGGATCTCTTCGTTTAGCTGGAGTACTACACGATAGAAGAACTCCCATTATCATTAATATGATGGATAATTTCATGTTTCTTTTCTTGTTTATATTTCAGGAAGTGCTTTTGTGCAGCATGTTTCCGACATTAAAGATAGTCATCTTGAAGATAACCGGAATAGGAATTAAAGGATAATATCGATTTGATCTATCGGGGCATTGAAAAAAGTGATTGATAAATCGGACTAAAAAGTCTTTTAATGAACTATAAAAAGATATTTTTGTCTTAAATAAAGAAAACGGATGTTATCTAATAATAAATAAATCGAGAAAATATGACAACCACGATTGAAACGAACTATTATACAGTACAACAAGTAAGACATTTAACCGATCATGCCTTTGTGGTACGTGTTCCGCGTAACGGCTTTGACTTTAAAGCCGGACAGCATATGGTATTGGGGATGAAGGATGATTATCATACACGAGAGTATTCTATCTACAGTGGAGAAGAAGATGAGTTCCTGGAAGTATTGGTTAAGGAGGTTGAGGATGGTTACTTTTCTCCGAAACTTAAAAGTATAAAGCCAGGAGATGAGGTTGAGATACATGGACCGTTCGGTCAATTCGGAATCGATGAGAAGAAAAAAGCAGAAAAGAGACATGTATTCATTGCCAGTGGATCGGGTATCGCTCCCTTTCATAGTTATGTGGTTTCCCATCCCGATCTTGACTATACCTTGTTACATGGAGTAAGGAATAGTTCAGAGGCTTATGAGCGTGATGAATATGAGGATGGAAGATATGTGTTGTGTACCTCACGTGATGAGTCCGGTGATTTTCATGGTCGCGTAACTGGTTATCTGTCAAAGACCGATTTTGATAAAAATACTCACTTTTACCTGTGTGGAAATAGTCAGATGATCTTTGATGCACTTGAGATTCTTAAAGATAAAGGCTTCAAGAGAGATAGTATTTCTGCTGAGGTGTATTTTTAATGGTAAAAGGTAAAAAGGATGAAAGGTAGGACGAGTCAGAGTCTGTCTTCTATTAGCTTTCAGTGTTAAAGAACCGGGTAAGTCTGCTAAGTTTTAGCAAGGTGTGTCCTGACAAATAACAACGCGTATGAGGTTGTGACCTTACGTTCTTGCTCAAAAAAAAGTACAAAAATGCTTCGATATTGTTTTAAACAACATAATTTTGGGTAAAACTATCGGAGCATTATGATTGATCGAAAGAAGGACCATATTGAATTAGCCTTGCAGTCCCGCGTATCGGCAAGCGAGAAAGATGAGCGCTTTGTTTATGAACCAGCGCTAAGCGGACATCCTGCTGATGATCTTGTTCCCTTTGAGTTTCTTGGAAAAACCATGAAAGTTCCCATGTGGGCATCCAGCATGACTGGTGGTACTGAGAAAGCTGGAGTTATTAACAAGCGATTGGCTAAGGCATGTAATAAGTATGGCATGGGCATGGGATTAGGTTCCTGTCGCCAGATTCTTTTTGATCGTTCTCATTGGGCAGATTTTGATCTTCGCGATATCATTGGAGATGATCTTCCTTTTTATGCCAACATCGGGATTGCTCAGGTTGAGGAGTTATTAGAGAAAGATAATATCGATCCTCTAATCAAGTTGGTTCAGGATCTTAGAACCGACGGACTAATCGTTCATATTAATCCTTTTCAAGAGTGGTTCCAGCCAGAAGGTGATCGTTATAATAATCCTCCGATACAAACGATAAAAGAGCTGTTAAAAGAAGTCAACTTCCCTGTTATCGTTAAAGAGGTAGGTCAGGGGATGGGACCTGAAAGTATAAGGGAATTGATGCGCCTAAAATTGGCTGCTATTGAATTTGGAGCTCTGGGAGGAACCAATTTCTCAAGATTGGAGTTGCTCCGTAATCCTGATCGTGATGCTCATTATAAGGGATTTCCCCTAATGGGACATACCGCAGAGGAGATGGTAAGGTATGTCAACACTGCACTTAATAATTATAAACACTATTGTAAGGAGGTAATAATATCTGGGGGAGTTGCAGATTTTCTCGACGGTTATTACTTGAATTCTATCTGTCAGGCTAATTCGGTATACGGGCATGCATATACTTTATTAAAATATGCAGAGGAGAGTTATGAGGCATTAGATGAATTCCTGGCAGTTCAGGTGAATGGTTATCGTATGGCAGAAACTTTTTTGGTAATAAAAGAGTTGGCTCACCGTCGCTTTTAATACATAACTAAGAGGAATGTTCGGTACATCTTTGCTATCTTTAAACCGAATTACCAATTAACCAATAAGCATTATGTATTTTAAAAGATTATTCACAGTGATGCTGTGCATGCTTGCCATTGCTGTTTGCGATGCACAGGATTTGAAAAAAGAACTGGTGTGGAGTGATGAATTCGATTACAAAGGTTTACCAGATGCCAGTAAGTGGGACTATGAAGTGGGCTATGTTAGAAACAAAGAAGCTCAATACTACACGAAACAGCGAAAGAAGAATGCTTCAGTAAAAAAAGGGTATCTCACCATTCAAGCTGTAACCGATAAGTTCAAGAATCCGGGATTTAAGGAAGGTTCAGATGATTGGCGTAAAAAAGATGAGTATGTGGCTTGTACTTCAGCAAGTATCATTACTGAAAAGTTAATGGGACAGCAATATGGTCGTGTGGAGGTGAGAGCTAAATTGCCTGCAGGAAAAGGTGTTTGGCCAGCAATTTGGATGATGGGAACTGATCGCTCAAAAGTAGGTTGGCCTCGTTGTGGGGAAATTGATATTATGGAGTATGTTGGTAAAGATGCCAATACCATTTATGGAACCATTCATTATGCCGATAAAGATGGTAAATATGGAAAGAATGGTGGAAATGTAAAGAAGGTAACTCCAACCGATGGTTTTCATGTGTATGCAATTGAATGGCATGAGGATAGAATTGATTTCTTTTATGATGATACAAAATATCATACCTCATGGTTGAATAAGCTCCCAGAAGGAGCAGGTGATCGCTTCCGTAAACCTTTCTACTTGTTGATTAATTTGGCTATGGGTGGTAGCTGGGGAGGAGAAATCGATCCTGCAGTTTACCCTGTAGAATATATTATCGACTACGTTAGGGTGTATGATTTAAAAGAATAACCATACAAACATGTAATCTCAGGTAGATGCCTGGGATTACATGAATTATTTAAATCTCAAGACTGCTGATATCAACCGCAGTGTTTCCTATTTTTTATATACTTCCTGCCAAAAGGTAAAATCATCCATAGAATAGACCGTGCTTTGCGTCAAAATTTGTAATTTGAGCAGAAACTAACTTAAAGGTCGTGGAAAAGGCTCTTACCCCGCAACAGGAAGTGGCTAATTCTACTAATTCTGTAATCTAAAAATCAATAAATCTATCAGCGATGATGAAGATTGCTTTCGATGCTAAACGTGCTTTTCAAAATACCACTGGACTTGGAAATTACAGTCGTAATTTGTTAACGGCGTTGGCTCACACATATCCCGATAATGAATATTTACTTTTTGCACCAAAAATAACATCACAATACGATACATTCGAAAATCAGCAGGTAATTACACCTACCCGATTTTATGAGAAGATTATTCCTTCAATTTGGCGTACACGCACTCAAATTGATCAGCTGAAGCAATTAAAACCTCAGATTTTCCACGGATTGAGCCATGAACTACCTATCGGTATTGAAAAGAGTGGTATTCGCACGGTTGTTACGGTACATGATCTGATCTTTATGCGTTATGGTGAATTATATGGACTGGTTGATCGAAATATATATGCACGGAAGTATGGAAGATCCTGTAAGGTTGCAGATAAGGTAATCGCCATTAGCAAGCAGACTAAGGCTGATTTGATGGAATATTTTAAAATTCCAGAAGAGCGTATAGAGGTGATTTATCAGACCATCGATCAACGGTTTTTTGATACTCCTTCACCTGTCGATGTGTGGAATGTTAAAGAAAAATACAACCTACCCGAGAATTTTATACTCAATGTAGGAACCATAGAAGAGAGAAAGAACCTGTTAAACCTTGTTAAGGCACTTCAGATTGCGAAGTGTGATTTGCCGTTAGTTGTAGTAGGGAAGCCAACTCCATATATGATGGAGGTTCAGAACTTTTTAAATACTGCATCTCAGCTTAGGGTTCAGTTTTTGCATAATGTCGACTTTCAGGAGTTGCTTTGCTTGTATAATGCTGCCAGTTTTAGTGCTTTCCCATCTATATTTGAAGGATTTGGTCTTCCTGTAGTAGAATCATTGGCAACTGGTACACCAGTGATTACATCCAATGTTAGTAGTCTTCCCGAGGCCGGTGGTGATGCAGCTGTTTATGCTGATCCATGGAATCCTGAGAGTATCGCAGAGAAAATTGATAAAGTTGCAGGTGATCCTGGTGATCTGACAACTTTGAAGCAGCATGCTCAACAATTTAATGCCGATGCTTTTGCTCAGGGGGTAATGGACTTGTATCAGCGGATGCTTTAAAGCAATAGAGTAGTTATTGAAATAAACAAACGCTCAAAACCATGACTATAGCCTTTTTCGACTTCGACGGGACGATTACTACGAAGGATACTTTTCTTCAGTTTATTCTGTTTGCTAAGGGGTACGTGAAGACAATTATTGGAGGTATTGTATTGTCGCCTGTGCTGTTTGCTTATAAAACAGGACTGCTGCACAATGGTCGAGCAAAGGAGCTGGTTTTCTCTTTCTTTTTTAAGGGATATAGTCGTGAGGCAATAAACAACTTAGGCGAAGCTTTTTGTCAAAATAAATTGCCTGAAATCTTACGTGATGAGATGATCGAAGCAGTAGAAAAACATCGCAAATCAGGAGACAAGATTGTGGTTGTTTCTGCCTCTTTTTCTATCTGGATAAAGCCATGGTGTGATGCTCGGCATATTGATTTATTAACAACTGAAGCAGAATTGCATAATGATGTTATTACTGGAAAGTTACAGACTAAAAATTGCTTTGGAAAAGAGAAGGTTTTCAGGATTAAAGAACAATATAATCTTGAAGATTACGATATAATATATGCATACGGTGATAGCAAAGGCGATGATGCTATGTTAGACCTTGCAGATATCAAAAAACGAATCAAATGATAAAAGCAATTATTAACCTGATAAAGCCCGATCATTTTGTCAAAAACTTATTCGTTATGTTGCCGCTATTCTTTGCGGGGCAATTTACTGAATCCGACTTGGTATTTCAGGTATTAATTGCATTTGGAGCTTTCTGTTTGATGGCGGCTTCGGTTTATGTCTTCAATGATATTCATGATGTAACGGAAGATCGTAAACATCCTCAAAAGAAAATGCGCCCCATTGCTGCAGGGCTAATAACTCCTGCATTTGCTTATCTTCTCGATTTTATATTTACGATAGCCGCATTAGCAGTTGCTTATTTGGTGAATATGCAACTTGTCTGGGTGTTGCTCATTTATAAGGGACTGAATATACTATACACACTGGTATTTAAAAGCATTGCTATTTTGGATGTGATGATCCTTAGTCTTGGTTTTGTATTGCGATTATATGCAGGAGCAGTTTCCACAGGTGTGGTTTTATCCGTGTGGATTATCGTCATGACGTTTTTATTATCCCTGTTGATCGTGTTAGGGAAACGAAGGACCGACGTTATTTTCTTTGAAGAGAATAATGTAATTCTTAGAAAAGTAGTGAATGGCTATAATAGCGTTTTTCTGAATAACATTATGGTGATGCTTTCATCAATAATCGTGGTGGCTTATATCATGTATACTGTAGCTCCTGAGAGTATTGCCCGTATGAATACTGAATACCTTTTTGTAACAGTCTTTTGGGTAATTGCTGGTATCCTACGATACTTGCAGTTGTTGTTTGTTAAGCATGAGAAAGATTCTCCGGTAAGGTTGTTATTGAAAGATCATCCCCTTAAGCTGATATTGCTGCTGTGGGGACTCAATTTTGTTTATTTCAGGTACCTAATGTAGTCTATCTTAACTTGTGAGGAATATGACTGAGATGATAAAAAAGCACATGTTTTGGTTATTCTTTATTTTCATTCTGTGTTGGCAGATTTTATTAACCTTCCAGGGACTCGATTTAGCCGATACAGGATTTCATTTAACAGCTTTCAGTCAGATTTTCAATGCACCTGATTCAGTGCAATATTCTATGATGTTTTGGCTTTCCGATATTGTTGGTGCTTTATGGATGAAATTGTTCCCTTCAGGAGGTTTATATTGGATCAGGATAGGTTGGGTTGTATGTTCAACTGCTACGTTCTTGATATATTATTCTTTGCTTAGAATGGTGTTGTCTCAAAGGGAAGCATTGCTTAGTCTTACTGTTATACTTGTTTTCATCCTTCAAGGAGGACCGGAGTGCTTGAACTATGATGTATTGACGACTTTAGGCTATGGAATAGGTATATTCTTTTTGATAAAAGGATTGTTGAGGAGTAAAGGGATGTATTTGTTAATATCCGGACTTGTTTTTGGGATCTGCCTGTTTCTAAAACTGTCAAATCTGGCTTACTTGGGATTTTGGGCTGTGATTGTTTTTACCCATATTATTTATCGAAATTCCAAATGCCGACTCCTTGTTGATAGTGTCTGCTGGTTATCGGGTGTTGTTGTTGGTATGGCGTTGATATTAATATTGATACATCAATTAGGACATTGGGAGCTATTTGTTAATAACTTGATTTTTACCTCTCAAATGGGAGCTGATGAAAGTGCTTCTCATGGTTTAATTCCTCTCTTGAAATCTTATGTGTTAGGATACATTAATGCCTTTGTGATGTTACTTATAGGAGGCTTTGTTGTCTGGTGTTTTAATTGGTTTAGTGGTCGGCAGACAAGAGGAATTACCCAAAGTTATCAGACGATGTTATTAATTGCTGCTGCAACCCTTACGCTGGTTTTATCAATATTATTTAAGGATGTGTTTTGGAGTAAGGTTCGTTATCTACTTATAGGAGTAATGATCGCTTACGGAACGATAGCTATGTTTGATGCCAGGCAGTCTGGGAATACGCGTTTGTTGGCTTTTTCTGGTTTGTTGCTATTAGTGATTGCTCCTTTGGGATCCGACTCAGGGCTTGCCAAATCAGTCTGGGGGATGTGGCTTTTGGGGCCTCTTGCTTTGGTAAAGATGTTTGATTTCGAATTTATGAAGAGACATTTTTCTCTTGATATTAGCAAAATAGTGAGGCAGGCATTTGTATTGGTTATTGGTATTAGTGCGGTTATCTATGCCTGGCAGCACACCTATTTTGATGTAGGTTCAAGGTTGGACAAAAGATATACTGTTGATCATCCAAAACTCAGAGGGATTTATACGTCGGAGAAAAGAGCTGAAGCCATGAATGAAGTTATTAACAATGCATTTCCTATAATTGAGAAGGAGGAGTATTTGTTGGGCTTTATTGAAATCCCGATGTTTAATTATCTGACCGATACAAAGCCATTTATTACGACTTCCTGGCCTAAGCTTTATTACAATGCAGATGTATTTGCTGAGAAATTGGATGATGCAGTAAAGAATAAGGGAAAGCTGCCGGTTATAATCCGACAATTACAGGCGACGAAATTAGAGGAGTGGCCTGTTGATAACGTTAATGGAGGTAACAGTTATATGCAATGGCCTGAGCATGGGGTGGTGTTAGATAATTTTATCAGGAAGTATAACTATGTGATTGTATGGGAAAATGAAATGTTCCAGCTATTGATAAAAAAAGGTTCTGAAATCTAAAGTCTCAGAACCTTTATATCAGGTGTTTATCTGTTCATATCCAGTTGGTCAACAACCTTTGAGAATACTTGCCAGTCTTCATCTTTCATACTGTGACCAGTAAAGATCGATACTCCTTGTGCTCCATTCTCAATACAGGTATTTACAACCTTTTCAATACCATATTCACGAACATGACCTAAATGCAATCCTGCATAAAGATTGGCTTTACCCTTTAATATTCGAGCGTCTTCTTTTACTACTTCAGCTACCCAATTCAGATCTCCATCATAGTCTTTGAAATAAACCATTGGCATGAATGAATCAAGGTTAAAGCGTTCCCAATCCTGACGAACAATCTTACGTGCGATTGTTGGTGTTGGGAATACTGCTGCTGAAATTTTCTTTCCTTCCTGATGCACTGCATCTGCAACATTGTTAACAACTTTTACCAGCTGGTCCAGGCGGAACTGATGCCACTCTTTGCTTTTTGATGGATCTTCCATGTCGAGTGGATCTATACCATGTTTTTCTTTGAATTTGCTACGGCATAACGGACAGTAACAGAAGTCAAATTCTGGCATTTCATGATCCTGCACCAAATTGTATTTTGGCTGTAAAGCAATTGGTAATATCACGTCGCAATATCTTACGTAATCGAGGTGTACACCATTCAATCCTTCAATCTTACAAAGGTTAGTATAGTCGTCGATTAGTAACTGTTGTACCTCCGGACGCGAAGGACATAGCCATCGGTAATAACCAACATAAGGTGGCTTATCGACTACCGAATCGCCATTGCGACTCACCGCATACCATTCTGGATGGTCTTTCATATGACCTCCACGGTTGATGGTCCAACGCCAGGCATGGAAATCAAGACCTACTTCTTTTAAGATTGGACCGATACGCTCATAGAATTTGTTTCCACCACTAGGTAGAATTCCATGAATTCGGTTGTCTTTTAATTTTTGGAAAAAAGCTCTAAGCTCTTCATCGGTGTTTTTCTCTCCACCGCGTGTCCAAACCCAGTTCTTGAGTTTGTTGTTCGATCCTGTACTGCATGCTAATCCGGTGCTAAGCATCAGACCAGATACACCCAGAATCTGGATGAAATCTCTACGTTTCATTTTTGAGGGTTTATGGTTAATATTTGAATCATAAAGGTAAGAAATTCTTCTTTGTCCTTTAGCCGGACAGGCTCTTCATTTTTACCTTGATGCAAAATTATCCTGCCGGACAGGCTCTCATTTTTACCTTGATGCAAAATTGTCCTGCCGGACAGGCTCTCATTTTTGCTTTGATGCAAAAACGAGACAAAAAAATCAAGGCTGCCTGAATAAAGCAATCGATTTATTGCAGTTGGTAAGTTCGGCTGGGTGATCTTAGAACTGCGTTCTAAGCTTCCCAGTCTCCCTAACCAACTGCTGCTAAATCAATCACTTTTTTCAGGAGGCCAACTCGTATGCCGTGGGCTGAAGCTTTTAAGCTTTACGTCCTCTATGGTTAAAATCTTACCACTACAGCAACATTAAAGCGTGGCCGGAAGCATTGAACTTGAATCTTGGAACCGTGAGGTGATAGCCGAACTAAAACAAAAAAAGGCCTGCACCAAACGGGCAGACCTTTCGTAATGGATCACCATTAAAATTTTTACTGTTTTCTGATTTTTAGTGTTACCATCGTAATCACAGATAAAATCAGCAATCCAGGCCAGCAAGCTTTCACAATCTGCCAAACACCCGAAGTAGCAATGTCTGTAAAGGTTGATAGTACCAGTATTGCTCCTGCCATGGCAAGCAGGTAAGCTACTGGTGCAGCAATGAATTTAGTCCAGCGTATGCGAAGCAAATAGTTTGCCGCAAGTACAAAGATCAACATCTCGGTACACATCTGAACGACCATTTCTGGTAGTGGATGTCCCATAATTAGATAATTCAATACGGGAGCCAATACACCTGCAATCAGTGCAGTGTGCCATCTGAATAGTATCAATGCAACCAATGGTGCATAGAAAAGTGGAAGTAACATTGATCCTAACATTACTCCATTACCGGCGGGAATCAAATGGACCAGTAAAGGCATCATCATTGTAGCAATCAAAACCAATATGGTTTCTTTAACTTGCCATCGGGTAAGAATACCAGCATTTGTGAGATTGGCGCTTGTTGAGTTCATGGTATGTTTGTATTATGTTTTTGCTAATCTGACCCTAATAATACTCAAAAATCAACGCATTTGCAAGCGTTATGTTTTGAAATAGGTTACTATTATACAATGTTTTAGTTGTTTGAAACAACTTTAATTAAGATGGTTGCTCCAAGATTAATGTGTCCTTTCTTTCTAATTTCTACCCATCCTTGTCGCTGTAGTTCTTTTGAAATATATCCATTTAGCATGCCATGACCTACTAATACCGACGTGCGTTGTAACTCGGCTGTTTTTGCTAAAATGGCTGCGGCAGCTTTTGATCTTTTTCTGGCTTCCTTAAAACTTTCTATTCCTCCATGATTGAGTCCAAGCATCCAACTCCCGCGACTTAATCCTCTCCAAATATCAATAGGCAACGGAAGAAATGCAGGTGCATTGACTGCTTTATTTTGAAATTCTCTGAATACATCGAATGACTGTACTTCATGGGTATTGCTAAATATTGTCTCGGCTGTTTGTATTGATCGATGAAGTGTTGAACAATAAATTACATGAGAAGTGTCGATTGATACCTTAACCATTTGAGGATCGAATGGAATAATGTCGAATCGATCATAGTTGTCCAGAAACCGCTGGGTACTCTTCGGGGTAGCAATAAATGGCTTATTTACATTAGGCTTTGCATGTCGCACAAGGTAAACCTGTATAATTCGCTGATTGTTGGCTGCTAGCTTTTCTTGTAATGCAGGAGAGATGTCACGTATGCAAGTAAAGGCATCACATGTACCATCATATATGGTTTCGTAATTGTAATTATTAGTCTGATCATCTTTATCCTGATTGGCAAATGCTTCCTGACCGATCAGTAAAATTACAATCGCTAAGGATAATCGTATCTGTGAGAATGTCTTCATTAGTCAAATGTTTAAAACCAAAAATAGAAATAATGTTGATGGTTTCAAATAACTTTCTCTATTACGATACGCTCATTTTGATGTTACCTCTTATTTGCGCTTTTTCTTCTTTTTCTTTTTGTCGTCTGTAGGAATTTCTTCACCGCGTGCTTTGGCGGCTTGCTCTTCCTTATATTGCTTATATAAATCTTGTATTTTTGCTTTTACCTGGATCTCAGAATAGGAGTAATCGGTGTCAAAATGAGGATTACAATAGACCATGAAACGATCAATTTCATCATCATCTGTAAGCCCTGTGATCTTCTTGAATGTCTGGAAATTATACCACTTTGCTAAATCTTCCCAGTTTTCCTGCTCTTCCATGGCTTCCATGGCCATTCGCTTACTTCTTTCCTTTTTGTTGGTTTTGAAGTATAAATAGTTGATCGGATTTAAGGCTGCTTGAGCCACTGAAGGTTTGCCATCGAACGAGTTACTGCGTAGTTGCATCGGAACTTTCGATTCTTTACCTTGATTAGGTAAATATAAATTGATTGAATCATCTCCTTCTACCCGTACTTCTCCAATGTTGTAGCTAATTTTTGCTACTTCAATTGTATAAATCGTGTCGGATGAAAAATCAAGAGGTGGTTTATGATATACATACCCGTAACCAATGGAGTGAATCTGTACACTATCTCCAGGAATTAAGTATAATCTGAAATAACCTGCGTCATCAGAAGTAACAGAAATTCCAATCCGTACATTTTCAATATATGCCGAGCTTACAGGATTTTCCGTACCCTTTTCAATTAAGCGACCTTTAAAAAGTTTGCTCTTATTCCCATTCTGTGCAAAAATGCTGCACATTCCTATCATCAAAACTACTAAAGTCAGGCTCAGTTTCTTCATAAAGTTGGGTAACATTTATTTTTGCGGATACCAATTTAGATATAATTATTGAATTTCACTTTGAACAAACATTCTTTAACAGGGTTTTAACAATGATTAAGAATTGAATTTATACATATCTTATTCTTTTGCATACTGTTGCTTTTCCTTATTTTTGGGGAAAATTTTTAGAAATTGAAATTTTAAAAGGGTGATTTCTGAAAATATATAATCTAAGGCAGCAGTGCCTTTCTATTGAAATATCA
Organism: Puteibacter caeruleilacunae; assembly: GCA_005217565.1. Taxonomy (GTDB): domain Bacteria; phylum Bacteroidota; class Bacteroidia; order Bacteroidales; family Prolixibacteraceae; genus Puteibacter; species Puteibacter caeruleilacunae. The sequence goes on from SJCO01000006.1 coordinate 370,904, forward strand.
GAATAATAAATAAATGCAGGGAGATAGAATCTGTCTGCAACAGAAAAACTTTGAACCATGTTTAGTAGTTATATCGAAAAAATTGAGCAAGCCTGGGAGAACAGGGAATTGTTGAAAACACAGGAAACTCAGGATTGCATCCGTGAGGTTATCGAAATGCTTGATAAGGGTAAAGTTCGCGTAGCTGAACAAGTTGATGGAGAATGGCAGGTTAACCAGTGGGTGAAAAAAGCTGTAATTCTTTATTTCCCAATTCAAGGTATGGAAACTATCGAGGTTGGTCCTTTCGAGTTCCACGATAAAATTGATTTGAAACGTTCTTACAAAGAATTAGGAGTTCGTGTGGTTCCTCACGCTGTAGCTCGCTATGGTTCTTTCTTGTCGAAGGGTGTTATCATGATGCCTTCTTACGTTAATATCGGTGCATGGGTAGGTGAGAATACTATGGTTGATACTTGGGCTACTGTAGGTTCATGTGCACAGATTGGTAAAAACGTACACTTGAGTGGTGGTGTAGGAATTGGTGGTGTTTTAGAGCCAGCTGGTGCTAAGCCTGTAATCATTGAAGATAACTGTTTCGTTGGTTCACGTTGTATTGTTGTTGAGGGAGTACACGTACACGAAGGTGCAGTATTAGGTGCTAACGTTGTTTTGACTAAATCAACTCAGATTATTGATGTTTCTGGTGATGAGCCTAAAGAGTGGAAAGGATATATTCCTGCGAACTCGGTGGTTATTCCTGGAACAAGAACAAAGAAATTCCCAGCGGGAGAGTATCAGATACCATGTGCATTAATCATTGGTAAGCGTAAAGCTTCTACTGATACTAAGACCTCTTTGAATGATGCATTAAGAGAATTCGAAGTTGCAGTATAATCTCATCTGGAAGTGTCCGTGAGGACCTTTCATTGGGAAACAATAATATTTAAATCGCTATTACAGGACTTACAATATCCCGTAATAGCGATTTTTTTATCTTGTAAACTGTGGATTTCGAGCCTTAAACGACCCAAACAATAGTAACGCCCACAACACTCCACAAACAATATACGATAACATATATGATCCCACTAAAGTCTGAGACAGACTAAATAACCAGGGACCAATAGCACTGAAGAATACCATCATCGACATAGCCGATCCACTAATGGCACCTAAATGTTGACGTCCGTAATAACGAGGCCATACCAATGAATTCAGCACTGCAAATAGAGAAGTGATAATTGCATTTCCCAAGATCAGGATATACATTGGTATACCTTCCGACAGGAAGATCATTCCCACACATGATAAAACTCCTCCAGTTGTTAATAACATCAACAAGTATTTTAACCTGATCCGATCACTTACCCAACTTGAAAAGGTGGTAATAAATACTCCAATGATTGAAGATGGAAGGAATATCGATAATGCAGTAGACCTGTCGAGACCTACCTCTTCGAATACCGACACAACATGAAATGTAAATCCAGTCATGGTTAACGAAAACATAGCCAATGAGATTGCATAAATCCAATAAGCGTAAGTTTTTCGAGCCTCTTTCAGTGTGTATTGTTTTTCAGGTTCAAATGTCTTGTCAGTCTTTTTCTCTCCGTGTAAACCTCCGTCAGGTATCATACCGCACTCTTCAGGATTATCTCTAAAGAAGATAAGAATGATAGCCAGAAATGGAATAGCCAAAATCCCTGCTAAGAAGATGTAGCTTGTACGCCATCCCATGCCTTGGATGATTTCATCGAATACTAGAGGAGCTACAGAAAAACCAAGGGTAACAAATACGCCGCCAATGGCATTGGCTAATCCTCTGCGTTGAACAAACCACTTCATGGTCATGTTTCGCGAGGTCATGGCCAGCACGCCCTGTCCGGTAAATCGTAGAGCAAAGAATCCAAAGAAGATTGTTCCAAAGGCAGTCCACATAGGATCAAGTCCAGTTGTTGCTGCAAAAGCACCAGCCACATGGTCACTCTGACTAAAAAACAACAATACCAGAGCAAGTCCGACAGTTGTTGAAGCGGCCACAATTCGGGCACCAAATCGGTCGAACATTTTTCCAGCCCATGTTAGAAGAAAAGAGCTGGATATTGTTCCTAGCATGTAAGCCAGACTAAGCTGTGAACGTGTCAGTCCGAGAGCCTCAATAAGGTAATCGGTATAGGTTGCTACACCGGTAGTCTGACCGGGAGTACTCATTAACATTCCCAACGTTCCGAGCGCTACAATTGCCCATCCATAAAAGAAAGGAACCTTTGCCGGATTAAACGGTAACAGTGCTCCTTTATGGATGTATTTCTCTTTAATTTTATGCATATATTTTTCTTTGAAGGCGCAAAAGTAGTTAAACATTTAAGGTCGTAGGAAGTTCGAAACCATAATTGATGAGAACTTAACGGCAGCTTCAGGAAAACTTTAAACTGAAGAAAGATCACATTGTGGATTACAATGCCATTCCAAATATCAGGTTCGAGATCATATTTTAATCAATATTGGTTTCTCTTCAAATGGGGAAAATAGCCACCTCTCCGTATCAGTAATCTTTACGTAAACTTTAGGTATTCTTTAGGTAAATTCTATCTAAGTTCTATCCTAGATAAAACTTAGTTCAAGTTTCGGTAGAGAAACCGTAGTGAATAAGTATAGAGTACTGTCGCTAGGGGGCCCATAAGGGAATAGCCGTTTGAGGGCAGATCTCAGTCTTATGCTTCTCTTGTAATACCATTAATATCACGTTGTAGAAATGATTCTCAAATTAATCTCAACAATAGCATGTGGCAGAAGGTGTGAAGAATGAGGGGAGAATTTGACTCAAATTTGTCGTTCGATTAATGTTGTATTGAAAATGGATGAAGAAGAGAATTAGGGACGACGGATGTATCTTTCATGGGTATTCCGGCTTTCTTTCATTCGGTACAGATTTGGTAGTCATTCGGTACGCATTCGGAGTTGTTGCATTTTATGCAGTATTTTTAGCAATAATTACTGCACTTGATGCAGCATCCTTAGAATTAATAAAAAAGAACGATGGTTGATTACCAAGATGATAAAGTTAGTGAAATTTGCATAGATAGTCGACTTTTGCTCGGTTATCTATGCAAAAATTACTAGAATTATTCTGCCTTAATTCTTGGTCAGATTCTCTTGTAGTTTAATGCTGAGGATAACCGGATTGGCTTCCAGATCTAGATCAGCGATTGTCTTTTGCTGATCAGAACTAAGAAAAGATAATCGTTCAGATGCTCTTTTAAGGTTTTGGGGAGTAAGACAAATGTGCAGCTTATTGTCTTTGGTGAATGTTGCTTTAAAACTAGCCAGCATTCCTGCAAGTAATCCTTTGTTAATTCTGATGGTTTTGGAGGTCTTGTCATAGATTATTAAGGCCGGTTTTCCCTCAAATGCCAATGTCGATAACAAAAGAGACTTAGACTCATAGACATTCACCAAACAATGTACATATTTCATTTGAATCAAACGACGCGACTGATCCAGAGATTTAGAGGTGTTTTTTGAATAAAAGTCTTCAGCGTTGAAATTGTATTTCCCAAAGTCCCATTTATATTTTACTTCAAAGCCATTTTCTGAGACTTGATAAATATCGTATGGATAGCCATGGTAGTATAATCCAATGTCTCCATTGCGAAAGAATTTATCAGCACCTGTTGGCACATTATTGATGTATTTAGGATAGTTGAAAGGCATAGGCATTGAAAAATCTTCAGATTCTTTAGAATAAAGCATGCCTGTCTCTCTTCCAAAGGAGTAGATCGCATTTTTATCTTCACCAAGACACATCACGTTGTTGAATACAGGATACTCTTTGGAAGAAACTTTATATGTTTTGATTAATTTGTTGGTATTGTAGACCAGAAGCTTTCGTAGGTCTAAAATCTCAATATTGTTTGTTTGTGGATTGACATCAAAATCTAAGATATTCCGATATTCATCAGGACCAGCTCCATGTTTATTGAGCTTATGAATAAAGTCCCCATTCTCATTAAATGTGATGATGGATTTCTGTTGCTTGTCTTGTAGGTAGATCTTTCCATCTTGTATTACCATCTTTTCAATTCTACCAACCAAGCAATTGTTGCTAGTGCTTAGCGGAGTTATTGTTGTATTGGCAATAATATTATCATCAATAAAAAGATCTTTGTTATCCAAGTCTACCATAATATTGGGTCCGTTCTGTTCAATGGTTTTATTTGTTCAGTGAACAAATAGAGTTGATGTGATGAGTAATAGGATAAGTGTTTTCATCGTTTTTTTATTTGGTTTCATAGAAATAGATTACAGGATTACTTTCGGGTGTTAGTAACTCTTTTAGGTGTTGACGGTTGATCTCAGATAAATTTAAGTTGTTCTTGTTGATATTTTCAAGAAGGCGAGGTATAGACTGGCCCATAAAATCCATAGGAGTACCCACAACGTAATCATTGTATGTTGCATATAACTTCATAAATTTAGTGTGTCCCAAGTCATCTTTCAATCTGGGAGAATAGAATATTTGCCCGTTTTTTTTCTGAATGATAAGTGTGTGATCCACTTTGTGGTTTTTGATTTTGAAATGTATAAGTTTATCGTTTTCAAGATAATTATTCATACCCAAATACTTCTCACATGTTGAGTGATAGTTTCTTGTATATTCAGAAACTGTTTTATAACTATTCATTTCATCAATATCGGAAGGTGTTATCTTGTTGGAGGTGTTAATCGTTATGAATGGTTTAATTCTGTCATCAGTGATGCTATAGATTGTGTCAAACAGTATTCGTGTATATTTCACATCATTGTTTCCCTGATAGAAGTTCATGGAGTAATTTATTGGCTGATTAAACCCTAAGCCATGAGTGTTAAGTGGGAAGATATTAACAGTTGTTTTACTGTTGATCGCTTGTTTGAGCATTAAGTGTACTGTTGGTCTTTTGTAGGATGGAGTTAGACTGAAAAAGTAAGCATTGTCAAGTATCGTAAATTGACTCACGCTACCTTTTTTTGATAATTTGAATTCTTTAACTATCTCGCCATTGGTTGTGTAACAAATGATCCGATTGCTCCTTCTATCCAATATATGAATTGTTCCATCTGTTTTATTAATTGCAAACACGCTGGGACTGAGGTATTCTCCCCGGCCTCTTCCTTTACTCCCAATTTTTCGAATGAATGTACCATCCATATTGAAAACCATTAGTGATCTTGCTTTGGTTGAATCAAGAATATAAATTCGATCATTGTAAACCTGAATCTGGTCAATATATCCTATCAAGCATTCTGGTTTTGTTTCTAAGGGAATTAATTTGACTGACTTGAAGATTGATGAGAATTTAATGTCATATGCAATAGGAAGCGTATCAATGTTAATATTGAGTAGTGTGTCAGGAATTACTTGTTGCGTAACTATTCTGTTACCAGATATTGTGTTCTTTGGTGTTTGATTTACACAAGAAGATATTAGCAAAATAGGTATTAATATAAGTGCTGGAACAATTGGACAGGTGTTTGATTTCTTACTCATAACTATGAGGATTGATGTTGTTATATTAAAGTTGTCAATCAAATTTAGGGAGGTTCTATGATTTCGAATTTAACAAATCAGTCAAAATGTATTAGAGATATGTCACGGGGGTTAAAATATGTTAATAACATGGTCTGATCATCAGTTTTCGATTGTGTCGAGGGCGAATTCCTTTCTTAAGGGAAATATTTAATTTACTCAAATGAGAAATTATAAAAAGCTATTACAGGATTATCGTTGATGCTGACACTTAGAAATTTTTGTAAAAGCTGTTTGTCTGTCATTTTCTTTAGATGAGGATTTTGAGGAACAATATATTTTTTGATCAGTGTCGGCTGTATGACCGAGATAAACTGATTGTTATAGGTGGATTGAGGGAAGTGGAATAGCGGGATGTTGCGAGCAATAAGCTGTTCTGTGAATTTGTATGTAAGCGACTTATGGTAAAGTACATCTCTCGTTTGTTTATTAAATATCACATAGTGCTGCCTGTTGTTTTTTGTATAAGAGAACGAAACATGACTTGTTGTATTGGCAATTTGATTGATACCATAGGCAATGTTTTCCTGATCAAATGCCTCGTGTGATTTGTTTGAAATTACCTTGTTTAAGGCCTGATGAAACCTTTCACTGCTTGGGAAGTTGAGAGTAAAACGATTCTTAATATTGCTTGATGCTATTTTCTTGATTTGATGACTGTACCTGTCGATAAATAGTAATTCTTCTCCATAATAAAACGCTTTATTTGGGATTGAACGAAGGGATGCTAACCGTTTATCTGTAGGGATGAATTTGTCTTGCACTTTACCTTTGTTGGTGGTTTTGATTATAGTATAGTGAAAAGTGTTGCTGTCAGGATAATTAAAAGAAAAAGGATTGTTGAAATAATAATAATTGTTTGAATAAGCAAGTTGTGTTGGTCTGAACTCCAAGGGAAAGAAATTCTGAAATTCTCCATTGGCCAACGAATATAAAAGTACGCGCTGTGATCGAGTATCGAGTATGGCTATTTGTTGATTATCTTCATTTATAGCTATATCGGTAATTTTAGCATACTCACCTTTACCTCTTCCTTGATGTTTAATTGAAAATAGATGAGCTCCCTTAAAGTTGAAGCAATGCACCTGATGTGTTAATGCATCGTGAATGATGAATTTGTTTTTTACAACCAATAAACGAGAAATACTGCCAATTGGGACTTCGGAATCAAGGAAGACATATTGTGCATCGGTGATGAAATCTGCTTTGCTGTTATCTGCTGGAGGTATGTTAATGTTGATTGTTTCAGTCTCAGAGGATTCTGTTTTTGTGTTTTTACAGCTAAATATCACTGCAATTAAAAGTAGCGAAAGGGAAATTGTTTTTAGCATTTGATTTGTTGGATTAGTATTATGTAAATATATTAAAACTGGGATGTAGTTTCAAAAATGAATAGCCGGTATTTAAAATCATTGATGCAAATACTTTAAACAATCTAAACTTGGCACAGAACTATTTCATCTAGCAAATGTTTTTAGAAAGAACAAAAATTGAAGAATGAAGTATAAAATAGTGATATTAATAGTCTTAGTTCTACATGGAAACCTAGAAGTATTTAGCCAGATTTCTGTAGAAGGCTGTTGTATCAATTATGAATATGGGAGTTTAATGCCTGGAGTTTCAGTTAATCTTCATACTCCATCAGGGGATAAAAATGGAGCACTCACAGATAATAAAGGGAACTTTAAGGTGAAAATTGGCGATGAAACGGAGTGTTTAATCTTCAAGTTTATAGGGTGTTATGCGGTAAAGATTCTTAATATTCCCAAAGGAGTAAAACATATTGATTTGGGAGAAATTAAACTTGTGGAAAATTACGGCGATGTACAGTGTTATACGGATGGTTCTATTGCTGAGACTCCAAAGGGGAATATCGAAAAGGACCAGAATATAAAAAAAGATGTTCTTGAAAATTACCGAATTAAAGTTTGTGATGAAATTCTAACTCCGTCATTCGAAGAAGAATATATAGTATTTGATTTTAAGAAAGAGACCAGATGAAACTTTGAAATATTGACGGTTTGCGAGCAAAAAAAGACCACCTTTTGCAAAGTGGCCTTCTGAATTATTGATTTTTACTACTTCAAATAATGTATAACCAGAACAGGATTGTTTTCTTCTTTCAAGTTGCGTAGTATCTTTTGATTTTCAGGTAGTTTAAAGTAATCTGGATTCTTGCGGGTTTTACTGTTATACCAGTTAAGTAGGCTTGGTGTATGGATTAGTGATATTAAAAAGTCTTTTCCACTACCAATAAACATTGGTCCATCAAGACAGCGCTTATTCGAAATATAGCGAATGTTTTTGTAGCTGAAGTTTTTTCTGTCAATAATTGATTGATAGCCCATTTGGTTGATTGTGTATCTTAAGATGATAATGTTATCTGTAAATCGAAAACTTTTTAGCCTAGGATAATTTTTCTTTCTGAGTATACTTCCGAACTCTCTATGATCTTTACAGTGTTTGAAATCTTTGGCAGTTGGTGTTTCTCCTTCTAGCGTGACTCTGAATAATGGATTAACTGATGAATCCCCCACTTCAAAGATGGTGTCGTTCAAGAATGGGTGATAGATGAACTTATTCTCATACGGGCGAATTCTTTCAAAATTGGCTCTAATTTTATCAAGTATGTTATTGGCCTGGAATTGTTTGTGGATTTCTCCATTAGGATAACTCCATTGAAAAAAACGGTAGTTTTTATCAGATACTTTTTTGTTATTCATAACTCCATTGAAGAAGAGGAAGTTATCTTCTCCTAGATTTAGAAATCTTGAAGTGTAGAAATCATAAGCGAAGGTTTTTATGTGTTCAAATTTGTTATTGAATTGCATGATTCTCCTTGGTCCTCGATCCAAAAGAAATATGCTTTTGCCATCAGGAGAGATATCAAAATCGCTTAGCATACTGTATTCGCCCGGACCTTTGCCTCTTTCTCCTAATGTTGTTATGAATTTACCGTTGATGTTAAAGACAAATATCTTTTTTGTGACAAATCTGTCGAATATGATTAAATGATCATCCAGCATTTCGATTTTTTCAATATTTCCAATCAAACATTCAGGGGTGGTTTCCAAAGGGATGTATTTAAAACTTTTGAATATGTTATAGTAGTCTTCTGATTGGTATACCTCTGATAGATGAATTGTAGGAAGATCTTTCTTCTGATGTTGGGTATTCGGATTATTAGTACAAGAGAAGAATAGAGATGTTATTAAAACAGATGCGAAAATTAGGCCTAATGACAAAGGGAAAATCTTTGATGTCTTACTCATAATTACATGGGTTGATGTTATAAATTTAAAATGTCAAACGAAATTAAGTAGGATTGGAGGTTTCGTTTTTTAGAAATCAGTCAAATAGTTTTAGAAATTAATCATTCTAGATGAAACAGGTATGTTAAACGAAGAATTTGAGAAGGGAAATAAAAGAGACCAGATGAGATTTCGGAATATTGATGGTTTGCGAGCACAAAAAAAGACCACCTTTTGCAAAGTGGCCTTCTGACATCTTGACGATATCTATTTTTAAACCTAATTGATTTCTCCTAATTGTCCTTTTTCTGCAGCTTTCTTTAGCTTGTCGTTTGCATAGATCGCAATCTCCACACGGCGGTTCATTGAGCGGTTTGCTTCAGAAGAGTTTTCTACTATTGGTTGCTCTTCTCCATAACCTTTGGTGATTAAACGAGTACTTAATACCTGGTTTGCCATAAGGTAACCCGATACCCCTGATGCACGACGCTCTGAAAGCTTCATGTTGTAATCATTGCTTCCTGTATCGTCGGTGTGACCTTCAATCAAAATGTTGGTATCAGGGTATTTGTTTAATACTGCTGCAAGCTCATCAAGATTGGCTCTTGAGCGACTGTTCAAATCGCTTGAATTTACCGCAAATAAAAGACCTGAATCGAAGGTGATTTTAATACCTTCACCTACACGCTCGATTTTAGCATCCTTTAAGTCGTTTTGTAATTCAGCAACCTGCTTGTCCATGTATTTACCAACAAATACACCAGCGGTTCCACCAACTGCAGCACCAATAATGGTTCCAACAGCAGTATTTCCTGCCAATTTACCAATACCTGCACCTAGCGCTGCTCCGGCACCTGCACCTATTAATCCACCTTTTGTGGTGTTGTTCATCGTTGCACAGCTAACCAATAAAGCTGAGATCAACATAACGATGGTTAATTGTTTTAAACTTTTCATGACGTTATCGTTTTTTCAAGTGTTTTCGTTCTACAATTATAATAACGTTTTTGCAATATGTTATTGTTTAGTGGAAACCCAACTTTATTAAAAAATGTTAAGTCGTTGAGTAATATGTTATACCAATTTTAACTTTAACAAGTTTTAAGAATTGGGTGCTGATAAATCCCTAAAAAAAAGATATTTTTGTCCGGCTAAAAAATTGTGATTAAATCCTTTGAGGGAGAATGTTTATTTCTTTTAAAGGCTTAATCCTTGAAAATAAAAATCATAGAAAATAAAAACATACTAACAATGGCAGATGTAAAAAAAGCAGTTCTTATGATTCTCGATGGTTGGGGAATCGGAGACGGAAGCAAATCGGATGTTATTGCAACAACGCCAACTCCATTTATGGACTCGTTGTTGGAAAAATACCCTAACTCACAGTTGAAGACTTCAGGAGAAGATGTAGGTCTTCCTGCAGGTCAGATGGGTAACTCTGAGGTTGGTCACCTAAATATTGGTGCAGGACGTGTAGTATACCAGGATTTGGTGAAGATTAACAAAGCTATTAAAGAGAAAACGCTTTGGGATAACGAGCAGATCTTGAAGGCTTATAACTATGCCAAAGACAATAATAAGAAAGTACACTTGATCGGTTTGATCGGTCCTGGTGGAGTTCACGCATTGAGTTCTCATATGTACGCTATGTGTGATATCGCTACTGAAATGGGATTGAAAGATGTATTTGTACACGGTTTGACTGATGGTCGTGATACTGACCCTCGTTCAGGTTTAGGTTTCATGGAAGCTGATGTTGAGTACTTGAAAAATACTAATGCTCGTTTCGCTTCAGTAATCGGTCGTTACTACGGAATGGATCGTGACCAAAACTGGGATCGTGTTCGTTTGGCGTACGACTTGTTGACTAAAGGTGAAGGTGAAGCAACTACTGATGTGATTGAGTCAATCAAAGCATCTTACGAAGAAGGTGTAACTGATGAGTTCATCAAGCCTATCGTTGTAGTTGACGAGCAAGGTGCTCCTATCGGAAAAGTTGAAGAAGGTGATGTTGTTATCTGTTTCAACTACCGTACCGACCGTCTTCGTCAGATGACTATCGTATTTACCCAGGAAGATCATGAAGATCACGGAATGAAAACTATGCCTTTGGAGTGGTACACTATGACTAACTACAAGGCTGATTTCGTTGGTGTAAATGTAATCTTCGATAAAGATAACGTGGTGAACACCATGGGAGAGGTTGTAGCAAACAATGGTTTGAGCCAGATTCGTATTGCTGAGACTGAAAAGTACGCTCACGTAACTTTCTTCTTTAGTGGTGGTCGTGAGGCTGAATTCGAGAATGAAAGACGCTTGTTGGTATCTTCTCCAAAAGTTGCAACTTACGACTTGAAACCTGAAATGTCAGCTTTCGAAGTGAAAGATATGATTGTTCCTGAATTGAATGCTCAGTCGGCTGATTTTGTTTGCTTGAATTTCGCAAACGGTGATATGGTTGGTCATACTGGTATTTACGGTGCAATCGAGACTGCAATTAAAGCAGTTGATCAATGTGTGAATGAAGTAGTAACTGCTGCTCGTAACAATGGTTATGATGTGATCATCATTGCTGACCACGGTAACGCAGATAATGCAGTTAACGCTGATGGTAGTGAAAATACTGCTCACTCATTGAATCCTGTTCCTTGTATCTGGGTAACCGACAACACTGATGCTAAGATTAAAGATGGTATCTTAGCTGATGTTGCTCCTACCTTGTTGAAGGTGATGGGAATCGAGATTCCAGCAGAAATGACTGGAGAAGTATTGATTGAAGCATAATCAATAAGCGAATAATAATTACAATGCCGGGATGATTGCGTCCCGGCATTTTTTCTATAACTTGCCCAAAATTTTAAAATTGACAAGTCAAGTGTTACAAATCGGAAGAGCCATAATAAGTCTGGATATAATTGAGAAACATTTTCTGTGTGATCTGAAAAAATGTAAAGGTGCGTGTTGTGTTGAAGGTGATTCAGGTGCTCCTCTTACTAAAGAAGAGGCTAAAATCATTAAGAAAAATTACAAGCATTTTAAGCCTTACATCTGTGAGAAGAATCAACAAGAGGTTGATCGACAGGGATATTCTGTAATTGATCAGGATGGTGATTTGGTTACTCCACTAGTGAATAATCGTGAATGTGTATATGTATACACTGATGAGGATGGAACAACAAAATGTGCTATCGAGCGTGCTTACTTAGAGGGAAAAATTTCTTTTAGAAAACCGGTTTCTTGTCACTTATTTCCTATTCGTATTACTGAGTACGAAGAGTTTGATGCAGTAAACTATCAGCAGTTAGATATTTGTATTCCTGCAAGATTGTGTGGACATCAGCATCAGGTGCGTCTATACAAAATGCTTCGCGAACCACTTATCCGTAAATATGGCGAAGAGTGGTACAAAGAGTTGGAAATTGCTGTAGATATGTTGGAAGCTCAGAACAAGTAAGCAATTACTTGTTCATTAATTGCTGTAGGTATTGCAGTGTGCTCTTTTCATCGGGATTTATCTTATAAGATTTCTTGAATGCTTTAAATGCTTTACTTGATTCGTTAAGCTTTAAATAGGCTTTCCCCAGGTTATTGTATGCACGCCATGAGTCAGGATAATCTTTAACATTAGTCTCAAGAATTAGAAGCGCTGCATCTGACATTTTTTCTTCAAGGAACATTTGTCCCAATTTATTGATTTCTTTTTCTCGCATGTCGTAAATAGCATTTTGCTTTTTTAGCGATTTAAAGAGTTTAGTCAACTCCTTGGTGCCATGCTGGCAATAACAATTGAAAAGTGAGTCAACCACCGACTGTCTAGGTTTGGCTATACCTAAAAGTTTGATTTCAAAATAGAGTGTTGCACGGGGAGGGATTGACTCTCCGTAACCTTTCTCTCCATAACCTAATTGGTAAGGGATGATGGCTAACACTTCATCGCCGACTTGCAATAACGATAGGCACTCTTCAAATCCTTTGATGAGTTTGTCTTTGCCTAAAACAACATCGAAAGTAGAGCCTGAATCTTTGCTATTCCAGAATTCTTTACCATTTTCAAGTGTCCCTCGCACATTAAGCTGGTGTTCGTAGCCCTCTTTTGCATGGGCTCCGCCTCGTTTTTCAATATAAATATACTGAAGTCCTGAAGGTGTTGTAATTGTATCCCTCTGGGCAAATGATACAATCGAAGTAAGTATCAATATCAGGAATATGCTAATATGTTTTTGCATGTATTGTTTATTTCGCTTGTTTAAGGTGTTAAAGTTCAACAATTTCAGGGAATTAATTGTTTTATATGCGGTATAAAGTGTGATATTAACATTTTTTTTGAGTTTTCATGACAGCAAGCATCAACTTTATTGTAAATTTGCTTGCTGTAAAAATGAAATTATGATGGCAAGCAGGGCTACGATAAAAGAGTGGCTGGGAATAAGTGTTGAAAAATATGCTGACCGCCCGTCATTCGCGTTTGTAGGGGAAACTCCAATTACTTATGGGGAGTTTGGAGTGAAAGTAAATCAACTTAGCGTTTATCTGCAGGGAAGAAATATACAAAAAGGAGATAGGATTGGTATTTATAGTACCAATATGCCTAATTGGATGGTTTCTTACTTTAGTATCGCCAATTTAGGAGCAGTTGCTGTACCTATGCTCCCCGATTTTCATCAGGAAGAAATCCGTAATATTATAAAGCACTCAGGACTACAGATGATGTTTGTCTCTGAGAATCTTTACTACAAGATTAAAGATCTTGAAGAGCTTAAGGATGTCGATTTACTTTTAATTGATCGTTTCTGTGAAATTCCTAAGGGAGCAGAGAAGGATGAATTAAAAAAGTTATCAACAATTGAATTTGCTGATAATGAGTTGGCTGAGGTAGGTGTTGAGGAAGACGATCTTGTTTCAATAATCTATACTTCAGGAACAACAGGTAAGTCGAAAGGCGTTATGTTGACGCATAAGAACTTCATTACAAATGCTTTTGCTGCAAAGAAGATTCAGTCTATTGACGAGCAGGATCGATTCCTGTCGTTTTTACCTTTATCTCATGCATTGGAATTTACGGTTTGTACACTGATTGCATTCTTGTCGGGATCTGCGGTTTTCTTTTTAACCAAACCTCCTACACCTAATGTGTTGTTGCCTGCTTTGAAGCAGGTAAAACCTACAGTAATGCTTACTGTGCCTTTGATTATGGAGAAGATATACAAGGGTAAGGTGTTGCCGCAATTTAATGCGAATCCTGTACTGAAATTCTTGTACCACCATACTCCAGTACGTAGGTTGCTGAATAGAGCTGCAGGAAAGAAGTTGATGGAAACCTTTGGTGGTTGTCTGAAATTCTATGGTATTGGTGGAGCAAAACTTGATGGAACGGTAGAGAAGTTCTTACACGAGGTGAAGTTCCCTTATGCTATTGGTTACGGACTTACAGAAACGGCACCGTTGTTGGCTGGAGCTAATCCACAGCATACAAAACTTTATTCAACAGGACCAGCGATTGAGGGAGTTGAGATGAAGATCTTAAATCCTGATCCTAAAACCGGAGAAGGTGAGATTGTAGTTAAAGGTCCTAACGTGATGAAGGGATACTACAAACAACCTGATTTGACTAAAGAGGTATTTACCGAGGATGGTTGGTTCAGAACTGGTGATCTTGGGGCATTTGATAAAGATGGATTCTTGTTTATCCGTGGTAGATTAAAGAATATGATTCTAGGTGCCAGCGGAGAGAATATTTATCCTGAGGAGATTGAGACAGTTATTAACAACTTTAGATATGTACTTGAATCAATTGTAGTGGAGCGCAAAGGAAAGTTGGTTGCTTTGGTGCATTTGAATATGGAGGAATTCGAAGTGAAGTTTGAGCAGTTTAAAGAGGATCTTCATCGTATGGAGGAGGTTGTTGATGCTCACCTTGAAGAACTTCAGCAGTATGTGAATTCCAGAGTAAATAAGTTCTCACAAGTACAGCTGGTAGTTGCTCAGTCAAATCCTTTCGAGAAGACCGCAACACATAAGATTAAAAGATTCTTATACGAATAGATAAAATATTTAATCATTAAAAAAGAGGATGTTTCAGTGCGAAGCATCCTCTTTTTTATTTCATGAATCCTAAAGATGCTATTTCTTTGGGAATATTTCTTTGATTACCTCTCCACGATATCTGAATATTTCTTCCAGGCGGTGTTTGATGATTAGTGCATTGGCGATATTGCCGAGCCAGCCAAATGGAGGTTGATAGCTGACGATATCTTTCATTAGAACGCCTGCATATAGGGGAGTAATTATATGTTGATGGTGCCAGAGTTTATATGGCCCAACACGCTGTTCATCTACAAAGTAACTTTTATCCTTCATATGAGTGATTTCGGTTACCCAATTGGTTGGTATCCCCAATAGCGGTCGCACAGAATAGCTAATGATCATACCTTCATATATCTTATCTGGAAGGTTGGGTGTTAAGATCTCAAAATCCATCTCCTTGGGAGTTATCTTCTTTAAGTTCTGAGGAGAACTAATGAAATCCCAAACTTCATCAATTGATGCGTCGATTATTTGTTCTTTATGAAATTGATAGAATGCCATAGCTTATGATTAAGGTAATAGTTCCTGGTGATTTATTAAGCGTAAGATGTTTTGTCTGTGCGTAATCAGAATTAATGCACAACAAACCATTAAGTAGATACAGACTGGTGATAATCCGTAAAGTATATATGCAGAGACGGGTAACGATATGCTTAACATTATTGAGCTAAGTGATACATATTTAAATCTCCACTTTGTGATGAAATAAATACCAACAGCTATAAAGACAGGTATAGGAGCAAAAACGACAGATGCACCTAAGGTTGTGTTTACACCTTTCCCTCCTTTGAATTTTAGAAATATACTAAAATCGTGACCGATGATGGCAGCAAGCGCAATACAATAGATGAGCTTATCGGTTGGATTGTATCCCGAAAGAATAATGTAAGTTGTTACAGGTAATAGTCCTTTCGACATGTCTAAAAGCTGAGTGATGATTGATGCTTTTTTTCCTGCTACGCGACCTACATTGGTGGAGCCAATATTGCCACTGCCCATCCTTGTGATGTTTATACCCATTGAGTATTTAGTCAACAAATAACCAACAGGAATGGAGCCCCCCAAATAGGAAATCAATATGTATGTAATGTCTATCGTCGTGATCATTTTATGCTTTTTATGATACGCAGAGCTTCGTTGACATGTTTCTCTGGTTGTATTTGTGAGTTGAATTGATATACGATCTTACCTGATTTGTCGACTACGTAGGTCACTCTTCCTGGAATTAGTCCGAAAAAATTCCTTTGTACACCAAACTGTTTTCGAACTTTGTTACCTGGATCGCTTAATAGGGTATAATTTAATCTGTGCTTTTCTGCAAAGTTGAGGTGACTTTTTACCGACTGTGAACTTATGCCTAGTATTGTAGCTTCATAATCGGCAAAAATCTCAAATTGATCGCGAAAGGCACAAGCTTCTTTGGTGCATCCTGGACTATCGTCTTTTGGATAGAAAAAGATTACCAGATTTTTCTTTCCCAATACATTCTCAAGTGAGAATAGATTACCATACTGGTCGTTTAATTCAAACTTTGGGATGGTATCTCCAATTGCAAGTTGTTTCATGTTGTCTGATTTCGGATTTAAATTGAGATATGCTATAAATAGCACAATGTATATGCTGAGATAGAATCTATAAAAGTTTCTAAATCGTTTGTATTTAATATTATCAGGATATATATTTCCCCACAGTGCTTGGAGTTCTTTGATAAATACTGGTTTGATGTTGATTATCCAGCTGTTGGTTTGATACACCATTTTACGGAATTTACTTCTGTAGTATCCAAGGGGTAAGCCCCAGACTACAAATAGTATAAGCCATATGTTATCGATTATAAATTCCATCGCTGTTATTTTTTAGGGAACCATGGAATAAAAGCACTTGTTTTTCGAATGTATTCCTGGTATTGTGGTTTTGTTTTATTAAGCGATTTTTCCAGTAAGCTTACTCCCGATATTTTAACCAGAAGATAGGTCATGATGATGGCACCTATGATGTACCAATAGGCACTCGCGGCGATGCTAAATAATGCAAATGACCACCATACTGCAGCGTCGCCAAAATAATTGGGATGCCGTGTGTATTTCCATAGTCCCGTATCTAGTACTTTCCCCTTATTGTTAGGATTCTTTTTAAAGCGACTAAGTTGATAATCTCCAATGGTTTCAAAACTAAAGCCCAGAAGCCAAAGAGCAATACCAATATAATCCAGAATGTTTAATTCTTTTGTATGCTGACTGAGGTTAATCCCCAGCAGTGGGAGTGATACAAGCATTACAAGTATACCTTGTAATAAGAATGTTTGCATGTAACTAAACCACCAGTAGCGTTTTTCTCCATAATCTTTTCTGAATTGTTGATATCTGAAATCTTCGCCCTTTCCAATGTTTCTTAAGGCCAAATGTATTGATAGTCTTAGTCCCCACAGTCCAACGAATGCCATGATCAGTATTTTTCTGATGGTGAGCTCTCCTGTTGTTAGTACATAAAAGGAGTTCACAACAACGAAACTCATCCCCCAGAAAAGGTCGATGATGCTTACATTTTTGATAATGACGCTCCAAATCCATAGTAGGGTGACTAGTATCCATATCAGTAATGCTGCTTGTAAAAAGATAGTCATGGTGATTGGGATTATTGGTTAAACAGAATGGAAATCGCCAGTGCTCCGCCTCCTGCATGCATTCCTATTACTGGTGAAATATTAACGATTGAAAGGGCTTTTAAACCAGTGATATCATTCATTTTATCTGCAGTTTTCTGTGCTTCAATAGGACTGTTCGCGTGTAGAATTATATAGTTCCACACTTTTTTCCCTTTGTTGATCTTTTGGATGTGCTTGTATATTTTATTTAGACTAGCTTGCTGACTGAATGTCTTTCCAAAGAGGAGTGATTTTCCATTGCTGTCCATTGATATTACTGGATTTAAACCAAAGGCTGATGCAATCAATCCTTTAGGTTTAGAAACCCGCCCTCCTTTTATCATGAATTTCAGGTCGCGGACACTAACAAATATTTTTGCTTGTGATATGTCTTCCTGTAGGTTAGTGATAATTGATTCGAAGTGATGCCCTGAGGCTATGTTTTGTGCAGTCTTTAGTACTAGAAGTCCTAGCGCTCCAGATAGGTTCTTTGAATCAATAACCTGTATTGGTTTGTTAAATTCTTTTGATACACGTAGTGCTGCTTTCTTGCTATTGGTGTATGTTCCACTAAAATGCCCCGTTAGGTGTACTGCAATTATTGCATCATAGTGGGAGGCTAGATGTGAGTATAAGTTGGTGAAAGCGTGTTCATTTATTTGAGAAGTTTGTGGAAACTCAGGTCGTGTCTCCAAAAGATTATAGAACTGATCCGGATGGATAGTTACTTTGTCGAGATAATGGTTGTCTCCAAAGTTTAGATTGAGTGGTGCCATGTGGATCTGGTAATGATCAATAAGATCCTGAGGTAAATCGCACGTTGAGTCTGTAACAAGGGCAATATTCCACTTTCGCTTTAACGCTATTTCTTGTTGGCGAACCATGTCATCTACTTTTTGATAGGTGATGGTGCCATAGTCTTTTAATTGATGGAATAGTTCGGCAGGAGTATTGGTATGTACATGCATACGACATACGTCATTCGATCCTGCAACAACTATTGAATCTCCTCTACTGCTTAAATGTTGTTGTAATTCTTTCTTATCGATTTGCATGTTTTTGATAATGGCCTCTGTGCAATAGCGATAATTGATAGGTTCACTCGTTACCTCTTCAGAGTGTATGAGTGAAATTGATTCTTCTGAATTGGTTACCAATTTTCGGATATCGGTGTTGCGGATAAAGTCAGTTATACCTTTAATGAAGATTACAAATCCTTTTGCTCCTGCATCAACAAATCCTGATTTATTTAAGACTTTTAGAGTTTTTGTTGTCTTTGCTAAAGATGTTTCCAATACAGTCAGTGAGTCGAGAATGATATTCTTAAAGTTATGAATTGCCTCTTTCTTGCTGTTCAAAAAATCCGACCATTCCTTGATTACTGTTAGCATTGTGCCTTCTACAGGATTCGCAATGGCTTCATAGATATATGGAATTGACCGATTTACACTCTCAGCAAACTCAGGGAGTGTTAGAAATGTTTTGTTTTGAGTCTCACGACTGAGTCCGTAAAGAAATTGTGCAAATATTACCCCTGAATTTCCTCGAGCACCTACTAATGCGGCTTCTGCAATGTTATTAACAGTTGTTTTATAGGATTTGTGTGGTTTGGTATTGTCAATAACTGAGCGAATGGTTGATGCAAGGTTGGTCCCAGTATCTTTATCATTGACTGGAAATACATTGATTCTGTTGATCTCTGTCTGATGTTTTAGTACTTGGTTGCCTCCTGCAATAAATGCATAGTAAAGGAGCTTCCCGTTAATGTGAGGTGTTGTGTTGTTGTTCATGAGCGTTGTTAATTAAGCCAGGTTGTTATATGGAATCCACAGAAACTAACAATAGTGGACAATGCTGTTCCCCAAATGATGTCAATGATGACAATGGTTATTGGCCAGTTCTTGAGAGTGGCCAGATTGGTTAAGTCATATGTGGAATAGGTGAAAAAACCGAATAATGCTCCCATAAGAATAGCATGATTCACTGATGTGATTTCAATCGCGGGATATATTGCAATGATTGAAATGCCTAATACATAAATGAAATAGAAAATAAAGGCTGCCGGCCAGTTTACATGCTTGGCTAATAGGTGTTCAAGATGTTTATGGTAAATGTTCTTGGCGATAACTCCCAGCCATAACATATCAATCATCAAAAAAACAATGAATGCTAAAAGGTAGCTAATGATTAAGACTGTAATGCTCATATCGTTTATATTTCTGGTTGTTCTATTTTTAAGAGTTTGGAAGTATCATAGCCTCTCCGCTGTATTTTGGTCAGAAGTTTTTGGTATAGCGGGTCGGATATCTGAGGAGTGCGACTAAGTATCCAAAGATATTTGTCGGAACTGCTGCCAATAATTGCCCATTGATAATCTTCGTCTAGTTCTAATACAAGGTAATCTCCATAAAAGAACAAGAAAAATGAGACCTTTAATCTGGCAGGATGATTTATAGGATCAGGTATTTTAGCCTTACCTTCGGCCTGAGATAAACTTCCATCCAGAGTATTGCGATAGCCACTGTTAATTACTTTAATTTTTCCATCCTTTCTTAAAGAGTAGTCTGCGGTTACCCCTACAAGTCCTCTTTCAAATTTGTGATCGTATCGGGCAATTTCATACCATCTGCCTAAGTAGCGATTGATATCTAAACGCTTTACAACGCTATTGTCGAAATTGTTGTTTGATCTTTTACAGCCGAGTATAGAGTTGTCCATAATTAGAAAACTTATTAGAATGAATATGGAGTAACAAATCTTTCTCATAAGGATATTCTTTTATTACCGTGAATTATTGACAGTAATCTATTGATATTATGATCCCATTAAGTTAACAAAATGTAATGAGAATGGTTGTAAGGAAATAGCTGTTTTACAGAAGGGAATATAAGTAGTGAGAGAAATATGAAATAAAAGAAAAATAAAAAAGGTACCATCAGAGAGATAGTACCTTTTGTGAGATTATTGTGAATTTCTTACAATGAATTCTGGCTTAAGAATGACCTTTTTCTTTTCGCTTGATTGGTCGGGATTATTAATCTCTTCCAATAGAATATTTAATGCTTCTTCTCCTATTTGTTGTGTGGGCTGAGCCACTGCAGTTATGCCTGGATCGGATAACGCAAATAATTCTCGCTCATCGAAACTTGCAACAGCAACATCATTTGGAATTTTCTTACCCATCTTTTTCAATACGCTAAGGGCTGTTGTTGCTACAAAGTTGGTCGCAAAGACAAAAGCATCGGCTTGATTAGGACCATCAAAAAGCTCTGTGAATTTTGCTTCCATATCTGCTTCCAGATTGAAATAATCAATCTCTTTGACCAGTGCATTTGAGAATCTTATTTTGGCATCTTTGAGTGCCTCTTTATATCCAGAGAATCGCTGCTTTATAACTTCAAGATAATTCTGAACTCCAATGAAGGCAATTTTTTTATAGTTCTTGTTGATTAAAAAATCAACAGCCTGATACATGCCTCCTTTGTTGTCAGTGATCACATAGTTGGTGTTGATCTTAGGGAAGTGACGGTCGATTAAGACAAAAGGATATTGTTCTTTCTTTAACTGGAGAATCTCTGTATTGTCAAGTTTCGTTGGAGCAATAATAAGCCCGTCCACTTGTCGCGACTTTAGCATGTGGATTAACTCTTTTTCTCGCTCAGGATTTTCTTCTGAACTACAATACATGATGTTGTAGCCCTGGCGATGTGCTTCGCTTTCCATTGCCTTGGCAATTTCAGCATAAAAGATGTCTCCAATGTTAGGGATGACTAGGCCAATGGTATTGGTCTTGCCTGATGATAGGCTTCGGGCCAATTGGTTGGGGCGATAGTTCAAACGTTTGGCAACTTCTAATACTTTTTCCTGAGTTGCCTTACTGATTTTCATTTCATCTCCTTTGCCATTTAAAACAAACGAAACCGTTGTTTTTGACATTTTTAATATTCTGGCAATGTCTTTGAGTGATGCTTTTTTCATTCTCTTTGATGAATCAATTTGGTTTCAAAAGTAATTGATGTTTATGATAATTCAAAAAAGCAGGTATTTTGTGACAATTTTAATCGACACTTATGTTTAAGAATAGGTGTCTCATCTTTTCAATTTGTAACGAAAGGCATATCTTTAGCGACTGGTAAAATTAAAACTTAGTATGTTATGAATACAATTAATAATTATATCGAAGAAAATAAAGATCGTTTCCTCGAAGAATTATTTGAATTGATTAGAATTCCATCTATTAGTTCTATTGAGGCTCATAAGCCAGATATGGTTCGTGCTGCAGAACAGTGGAAAAAGATATTGTTGTCAGCAGGTGCTGATAAAGCAGACGTGTTTGAAACTGATGGTAATCCAGTTACTTATGGTGAAAAGATTATCGATCCTGCTTTACCAACTGTATTGGTATATTCTCATATGGACGTAATGCCTGTTGATCCTTTGGATCTTTGGAATACTGATCCATTTGAACCAGTAGTGAAAGATGGTAAAATCTGGGCTCGTGGTGCTGATGATGATAAAGGACAGGGATTCATGCATGCTAAGGCATTTGAATTGATGATGAAAACTGATACTCTTCCTTGTAATGTGAAGTTTATGATTGAAGGAGAAGAGGAAATCGGTTCACCTAACCTGGGAAAATGGTGTGAGCAAAACAAGGAGATGTTGAAAGCTGATGTTATTCTTGTATCTGATACTGGAATGATTGCTGCTGATATCCCTTCTATTACTACAGGTCTTAGAGGTTTAGCTTATTGGGAAATTGAGGTTACAGGTCCTAAACGTGACTTGCACTCTGGATTGTTTGGTGGTGCTGTGGCTAATCCAATCAATGTTTTATGTGACATGATCTCTAAAATGATAGATGAAAAGGGAGCGATTACAATTCCTGGATTCTACGATGATGTTGAAGAGGTTTCTGCTGAGGAGAGAGCAAAGTTGGCTGAGGCTCCATTTAGCGAAGAGGAATATAAGGCTGCATTAGATGTTGAGGAATTGAAAGGAGAAGAAGGTTATTCTACCAATGAGCGTACAGGTATCCGTCCTACTTTTGATGTATGTGGTATTTGGGGTGGATATACCGGAGAGGGTGCAAAGACTGTTCTTCCATCAAAAGCTTTTGCTAAAGTATCTAGTCGTTTGGTTCCTAACCAAGATCACGAGAAAATTGCAGACTTGTTTGTTGAACACTTCGAATCGATTGCACCTAAGTCGGTAAAAGTGAAAGTGAAGTCATTGCATGGCGGACAAGGATATGTTTGTCCAATTGATCTTCCTGCTTATCAGGCTGCAGAGAAAGCATATGAGGATGTGTTCGGAAAGACTCCTGTTCCTGTACGTAGTGGAGGTAGTATTCCTATTATCTCTACTTTCGAAGAGGTTTTGGGGACTAAGTCGGTATTGATGGGCTTTGGATTGGAGTCTGATGCAATTCACTCACCAAATGAGAATTATCCATTGGAAAACTTCTATAATGGTATTAGAACTATTCCATTGTTCTATCGCTATTTTGCAGAGTTGATGAAAGGATAAGGGGAGAACGGCTTCGCCTGGAAACAGGAAAGAGGAGAAGGGAAACCGGAAATCGGGATACCGATTACACAATAATACATAAGGGATCTTTACAGTGATGTGAAGATCCCTTTTTTTATGGATATTGATGAATTGCTTACAATGTGTTCGATAAAATGGGGGTGTTACTTGAAAAATGAAAATTGAATGTTTTTTAGTGTATGTGCTTTTTTAGGATGTGAAGCGAGGTTGAAACATTAAAAGTGAATTTAAAACCCTTTAAAATGGTGGTATGTTAATTGAAAATTAATAAAAAATGGCTTTAGGGTGTGAAAATGAGGGGGTGTAAAGAAAAAATGTCTATTTTTGAGCTGTGTTTAAAAGAAATAACAATTCGTAAAAGTATAGATTATGGCTACAGTTAGATTTAATGCTCTTCAGAATCTAGTCGAGAGACAGCCTGTTGAGGTAACAAGAGATGCAAATGTGACTTCCGATTATTTCGGGAAATTAGTATTCGATAGACATAAAATGCAGAAGTATCTGTCAAAAGATGCTTTTAAGGCAGTTGTTAATGCTGTTGATAATGCAACTACTATCGATCGTAAAATGGCAGATCAGGTTGCTACAGGAATGAAAGCATGGGCAATCGAAAATGGAGCTACTCACTATACTCACTGGTTTCATCCTTTGACTGATGGAACTGCTGAAAAACACGATGCATTTATTGATCTAGATGGTCAGGGTGGTGTTGTTGAAGGATTCTCTGGTAAATTACTTGCTCAGCAGGAGCCAGATGCATCTTCTTTCCCATCAGGAGGTATTCGCCAGACTTTCGAGGCGCGTGGTTATACCGCATGGGATGTTTCTTCTCCAGCATTTATCGTTGGAACAACACTTTGTATTCCTACTATCTTTATTTCATATACAGGTGAAGCACTTGACTACAAAACTCCATTGTTGAGAGCATCTGCTGCTGTTGATAAAGCTGCTGTTGCTGTATGTCAGTACTTCGATAAGAATGTTAGTAAAGTACAAGCTAACCTAGGTTGGGAACAGGAGTATTTTCTTGTTGATGCTGGTTTATACCAGGCTCGTCCTGACTTGGCATTAACTGGTCGTACTTTGATGGGACACAGTTCTTCTAAAGATCAGCAGTTGGATGACCACTATTTTGGTTCTATCCCTTCAAGAGTAACTGCTTATATGATTGATCTTGAGAACGAGTGTTACCGTTTAGGAATTCCTGCTAAGACTCGTCACAACGAGGTTGCTCCTAACCAGTTTGAGTTGGCGCCTATCTATGAGGAATTGAACCTTGCAAATGACCACAACCAGCTGTTGATGGATATCATGAAGAAGATTGCTCGTCGTCATGGTTTCCGTGTATTGTTCCACGAAAAGCCATTTGCTGGAATTAATGGTTCAGGTAAACACAACAACTGGTCGTTGACTACTAATACTGGTGTAAACTTGTATTCTCCAGGAAAGAATCCTAAGTCAAACCTTCAATTCTTAACTTTTGTTGTTAATACATTGAAAGCAGTATTTGATAACCAGGATCTTCTTCGTGCAAGTATTCTTACTGCTTCTAACCAGCACCGTTTGGGAGCTAACGAAGCACCACCATCAATTATCTCAGCATTCCTTGGTTCTGAGGTGAGCAAAATGTTAGACCATATTGAGAATACTGTTGGTGATGGAAAAATGACACCAGACGAGAAGACTGCTATTAAGATGGATATCGGTCGTCTTCCTGAAATTCTATTGGATAACACCGATCGTAACCGTACTTCTCCATTCGCATTTACTGGAAACCGCTTTGAGTTCCGTGCTGTTGGTTCTTCTGTAAACAGTGGTTCCGCAATGATTGCATTGAATACAGCTGTAGCTAAGCAGTTGCAATTATTCAAAGTTGATGTTGATAAGTTAATTGAAGAGGGTATCAAGAAAGATGAGGCTATCTTCCAGGTATTGAAGAAGTTGATCATCGAATCTAAAGCTATCCGTTTCGATGGTAACGGTTATAGCGATGAGTGGGTACAGGAAGCTGCTGAGCGTGGTTTGACTAATATTGGTAGTGTACCAGAAGCATTGGAAGCTTACGCTGATGAGCGCGTGATTAAGATGTTCGACGAAATGAATGTTCTTTCTCCTGTAGAGCTTGAAGGACGTGCAGAGGTTGAATATGAGAAGTTCATGAAGAAAATTCAGATTGAGGCTCGTGTATTAGGTGATCTTGCAATTAACCATATCGTTCCAACTGCTGTGAAATATCAGACAATGTTGATCGAGAACGTGAAGGGTATTAAAGATATCTTCTCTGAAGAAGAGTTCGAGCAATTAGCTGGTGCACGTAAAGAGCTTATTAAGACAATCTCTGGACATATCTCAGCAGTAAAAGCTAAGGTTCATGAAATGATCGAAGCTCGTAAAGTTGCTAATGTTATTGAAGGTGAAAGAGAGAAGGCTTATGCTTACGACAAGACTGTGAGTCCTTATCTTGAGGATATTCGTTACCATATCGATAAGCTTGAGTTAATCGTTGATAACGAGTTGTGGCCATTGCCTAAGTACCGCGAGCTACTTTTTAGCCGCTAGAAAAAGATTTCGCTTAATTGATCATATAAAAGGAAAGCTTCTAATTTTAGAAGTTTTCCTTTTTTTTTACAATTAAATGAGCTTTCATGCGTTATAGCAATTGTGGAAAATACTTGAAAACAAATGACAGGAATGAGGTCTGAAATAATTTGAGTATTTTACACGGCGAACAATTAAGATAGATTCATGAGACAAATTCTCGTTTTATTAGTAAGTGTATTGTTGGTATCCTTTCTGTCAGGATGTAAGGGGACGAAAAATCTACGTCTAATCGATGCATCTTATGAGATAGGTGAGTATACTAATGCTATTGACGGTTATAAGCGTGTTTATAAGAATACCAAAGATCTTAGAAAGAAGACTGAGATTGCATTTAACCTTGGGGAGTGTTATCGTAAGTTAGGGCAATACAGTCGTTCAGTAATCTGGTATCGTACTGCTTTAAGACGTAATTATGCCGATCCTGTTGTGATTTTGCGATATGCTGATGCGTTGAAGAATACTGATAAAATAGAACAGGCTCTTGAAATGTATCAGGTTTACATGGATTCAGTACCAGAGAGTAATGCTGCAATATTCGGAATAAAGTCTTGTCAGCTGATTCTAGAGCAAAAAGATCAGCAAACGCGTTATCGTATTGATAATATCCGTGAAATAAATTCGAGTCAGAGTGATTATGCTGGTATTTATTCCGGGAAAAGAGATAATGAAATAATTTTTACTTCATCGAGAGAACAAGCTACAGGAAAAAAGAAGAGTCAGATAACCGGTCATAAGTATGCCGATTTGTTTACTACATCATTCCAGGTGCAAAAGCAAAAATGGGGTGAGCCTAAATTGTTGGATGAAGATTTTGTAATTAATACAGGGGATGAAGATGGTGCTGCCACTTTAAGTGCCAAGGGGGATGTGATGTTGTTCACCCGTTGTCGCTACAATCGCTCAAAAAGTCTTGGTGCTGAGATCTACAAAACATCTCGTTCTCGCGGTGATTGGTCTGAACCAGTATTGGTTGAATTAGTTGGTGATAGCTTAATTGCTGCTCATCCTTCAGTTGCTGTTGATGGTACATTGTATTTTGTTTCAGATCGTCCGGGAGGTTTTGGTGGAACCGATATTTGGATGGCCGAAAGGTCTGGAGGGAGTTGGTCGAAACCTGTGAATATGGGATCTGCAATTAATACTGAAGGGAATGAGGTTTTTCCATACATTAGAGATAATGGAGATCTTTATTTTTCATCTGATATGCATCCTGGTCTAGGGGGATTGGATATTTTTAAAGCTACCAAAAATGAAGATGGAGAATGGGAGATTGAAAATATGCTTGCCCCAGTAAATTCTCCAGGTGATGATTTCGGAATTTCTTATGCCAAGGAAGGGGAGAAAGGATTGTTTACTTCCAATAGGAAAGGATCGAGAGGGGATGATATTTACTCATTTGTTCTTCCTCCAAAAATATACCAGGTATTCGGTGAGATCTATAATAAGGAGACAGAGCAAAAAGAGAAGGATGCTACAGTGCGAATTATTGGAACCGATGGTACAATGTTGAAGATGCGTTCGATGGATGGTAAGTTTAAAATGAAATTGAATCCTGGAACGGAATATATTTTTGCATCTTTCAAAGATGGATTCCTAAATGCGAAAAAAATCATATCTACAGTTGGATTAGATGATAGTAAGGAGTTTAATGTTGCCTTGGAGATGACTCCAACTGATGCTCCGATTAAGGTTGATAATATTAACTATGAGTTTGGAAAGTGGGATTTACTTCAGGAATCGGTACATGCATTAGATAGTCTGGTGGATATTTTAGAGCAAAATCCAACGATAACTATTGAGCTGATGTCGCATACCGACTTTGTGGGTAGCGATGCTTTTAACTCTGAACTGTCACAGAAGAGAGCTCAGGCTGTTGTGGATTTCCTCATTAAAAAAGGAATTGATGCAGAGCGTTTGGTTGCTAAAGGTTATGGTGAAACCTGGCCTAAAAAGATTACCCGTAAACTTGGGCGTGAATATGATTTCCTGAAACGTAATGATGTGCTTACTGAGGAGTTTATAAATGGTTTATCGTCGGAGCAGGAAAAAGAGATTTGTAATAGTCTCAATCGTCGAACAGAGTTTAGAGTGTTATCAACCGATTACCACAAGAAATACGAGATGAATGTGGAAGAATAGGTAACTCGCCGATTAGTATTTGCTTTTTAGATCAGATCGCCTAATTTTATATCATTAAACTTTCTGGTATGAATAGAGGATTGGAAATCTGGACAAAACTTCGCGAGGTACTTTTTATTATCATTTGGTGGATCGTATATGTTCGGTTTGTTTTCTTATTGCGCTTTTATGACGAGATTTTAACGGGGACGCTTAGTAATGCTGATGCCAAAATTCTTGATCGCTATAATTTCCTGATTGCTGTAATTATTGGTGTTATAACTGCTTTGGTTGAAATTTATATCTTTCCTCGTTATGTGCGTTATCGAAAACTTGTTGTACGTTTAGCTGTCAAGGGATTCTATTATAGTTCTTTGGTGGTTGTGTTCTTTGCCATTTTGCGATGGGTACTTCCTGATTTCTTCTATGTAGCCAGACAGTTGCAGCAAATAAGTACTACCGGAGGAGAGATAAATAAGGGATTTGATGTTGGGATGTCTTTGTTGACCTTTGTTTGTGGGTTGATTGGGATTAATGTTTTGAGGGGTATTTATTATCTGATAGGACCAAAGTTATTCAAAAATAAGATGTTGGGACGTTATGCGTATCCTAGTGAAGAGTATAGGATCTTTATGTTTATGGATCTTGAGAATTCAACCACAATTGCTGAAAAATTAGGGCATATCACTTATAGTCGCTTTTTGCAGGATTGTTTTCAGGATCTGACTAGCTTTATTATCGGTGCGAGGGCTACAACTTATCAGTATGTTGGCGATGAGGTGGTGCTTACGTGGAGTTGTGGAGATAACCGTACTCCTTCATTGAGTATGCAGCTTTTCTTTAAGTATCAGGAATATTTGCAATCTCGCTCAACTTACTATCAGAAGCAATATGGACATGTGCCTGTGTTTAAGGCGTCGATTAACCAAGGATTGGTTAGTGTTGCTGAAGTAGGTGGTACGAAGAGAGAGATTTGCTATCATGGGGATGTGTTGAATACAGGATCACGTATTCAAAAGATGTGCAAGGAACTAAATCAGGATTTGCTGGTCTCAGAGACCTTTGTGGATAACTATGAAGATAATGTCCCTTGCAATTTTCAGTTTGTCGACGAATTTGTCCTGCGCGGCAAAGAGAAAAAAATTAAAGTCTATGCCGTGCAGAAGTATTGTTAAGGATGATTAAAGATCATTACGTAGCTGAAAGCTACAACAGTGGTAATCATTCCGAACATAAATACGTTGTAGGCAATTCGTAACATCTTAAATTTTTTCGCCAGAACTTGTCCAAGGAAGAACTGATCTTTAATCATGGTGCTGTACAGGCCATCATAATCTTTCATTAGATCTCTGATAATCTCTTCGTATTCATCTACGTTGAGGTGGAAGAAGTTTCCAAAGAACATCATGTTGGTATTACTGGCTTTGATTTTTTCTTTGCTAAAGCTACCGTAATTAACATTTGGTCGTGTGCTTAATATGGCAAAGACAATTGTTGTAAGACAGCATACTAGAAATATCACCGTTGGAATTAAAATGAATGGTAATTCATTGATTTTTCTAACGATCATAGTGATCAATACCGATAGCATAATAGCATTTGTTGAAATCAGAATGTTGGCTTTGTTGTCGGCAATTGAACTTAAGCTAATCTGGTTTCTAGCTGTATTTCTAAACATCGATTCTACTCCTCGTGTTGGAGAACGTAGTTCTGATATCTTCTCTTCTAACTTCAGTATTTTTTTGTCTTTGTCTTTAAGTTGCTTCTTATGGTTTTTGCGAATTTTATCTACTCGTTTGCCAAGCTTAAGTATGTTTGCCTGCTTAAGGTCGTTGTAATTGTCAAGGGCATATTGAGTATGGAATTTGTGTTTTTCCATGAAGAATATGGTATGCTCAAGATAGATATCCTCAGGTGTTGCCTTTCCTTTTACATTCTCTATTTCTTTCCATAGTTTGAGAGATTTGTCAAGGAAATCATCCAATGCAGTATGTGCCATGTCGGCATCGCAGAGAATTCTGTCTAGCTCGCACTTTGGTGTTTGAGGCATCTTGGTTGCCAGGATCATATTGTCGATCTGCTGAATTTTGTCTTCAGTGATGTTTTTGTTACGTAAAAATTTTGCGACAAGTTTTCCTCCTTCGACTTCGTGATTGCAGCAGTCGTTAAAATAGCCTATATCATGGAACCAGGCAGCCACCAATAGGTATTGCTTGTCTTCCTCGCTGATGTTCATGGCTTCAGCTATCTCACCCGCCTTCTCCACAACGAACTCGGTATGTTCAAGTGTGTGATATACTAGTCTGTCGTCGGTGTTGTCTTTGAAATATTCTCGTACAAATGATTCTGCGTTTTTTACCAGTTCCATGCCTTCGTATTTTAAAGGTGCAATATACTCATCAATAAGGTTAATGCCAATTTAAAAAAGATAAGAAAAGTTAAACCACATCCGCTTTTCTTCCTTAGATATATTGTATGTTGTTGTTATTACCATTGCTTCTAATGGACTTATCCAAAAGCCTCCACCATAGCCATGATGCCATTTTTTAGATTTTTCACCATCAAGCCAAACTCTTCCCAGATCGTTAAAGACGATTAATCCTATATCGCCAGAAAAGTAATAGTTTGTAATCTTTTTGATTTTAAACCGTATGTCGGTGTTTTGATATAGATAATCGTCTCCATAAAAACGTGCCTCTCGAAAGCCTCTTAGGTTCGATTTTCCTCCCAGTATATTGGCGTTGTAAAACTCATAGTCGCCTATATTTGACGCTCCTCCAAAACGCAACGCAAATACGGTTCTGGGATCTCTTTTGAAGCTAAGATATAGTGCCAAGTCTGACTGCAATTTTAGAAAATCGCTTGTTCTATCTTTGAATCCTTCATAGTAGGCAATTCGGTTGTTCCAGAGTACTCCGCTTTGAGGATTGAGTTCATTGTTTCGAGTGTCGTATTTGAATATAGCTTCTAGTCCGAAATAGAGGTTGTCTTGGTAGATTACATCTTCCAGGTTTGGTGCAAATACATCGGTGAGGTAGCGATCGTATTTTGCTTTGGCTTCGCAAAATCTTAGAAAAGGTCCTACCTTAAGTTGTACCTCATTGTTGTATGTTTTCATGAGGTTGGCATGAAATTCCAGATTTTGATATTTTGTTCTGTAGAATAACTCACCTTTATCTTTGTCGTAAGTGGTTTTATTTCCCAATCCAAAAAAGTTGGTTGAGAAGTTGGGGATTTGCACTGTTGCTTCCATTGTTAAATCAATGCCGTTGAAGATATTTGTTGTCAAAAAATCATATGACATGCTTGTGGCTTCAGTCTTACGGGCATGTTTGATAAGTATTTTGTGGATGGTTGAATCGCGGAAATTGAACTGACTGCTTGTGAATCCAGCACCAAAAAATAAACCATCGTCTATATTTGATCCAAAGGTGATCAGCGGACTTACTTTGTCGTATTTATATGCTTTGCGATCGTAGGTGTTTACTGACTTTTTCCTCGAGGTAAGGTTTCGTGTTTCCACTCTCTTGCCTTTTATTTTAATTCCTTTTGGCTTGTCGTAAACGAGTGTGTTTTTGCGAGGCGAACTAATGTCTGAATTATCCGTTACCAGGTCATCGCTTTTCCCTCCAATAATTCGAATTTTAACGGCTTTGTTTGAAGTGCCGTCAATTTCAAAAAGGTCTTTTCCTTTCAGTCCGTATAGTCTAATCTCTTTGGTTTCTTCAATATTGAATGTTCTGTTGTAGTAAGCTCTTTTGCGTTCACCTTTGTGGGTTAGATGGTATACAGTAACGTTGGTTTTTCCATCTTTTAGGTGTTCAACCTTAAAAAGGTCTCGCTGATCTGTTCCTACAATATTTACTTCTTTATTGATAAAATAGTAGTGTCGACGAGCAAAGTCTACAAGATTATCTCTTCGACCTTTTAGTTTGTCAATGATTTCTTCGCCTGATTGAGTAAAGGTATTGCCTGGTAATTGATGTACAGCTTTTGTGATAACCTCATCGGTTAGGTTTGCCTGCATTTTTGTTGCTGTTTCAATCCATTGGTCAAGAGAGGGCTCTGTTAGAAAGGTGCGATCAAAATAACGGGCATTGAATATTAAGCCACTCATGTTTTTTGTATCGCCATCAAAGCCTTGGAATTTAGGCATAATCCATTTGCGTGCCATCAGCCAGGTAAGCCATCCTTCATTTAAAAAATATACCTGATCTCTGTCGCGCGGTATTGGACGATACCATGTTTTGTCATCATCTTTAAAGCTCGCCCAGCGCCATTGATCATCATGTCGATCCCAGTCGTTCAGGAAGGTATCGAATAAACGTGCTCGTAGCACGGCTTGTTGATCAATCAGGTGGTCCTCGTCTTCTTGAGTTTTTTCGAGAACCTTAGGAGTGCTTATTATTTTTTCAGAATTTCCGAAGCTGCTAATATCTTTTCTATTGCCTGCTGGTCTTTCCTCGAAAAGGTATAGGCCATTGGCCAAATCTTTTCGGTAGATTCCCAGATTGTGATCGTCAGGAACATATACTACCCTTGGGTTGGTGTGGTAAACGCCAGCAGCATCGGCCATGATGGGCACTGTAAGTGAAGAGTAAGGGTGTGCTGCAGAAATGGCATCTTGTACGATGTCTACAGCAAAAGTTTTTCTGAGTACTGGATCAAGAGCCTTGGCTACATTTTTGTCAATTGAACGCAGTACATATTGCTTCCCATTTTTGTCTTCCATTCTTACAGATAGGGTTTGCTGTCCGCCTCCTCGTTGGATGATCTTCAAGCCGCCTTTTTCTTTGCTGATATCAAAAACTTCGAAAGTATCGATGGTAGCCCACTCTTTTCGATAGTTTTCTCCAATCATCTTATTAATTAAAGGAGAAGCTTCGTATTGTAGACTAGCTTGGGTGGTTATCGGAGTTTTAAAATCTATAGATGAATGTGTTGATTCTGTTATTTCCGTAGCTTTCTGTAATTCTAAATTCGTTGTGTAAATAGGGGAGTTAACTGAATTGGATTCTGGAGACCAGAAGTTTAAGGTTGGTTGTTGATTGGAATTGAACTGAATTGTGGCAAAACCTGTTTTTTGTGCTGCAAACTCAGAATCATGTTTCTTTCGAATGTAGGTTGCTTCTCCTCCGCCTCCACTGATTATGTGTTGAATTGATCCTAGTTTCTTGTATTGAAGGCTATGTTCGTGTCCTGATGCAAAAATAATATTTGGGAATTCTTCCAGTAGTGCCTGTAGGCCCTCGGAGTATGCTTTATAATCGGGGTGTGAAAGATCTTGTATGTTGCCAAAGAATTTTCTGTACGAGGTATAGATAAATCCTGGAAGTGGTATGTATAGATCTTCATTCTTTTCAGTTAATGGGAATAAGAGTGATTTTGCAGGGAAGTGTCCTCCGTGTATTCCTTCACTGTGAAGAGGATGGTGTGTGGCAAGGATTACTTGCTTACCTTGATTGCGTAGTAGGGCATCCTTTAGGAGTGTCATGACATCTGCCTCGGTCTCAATTCCACAGTCTTCCTCATCCATGTTCTTTTCCCATTGGTGTAAGTACCATTGTGAATCGATGGTGATTAATGTAATATCTTCGGTTAAGGCTATTTCAATTGGTCCCGGACAGCCATCTTTAGGTATAAAGGTGCAGTTGTCCAGCGATTTTTTTATGTATTTCTGAAGGTTCTTTATATGGTCTAATCCCTCTTCTTTGCCTTTGGCCCAGTCGTGATTTCCGGGAAGGTAATAGATGTCGGCGTTTGCATTTTTCAGAAGATCAAGTTGATTGTCGAGATATGATTTGGCTTGTTTGTATTCTTTTTCATCTTCATCAGGCAAACCTTCAGGATAGATGATATCTCCTAATATGATAATTGTATTAGGGGTATTTGATTGTTGTGTTTGCTCAACAAGTAATTGTAAAGGGGCCGACTGTGATGTCGGATATTTGATGTCCCCAATCAGGAAAATTGTATGATCTGTTGATACAGAACTGTTTTGTGCTCTGCTAAATTGTATCGTTGTTAAGATGATGATGATAAAGAGAAAATATCTCATGTCGATAAATTTTAGAATCAATTTTGAAGGCAATTTATTGGTAAAACTGTTACAATGCAATAATTATAACGTTTTTTTTGAACAGATGTTTTATTCTTTTTTGTGATTTGAAAAAGAGGCATAGCTGGATTTTGTGTTCGATTTGTATTAAGTTGTTAACGAGCAGGTAAAAGAAATAAGGAATAATCTTTAAAAAATGCTAATTTTGTCCCCCGAAAATTCAACTTTAAAAGAACAAATTCAGTATGGGCAGCGAAACCAGGTACAATCTGAGAGGAGTATCCGCATCGAAAGAAGACGTACATAATGCAATTAAGAATGTTGATAAAGGACTTTTTCCTAAGGCATTTTGTAAAATAATCCCTGATTTTATGGGTGGAGATCCAGAGTATTGCAATATTATGCATGCTGATGGAGCCGGTACAAAATCATCTTTGGCCTACATGTATTGGAAGGAAACCGGAGATGTGTCAGTGTGGAAAGGGATTGCACAAGACGCAATTGTAATGAATCTTGATGATTTACTTTGTGTAGGTGCTGTTGATAATATCTTGTTGTCATCCACTATTGGACGAAATAAAAATAAGATTCCAGGAGAGGTGATTTCTGCAATCATTAACGGAACTGAAGAGTTGTTGGCAGAGCTTCGTGAGATGGGAGTAAGTATTTACTCTACAGGAGGTGAGACTGCTGATGTTGGTGATCTTGTTCGTACTGTGATTGTTGATTCAACTGTTACTTGTAGAATGAAGCGTTCTGATGTTATCTCGGCTGATAATATTAAGGCAGGTAATGTGATCGTTGGATTGGCTTCTCATGGAAAAGCAAAATATGAGACTGAATACAACGGCGGAATGGGAAGTAATGGGTTGACTTCTGCTCGTCATGATGTATTCGCAAAATACTTGGCAGAGAAGTATCCAGAGAGTTTCGATTCAGAGGTACCTTCTGATTTGGTTTACTCTGGAGGTTGTAAACTAACCGATCCTGTTGAAGGTGTTGATCTTGACGCTGGTAAGTTGGTATTGTCGGCAACGCGTACTTATGCTCCAGTAGTGAAAAAGGTATTGGATAAGTATCGTAGTGAAATCGACGGTATGATTCACTGTTCTGGTGGTGCGCAGACTAAGGTGCTTCACTTTGTTGATAAGGTGCATGTAGTAAAAGATAACATGTTTGCTATTCCTCCACTTTTCAAACTAATTCAAGAGCAGTCGAACACTCCTTGGCAAGAAATGTATAAGGTGTTTAATATGGGACACCGTTACGAAATCTATACTAGTCAGGAAGTGGCAGAAGATATTATCAATATTGCGGCTGAATTTGGTGTTGAGGCGCAAATTATCGGACGTGTTGAGGCTTCGGAAGAGAAGAAGCTTACAATCAAGTCTGAATATGGAACTTTCGAATACTAGAAATAGTTTCTGAGAGTTTTATTAATTGTTTAATTGAGAATAGAAAAATTAAAGATATGGCAGATCAGTCATTATTGGATAAATTTGAGGCTTTACAGTTTCGTTTCGATGAAGTTGGGCAGCAGATTACCGATCCGGCAGTAATGCAGGATATGAAGCGATATGTGAAGTTGAGTCAGGAGTATAAACGCCTGGAGGACCTCATGAAGGCTTATAAAGAATATAAGAATCTGATCTCTAATATTGAGTCAGGCAAGGAAATGCTTGCTGAGGAGAGCGATGAAGAGTTGAGAGAAATGGCTCGTGAGGAGATTGAAGAGGCTGAAAAAGTAATGCCGGAGAAGGAGCAGGAGATTAAAATGCTTCTTGTGCCAGCTGATCCAGAGGATGGTAAAAATGCTATTCTTGAGATTCGCGCAGGTACAGGAGGTGATGAAGCTAGTATCTTTGCCGGTGATTTGTTCCGTATGTACACTAAATTCTGTGAGAGTAAAGGATGGAAGATGAGTGTTACTAATGTGAATGAAGGAACCTCTGGTGGTTATAAAGAAATTGTTGCTACTGTGTCAGGTGAGGGTGTTTATGGTGTACTGAAATACGAATCAGGTGTGCATCGTGTGCAGCGTGTTCCTCAGACAGAAACACAAGGTCGTGTGCATACATCGGCAGCATCGGTAGCCGTATTGCCTGAAGCTGAAGAGTTCGACGTGGATATTAAAGAAAGCGATATTCGTAAAGATACTTACTGTTCTTCAGGTCCTGGTGGACAGTCGGTAAATACAACGTATTCGGCTATTCGTCTAACGCACATGCCAACAGGTATTGTG
This sequence comes from Puteibacter caeruleilacunae, assembly GCA_005217565.1. Classification (GTDB taxonomy): domain Bacteria; phylum Bacteroidota; class Bacteroidia; order Bacteroidales; family Prolixibacteraceae; genus Puteibacter; species Puteibacter caeruleilacunae. The sequence goes on from SJCO01000006.1 coordinate 407,000, forward strand.
GTAACGTGTCAGGATGAGAAGTCTCAGTTGAAGAACCTTGCTAAGGCGATGACTGAATTACGTACGCGTATCTATAATATGGAGCACCAGAAGTATTTGGATGAGATTGCATCTAAACGTAAGACTATGGTGTCGACAGGAGACCGTTCAGCTAAGATTCGTACCTACAACTATCCGCAAGGGCGAGTAACTGACCATCGTATCGGTCTTACCTTGTATAATCTTCCTGCCATTATTGATGGTGATATAGGTGAGATTATTGAGAAACTCCAAGTTGAGGAGAATGCAGAAAGAATGAAAGAAAGTGAATTGTAAATAGAATCAAATCCGATAAATATTTTATTTGTCGGATTTTTTTTGACCAAAAAATTATTGACTATGAACGCAGATCAGTTATTTGAGCAAATTAGGAAAAAGAGAAGTTTCCTTTGTGTTGGATTAGACACCGATATGCAGAAGATTCCAAAATTTCTGTTAGACACTACCGATCCAATATTTAATTTTAATAAGCAGATTATTGATGCAACTGCAGACTTGGCTGTTGCTTATAAGCCAAACCTGGCGTTCTATGAAAGTCATGGTGTAGAGGGCTGGAAGAGCTTAGAGAAAACGGTTAATTATATTCGAAGTAATCATCCTGAGATTTTCATTATTGCTGATGCTAAGCGTGGTGATATTGGTAATACTTCTACCATGTATGCACGTGCATTTTTCGATGTAATGGATTTTGATGCTGTTACTGTTGCTCCTTATATGGGAGAGGATTCAGTTAAACCATTTATGACTTATTTAGACAAATGGGTAGTTTTATTGGCGTTAACTTCGAATAAAGGTGCCTTCGACTTCCAGTTTAAGAAAGATACTGAAAGTGGCGATATGTTGTTCGAAACAGTCTTAAAGACCTCTCAGCAGTGGGGAACTACCGATAGTATGATGTATGTTGTTGGAGCGACTAAAGCTGAGAAATTGACAGAGGTAAGAGAGATTGTTCCAGATCATTTCTTATTGGTGCCTGGTGTAGGAGCTCAGGGAGGAAGTCTTCAGGAGGTTGCTAAGTATGGAATGAATGAGAAATGTGGATTACTTGTTAATTCATCAAGAGGTATCATTTATGCAAGTACAGATGAAGATTTCGCAGATAGAGCGCGTCAGGAAGCAGAGGCTGTACAGGTTGAAATGGAAGAGTTGTTGTTGGAGGCTGAATTGGTCTAGAAGCAACTGTTTTTAAGATATTGAAAGGCAGGTATACATGTTATATCTGTCTTTTTTTTTTGTGGTGTTGTGAGTGGGATACAAAAAAAAGGAAGATTGTTATAATCTTCCTTTCTTGTGGTGCCACCTGGAATCGAACCAGGGACACACGGATTTTCAGTCCGTTGCTCTACCAACTGAGCTATGGCACCTTTAAGCTTTCGGTGTGGTGCCACCTGGAATCGAACCAGGGACACACGGATTTTCAGTCCGTTGCTCTACCAACTGAGCTATGGCACCGTTGTTGCTTAAATGCGGGTGCAAATATAGTCAAATATTCTCTCCCGCAAAATCTATTTTTGAAAAAATAAAAGAAAATGCAACTTGTTCTGTACTTCTAGTGTTTGTAGTACCTTTAGGATCAAAATAATAGATGCAATGAGATTTTTTTTAGAAAAATGCATGTTTTTTTTGAGTCTGTATGGTTGTTTATGGACTTAGGCTTTTAAATGCGAATATTGGCACGAATTTTTACCAAGAAAAACTGAAAAAAGATTGTTTTAAGTAGAAAATAATTGAAAAAAATATTCTCCGCTAAAAACAAAGTTGCAAATAAAGGAGGTTTTCTGGTTGCAATATTTCGGTGATTTACATTGGATAAAAGTGAATCATTAATTCTTACTAAAGAGGTGTCGGTGTTGGTTGCACAGAATTGCATTGGTTTCCGTATTATTTTATAATTTTGCTGCGCTGAAAGAAAATGTAGATTTCGGTCATTTTCAACAAATTAGATTAGATGCAGTATTTTACACATACATTAAGTAACCATATTAGGGTTGTGCATGTCGAGGTGGATTCACCGGTTGCACACCTGGGCATTCTTGTTAATACTGGTTCGAGGGATGAATTGGAAGAGGAGCAGGGAATGGCTCATTTTATTGAGCACACTATTTTTAAAGGAACTAAAAAGCGAAGAGCTTATCATATTTTAAGTCGACTTGAGGATGTCGGGGGCGAGCTGAATGCTTATACGACAAAAGAAGAAACAGCCTTGTATGCGACTTTTCTGAATGGAGATTATAATAGAGCTATCGAATTGATGAGCGATATTATGAATAACTCTGTTTTTCCAAAGAAAGAGCTAGAAAAAGAGAAGGAGGTAGTCATTGAGGAGATCAACTCCTATAAGGATTCCCCGTCAGAGCTTATTTTTGATGAATTTGAGGAGTTATTGTATGCTGGGCATCCATTGGGGCGAAATATTCTTGGAACGCCTCAGAACGTACGGAAATTCACAAGAAAAAAGGTGTTGAAATTTATTCAGCGTAATTACCACACCGATCAGATGGTGATTTGTTCGATTGGTAAGATTAAATTCGATCGTTTTACAAAATTAATCGATAAACATTTTGAAGGAGTTCCTGCCCGTTTGAGAGGATATGAGCGTGAAAGATTTGAGGCATATCAGCCGATCGTTAAAGAATTGAGTAAAGATACTTATCAAGCGCATTGTATGTTGGGAAATATTGCATACAATAATCAGCATCCTAAGCGTGTTGCTTTGGTGTTGTTGAATAATATTCTTGGAGGGACCTCTATGAATTCTCGACTGAATATGGTGTTGAGAGAAAAGCATGGTATGGCATATAATATTGAATCGAACTATACCGCTTATTCAGATACAGGGCAGTTTAATATTTATTTCGGAACGGAGAAAGAGAATCTCGATAGAGCAAGGAAGATTGTGATGAAGGAGCTGGATCGTCTGAAGAATGTGAAACTGGGATCATTGCAGTTGAGTAAAGCTAAAAAGCAGTTGATTGGACAGTTGGCCGTATCGCAAGAGAATAGAGAGGATTTATTGCTAACTATAGGAAAGTCATATATGCTCTATAATCGAATTGATAGTCTTGAAGAGATTAGTGCCAAAGTGAATGCGTTGACAGCATTGGATTTGATGGATGTTGCAAATGAGGTATTTGATAGTAGTAAGTTGTCGATGCTGACAGTTTATTAATGGATTAGTAAAGGTAGAGGGATTAGTTATATATGAATAATTTTAAGAACGATTTAAATCACTACGTATTAGATCATATTGATGAAGAGGATCAGGTTTTAGCAGAGCTTGCACGTGAAACGAATGTAAATGTGTTGTATTCTCGTATGTTGTCAGGGCATCTTCAGGGAAAGATTCTTAGTATGCTAAGTAATATGGTTCAACCACGCAATATCCTGGAGTTGGGAACCTTTACCGGATATTCTGCAATTGCATTGTCTAAAGGACTTCAGGCTGGAGGGAAATTGCACACAATCGAGATTAATGATGAACTTGAGGAGATGGCTGCGAAGTATTTTGAGAAAGCAGGACTTGAAGAGACGATTGTTCAGCATGTAGGTGATGCAGAAAAAATTGTGACTGATCTAAATGTTGAGTTTGATCTGGTGTTTATGGATGCTGATAAGCGTCGCTACTGTGAGCATTATGACTTAATATTTGATAAGGTACCTGTTGGTGGTTATATCATTGCAGATAATACCTTGTGGAGTGGTAAGGTTGTTGAAGAGGTGCAATCGAAGGATACGCAAACAAAAGGGATTATTAAATTTAATGATATGATTAAGGAGGATTCACGTGTAGAAAAGGTGATCTTTCCATTTCGCGATGGTATGACTATTATTCGTAAAATATCGGAGTAAATTTAAACAATCTCTAAACTAAATGCTGCTTTAGTGGTTGTAGTAAGAAAATTGTAAATATGGATTTCTACACTAGTATAGCGGCTTGCTATGATCATATATTTCCTCCAAAACCTATTCAGCGTGATTTTGTGTTAAGCAGATTGAAAGATCAGTCTGGGGAATTGCACATTTTGGATATAGGATCGGCAACAGGGGGACTTGTAGAGTTGTTTGCCGACAAGAATATTGATGTTGTAGGCATTGAACCTGATCTAGGGATGGTGTCGCTTGCGCAAAAGCGATTGGCAGGAAAGAGTGCTAGTGTTCAGGCTGGGGATATGCTTGCACTTAAGGAGGATTTTCCTCCTTCTTCCTTTAATGCTGTAGTCTGCCTGGGTAATACACTTGTTCATCTTGAGAATGTACAGCAGATGTCGACCTTCTTTGAGGGGGTGAAGTATGTGCTTAAACCTGGAGGAAAATTAATTGTTCAGGTGATAAATTACGATAGAATAAAAAAACTTCAATTAGAAGGACTTTCCACTATAGACAATGAGTTTATTCGTTTTGAGCGTACATATGCAGTAATTGATGGTTGTGATCAGATTGAGTTTAAAACGCGATTAACGGTCAAAGAGTCGGATGAGGTGATAGATAATAGTGTTTTGCTATATCCGGTCGTAAAAAGCGAAATAGAGGCGCTTATAGGCCTGTATGGCTTTGTAGGGGCAATGTATTATGGAGATTTTATGGGGAGAGACCTAGCGATCGATTCTGTTCCTTTGATTTTTGAGTGTACGAAATCCTAGAGGTAAAAATTTCAGATAAGGCTTTAAATAAAAGGCAAAAAAAAAGACATCCCTGAAAAGAGATGTCTTTTTGAGCGAGAAACGGGACTCGAACCCGCGACCCCGACCTTGGCAAGGTCGTGCTCTACCAACTGAGCTATTCTCGCGAATAAAAAAGGGTACTTTAAAAAAGTACCCGGAGTGGGACTTGAACCCACACGGCCGCAATGGCCACAGGATTTTAAGTCCTGCGTGTCTACCAATTCCACCATCCGGGCAGTTTTAAAGAACGAGCGAGAAACGGGACTCGAACCCGCGACCCCGACCTTGGCAAGGTCGTGCTCTACCAACTGAGCTATTCTCGCGATTTGTTTTCGCTTTTGCGGTTGCAAATATAGAAGAAAAATCTTTTTAGAAAAAACTGTTTGGGCCTTTTTTTTCAAAAAAAATATCGCCGAACTGCGCATGGCTAGGCCAAAGTGCATAAAATGAGTTCAATAGGAGGTTGTGAAAAAAAATGATTTTTTTCTGAAACTACAGGAAAGGTGATAAAAAAAGCGGCTAATGCCGCTTTCTTTATTTTGTCCCTGTTAATTTCTTTATTTCATTAAGCTTGTTGAGCGCTTCAACCGGAGTCAGGTTGTTGATGTCGAGATTTGCAATTTGATCTCTGATATCTTTAAGAACCGGATCATCGAGTTGGAAGAAGCTAAGCTGCATTCCTTCTCTTTGTTCACCTATTTGTGCTACAGGTTTCGATAATGATTCCTTTCGGTTGTTTCCTTCCAATTGCTCAAGAATCTCTTCTGCTCGTTTTATAACACTTCTTGGCATACCAGCCATTTGGGCTACGTGGATACCAAAGCTGTGATTGCTGCCTCCTCTGACAAGTTTCCTTAAAAAGATCACTTTGTCACCAACTTCTTTTACAGTTACATTATAGTTACGAATTCCCGAGAATGAGTTCTCCATCTCGTTTAATTCGTGATAGTGTGTTGCAAAAAGGGTTTTGGCTTTTGCCTGAGGGTGCTCATGAATGTATTCAGCAATCGACCAGGCAATACTAATTCCATCATAGGTACTTGTTCCTCTACCTAGCTCGTCAAGAAGAATCAGACTTCGGTCAGATAGGTTATTTAGGATACTGGCAGCTTCGTTCATTTCAACCATGAATGTTGATTCTCCCAGGGAGATATTGTCAGATGCACCTACTCGTGTAAATATCTTATCAACATATCCTATTTCGGCAGATTCAGCTGGGACATAACTACCCATTTGGGCCATTAATACAATGAGTGCAGTCTGGCGCAATAACGCCGACTTACCCGACATGTTAGGTCCGGTGATGATGATAATCTGCTGGTCGTTATTGTTTAGCAATACATTGTTGGTAATGTATTCTTCCCCAATCGGTAGTTGCTTTTCAATAACTGGATGACGCCCCTCTTTAATGTTGATGTTTTTAGAGTCATTGACAACGGGCTTCTGGTAGTTGTTAACCATAGCTAATGTTGCAAATGACAGCAGACAGTCGATTCGGGACAGGATGTTTGCATTGACCTGAATCGCTTGGATATACTCAGAAAGAGCAAGAATTAATTCACTAAATAGTCTTGTTTCAAGAGATACTATTTTTTCTTCAGCTCCTAATATTTTTGCTTCATATTCTTTGAGTTCTTCTGTAATGTATCTTTCAGCACTAACCAGTGTTTGCTTGCGGATCCATTCCTCAGGAACTTTATCTTTATGTGTATTTCTTACCTCAATATAATAGCCGAAAACGTTGTTGAAACCAATCTTTAATGATGGTATTCCAGTGCGTTCGCTTTCTCTTTCTTGTATCTTTATAAGGTAATCTTTACCTGAATAGGCGATGTTTCGCAGTTCATCCAACTCATCTGATACGCAATCGTTAATAACTTTTCCTTTGCTGATCATTGTTGGAGGATCAGGGAAAATTTCCTTCTCTATGCGTTCGCGAATAGATGTACAAGGATTAAGTTGGTCGGCAAAGCGTTTTAAGGTTTCATTTGGACTGTCAGCGCATAGTTGACGGATAGGTTCAATGACCTTAAGGGCATTCTTTAATTGTATTACCTCTCGAGGATTGATTCTTCCAACAGCTACTTTAGAGATCAATCGTTCAAGATCTCCCAACTGACGCACATATTCGTGCATGTCATCTTTAAGATCAAGATCCTTGATGAAGTGTTCAACAACGTCGAGCCGCTCATTGATAGGTTTCACTTCTTTCAAGGGAAGTGCAACCCAACGCTTTAACATCCGCGCTCCCATCGGACTTGTGGTATGGTCGATAACATCAATAAGGGTTTTTGCTCCTTCATTTAAAGAACCGAATAGTTCCAGGTTTCTGATAGTGAAGCGATCAAGCCATACGTAATGCTCTTCTTCTATACGCGATATACCTGAAATATGCTTCAGGTTGTTGTGTTGTGTTATATCAAGGTAGTGAAGAATCGCTCCTGCCGAGACGATACCATTGGCCAGGTTTTGAATTCCAAATCCTTTTAATGAAGAGGTCTCGAAATGTCTGGTTAATCGATCTTGAGCCGCCTCGGAAGTATAAACCCAGTCATCAAGTTTAAATGTGTAGAACTTGTTCCCGAAAAGAGATTCGAATTGCTCTTCTTTGCCACGTTGAAACAATACCTCCTTGGGTTGGAAACTATTCAGTAACTTGTCGATATATTCAAAGTTACCTTCCGCAGTAAGGAATTCTCCTGTTGATATGTCGAGGAACGCGATTCCTGCTTGTTTCTTATTGATATGAATGGAAGCCAGGAAATTATTTTCTCGATTCTCCAGGATATTGTCATTGATTGACACTCCAGGTGTTACCAGTTCTGTAATTCCTCGCTTTACAATTTTCTTTGTTTGCTTTGGATCTTCCAACTGTTCACAGATGGCTACACGCTGTCCTGCTCTTACCAATTTTGGTAGGTAGGTGTCAAGTGCATGGTGTGGGAATCCAGCCAACTCTACATAACTGGCCGAGCCGTTAGCTCTACGCGTTAATGTGATTCCTAATATTTCTGCAGCCCTTATGGCGTCTTCTCCAAATGTTTCATAGAAATCTCCTACTCTGAATAACAATACAGCATCAGGATGTTTTGACTTAATCTGATAGTATTGCTTCATTAACGGAGTTTCGACGTATTTTTTACCTTTTGCCAAAGTGTTTTGATTTTGCTATTTGTACCAAAAATTACAAAGATATATGATCTAATTGTTCAGTCAAATTTTGCACACTTTAGTTCGTTCTAAAGTGCAGACTTATAGGTTAATTGTATTAGGGTCTTAGCTGTTTTAACTGTATGACATTCAATAGTGACCGTATCAAGACAATCATTGCTATAATGTAGATAACAGGATTGAAAGATTGAGGGATAATGAATGAGAACAACAGGAATAGCGCAAGCCAGATGGCGCTAAATTTGTGATACCATTTAAGCTTTGCCTTTAATCCTTTAAATGAATTGAGGATGGCAAAGATAAAGTTAGTTGGTAATGCCCATAGGATATTCCAGTTAGGACGCATTGCCGGATGTTCAGAATAAAGAATAAACCAAAAAACAATGATTCCGATAAATCCGGTAATACCATAGATTATATTGTCGAGTCGTGGGGATGTTGATTTTGCTTTTAACTGTTTTAGGGATAATGCCAGTATGATTAAAAGTATAACTCCAAATATCGTGACGGGGTGAAGCAACCAACTGCGCTCTTTTTCGGGTGATGCAAGGAATAGTGTTTTGGTATCAGAGGCCAGTTTTCTGGAGTTGTTCCCCTTGATTATACTAGCTTCGGAGAATTGCTCCAGCATATAATCGGGAAGGAACATTTCGGCATAAGCTCCAGCGATAGTATCGGCAGGCGCTCCTACTACAAGGTCAATTCCTAAATCTACCCAGGCAAATTTCCCTTGATAATCATCAATTAATTGGCGAAATGTTTTATTGTGCTTGCTCTCTGTTCGAAATGCAATTGTGCCATCAACATTATTTTTCACGATGTCGCGTACTCGTGTGGCACAATTATCAAAAAAGAAGTTGTAGCGATAAACTCTGTTCTCTGGTTTTGCATTCTCCTGTAAGGCATTAAAAAGTTGCTGTCTCTCGTGCATTGTTAGATTAAGATCTTGTTCAAATACACTTCTGTTGTCTACTTCATAGCCTGCAAGAAATCGCTTGAATGAATAACCTGCCAACATGTAGTCGGTTTCTCCTTTTGAAAATTTGTATATGAAGTTATTTGAATCGAATGAAAATATGCCATAATTAAAAACATGGTCTATGCCTAGCGCTGGATCTTTGATTCTAAGTGCTGAATGTCCGTAAAATGCATGAATCTGACTTCCTGGTCCACATGTAAGTAAACTTATTTTTGCATTAGGAGTTAGATTTATCGCTCCAAAAGTATTTGTTATGAATAGAAATGCTGAGAGGAAACTTAGTATTCGTAATTTGAGATTCATTGCTAATGTATTTAAGATTCTCCATTGTGTTCTTTGTCTGTGAAGCATTTAAATGTGCTCATTTCTAAAGATTTTGAAAGAGGATCAGATTATCATGCGATAAAAGTACAAAAAGCTTTGGATATAGAGTGAAGGGAAAGTTGTGATCATTACTTTTTAGGATGTTAAGAGATGTAATACATCAGTGTCATCTTTTAATGACTTCATTATCTCCCTGTTGTTCTCCCTTCTACTGGACTCTTACGGCACTCTTACTGGACACCTACGGCATATAGTAGTAAAAGTCCTGTATTTGTGGTGTATTTGTAGTGTAATGTAGTAAGATTTGAGGGGAGGAGAGTAATACTTAAGGGTGAAAACATGTGGTGTGAAATTGAAAAAGATATTATCAATGCGGTTCTGCTAAATTAGCTAAATTTTCATGATTGAAGAAGTTTTACATGGGATTATCATTTTCAAATTTGTATATTTATTAGACCAAAAAACCTGCAAGCCATGAAGGAGGAATTTGTTCAATTTGTTTGGAAACACGGGATGTTTTCAGCAGTAAATTTAAAAACCTGCGAAGGACAAAAAATAGAAATAATAGACAGGGGGATTCTGAATAGAGATGAGGGACCTGATTTTTTTAATGCTCGTATTAAGCTTGACGAAACGGTATGGGCCGGGAATGTTGAAATTCATAAACGAGCATCGGATTGGAAACGTCATCATCATGATGAAAATCGACTCTACGACAATGTTATTTTACACGTGGTACTAGAGTGTGATACCCCGATTACTACTGCTACAGGGGAATTGTTGCCTTGTTTTGAGCTTCAAATTGACGAGCGTTTGCAGGATGAGTATGAGAAACTTCAAAAAAGTAATGGGTGGATTGCCTGCGAACAATATTTTCATAAACAGGATCCTTTTTTGTTAAAGATATGGCAGCACAGTCTGATCGTTGAGCGATTGGAAATGAAGATCAATTATATCAATAAGATTTATAACCAGACGAATAGCGATTGGAATGAAACTTTCTATAGATTATTAGCTCGCAATTTTGGATTTAAAGTAAATAGTGATCCGTTTGAAATGCTTGCACGATCAGTCCCATTAAATATTTTAATGAAACATCGTGATAGTCTTTTTCAGATAGAAGCTCTTCTTTTCGGACAGTCAGGGATGCTGAATAATGCGTTGTTAGGAGATGATTATTTTCTTAAGCTGAGAGATGAATACTCTTTTTTGTATAAGAAATATGGATTAAAAGCTATTGAATCTCACCAGTGGAAATTCCTTAGATTACGTCCGGTAAACTTCCCAACAATAAGAATTGCACAGTTTGCGGCGTTAATTTGTTGTTCGCATGCAATATTTTCCTATCTTCAGGATGCAAAGTCATTGAAGGAAATTATTGAATTGTTTAATGTGGAGGCATCGAAATATTGGGATGATCATTACAATTTCAATCAGCCTTCGGTGAGAAAAGTAAAGCGTTTGGGATTAACAGCGATCCGGAATTTGGTGATTAACACGGTGGTGCCGATACTGTTTGCATATGGTAGCTGGAAAGAAGATCAGCAAATGAAGGATCTCGCATTGGATTATTTGTGCCAGGTTCCTGCAGAAGATAACCATATAATTAAGGGATGGCAGGCGTTGGGTGTTGAGGTTAATACTGCATTGGAGTCTCAAGCGTTGATTCAATTGAAAAGAAATTATTGTGAAAAGAAAAACTGTCTGAATTGTCAGGTAGGGAAAAAAGTGTTGGATGGCGTACAATTATAAGGCTATATCATCGAGAACCATTCGTATGGGTGTGTTTTTGCTAACATTAATGTTGGTGATAGGAACCGTAGGGTATATAGTGATTGAGGATTTTCCTTTAATCGATGCCATTTTTATGACCATTATAACAGTTTCAACGGTTGGTTTTGGAGAAGTACAACCGTTGTCTGATGCGGGAAAGCTTTTTACCTCAGGACTCATATTCTTTAGTCTGGGAACTTTAGCATATGTTGGTTCAACCCTGGCAAGTTTTGTTTTGGACGGAGAGTTTATGCATTATTTAAAAACTGTTCGGGTGTATAAAAAAGTAGACAAATTGGAGGATCACATTATTGTTTGTGGATTTGGTCGTAACGGCGAGCAGGTTTGCAATGAATTGATCGATCATGGGATCGAATTCGTAATTATAGAGAAACGAGCCAATGTAATTGAGCGTATTCGACAGCGGCCTGAATTGTTGTATATTAACGGAGATGCTACTCACGAGGATGTGTTGGAGCAGGCAAGGGTACATCATGCAAGGGCTTTAATTGCAACAACACCTAATGATGCCGATAATGTGTTTGTGGTGTTAACTGCGCGTAGCTTGAATCCCAATTTGCGGATTATTAGTCGTGCTTCGGAAATAAATTCCGATGTGAAATTAAAGCGTGCGGGAGCTACCAATGTGATTATGCCGGAACGTATTGGCGGGCAACGTATGGCTACCCTGGTTACACAGCCTGATGTGGTGGAGTTTGTAGAGCATCTTTTACTGGCCGAATCAAAGGATGTGAGTTTGGAAGAAATTGCCTGTAAGAATATGGCCGAAGGATTCGTCGACAGGCCTTTGGGAAATATAAAGAAACTAAATAATTCGGGAGCAAGTATCATTGGTCTGAAAAACAAAGAGGGTGGATATATTGTGAATCCTCCAAAGGATCATGTTGTTAACCGAAAAGATCAAATATTTTTGCTCGGATCGGCCGAGCAAATAAAAGTATTTAGGGAGTTGTTTGAGGAAAGATATTAGTGGCATGTAAGTGCTAGTTGCATTCTGAAAATCAATGATTCAGCGGATCAAAAAAGTAGAATAAAACTTTTTGAATCAAGAATTTTCATTACTTTTGCCACGATTTTCTTTAATTAATTTCAAACTGTTGTTATTGACAGCGATGCTGCAGGTTGAAAATTGTATCACAAATAAAAGTTTAATATTATGTATTTGACATCAGAAACTAAGAAAGAGATTTTTGCTAAGCATGGTAAATCAGATGTTGACACTGGTTCAGCAGAAGGACAAATTGCTTTATTTTCTTACCGTATTGCTCACTTGACTGAGCACTTGAAAAAGAATAGAAAAGATTATTCTACTCAGCGTGCATTGATCAAATTAGTAGGTAAGCGTAGAAGTCTTCTTGATTATTTGAAAAGAAAAGATATTAATCGCTACCGTGCGATTGTAAAAGAATTAGGATTACGTCGATAGTCCTATATGAAAAAAGGCAATTACAGATTGCCTTTTTTCTCTTTTTCACAAAAAGCTCCACCCATTTATTTAATCTAAAATTTTAACAGAAGATATGATAAAAGGAACTTTCAAAACGATTGATCTTGGCGATGGCAGAAACATCACTATTGAGACAGGACGTTTGGCTAAGCAAGCTGATGGATCAGTTGTTGTACGAATGGGTGATACAATGTTGTTAGCAACTGTTGTGTCGGCAAAAGATGCTAAAGAAGACGTTGATTTCATGCCCTTGTCTGTTGATTACAGAGAAAAATTTTCGGCAGCCGGTAGATTTCCTGGAGGCTTTCTAAAAAGAGAAGGTCGCCCATCAGACGAAGAAATTCTTGTGGCTCGACTTGTTGACAGAGCATTGCGTCCGTTGTTCCCAGAGGATTATCACGCAGAAACTGTAGTAATGGTTTCGTTGATTTCTTTGGATCCAGAGGTTATGCCAGATGCTTTGGCTGGGTTAGCAGCTTCAGCTGCAATTGCCGTATCGGATATTCCATTTGAATGTCCTATCTCAGAAGTACGTGTTGGTCGTGTTAATGGCGAGTTCGTTATCAACCCAACTACTTCTCAAATGGCAGAAGCAGACATGGACATTGTTGTTGGAGCTTCAGCTGATAACATCATGATGGTAGAAGGTGAGATGGATGAAGTATCAGAAGAGGAGATGCTTGAGGCCATTAAAGTAGCTCACGATGCTATTCGCGTTCAATGTACAGCTCAGGAAGAGTTGATCGCAGAGTTGGGAATAGTAAAGCGTGAATACTGTCATGAGGACAATGATGAAGAGTTAAAAGATCTTGTTTGGAAACAAACTTACGATAAGTGTTACGCTGTAGCAAAACAGCAGCTTACAAATAAGCAGGAGCGTATTGATGCTTTCGCTGCAATTAAGGAAGAGTTTGTAGAGCAGTATTCTGAAGGTAAAGAAGAGGAAGAAATTAAAGGAAACCTTATTGGAAGATACTTCCATGATGTTGAGAAAGAAGCGATGCGTCGTATGATTCTTGACGAAGGAATTCGACTTGATGGTCGTTCTACTACTCAGATTCGTCCTATTTGGGGTGAAATTGATTATCTTCCTGGATCACATGGTTCAGCAGTATTTACTCGTGGTGAGACTCAGTCGTTGACAAGTGTTACCTTAGGAACTAAGATGGATGAGAAGATCATCGATAATGTGACTATGCAGGGTAAAGAGCGTTTCCTATTGCACTATAATTTCCCTCCATTCTGTGTTGGAGAGGCAAGAACACCAAGAGGATTGAGTCGCCGTGAGATTGGTCATGGTAACCTTGCACATCGTGCATTGAAAGGAATGATCCCAGAGGATTGTCCTTATATTGTGCGTGTTGTTTCAGATATTCTTGAATCGAATGGTTCATCATCAATGGCTACTGTTTGTGCAGGAACTATGGCGATGATGGATGCCGGTGTACCTTTGAAGATGCCTGTAACAGGTATTGCAATGGGATTGATCACCGACAAAGATGGTGGTAAGTATGCTGTTTTATCTGATATTCTAGGTGATGAGGATCACTTGGGTGATATGGACTTTAAAGTAACAGGTACTACTCGTGGTATTACTGCTACTCAGATGGATATCAAAGTTGATGGATTGTCTTATGAGGTATTGACTCAGGCATTGAACCAAGCTAAAGATGGCCGTTTGCACATCATGGAAAAAGTGATGGAAGTTATCGATGCTCCAAGAGAAGAGTTGAAACCTAACGTACCTCGTATCCATAAGATGACTGTATCGAAAGATATGATTGGACCAATCATTGGCCCTGGAGGTAAGATTATTCAGCAGATTCAGGAAGACACTGGTGCAACTATTGCGATAGAAGAAGTTGATAATGTTGGTGTTGTTGAGATTTCTAGCTCTAATAAAGAAGCGTTAGAAGCAGCTTTAGCACGTATCAATGCAATTGTCGCAGTTCCTGAGGTTGGTGAGGTATACAAAGGTAAAGTGAAGTCGATTGTGGCTTTTGGTGCTTTTGTTGAGATTTTACCAGGAAAAGATGGATTGTTACACATCTCAGAAATTGACTGGAAGCGTTTAGAGACTGTTGATCAAGCGCTGAAAGAAGGTGATGAGATTGAGGTTAAATTGATTGAAGTTGATGCTAAGAGTGGTAAGTTGAAATTATCGCGAAAAGTATTGCTTCCTAAGCCAGAAGGTTATAAAGGTGGAAGTGATCGTCCTCGTAGAGATCGTCGTGATGGCGGAGATCGTGAGAGAAGACGTCCACATAGAAGAGACAATAACTAGTCGATATAATAAAGCGGGCAGCCTGAGGGTTAGCCCGCTTTTTCTTTGTAATAACCCTGAAGCATAAAGTAAACTCATTTTAAAGTATAACACTTGCCCATAATGTATTTATAACACCATATGTAGTAGAAGAATTTTATAAATTTGGGAATGATAATCTAATGTCAGACTTAAAATTATAATTGCAGTATACTTGTATGGATATCAATTTTCTGGTCATAGAGGGTAATATTGGTGTTGGAAAAACTACGTTAGCCGAAAAAATAAGCAGTGATTACAATGCAAAGCTTATTCTTGAGCGTTTTGCTGATAATCCATTTCTTCCTAAGTTTTATGATGATCCGGAAAAGTATTCTTTCCCTTTAGAAATGTCGTTTATGGCGGATCGTTACAATCAGCTAAAGAGAGAGTTGACTAATCGTGATCTGTTTTGCACATTTACTGTGGCTGATTATTATTTCATGAAATCGTTGATCTTTTCTCGTTCCACATTGAACGACGATGAATATGCCTTATATCGTAGATTCTTCGAGATTATATACGACCAATTGCCAAAACCCGACCTGTATGTATACTTACATGCCTCCAGTAATATTTTGTTGAAAAACATTGCAGGAAGAGGTCGAGACTATGAAATAAATATCGATTCAGCATATTTGGAAAAGATCCATAAAAGTTATTTGAACTTCATGAAGCAACAAAAGGATTTTCCAGTTGTAATTATTGATACTCATGGCATAGATTTTGTTAATAATCGGGCTGACTATAAGCGATTAATAAGTATAATTTTTGAAAATGATTATAAAAATGGGATTAACAACGTTAGAATGTGATTAAAAAAAGGAATTCAGCTTTTTAGTTTTCAAAACATTGTTAATTTTGTACGGAAATCCGGAATTTTTAAAAAATTCAAAAAAATCTTAATATCTATCAATCATGAAAAAGTTGAACTATAAACCTTTAGCTTCTTTGTTTTTCGCCGCATTGCTAATGTCCGGGTGTGCTGGTTTGAAGAAAATGAAAAAGCATGCTGACCAGATTCAGTTTAAAGTAACTCCTGAAGTTCTTGAAGCGAACGGAGGAGATGTTGACATGGCACTTAGTGCTAAGTTTCCAGAAAGATACTTCCACAAGAAAGTGAAAGTTGTTGCTACACCAGTATTGAAATATGATGGTGGTGAAAAAGCTTTTGAATCTTTCAGCTTGCAAGGAGAGCGTGTAGAAGACAATAATAAAGTAATTAGTTACCTTAACGGTGGTAGTTTCTCATATAACGATGCAGTTGCTTATGCGAACGATATGAGAAAATCAGATTTAGAGCTTCGTATCACTGCTTCAAAAGGATCTAAAACTTTAGATTTTGATCCAATTAAAATTGGAGACGGTGTTATCGCAACTTCTACTTTAATGGGAAATTGTGCTAAGCCAGTTTTAGGTGTACAACGTGAGAAGAACACTACTGGAAAGTATGATCCAAATATTGATGTATTCCAAAGAATCGTTCCTGACGAATTCATGGCTGACATCCACTACTTGATCAACAGTTCATATGTACGTGGTTCAGAGTTGAAAGGTGAGGATTTGGACGCATTTAAAGCTTACGCTAAAGATGCTTTCGAGGCAGAAAGAAAAGATCTAAAAAATATTGAAGTTTCAGCATATGCTTCTCCTGACGGTGAGCAAGATTGGAACACTAAGCTTTCAGAAAGACGTGAAGGAACAGCTAGCAAGTATGTTAAGCGTCAAATGAAGCGTGAGAAGATTGAAGCTGATTTCAAATCTAAATTTACTCCAGAGGACTGGGAAGGTTTCCAAGAATTGATGAAGCAGTCATCTATTCAAGACAAAGATCTTATCTTGAGAGTTCTTTCTATGTACTCAGATCCTGAAGTACGTGAGAAAGAAATCAGAAATCTTTCTGCTGCATTTACTCAGTTAGCTGATGATATTCTTCCAAAACTTCGTCGTGCTAAGATTACTGCAAGCGTTGACTTGATTGGTAAGACTGATGAGGAAATTGCTGCTTTAGCTGATTCTGATCCTTCAAAATTAAATCCAGCTGAATTATTGTATGCTGCTACTTTAACTGAAGACAATACTAAGAAATTAGCTATTTACAACTCTTTCACTAAAGTATATAGTAACGATTGGAGAGGTTTCAATAACATGGGATTGATCTACATCAAAACTAAGAAAGTTGCTGATGCGAAAAAAGTATTGGAGCAAGCTGACAAGCTTTCACCTAAGAACCCTATCATCTCTAACAACCTTGGAGCTGTTGCTTTGATGCAAGGTGACGTTAAGAAAGCTGAAGCTTTATTCGGTGGTGCTAACGGTGCTGGTGAAAACGTAAGCTACAACTTAGGTCTTGTAGAGTTGAAGAAAGGTAACTACGATGCAGCAGTTAAATACTTCGGAAACAATACTTCTTTAAATGTTGCTTTAGCTAAATTATTAGCTGGTGACAATAACGGTGCATTGAAAGTTATCAATGGCGTTAAGAAAGATTGTCCTAAGATTGACTACGTAAAAGCAGTTATTGGTGCTCGTACAGCTAAGACAAACTTGATGTTCGACAGCTTGAAAGCAGCTGTTAAGAAAGATGCTAAATTCAAGGCTATGGCAAAAACTGATTTAGAGTTTGCTAAGTACTTCGAAGATGCTAAATTCAAAGCAATTGTTGACTAATTAGAATTAGACATCATATATAAAAAAAAGCGGCTTTTAAGCCGCTTTTTTTTATGAATTAATTTTATTGAATATGTCCCAGAGGACTATACCAGCGCTAACCGAAATATTAAAGGAGTGCTTTGTTCCATATTGTGGTATTTCAATACATCCATCACACATGTTCACAACTTTCTGGTGAACTCCCTTGACTTCGTTTCCAAATACAAGAGCTAGCTTTTCACCTTCTTTGGGTTGAAAATCAGGCAACGATATACTGTCTTCAACTTGTTCAATACCAAGAATGGTATAGCCTTCGTCTTTAAGCTTAGCAATTGCTTGTTCGGTTTTCTCAGTGTATTCCCATTCAACAGAATTCTCAGCATCGAGAGCTGTTTTATGAATGTCTTTATTAGGAGGAGTGGCAGTAATACCACAAAGATAAATCTTTTCAACCAATAAAGCATCAGAGGTTCTGAATACCGATCCAATGTTATTACAGCTTCTGATATTATCGAGCACTACCGCAATCGGTGTTTTTTGTGCTCCCTTGAATTCAGCAACCGATATTCGGTTAAGTTCACTGTTTCGTAATTTTCTCATATAATATTCTAATTTCTACCAGTCTACCGCCTGACGTTTTACAGGCATTGTCATACAACGACAGCCACCACCACCTCGTGACAACTCAGAGCCTTCAATGGTTATTACACTACGACCAAGAGAGTGAACATCAACCTGACCTGAAATAATATCATGTGCTTTTACTACTTCAAAACCGTTTTTGTTCATTTCTTCAATAGTATGTACGTTACGGGCATATCCAAGTACTTTACCTGGAGCGATTGCAAAGAAGTTGGCTCCACTGTGCCATTGCTCTCTTTCTTGAATCCACGGATCTTTACTTCCTCCACAGTTGATTGGTTTTAAATCAATGCCAACTTTGCGAAGAGCAGTTAAAAGATTATCCTCGGTTGTAATTGAGGTTACTGCTCCTCGATCAACTGTTATGTGAATCGTCTGGTATTTATTATTGCGCATGATTAAAGGCTCATAAACCATGCAGGCATCCTTATCAAGGAATGTAAATACCATATCAAGATGGATGAATGACTCAGGATTACTCGGAAGCTCCTGAATGATAAGGTGGCGAGGAATGCTGTTTTTCTTTTTAATAGTTTCAAGAATGAAATCAATTCCTTGTGATGTGGTTCTGATTCCTGTTCCAATGACTAAGACATCCTCTCGTGCGATAAGAACATCACCTCCTTCAATCGTTGCCGATCGGTCAGGGATAGGACCGTATGCAGGATTTAGAAGGTTTACTGTATCAACACCAAACAACGGATGATGTTTAAATATCGCTTCCATGATTACAGATTCACGCTCTCTTACACGGTTAGCCATTCTTCCTATTAATACTTCGTCAAGCATCGACATTGACGCATCGCGAGTAAAGAAGAAGTTGTGTAATGGACGCAAAACAAATCGTTCTTTACTTAGATACTTTGTTAATGTATCACGCTCTAAAATTACTCCTTGAATCAGCTGGCGTGCTAATTCCATTGAGTCCAAATCAGAAAGTCGGTTATACTCACTCTGAACTTGCTCTAATTCACAAATTCTTGAAAGTAGGTTGGCTTTTTGATTTTCATCACGGAGTAATACTTCAAGAAGTTCCATAACTTCGAAGGTGTTGCAGAATTTATTCAACACTCCTTTTAGTTGCATATACTCATCCTTAGCAACAGACAAGTTAAGAATGTCACTATATAATGCACGCTCTGCATTCTTAGGAGTCATATTTTCAACCTCCTGCCCTGGGGTATGAAGAATTACTCCTTCAAGTCTCCCAATCTCTGATTTGACGTTTACTCCAAATTTATTGCTCATTTCTATTTGATTTTAAGGGATAAAGAAAAAAATAGAATCGTGCAAATATAAGAACAATGTGAGTAAAACTGGATTATATTTTGTTCAGCAGAGAGATAATTATTTATTCTTTATAACATAAATTGTAATTTTAGGTTAGTTCACGCGGATATTTACTAATTTTGGGACAGATATGAAGAGTATGTTTCGATTGATTCTGGTGCTTCTGTTTTGCTGGGTGGCGAATAAAACTGAGGCACAAAATGATCAGGACTCCAGCAAAGTGATTGGAGATAGATTGGTCATCGGAGCAGATACTATACCTCATCGCAACCTAAAGGAGGTTCCTGTATTTCCACGTAAGACCTTTTCAAATCGATGGCAATATAATAGATATAGAAGATTAGTCTATCGTTTGAAGAAGGTTTATCCATATGCCAAGCAAGCTGCAGAATTACTGGTCGACTTTGAAGAGAAGTTTGAACAAGAGCCCGATAAAGCTAAGCGACGTAAGTATGTCAAGTCCATTGAAAAGCAATTGATGAATCGATATGGTGATGAGTTAAAAAAGTTATCAATAAGTGAAGGACGTTTACTTATTCGCTTAATCGATCGTGAGACAGGCAGTACAACTTACGAACTTGTTAAGGATCTGCGCGGTGGTTTCTCTGCCTTTTTCTGGCAATCGGTAGCAAAGATCTTTGGAAATAACCTGAAGACTAAGTATGATCCAGAAGGTGATGATGAATTAATTGAGGAGATCATACTGAAGATAGAAAAGGGAGAGCTCTGATATGCCTAAGAGAACTTTCATCGGAATAAGAGTGAATCCTAATGATCGTTTGCTAAATCTTCTTTCTGAACTACAACAAGAGTTTTCTTCTGATAAAATAAAATGGAGTCCAGTAACCAACTGGCATTTTACCTTAAAATTCCTTGGCAATACAACGTTACAACAGGAACAACTGTTGATTGCCAGACTGCAGAATTTTGTGAAATCTATTAAGGTATTTGACTATAAGATTGCAGGGTTGGGAACATTTGTGCGGAAAAGAAAACCAAAGGTTCTTTATTGTAATGTGTTAGCCTCAGATACTCTTGGAAAGCTACAGCAGAATGTAGAGGATATTTGTCAACAAGTAGGATTTGATGCAGATCAACGGAACTATAATCCTCATCTAACTTTAGGCAGAATAAAACATTTAGAATCATTGGATCGATTTGATCGTATTATTGGTTTGTTTGAAGATCAGATTTGGCAAACTGATGTCGCAAAAGATGTTATTTTATTTGAAAGTAGATCTACTTCCAAGGGACCAGAGTATATCCCGATTGATGTTTTTCCGTTGGCACAATAATTATTTACCCTCTGCTCTTAGGCAGTTAATTAAAGTGTATAATAATATTTTGAAGTCGAGATACAGTGATATATTTTTTATATACAGAATCTCATATGGTAGTCTTTCCAACATCTCATCAACATTAGATGCGTAACCATATTTTACCTGTCCCCACGAAGTGATTCCAGGTCGTAATCGGTGCAATTGAGTATAGTAAGGTGCACGCTGTACGATTAAGTTGATGTAATATTCTCGTTCAGGACGCGGTCCGATAATTGACATTTCTCCTTTTAGTACATTTAAAAATTGAGGGATTTCATCGATATGTGTTTTTCGAATAAAACGACCAATGGGGGTAATTCGATTGTCATTTTTCCCAGATAGTTCAGGACCATTTGCCTCTGCATTAATGACCATGCTCCTGAACTTGTACATGGTAAAAGGTTTTCCATATCTACCAATCCTGGTCTGCTTGAATATTACAGGCCCTTTTGATGTCAGCCCGATCGTTATTGCAACGATCAACGTTAGCGGAAGAGACAGAATGATAGCTATCAAAGAAAAAGATACATCAAATAATCTCTTGATATTTTCTTGCCATGCAGGCATTAGACCATTTGATATTTTTATTAATGGACTACTAAAGATGGTTGTCATTTTAACATAACCGGATAGAATATCGTGCATGTCGGCCGTTCCTTTCACGACAATGTTTCTGTTGCCCAAAATTGATAAAATCTTATCGATGTATTTATGCTCATTTTGTTCGACGGCTAAGATTACTTCTTCAATATCGTATTGATCAATAATAGTTTGCATATCTTCAATAATTCCCAATTGAGGAAGATGCTTTTGAAGTGGATTTTGGGATGTTGATTTAGTCGAAACATATCCTTTAAAGATGTTACCAGTAGAACGTTTTAAGCTGGTTAGTTCTTTGTATATCTTTATTGCCTGATCATTACTACCTATAATGAATGTATTAAATCCTATCTTTCTTTGATGTATATCCCGAATTGTTTTTGAAGTTAGGATTAGTCTAAAGGCATATGTTATGGTAAATTGCAAGGTTAGAAGAACGAAAAACGAGTAGTAATAGTCTTTATAGCTTGCAATAAAATCGTCGAGAATAAGAGCGAAAAAGATGATGATTGTCCCTACGATCGACGTGAAGGCTGTTTGTCCTAATTCTAATAAACGTGCTCTACGATAAATATCTTTATAGAATCCGGTTAGATAATAAAGAATAAACCAGAATGTTGGAATGAGAACAATGCCTAAGGTAAACTGAGAACCGAACTCAACAGGAATGTCAATTCCAAAGACAGTAGTTTCTATAATTTTCTTTCGAAAAATATAGAAAAACAGCCAGGAAAGTGCAGCAGCGAATATATCTGCTGACATATACTTTGCCGTTTGTAGCTTTTTGTTCATTCTCCGTTTTTAGGGTTAGCTAAGGTCACCGTAAACCTTGTATTTGATTTAACGGAGGATGATTTTCAATATTGTAAGTATTAGAATGTTTTTAAAAAGAAAGTTTTAGTTTGTGTAAAATTTCGTCAATGGTTTCCCATATTGTGATCTCTTCTGCCAGGCTGAAAGTTATAGTTGCATTGCTTGTGATATGGTTATAAAACTCAGTCATTTCAGAGACAAAGGGAGATGTAAATTCTTCGAGAGATGTATAATTAGAGTAATTTGTAGAGATCTCATTGGTAATTAAATTGGCTTGGATAAATCCTCCAGGCTGGTAAATTTTACATGTGCGACACGATTCATGAGCAATGCGACTTGCCATGATGTTGGATATAGTCCCGCTCATAAAGTCTAACCGGAGATGCATTGCATCGATACTCTTGGGAATATTGATGCTGGTAGCCTTGACATTCATTTTCTTAATCCGCGAATTTGTTAGATAGTGTATAAGACTTATTTCCTGAAAAATTTTTGTTGGAATAGGCTTAAACTGATCATCTCCTCTTAGAGGATAGGTACTTGCAAACTCAATAATTTTAGGGAAATTGACTAACTGTTTAGTGCTTTTGACTATGGGGCGGTGTAGCATCTTATTGGAAACCTGAACCTTCCAGCCTGACTCCTGAGCTAGTCGATAAAGTTGTTGTCTTTCTGTAATTGACAGATATCGTGTTCTTTCAAGAAACACTGGTTTTGTCTTTCTGATAAGGGCTGAGAGATTTTTGAAGTTGGCAAAATAAGAATCAAGTATTATAATTGCATCGCACTTGGCACTAAGACCATCGATATCGTGATATATTGGAATGTCGTGTTTAATTGATTCTTCTGTAGTTTGATCCGCCGGCATAAAACCAACAATTGAGAACAACCTGATATCGTTCAAAAGTTGAATTTGCTCTTGGAGTCGATTACTATTTCCTATAATACCTACACGTAACATTGCTAAAAGTTAAGAAATATTGAGCAATGATAATATCGGTTTTACACAGAAAATCGTGAATTGTTAATAACTTCTGAAGTATACGAATTTATCTTTTATTTTTACCTTCATGAGGATTAAATAATCTTTTAAACAGGAGAGAAGAAATGAGAACATTTTCTACCTTTGTTAGGTAGCGAAGTGGAAATTATTTTACTTATGTCAGAATCGTTTCAATATAAAGGACAAAGACGCAGATTGGTTGAAGGACTCCGAATCAAGGGAATCACAGATGAGGCTGTTCTTGACGCTATAGGGAATGTACCCAGACACAGATTTCTTGAAAGCAGTTTTTCGAAATTTGCCTATAAAGATCAAGCATTTCCTATAGGTTCCGGACAAACAATATCTCAACCTTTTACAGTTGCTTATCAGTCACAGTTGTTAAAGGTACAACGACATGATAAGATACTAGAAGTGGGAACAGGATCAGGGTATCAGGCTGCAGTTTTATTAGAGTTAGGGGCTCAAGTATATACAATTGAGAGACATAAATCTCTATATAATAAGGTGCAACAATTCCTTCCTGAACTAGGTTATCATCCTCGTTTCTTTTTCGGTGATGGATATCAGGGATTACCAACTTATGGTCCGTTTGATAAGATCATTGTTACTGCTGCAGCTCCTCATATTCCCGAAAAACTTAAGGAGCAACTTAAGGTAGGTGGGCTTATGGTGATACCAGTCGGTCCGTATGAGCGCCAAAAAATGACCGTTGTAAAAAGAATTTCAGAGAATAGATACGATATTAAAATACATGGAGATTTTGTATTTGTTCCGATGTTAAAAGGAACCGACATTTAATTTAAGCATATGATTTTTCTAAAGAAATTTGTTTTTAATCCTGTTCAGGTCAATACTTTCATTTTGTATGATGAAACTAAAGAAGCTGTTATTATTGATGCTGGATGTTGGAATCAAAGTGAAAGAGATCAGTTAGATCAGTTTATTTCAGAAAATGAACTAAAGCCGGTAAAACTTATTAATACGCATGGACATTTCGATCATATGCTTGGGGTGGAGTATGTGCGAGGTACGTACAAACTTGAACTTGCCATGCATAAAGATGATGAACCTTTTGTGGAAACAGCAGTTGCTCATGGTGATCGCTTTGGAATTCCTGTCGAACCAATTGAGAACCCCGAAAAGGAACTTAAGGATGGAGAGATTGTACGATTCGGTAATTCAGAATTGGAAGTAATACATCTTCCAGGACATTCGCCTGGTGGTGTTGCTTTTTATTGTGCAAAACAAAAGTTCATAATAGTTGGAGATGTGTTGTTTCACGGAAGTATTGGAAGAACAGATCTACACATGGGAGATTATGATACCCTAATACATTCTATAAAGTCCAGAATTATGCCATTACCAGAAGAGGTAAAGGTGTTTCCGGGACATGGTCCAGAGACTTCAGTGGGATTTGAGAAACGTAATAATGCGTTTTTGAGGTAGGAAAATGTTGCAATGTGCAGCAAAAGTCATTTTTTGGATCTTGTAAGCTTCTTAATATTGCAGTAAATCATGTCTTTTTAACTAAGAGAAGAACCAAAAACAACGAATAATGACTCAAGAAAGATTTGTTTCTCGTCACATTGGTCCAAGGGATCATGAGATTGAGCAAATGCTTAGCAAGGTTGGAGCCTCATCATTGGATGAGTTGATAGAGCAAACAGTACCATCACGTATTCGTCTGGAAAAACCGTTAGATGTAGGCGACGGTTTGACTGAAAGACAATACTTTCGCAGAATATTAGATATAGCCCAGAAAAATAAAGTTTTCAATACTTATATTGGAATGGGGTATTACGATACGATAACACCTGCTGTTATTTTGCGAAATGTGCTTGAAAATCCAGTGTGGTATACTTCTTATACTCCTTACCAGGCAGAAGTGTCACAGGGACGTCTGGAGGCGTTATTAAACTTCCAGACAATGGTGAGTGAACTTACCGGTATGGAATTGGCAAATGCCTCGTTGTTGGATGAAGCAACAGCTGGAGCAGAAGCAATGATTATGCTTTATAATTCCAGATCAAGAGCACAAAAGAAAGCCAATATAAATGTGTGTTTGGTTGACAATAAAGTTTGGCCACAGACATGGCAGGTTTTACTAACGCGTGCTGAGCCTCTTGGTATTGTGTTGAAGCAAGTTGATTTACTTAATACAGAGCTTGAGGAAGGTGTTTTTGGTGTTATTACACAGTATCCGAATGCAGATGGTGAGATTGAAGATTATAAAACTTTAACTGCTAAAGCACATGAGGTAGGGTGTAAAGTTGCTGTAGCTGCCGATTTACTTAGTCTTGCATTATTGACTCCTCCTGGAGAATGGGGAGCAGATGTTGTTTTTGGTAGTTCTCAACGTTTCGGTATCCCAATGGGGTATGGAGGACCTCATGCAGCGTTCTTTGCCACTAAAAATGAATTCAAGAGAAGCCTTCCTGGACGTATTATAGGTGTTTCAAGGGATTCAAATGACAACAGAGCTTTACGTTTGGCTTTGCAGACAAGAGAGCAGCATATTAAAAGAGATAAGGCTACATCTAATATATGTACAGCCCAAGCATTATTGGCAACAATGGCAGGCTTCTATGGTGTTTATCATGGTCCTGAGGGGATTGCTGAAATTGCAACAAGAATTCATAGTATCGCTAAATTTCTTTCAGCAGAGATCGAGAAGTTAGGATACATACAAGGAAATAAACAATATTTTGATACAATCCGTTTCGCTTTACCGAAACATGTAAAGCTTGAGGATATTGAATGGCTCTCAGTGGCCAAGGAGATGAATTTCCGCTATTTTGATTCGCACGAAGTTGGATTAAGTATTGATGAGACCACTAATCTGGAAGACATCAATATGATATTAGAGGTGTTTGCGCGTGCTGCGAACAAACCTTTTGCAGAAGTTTTGGAAATGCCGGAGAATGTGGACGTTGCTGAAGATATCAGAAGGACATCTGATTTTATGGTTCAGGATGTATTTAACAAGTATCGTTCGGAAACAGAAATGTTACGCTATATTAAGCGTCTGGAAAGAAAAGATATTTCGTTAACTCATTCTATGATATCATTAGGATCCTGTACAATGAAACTTAATGCAGCGACTGAGATGTTGCCGCTAAGTTGGATTGAGTTTGGAGGTATCCATCCATTTGTGCCAAAGAATCAGGCATTAGGATATCATGAAATGATGGAAGAGCTTCGACGTGATCTTTCAAATATAACTGGATTTGCAGATGTTAGTTTGCAACCAAACTCTGGTGCTGCAGGTGAATATACTGGATTGATGGTAATTCAAGAATATCACAAGAGCAGGGGAGATCATCATCGTAATGTTGTTATTATTCCTGCTTCTGCTCATGGAACAAATCCAGCAAGTGCTGTAATGGCCGGATTAAAGGTCGTAGTGGTTCCATGTGATGAAAATGGTAATGTTAGTATCGAAGCATTGCGTGAGAAAGCACTAGAACATAGTGAGAACTTATCTTCGTTTATGGTAACTTACCCATCTACACACGGTGTTTTCGAGACCGAGATTATGGAGATGTGTCAGATTATCCACGATAATGGAGGACAGGTTTATATGGATGGTGCCAATATGAATGCTCAGGTTGGCTTGACAAATCCATACAGAATTGGAGCCGATGTATGTCACTTGAATCTTCACAAAACATTTGCGATTCCTCATGGTGGAGGAGGCCCAGGTGTTGGACCAATCGGTGTTGCTCCTCATTTGGTGGAGTTTCTTCCATCACATCCTATTATGAATAATGGACATATTGGAGATCCAGTTGTTTCTGCGGCTCCATGGGGTAGTGCTTCGGTTTTAACTATCACCTATGGATACATTAAGATGATGGGTGGAGAAGGCTTGACGCAAGCGACAAAGATGGCTATCTTAAACGCGAATTATATTGCAGAAGCTTTAAAGGATAACTATGGTATATTATATACTGGAGAAAATGGGCGTGTTGCTCATGAGATGATCCTTGATTGTCGTCATTTTAAGGGTATTTGCGGTATAACTGAGGAAGACGTTGCAAAACGTTTGATGGATTATGGATTCCATGCTCCTACATTATCATTTCCAGTACATGGAACGCTTATGGTAGAACCTACAGAAAGTGAATCAATGCAAGAGCTTGATCGCTTTATTGAGGCAATGGATACGATCTTTGATGAGATTAAAGAGATTGAATCAGGAGTAGCGGACAAGGAAGATAACGTATTAAAGAATGCGCCGCACACTGATCAAGTGATTACTGCCAATGAGTGGAGCCATCAATATTCAAGAGAAAAGGCTGCCTTCCCATTGGATTGGATTCGTGAAAATAAATTTTGGGTACCAGTAGGACGTGTTGATAATGCCTATGGTGATAGAAATTTAGTCTGTACTTGTGGAAGCGTAGAAGATTATGCATAATTAAATAATGATCTATAAGTTTAAAGCCCTGGGATTCCCCAGGGCTTTTTCGTTATTGTTTACTATTTTTGTGGCATGATTACGTATCCAAATGCAAAGTTAAATTTAGGCTTGAATGTTGTTGAAAAACGCAATGATGGTTTTCATAACATTGAAACGATCTTTCTTCCCATAGGTTTAAGTGACGCGATTGAGTTTGTTGAGTCGGAGGATGAGAAGGTAGAGTTTTCAAATTCTGGAATTTTAGTTGATTGCTCAGCAGAGCAAAATTTAATATTGAAGGCCTATGAATTGCTTAAAGCTGATTTTGATATCCCTGGTTTAAAGGTTCATTTGCATAAGGTAATTCCATTTGGTGCGGGACTTGGAGGTGGTTCATCTGATGCAAGTTTCATGCTGAAGAGTTTAAATTCAGTATACAACCTAGGATTGAGTAAGGAGGAACTAAAAGTGTACGCTCGTCAACTGGGGAGTGATTGTGCTTTTTTTATCGATAACGTACCATGTTTTGGCGAGGGGAAAGGTGATGAGCTATCTGCTATTAATGTCTCATTAAAGGGCTATTACCTTGTTTTAATCAAGCCAGATGTTAATGTGAGTACTCCTGCAGCTTATCGATACGTGAAGCCTGTAAAAACTACGAAAAATCTTAGGGACTTGGTTACTTTACCTGTTGAACAGTGGAAAGATAAAATCAAGAACGATTTTGAAGATAGTGTATTTCCACAATTCCCGGTAATCAAAGAGATTAAATACAAACTTTATAACATGGGGGCGACTTTTGCTTCAATGTCTGGTAGTGGAGCGAGTGTGTTTGGAATCTTTGAAAATCTTCCAGAGTTACCCGAAGAATTAAAAAATGATGGGAGTTTCGTCTGGATTGAAAAATTTTAAAAACTTCTGAAATAGGCTAAAATACTGACCTTTAGTATAGTGTTAACGGGGCGTTAACATTAAATGTAGAAATTTTAACATTTCCTCTTGCAACTTTTGACCTTGTTGGTAGTCATATAGGGTGAATAAGAAATCATAATACAGGAGGAAATTAAAATGAAAGCTTACATCCGAAAATTTTTAATCGCGTTTTTCTTTGGAGTATTTACAGTATTGGCAATTACATCATATGCTAAAGAAATTAGAAGAATGGTTGCTCAAGAGGTAGTCGTAGAATATGCCTTGGAAGAGTATGAAATGGAAACTGAAACTGAAATCGAAGGATGGATGTTTGATGACTTTATTTGGGGTGAAAGATCAGCCCTTATGATGGCTTTAGTTGAAGAGCCTGAGGAAGGATTAGAAATAGAAGACTGGATGACTGATGCTGCAAGTTGGTTACCATCGTTCTTGACGTTTGAAGAAGAGGAAGACGAAGAGACGGATATTGAAGAGTGGATGACATGTGCTAGCCTGTGGTCATTGTAGGAATTCGGATAACGCAAATTGAATATATATACAACCAAGGGTGATCTGTTATGGATTGCCCTTTTTTTATAAATAAAAAAGAGAGTCGGTATCGACTCTCTTTTTGGTTGCATTATTTTTGTTCTATTTCTAACATTAAATGTGCTTTAGGTATCTGCTGACCTGGTTTAATGTGGATCTTTTTGATCACTCCATCAACAGGCATTTCAACCCTATTTCGCATCTTCATTGCTTCAAGTATCAAAAGACATTCTCCTTCTTTTACCTCTTGACCCTCTTCTATCCTGATCTCTATTATTGTACCAGGGATGAAAGAGTGAATCAGATTAGGATCTGGAGCTTGCCATTTTTTTCGATTCTCAAATTTCTTTGTCCACTCTGTTTTGTAAACAGCACTGTGAACAACTAATGGTTTCAATTCTTCACTCATGACTAATAAGTCTTGGTTATTGATTAAAATGGAGGAACTCCATGTTTTTTAGCAGGACCGCGATCCTCTTTGTTTTCAGAAACAGCTAATGCGTGTAGCAACATGTTTCTTGTTTGTTCTGGCTCAATAACCTCATCAATGTATCCTTTTGCTGCAGCAACGTATGGATTCGCGAATTTCTCTTTGTATTCTTGAATCTTTTGCTGACGCATTGCTTCTGGATCTTCAGCTTCCATGATTTCCTTACGGAATACGATATTAGCTGCACCTTCAGGTCCCATAACAGCAATCTCAGCAGTAGGCCATGCAAATACGAAATCAGCACGCATGTGACGTGAGTTCATTGCAATATATCCACCACCGTATGCTTTACGGATGATAACTGTAATTTTAGGTACAGTAGCTTCACTATATGCGTAAAGGATTTTTGCTCCGTGACGAATAACTCCAGCATGCTCTTGGTCAACTCCTGGAAGGTAACCTGGAAGGTCTTCCAAAGTAACAATAGGAATGTTAAATGCATCACAGTAACGGATGAAACGAGCTGCTTTATCAGAACTGTCGCAATCAAGAACTCCAGCAAGTACTTTTGGCTGGTTAGCAACAAAACCAACAGTATTTCCATCCATACGTCCGAATCCAATTACAATGTTTGGTGCGAAATTCTCCATTACTTCGAAGAATTCTGATCCATCAGTAATTGATTGGATGATGTGACGAATATCGTAAGGTAATTTAGGATCTGAAGGAACAATGTCCTCAATTTTGAATTCTCCACTTGGTTCCTGTGGAGGAAATGCTTCTGCTTTCTTAGAGTTATTCCAAGGAATATAGGTAAGAAGCTTTTTAATTTGGTCGAAACACTCCATTTCGCTCATTGCATAGAAATGAGCATTACCAGTTGTTTCAGCGTGTACTCTTGCTCCACCAAGCTCTTCCATTGAGATTTCCTCACCAAGAACAGTCTTGATTACACTAGGACCAGTAATGAACATCTTAGAGATGTTCTCTACTACAAATACGAAGTCGGTCAATGCTGGAGAATATACAGCACCACCAGCACAAGGACCTAAGATAACTGAGATCTGAGGAATAACTCCTGATGCCATTGTGTTGCGGTAGAAAATCTCTCCATATCCAGCCAATGAGTTTACTCCTTCCTGAATACGAGCACCACCAGAATCGTTAATACCAATCAAAGGAACTCTCATTTTTAACGCATGATCCATGATTTTAGTAATCTTACGAGCATGCATCAAACCTAACGAACCTCCAGCAACAGTAAAATCTTGTGCAAAGATACATACTGGACGACCGTAGATTGTTCCTGTTCCGGTAATTACACCATCACCATGTAATACCTTACCTTCCATGTTGAAATCACGTGCTACGTGCTCAACAAATAAGTCGTATTCGTGAAATGAGTCTTCATCAAGGATTGCGCGAACCCTTTCTCTGGCTGTGAGCTTACCCATTTTTACCTGCTTCTCAATGGCTTTCTCACCTCCACCCTGAAGAACTTCTTCTTTTCTCTTTCTAAGATCGAGAATGTTTCTTTTAAGTGACATACGATTAGATTTTATTATAATATTTACTCTAAAAGAGAGTTTTTTACTGAATTTTCAGCATCCAAAATTATAAATTAAATTGTTCGTTCGAACTTAATTATTGGGATTTGTTTCTTTTAGGATAATTTTTTGTTACCAAAATATGTCTTTCACCTCAATTTTATTGAGCTGCACGTCTGTATAATACAACCGCAATGATGGCAAAAACAAAGTTAGGTAGCCAGGCTGCCATAAATGCATTTAAGGAACCATCTATTGCGAATACTTTTGATACCTGTTGGAACAGGATGTATGTAAAGCTTAATAAAAGTCCTAAGCCCAGATGTAGACCAATACCTCCTCTTATTTTTCGAGAAGCAAGGGAAACTCCAATAATACTCAGGATAAAGGCTGAGAATGCACTGGCAGACCTTTTGTGTTTTTCAAGCTCATACATCAAAACATTGCTAACACCTCTTAATTTCTGCTCTTTTATGTGTTTATTCATTTCGAAGAAATCGAGCGATTCAACAGTGTATTTATCAAAAGAGAAATCGGAAGGATTCATATTTAAGACTGTGTCAATTTTTTTGCCATGACTGAGTGTCTCTTTTTCACCTTCAATATCTCTAATTGTATACCTGTTAATTACCCATATTTTCCTTTCACGATCCCACTTGATATTTTCTGATGTCAACTTAGAAACGAGTTTATTTTGATCATCAAATCGTTCTAATGTAAACTTATGTCCTAAATCAGTGGAAGTGTTATATTTCGACATGTAAACAAATAGATTCTTTTCAACCTGTAAATGAATGTTACGTTCGCTATTCCCTTTTCGCTTTTTTAGATATTGATACTCAAAATTGAGTTTAGTCTCGTTGGCATGAGGAATAACAAAGTTTCCAAGTGTCCAGGATAAGATCGCAATTACAGCTGCTGATACCAGATAAGGTCTCATTAGACGTTTATAAGATACTCCACTACTAAGTATGGCAATTATTTCTGAGTCATATGCCATTTTTGAAGTGAAATAGATCACTGCAATAAACGTAAACAGTCCGCTAAAAAGATTTGCGAAGTAAGGAATGAAGTTTAGGTAGTAATCCATAAAAACTTCCCTGAATGGAGCTTCCTTTTCAATAAAATCATCAATCTTTTCAGAGAAATCAAATATGATAGCAATACTAATGATTAGTGCTATTGCATAAAAGAAAGTTCCCAGAAACTTGCGGATTATATAAAAATCAAGCTTTTTAAGCATGTTTTTTGTTTTTTTCGGGTATAAAAGTGTAATATAATTTACAGAATTACAATCTGGTTGCAAGTTTTTTTACCATTTCTTCCTTCCAAGGCTTGAATGTGTCGTTAAGGATATGCTTTCTGGCTTCCTTAACCAACCAAAGATAGAATGCCAGGTTATGAATACTTGCGATCTGTGCTCCTAGCATTTCTTTTGCCTGGAATAGATGACGCAAGTAGGCTTTTGAATATTGCAAATCAGCATAACAATCACTCTCAGGATCTATAGGAGTGAAGTCGTGACTCCATTTTTTATTTTTGATATTAATGATCCCGTTTCTGGTAAAGAGCATGCCATTTCGACCGTTACGTGTAGGCATAACGCAGTCAAACATATCAACACCTCTATCGATTGATTCAAGAATATTTACAGGAGTACCAACACCCATAAGATAACGAGGCTTGCTTTTTGGAAGAACTTCATTTACTACCTCAGTCATTTCATACATTAGATGTTCTGGTTCACCTACAGATAGTCCTCCAATTGCATTTCCATCTCTGTCAAGAGTTGCGATATGCTCTGCAGCTTTTCGTCTCAACTCAGGATAAACACAACCCTGAACAATTGGGAATAGAGCTTGATTGTATCCGTATTTAGGAGACGTTGAATCGAATCTTTCAATACAGCGGTCGAGCCAACGCTGGGTCATCTCTAAAGATTTCTTAGCATAGTTATAGTCTGCATCCCCAGGAGTACATTCGTCAAATGCCATGATAATATCCGCTCCGATAGTACGCTGGATATCCATTACATTTTCTGGTGTAAACTGATGTTTTGATCCGTCGATATGTGATTGAAACATTGCTCCTTCCTCTGTAAGCTTCCTGATATCTCCAAGAGAAAATACCTGATAGCCCCCACTGTCAGTAAGAATTGGACGATCCCATCCATTGAACTTATGAAGACCACCTGCTTGTTCTATAACATCAAGTCCAGGACGTAGATATAAATGATAGGTATTACCTAATATTATCTGTGCCTTGATATCCTCTTTAACTTCTCTCATGTGAACACCTTTAACAGATCCAACTGTGCCTACAGGCATAAATATAGGTGTTTCAATCTGGCCATGATCGGTGGTTATTAAACCAGCTCTGGCTTCAGTATTGTCGGCTTTATGTTGTAATTCGAATTTCATAACTAAAAATGAGGAAGCAAAGATAATTATAAAACTCGAAATCAACCTTTAGAAGCGAAAAAGCAAACTTAATAATCGTTAAAAGCTTTGAAAGCACGGCTGATTGGTTAAATTTGTATGACTCTAAAATTAATGTATTGTGGAAATATTGAACAACCTTAGTCTGTCTGTAACCGAGTATATTGTAATTGGTTTATTAGTATTTACTTGTCTGACCATTTTATATGGTTATTTCCGATTTTTCTTAAAGATTCGTTCGGCAGATGTGGATGCTGCGAATCAATTACCTGGAATAACAGTTGTTGTTACAAGCTGTAATGCGGCTCGATATCTCGAACGATTTCTTCCAAGTGTGCTTGAACAGGATTATCCGGATTACGAGGTCGTGGTTGTAGACAAATATTCATATGACGATACCGAGCGGGTTTTAGGGCATATGAAGGCCAAATATGAGCGCTTAAAACTTACATTTGTAACAGAGCAAACATCGTTTCCCGATAAAATGGCATATGTTTTAGGGGCAAAAGCGGCAACCAAGGAGTGGCTTATTTTTATTGATGGTCAAACGAAAGTGCCTGGTAAGAACTGGCTTTGGGACATGGCTAGAGGAATGCAGGAAGGTAAAGATGTTGTTTTTGGATATGGGAATGTGAAATACAATCGAGGTTTCTGGAATCACCTTTTACGTTTGCAGTATTCGATGCGGGCAATGTTGTGCCTTTCGTTTTCTTTAAATGGACTCGGTTGTGTTTATGATACACGAAATGTAGCGTTACGTAAAGAGGCTTTTTTTAATAGTGGAGTGTTCAGTGGTATGCTTAACAGAAAGTATGCTGACAACGAATTAATTTTGCAGGGGGTATTAAAAAAGAATAACTACTCGGTAATTTGTACAAAAAATTCGATTGTTTCTTATGATCAGTATGTTGATCGCAGAGAATGGCAGGAAACGATAGAGAAACATTTGCTTTTATTACGAGACTATGATCTGAAACAGGTGATTATGATGTTTTTAGATGGTTTTTTAAAGGTTGCATTTGTTGGTGTGTTTCTTGTCGCTTTATTAATACCTAAGCTGTGGTTGCTGGCAATTATTATGTTTTCGGTTAAGCTTTTGAGTCAGATAATTACCTATAAATTAGTGCAAAGGCATTTGGGTGATAAGAAAATATTGTTATCTTCGTTAGTGTGTGAAGTGTTATTCCCTGTGATATACTGTGGCGAGCGAGTTTTTATTAAGTTAAAGCGTAACAACTTATCATGAACGAAAACAGTGCTCATCTTTCCGATAAAGCCAGACAAGATTTTATGCTGGTACAAGCAGCCTTAAACGGAGAAGAAAAGGCTTTCGCCCGTTTAATGAGTAAATACAAGGATGCTATTTATTTTATGCTTCTAAAAATGGTGAATAATAAAAGTGATGCTGAAGATCTTACTTTAGAGGCATTTGGTAAGGCTTTTAAAAGTCTGCATCAGTATTCACCGAGTTTCGCCTTTAGTACATGGTTATTTAAGATTGCATCGAACAATTGTATCGACTTTTTGCGAAAGAAAAGGGGAGTACATGTGCCTATCGAAAATAATACAAATGAATCAGTAGATAATCAGGAAAATTCAGTTCGATTGAAGTCGAATGCTTTAGATCCTGAAGAAAAGATGATTCGTAAACAGAAGGCAATTATCTTACGAACGGTTGTTCGAAAATTAAAGCCCAGGTATAGAATTCTGGTTGAACTGCGTTATTTTAAAGAATATTCATACGAAGAAATTGCAAAAGAACTAAATTTGCCCCTTGGAACAGTTAAGGCTCAGTTGTTCCGTGCTCGCGAGAAATTATTTGAACTTGTGGGTAGCTCAGAGATGAAATAGAGCATTGGCAATAATATGTAGTATGGATATAATTAAGAAGTATTTTCCCGATCTTACAGACGATCAGGTTCATAAGTTGGAGCAATTACAAGACTTGTATATAGAGTGGAATGAGAAAATAAATGTTGTTTCTCGCAAGGATATTGAAGCTCTCTATGAACGCCATGTATTACATTCTCTTGGAATATACAAGGTGATGAGGTTTTCTCGTGGTACCAAAATATTGGATGTTGGTACTGGAGGAGGATTTCCCGGAATTCCTTTGGCTATAATGAATCCTGACAGTCAGTTTTTATTAATTGATTCAATTGGGAAAAAAATTAAAGTTGTTAATGGAGTGGTTGAAAGTTTGGGTTTGACTAACGTTCGTGGAGAACAATTGAGAGTTCAACAGGTGAAAGATAAATATGACTTTATTGTGAGTCGTGCTGTGACGGCATTTCCAAAATTCGTTAATATGTCACGTAAGACAGTAAAACCTGGAGGAAAGAATTCTTTAGCGAATGGAATTCTTTATCTGAAAGGTGGGGATTTTGAGGAAGAATTAAAAGGTTTTCGCGACGTGTCAGTATTTCCTCTTACAGAATATTTTGAGGAATCTTTCTTCGAAACAAAGAAAGTAATTCACCTTTCCTTGTAAATTATTTATTCTGAGTTTTGGAGGAATAAAAAAAACCTTTATTTTTGCAGTCCGAAAATAAAAGTGAAAATAACAAAGTATCAAAATATTTTGACCGATGAAAAGAACATTTCAGCCATCAAATAGGAAAAGAAAGAGCAAGCACGGTTTTAAAGAAAGAATGGCAACCGTGAGTGGGCGCAAGGTTTTGAAAGCCAGAAGAGCTAAAGGACGTAAGAAACTTACTGTTTCTGACGAGCCAAGACACAAGAGATAATCTGAAAAGATCATATACACACTAAAAAGGTAAGGAACAATGTTCTTTACCTTTTTGTGTATATATACGGTTGTTAATAATTAAGAGAAAAATTGGAACAATTTCGAAAATCCAGGAAAAAAGCAGAGGTATATCTTTTTAGTATCTAATTCTGACTTATCTTTGTTTCTGTCTCAAAATGAATGAATAGAAGTATGAGCATCAAAAAATTTATTTTAAGTTGGGTTTTTGTAAAACACTTGGTAATAGCTTTAGCAATATTAAGTGTTTTGATTTTTGGAGTGATATCGGCATTAGATTGGTACACTGATCATGGTGAGTCGTTGTCGGTACCTGATTTCTCTGGGATAAAGAGTACCGAAGCAGTAAAAGTAGCTCAGCAAAAGAATCTCAGATTAAAAGTTGTTGATTCTGTTTATATTGCCAGTGCGGATCCTGGTGTTGTTATTGATCAGGTTCCTGCAGGAGGAGCTGTTGTAAAAGAGAATCGTACTATTTTTATAACACTTTCTTCGATTAATCCTGAGAATGTTGTGATGCCAAAAATTATTGATGTCTCATTAAGACAGGCTCGTAATTTATTAGCAGGAGTAGGATTAAGGTTAGGAAAAGTTGAATTCCGACCTTCACAATATGCTGATCTGGTATTGGAACAAAATTCCGAAGGTAAGCCTATTAAAGCAGGAGATAAGATTCATAAAGGGAGTGTTATCGATGTTATTGTTGGTCAGGTACAAAGGAATGAAAAGGTTGAATTACCCGAACTAATAGGACTTCAGGTTGATCAGGCAAAAGAGACTTTGTCTGGATTAGGATTGAATACAGGAGTTCTTATTTATGATAATAGCATCAAGACTGAAGCTGATAGTCTTGCCGCTTTAGTATGGCGTCAGAAGCCAGATGGATCAAGAAATAGAAAGATAGAGGTAGGAAGTTCTGTTGACTTATGGTTAACAATTGATGAGGAAAAATTTGAAGAATAATGCAAGATAGACCACAAGATATAGATGAAAGAGATGACAATGAGATGTTTGAACACTATAATCTCGTTGTTGATCCAGGACAAGCTTTATTAAGGGTTGATAAATTTCTGGTTAATCGAATTGATAATGCTTCAAGAAGTCGTTTACAGGCAGCGGCTGATGCTGGAAATATCCTCGTAAACGGAAAATCAGTAAAATCAAATTATAAGGTTAAGCCTGGTGATGAGATATCTATCGTAATGGATTATCCACGACGTGAATTAAAGATTATTCCTGAAGATATTCCTTTAGATATTGTGTATGAAGATGATGCATTATTGGTTGTAAATAAGCCAGCAGGTCTTGTTGTACATCCAGGACATGGTAATTATACAGGAACGTTGGTTAATGCGTTGGCACATTATTTAAAGGATGCTCCATTGTTTGCATCCGATGATCCTCGTCCGGGTCTAGTTCACCGTATCGATAAGAATACTTCTGGTTTACTTGTAATTGCCAAGACTGAAATTGCAAAAAATAAATTGGCACTTCAGTTTTTTGAGAAAACCTCTAAAAGGCGTTATCTGGCCTTAGTTTGGGGACATGTGAAAGAAGATGAAGGAACTATTGTTGGTCATATTGGACGAAGTCTAAAGAACAGACAAGTATTTACAGTATTCCCTGAAGAGGAATATGGAAAGCATGCTGTTACACATTATAAGGTTGTTGAACGACTTGGTTATGTTACTTTAGTCGAGTGTAGACTCGAAACAGGACGTACGCATCAGATTAGGGTGCATATGAAGCATATTGGTCATACATTATTCAATGATGATAATTATGGTGGAGATGCTATCCTTAAAGGAACAACGTTTACTAAGTATAAGCAATTTGTCCAGAATTGTTTCTCTATTTGCCCTCGTCAGGCTCTACATGCAAAAACATTAGGATTTGTGCATCCAACAACAGGTGAGTTTATGGAGTTCTCATCAGAGCTTCCTGATGATATGTCGGTAATGATTGATAAATGGAGAAACTATATCTCTAATCGATAAAAATAATTGTTTAAAAAGTTAGTGTTTATGAAGTGCAACATAGCAGTAATTGTTGGAGGTGATTCTTCCGAATATGTAGTTTCGGTGAAGAGTGGAGCTAATGTATTGGAGAATATTGATACCAACAAATTTACTCCTTGGAAGGTGATGATTCGTGATAATCAATGGAACGTTCTTGATGGAGATGATATCATTGCTCCTGTTGATCGAAATGATTTCTCGTTTGAACTTGATGGGAAACGAATAAGTTTCGATTATGCTTATATCATGATACATGGAACTCCAGGTGAAGATGGATTATTGCAGGGATATTTTGAAATGGTAAATGTTCCTTATTCTACATGTGATGTAACTTCTTCAGCATTGACTTTTAATAAATTCATCTGCAACAATTATCTTGGGAATCAGGGGATTAAACTTGCTGATTCTGTGCGTCTGTTTAAAGGAGATAAGATAGACGTAGATGGACTAGTTAAGAAATTGGGATTGCCAATGTTTGTTAAGCCAAATGCTGGCGGTTCTAGCTTTGGGGTTACAAAAGTTACAGAGCCGGAACAGATTGTTCCTGCATTTGAGAAAGCTTGGGAGGAGAGCGATGAAGTATTGGCTGAAAGCCTTTTAGAAGGTAACGAGTTTACATGTGGCTTGGTAAAACTTGAGGATAATGAGTATATCTTCCCTGTTACAGAGGTGATTCCTAAAAATGAGTTTTTTGATTTTGAGGCGAAGTATGTGGCATCTATGGCAGAGGAGATAACTCCTGCCAGAATTTCTCCGGAATTGACCGAGAAATGCCAGCAATTGTCGTCTCGAATTTATGATATGTGTGGATGTAATGGAATTGTTCGTATTGATTATATCCTCAAAGACGATGAATTTTACTTTCTGGAGGTTAACACGACTCCAGGAATGACAGCAACCAGTTTTATCCCTCAGCAAATAAGAGCGATGAAGAAAGATTTAACAGAGATGTTATCTGAAATTATCGAAGATGGTTTGAAGAAATAATCCGAAGGTCGGATTTTGGGTTGCTATTTTTATTAATTTTGAATTTCGGACGTGTCAGAAGTGCTGTAAATCGTCTGCTAATTAAAAAGATTCAGTGGATATGGCTGTAAAAAGGGATTATAGATCAAAAGGGAAACCTTCGATCGATGACATTAATGCTCAATATGGAAAGATACCACCTCAAGCGGTGGATGTGGAGGAAGCAGTGTTGGGGGCGTTAATGCTTGAACGTGATGCTTACGTTTCTGTTGGAGATATTCTTAAACCTGAAAGCTTTTATAAAGAAGAGCATCAGAGAATATTTGAGGTAATCCGCGAATTGTCAATGAAAGAAAAGCCAGTCGATTTGTTGATGGTTACTCAAGAGTTGAGGAACAGAGAGTTGCTTGATGCTGTTGGAGGACCATTATATATAACACAGTTGACTAGTAGAGTAGCATCGGCTGCGCATATCGAATTTCATGCACGTATTATTGCACAAAAATATATTCAGCGAGAGTTAATTAAAGTAACTTCTGAGATCCAAAGTCGATCGTATGATGATACTGTTGATGTTGATGACCTGATCAATTTTGCTGAATCCTCTGTATTTAAAGTATCTGAAGGAAACATAAAAAAGGAGACAGTTCCCATTAAGCCTGTTTTGAAGGAAGCAGTAGACTTAATTGAGGAGGCTGGAAAGAAGGATGATGGATTGAGTGGTGTACCTTCAGGTTTTACAGCATTAGATCGTATCACATCTGGATGGCAGAAGACTGACCTTGTAATTATTGCTGCACGTCCTGCGATGGGAAAAACGGCTTTTGTACTTTCAATGGCACGAAATATGGCTGTTGAACACAAACAAGCAGTAGCTGTATTTTCTCTGGAGATGTCATCGATTCAGTTGGTGAATCGTCTGATCGCAGCGGAAAGTGAATTAGGTGCAGAGAAGATTAAAAAAGGAAAACTGGCCGACTGGGAGTGGCAACAGCTTAATGAGAAGATTAAGAATTTTGATGATGCCCCTGTATTTATTGATGATACACCTGCACTTTCAATCTTTGAGTTTAGGGCAAAGTGTCGTCGATTAAAAATGCAGCATGGACTAGCTATTGTAATTGTCGATTACCTTCAGCTTATGACTGCAGGTGGAGATAACCGAGGCTCAAGGGAGCAGGAGGTGAGTATGATTTCTCGATCTCTTAAAGCAATTGCAAAGGAATTAGATGTTCCTATTTTGGCTCTGTCTCAGCTTAACCGTTCGGTGGAATCGCGTGAAGGGAAAAAACCTCAGCTATCCGATTTGAGGGAGTCTGGAGCGATTGAGCAGGATGCGGATATGGTATTGTTTATTCACCGTCCTGACTATTATGGTATCACTGCTGATGAAAATGGTAACTCATTAATTGGTATCGCTGAGATCATTATTGCAAAACACCGTAACGGTGCGGTAGGAGAGATTCCGCTGAGATTTAAAAAGGAAATGGCACAATTTAAGGATCTTGAGGATATGAGTGGAATCGATGTTCCTGGAGGAGAGGAAGCAGATAACCAAAGTCATACCTTTAGCTCAAAAATGAACGAAGATTTTGATTCGATGGGAGGAGAAATGCCACAACAATCATTAAATCCTAATGCTGGATTTGAGGATAATATACCATTCTAGTGCTTGAAGACTGATGATATAGTCTTTATTTGTGGAGATGAGATAATAGTTGATTATATTCGTTTCATTCGTTGAATTGTTACTACATCGAAAAATGTATTAAAATTCATTGAACAAGGTTCGAATTAAACTGTTTAAAATTCAGCTATGAAAAAGGTTATACTGTTTATATTATTAGTCTCGTTTTATTCCAAAATGGCAATTGCTGCATATCTGTTTATTCCAATGGATGAGTCGCAAACAAACCATTTAAAAGCTTATGGTATCACATACTGGGCATTGGATCGAGGTAATGAGGTTCAATGGTTATTGAACTATCGTGGTGGTAGTTTTATGACGGCAATGGATCAGACAATGGAAAGTGAATGTTTGATTCGTGGAATAAAGTATGAAATTATAGCCGATTCAAAAGCAAATGCCATATTAAGTGATATTGCAAGTCCTTCACAAAATATGGATGCAGTAAGTATGCAGAAAGCACCTAAGATTGCAGTGTACTCTCCACCTAACAAACAACCATGGGATGATGCAGTAACATTAGTGCTTACCTATGCCGAAATTCCTTATGATATAATTTATGATCAGGAGATATTGGATGGAAAATTAAAAGACTATGACTGGTTACATTTACATCATGAAGATTTTACTGGTCAGTATGGGAAGTTTTATCGAAGTTATCAACATCAGGCATGGTATCAGGAAGAAGTACGAGTAAATAAGAGCTTGGCACAGCAAAATGGATTTCTGAAGGTTTCAGAGATGAAATTATATATTACTCAAAGAATAA
This sequence comes from Puteibacter caeruleilacunae, assembly GCA_005217565.1. GTDB lineage: Bacteria > Bacteroidota > Bacteroidia > Bacteroidales > Prolixibacteraceae > Puteibacter > Puteibacter caeruleilacunae. The sequence goes on from SJCO01000006.1 coordinate 448,524, forward strand.
AGGAGTATATAATAAAAGGAGGTTTTTTGTTTGCGATGTGTGCCGCCACGGATACCTATGATATCGCATTGTCGGCAGCTGATTGCGATATTTGTGAGTCAATGTTTGATGGTGATCCTGCAGATCCGAAGGCTCAGGATAAGTTGGATTATTCGCAGACAGTAGCATTTAAGGATTTTAAAATAGTTGCAAATCCTCTGGTATATGAATTTTCTGATATTGATGTTTCAGAAACAAGACAAGTAAGGCCTGATCAAGATTATTTTACACTATTTGATTTTTCTGCCAAGTGGGATCCTGTTCCAACGATGTTAACTCAAAATCATCAAAGTGTTATCAAAGGATTTATGGGACAAACCACAGCATTCAATGAAAAGAAACTTAAATCGGATGTGTTAATTCTAGGTGAGAATAAATCATTAAATGAAGCCCGCTATATTCATGGGGAAATTGGTAAGGGCTTTTGGACATTTTATGGAGGGCATGATCCAGAAGATTATCGACACTTAGTTGGTGATCCTCCAACAGACCTTAATCTTTATCCGAATTCTCCAGGATATCGATTGATCCTGAATAATGTACTTTTCCCTGCAGCTAAGAAGAAAAAGTTGAAAACTTAATCGAACAAGCAACGAAAAGAGGAGCCCTCTGGCTCCCCCTGCTGCTATTACTCACAAACTCCGACAAATTGTTGGGGGCTCCGTAGAGCCATTTGCCGAGTTTATTAAGGTTTCATATAGGTATACAATGTAAATATAGCTGTCTCAATTAATATACGCTTTTTTTATTAGCTTGGTTTGTTTTTTTTTAACAATTTATACCATTTAGGTTTAGAATATCGATTCTAAATAGGCAATAATGGAGTGAAAAGGCTTATCTATGGGAATCAAATCTATTATGTGAAATTGTTCTAAATAAAGTCAGTAAGCTGAATCAGGTTTGAAATCTTATAGGTTGATGTTTTGTTTGGATTTTTTACTTCTTTATGAGAATCTAGCTTTTCCATTGGAGAAAAATATACTTGATCTATACCAAACCGATATGCACCTAAAATGTCAGCTTCCCAGGAATCACCAATCATTAGGCTTTCTCTTTTCCTGGCATTACAAGATTTTACAGCATGTTCAAAAATCTTTTTTGAAGGTTTAGGTGCTTGGATGACTTCAGAAATGAATACATTTTTAAAATATTTTTCCAGATTTGAGTTTTTCATTTTATTGAGTTGAACCTCTCTGAAGCCATTGGTGATAATATGAAGTGTGTATTTTGGGGTAAGGTACTCCAATACTTCGATTGCGTTTGAAAATAATTGAACTTGTAATGCCATTTCTTGCAGATAAATATCATTCAAATCTTCTGCGGTAACTGGCATTGTTAATTTTAGCTCTTCAAAAGTCTGGGAAAATCGTTTGTTGATGAGTTCTTTTTTAGTGATCTTTCTTTCTCTATACTGTTGCCAATAGTATTCATTAATTTTTAGATAATGCCTTAAAAAGTCATCAAACTTAAATGGCATTTCATTAAGGTGTATTGTATTTAAGGCCTTGCGTAACGCATTAATCGAATTCCTGTTGAAATCCCATATGGTATTGTCGAGGTCAAAAAATAAGTGTTTATACTTGTTCATTTGAATAAGTTCAAAATATGAAATAGTCACTAAATTTCTACATCCAGAATTCGTACAAAAGATTGGTTCGAACTCATGTGAATTGTCGAATGCCGTCAATAAACAACTACGAACTATAAGAACATGTGAAGTTAAGTTTTTTCATCTAGTTTAATGAAGATTAGATGAAAAAAGAAGAAATATGATTCAACAAAAGTTATTACTGAAAAAAAAGTTAGGTGACTGTAAATATTATAGAATACCTATGAGATCTGAGTTGTAGCGTTTTGGTACTATGTGTTTTAAAGAGGGATGAGAGGGTTTTGAAATAAAAAGAGACAAAAAGGTCTTAAAATATAAAAAGAATGTTTATATTTGTAAGGCATAAGGTTAAGGTTCAATGCTTATTAATAAAAGTTCATTCATTAATCTTAGAGTTGATGTTTAGCCAATTGGCTTTGAGAGCGTATGAATTTAGATAAAAAACTTGTTGTTCATCTGCAGTAACTTCCGGTAAAGGTTACTGTTCTGGTAAGTAATAGATGATGATTTCATGGCTAAAGGGGAGGAAAGGAGCTATTGAGCTCCTTTCCGTTTTTTATCTAATCCTTCTACTATAATAACAATTTCTCCTTTTACAGTTTTACTTTTAAAGTGTTCAATGAGTTCTGGCAATGGTGCTCTTTTATTTTCTTCGTGAAGTTTCGTCAATTCTCTTGATACAGAGGCAAAACGATCTTGACCAAAGTACTCAGCAAACTGCTCAAGTGTTTTTACCAGTCGGAATGGTGACTCATAAAAAATCATTGTGCGAGATTCTTCAGCCAATGATTTTAGCTTTTTTTGTCGACCTTTTTTATGCGGTAAAAATCCCTCGAATGTGAATCTATCTGTGGCAAAACCAGAATTTACCAAAGCAGGTACAAATGCGGTTGCCCCAGGTAGACATTCTACTTCAATATCATTTTCAAGACATGTTCTAACAAGTAGGTAACCAGGATCTGAAATGGCAGGTGTACCAGCATCGCTAATTAATGCAATATTCTCTCCACTTTCAATTCTTTGTGCTATATGTTCCGATGTTTTATGCTCATTGAATTTGTGGTGTGATTGCATCTTAGTGTTAATCTCGAAATGCTTAAGTAGCTTTGATGATGTTCTTGTATCTTCAGCTAAAATGGTATCAACTTCCTTAAGGATCTCAAGTGCTCGCAGCGTGATGTCTTTTAGGTTGCCTATAGGAGTCGGTATAATGTATAATTTTGCCATGATGATTTATTGTTGAAACTTTCTTTTTACTAGAGCTAAGAATTTAGTACTAGCCTCATTCTTTTGCCATTTGAAATTAGCTTTTAAATAATCAGCTGCTTCCTGAATCGATTGGAGGTTATTTATTATTTCGATTGCCTCGTCAAATTTACTGTGATTATTGTTGAACAGTTCACGAATAAAAAGAAACTTATCATTAAGTCCAATTGCTTCAGATAAATTCTTAATCGGACGTCCATCAATAACAGCATTTACATTACTGTTTTCAGCGAGTTTGTCATAGATTGATTCTTTGTGCCCGAATTTTTCTCCCAGGACCGTCGAATCATTTTGTATGCTTTTATTTTCTTTCGTTTCTTGAGCTTCTGTAATTACCTCTTCTTGTATCGTTTCTTCAACTTTTGTTTCAGGCTCAATAGTATCTTCAGTCTCAACGATTACGACTTTAGGTTCAACTTTTATTTCTACTTTTTGGGGAGTGGAAACAGGTTCTTCCTCTTTTCCCGAATCCGATTTATCTTGTTGGATTGGAGCAACATTATCATCAACATACTTGTCGACTGGTCGTGGGTTTGCTCGTTCAACTAGTGGTTCTGGAAATGGAACGGAAGACGAATTATTGATTAATGGTGGTGCTTGCATATTATTTACCTCAAGTAATTGAATTTCCTGATAAAGGTTTTTTGCCTTATCTGCGGCAATTCTTAACTCAAGAGGCGCAAATTGATCGCTATTGGAGAGTGAATCTATTATTGCTTCAAGGTCTTTTATGTCTTTTCGAATGATATCGATTAATAAGTTATTTTTCATTTTTTGAAGATTTTGAGATTATTCGATAACACTATATGCAAACAGAATTATTTATTCCTAGAGGCTTTTAATTTTTCCTTGGCGACTACAATCAGGTGAGACGGACAAGGAGTTTTTCAATTAAAAAACACGGACTAGAATGATTAAAACTTATGTAAGTTATTGAATGTAATAAAAATCATGCCAGTTTTAGCCCTAAAAGAATTCATATCTGGTTGATTATTCCCATAACGAATATCCTTTTTACTTATTTTTGTAAAAGTACTAAAATAAATTGATCAATAATTTCTACTGTATGTTTCTTGAGGTTAGCAATGGAGATAAACGCAATGGTTGGATTGAGGTGATCTGTGGATCAATGTTTTCTGGTAAAACAGAAGAGTTGATACGCCGCTTGAAGAGAGCTAAAATTGCAAAACAGCGGGTTGAGATTTTTAAACCTGTAATTGATGTTCGTTATAGTGTGGATGAAGTAATTTCGCATGATGCCAATGCTATTCAATCCACGCCTGTTGAAACGGCTGCCAATATTCTACTATTATCAGGAGATGTTGATATTGTAGGAATTGATGAAGCCCAATTCTTTGATCAGGGACTGGTTGAGGTCTGCAATCAGTTGGCAGCACAGGGGATAAGAGTGATTGTTGCTGGTTTGGATATGGATTTTCAAGGGAAACCTTTTGGTCCAATACCGGGAGTGATGGCTTGTGCTGAGTATGTTACTAAGGTGCATGCAATTTGTATGCGTTGTGGAAATCTTGCGAATCACAGTCACCGATTAACCAAATCCGACAAGCTTGTACAATTGGGAGAGCGTGATACTTATGAGCCATTATGCCGAGAGTGTTATCAAAAAGCAATGCAGGAAGGATCAGAAAAATGATAGAATATTCAATTGAAGAAATAAAATCAATATTAGTTTCACCTAGCGATATTAAAGGAAATTTAAGTGCTAATTATGTTCGCTATATTGTTATTGATACACGAACGATACTAGATGGGAGTAAGAGTATCTTTTTTGCGCTGAAGGGGCCCAATAATGATGGTCATTCCTATATAAAGAATGCCTATAGTAAAGGAGTGCGCTGCTTTGTTGTTAGGGCAAATACCTCTATTGCCGAAGAATATAGTGATGCCGTGTTTATTCAAGTTGATGATACATTGAAGGCATTGCAAAAGCTGACAACATATCATCGTCAGCGCTTTCTTTTCCCTGTTATTGGAATCACTGGTAGTAATGGAAAGACGGTTGTTAAAGAATGGTTATTTGAATTACTTCAGGAAAAATATCGAATTGTCAGAAGTCCCAAAAGTTATAATTCACAGGTTGGAGTTCCGCTTTCAGTGTGGATGATGGATGCTGATTATGATCTTGGAATTTTTGAGGCAGGTATCTCATGCAAAGGAGAAATGAATCGATTAACTTCAATTGTTAATCCGACAATTGGGATATTTACGAATATAACATCAGCTCATCAAGAAAATTTTACTTCTTATGAGGAGAAGATAAGAGAGAAACTGAAGCTTTTTGAGCGTTGTGAGATACTTATTTATCGACGTGGTAATCAGTTGATAAATAGGGAGGTTAGTAACTTTGCTTCTGCAAAGGGTGTTACAACCTTAAGTTGGTCTAATGATAAAGATACTAAAGCAGATATTCATATTGTATCAGCAAAAGATAAAGGAGGGTGTGAATTGAGCTATATCTCTAATATTTCAAGTGGATCAATTTGGATGCCATTTGCTGATCGTGCTTCTATTGAAAATGCATCGCATTGTATTACCCTTTTATTGGCAATGGAGATGAATCCACGAGATTTCTTAGGACAGTTTAGAGAACTGCAGCCAGTTGCTATGCGATTAGAAATTAAGCAGGGTATAAATAGCTGTGTATTGATCAATGATTCCTATAATTCAGATGTAAATTCATTAAGTATTGCTTTGGACCTATTGGAGAATAAAGCAGTAGGAATAAACACAAAGAAAACCCTTATCTTATCAGATATTAATCAGTCAGGTTTAAAACGGAAACAGTTATATACTGAAGTAGCTAGATTGCTTAAACTGCATAAAATTGATCGTATTATTGGAATTGGTTCAGAGATAATGATACTTGATAAGTATTTCGATGGTGAAAAAGAGTTCTATCGGACTACAACCAATTTCATAGATCATTTTAGAGAAGGTAATTTCGATAAAGAGACAATTCTAATTAAAGGGGCAAGAAGTTTTGAGTTTGATCTCGTATCGGATATTTTGCAGAAAAAAGTACATCAGACTGTGCTTGAGGTAAATCTTTCTGCAGTTCAACATAATTTGAATTGCTTTAGAAGGATACTTGAACCAGGGGTGAAAATAATGGCTATGGTAAAAGCTTTTTCCTATGGAAGTGGTTCTGTGGAGATTGCTCAGGCATTACAATATCACCAGGTGGATTACCTGGCTGTCGCTATAGCTGACGAGGGTGTGGAATTAAGGAAGGCAGGAGTAATAGTACCTATCGTTGTCATGAATCCAGAGGAGCATAGTTTTGCGTTAATGATAGAGTATAAGTTAGAACCGAATATTTATTCATTGGAGCTATTGAAATCTTTTAACAAAGTTGTTGAAAAAAGTGCAGCCAACCTTGTTCCAATACATTTGAAGTTGGAGACTGGAATGAAGCGACTGGGAATCGATAGTGAAGAAGAACTTCAGGCAGTTATTGATTTTATTAAAGAAAGAAAGAACCTGTTTGTGCGTTCAATCTTTTCTCATTTGGCTGTAAGTGATGAAGTACAACAGGATGAATTTACTTGTCAACAAATAAATTGTTTTAAGCACCTTAGCAATATGTTAGTGGACGCTTTCGATTATAAGGTATTGCGACATGTATTAAATTCTGCAGGTATTGAGCGATTTAGTGACAGTCAGTTTGATATGGTGCGTTTAGGAATAGGCCTATATGGTGTGAGTATAAAACCTGACAGAGAGTTAAAGACCGTAAGTACATTGAAGACTACGATTTCACAAATACGAGAAGTTTCTCCAGGTGAATCTATCGGTTATGGCCGAAAAGGAAACGTGGAAGTACCCTCACAAATTGCAATTATTCCTATTGGTTATGCCGATGGACTAAGTCGACGATATGGTAACGGTAGATATCATGTTTGTGTGAATGGACAACGTGTTCCAATTATCGGGAATATCTGCATGGATATGTGTATGATCGATGTAACCGGTTGTAATGTAAAGGTTGGAGATCAAGTAGAAATATTTGGGGAACACTGTAGAATTGAAGATATGGCTCTATGCGGGGATACTATCCCTTATGAAATATTAACCTCCGTTTCGCAGAGGGTTAAGAGAGTGTACTATCAGGAATAAAATCTGGATAATATGGTTGTTTATCTTGTTTTGAAGGTTGTTTGCAGATAAAGTTCTGTTTGTGACTGCTAATAAGGTAAATTTGTTATAGCCATAAATATTAGTACATGAGAGCAGTAAAAGAGGAATAAATGAGTTGAAAAGAGAATAACAAGTATGAAGATGAACTTAATCTTGAGTAGAAATAAGTGGTTCTTATTAACGCGACACTTATTTTTCTGGTCATTAGTTATAGTTTTTTTCTCCTTTTTGTATGGAAGTTATACGAATAGTCAAAATTGGTTGTATAGCCTGGGATTCACTACTTTGAATGGTGTGTTTTTTATCATTTTTTCATATGTAGTAGTCTATTTTCTAATACCTCAGTTGTTCTTTAAAAAGAAGTACTTTCTTTTTTTCCTATTGGTAATTACTGTAGGAATTTTGATATCACTCTTAAAGCTGTCTTTTTCAGGTTTTCTTTATTACTCAACTGTAGCCAATGAAGCAATAGGATATTCGAGTAGCATGGGGTGGCCAGCAATCTTTGTAAATGTTAAGGATATGTCATTCCTGGCTGCCATTTTTGCATTGATTAAGTATTCGAAAGATTGGTATATTATCGAAATTGAGAATAAGGAGTTGACAAGGCAGAATGTTGAGGCAGAGATAAGTATGTTAAAGTCTCAGACAGAACCTGATTTTTTATTCAATACGCTGAATAATGTATATGCTATGGCTGTGAGTGAAGATCCGGAAACTCAGAATTACATTAGAAAGTTAAGAGAGTTGATGGGCTTCCTGGCAAATTTAGAACCACGTTCGGAGATTCAGTTGGATTTAGCGATCGAGATGGTGAGGAGTTATATCGATATTGAACGAATTCGATACTTTGATCATCTTGATCTGGAGGTAAAGTTTGAGGGTGATTTTCATGGTAAAAGCATTGCTCCTTATCTCCTTTTTCCAATTATAGAGAATTGTTTTAAGCATGGGAGCAGTAACGATTCAGGTTCTCCATGGATTAAAATTGCTATTACCATTGAAGGGAATCATTTAAAGGTAAGGACAAAAAATAGTATAGCTGATTTTAGTGGAACAGTTAATAAACATACCAGAATTTTAGAAGGTGTTCGAAGACGATTGGAAATCATTTATCCTGATCATTTTGCCTTGGATATAAAAAGAACACTCTCAGAATTCCATTTGGTCTTGGATTTAGAGTTAATCTCAAAGCAGGAGAAATGAGATTAATTCTTTCATGAGTAAGGGTAATCGGTTATGTAAACTGTCATTTAGAAACACAGAAGAAGTGCAATGAAGTTATTAGAGAAATATGAAACCAATAAGGAACGAATAACACAACATCTTTTTTTTTGGATGATGTGGGTTGTATCTTTTACTTTTTTGCAAAGTTTTGGAAAGCCTTCAAACGAAATGCTGACTTGGCTTATGTATTACTTGCTTACATTGCCGATATTTGTTTCGCATACATATTTCGTAGTCTATTTTCTCCTGCCTAATTATTTATTTCAGAGACGAATATTCACATTTATTTTAGGATTATTGGTACTGTCGATGATCTTTTCGATTGCCGAGTTAGTAGTATCTTTTGAATTTGTCTTTAAATATTTCGGACAAGTTAGGAAGCGTCCAGGTGACCTGTATACGTTCGGAAGTGTTGCTGTTAATGCAATAGGTAATTCTTATCCAGTGATAGTTTTTTTAGCTGTAAAAGCAGCTAAGTACCTCTCTTTGTCGTCTATTAGAAAGGAAGAGATAAAAAAGAAAAAGGTGATTAATGAATTGAACTACCTAAAAAGTGTGCAAAATCCAGAATTAATTTCAGGATTAATGGTTGAGCTTGAAAGTATTGCAGCGCACTCTTTGCGAGATTCATCACAGTTCATTCTCCGTCTTTCGGATTTTATTAGAATGTATTTCGAGCACGCAAGGAAACAACAAGTAAGATTTGACGATGAGATCAACTTATTGTTGAACTATATAGGATTAATTAATATGGGATTATTAAATGAACAGCGAATAACTGTTTCAGATAATATTGATCGAAAGGATGTGAGCGTCCCGGCACTATCCTTTTTTTCGTTGGCTCCATTGATAATTGATCAAAATCGTGAGACGCTTCATTTCGATATGAGTCAGCAAGACGAATTGTACATCATGACTGCTACCATAGAACAAATGAGTGGCAGTTTGGGTGGTACGGCATGGCAGAATTATAGCAATCGACTTAGGTTACTATTCAATGACAAAGCCAGGTTATCTATTCAGAAGAATGGCGAGATTATTGCAGTAACCCTTTGTGTGGAAATTGCTAATACAGACGATCACGAAAATGACTATGAATATCCGGTTTTTCGTCCCACCGGATTATTGAATTAAACGATTTCATTAAGACAAAGCATTGAGAAATTATGACCATTAGATGTTTAATTGTAGATGATGAACCATTAGCCATAAAAGTTATTCGATCATATATTGATGAGCTTGGAGGTTTTGAGATAGTAGCAGAATGCAAGAATGCAATTGAGGCCAATAATGTATTACTTTCAACTTGTGTTGATCTGATTTTTCTGGATATAAATATGCCTAAGATCAGCGGAGTTGAATTTCTAAAGACTTTAAATAATCCTCCTAAAACAATATTCACAACGGCTCATAAGGAGTACGCTCTTGATGGTTTTGATCTGGATGTTGTTGATTATTTGATGAAACCAATCTCTATGGAGCGATTTTTACGTGCAATTAATCGTTATCACCGTTTGAGTAATGCTAGTCCTGGAGTTCCAGTTCAGTCACCTGTGACTCAACCAATGGATAATGACTTTATTTACGTAAAAGGTAATCGAAAGATGGTGAAGTTGGTGTTGAGTGACGTTGTGCTAATTGAAGGATTAAATGAGTATGTTAAAATTCATCTTACCGATAAATATGTTGTTTCTAAAATGAGTCTTTCGTCTCTTCAGGATAAACTACCTTCGAAGCGCTTTATAAGAATACATCGATCGTTTATTGTTGCATTGGATAAGATTGAGGCTTTCTCTGCAGCAAATGTTGAGATTGTCGGAAAGTGTTATCCGATAGGTCGAAATTATAAGGAATCAGTAATGAAGGCGTTGGATTTCAATCAGATTGAAAGTTAAAGTGTGTGCATATTTATAATCACGAAATAAGTTAATTTATTGAATAATGTGAAAAAAATGTCGTTTACTTGCTAAAAGTGGTTGTCAATAGATGATTTTCGTATTTTTATTGAAGTTATTTTTAAATATACGTCAAGTGGAATATATTCGAAATACAAAGTGTGGCTCAAGAGGAGTTAAACGAACCATATGGATCAGTTTATTGAGTATGCTTTTAAGCGTTTGTGTTAGTTCGGCTAATGCACAACATCAGGGTGAGCTTATTGTTGATGGATTAACAGAAACATGGCTTGGAGGGTATGCAATTTCTCCTTCTGATGAAACCATTGAATTGGGAGAAGATATAATTGCTGTGCACGAGTTGGCTTATGATAATAGTAAGCGGACTATCCTAATTGGTGTTGTACCTCGAAAGAATGGAGTTGACTATTTGGTGTGTTGTAAAAAAATGAGAATTCAGTACACTATAAGAAGGGAACGTTTCGGAGTAAAAACATTAAGAGCAGAGTGGCGTTCCAGAGGATATGAATTGTTTGAACGCATGATTGATAGGAAGCATTGGGATGCGCAAAAATTAATTACATCAGGGATAAAGGATGAAAAAGAATATTTAGGTTTAATTGCATGTTATTTGCCTCATTTGATTGCAAATGAATACAGGGAGGCCTGTTTTGGAAGACATATTGATAGTATTCGTAAAAATTGAAGGTAATAGCGCAAATCTTTTCAACTCAACGAATGCATTTAACCCACGTTTAGCGTGGGTTTTTTGTATATATTTGTCGCACTTTACATAAGAGGAATAGTATTAATAAAATAACTGATCATGAGAAAGATAATCACTTCGATTGTTGTTTTGTTGGGGATGTTAACTGTTGCTTTTGCTCAACGAGAGAGTAAAATAAATGGTATAGTGTTCAATTCAGAGAATGGACAAGCTTTGCCAGGAGCAACAATAGTAGAGAAAGGAACTCAGAATGGGATTGTTACCGATATTAACGGTCGCTTTAATCTCGAGTTGAAAAATGGAAGTGGATTTATTGTCGTTTCCTTTATTGGTATGGAGACTGAGGAGATCCCGATTTCTAATGAAGAAATGAGAATTTCCCTAAAACCTAAGCTTGTTAATGTTGATGATGTAGTTGTTGTTGCATATGGGAAACAGGTGCGCAGAGCTATGACCGGTTCACAAAGCTCGTTAGGTGCTTTTGAAATAAAGGATCAACGAGTAATTTCTGCAGCAAACTTATTGCAAGGAACCGCTACAGGGGTACATGTGATAAATAGTATCGGCCAGCCTGGAGAACATCCCGATATTCGTATTCGTGGAATTAGTTCTGTAAATGCAAGTGCAGCTCCGCTGATTGTTGTAGATGGCATTGTTTTCGATGGTAATTTATCTAATCTTAGTACTTCTGATATTGAAAGTATTAATGTATTGAAGGATGCTTCGTCTGCAGCGTTGTATGGATCAAGAGGTGCAAATGGAGTTATCTTAATTACAACTAAGCAGGGGAAGCAAGGAGAGGCAATTATTCAGGTAAATAGCTCTGTTGGAATTTCTAAAAGGGCTGTAAGCGATTATGATGTTGTAAGCTCTGCTGATTATATGAAGTTAGCATGGGAAGCCCTAAGCAATGAAGGAATGGATGCCAATGAGGCTAATCCGGGAAGCTATGCAAGTGAGGAGCTTGTTAGTAGACTAGGGTATAATCCGTATGGAATTAATCAACCAGTAAATGAGAATGGTGAACTTAATGATCAGGCCAAGCTTTTGTGGGAGACCGACTGGGTGGATCAACTGACTCGCGATGAGGCGATGCACCAACAGGTTGATTTGAGTATTCAGGGAGGATCAGAGAAAACTAACTACTATGTCTCGGGGAGTTATCTCTCCCAAGATGGTATGGTTATAAAATCTAATTTTGAACGCTTTACAGGAAGAGTTCAGGTTGAGTCAAATGTAAGAGATTGGTTAAAGGTTGGAATGAGAAATAATTTCTCGTATTCGCTGCAGAATTATCCTGAGCAGTCAGGTTCTAGTCTGTATAACAACATTTCATGGGCACGAGAATTACCTGGGATATACCCTTTATATCAGCGTGATGCAGATGGAGAGCTGAAGTTTGATCAATACAATCAACCAATGTATGATTTTGGAGTTCCTGTAAAAGGACAAGCGATAAATGATGATAGACCAGTTAAAAGTTTATCCAACTTGGTGGCGACAACTCGTTTGGATGATTATAAACGTAAGCGTTATTACACTTCATTCAATGGATATACCGATATAAAGTTGTGTAAGCATCTAACTTTACATAGTAATTTTGCAACAGAACTCTATCTGTATAATATTTCTGATTACAATAATCCAGAAAATGGTCCGGGTGAGGCTGTAAACGGAAGGGTTCGTAAAGATAAAAACACAACCACCTCATGGACATGGTATAATCAACTTGCTTATGATCGATCTTTTGGTGATCACAAAGTAGGAGCGATGCTTACTTCAGAAGCTTATCAATATAAGTTAGAGTATCAAACTTCACAAGGAACTAATTTCCCGTTTCCTGGACTTAAAGAGCTTGATTCTGCTGCTACAGTTGAGAAAATGAGTGGTTCTTCGGATAAATCAAGACTAGCCAGTTGGTTGGGAAGATTCAGTTATGGTTATAGAGACAGGTATTTTGTGGAAACATCAATCCGAAGGGATCAATCATCACGCTTTGGAAAAGACCATCGAATGGGGACTTTTGCATCAGTAGGTGCAGGATGGATTATTTCAGAGGAAGATTTCTTCCCGAAGAATGATTGGGTGCAATATCTGAAACTAAGGGGATCTTATGGTGAATTAGGAAACAATGACCTACAGAATTCACAAGGGAATAGTATCTATTTCCCTTATCTAAGTACGTTCTCAACGGGATATGATGATTTAGAGAATCCAGGTGTTTATTTATCAAGCTTGGCTAATCCGTCTATTACCTGGGAGAGTATGGGTATCCTGAATATTGCGTTGGATTTTTCTCTTTTGAAAGATCGTATCCATGGTAATATTGAATGGTACCAGAAAACGACTTCTGATATGTTATTTATGCGACCATTGCCTCCTTCGGTGGGTGTGCCTTCTATCGCAGAAAATGTAGGTGAAGTTAGAAATAGCGGGGTAGAAGTCTTTCTTGAAGGGAGAATAATAAATAGACATGATTTTCAATGGACTGCTTCTCTAAATATGTCATGGTTAAATAATGAAATTACTGAGTTGCCTCAGGAAGAAATTATTGATGATCATTTTGTATTGCGCGAAGGTATGAGCCTTTATAGTTTCTATCTTCCGAAATATGAAGGAGTGGATCCTGAAACCGGGAAAGCTCTCTATAAAACTATCGATGATTTGGATGATGCCATGTATACCGATGATTATGATGCTGCTAAAAAAGTGTATTCAGGAAGTGCCCTCCCAAAATTCTATGGAGGATTCCAAAATAGGATACAATACAAAGGATTTGATTTTGGCTGCTTAGTAAACTTTAGTGTTGGAGCTAAAGTGTTGGATACCGATTATGCGGGCTTAATGCATGGCTTTAGTCGTATGGGATATCAAGTTAGTTCCGATATCAAACAGCGCTGGCAAAAGGCAGGAGATGTTACTGATATTCCTCGCTTGGATATTAGCGACGGTAATGTAAGCTTGGCATCTAATCGTTTTGTTTTCAATAATGATTACCTAAGGTTGAGGAATATCACTCTTGGATATACCGTTAATAAGCGACTTTTAACACCAGTAAAAGCGATTAATTCACTTCGACTATATGTTCAGGCAGACAATGTACTGACATTATCAAGTCATGATGGAATGGATCCTGAACAAGGAATTGAAGGATTAACAAACTCTCGTTCTACAGCATTGAAGGGGTATACGTTTGGGGTGAATATTGGCTTTTAATGTTTAAAGCGATTTTGTTGTTTGTATAATCTTGTAGTATAGAAATCTATTAATTTAAAAAAGATGAAACGATATATAGCTTGTGTTTTCGCACTTACAATCTTTTTCTCAGCTTGCGAATCTTTCGTTGATGAGCCTGCCCCTTCTTCTGGTGTAACATCAGAGGATGTCTTTTCATCCGAAGAAGCGGTGAGAACATATTTCAATGGAATTTACAGAGTGATGCGTGCTTCTTGGGGTAGTAAAGCAGATGTAGCTGGAGTTGTGTCATTAAATCTTGCCCGGGTGGTGAAGGGAAGTGATATAATTTGCATGTCGAAATATTATACCTGGGATTATCGTCATGATAATCGAGATGCAGGTCTGCGAAGAGTTGATTTTGTTTGGGAGTACCTGTATGAAATTATCAACCAGACTAATGTGTTGATTCAAGGTGTTGAGGATAGTGAATTAAGCCAACAAGTAAAGCAAAAATCAATTGCTGAAGCTAAGGCAATTAGAGGATGGGCTTATTTTAATCTAATTCGAGAGTTTCAGCATACATTACTGAAAGATAAAGATGCTCCTGGTGTTCCTGTATATACTAGTCCTGCGACGGCAGCAAGTAAAGGAAGCGGAAGAGGTACTATTCAGGAGGTTTATGATGTTATTAATGCTGATCTTGAATATGCTGTTCAGTTTCTGGGCACTGATCGCCTACAAAAGAGTAACATGAACAAGAATGTTGCTTATGGAATCCTGGCGAGAGTTTATTTGGAGCAACAACGTTGGGGTGAGGCAAAAGAAGCTGCTCAAAAGGCAAGAGAAGGATATACTTTAGTGGCTAATGAATATTCAAATGGTTTCAATAAAATAGAGAACGAGGAATGGATCTGGGGCTTTGAGCAAAGTGCAGATCAATCAGTTAAATATGCGAATCCTGGTTCGTATTTTGATTTTGATGTAACAGGTTACAACAACATGTTCGTAAGTTGGGAGTTTGTTGACCTGTTTGCAGATACTGACGTTCGAAAGTTGTTTGACGGAGATATGGATTACGATGATTATGAGCGTTACATTACAATGAAGTTTAAGCAGAATAGTGACTTTACCGATGACATTGTAATGATGCGAACAGCTGAAATGTATTTAATTGAGGCAGAGGCAAAGGCTGAATTAGATGAGAGTGATGCCGGAGATATTCTATATGAATTACAGCTTAATCGAGATCCTCAAGCAATGAAATCAGGTAATACCGGACAAGATTTGATTGATGAGATTTTAGTCGAGCGTCGAAAAGAACTTTATGGTGAGATTGGTATTGGTTATTTGGATATAAAACGACGTCAACTGTCCTTACAGCGTGGCACTAGTCATCCAGCTCCATTTCGATTTAACTTTACACCGAATTCTGACTTGTATCGCTTGAAGATACCTCAGAAGGAGATTGATGCAAATGAAAATATTGGTCCTGATGATCAAAACCCATAAAAGAAAAGAGGCTTCACGCATTAAGTGAAGCCTCTCTTTATAATTGTTTATCTCTTGTTTTATCCCAGTCTACTGATACGTTCCAGTTTCTCAATATCCATAATCTTAATCTTTCTTCCGTCAATTGCGATTACTTTTTCACTGGCGAACGTCGATAGTGTACGTATGGCGTTTGAAGTGGTCATATTTGACAAATTAGCAATGTCTTCTCTTGATAGAAAGACTTTCAATGTGGCATTGTCCGACTCAAAACCATACTTATCCTTCAACAGTAACAACGATTCGGCCAAACGACCACGAATATGTTTCTGCGTCAACGTAACTGTTCGTTGATTTGAAAAACCTAGCTCTACTGAAAGCAGATGAATGATCTGAAACGTAAAGTTTGGATTTTTCAGAAGACGTTTAAAAACAAAGTTTGGAGTAACTGTACAAATAACAGAATCCTCAAGAGCAACACATGATGCAATGTGATGTTCTCCTGCTAACAATGATCGATAACCAATTAGTCCCATCGGTCTTGCCATTCGGATGATCTGTTCTCTACCTCCTACTCCCTCTTTGAAAATCTTAACCTTTCCCTCTGAAAGAAAGAGCATCCCTGATGGTTCATCACCTTCTTTAAAGACATAATCATTCTTCTTGTAGTTTGTACAAGTAATATTCTGATCAAGTTCTTCTTTTTCTTCAGCTGTTAGCAACTCAAAAATCGATTGGTTTTCTTCCAACAGCTTAAGTCCATATTGCGAATATAACATCTGGAATGTTTTACATGTTCTACAACATCAAAGTTAATGATTTTTACAATATATCAAAGTTTTATATGTTGATTCTTCAATGTAAAAAGGTTTAGAATTTGTAATTCGCAACCAGTGGCATTTTCCTCCCAAAACCAAACGCTTTTGATGATACTCGAAGTATCGGAGGTGCTTGGAATCGTTTGTATTCATTAAAATTAACCATTGAAATAACTTTGTCAACAACAGCCTTTTCAAATCCTTCGGCATAGATCTCTTCTGGTGACATATTTTGTTCAATGTACCTGAATAGAATACCATCTAAAATTTCATAATCAGGAAGAGAGTCTGAATCTTTTTGATCAGGACGCAATTCTGCTGATGGTGGCTTTACAATTGTGTTGACAGGAATTATCTCTTTCTCACGGTTGATGAAGTGTGCCATTTTATAAGCATCCAATTTATATACATCTCCCAGTACAGCCAGTCCTCCATTCATATCACCGTATAGAGTTCCATATCCAACAGCGCACTCACTCTTATTTGTTGTGTTTAACAAGATATTACCAAACTTGTTAGATAATGCCATTACAAGTGTTCCTCGGGTTCTGGCTTGAATGTTCTCCTCGGTTACATCTATATCAAGACCTGTGAAAAGATCTTCAAGACTATCTTCGAAGCGATCAACAATTTGTTGAATATTGATCGTATGATGTTGAATACCTAGGTTTTCGGCCAATTGCACTGCATCGTTTACACTGTGGTCTGATGAGTACTTTGAAGGCATTAACAGTACTCGTACATTTTCAGCACCTAACGCATCAACAGCAAGTACCGCTACTAGTGCAGAGTCAATACCTCCGGAAAGACCTAAAGTAGCTTTAGTTAAACCGCTTTTATGGAAGTAATCGCGGATTCCAAGTACCAGTGCGTTATAAATCTTTTCAACATAGTCTCCACGTCCTTCCTGAATCATTACTTCTTCAGAAGTAGTATCAATAATACGGAAATCTTCTTCGAAGTAATTTAATTCCTGCTTTACCAGTCCGTTTTTGTCAACATACATTGAACCACCATCAAAAATGATCTCTGTTTGAGCTCCAACTTGGTTTACGTAAACAATTGGCAAGTTGTATTTTGAAGCATTTCGCAATAGGATATTCTTCCTATAATCCTCCTGGTTATATGAAAATGGTGACGCTGACAAGTTTACAATCAAGTCAGGATTAAGCTTACTTAGTTCGGCCATTGGATTTGCTGTATAAATCTTATCCTTTGCAAACTTATTGCTTGTTGGTTGTTTGTCCCAGATATCTTCACAGATTGTTACAGCTATCTTTTTCCCATTGATCTCCAATAGACGATGTGTGTTATTGGGCTCGAAATGGCGATATTCATCAAAGATATCGTAGGTTGGCAGCAAAGTTTTATGGAAAACATCTTGTACCTCTCCTTTTGCAAGGATGTATGCCGAGTTGAAAAGTTTCTTCCCTTTCGACTCTTCATTGATACAGGGGCCTCCAACAATTGCTGTAATTCCGTTACAATGATCGGCTATTTGGTGAATGCCTTCAATTGCGGCATCAACAAATTCTCTTTTCTCCAAAAGGTCGTGTGGATAATATCCACATACCGAAAGTTCAGAGAATACAACCAATTCTGCTCCGCCATCTTTTGCTTGCTCAATGGCATTTATAATTTTCTGGGTATTATCCTTAAAATTACCTATGTGATAGTTTTGCTGAGCTAATGCTATCTTCATGAGTCCAATTTTTAAAATACAATTCCAAGTTCTAACTTTAATCCACTTAGCGTGGCTTTATCATCAATTTGACTGTTATCGGTGATATCAGTTAAGCCTTTAGTATAGATTAATCCTACACGCACGGCATTATTCCCTCCAAGATCATATTCAAATCCTGCACCTATATTCAGTCCTACATTATATAGTTTTATTTCATCACTAATTCCGTTGTCATCAAAAGATCCATCACTAGTTTTTGCTTTTGCTGATACATTGATCAAGTTGGTTAATCCAAATTGTCCCCAGTATGAGTTTCGTCTGAACTGGGCAGTCTTTAATTTTAAGGCAAAAGGTATCTCAATGAAACTAAGGTTATAATCAATTTTAGTTCCGGTTGGCAGTTCTTCTCCCGAGAATGAGTAAGTTCCTTCTGGATTATAGCGTAAACGGCCACCGTTTTTATTTAGAATAACACCTGTGGTGAATGCATAACGATCGCTATTGTTGAAGAATATGTCAGCACTAACACCAAATCCAAAGCCTAATTCAGAACCAGCTTCCGAGACAAGTTTGTCGTCGGATGACATCCACGATAGTTGAGGTGACGCAACAAAAGATAATTTCACATCCCTGTGTTGAGCCCATGAGCTAAGGGCAATCATGAGAACTAAGGTTGTGGTTAATATGTGTTTCATTTCTAAAGATTTTTAGATTGTTCGTTAACAAAAATTTACTTGATTTACAGATGAAGCTAGTTATCAGTTAAAAAGGGGATAGCTTGCCTTCATAAATCCGTAACACAACTAATTTTATGCCAAATAATTCAAGAAATCTTATAAACTGTTTTAAATTTGAGCATAAAACGAATACAAAGCTGAGATTTTAATTTCAATTAGACAATAGTTTGAAGAATCAAATCAGCTCTGATATATTGGAATTTAATATGATGGGAAAAGTTGTTCTGATTTTAGGTATGATTATAGGGGTAGCAACGATGAGTTGTAATAGAAATCCCCTGTCGGTAAATGTCAGTAATATTGATGTCGACATGAAGCTTAATCGACTTGATCAAGCTTTGTTTAATCATACTTCATTGGATTCAATAAAGGTGGGTAAATTAGAACGTCAATTTAGCGGCTTCTTTAACTACTATGGAGAAGAAGTGTTAAGAATTGGTAGTTCTAAAGATTCTATGTTTGTTGAAGAGGTGAATCGTTTTATTCAGGACTCTATCGGACGCAATATTTATAAAGATGTACAGGCGCTTTATGATGATTTGTCGTGGTTGAAATCTGATCTGGAGAAGGCATTTAAGCATTATAAGTACTATTTCCCTAATGCTGAAGTTCCAGATATCTATACGTTCATGTCGGGATTTAATCAGTCGATTCTTGTTGCACCGAAGGTTATTGGTATTGGATTGGATAAATATTTGGGAACAGATTCAAGATACTATGCCATGTTACAGATACCTCAATACAAGCGGTACATCATGAGTAAGGATAAAATTGTCCCAGACTGCATGCTGGCTTGGGGATTAACAGAATTTCCATTTAATAATGCTGTTGAGAATTTGTTGAGCTATATGATATATCACGGAAAAATCATGTACTTTGTAGATGCCATGCTACCTGAAGTACAGGATTCAATAAAAATAGGTTATACGAGTAAACAGATTGAATTTTGTGAAGCTGGTGAACCTGGATTCTGGACTTTCCTAGTGGAGAAAAAACTAATATTCTCATCAGATAGAATGGTAAAACGAAGATTCATTAATAATGCTCCATATACTTCGGATTTTACACCTGAATCTCCAGGGCGTACAGGGATTTGGATGGGGTGGCAAATCGTTCGATCTTATATGAAGAATAATCCAGAATGTACATTGGAGCAACTAATGAATAACCACGATTATCAAAAGATCTTAAATCAATCGGGTTACGCTCCAGGCTATTAGTATTATACTGGAATGTAAGCAGTCTCTATTGGGTTTCTTGAAGAGGTCTATAGAAATCTCTTTAATATCAATCATTATAGTTATACTAACCTTTGTGGCTAGCGACTCATTATGTTATTGATCTTTTTGACGAATAATCGTATCTTTGAAATACTTACTTCAAAGTGACAGTTCAAGAATTTTTCTATCAAAAGACATACTAAAAATTAAACTGGGGGATACCCCTTGTTATCGACAGAGTCGTATCAAAGTCGCGACAAAACTGCGACAAAATCGCCTATATGTCGACTTTGACGCGGCTTTAATGCGTCTCTGTCGCGGCTTTGAGTAGGAAAAAGGGTAGGAAAGGGCCTATTGCGTTATATTGTTTATCTTAAATTCTCATTTCTTTTTGATATTAAATGCTGTCCTTGATCTTGTGTTAAGAGTGAGTGTGTCTGTTTATTAATCTGTGAGAGTGGTTTCTCTGATATTCCATATTGCAAGTATCATGTTGTGGAAATATTTTAGAAGGAACAATGATTGAATACTGATCTTGGTAAGGTCAATGAAATTAACAAAAGAGTAAAAGAAAATATGATTTCCTGAAAGGCTTTTATCAATTCGTTTGCTCATCTCCGTCAATATTGTTATTTTGGAGAATGTAATCCAAAACAGAGAAAAATGAGTAAACCCAAACGAATAGGAGTCCTGACCGCAGGAGGCGATTGTCCGGGACTTAACGCAGCAATCAGAGGCGTTGGTAAAACTGCCATTGTTGAACATGGAATGGAAGTGATTGGTTTTACTGCCGGTTATAGCGGATTGATCAATAAAGAGTATGTTGAACTTGATGAGCATAGCTTGTCTGGTATCTTAACTCTTGGAGGCACTATACTTGGAACATCGCGTGAGAAGCCTTTTAAGATGGGCGAAGGTGATCCTAATAAACCAGAACTAATTGTGCAAAACTATCATGATCTTGGACTCGATTGTGTAGTGTGTATTGGTGGTAATGGCACGATGAAAACAGCAGCAAAGCTATCCGATTTGGGAATTAATGTTATAGGTATTCCAAAGACGATTGATAATGATGTTTGGGGAACAGATGTGACCTTTGGATTTGACTCAGCCTTAGGTATAGCCACGGAAGCGATTGACCGATTGCATACAACAGCCAACTCTCATCAACGAGCAATGGTGATTGAAGTAATGGGACATCATGCGGGATGGATTGCTTTATATGCAGGTATGGCTGCAGGTGGTGATATTATTTTGGTTCCAGAAATTGATTTTAGTATTGGAGCTGTTTGTAAACGAATTGAGAAACGTTTTGAAGATAAGAAACCTTACTCAATTGTTGTTGTGGCTGAAGGTATAAAAGTACCTAAAAAAGGTATGACAGCGGCTCAGTTTGTAACCGAAAATATTCAATTATTTACAGGAATTGAAACGCGTGAAACTCGCTTGGGCTATATCCAACGTGGAGGAAGTCCTTCTCCTATGGATAGAATTTTAGCTACACGTTACGGTGCATTTGCAGCAGAATTAATTGCTAAAGGTGAATATGGTAATATGGTGGCAATGAAAGGAAATAAGCTTGAAGCTGTCGGCTTGAAAGAGGTTGGAGGAAAACTACGCTTAATTGAACCAGGAAATAACATGGTTAGAAAAGCGCGTAATATGGGAATATCATTTGGTGATGAATAATTATAGACCATGCTGACTTTATTAATTCTAAAGTCAGCATGGATTTTATATAAGTATGAAGAAGATTGCGATTGTTCAGTTTCAACCTGCTCTAGGTGACGTGGATGAGACGATGAAACGACTAGAAACACTTCTTGAAAAGTCGAAAGAAGCAGATTTTGTAGTCCTACCTGAATTGGCCAACTCTGGCTATAATTTCAAAAGTAAAGCTGAAGCATTAAAGGTTGCCGAGAGTGTTTCGGATAGTTCCTTCGTTTCTTTTTTACAGGAAAAATGTAAAACATACGGTTTTCACATCATCAGTGGATTTTGTGAGAAGGAAAATGAGTGTCTATATAATTCGGCAATTCTTGTAGGAGCTGAAGGATTGAAGGGAACCTATCGTAAGTTGCATTTATTCTGGGATGAAAAAGATATTTTTGAGTCTGGAGATTTAGGCTTGCCTGTATTTGATGTGGATGGAATTACCATTGGAATGTTAGTTTGTTTCGATTGGACTTTCCCTGAAGTATGGAGAATTCTTGCGCAGAAAGGAGCTCAGTTGATTGCTCATCCAAGTAATTTGGTTCTTCCGGGTTTTGCTCAAAGTGTAGTTCCAGGGCATGCTATTATTAACCGTGTTTTCGTTGCAACAGCTAATCGCATTGGTACAGAAGGAGAACTTACCTTTACAGGAAATTCAATTGTCGTCAATCCCAAAGGAGTGGAATTGGTGAGAGGTAGTGCAAAAGAGGAAGAGGTGCTGATGGTGGAATTTGATCCCCAAATGGCACATGATAAGATGATTACTCCGAGAAATCATTCACTAGATGATCGACGGACTGATGTGTATCAGCTAAAGGAGGTGGATGGTGATTGAAAAGCGGGAGTTGCGAAAGCAGATGAATGGATTCAAAAAAGCTATCTCTGCTGAAGATAAGATCGCAGCAGGAGAATCTGTTTTTGAACAACTGATAGGATTGGATGAATTCAAGGATGCATCGGTAGTGATGGTCTACTGGGCGATGCATGATGAATTACCAACACAAGTGTTTATTGAGCAATGGTATAGACAAAAGAGTATCATTCTTCCTTCTATCGATGGCGATGACCTTATCTTGAAGACTTATAATGGAAAAACATGTTTGGTGGCAGGAGAAAAGTATGGTATCCCAGAACCGTTTGATACACCAACGGTTAATCCTGAAGAGATAGATTTGATTCTAGTTCCTGGTGTTGCTTTTGATGAAAACTGTAATCGAATGGGACGTGGGAGAGGTTTTTATGATCGACTCTTATCGGCAGTGAGCTGTCCCAAAGTGGGCATTTGTTTTGATGGTCAAATTGAAAAACAAATTCCTGTCGAATCACACGATATCCCTATGGATTATGTGATTAGCGACAGGAGAATTATAAGTTCATTACTGTAGTAACTTTAATGTAATTGCCGAAAGTGTTTGCATGGCAGTCTTCAAGGCTTGCTCATCAGCCATAAATGTTGGCGTATGAAGAGCCGACGACTTTGTTGCTTCTGGTGATTTTACCCCTAAACGAAAGAACGTCACAGGATATTTTAATGAATAGTACGCAAAATCTTCGCATGTCATTCTAATATCCATATCTACAACTTTGTCTTCACCTAGTAGGTTGCTGGCTTCGGTTCTGGCGATGGAGGTAACTTTCTCATCGTTATACAAAACAGGATAGCCATGTAAAACCTTAAATTCACAATTTGTATCGTGAGCTTCAGCTACTGACGTTGCGATGGTTTCCATACGTTTTTTTGCCTTTGCACGCCATTCTTCATTCATCGTTCTGAAAGTTCCGGCTACAGTGACCTCATTAGGTATAATGTTGGTAGCTCCATCGGCAATAACTTTCCCAAAAGACAGTACACTTGGAATAGCAGGCGGTGCATTTCGACTAACAACCTGTTGAAGACTGGTGATTACCTGTGCTGTAGCTAAAACTGTGTCTGTAACTTTGTGAGGTAGAGCTCCATGTCCACCCTGACCTTTTATTTTGAAATGAATCTCGTCGCCAGAAGCCATATACATACCTGACTTAAATCCGACGGTTCCGGCAGGCATCTCAGGAAGTACATGTAATGCCATCATCATGTCTGGTTCCTGATCTTCAAACAGGCCTTCTTCCAGCATTAATTTCGCTCCTCCAGGATGAGATTCTTCAGCCGGTTGAAAAACCAATAATATGGTTCCTTCTATTTCATCTTCCAGCGTTTTTAGGATTTTAGCCGTTGCCAAAAGTCCTGCCGAATGAATATCATGTCCACAGGCGTGCATAACTCCATTGTTTACGGAACAAAAAGGGATATCATTGGTTTCCTGGATTGGCAATGCATCCATGTCGGCACGTAAAGCAATTGTTTTGCCAGGTCCTTTTTTGCCCTCAATTCTTCCAAGTATTCCTGTCTTTACAAAACCGGCTTTAAAAGGTATGCCGTATTCCTCAAGTTTAGACTGTATGTATTTTGAGGTTTCAAACTCTTGAAACGATAGTTCTGGATGTTGGTGAATATGTCTTCTAATAGCAAGTGCTTCATTGAAGTATTCTTCACTTAATTCTTTAATACGACTGTGTATATTCATGGATTTTGATTTTTTTATGAAGGACGTATTACTTACTAAATATCATTCTTAAGGCGATCAGTAATAGAAATATACCAAAGCCTTTTCGCAATGTTTTTACTGGTAACGATATTGCGAGCTTTGAGCTAAAATAGGCTCCAATGAGAAATGCAACAGCTAGTATTGCAGCATATTTCCAGTTTACGTAGCCTTGCTTCCAGTAATTTAAGGCTGCCAGAATTCCAATTGGAGGAACCATGAATGCCAAGCTGGTTCCTTGGGCTTGATGTTGTGATAATCCCATAAAAAAGATTAGTGCAGGAATTACCACTATAGCTCCACCTACTCCTAGAGCTCCACTAAGGATTCCTGCTAGTGAGCCTATGACAAGAAGAATTATTATTTGAGATATGTCCATAATGTGCAAAATAACACGAATCAAGTGAAAATGAGGATCATTTCACTACAAATTTGAATCCAATACCATGTAAGTTAACAATCTTAACTTGTGGATCTGGTTTTAGATACTTTCTCAAGCGTGAGATAAAAACATCAAGACTCCTTCCAACATAGTAGTTGTCGTCGCCCCATACTTCAGATAATATTTTTGAACGACTCAATACCTTGTTGGGATTCAAACATAGATATTTTAGTAGCTCTGCTTCTTTAAGAGTAAGCTCCCTTTGTGCTGAAGGGTGAGATAGTGTAAGCCCTTCAAAGTTAAATTCAAACTCGCTGATTTTGAATATATGATCTGAGTCTAAAGGGTGATGGGTTTTACTTCGCCTTAAAAATATTTTAATCTTAAGGATTAGTTCCTGAAGACTGAATGGCTTAGTAAGGTAATCATCACCGCCGATAGTCAAGCCAGTGATCTTATCTTCGGTCATCGATCGTGCTGTTAGAAAAATAATAGGGATATCCTGATTGTCTTTTCTTATATGTTTAGCTACCTCAAAGCCATCTTTTAAGGGCATCATAACATCTAGCAGACATAAATCAAGCGCGTGTTGTTGATAGGCCTGGATAGCTTGTTCTCCATTTTGCGCGCAGATTACTTCAAAGCCCTCTCGTTTGAGATTGTCTTTGGTGACGAAGCATAATGTTTCATCGTCTTCTGCGAGTAATATTTTGGGTTTTATATCTGTCATTACGAAGGAATTTGAATGGTAAATATACTACCTTTTTGTAGTTCGCTCTTAAGTCTTATTTTCCAGCCATGCAGTTTTATGTATCGCTTTACATATTCCAATCCAAGACCAAATCCTTTAACGTTGTGAATATCCCCGGTAGGAACTCGGTAAAATTTATCAAATACTTTATTGATGTGTTTCGTATCAATACCGATTCCATTGTCCTTAATGCATAATTGAATATGCTTTTGCTTGAAATGAATATCTATATCGATAATAGGCAACTGTTGACAATATTTTATCGCATTATCTAAGAGGTTGACAATAATATTGTTGAGGTGTATCGGGTCGGCAAGGATTGGTAACTCAACACCTTGAGTATGTATATTAATTTTAACTGATGGATTTCCAATAAGGATTTCATCAACAATGTGTTTTACGAATTCTGTAAGCGTAATTGATTCTTTTTTTAGTTTTATATTTCCATTTTCCTGGGTGGTTAATTGAAGTACGCGTTCGATCTGTTGCTGCAGCTTTTTTGTTTGCTTGTTAATGATTTTAACATATTGTGCGTGACGTTCTTGATCAATCATGATCGACTGATCTTGAAGTACCTCAGATGAGATTGCAATTGATGAAAGTGGCGTTTTAAATTCGTGAGTAATATTGTTGATAAATGTCTTTTGTACTTCGGTTAACCGTCGTTGTTTGAATACGATGTATAGGGTATAACCAAAGAAGATGATAACAATAAGGATAAATCCTGTGAATAAATACCATGATCTTAGTTCACTGTTGAAATAAGTTGTTCGGGCAGGAAAGTATACTCCGAAATAATAAGTGAATTGATCGTATTTTGGAAATTCATCATCTTTATCAAGTTCAAGTTTCCCTTCGTCTGCAGAGATGTAATTACCATAAACCATCTTTTCACTGTCACAGTCGTATATGGCATATTCAAAGTCAATATTGATGTGCATCCGCTCAAATTCCTTTATAAGGAAATGTTCTAACATTTCAGGATCAATAATATCATTTACATTGACCACATAATAGTCGTTTGAAAGCATTTGAACAATGTTGCCTGTCACTGGTTCAGCACTTTCCCCATAAATTGAATGATTGAGTGATGTAAGATTCTCAACCACATGCTGAAGAGCAATGGAAACTGTTTGGTGAAACTTTTTTTCGTTAAGAGATAGAGAGTGGTTAAGAAAAAAAAGCTGCACGGCAACAATTCCTGAAATTGTAATTATTGCCAGAATAATAACCAACCGATGTGCAAATCGTCCCATATGATTGAATGTAATTTGTAAACGAATGTACGTATTTTTGAAAAATGATGGACCGTTTAACAAATCATTAACAAATATTTCTTACCTGTTAACAGCTTCTGGTATATCTTGATTTATATTTGTAATTGTACGAGTTTAAGAGTTTCGAGTTATTTTTCAAATGGCTGTTGAAAATGACTGGGAAATATGATACTATAGATTACTATTAACGAATATACTTATCTGATATGAAAAGAAACTTGCTATTTATTCTGCTCATTTTCGCTATGAGTGCAACGGCTCAAAAATCGAAGATTCAGTTTGCTGAGAAGAAGCATGATTTTGGGATGATTAAAGA
The DNA here is from genome assembly GCA_005217565.1 of Puteibacter caeruleilacunae. Taxonomy (GTDB): domain Bacteria; phylum Bacteroidota; class Bacteroidia; order Bacteroidales; family Prolixibacteraceae; genus Puteibacter; species Puteibacter caeruleilacunae. Next base: position 475,590 of record SJCO01000006.1, read on the forward strand.
GGCAGATGGAATTGTTTCTCATACATTTAACTTTACAAATAATGGTGATGCTCCATTGGTTATTAATCAAGTTAATGTTTCTTGTGGCTGTACAACCCCAGTTTGGTCGAAGAAACCGATTGTACCTGGAGGAAAAGGAAATATTAAAGTGAATTTTAATCCACACCGACGTCCAGGATTATTCAATAAATCGGTTCGAGTAATAACCAACTCTTCAACACCAAACTTAACACTGTATGTTAGTGGGAGAGTACAAGCTAAAGAAAAGACCCCACAAGAGGTTTATCGCAGGAAGGTTGGACCAATGGGATTCAGAAATAATCATCTTGCTATTACAAAGATTTATAAAGGTCAAGCGGTAACCGATACACTTGAGTTTATCAACTTTGGAGAAGAAGATGTGACATTAGGAATTAAGCGTTGTCCATCTCATATTACTCCTTCGTTTGAACCGGCAACGGTTAAACCAAACGAAAAAGGATATATCGTATTAAATTACTCAACCAAAGATCGTGAGATGTATGGTTTTGTTTCTGATCGTGTTTACATGACCATCAACGGAGAGGGTAATTATCAATATTCAGTAGGAGTAAGCGCAAACATCATGGAGGATTTCTCTCATTTGTCTGCAGCAGAAAAGGCAGTAGCTCCTAAAGCAGAGTTTGATGAGACTATTTTTAATTTTGGTGAGATTAAGCAAGGAGCCAAGGTTGATAAGATTTTCCACATGAAGAATACTGGAAAAAGAGAGTTAATTGTACGTCGAATCCGTACAACATGTGGTTGCACAGCAGCACAGCCAGGAAAGAAAGTTTTAGCACCAGGTGAAACAACAGAGTTGAAGGTTACATTCAATTCCAGAGGAAAACTTGGACGTCAAAGTAAGCCAGTGACAATTATTACGAACGATCCAAATAATCCAATCTATACGTTACGTCTATCGGGTACAGTGAAGCGTGAGTAATAATTTGATCCTAACATAGTCAATATGAAAAGCTGATTACCTATTAGAAAGTAATCAGCTTTTTTGATGCTAAAGAAATTTATTGATCGTTAAGCTCTCAGGTTAAAAAGTAGTATTTTTGCCAGATGGTTTGGAATTTAAAACTGATTTCCAATGAGTAAAAGAGATAAACATCATATTGAGAATGATCCCAGCTACAAAGGATTAGCTGTAAATGAAGGAATTGAACAACCACCATCAGTAAATGATCAATCGGTTAAGCGTTTTCTGAAGAAGAGAAAGAAATTATTATCCCCAGAGGAATATGTTGCAGGTATTCTTGATGGTAATATCACGATTTTGAGTCAGGCAGTCACATTGGTGGAGAGTGCAAAACCTAAGCATCAAAAGATTGCACAGGAGATTATAATGCAGTGTCTTCCTCATGCTGGTAAATCTTTCCGTTTAGGAATAACAGGAGTACCTGGAGCAGGGAAGAGTACTTTTATTGAAGCCATGGGGAAGCATATCACGACCAATGGTGGAAAATTAGCTGTTCTTGCAATTGATCCAAGTAGTGAGCGATCAAAAGGGAGTATATTAGGAGATAAGACACGGATGGAGGAGTTATCTGGTGATGCCAATGCTTATATCAGACCTAGTCCCTCAGCAGGATCATTAGGAGGTGTTGCAAGAAAAACACGTGAAACAATTATTCTATGTGAGGCTGCCGGTTTTGATACAATCTTTATTGAGACTGTAGGAGTAGGACAATCGGAGACAGCAGTACATTCAATGGTCGACTTCTTCTTGTTACTGCAGTTAGCTGGTGCGGGAGACGAACTCCAGGGAATCAAGCGAGGAATCATGGAAATGGCTGATGCAATCACGATCAATAAAGCTGATGGTTCTAATATTCAGAAGGCAAATTTGGCGAAGGCACAATATGAGAATGCATTGCATTTGTTTCCAGCAGCAGAATCAGGATGGGCTCCTAAAGTAGTGAAATGTTCTTCATTGTATAAGGAAGGAATTTCAGAGATTTGGGATATGGTCAAAGAGTATCATGAGTTTACTAGCAATAACGGCTATTTTGAGCATCGTCGTCGTCAGCAGGCTAAGTATTGGATGTATGAGAGTATTAATGATCAGTTAAAGAGTAGCTTCTATGAGAATGAAGAGATCAAATCGATTTTAGAAGCTTCAGAGAATAAGGTATTGACTGATCAGTTAAGCTCATTTGCGGCAGCTAAAGAGTTATTGGATATCTATTTCAAAAAGAATGCATAAATTTATGCTCGAAAAATGAATATGAATCAGTTTCGGCCCAATTGCCGGACATAATACTAAATAGATGAAAAATATTTTTATCGTCTTGATTGCCGTTTTTCTTTTTGCCTCATGCGGTGATAAAGGCTTTGTCATTAACGGAACATTGGAGGGTATGGATACAGGAAAACTGTATCTAAAGAAACTTGAAAAAGGAAGAATGGTGGCAGTTGATACTGCTGAACTTCAAGCTGGACAGTTTTCATTTGATGGGAAAGTAGGGCTCCCTGAACTACATTATATCTTAATGGAAAATGATAAGCCATTGTTTCCACTATTTGTAGAGAATAGCTCGATTACTATTCAGGCAAAAAAGGATAGTCTTCAATCAGCTGTGATAGCTGGCTCCGAATCGCAAGATGTTTTCCAATTATTCATGGATGAGTATACCAAATTTGCGAAGATGGTACAAGGTCGTCAGCAGGAGTATATGCAGGCACGCACGATGGGGAACAAGGATAAAATGGCGGAAGCTAGAGCAGAGATTGATGCAGCTGTTGAAAACCAAAAGTTGTATACAAAAAACTTTATTAAAGAGAACAGTGGATCAGTTGTGGCTCCTTTTCTTTTCGGTCAGGTTCTGGCAAAGGAAATGTCAGTAGCTGAGATTGATTCTGTGATTGCATCTTTTGACGAGAAGATTGCTAATTCAATTTATGTGGTAGAGCTGAAGGAGCTGGTTGAAAAAGAACGTAAAACTGCAGTAGGATCTTCAGCTCCTGATTTTACATTAAATACTCCTGAAGGAAAACCATTGAGCTTGTCTTCATTGAAAGGGAAATACGTTTTAATCGATTTCTGGGCTTCTTGGTGTGGTCCATGTCGTCAGGAAAATCCAAATGTTGTAAAGTTATATTATCAATATAAAGATAAAGGATTTGACATTTTGAGTGTTTCTCTCGATCGTAAGAAAGACGATTGGTTAAAAGCTATTGATGAGGATGGATTAGCTTGGAATCATGTATCAGATTTAAAATTCTGGCAATGTGAGGCTGCAAAGCTATATAATGTGAAAGCAATTCCTCAGACGTATTTGATTGATAAAGACGGGGTAATTATAGGTAAAGGACTTAGAGGAGAAGCTCTAGCCAAAAAGTTGAATGAACTATTAAACTAATATAGAAAGGCTGTCAGATGAAGAAGGGCACTGAAAAAGTGTTTTAAGTACTAAAAGCAGTAAAAAGTTGATGAACTCATCTTTTTACTGCTTTCTTTGTAATGTAGATTTTTACAAAGAAAGATTATGTTAGCGCAGCAACAGAGTTTATCGTTTAGTTCTTATTCA
>SJCO01000051.1 GCA_005217565.1 Puteibacter caeruleilacunae
TCTTGAATCCGTTGGTATCGTGGTCACCTGCATTCATCTTCTTGCCATCGTGTCCTAAAATCACCTGCTCTGACTTGCTCAATGCAATTGTTTCGTTATCTGCATAATTCTTAATGCTGTTAGATCCATCAAATTTTGCTGTCAAACCTACGTTGTCCAAAGGCATCTTATCCTTGTCGTTTGAGTGTTTGAAATCTTTTGTTGCTTTGAAATAAAGATTCCAGTTGTTAGTAGATGATACTGATCCTGTTGATACATATGCACCTTCGTATGATCCTAGACCTTGTTTGTAGTCGGCTAGCGTATTGAAATCAAATACGATGTCTCCACTCAAGTTAAGAGCGATTGTGGTGTTCAAATTTGCTGTAAGATTTATCGTCTTTGCATCTTGCTGTGCGACCTGTGCCGATGCTGACATTCCTACTACTGCTACTAATACTACTGCGATTAAAGTTCTTAAAGTTTTCATGATATTTATTTTTTTTTGTTTTTATTTCGTTGTTTACGCTTAAGGTAAATCAATCGGCGTGCCAAAAATTATATTTATCTGATTTTATGGCAGTTATGAGATTTTGCGTTTTCAACAAGCATAAACTTCATTATTCGTTTTCGAAGAATAATAACCTAAGAAGACAATAAGCACCGTCCTTCATAATGCTTTGTTGCTGATTATGTGATAGTTATAGTGTCATGTTCATTTTCGAATAGAGCCTTCTAAAAAATGAAGAGAGCTCGAGAAGAATTGATTTTATTGGATATTTGAGATAAATACTGAAATATCGTACTTACGAAATAAAATGGATTTTGTAAATTAGACCTTTCCAGGAGGGAAGGTCTCTCCTATTATACAAAACCCAAAAGCTCAAGAAAGTACCTGTACCAATGATCGATTTTGAGAAAATTAAGTTAGAGTACGCTATTCTTTGTCGATTTGAGTTGAAATAGACAGCACAACATGAGAAAACCGTTATTGTTTATTACATTAATTGCAACACTAAACATCTCCAAAGTACACGCTTGCAGTTGCGGTTATTTAGGAGGATTTATCTATGCTCAACAAGTCTCGGACCTTGTTGTTTATGGGGAGGTTATTGAATATGATTCGTTCTTCAAGTATGATGACAACGAAGAACCACTCTCTATGAAATTTCTAATAATAAAGAAATTTCGTGGATTAGAGCAAAGAGATACCATAAGCGTATTAGGAGATGATGGAGCTGAATGTAGACCTTATATCGCAGAATTTCCTCCTGGTTCCAGATGGCTCCTTGCCCTGCAAAGGACTTCGAATAGTGATTACGAAATATCAATTTGTGGAGAATTTTATCTTCCAGTAATTAATGGAAGTGTTGTTGGTAGAATATTCTCTAGAGATAATAATGTCCCTGAAAAGCAATACGATTACAATTATGTTGTTAGTGAGTTAAATCAATTTGAAAAATATCCAATACAACGTCCCAGCAAATCAGTTAGCTTGACGTCCTGGGGGATAGAACATATGACTACTTGTGATGAGTTGCCTAGTTGCTCATTAGATCTTAAAACTCTGACAAAAAAAGTTAATCAATTGATTCGGCTACCAGAGATATTCACCTGTAGTAATGATTCGTACCTAATTCTCGCCAGAGTAGTAATCACCTCTAATGGCGCTTTCTACTACAAAGGCAACTATAACTGCTATTGGGATACCAGTGAATTTCCTTTGGATTTTAGTATTCAATTGGAAACAATACTGAGATATATAGGTACGTGGAAACCAGGAAAAGAAGCAGGAGAACCAATAGCAGCAGAATTGGTTATTCCAATCTTACTAGAAAATCAGAAGCAATGAAAATAAAGCAAACAACACATATTACGAAAGCAAATAAGGAAGTTATAATTCGGGAAGCTTCCCTCTCTGATGCTCCAAGCATGATTGAATGCATAAAGTCGTATTTAGCATCAGGGATGATTCCTTTGACTCCTCAAGAGTTTCAAAATACCATTAAAGATCAAGAAGAATGGATCAATAAATTTCTTCTATCTGAGAATAATTTACTCGTAGTAGCCGAATATGATGGGGAAATTATAGGGAATATTGATATAACTCAGCAACCAAGACAAATGCTGTGTCATACCGCTTTTTTAGGAATGGGGATTCATTCCGATTGGCAAAATCAAGGAATAGGAAGTTTACTACTAAAGAGCGCTATAGATTGGAGCGATAGCAATCCAAATATTGAGCAATTATGGCTAATGGTGTTTGGAAATAATAAGATGGGCATTAAGATTTATGAAAAAATGGGATTTGTTGAGGATGGCCGTCAGCAGAATTTCATTAAAGATCTTAATGGAGGCTACATCGACAATGTAATCATGACTAGAAGAAAGTCTTAATGGAATTAATCAGAATGACAAAAGCTGCAATATTTGATATGGATGGAGTCCTTGTAAATTCAGAGGACTATTGGAAGAGAGCGGAAAAAGAAGTTTTTGCAACTGTTGGAGTAAAAGTAACTGAAGAGCTTTCGGAATTTACTGCTAAAATGACCACTGAAGAGGTTACTGAGTTTTGGTATAATCACAAGCCTTGGAAGTCAAAAACAAAAGAGCAAGTAGAACAGGAAGTCATTAATTACGTAGGAGAATTGATTAAACGCGAAGCTACTCCCCTTCCCGGAGTAATTGAAATAATGCATTTCCTAAGAAGCGATGGCTTTAAAATTGGTATTGCTACAAACTCACCGGAAAGTTTAATTCCTGCAGTAATTGAGAAGTTAGGAATTTCAGACTTTATTGATGTCTATTCTTCGTCGGAAAATGAGTTGAATACCAAACCTGATCCTGCAGTATACTTATCAGCCGCAAGGAAGCTAAATGTAGCAACCAACTTTTGCATTGCCTTTGATGATTCTAAATCGGGTATTATATCGGCTAAGCGGTCAGGCATGAAGACAATTGCGCTAAACAATCGCAAACAGTTTAATGATATATCGAACGAATTGGCCGACCTTAAAATTGATAACCTAAAGGATTTCAATGATTCTCATCTAAGAGTACTATTCAATTAAGCATCACAGGAAAGAACAAATCCCCTTAGTTCTAGTGATCTTATCATACAAGTAAAGAGAGGCTGCACCCCCATGCAACCTCTCTTGAATTAATAATACTAAAAGTATGATCCCCAATTTAAGTCCGAATAAAAATATTCCCGTTTTGCTGCTTTGTATAATCTTTCAACTCATTTCAGGTAAAGCCCTTAGGCTTTTGTATTTTTTTATCTTGGTTAACGGTCTTGGCATTCTAACGATCCCTTCATCCTTTCAACCGTTTTCCGTAAGGCGTAGCCTTATAGTATCTCTCTAGCAGTGAACTGTACCTCGGTATTGTATGTGCCTTTCTTAAGGTCTTGATCGAAGATTGACTTACCATTCATTCCGTTACCTTTTGTTCCCATCTCCCAGTAAATCTTGAATCCGTTGGTATCGTGGTCACCTGCATTCATCTTCTTGCCATCGTGTCCTAAAATCACCTGCTCTGACTTGCTCAATGCAATTGTTTCGTTATCTGCATAAT
>SJCO01000052.1 GCA_005217565.1 Puteibacter caeruleilacunae
ACTGAGGTTAGTAAATATTGGGAATTTAAATMRTCAAATAAATCTTAGCCTGACAATTAACTAACGAAAAAGTTTTCTGAGCCKATTCAGACAATTTAACATGTGGGATTTATGGTTAAATARATAGTTATTTGTAYATTTCGGTAAACTTTACCGATGTGACTATTAAGACTCAAATATTGCTTTCAAACGAACACCATAATGGTAAGCCTGTAATAGCTGTTAGGTTTAAATATGACCAACATATCATTGMCAGGCATTTACTTGAACATGCAGTAGATACTCGTTACATTCAAAGCCCGTTGGCACACGGATCAACTAAAACGACAGAGATTTATACACATATAAGCAACAAATCTCTTGCAAAAATAAATAGTCCGTTGGACGAAATTTTGAACGATAAAAAAGAATAACAGTAACTTACAGCAGTGATGCATAATAAAATGTTAGTTGCACTGTTACTAACATATACGTTAACACCAATTTTAAAACCAAGATAAAAATGAATCATATCGCACCTACTCTAAACCGAAAATCTTTTCATTGTCCACATTGTGGAGTACTAGCAGAACAAACATGGTCTAGCCATGGGGTAAACTGTAGTTATTTACAAAAACAGCCTAATGGAAATAATGTATTTTCCACCTATCCTTTGGAAAATACATTGACTGCAAAATGCAAACACTGTAATTTGTTTTCGTTATGGCATAATGAAAAAATGGTTTATCCATTGACAGGTAATGTAGAAATGGCTAATCCTGACTTACCAGATGATATTAGGAACGACTACAATGAAGCAAAAGATATTGTTAACATCTCTCCACGAGGGGCTGCCGCTTTATTAAGATTAGCAATTCAGAAACTGTGTATACATCTTGGCGAAAAAGGGAAGAATATCAATGAAGATATTGCAAGTCTAGTAAAGAAAGGCTTACCGAAGGCGATGCAGCAAGCTCTGGATAGTGTGCGGGTAATTGGAAATAATGCTGTGCATCCTGGAACTATAGACCTAAATGATAACATTGAAATTTCATACTCACTGTTTGGATTTGTTAATGTGATTTGCGAAGTCCTAATTAGTCAACCAAAGAAAATTCAAGAATTCTATGAAAAGAATATCCCAGAGGGCGCGAAAAATGGCATTGAAAAAAGAGACAATTAAGAACACAATAAAAGAGCATTTGCATAAAATATTTGAATTAGCCATTGACACTTTCTTCGAAGAGGAATTAGAAAATATTCTAAATAATACAAACGAACGAAATTTGTGTGGGAGACTTGCAATTTACCTAGAAAAAATAGCAAAAGAACATAAAGTTGATGGGTATTATGCTGACCCAGAATACAACCGCAAACAAAATGGACAAGTAAAAACAATTTTAGACGAAGAAATGAATGTCGTCACTATAAATTGTGATATAATCCTTCATAGTAGAGGAAATATTATAGAGCAGGATAATTTAATCGCTATCGAAATGAAGAAGTCAAATAGACCTTCTGATGAAAAAGAAAGTGATAAAAAACGTCTAAGAGCCTTAACAAAAGAAAGCTATGATGATATATGGTCTTTTGATGGTAAAGCTTTACCAGATTATGTGTGTGGTTATATTCTCGGTTTTTATCTGGAGTTAGATATAAGAAACAGAAACTGCTTAGTCGAGTGCTATCAAAAAGGAGTAAAAAGATACGATTGGATAAGGGATTATTAAAAAAACTGGCGCTAACAATTAGCCTCCAATAAAGCGTTGCTCGCATACGCTTTGCATTGGAGGGTGTGTTGAACTAACCGGACTTTGGATTAAACCACTTGATTTTGTGCGGGTTTTGGTATAGTGTTTTCAATCGGTTTTTGCGTTGGCGTTGCAGTGTTTTTTCGGGGGGATCATGAACGTATTTTCCGTATTTTTCCAGTGTTTCAACATTGTTTCTCTCTTACTTATTCGGGACTGTTTCGTTTTATACTTACCGGTAATTTTTCCGGGCATACCTTTCCCATTTGCGCCCGAAGTGCGCATTGAGGTTTCTGGTTAAAATTGCAGGTTGGGGATTAAGCCTGAAGCCGCTTCCAAAGGCGGAGCACGATCTTTCGGGAAGGTTTCCAACAGTTGCAGGTTTCCACCACACTCACGACATTTTAGCTGTGAGCGCTTTCCGAAACGCTGTTCCAGAATCTCTACCCTGGAAAGTAGAATTGGAGCTTCTTGCTTTTGCTGCAAACATTCGCGAATTTGTTCCAGGCTCTGCTTTTTGCTGCGTGTACTTAAAAATCCCAGATGCCTTATCCTGCGAAAATGGGGTGGAATAATGTGTTCCAGGAAAAGCTCCAGAAATCGAACTCCGTCGATGGTTTTTACCTGTTTTTTGTAGCCGTTCGCACGATCGAGCCAACTAAAAATTACCTGCGTTTGGGTAACTTTCAGTATCCTCCGGTTCGATATGGCAACACGGTGCGTGTATCGGCCCAGATATTCAATAACACTTTCGGGCGAACCAAAGGCCGGCTTGGCATAAACTACCCATGGTTTTTCAATCAGGTTGCGGGGTACCCATCCTGCTATTTTATTCTGCCGTTTGAGTCGCCGTAGTTTACTGGCAAAACGTGCGCTAAACACCTTCGAGAGTTGCTTTACATCGAATAAAAAATCGCTGCTGCCTTTGCTGTTTTTCCAGTTGCGGTTTTTGTCGATTCCGCCTGCCGGAACAATAAAATGCAGGTGCGGATGAAAGCGCATTTGCTGATCCCAGGTATGCAAAATGGCAATGGCACCGGGCTGTGCGCCCAATAATTCGGGATTGGCGGAAAACCGGCTCAACGTCTCCCACGATTTCTCGAACAACAAACCATACATTTGCCGGCGGTTATACCGGAACAATTCTAATAAAATATGCGGAACGGTAAACACCACATGGAAATATTTTACCGGGAGCAATTCCTGTTTACGCGCCTCAATCCAAAGCTCTTTATCAATGCCCTGGCATTGCGGACAATGGCGGTTGCGGCAACAGTGCAGGGTGTAGTGCACTGTTGCACAATCGGCACAAACCATTGCCGAACCTCCTAAAACGGGCGTTCTACAATCGGCCAAAGCGTTCAGCACTTTCAGCTGATAACGGGTAATTTTGCGTCTTTTCAGCAAATCGGGTAAAAACTGCCGCACAATTTTTCCCAGTGTTGCGGCTTCATCCCCGATCATTTTTTATAAAGCTTTTCCATGGGGGCAAAACCCGCCACAGGGTTCGACCGTGCAATGTGCAAATACATCATGGTGGTGGCAATATCGGCATGCCCTAGTTGGTTTTT
>SJCO01000053.1 GCA_005217565.1 Puteibacter caeruleilacunae
TTCGAGATTTGCATCAGGTAATTGCGTGTACACGACTCCGATTTCCCCGCTATTGTGTACTTTCGGTAAAACTTTTTGCTTAAGGTTTTAAACTCAGGAACGGCTATACCAGCCTGCTCCAGATAACTTTTTCTGCTCATAATTAATGTGTTAAAAATTAATGGCAGAAAAATCAGATTTTTATTTTGCTTTTGATTACTTTTATGATTAATAAGCTCCCGCGGAGCGGGGTTAGTTCAACATTTTGTATAAGTAATGGCAGGCGATGTGGTAGATTTCAAGGTTTGCAGCCCGCTCAAACTGCTTAGCGGTTTGACAGGAAACTACCACGCAATCTGCCACTACTCATACAATTTACCGTTATGCATTATTAAAAAAATGACCGACAACTTATAAAACATTGAAAAAGGAACTATACATATTCAGTGGACTTGGAGCAGACGAAAGAGTTTTTCAACGACTTGACTTTTCTGGCTATTCTACAACTTTTGTAAAATGGACAGTTCCCCAAAACAAAGAAACAATTGAAGGTTACGCAACTCGACTACTTGACCAAATTACAGCAACTAGACCAACACTATTGGGACTTTCGTTCGGTGGAATAATGGCTGTTGAAGTTGCCAAACAAATAGACACGGAAAAAGTAGTTTTAATTGCGTCAGCCAAGACACAAAAAGAAATTCCATTTTATTATCGTTTTGCGGGTCAACTTGGAGTTCACAAACTTTTACCAACAAGACTTTTGAAAAGCTCAAACATTATTACGAATTGGTTCTTTGGGGCAAATTCGATATATGACAAACAGCTTCTAAAACAAATCCTTATTGACACAGACCCGACTTTTCTAAAGTGGGCCATTGACAAAATTGCTAGATGGACTAACCAAATAACGATAAAAAATATAATTCATATTCACGGAGCAAGTGACAGAATTATACCTTTGTGTTTTGTAACATGCAACTCGACAATTAACAAAGGAGGACACTTAATGACTCTCAATAAAGCGAATGAAATTAACCAGATTCTAAAAGAGAAATTATGTCTAAAGAGAAAAAACATGGCATAACAATCTGGAATAAAGCATGCGGATTCAGTAGTATTTTGGATGTTAGCATAGACTTTGAATAGCGCCAAATCTTTGATTTGGCTTTTAAAATGAAAAGATAAAAACAAATAAAAGCTTTGGCTCTGGAGTGGTTTGGAAGGTTTCGTTCGTTAAATCTCCGCACGCTTCATCCAGTAAACGTTGTGTGGCATTGGGTGAACAGCCTTAAAAACCAAAGTCCGCATTTTTAGATTTAGTTCAAAACTTTATGAGTGACAAAAAGGAGATACTGTTTTCTATTAAAGAATTAATTTCGATTGAAGATTTCGCAAGTAGAAATCCTCAATTTCGAGACCCTATGCTTATGAACCTCACAAAATATCCTGTTGATATTATGAAAGTTTCGCCTATTCAAGGGCTAATTTTCGCGAAAGGAAATGAACATACAGGATTTAACCATATATATCAAAGACATGAACGATGGACTTCTAAACCAAAATGGATTGAATCTAAAGACAAACATGGTAATATTGAAATCAGACTGCAAAATCAAGGAGTGTTTCGTGAAGATTCAATACCGTTTTTTGATTATTGTAATATAGCAGACTCTGTATACAAAAAGGAAAACTTAAACACGGAAAAAAACAAGAGACCTGAGCTATTTGAGATGTATTCAGGGGTGTTTACTCATAGAGATGGAAAGACTGCACAATATAATCTAATTGTTTATAAAGACACGAAAGTTGTTCACACGCTTTACCCTCAGTCAAATAAGAATAACCCTAAACGAGTCAAAGGTTTTAAGTTTACACGTGGTAGTATTTCAGGAAGCTGGGATATTATGAATTCTGTTTCAATGATTAAGATTCCATACCTAAATCATGAAAAAACAGTGAAATATGTCCTCATATTTAGAAGAGTGTTACATCAAAATATAGAGAAAGCAATAATTCAAGTAAATGACAAAACAGGAAAACCTTTTAAATCGGTAATTTTAGGCAAACGAAATGTTGATTTTAAAAATCACGTTGATGGATTAAATCAAATGGAATTGATGAGATTACAATATGCAGACTTAAGAGAACTTGAAAAAAAGATATTAAAACTTGAGAAGGACGGTTTTATAAAATAACGCCACACAACAAAGTGCCATATAGCATAGCGGGGTTTGGTGGTGTGCAGGCTACGGCTCTCGCATCATCGTTCCGTCCTTGCGGACAGGAACGCTCTTCGAAATCCGCCCCAACAACATGTACCAATCGTTATTCAAAATAAGATTCCTACATGAAAAGAGGTTGGATTAAATATATGAAAGAAACACAGAGGCTAAAATTAAGTTTCTGGCAGACTGTGAGTCATTATTTCATCGTTGTGTGCATCTTATTGATTCCGTTTTTTACGTTGATAAGTGTATTTGAGATTTATGTAACAAAGACTTATGATGGAGTGCGCCGTGCTGAGGAATACTCGATAAAAACAGAGAATACCACTACGCCTATCGATATTACCCTTCATATCCCGACGAATCGCTCGCACTACATCGTGGGCAAAAGATAAAACCTACCGTACTGGCATGCGGAGCGGTGGTTGAAAATGATAGAACGGTGAAAAGGTTGGAAAGTGAGAGTGCGAAGGATAGTACCCTGAGGAATAGGAAACCGGAGAAGGGAAACAGGATTCGCTTCGATGAAATGCAGCCCGTTAGGGATGCCAATGGCTGTAGCAACAACGTGATATACATACAATCTACACCACCACAACATCATCAACGTACGCTGGGCGTTAGGCCAGCTAATGACTGTAGCAACAACGTGGTATACCAGTAATCAACCACAACATCAGCAACACACAGCTGGGCGTTAGGCCAGCCAATGACTGTAGCCTGGAAGAGCGTCAGCGATTCCGGGGTTAAAACGTATACCCCAACAAAAATCGGGAAATATATTTATATGGTCACGTACCTTTTTCTAAAGACATTATCTGCCCCAAAGGGCATAACCATCACCACAGCAACGCTCAGCATACCGGAATGCATGCAGAGAGGAGTATTCCCAAAATCAGAATCAATTTCTGCTAAAAATGATTTGAACCTGAGATAAAATTTAAAATCGAACTGAGGTTAGTAAATATTGGGAATTTAAATCGTCAAATAAATCTTAGCCTGACAATTAACTAACGAAAAAGTTTTCTGAGCCTATT
>SJCO01000054.1 GCA_005217565.1 Puteibacter caeruleilacunae
ACGAGTGGTGGCACAAAACGAACCGTTCACTGGCACAATTAGAACCGATTGCCTGTTAAATAGACTTTTATACTGGCACAGTTTGAACCGTTTTTAGTGGCACAAACCACTCCGTTTTCACTGGCACAAATCGAACCGTTTTAACCACTAATGCAATTTTTTCATTTTTGTCATTCGAATCACGCAGATTTTAGTATTACGGGAAATTTTGATAATCCTACCGGACTTGCTACAACGTTAGCTTTAGTAGTTCCAATATGTTATTATTCAATACAAAAATATAAACATAAAATGTTTAACCTAATACTAATGTTGATTATACTTGTGTCAATAATACTATCAGAATCAAGAACAGCTATATTAGCATCTATCAGTTTGACATTAATTTATTGGTTTCCAGAATTAAAAACTGTAGAAAAGAATAAAAAGTATCTAGTACTTTTTGTATTCCTCACTGCAATGATTATATGTTTTATTCAAATAAACAATAAAACAAACAAGATAAACTCAGTGCAAGGAAGAAAGTTCATATATTATATTACATTACAAATGATAAAAGATTGTCCTATATTAGGCCATGGTGAAGGGGCATTTGAGGCTAAATATATGGAATATCAGTCCAATTATTTTAAGGATAATATTAATAGCAAGTATGAGAACTATTCTGATAATATCAAGCACCCATTTAATGAAATATTGAAACTTATGGTGGAATATGGGGTTATTTTTACATTGTTTTTAATTGGTTTCACGATTAAGTTAATAAGAGTAATGATGAAGAACTCCAGAGGTGATAAGAGGTTGATGATAAGTATGTCTGTTGCGTTGATTGTTTGTGCAAATTTGACATACGTATTTGAATATGCCTCAGTAAAATGTTTATTGTTTATAATGTTGATGATATACAATGATAAGCATATACTGTACTTAAGAGTGAATTATAAATATATGGTTAGATGGATTGGTTTGATGATTTTAATACCGTTAGTTTATGTAATTTGGCAAGATTTATACGTGGAATATATGTGGAATAAAATTGCAATGCGACGTAACGATAAAGGGACTGATAGTATGTTTGTTGAGTATGAGAAATTATTAAGTTTATCGATAATCGATAAGTCCTTGATTTTATATAATTATAGTGCGGAATTAAATATTTGTGGTCAATATAAAAGGAGCATAAGCATCATAGATAAGTATATCAATAAATTAAATGATTATGATGTCCAGATGCTTCTAGGAAATAATTATGAAAATTTAAAACAATATGACAAAGCGTTAGAACATTATCAGAAAGCATCTTTGATGATACCGTCTAGATTTATTTGTTTATACCAGCAGTTCAGAGTATTTAATCAGCTGAAGGATAAAAAAAATGCTTTACGAATTGCGACTATAATAAAAAATAAAGAAGTTAAAATTAAATCAAAAACAATAGATTTGATCAAGGAAAAGGTTTCAGAATTTTTAGATAGTTATTAAATATAATTACGCATGAGAAAAATAAAAATATTCTTATTCATCACGATTGTGGGGATTATCATTACATGTATAAAAGATACTGGCATATATGAAGTTGAAATGATGAAAGTAAAGCTTTATTACACTATAACTTTTAATAATGATGGAAGCAAATTATTTAAATATTTAGAAGAGAATATAAGATGTGCTGTAACACAGGTTGTAAAAGTAAAAATGAACAATCATGAAGAGCATATTATTGATAAGGAGAATGAAGATAATTGTTTAAGGATCAAAGCAAGCTGTATAAGAAAATATGATATTAACAGTATTAAAAAGATAGAAGAAATTAATGTGTGGGATAAAGACAATATTTGCGCCAACTATTTGATAAAGCATATTAATCATTGTGTGTATTTAAAGAATAATTCTCCCTTTTGTCAGCATCTTTCATTTGAGCAATTTTGTGATTATATTTTGCCTATCAAAATTTCTCGTGAATCATTAATTGATTGGCATTTATTAATCGATCAATCAATGATAAAAATAAAAAAAGAATTAAAAGGAGTAACTAACATTTTTCAGGCAGTTCAAATTGTAGATGATAATTTAGAAAAGATCTTTCGTTATGATGGAAGATATTTAAATAATCCTTTTATTCGCAATGCGAAACAATTGATTGAATCAGGGAAAGGCACATGTGATGATATGTGCCACTTGGAGATGTTTGTCTTAAGACATTTTGGAATACCGTGTAGTCATGATTATCTCTTGACAACTAAAAGTGGGAAACCTCTTGGGCATGGATGGTTATGCATACATTTAAAAGGATGGAATTTCGTTCCATTTGAAGCATTTTATGGAAAAGGATTTGGTATAATTGGAAGGAAGGATTCTCCAGCGTATTATAGAAAATTATCATATCTCAATGATGAGAAAGATAATATAGAAGTTACTAACTTTTACCGAGCATTGAAGTATATCAATTAAATATAATGTCTGAAGAGGTCCATTTTGTGGGAATCTTAAAATGACTGTGCCTTTGTTATAATGAAAGGAGCATCACAAGAGCGAGTATTTTTTTCCGTGTTTTAATACAGGATTAATTGGAATGTGGAGGTGATACATTTGACGGAATGGTGGTAGATGCTTATTCTGTTTTGCTCCATAATTTGCAGCTAGATTTAGAAAGACCATTACCGTGTATTACAAAGGGAAAGATTCACCTAAGAAGTTGGTGGTGCGTGGGACTGTAGATTTTCCAGAAGATGAGGAACATTTATAGTTGAGGCAATGTAGTGTGTTATGAATAAAAGGAAAATCCATACTATCCTGTTTTTTTTAGCTGCAATATTTGTTGGGGTGTTGGGGCTTTGGTGGTTGATGCTGGGGGTGGGGGTACTTGGATGTATTTACTGGTTAAGTACATCCAGGTGGAGAGTGATTGGTTGGATGAAGCGTAGGATGTGGTGTTGGGCCCCCATTACGCTGGTAGGTGTGTTTTTATTTGCTATAGCTGTACGGGTGTTTTTGCTTGAGGTTTATGGCATTCCCAGTGGCTCAATGGAGGATACACTGCTTGTTGGTGATAAGATTGTTGTGAGTAAACTGAATTATGGACCTCGTTTGCCACAATCCCCTTTTGAGATTCCATGGATAAATGTGTTGTTCTATTTTAATAAGGATGCACGAGCAAGGATTAATGATAAGTGGTGGGGGTATGATCGACTGACTGGTTTGGATGGTATTGCGCGTA
>SJCO01000055.1 GCA_005217565.1 Puteibacter caeruleilacunae
TCATCACACCGGATAGATCTTAAAGGTGAGTCTCTAAGAAAAGGTGTCTTGAAGAGTGAGTAAATAATTTTTTTCCTATTATTGCACCATCTTTCAAAGTGGCACCATTTGGACCGTTTTTGCTGGCATGGTCACTCCGTTTTAGCCAGCAGTTTCAAAAAGAAATATCTCTGGGACAAAAGAATTAAACAAGAAAATTTTTCCGATTGACTATAAGACGATGTCATCGTTATTCATTGATGATACAACTGCTTTTGAAAAATTTTCAATGAGCAATATGAACATTTCAGATAATGTTATACGTCAAAAAAGTATGGAAGCCGTGGACTTGAAAGAAAATGTTTCAACTTTAGGTTTACAAAGCTATATTTTAAGCAACCTCAGACTAAACAATGATGAGAACAAAATTTCATTATCATTAAACTCCTCTAGAATCAATAGGTTCGGAAAGAAAAACAACCTTGATTTTTTTATTTCGTGGGCAGATGTAATAGTTGATAAAATTGAAAATTTTACAGATTCTGAGACTTTCCTTTCTTCATTTGCTACACCATTAGATTTTGAAAGTGAAAGTGCAACATTGAAACCAATTGCTGTCCTATTGCTATTGACAAGATTAAACTCTGATTATGAAGCTAACCGAATTGAATCGACCAAACTAATAATTGATGATATGGAAAGAGATGTTGATTTAGTTTCTGTTCTAAACAACTTCTCAAGGCTAATGGAAATTAGGGAATTAGTAAGCGATAGAGGAAATTCATATTTTAAGGTTGTAACACCAGTTATTGATGATTTATCCGTTTCCGTTAATACAAAATCAATCTCCCTACGCTCTCAAAAATTAAGAAACTTAATAATCAAATTTAGTGACGAAACTGAAATCTCAATAATCGACTACTTTAATAGATACAGCAGTTTTATAATAAATTTTGACAGGGTCGAGCTAGTTTATAGCCACCGAAAATTATTTAAGGATAGCCGTTTATTAGGAAACACTGAAGCATTTTTACGAGTTTTTAAACCATACCCTGAACTTGATAATGTTGAGAGCGAAAAAGGAGATGTCGAAACTGACTCAACAGGATTTTCAGATGATTCTGTATTTGGTTTTGTAGAAAGTACTTTTCTAGACGACTCTCAATTCTTTATTTGCGATGATTTGGGTAAAGAATGGGCTGACCATATTGGGCTCTATGATGACCACATTTCATTCTTCCACTCAAAATATAAAAACTCTAGGTTTTCTGCTTCAGATTTTCAGGACATTGTTGGACAAGCGCAAAAAAATCTTGGTAACCTCAGTCCTTCAGATAATCAATGGGAAGCGAAAAGAACGTTTTGGAATAGAAACTTTTCATTAAATAATACAGCCACACAAATACAGCGAGTTCGCAAAGGGGAATCAGCTGATGCAGCTATTGAATATTTTCAGAAACTTAAATCTTTCCCTAATCTAACTAAAAAGGTATTTCTAGTTATAAATTTTATTTCAAAGGCAGATTTAACCGATAGATTAGAAAGATTAAAAAGGGATGAACAATTTAGAGAACGAAATGAGGTAATACAAATATTATGGTTTGTTTCATCCTTAATTTCAAGTTGCAATGAAGTAAGTGCCGAGACATATATAATTTGTAAAGAATAAAAAACGGTATACAACAAAGTGCCATATTGTATAGCGGGGTTTGGTGGTGCGCCAACTGCGGCTCTCGCATCATCGTTCCGTCCTCGCGGACAGGAACGCTGCCCCGAAATCCGCTACGCAACATGCACCAACCGTTACCTGTAATTATAAAAGAGAAAAAGGAAATATTCTATGGAAAAAATGACAACAGAGGAATTCAATAATAAACATTTAGAATATACCAATAGAAACACTTTTTGGACAGATAAAACAATAAGTCAATTAGGGTATTCTATAAATTTATTTACTACTATTGGCATTGCAGTTTTCGGATATATTGTAACAAATAGAAATGATTTTCCCAAAATGAGTTTTTCATTAAACTCTGAATTTAATCTTATCTTGACAGTTTATATTTTGGCTGTTATGTTAATAATCTGTTCGATTGTTTTTGGTTTTATATCAATTCTATGTCGATTATTTGATTTTCGGATAACTAGACATCTTGCTCTTACAAGAAAAAGATTTCTCTCTAAAAATAAAGAAAAGGCTTTAAAAGAAAATCGAGAGAAAGCTCTAATTCTCATAGATTTTGTTGACATTGCGAATGAGAAAGAATTAGATATTTTGAAGAAACATATTTTCGGGAATAATACTTTTATTAGTGAAGGTGACCTTGCTTCTGATAAGATTAATGAGAAATTTCAACAATTAAAGAAGGAATCAAAAATTCTAGGGAATTTAACTTGGAAGCTTCATAGATTTCAAATAGGTCTCTTCTTATTATGTGTATTCTTTTATGGATTAACTATTCTAAGATAAAAATAACTACAGGTAACAAAAGCTAAATGCCAGTCGGGTTTCACTGCCAAAACAAGCTTCTGTGCTTTGTGGCAACAGCGCCAATTCGTCGTTGACGATTTGGCTATCGAAAAGAAAAATCAATAAAACAACGAATTGGCTCAGTGGCAAATTGAAAGGATTGGTGTTTCAAAGTCCCGCACTCCAAATAGCCAAACCGTTATTCAAAATAAGATTCCTACATGAAAACAGGTTGGATTAAATATATGAAAGAAACACAGAGGCTAAAATTAAGTTTCTGGCAGACTGTGAGTCACTACTGCGTTATTGTGTTCATCTTTTTGATTCCGTTTTTTACATTGATAGTGTATTTGAGATTTATGTATCAAAGACTTATGATGGAGTGCGGAGTGCAGAAGAATTGTTAAGCTTCTCGTGGCCATGGATAATACCTGCAATTGTTTTTTTCTTCGTTCAGAAATACCGATTGAGATTTAAGAAAGTTACCATTGACTATACTGACGAGCAATTTAAAGAGGCGGCCGAAAGGACCGCAAAAGAACTGGAATGGATAATTGCAAAGAATAATAAAACCTATTTCAGAGCAATCAGACCTTGGAACTGGACAGGTA
>SJCO01000056.1 GCA_005217565.1 Puteibacter caeruleilacunae
TGATGATGGCGTTGGGATTGGTACACATGTTGGGATTGGTGATGATGCGGGGTATGAAGCAGTAGTTGGTGCTGATGCAGGGACTGGAACAATAGTTGGTGCATCAAACAATGGAAACGGGAAAACCAGCAATAGCGGCGGTGGCAGCGGTGGCAGCGGTGGCAGTAGCGGAAGTAGCGTTAGTGGCGACGGCAGCGGCTCAAGAAACGGCAACGGGATGGCCCTGAAGCTTTCTCAAAAAAGATTGGATTTATTAAGCAATCAGCTTAATTCTGACTTACTCATAAAAGCCACCAACAGAATGGAAGCAGAACAAACCTGTGGCACCAAAATCAGTGTTACCATTCCAGTTGAGTAATCTCTTGGGACACGATGTTAGGTGGTGGTATTTATTAATTACCACTTCGTGGCTACATACATTAGCTGGCCTAACGCCCAGCAATGCACTGATGTAATGGTGTGGTTAGTGCTCATGGTTACCACTGCGTGGCTACATACATTAGCTGGCCTAACGCCCAGCAATGCACTGATGTAATGATGTGGTTAGTGCTCTTGGTTACCACTTCGTGGCTACATACATTAGCTGGCCTAACGCCCAGCAATGCACTGATGTAATGGTGTGGTTAGTGCTCATGGTTACCACTTCCTAGCTACATACATTAGCTGGCCTAACGCCCAGCAATGAACTGATGTAATGGTGTGGTTGATGTTCGTCGTTACCACTTCGTGGCTACATACATTAGCTGGCCTAACGCCCAGCAATGCACTGATGAAATGGTGTGGTTGATGTTCGTCGTTACCACTTCGTGGCTACAGACATTGGCATCTCTAGCGAGCTGCGGATTCGGTTTCTGGCCTAACGCAAATTCGGTTTCTGCCCTCTGGGGCAGATAATGTCTGTAGCAACGATGATTAAAACACTCCCCTCCCTCCTTTCCCAAATAATAACTCACCTGTTCCAATAAATCAATGAACCTCCCCTGGTGCGAATTCACTAAAATTCTATCCATTATTTCTTTCAATTTTGCTGACATCAATGTTTAACGCTAATTTTAGAGCTATGAAACGAACAATCCTTTTTTATTACTTTACAGCATGACCATTGGTCTAATGGCTGCAAGCAAGATGCCTGCAAGCACAATGCCTGCCGCTGCAAACAAAATTGATTTAACTCCCAAACTAAAGAAAGGCGACCAGTGGAAGATGGTAGCGAAATACGAAGGCTTCAGACAACTGATTACTTACAAAGGGCCACATCATCCACAGCGAACAACGAAAGCTGAGTGGCTGGTAACTTGTGATGAAATTAATAAAAGATCTTTTTCTTTCACTTTTAGTCTTGAGCGACTGATCGCTGAAGATGAATCTGATGTCGGAATCATGTTCAACGATACCAATTATCCAACCACCATGAGGGAAGAGCAAATCAAAGAGATGAAGAAGATTCTGGGAAAATCAATCTCCTTACGATGTGACTTTAAAGATTCAGTGGTTATTGAGGTTTTGAACAACGACTTTAGCGGTAGCTATATGACTATCCCCAAGATCCACATCATGAAAAAGATCAAAACCTTTTTGGTTAACCAAAACTGGTCATCCGACCGTGCCAGCCACGTAGGAGAACCTGCTCTGCAGATGTTCCTGAAAAGCTGGGCTACACTTATTAAGGAGCAGTCGAATACAAATCTGGAATTACCTGTATTCGGTAAAAACCAGTCGCTGGAAATTAATGACATTCACCAGGATTCGATAAACACTTATGTGAACATGCAAGGCAATGAAAAGAATCATCAGGGGAATGTTACGATTAATTCGCAAACAAAACTTCCTGTAAATTCGCATTTTCAATTTGGGGATTACCAGTTTGACTTTCTGATGTATGATGTTGCTTCAAGTCCCAACACACTTATAAAGGGAATTTTCAATTCGAGTGATGATGACGATATTACATTCACCATTAAATATCCTTTCGGAACTCCTCCGATGAAATATAAATTACTTAACAATCGATTTGAGATCCCTCTGGATCTTAAAGAAGCTATCTACGCAACAATAAAATACAATGGTAAGGAGACGGTGTTATTTCTTCGTCCAGGTATGAATATCGCGCTGGATTTCAGAAAGAAACAAACTACTCCTGAAGTTTCAGGACTTGGAAAAGATGACCTTATTTGTTTCTATGAATATAATAAAACCTGCATCCATGGCTACGAAGAAATGTCGCATTGGCCTCAACAAAAGTTAAATGGGGAAATAGGTAAGCAGCAAAATAAAGTTAAAGAAATACTGATTAACTATGCAGGTAAAATCTCTCATTACTGTGAAGATTATATTCAGACTGATTCGAGATATGGAAAGGCAATGTTTTATCTGAAAGGCAGATCGATGGCTGAAATATTTACCTCCTATAATTTAGATGCCGATTCCCTTCATCTAAAACAAGCATCACTCAATAAACCATTTTTCATGAATAAGATCGATTCGTTGATTCTTCTTGAAAAAATTTGTTTGGCCTCACCTACCTACCATCGCTTTCTATCTTCATACCTGTCATTGAAACAATCATTATTCTTACATGAACGCGGTAGACACAGAGAATCGGATGAGATCGATGAAAATCTACTCTTTGCAGAGATGTATTATACTGGTTATCCATATTACTATGCGGCATATCAGTTAATAGAGGAGCAAATTCTGGAAGGACAAGCATCAAAACTTCAAAATGCAATCAATAAGTATAAAAGCTTACCTTGCTTACCATCTTTTTCAGCAAAGATCGATCGAGAGATTCAAGAGATGCAACGGTTGAAAGTTGGCCAGTCATTTCCATATGAGGAAATTGTTGATTGGGAAGGTAAAAAGCACGTCATTCCCAAAGATGAATTTTGCTTTCTTGATTTCGCAAAAGCTGCCAGTCCCACGGGCATAAAGAATACGTTAACTGAACTGGAAAGAGTGATAAAAGAGACAAAACAGGTTGCCAGTGTTAACTTCTTTTTTATCATTCCACATCATTTCAAAGAGTTTCTCAAAGAACAACCTAGTAGTGAACATGTTAATTTAAAATACATCTATTTAAAGGACAATGATGAAAAGTACTTCAACGGAGTTAAACTAGCAGAACGATACGTCCGCATATTCCTGCTGGATCCAAACTCCCGGGTCCTCAGGAATAATCTGACCTGGATTCAGCAAGGCACAGGCCATGATCTGGAACAGACCTTCGAAGAATATTTTGATTCCCTAAATCAACCCACATCACAAGCCGACAATAGTCGGCTTTGGTTGATTATAGTGGGTAGCTTTCTGGGCTTTGGTTTGCTGTCGTGGTTGATTATTCGCATTCGCTCAAGGCAGATTGCCCGTAAAGAGGCTGCAAGGCGCAAGCTCACAGAGATGGAGTTGAAAGCAATTCGTTCGCAGATGAATCCTCACTTTATCTTCAATGCCATGGGATCGATACAAAACCTCATCAACCACAACCAGATAAAGAATGCCAATCTGTATCTTTCACGCTTCGCACGCTTAATGCGTATGGTATTGGCTAACTCCAACAAGCAATTGGTGACGCTGGCCGATGAATTGGAGCTCATTCAGCATTACCTTGAGCTGGAGCAACTGCGAGTTGATTTTCAGTTTTCAATTAGCTGTAGCGATGATATTGATCCGGAAACAGAGGAGATCCCGGGCATGCTTATTCAACCACTTGTTGAGAATGCTGTTGTGCATGGGCTTACACCTAAAGGCAGCGGGAATGTGGATGTAAAATTCCATAAAGAGCATACCAATATTATCTGCGAGATTATTGATGATGGCGTTGGGATTGGTACACATGTTGGGATTGGTGATGATGCGGGGTATGAAGCAGTAGTTGGTGCTGATGCAGGGACTGGAACAATAG
>SJCO01000057.1 GCA_005217565.1 Puteibacter caeruleilacunae
TAGTGGWGATCTGTTCCCAGAGGGTACAACAGTCATAAGCTGGACCGCAACCGATGTTGCGGGTAATGTGCAGACCTGTTCATTTACTGTAACAGTAAACGCAGATGCGGAGAAGCCTGTGTTTAGTAACTGTCCAAATGACCARTTRAATGTTGTAATGGATGCTGGTAAGTGTGGTGCAACGATCACGTGGACAGATCCAACAGCAAATGATAACTGTGACGGAGCCATTACTCCAGTGAGAAGTGATGCAACAGGCTTGAATAGTGGTGATCTGTTCCCAGAGGGTACAACAGTCATAAGCTGGAAAGCAACTGATGCTGCCGGTAATGTACAGACCTGTTCATTTACCGTAACAGTAAATGCAGATGCGGAGAAGCCAGTCTTCAGCGGCTGTCCTTCAGATCAACTAAACGTTGTAATGGATGCTGGTAAGTGTGGTGCAACGATCACATGGACCGATCCAACAGCAAATGATAACTGTGACGGAGCCATCACACCAGTAAGAAGTGATGCAACAGGCTTGAATAGTGGAGATCTGTTCCCAGAGGGTACAACAGTCATAAGTTGGACCGCAACCGATGCAGCAGGTAATGTACAGACATGCTCATTTACCGTAACAGTAAACGGCGATGCCGAGAAGCCAGTCTTTAGTGGCTGTCCTTCAGATCAACTAAACGTTGTAGGTGATCCGGGTAAGTGTGGTGCAACAATTACATGGACTGATCCAACAGCAAATGATAACTGTGACGGAGCTATCACTCCGGTGAGAAGTGATGCAACAGGATTGAACAGTGGAGATCTGTTCCCTGCAGGAACAACAGTAATAAGCTGGACCGCAACCGATGCTGCCGGTAATGTGCAATCATGTTCATTTACCGTAACAGTAAATGCAGATGCAGAGAAGCCAGTATTCAGCGGCTGTCCAAATGACCAATTAAATGTTGTAATGGATGCTGGAAAGTGTGGTGCAACGATCACATGGACCGATCCAACAGCGAATGATAACTGTGATGGAGCCATCACACCAGTAAGAAGTGATGCAACAGGATTGAACAGTGGCGATCTGTTCCCAGAAGGAACAACAGTCATAAGCTGGACCGCAACCGATGCTGCCGGTAATGTGCAATCATGTTCATTTACCGTAACAGTAAACGCAGATGCCGAGAAGCCAGTCTTTAGTGGCTGTCCTTCAGATCAACTAAACGTTGTAATGGATGCAGGTAAGTGTGGTGCAACGATCATGTGGACCGATCCAACAGCAAATGATAACTGTGATGGAGCCATCACTCCGGTGAGAAGTGATGCTACAGGATTGAATAGCGGTGATCTGTTCCCTGCAGGAACAACAGTAATAAGCTGGACCGCAACCGATGCAGCGGGCAATGTACAGACATGTTCATTTACCGTAACAGTAAACGCAGATGCAGAGAAACCTGTGTTTAGTGGCTGTCCAAATAATCAGTTGAATGTTGTAATGGATGCTGGTAAGTGTGGTGCGACGATCACATGGACCGATCCAACAGCAAATGATAACTGTGATGGAGCCATCACTCCAGTAAGAAGTGATGTGACAGGCTTGAACAGTGGCGATCTGTTCCCAGAGGGCACAACAGTCATAAGCTGGACCGCAACCGATGCTGCGGGTAATGTGCAGACATGCTCATTTACCGTAACAGTAAACGCAGATGCAGAGAAGCCTGTCTTTAGTGGCTGTCCAAATGACCAGTTGAATGTTGTAATGGATGCTGGAAAGTGTGGTGCGACGATCACGTGGACCGATCCAACAGCAAATGATAACTGTGATGGAGCCATCACTCCAGTAAGAAGTGATGTGACAGGCTTGAACAGTGGTGATCTGTTCCCTGCAGGAACAACAGTAATAAGCTGGACTGCAACCGATGTAGCGGGTAATGTACAGACCTGTTCATTTACTGTAACAGTAAACGCAGATGCAGAGAAGCCAGTCTTTAGTGGCTGTCCTTCAGATCAACTAAACGTTGTAATGGATGCTGGAAAGTGTGGTGCAACGATAACCTGGACCGATCCAACAGCGAATGATAACTGTGACGGAGCTATCACTCCGGTAAGAAGTGATGCAACAGGATTGAACAGTGGAGATCTGTTCCCTGCAGGAACAACAGTAATAAGCTGGACKGCAACTGATGYWGCGGGTAATGTACAGACCTGTTCATTTACCGTAACAGTAAATGCAGATGCGGAGAAGCCTGTRTTTAGTGGCTGTCCAAATGACCAGTTGAACGTTGTAATGGATGCCGGTAAGTGTGGTGCGACGATCACGTGGACMGATCCAACAGCAAATGATAACTGTGACGGAGCTATCACACCAGTAAGAAGTGATGTGACAGGMTTGAATAGTGGTGATTTGTTCCCTGAAGGAACAACAGTAATAAGCTGGACCGCAACCGATGCTGCGGGTAATGTGCAGACCTGTTCATTTACCGTAACAGTAAACGCAGATGCGGAGAAGCCTGTATTCAGTGGCTGTCCTTCAGATCAACTAAACGTTGTAATGGATGCTGGAAAGTGTGGTGCGACGATTACGTGGACCGATCCAACAGCAAATGATAACTGTGATGGAGCTATCACTCCGGTGAGAAGTGATGCAACAGGATTGAACAGTGGTGATCTGTTCCCAGAGGGAACCACAGTAATAAGCTGGACTGCAACCGATGTAGCGGGTAATGTACAGACCTGTTCATTTACCGTAACAGTAAATGCAGATGCGGAGAAGCCTGTATTTAGTGGCTGTCCAAATGACCAGTTGAACGTTGTAATGGATGCCGGTAAGTGTGGTGCGACGATCACGTGGACCGAT
>SJCO01000058.1 GCA_005217565.1 Puteibacter caeruleilacunae
CGACCGTAGGGAGAAGATCACCCAGCCGAACTTATCAACCGTAATAAATCGATTGCTTTTTTCAGGCAGCCTTGATTTTTTTGCTTCGTTTTTGGATTAAGCCAAAAATGAAGGCCTGTCCGGCAGGACAATTATGTGTTAAAAATGATAAGCGTTAGCGAATCGTGGGATTATAAACAAAAAAAGCGCTGAAATTTCAGCGCTTTTTCGTGATCAAATTAATTAATTGATATTTATTGAATCAATTCATATTGTCCTTTCAAACGGATTTTTACCTTAACATCCTGAGAGGTGTGGTTCTTAAAATACCATCCATGCTTGCCAGTAAATGGAGCAAGAAAATTTCCTACCATATTGTTTGAGTAGGCGATCGTGTAGCTCTGATACCAACCCGTTTTTTCAGCTGTTAGAGGATCTCCATGGAAATCGTGTAGCATGGTAATATCGCCACTGTTCCATTCGTATTTCAATTGCCCGTGTTTCTTTACTTTTATTTTGTACTCTAATCCCTTGTTTGCGGGAATGGTTATTGTTAACTCATCTTCTTTATTTTGATATTGCTTATCGGGTTCTGGTGCCAATACTTCTTTTGGCATTTTCTGCTTTTTTAGATAAGCACTTTCCAGGTGGGTGGTAAGTAACAAAGGATTCTGTTTAACTGCCTTTGAAGTACTTTCTTCAACCTTTTTATCAGGAGCGGAACTTTCCTGTGATTCATATAGTTTATCTAGACCTAGTACCTTTCCTGTACCCAATGGATCAATCCCATACTCGGCTGGCATTACCGCAGCCAACACTAAAAAGGTACCAATGGCCATAGCTATGGTAAATAACTTTATAATTTGTTTTTTCTCTAATGTATTTTGATTCATGATTGTGTTTTTAATTGGTGAAATATCCGGTTAACTGAAAGCCTAGCAGTACAAATCCTGCAGCCATTAATACTGTGTTGGTTAATGTAGCAAAGCGATTAAAGCTTTCGTATCGTCGCCATAGACTGATAAGACTTACCACGAATAATAATGCTACAAATTGACCTATCTCTACGCCTATATTGAAGCCTATCAGATTAGCGAGTAGTCCGTCGGTACTAAACTTAAACTCCTGAAGTTTAGTGGCTAATCCGAAGCCGTGAAAAAGACCAAAGATTAGTACTGAGATCTTCGTGTTTGGTTGTTTGCCAAATATTTTCTTAAAACCTCCAAGGTTGTCGAAT
This sequence comes from Puteibacter caeruleilacunae, assembly GCA_005217565.1. GTDB lineage: Bacteria > Bacteroidota > Bacteroidia > Bacteroidales > Prolixibacteraceae > Puteibacter > Puteibacter caeruleilacunae. The sequence goes on from SJCO01000058.1 coordinate 1,217, forward strand.
CCCTTATAAACAATTGATAATGCTATGATGGCATCAATAAGGTAGGCATTCATTTGAATGTTGGCCAGTACACCTAATAATAGCGTAACGCTGTGTCCGATCGTAAAGAAACTAACATAGGTCAGAATTTCTTTTGGTCGGAATAAAAAGAAGATTACTCCCACCAGGAAAAGCAAATGATCATAACCGGTAATCATGTGTTGGGCACCTATATATAGGAACGGACCGAATGCGATTCCCTGGTTGCCCGTTAAAAATGCTTGTGTGTCGCCATCTACTCCATGAGCAAATACATCGAGACAAAAGCTGCTTCCTATTAGTACGATCACCAATAGGGCATATTTTTTTAATAACATATTCAAAAATTAAAACATAAAACATTACCTCCTGTGTATTTAATAACGGGAGGAATTGACTTAAATAGTTTCACTATAAAACAATGGTTTATGCTTGACTGGGTGGGCCCCGCAGGAGATGAACGGTTTTTTTACTTAGCTCAGAGCATCTGTCGGATTGGACAGGGATATACCTTTTTTTACTCGGTTCATTGTATTCATACCGATTAAAGAAGGAAACTATAACAATAATAAATTGCTTCAGTCCATTGTCGGGCATTAGTTTTTCATTTTGCCCTTGATGGTTGTGGGGAATGTGGTGATGTGACTCAGTTGTTTCCATGTGTTTTGTGTGCTCATGGTCAACATTGTCTTCGAGGTGCACATGATCATGTGAATGATCAGAGGAGTTGTCTTGTTCTAAGGCTGTATTGGTTACTAAATGATAGGTTTTGTGATGATGATGCGATAATACATTATGCCCTAATAAGCATGAATATATTCCCAGTAGGACTATTGCTATGTATGTCTGCATTTTTTTCACAGGTGCAATGATAAATAAATACTGAATAAAATATGGTTAAATGGATGTTAATTTCAACCTGACGGAGTAATAATAAACTTGGGTGCACAGAGAAGTTTTAAGAGTTATAGCTAGTGAATCAGCAAGCTGATCCATCGCTTGAGCATACAAAGACGTTCTAAGTTGCATGCTGCCCTATGGGGAAGCCAATGTCTGTAGCTACAACGTATACCATCAACCAAATCTTCTGACCATAACATCAACGCTCATCTGCCTTCTGGCGCAGGTAATGTCGGTAGCCTCGGATGAGCGGTAGCGATTCCGGGGTTTAAGCGCATCCGCTCACAAAATAGGGAAATATATTTGTGTGGTTACATGTCATTTTCTACAGACATTAGTTGCCCCAAAGGGCAACCTATTTCAAAGAAACGTACCAATAAAAATTAAATGGATATGCACCATATGCTACAGACATTATCTGCCCCAGAGGGCAGAGCCAACGGCTCATTTGCCTTCTGACGCAGATAAAAGCACCAGACCCTCGCATACGAATCGGCCTCCTGAAAAAAGTAAGGAGATTTAGCAGCGGTTGGTTAGAGAGACTGGGAAGCTTCGACCGTAGGGAGAAGATCACCCAGCCGAACTTATCAACCGTAATAAATCGATTGCTTTTTTCAGGCAGCCTTGATTTTTTTGCTTCGTTTTTGGATTAAGCCAAAAATGAAGGCCTGTCCG
>SJCO01000060.1 GCA_005217565.1 Puteibacter caeruleilacunae
TGATTTTCGTCAGCCAGCCCCGAATATTATACTGATAATCCATATCCTGATAGCCATTATGAAGCTCTTTTTTTGTCTGTCTTCCCAACTCATCGTAAGTGAACTTAGCAATGGTAGTCAGAGAGGAAGTATTGTAACCATGCTTTACAGTAGTTGGTCGCCCCATATGATCAACCAATTATTACTCTTCATGACACAAGTACTAATAATTTTAAATTAAACGGATTGAGTTCGATGCTGTACCGAACTCAATCACACTAACATAATTTAAAACCGTCCAATATTTGGAAGGCAGCTCAGTCTCCTGTGGCTCTTAGTTATCTTATTTCTTGAATTAAAAAAGACGATGCGAATCGCAAGACCAAATCGACTATGGGTCATATCCAACAAAACCATAACTACCTCCTTGCTTAGGAGTTAGATCAATCATAAAATTCACATAATTTCGATAACTCACAATCTCTTTTAATGATCCATCTTCATCATATTGGTATAATTTACTCCTGCGGAATTTCCCTTGAGATGAATATTTTGCAATATAATTTGTTTTACCGCTTCGATGATATGTGTATTGCTTCCCCAAAGGTTTTCCTTCTAGAAACTGTCCTTTCATACGGATCTGTCCATTATCATAATAATCCATGTAAAAACCAGAACAAAGATTATTACAGTAATAGTATCGCTTTTTAGATTGGACAGACTCATCAATATTCATCTTCACCAACTTCGGGAGTCTAATAATCTTAGTCAGTTCTTTGTCTTCAGGGACAATAAATTTCCAACGCAAATACATGTATTTACTACTGCGAATCACAGAGATAAGAACATGAGCTTCTAATCCTGGCGATAAACAAAATCTGCCATCTGGACTTTCAATTGTAGTACCAATTGAATCGAGTAAAGCAATCTCTGTTCGTGCTGGGTACACTGAATCAATGCAACGATCATCTATTAAAAACGTCACTTTACACTGTCCAAAAACAGTAATTGGAATACAAAATATAAGTATTAAAGCTATTTTATTCATAATTTATTAATAAATCTCTGACATCTATACTGGTTTATTATCATTAACTGAACATTTCTTGTTTCATAACCACCCCTAAGCTGATGATACGTTGCTTCTGGATGGTTAATATTAAAAATCCAATTTGGAGTTATACCCCAAATAGAAGATGGACTTCCTAAATTATTGCTCGGCATATTAGCTCCATCATATGCATACTGTGCTCTATAAGCTTGTGTTTCATATAACGCCCCAAAGTCGTGACCATAATTTTTCCTTGAATATGATAGTGTACCTGAAGAGCTCCAAGAATGAACAGATGGATTTCTCATATATTGAGCTGCATGTGTTGTTTCATGCACTTTTATCCCTGTAGATGAATATTCTATTCCGATGCGATTCTTCCCGTCTCTATTTTTCCCCAAATTAACCACATGATGCTCTTCGGTATTTACTTGTTGAAACTCAAATATTGTATTTTCTATTTCTCCAAGATAATCTATATCGCTAACAACACCTTCTAATGCAGCAATACCTGTCGTTGTTTTGGCATTCTTCGATTCAAGCCTCCTAATCTTATTCTCTTTACCTTTACTATATGCTTTGTTGATTCTTTTGGCTCTTCGCTTAACTGTTTTCTCTAATTGAGCAACTCTCGCTAGCACCGCAGACTTTAGATCATTTGCTGCAACTGTATCTGCCCACTCCATCCCATTCGGATCTATACGATTAATCGGATTATTTCCTACATAGTTATACGGTGTTTGATTATAATATTCTTCCGCCAACGGATCAACACTATGCCACCTTCCCAGCACCGCATCGTAATAACGCGCACCGTAGTCATAATTCTCAAAGAACTCTTTGTTTAACTCTTTACCGTTATAAAGGTACTTATTTTCATCGAGATTATTTTCGGTGAACATACTTCCAAATGGATAATACTCTGTTTTTTGATCTACAACAGGTGTACTGCCACTGTAGTGAAAGCTCATTCGGGTGTTCCCTAAGTGATCTTTCAAATAGTAGTGATATGTGGATGTTGGAACATCATAAAATCCATCAGAAGTAAGAACTCTATCCAGGGATCCTCCTTGATAGATGAAACTACCATAATATTCCATCTTTTCTGAAGAGGAAGTGCTGACTGTCTTTTGCCATTTCACTCCACCTGCATCGTATTCATACTGTGTATTTTTCGATGCATTACTGTATTTCTTAGGTAAATTTAACTCTTCAAAATACTCAATATTAATTCCTCTCAGGTTATCAGCAGTTGTATTACCGTTGTCATCATAACTGAATGTTTTATTTGAGATTGAAGAACTATTGAAGGTTCCACTAAGCGAACTTAGCTGATTTCCATTATAAGCATACGTCAATGCCTCTCTGTTGCTTCCTGATGATGTTTTACGAGTCAGGGATTGGATGTTTCCATTCTTATCATAGGTAATTGGACGAACATCATAGTAGCTGTAATTGCTTAAGTTACCTGACGAGTAAGTACGCCCATAATCAGCCTTTGTCAGGCGATTTAAACCATCATATCGGAAAGCATACCCTGCTCGCTTGGTATCATTGTTTCGCCAACGAATACCACTGATATTACCATTGTGTT
>SJCO01000007.1 GCA_005217565.1 Puteibacter caeruleilacunae
GGTTTGACAGCAAAATTTGATGGATCTAACAGCATTAAGAATTATGCAGATAACGAAACAATTGCATTGAGCAAGTCAGAGCAGGTGATTTTAGGACACGATGGCAAAAAGATGAATGCAGGTGACCACGATACCAACGGATTCAAGATTTACTGGGAGATGGGAACAAAAGGTAACGGAATGAATGGTAAGTCAATCTTCGATCAAGACCTTAAGAAAGGTACATACAATACCGAGGTACAGTTCACAGCAAGAGAGATACTATAAGGCTTTGCCTTACGGAGAATGGAAAACGGTTGAAAGGATGAAGTTGACGTTAGAATGCCTTGGGCAGAGAATAAAAACCAGAACCGTTTACCTGAAACGAGCTAAGTCCACGATTTAATAAAGCAGCAAGACGCAATTCTGCCATACGGACTTAAATTGGGAATCATACTTTTAGCACTATTAATTCAAAAGAGGTTGCATGGGGGTGCAGCCTCTTTCTTCATAATAACATTAGATCAATATGAAGTAATTGGTCAATTCTTCTCTAGAAATGCCCTTATTCTGTTATGTACATTCTCCTGTAAATTTCTATACCAAAAAGCATAGTCATATCGGTGATAAACACCATCATCATAATCTCCAAAATCCAACTTCTCAATTTCGGTTTGATGAAGTTTAGTCATTAAACCACCTGTTTCAATATTTATCTGCGCATCACAGTAATTATTAATCTCATATAAGAATTTACCTGTGCTATTATTATAAATTCTGGCACCTTTATTTTCTGTAGCCTGTGCATGATTAGCATCTGTTCGCCAATTTAAAGGATTAATACAATGTGCACCTTCAGTTAGCATTGGTCCACCTTGTGAAGTGTACGACTGTGTATTAAACGTAATAATAACGCCAGTATCATTGGCGTGTCGAGCAACATGGATGTTAGCCGTCTTCAAATCTTCATTTGTAACTGTACACCCAATAATATATGCAGCTACGAGTCTACTACGAAGTTTTTGGTCGTAGCTAAAACGGCATTTCAATAATTCTAGCATAGCCATAGCACCCTGACTATGGCCCGCAACGATAAACGGACGATCGTTATTAAGTTCATTCAAAAAATACTCAAATGAATCGAGCACATCAGTCATGGTGATATGAAATTCATCGCAGTCAGTAGGAGAGACTCCCTCTTGATCAAGACGTGCAGTAGTCGATACTTGTCGGTAGTATGGTGCAAACGTGTTACATGTCTCCATAAATAGACTAGCCTGGGCTTTAAAAATCCCTTTAGCCAAATCGCGCTCATCGTCATTTGTAACATCCATTATACCTCTCTCATTATTGCTTACGGTTGGATACAAGTAAAATACATCAATGTTTTTAATTGCGTGTGGTATGGATAGCCAATTCAAAGAATCAGCATAGTTTAAATGTTTTGTTTCTATTTTTTCAGAATATTTTGAAACGCCGTTTTGAGGTAGATTTGTTTTCATTATAAATCAATTTAGAATTTTCATGATATAAAGATTCGTATGTCATTATCCGTCGTAATTGGAAAATGATTAATTGAGAAATACATCTCAAGAGGGAGACACGTATCACTGCACGATTTAAGGCTATACCTTACTAGGAAGAACTACCAAATAAATAGGGGGCGGTCGATTCATAATATTTACAATTAGTAAACAAATATAAGTAGTATAATTTAGATCTAACTCATTAGATATGTAGAGATTACATGAAATTTAGCGAGTGCAGTTATGTGATGAGTGGAGCAATAGTAATTCATCGTAAGTATACCTATTCATTTTTGGAAAGATACTTTTCGAAAATGAAGTGGTGTATCTAACTGTCTTTAAATCAGGAATTAGAAGCGAAAAGAGGCTTGTGTGCTTATGATAACAGTCTTCTATTCTTCAAAAACGAATAATAAAGCTCATTCTTTTATAAAAATCAAATCCATGTAACTTGCTTATTATGAGAGGTAAAAGAATTGTGGCACGCCAGTTGAATTACCTTAAGCGTAAACGACGAAAAAAAATTAAAAAAATAAATATCATGAAAACTTTAAGAACATTAATCGCAGCAGTTTTAGTAGCAGTAGTAGGAATGTCAGCATCAGCACAGGTTGCAAAGCAAGATGCAAAGACAATTAACCTTACAGCTAATTTGAACACTACAATAGCATTAAGAATGGACCTGTCGGATATTGTATTCGATTTCGCACATCTTAACGATTATAAGAATGGATTGGGATCATACGAAGGAAATTATGCCTCAACAGGATCTGTATCATCTACCAATAACTGGAATCTTTACTTCCGAGCAACTAAAGATTTCAAACATTCAAACAACAAAAATTCAATGCCATTGAATAATGTAGGACTTACAGCAAAATGGAGAGGATCAAACGGCATTTCTAATAAAGCAGATAACAGTACTTTAGCTTTAAGTAAAAGTGAAACATTGATTTTAGGACACGATGGTAAAAACATGAATGCAGGCGATCATGACACTAACCGTTTCACTATCTATTGGGAGATGGGAACAAAAGGTGAAGGAATGAACAGCAAGTCAATTTTCGACCAGGATCTTAAGAAAGGTACTTACAACACAGAAGTTGAGTTCACAGCAAGGGAAATATTATAAGGCTTTGCCTTACGGAGAACGGAAAAGGTAATAATTCAAAAATAGAAAGATATTAGTTTAGTTAGACCATAGGTGGTGGTTAATAAAGGTAGAAAAGGTAAGGAATTGTTAGTTTGTGTAGGTTGAAAGTAGAGGAGACTAACAGAAGATAAGGGAAATAATTGGTTATAAGGTGAGAGGTTGCGCATTATGTGCAGCCTCTTTTTGCATATGTATCTTATAATCTATATTGCAATGTTTAACTTAATCACATATATTTGTGATAAGCGAGAATTTTGTTGTGTTAATACGAACACTAAAACCAAAAAACAATGCCAGAAAAAGAAACATCTTTTGCGAGATTATCACATCGTGTGAAAGCAGTAATCATTGATTCAATAATGCTGATCATTTTCATGATTGCCGTAACCAACCTGTTCGATATGTTTGAGTCAGTACCTGATTCTGCTCGTATTACAGCTTTCGTATTTATATTCTTCCTTTACGATCCAATCTTTACAAGCTCATTTGGAGGGACGATAGGGCATATGCTTATTGGTATTAGAGTAAAAAGAGAAAATGATACTTCAAGAAATATAATCTTTCCACTAGCATTAATTCGCTTTCTAGTGAAGGCAGCGTTAGGATGGATCTCATTACTAACAGTCACCAGTAACAAAAAGAGTAAAGCCATACACGATTCAATTGTTCGCTCAGTTGTAATTGAAAAGTAACCAAAGCAGTTATTAGTCTTCAGTGGCGAAAAATGTCGATATATACAGTCAATATTGTGTATTATTGATGCAATTAAGATTAGTTGTATATTTACTAAGTGTATTGATGTCAATGTTTTACAGAGGACTCTTCGTTTTCGAAATTTTATATTCGAAAACGAAGAGTCCTCTGTAAGTATCAGATATACAGTGATTAAGTGTTGGTTTAGTTTTGCATTATCACCTCGTTTTTTATCCTTTCTTCGAAAATGAATACTACATGTTACTCATTAATTTTTATGAATTTATGTAATCACCAGAAGGTTAGATAATTACAATTAATGGCACGCCGATTGATAGGTGATGGGTGTTAATGACAACGAAAACAACAAAAAAAGATAAGAACATGAAAACATTAAGAACATTAATCGCAGTAGTACTAGTTGCAGTAGTAGGGACAGCATCTGCACAGGTTGCACAGCAAGACCAACAGACGATCAATCTAACAGCAAATTTGAACACAACAATTGCTCTAAATTTGAGTGGAGACATCGTATTTGATTTCAATACACTCGATGATTATAAGAATGGTTTAGGAACATACGAAGGAAGTTATGTATCAACAGGATCTGTATCATCTACTAATAACTGGAATCTTTATTTCAAAGCAACAAAAGATTTCAAACACTCAAACGACAAAGACGTAATGCCTCTTGACAATGTAGGTTTGACAGCAAAATTTACAGGAACTAACGAAATTGAAAATTACGCTGACAAAAAAACTATTGCACTAAGCAAGTCGGAGCAAGTGATTTTAGGACACGATGGTTCAAATATGAATGCAGGTGACCATGACACGAACGGATTCAATATCTACTGGGAAATGGGAACTCAAGGAAAAGGGATGATCAAGAAATCTATCTTCGAACAAGATCTTAAGAAAGGTACTTACACTACAGAAGTTCAGTTCACAGCAAGAGAGATTCTATAAGCTGCGACAAACAAAAAGACTCGCAAAATAGCAATATAAGGGAAAACATTAGTTATTAGACAAAAGAGGCTGCATACAACATGCAGCCTCTTTTTTTAGATAAGTGAATTATCAGAATGGAGATACGTGATTAATGTTAGATTGTCAATTAGTTCGATCTAAAATTCAACACCAATGGCAAACTTCACTCCATTCCAAGTTGGAGTATCTTCAAGTTTATTATCGTCTATAGAGAAACTATGCATAAAATCCATTGCATAAGTTAACATGCTTACCAAAGTAAGTTTCTCAGATAATTTATAGTCATACTTTAGAGCAGGAGACACAAAAATACTTGAACCGTTAACGTCATCAAGAGGGCCCATATAGTAAGTATTCTTGTCTTGTTCTAGTTTGTTAACTACTTCCCAATGTGTAAGGTTAATACCAGCGTTAAGCTCAATACTTAGCCACGATTGTTTCAGTTTAACCACCATATTATCAAATTTTAATCCAATTTGATGGGAGTGTAAAGATTGATCAAATATATAGAGTGCAGAATAATCTTTTGCTCCCATTCGCGACCCAGAATAATGATATTCATATGTAGGGCCAAGATAGATTTTTTCCCATAATTGATATTGAATATAACCGCCCCAGTAAAAAGAAGGATCGAATTGGTCTATATTCTTTACTTCAAATGGCATAGTGTCAACAGTTAAATCATTTACTTTCTTTAGTTCTTTCTGATTAAAAAATGCATAGCCAGTAATAGCGCCAAATCTTATTTTTTGGAGGCTAAATTTATCGAGTTTTATTTTGGCAGAGACTTGTAATGTCATCATTACCAATATTAATGCAAATGCTTTTTTCATATTTCTAAAAATCATCAATGTTAAGCCAACGGCCGTTGCCAGAACATACTTTACCGCTCGCGAATATAAATTTCCTGCGCCCCACAATCTTTGTTGCTTTTTTTAGTGCTCTTGTTTGTACGTTCATCAGATAAGAATGAGTATTATTTTCGGGATATGTAATACTTTGGATAATTAGCTGATTAGTATCGTAGTTAAATGCAACAGGAGTGAATTCTGCGGGAATGTTAACTGTATTAATATGCTCAAATGTATTAGAGTTTATATATTCCAAGTGAAACTGGTAATTCAAGTCATAATGAACAAATGTAAAAGCGTGCTGCTCCTCAGGACTAAAACCCCAGGCAAATCTATCAAAAGCATAGTAATACTCAAGCCTTCTTATTTCTGATAATTCGTTATTGCTATAGTTATAGAAAACCAATTGTTTTCTCTCTGCTTTTTGATCTACTAGTAAAATTGCCAGTTTACTTCCATCGGGAGAGAATCTGATGTTATTAAGCTGTAGTGTTGACGAGAATGTCTTTTCAAATAGTTTTTCAGCAGTAAATACATTGTAAATGCAGAGGTTGTTGAATGGAGTAAGTACCGCAATAACACCATTATTGGAAATAGAAATATCTTTTCCAGGCCATGTATTATCAAAAAAAGGATCAATCTTCATTCGACGAACTATCGAGAAATTGTTAGAGTTCCTTACAACCAACTGCCTATTCTCTGTATAAGCCAAAAGCTCTCCATTAGGACTTGTATGAAACCAGCCAATATCATCTATGGTATCATTGTTGAATCGAAAACTTTCGTTATTATCAAGGTTATATTTAGTAATGACACCTTTGTTTTCCAATAATAATGAATTCTCAGATGGGATATAGTTTGCAATTTGAAATTCGGGCATTGCATTACCAACAGCAAATTTCGAAGAGGATATTCCATCTCGTAAATAAGCTGGATCTCCTTCAATTATTATAGGAGTGTATTGATATTGAATTGTATAATCTTCGCCAAATCCAATGGAACGGTCAAATTTATATGAAGTTTGTTCTAAATCTTCTATCTCAATATTGTTTGATAAATCGTATTCAGGAGAGAACATTCGCAGAAAATATGATCTAACATTTTTCTGGAAGTTTGTTTTAGGCCAACTAGCTGATACATTTCTGTTTTCATCAATTTCAACCTCTGGCGCAGGAAGCTCTTTATAATAAGTGAAATTTTTAGAAACTACTCGACCGTAATTGTAATGTACTCCCAGGGTACCTTGATAATGATATCCTTCAACATAGTTCTGAACAATATGTGAAGTTTGGTTTCTATTAGAAAATTCTCTTGATATGATTCTTCTATCTCGAAGGGAACAATCGAGCGTATAATAAGAGAAATTCATGTAATTGTATTTGCTCCAGTCAAATTTAAGTCCCTCCGGTGTGACTTCAATTGATTTAATATCAAACTCTTTAGATCCTGTGGGATTAATTATTAGTGGCCATTTATGTTCGTATACTCTATGCTCCAGACCTAACTCATCAGAAATACTGCCTGTCCCAGATCTCGTATATGTTTTAATCATTAGTTCATGTTCCCCTGTTTTAATTTCCGAAGGGCGAAGTTGGAATACTATTTCAGACTTGTTTGTCCAAGGATAATCATATTGTTCGCCATCAATGAATATTTCTATTCGAAATACATCACTGCTGTAATTTTTTACTCGATATGTAAAATCGGTATAAGCTGCTACTCGTATGGTATCATCTTGAGGAATTAAAATGTCGGTTAATTCAGGTCGTTCAACAGGATTTTCAAGTCCTGTCAATGGAATGTCTGGTGGCGAATATTCGCAGCCTGTTAATGCTAATAGTAATACCGCTACTAGCACATAAGAATAATTGTAGTTGTTCATTATAGTTGTTTTAAAATAAGGTCTTATGGTGTATAAAATATGCTTATGTAGTTTAATATGCACAGCTATTTGTTATTATTTAAGAGATTTATTCAATTCGTATCAAGTTGTTCCATGGGCAACTTCAACTATTTCTGTTTTATCGCCAAAGCCCCATCTATTAAGTACAAGTAATATCCCGGCAATCGCCAATAAACAGGATTGAGAAATTATAATATCATTGTCAGTAAGGAACGTGAAAAACTCAGTTAGATGGTTGTTTGCAGCACAATAAGCAAAGAACAACACAATCAAGTTATTGACGAAATGTAAAAGAATACAAAGCGCCAGATTTTCAGTCTTATAATACACCCAACCTACAAACAAGCCCAGTTTAAATGCAACAATAGCATGAAATATATCCATTTGTAGTGCTGCAAATAATACTGCAACCAAGATATTTGACGTAGCTACACCGTACTTCTTAAGTAACTCCTTCAGAAATATACCTCTAAAGATTAGCTCTTCAGCGAATGGAGCAATAACTAAAACATGAATGAACCTTGATACTGATAAATCTATCTCGGTAATAGGCGATGGCTTTTTGAAAAAAATGGTTATTGAAGACAATAGAAATAACAAGACAAGTATTCCCAGACATGCTACAAGGATCACAGGAAACCTCTCATATTTGAATTTAGGCATGTCAAACTTGGGATGCACTTGCTTCATGAAAAACAATAAAGCAATCCCAGGAATTACCGTTGATATTATAACTCGAATAAGTTGAGCCACCTGTACTCCCAATTGCTGATCCAACTCATGGTAGCTGTATATCGTATCGGAAATAATATACATGATAAACCAGATTACTAAGCACTGAGTTATGGTTAAAACTCCCTTGCTATGTGGTCGGTGCTCTGTTACCTTTTTGTCCTTGATAGCCATTATAAGAGTAGGGGCAAGAATAAACAAACCTAAGGCAAGTATTTCAAACCAATACATGTGATTGCTATGTCTCATAAATAAAGTGCCAGCCACTATCATCGCTCCAATAGCACAGGCAATGTTGTTGATCTTTTTCATTGGGTGCTTAATTAGTTGTTCTTTGATCATTGGTTTCCCAACGGTTTAATAAAGGTAATATTAATATTTGACGTTGAAAGATATTGCAGGTTGAATTATTGCAAAGGTTGCCTCGCTTTAGCAGATTTAAATGCAATGGTTGAATCTTTTAAAGACAAGGTTTTATCGATCTTATTGTATGTTTCTATCGTTAATATTATTACCTTTACTACTGTTGTAATCAACCAACGTTCTATTTTTGAGATGTCCCTAAAAAAGGGACATTTACTTTAAAAAACACCTCTACCAGGAAGGAATTTCCTACAAACCCCCTGGAAAATATCGAAGGATATCGAAGAAATGTAAAACTTGGTATTAATCTGTCTGAACAGCAAGTAAACTGCTTTCCCTAGGCTTCCACTCCACTTGTATTCCAAAAGTAACAAAGACATAGTAAGCTATTAACCTCAAATTTAGCCCTTATTCGTACACCCTTTTGCATGTAGGTATTGTTGGGGGTAGGGGGTGAGGTAAGTAGCCATTGCTGGTTGCGAGGAGCAAAACTGCATATGAGGCCCATCTGCATATCTTACCGTTTTCTTGAATCCTTTATTGATAAGAGTGCATGCAAGGATGATTTAGGTGTTTATAACGATCATTTTTTAAGGTCTCCGCTTTTCTTATAAGAATGGTGAGTAACATAAATTAGAAGAAAGATCAAACTCCTTCTCCTGATTATCCTTTTAATAGAGGGCAATTCTTTTAGTCTAATTGTTTTGCTGTAAGCTTTCTTTTTAGTATAAACTTTTGAGCTTTTGTTAGATAGCTATTTGATATTAGAGTCAAATTTTTTGCAAAGAATGAATCAGAAAGAGCACTGATTTTGGGAAGAACTTCTACCTTTGAGAATGAGTTAAGCAAAATTCTTCCATTAACATATTTAGCCGAATAATAACGATCACTTAATCCATTTCTAATTAGGAAATCAAAATAAACACATGATACATTCTTATATTGTTTATTCAACACTCCTTCAAGTTCCTCCAAATACACCTCTGTTCTTAAGTAACTAGTTGGTAGAACTAGAATTTTCTTAGAGTCAACTATCTCAATATGGAATTTGTTAAACTGCATACTCTATCTAATTTAGATGAATATATACTTTATCAATTAACTTTAATCCTCTTTCAATCAATTCAACTGCATCACTATACTGTAACGTTCTTGTATCCTCGATTGTTGCATTAATATGAAAAAGAGTGTGACGTTCAGCATGATAAAACCGGTACAAAGCTAGTAAAGTTTTTCTTAATTCCTCATTTGGAAATAAACCAGTTACTGACTTGGCCCATTCACATTGTCCCGTATTGTCATTACATCTAAAATATTCCTTGAAGGTTTTTTCGATAGGAATCCCTTGATCTATGAATGTCTTCTTTAAGATTCCTTCAACTCCTCTTAGGACAGGGAATGCATAGGCAGTGTAATCGGTTAACTCTTTAGGAGAATTAAGAAGTATTAGAGATGGAGCCATGATTGCATCTAGTTTATTTCCTATTTTTCCATAAGCATTGGGTAAGTGAGACGAGAGGTTAGTACTAATGATTTCTTCATTCGTATCTGAAATATCAAATATCTTGAAATGTTCTTTTTTAACTTCAGTAGGATTAAATAGTTCAAATGCTATACTGATAAAGCTTGCGAAAGTAAACAAACACCTTCCTTGTACCAATAATGTTCCTGTTTTATAATGCGTTAGTCTTATCGTGTCATTATGTTTGCCCTCTATTATAAAGGCTGAATTAATAGAAGAGTCAGAACATGAAATATCTTTAATTATACAGTCGCATTCTTCACTTAGAAATTGACAAATTACTTCAATGTCTTCTTCACTTGCAGGCTTTATTGAGAATGATTTTTTCTCCCCAATTTCTATTCTAGTTTTTTCGATCAACAAATCTCTGCACTTTGCAGCAATATCTTTTTGTTTGCCTTGAACTAAAAATGAAGATTTTCCCTTTGTGTTATAACAATGTAAAAAGGAAGTCGGTCTAGTTTCTCCTTTTTTTACAAATTGATATACTATCGCATTCTGTTGTATTTCTTGTTTGAGCTCAAAGCCATCTAAATCTTTTACATATTCTGATACCACTGAGTCAAACTCGTCAATATTTAGGGCGTATTTGGTTGCTTTCTTCTTTGCCATAGCTGTTTGTTTAACAGTACCAAAAATACCAATATTGGATGAAAGATCAAACTAATTAGCTATTGATTCTTAAGTCTAATATTGAATTAACTTGCTAACTTTGCTACATGTTCATCCTACCGTTCGGAGGAAGGAAATCTGAAATCGTATAACCTTGATGTTATGCGATTTTTCCTTTATATAGTTTGTTTTTCTTCTGTGACGTATGTAAACGATTGTAATTACTGAATGGTCTTTGACTACTCGAGGTTTATTACATTGGACGAACTTTTAATCTTTCTTGCTTAGCCTCCTATATTTTATGAAAGTATTATAATCTTTGTTTGCTTGTAGACGTATATCTATCTTTTTTCATACAGAGATAGTAAAATATCACCTCTCCATGCCATCTACCAACCAGAATGGATCATCATTGAACTTTTTCCAATGAGATAATAGCTGGTCCTCTAGTTTGATCAATTTTTTGTGACGTTTGTTTGTGTTGGCATCGTCTTTTTTGATTGTACGGATGTACTCAAGCAAGTTCCAACACATTGTGAATTGTCCACAAGCGATGATTGAATTAAGCATGTTATCGTCATTAAGTTCCTTCTTGGTGAACCATAGTGTAGTTCCCATGCTTGATGCTCTCGATGCAACTTGCTGAAGATCTTTGGATGGAATTAGGTCCTTATCTAATTTCCCTGATTCTATTTTTCTTTGAAGCTTGTCTTCCTCTTCACGTAATTCGTATATGGCATTCATAATACGTCTGTTCTTCCACGATTCATCTGTGTATATCTTATCGTAATTGAGGCGTCTAATATGCTTAAGGAAGACATCGTTGGTCATCTTTAATAAAGATGTTGCTCGGTCAAGAATCATGTTTTCATAAATGGCGAACTTTACTTTCATAAGCTTTCTGAATGGATTCAAAAACGCTTTAGGTACGTCAAATTTAAGTGGCAACTTCCTAATCAATAGCAATAAGAGATATACTAGCAAATTAACCGTAATAAGAGAGGTGCAGATAACACTCCATGTTAAAGAAGCGTTCCCTATGGCAGAGATTAATCCAATAGTGGCTGCAATTAAAAGAATCAAATTGACCACAATTAATCGAAGGAATGTCAATCTTCTCCAGATGTTTGGTTTACGTGTCTTGCTTGGCTGAAATCCTTTCATGTAAGGACTTGTGACATCTGAGACTATAAGTAGATCAAAGGCGTTACCTTTATTCTTTTTTTTCTTTCTGGATTCACTCATCCGTTTCTCTGCTAACAGCAATGGTTCAATTCCTTGATTGTCGACAATTCCACCATCCATCAAGCCTACAGGGAAATCTTTATTGTTAAAGAATTCATGCTCATATGATTGTTGTGGTAGTTTGAAGTCGCACGGAAAGCTTATTGGTTCAAAGCCTCCAGGGAAACATGAGGATGAAGCAAGGATATCGGCCATACGAATCTCTTTGGCAATCTCATCTGGTATACGATAATAGTAATTACCAATAATCCCTTTATCAGGAGTTCCTTTAGGGGCATTTTTTATCTTTTCAGTAGTTTGAAACCGAAACTGTAGTGCATTGGAAAACTCCGTTGCGTTGAAGGAAATGTGTTTTAAATGAATCGGATTATCTTCTTCTAGAAGAGTCCCAAATTTGCCTTGGTCAAACAGGTTGCGGTCATAGGCATCAGCGAAGGCCGTAATTAAGCTTGTAGGCCGCGTTTCAGCTCCTTTTACCAGGTTATCCAGACCAACATTTATTAAGTCTACTTGCGACATGAAATCATACAATGACCAGTATATTTCATTAAATGATTGACCGTTTTTTATCCCCATTGCATAACGTGTGCCCGCAATGGTTCCTCCAGATATTGTTGATAGCGCGTATACTTGATTTAGTAATGTAGAGTCTTTAACTTGTACATTGTTTAGATACGATAGCACGCCTAAACTAAAAGAGGATGCTCTGAAACCACCTCCAGAAAAGGCAAGACCTATTTTAAATTTCATATTGAATGGATTTATTCCCGATGCAATGGTTTTAATAATCGGTCGTCATCCAGTAAACATAGTTACTGGTCACGACCGATTAAAAAGGGATGTTTGATTTTCTAGATTAGTGAACACAGTTTCTTTTATCAATCATACATCTGTACTGTTTCTAACAGTCTATCTGAGTATTGATAAATCTCATCAAGGTTATTGAGAAGAATTCTTTCCTCTTTCTTGTCTTGATTGAATAAACCTAAGTATTTATTACTGCCATTGAAATGTAGGCGACAAATTGGTTTCCGGTTATTGTCATCAAGCAATACACCAAAGTATGATTGTGTATCTCTAGCAGCAATTCTATTGATATCGACTTTCGCCCTAACGATAGATTTTACAATGTGGAATCCTTCCAGCTCTTCTTCGGTAGTAACAATTTTACTTTCTTCAACTTCTACTACCTCTTCAATTACAGGCTCTTCCTTCTTAAGTGCCGATTGAAGTCTATCATTTACAATGTCCTTAAATGCTTGATTTGTTGCTTTTTTAACAATCTCAGTGAATTGTTCCAGTACCTTCTTGGTTACAACTTTGCCAGTATAGATCTGTTTAGTGAAGAATTTTACGAATTCTTCAGAAGGATTAGAAAGCTCTTCCATCAAGATTTCCTTGATTGCAGTAGAATACTTCAAACCACTTGCGCTATCTATGATCTTTTCGACATCAAAAGCAGACTTCTGAAATTTACGAAGTTCAACAACTGCGTTTTCTTTCACGTATTCAAAGTCAACTTCTAAGAAAGGCTCCATGTCCATCACATTCTTTTCTTCCAAGTCAGTGTAGAAGCGATATTTGATTCCATTCGTGAGTAGACCGAATCGAGCTTTAGTAGCGTGGAAATAACGATGCAGTTGAGAACTGTGTGCATCTAGGTTTTCTTTCCAGTGCTTACACTCGATAAGAATAATAGGATTTTGCTCTTGTAAGATCGCATAGTCTACTTTTTCACCTTTTTTGATACCAATGTCAGCTGTAAATTCTGGTATTACTTCCATTGGATTAAATACATCATAGCCTAAGATCTGAATAAATGGCATAATGAAGGCATTCTTCGTTGCTTCTTCTGTTTGGATGTTTTCCTTAAGGTTTGAAACTCTTTCCGCAAGTTCTTTAACTTTATTCTGAAATTCCATTGTTATGATTGTTTTGGTTAATTAAACTGTTTATTTTATCATTGAGATCATCAATTTTACGTTCTAAATCATCGGTATTATCGCTTACCATAGCATCCACAAATATTGAATTGACAAGCGATAATCCTAGTATGCCTCCTGAAAGAAGGATGAATATGAAATATAAGTTCGTGAAAAAAGCTGCAGAGCTTGATAGACCAACAGTTATCTTTTCTGGTATTTCAAACCAGCCTTCTACGGTGAAAATTTTAAATACAGTGTAAAGAGAGGTGAAAGGATTTCCAAAGTATTCAGGAGCGATATTCTTGAACAAATGAAATGATAATACTCCTATAATAAAAATATACACACTAAAGCCTAAAAGGACAATAATTGAGGCTTTTAGAGCTCTTTGGATTCCTCGGATTAATTGTTCTATACCTGGCACAAACTTAATAAATCTGAATGTTTTGAAAACTCTAAAAATACGAAACACTAGTAGGTAACTTACACTACTAATTTCAATGTTTAGAAGGAATGCAATCAATGCGGGGAGGGATAGAATAATAAGGATGAAGTCGAAGATATTCCATGAAGATTTTGCATATCCACAAAATCCTAAATGCTTGACTTTAACCAGTAATTCAATTACAAATAATCCAGTTATAAGGTTGTCCACAATAAGCAAAATACTTTTTAGAGATTCATTTACTATTGCTCCACTCATAAATATAATTACTGCATTCAGTAGTATGAGTGTCAGTATCACATTATTATTGAGAAATATCTTCTTAATCATTAACTACAAATTTTGGATAACAATTATATGCCATGAAAATGTGTATGGGATAGTCCTAATGCGTATTGCAAAGATATCTCTACTTGAAAGTCTTATCTTTTCTAACTCTTCAAATCAACAAGATGCTATGGTTGCATTCACCCTTCTAGATATAGGCTTGTATTATCATGGCAATTAAAATTATGGAAAATTTACTGTAAAACCAAGAATGGATAGTGTACTACATTTTAAGCGAATAGACTAAGTATTGTAATTGTTTTTATGGGAAAAGGGTGAAAATTAGATGTTTAGTGTGTTTTTGGAGCTGTGTGTGAAGTGAAATTGTATGAATTAATTAATTCAATAATCCCAACTAAATTCTACCTCTATGTATACGATCTCCTGATTAGTTTAGGAATAGAGGAGGGGAAATGGGGAGGTATAAAGTAGTACTATAAAAAATGCCGCTGCAGAAATCCTACAGCGGCATTCTAAGTTTAATATTAAAAATGAAATCATGAATCCGATAGACTTGTTTTCTCAAAAACCTCCTCCGAAGAAGAGGTTGATGAAAAAACCAAAACAAACCTGACAAGCTAAATCAGATTTGCGTTTTAACTTAAAATTAGACGTACTTAAATGTACGCACTTTATTCTGTTTTACAAAATAAATGTAGTGGTAAAGTTTACAGGCCTTTTGAAGCACTATATTAAGCTAGTTTCCATTGTTGGTATATTGATATAGGTATTGGCCTGTAAAGCTGTCTGTTCGCTTTATAATGTCATTAGGAGTGCCTTCAAACACTATCTTTCCACCAGCAATACCACCTTCAGGTCCCATGTCAATAATCCAGTCGGCATCGCTTATCACATCAAGGTTGTGTTCTATCACAATCACCGAATTACCATTATCGACAAGGCGATTCATAATCTCCTTTATTTTATTGATATCCGACATGTGGAGGCCTGTTGTTGGCTCATCTAATATGTAGATGTTACCTTTCTTCTGCAGCTCACTGGCTAGCTTAATTCGCTGACATTCGCCCCCTGATAAGGTCGACAATGGCTGTCCTAGTTTAAGGTATCCCAAGCCTACTTCCACCAACATCTGTAGGCGATCTTTAATCTCTGTATCGGTAAAGAATGCCTTCGCCTGATTAATGGTCATCTCCAAAACGTCGACAATGGTCTTGCCGTTGTATTTATAGGCTAACACGTCCGACTTGAAGCGCTTGCCTTCACATTCCTCACAAGTCGATTTTACAGAATCTAGAAAGGCCATGTCGATGGTGATATAACCTAGTCCTTTGCAATTATCGCAAGCTCCTGTTGAGTTAAAACTAAATAGGGCAGCACTTACCTTATTGGCCTTCGCAAATGCTTTTCGTATATAATCAAATACGCCAGTGTAAGTGGCAGGATTTGAACGCTCTGATTGTCCCACAGGATTCTGATCAATAACGATCGCGTCTTGATGATTCTCCAGAAACTCTTTATGTATTAATGTGCTTTTCCCTGAACCCGCAACTCCCGTGATGCAGGTGAGTGTGTTTAAAGGAATATCTACTGAAACATCCTTAAGGTTATTCGTAGTGGCATTCTCAATTGAGCAATATTGATTGCTTGTTCGTACATCTTGTTTCAGCTTATTCTTTGAGCTTAGATGCTTTGCTGTTAGTGTATCAGCCATTTGCAAGTCGGCGTACGTCCCCTCAAAAACGACCTGTCCGCCTTTTACACCTGCATGCGGACCGATATCGATGATGTGATCGGCTATCTTTATCACGTCGGGATCGTGCTCTACAACCAACACCGAATTTCCTCCATCTCTTAGTTCCTTTAAATGCTCATTAACAAGATGCACGTCACGCGGATGAAGTCCTACACTAGGCTCGTCGAGGATATACAGCATTTCGGTCAGACTGCAGCCTAGTTGTTTGGCTAGTTTAACCCTTTGCGCTTCTCCTCCCGATAATGTGCCGGTTTCCCTGGCTAGATTCAAATAACCAACTCCTATGTTGATCAGGTATTCTAATCGCTGCTTAATCTGGCTGACTATCGTGTCGATTGTCGGATCTTTTATCTGCGAAATAAAATCATATAGCTCGGTTAACTGTAGCTGCGATAGTTCATGAATATTGGTATTGTTGATCTTAACCGATAGTGCTTCTTGATTGATTCGGGCACCATTACACACATCGCACGTTTTACCGCTGATGTATTTGCTGATAACCTCTTGCTTTTTCTTCGATAACGTAGCAATATCCTTGTTAAGATACAATCGGTTAATCTTGTTGTATAAACCTTCGTAATTACCATTCATGAAACCATTCTCATCGCCCATGTTATACCTAATAGCCTTGGCATACAGAAAGTCGTTGATCTCTTGTTCTGAATAGTGCTTAAACTGTTTGTCACAGTCGAATAGGTTCGAAAGAACAATCTGTTTCCAATAGATCGATCCTACCTTGAAATCGCTAAATAAAATCCCTCCATCGTTGATTGATTTATTCCAGTCGATCAATGAATCGATATCAATCTTATTCACCCTGCCAGTACCGCTACACTCAGTGCACATACCTTCAGGCGAATTAAACGAGAAGTGATTCGAAGCACCAATAAATGGTTGTCCTATTCTCGAGAAAAGCAGTCGCAGGTATGTAAAGATTTCAGTTGTTGTACCTACTGTTGATCGTGAATTTCCGGCAAAACGCTTTTGTTCTATAAGAATGGCAGGAGATAGATTCTCAATAAGATCATAATCGGCTTGTTCATATTTGGGCATCCTACTTCGGGCAAAAGTGCTAAACGTATCATATAGCTGTCGCTGTGCCTCTGAGTTAATGGTTTCAAATACCAATGACGACTTCCCCGATCCTGAAACTCCAGTAAACACAACAATCTTATTGCGTGGTATTTCAAGATCAAAATTCTTCAGATTATTCTGTCTCGCTCCTTTAATTCTAATGTTCTTCATAAATAACCTATTCCATTAACGGCGCAAAGTACAGAAAATAGTTTGTTTTAAAATTGTACAAAATTTACCCTGATGTTCTTGTTTATAATTCCCAACTATGATCTCTTACCTATTGTACGGATGTAATTCAGGATTAATCTACCTTCATAGGCTCAAGCCACTCAGGAATTCCCCTGCCATAATGGAAAATCATTACCAGGATAATTGCAATTGCCCTCAGGTGGTCTAAACCATGTAGTCTACTGTTGTTGCTTTTCATATTGGGTGGCTATTGCTTTGCGTTTTTGATTTTGATGTTTGAACCATTCTAGCTCTTTATGCGACCAGATGTTAGCCTCATCATAGGTGCCACAGAAAGGAACACCTAAATCAATCCAGGCTCTCAGCTTATCTAGCTCCTCCTTGTTTAACTCCACACCGTTATGTCCTGATTCCAATAAATCAATTAATCGGCTTTGCGATGATCCTACCTCGTAAGGAGCAAGCATTGTTGGTCGTGATTGAGGAGAGATCCAGTTGGTCAAATCATTTGGACGGGCATCAAGGGCAACCTTCGATTTGATAAATCCAGCTTTAATCAAGCGTAAATAAGACTCACTCCACTGACGACCACTAATTGGTTCATCCACCCGATTACCTGTCAGATTAAAAGGATGCTTTGTTGCTCTCCAGCTAATAGGCTGTTGATTCTTTCCAATGAATTGTAGATGCTGAAGCTTGAGGGTTTCTTTACCAGGGAAAACATCTAATCTAAACTGATTGGTCTTGATGGTATCAAAACCAATTATTTGTGTTGATCCTTCTGTTCTCGATGATGTTATATTAATGGTTATCCACTTGTCATCATTAAGGTAGCGTAACTTCCATTTTGTAGTAGCTTTACCTTCCCATGTTAATTTAATGTCTTGAATCTGCGCATCCTCTGGTAGGGTATAGATGTTCGTCAATCTTTCTGCATCAGCTAAATGCCTTGTAAATACGCCATATGCTGGGTGCTTTGCGTTTTTCTGATGAATGGTTTCCCTGATTGATTCCCCGTTATGACAACGCACGCAATGGCGGTCGAGAATTGGTTGTATCACGTCGGGATAACTAAAGCCCTTCTTTACATCATAAAATGCCTGTAGTGGCTTTAAGCCTGCTTTTAAAGCGGCTCCCTTGCCAAAGGTATTAACAGGGGCCTCTAATTTCGATTCATGACAGCCAACACAAGAGAAATTCTCCCCAGGCATTAATGTCGACCAGCTGCGCATTGAATGCACTACTTCACCATTCGCATCAACTGCCTGGAAATATACTGGTGTATTTGCTGGTACTTTAAAATAACATGAACCATCGTCATGTACCTTTGCTTCGCCTAAGATAGTTTTGGTATCCCAGGCTCCGCCCACACTAATAGGTGTGGTAACTCTGGCATTTCCACCTTCTCCACAATTGTCGTTGGTACGTATACCCGACGAACGGTAATCAAGTGCTACCACTCGTAGCGACTTAATAGTGCCTGGTTTAACGCCTTTTAAACCTGGTCCGTAATAGATGTTCGACACGTAATAACTTCCCGTTCTCTTTGAATAGTCTACCGTTGAAGGAATCATACGTGGTAAAGGTCTGCTGACTAGTGGCATGGGATGACGAACACTTGTTGCTTGCTTTGCTACTAATAATTCTCGCTCTCCTTTGCGATTCACCCAGTATATGCCAAAATGCTTGCTGCGTTTTTCCCAGTAGAGCGAACAGCCTACGATATATTCATCCAGGTTAATTGGATAGGGGTATTGAAATAGCACATCTTCTTGCTCTGCTACATCCTTATGCTTGTATTCTATGTCGCGCTCAGGAGCGATCAATTCAACGCCTTTACCTTCTTCCTGTCCCTTTGTTACATCTATCAGTGCTAACTTACCCATAGGCTCGGTATGATGACCAGCCATAATGGCTACTACTTTTTTTGAATTATCAATTCCCCTGGCCTGAATTAACGATGTAGGATACCACGAATTGTTCCCATAGAAGGCAGTCTGACGCGTACCATCAGGATACATCGAAAATAAGGCCTGCGGATAAACCTGTCCGCGATCGTTGTATTCCCAGCGGGTGAAGATTACTCTGCCATCTGACAACAGTGAAGGAAACTGTGTTGATACCTGATCATAGGTTAATCGCTTTATATCCTTTCCATCCTTATCAGCTCGGTAAATATTCACTGCATCAATAGACTCGTTACAGTCGACCACTGTCACGCAACGGGTAGAGTGGAAGAGAATGCCGTCGGGCAAATAGCGAGGCTGAATATTCGCTATGCCTGACTCCTTTGTAAGCTTACGTGTATCTCCGGTAGAGATATTCATCTCATAAATCTGCCAGTCGCAGTTTACATCTTCTTTCTGGGCGAATAAAATGCGTTTACCATCAAATGATACGTCTAAATCTCGAATCATTCCATCGTTATTATCCAGCAGGGTAGAGGTCGTAACTTTACCCATTTTATCGATACTCAACTTATGGATGGCTGCTCCTGCTTTAAAAGGCTGTCCTTTGTACGGACCATCAACCATCGACATGTTCAGTCGCGGTGCATTACCAAATTCAGTATTCTCAAGAAATACAATTTCCGAGGCATCTTTGATTAAGCCCTTTAAGCGTTGTGATCTTCTTTCCTTGCATAATTCAAGGTATGCCTTCATTCTATCATCAAGATTACCTTGCTCAGCTTTCTTCATTAACGATTTATTCTCAGCTGAAAGTTTCCCAACCTGCTTTGATATTGAATGAATAACGGGAAGAAATTGTGTGCCTTGATCGTCGGTAAGTGCGGACTTTAAATTACTCCCAAAGTCTTGCATAAACCAATCAATCTGCTCCGAAGGAAGATGTTGTATGGTTGTTGGAATGGGCTGTGTGACTTTTTTCTTATTCGCGAATGTATACTGAGGGTAAATCACTGATACGATCAGCCATGCTGTAAGAACGATAAACTTATTCATGTTGTCTGGTTTCTTTTTAGTCTGGTTAAAACTACCCTGGTTAGGTAATTAATTATAAAAATAGATATTTATCATTCTTACGCAAGATGGTGGGCCATAGATTTTAATTAATATTCAAGTATTTAATATTCCTCAAATATTTAGTTTGAATTAACTTTTACACCACTACCTGTGATGTTTTTATTTTTTCATGCTTACAATTAGAATAGGAGGAAATTCAATATTTATATCTTTTGTATCCATTGTTGTTATTAATAGGTTGTTATTAACCAGAATGGGGATGGGATGTAAATAGTAGGGAATGTATGTATACAAAAAGAGCCCCTTCCGAAGAAGGAGCCCGAAATACCTCAAGCCATCCCTATAAAGGGATACTCAAAGGTAAGAATTGTTTTTATTTTACAAAAGATTATGGGAAATAAAAATGTGTGTTGTAATGCCAATTTGGAGGTAGTTTTTGAAGCATCACCCTAAATAGATACTGTTTTTTATGTTTCTTTGTATTGGGAGGCGCTGTTAAAGCAACTCTTTGGTTTATCATTAAACGTTAGTCAGTCGTTGTATATGTCGAAACAGAATCTTTTTAAGTATCTATTGGTAATTGCTGTCGTGTGTTGTTCTTCAGTGAATCTTTTGGCCGACTCACTGACGGATAATTTCAAGCCTGATATAACGTATGAAGATCTTATTAAGAATCAGCAGTTTGAATTATCTAATGTTGAGCTGACTAGCATTGATGGTGTTGACGATTGCCTTTATTTTAATGGGGAAAATTCATTTGCCATTTTCGATTCAATACAGATGAGGTCTCAGATGACCATCTCTTTATGGTTTAGGCCCGAG
Organism: Puteibacter caeruleilacunae; assembly: GCA_005217565.1. Taxonomy (GTDB): domain Bacteria; phylum Bacteroidota; class Bacteroidia; order Bacteroidales; family Prolixibacteraceae; genus Puteibacter; species Puteibacter caeruleilacunae. The sequence continues at coordinate 21,053 of SJCO01000007.1, forward strand.
GATGTGTTGTTAAAGAATCAAATTGTACTTAACGTACCATCGTATTTGTGGGTACGTACTACAGTTGATCGGGAAATTAAACTGACCAAACCTCTTACAAAGTTTGTTGATTCGGAGAATGTGCAATTAACAAGTAAGCAGTGGCATCATTTGGTCGTTACTTTGCAGGATGATAGCTGTAATGTATATATCGATAGAAGTAGGGTGATAACATTGGGGCTGGACCTAAAGAATGAGAATCTTTATAGTCAGCTTAAACTGGGTGCTAATCCGTGGAAAGATTTCTTCCTGGGCTATATGCGAAACGTTAATTATTGGAATCGGTCTTTATCTACAGATGAAATTGAGGCATTGTATCATCATGAGCTCCCTCAGTTGCCTCTTCGCAATGGTTTGGTGAAATATCTGGGCTTTGAGAATAATATCGATGATTGGCTGTCGAAATGGTCTACATGGGACAATGTACGTTTGTCGAACGATTCCATTCGTCGGACTGTCGGTTTTTTTAATGGCAAGTCAAGTAAGATTGTTTTTCCTGATCAGCCGTTGGATAATCAAGCTACCATGTGTGCATGGGTAAAGCCAATGTCTGATAGTCTTCAGGATGGGGCTTTACTTAGTTGTGATGATGCGTTTGCATTTCGTGTAGGTAGTGATGACAATATGGTGCTTTCAGTGCCTTGGAAGAAGAATTATAAAACAGCAACAGGGACTATTGATCCACGTCAATGGAATCATGTTAGTGTTACTTTCCATGCGGGGAGGAAGATCCAGGTTTTTATCAATGGGAAATTACGTGACACGTTTACTGATATTGAGCTAGGACCTGATGGGCACAATCTTAGTGTTGGTAATAACCTTTGGAATGATTATTTCCTTGGCGATATGGATGATCTTGTGGTGTGGAATAGGGTATTGACCAATAAGGAAATTGAAGAGGTATACCTGTTGAATAGTACTGATCTTAGAAAGGCTTTAGAGATTACAGGTATGAGTTTCTGGGGGAAAGTGATGCTGATTATCTGTGCGATACTTATTGCTTCTATTTGGGGTGTTATTCGCTATTATAGGTATCGTTTAATGAAGCTTAAGCGTGATCAGGATAGGGAGGTGTTTCTTCAGAAAGCACATGAAATTGCCTCTAAGAATATAGGTGATTCAACTTTCTCTGTCGCACAGTTTGCCGAAGAGATGGCGTTTAGCAAAACTAAGCTGTATAACTACTCGAAAGAGCATATTGGGAAATCTCCAATTGAATATGTACGCGATTTACGTATCCAGAGAGCAGGGGAGTTACTTGTGGATACTGAATTATCGGTATTGGAGATTATGGATATGGTAGGATTTGAGAGTAAGCCTTACTTCTATAAGTGTTTTAAGCATAAATATGAACTTACGCCTGTGGCTTATCGCGAAAAGTATAAGTATTCATTATTGAAAAAGAATCGATAAGGGAATGCTGTTGCCGGATAACCCTAATGCGAGTAAATCCGGCAACAACATCATCTGACTACCATTTATAGCCGTTGGTCATCACATCTTCGTCGTATGCAATTAACGCCTTTTTCATCGATTCAAATCGTTTTGGCTCTTTGTCCTTTAAATTGGTAGTCTCGCGTGGATCTATTCTAAGATTATAGAGTTCAAACATGGTTTTGTCCTCATTCGATAATAGTTTCCATTCGCCCTGTCTGATTGCTATACGCATATCATAGTAGTTGTTTCTCCAATACATTGGGCGCTCTCGCTTAATTGGCTTCCCTTTAAAGAAAGGCATAATTGAAGTACCGTCGATTGTTCTATCTTTTGGAACCTCTATATCGGCAATTTCAAGTATTGTAGGGAAGATGTCGTATCCAACAAATGGTACATCAGTAATGGTTCCAGGGAGCACTTTGCTATCTTTAATTCCATTAGGCCATGAGATAATCCCCGGAACTCTGATACCTCCTTCATGCGTATGGCGTTTTCTTCCTCTTAGACCACCCGTTGAGCCTCTATAGCGAGAGCCTCCGTATACCTTATCATCTTTATTAAACGAACCATATTCATGTCTTCCTTCTGGGCCGTTATCACTGGTATAAATGATCATTGTATCATCAAATATCCCTCGCTTCTTAAGCTCCTGTACTATCTGACCTACGGCCTCATCTATCTGTGTTATATTAGCCAGGTATTGCTGAAAACTAGGATCTTTTATCTTATCATACTGATTCACCAAGCGAGGATCACTATTCACTGGTCCGTGTGGTTCATGAAACCAGACTGTTAAAAAGAATGGTTTGTCTTGATCAAATACTTCATCAAACCACTTCGTCACCTGATCAGCAACAAGCTTTCCTGCGAATCCTTCTAATGGTCCCATTGCTTCTCCGTTAATAAAGAAGTTTTTAGGATTCATGTGATCAGGGCGTGCAACATTACCTGTAGCCACCCAATAGTCGTACCCATATTCATTCATAGTCGGCTGCGACTGTCCTCCATATCCAAAATCCTTATAGTCGAAGGTGCCTTCTATGCGCTCTTCAGAATAATAGCTTAAATGCCATTTCCCAAAATGTGCTGTCTGATATCCTTTCTTGCGTAGCAGTTGAGGAAGGGTAACTTCATCCTTAGGCAGATGAATCTTCGATTTTGCAGGAATCCATCTCCATACTCTATTACGGTAAGGGGTTCTTCCTGTAATGATTGCTGATCGCGAAGGGGAACATACTGCATCAGCTGCATAGCAGTTGCTGAATTTTACTCCGTCCTCTGCTAGTTGATCAATATTAGGGGTTTTTAGAAATTGATGACCATAACTTCCCAAGTCTCCCCATCCTTGATCATCGGTAAGGATTTGAATGAAGTTGGTTTTATTTTGCTTGGTATTTTGTGCGTGTATTGTGGTGGTACAACTGAAGAGTATACCACAATATAAAAGTGTTTTCATGCTCTAAATTTCCTTTTAGTTGTGACAAAAATTTACATTTGAGTGGAGTGTCATTATCGGAAGAGGTGTGCTTTTTCCACTCTCAAAACACGCCTCTCTCGAATGACAGTTCTAAATTAGTTTTTGTCGCCTTAGAGCCAGTAATCTATTCTTCAGAAGTAGTTCTCATATGTTCATGTTGCTGAAAAAGAGGGAAAAAGGGATGGGGTTGACTTCCTCCTCATCTCTACATATAATCGGCGAAAATAGCTGGTATAAATGTTCTGAGTGATACAAGTGTTTCAAATTCCTTTGGAACAAGATCTCTTCCCCATTTTTTAGCAATTAATTCGGTTAACTGCCCAAAAAACTTTAGAATAGTAACTGCACATTTGTTATATGTTTCCTTGCATTGTAAATGAGGTTTAAAATCTTCAAGCACTAATGCAAATTCCATTAAAATCTCTTCAAATTGTTCCGCGGTGAAATCATATTTTAAAGTTAAAGCAAATACTTCTTTACTTTCCTCTGTTTCTTTATACTGAATTAGAAAGGCATCGTTATTAAGTCTGTTAGATGTTCTGATTCGAATTATAGGTGTTTCATCAAAAACATCATGAAGAAGAGTGTGCGAACCTGTTAGTCGACTGTTCTTATCTGGAGATTCTATATTAAACAAGTCGCTTAATAAATACTCTTCCTGTTCTTGAAAAGTACGATCAATAATTGTCTCCACATATGAGACTATTTCCTGAAATTTCGCTTTATCTTTTTTGCGTTTTATCGGATTACTATTATCAGAATTTCGCAATTGTTGGATCTCCACACTAGAATTAATCTCAGGAAACTTCTGCTTTAATTCAGGAAGAATATCATTGATAAATATTAGTTCCTCTCCATCGAGTTCCTCCTCACTGTCTTGTGGATTAAACATTAAGAAATAGTTTTCGAAATAGGACAGCATCTCTTTATCCTTTTTTGAACGATTGCTATTGTGTTTTTTAATTCGTTTGTCTAATATTTTTTTTAATTTTCTATCTTGTGTTCTCATTTTAGTTATATTATTTAATTATCTCTTCTGGAGATGTAGAAGTATCTTTATCTATGTAAATTGAAAGAATCTGTTCATCAATATTTCATATGGTTGAGAATGATCGTAATGATTACCATTCACCCAACTTCTCTTGCTGATTAATAAAACGTGGGACTGTATATCTCAATGCAGTGTAGTATACCGTTAAGCAGTAGGATCTATCTGTCTTTGGCTAACTGACGTTTTCGACCAGCAAGAAATGGGGACACAATTTTGTAAATGTTATGTGTCCTTTTATGAAGATGATTGATTAATTAGCCCGAGATTGATATAATCAGGCAAAGCTGAGTCGGTGCAACGTTATTGTTGTTATGAGTCTGAGTATGTCTTTTCCTATGCTTCATGCGTTTAATCTTTAATTTTAGTCTTAAAAACACGATGCGGGACAAGTTTGTGGTAGGAAGTAGCGAAATGCTTCGAGCCATTACCTTAATCTCGTATCTAATCGAAATAGCTTTCGATATCGGGCACAAAAATACTGGAATTTATTCATTAAATCAAAACCTGGTCGACAGTAAAACAATAATATTATGCTTAAATTACAGTCAGACAGGGAGAAAAAAATTTAAATATTTATTACAAAGGCATTGAATAAAAAGTTGCTGTATCGTTATTTGACTCATGCGTGGCGGTGATTAATTACTTACAAAATATGAAAATAGAGTGTTTTGAAGAATCAATGGTACGTCTCGTGTCTGATTGAAATAAATGGTTCATTTGGTTTTAAACAGACAGTTTAATTTACCGATGTATTTTTTGTATGCTTTCTTATAGCAACAATTTCGTAGATAACGGTAAGTATGGCACCTATGAACCATAATAATTTTAGAAGCTTGCCTGAAAAGTCTTGGACGAACATATAGTTGTGCCATTCCGATCCTAATTCATCGTATAGGTAACTGGCTATTTCTGAATATATGATAATCACTAATGAAAACACAATTGTCGGTCCAAGAAAGAAAAAGGATACTCGTTTATTGAACAAGGTTATTCCAAGTAGGAATGCAAAGACTAGAAAAAATGGTAATGCCATTATTTGTCCTCCGTGCATATATCCAGTAAGGTAATATCCAAATCCTGCGTGATATATTAGAGCAATCAACAGCAAGGCGATGTATAATGGGATTTTGAACCTCTTTTTTAAGATCATTGTAGACAGATTAATTACATTGTTTTTGGCAAATGTAATCATTTCAATCCTCTTAAGAAGTTGTAAAGTAATACCATCCGTCTCCTAGTTTTATAAGATTGGACACATATAAACCGTAAGGCGGAATTTCATCACCTTCCTCAAGTTCTTTTCTATACGATTTAATATAACCGTATTAAGTATCCAAGAGTCCATCTATTGTTAACACAATGTAATCCTCGGTACGCTTCATATGGCAAATACTGGAATCTTCCAACAAATCTCTTAAGTCTACAATGGCATCTATGTCAAGATTCTGTTCTGAAATATAATCCCCAAATGCATCCTCAATCTCTGCTTTAGTGCTGTGCTTTTGAGGGCCTGAGTCAAAACCTTTGTTCAGCGATTTGCTATGTCGTTGCATATTGCTGAGCTTGTTAATTCCTGCAGTCTTACTTAATTTCTCAATCTTGACATAGGTTCTTTTATTCCAGTAGAAATGGGTGTAATAACCTAGATGTGATGCGTAACCGGTAAACGATAATCCTAATGTTGCAACTAAGATTAGGAGGGGCTTATACGACGAAAACCTTTTGTGACTATTCACAGGAATATTGGCTATTCCAAAACCTAGTGCCAGGATGAATATTAATGCAATTAGTAAAGCATCGATAAGGGGGCCTACCAGTATTGAAAATTGTATCTTAAAAGTAATGATAAATGCCAGAATAATACTGAACAGATAAGCACATGATCTAACAAAATTTTTCATGAATCCTGGTTTGTTTCAGCCTTTAATTGGCGATTTTATAATTTTCCTAAAACGTCTCTGGCTTGCTTTCTTACTTGAGGATCTTGGTCACTCTCAGCAATTTTCCTTAGAGTAGGGCGGAAGGTTAGTTTATTTACAGCCACCATTCTCACACCAGGATGTTTGTCGTTTAATGCTATTTCCCCTAAAGTAGGTTGAAAGGAGATACGACTAATTGCTGCTTTCCTAATAGCTGGATCTTTATCATTCTTTGCAATCTCGGCAAGACTAGGCTCAAAGGAGATACGCTTGGTAGCTATTAATCTAATCTGAGGATCAGGATCCCTTAATGCAATCTCTTTTAGTGTAGGCTCAAATGTGATTTTACTAACAGCTAACTTCCTCACACCTGAATCTTTATCGTTTAAAGCAATTTCCTTTAAACTAGGTTCGAATGATATTCTGCTTACTGCCGATTTTCTAATGCTTGGATCAGGATCTCTAAGGGCAATTTCTTTTAACGTTGGTTCAAATGAGATCTTTTGGGCTGCTATTAATCTAATCTGAGGATCAGGATCCCTTAGTGCTATATCTTTTAATGTAGGCTCAAATGTGATTTTACTAACAGCCAATTTCCTCACACCTGAATCTTTATCGTTTAAAGCAATTTCCTTTAAACTAGGTTCGAATGATATTCTGCTTACTGCCGATTTTCTAATGCTTGGATCAGGATCTCTAAGGGCAATTTCTTTTAACGTTGGTTCAAACGAGATCTTTCTGATTGCTTGCATTCTTACTTCTGGAACTTTGTCGTTTAATGCAATCTCTTTCAGACTGGGTTCGAATGATATTCTGCTTACTGCGATTTTCCTAATGCTTGGATGAGGATCGTTTAAAGCTATTTTCTTGAGTGTAGGCTCAAACGAAATCCTACTCACAGCATCCATCTTGATGTTGAGGTCTTTTTCAATCTCTACTATCTTTGCAAGGTGTGGTTCAAATGTTATCACACTTGCTTCTTCAAGTCTCTCTTTTTTGCTTTTAGATAAATAAGCATTGGCATCAAATGCCGAGGCGGTTGTAATCTGAATGCTCGATTCTTTTTCTATTACTACATTTCTTGAAAAGCATGCGGTAAATGCGAGGAATGCAAATAAAATAATGTACTTCATGAGTTGTTTCTTTATTAGTCGTTGTTTATTTTCGATCCTCTAAAGTACTGAAAAAATTAAGATTATGTTGTCTTGTGGTGAAATTATTTTTGGTATTTCCACAAAAAGAAAGACCCCTTCCGAAGAAGAGGCCTTGTGGAAAACAACTCTTTAATAAAAAAATAATAAAACCATAAGAGGATTAACTCCTTCTTATGGGAACAGTATCTTTTGACTCACCCTTGATTTATTGATAAAGGTTCCTTCCGAAGAAGGAACCATATATAAAAATAAGAAAGGAGGTGGTTGCACCTCTTTATGTAGGTGTATGAGTATTCTCGTTTTCTTTTAGCATCCATAATGGCCCCTTCCGAAGAAGGGACCTGATATGGATAAATATAAACAGCAGGGAGATGACCCTGGAGTCAGTATGAGAAATTTGACTTGGCATTATATGTTTTATTGTGATGAACAACCTATTAGTAATAATAGTGATCACTTTTTTCATTTTGACCCATAGGATACTTCTTTAATCGATCTGATAACTCGATAAACTCTGCAAACGAGATATCGCTCCAGCCTTTTTTATCTTTGGGACTTTTAAATATCTCTTGTAACTCTGGAATTAGTTTATTCGGTGCAAGCCACATTGCTACAAAATCATAGTAATCTTCTTCACCAATACTTTCGTCAAACTGTTTTTCAGTATTACAAAGTTTTACGCGTTTCTGATCATCTTCAAACAAAAGAAAGATAGCTTCTGTTTTGATCTTTCCTTTGCTGTAAATGTCAGGTTTGTAATTACCATCTTCTTTTGCTTTTACCAAGAATGCATGTTTGTAAAATCTATGATGGTCAATGTTGTAATATGTTACTATATCCTTGTATTTAACCTTACCCCTCAAAAATCTTTTCTGAAACTCCCAATCCTCGTCAAAAAAGCAATATCCCAAACTAACTGCCATCATCCTTAATTGTGACATGTAGGAATTACATATAGCTATCGGATCAATTGTCGGATTCTTACAGGCTAATTTGTAACAAAATTCAATCATTACTAATTCCGAAAGTTTGTCGCGTTGTTTACAATTTAGTGATATTAAATGTGTTGTGGTGGCATCTATAGAATCAGTGTAAGCAACCTGAAACTGATGATTTGGTGTTTCTTTGTCTATGGTAATTGAAAGAATATGTTCGTCTAGATTCCATTTGACCGAATATGACCTCAACCAATAATTTGGTGCTTCTTTGCTATCCAGAGTATGTGACTTTATGAAGTCTTTTTTATAGCTTTCGTATGCTGTAGTCGGAATAGTTAAATAAGACTCCTCTAAATAACTTTTAGTATTTACCTTTTTTTCTGAAAAGTGATTTTCTACTACAGTTGCTGCATCAATATTCACGTCAGCAAATTTTTTAATGTCTAGTTTTTGCATAATGTGGTATATAATTTCTGATTTTGTTAATTTTTCTAGATTATCGCGTACGCTAAAGCCAGCCTTACTGATTAAACGATAGTTGATTACGCGTTGTGTGTCGTCCATGATGACCATCAAGGAGAGGAGTTGGATAGCTTCACAGCTAACCGTCGCTCCCATCCTGTTTTTGGTCGTTCACATTTATAGTTTTTGTTAACCAGGGAAATACACGGCACTATTTGTGACGGCATTTGAATATAAATCTTGCCATTAAGCACTCTCATTCTGCTTGCCAACTTCGGACATCTCTCTTGTTCCTCAGTTAAAAAACTAGCAGGTAAATTAAGGCAGACAAGATCATCATATACTTCAATATAATGTGCTTTTCTGGCTACTGAACGGTACCGACTAGCGGTTGCTATATCAATGCCCATAAAGTGAGCCAGAGAAGCATTTGGTAATATTAAATATGGACCGTCGTCATGCTTGCTGGTATGTCCTGTTTTCCGTACCGATGACCCTTTTTTACAGTCCAAAAAATATTTGTATCGTGAATAATAGGTAATCACTGAACCATAGCAGAAGGCTTTAAACCTTATACCTAAGTCTTGATAATTAATGCGTGCACTTTTCTTCCCGACGAGTTTTAGTCTCCGCATGGCCAGATCATACCTAACAATCCTATAATTTGACGTTTTGCTATTCACTGTTACAAGCCTATGATTGATCAGCCATTTCAAGTGCTTTCTAAAGGTCTTATCCGATTTCCATCGAAGGATATTGCATATCCAGTTGCGCGACTCTTTATTTAGCTTAAAATGCCCTCCTGTTGTATATTTCATCGTCAGAAATAACTGCAATTCAGGAAGCTTTCGGTTGATAATAAAATACCGAATCATCGCTATGGGCACAGTCATTGAAATATGGTTGGCTATCGTAGGCATTGCTATATTTAAACTCTAATTATTCATAATATCTAAGAAAGATTAAATTGTTTGGTCTGGATACATTATGCCTCGTTGATCTATTACTTTTTTCCATGGTCTATTGAGTACTGGATTTATCTACAGGATTCAAGCTTTATTCTTACGAAGTTCAGTACTGATTTTAAGGTATGTTCTTGATTAAATTGTTCGATACGTACAAGTGTTGATTGATCAACTGTTATTCAAGATCTTTACCTCCAGAAACTGATATTACCTGTTGTAAGATTTATACATGTGAAACGATTCAGACCTGTATTTAGGTTTTCACTTTTCTACATGCTAAAAGCTTGTAATGTAAATCAAACCAGAATGTGCCAATGTATCCTTAGTGTTGGATTATCCCGTGACTGCCAAGTTATTGTTAAACTTAGTATTTACGTTTTGAACGTTGAAAGTGTCGATATGTCTTTTCCTTTGCTTCATGCGTTTAATCTTTAAATTTAATCTTAAAAACACGATGCGGGATAAGTTTGTGGTAGGAAGTAGCGAAATGCTTCGAGCCATTACCTAATCTCGTATCTTATCGAAATATGTTTTCGATTTCGGCTACAAAAATACAGGTTTTTATTGATCAAATCAAAATAGGGTAGAGGATGAAAACAATATTATTATGCTTAAATTACAGTCAATCAGAGAGAAAAAATTTTAAATATTTTTTGTGTCAAGGTCTGCAATGATGTTGTGCTTTTTCTGTATGTGTCAGTGGTTGAGGTGATTAAGGTGTGTTCTTTGAAAAAGTCTCTATTTGCAATGTCTGGATTGCATTCTTACTGAAGTTCCTTACTAAGCCCCTACTAATTCCTCTCAAAGCCCCATATTTACGCATGTTGAGTAGGCTTTGGTAAGGCTTTGACAAGGCTTTGACAAGGCTCAGAGTAGGCTTTGACTAAGCTCGGTTTAAACTGAAAGTATCAGAATTAGATTATCACAGTGGGGTGAACAGGTGGTGTTGATGTCATCCTAAAGAGTGCTCACAAAAATACTGCAGACCTCCGGAATATGCCTCTTTCTGTCAGTTGCGATAAAACTTTGACTCCTGCTATGATACTGAATTGTTCTCTAAAAATATCCGATGGTCACATGATTATAACTCATCCAGTAACTCATGTAAATGCTTGCCCACACCAAACGTGTTACAGTCTTCCTCATCGGTGTTTCTTTAGCCAGCGGGAATTGATATTTGCTTCATGCTACGCTAGAGTAATATCTTCTTCTCATTGTTTTTTTAAAGCGGCCGGATTGATTGATGTTATTTAGTCGCTTTGAATTTTACTGGTTGATAATTGAGAACTATTGGTCAAGGTTTTGGAATGATCAAAATTCAACAAGCTGTTTCGGATTAAATCTCTTGTTGAGGTTCGATGGGAGGGCGAGGGAGCGGAAAATTGGTTTTGCTTTTTCAATTTCTTATCTACGTTGTATATCTGTATTTTATCCTGCTTTAAACTGTTTGCAGAAATTACCGTGCTTCTGAAAACACATATTTGCATGCTTTTTAAATGAAAATTGACCTCAATTTAGCGAATGTATGCAATTAGACTTGTAATTGAGTATCCCGAGGAGTGATGTGAAGAAGAATTGAATTGTTGTGGTGATTGGAAAGTTAAAAATAGGGGTAAATATTGCTTGCAGACTATTAGCATACTTTTATTAATAACCTAAGTATGAGTAAGTCCTGTTTTAACTGTATGCAGAATTTACCGCATTTGAATTGCAGTACTATGATGATTGAATGAATGGTTAGTAATAGTAAGATTATCAGGTGTATAGAATGTTGATTGAAGTGTGGAGTGGTAGGCGGCGGCTGCAATACGTGAACAATAATTAAGTATAGTTAAATAGGGTAATGAAAAGGGGATATGATTGACGGTTGATTTTGTAAGTAATACCACTATATTGAACATTAAAAATCTTAAAAACATATACAAAAATGCTTTGATCAGTCGTGGGAAATTGCTACTTTTGAATCGTGGGATCCTGAGAACAAAACATCATTTTGGAGGTAATCCTGAGGATGTGGCGGGAAGCTTTCGACGCGAAAAACGAGAGTTGGGCTCAAATGTAATCTCGCATCAGATAATCGATCGAGAAAGATCGACCGATTACAGTCTTGCGATGGAAATGATGGTAATGCCTGCAAAATGTCGGGTTAGATGAGCATGTAAATGAAGTCTGCCATCATGGGGAAAGTACGCTCTGAATTCTTCCTTGTCAGAGTGATAAATTAATCATATAATTTAATAGCTTTTAATTGAAGTACGACTAGTCTTGTTGTTTGAAGATTAGGATGTTATCGTGTGTTATAGTCTGGCTATTTCGGATCCAGTTAGCCAGTGCTGTAGCTTACTCATAATGTCTTAAATCCCAATAAAACTTGTCGTACGAGTTCGCGGTACCACGAGTGTACCTATCCTTGAACTGTATTTCATCTTACATCATCTAGCGATGTTATCGGGCTTTGCCAGATAAAAAAATTAGATAATGAATAGAGAAATGCCAGAAGTACTGGGAGCACAATTGCAAAGCGATGCTGATAATTTGGAAATGATTGTCAATCAGTATAATGAAAAAGAGATTGAACGGCTTGAACTGACCGAAGGATTGAATATGTTGGCCGGAGGGTGGAAGGATCATCATGCTTTTATTAAAGGCATAAATATGGAGAATTATGGTATGGGAAGAGTGGCTTGTGGTGATTTAATTAAGGCGATTAATGAGCCTGTTATTAGTGGCTTATGGGATCGATTGGAGCCTTCATGGTCGGGTGAGAAGCTATTTCGACGGTTAAATCTACCGAATTTGGATGTCGATAATCAGATCATCAATTTTAGTAATATGGCAATTACTTATGGTGATTTGCCGGTACCAACAAATGTGAAAGTCCGTTATAATCGCAGTCGCTGGAGAAATGTTGAGCTCCGTTGGTCGATGATGATTAATGGTATTGAAGAACTTAACGATCGACTGAATGTGATTGCGATATTGGGCGATCGGATTGAAACGCACTTTGGATTGAAGGTGTATCGATGTGCCGGTAAGTATAGTATCCATTGTGATGTGGAGCCAGGAGAGGACAATCATTTCTATTTGTTTTTTACCAATTCGAAAGGGGAGTTTTCTCCATGTGGGTATGTGAATGGTTGATCATAAGGGGCTGGAAGGCGTTTTTTGAGGGGAGGGGTTGTGAGTAACCTTGCTACCAGGAAGATAATAGCCTGGCAGCAAAGTCTTTTGTTATAGCCTGTCGTATTTGCAACAGCCGTGGAGGTTGTTGTAAACCTCATCTGAGGCTTTCACTTTATCTGTATCGTGACCTTGAGCGGCAATAACCTCATGTACTTTGTCGATAGAGGTGCCTTCGCGGTAACGAAGATGTAGCATTTTGCTGTCGGCATCCCATTTGGTTGAGATGACACCCTCAACAGTCATCACTGCCTTCTCAATTCTGCTTTTGCACATTCCACAATTGCCACCCACTTTGAAGGATGTGTATTCAGCTTTCTCCTGAGAAGCATCAGTATCGTGGTGTTGGTGACCATGATCGGCTTGTCGCCCGACAGCAGTATCTTCAGCTCCATGATCTCCATGATGGTGGCTATGGGCAGAGGCAGCAGTACCTCCAGTAGGATTCATCATACTTGGTAAACCTTGCAATTGGGCTGCCGCATCAATCTTAAATACACCATTAATGGCAATCTCTTCTCCTGGGTGCAAACCGCTTGCCACCACATAAAAGTTACCTGCCTCAGGACCTAGAACAACCTGGCGATAGATGAATGATGGATTCTCTCGATTAGGTACTTTAACGTATACAACCGCCCGCTTACCAGTCCATAAAATGGCTGTTTTAGGGATCAGAATTTCACTGCCTGAAGTGGCGATTTGTGATTGAACAATACCATTGATAAACATCTCTGGTTTAATAACCAATTGAGGATTACGAACATTCAGTCGCACCTTTGCCACCCGGGTTTTAGGATCAATAAACGGATCGATAAATGATATCTTACCAGAGAAATTCTTTCCCGGTAACGATTGTATTGTAAAATCAACCTTGTGGCTTAACTTCAGCCATGGCAAGTCGGTTTCATAGGCATCAAATAGCGCCCATATAGTGCTTAAATCCACTAGTTTAAATAATGGGTTGCCGACTTTCACATAATCGCCTACGGCTACGTGACGCATGGCTACAGTACCTGATATTGGTGATAATACATCAAAAAATTGCTGTGGCTTCCCCTTCGTCTCGATAGAATTGATTTGAGCATCTGTCAGATCCCATAACTTGAGTTTTTGACGTGTAGCATTGTAAAGTGTGGGCCGCTTATTTTTTAAAGCAATTGCTTCTAAAAGTTCGCGCTGAGCTGAAACTAATTCTGGCGAATAAATGGTTGCTAGTTTCTGTCCTTTACGCACTGATTGTCCTGTGAAATTAACAAATAACTGTTCTATTCGTCCGCCATACCTAGCTGTTAGCTCGGAGATATTACGCTCATCCTCCTGAATCTTTCCTTGCAAATGAATCGACTTTTCAGGAGTACCAGATGTAACGATCATAGTCTGTATAGAAGCAAGTTTTGCTGCCGACTCGGTCATTGTTATTTCATCAGGAGAAACATCATCGCCACTATCCATTGATGCCAACGGGATTAGATCCATTGCACAGATAGGGCAATCGCCTGGTTTATTCTGCTTGATTTGCGGGTGCATAGAGCAGGTCCACACTTCCGGATCTTTTGTTTTGTGCTCATGTTCACTGTGTTCAGTATTATCGGTCTGTTCAGAGCTGACATCTCCAGAGTGAAAGAATAACCAGCCAAACAATAATCCTACAGCTAAGGTTCCTAGTATCAGCTTTAGGTTATCTTTGATATATCGTATTGTATTTTTCATTTGTCTTAAAATTTAAAGATTACTAGATTATTGGACACTCAGATTCTTTGATTACTGGATTTACCCATTAGATAATTGAGATAAGAAATTGCTGCCTGTTTATCGGCGATGGCTTTCTCTTTCTCTAAGTGATATTTCAGTACTTTACGCTCCATGCGTAATACTTCTTCAAAGCTTTCTTTTCCAGTGGTATAATCAGTCTCCAATACTTTTATCGATTTAAGTGCAAGATCATGCTGCATTTCGAATAAGCGAATTCGTCTGTTGGCATCCTGATAGTCTTTCCAGCCCTCCTCGAAAAGATTAGCCATCAAGTTTTGTTTGTCCTGTTTCTCATACGACTTCGCAGCTTCGAGATGAATTGCTTCCTGAATCCTGGCTTTGTATTTATTCTTATAGAGGGGGATCGTAATACCTATTGTTGGAAATAGAAACGCATCCTTCCCTGATAGGTTATTATCGCCTTTTCCCACGGCCGTATAATCGATACCTATCTTGATATTAGGCTTGGCACTTAACTCTGCTACCTTCTTCTTGTATGCTAAAGATGCCTGCTGATAATCTAATGCAAGCAATTGATGATTATACATTGCTATAGAATCAAGTGCAGCTTGTCGTGTTAATGGGAAATCGGTCTGCCATAAATTATCAGGTAATACTATTTCTATCATGTTCTCACTGTTTAGAAGATTCAGAAACATAGCTTCAAGAGCAAATTTCTTGTCCTTCAGTAAGGCAAGCTGATTTTCTAACTCGTTAATCTCCATTTGAATACGATATTCATCGATAATAGAAGCATTTCCTGACTCTATTTTCACAGTAACCAGTCGCTGGAAGGTTTTGATGATATCGATATTCTCAAGTGTTATGTCGATAGCTTTCTGGTTGAAGTAGAGATTGAAATATATCCCTTTTACTTCGTTGAAAAGCTTCGCCTTGCTCTCTTCAAAGCGTTCATATTTTGACTTGGCAGTTTCATTAGCGGCATGTTCTTTATGTTTTAAGGTTCCAAACCAAGGGAAGAACTGTGATGCCGATATTTTAAACTGCATAGGACCTTCACGTGTTTCCACAGGACTGATAAAATAGCCAAATGCAAGCTGTGGATCGGGTAGGGCTTTTGCTTGAGGAGCAACCTCAAGTGCAGCCATATATTCGTTGAATATAGATTTTAAGCCTGCATTGTTCTCCGCCGCAATACTGAGGTATTTATTGATGTTTTCCTGTTGTGCCGAAGCTATTGTAATGATCAGCGAAAACATTATTCCGAATACTAATTTTATTTTGAACATCGCTTAAGCTTTAAGGTTAACAGACTTCTTAATTTTCCTTTCCTGCCACATGCTATAGAGTACAGGAACCACAAACATTGTGAGAACTTCGATGGTCATTCCTCCAAAAAGTGGAATTGCCATAGGCACCATGATATCTGAACCCTTACCTGTAGAGGTAAGCACTGGAAGTAAGGCTATTATCGTAGTAGCCGTGGTCATCATCGCAGGGCGAACTCTTTTTGATCCTGCTTCGAGGATAATTGTTCGCACCTCTTTGATGCTTGTGGGCTTTCTTTTTTCCTGCAATTGTTTGATGTATGTACTGATCAAAACACCATCGTCGGTAGCAACACCAAACAGGGCAATAAAACCTACCCAAACAGCAACGCTGAGGTTGATTGTTTTTATCTGGAAGAGGTCTTGTAAATGGACACCTCCAAGTGTGCCATTCATGAACCAAGGCTGACCATATAACCATAGCATGATAAAGCCTCCTGATAAGGCCACGATAATCCCTGAGAAGATTAAGGTGGTTGATGTTACCGATTTAAATTGGAAATAGAGAATTAGGAAAATAATGACCAACGATACCGGAATTACAATCTTCAGTCGGTTTGTTGCTCTTATTTGGTTTTCATAGTTCCCAGTGAAGACATAGTTGACTCCAGCGGGTAATTGAAATTCGCCTGTTTTAAGCTTTGCACCCAGGTATTCTTGAGCTTGTTCAACTACATCAACTTCGGCATAACCATCTTTCTTATCGAAAATGACATAACCTACAAGGAATGTATTCTCACTTTTAATCATCTGAGGTCCGCGTACATAATGAATGGTAACCAATTCACCTAACGGAATAGGAGTACCTTGAGCTGTAGGAATTAGTATCTTTTTTAGATCCTCTGGATTATCGCGATATTCTCGTGCATATCTTAATCGCACAGGGAAACGCTCTCTTCCTTCAACTGTTGTTGTTAGTTGCATTCCTCCTATGGCACTGCTGATATTCGCTTGAAGGTGCTTTACTGTAATCCCATAGCGTGCAACTGCTTCCCGGTTTATTTCCATTTCAAGATAAGGCTTGCCTACGACACGATCGGCAAATACCGACATGCCTTCAACGCCTTCTACCTGCTTCAGGTGTTTTTCTATTTCAAAGCCAACCTTTTCAATGCTTTCCAGGTCAGGTCCATACACTTTAATTCCCATAGGAGCCCTCATACCTGTCTGCAACATTACCAGTCGCGTTGATATTGGCTGAAGCTTTGGAGCTGATGTTAATCCTGGTATGGTAGCTTGTTTGATGATCTCGTTCCAGATATCATCAGGCGATTGAATTTCATCGCGCCACTGTCGGAAATATTCCCCGTTGTTATCTTCAATAAGTTGCTCCTTATCGATGAGTCTGAAGCCTTCTTCCCCGGGATTATAGGTAGATCCATCAATGAGTATATAGGCATCATCTTTATTGGTTTTAAAACGCATACGGTGTCCTTTCTCATTGAGAATATATTCCGGTTTATAATTGATCACGTTCTCATACATCGAGGTAGGAGCGGGATCTAATGCTGAGTTAACGCGTCCCCACTTGCCGACTACATTTTCGACTTCTGGAATGGCATTTACTCTCTGATCAAGGATTCTTATTACCTCTAGGTTTTCCTCTATTCCGGAATGCGGCATAGTAGTTGGCATAAGCAAAAATGAACCTTCATCGAGCGAAGGCATGAATTCTTTGCCTATTCCTGGCATCTTCTCCGATAGTTGTTGGTAAATATTGGTGTTTTGAATAAACTTAGGAGCAAAACCAAATAGCTTGTCGAAGCCTTGCCAAGTGGTTAATCCAAATACTACAATGAGTATTGGAAGCGACAGAAATGTCCACTTGTTATTTAAGGCCCAGTTCAGTATTCGTGGATAGAATACTACAACAAGCGATAATAGTCCTAGTACAACAGCTACCACCACAATTACAAAAAGAAAGTTGGCGAACATGCTGTTTTGTGCTCCTAACGGAAGCCAGGCCTTGGTAAGGAAGAAGATGATGACTATACCTGTTATGATGATATTAAGGTAGTTGATCCATTCTTTCCTTGATGCTGGCCAGCGATCGGAGAAATAACCGCTGAGTCCAAAGGCGGTTAATGCCAAGGCGATGTAATAGCCTGTGGTTATTGATATTACTAGTCCAGCAACTGCTAACACCAGATTAATAATCTTCCGATATCCGTTTTTGTTGAAGCGAATGGAGAATAGCAGGTGTGCTAGCATCGGTATGATAATTAGTCCGATGAGCAGAGCTGATAGCATGGTGAAGGTTTTGGTAAATGCCAGTGGCTTGAATAGTTTACCTTCTGCTGCTTCCATTGCAAACACTGGAAGGAAGCTTACAATGGTTGTTGCAAGTGCTGTAATGACTGCTCCTGCCACTTCAGTTGTGGCATTATATACAACATTTAACAGTTTTTTCCCTTGTGCCCCATGGTTTTCGGGCAGACCAATATGTCGGATGATATTCTCGGTAAACACTACACCTACATCAACCATTACTCCAATGGAAATGGCTATTCCTGAAAGTGCAACTATATTGGCATCAACACCAAACTGTCTCATGGTGATGAAGGTGATGAGTACGCCAATGGGGAGAAGACTGGAAATGAGTATTGATGCTCTAAGATTGAAGACCAATACAATAACTACCAAAATACTGATTAATAGCTCTAAGGAGATGGCTTCTTCAAGTGTTCCTAATGTTTCCTTGATTAATCCTGTTCGATCGTAAAAAGGAACAATGGTTACCTTGGAGATGGTGCCGTCGACCAATGTTTTTGATGGTAAACCTGGCTCAATTTCAGCAATCTTTTGTTTTAGATTATCAATGGTTTGTAGTGGATTGGCTCCGTAACGAGCAACCACTACACCTCCTACAGCTTCAGCACCTCCTTTATCTAAACCTCCACGGCGACTGGAAGGACCAAAATTGACCTTTGCTACATCTTTTATCCTGATTGGTATGTTATCTCTTTCCGTAACGACACTTTCCTCCAGATCTTCTAGATTCTTAATGTATCCTCTGGCTCTTACAAGATATTCTACACGGTTAAACTCAATGGTACGTGCTCCGACATCTAGATTGCTGTTTTTTACTGCAGCAATAAGCTGATTGATGTTTACGCCGTGTGCTTTCATTGCACCCGGATCAATGTCTATCTGGTATTCTTTTACAAAACCACCTATTGATGCTACTTCAGCAACGCCTTGTGCAGCTGTTAGGGCGTACCGTACATAGAAATCTTGTATGGTTCGTAACTCTTGAGGATCCCATCCTCCAGCAGGATTACCGTCCTGATCTCTTCCTTCCAAGGTGTACCAATAGATTTGACCAAGTGCCGTGGCATCGGGACCAAGTGCTGGGATCACATCCGTGGGTAAGGTACCCGGCGGAAGAGAGTTAAGTTTCTCTAGAATACGGGTACGACTCCAATAGAATTCAATTCCTTCTTCGAAGATGATGTAAATACTTGATAGTCCGAAGATAGAATTACTCCGAATGGTTTTCACCCCTGGTATTCCCAGTAATGAGGTGGTTAATGGATAAGAGATTTGATCCTCAATGTCTTGTGGCGAACGACCAGGCCATTCGGTATATACAATTTGTTGATTTTCGCCAATATCTGGTATGGCATCAACAGGTACCGGATCGGACGGAAGAATACCTACATCCCATCCAAAGGGGGAAGTTACTACTCCCCAGCTAATGAAAACAGTGAGTACAATGAATGTAACCAGCTTGTTTTCAAGAAAAAACTTTATGATTTTATTGAGCATATCTAGTTCTTTTATGATTGTAAATGCACATTAAATGATAGCAATAGATTATTAGGTGAGACGCTAATGCGCACACTTATAATGCTTTAATGTGATTAAATCATAAAAGATAAGATTGCCTTTGAGCAAGTGCGACTTGTATCTTGGGAGGCGGTGGTGCGTCCCTGACTACAAATTCTTGTGTTGTGGCAATTAAGGATGTTGTGATGTGTAAGTTGAATACAACAACCGCAATGGCAAGTAAATCAAGCTGACTAGTTTCAGGAATTTCTTGATTTACTGATACAAAATAGTCTTCATCAAATTGAAATACTTCTGTCTGGTTGTTACAACAGTTATCAGAATCACAGCATGATTCAGCTTCAGTAAAGATAGCAGTAGAGATAAGCTCTCCACCACAGTAATGTTTCGACACAGCAAGTCCGATTGTTGAAATTAGCAACAACATCGTTAGTATGATATGACTTGCCTTTTTTACCATTTCAGACTTTTTTGTCTTTTACAAAGTAAACGAAAATTTTTGAATTTTGTTCGGGGGGAATATAAAACACGCTTCCAGCTACTCGTGTAGACTGGAAGGTGTCTTATCTGTAAGCGTACTGTGTACCTTACTGTGTTTGTGATTTGTCGTTATTCTGTAACGGTAATTTCTATGTCTATCAGTTGAGAGGCAAATTCATCACCAGTAGTACTTCCGTTAGTAATAACAAAGGTTGCAGTATGTGTACCTGGCTCGTTATATACTGCCTTGAACGTATTAAGATCATCATGAAGATAACTTTTAACCACTTGTCCTTTATCGGTTGGAATGTTGAATTTGGTTTTTTCTGTATTGATAGGAGCTAATACACACCAGGTCTCCAAGGGCCCAACACGTGCAGGTTGGCCTCCATGAAACAGTTGTATTCCTGTTTGCCAATTCCTCCATTCAGGGATTTGTGCTTCGCTTGGTTGAACCACTGCAACACTGCGATAACCATTTGTAAAGCCACCTAAGTCAACAGGAGCAGGTAGCTTATCAGAAATAGCCTGGATACTTAAATCTTTAATCCGGTAATTCCCCCAGTTTGAATTGTTCTCAAATACAAATGCAAAGTTAACCGATGGTGCCTTTATGAAATCGAGTTGCATAGATTCTGTAGTCCAAATATCACTGTTCCCAAAGGTCACATCCTCAACTTTTGTCCATTCTGCCTGTTCCCAGAGTTCTTTGATTTTCTCATGAGGTTCCCTGGCATCATCTGTATTCTCCACTAAATTGTCAAGATCATCAAATGAAGAAAAAATAGTGGAATAGTACATCGACATTCTATCTCCGTTAAGTCCCCATAATCCTTGTGAGGTGAACGACATTTGAAGAGAGGCATCAACAAAAATACTGTCGATGCTACTATAGTTATGTCCGAATTCGCCAGAGTAAAACACTACATGATCGGCATAACCATTAAAGGAAAAGGTTACAGTATCACCAACACTTACCGTTGTATTATCCGCCTTGATTAGAACATTCGGCATAACAGCCTCTTCGTCGCTACAGCTCCATAAGAATACAGCTGTTAGCATTACTATGATCATTTTATTGATATGCATAATTTAAAATTTCAATTGTTCGTTAATGTTTATCATCAATTGAATATTATCCTAATAACCACTGTTTTGTGGAAGTAAGTTAGGATTTAAGTCGATTTCGCGCTGTGGGATAGGATAGCGCACATTTTTATCAGAGATATTGATGGAAGCTTTTGCATTCTTTTCGTTGCTATCAGTACCATTTGCTATGGCTTTAACTGTATGAACTAACAGATTCCATCGTTTTAAATCAAACCAGCGTTGTCCTTCGAAACAAAGCTCCCAACTACGCTCTTGCATGATATGATCTCTGAAAAGTTCATAGTCGTAATCAGAAAGTTGAAGATCTGGAAGAATGTTATTATTATCCTTTTCTTCTTCAGGACGAGCACGATGTCTTATCTGATTTACTAGCTCGATAGCCTTATCGGTAGGTCCGTTATTAACCTCGTTTAATGCTTCAGCATATAATAACATGGCATCGGCATAGCGCATAACTATCCAGTTAATTGGATTATCGAAAGGATGATAGGTAGTATTTTTACGACGAACATACTTTTTAGCATCTTTCGTAGTACTAATATTCCAGTCTCTCCGGAAATCATAAGGATCATAAGAGTTGATAAAAGTTACAGGAACAATATTGGTGGCGTAACTACCTCCATCGTATACATCTCCAGCATCGCCAATTCGCGTTGCACTTACTGGCCCTCCTTCTGTAATACCTGTTGAGAATGCAACTTCCATGAGTATTTCACGGTATTCTGTATCGTACACATCATCTCTCATGTTCTCAAAAATACTGGCATAACTAGGATTTAACGCGTGTTGCTCTTCTGCTTCCATTTCTTCGAACACCGTTATTACATCATTCCACTTATTTTTTTGATTTAGAGGATATCCGGCCATTGAAGCATAGGTAGTCATTAATAAACCTTGAATACTTCCTTTTGACAGGCGTGGCTGCTGACTAACCTCTGAGGCTAATGGTAAAATAGCTTTTGCTTCGTTAAGATCAATTATGATTTGAGCGTATACA
The DNA here is from genome assembly GCA_005217565.1 of Puteibacter caeruleilacunae. Lineage (GTDB taxonomy): Bacteria > Bacteroidota > Bacteroidia > Bacteroidales > Prolixibacteraceae > Puteibacter > Puteibacter caeruleilacunae. The sequence continues at coordinate 43,092 of SJCO01000007.1, forward strand.
TCGGTCATTGATTGCTTGTCAGGCTTAGCACTTTGAATTGATTTTGTTGAATTTAGCAACAGAGGAACTTCTCCAAATAGGCGTACAAGGTTTAGATAATGATAGGCACGAATAGCTTTGGCTTCAGCAATCCAAATTTCAGTATCCTCATCAGCCCATTCAGGAGCTACCATATTCTCAAGAAAAGAGTTACATCGGTTAATACCTTCGTAAGTATTTTTCCAGAAGGTATACACCTCTTTTGAACTTGCTACAATATTATAATCCATCATTGGAGTACCTGTAAACCAGCTTTCAGGAATGATCTCATCTGTTGATCCATAACCAATGGATGTGGGAGGATAATAATCTTGAAGCCCGTCGTAACAGCCCCATAATACTGTATTCGCACTTGCTTTGGTGCTAAACATTGCATCGGACGACAGTTCAGAGAAGGTTTCTTCTTCAAGGGTAAAACAGCCGCCTAAAGAAAATAATGCAACTAGGCATAATATGATATTATGAATTTTCATGTCTTTTAATTTTTAGTCTTGTTAAAAGTTCATTTTCAAACTCACAACATAGGTGCGAGGTAAAGGATATGTGCCGTAATCAACACCTCTGGTTAGTGAGTTACCACTGATTGATACTTCTGGATCAGTTCCAGTATAATCGGTTGTAGTCCACAGGTTTTTTCCAGCTACTTGAATATTAGCGGATTGTATTCCCATTTTAGTAAGGTACTTACGAGGTACATTATAACTTAGCGATACTGTTTTTAAACGTAGGTAAGATGCATCTTCAATGTAGCGATCCGACATCATATAGGGACCTGCTGCATCAATTCCTGGTTTAGGCATATCGGTATCCTGATTTTCAATAGACCAATAATCCAGAACACTGGCAAATTTATTTGAAGAGCCTGTCATTCGTTCTATTTCAAGCTTATAACCATTAAGAATGTCTACATCATATTGATAGGTGAAAAGCAAATTGCAAGACAATGCTTTGTATTTAAATGTAGATCCAAATCCTCCGAAAAATTCAGGCGTAGAGCTTCCAATTACAGTACGGTCATCGGCATTTACAACTCCATCGTTATTAAGATCACGATACTTTACAAACCCAGGTTTCACTTTTGTTTGTCCGGCTAATTGCGGTACATTTCCTTTCAATTCATAAGGTCCATTGATATCATCATAAAGGAAATGATTTAGCTGATATACACCATCGAACTTATAGCCATACATCAAGCCAATTGATTCTCCTTCCTTTAGCAAGAACTCATCTGGGATGCGACTTTCCCAAGTATCATCTAATAGTTGGTACGAGTTATCGTTAGATAGCTTTAGTACTTTGTTCTTGTTATGACTAATGTTGAAGTTTACATTCCATTGGAACATTTTATTTTTTATAAGCAATGCGTTAATATCAAATTCTATACCACGGTTCTCCAAACTACCAAAGTTCATAAGGTATGAAGTAAAACCAGATGTTGAAGGTACATTTACCGTTAGGAGCAAGTCGGTAGTTTTTTTGTAATAAGCATCGGTAGTAATATTTAATCGGTTTGAGAATAAACCTATATCCAGTCCTACGTTTGCCTGGCGAGTCGTTTCCCATTTTAATTCCTGATTCTCAAGTCGCTTGGGAGCAGTTCCTACTGTAAAGCCATTGTCGAGGGTGTAGTTGGCATTCTTATAGGTACTGAGTGATTGGTATGAGCTGATACCTTGATTTCCGTTTACTCCATAACTTGTACGTACTTTAAGGTTGCTGATTTGTTTAACAGATTTGATAAACTTCTCTTCGCTCATTCTCCATGCAAATGAACCGGAAGGGAAGTACCCCCATTCATTACCATCACCAAACTTTGACGAACCATCAGCACGGAAGTTAAAGTTGAACAAATATCGATCTTTTAAGGTATAATCGAGTCGACCTATGTATGAGTACAATACCGATTTACTTTTCGACATTGATGGTAGTTTTTGGGTATTCCCCATGGGTATACCATACACACCTAAAGCATCAATATCGAAGCCATCAGCTGCAACCTTATTACTTGAGCTGATGCTTTCTTGTTGTGTAAATCCAGCCATTAAATTAAGCTTATGCTGCCTGCCCAGTTTAGGGGTGTAGTAGACCAGGTTATCATTAATAATTTTGTTGTATTTACCAGTGTTATACGAGGCAATACCATTTTTCGATCTTCCAGAACTTGTTTGGTTATTCTGGAAATTCTCAGATTCTTTGTATCTCCATTGGTTGGCGATACGTGATACCAAGCGGAGGGATGGAGTAACTTTATAAGTTAGCTCAAAATCTCCCCTGAAGTAATCTTCAATATTTAAAGAGTGATAGTTCTCTAACTCAGAAATTGGATTAATGTTGTTGTAATCTAATGTACCATCTTCATCTAAAATGAAATCTTGCTCTAACAGGTTCTGATCTCCAAAGTGTGGTCGCGCTGTTAAAAGTTTTACATAGGCTCCATACTTACCATTACTCGATTTGCCGTACTTTTCCTGGCGATTGTAGCTTACACCACTTTTTACACTTACCTTCTTGTTGAAGCGATGCTCGCCCCTTATATTGATATTCAGTTTATTGAAACCAGTGTGTTTAATGATTCCTTCTTCATCATTATAGCTAACGCTACCGTAATAATCGGTGCTGTTACTTGAACCTTTAAAGCTTGCCTTATAGTTTTGATATACCGCTTTACGTAGGGCTTCATTTTGCCAGTTAATGCCATCCACATCAGTATAGGTTTCAGCCCATTCTGTGTAGATATCCTTACCAGGAACCATTAAGGTTAGCATTTGGTATAGCTCAGAACCATTGAGCATATCAAATCGCTTAATTACTTCATTGAATCCGGCAGTGGCACTCACCGAGAAACCGTTCTTTCCTTTTTTGCTCAGATTATTGGTGGTAATAATAACTACACCGTTTGCACCTTGTGATCCATAAATCGACGTAGCAGAGGCATCTTTTAGTATTTCCATGTTGGTAATCTCAGATGCATCGATTGTTGATGGATCAACACCTACAAAACCGTCAACCACATAGAGAGGAGAACTACTTCCGCTGATTGAATTTAATCCTCGAATATTCAGACTGATACCACTTCCTGGTGATCCGGATGGGGATACTACCTGAACACCGGCAATACGACCTGCCAGGGCTTCAGTTGCATTGCTAATTACCGATGTTTCAATATTGTCGGCTGATATAGATGCAACAGATCCGGTAAGGTCACGTTTTGATTTTACTCCATAACCAATAGCAACTACTTCTTCGAGTTGTGTATTCGCGTTTTTTAGCGTGATTTTGATTCCGTTTTTTGGTGACGAGATTTCCTGTGTTTCGAAACCAATAAAGCTGATCACTAGTGTTGGTTTAGGTGAATTGATCGAGATACTGAATTGTCCATCAAAATTTGATATCACCCCATTGGTGGTTCCTTTTTCAACGATGTTTACTCCGGGTAATGTTTCCCCCTGTTCATCGCATACTGTACCCTTGATTCTTGTTTGTGCCCAGGTAAATATGGAGCAAAACAGGAAACTAAGAATAATTAAACATGTTCTTTTTTTCATACATTTTATTTTAAATTAGTAGAATTAGGTTTTTATAATTTGCCTGCTGCTTTTAATCGTTTTAGAGCAGCGGGTGATTTAACCCTGGGAGGGCGGTTTTCCATTAAATCTTCGAATAGGTATTGGTTCACTTCTTGCCATTCTGCTGGTTCGGGCCACCATGCCTTAGGCATTTGACTGTTCCAGCTGTGGAGTTCATTTTTCATTGTTTCGAATAGAAGTGGATTCTGATCTTTGATATCGGTGTATTCATTGATCTCCTTGTCAAGATCATATAGCTTATAGCCATAGTTGTGCAACCAGATGAGCTTGAAATTTTTGTAGCGTGATGCAGCCATGATGTCACGTTTCCAATATAGTTTCTCGTGAGGTGATTTATTGGTAGCTGTTGTTAGAAATGGTATCAGGTTTACACCATCGAGCGAATCGGTATATTGTTTTTCTACATTTGTTATACTGGCAATGGTTGCAGCTATGTCAAGTGAGGAGGTTAGTCCGTTATATCCCGTTGTCGCGGGTAGCTTGTTTGGCCAGCACATGGCAAAAGGTACCCTGTGTCCTCCTTCAAACTTATTGCCTTTATGGCCTTTTAAAGGAAGGCACGATGATTGGTTATTGGGAGATCCTCCATTATCGCTTAAAAAGAATATAAGCGTGTTATCGGTTAGGTTTTCCTGATCTAACTTTTTTAACACTTTACCTACACTGCGATCCATTGCCCATGTCATCGCAGCAAGTTTTTGTCGTGGATGATCTTTGTAGCGATTAAGGTCTTCTTGGGTGGCATCCATTGGGACGTGTACCGCGTTAAATGAAAGAAAGATAAAGAAAGGATTATCCTTAAATTGATCAATATATTCTACAGCTTTATCACCAAATACATCAGTAAGATAGCCATCAAAATCAACACGTTCATGATTGTGTAGTATCGCGTGTGGATGTCCGGTGATATCTTCTTTTTTGTTGTGGAAATAAGAGCGATGTCCACCTAGAAATCCATAGAACTCATCGAATCCCCGGTTATTAGGATGGTAATTATCAGTTTCACCTAAGTGCCATTTTCCAATTGCAGCCGTTTTATAGCCAACAGATTTTAGTGCGTCAGCAATCGTATGTTGCTTGGGATCCATTCCCATGTTGTGTGGAGGTAAATTACTTTCGTGACCAAAACGATTTTGGTATCTGCCCGTAAGAAGACCTGCCCTTGATGGACTGCATACTGAGGCTGTTACATGTGCATCATTGAAGGAGATGCCTGTGTTTGCGATACGATCGATATTAGGAGTTTCTAAATCATCGCATCCCATAAATCCAAAATCAGCATATCCTGCATCATCGGCAAGAATTACAATGATATTGGGTTTTGATTGTTCTTTTGGGGTAGAGGTAGAGCATGCCTGTGTGCCTATCATACAGGCACCAACCATTAGGAATTGTTCGATTTTTTGTAGTTGCATTTATTAACTGTTATGAGTTTTAAATTCTTTCTGTTGTTTGAGCTCTTGTAATAATTGAGCTAACACCAGGTGTTCGATACAATGCAAAGGAATGAGAGTAAGAGGAGAAGTGATTTCGTTATTATGCGAAATCACTGTTGTGATTGTTCGGAGAAGATAAGGTATTGGTAAAAGGCTTTGTTAGTGGGGACTTGGTGTGGATGTGTTTGCGATTTGCTTAATATGACGATCTCATATTGCGTACAAAAGTGGAGGTGCGTGTGTACAAATTTGGAGGTGTGATATTATTGTTTTCTATATTGTGACGGGGAGATACCGAATTGTTTTTTAAACGACTGCGTGAAATAGCGTGGAGTAGTAAAACCAACAGCATAAGATACTTCAGCAATGGTGATTTGATTATCGGTCCTCATAAGTTCAGCAGCCTTTTTCAGTCGGTATGTTTGAATGAATTCATTAGGTGTTTGGCCTGTGATCGATTTTATCTTATTGTAGAAATTAGTTCGGCCCATTCCTAGATCCTTGGCAAATGTATTTACGTCGAATGATTCGTTGCTCATGTTTTTTGAAAGAACTGCTTCTGCTTTCTGCATCCATCGCTCGTCGATGGCACTATTGGTGACTGATGACATACTCACTGATAAATCATTAGAAAAACTCGATTGTATACGTGCTCTATTGTTAAGCATACCAATGACTTTTGCCTTCAATAATTTTGTGGAAAATGGCTTTGTGATATAATCGTCAGCACCTACTTTAGATCCTGTAATTTCATCCTCAATAGCTGTCTTGGCAGTGAGCAATATAATTGGAATATGTGAAGTGTTGACATGCTGTTTGAGTTGAGTGCACATTTCTATCCCCGTCATGTTAGGCATCATGATATCGGCGATGATCATGTCGGGATGATTTTTTAGTGCAGCTTCCAGACCTTCTTTACCATCTTTTGCTTCAGTAATCTTAAAAGATTGCTGAAATAGCTCAACTAAGAGTTGTCGTACATGCTGATTATCTTCTACAATGAGCATATGTTTAACATCACTTGTGGAAAGTAGTGGTATTGTTTGAATTTGATCTTCTGATTCTTCAAGGTCCTCAGCAATGTTATTGACTTCATCGGTTACAACGACACGAGAACCTTCATGAAGCCAATCGGAAGGGAAGTGACTATTCCCAGTTCTGAGAACTACTGTAAAAGTGGTGGATTCTCCTTTGATACTTTCAACCTTTATTGAGCCTCCATGGATTTCAACAATAGATTTACTTAGAGCTAATCCTATCCCAGTTCCAATATGTTGTGATGATTCTCTCTTTGAATTATCAGGTGATTGATAATAACGATCGAAAATCTTTTGTTGATCAGCTGTGCTAATACCACAACCATTGTCGGTAACTTGAATCTGTACCTGTTCCTGTTCAGTGGAAGTATCCACAGCTATTTCAATCTTCCCTTTATTTTGAGGAATATGTTTAAATGCATTGTAAATGAGGTTGTAAAAGACTTTTTCGAGTTGTTCGTTATCGAACCAAAGGGGAATAGGCTTATCGGTTCCTGTTGTGATTATTTTAACATGCTTTTGTCGTGCCAGACCACTGAAATGACCAATTGTATTGGTAAGAAATTCAGCGAGATCTTCACTATATACATTCAATTGCAGGTGTTCGTTTTCAATCTTTCTAAAATCAAGTAATTCGTTAATTAGGTTACCCAATCGAAGGCTGTTTTTACGTGCGATCTTTAATTTTCGAGAAACGGAAGTCGATAGCTGTTCATCTTCCAGTACGCTATCAATAAAACCTTCTATCAACGTTAAAGGAGTGCGGAATTCGTGTGAAACATTGGTAAAGAAGCGTAATTTGTACTGAGTGAGACTTTGATCGGCTTCTCTTGATTTTTTTTCATATTGGAGTTGATTCGCCAATCGTGCTTTTGATAGGTAAATCCTATTAAACCAGAGTATTAGTAGGCCAATAATGACAATGTAAAATGTATAGGCATACCAACGCTTGTATAACGGAGCTAGAATGACAATCTTAACCTGTTCCTCATTTACAATTTTGTTGTGTGCAGCGGGATCAATTGCTCTTACTTTAAATATGTATGTTCCAGCATTTAAGTTTGTAAATGTTGACGAGTTGCGCTTGCCAATATCTACCCAATCGTCATGGAAACCTTCGAGTTTTATTGAATATCGACATTTAAATTGATCGATATAGTTGCTTGCAGAATAGTTTATTGTAAATGTCTTGTGCTGAGGAAGGAGTTCAAATTCATCAGTAAAGGCAAGTGCATTGTTGAGAATTTGCGTTTCATCACCAGGTAGCACTGGTTTATTGTTGATGCTAAGGTTCGAAAATACTAACCGGTATGGCTTGCGGACCTTGTACAGGTCTTTTTCTTTAAATGAAACGAATCCGTCAATGCCTCCGACAAAAACTTCTTTAGAGTCTGTAATATGAAGGGCAGAGCGATTTAGTTCTATTAGTGGAAATCCATAATCCTTTTTAAAAGAGGTGAATTGATTAGTATTATAGTCGTATAGTGACAATCCTGACGTAGTAGAAACCCATAAACCACCATATCCCGATTCGGTGATGGCACAAACATGGTTGTCTGCTAATTTGTGAGTATTTTCTGTCAATGCAGAGAATGAATCAGATTTGCGATCGTATTTTAATAATCCACTCCCATAGGTGGCAAACCAAAGATTGAGTTTGTGATCTTCATAGATTGCATAAATATTATTTTTCCCTTTAAAAACTGGTTGGTTGGATTGATTGTAGCGTTTGAACTCATGTGTCTTGGGATTGAATCGGAGAATCTCGTGAGTTGTTCCAAACCACAGATTACCATAGCTGTCTTGGGTAATTGAAAAAATAACAGATGCTCTAAATACCTGAAGATTCTTTAACGGATGAAAAGGGACAATTTGATTATTGGAAGTATCAAGCATAAATACTCCACGGTGTGTACCAAGCAATAAAAAACGGCCGTAAGGATAAATGCATGAAATTGTAAAGAGGTGATTTTTGGGATTATCGATGTTTAACTGTTCTATTTTACCTGTCTTGATGTTAACAACGTTCAAACCTTCCTGATGTGTACCTGCATACACTTTGTCTTTTCCATCATAATAAAGAGCTTGGATATTGTTCCCCGATAGTCCATCTCTTTTTTTGAGGTGTTTGATTTTGCCAGTTTCGGTATTGAGGATGTTAATTCCTCCACCTTCGGTACCTATCCAAATTTGCTTGTTTGCGATGCTTATGATTTGCGAGATTATTTTGCTTGATAGTCCACGTTGTCCTTTTTCACTTGATGTATAAGTTTTAAAGATGTTATCCTCGTAGTTACAAATATTTAATCCACCATAATAAGTTCCAGCAAATATTGTATTCTGTTGATCTTGAAGTATGCACATAACCCCATCGTGACTAAGACTGGATGCGTCGTATAAAGAATTTCGACAAAGTGTACATTTATCGACAAGAGGATCATAGACTGTAATTCCATTGGTAGTAGCTATCCATATTTTATTGCGATGATCCTGCATAATGTAATGTACCACATTACTAGTGAGAGGGTATTGTGAATTGTCGCTTCTAAAGTGTAATAAGGTATTAAAGTTTTGATCTACACAAAATAATCCATTTCCGTTGGTACCATACCAGATATTACCTTGCTTATCCTGAAAAATACTATTGATGGCTTCCTTTGATATTGGAATATCTTTACCCATCATCGGATGATACTTAAGCAGATTAACTTCGAGATGTGAAGCTTTGGTACCCCATAAAAGACTGCCATCATTTAGTTTGCATATGGAGTTGACGGCATGTGTTTTTTTAGTAAACTGAAAGGCTCTACGGTGACTTCTATTGGGCCAGTCGATAATGAATAATCCACGTACTGATCCTCCAAGAAACATGTTGTTATATCTGGTAATTGTTTGGAATCCTGATTCTACTTCCAAACTTTCGAATACCAATGTTTTTAAATTCAGTAGGTTAAGTCCTTTGTCGGTTCCTACCCATAAACTATCGCCCTCTAAAAGAAGACAGTTAATTACCTGTCCTTTGATTGTATTGGGGCGTGAACCTTCTCGATAGGTTGATATTGTCGATCCGTCGTAGCAGTTTAATCCGTCGCGTGTACCTAACCAGATGCGCCCAAGACTGTCTTGTGCCATGCATTTTATGGTAGCTTGAGATAGCCCTTCTTTTACAGATAGATGCTTGAAATTAAAAGATTGGGCATCACAATTCAGCGCATGAAGCGTGAGTATGGTTAATAGTGTGAATGTTAATGCAATTAACTTCATATAAACGCGATAACTGGTTTGGTTGTTGCAAAGCTAACATTTATTGGGGAAATGAATAGGGCTCAATAAAGGGAGTTATTGGGGTTGTTTGCTAAACTATATACCAGATCTAAATTTGTTATGAACGTATTAGATCGCTTGAATCTTTACTTCTAGTAGTTCTTGAGAGTTGGCGCCCACAAATACTTTAATTGATCCTGGCTCATATGTTACTTGTCCGTCGCGTTTAATGAATTCCAACATATCAGCTGTTAGGGTAAACACAACGGTCTTGTTCTCCTGAGGCTTTAAGGTAACTCTTTTGAAATCTTTTAGTGCAAGCTTAGGTTGCATAACCGATGCTACTTCATCGCGGATGTATAATTGTACAATTTCATCAGCTTCAACTTTACCAGTGTTTTGAACCTCTACCTGAATCTTTACCGGTTTGTTTTTGCTGATTTCATTTGATGATGCCTTAAGCTTGTCGTACTTGAATGTAGTGTACGATAATCCGTAGCCAAATGGGTAGGCTGGAAGGACTGATACATCAAGATAGTTGTTACTTAGTCCAACTGGATCGAGTGGAGTACCTGTAGGAATTCCTAACATTTTCCAATTGGCAGGGCGACCGGTACGTAGGGTGCCATAATAGATTGGTACCTGTCCTAATGTTTTTGGGAATGTTACAGGTAATTTCCCGGAAGGCACAGCTTTTCCAGTGATCAAATCGGCTAGTGCTTCACCTCCCATGGTGCCTGGATGCCAGGCATACATGATTGCTGCGGCTTTTTCTGCTGCTTTATTGAAGGTTAATGGTCGTCCTGCCATGATAACCAAGACTATAGGCTTGCCTGTCTTTGCTAGAGTGCTGATCAATTCCTCCTGTGCTCCTGGAAGGTTGATGAAAGCTCGACTGTGCCCTTCGCCGGAAAGTATGGCATCTTCTCCTCCAAAATAAAGGATTACATCGGATAATTTAGCAATGTTTACAGCCTCGCTAAGCAGACTTTTATCATTGGTACGACAGTCGGCAATTCCTTTTGCGTATTTGATATTAGCACCGAATTGCTTCTTTAAAGCCGTTAATGGAGTAACTACATCGTCGGCAACACCATCCATTGCCCAACAGCCCATTTGATCGTTTTGAGCATCAGCCATTGGTCCGATTACAGCAATCTTTTTGTTGCTTGAAAGTGGAAGTAGTTGATCTTGGTTTTTTAGCAGAACAATACTCTGGGTGGCTATTGCCTTTGCTGCTTGCTTATGCTGAGAGCAAAGGGTTGTTACGTTATTTGGTAATCCTGAGTAGGGATCATCGAATAGATTTAGCTGATATTTGATTCTGAGGATATTTCTAACGGCTGTATCGATTGTTTCTAGATCTACTTTCCCTTCTTTAACCAACGCTGACAAGTGATTTGTGTAAGTGGTACTTACCATTTCCATATCAAGACCTGCATTGGCACTCTTTAGTGCTACATCTTTATCATCAGCACAGAAGCCCTGAGACTTCATTTGCGTCATCGAATTCCAGTCGCTTACTACAAAACCTTTAAAGCTCCATTCGTTACGCAAAACCTGCTTCAGTAGGAATTCATTACCAGATGCAGGTGTTCCATCGATATCGTTGAAGGCAGTCATGACTGTAGCGCAACCTGTTTCAATGGCTTTTTGAAATGGAGGAAGATATACATTGCGAAGTTGATTGATAGGAATGAATACCGGATTGTAGTCTTTCCCGTTTTCGGTGGCGCCATAACCAACAAAGTGCTTGGCACAGGCTGCGAACTTCCTTGTTTCACCTTGAAAACCTTTTACCATCGCAGAACCTAATTCTGAAACAAGGCAAGGGTCTTCGCCTAATGATTCGGCAATTCGTCCCCAACGAGGATCTCTACTTACGTCGAGCATTGGTGCGAAAGTCCAGTTGATACCTACCTCTGAAGCTTCTTGAGCAGCGATGGCAGCGCCCTTTTCCACAAGTTCTCTATTCCATGATGCAGCCTGTCCGAGTGGGATAGGGAACACGGTATTGAATCCATGAATAACATCGCGACCAATAATTACTGGAATTTTTGCGTTGCTTTCGTTTAATGCGATTCGCTGAATTTCGGCGATCATATCAGGAGATCCAGCATTAAGTATTGATCCTATTTTTCCTGCTCGTATTGCATCTTTGATTTTTTGAGGAACTTCTGTTGCTTTCGGACTGATATTGACCTGACACATTTGTCCGATCTTTTCTTCAAGCGTCATCTTTTTGAGCAGCTTGTCGATCTTCTTTTCAATTGCTGCATTAGAGGTTTGTTTTTGACCCTGGGCATGTACTCCTGCAAAGAGGAGTGATATGACAAGGCATAAACTTAATCTGAGTAATTTCATTTGTCTTTTTAGATATTTGGATTATTAGATTTTCTGATTTGGTTTTCAGTGTGCGAAGAATTGATCTTCATTCTTCAGTAGCTGATTATTTGATGTTTCTCTCTGAATACTTTGTATTCGGATCTTTGCTGTTACTCGTGCAAAAGTATTAGGATATGGTGGTAAGGAGTTCCAATATCATCCAGAATAGTTCAGAAATAATACGGAGAATAAGGAAAATGGTGAAAGGGTTGGAAGGTTGAAAGGTTGGATGGTTGAAAGGTTGGAAGGTTGAAAGGCGTGCGTTGATTGTGGTTGGTGGTTGTTCCGCCAACAGGAATATTGGTGTTTCATTGGTTACGGCCTGCAATGGGATTTGCAGGATTGATGTAGACATTAGCATGCCTAACGGCCTGCAATGAGATTTGCAAGGCTGATATAGACATTTGTATACCTGACAGTTTGCAATGAGATTTACAAGGTTGATGTAGATATTAATATGCCTAATGGCCTGCAATGAGATTTGCAAGGTTGATGTAGATATTAGTATGCCTAACGGCCTGCAATGAGATTTGCAAGGTGGATATAGACATTAGTTTGCCTGACAGTTTGCAATGAGATTTGCAAGGTTGATGTAGACATTAATATGCTTAATGGCTTGTTAGGTGATCTGCAGGTCTGTGGATATTGGTATCGTTGGTCGCCTGCTTGGTATTTGTGCTCCATAACAGCCTGTTTATGGGGTGTGTGACGAGTTTATCCATATAGTTGAATGAATTATCCATGTTATTATCGCCGTAAATACACGGGGTACAGCAGGAGCAAAAATCAAGAAAAATTACTTGTCCATGTTTGTGGGAGGATTGTCCATATCGCTGATAACTGCAGGCCGTACTTTTGGAGTACTTAAATTTTTCGGAAAAAAACTAATTATTAACAAAATCAAGAGACATGCGAAAAAGACTATTTGTTCAGTTATTCATTATGATGCTGTTCTGCAGTGTTTCCGCTTTTGCTCAGCAGAGTATAAAAGGAAAAGTTGTAGATGGAGCAAATGAGCCGCTGATTGGAGTGAATGTTATTATTAAAGGAACAACTACTGGTACAGTTACAGATATTGATGGTAACTACCAAATTGATGCAGAAAAAGGAAGTACACTTGTTTTCTCATTTATTGGTTTCGTTCCACAGGAAATTCTAGTGGGAGATCAAACGACTATTGATTTAGCGTTGATTGAAGATTCGGAGAAGTTGGAAGAATTGATCGTTGTTGGATATGGTAAGCAACGAAGAAAAGACGTAACCAGCTCGATTACTACGGTTAAGTCGGATGACATGACAAAGGGTGTTACCACAAGTGCGGCTCAAATGCTACAGGGTAAAGTTCCTGGCTTGAGTGTAACTCGAAATGGTAGTCCTGGTGGTGGTGTTTCTTCTATAATATTGCGTGGTGCTTCAACTTTGCGTGGTGGCGCAAGTCCACTATTCGTGGTTGATGGAGTTCCTGGAGGTGCGATGCCTGCATCAGAAGATATTGCTTCGATGGATGTATTGCGTGATGCTTCTGCAACAGCGATCTATGGTTCGCGTGCAGCGAATGGTGTTATCATGATTACTACAAAAAAAGGTGCTGCAGGTGTGGCAAGAGTTTCATATCATGGTTATGTAGCTATTGATAGAGCTACAGCAGGATATGATATGATGTCGGCTGATGAATATCGCAGCTATTTGGACAAGAATGGTCTGACTTTGAATCCAGAGGATGATTTGGGTGCTGATACCGATTGGCAAGATGAAGTGCAACGTACAGGAATTGCACATAACCATCATATCGCAATTAGTGGTGGAACTGAGAAAACAAAATACAATGCTAGTATAAACTATATTGACCACGAGGGGATCATTAAGAATACAGCAATGGATCGTATTAACTCAAGGGTTAGTATCCAGCAGAATGCATTGAACGACCGCTTGAAGCTGAGCTTTAACTTGATGACAAGTATTGAAAATAACGAAAGCGGATTGCTGAATGAGAATGACGGTAAAACTGTTTTTGGAGGTATGAATTATTACTTGCCTACAGTTCCTGTTAAGTTGGAGGATGGTTCCTATTACGAGAATGAGCAGATCTCTCAGTACTATAATCCTGTTGCTATGTTGAATCAGTACAGTAGCGATACAAGATATAAGAAGATTATGGGGAATGTGAGTGCATCGCTGAATATTCTTGAAGGTCTGGATTATGACATCAACCTAACATATCAGGATAACCAAGACAATAAAGGTAGTTATGTGACACGAGATGCGCTTATTGAGCAAGGTAAAAATGGTGTAGCAAAACGTTCATCTTACGAGAGTACCAAGAAGATTATCGAGATGTTCCTAAACTATAGTAAGTCATTGAATGGTCACAACTTCAAAGGAATGGCTGGATACTCATGGGAAGAGAATAAGACCGGTAACGGATTAGCTGCTGATAGTTATAACTTTACTTCTGATGCTCTTGGTTATTATAATCTTGATCTAGGAAATCCTGTCTCAGGTTATATGCCAAACATGGGAGGAGGAAAGATGAATACGCTGCGAATGATCTCTGTATTTGGTCGTTTAAACTACAACTATAATAGTAAATACTTATTCCAGGCTACTGTTCGTCGCGATGGTTCTTCAGCCTTTGGTGAAAATAGTCGTTGGGGTACTTTCCCATCATTCTCGGCTGCATGGCGTGCAGGTGAAGAAGATTTCATCAAGAACATGGGCATCTTTGATGATTTGAAAGTACGTATCGGTTACGGTATTAGTGGTAACTCTGCTGGATTTGATCCAACTATCTCATTGTTAAAGTTTACTAATGCTGGTACCTACTATCAAGGTGGTGAGTTTGTTTCAGCTATTGGTCCTGTACAGAATGCAAATCCTGATTTGAAGTGGGAAAAGACTGATATGTTGAACATAGGACTTGACTTTGCTTTCTTCAACAATAGATTATCCGGAACATTGGAGTGGTATAGAAAAGAAACGAGAGATTTGATTTGGAACTATACTGTTTCTACAACAAAATACTATGTAAGTAGTCTGACTACCAATGTTGGTAAAATCAGAAATGATGGTATTGAATTCACGCTTAACGCAACTCCTGTTGCTACTAAAGATTTTACATGGTCAACTACGTTGAATCTTTCTAATAACAATAATGAAGTGCTAAAACTATCAAATGATAAGTTTCAGATCGATAACATCAGAACTGCATCATTAAATGGTAGAGGACAGTCGGGTATGACTCAGCAGGTTGTTGAAGAAGGAAGACCTGTAGGACAATTCTACTTGTGGAAGTGGTTAGGTTATAACGAGGATAATGTTTCAGTTTTTGAGGCGGCAGATGGTGGAACTACTTTAAAACCAACTTCTGAGGATCGTTTCTATGCTGGTGATGCACAGCCTGATCTTGTGTACGGATGGGATAACAACATTTCTTATAAGAACTGGACATTGAATGTATTTTTCCGCGGAGTAACTGGTAATAAGATTTTGAATGCATCATACGCTAAATTAAACTATGCAGCTGAGGCTACTCACTACAATCAGTTAGCTCGAGAAATAGATGCACCTATTGAGGATTACAATTCACATTTCTATTCAACACGTTACTTAGAAGACGGTAGCTATATCCGATTGGAGAATCTGGCTCTATCTTATGATTTAGGTAAAATCACTGAACAGATTGAAGGACTAAGTGTGTATGCTTCATGTAATAATGTCTTTACAATTACCGGATATAAAGGTATTGATCCTGAAGTATCTCTTGGAGGTTTAACTCCTGGTGTAGATTTCAATAACTTTTATCCAAAACCTCGCACATTTATGTTTGGTGTTAAATTAACTTTCTAAAAGCTAGTATATTATGAAACTATATAAAATATTTAAAGGGGCAGCCATTGGATTGATGGTAATGACGATGGGTTGTACCGATTTGGAGGTAGAGGTAGAATCGCAGTTTACTACCGATAATTTCCCGACTACTGAAGCAGACTATGAGGCTTTAATTGGCCCTATTTATACTACATTTAGTAGTACAATGGGACGTACTTACTGGCACTTACAAGCATTAACAACGGATGAGTGTTTGCTTGTAGCAAAAAATGGAGGTTGGTATGATGGCGGTCGTTATGCGCAAATGCATTTCCATACCTGGAATGATGATCATAGTTATATCAGATCTCTTTATAAAGATGGATTTGCATCAATATCAACGACTAATAGAGTATTAAGTATGCTTGAAGATGCTCCAGATACTCCAACAAAAGAACAGAGTATTGCAGAAGTTCGCGTGATGAGAGCATTTTATATGTTCTTAATGACTGACAACTACGGGGCTATTCCTATTGTAGAGAAGTTTGGAGAAGAGAAAGAGTATGACAGAACGAGTCGTGCTGATGTATGTAAATTTTTAGAAAAGGAACTGAATGAGTGTATTCCTTTCTTGAAGAAAGATGTGAACGCAGATACTTACAGTCGCCCTACCTATTACATGGCCAATGCTTTACTTGCAAAGCTCTATATTAACTGGGAAGTATATGCTGGAGAAGCTCGTTACGATAAAGTAGTTGAGACATGTGATAAGATTATTGAGGATGGAAAATTTGAATTAGATAGTGATTATCTAGCCATGTTCAATTATGATAACGGTCCACAAATTAAGGACTTTATCTACGCAATGCCATTTGATGGAGCACGAATCAGAGGAATGTATCATGCACGTTTCTGGTTACATAAATTGCAAAGAGAACAGTTTGAATTACCATACGGACCAAGTGGACCTCAGCGTGCACTTCCATCAATTATTGATAAGTTTAATTTGGAAGGTGACATTCGTAATGATATTTGGTTAAAAGGACCTCAGTTTAATCCAGATGGTTCTCCTATTATGATTACGACCACGAAGAAAGGTTTGGATCAATATTATAGTGGTCCGGATGAAAATGACGAGGTACAGTGGCAACTGTCTTTCTCGAAAGATATTGTTTTCAAAGATGTTGAGTTGTTTGATGTAGGTGATGACCAATTGAGCAGAGCTTCGGGATATCGTTGTAATAAGTTTTATCCAGACAAAACATCTAGTGACAGACATCAAGGTAATGATGTTCCTGTGTTCCGTTATGCTGATATATTGTTGATGAAAGCAGAAGCGATTCTTCGTGGAGCAAGTGCAACATTAAATGATACTCCAGTTAGCTTGATGAATCAAATACGTGAGCGTGCTAATGCACCAGAGGTTACTTCGGTAACGCTAGATGAATTGTTAGACGAGCGTGCACGTGAATTCTACAGCGAGAATTGGAGAAGAAATGACTTGATTAGATTTGGCAAATTTGGTGATCCATGGGGATGGAAAGAAGCAAGTGATGAGAATCACATCATCTTCCCAATTCCTTATACGGAGATGGATTTGAATCCTCATTGGACGCAAAATCCTGGTTATTAAAAAGAGTTAGGTTTATTAATTCAGACAGTGCAGATAGTTTTATCTGCCTGTCTGAATCCTTTGATTAAATGCCCCTGAATAGCCTGATTATATAGGCCCTTTACAAGTTTATGGAATAAAGTAGAAGTTGAATAGAGTTGTCCTCTTAGACCGTGAATATGATGAAAAATATATACTTGTTTTTTGTGCTCGGATGGTTAGCCGCCTGTTCGGGAGAAGTTAAATATGTCGACTATGTAAATCCGTTGATCGGAACGGCTCCGTCAACAACAATTAGTGCATTAGAACACGGACATGGTTCGGAGAATAATGCTCAGGTTGTTCCGTTTGTGACAGTTCCTTTTGGAATGACCAATTGGACACCTCAGACGAAGGCTACGGAAAGAAAATGTGATGCTCCTTATTATTATGTCGATTCAATTATTCAAGGTTTTAGAGGTAGTCATTGGTTAAGTGGTTCATGTGTACAAGATTACGGTAGTATGACGATTATGCCTATGACAGGCACGTTGAAATGTCTCCCAGATGAGAGGGGATCAGTTTTTTCGCATGAGCAAGAGGAGGCAACACCGTATTCATATAAGGTTAGATTAGATGATTATGCAATCGATGCAGAGATGACCGCTACAAAGCGTGCGGGATTGTTTCGATTTAAGTTTGAGCAAGAAGGAGAGGCTCATATTGTTATAAATCCGAATAGTGACGAAGGACAAGGTTTTGTGCGTGTCATACCGGAGAGTAATGAAATAATCGGCTATAATCCAGTCCATCGTATCTATCAGGGGAATGGAGAAGAAGCTGGTTTTAAAGGATATTTTGTGGCTCGTTTTAGTCACGACTTTTTGAATTATGGAGTGTATCAGGGAGATCAGGTCTATGAACGTGATACACAGGTTTATGATTTGAATGATTTGGGAGCGTATGCCTCGTTTAAGGTATTAGAGGAGGAAACCATATATGTTACTGTTGGTACTTCATTTACTAGTATTGAACAGGCCAGAAAGAATCTTGATCAGGAGACAGCAGATCTTGAATTTGAGGAGGCTCAGAAGCAACTAAAAGATACATGGGAAACATTGTTGTCGAAAGTTAAGGTAGAAGGCGAGCATGAAGATGATAAGGTTAAGTTTTATACCGCTTTGTACCATAGTTTTTTACAACCCCGTACTTTTAACGATTGTGATGGTACATATGTGAGTTTTGCCGGAGGTAAGGAAGTGATGAACTCGGGAGACAGTGATTACTACATCGATTTTTCAATGTGGGATACTTACCGGGCTTCTCATCCATTATTTAATTTATTAATGCCAAAGGCTAATGCTGACATGATGAAGAGTCTGCTTCTAATGGCAGAACAAGGAGGTTGGTTACCTATATTCCCTTGTTGGAATAGTTATACTTCCGCAATGATTGGCGACCATGTTATAGCTACTATAGCAGATGCCTACATGAAGGGAGTTATAAAGATTACCGATGAACAGTATGGTTATTTATTGAAAAATGCCTTCCAATCGCCCGAGAGCTATGAGGATTACAAACAAGGAAAAGGGCGACGTGCATTAAAGTCGTATATGGAATATGGCTATATTCCTCTTGAGGATAGTGTGAAGGAGTCGTTTCATAATAATGAGCAGGTTTCAAGAACACTTGAATATGCATATGATGATTTTGCATTGAGTCAGTTAGCTGGAAAACGTGGAGATACTCAAAAAGCTGAGCTATTAAAGAAACGGGCATTAAATTACCGCAATATATATAGTGCTAACGATCTGTGTATGCGTGCTAAATATGCTGACGGAACCTTTACTGACGATTTTGATAAGTTTATTAGAAAGTCATATATCACTGAAGGAACACCTTATCAATATACTTGGTATGTGCCTCATGATGTCGCTGGATTGATGGAGTTAATGGGGGGAGAAACAGCTTTTAATGCTAATCTTGATCAGTTTCATGCTGCTGGTCAGTATTGGCATGGAAATGAGCCTGGGCATCAGATTCCTTTCTTATATAATTATTCAGGACAACCATGGAAGACACAAAAGTTAGTGCATGAAATATGTAAGAATGAGTATGGTATTGGTCCTGGAGGATTGAGTGGTAATGATGACGCCGGACAGATGTCGGCATGGTATGTATTTGCTTCACTGGGATTCTATCCAGTTTGTCCATCGGTGCCTGAATATGTACTATCCGGACCGCACTTCGATAAGATCACAATATGCATGGAGAATGGGAAAGAATTGGTTATCAATGCGCCAGGTGCTTCTATAGGGATGAATTATATTCAAGGATTAAAAGTGAATGGGGTAGCAACAGATCAGAACTACTTGAATCATTTCGACTTGATGGATGGTGGTGTATTGGATTTTGAAATGGGAGATCAGCCTAATTTTGAGTGGGGTACAGATGTTAAGGATCGACCAACGTCATTGTCGAGTAAATAGAGCGATATAGATGTAGGCTCAAGATTCTAGATCCCGGTCTCGGGGCGATTACTTTATATAGATCGCCTTGACTTTTTTCGTTTTTGAATTAAGGTAATAATGAAAAGCTGGTCCGGCTGGAGGACAGAGATAATAATGACATCTTTTTATTTACTCACGATAAATCATACAAAACCATAAAATTGTTATATTGCATTAGGATTAATCGTTTGTTATGCTGAGACGAATTTATATTCTTCTATTTCTCTTGGGATTTTCAATGGCGACGTTGAAGGCTCAGAATCTGCAGTTTGAACATTATAGTGAAGTCAATGGATTATCCCATAATTCAGTTCGACATATCACTCAGGATCAATATGGTTTTTTATGGCTGGGAACATTTGGCGGACTGAATCGTTTTGATGGATATTCATGTAAAACATACTTAAGCTCATCGAAGAAAGTTAATACAATCAATAATGATGATATTACTGCGTTGGTAATTGATGATAAGACTGGTAACATGTGGATTGGTACCAATAATGGTCTTACCTTGCATCAGATGAATACTGGCGTATTTACTACTTATTTACCTGAAAAAGATAATCCTCAAAGTATTCCTGATGGGCAGATCCGTGCGGTGTATATCGACAAGTTTAATCGGATTTGGGTGGGGACTAAAACTCGTGGCCTTTGTATATTCGATCGTGAAAAGAATGTGTTTGAACGTGTTGATTTAGATGGGATAGTCTATGTAAAGTCGATTTGTGAGGATACTGAAGGAAATATCTGGCTAGGGAGTTATTCAACGCATGGCGTTGTGAAGATCAAATTAGATGACAATGGTGATATTGCTGATATAAAGAGATATGCTCTTCGTAACCCTCTTTCTGATGAGGTGAATCCTTACATCAATTTCATCTATGAAGACCATAAAGCAGATTTGTTTATCGGTACTCGTTCGGGATTATATAAAATGAATAAGGAAGAGGATGATTTCAACCTGGTTGAAGTTCAAAATAACTCGAGTGGAGAGGAAATCGGTACTCACTTTATTTGTGTGGCACGTTCGCCAGAAGGAAAATATTGGGTTGGTACATGGGGTGGATTAATTGTTTGCGATGATCTGGAGGATCTTACTGATGGTGATTTCGAATTGAATTATTCTGTGATATCGGAAACCAGTTCGCTGGTCGACAATTTGATTTATGACCTGTATTTTGATGATAATGGAATTTTATGGGTTGGAACTGAGAATGGTTTAGACAAGTATGATCCATTTATGAATCAATTTAAATGGGCTAAGAATATTTCTTCACTGACAGGAGATAAAGCACCGCAGATCAGTGGATTTTGTGAGTCGTACGACAAGAATTTGGTGGTTGCAACCCATGATAAAGGTTTGTTTATTAGAGAGAAAAACGATTTCCGACTGTTATCAGATAAATACAAGGAAATATCTAGTATCCATACTTTTGATGGCAGGTTTTTTTATTGTGGATTGTGGAACGGGAAAGTATTTGTATTCGATTACTTAAAGAAAACAGGTAGACTTGTGGATGTTGGTTTTGATGGAGTGCCTATCTTTTCTATTTGTAAGTTAAGTAATGGAAAGCTTGTAGTTGGTTCATTCGGACAGGGTGCAGTGGTGTTTAATCCACGTGATGATAGTATAGATAAGTCACTACAGGAATTAATATCGGATTATGAGATCAATAAGATTATTGTAAAGACCGATAATGAGATTTGGATGGCGACAGAGGAGGGTGTTCTGGAATATGATTTCAAAAGCAATGAACTGAACAAGTATGTGAGTGAGAATAGTGTTACTGTTGGGTTAACGCACGACAATGTGAAGGATATCCTGGTTGATCAGAAGGGGACTCTTTGGGCAGCTACACGAGTAGGGTTGAATTTTTATGATCCTTTGTTGAATAATTTTGTACCAGTTGTAAATCCTGAGGAGCTATATAAAAAATGGATAACGAATTTGGCTATTGATCGTGATGGTTATATTTGGCTGAATATGAATCATAACCGCATGGTACGCTATGATACACGAGCAGAAGAAGCGAAACTATATCATGTAGAGAATGGAAGTAGAATAGATATTTTTAGTCTTGGTGGTTTTTATTATTCTACAGATGGGACCATTTATGTGGGAACCAAAAAGGGAATTATCTATTTTAATGCGAACGAACTTCGAGATCATGAAGAAGCTGCGTGGCCTTTTATTACCAGTTTTCAGGTTGATAATAAGGAGATTGAAATAGGGGATGTTATTAATGGACAGCTCATCCTCCAGGAAGATATTAATGTTTCAAAAGCAGTAGAGCTTGAACATAGTAACCGAAATTTCGCCATGACTTTTTCTTGTGCTTCATATACTCAGGAGCGGAATAATAAGTTCATGTATAAGTTAGAAGGTTTCGATAAGGAATGGAACACGGTTGATGTAAATAAGCGTACCATTCAGTATGTGAATTTATTCTTTGGTGATTATACCTTTAAAGTGAAAGCTTGCAATAGTGCTGGATATTGGAGTAAACCAGTGTCGTACAATATTCATATACTGCCTCCATTATGGCTAACTTATAAGGCTATTCTCGTTTATCTGATTGTTTTAGCACTAATTATCTGGCAAAGTAGACGCATTGTGATTGCGCGTATGAAGCTTAAGCAAGAATTGATGCTGGAGAAGGTTAAGCGCGAGAAGGATGAAAAGCTAAATGATGAGAAGCTACGATTCTTTACCAATATATCTCATGAGCTTAAAACACCACTTAGTCTGATTATTGGTCCAATTAAAGATATTTTAGAGAAAGAGCGTTATGCCGATGCGAATTTGCACAAACAGCATCAATTAATACACCGTAATGCCAGTAGGCTGATGTTATTAGTTAATCAGATTCTGGAATTCAGAAAGGCGGTATCAGGGGAGCTTAAGTTAAAGGTGACCAATATTGATATTAAAGAACATACAAAATATACTTTCGACTCTTTCATTCCTATGTCGAAGGAGAAAGAGATTGATTTAAATTTTATCTGTTCTGAGGAGTCATTGGTTGGATGGATTGATTGTGACAAGTTCGACAAGGTATTGTATAATATTTTATCCAATGCCTTTAAATATGCTCCTAAAGGCAGTAAGGTTGATCTGACCATGTATATGAGTCCTGATGATAATCGCAAATTGGTGGTGGAAGTACAGGATGAGGGTCCAGGAATTCCCGAGGAATATAGAGAGAAGATTTTTACTCGTTTCTACCAATTGAAGCAACATAGGGCACAGAATACGGGTTCTGGAATAGGATTGTCGTTTGTTCGTAAGCTTGTTATCCTTCATCATGGACGTATATGGGTTGAAAGTGAAGAAGGAAAGGGAAGTAATTTCATCTTTGAAATACCTATCGATAAGTCGCTGTTTGAAGACTATGAAGTATTCGATATGGAAGCACAGTCTGCGGAGGTATCGTATGAAACTTATGACCTAAAGTCGAATGAGTTTATCGTAGATGGTAAGTTAAAAGAGAAGATTCTTGTTGTAGAAGATAACTCTGATTTAAGAACATTTATAGCTGGATATCTTTCCGAATCATATCATGTATATGAAGCCGAAAATGGGGCAGAAGGGTTAGAACTATGCAAGGAGATTAAGCCTACATTGGTGGTTAGTGATGTTATGATGCCAGTAATGGATGGATTTGAGCTTTGTTCGAAATTGAAAAATGATGAAGAGATAAGTCATATTCCTGTGGTACTGTTGACAGCCTTATCGGAAGATGAGAAAAGGATTAGGGGGTATAAGACTGGTGCTGATGATTATTTGGTGAAGCCTTTTGATCCGTCATTGTTAAAGGTAAGGATCGATAATTTGATTGCCGGGAGAAATATGTTGAAGCAAAAGTATTTAGTGAATGCTGAGAGTGGCGTTGAGATGCTTACTCATTCTCCTGTTGATGAGGAATTCATGAAGACTATCACGCATTTTGTGGAGGAGCATATGATTGATCCTGACTTGAATGTAGATATGTTGTGTCGTGCAGCGAATGTAAGTTCTTCAAAATTATATCGAAAGCTAAAAGAACTGACGAATCTTTCGCCTAATGATTTTATTCGTTCGTATCGATTAAAGAAAGCAGCTCAATTGTTACAAACTAAGCAGTATAATGTTTCAGAAGTATCTGATTTGGTTGGGTTTAGTGATCCTTTGTATTTTAGTAGATGCTTTAAAAAGCAATTTGGTTTCCCACCAAGTAAAATGAAGTAAAGTAACGTACTTGCTCAGATTAAGAACAAGCACGTTACCTGATTATTTTGATTTAACAAATTCAACAATTGAATTCGATAATTCAGGTTTTATAGGGAGAGCTGGATTACCATAGGTTGCCAGATTTGCTTGCCTGTTGGCTGGCGCTTCTTTCAATACATGATTCATGTTATCAATAATCACCAATTTTGCTTTAGGTAGTGCTTCAGAGAGCATTTTAGCATGATCAACAGTAACCTGAATATCAGTTGTACCTTGTAGGATTAAGACTGGTATATGAAGCTTTTTGAGCTCTACAGCAGGATCATACTTCATCCATGACATAAGATAAGGCTGAACACTTGGTCGTATAAACTGATAAAGGTTAGAATTTACATTAGGAGTTGTTTCTCCCTGTTTCAGCTTATCAAGTACTGTACCTAATTCTATTAGCAAATTTGGAGGTAATACCTTTAGTTGATCTCTAAGCATTTGATCGGCAGGTTTGCCACATCCTGCTAATGAAATATAACCATCTGTATTGGTCTTATTGGCAGCAATCATACCAACTAATGAGCCCTCGCTATGACCTAGAACGATCACTTTAGAAAATCGATCATCAGCCTTAAGTATCTTAATCCAGCCGATAACATCATCGACATAGGTTTCAAACCTTAATTCATTTTCAGTCAATACGGCACCTTTACTCTTGCCTGCACCACGCTTGTCGTATCGTAATGTTGAAATACCTTTATTGGCACATTCTTGAGCGAGCATCTTATATGGTCTCGCTTGAACTACGGGAGGGATATTACCATCGCGATCAGTTGATCCTGATCCTGGAACAATGATAATAACAGGTGTTTTCTCAGCAGCATTCGGAATAGATAATGTTCCGTGAATATTACCAGTAGATGTATTAAGAACTAATTCTGATTCCTTCATGTTGCTAATAGTTTGCGCCAATAATGTATAACATGATAGCACAAAAGCGATAAGTGTGAAGAGTGTTTTCATGTTGCTATTTTAGTTTAAATATTGTGTGCCAATGATTATTCCAATGATAGCAGCTATGACAATGTAGGAGTAAGGATTACCAAAATTTATTGTCCAGCCTGTCATTTTGCATCTTTTAGGCACAAATATTCTAGAGTCGTTTGGATTGATATAAAAGGAGTAATACCAACATTCTGATTGACTAAGCATAGGGGGACCTGCAGGCTTAGGCTTTGGAGGGGTAGTTCCATCACCATTATTAGATTTCTGATCTTTTTTGAATAGGATGAAGGAGTAAGCAACAGGGAAGACTCCTAGTATGGCTAACACTCCTAGGTATATGTATAGATTATAAGCAGATGGCGACAATAAAAGCATCGCTATCAGTAGGATACCACCAAAGAACCATAATCTACCAGTATAGAAGTGAGTTTTCTTCCAGTTTGTCTCACTCTCAAGTGTCCAGGGTGTTCTAAGTCCCAGGAAGTAGTTTGGACGAATAACACTGAAATAGTTACCCATTAGTGAAAATAATCCAGCAATGGCTATATAGAAAAGAGTCGTGTCTAGTTTTTGAGTGACTACCGAAGAAATGATAATAAAACCTATAGCCGAGAAGAATATCGATATGATTAAGCGAAGCTTCGCGTAGGTGTCGCTATAGAGCTTAAAATTATTTTTTGGATCGATTCTAGGGATGTATAGCAGGAATAAATAGGTTCCGATACATATAAAGCTTAATGTTCTGACGATTGTTCCTCTGCCTCCAAAGCTGTCGGGATTACCTGCTCCATCGAAGTGCACTGGTATTTCAGTGGGTAATGATCCCCAGATGAACAGAAAGTAGGCTAATGGTGCGATAGCTATTAAGGCTATTAGTATTTCTTTAAGAATCTTGGTTGTTTTCATTTTCGGTTGGATTTGAGTTAAACTTTAAAAACCATTTAACGATATCGTCGATAACGGTTGTATTGAGTGAGTAATAGATGAATTGACCCTTTCTGATATCAACAACCAAGTTGGCTTGCTTAAGAAGTGACAGGTGATGGGAGATACTGGGTTTAGTCATATCGAATTTATCGGCAATGTCTCCTGCTGTCATATCTTGCTCTCGAAGCATCTCAAGGATGTCTCTTCGCGTTTGGTCGTTTAGTGCTTTAAATAATAAATTCATTTAATAGATTTATTATAATTAGATATTTAGACAAATTTCTAAATATTATTTTTAAAATCCAAATTATTGTAAGATAGTGGTGTTTGTGAGGAGGTTGCTGATTGGTTGTAAAAGGTGATGAGATAAAGGTTGAACTTTTATTGTGCTATCTTCACAGTGAGATCAATTATCTTTGCTGTTATTAAGATTCTTCGTGATTTGCTACAACATCGGATAATCAGTTACGACTTGTCTGTTTACAATTCGTTTTAATTTGCGATGTAGCAATTTATGAGAAAGTCGACTGAGATGATCGATGTACAGCTTGCCCTCTAAGTGATCGTATTCATGTTGAATAACGCGTGCAGTGTATCCTTCAAAAGTTTTTACCTGCCGGATATTGTTACGGTTGTAATACTCAATAGTGATACTCCAGGGACGCTTTACCTGTTGTGATAATCCCGGAATACTTAAACACCCTTCCAGCTCGCTCCATGAATTCCCAGAGCGATCAATTATTCTTGCATTGATAAATGTCTCTTCAATTCCGGTATCTTGTGTGGCGAATAGTTCTTCTCGTGATTGATTATCGAGCATTTGGTATGACGCAATTGTATCGACGATGAATAAATTGATTGGTTTGTTGACTTGAGGTGCAGCTAATCCGCAACCATTGGCTTTATTCATAGTGTGCCACATATCATCAATAAGATTGTTTAATTGATCATCGAAGGAAGTAATATTACTGCATTGTTGACGCAGAGTTGTGTTGCCATAAGGGACGATAGGTAAAATCATGTGCTAACTTTTTATGCAAAATTGAGCATAAAAGTTAGATGATAAAATGAACCTGGGTTAAGAAATACGGCGTCTAATGCGACTTAAAGCTTGAGGTGTTACTCCAATATATGATGCGATATGTTTCAAGGGAATGTGCTTGATAATATGAGATTTGTTGTGGAGAAGATCAAGGTAACGATCTTGAGGAGAATCTTTTAGTAGTGCAATTTCTCTTTTACTCTTGCGCAGGAACAGCTGTTCTGCAGCCAATCTTCCCCAAAGATTTCCGATACTTGTTTGCTCATACACTTCCTGTAGGTCATCATAGGAGATACTCCACATGGATGTTGGAGCTAGGGTTTCCTGTTCATACAATGAAGGTGATTGTGTAAGGAATGAATCATAGGCACAAGTAAATTCCTTTTCGAAACTAAAGTTGAATGTTATATCGTTTTCCTCACGAGGAATGTAATAACGAACAATACCGTTATCAATGAATGACAGGTAGTTTTCTGTCTCTCCAAGCTTAAGTAGTTTTGCTCCTCTAGGAAATTCTCTATTGATGAAATATGAAGCGATAATATCCCAATCATTCTTTTGCAGCGTTTGCATTCCCTCTAAATATGCTTTAATATATCCCATGACTATCGGTTTATAGTACAAAAGTATAATAGCGAAATGAAAAAGAGAAGAAGAGGAGGCTTTTTGATGATTATTGTTTATTATTGTTAATAGAATTAACTAGATTAACCAGAACATAAACCAATAAAAATGAACAACCTTTTTCTCTCAAAGGCTCCTAGTATTAATCAGAAAAACTAAAAATAAATATTATTTTTACTCCGCAGGATGAAATGCTGTTGATACGGTTCATTTTCGATCAAGTGAAATTACTTATTTTCTGAAAACTAGAGACATATTTTGAATTTATGAGAAACAACCTAAAAGCGCTTGTTAGTTTGCTACTAGTATTACTAACCAGTGTTGCGTATGCTCAAAAATCTGAGGAAACCTCAAAGAAGTGGAGGATTTCGTTGAATGGTGGGATAGGGTACAGATTAGCCAGCACCAAAGAGAATAAAAAAGCTTTAATAAACCAGGGATATGATCCTGGTAAAGTTGATGACTATTTTAAAGAGATAAAATGGGGAACAAAAGCATCTGCGCAGTTTCATTATTTATGGGATGAGAACTGGGGAATTGGTCTTGATTATCAGCATCATCATTCATCTGGAAAAATTACAGGTAATATTGATCCTCAAGATGGTGTGACAATGTATTATGGTCAAACCGAGGATAAAGTCTTCACGAATTATCTTGGACTATCGTATTATTTCGCAGGAGAAATCAATGAAAAGCTTCTTTTTTATGGACAGACCTCTGTTGGTATTGCATATTTTCGACAAGAAACGGTGAGTCTCTATTCTCCAATACTGATCACAGGAAATACACTGGGAACTAACCTTGAACTCGGTCTTGAGTATCTTGTTTATGAGAATATTGGATTAGCATTTAGCGTAAACTATTTCCAGGCGAAAATCTCAAAAGTAGAACTGGATAATGGTAATTCTACAGCAGATATGAAGCTTGAGGGAGACCAGAAAGAAGGTTTAGCGCGATTAGACGCTGGTGTAGGTATTAGGTACTATTTCTAAATCATCAAACATTGAAATCATGAAGATCAAAAATATACAATATACCATTGTTGCTATAGCTCTTTCTATAGTCTTTCTATTTAGCGCTTGCGACGATAGTTTTCTTGATACAAAGTCTCCTAATCTAATTGAGACATCAGACACCATTTACATGACGAATTCTTCTTCTATTTTTGAAGTTGAAATGAATTTCAAGAACAATAACGCTTGTAAATGGCGTGTTGCACAGTTCCCAAAGTGGTTGGATATTTATCCTAAGGAAGGCTATCAGAATGCGAATGAAAGCTCAACTTTACACTTTGGCGTTAATGAGAGTGATATAGCCCTGGAGCTAGGAATATATAATTTCCCGCTTGTTTTTGATATAAATGGAGAGAAGATGCTTGAGTACACCGTGTCGCTCGCTAACATGGGACAACCTACGATGGATGTATCAACCAGAGAAATCTCATTTATATATGATTTAAAAGGAAGTTTCGAGATCAGTAATAACAATTACGGTCTTTTGGCTTGGAAAATAGTTGAGACACCAGACTGGATTAGTTGTGATAACAAAAGTGGAGTTGTTGAGCAGGGAAGTTTTGTAAATGTTAATGTAACCGCCAATGTGGATGGCCTGGATGAAGGGGATTATTCTGGAGTAATAAAAATACAGAGTAATGGAGTTAATCGTACTGAGTATGAGATTAAGGTTGACATAAAAGTGTCGGCTAACATTTATTGGGGAAATTATAAAGAGGGGATTTTCATTGATTCTCGATATAGTAAAAGTAGGGATGAGGTAATTGTATTAACCAAAGAGCCCAATCAATTGGTGTTTATTGGTGCAGAAACTAACAAAACTATAGAGTTAAATAGAGTTCCTCAATGTTTTGCTCTTTCTGAGGATGAGTCTGCCATTGCCATTGGATATTCAAATGCTGAAATTAGTACCTATGATACAGAAAGTGTTACCGAAACAAACACGTTTCAGGCAGGAGTTATTCCTTCAGATGTGGAATTCGGTAATAATCAGTGGTTGTATTTCACCGCAAAGATCTCATATCGGCATTATTTGCATAGTCTAAATCTTTCTAATGGAGAGATTATTCGTGCCAATGAGGGAGAAAGTGGATTGACTAGTCTGATAAAAGTTCCTGGGAAGGATTTGTTGGCAGCATATCGTCCGGGATATAGTCCTGATGGATTCTTTCTTTTTGATATCTCTAATGCTGGAGAAACCAACAAGATGAATGAATATTTCATGACACATAGAGGATTGTGCTTTTACGAGGATGGCTCAAAAATGGTAACAGCTCACAATAAGTTGTTTAATACGCCAGAATATGATTCTACTAAATCGTATTTCTCGAATGAACCTCCAGCGGTTGGACAGCTAGATTTACCAATGCATCAGGTATCCGACTGTATGGCTCAACATTCTGTAACTGAGAGGATATTTGTAGGTGAAGGTTTTAATTGGGAAGGTGAAAATACTGTTATCTCAATTTTTAATGATCATACACTGGTTAAAGAGAAGACAATAGAATTGAAATCAGTGCGCCCTGATAATTATCCATATGGAAGCACATGGTATGGCAAACCGATGGCCATGTATCCAACCAGTAATGGTAATGCTTTATGGGTGGTTCAAATGTATGCCGAGCATAGTGACACCAGGAATATTTGGTCGGTAAATAAGCTTGAAATTGAAGAGTAGTGAAGAAGATATTCTTATTATGAATCATCATTTGGTAAACAAAGGTCCTTTTTTAGGACCTTTGTCATTTACTAATATATTTTCTTAGAGAAATCATCACATATTTTGGTTATTAATGTTTTTCGTCTATCTTTGGCATACCAGAACAGAGCAGAATGGATGTTGATGAGTGAAGATATCCATTCGATACCATATATAGAACCATATATAGAACCAAAATGAAAAATTTATCTAGAAGATCATTCCTAAAATCGTCGTCTGCATTAGCGGCAGGGGCGATGATCATTCCTAATTTTATTAGTTGTTCACCTAATAACAGATTGAACTTCGCTGTTATTGGAGTAGGTGGCCGAGGTCGCGCCAGCTGGACAAAGGTACCTAGAGAAAGTATCGTTGCCATGTGTGATGTTGACGATAGAATGGTAGGCGAAAGCTATGAAAAATGTCCTAATTCAAAGAAGTATAAGGACTTTAGAAAGATGTTCGATGAAATGCACAAAGAGATTGATGCAGTAATCATCGCAACACCTGACCATACTCACTTTCCTGCAGCAATGGCTGCAATGGAGCTTGGAAAACACGTTTTTGTTGAGAAGCCTTTGGCTCACAACATCTGGCAATTACGTACTATGAAAAAAGCTGCTGAATATTATAATGTTGTATCGCAAATGGGTAACCAGGGACATACAACTAATGGTATTCGCTTAGTAAAAGAATGGTATGAAGCTGGAATCTTAGGAGAAGTAAGAGAAGTAATCAGATGGAGTGGACCTATCGATTTTGAAAAAGATGGCTACTTTGGAAAGCCTGAATCTTTCCCTCCTCCGGTGCATCCAGTACCAGAAGGGCTTGATTATGATCTATGGCTTGGACCCGCAGCTGAGCGTCCATTTAACAAGCTTTATGCTCCTAGAGTATGGAGACCTTTCTATGACTTTGGTAATGGTAAATTAGGCGACTGGTGTTGTCATACCTTAGATGCTCCTTATTGGGCATTGGATCTTGGTTTACCTCATACAGTTGAAGGTTATATTCCTAATCCTATACCTGATCATAGCTTCGTTGCTGAAGAGTCGTTGGTAACATGGCAATTTGCTGCTCGCGGCAATAAAGCTCCTGTGACTATGAAGTGGTACGAGGGATTAGAGAAGCCTGAAGTTAGGCCAGAATGGGGAATTGATGAACTTCCTGGTGATGGTATGATTATGATCGGTGATAAGAAAACGATTATTACTGGTGGTCGTCCTAACAATCCTAGACTGTTGGTACCAGAAGAAGAATGGAAAGAATTCCAAAAAAATCCTCCTGCTAAGACTATTCCACGAACTCACGAAGAGAATCCGGTACAAGAATGGGTTGATGCAATTAAAGGTGATTTCTTGCCTGGATCGAACTTTAATTACGCTGCTACCTTTATGGAAGCTTGTCAGGTTGGAGTACTTGCTCAACGTTTTGGTGGTACCATTAAGTGGGATGCTAAAAACATGAAAGCTGTTGGTCGTCCTGAGTTGGATGCATACATCAAAGAACCAGTGCGTAAAGGCTGGGAATATGGTGAAGGGCTTTTGTAGAGGATTGTGATATTTTACACTATAACTGAATATATTTAGAATGAAAAAGATATTAGTACTGCTACTGGCAATGGTTATTTCTGCTGGTTCGGTGGTTGTTGCAAAGGAGAAGAAAGAGCCGGTTCTTAAGGTGCTTGTGTTTACTAAAACAGATGGTTTTAGACATAAATCTTCAATTGAAGAGGGAGTAAAAACCCTTATTCAGATCGCAACAGAGAAGAATTGGTTGATTACCATAACAGAAGATGCTTCATTTTTTACCGATGATATTTTGTCGAAGTTTGATATGACCGTCTGGCTTAATTCTACAGGTAATGTATTGAATGAAAAGCAGCAGAAAGCCTTTATGCGCTTTATTAAAAAGGGAAAAGGTTTTGTTGGTATTCATGGAGCATCAGACTGTGAGAAAGAATGGGATTGGTATAGAGGACTGTGCGGAGCATGGTTTAAAACTCATCCACCTTTCCAGACAGCTACAATCAATATTGAAGACACAAATCACCCGGCAATGGCTCCTTTTGTAGGAATGAAAACATTTACTACTGATGATGAGTGGTATGTTTTTAGATCTAATCCACGAGCAAGAGTAAATGTGTTGGCTAGTCTTGATGAGAGTAGTGTTAAAAAGGGTAAGGACGGCTGGCAAATGGGTGATCATCCTGTTATTTGGTACCAGGAATATGAAGGAGCAAGATCGTTCTATACTGTTTTTTGCCATGGAGCGAATGCTTACGAAAACGAAAAAATTGTACAACATCTTACTGGTGCAATCGAGTGGGCTGGCAAATTAGTTGATTAATTTGTTTCCTATGAGAAAGGTATTGGTTTGGTGCTATTAAATCCAATACTGCATTGATAAGATAGTTTGTTGGTTAATACGATGATTATGCAGATTTAGCAGCCTTAGCGGGCTGCTATTTTTTTGAGTAAATGTGTTCTGCAATAAATATCCAATGAATACTTGATGAAAAGTTATAATTAACTACTTTTATGTTTCATTATCAAAAGCATGACATTGTAATTACATTTAAATGAAAACAACTAGCTGGTATTTATCCCCAAAAAGAACGATGCACGTATTAATTCTTGCAGTTCTTGTTTCTTTTTTTCAAGGATGTGGTTCTTCCTCAGAAGATGCTTCAATAAAAACGATTGACTTTTCAGAGAGTTCAACACTTAGTGAGTTTAACTTCTTAAAACGTGTAAAGAAAACAACCTTTATTCCTCTTGAATATAAAAAGAATTGTTGTATCTCATCTATTGAAAAGCTAGAGATTTTTCATGACACATTGTTTGTTCTTTCTGATGATATGATTTACCTATTTAATAAAAAAGGTAAGTATCTTAAGAAACTAGGTAACAATGGTAGGGGGCCAAAAGAATGCACATCGATCTTCAGTTTCTCTATTGATAGGGATAATCAGGCTGTTCGTGTATATGATTATCAAACCAATTGTGTTTGTTCTTTCACTACCTCAGGGAAGTTTATTCAACGAACAAAGGTTGGTTTAATATGGCAGGCAGAGGCGAGTGATAGCAATGAACTGTTGTGCTATCCAATCAATTGTTTTGGTCAGGAACCTTATAATTTAGTGGTCATAAACACCATTGGAGACACGCTTAGAACATTTCCCAATTATTTGAAATTTAGACTTAATGGGAATCCATTCCTTTTTCGAATTGGTGAAACTATTTTCCATAATCAGAAGGGGATTTCATTTCATCAGTTTTTATCAGATACAGTATTTAAATATAACTCACAGCAGATGGCACTGGTTCCCCGATTTCTACTTAAAGGGGTGAATACGCTTCCTATTGATTTACTTGGGGACCTCGGAAAGTTTGAGAAAAAGGAAGATAACTACAATTGGTTGGAGCGAATCCAGGAATCGAGACGTTTCCTATTTTTCAATGCAAAGATGCATGGGAAGAACACTAACTTTATCTACAATAAAAAGCAGAATAGATTAAGCAGGGTGATAGGACCTGAAACAGGCGGTGCACCCAAAACGCTAGCTGAATCTAATTTCTTTTGGCCTAATAGTGTGAGCTCAAAAGATAGGATGATTCGATTTTGGACTGCTTATTCATTTAAGAATTATTACAAGGAGATAGTGAAGGATAAAGAATCACTGAAATATTTGGCTGCCCATCAGTGTCCTCGATTTGAAGGCTTCTACAACTCGGTTGATATTAATGATAATCCGATTATTCAAGTTACCTGGATGAATTAGAATCTTTTGATTAAGGTTTAACTATTTTAAAAATAGGCTACTAGTACTTGAAATCATTACTTTGTTCGTATGTTTGAACAAAATAGTTGGTTGAATATTTGTGCTTGAGAAAGATTTTCTTCAATTTTGGCGTACCGGAGCAGAACGGAGTAGTATCCTGGCCTGTCTGGATAGCGCTGATAAAACCACTTTTTATAACATATTTGACCAAATGAAACGAAGTAGTAGATGTAATTGTATGATGCTGGGTTTACTATCCCTGGTGTTTATACAGGTAGGGTGCATAAAGAAGCGACAAGCCGACTTTAGTACCAATTATTTTAAAATCAACATTGATGAGCGCGGCTTCATTAATAGTATGCAGAACATAACAAAAAAGCCAGCGCAAGAATTTAGTCCTACAGATAAACCTTCTCCGTTGTTGAGTCTGTACGATACAGAAACAGATACTTATTATGAGCCTGTTGAAGGAAGTTATGATGAATCAGAAAAACTTATCAGTCTTTCTTTTGAAAATGGTTCAGTTGCAAGGGTTATGATAGAGCCTCAAGATAAGTACCTTAAGTTGACACTCAAGGATTTATCTCCTCGCAATGGAATTGATGATGTGCAATGGGGGCAATATCATACTAATATTTGTAACCTATTTGGTGAGATTATTGGTGTGGCGAGAGATACTAGTGAGACTGTTAATTATGCCATTGGGATGCTTGCTTTGAATGATAATACACTGGGCGGAATTTCAGAAACCATAGCAGATGCTGCTCCATTTCAATATGTAATACATTCGCCAGATTCAGTGCGTTATCCATTACCAGATGACTTGCATGAAGGACAAGTGTTTACATTGGGAGGTGATGGGATTAGTGATGTTGCTTTTTATGCGCATAAGGAGCCATGGTATAGAATAGTGTATGGAAATGCTGCAATGGTTGATGATAAGGGGCGTATTTCCATAGCTTATCACTCTAGAGATCGATCGGTAAAGAGAGAGGTATATTATTCACTTATTCCTAATATGAAGGCAAATACCCCGAACCATTTGGAGGTACAACCATTACCGGGAGTTGACTATATAGGTTCATCGGTAGCATTATGGGGTAGTCCTGACAGTACTGCATTGATGGATGTGATTCAGGACATTGTTTTAGCAGAAGGTTTACCTTATCCTACAGTGAATGGTAAATGGGTGAAAGATCCTGCGGCTTTTGTTCCTGATGCTCTAACGCGAGGGGCCGTGTATGATAGCATAATCTCGTATACTAACCGATTGGGATTCAAAGCTATCAGTCTTTATGATATGGGCTTTTTGAAGCCAGATAGAGGAAATGAAGGATATATTGATGGAAAAAATTTTGAGAAGAAGTCAATAAAGCTAAAATCGGGAAATGTATCACACAAAGAATTTGCGGATATGGCTGCAAAGCATGGAATTATTATTGGTCGTACACCTATTACTAATTCTTTGGCTCCAGGCACCAAGGATGCGAGTCCTGTGCCTAGCGATAGTCTTTGTTATCAGCAAAAGCGTTTGCTGAAGAATAACATCAGCGAAACTGATACAATTATTATGGTTGATGATCCGAAGTACATGAATGAGATTGCTAGTTGGGAAGGGCATTGTGAGAATTTGAATATGATAAAGATAGGCAAGGAGTTGATTCATTATTTAGGTGTATCAAAAGAGAAACCTTATCGATTGTTGAATGTGACTCGAGGTTATTGGGGAACAACACCTGTAAGTCATAAGATTAATGATCAAATTTATAAGTTACAGGTGACCTTGAATTATGGATACGATGGTTTGATACCTAACATGGAACTACAGGATGAAATAGCAGAATATTACGCCGACGTTTGTCACATTAATGGTTTAGGATATTATGACTTTGATGGACAGGAGTTTCTGTTTAATAATGGTCACGGTTATTATTCGGCGAAGCGTTTCTTTCATAGGATGTTTGATAAGGCTTATAATTTGGGACTTCCTACAATTCGTTTTACTGGAGCAACTTTATCTGAAGGATCATGGCATTATCAGAGCATCTGGAATGTTGGGGGCGGAAAGAATTTATATGATGTAGAAAAAAGAGAATGGGGTAGTACTACCAGTCAAGGTAAAGATCTAAGAGATGTAACAATCGCTAATTATTTCCCAGTTGGTATGGGAGGTAACTTTCCAATAAATGCATCATCAACAGTTGAGCAATATGAGCATATACAGGCCATTTCTGTTGGCGTAGGAACAACCTATAGTCTTGAGCTTAATCAAAAAGATGTAGAAAGCTGTCAGCATAAGGATGAAATTTTCAAGACAATTAGAACATGGGAGAATGCTCGTGCTGCGAATGCATTTCCACGAAGTGTGAAGAAACTTTTAGCCAATCCAAAGAAGAATTGGAGACTTGAAGAAGTTGATAGAAATACCTGGAAATTATATGAGCTTGTTGATGGAGAGAAAACAAATCCTAAAGTGTTAGTTCGAGCTTTAGGTTATTAAGGAAAAAGAAATTTGGTTTACGAGAAGGTAGAGATCAAGTAAACCGCTACTATCGTAAAGGCAGCCCAAAGGCTGCCTTTTTTTGTTGGAAATACAACTTGTTTCTTTGCTTCTTGCTGAAAATCTAGTATTTGCTGAAAAATTGTACCATCCTGACGAGATATTGAACCTGCCTCACAAACATCAGATGCAACTTTACATCAACTTATTTGCGGCGTTTTTCGTAATAGTTGATATTCCAAAGAATGCTGCCATGTTAAAATAAAACATAGTTCAATTATGAAGAAAATCTTATTAAATGGAAGGAGAGGTAGAGTAACTTTATCGGTAGCTCTTCTTGTATTTTGTCTGCTGGGATCAAGTTTACCCTTGATTGCTGCAGAAATGGTGGGGGATGATGGCAGTAGTCAGCAGTCATCTATAAAGGTCACAGGTCAAGTGACAGACAATAATGGAGAACCATTACCAGGAGCTTCTATTGTTGTTAAAGGTACTACATTGGGTATAACTACCGACTTTGATGGTAAGTATACAATTTCAGTTCCTAATAATGATGCTACATTAATCTTTTCATTCATTGGAATGAAGAGTAAAGAAGTAGTAGTTAATGGGCAGAATACCATTAATGTTAGCTTGGAGACTGAATCAGTTGGATTGAATGAGGTTGTTGCTGTAGGGTATGGAACTCAGAAGAAAGTTAATTTAACAGGAGCGATTGTTTCTATTGATTCTAAGACTCTTGAGAGTAGAGGTGCTTCTAACGTATCTAGTATTCTTACTGGGCAGGCACCTGGTCTTACAATATTGCAAAGAGGGGGTAATCCTGGTCGCAATTCTGGATCTTTTAATATTCGAGGTATAGGAACTTTAGGAAACTCTAATCCGCTAATCATTGTTGATGGCGTAGAGACCGGTTCTATCAATGATTTAAATCCTGAGGACATAGCAAATGTGTCAATTTTAAAGGATGCTGCATCATCGGCGATTTATGGTGTTCGAGCAGCGAATGGAGTAATTCTGATAACAACTAAACGCGGTAAAAAGAATACCAAGATGCAGGTGACTTATAGTCAGCAAATTGGTTTTACTGATTTTATCTCACTACCGAATAAGGTTAGCTCGTATGAGTTGGCAAAATTGCATAACGAAGCGAATACCAATGATGGTGCAGCATTGATGTTTTCAGATTCTGATATTCAGAAATTTAAAGATGGAAGCAGTCCTTATACACATGCTAATACTGACCATGTGAAGGAGATATTTACTGAATCAGGATTGTGGAATGCGCATAATTTGAAATTTGCTGGAGGAAGTGATAAAGGTGCTTATAATATTTCGTTTGGGTATGTTGATGAAGGTGGAATAATCAAGAACACTGGACTTAATAAATATACTCTTAGAACAAATTTTGATAAGGAAATTAATGATCGATTAAGTGTCGGTTTAAACTTAGCTGGATCACTAAATAGAGTTAAGGATCCTGGTGCGGGTATTGGCTGGATTACTCATGTAGCTTTTAGAGAATGGGCTACTGATCCTCTACAAACAGAAGATGGAAGATGGGTGAATCCTTCATGGTCTAATCTTGAGCATAATGCTAAAGCCTACGCATCAGAGGAGATGGGAGACGGACTAACACGAGATATTCGTTTATCAGGAACTGCATTCGCAGAGTATAAGATTATTGATGGATTGAAATTTAAAGGGCAGGTGTCAATTGTTCATGATAATAATCGTTCATCGAAGATAATCAGAGGAGTTGATTTATATCGAATAAATCCAGCAACAGGAGTTGTTGATAGTACTCCTAGTTCAAATGCGACTAACCTGCAAAGTGATTCTCCTTCAGTTGATAAGGTGTCGCGCGACTATTATGATAGATATGATTTGAATTTACAGGCATTTCTAAACTATGATAAGACAATCAAGCTGCATCGAATTAAGGCATTAGCAGGATTTGAACAGCGTGAAGTAGAAAGCGAATTGGCAGGATTATCTCGCCGCAAGATTGCTTCGGATGCATTAGATCAAATTAATGCAGCTGATGCAGGTCAGGACGATAATTATGGGAATACTACGAATTATAAGCTAAGATCAGTATTTGGTAGGATCAATTATGGATATGATGGTCGTTATTTGATTGAAGGTAATTTGCGCTATGATGGTACTTCTAGGTTTGCCGAGGATATTCGTTTTGATTATTTTCCTTCGGTATCGCTAGGATGGCGTATTTCAGAAGAGGATTTCTTTGAAATACCTGCTGTATCTAATTTAAAACTTCGTGCCTCATGGGGTGAGTTAGGAAATCAAGAGATTGGTGATTATCGATTCTTGGGAACGTATGCGTTAGGTAGCTCTTATATCTTCGATAATGAGTTGGTGTCTGGTATCAATGAAGGTGCTCTTGCGAATAAATTAATCAGTTGGGAAAAGACTACCTCTAAAAACATTGGAGTTGATTTAGGGCTTTTCGATAATAAACTGTCGTTTTCAGCCGAGATGTTTGTGAAGGATACTAAAGATATTCTATTAACTCTTGAAAAGCCAGCAATACTTGGGGCTACACCTCCTATTGAGAATGCAGGTGCAGTAGAGAATAAAGGATTTGAAATTTCAGCAATGTACAGAGATAAGATTGGAGATGTTAACTTCTATATCAGTGCAAACTTATCGAAAGTAAAGAATGAGATTACCGATCTTGCAGGTACTGATACTCCAGGACGCAGTGTGGGGGATCCTATTCAAAACTTTTATGGCTATAGAACTAATGGACTGTTTCAATCGCAAAGTGAGATTGATGGACATGCTGATCAATCCGGATTAGGAGGAACTCCTCAAGTAGGTGATGTAAAATATTTAGATATTAATGGTCGAGATGCTAATGGTAATCTTAATGGACGTCCTGATGGGGTAGTAAATGCTGATGACAGAGAGAGTCTTGGAAGTCGTTTCCCAGGAATAAACTATGGTATCTCGCTAGGTGCCGATTATAAGAATTTCGATGTATCGATGGTATGGCAAGGTGTAGCTGATTCAAAAATCATGCTTACTGGTCGTTTACAACGTCCATTCTGGATTGGTGCTTCTCCGTTAGATACTCATCTTGATAGCTGGAGAACAGATAATACAGATGCACGTTTCCCGAGAGCTAGCTTTTCTAATAGTTCAAACTATCATGCAAGTGATTTCTGGTTAGAAGATGCATCTTTCTTAAAGCTTCGAAATATCCAATTGGGATATACCTTACCAAAGCGATGGATTGACAATTTAGGATTATCAAAATTGAGAGTGTTCATCAGTGGAGAGAATTTATTGACTATTACTCCTTTTGATCATGGTTTTGATCCTGAAGATGTAGGTGAAGGTGATCCGGTTTGGTTTCTTGGTAGTAATACTAGTGAGAATTATCCAACAACTAAGAGGTATCTGGCTGGTTTAATTTTAACTTTTTAATTCTGAGGACGATGAAGAAAAGAACAATTAGCATACTTATCCTATTGACTGGCTTATTTACAGCTTGTAATGATGAGTTTTTGGATGTTGCACCTCGAGATCAGTTATCTGATGCAACATTCTGGAGAAATCAAGATGATGCTATTGCTGCAGCAACAGGAGTTTATGACTACTGGAGTAGTCGTGGTAATGGAGAATTGGAGACAAAATCGAGGGCGTTGTATTTAGCTGACGATTGGTCGGATGATGCAATTACAACAGGTTTTTGGAATGGATTCTGGTACAATACCTGGGGATTGGGAAATATATCTCCTCAGGATGGTATGATAAATAGTTATTGGAAAGGTTTATATCAAGTAATTAGAAGAGCCAATGTGTTTCTAACGAATATTGATAAACCGGAGATGGATGAAACGATGAGAAAGCAATTGGCCGGAGAAGTCCGCTTTATTCGCGCTTGGGAGTACTTTTCGTTATGGAAAACATGGGGAGATGTTCCTGTTGTTGATCGTCCATTGGATGTTGATGAGTTGAACCTTTCTCGTGCTGAAGCTGGGAAAACACTTGAATTTATTCTGTCGGATTTGAATACTGCAATTGCAGATTTAGCTGTTAATCCTTCACAAGCAGGAAGAATAACCAAGGGAGCAGCATTAGCATTAAAAGCTCGTGTTCAATTGTATGCAGGAAATTACCAAGATGCTGCAAATTCAGCTAAGGCGGTAATCGATTCAGGTGTGTATGAGTTGTTTCAAACAAGTGCAGGTGATGGTTATAAGCAGCAGTTTATTACAGCGAATAACAACAATGTAGAGTCTATTGTTGCTTGGCAGTATAAGGATCCTGAACGAGGTAACGAAAAGCCTGGCTTATTTCAATGGACCAATT
This sequence comes from Puteibacter caeruleilacunae, assembly GCA_005217565.1. Taxonomy (GTDB): domain Bacteria; phylum Bacteroidota; class Bacteroidia; order Bacteroidales; family Prolixibacteraceae; genus Puteibacter; species Puteibacter caeruleilacunae. Next base: position 83,884 of record SJCO01000007.1, read on the forward strand.
TAACGTCGCCAACAAAAGCGTTGTTTGATACCTATATTGCTTATGATAGTAATACAGATCAATTAATTTCAGTGGATGCAAATGATGAGTTTGCGAATAGAGATCCTCGTTTGTCTATGACTTTGGAAAAGACAGGTTGGAAAAACTCATCTACAGGTTATGATGTGAATAAATTCAATGGAGGAGATGCTGGAACTGCTAATATATTGATTCGTTATGCCGAGGTGTTACTTACCTATGCTGAGGCAAAAATTGAAATGAATGATATCGACGCATCCGTTGTAAACGCGATAAATGCGGTTAGGGCCAGGGCGTTTGGTGTTAATGTGATAGATACCGACAATTATCCCGAGGTTGTGATCGATAGTCAGGAGCGCTTGCGAGAAATAGTGAGGGCAGAGCGTCGTGTAGAGTTAGCGATGGAAGGATTACGCTGGGATGATGTGAAAAGGTGGAATATTGGAGCTACTGTTATGAATGGTAACGTGTTGGGCATAAAATTGGAAGATGGAAGCTACAAAGTTGCAGGCTCTCGCTCTTTTGATGCAGGAAGAGATTACTTACGTCCCATTCCTCAACAGCAAATAGACTTGTCGAATGGTGCTTTAGTTCAAAATCCTGGGTACAATTAGTTAGGATAAACTTGAGAAGGGCAATAACCTTAGTTGCCCTCTCTTTTTAAATTTGGTTACATTGGAAAGAATATTGTTTTTAAATAAAATAAGAGAAATTGGTTTAATGCTATTAGTAATCGTTAGTCTGATGTTTTCTGGTTGTACAGAAGAATCGGCTGAGGTTAATAGTATGAATCAATTGGTAGAACGACTTGTTCCAGAACTATCGGGAAAAGTCATTTTTAAAACTATTGATACATCAGAGAGTGATGTGTTTGAGCTTAGTACTTCAAAGAATAAATTGATTATTAAGGGTAATAGTCAGTTGTCGATGGCTGTGGGATTGAATTACTATCTGAAATACTACTGTAATACGCATATTTCATGGTATGCGGGTAATGCCATTCACCTGCCTGAGAATCTCCCTATGATTGATGGAGTTGTTAAAAAGGAAGCAAAAGTTAAGAATCGCTTCTTTTTGAACTATTGTACTTTTGGATATACAATGCCATGGTGGGATTGGAATGATTGGGAACACTTTATTGATTGGATGGCTCTGAATGGGGTGAATATGCCTTTGGCAATTACAGGACAGGAGGCTATATGGTATAAGGTCTGGAAACAGTTTGGTCTTAATGATAAGCAGATTAGGGGGTATTTTACAGGACCTGCTCATCTTCCGTGGCATCGAATGTCGAATCTAGATCATTGGGAAGGTCCTCTTCCTCAATCATGGTTAGATAATCAACTGTTGTTGCAGAAAAAGATTGTAACTAGAGAAAGAGAGTTAGGAATGACTCCTGTATTGCCAGCATTTGCAGGGCATGTGCCTTCAGCATTGAGTGAGGTTCACGCTGATGCAAAGGTGTCAAAATTAGGCTTCTGGGGAGGTTTTGAGGATCAATATCGTAGCAGCTTTTTATCTCCTATAGATCCTTTATTTCCTAAGATTCAAAAAGCTTTTTTAGAAGAACAGACCAAAGCATTTGGAACTGACCATATTTATGGTGCTGATCCGTTTAATGAAGTAGAACCGCCTAGTTGGGAACCCGAGTATTTGGCTAATGTGTCAAGTACAATTTACAATTCGATGATTGACGTAGATCCTGATGCTACCTGGTTACAAATGTCGTGGATCTTTTATTTTGAGCGAAAACATTGGACCAATGAACGTATTGAGGCAATGCTAAATGCAGTACCCCAGAATAAGATGATGCTACTTGATTATTATTGCGAAAATACGGAAGTATGGAGGATGACTAACTCTTTTTATGAACAACCTTATATTTGGTGTTATCTTGGTAATTTTGGTGGTAATACTATGCTTGCAGGTAATTTAGATGTTGTAAATTCTCGAATGGATTCAGCATTAGTCGACGGTGGTTCTAATCTGCAAGGTATTGGATCGACTTTGGAGGCTTTCGATGTTAATCCTATTATGTATGATTTCGTTTTCGAGAAAGCTTGGGGTATAACAAATACTACTGATCAGTGGGTGAAAAAATGGGCTGATCGAAGGATTGGTGATGAAAATGAGGATATGCGAAAAGCATGGAGCTTATTATATAAGAACGTTTATAATAAACCAGGTAGACTAGGACAGGGGACTTTAACAAATGCTCGTCCTTCGCTCCATGGAAGTGGCAACTGGACTACCGATCCTCATATTGATTACGCTAATGAAGAGTTGTTTAAAGCCTGGGCATTAATGTTGAGAGCAGCAGAAGAATATAAGGGAGTTGTATCTCCTGCATTGAAGTATGATATTGTTAATGTTGGACGTCAGGTCTTGGGTAATCATTTTAATGCTCTTCGAGATGAATTTACCAATGCTTATGAGGCACAAAGTTTGAATGAGGCTAAACGTGTGGGAGAAGAAATGATTGATCTGTTGAATGATCTGGAACTTCTTTTATCTACTGAATCGTTTTTCTTATTAGGTCACTGGATTGAAGATGCGAGAACGTTTGGAAAGGATGAAACTGAGGCTGATTATTATGAGAAGAATGCCCGTACGATAGTAACAACATGGGGGGGCAAGGCACAAAGTTTAAATGATTATGCCAATCGCACTTGGTCTGGACTTGTTAAAGGATATTATAAAGTGAGGTGGGAGATGTTTATTGATGATGCTATAAAAGCGCTTGAAGTACACAAAGCTTTTGACGAAAATGCTTTCTTTGAGAAAGTGACATCATTTGAAGTGGAATGGATAAATGGTAAGGAGAAATATAACTCAGCACCATCAGGAAATAGTATCTCGATTGCATCAAAATTGGTAGATAAGTATAAAACAGAGATTCTTAAATAATATATTAAATGGAATAAATTGATCGTAGATCCTTTTATGAATGTAGGGATTTATTGAAATCAAATCATGTGATAAACTAATAATGATAAAAACTAATAGACAGATGAGAATAACAATAATCATACTCTCACTTTTAATAATTTTCAATTCTTGTGTTTCTTGTCGCGATGAAAGCACGAGGGATGTTTCTAATACTAATCAGCAAGAAATGTCTCTGGCTATAGAAACATTTCATTTTTCTAAGGCGAATTATCAGGTTGGTGACAGATTGGTGATGCCTTCGTTTAAGATCACGAACGAAAGTAATGTAAATCTTGCGGTAAGCGAGCTAAAAGTAAAGCTGAGAGATTTGGAGAATAATCAAGCTGGTATTGCTTTTGAAACCGTAATTGCAGGAGAAAAACAGCTGGATAAGGGAGCTTCAACAACTATCGAATCGAAAGAAATCTGGAATATCTCAAAAGATACAGATGGTGCATATGGTGTTTACTTGGAGTATGTATTAAAAGGAGAAGAAGAAAGAACTGAAACGTGTACAAAATATGTTACATTTATTCGTGTTTCATCATCGCCAGAGTTAAACACTTATGACATTACTAAAAGTAAGCATTCAGGCATGAGTGTTTATGAGTTGACGAGAGGATTGAGTGCAGAGTACTCCATTCAAAAAGCTGCTGCGGCATTGGAAGCGGGAATTTCACATTCTTGGTCATTGCCTTTGGGACCCGTACAATCAACACCACAATTTCTGGAGCAATCAATCAAAAAAACGATAGATTTTTATGATGCTAATTTAGGTGAAAATACAACCTATGAAACTGTTGTCATTAGCTCAGGAATACCTTCTGCTGTTTACCTGGCCAATACAATGCATGCTACATTGTTGCCATTGCATTATTTAGTTGGCGCAGGAACGGTTAAAGAGGTAGAAACAATACTCGATTATTCAAATAAAAGAGGTTACTCATCTTATGCTACATTGGGACACGATTTCTCAATTTCTGAAACAATAGGTGTAGCATGGGTGAAACTATTAGATATACCTCAAGAGTATATCGACTTTATTAATCGTCATAAGGTTAAGAATATTGTATTTTTAGGCTTTTCAGGAAGTGCAGCAGGAGAGGTGCAGGCCAGAAAAGTGATGGATGAAAGAGGTAAGTATGATCCTGAAAGCCTTTATATAATGCACTTTGCAGGAGATATGGCAGAAACATATCTTCGTAAGACAATTAGAGACTTTGATCAGGTTAAAAAAGCTGCTATGACTTCGGTGGCTGATTGGGAGAGTGGCATTATTCCTGAACAGTCTGCTAATTTTAGTCGTTCATTAAAAGAGCACACCTCAGTAGAGAATATCAACTTGTTAACCTCAAATAGCGATATTGCGCTGTGGGATTTAGGTGCTTACTTAATGCTGGCTTATATGGATAAAAATAAGAATTCATATGGGAGTGAGGATGTGATCAAAGGTATCACATTAAATCCTTACCTCATTGCTCATCCGTTTTATGAGACCCGTATGGGATATATCCCTTTTCTTTATTGGCAGACTGGTAATGCGGCACATCATATTGATACGCGTATGGCAACAAAAATTAAAGATGCTGTGCTTAACTACTTTCCTGAAACTAAGTTTAATGAGTTAGAGTATTGGGTGAATAGCACGCATAATTTTGGTGGAGGATCGCAAGGTGCGGGCATGGCTGCTGCATTAAGAAATAAGAATTACAGTCATGTTTATGAGAACAATTTTGCAGCAGATGAAACATGGAATTTAAAGGATGGTTTACAGTCGCCTGTAGAGAAACGTTGTTCCGATCTTCTTAGTCGTTATTCTGCTGATGAGCTTCATATATGGAAACAGCAATTAAAGGCATTAAATCCTGATGATTTAAGAGATATGTCGACGCATTATAGCGAGATCGATTTTATTCAGAAATAGATTATTTATGAAACCAATATAATAATCACTTCTTTAAAGCTTTGGATGTATAATGATTCATTATTCACATCCAAAGCTTTTGTTTTTTATAGGTTAAAAGGAATTTTGTTATCTTACATGAACTAGGATTAGATTATATTCTCAAGAATGAGTGCATTGTTACGACTATATATCATTGTTTGTGTATTGTTCGCATATGTTAATATGGGAGTCTATGCACAGGAACACAACATCAAATTTGAGCGATTTGTTGTTGAAGATGGATTGACCTCAATAAATAGTATAGAGCGTGATGACAATGGTTTTATGTGGTTTGGAGGGACTCATGGCTTGTATCGTTACGATGGTTACGATTTTAAGGTATATACCTACGATGCAGCAGATTCAACCAGTATCAGTGGAAACAATGTTATAAGTATTTATCCCGACCAGCATGGGTATTTGTTTTTGGGAACAGTTAATAGTGGAATGAGTAAGTATGATCCTAAGAAGGATAGTTTTGTAAGATTTGATCATCTAAAGAACTACACTGTAACCTGTATACATCGCGATCATCAAGGAATCTTATGGGTTGGTACAATGGGACATGGTATATTGATTTTTGATGATAAGGATCAATTTATTACCCAATATAGAAATGTAATTAAAGACAAAACTTCGCTTAGTCACAATGAAGTATTTGATATTCTGGAAGATAATTTGGGCCGTATATGGATTGCAACCAATAGCGGGGCTTTAGACCTATATAATAGAGAGGGGAAGAGATTTGATCGACTGTATTATAGCAAAAATCAATATAAGTCGGTGCGAAGTGGACAGAACCTATTTCGTGATCATCAAGGATATATTTGGATTGGTACTGAAGGAGATGGATTATATCGATTTGATGAGAAGGACAAATCCTTTAAACATTACTTGCATGATAATGATGATTTTAACTCGTTAAGCAACAATATTATTACAGGGATGGCTGAAGGAGAACCCGGTAAAATCTGGATAACAACTGATGGAGGAGGTCTAAATCTATTGGATACACGAAAGCTGTCTTTTAGTCACTACAAACATGATCCACTTGACGAGAACAGTTTGACGAATAATTCTTCCTACAGTTTGTATATTGATAATAATCAAACAATGTGGTTGGGTATGGGGGATGGAGTGGTAAATGTTAGTCAGAAAACTCCCTTTAAAATCTACAAACCTTCATCTCTAGATGAGAACAGTCTTAGTTTTAGAGTCGTTGTTACGCTTTGTTTAGCCAAAAATAATAAGTTGTGGATTGGTACTGGTGGTGCAGGAGTGGATGTTTTCGATATTGAATCACGCAATTTCGAGCATTACCGACATGATCCGGAAGAAAGAAATTCATTAAGTACAGATATTATTCTTAGTCTGCATGAGGATAAACATGGGAATATATGGGCGGGAACATTTCTAGGAGGAATAGACAGAATTAACCCAGCTACAGGACAAGTAAAACATTTCAAACATATTGAAGGGGAGTCTAATAGCTTGATTAACGATCATATCTTTGACGTAGAGGAAGATAATGATGGAAATATATGGTTGGCAACTATGGGAGGAGGACTGGATAAATACAATCCCAATACTGGAAAATATACCCATTATCAATATGAATCAAATAACCCAAAGAGTTTAAATTCAGACCTGGTTAGGTGCTTATATGAAGATAAGAACGGAAACTTATGGATTGGCACAGATGCAGGTGTTCAGGTACTTGATCAACAAAATGAATCGTTTAAAACTGCAGAAAATAAGGTGTTAACGAATAATCCTATTCATGATATTATAGAAGATCATAATGGGAATATATGGCTGGCAACCGGTGAGGCCGGACTTTGTAGGTATAATCTTTCGGATGAGAGTATTGATGTCTTTTCAAAAAGTAAGGGGCTGCCAAGTAATTCTGTATATGGTGTTTTTGAAGATCAAGAACAGAATATATGGTGCTGTACCAATAAGGGGATTGTTCGCTATAATATTAGAACTGAGGCACTCCTGGTTTTAAATAAAGATGATGGATTACCTACAAGCGATTTTGAAGCAGGATCGATTGTGCAGACTGCTGAGGGTGAAATGTTTTTTAGTAGCAAGAATGGCTTGGTTGCTTTCTATCCTCGTAGTATCGCACAGGATTTACAAGATGTAGAAGTAACCTTAACAGGATTTCGTATCTATAATGAGCCCGTGTCTGCAGGTGAAGTTGTAGAAGGATTTGTGCCGTTAGAGCAAAATATATCGTCTACTAAATCAATAAATTTACCCCATTATCTGAATAATCTAACATTTGAATTTGCAGCTCCTGGTTACCGTAATCCAGGTAAGATCAAGTATCAGTACCAACTTCAAGGAGATAATGAGCGTTGGATTACTACAGATTCAAGAAGGAGGGTAGCTTCTTTTACTAATTTAACACCGGGAGACTATATTTTTAATGTGAAGGCCGCAAATAGTGTTGGCAAATGGAGCTCAGAAGTGACGAGTATAGTGATATCTATATCTCCTCCATTTTGGCAGACGGCATGGGCTTATTTTCTCTATGTGATTGTCATTTCAGGAATTGGATTTACGATTTTTAGAGAATATGCTAAAAGGATTCGATTGAAAAATCAACTTGATTTAGAGAAATATAAGCATGAAAAGGATAACGAAATGAATCTGTTGAAGATTGGAGTGTTCACGAACTTATCGCATGAACTCCGAACTCCGTTATCGTTAATATTGGGATCTTTAGAACGTTTCTCTAAGAATTATCATCAGGATAATAAAGGTAAGCATCAATTAATGGTAATGAATAGAAATGGTCAACGGTTGATGCATATGATTAATCAATTGCTTGATTTCAGAAAGATTGAGAGTGGTAAAATGCAGCTTTCTGTTTCTGAAAATGATGTAATCTCTTTTATCAAAGAAGTGAGTTTGTCATTCCATGAATTAGCATTGCAAAAGGAAGTAGACTTTAGTATTGATGCGGAAGATCAAGAAATGATTGTGTATTTTGATAAAAGCAAGATAGAGTTAGTGCTGTTTAATTTGCTTTCGAATGCTTTTAAGTTTACACCTTCTCATGGGGTAATAACTATAGATATTGCAAAACAACAAGGTTGGATTGTTTTAAGAGTGAAAGATACAGGAGAAGGCATTAGTAATGACGATTTACCTCTCATTTTTGATATGTTTCATCAGGGAAAAGTAAATGTAGCAACAAAGGGAAGTGGAATTGGACTTGCCCTTTGTAAAAGCTTAGTAGAGATACATCATGGAACAATAGAAGTTGAGAGCCAGCTAAATAACGGAACTTGTTTTACGGTTAAGTTTCCATCAGAGCGTTCAGCCTATTCAGAAAATGAAATTGTTGATTTATCACCTGACGAAAAGCAGATTAACAATGCAGATATAGCGCTGGTTAATAATCCAAACAAAGAAGATGATTTAAGTGCAAAATCATCTGCTAAATCATCTGCTAAATCTGAAGAGGAAAAGCCAGTATTGTTAGTCGTAGAAGATAATATTGAGTTGAATGAGTTCATAAAAGAAGGATTTTCAAATCAGTATAAGGTATTGGTTGCTTATGATGGGCAAGAAGGATTTGATATTGCTCAGGATAAGATTCCTGATATAATCGTGAGTGATGTAATGATGCCCAAAATTGATGGTGTTGAGTTGTGCAGAAAACTAAAAAAAGATTTTAGGACAAGTCACATCCCAATAGTCTTACTTACAGCCAGATCGGCAGATATTTATCAGTTAGAAGGTTTGGAGACAGGGGCTGATGATTATATTACAAAACCTTTTAATTTTGAACTGCTTACTGTTAGGGTTAATAATCTTATTGAATTAAGGCAACATCTTAGGGAACGATTTAAAAGAGAATTGAAATTAGAGCCCAAGGAGATTGCTATAAATAATCCAGATGAAGAGTTTCTTGAACAATTGTTGCAAATTTTGGATAATCATATTTCAGATCCTGGATTGTCGATAGAATTTATTGCTGGTGAAATTGGAATGAGTCATTCTGCTCTTTATCGCAAATTATTGGCGCTTACAGGTAAAAAGGTGAATGACTTTATCAGGAGTTTCAGACTTCAGCGTGCAGCACAATATTTATTGAAGAGTGATTATACGATTAACGAGATAAGTGACATTACTGGTTTTTCAACTCCTAAATACTTTAGTACGTGTTTTAAGAAGGAGTTTGATCTAACACCTACTCAGTATAAGAAAAATAAGGCTTAGGCAGTAACAATTTTAGGAGTTCTGAATGTTCTGAACATGAGTGCCCCGTTTTTCTTACCTCGTGAATACTTTACCTTACATGTGTGAAAGTTTCTTTGTATTTGTGTTTGTAAATTTGTGTTATTGAGTTGAATAGAATGTACTAATCGAAATTCCGGTAGATAAATTGTGATATTATTTATCGGAATATGTAATAATCAAATAACCTTAACACAAATGAACATTAGAAGTATCACGGGAACTTTAATCATTGTTGCATGTTGTGCGCTTTTTTCTTGTAATAAGAAAAATGAAGTACCGAAAATAGGACTTATACCACAGCCTCAATCGATGTTGGTTACCGAAGGATTTTTTCAAGTAGATGGAGAGACAAGATTGTATGTTGATGATGAAACTTTCTTCAAAAATGAACAAAAACAATTTGTTGATGAAATCAGGGCAATATCAGGAATCCAGGTAAATGCTGGTAATTCTGAAAAAGAACCATCGAAAAATGCAATTGTTATTAAGCGCGATAATTCATTGGAAGATGAAGCTTATGGACTAGTTGTTACAGATGATTTAATTACAGTGAAGGCTGGTTCAGGAGCTGGAGCATACTATGCGTTGCAATCGCTAAAACAATTGTTGCAAGTTAATACTGGTAAAGTACCTGCTGTAACAATTAGTGATAAACCTGAATTTAAATGGCGTGGTTACATGCTTGACGTTTCTCGTCATTTCTTCGGTATTGATAAACTGTATGAAGTGGTCGATTTTATGGCTGACATAAAACTTAATCGCTTTCACATACACTTAGTAGATGATCAAGGATGGCGTTTACAGATGGATAACTATCCGAATCTAACATCAATTGGAGCATGGCGTGTTGATCACAATATTACAGATGAGAAATTAAGTAATTGGTGGGGGCGTCCAGCACAAAAGGATGGAGAAAAAGCAACTTATGGTGGTTATTACACTAAAAAGCAAATGAGGGAATTGATTGCATATGCAAAATCAAAGCATGTAGAGATTGTTCCAGAGATTGATGTGCCAGGCCATTCACAGGAAATTTTAGCTTCATATCCAGAACTTGCATGTGACCATTCTCGCACATATAGAGTTGCAACAGGTGGTGTATTCAAAGACAATGCTTTGTGTGCTTCAAATCCTAAGACTTACGAATTTTTAGAAACAGTAATTGAAGAAGTTGCTGAGCTTTTCCCATTTGAGTATATCCATATTGGTGGAGATGAGTGTAACAAGAGTGGATGGAAGAATCATGCTGCTTGTCAGTCGCTTATCAAAAAGGAAGGGTTAAAGAATGAGCATGAATTACAGTCGTACTTTATTCGTCGTGTAGAGAAAATTGTAAATGCAAAAGGAAAGCATCTTATTGGTTGGGATGAGATCCTGGAGGGAGGATTGGCTCCAAATGCTACAGTAATGTCGTGGCGAGGAGAAAAAGGTGGTATTGCCGCTGCAAAAGAAGGACATGATGTTATTATGTCCCCTAATTACGCAAATTACCTTGACCTAAAACAGGGACAATCGGATTATGAGCCGAATTTAGGATATTCCGAAGCATTATTGTCGGCTTGTTACAATTACAAGGTTATTCCTGACGACCTAACTCCAGAACAGGGTAAGCATATTTTAGGAACACAAGGAAACTTATGGACTGAATCAATTTCTGATTGGGGTAAGTTAACTTATATGACTTTCCCTCGTTTATTTGCGGTTGCAGAGAATGGATGGACTCCTGAGAAATACCAGAACTTTGATGATTTTATTGATCGCTTGAAAGTACAATTAGAGCGATTTGATGCGAAGAATATACGCTACGCAAAAAGTGTTTTTAATCCATGGATTTATCAAAAAGCGAATGGTAAAAACATTGAGGTATCGATGAATGCTGAGTTGACAAACCCTGAGATCAGATATACTCTTGATGGTACAAATCCAACAGCGAAAAGCAGTGTGTATGAGGTTCCATTTGAAATTACTAAGACTACAACATTAAAAGCAGGTATTTTTAAAGATGGAGAGCTACAGGGTGATATTATAGAGCAGGAGTTTATCATTCATAAAGCAGTGGGGGCAAAAGTAATCTATCATGGTACACAGCCTGATGAAAAAAATGCCGGAGGAGTAAGTGCATTGACTGATTTAAATTATGGACAGTTTTTAGGAAAGAACGATAAAAACTGGCAAATATTTAACGAGGATGTGGACGTTGAAATTCAACTTGATGCGCCTACTAATATCTCTTCGGTGACATTGAATACAATGAGATTTACGCATAAAGGTTTCTATCCAGCAACAGAAATTATTGTACTTGGATCTACTGATGGAAAGAAATTCGAAGAAATTGGTAAGACAGGATTCATGAAAGAGAGTCTTATTAAAGGACGAAATAAAATGACCAATAAAGTTAGTTGTCCTGCCAATGGTGTTACTGCTATTCGTGTGATAGCAAAGTTGCCTAAAGCGCTTCCAAACGATCCAACAAGTAGAGTTAAGAACATTCATATGCAAATTGATGAGATTATTGTAGAGTAGGGGGTAATACCCCTCTCTCTTTTTGAAATTTCATGTTTATACCCTATAATTGTTTAGCCCGGATAACCACTGTTATATCCGGGCTATTTTTTTCTTGATGCCTTTAATTTATCAGACTAATTGTTTCTTTTTTTGTGTGTTAAGGTGCATGCAATGAGGAGATTATGATTTTTATTTAAAAAAACTTCCTTTTTTCTGTCCATATCTTCACAGCATCTTCCCTTTATAAGTGAAACCAGACTTATAATGAAGAGAATCGATCAATATATCAATGACAAGCGGTTTGTGGACTGGGTGTTTAATCCTCTTCCTGAATTGGAGGAATATTGGACTAAATACCAAATTGAAAATCCAATGGAGAAGAAGTATATATTGTTGGCAAAGGAGTTGCTAGAGCAGTTTAAAACGGTAGATAAGGAGATAGCAGATAAAGATGAGATGCTGATGTTTGCCAGGATTCTTGATCGTATCGATAAAGAGAAACAAAAGAATGATCGCAGAAGGTATCTTCATTATATGTCGGCTGCAGCGTTTGTGTTCATATTGTTTACAGTAGGGTATTGGCTATTTTATATTGAGCCAACTCAGAAGAATGATTTCTTCTACGAGCCTGTACTTGCTGAAAATGTTGGAGAAGAGACTTTACTGGTGCGTTCTAATGGCGACCAAATTAGTATTGATACTCGAGAGTCGGTAATTGAGCATAGTAGTAAAGGGGAGCTAATTGTTGATGAAAAGATATTAGAACCAACTAAGGCAGAAGCTGTAGATAGGAAGAAAGACTCGCGAAAAGAAAAACTGAATCATCTGATTGTCCCTTACGGTAGAACATCAAGGATAACACTAACTGATGGAACAAAGGTTCACCTAAATGCAGGTAGTCGATTGTTGTATCCTGAGGAATTTATTGGTGCTGTTCGCAAGGTTCAGCTTGTTGGAGAAGGATTCTTTGAAGTGGCTCATGATAAGGAGCATCCTTTTATCGTAGAGACTTCTGATATTGATGTACGAGTGTTGGGAACCAAATTTAATGTATCGGCTTATGCAACTGATTCCAGGATAAATACAGTGCTGGCTGAAGGAAAAGTCCAATTAGAGACTAAAGAGTTTGGTCTATTCAAGGATAAGGTGGTGTTGGTGCCTGGTAAGATGGCAATATATAATAAGGACAATCATGAGGTATCAACTCAGCAAGTAGATGTTGATAATTACGTGATGTGGAAAGATGGCTTGATGAAATTCAATGGTATTGATTTGTCGTCGATTACGCGAAAGTTAGAGCGCTTTTATAATATAACGTTTCGTTTTCAAGATCCTTTGCTAGGGAATATCCGCATAAGAGGAAAGCTTGACCTTAATGAATCACAGAAAGAAGTAATGACCCGAATAGAAATAGTAACTAACCTGAAAATTAAATCAATAGGAGAAAATGCTTATGAGATTTTAGAGAAATAAATGTTAGCTCGATAAAAGCTAAAACCCTAACCAATAGCTGGATTAAAAAAATAAGCCGAATGATGTGGCTGCATCACCCGGCTTAAAGTTAAATAATATCATTACTTAACAAATTCAAATCAAATTTATGAAAAAAAAACGAGAGTGGTACTCCCGTACTGGGGGTGGTACGCAAAATTTAATGAGAAAAATGAAACTAACACTTGTCTTTTTGTGTTTAGTGATGGTCTCATTTGGGAATAGTTTTTCCCAGACACGGTTGTCGTTCAAGTGTGAGCAGGCGACTATAGATGAGTTACTTGAGACCATTGAACAGCAAACCAATTACGTGTTTCTGTATAAAGATGGTGTGTTCAATCATCAGAAACGCTATTCACTAAATTTTAGAAAATCTCAATTAGATGAGGTGCTCAGAGTGATTTGTAAGAATGCAAATGTTGATTATGAGATTCGTAACGATCGTCAAATCTTATTTGTTGAAAAAGCTAAAGCTCCAGAAGCAAAGCCTCAGCCTGTTCCCGCAGAACAGAAAATGAAAAAGATTTCCGGTAACGTTACAGATAGCAATGGTGCTTTACCTGGTGTTACTGTTGTTGTGAAAGGTAGTTCAAGAGGAGTTATAACAGATATTGATGGAAAATACTCTATTGATGTAGAAGATTCTGATGTACTTGTGTTCTCTTTTATTGGTATGACTACTCAAGAAATAGCAGTAAAAGGACGGTCGACAGTGGATGTTGTCTTAAAGGATAAAAGTGAGGATGTTGAAGAGGTGGTTGTTGTTGCTTTTGGTAAGCAGAAAAGAACTGATATGATTGGTTCGGTTACAACGATGAATACCAAGGAGCTTCAGAAAATATCGACAAGTAACCTGACTACTGCTTTAGCAGGACAGGTTGCCGGAGTAATCTCTTATCAGCGAACTGGTGAACCAGGTGAAGATAATGCTGATTTCTTTGTGCGTGGCGTTACAACATTTGGAGAACAAGCAAACCGTAGTCCGTTGATTTTGATTGATGGTGTGGAATTAACATCAACCGACCTGGCGCGTTTGCAAAAAGATGACATTGCAAGTTTTTCTATCCTTAAAGATGCTACAGCAACAGCGCTTTACGGAGCTCGAGGTGCGAATGGTGTTATCCTTGTATCAACTAAACAAGGTCGTGAGGGAAAAGCGAAGATATCTGCACGTTTTGAGAATTCTATTTCTGCTCCAACAAAGAACATTAAGCTGGCCGATCCAATTACCTATATGGAGATGCATAATGAAGCAGTTATTACGCGTGATCCTTTAGGACAGACCATCTATTCGCAACGTAAAATTGATAATACCAAAGCTGGACTGAATCCTTATGTATATCCTAAAAACGATTGGTATAAGCTGTTGTTTAAGGATCGTACAATGAACCAGCGTATGAACCTTAATGTAAGTGGTGGAGGTAAAGTTGCCCGCTACTATGTTGCTGGATCTTATAATCATGACAGCGGTATTTTAAAGTCGCATAAGCTAAACAATTTCAATAGTAATATTAGTCTAAATAGCTTTACCCTACGAACTAACGTGAACATCAATATTGCTCCAACAACAGAGTTGATTGTAAAGCTTAATGGAGTGTTTGATGACTATACCGGTCCGCTAGAAGGTGGTGGTTCAATGTACAAAAAGGTGATCAAATCTAATCCAGTCTTATTCCCAGCCTATTTCCCTGTTGATGAAGAGCATAAGTATGTAAATCATATCATGTTTGGTAACTACGGAGAAGGTAAGTACTTGAATCCTTTTGCTGATATGGTAAAGGGTTATAAAGATTATTCAAGATCAAGAATGCTAGCTCAGTTTGAAGTAAAGCAAGATCTGGACTTTATTACCGAAGGTCTTCGTAATAGCACAATGGTGAATACCAACCGTTATTCATTCTTTGATGTGAAAAGAAACTATAATCCTTTCTTCTACGAAGCTTCGAATTACGATCCTGTAACTGATACTTATACATTAACACAGTTGAATCCTGATGAAGGTACCGAGAATCTTGGTGATCCTAAAGGAGGAGATAAGAAGGTAAGTTCGAATTTCTATTTAGAGAATAGGTTGATCTATAATCGCACCTTTGCAGAGAAGCATGGTGTGAGTGGATTATTTGTGTTCCGTATGCGTGAAAGTCTAGATGGCGATTTTGAGAGTGTACAAACGTCACTTCCACACCGTAATATGGGACTTTCAGGAAGAACTACTTATACGTACGACAAGCGTTATTTCGCTGAATTTAACTTCGGATATAATGGATCTGAACGTTTCCATGAATCTCAAAGATTTGGATTCTTTCCATCAGCTGGTGTTGCATGGACTATCTCTAATGAAGGTTTCTTCGAAAACATGAAAAGAACAGTAAATAATCTTCGTTTGAGAGGTTCTTATGGTGTTGTTGGTAATGATGCGATTGGTTCATCTAAAGATCGTTTCTTCTATTTATCGGAAGTTAACATGAATGATGGAAAACGAAAGGCAAGCTTTGGACGAGATAATGGATACTCTAAGAATGGAGTGAGAGTATCGCGTTATGCTAATCCTGATATTACCTGGGAGAAAGCATACAAAACAAATATTGCTCTTGAAGTAGGTTTATGGGAGAAACTAACCATACAAGCTGAACTTTTTAATGAAAAAAGAACAAATATCTTGATGACCCGTGAAGCTGTACCTAATACAATGGGATTACAGAGTGATATTAAAGCTAACGTAGGTGAAGCTTCAGGAAAGGGTGTCGATTTGAATGTCGATTACAAGCAAAGCTGGGACAATGGTATGTGGTTCTCTGCCAGAGGTAACTTTACTTACGCTACTAACGAGTATAAAGTATTTGAAGAACCTGACTATGATGAATATTGGCGTTCAAGAATTGGTCAATCAATTCAGCAGCAGTATGGATATATTGCAGAACGTTTATTTATTGATGATGAAGAAGCTGCAAACTCTCCGGTACAAAATTTTGGTGGAAATTATACAGTTGGAGGTGGTGATATAAAATATACCGATATCAATGGTGATGGAGAAATAACAGAAGCAGATAAGGTGCCAATTGGTAATCCAACATTACCTGAAATTGTTTATGGTTTCGGATTCTCATTAGGTTATAAAAACTTCGACTTCTCGGCATTCTTCCAAGGATTGGCGAATGAGTCATTCTGGATTGATGCAGAGAAAACATCTCCATTTGTGGGTGAAAATCAAGTGTTGAAAGCTTATGCCGATAGTTATTGGTCGGAAAGTAACAGAGATGTTTATGCATTATGGCCTCGCTTAAGTGTAGACAAGAATACGAATAACCTGCAGCGTAGTACTTGGTTTATGCGTGATGGATCTTTCCTTCGTTTGAAGCAGATTGAATTAGGTTATAATCTACCTAAGTCGTTCAGAAACCATTTAGGTTTATCAACGTGTCGTTTCTACCTGAATGCATCCAACCTGTTAACCTTTAGTAAGTTTAAGTTGTGGGATGTTGAGATGGGTGGTAACGGTTTAGGTTATCCTGTTCAGCGTACAATCAACTTTGGTATTAATGTTAGCTTCAAGTAATCTAATAATCTTAAAATCAATAAATCATTACAAGATGATACGATATAAAAATAAAATATTGGGCATACTGATCACAGCAATGGCTTTCTTAACGGGCTGTGAATCTAGCTATTTGGATGTGGTCCCAGACAACCTGGCGACCATTGAAGATGCATTTAGTATGCGTACTAACGCAGAGAAGTATTTATTTACTTGTTACTCATATATGCCTCGTCATGGAAATGTTGAAAATGATCCGGCTACAGTGGGTGGCGATGAAATGTGGGGCTTCATTAATGCAATACCTTCAGGTGCTACCTCACCTCACTTTAAGCATGATATTTTCAATATTGCACTGGGGCAACAGAATAAAATTAATCCAATTGGTAATGGAAACTGGGATGATATGTACAAGGCTATTCGCGATTGTAATATCTTCCTTGAGAACATTGCGTCTGTTCCCGATATGGAAGAATTGGAAAGAAGAGAGTGGGCTAGTGAGGTTAAATTCTTAAAGGCTTACTATCACTTTTATTTGGTAAAATTGTATGGGCCGGTACCAGTCGTTGATGAGAGTCTGCCAATTGATGCAGATCCTGAGGAGGTGCGTGTTTCGCGTCAACCTGTTGATGTATGTTTCGACTATATTGTGAGTTTGTTGGACGAAGCTTTAGTAAATCTTCCAGAAGAAACTATTGATCCATTTAGTGAACTTGGAAGAATCACAAAGCCTGTGGCGATGGCGTTGAAAGCAAAAGTGCTATTGTTCCATGCTAGTCCACTGTTTAATGGAAATAACGATTTTAATGCGTTAATGAATAACGATGGGACTAAGTTGTTTAATACAACTTACGATGAATCACGCTGGACAAAAGCTGCGACAGCATGCAAAGAGGCTATTGATCTATGTGAGAGTTTAGGGTATCAGTTGTTCGAGTTTAAGAATGTTATCGGGAAACCGTTATCTGACGCTACTTTAACTCAGTTAAGTATTCGTAATACCATAACAGATCGTTGGAATGAGGAAATAATCTGGGGAAATACTCAAAGTTGGGCTGGTAAAATTCAACAATATGTTGGAGCCTATGTGAATGAGAAAAACACTGAAAATACGACTATTAAATCAGAATTGGGGGCTCCTATAAAGATCATGGATCAGTTTTATTCGGCCAATGGTGTTCCAATTGAAGAGGATATTACCTGGGATTATGAAGGTCGTTATGGTACAAAAAAGGCTACTGAAGATGATTATCCAAACATTCATACGGGCTATGAAACCACTAAGTATAACTTCGACAGAGAAGACAGATATTACGCAAGTATCGGTTTTGACGGAGGAGTATGGTATGGTCAAGGAAAATATGAAGAAGATGATTTATACTACATTAGAACAAAATACAAGCAGCCAAATAATCGAAATGCGACAAGTACATTCATTAAGAAGTTGATTCATTATGAGAATGTGCAAACTCCTCCTAAAGGCTACTCTGTTAACTCGTATCCATGGCCAGTAATACGTTTGGCAGACCTATATCTAATGTATGCCGAGGCTCTGAATGAGGCTAGTGGACCATCGGCAGAAGCTAAGCTTTACATTGACAAGGTTCGTGAGCGTGCAGGTTTAGCGGGTGTTGACGAGGCGTGGAGTAATTTCTCTAGCAATCCATCGAAACCTCAATCTCAGGAGGGATTACGTGAGATTATACAGCAAGAACGTCTTATTGAATTGGCTTTTGAAGCAAAGCGTTACTATGATATTCGACGATGGAAATTAGCTCCACAGATTATGAATAGCGATGTGATGACATGGGATATGTCGCAAGAATCTTCAGAATTATACAGTCAGCCTGTAGTTGTTTATACCCAGACATTTGGACTGAAAGACTATTTCTTCCCAATCAAGGATAGTTACATCATTAGAAATAGAAATTTGGTGCAGAACCTGGGATGGTAATTAGATGATACATCTTTAAACTAGATTAAAATGAAACGAGTTTTAAAATATATACCACTTTTATTACTAATTATAACAGTTAGTTGTGAAGAAGAAGGTCGCATTGACTTTATCGGTACTGCAGGAGAGCTTCCTGCTCAGATTCTTAATGCGACAATAACACCTACACCAGGTGGTGGGGTGGTAAGCTATGATGTTCCCAAAGATGAGAATTTCTTATATGCTAAGGCGATATACGAAACTAAAGCAGGGGTAACCTATGAGGCTCGATCGTCAAAATATCAGAATACACTAATTCTGGAAGGTTATGGTGATACGCTTGCCCATGATGTAAGTATTTACAGTGTTGGTCGAAATGAAAAGGAATCGGCACCTCTGGTGAAAACATTTCATCCACTTAATCCTCCTGTGTATGCAGTTGCTGAGCAATTAGAAATGAATGCCATCTTCGGAGGTATCGAAGTTTTATATGAGAATGAAACAGAGGCCAATCTAATAATGGAGTTGTTCATTGATACGATAGGTTCTGGAGATTGGCTACCGTTGGACAAGCTTTATACAAAAACTAATGCTGGAAGATGGACCTATCGAGGATTAGATTCTGAGACTACATCATTTGCTGTTTCTGTAAAAGATCCTTTTGGAAACTCTTCAAATTTAGTGGAAAAGCAATTGAAACCATTGTTTGAGCAAGAGATTCCCAAAACTGACTTTGCTGATCTAAAGTTACCAAATGATACTCAGTGGTTACGTTCAAAGAATCCTATTACTCAGTTATGGGATGGTAAATCAAATAGTGGAGGTAATTTCTTTGCAACTGATCAAGGAAAAGATCCTATGCCTAAGTGGATATCAATCGATTTCGGTGCGAAGTATGTTTTGAGTAGAATGAAACAATGGCAGCGTAGAGGTGAAGAGTATCTTGATGGACGTATAGCTGATGATTGGGAAATCTATGGATCAAATGAGCCTAATCCTGATGGATCATGGGATAGTTGGACGTTATTGCACAAATTTGGTGAGCCTTATAAACCATCTGGTTTACCTAACGGTCAGCGTACTGATGAAGACATAGAATATGCTCGAAAGGGGTTTGATTATGAGTTTGAGACTATTCCAGAAGCATATCGCTTCTATCGAATAAAATGGAATAGTGCTCCTAGTGGTGAGCAGTTTATTCTAATTGGTGAAATGTCGTTCTGGGGACAGCCTGCAGAAGAAAACTAATTTAAACTAAAGAGAAATGACAAATAAAATTGCATATATATTGATCGGTCTCCTGGCATGCGGATTATTCAGCTGTCAGGAACAAACCGAAGTTTATGAAGAATTTGTTGTCCCTGGAGGGAAGACTTATCCTGGACAGGTAATCAATCCTGTTGTATATTCAGGAAAAAACAGGGCTAAGATTATTGCAGATAAGCCTGTTGATCCATTGGTGACTGAAGTACGCGTATTTTGGAATTTTTATGCTGACTCAGTGTCTGTTCCTGTGAATGACAATGATACTCAAGTGGAAATTGTTATGGAAGGACTTCCAGAAAATAGTTACTCATTTATCATCCGAACCTATGATGATAAAGGTAATATTTCAGTTCCTATGGAGGTTTTTGGAGATGTTTATGGTGCTGATTATGAAAAGACCTTGGTGAATAGGACTCTCAATAGTGCCACTTTGAATGAAGCAGGGGAGTTAACGTTACTGTTTGGAGAGGCTAATGTTTCGAATGGAGCTGTTGGTAGTGTGGTAAGCTATATCAATACTGAAGGTAACGAAACATTAGAAGAACTTGCGATTGAGGAATCAGAACTTGTAATTACTGATTATGCATCTGACGCAAAATATCTTACGCAGTATGTGCCAGATTCGCTTTGCATCGATGTGTTTAGTACAGGTTATACTCCAATCGTTGACATTGAGGGCCCTGAAGACAACCAAGAGATGGGTGCTGTTATAGCCGAGGACGAATAGAATCTTCATTTATTACTATAAACCACACATTCTATTTCCCGGAGTAGTATCTGCTATTCCGGGATTTTTGTATTATTCTATATTTGACATACAAAAAGTGAATCTCTTTTCTCAAAATGTGCATTGTTTAGAAGGTTTACCCCTTTTATATTCGCAATGCATGGTGTTCTGTAGTTTTATAAATTTGTCCGTGTTCGCAAACGAAAAATAAAGCAGTGAGCCCCATGTAATTAGGAGAAAGGTTTTTTATGTCACAAATATTGTCTATTTTATAAATTCTAAACAATACTATTTCATGAGACTTAAGTTAATAAGATTATCGGTGGGGAATTATTTCATGATACTTGTGCTGATTGGACTGTTATCAGGATTTTCAAGCTGTTCTGGTAATGCTGAAGCCAAACAAAACAAGTATTGGCCTGAAATTACCAAGGAAACCAAACCATGGACTCGTTGGTGGTGGTTAGGAAGTGCAGTTGATGATCAGAATCTTGCCGATTTACTTCATAATTATGCTGAAAAGGGTATTGGAGGAGTAGAGATTACGCCTATCTATGGAGTAAAAGGAGAGGAAGATAATTACATCGATTTTCTGTCTGATGAGTGGATTGCGCGACTGAATACAACAATCAGTGAAGCTCATAAGAATGGTATGGGTGTAGATATGAATACCGGTACAGGATGGCCTTTCGGTGGTCCGCATATTGGTGATGAATATGCTGCAAAAAGATTAAATTTTACTACTCTTGAGCATCCAACTATCGAAGATGTTGTTGCGTTGGAAAAGAAGCTTGCATCTAAAGAAGATGTGAAACTTTTGGCGTTTCGAGCAATAAATAAAAAAGGAGAGCAAGTTGATCTTTTAAGCGACAGGGAAGGTCTTAAACGCATTAATAAGGTTGGATTAAAAGCTGTTGCTGCATGGCAATCGAATACCAATCAAAAGGTGAAGAGAGCAGCACCTGGAGGAGAAGGATTAGTCTTTAATCATTTCTCAAAAGAGGCCACAGAACACTACTTGAAGCGTTTTAGTGATGCATTCGCCGGGAAAAAACCTCAAATTAGGTGTTTTTTCAATGATAGTTATGAATTGTCGCGGGCAAGTAGTACTGAGGAATTATTCGAAATATTTAAAGAAAAAAAGGGATATGATTTAGCCGATCACCTCGCAGAATTAAGTAGTGATGAAAAGACCGATAAGGTTGCGCGTATCAAATCAGATTACCGGGAGGTTATTGGTGGAATGCTGTTGGAGAACTTCACGAATACATGGACTAATTGGGCTAATAGTCATGGTGCAATGACAAAAAATCAGGCGCACGGTTCTCCTGCTAATTTAATTGATTTATACTCGGTAGTTGGGATTCCTGAAATTGAAATCTTTCATGCAACTGATTTCCCTTTTCTTCAGGATTATATCGATCAAAGTGATTCACGTAAGACTGAGCATAATGCGTTGTTCAAGAAGTTTGCTGCATCGGCTGCCCATATGCAAGGAAAGAAATTAGTGTCGTGTGAGACTTTTACCTGGTTGAATGAGCATTTTAAAACACCATTATTTCAATGCAAACCAGAGCTCGATGATCTGTTCATCAAAGGTGTTAACCATGTGTTTTTTCATGGTACGGCTTATTCTCCGAAGCGTGCAGAGTGGCCAGGATGGTTATTTTATGCATCAACGCACATGGAGCCTAACAATCCTCAATGGGCACATATTCAAGAGATGAATAGTTACATCACTCGTTGTCAGTCGGTATTGCAAAAAGGACAAGCAAACAACGATTTTATTGTGTATTGGCCATTATGGGACTATCGTCATGATGGGAAAGGCAAGGAGCAAAAACTAACACTCCATAACTCTGAGCGATGGATTCACATGCCTGCAATGGATATTTTGCTGGATAAGGGATATCAGTTCGATTTTACTACTGACAGAATTATTGGTAAGTCGGAGGTTAAAAATGGTGAAATATTCACATCCGAAGAGGTGTCATATAAGACTATTGTTATTCCTCACTGTGAACGCATGCCACTGGCAACTATTCAAAAACTAGTTGAAATGGCTAAGAATGGAGCGAAGATTATCTTTGAAAGTCTTCCTTCGCATGTTTCTGGGTATGCCGACTATCAAATGAAGGAGAAGAAGCTTCAAGAACTATACAATAAGATTGGCTTAAAAGAAGGTGTTTCATTTGTGAAATTAGGAGAGGGTGAGATTTATGTAGGTAATGATCTGGAGGCCTATTTAGCCGATGTAAAAGTATACCGCGAAAAGCTAAATGATTATCATGTAAAATCAATATCGCGAAAGAGTGATGATGGTGTTTATTATTTTATCGCAAATCATCAGAAGAACAAGATTGAAGCATGGCTACCATTTTTGCATGGAGGAAATGATGCTGTTTTTATGGATCCAATGACAGGAAAAGTGACAAAAGCAGAAGTAAGTATGAATGGAAATGAATCTAATGTTCTCGTTCAGCTTTCTGCTGGAGCTTCATTGATTGTTTGGTTCCCAACATCTCCAGTAAGCGATATTAAACCACATGAGTACCCTCAAGAGGGTAAATCAACCAGCATTGAAGGATCATGGACCTTTACAGCTTTAAATGGAGGGCCAATACTACCCGGAAAACAAGAGTTAGATAACCTGAAATACTGGTCGGCCATGAATGGTGATGCTTATGAAAACTTTTCAGGAGTAGGAGTGTATGAAACTACATTTGACTTCCAGCCAGAAAAGGGAAAAGCTTATCGTATGGATTTTGATGGAGTAGGTTCTTCGGTTCGTGTTATTATTAATGGAAAGGAAGCTGGAACGCTATGGGCATATCCTTTTAGTGTTCAAGTTGATGAACTGTTGAAGAATGGAACAAACTCTATTCGTTTAGAGGTTGCAAGTGTTGGTGCAAACCGACTAAGAGATCTTGATCGCAGAGGTGTAAATTGGAAGAAATTCCACAATATCAATATTGTAAATCTTCGTTACAAGAAGATGGATGCTACCCAATGGGAAACAGTTCCTTCCGGATTAGCCGGAAATATTAGAATAGTTGAATTAAACACAAAGTAATTCCTAAAACAGCCTACCATTCCGGTAGGCTGACTTGTTATATTCTTATTCAATTTCTATCTTCCTAACACATCTACAGTGATTAAATACTGAAACATGATCTCCCTGAGGGCCTCTGTATTTGGGATAATCCGAAGGATTCCCAGTCTTAGGATCGCTTCGTTGAGCTCCGGCACCATGTACATCTAATAAACTTCCCCTCATCTGTCCCAGAGCTTTACCAAAGGCTACATAAGTGGCGTTGCTATATGGTCGAGGGCCATCAAGATGAGGGGTGGTTGCCCAAAAGTATGGGTAATGTCCTTTATTTCCATTCGGATCTTTAATCTCTGAAACAGTGAATATAGGGTCTATAGCAGGAGAATCTGTCGCAGTTGGAGATCTTTCATAATCAACGATACTCTGTAGCTCTTTCACGTTTGGCAGATGCCAGTCGCTGTAACCAGCAAGCTCTAGTTTTTCGGCGTATTCTATCGACGATTGCCAGTCGCGTGCAACTCCATCATCAGCTTTTTGCCACATTAGTCCTGTTGCAAAATCACTTATTGTACCGTCTCCATTATCGACTAAAAGATTTTTGCCATAATCTGGATTTCCTCTAACCACTCTAAAGTACATGGTGTTTGAACGGTTCTCCCGACGCTTAAATTCAGGATAACCTTTTATTCTTCCATCAATGAAGTTGACTCCAAATATTGTTTTATCTCCGCGCATCGTTTTGCCTTTATATACTGTAGACGACCAAGTTTGAGCATCAATGCTACGTTCTCCTTTAGCTTCATTTCCTGTTGGTTGTATAAAGAAATTTGTGTCAATAAATGGAGTTATCGCTTTAGCTCCCATTACACGACCATTAAATTGAATGAGAGAGTAAAGTTCTTTAATTGTAGGAATACGCCAATCGTTGTATCCTGCAAGATTCAACTTCTTTACTTTTTCCATTGCCTCTGAATAAGTCATCTTCTCGCCCATATCTTGTTGCCACATCAATCCTGTTACATTATCCGTAACAGTACCATCACCGTTATCGGTATAAGATGGTGAATTATACACCCTGCCTGCGTCTTGCCAAAACAATGCGTCTACGTTTTCTGGCGGGTTAATCTTTGAATCTTCATCGTAGAACTCCTTTACGCCTGTGTGTACGACAGGGTATAGTCCTTTAGCTTTCTTCTTCAGAGTGCTCGTAGTTAGTTCAGTATCCTCAGGAGAGAGAGCCTCTGTTTCTATTTCAGGCGCTATAGGTTCTTGAGTCGTCATTTTTCCTGTAATATTTGCTAAGTAATCTAAAAGATCATTCTTAGCTTGATGTTCTATATTGCTTAGTTGTCCATCCAGTAGATTATTAAGCTCAAAAGGATCCTTCTTCAAATCATAAAACTCTATAGTACCATTTCCCAAATCAAGTAACTTATATTGTTGGTTTCTTGCTGTATGCATATTGTTAGGAACATTTCTATTTGCTCCCATCTCCATATAGTTGTAAGTGCGCTTTTCACCTGCTGAATCGTCCAGTAAATGTTTGAAACTATGACTGTCAAACACTTGCCCGCTAGAGTAGGCATTGGGATTTACTACTTGAGAAAGGGTGGCATAGAAATCACTAATATTGATCAAGGCATCTTCTATTTCATTCTTACGACTGACTCCTTTCCCTGAGATAATTAGAGGAACATTTATTCCTCCTTGATAGATGGTTTGTTTTCCTCTTTGTTTAGGAAATCCTTTGATTATCCTTCCAGGAGTTCCATTGTCTCCAAGGAATATGATCACCGTGTTCTCAAGTGCTTTCTGTGGAATAGCAGCCAGTAAGTTTCCTATATAATAATCTAATGATTCAATCATGGCCTTATATTTCCTAACATTTATATCGGTGTTTCTAGTTGAATAGGTACCTACTGGAGGATTATGAAATGGCGTATGAGGGGCAAAATGAGCCATCCACATTAACCATGGTTTATCCTGTTGTTTGATCCAATTAATGGCATAATTTGTTAGGTACTCCGTAGCATAAGTTTTACATGTTCTAACTTTCCCATCTTCATACTTATCCCAGTTATAATAGTCGGAAACACCAGCACCTAAAACTCCCATGAGATTATCTACTCCATGGTCATAAATCTGCTGATAGTCTTGTCTTCCGGAAAGATGCCATTTCCCCACAACACACGATTTGTAATTGCCATTAGTTTGTTCTTTTAATTCCTTAAAAATGGATTTATGATCGGTGCTTAATATACCTGGAACAGTACTGACTCCATTGTGTACACCATATTTCCCTGTTATAATTGATGCTCGGGAAGCCGCACATACCGGACTGGCCCATACATTTGTAAATGTAACACCAGATGTTCTTAACTTATCAATATTGGGAGTGTGAGGATGACGAAAACCTACATTAAATCCGTTGATCGCATCAACGCCCATATCATCAGCAATAATGAATAGGATATTAGGTTGTTGAGCACTGCATTGATAATTAGCCAGGAGAAAGAATATCAGTGCAACGCCTAATAATCTATACCTCAATATGGAAGAGCGTGTTTTCATAACGATCGGATTTAAATCTAAAAGTTTAATAGTTGTTTGATTGTTTAACTCTTATAAAGTTTAACTGGAGTTAAGTTTTATTGGAAAAATGAAATATATCTTCTTGATTCAATAAAGAAGATATGTAGTTTTCAGTGCAGGCGGATATTCCCGGTTTTATTACTTTTGGGTAAAAACACGATAGTACAATGCCAATTAACACCAAAGAAACATATTATCCAAGGAACCAACAGGAATGGAGAGAATGGCTGGAGACGAATCATAGCTCAAAGAGTTCAGTCTGGCTTATCTTCTATAAGAAAGAAACTCAACAGCCTACAATTGATTGGAGTGAAGCTGTAGATGAAGCGCTCTGTTTTGGCTGGATCGATAGTCTTAAAAAGAAGATCGATGATGAGAGGTATATGCAACTCTTTAGCAAGCGGAAACCAAATAGTACCTGGTCGAAGATCAACAAGGATAAAGTAAAAGTACTAATTGATGAAGGACGGATGACGCAGGCAGGTTTGAGGACTGTTGTGATTGCCAGGGAAAATGGTATGTGGTCATTCTTAGATGATGTTGAGAAGTTAATCATCCCTGACGATCTGGAAATAGCATTTAATAAAAGTAACGGATCGAAGGAATTTTTCCTCAGTCTTACTAAGTCGATTCGCAAAGGGATGCTGGCCTGGATTGTTATGGCTAAGAGAGAAGAAACACGAAAGAAAAGAATCTCAGAGCTTGTTTCTGCAGCTTCGAAGGGAGAAAAGCCTAAGCCGTTTATGTAGCATATGAGTTTCACTGCTGATTCTTAGGATAAGTACAGGTAATGTTTAAAATCCAAAATATTATGCATAAAAGTATGAATTGACAGATTTCTTAGACAAATTGATGAATTTGTTAGAATGTATTATGTCCGATTTTCCTTAATTCGCAACATAATATTTAAGTGATGAAGAAAACAATAACCCTAATGACAATATCGTTGTCGATACTAATTATTGCCTGCAGTAATCAAGTTTCACCCTATGATCCAGGTTTATCTGAAAAGAATGAAGGGATCATGAGGACACGCCTACAAGAAGCAATTCAACAGAAAGAATTCCTTGATAGCTTGCTCACATACTTTGACCAAAATAGAAAGAATCTGAATGCTATTGCGAAAGACTATCCTAAAATAAAAGCAGAGGAAGGAATGGATCGTGGAGCAGAGATATATCACACTCCCGAATTCGATGTGTATTGTTTGATGTATTTCGGATCTATAGGAAAGAGAGAAATGCAGTATTATGTGTGTGATCATGAGATTTTGCATATTAAGGTGTTAGATTACGATTATACGCATCCTATAGGTTTCCCCGAGAGTAAAATAGCAAAAGTAAATACAAGAGACTACTATTTAAAAGGTTTTGATTTGAGTAGTATTGAAATAAATGGTAACCGTAAATGGATAGCGTTAAAAGATCGTAAGGTGCTAATTGATTTATTTCATGAATGGAAAAAGTTTAACATCGGAAATAGTGATGGATGTAATTATAAGCTTTTTACCCTTGAAAAAGTAAAAGCCAAATTCTCTAAAGAATATACATGTGCTGATACTAAGGTTTTAGATCGTTTTTACATTACTCAAAAGGAAGCGATTCTGTCAAAGGAAGTATTTGATGTTGATACGATATTCTTCCGTGGTAAGATGCATTTACTGTTGCTGAGCAAAACAATTCCTAAAAAAGAACAGCATCGAAGCGGACTAACTGTGAGCCTTGTTAATGCTGATGTGGTGGATATTCATACCGGAGAGCCGGTTTACAGTAACTGTTTCACACAAGCTGGTAGTTGGGGTGATGTACCTGATTATACGAAGATAAAAAGCAAGTATCAGTATTTGATTAGTATTGATCATGGTTCAACAAGAATGGGATACATGACCGGATATACGGAAGTTTATGGATTCGTAGGCTTTAAAGCACAATTAAAGCCAGTGTTAAGGATTGAAGATAGCTTTTATGATAATGAAGGTGCTGTTGGGAGAGATTCTCAAGATCGGAAGTACTATTCAACATCAATCGAATTCTCATCAGAACAACGAAATACCCTTATCGTTCACAAAAAGGGAAATAATATAGATGAGACAACTACCTACAAGTATAATCGTACTAGTCAGTCGTACGAGGAGGTCAAGTAAGGTGTTGAATTGCTTCTTCGATATCAAGTTTTATTAATTCCCAATATTTGTTTTTTAGGCAGATCGGTTCAAAGTCCTGATCTGCGTTCCTAAAGTCACCCATTTTCTTAATGAGCTCCTCTTTGGAGTAACTATATGGATATCTTTGTTGATGAATAGTAAATATTTCTTGTAATGTGTATTGATCCAATAATTCATGTAAATCCCAGAAGTCTTTTTTCCTACCGGCATTGCCAATGGCTTCTAATTTCATGGCAACTATGTCATTCATATGTGCAAATCTAATGCCATCAACTATTTTAGGAGGAAAGATAAATGGATCGGTATAGAACATATCGAGCTTAACTAAGTCAGTACTATTTTGTCCGATATAATAAGATTTTCCAAACGAATTATTTCCACTAAAACTTACTTGGATATATGCGAAATTTTTCTCCAGTAGTTCATCGATTTTATCAAAGTCAATAGTAGAATATTCAGCGTCTGTAAACAGATCAATATCAATAGAGATTCTATGTCCTAGTTTTAAACTCAAGGCTGTGCCTCCAACTAAGCGGAATGGATTTAATTCTGCCAGATCCATTAGTTTTAATAGTGTTTCCCAGAGTAAATCACTGACAGTTTCTTTATAGATCTTCATGATCGATAGTAAAGCGTTTAATGTTTTGTTCAAAGGCTGGATGGAAAGAGTAATCAATTTCCTTGATGATCGATTTTATCATATCCTTTCCATAAAAATTAATAATCTCAGATATTTCCATTTCATTTCCTCTTTCAAATATCCTTTTAATAATTGCTTTTTTGTTCTTTTGCCAATCAATGTTGTTAATATCTGTATCCCAGAATAAAACATGTCTAAATTTTGTAAGATCAGGCTTATTGGATTTGATAGTTTTGGTATGTAATCTATTTACTTCATAACATGCTTGTAGTTGCATAAAATAGTCAATGTCAACATTGAATACAGAGCTTAATTTGATTGATAAATTAGGAGTAATCCCTCTTCGCTCATTTAATATAGCACTGATAGTTTGGGCGTGTTCTTTTAATTCAAAGGCTAATTCTTTCCCCTTTATTCCTCTCTTTTTAAGCTCTCGCCTTAAAATAGCACCAGGATGTATCCCTTTTATTTTTATTAATTTAGGCAACATAATCACGTGTCATAAAACTCTTAACCAAAATTAGGAATAATTTTAAAAATAAACAATTTTGTTTATTTTGCATTCATCATATTTAGCTGCCATTCTTTGTATAAGTAATCTCAACTTCGGCATATAGTAAAAGGATATAAGAATAGGAGTAAAGTTTGAGTGGAATTTGTTTATCGTATGATGTTATTTTGGAAATAAATATAAAGGAAAATCAGGATAGAATGTTCCCTCTTTTAATATGATTTTATCTTACTATCATTCGGCACACTTTCGGCATGCATTCGGTAAACATTCGACAGTGTTGCATCTTATGCGGTATATTTTGCTATAAATGTTGCAATTGGTGCAGTATTGGAAATAGAACGCTGATTGATTATCTCAAGCATAAAATTAGTAAAAATGGTGATTCACACAAAGGAATTGCTACATTGCTTAACCAAATAAATTTAAGTTAAGATGATAAATAAGAATGCTTTGATTTCAAAGTTTCCAAAGGCAGATATTCAATTAGAAGGAGTTGATTCACGATTAATTCAGGCTGGTGAGCAACAGTTCATATTTATGGAATTCGATAATGATGTTGAAGTGCCTCCACATTCTCATAATGCGCAGTGGGGAGTGGTGCTTGAAGGAGAAATGGAGATCACAATAAGTGGGAAAGTACATCTACTAAAGAAGGGAGATTCATACTTTATAGAGAAAGATGAAGTACATTCTGCCAAAATTAAGGCAGGGTATAAAGATTTAACGCTTTTTGATCAGGCCGACAGGTATAGGGAAGTGTAGTAAGTGTTTTTCAGTCAGTAGTATAGTTGTATTAGGGAAAGACGGAGAGGAAGAATTGTTTACTCGTTCATGAACAAATATCCACCTTTAGAGTGAAATAATATTGTCAAAATTAGTCTACACAAATTTAGTGAGACTAATTATTGCATCGTAAGTTAGGTAACAATGCTACATTGTAGATATCTTTGATACGTCAAGGTGGAGAAAATAAAGGTGGGGAAGAATAGAATGCTTGATGAGCTTACTGAAAATATAATAATAGAAAGTATAATGACTTTCTTAATTTAGCCAAATAGGGGTAGCTAATTCAGTTTACCCCTTTCTTTATGTTCATATTAATTTATACCTTGGAGTTGTAGAATATCTCTTATTTATGGAATATAACGTCGACAGATTCATGCGTATTGTTACATTGTTGGTAGTGTTAATGCCTTTGATAACAAAAGCTAACATTGTTGAGATTAATGAAGATAACGAGTCGCGCTTTGAGCGAATTACTACACAAGCAGGACTCAACACGAATCGTATCTCGAAATTATTCCGCGACCATCAGGGATATTTATGGATGATTGGTGTGGATGTAGTGGCTCGATATGATGGATACAATTTGTATAACCTACCTATTCAGGAACGTACCAATAAGAAAGGGAATGTATTTAAGTATAATTCAATCATTCAAGATGATTATCACAACATATGGATTGGTGGGACTAATGGAATTACTGTAATTGATACAATCGACCAGATTACAAACTTCCAACTAGATACAAACACAGAGATCAGTACACTTTTCCCATACGACCAGGAACGTATTTGGGCTTCCAGTAAATCAGGAGATAATTTTATTATCGATGTGCATAGTCATGAAACCAAAAAATTGCATGAAAAAGATGTTGTCAGATCATTTGTGATTGATCCGAAGGGGCAACGTTGGATTGCCACTAAACATGGGGAAATTCTAAAAGAGTTCCATAAGCGGATTTTGCAAATTGAGAGTGAAATAAATGATATATGTTTTACTCCTTCTGGTAAGATGTATATTGCAACGAATGATGGATTATTAAGTGTAGAGTCTGAACTTCTGAACCATAATGATGAAAGACGAGATAGAGAAGGTATGTTCCTGGATTTTGTTTCAGGTTCGGGAGAAAAAGTGATTACTGTTGAATATCATGATGGATCGGTGTGGACTGGTACTAAATGGGGTGTACGTGAGTATCTACTCGATAGTGCCGGAAATATTAGTTACAAACGTGAATACAATCGACATCCTAATGTAACTTATAGCTTGCCTAACAACCAAATTAATGATCTATTGAGCGATCATCAGGGAATAATGTGGATTGCTACGAATGGGGGAGTCGCTAAGATAGATCCAGAAAAATTATGGTTCTATAGCATCGAAAAAGATCCTTCAGCTGACAATACGCTACATTCAAATGCTATATTCCCCGTGAGTGGAGATCTTGATGGAAATATTTGGATGGGGAGTTATAGTTCTGGAATTTCTAGATACAATGTAGACGCGAATAAATTTACTTGGTTTAATGCAAAGAATTCAAATCTTAAGCGTAACCACATCTTGTTTATTGATTGTGATGCTAATGGTTCAACTTGGGCGGTGACTCCCAATAAGATTTTTTCTTTTGAAGATAATTCGTGGAGTGAAGTGATACTGAAAAGTGAGATAAACTACAGAAGAGGAGATATTATTGAGTGGATTGAAAATAATGACAGTACCTTTTGGGCTGCATGTCGAAATCAATTACTCCTTGTACAGCGAAAAGGGAAACAAGAGCTTACTGTCTTAAAAAAAGCACAAGTTGAGACTGCTAAAAAGATAATCTGTCTGTTCAAGGATAAGCGGGGACGAATATGGTTAGGAACACGTGATGGTGTATATTGTGTGAGTGAGACAGGTGAGTTGTTGGTCAAATATTTTGAATCAGGAGAGTTTGATAAAGGAACAGAGAATATACAAGCAATTAACTCTGATGCGAAAGGAAATATTTGGCTTGGATCATCGCAAGGAATCTTCGTAATAAAGAATGATAGCATATTAGAGGATAATACTTCTAAGGCAATTATTAAGCGGTTTAATAAGAATGACGGTCTACCTAGTAATTATGTAACAGGTTTAATGCCTGGTGACAATGACGCAATGTACATTGCTACCTAGAAAGGAATAGCAGAACACATACTTGATGGAGAGGGTAAGTCTCATTTTGTGAGCTATTCGTTTGATGATGGACTGGTAAGTGAGAAATATAACAGAAGAGGTGCGTTTCATGATGTTAACACAAATACCTATTACTTCAGTAGTGCGAATGGTGTAACCTATTTTAGACCAACGAAGAATGAATTACGAGATGACGAAACTCAATTGTTACTCCATAAGGTTGAAGTAGGACAACAGGCGAAACTTTCTCATGAGATGTGGAATGAGGAAAGCAAACGTTTCGAATTGACTTTCTCTGAAAATTTTGAGGATAAATATCTAAAGGTATATGTTGGATCGTCTAATCTCATTTCCCCAGAGAAACAAAGTATTAAGTGGAAATTAGAAGGTCGAGATACTACATGGACTACAGGATTCGATCATGTTATATTAATTGATGGATTATTATCTGGTAAATATCAGCTGAAAATTCAATCGGCAGATGCATCTTCAAGTTATGGAGAAACAATTGATATTGCGATCAACATTAAGGCAAGGCTTTTTAATACAGTAAGCGTTTCAATGATCTTCGTTCTACTTCTCGGTTCTTTTATCTTTTTTCATATAAGAGATAAAAAGAAGAAGAAATACAGTCAATCAAATTTAACAGCAGAAAAAGCGAAGGATATTATTCGAAAGCTTGAATTGATAATGGAACAAGAGAAGTTGTATCTGGATGCACAGTTGACTGTTAATCATTTGGCTGAATCTATTGAAGTGCCTTCAGGAATAGTATCACAAGTTTTTAATGATTATATGAAAATTCGCTTCTTTGACTTTGCGAATAAGTATCGGGTAAGTGAATTTATAAAGTGTCTTCAGAATGGAGATAATGAGCAAATGACAATGGAAGCACTAGCAGAAACATGTGGATTTTCCTCGAAATCATCATTCTTCCGTTCATTTAAAGAAATTACAGGATCTACTCCTGCACGATATGCCCGAGAGTTAAAAAAGAAGAGGGAACCCAAAAGTTAGGCACCCTCTTTTTGCTGATTATTAGCGCTTAATCAACGTTGTATTTATAGGCTGTCCATCATAACAATCGAACTGAATCTCGGTGCTATTGTTGCTATTGCTTACAACGGAGATATTATCATTGTTAGTTTGAATCTTCCAATTTCCATTTAAGGTTACTTTCACTGGTTGTACAGTACTTTTATCGTGCCACCCATAATCTTCATAGTCTCCAGCATTTTTTCCTTCAAATTTGCCCAATTCAGGATTCTGAATCGCCAATTGAATTTGGTTATCCGAATTTGTCTGAATAACCATTAAACATGGAGTATCTGTTTGTTTCACAAGTTCGTCATTGGTTGATTTATTCTCAGTGAATAAGGCATAAGCTGTGCTATAAGTTTTGGCATATCTGACAATGTGAGCAGTGTTATCGTGCTGTATGATATTGAATAAATTGTCCTGATTGTTAGCCAAATACTTGGCACCATTCTTTCCTCCATTAATTTGGATGAAATACAAGTATGAGTCGTTATCTGGTTGTTTCCCATGTAGGATTCTGGCAGAAGTGTAATTACCCTTCTCTATTTCTGTAGCTTTTGTGAGAGGAGCCTTCTGAATACCTCTGTCAACTTGAATATTACATTGCTGAGGAATATAGTACGCATGCCCCTGTGCATCGGTTAAGGTTGTGTTGGCTTTGTTAAGTTCTTTCGTCTGTTTTGAATCATATACTTTACCATCGATTGTTGTCTGTACATCGATATTTTTCATGCCATTTTGAAAAAGAGTAGTCTGTACTGAATACTTGTCATTTGGAGCTTGAATACCAGATCCCATTGCCACAACATAGTCGTCGAAAATTGCATATGATTTATTCAGTGCAAGTGAGCTCAACGGTGCGTCGTATTTCATTGATACTATTGCGTTAGTACCATCTATATCAACACCACCAAGGAAACTTTCTGGAGTGCGACTTCGTGTCTTTTTATACGACATCGCATCGTAAGGCATATCGAAGGTTGTAGCTCCAGGTAGGCGAGTCCAATTCCATCCCTTTGTTGTATAACCACTATTCTCAGCAGAAACAGTCTTACCTCCGGCTAGAATTCGTAAAGTACCAGCACTAGCAAAACGCCCATATGGATTCGCAGCACCTTTTGCTTCGAAATCCCAGATATACTTACTATTACCTTTAAAAGATAGTAACCAGTTATCCTTACGGTAAACACCTAAACCTCCGTATGGATAAAACCAAAATCCATTAGGATCAGATTCAGGTGTTATATTACGTGCTGCAAGTTTGGTTGCCATGTCGATAGCACCAATTGAGCCATGGTACATTATTTTGCAGTTGACACCCTGGATATACTGACTGGTAAAATCCTTATATTCAGGATTCCATAGTCGTGCAAAAGCTGCTTTCATAGTGTTTTGATAAGGCGATTTAACTTCTGCCAAATAGGCATAAGACTGCATATTTTTGATTAGTGTTCCCAGATTGTGTGGGAAGCGACCAGCAAGTGCTCTTGGACAATCGTATTTATTGCAATAGATACGCATATGAAGTACGGCATTAGCCAGATTATCGATGGCTTTTTCTCCCACTTGGTAGGATGTTCCTTCCAATAAGTATAAAAACAGTGAAGCCGTATGGAATCCATTGGTGGCATAGGCACTTAAATAGGCATTTTTATGATGATAACCCATATAGTCTGATTTAATCATATCAGCACATCCGTCGGCTATTTGAAGAGCTTTATCTAATAGGCGTGAAAAGTATTTAGCTTCATCGTCTCGATTCGAGTTATCTTTCGGTAATGAAAGAATGTAGCATAATCTATTGTTGATCATTGATCTTACACCATCAGTATTGAAGCCTTTAACTTCCCATAACCGTGGAAAATCAAACTGAGGACCAACAACTGCAGATATCCAGTTAAGGGTCTTTAATTCGGCTTCAAGCATATTGTTTTTAGCTAGTAGTTCTTTGTTTAAGAATACCGATAGTCCATAACCAAGAACATTGTTGCCCATTGATCCACCAAAGGCAATGATCCCCGTCTCGTAGTACTTCTGAGTGGAGCCATACTGCATATCAATACCTTCTTGAAAACCTTTTCCTTTTAAGTAATTGTATAGAAAAATGATTTTCTTCTCTATTGATTTGTTATGGTAATATGGATTTTTTCGATTAGGATCTCCAGGCAGATGATAGCCTAACGAAAGAGGAAAAAGAACTTCAGCAAAGATTGCCCTTGCTTCTTTCTGTCCGGTTTTTTCTGAGAAGTCAAATTTATTATCGGGAGTGAATTTGAAATTATCAAATTTATCTTCCGCAGATTTTACGTATTCAAGAATGCTTAAATATCGTTTCTGTGTATGTGGATTATTGTAATTGGTCGTTGTACTTCCAATTAACCATTCACGGTACTTTTTTTCTATCCCTGTTAATTCATCGGCTTGTACCTGATGTATAATAAATAGTAGGAACAAATAGCTTAAAAATCTTTTCATGTTTATTTTTTAATTATTGTAAAGTACCATAAAGCTATAGTAAGATAATAATGTGGGCATTTGTTCTTGTCGTTCCTAAATTAAAGAAATAGCTATTCTGCAGAAATATTGTTGAACTAGCTTTCAAAATTGTCTTGTAAAATTCTCAGAAAAAAAGTGTCAGGAGATTTTATGCTCTGACACAAACTTTCCAACCTCTTGAAAACGAAATTTATATCGAAAAGACCAATTGTAAATCATGATTCGATGTAAGGTCAATAATTTCGTAGTCGATGAATATCTAATTTAAACTAAAGATTCTATGAAAAAGATTATTCTATTTAATCTACTAATGCTGTTGACGAGCCTCTCTGGGTGGTGTCAGGAGTATTCAGTGAAAGGTAAAGTAAAGAGTGAGTCAGGAGAGAAA
Organism: Puteibacter caeruleilacunae; assembly: GCA_005217565.1. Taxonomy (GTDB): domain Bacteria; phylum Bacteroidota; class Bacteroidia; order Bacteroidales; family Prolixibacteraceae; genus Puteibacter; species Puteibacter caeruleilacunae. The sequence continues at coordinate 120,314 of SJCO01000007.1, forward strand.
CTTCCAGGTGTTAATGTGATAATAAAAGGTACCTCCACAGGAACTGTAACTGATTTTGAAGGGAACTATAATCTAAAAGTAAATGATGGTTTGGGAACTTTAATATTCTCTTTTATTGGTTACGAACCTAAAGAGGTACCTATTCGGCAGAAAAAGAAAATTGATGTTACATTAAAAAGTAATGTAACTGAGTTGGATGAGATTATTGCAGTAGGATATGGAACAGTGAGGAAGAAGGATCTGACTGGATCGGTAGCATCTGTTGATATTGGAGAATTAGAGAAGGTACCTAATCCTAATCTGGCTCAGGCCTTAAGTGGTAGAATCTCTGGAGTAATGATTTCAACTTCCGAAGGTTCACCAGATGCAAGTATCTCAATTCGAGTGAGAGGTGGAGGGTCTATAACACAAAGCAATGAACCGCTTTATATTGTTGATGGCTTTCCTACTGAAGACGGTTTGGATAACCTTGATCCATCGGATATTGAGTCTATAGATGTCTTGAAAGATGCATCGTCGACTGCAATATATGGTGCTCGTGGAGCTAATGGTGTAATATTGGTAACAACTAAAGGAGGGCAAGAAGGTAAGACTACCGTAAATTATGATGGATATTACGGTTTTAAACAAGTAGTAAATCGATTGGATGTCCTAAATCCGTTCGATTTTGTAAAGCTAGATTATGAGCGCTCAATTAATGACGATGCTTTAGAGGGATTTGTTAATCGATATGGTACCTGGGATGAGTTGGAAGAGCTTTATAAAGATCGATCAGGGGTAAATTGGCAAGATGAGATGTTTGGAAAGACAGTGGTCAATCAAACGCATAAGATTAGTATCAGTGGTGGAACCAAAAAAACAAAGTATAATGTGGCTTACTCATTCAACGATGATGAAGGTATCATGCTTAATAGTGGAGCGAAGAAAAGTAATGCTAAGTTTAAATTTGATCATAAGGTTAGTGACAAGCTAAAAGCCACTGTAAATATTAACTATTCTGAACGAGAGACCTTCGGAATGGGAACATCAGACGGAGGAGAAGGATTTAATAAACTACAGCATGTGTTGAATTATCGTCCAACTATTGGTAAAAATGGAAATGATCGAGACTTGGTTGAGTTGGATGAGGATCCTTTGTTAGAAGATTCATCTGGTAATGTAATGCAGAACCCTATTGTTTCTACGAAAGCAGAACATCGCTTAAATGAAACTAGTAATCTTGCGTTGAATGGAATGCTTGATTATGAGATTATAAAGGGATTACATTATCGCTTGACAGTTGGTATGGTGCGTCAAGGAGTGAGAAAAGAAAACTATAATGGCTTACGTTCAGTTTCATCAAAACGTGCAGGTAGTGCAAGTGGAAGTCTTCGAAGGACAGATAAAAAAGGTTACTCTTATTCTAATGTATTAAACTATACAAAGACCTTTAACAAAATTCATAGAGTAAATGCTTTAATCGGACAGGAAGAGGTTTATAGTGAAACAAAATGGTTTGAAGCGAGTACTTCTGGTTTTGCGAGTGATGATATTGCTTTGGCTGATTTATCGTTGGGATCATTACCTGGAATTCCTGGATCAGGTGAAGAGGATAACCTGCTGCTTTCTTGGTTCGGTAGAGTGAACTATACGCTTAATGACAAGTATTTAGCCACATTTAGTTATCGTGCTGATGGTTCATCGAAGTTTGGATCAGGAAACAAGTATGGTTATTTCCCTTCGGCATCATTGGCTTGGCGATTGGGAGAAGAACCATTTATAAAACAACTGAATGCCTTCTCAAATTTTAAAGTACGTTTGTCGTATGGAGAAGCAGGAAACAACAGAATTCCTAATTATCAGTCACTAGCAATTCTGTCTTCAGGTTATTATCCTTTGAATAATGTTAGTGAAACCAGTGTTGCTCCAACTGTGCTTCCTAATCCTGATTTAAAGTGGGAAACTACAGTTTCTCAGAATTTAGGTTTTGATATTGGTTTCTTTAATCAGAAATTTCAACTCACCGTAGATATATATAAGGCTAATACAAAAGATCTATTGTTGAAAGCTCAAGTGCCAATGACTTCTGGTTATGCTACCATGCTTCGTAATGTAGGTGAGACTCAGAATAAAGGATTGGAACTAAGTGTTTCATCAATGAATATCAATAAGAAGAAATTTAAATGGCAAACTGATTTTAATATCTCATTCAATAAGAACAAGGTGGTGAAACTGGCATATCAAGATTTCTTCCTACGTGAATCTGGCTGGTTTGGTGAACTTGGTAACGATTATATTGTACAGGTAGGAAAACCGGTAGGACAAATTTATGGATATGAGTATGAAGGTATGTATCAAGTTGAAGATTTCGATTATGATGCAGAAACCAACACATACAACATCAAAGAAGGAGTTGCCTATAAGGCAAATGAAAAACCTAAGCCTGGTTTTATGAAGCTGAGAGATATTTCGGGACCAGATGGTGTGCCTGATGGAAAGATTACGGATGCTGACCGAACAATTATTGGTGATACTAATCCAGTACACTTTGGAGGAATAACCAATAGCTTCACTTATGGCAATTTCGATTTCAGTATTTTCATGAACTGGTCATATGGGAATGACGTATATAATGCCAATAAAATGCGATGTACGTTAATGCATCGATCTAATAAGAATACACTAGGAGTAGCAAGGGAACGTTGGACTACCATTGATGAGAATGGAGCAATTTTTACTGATCCTGAGTTATTGGCAGCTGCGAATGTTGGTAAAAAGTTTCCTGTATTTGATGGAATGGGTAGGATTGAACCGAAGCTGAGTAGCTTAATGATTGAGGATGGTTCTTATCTGCGCATAAGCAATATTAGTTTGGGATACAATGTTCCCCGTAAGTTATTAAAGCGTGTAGGTATCAGCAAGCTAAGATTATATTCAACGGTTTACAATATCCATACTTTTACGAACTATTCTGGTTATGATCCAGATGTTAGTACCCGTAATTCTGGAGGTGTTACTCCTGGTGTAGACTGGGGGGCATATCCAAGGAGTAGATCATACATTTTAGGTTTGAGCTTATCGTTGTAATTCTAGAAACCTTATAACTAAAAAATCATGAAGAAGATTAAATATATATCATTGTCATTAGCTATAGCTTGTATTCTTATGGGCTTGGTATCATGTGAAGATCGATTACTTGAAGAGCCAACATCTCAATATGCAGCTGAGACATTCTTTGAAAGTACAGCACAGGCGAATATGGCTGTGCTGGGAATTTATGATGTGCTGGGAGAATCAAATGCTTATGGCCGAAATTTATCGGTAGCATTGATGATGGATACCGATATTCAACATGCTTCCGGAACAAATTTAAATAACGATAAACGCATGGTGGCTCATTATGAGGCCAATCCTGTTGCAGGGAATCTTGAGAGTACCTGGTTGAATTTATGGAAGGGAATAGAACGAGCTAACGTTGTTATTCAAGAGATCCCTCAAATGGATTTATTCGAGCATGGTTCGGAAGAAGAGCAGAACACACTTAAGGCATATCTTGGTGAAGCTAAGTTTTTGCGAGGAATGTTATACTTTGACTTAGTACGAGTTTGGGGTGCAGTACCAGTAAAACTTATGCCTACCGATGCGAATGATGATATGATGCTAGAGCGTGCATCACTAAAAGAGGTCTATGATCAGATAGACATAGATATGAGCGAGGCAGGAGATCTTGTTCCATGGCAGTCGGAAAAAGGTGTTGAAGAGGAACGAATTTCAAAAGGTGGAGTTCTGGGAATTCATGCCCGTGTTTGTCTGAATCGTGGAGGTTATTATTTAGATGTCGACGGACAAAAGAAGCGTGTTGAGAATTACAAAGAGTACTATCAAAAAGCAATAGAACTAACGCAGCGAGTTATGGACTCCGGTGAGCATGGTCTGGAGAATAATTATGAGCAAATATTTAGAAACTATTGTGAAAATAAAGTCTCTACATGGGAAACACTGTTTGAGGTTGGTTTATTTAATCCAGAAGGTGGTTCGGGAAATACAGGAATTATAGGAACTTTTAACGGGCCATCGGTACATGCTGATAGTCCTTATGGTAGAGCAAATTCACAAGTAAAAACAAGTCCAGTATTTTATGCGAAATTTTCAAGTGAGGATTTAAGAAAGGATGTTGCTGTTGCGAGATATAAGGTTCTGGCCGATGGTTCAAAGAAAGAGTTGACAAGTGATAAAGATGAATGGGGCTGGGCTCCGGGTAAATGGCGAAGAGATTGGCATACGGCTGCTCCTAAAAATGTGAATAATACTGATATCAATTGGGTAATTATTAGATATTCGGATGTTTTATTGATGCATGCCGAGGCTCAAAATGAAATAAATGAAGGACCCAATGCTGATGCTTACAATGCAATTAATCAGGTTCGTTCAAGAGCTGGTGTTGAAGACCTTGAAGAAGGCCTATCAAAGCTAGAGTTTTTTGAGATATTGAAAGATGAACGTGCCCTTGAGCTAAGCTTTGAGGGATTACGAAAACTTGACCTATATCGCTGGGGAATACTTGGAGAAACGCTACGAGCACATGAAGCGGCGTGTTTGAAGTGGTATAAAAAAGCACCTGTGGTAATGGGGAAGTATTTTGATGATAATAAAGATGAACTAATGCCAATTCCGCAACGAGAGATCGATGAGAATGCAAACATGATCCAGAATTTTGGGTATTAGTTAGCATCATAGCCAAACATTGTAGATTTTTAGGGGTGGTGGATTTCATCACCCCTTTTTGAATTTTCAACGTAAAAAATGTAGCGATGAGCAAAATATTATTGATACTATTCTTCTTAAGTCCAAGTATAATTGCACTTAAGGCACAAGAACCGTTGTTTAAATTTGGCAAGCAGATGACATGTGCTGAATTAATCAGTGCTTCTAAGGTAAATCAATCAGAAATAAAATGGTTTCAAGTAAGTACTAAGCCAGATACCTGGAGGATGGAAGATGATGAATTAGTTTGTAGGGGAGAACCTCACGGACTTATTCGTACTGAAACGAAATATAAAAATTTTGTAATACATCTGGAATGGAAGCATACTGAGATGGGAGGAAATTCAGGTCTTTATCTATGGTGTGATTTTAATGATAAGGATAATTGGCCTAATGCTATACAAGCACAGATACTAGAGGTCGATTATGGATTAAAGCACAACATAACAGATGAGGGGGAAGCTATGGCGCGTGTTCATGGTGAAATATTTTCAATAGGAGAGCAAACATCAATGGTGCCTGATAATCCGAGAGGAGAACGGAGTAAGCCAGTAGAAAACAGGTGTTTGAAGAGAGGAAATTGGAATACTTATGATATTGTTTGCGTTGATGGTGTTATCAAACTAGCTGCAAATGGGAAATTTGTAAATGGTGTGAGCCAGTCAAATAGAAAGGAAGGTTACATTTGTCTTGAATCGGAGCATGCGAAAATTCATTTTAGAAATTTGAAGATTTTTGAGCTTCCAGATTGAATTAATTCTATTTGATTATCATAGTCTTACATTTTGCTGAAATGATACTAAATGTAAGACTCTATTTAAAAATTGCAGAAAAGAGCGCTTCTTGAAATGATTCTTGTATATTTGGTGCATTAAGATCACGCACATTTTAAGCATTCCAGGATTATCCTTTTGATATGTAAGTACCCATAAAATTCAAATCACAGTTTATCGTGAGTTATGGTGTCAAAACTTCCTTACCAACTCGATGAATGGTTTGTTACTTTTCAGTAATAATTAAAAAGAATATCATGAGGTTAGAGAAGGATCTTCAAAATATAGCGCAGATTGCAAAACAGAAAGAGAAAGAAAATGTAGCCTTTCGAAATTATCTGGTAAAACAAGATATAGATAAGGTAGGTGAAATTGTTCAAAGACTTAATAGGAAAATTGCACCACTAATCGATTGCTGTGAATGTGGAAATTGTTGTATGAACCTTAGGCCGATTGCTACAGACGAGGAAATGAGTAAATTTCTGAATCCTGAGGATATTGAATCGTGTAGATATGCTATGGGATTCAAATGTAAATATCTTGAGAATAAGAAATGTACCAATTATCAGAACAGACCAGAGGAGTGTAGAGCCTACCCACCGCTTGATAAAGAGGAATTTAAAGATAATATCTATAGTTCATTCTTTAACTACGGTATTTGTCCGATTGTTTTTAATGTAGTTGAGTGCTTGAAGGTTGAATTAAAATGGACTGGTAAATAAAAAAATAACTTCAAACCTTCCTAATGATCATGTGTGCGAGAACTACCAGAGTATAGATTTTTCTTGTCAAATTGTACATTAGATTTATCATATAGTGTATTGAGGTGGATTGTTACTGTCTTTACTTTTGTCATTGTTAGATATATGCTGGACTTTTTTGAAGAATCGGCGTATATTATTTGAAACAATGATCAAGTAAAGAAACTAAACATGAAAAATCGACACAAGTATATCGCCTTAATTACTTTATTCTTAGTACTGCTTAATTTATTAGGTCAAGCTCAATCAAATGAAATAAAATCAACATATCTGGCACCTACTCGAATTGTATGGCAATCAGATGAATCAGGTGTGCAATTAAAGAATACCACAATATTACTCGAGAAAGGAATCCATCAGGCTGATTTGTACGGTGGAAATTATTGTACTCTGGAAAGAGTAGATGGAAAGAATGCGGCTATAATTCTAGACTTTGGTAAAGAAATTCAAGGGGGAATTCAATTGGTAACTGCAGGTTTTTCTGGTAAAGATCCTATTAATATCCGCTTGCGTTTTGGAGAGTCTGTATCTGAAACGATGTCAGATGTTGGAGAACATGGTGCGACTAATGAGCATAGTATGCGAGATTTTAATACTCAATTACCATGGATGGGAAAGATGGAGGTTGGATCAACTGGTTTTCGTTTTGTAAGAATTGATTTGATCGATACTAATCGTAAACTCCTCCTTAAGGAAGTCTGTGCCGTATCCCAGATTCGTGATATCCCTTATGTGGGAAGCTTTGAGTGTGATGATGAGCGATTGAATAGTATATGGCAGACTGGAGCTTATACGGTGCATTTGAATATGCAGGAATACCTTTGGGATGGAATAAAGCGCGACAGATTGGTATGGGTAGGAGATATGCATCCAGAGGTGATGACAATCAACAGCGTATTTGGTTATAATGAGGTTGTACCAAAGAGTCTTGACTATATCAAGAAGGTTACTCCAACGAATAAATGGATGAATGGTATTAGCTCATATACCATGTGGTGGATATTGATCCAACATGATTGGTATATGGCTCATGGCGATTTGGCCTATTTAAAGCAACAACATGATTATTTAAAAGAACTTTTATCGCGATTATGCTCTAAAGTAGGGGATGATGGTGCGGAGAAGTTGGATGGTACGCGTTTTTTGGATTGGCCAACTAGTAGAGATCAAACGACGATTAAACAGGGGTATCAAGCTTTACTAAAGCAAACCTTACAGGCAGGAGTACAAATGTCGGAATGGTTAAAGGATAAAGAAACTAAGACGTTGTGTGAGAATGTACTTAAGCGGATGGTAAAGGTGGAGTTTTCATCGGCTTCTTCTAAGCAGGCTGCTGCATTGATGTGTTTAGCAGAATTACTAAAAGCAGATGAGGCGGCTGAAGTTATTAAAGAAGGAGAGGCTCGTGGTTTCTCTACATTCTATGGTTACTATATGCTTGAAGCATTGGCAAAAAGTGGAGATTATCAGGTTGCCATGGAGATTATTAAAGACTATTGGGGTGGAATGCTCGATTTAGGAGCAACAACCTTTTGGGAGGATTTTCATATTGATTGGTTGAAGAATGCGGGGCGTATTGATGAAGTTCCTTCGTCAGACAAAGTAGATGTACATCGTAAATATGGTGATTTCTGCTACAAATATTTGCGCCATAGTTTCTGTCATGGCTGGGCTTCTGGGCCAACAGCATGGTTGTCGAATCATGTTTTGGGAGTACAGGTATTGGAACCGGGTTGTAGCCGTATTAAAATTACCCCTCATTTGGGCGATTTGAAATGGGTAAAAGGTACTTATCCAACGCCAATGGGTGTGATTGAGATTATGCATGAGAAGAGGACTGATGGTACAATTAAGACCACAGTTAAAGCCCCCAAAGGTGTTAAGGTTGAGAAATAACCATTTAATCATAGATATGAATTTTAAGAAATTACACCTTATAGCGGTGTTCACATTGGCATTGTTCTCTTCGAGCAATGCCAATGCATTTAAAAGCGGTAAAGAAAAGGCTGATTGGATTAATAACGTAGGCTATAAAGGATATGAATATTCCACAGATACGTTTAATGTTAAAGAATTTGGAGCTATTAATACTGGTATATTTAATGCTACCAATGCTATCCAAAAGACCATTAATGCTTGCAGTCAATCAGGAGGAGGTGTTGTTTTCTTCCCAAAAGGAATGTATTTAAGTGGAAGCATCTTTGTAAAGGATAATGTACATGTATTATTTGAGGAAGGCACAATAATACTTGGGAGTACTGAGTTGGCGGACTATCCAGAGAGACCGACGAGAGTGGCTGGAATTGAAATAAAATGGCCTTCGGCACTAATTAACATCAACGATGCAAAAAATGTAAAGATTTCAGGTAAAGCAGAGCTCCAAGGTCGTGGGCGTATTTTCTGGGCAAAGTTTGAATATATGAAACCTGTTTATCAGAAGCAAGGGCTCAAATGGGCACGTGATTATGATTGTAAGCGACCTCGAATGTTGGTAGTGAATAATTCAAGTAATGTATTCATTGGTGATGTAACATTTAAGGAGTCACCATTCTGGACAGTTCAAATTCTTTACTCAAAAAGCGTGTCCGTTAACGGTGTTGTGATAAGGAATCATTCAAAGTATTATGCACCCAGTACTGATGGGATAGATATTGACTCATCAGAGCGTGTGCTAGTGCAAAATTGTGATGTTGCTTGTGAGGATGATAATTTTTGCTTGAAGGCAGGTCGAGATGCCGACGGATTAAGAGTAAATCGTCCTTGTCAGTATATCGTAATCAGGGATAATGTTACAGCACAGGGATCAGGTCTGATCGTGTTTGGAAGTGAAACATCGGGTGGAATAAAGCATGTTTATGTGTCGAACATGAAGGCTAATGGGACAGATACGGGCGTTCGCTTTAAATCGGCCAGAACCAGAGGGGGAGTGATTGAAGATATCTTGATAGAGAATGTTACCCTGACAAATATTCCAACGGCATTTGAAATGTTGATGAATTGGAATCCAACTTACAGCTATTGCAAGTTGCCTGACCAATATAAAGACATGGAAATTCCTGAACGATGGAAGATATTACTTAAGAAGGTGGATCCACCCCAAAATGGCATTTGTAAAATGCGAAATATTCATTTTAAAAATATCAGTGTTACCAATAGTAAACGTGCTTTTAAGGTACAAGGATATCAAGAGTATCCTATTAGCAATATCACATTTGAAAATGTCTCTGTTTCCACTAAATCTGCAGGAAGCATTGAGAATGCAGCAGACTGGGACATTATCGATTCCTCATTTAAGTTTGAAGATGGGAAAGGGCCTTCGCAGAAAAATTGTACTAAAATCGATGGTATTTAATAGAACCAGAAAAGAATTCGAGCACGTTTTTAAATTAACGAAAGAGTAATTACAAAATGAAGATTTTAAAGATAGTTTTAATCATAGTGACAAGTATTATAGCTCTTATAGCTACAGCTTTATTGACTATAGGTTATTTGAATTATAAGGGTAAATATCCTAATTCTGAATTTCGAAAAGTTAAGCGTCATGTTTTTGATAATCCAAGAGAGGCAGCTATGCTTTTTATCGATCTCGTAGATAAAGTGGAAGTTCGCAAGGATGCAGAAAAGTACATGGAAAAATATCGTTACTACATTGTCGATCAAGTTGTAGTTTATGCTGTTAGTGAACCATCTGATTCAACTCTGAATGTGAAGTTATTTCTGGATGATTTATGGAATGGTAATAATGGAACTATTAAAGGTTGGATAGAACCATATCATCTATATGAAAAGATAACATCTGCTTCTTCAGATGAAGAGAGAATAAGGTGGGCTACTCAAATGATGAATGGATTACGTGATCATGCCCAATTCGATAACAAGTATGAGCGCTATGCATTGTTAACATACCAGTGGCTTGATTCTGTGTCTTCCGATCATCAGTTGAAAGATAGGATATTAGAAAGAACAAAGCAGAATCTGAACAAGACATCCTACTCTGATTATAATCAACAAGAATGGAAGCAGTATATGACATCATATGCTTATTATCTTTCTTATAAGAAAGCTGTGTCTTCAGAAAATAAAGAGTATTGTATTTATTGGCTAGATGAAATGACAAAGTCTTTTCCTGTAAATGTCTCAGATAATTTTAAATGGGAGGAAAAAGTAATGGGAGTGTCTATTAAAGATTTGGGCTTAGTACATGTTAATTATTACCTTGATAGGGATGAGAAAGAAAAAGCTTTTAGTGTGCTTACAAAACTGACGCTGAAGAATCCCTTCCTTTTTTATGATATCAATGCTGCAATTCGAAGGAGAGAGCAAGGCTCTTCATTAACCAAGAAGTTATGGTTTGAGAGTTTGGCTTGCTCAATGCCTAAAACGCCTACCGTCAAGTATATATCAACCAAAGGACTTGAATTGGATTTATCTGGAAATCCAAAGAAATGGGTTTTTATTGATTTTTGGGGAACATGGTGTAGTCCGTGTAAAAAGCAGTTACCCGAGATTCAGGCGTTTTATGAACACAATAAAGATAAAATAGAGGTATTTACTATATCAAAAGGTTCTTCAAATCTGAATTCTTTTATGGCAGAGAATAACTATACTTTTCCTGTAGCAGATGTAGAGACGATTGAAGGTTTCACTGTAACTTCTTTTCCAACCAAAATATTAATTAGTCCTGATGGTTACTTTGTGAAAGTTCCTCATTCGGATAAATGGATTGAATATATCGAGAAAATAACACTACTAGAATTAAATAATTAAACAGATGAACAAGACTATTACATTTTTACTACTTTTTTTGTCTGGAGTCACTTTAATGGCTCAATCTACTGGGGATAAGGGTGCAAAAGCACAGCGTGCCCAATGGATAACTCATCCTCAGTTTGAGGAAGGCGAAAATCAGTGGTTTCAGTTGATTGGAACTCATGAGTTGAAAAAGAAACCCAAGAAAGCTATTGCAAAGATCGCAGCAGATAGTAAGTATTGGTTGTGGATTAACGGAGAATTAGCTGTTTTTGAAGGGCAATTGAAACGAGGACCAAACAGTAATGATACTTATTATGATGAGATTGATTTGTCTAAATGGCTGAAAAAAGGTAAAAATACCATAGCAGTTCAATTATGGTATTATGGGCGTAGTGGATTCTCACATAACAATAGTGGGAAAGCCGGATTCTTCTTTGATTGTCAAGTTGGTGAAGAAAAAATTATAACAGATGCTTCCTGGAAAATAAAAAGGGATAAAGCATATCAACGGGTTGAGAAGGATGAGCCTAATTATCGATTATCTGAACGGCAGGTAAAATTTGTGGCTACAGAGGCAATCGAAGGATGGAATAAGACAGGTTTTGATTGCTCAGGATGGAGTTGTGCCGAAGCAGTAGGAGTTGAAGGATGTGCTCCCTGGAATTATTTACATAAACGTATTATTCCATTTTGGAAAGATCATGGTAAAACGGTAATCAAGGCCTCTAGAGTAGGAAATAGGGTAAGGATGAAACTTCCTTACAATATGCAGTTCCATTTTTACTTAAAGGTAAAAGCTCCAGCTGGAAAGAATATTGTAGTAACCACTGATAATTACTATACAATCAATGGAGGAAAGATTATTCGCGGAGAATATGTTACGAAAGAGGGAGTTCAGGAGTATGAACATTTGCCATGGATGAGTGGTCATGAGGTCTATTTTGATGTTGAAGATGGGGTTGAAGTCATGGAAGTTGGATATCGTGAGACCGGCTATGATTCCGAGTTTGATGGTGTGTTAAAGTATGATGATAAGGATTTAATGGTGCTGCTAGAAAAGGCAAAGCGAACCCTTTATGTTACGATGCGTGATAATTACATGGATTGTCCTGATCGTGAACGCGCTCAATGGTGGGGTGATTTGGTGTTAGAAATGGAGGAGAGTTTCTATGCAATGGATGCTGACGCACTACCTTTGGCTAGAAAAGCTATCTATGAGTTGGTTGATTGGCAAAATGATAAAGGAGTGTTGCATTCTCCAATTCCTGGGAATTATCCGAAAGAACTTCCTCAACAAATGTTAGCTAGTGTGGGGTGGTTTGGTTTTCGCCACTTTGTTCAATACACTGGAGATTTGGAGCTATATAAAAAAGTATATCCGCATGTGAAGAGATATTTGAGTCTATGGACTGTCGGTGAAGATGGAACCGTTCCTTTCAAAAAGGGTGGCTGGAATTGGTCTGATTGGGGAAAACAGATCGATAAAAATTTACTTGAGCAAGTATGGTATTATTTGGCACTGAAAGGATATGCTGAAATGGCTGAATATATGAATGAGCCTGCAGTTCATAAAGATGCATTAGATAAGATGATGCGCATCAAAAAGCGTTTAAATACCGTGTTCTGGACAAAAGAAGGGTATCGTTCTCCAGGATATAAAGATGAAATTGACGATCGTGGGAATGGATTAGCTGTTGTGGCAGGTATAGCTGATAAATCGAAATATCCAGTATTAAAAGACCTTCTATTTAATATACGTCATGCCAGTCCGTATATGGAAAAGTATGTTGATGAAGCTTTGTTTATGATGGGAGAATCAGAGTTGGCTCTACGACGAATTAAAGAACGTTACAAAATGATGATTGATGATGAGACTACCACGCTATGGGAAATCTTTGCTAAAAAGAATTCGTTGAATCATGCATGGAGTGGAGGACCATTATCTCTTATGTATAAATATATTGCTGGAATTCAGCCTACAAAACCTGGATTTGAGGAATTTGCAGTTTTTCCAGATGTTGCAGGGAAAGATAATGTGGAATGTTCTTTTTCGAGTGTTAAAGGGAATATTAATATGACCTATGAAAAGGAAGAATCTTCAGTGAAATTTACAATAGAAGTACCTAAAGGAGCGGCTGCAATCATTCGCATTCCTTTAAGTTCGGAACATTTAAGATTGAAAGGAAAGGGCAAGGCTGATCTTCTTGCTGACCGAACAGATTTAAGCTATAAATATTATCGTTTATCCTCAGGAAATTGGTTGATCTCTCATAATTAGTATCTCTTGACAAAAGAGAGTTATGCGGGATCGTATTTAGTCGATAATTTTGGGGCTTCTTAATATGTGAAGCCCTTTTTATTAACTTTTTGTCAAAATGTACATGTTATGTGTCATTTTAGACATTTCGAGAGGTTGTGATAGTCTGTACATTTACTGGTAAACCAAATTTAATTACCAAAATGAACAAACTAATCATTACCTCTCTTTTGTTAGGTGTTACTACGAGCTCCGTTTGTAAGGCCAATGCTATTGTGTCTGTGAGCGGAAAAGAGTCTAAAACTAAGGCTGTTAAAGAACGTAAATTAAAGAATGTTGAAAGGCTAAATATTATTGTTATTCTTTCAGATGATGCAGGATATGCTGATTTTGGATTTACAGGATCCAAGCAATTTAAAACGCCAAATATTGATCGATTGGCACGCAATGGAATAACCTTTACATCTGCATATGTAACGGCATCAGTGTGTGGTCCATCAAGAGCAGGACTTCTAACAGGTAGATATCAACAACGCTTTGGCTTTATTCATAATAATGTTCCTGGTTGTGTGAATAGGAATGCTGGTTTATGGGGAGAGTCTATGGGACTACCCAAAGATCAACAAACCATTGCAAATTTTCTTGGGAAGCAGGGATATCAAAGTATGATCATTGGAAAATGGCATCAGGGACATGGAGAAGGATATCATCCTCTCGACAGAGGCTTTGATCATTTTTACGGTTTTCTGGGAGGTGCTCGTAGTTACTTTACCCCAAAAAGAACAACTCCCGAGAATCAATTATGGAATGATAGAATACAGATAAAAGAACCAGGAGGTTATTTGACTGACCACCTTGGAGATAAAGCATGTAATTTTATTAGTGATAACACCCAAAATCCATTCTTTCTATTTTTATCATTCAACGCAGTACATTCACCATTTGAGGCAAAAGAGACGGATCTTAAAGGCCAATTAAATCTGAAAGGTGGACGAAAGACCTTAGCATCGATGACAGCCAGTATGGATAATGCTATTGGGAAGGTAATGCAGACTTTAAAAGAACATAATCTGGAAGAAAATACGCTCATTATCTTTACCAACGATAACGGAGGTACATCATATTATCATAGCGACAATACTCCTTTTAGTGGGACAAAAGCAACTAATTTGGAAGGAGGAAATCGAGTACCATTTATTATTTCGTGGAAAGGGCATTTAAGGCCAGGAACTTTTTATGACTATCCCATTTCTACATTAGATATATTGCCAACATCATTGACTTTAGCTGGAACTAATCAGTTGCCCACTAATCTTGATGGAGTAGATTTAATGCCATATTTGGTGGGAGAAAAGGAAGGTCGTCCTCACGAGACTTTATATTGGATGGTTGATGGTCCGTTTGCTGCGATTAGAGATTTGGATTGGAAACTAATTTTGATGCCTGACCGTTTGCCTGAGTTATATAATCTTGCAGATGATCCTTCTGAGACTAATAACCTCATTGATTTGCACCGAGATACAGCCAATCGCCTCCTTAAACAACTATATCAGTGGCAGAATCAAATGGAGCCTGCTCGTTGGCAGTTGTACAAGAAATATGAAAAATCTGCCATTGAGCGTTTTGATAATTTCAGAAAATAGATGTTTGGGGTTAGTCTGAGGTTAATCCTCAGACTAATTTATTTATTTCCCTTCTCACTCATTTCTCTGAATTCAGAAGGACTCATATCAACATGCTTCTTAAATATCCTTGAGAAATAATAAGGAGACTCGAAGCCTATCTGATGAGATATTTCTTTGACTGATTTATCAGAGTTAGATAATAAATTTTTAGCCATTTGTATTTTTAACTGCAATAGATACTGCCCAGGCGACATACCTGTATACTTTTTGAATTCCCCACGGAATAGCGAATATCCAATATTCAAATCATTGGCCAGATCTTCCAGGTTAAATTGCTCATTCATATGTGCTCGCATGTATAATCGAGCTTGATTGATTAATTTCTCCATTGGATCATTGGCATAACTCTGATTTAAGATGATTTGTCGAATCTTTCCTAATATCTGTAATACATTTCCACTGGCAGCCTGTTGATATCCTCTTGTTTCATCATTAACCAATTGGAATATTCTTCGGTAGTTTTGATAAATTTCTTCGTTAAATCCAATATATTGAACAGGTGACTCGGAAAAGAATTCCATAACCTGGTTGGCTATTGAACCATTAAATCCTATGTAGTGTTCTGTCCATCCAGTCTCCTCCGTTGGCCTATAGCGATGCCATTGGAAAGGATATAAAAAGATAACATTCCCTTCTTTAACTTCTACTTTTTGATCTCTTGTCTCGAAAATACCTGTTCCGCTTACAATATATAGTAACTGATATTCATCAAGAATACGCCCTTTATTCCAGTCGAAATTATATTCGTCGGGATGTCCCTTAGGTGGATAGTATTCATTTGCAGCTATTTCAGCATGGCCTGCTACATTAAGATATAGCCCCCACTTTTCATCATCCTCACTATGCGTTAGATATTTGAAATTTTGTTTCATAATTGGTTAGGTTTCTGCCTTAAAAATATGAATAACTATTGAATTGTAACAACTAAAAGTTAAAGAATATGTGCCTTTGGCTAGTGAAATCGTTGAGTAGCGAGAGATTAAGATCAGACATAAGAATAAGTGTGTGTTCTGCAACACTTCGGTTGGGAAATTGAAGGACTTGGAAGACTAGGAGAGTTTCATTGTATGAATTATTGTTCTATATTTGCTCACAGAGATCATGATTAATAACCACGAAATAATAGAATTATTAAGGAATGGGGATGAAGCTGCTTTTAAAGTCGTATTTCAGACCTATCATTCCAGATTATTCTTTTTTGCAAAAGAATATGTTCAGGATGAGGCAATTGTAGAGCATATCATTCAGGATAGTTTTATGACATTGTGGAATAAAAGAGAAACGCTTGATGAGTCATCGAACTTGAACGCTTATTTATATACGGTGACTAAGAATTTTTGTCTAAAGCAACTTCGAAAGATAAAATACGACGATAAATTTAGAAGCAAGGAAATAGATAGACAAGATCTTGTGTTTAATATTGAAGCCTTGGAGGAGCTGCAAACATCATCGTTGACTTTTAAGGAAATTGAATCAATTCTGCATGAAACAATCGAATCGTTACCTCCAAGATGTAGGGAAGTGTTCGAATTAAGTCGTTTTGAAGATTTAAAGAACAAAGAAATTGCAGAACGTCTTGGGATTACAGAAAAAGCCGTAGAGGCCAATATTTCAAGAGCTTTGAAGGTGCTGAAAGTGGCCCTCAGAGACTATCTTCCTATTATTGCGTACCTACTAGGATAAAAAAAATCAAAAAAAATTACATTTTGATGTAGGGGTGTTTGTGAGTTGTGGTTTATACCTATACATAAACGATCAAATACCATGGAACAAAAGAAACTTATACACTACATAAAAGGGAGGCTGTCCGACGATGAACGGCAGCAGGTGCATAAGTGGCTGAAGGAATCTGAAGAAAACAAGAAAGAGTTGATTCGTCTTAAGAACGTTTGGAGTCTTTCATCTTACCAGAAAAAGATAGAATCAGATAAAACATTAAAGGCCTGGGAGCATCTGAATAAGGAGATGGGAAGTAAAGCAAAAGTGAGGAGATTGACTCCCGGGCATGTTTTACAATATGCCGCTTCGGTAATTGCAATCTTTGCACTCGGTGCATTATTCCAATATTACATTATTGGGAAACAATTTGAAACCGTGGGGCTTGCTGATTTATACACAACTGTAGAAGCTCCTTTCGGTCAGACTGCAAAAGCAACGCTTCCAGATGGAACGGAAGTCTATCTGAATTCAGGAACCACCATTAAATATGCTAACCAATTTATTGGAGATGAAAGGAGAGTGGAAATTTCAGGAGAGGCATATTTTGATGTAGCATCAGATAAAGAACGTTTTTTTATTGTGGATGCGAATGATTTACAAATGAAGGTGTATGGAACTGAATTTAATGTACATGCTTATCCTGATGAAAAGATTATGCACACTACGTTAATTGAAGGAAGTCTAGGATTAGAATCGACGAGTGGCAATGAGTTGGTGCGTTTAAAGCCTGGACAGGATGCCGCATTTGATAAAGAAAGTAGGAGGCTAAATGTAAAAAATGTAAACCTGGATTTATATACATCATGGAAGGATGGTGTTATAACGTTTAGAAATGAATCATTAAAAACGATTGTAACAATCATGGAGCGTTGGTATGATGTAGAAGTAATCTTTAATGATAAAAATCTAGGTGACGAGGTGTATTCAGGTACAATTCTGAAGAACCGTTCAGCAACTGATATGTTTGATATTATGGGAGTAGTTGTTGGATTCAAATATGAGCTACAGACAAAATTTAACGAGCAGGATAGAATTTACTTAACCAGAATAAAGAGATAGATTATGACAGGATAGAAAACTAAAGAACAGTAGGTCTGGTCAACTTGCTGTATAATAAAACAAAAGAGCAGAGGTGGCACTCTGCTCCAAATAAGATTAAGTTAAAAGGCCTTGGTCGAGGCCAATTATTCACTCAACATTTCAAATTTATGAAAAAAATCGGTGATTGTACATCTGTACGCAGATGTATTGTAAAATTGTGTCGAATTATGAAGATAACGCTAGCATTAATTGTAGCGTTGAGTTTGCAAACATTTGCATCCTCGTATGCGCAGAATAAAAAGTTTAGCTTTGAGCTAAAAGATGTTACAACAGTTGACATCATTGAGTTCCTGGAAAAGGAATCGGATTACTATTTCTTCTTCAAGAATGAGAATCAAAGTCTGAACAAGAAGATGAATGTTCTATTCAAAGATTCTTCTGTACAGGAAGTATTAGATGAAGTATTGAAGAATTCAGACTTGACGTACAAAGTAGTAGATAAATTTATTGCAATAACTGCTAAACAAAACGCATCAAATCAACAAGTAAGTGTTAAGACCATATCTGGTGTGGTGGTAGATGAAAATGGGGAAACTCTACCGGGTGTGTCTGTGATTGTAAAAGGAACTACAGTAGGGGTTATTACTGACTTAGATGGAAAGTATTCATTGGACTTACCTGAAGGTGCTGAAATTGTAATCTTCTCATTTGTAGGGATGAAATCACAAGAAGTAGTACTTGGTAATGAGTCGGTAATTAATATCAATATGGAGGTTGATGCTGTTGGCTTAGAAGAAGTAGTGGCAATAGGTTATGGTGTAGAAAAGAAGGTTAACCTTACGGGGTCTGTATCTGTTGTGAAATCAGAAGCGCTGGTGAAGCAATCAGTATTTCAGACTTCTCAGGCTTTACAGGGGATTTCTCCAGGACTTACGGCTATTCAAAGTAGTGGACAGCCAGGTAGTGATGCCGCTTCGTTAACAATTCGCGGACAAGGGTCATTTAGTGCTTCTTCATCTCCTTTGGTATTGATTGATGGTGTTGAAGGTGATATCAATGGAGTTGATGCAAATGATATCGAAAGTATTTCAGTATTAAAGGATGCGGGAGCTTCTGCAATCTATGGTTCTCGTGCATCTAATGGGGTTATATTGGTAACAACAAAACGCGCGGAGATAGGTAAAGCAAAAGTAGAGTATAGTGCCTATGCAGGATTTCAGGATCCAACGAATCAACCTGAATTTGCATCTGCAGTTGAATATCTGGAAGCAACAGGAGATGATGCTTTATTGCAAGAATATTTAAATAATCCTGGAGATACAGATCATTATCCAGATACTGACTGGGTTGACCTATTATTTTCTGAAGACGGATTCATGCAATATCACAATATCAGCGTGAGTGGTGGAACACAGGCTGTGCGTACCAAAGCATCTATCTCTTATCAGGATCAGGAGGGTAATATCCCAACATTTGATTTTAAACGTTACCAAGGTCGTTTCAATACCGACTTTTCAATTGGTAATAAGTTAGATATCAGTTTTGATTTAAACTTTAGAAAATCAATTCAGAACTCATCACCAGGGGGAACTCGAATGAGTAATGCATATCGTCAACCAGCTATTTTCCCAGCTATTTATAGTGATGGTCGCTATGCACTTCCGTCTACTGGAGGTAATCCTGTTGCAGAAGTAAATATGTCGGGATTAAATACAACTGAAGGTAATTATTTTAGAGGCGTGTTAAAGGCTGTTTATAAGCCTATTGAAGGAGTAACACTAACAGCGATGTATTCTCCTGAACAGTCGGATTCATACAATAAGAATTTCCGAAAGCAATACGAAGTGTATGAAAGCTACGATTCTGAGACACCTGTAATGGATAGTTTTGGAACCAACAAACAGACTCAATTGTCAGAAAGTAATACACGTAGTTTTACCGATAACTTTACAGCAACAGCAAACTATTCAGGTTCATTTGGACAACATGATGTTGGTTTTTTAGCTGGTTACGAATTTATTAAGTATAAATGGAACCAATTTGGAGCTTCAAGATATGATTATATCATTCAAGATTTTGATATTTTGAACAATGGTAATGCTGAGAATGATAGCAACTATGGAAGTAAAACCCATAATGGATTGGTATCGTACTTCGGACGTGCAAACTATACCTATGGAGGTAAATACTTGTTTTCAGTAAATATTCGTCGCGATGGATCTTCACGTTTCGCTGAAGACTCTCGTTGGGGCTGGTTCCCTTCATTCTCTGCAGGTTGGAATATTCATGCTGAGTCGTTCTTCCCAGAAGATATCTTTTTAAATAGATTTAAATTGAGAGCTTCATGGGGACAGCTAGGAAATCAATCGATAGGTTCAGACTTCCCATATGCGTCGCTTATTGCTATTGGATCAAGTCATTATGCAAACGGTACAATTCAGCAGGGAGCAGCTCAGCAGGTATTGTCAAATGCTGAGATTTCGTGGGAGACAGGTGAGACTACCAATATCGGTGTTGATTTTGGAATGTTTGACAATCGTTTAAGTGGTACTGTCGAATATTATATTCGTAAGACAAATGATCTTTTAGGTGCTCAAAAAATCCCTGGAACTTCAGGATTAGATAGTCCTACTGCTAACGTTTACAGTATGAAAAACACTGGTTTGGATGTAAATGTAGAGTGGAGAGATAAGATTGGTCAGATTAAATATAGTGTGCTTGGTAACATCGCAACATTAACGAATGAAGTGACTGATTTGAATGGAGTTGAGTTTATTAAAGGAAGTAGCTCGATTAATCAGGTAGGAGAGGCAGCGAATTCGATCTATGGCTATGAGTCAATTGGTTTATTTGCAAATCAAGAGGAGATTGATAATGCTCCAGCTCAGTTTGGAACATTAACGCCTGGGGATATTCGTTTTAAAGATCAGTTGACTGTTGATACAAATGGAGATGGAATTCCAGATGAGGCGGATGGTGTAATTAATGAGGATGACCGAGTGATTCTAGGAAACTCTTTCCCTTCATTAACATTTGGATTGAATCTTAGCGCAGAATTTAAAGGATTTGACTTGGCTGTTGCACTTCAAGGTGTTGGTGACAGAAAAGTATGGTTACAGCGTAACTTGGTACAACCTTTATTTAATGCAGGTAATATCTCGAAATGGCAACTAGAAGAATCATGGACTCCAGAGAATCTTGATGCTCGTTACCCTGTGATTAAGCCTTACAGTGGTTCAAGTAATAACAGTCGCGTAAACTCAACATATGTATTCGACGCTTCTTATTTAAGAGTTCGTAATATAACATTAGGTTATACTTTACCAAAGGCTACGCTGGCACGAACTCCTTTCAGTAGATTGCGTGTATATGTTTCGGGTCAGAACTTATTGACATTCTCGAAAATGCCTGATGGGATTGATCCTTTGATTCCTAACGGTTCTCAAGGAAATATTTATCCGATTGCAGTATCGTATACAATGGGTGTTAACGTATCATTCTAAACCGCATAAAACTTGAATTAAAATGAGACAATTAAGAAATATACTAACAATCTTGATCTTGAGTTTAATCTTAAACTCATGCGAAGATAAGTTCCTGGATTTGGAACCAACAGCAAATCCAACAGATGTTACCTTTTTTGCTGATGCGAATCAGTTGCAATTAGCATTGAATGGTATATACGGACAGCTTGCATTTTACAGTCCTGAAGGAATGCCAGTACAGATGTACATGGAAACTATTTTGACTGATAACGGTTTATATCGTATTACCGATGAACAAGCTGGATTACAGGCGCTGAGTAATAGTGTGCATGATCCGAATAGTGGATACCAAACTATTTACAATGCGTTGTATAAGGCAATTGGTCGTGCGAATAATATGCTCCAGAATATGGATCGTGCTATTGATACCATGGATGAAGCAAAGTACAACGATTTTAGAGCACAGGCTCTAACATTACGTGCATACTATTATCACTTCTTGATTGAGTTTTTCGGTGATGTTCCATTCTTGGATTTCTTACCAACAACTCCAACAGAAGGATTCTTACCTCGCACAGCAAAAACAACAATCGTTCAGACACTTTTAAGTGATTTAGATGAAGCTGCAGGAAAGATTGATCAATCACTTAATGGTGCACAAGAGAGAGTAACGCTTGCTATTGTACAAGGTTTAAAAGCTCGTATTGCATTATATGCAGGTGAATTTTCAACAGCTGTAACCGCTGCAGATGCAGCTTTAGCTGCAGCAAACTCACAGGGAATTGAGCTTTATGGTAACTATGAAGAGTTGTTCAGTCCTGCAGGTGAAGCTGCTTCTGAAATAATGATGCGCATACCTTACGATGAATCTTTCCGTACTCACAATTTGCCGTTGCGTATGGGGTACCGTTTTGGAAGTATTTATAGTCAGATGTTGCCTACTCAGAATTTAGTAGATGCGTATCCAACAATTAATGGTTTACCAATTGATGAGGATCCAGAATATGATCCAAAGGATCCATGGTCTAACAGAGATCCACGTATGCGTGCCTCTATTGTATTTCCACAAGATCTTTGGGGTGGCTATATTCATGAATCACATCGTGATAGTTTGAAAGCAACTAAGATTGTTGATGGAGTAGCGACACGAGTAACAAATGAAAACTGTCGTTCTGCTCAGTGGCCAGCAGGTCTTTCTGGATATTTGTGGCGTAAGTTTGTGGATATTGAGGCAGTCGAAGCTAATCAAAGTAGTGGTGATAATGATATAATTATTATGCGATTAGGTGAGCTTTATCTAATTAAGGCAGAAGCCGAGATTGAAGCAAATGGAGATTTGAGTGCAGCAGCTGAAGCTTTAAACATGCTTCGAGAAAGAGCTTGGGGAGGAGATGATTATCCTAGAGTTGTTGCTGGTTCTCAGTCTCAAATGAGAAAGATTCTTCGTATGGAAAGAAGGGTTGAGTTGGCAAACGAAGGATTCCGTTATATTGATATGCTTCGCTGGAGAATTGCTGAGAAGGTACGTAATGAACCATTAATAGGTAGAGTATTAGATCTTCCTAGTGCAACTACAGTACCTAGTATTGATGAAGATGGTGTTGTTACTTATCCTGATCGTTCAGAATATGACGACTGGAGATCGTTGTTGATTAATGGTGTAGTTGATCCAACAGCATATGATGTACGATTGAACGGAAACTGGCAAAATGCACATGAGCGTAACTTTACTGCTCCTCGTGATTATTTGCTACCAATTCCTCAATCAGAAATTGATTTGTATGAAGCCAATGGATTTGAGTTAACACAGAATCCTGGATATTAATTCATAGTTAGTTTAATCGAGGCCTGTCGGATACGGCAGGCCTTTTTTGAACAATCCAGGGTTGTTCATCTTGTCGGATTAGTGAAAAGATATCCGTGTAATAGCTGTGAAATACAGTGGGATAGCCTGTTCATGATTTTGAACAACAACTGAACAGTCTATCATACATAAAAATAGAAACGCTCTATATATTTTTACTCTACATTAAACAATGTAACTACTATTCTATGAAGACACTTAAGCTCTCTTTAATTTTTGCCTTGTTATTGGGTATAGGCACAGTCTTTGGACAAAAATCAATGTTTGCATATCAAAATCCAATTTACATTGGTATTGATGAGCATGGATTGCGCGATTGTCAGGTATTAAAAGATGGAGATTGGTGGTATCTAACCGGAACTGCATATCCTCATTGGAGTGGAGCCGAAAATAACGGGAATTTGAACAAAGGTGTTCCTTTATATAAATCGAAAAATCTAAAGGAATGGGAATTTGTTAAGTATATTGTTGAACGACCAGACTCTATGAGTTGGTATTATAGAAGGTTTTGGGCTCCTGAAATTCATAAAATAAAAGGTAAATATTATGCTCTTTTCAACTGTCGAAATGCTGCAGTAGGCTATGATTGGCAACATATGGGATATGCTGTGGCCGATCATATTGAAGGACCATATAAAGTGGTAACAGTTGAAAAACCGCTAGCAAGAGGGAATGATATGACGTTGTTCGAAGATGTTGATGGACAGGTTTATGCATTCTGGCATAATGTCAATTCTGATGGAACTTTTTGGATGGGCTCAGCAAAGATAGATTTGGAAAAGGGAGAGTTTATCTCAGAACCAGTTGAAGCAATAAAGACTGGTGCCGTCGATTATGTGACTGATGCTGCAGGTAAAATTGAAACGATCTTTCAACATGGAAGAAATGAACGTAAAATTAAGAAGTACCACGAGTGGGACTCTGCTGGCTTTGAAGGGGCTTATGTTATAAAGCGAGAGGATACGTATTACTTGTTTTACTCAAGCTGGACTTTAGGTTATGAAATTGGTTATGCCACCTCAAATAATATAAATGGACCTTGGAAGAAAGCAGAGAATAATCCTATATATGGAGCCCGTAATAAAGCTCTATGTAAACAACGCGGTTTTGATGCAAATCAAGATCCTAATAACCCGTTTTATGCAGTAGGACATAATGAAGTGTTTATTGGTCCTGATGGCCGATTTTGGCTCTCTTGTCACGGACAAAGCAATAGACACAAGGCGCCATATCTGGTAATTGATCCACTTGATTTTGATAAAAAAGGAAACATTATAAAAACAAGTCCATCATACACAGTACAAACTATAAAGTATTAATGATGAGTATTATTGTGAGATCGACTTGTTGTAAAAAAGATTAACACTAAAACTTTAAAACAGATGCAATTCTCAAAGATATTTATAGCATTCGTGACTTTTATTAGCATTGCAGTGGTATGTGGTGCTCAATGTTCATGCACAAAACCTAATAAATGTAAAAATAATCAGGATCCCTTCACATTAGGAGAAGTGACAACAATTCACAAGATCGATTATTTTAATGATCACTGCTTTATCTATAGTGAAAACGAAAAGAAATGGCATGTGTTTGGAATCGTTAGTCCATCGGTTAGGTTCATGCATCTGGTTGCAGATTCATTGACTCAAACTACTTGGATTGAGAAGGAATCATTTGTAGATGGAGGAGCGGAAATTTGGGCTCCACATATTGTGGAAAAAGATGGGGTGTATCACATGTTTTACACGAAAATAGGTGTCCCTAGAGAAATTCATCACGTTACCTCGACTGATTTATATACATGGACTAAATCAGCAGGTCCAATTCTAGCTTTGAAAAACGATAGAAGTGAGAATCTTAAGAATAAAGATCCAATGGTGTTTTGGGATAAAAAGTCAAAAGAATGGATCATGTATTACAGTATTATGAAGGATGAGAGACACTGGGTTGTAGGTTACAGTACTAGTACAAATCTGGAGGAATGGTCGGAATTTAAGATCTGCTTCGATGAGCATACTGAATCACCAGGGGTAGAATCGCCATTTGTTGTTCAACGAGGTCGCAAATATTACCTGTTTCTTTCGGCTCGCCCTTGGCCTGTAGGAGGTGAAGATGTATTTGTTAGCAATAATCCCTATAAATGGGAATTGAAAGATCAAGTAAAGAGAATCTTTCCCTGGCATGCCGCTGAAATCATCCAAGAGAAGAACGGACAATGGTATATGTCGCTTGCATCGGGTATTGAAGATGATGACCTTAGAATAGCACCAGTGAATTGGAATAAAGGGAAATAAGAAATTGCATTAAGTATGAGACTATCATGTATAATCATCGCTGTATTAACCATATTGGGACTTGCTCTTCGTGCAGAAGAGCGTCCCAATATTATTCTCATCATTGCTGATGATTTAAGTAGCGATGACCTTAGTTGTTATGGGAATAAAGGAATTAAAACTCCTGCACTTCAAGCTTTAGCTGAGAGTGGTATTGTATTTAATAATGCCTATTTAACAGCAGCTAATTGCAGCCCCAGTAGAGCTAGTATAGCAACTGGTAGGTGGCCAATATCAAATGGGCAAACAGATCTATCAACAGGGGCTTTACCATCATATAACGTGCCATATCCAGAGTTTTTTGACGGGATTGACTATTTTCCACAGGTATTACAAAAGGCAGGATATTATACTGCACAGAGTGGAAAATGGCATATTGGTTACGACTGGAATAAGGCTACAGGTCCTGTGGCTAATGGATTTGACAAAACAGATACTAAAACAGGACAATCAGGCTGCGAGAATTGGATAAAGGTACTGGATGAACGTCCAAAGGATAAGCCCTTCTTCATGTGGTTTGCAGCTCATGATCCCCATGATCCTTGGACTGCTCCCAAGATTCATAATCCGGATAGCGTTTTTATACCTCCATATATTTCAGATACGAGATTCCAAAGAGAACAACTGGCTAAATATTATGACGAGATCTACCGAATGGACAGTTATATTGGAAAGGTAATTGAGAAACTGAAACAACAAGAGGTATATGAGAATACATTAATAGTTTTTATTTCTGATAATGGTAGAGGTTTCTGGCGAAGTAAGGCCTATATATATGATGCAGGGATGAAAACTCCCTTATTGGTGAGCTGGCCAAAAGCAATAAAAGAAAATCAAGAGGGGAACCAACTAATTAGTTCAATTGATTTAGCTCCTACCTTTGTTGAACTGGCAGGATTAAATCCAGAGGATTATACATTTCAAGGACAATCAGTTGCTTCGATTTGGAAGGATCTAACCAGAAAAGAACTAAATAACTATGTAATATCAGAACAACATTGGCATGGATTTAGGACTGATTATCGATCAGTTAGAGATAAAGATGGTTTTCTCTATGTATGGAATGGGCATCCTGAACAAAATGGTGTTTGTAATAAGGCCTTTATGAAAAACATGATTGCTTTAAATGATGAAGGGAAACTATCCGAATTACAAAAAGATCCATTTCGCTACCCAAGGGAAGTAGAGGAACTATATGATTTTAAAAATGATCCTCATCAGACGAAGAATTTAGTTAAAGATCCAAAGTTTAGAAAGAAGCTTAAAGAGCTTAGGAGAGTCTTAGCAAAATGGAAAGAACTTACTGGTGATTGTCCTTCAAAAAAGGAAATCCCAGATTGGTATCAAAGACCGTATAGTGATGTTAAGCCGCAAAAGGGGGTATGGGGTTTACCTCCGGGAACAAGGAACTATGGTGTGGGAGAAGAAAACAAGGTTCGCCGATTAGTACGAGATTAAGCCCGCAAACATTAACAATGTAATTACCGCTAAAAGATAGAATAAGGATTTAAGAATTTATTATGATGTTTAGATTAAGGATGAAATTAGGATTGTTAATACTGGCTGTATCATGGATGGCTTGCTCAGTATCAACTTCCAATAAGAGTGTGATAAAGGATGGAGATTATTCGTTAGAGATTAATTTGGCGAATTTTCAATTTTGCTTTAAAGATAATAAGGGAAAAGTAATTGTTCCGAATGATACAGTATCTGGATTATATATAGAGGGTAGTCCAGTTGTTGCAACAAAAGTAAAAAGTGAAGATGAAAATTGGCGAACACTTGAAGTTACCGCAGCAAGTGGACAAGTCGCAGATGTTTCAGTTCAATTTGAGAAGGGAGTTGCTATTTTCAACGTGAGTACTCCTGATCAGAAGGAGGTAGATTTTTCATTGCGAACAGGTGGAATGCCAGTAGCTCATGGCTTGGGTGATGCTGGAGCATGGGGTAAAAGCTTTAACTTAGTAGAGCAAAAAGATAAGACTTTCCCAATTGTAAATAATGGAGGATCTAAACGTTGGCTAAGTACATTTACCATATTTCCTCAAAACGATTTCGCAGGTGTATTCTTTAACAAAGGAAAGAAAAATGTAGTGCTAGGTCCCGATACCTATCAAATGAATATTAAGGATCAGAAAAACATTGATTTTATTTTCTTCATTGGGGATACAAAAACAATCTATAAAAAGTATCAAATGGTTCGTAATGAGCGGGGATACAAGGATGTTGCTCCTAAATCTCGCCTGTTTGAACTAGGATGGGAATCATGGGATGCATTAGGATGGAATACAAATCAATTTACTGTTAAAGATATTCTATCTAAATTTCACAAAGAAGGATATCCTATTCGTTGGGCCGTTACAGGTTCAGGCTTTTGGGATGAAGGAGGTACCACAACAAGCTTTGGTCGTTTCGGGAAAAAGTTTCCAAAACCTGAGGAATTTACCAAATGGATGCATGATAATGATATGAGTTGGATGATTGGTTTAAGAATCAATTTTATTCCTTCTGGTGGTCCATATTATCCGAAGACTAAGAAAAGAGATAAGAACCTTAAGGTTCGCTCATTCTATGGCAACAATTTATCAGATGAAGGTCTCAAAAATGATTTCTTTTTGAAAGATAAAGCGGGTATGCCAGTGAAGATGACTTCTGGAGTCTTTCCAATAGTTCCATGTTATTTATTAGATGGAAATGTACCTGGAGCTGCACAATGGTATCAGAAGCATTACGCAAAATGGAAAATTGATGGTATAAAGGAAGATACAATGATGGATTTAAAAGAAGAGACATCTATCTTCAATAAACCAATGTGTGAGATTGCAGATAAGGGGGGATTAGTGATGGCTCGATGTGGTAATTTCAGTGCTCCTGGAACATTGCTGAGAATTAATGACACCGGGGTTGGGAATCTATCACAGCGCATCCCGATCAACTATTTTCAATATGCAGCGTGTGGAGCCCCGAATGTTTATTCAGATGTTGCTGGAGTCCACAATATGCACAATGTAAAGGATGTGGACCGTAATATCCGTCATACATGGCTATTGTCACTTACCAGCGGTTTGGCAGTAGGTGCATTCCCTTCGAAATGGCCTGAAAATAAGCGCGAAATCTTTAAAAAGGCAATTGAGTTCCATTACACTTTGGTTCCGTATATGTATAGTGCTGCAGTGAAATCACATAAGACTGGATATCCGTATACTTTAACACCCTTAAGCATTGCATATCCTAATGATGAAAAAGCTGCTAAGCACCCTAACTTCGAGTGGATGATTGGTGAATCTGTTTTAGCTGCTCCGTTATTAAAGAATGCAAAAACAGGAAAAATGGATGTTTATCTTCCTGAAGGTACTTGGTATGACTGGGAAACAGGAAGAAAGTTTGAAGGGCCGCTAACACTTAATAATCATGAAATTGCACTAGATAAAATTCCATGTTTTGTTGGAGGAAATGGAATTGTATTATTGCGTGATAAGAAAAGTGATCAATTGACTGTTCGAGCATATAAGATGGGGAAGAAAGCGTCTGAAACATTTGTAAGTATGGATGGAAAGACGAATTATTCTGTTACTGTAAAAGCTAAAGATTTAAATGATGCTAGCGTAACAGACCTAACTTTAAATAAAAAAGTTCAATTGCGTTCAACAGAACAATATATCGAGTTTGATCTTGTAGAAGGTCATAATTACGAAATCAACTAAAAGAATTGAGCGATGGGGATTATTGACTATAGTGTAATTATTCTGTTTTCATTACTGATTGTATTAGCAGGACTATCATTCCGAAAGCGTGGATCAGATATGAAATCATATTTTGCGGCCGGAGGTGCAGTACCTTGGTCTATAAGCGGTCTGTCACTTTTTATGAGCTTCTTCTCCGCCGGAACATTTGTTGTTTGGGGATCGATAGCTTATGAATTGGGTTTTGTGGCGATTACGATTCAAATGACGATGTGTTTAGGTGGATTTGTTGTTGCTTATTATATTGCTCCAGGATGGAAAAAAACGAAGACGCTTACTGCGGCAGAGTTCGTTAGAATAAGGTTAGGTGATAAAACACAGAAGTTTTATACGTATTTAATATTGATTCTTTCGTTGGCGTATACCGGTGCATTTCTATATCCTGTAGCTAAAATTGTGAATGTATCAACAGGCTTTTCGATTGAAGCATGCGTCATTATACTGGGATTATTAATTTTACTGTACACTGTCGTAGGAGGATTATGGGCAGTTATTATTACCGACGTGTTACAGTTTGTTATTCTAACAGCAGCCGTGTTTGTTGTGGTTGTTTTATCTGTCGATTCTGTTGGGGGGATATCCGATTTTATATCCAAAGCTCCCGAAAACTTCTTTGCAGTTACCAGTGGGGAGTATAGTCTGTGGTTTTTGATCGCTTTTGCTATTTATAATACCATTTTTATTGGTGGTAATTGGGCTTATGTCCAGCGTTATACTAGTGTGAAAAATGCCAAAGATGCTAAGAAGGTGGGATTATCGTTTGGTTGGTTGTATTTGATTAGTCCTTTTATTTGGATGTTACCTCCAATGATTTATAGAGTTTTAAATCCTGCATTGAATGGATTGGAAAATGAAGGTGCTTACTTACTGGCATGTAAACAGGTATTGCCTGCAGGTATGTTAGGGTTGATGTTGGGAGGAATGATTTTTGCAACTGCTAGTTCGGTGAACACTACACTTAATCTGGCAGCTTCAGTAATTACCAATGATATTTACAAAGTATTGCGACCTAAAGCAGGAGTTAAAGAGGTTATGCGTGTTGCTAAGGTTTCTACGTTGTTGTTTGGACTAGGAACCATTGTTGTGGCCTTATTAGTCCCTGCTGCAGGAGGAATTGTTAATGTTGTACTTAGTGTTGGTGCTGTTACTGGGTGTTCATTATATGGACCTCCAATTTGGGCTGTTTTCTCCAAAAGACATACGGGTAAATCAATTTTGTGGATTACAGCAATAAGCTTAGGGATTAATGTACTTGTTAAGTTTTTTGCTGAGATGACATTCGGAGCTTCACTTTCTCGTGCTGATGAGATGCTTTTAGGAGCGATTTTACCACTTGCTTTATTATCGGGATATGAGATATATGCTTCCATGAAGAATAAGACCTGTGAGCAATATATGAAGTACAAAGCACACGTGGATGAGGTGGAAGAGGATGCGGTTGATTCAACACAGAATGTGTTTGGCTTAAAGGTACTTGCAATTACATTAGCTGTTGTAGGATTACTGATAATGGTATTAGGAGTCGTGGCAGCGAGTGCGAAAGGATTAGTAATTGGTGTAGGATTTACTGTTACAGTCCTTGCTGGAGTTATTCATCCATCGATAAAATTAAGAAGAGCAAATGATTAGGGAAGTAGAATAATTAATTCCACAGATCTAATAATCTTTAAATCGAATAATCTATACAAAGATGATACGAAACGAATTTGAGTCTAAAAGGACTACTAAGATAGTTGAGATAAATACCGATTTAGTTGTTGCAGGAGGAGGTCTTTCTGGAGTATGTGCTGCTATTGTTGCGGCACGTCAGGGAAGAAAGGTTGTTTTAATTCAGGATCGCCCAGTTCTTGGAGGTAATGCTTCGAGTGAAGTGAGATTATGGGCCTTGGGGACAACGTCCCATATGGGAAATAACAATCGCTGGTCGCGTGAAGGAGGAGTAATCAATGAAATCCTACTTGAGAATCTGAAACGCAATAAAGAAGGAAACGCTATCATTTTCGATACTGTACTATTGGAAAAAGTATTAGAAGAGGAGAATATTACACTTCTATTAAATACAGCGTTGTATGAATTAGAAAAGGAATCTGATCGTAAGATAAAAAGTATTGTAGCATTCTGTAGCCAGAATTCAACAACCTATAAGGTGCATGCTCCATTTTACTGTGATGCATCAGGTGATGGTATTATGGGATTTCTTGCTGGTGCTTCTTTTAGAATGGGGGCTGAAGATGCAGAGGAATTTGATGAAGGTTTTGCTCCAAATGTTGAAGATTATGGAGAATTGTTGGGACATTCAATCTATTTCTCTACAAAAGATGTGGGTAAACCTGTCAAATATACTCCGCCATCATATGCAATAAAAAATGCGGCTGAGTTACCTCGAATTAAGAATTATAAGTTTGGTGATCAAGGCTGCCGTCTATGGTGGGTAGAACATGGAGGTCGATTAGATACAATTCATCAATCGGAAGATATCAAGCTAGAACTTTGGAAAGTAATCTATGGAATCTGGGATTACGTTAAGAATAGTGGTAATTTTCCTGAGGCAGAGAATCTGACATTGGAATGGGTCGGTACTGTTCCTGGTAAACGCGAGAGTCGTAGATTCAATGGTGATTTCATGCTCTCTCAACGTGATATTGTAGAGCAAAGAGATCATTATGATCGTGTCCTATGTGGGGGATGGGCTATGGATTTACATCCAGGTGATGGAGTTTATAGTAAGCACAGTTCATGTTCTCAGTGGCATAGTAAGGGAGTTTATTCTATCCCTTATCGTTGTTTGTATAGTAAGGATTTAGACAATTTGTTTATTGCTGGTAGAATAATTAGTGCAACACATGTAGCTTATGGTTCATCGAGAATTATGCTTACATGTGCAATGACTGGACAGGTAGCAGGTATGGCTACTGATATTTGTTTGAAAAATGGTTATACCACACGTCAGTTATCCGAAGAGAAAAATATTAGAGAATTGCAGGTTGCTTTAAATAAGAAAGGGCAAAGTATTCCACGCTTGGACTGGCATGATGAAAAAGATTTGATTCATAAGGCAACGGTTGAAGCATCTTCAGAATTAAGCTTATCAGCATTTAATCCAGGAAATGAATGGCAGTCTTTAAATTTTAGTACAGCTCAATTGCTTCCTTTAAAACAAGGTGTCAATTACGAGTTTAAAATGAAGGTTAGAAGTAAGGAAACAACGAATCTAGAGGTACAGTTAAAGTGTAGTTCTTCATCAAAACATTTTACTCCAGAGGTAATTTGGCAAAAAGAAATCTATAAACTTGAAGGAGGAGAGCAAGAGGTTGTATTTAAAATGGATAAGCCTCTCGATCGTGATCAATATGCTTATGTGGCTTATATGCAGAATGAGGACGTTGATATTCTGTTAAGTGAAGAGCGTATTACTGGTATAATGACTGTTCAAAACAAGATAAATCGAGCTGTATCGAATTATGGGAAACAGGAACCACCTCAGGGGATAGGCATAGATGCATTTGAATTTTGGACACCAGAGCGTCGCCCAGGAGGAAAAAACCTGGCTATGAATATTATGCCTGCCATTGAAGCATTTGGAGTATGCAACGTAAGTAATGAGGAAGTACGTCCATTATCAACTGGTGATGTCAATGGATGGGTGGCTAAGATGGAGGATGAACAACCAACTATAACTATCAGTTGGAACGAGGATCAGCAAATTAGCAGGTTGCAGTTATCATTTGATCCTGACTACGATCATTCAATGGAATGTAACCATATGGAGCATCCTGAATCTGAAGTTCCATTTGTCGTTAATGATTATCAGGTGTTTGATGGCGATGGTAAAGAGATATATCTGAAGCAAGGCAATTTCCAAGCCATTAATGAAATTGCATTTAATGAAGTCGTTAAAACAAAGCAAATCCGTATAGTATTCAATAAAAAAATAACAACTGTTCCTGTGGCGCTGTTTAAAGTGGCAGTGTATGAATAGTAGGTTAAATTAACTAGTGGCCACAGCCGTTCCAAAATTATAATGGAACGGCTTTTTTATTTCCATCATGTTAAATTTCTTTAAATGATTTTTATGTTAGTAGTCTGTTGGTTATTTTAGCAGCGTTTAAAAATATATAACACTGTAACCTCATGAAACTGCTACTTCCTGTTATCTGTCTCTTTTTTACCTTAATAAATTTAACATTTGGACAACAAATATCTGGAACAATCAAGGATCCGCAAGGCAATCCAATTCCTTATGTTAATATTTATGTGCCAGAATTAAAGACAGGTACAATATCTAATATTGATGGGAATTACCAACTTGATTTGTCGCTTAAACAGGATGTTAAAGTGGTATTTCAATACCTGGGATATCAAACTTATACTACCTCTATTTCCCCAAGTGTTGATAACAAAAGTATGGTAATCAATATTATCTTGCAAAGGAGATCGATGAACCTCAAAGAGATAAAGGTTCTTGCCTCAGGAGAGGATCCTGCATATTACGTTATGCGGAGGGCTATTGCTATGGCTCCTTACTATAGACGACAAGTTTCGGAGTATAATTGTAAGGTATATTTAAAGGGAACAGGAGTATTGGATAAGATACCTGGATTATTGAAGAGGAAGCTTAAAAAGGAAGGTTTAGAGGAAGATAAACCTTTCGTAATGGAGAATATTAGTAAAGTACATTTTGAATTACCAGATAAGATTCAGGAAGAAGTAATAGCAATGCATAGCTCCGGTGACGATAATAATACTAGTCCAATGAGTATGGTAACGAGCAATCTATACCAGACAACAAACTATGGACTGATCTCGCCTTTGGATAAAAGTGCTATGCAGGTTTACCGCTTTAAACTAATTGGTGTATTTGAAGATCAAGGAGAGTTGGTGAATAAGATTGCTGTTATACCAAAAAGAAAGGGGAAGGATTTATTCAGGGGCTTTATTAATATTCTGGAAAACTATTGGAGTATTCACTCAGCCGATTTACGCTTGTCGTTACCTATGACAGATATTACTATGCATCAGTTGTATGCTCCTGTTAATGATAATACATGGTTGCCAGTAAGTATGGATTTCGATATTGATTTTGGTGGTATGGGATTTCATCTTTTGTACAAATATGTAGCCTCAATTACGGAATACCAGACTACATTAAATCCTAACCTCGATCATTCTATTCTTGCACAGGTAAAAGAGAAAAAACTACAAGATGAACAGGTATTAAACCAGTTTCAATCAGATAAAAGCTCGGCTGTTGTGGAAACAGTGAATGAATCAATCAATGATATACTTGTCACTGAAGAGTTGAATAATCGAAAAATGAGGAAGGCCCAGCGTAAGCTTGAACGCGAGCTAAGTAAATCGCAAGAACGAGAATCATTGGAAATCGTAAATCGTCTAAAAATCAATAAGGATGCGTTACAAAATGATTCTTCATATTGGGCCAGTATGCGTCCTATTGCGTTAACTACTGATGAAATAGAAAGTTTTGGAGACAAAGATTCAATCGTGACTTTGCATAACTCTCCTGCATATAAGGATTCAATTAGAGCAAGAGATAGGGAGTTTAAAGCACAGTATATCCTTACCGGGAAGTATTATCGTTATAAAAATGACTCTGCCAAGTATTCGGCTTCTTTAAATACTCCAGGTGTGTTAGATCCAACAGCCATATCATTCAATACTGTTGATGGATTTAAAGTAAAACTACCGTTTAGATATGCGATAAAGGATACAACCGATAAAGAGCTGTATGTTGATCCTGTTATATCATATGCCTTTTCTCGAAAGAAGTTTGATGCACAGCTTGGAGTAATGTATAAATACAATGGTTTGAAAAATGCATCAGTAAGTTTAGAAGGGGGAAGAGTAGTAATCGATTATAATGAGCTAACTGGGATGCCTGTACTGTTAAACAACGTGTACACTCTGTTGTTCGAGGAGAACTATAAGAAGTACTATCAGAAGGATTTTGTGGTATTTAGACATAACAGAGAACTATTAAATGGTTTGGATTTTAGAGGAGCATTAGAGTGGCAGAAAAGAAGCACAATGACTAATCATAGTAGTTATAAGCTTATAAATAGAGATGATGTGGAGTATACTCCAAACATCCCAGAAAACAACACATTAGAAACATACCAATTAAACAATAGTAAGCATTGTGGCTTAGAAATAGGTCTAACTTATACTCCGAGAAGAAGATATCG
The DNA here is from genome assembly GCA_005217565.1 of Puteibacter caeruleilacunae. Taxonomy (GTDB): domain Bacteria; phylum Bacteroidota; class Bacteroidia; order Bacteroidales; family Prolixibacteraceae; genus Puteibacter; species Puteibacter caeruleilacunae. Next base: position 155,673 of record SJCO01000007.1, read on the forward strand.
TCTAAATCGTCATCATAAGATCCCAGCAGGAAGTAAGTATCCAACTTTTGCGTTAAAATATAAGAAAGGTATATCTGGATTATTTGATGGAGATACTGATTATGATTTCTTGAACATGGCGATATATGACAACTTTAAATTGGGACTTAAAGATTATTTTAGCTATGTCGTATCAGGAGGTGTGTTTCTTAATGATAGGCGCCTTTATATGCAAGATTTCAAACACTTTGCAACGAATGCTACCGAGATCATGATCAAGCATACGAGACCATTGTTTCGGGGATTACCTTACTATGAATATTCAACCGATGATTATTTTCTTCAAGGCAACTTTAACTGGAGTTCTGATCGTTTAGTGGTGAAGCGTTTACCTGTCTTTAATAACACCCTAATTAGTGAGAGTATTTTCGTAAATACTCTCAAATCAGGTGATAAGGACTTGTATTGGGAGTGTGGTTATGGTGTTAATAACATTCTACTTCTATTTGACCTTGAGTTTGTCACTTCTTTTGTGAAGGATAAACATCAGATCAGTGAGTTTAGAATAGGAATTAATCTGCATTAGAACATTTCAGTAAATAGGTTTTTACCGTCTTCGTCGATTACATTAATGTAGTCGACGGTACCACTTCCATGGAAATATATAGTGGAACCTACAATTTTTCCAATACTCCTTGTATATTTTCCCTTGAAGATTTCATTTCCATTATGTTCTACAACTATCTCTTTGTTAGCATTCTTGATGGTGACATCAGACCAACTATAAAGATCAATGGCAAATTGAGTTAGATCTGAAGTACCTCCAGTTGCATGCTTTTCTCCCATTCTGTATTCAGCATGGTGACTGCATCCTTCTCCAACAAATTTAAACATTATGGAACCTTGAGTTCCCTGGACTTTAAAATGTACAGAAAAACAGCGCACAGCAGGCCAGAAGGAGCTGTTCATGAATCGCGTTTTTAAAGTAAATGCATCACCGCTCTTTTCTGTTCTTCGATAGTTGTCTAACCTTACTACTACAATTTTTGTAGAATCCATTCCTAGTGAAGCCAGATTTTTGCGAGTAGCATGAAAAACACCATTTTCTACATTTTCGTGAAAAGGAACAGGATAATATCTATCAACATATTCTTCTCCAAAGTAATTGGCTAAAGCTTGCCAACCTTTTGTTGGAACTAGTACTTTGACATTATCAGAGATTCTCTTCTCTCTTGTTTTTAATCTCGCATTAAAATAACCAGGAGATCCGTAAAAGTGAGAAATGTGACGATTAGTCCCAACTGCATGTCGTAACCAAGTAGCATCATCAAAATCGAGGAAAATACTATCTTTTGATTCTGGAACACTATACTTAAAAAAAGCAGTTGCAGGTCCATTGCCTTCTACTTTTTCCAAGGTTAATTGTCCTTGCAAATTTTCCGAAAAATCGAGATTATTCCATACTACAATAATTCCCCATATTAAAAATGGAATGGCAAATGCTACTAAATACCATTTCTTAAACTGAGGAGTCTTTTTTAATTCTGTTGATTCATTTTGTGAGTATTCTGCATATACAATAAGTGCTTCGATGGTGCTGTCCTGAGGTAGATAGTTTTCTCGGGTTTTAACTTTACCATACATCCGCTTTAAGGTTGCAGGACTAATAAGAATCTTTGCTTTCTGTTTGATAACAAAGCTTAAATCTTCAAAATCTTTGTTTTTCCAGTTCTCTGCTGTGCCTCTATTGAACTTTTTTTCAGTGGCTTTTAGTATTTTTTGATATTCGTCTCTATTACTTTCCCAAAAACTCATATTTTGATACTTCTAGATTAGGTTGTAAATCAATAAATTAGGTTGTTCATGGTTTTGGATAACTATTGAATAAGCGAATATGTAAATAATTTTTCAGGTTTCAATAATTTTATATTCGAAAGTTTAACCAGAGATCAAAAAAGAAAAAATTAATCGGTCATGAATTATTACTATTCTATATTAATTGGATTATTGATCCTTTGCTTCGGAGGGTATGCACAAGAAAAACCAAAAAATGTTATCTGGCTTATCGCAGAAGATTTGTCGAATGATTTAGGTTGTTATGGTAATGGTCTTGTTCATACTCCTAATCTGGATGGATTAGCAAAACAGGGTGTTCGATTTACACATACATTTGCCACAGGTGCAGTATGTACTCCTAGTAGAACTGCATTTTCAACTGGGATGTATCAGACCTCAATTAATGCTCATCATATGCGCTATCCGAATTCTTTGAAGAATGAATTGCCTGAAGGGGTGTTAACGTTAAATGAGTTGATGCGCAGAAATGGAGTGCAAACTGCTAATATTCGCAACTCTTATGGTAACGCAAAAACTGATTGGTCCTACAAATCAAAAGGTTCTCACTTTGATTATTCGAAATGGGATCAAATTAATCCTGATAAACCATTCTTTGCAGTCGTGAATTTTCACCTGACCCATCGAAAGTTTGTACGTACTCCTGACCGTCCGGTTGATCAGAATAGAATTAATCTTCCACCATACTATCCCGATAGAGAGCCTGTAAGAGAAGATTGGGCTGCATACTACGAATCAATACAGAAATTAGACCGTCTGATTGGAAATGCTTTAGCAGATATTAGATCTCGAGGATTGGATGAAAATACAGTAATTGTGTTTTTTGCAGATCACGGAAGACCAATGACGAGGGCAAAAATGTTCAACTATGATTCAGGATTACAGGTACCTATGATTGTTGTAGGAGCTGATGGTATTACAGATAGTAATGTTTATCCTGAATTAGTAAGTCTTATTGATTTGACGGCAACAACACTTGATATTGCAGGTGTTGAAGTTCCTAAAACTATGCAAGGTCGATCATTCTATCATGCTAATGGAAAAGAACTCAGAAAAGCAGTTTATTCAGCTTCAGATCGTATCGGTGGAACTAATTTAAAATCGAGAAGTGTGAGGACCAGTCAGTTCAGATATATTCGTAACTATCATCATGACCTATCAGTAAATGAAGCCGCAACAGCATATCGTAAAGCCAATCATCCAATTTATCATGTATTAAAGGAATTAGGGAAAAGGGGTGAGTTATCTCCAATTCAAGAGGCTTTAATTAAACCAATGCCCGAAGAAGAATTGTATGATATTGTAAATGATCCTTATGAAACCAACAATCTGATTTCAGATAAGAAATATGTAAAGATTGCGAAGAAATTGCGAAAGCAGTTGGCTGACTGGCAAAAAGAAACAATTGATTATGGAATGATGAAGGACTCCGAGAGTATTGTTAATGCATTTGAGCAATATCGAAGTAAGTCGGCAGCTAATTATAAACAGAAGCAAGAAAATCTAAGAACTTATGTTCTTGAAAAATTGTAAATTTAAGTTATATCGAAAATAGATAATCACAAAGAGACAATTAACTATGAAGAATTTAGCATTATTATTGTTGGCAATATTGCCACTGTTCGTCTCGGCTAAGAAATACACTACAGTGTTAGTCGAAACCGAGAGTTTTGAAAATAAGGGAGGATGGGTGCTCGATCAGCAATTCATGGATGTAATGGGATCTCCATATTTGATGGCCCATGGTTTAGGTTTCCCCGTGGAAGATGCCAATACATCTGTGAAATTCCCAAAAGGAGGAGAGTATTACGTTTACGTCCGCACAAGAAATTGGGTAGCACAATGGTCAGATAAAGATGCTCCAGGAAAGTTTCAATTAAGAGTTAATGGTAAAACACTTAACCATGTGTTTGGAACAAAAACTCAGGAATGGAACTGGGAAGCAGGGGGAACTGTAAAAGTGGAAAAAGGAACCTTGAAAATAGCATTAAAGGATCTTACTGGATTCAATGGAAGATGTGATGCATTGTTATTTACAACTGATCCAAATTTTAGGCCTACTAACGATATAAATGAATTAGCTGCTCTTCGCAGAGAATTGCTGGGTTTATCAGAAAAGCCAGCAGTTGCAGGAAAGTATGATTTTGTTATTGTTGGAGGAGGAGTAGCAGGTACTTGTGCTGCTATCTCTGCTGCACGACTTGGTGTAAAAGTGGCGCTTATTCAAAATCGTCCTGTTCTGGGTGGAAACAATAGTTCTGAAGTACGTGTACACTTGGGAGCCCGAGTAAATATGGAGCCATATCCTGCACTAGGAGATCTTACTAATGAAATAAGTCCTGCGAAAGGAGGAAATGCCGAACCAAAAAGCCAGTATGAAGATGAGAAAAAACTAAATGTGGTATTGGCTGAGAATAATATCGATCTATTCTTAAATCATCATGCCAATGAAGTGAAGATGAAAGATGGAAAGATTGCTGCTGTTGTGGCCCAAAATATTGAGACGGGGGAGCGTCTGGTATTCGAGGGTAATCTATTCGCCGATTGTACAGGTGATGGAATTATTGGAGCGTTGGCTGGAGCTGATTTTATGAATGGACGTGAGAGTAGAAGTGTGTTTGACGAGCCTACTGCTCCTGTTAGAGGCGATAGTTTAACGATGGGAGCATCGGTTCAATGGTTCTCCGAGGAGAGAGCAGAGGTAACTCCATTCCCCGATATTAACTGGGGATTAAAGTGGACTGAAGAATATGCAGAAGCAAGACGCCGTGGAGACTGGAACTGGGAGACAGGTATGGGATTGGATATGGAGAAAGATTTTGAGCAAATTCGTGATTACGGAATGCTTGTAGTCTTCTCTAATTGGTCATACGTAAAGAACCACTCTAAGCATAAGGAAGAATTCAAGAAAGAAGAGTTACAATGGGTGGCTTATGTAGCAGGTAAACGAGAGTCTCGTCGATTAATTGGTGATTTCGTGCTTACAGAGTTGGATTTAACAACTCCTCGTTTATATGAAGATGGAACGGCTCCAACAACTTGGAGTATGGATCTTCACTATCCAGATCCAAAGAATGTGAAGGCCTTCCCTGGCGCTCCATATAAGTCTATCGCGAAACACAAAAATATTTATCCTTATCCAGTGCCTTATCGCTGTTTCTATTCGAGAAATGTTGATAACCTGATGATGGCTGGAAGAAATATTAGTGTATCTCACGTAGCATTAGGTACTGTTCGTTTGATGCGTACTGGTGGTATGATGGGAGAGGTGCTAGGAATGGCTGCATCAATTTGTAAAGAAAAGAAGACTACACCTAGAGGCGTTTATCAAAAATATTTTGCAAATTTAGAAAAACTAATGCAAGAAGGTATTGGTGATTCTACTTTGCGAGGAACACAGCGATATAACCTTGGTGGAACATTGATGGGTAAAAAGAAATCTCATTAATAATGTAGAAATGATTATACCAGATCATTAAATATATCAGTGCACAGAAACTAAAAATACATACCTATGATTACTTTTTTTATTTCAATTATCCTACTAGTCATAAGCTACTTCGTTTATGGACGATTTGTTGAAAGCAGATTTGGTGCAGATGAGAAGAGGAAGACACCAGCTATTGAAAAAAACGATGGAGTAGATTTTGTCCCTTTGAAACCAGGGAAAATATTTCTGATTCAATTCCTCAATATTGCTGGTTTAGGACCAATATTTGGTGCTATCGCTGGCGCACTATGGGGACCAGTAGCATTTATTTGGATAGTTGTAGGGTGTATTTTTATGGGTTCTGTGCATGATTATTTTTCAGGGATGTTATCAATACGTCATGGCGGTGCTAGTATTCCAGAAGTTGTAGGAAAATACCTTGGTGTTCCGGCTCAATATGTGATGAGATTATTTGCTGTAGTACTATTGATTTTGGTTGGAGTGGTTTTCATTAAAGGACCAGCGAGTATTCTTAATCATTTGAGTGGGGTAAGTACAACTATTTTTATCGTTTGCATCTTTATCTATTATCTTTTGGCGACAATGATACCAGTTGACAAACTAATAGGGAAAATATATCCAGTCTTTGGAATTTCACTACTTATTATGGCAGTTGGGATTTTTACCATGCTCATTATTGGAAATTATAAAATCCCCGAGATAGTTCCCGCTAATTTAGTTAACATGCATCATGGAAGTGAAAGTCATCCCATATATCCAATGCTGTTTATAACGATAGCCTGTGGTGCTATTTCAGGATTCCATTCAACGCAATCACCTTTAATGGCTCGCTGTCTTCCAAATGAAAATATGGGAAGAAAGATATTCTTTGGAGCTATGATTGCTGAAGGTATTGTGGCTCTTATCTGGGCTGCAGCTGCAATGGCGTTCTTTGGAGGAGTAAAAGAGTTAAATGAGGTATCATTGTCTGGAAATAATGCCGCATGGATCGTAAATGAGATTTGTAACTCAATGTTGGGTAAAGTAGGAGGTGTGTTGGCTTTAATTGGTGTTGTTGCAGCTCCAATTACATCGGGAGATACAGCTTTTAGAAGTGCTCGATTAACAGTGGCTGATGCTTTTAAATTACCACAAGGTACGCTACAAAAGCGCTTATTGGTTACAGTACCATTGTTTGTGGTTGGATTGCTATTAACACAGATTGATTTTGGTATCATTTGGAGATATTTTGGTTGGGCAAATCAAACGTTAGCAACGATCGTACTTTGGACTGCAGCTGTTTATATGGAAAAACAAGAAAAGAAGAGTTGGTTTGTTACGTGGCCTGCTGTATTTATGACTGCAGTGGTTACAAGTTATATTCTAGTTGCACCAGAAGGATTTGCTATTGAACTATGGAAGGGTGTTAGTATTGGAAGTATGGCAGCTTTGCTAGCCTTTCTACTATTTATGAGATTCCGTTGGTCATATAAAGATTCAATGGTATTACAACCGGTGAAAGAGCAGGTTTCCTCAGCAAAAAAGGATAGGAGCTAAACGCTTTTAGATTGTGGGATAGCTCTAGTTTTATGCCCCACAGAATTGAAGACAAATAAATCATTATTGTAAATTGCTTGAAAAATTTACTATTTTTAAGACAATAATGAATCTTAATAGAGGATGTTATGGTGCAATCAACAAACAGGATTTTAAGGAAAAGTTTCATTGTTTTTCTAGCTTTATTGTTGGTTGCATCATGGTATTCATCTAATTCGCAAGAAAAATCTAGTAATATAGATGTTGCATATTTTGGATTTATAAATGATTCTATTCAGCTAAAAATTAGAAATGTTTATGATTCAAAAGGAGTATTAGAATTATATAAGGCCAACATTAATACTCCAGTGTGTGAGGATGAGTTATGCTATAATCTGGAGGTTGAGCTCTATTGGGATCTGGCAGGTAATTTCCTTAAATATAATGATGTCTCATCAAAGGGTTTAACAAAGCGTGATCACATTGAGTTTTCTGACCGTGATCATCATACATTACATACGCTGCTAACCAACAAATGGCCAGCTTTTCTAAATTTCAATAAAAATGAATTGATTACCAATGATCCAGACGTGGATGTGGATGGTGTAAGTGGAGCTACACATCGATTGATTCTGGAGGAGACAGTTGAAGGTGCGGTTTATACTTGTTTTGTTTTGTGGCATATTGTAAACGATCATGATGCGATTCATGCTATGAGCAATAATACCCGAAAGTATTTGGATGAAGCATTAATAAAGAAGATTTTAACCGAGGATAATAGAGAGTTACATAACTATTTGATTCAACAATTTAGTAATTCAGACTTTGCAACGTATCTTCCATTAATCTTGCCGTTAATTAAGACGGGAAAGGGGTATTTCCCTAAAATAACGATTAGTAAAATGCCTAAAATGTTATTTGGACGGGATTTTACTCAGGATTTCCTTGTGGAAGAATTCGAAAATCTTGACTATTTCTCAAGAACAGTTGTGTTAAAAAAACTGCAAAATATGCAGGTGTCGAACGATTTACTTTATCAATTGCTATCACAGGTAAGTAATAGAAATTCAGTACAGAATGAGTTGATATTTAATCTTGTCTGTTCAAATCAACGTGACGATAGTTTTCTTGAGTATTACGAGATTATGTGCAACAATATAATTGAAGGAAATATTCCAATTTCCGAGGATGTTCTATCAAAAATTTGCACTGTCGATAGTAACTCTAAAGAGATAAAGAAATTATCAACACAGTTGAAACGTTATTATAAAAAGAACAATTAATAGTGTTCTCCAGCCACATATTTCCAAACACCTTTTTCTTTAGAGAATCTTGAACGTTCATGGATTTGCTGCATTTTACCATCTTCCATGAATAGGGCTCTAAACTCTACAATTCCAGAATTGTCGGAAGCTGTTCCATCTACCGTATCAATAATTGTAAGTCCCATCCATTGTACCGACTGTGCCCATGCTTTTATTGCTTTACGTTCTCGAGGATTTCTTGTTGTGCGATGATGACTAAACATTAGGTAATCAGTATTAGCTAACGTAAAAGCAGAATAACGTGATCGCATTAACTCTTCAGCTGTCTCGGGATCCCGATCTTTTGTAATAATTGGCTCACAGCATTGTGAAAATTCTTTAGTTGAACCACACGGACAATTCTTCATTATTGTTATGATTTTAATAGATTGTATTGACGTATTATAGCTGTTTTTAATGGACAACTAGAAGAGGGCGTATATCCATTTCTATATTGTTCCAGTACTTCGGAAGATTGTTGTGCATACATTCTTCTGATTGCTCTTCGGGCTCCCTTAATCCGCTGGATTTTTAGGTTGTCATAGGCTGTAGTATGATGTCTCATCCACGCAATAACAGCTCGTGAAGCTCTTTCCCTGATTGGTATCATTGAGGTACGGGCAACAGTTCCGCTTCCAACTGGGATCGCATGTTTGGTAACTAATTCTGCCATTTTTATCTCAAGATCCTTATGTTGGGGACTGAAATTTAGAAAAGAAACAATTGCCTCAAAGAATTCTTTCTCGTACTTTTTCTGTTGTTCTGTACTACGGTTGCGACTATAGGCTAGTTTTTTCTGATATGATTCGCTATTTCTAAGTGTTTCAATTTCACTTTTTGCATGTGCAATTGTATCTGTTGGTGCCCAAATCCCTTTCGATATTGCCCGTCGTCCTTTTTGAACCTGTACTCTCCAGAATACACCTTTTGATGTAACTTTGCGAGTTAAACCAGCATCTCCTGCAGGTAAAAAACTCCAATCATTTGGTGGCACAATTGTTACACCATGTTCATCGATTAATGTATTTCCCGGACCTGGTCTTAAAATGCGAACTTCTTTATCCATAATATTCTTAATATTATCGCGAATATAATAATATTCCCTGACTAAAGAAGCTGCCACGACCTTGTAACACAAACTCTATGTATTCCCTATATCATCCCTATACTTTCCCTATTAAATCTATAGGGATTCTATAGGTTTTATATGGCGTTGATATGGAGATACTTTGACGAGGGGATCTCAAAAGAAGAGTATTAGGTGAGTTTATATTAAAAAGTTGTCGACTGTCGTGAATACTAAAATAGATTAAAAAAGGGATAATAGCAATCATTTCAGATTACTATATCCCTGATCTATCAAACTAAACATGGAATGTTTTCTCGTTTAAAGAGTAGTCAGACCACTGTGTGTTCATGAATGAGTTTACTGCGGCCTGACTACCTTATTATAAACGTGTAAAAAGTGAACTTATTTATTTTGCCAACCTCCACCTAAAGCGAGGTAAAGATCAACGATACTTTTGAGTTGTTGATACTTTGAATCAAGCATGTTAATTTCAGATGATAAAACACTGCTTCGAGCTGTTAAAACCTCCAGATAAGTGGTATTTTGATAGCCGTTGTTAAGTAATTCTTCTGAATACTCTTCAGCTTTTTGTAGTACCTCTAATTCATTTTCCCTTAGTTTATATTTACTTTTTTCAGCTTCGAAATTGGCCAACGCATCAGAGACTTCTCGAACTGCGTTCAAGACACTCTTTTTAAAATTGTATTTAGCTTCTTCTTGTTGGGCTTTAGCAACCTCATATTGCGTTCTAATTGCTCGTTTATTGAATAATGGTTGTGCTAAATTTCCAACGAAATTACTAAACAATGAATGAGTATTAAACCAATCATCAAAGTCCATACTTTCAAATCCACCATTAGCAGTAATACTAATGCTAGGGTAGAAGTTGCTTTTGGCTACGTTTGTCAATTCAAATGCATTCTTTAATCCCAGTTCAGAAGCAATAACATCAGGTCTGTTTCTCAATAACTGTACTGGGTAACCTGTTGATAGGGAGATATCAATGTCTTGACCGTCCAATGTTCCGCGCTCAATTGTGCCTAGAGAACGTCCAAGCATTAGTAACATGGTATTCTCTACAAGTTTTGCATTCTTTTCAAGATCGACAAGTAAAATTTCGGTGCCATATAATTGAGCTTCTGTTTGTTTTACCGCAGCTTCGGTTACTTGACCGGCCTCCTTCAACCTTTTCATGGTTTCGAGACTTTCTTTGCGATTAACTACTGTTCTTTTGGCAACATCGATTTGAGCATCAAGCGTAAGTAACTGATAATATGTAGTAGCAAGATTTGCAATTAAAGCACTTTCAACGGCTCGTTGTGATGCTTCACTCTGTAAATAAGTTGCTAATGCAGCTCTTTTTGTGCTACGAATTTTACCCCAAATGTCAGCTTCCCAGGAAATAGAACCAGTAAGTTGATAGTTTTCAAAGTTCGGACCATTGCCTCCAGCAGATACTCCGGCCTGACCATTGTCTGATGATTCATAATGGCCTCCATTTGCACTTATATTCAATGATGGAAGAATTCCCATTCTACCCTGTCTGTAATAGGCTTGAGCAGCTTTTACGCGCTCCACTGCCATTAAAAGATCCATATTTGATCCAAGGGCCTCTTTGATAAGTACCTTTAGTTGTTGATCGGCAAACAACTCTTCCCAAGGCATCGAAGCAAGAGTCGTTGAATCTGTTGTTGATACATTTCTGTATTCATCTTCAATTCCAACCATTGGTTGTTTGTATTTACGTGTAACCAAACATGATTGAAATAGAAATACTAATGCTATTAAAGCAGTAATATTGTATATGATTTTTTGTTTCCTCATAATCTCTTAATTATTCGACATAACAACATCTGGTTCTTCAATTTCTATTTGCTCCTCTGAAATAAAACTTGGTTTTCCGCTTATTTTCTCCTGGATATGTTGGAATATAACAAATAAGGCAGGGATTACAAATACACCAAATACGGTTCCAATTAACATCCCACCAACAGCACCTGTACCAATAGAATGGTTTCCTACGGCACCTGCTCCTGACGCTAACATCAATGGAAGTAATCCCAGGATAAAAGCGAATGATGTCATCAAAATTGGACGTAAACGGGCTTTAGCACCGTCAATTGCTGCTTGTTGTATCGGCATTCCCTGTTGGCGTCTTTGAAGTGCAAACTCCACAATTAGAATAGCATTTTTAGCCAGCAAACCAATCAACATGATAAGTCCAACCTGGAAGTAGATGTTATTTTCTAGTCCTAACATTTTTACGAATGCGATACTTCCGAAGATACCAATAGGAAGTGATAGAATGATCGAAAAAGGTAGAATGTAACTCTCATACTGTGCTGCAAGTAAGAAATAAACAAAGATCAAACTAAGCATGAAGATTAGTATTGCTTGATTACCTGATTTTTCCTCTTCTCGCGTCATCCCTGTAAATTCAAAGCCATAAGTGTTCGGTAATGTTTGTTCTGCAACTTCGTATATGGCTGTAATCGCATCTCCGGTACTAAATCCAGGATTTACATTACCGTTGATAGTGGCAGAATTAAATAGGTTAAAGCGATTAACAACATCAGGACCGTTTACCTTTTTAAGATTCACGAATTGGCTAATTGCAACAAGTTCATTATTTATATTTCGGACGAAGATATTATCGAGAGATTTATCTGTTGCCCGATCTTCTGGAGCAGCTTGAAGCATTACCTTATATTGTTTACCGAATCTATTGAAGTCGGCAGCGTACCAACTTCCTAAATATCCTTGCATTGTTGCAAATATGGCATCAACAGATAAGCCTGCAGATTTTACTTTCTCTACATTTACATCCATTTCGTATTGAGGAAAACCTGTATTAAATGAAGTAATAGCATATTGAATCTCCGGACGTTGATTTAGGGCTCCAAGGAATTGATTTGAAGTAGCCATGAGATCGTCAAAAGTCCCGTTTGATTTATCCTGTAAACGCATTTCAAATCCACCTGAATTACCAAATCCCATAACAGTAGGTGGAGTAAAATAGATAATTTGAGCTTCGCTAATCATTGCTGATCGACCAAAAAGTTGTCCTACTATGGCATCAACATGCTGATGATCTTCTTTCCGCTGATTCCATGCTTTTAGTTTTATAATTCCAAATGCTTTGGAAGAACCAATAGAACTACTCATCAAACTGAAACCATTCACAAACATACATTCCTCAACTTCAGGTATATCATTGATGATTTTCTCAATATTTTGTGTAACACCTGTAGTTCTATCCAATGTACTACCAGGAGGAAGACTAACATCACAAAATATCATTCCTTGATCTTCGTTAGGAATAAATCCAGTAGGTGTAGTCTTGAATAGCAGACCTGCCATACCTAGAAATCCAATAAGAATAATCCCTGCCAACCATTTGTTTTTAGTGATATATCCTACCGACCTTGTATACTTATCAGTCATTGTATTAAAACTGGTATTAAAGGCATCGTAAAAGCGGTTCATAAATCCACTATGTTGTTTTTTATCATCATGTGGCTTTAATAAAATCGCACAAAGAGCAGGCGATAGGGTCAATGCATTAATTGCAGAAATTACAATTGCTACTGCTAATGTTATTGCAAATTGCTGATAGAACATCCCTGTTGAACCTTTTAAGAAAGACACAGGAACAAATACTGCAGACATTACCAAGGTAATAGATATAATTGCACCTGTAATTTCGCTCATAGCAGATACTGTAGCTTTCTTAGCACTTTTAGCCCCAGCATCAAGTTTTGCATGCACCGCTTCAACCACAACAATGGCATCATCAACTACAATACCAATTGCAAGAACCAATGCAAATAGTGTTAACATGTTGATTGAGAAACCAAAAAGGTTCAAAAAGAAGAATGTTCCTACGATTGCAACCGGAACAGCGACAGCAGGAATCAATGTTGATCTAAAATCTTGTAAAAAGATAAATACAACAAGGAATACCAATAAGAACGCTTCAATCAAGGTTGATATAACCTTGTCAATTGAAGCATCTAAAAAGTGCTTAGAATTAAAAGGAATTGTATATTTTATTCCCTTTGGAAAATTTACCGCTTGCTTTTCCAGTTCTGCTTCAATGGCAGTAATAATGTCTTTTGCATTAGATCCCGCTGTTTGATTAATACCTATAGATACAGATGGATATCCATTGGTTACGTTCTTTACAGAATAACTAAATGCTCCCATTTCAATACGGGCTACATCTTTCAAGCGTAAAAAATCACTGTTTGAATTTGATCGAATAATAATGTCCTCATATTCAGTCTGTGTAGACAATTTTCCTTTATAACGAATAACATACTCGAACGATTGGCTAGAGTTTTCACCGAACTTACCAGGTGCTGCTTCAAGGTTTTGTTCGTTCAAAGCTGCCACTACATCAGTAGGAGTAATCCCGAAGGCTGCCATCTTTTCTGGTTTCAACCAAATACGCATAGAATAGTCGCGGGCTCCAAATACTTGAGCCTGGCCTACACCTTTTACCCTTTTTAATACAGGAACAAGATTAATTTTAGCATAATTTTCCACAAAAGTATCATCGTAGGTATCACTTTCTGAGTAAACAGAAAGAAACATAAGTGCACTGTTCTGAACTTTATTGGTTGTTACACCATATTGAGCAACTTGTTGTGGTAATTTATTGGTTACAGTTGCAACCCTGTTTTGCACATTAACAGCTGCAATATCAGGATTTGTTCCTGTTTCGAAATAGACCTCAATAGTGGCACTACCATCATTCGACGAAGTCGAAGAGATGTACATCATATTTTCAACTCCATTGATGGCCTCTTCAATTGGAGTAACCACACTCTTAAGTACTGTTTCAGCATTTGCTCCTGGGTAGTTCGTTTCTACTCGTACTGTTGGTGGAGCAATATCAGGGAATTGTTCTACAGGAAGGGTAGACAGTCCTAATACTCCTAAAATTAGGATGAGTATAGATATTACGGTCGATAATACCGGCCGTTCAATAAATCGTCTTAACATGTGTAAATGTTTTTTAATAAAGAAAATCAGTAATTACTTCTGCGATAATGCCTCAGAATTATTCCCTTGTGCTGATGCAGATTGTGGTATAATTTCCATTCCATCACGCAGCTTCATAACTCCATCAGAAACAATCGTTAATCCTTCCGAGATTCCTCCGTTGATAATATAATCCTGATCAATTGTTTTTGAAATTGACACTTCGTGAATTTGCACCTTATTGTCTTTTGTAACTGCAAAAACAAACTTCTTACCTTGTAATTCGTAAGTTGCTTTTTGTGGAATAATCACTGCATTCTCATGAAAAGCTGGAAGCTGAATTTTACCGCTAATTCCACTACGTAAAAGTTGCTGAGGATTTGGGAATTTTGCACGATAGGTGATACCTCCAGTTCGAGGATTAACCATACCATTGATTGTTTCTATTTTTCCTTTACAATCATAAGTTGATCCATCTGCAAGAACCAGGCTAACTTCTGGAAGTTGTTTGATCTTCTCTTCCATATTTGCTCCTGCTAACTGTCTGTTGAATTGCAATAGTTGCTTTTCGTTCAGTGTGAAATAAGCATATACATCTTGTATATTCGACACAATTGTTAATGGATTAATCTCAGTACGACCAACAAGACTTCCAACCTTGTAAGGAATACTGCCAACGATCCCATCAACAGGAGCTTTAATAACTGTGTATTCAAGATTCTCTTTTGCATTTTGATAATTTGCCTGAGCTGCGGCAAGTTGTGCCTTAGCAGCATTTAAACTGCTTTTCGCGGTTTCTAATTGTATAGCACTAATAATGTTTTTCTCAACAAGAGGCTTAATCTTGTTTACCTCCACTTGTGCTGTTTGAACTTGAGCCTTAGCAACCTCAATGTTTGCTTTTGCTGCATTAGCTTGCTGACTCAAGGTTTCTGAGCTAAGAAGAAATAGAAGTTGACCTTTTTTAACCTGCTCTCCTTCATCAATGTATATTTTTGAAATGAAACCATCAACTTTTGGTCTTATTTCAATATTCTGAATACCCTCGATATTTGCAGCATATTCATCATACGAAGTAACATCTTTACTCTCTACCTTCGTTACCGGAAATGGCATCGGTCCATGGTTCATCATCCCTTTTGGTTGTTGCTGACATGAAACGAAACCAAACATCAACATTGCAATACCACTTACAATGTACTCTCTCTTTAATCCTTTCATTTTGTTACACGTTTTTATTTACGATAGCAAAGGAAAAGATAATGTTGATGCGGATAAAGGTGCTATTTCAGGTAAAAATGGTAAAAATTAAGGTTTCATACGAAATTCTTTCGGGGTTTTACCCGTCTTCTTTTTAAAGAATTTGGTAAAATTAGTGGTTTCCTCAAAGCCTAAAGCTGTGGCTATTTGATTGATTGCAATTTCCGATTGGAGGAGATAAGTTTTTGCTTTCATAATCTGATAATCGGAAATAATATCTTTAGCTGTTTTCCCTGTTGCTTTTTTAACACATTCTGAAAGATAGGCCGGACTAATATTGAGCAATGATGCATAATTGGCAATACTTTTATACTGACTACATAAACTCCAGGCCTTTTCTTCAAAAAGGCAGGTGATCTCTTCAGCACGTGAAACTTTTGCAAAGTGTTGTTCATTAGCCAACTCTCTCTTGCATAAGTTTAGAATAATTAAAATATAAGCTTTTATCAATTCCAGGCTGCAATGATCTTGTTTTTGAAATTCAGTGTGAATTTCTTCAAATATCCGATACATAATAGACATTTGATGTTCAGTCAATTGATAATGTGGTCTTGTATGTAACTTGAAAAAAGAGAATTCGTTTTGTAACTGATAAGAATATTCATAGTTTTTTAGGAAAGAGGCCCTAAAAAGTATTGCTATCCCATCATCATCTTCGTTATGTTTGTGTGATGATGAAGGAATGTATTTCATCGATTGATTGGGGGAAAGAAAGCAGACTGAATTATCGAGCTTATTATATATATTTTCACCTACCATCAAAGTCCCATTATCCACTTTGGTAACGCTAATATCAAAGAAATCTTTGTGGTGAAAACCAGTTGGTAATTCTTCTACGTTGTTTATTTCACTGAATTTGAAGACAAGAAAATCTTCATGTGGATGCTCAACTTTTAAATTTAGAGCATTGATTAATACTGATAGATCGGTTATACTATGCATGTATTCTAAAGATTGAGAGGTTTGTGGATTATAAAATTTAATTAATAGATCGTTTACGTCATATAATTATTGATTAAAGACATGAAACTTTGTTTATAAATTTGACCGATAGGTATTTGTTTATTTCCTATCCTAATTAGATTCCCTTCAATAGTGTCAATCGCAGCCAAGGCAACGATATATGATCTATGGACACGAGGAAATTGATTCTCTGGAAGTAATTCTTCCAGATCTTTTATTTTCATCTTGGTTACAACCTTCTTTTCTTTGCAGTAGATCTGTACATAATCGCCCAATCCTTCCATGTATAATATGTCTCCATAATTCAATTTGATGGTCTTCTTATCAGCACGAACAAAGATAAACGAGGGGGCGGGAGATGCCGTGATTGTTTCTTGAACAACATGTTTCTGTGTAGCCCTTACAGCCAGCTTATCCTCAATCTTAGAGACAGCCCTCATGAACCGAGGGAAGGGGATAGGTTTGTGTAAATAATCTACCACATCAAGATCAAATGCATCTACAGCATACTCTCTATATGCTGTAGTTATTACAACCGCCGGAGGATTTTTAATGCTTTCGAGTAAATTGAGGCCTGTTAATTTAGGCATATTTATATCAAGAAACATAGCTTCAATATCATAGTTTCTCAATGCCTCCATGGCTTCCAAAGCATTTTTACATGATTTCACCAACTCAAGATGAGAGATATCTGAGATATACTTTTCCAGGACCTTTCTGGCATGAATTTCATCATCAACCACTATACATTTAATTGTCATAGATCAATTATTTTAAGGTTAAGACTAGTAATGTAGAATATAAATTGTTTTCTTCCGTCACGGTAAACAGATGCATTTCAGGATATAGTAATTCTAGTCGCTTTTTCACATTGATAATACCTAAACCACCGTTTTTTGCCCGAGATGAATCATCATATTTTATAGGATTCACTATTTTAAGTCGTAGCTCATTACTAGAGATTTCAATGGTAATATTGAGATCCGATCTTTCCAATTCTGGTGATATACCATGTTTAAACGCATTTTCAATCAATGGAATAAATAACAGTGGAGGAACCATATGTCCAGGATCGTTCCCTTTAACCTGAAAGTTGATCTGAGCAACATCTTCCACTCTTACAGCCTCAAGTTCAATATAGTTTTTTATACAATTTATTTCCTTTTGTAGACTTACTTCATTATCACGGCATTCATAGAGCATATAACTAATCAGCTCACTAAGTTTTAGGATCATATCTGGAGTCTTATTCGAATCGTAAAGACTCATAGAGTAGATATTATTTAGTGTATTGAATAGAAAATGAGGATTAACCTGTCCCTTTAGAAATGATAACTCAGCTTCAAGCTGCTCTTGAGCTTTTTCAGTAAAACGAAGGTTCTCATCTTTCAATGCAATCCATTCTTTTACAAAGTGGAATAAAGTACTTGATAGAACAAAAATGTTTAACTTGAAAGCATTGATAACTATTAGTCTATTAAAGTTTTTATTGGCAATATTTTTAAAAATTACATCAGGGTAATAGGTTAGCGTAAAGCTTAGAATTGAAACAAATACCAACTCCCAAAAAACAATGTTTGCGCAATATTTGACATACTGTCCTTTATTCCAATAGCGCGGAATGAGAAACAATAAATTGAAATAAACAAAAAGGGCTATAAAGGCCATTTGGCTCACTTCAAAAAAGAATTCCTGTTGAAAATTGCTTTCATCTTTAGATAAAAGACGACTAATACTAAGGAACAAGAACACGCTCCAAAACAAAACATGTTGAACCCATCTAATAGAAAACAGCTGATATAATTTGTCTTTAATATTCATGTTCATGTTATCCGTATGTACGTTTTGATCTGCTAAAGAACAAATTTAAGATAAGGAAACTATAATGATATCGGTTAATTGATGTTTTTAGATGTTAAAACGAAAGATTTTGAAGATAGACTGGATTAAGATGTGACAGATGTCATTTTGTCGACTAAGAGATACCGCTTAACAACAAAGTTTAGTTAACGATGATGTATAGCTTAATATTGATGCATAAATTAAAATGAAAGCATCATGTTGAAGAGAAAAGGAAGTATACTAGGTATCGTTGTTCTGATCGTAACACTAGGAGTTAGCGCAATATTTGCAGGGATGAAGAAGCCTCCTAAAGAAAAGAAGTCTGTAAAACAAGAACTTTTGATTCCTACACAGTGTATTAAGAACGAAACCATAGCTTTGTCAGTCCCTGTTATCGGAAAACTTGAAGCACAATCTAAAGTCGATGTTTATGCTGAAGTATCAGGTATTCTAGAAGCAGGAAATAAGACATTTCTTGAAGGAGTTACTTTTAGGAAAGGAGAGACCTTGTTAATGATTAACAATGACAAGTTCAGAGCTGAAGTATATTCTCGAAGAAGTGGTTTCATGAATCAAATAGCAGCAATTCTTCCTGATTTAAAATTTGATTATCCGGAGAGTTATAATTCATGGGAAGCATACCTAAAGACCTTTGAAATAGAGCAATCACTTAAAGATATCCCTATACCTCATAATGAAAAAGAAAAGTATTTCTTGACAGGGAAGAATATTTATTCAGAATATTATTCAATCAAGAGTAAAGAAACAGAGCTCGCAAAATATCAAATCATTGCTCCTTTTACGGGAGAAGTGATAGAGTCGAACATTAAGCCTGGCACATTAGTCAGAACAGGGCAAAAGCTGGGAGAATTTGTTGATAACGGGACTTACGATCTTGTGGTAGGAGTAGATTTGAATAATCTGGAAAGCATACAACCTGGAAACTTAGTCTCAGTATATTCAAAGAATATCGACAAGGAATGGGGTGGTACTGTTCGACGAATCAGCAATAAGATTGATGAAAAAACTCAAATGGTTGATGTCTATATCTCTGTCGCAGGGAATGGATTAAAGCAAGGCATGTATTTAAATGCTGATATTTCATTAAACCATACTATTCAAGGAATTGAGATACCAAGAAAATTATTGGTCAATTCAAATAGTGTTTACATCATTACAGATGGTGTGGCCCAATTACAAACAATAAATGTCATACAACGGAAAAGTAATACTGTTATCGTTGAAGGTTTGGAGGATGGAATGCACATGGCCTTAAAAAATACTGCTCTCCATGATGGAATTGAGGCCAAAGCAACAACTAATTAATCAAAGTATATAATCATAGTTTTATGACATCAATTATTAAATATTTCATCAAATATCCATTTGCTGGGAATCTATTGGCAGGGGTATTTATTATTCTGGGAATCTTCGGTTTATTTTCCTTGAATTCATCGGTGATGCCGCAGATTGATCCAGGAAGAGTTACCATAACTGCGTCATATCCCGGAGCCTCACCTGAGGAAGTAGAGAAGGGGCTAGCACTAAAGATTGAAGACAATATTAAAGGAATTAGTGGAATTGATAAGATTACATCTTCGTCAAAAGAGAATAGTTGTAATGTATCGGTCAAGTTAGAAACAGGTTATGATGCTAATTTGGCTTTACAGGATATTAAGAATGCGGTTGATGGAATTATTTCATTTCCTGTAGGAGTGGAGAATATTAGTGTTCAAAAGCAAGAGTTCACGATTCTTGCTGTATCCATGGCTTTGAGTGGTAATATTGATCTTCATGATTTAAAGGCATATGCCAGACAGATAGAAAATGAATTGCGAGGGATAAGTGGAATCTCTAAAGTGAGCTTAAGTGGCTTTCCTAATGAAGAAATTGAAATCAGCGTAAGTGAAGATGCCCTTAAATCATATCAGATCAGTATCGATGAAATTTATAGAATCGTAGGTGATGCTAATGTGGAAAGAACAGGAGGGACAATTCGCGGCGAAGATGAAGAGCTACGTATTCGTGTTCGAGAAAAACAATATTATGCAGAAGGATTCAAAGATATTGTTATTCGTTCTGAGGCTGAAGGAGGAAGAGTTCTTTTGAGTGATATTGCCACAGTTAGAGACTGTTGGTCGGAAGATCCTAATCGGACCTATTTTGATGGTAATCCATCAATTAAGATATCTATAACACAAACATCTCGTGAGGATATACTTTATATATCAGAAACAATTGAGAAGTACATTGATCAATTCAATGCTTCTAATGATGTGGTAAAGTTGAATTTGTTGTTCGATAATGCGAATCAGATTGAAGTAATGCAGGATATACTGGCAAATAATGGGATCATTGGTTTCTTGCTAGTCATACTTTTTCTATCATTGTTTCTGAATCACCGTTTATCCTTTTGGGTTGCTTTGGGAATTCCCATTTCATTTATGGGAATGTTTATGATTGCTGGAATGTATGGACTTACATTGAATAGGTTATCATTATTTGGAATGATTATCGTAATTGGGATTCTAGTTGATGATGGAATTGTGATCTGTGAAAATATCTATCAGCACTATGAACGAGGAAAGTCTGCATTAAGAGCTGGTATTGATGGTACTTTAGAGGTTTTGCCGGCAGTGTTTTCAGCAGTAACCACCACAGTTGTGGCATTTTCAGCATTCTTTTTTATTGACAGTGTTATTGGTCAGTTTTTCAGAGATCTGGCATTTGTGGTAATCTTTGCCCTATTGTTTTCTTTAATAGAAGCATTCCTTATTTTACCAGCTCATGTCGTTCATTCTAAAGCTTTAAATAGAGAGAAAAAGGAATCAAAGCTAGAAAAGCTATCCACTACAGCTATACTAAAACTACGAAAATGGACATTCGAACCACTGATTCAGTTCTGTTTGAGTAATAAACTAGTGACAGTTAGTATGATTATTGGCTTGTTTTTTATGACTATAGGTGGACTTGTAGGTGGAATTATTCGAACTGGAGACAGCTCGGTTGAAAATGCCGACTACATAAGTGTTGATCTTGAAATGCCTGCAGGAACTCCTGAGAAAGAGACTTTCAGCGTTGCTGTTGAATTGGAAAATAAAGCTGTAGATCTAGGTAAAGAATGGCAGGGAAAAAGTATCAGTGGAAAACCAATAATTACGCATACTGTAATTGATGTAACAAGTTCTAATATTGCCAAACTAACTGTATATTTTACTGGGAGTGATGAACGTGATTTTCTATCAACTGAATTTAGTAATGAGTTGAAGAAAAAAGTAGGTCCTTTGCCTCAAGTAGAACGTGTTGATTTTGTACAAACAAGCAACTTTGGAAAAGCAGTATCAGTTTCGTTACAAAGTAGTAATCTGGATGATTTATATGCAGCTAAGAATGAGTTCAAAGATTATCTGTTAAAAATGAAAGGTCTTACTAATGTTCTAGATAACGATCAGTATGGAATGCGTGAGGTGAAGCTACGATTAAAAGACAATGCATACAAGTTAGGGTTAACGCTGGGTGACGTTACATCTCAAGTAAGATCTGGTTTCTTTGGAAAGGAAGTACAACGTTTACAAAGAGGTATTGATGAAGTTCGAGTATGGGTTCGTTATGAAAAACATGAGCGATCATCAGTAGGAGACTTGGAAATGATGCGTATTCGTACAAATAACGGTGGAGAATTCTACCTGAAAGACATCGCGGAGATCAGCTATGAAAGAAATCTGGTGAAGATTAACCACCTAAACGGTCAACGAGAAATAACGGTAAGTGCGGATGCTATAAACAAAAAAGTTAATCTTACTGAAATCAATAATCAAATCGACGAGGTGATTCTTCCAAATCTTATGAAGAAGTATCCAGGATTGCACATACGATATGGCGGAAGAGAAGAGGAGATGATGAAGGCCCAGAAATCGGGTATCGCAATTGCTCCTGTGGTGTTGATTCTATTATTTGCTATCGTGATATTTACTTTCCGTTCGTATCTGCAAACAGTTTTAATCTTTACACTTGTTCCGTTTGGATTTATCGGTGTAGGATGGGGACATTGGCTCCATGGTGTGGCTTTAGATTTACCATCATATTTAGGAATGGTAGCACTTATGGGAGTAATGGTTAATGATTCTATTGTATTGATAAGTGCATTTAATGATCGATTACGTAGAGGTGAAGAATTCGCATCAGCAATCAAAGACGCAGCTTTATCAAGATTTCGTCCAATTGTGCTAACATCATTGACTACAATTGTGGGTATTGCACCTTTAATTGCATCAACTCAATCGGAGGCTGCAGTGGTTAGACCTATGGCAATTTCCCTTGCATATGGATTGGCAATAGCAACATTCTTAAACCTTCTTCTACTACCTGTTTTATTAAGTGGGGTAAACACGCTCAGATGTAAATTCAAATATCTTTTCGAAGGTATTACACCTTCTCGTGAAAGTGTTGAGCCTGCAGTGAGAGAACTATCCAGTGAAATTGAAGAATTAGAACAGTTATGATTAAATATTCAATAATACTAGCAATAGCTTTAGTTCTTGTTGGCACATCAACTAAAGCACAGGAGACATTAACATTAGAGTCAGCCATTTCGTTGGCTCTTGAGAATAATTTAAATATAAAAGTTGCAAGAAAGCAAGCTGATATTTCTGCTAATAATGCAACAAAGGGAAATGCTGGATTATTACCTAAGTTAGACGCATCGGGAGGTATTTCATATGCCCAGCATACGCAGGATGAAGTTACATCATCAGCAGGAGTTGATCTAAGTTATACGCTGTTCGATGGTTTTGGACGAAGGTTTACCTATGATATTCTAAATCTGCAAAAAGAACAGGGGGCATTACAAGCACGCTATAATATTGAATCAACAATCTCGACGGTAATCTCAGCTTTTTATCGATTAAGTGAGACATACGATAATGTCAATACGTCATCGGAGAATGTCAAGATATCTAAAGAACGATTACAACGAAATGAGGCTAAATATGAGTTTGGAGGAATCAATAAACTAGATGTTTTGAATGCCAAAGTTGACTTTAATAGGGATAGTAGTAACTATTTGATTGCTAAACAGAAATATCAAGAAGCAATAGGAGATATGAATGTATATCTCGGAAGACCGGCTGACACTCCGTTTGATTTAATCCCAGATGCATCGAAATTTCAGACCTATAATTTGGAGCAAATGAAGGAAGTGACGCTTCAGCAAAATGCTGATTATTTACTTATGGCAAAAGAAATGGAAGAAACAGAAATCAGCCTAAGAAAAGTAAAATCGAGTCAGTTACCATCATTAAATCTGAGATCAGGTTATACTGTATATGAAAATGAAGTAGCTGGTTCTAGTTCTAAAGGACAGTTAACAGGAGGTATATCGCTATCATTTAATATTTTCAATGGGAAACAAAAGAAAACAGATATCGCTAATGCTCATATTCAAAGAGATATTGCGTTGTACAATCTAGAGAACAAGCAACTTTCATTAGAAAAAGACTTGATCAATGCTTATAACGATTATCAGTACAACTTGAAAGTATTGCGATTAGAAGAAGAAGCGCTAGAAGCTGCAACCTTAAACTTTGAACAAACCAAGGAATACTATCAGTTAGGTCAGGTAACTTCTACAACCTTTAGGGAAGCTCAGTTAAACTTAACAGAGGCCCGCAACAATAAAGCGGCAGCAAGATATCAAGCCAAATTATCAGAAGTCAATCTTAAGAAAATAAGTGGAATGCTATTAAACTAACAATAACCAAGATAAGACGAATATGAAAATCAAACAGATGAAGTTATCTATAATTAAAGGAGCAAGTGTACTGACATTTATCATCATATATACCTCTTTTTCCGCAAAAGGCCAGATGAATAGAGAATTGGTACATGTGGATTATACTAATATAGGAAGTGGAAATGAAGGAGGAATCGCATTTGAGAAATCAGCAGTAGGCTTTACACTACCAACAATGCTAAAAAAGAAGGGAAACGTGTTATTCAATACGTTTGAGTATGCCAATACGCGCGTTGATTACGGTATTTCTAATGAATTAACAAAATATGTAAATGATTTTCATATGATTTCCTATAGCGTGGGATATCGTAAAGCGTTAAAAAATAAATGGGGATTAACTGCCATGTTTACTCCTCGAATATCATCGAATTTTGATTCTTCTCTGGAATGGAGCGATTTAAGACTAATGGGGCTGGTTATGTTTTCGAAACCAGTACGATCAAATTTATTTCTTAATCTTGGGGTCATGTATTCTGCAACTATGGGTAATAATGGCCTTCTACCAGTATTTAGTATGCGGTGGTTACCGGCCCCTAAGTGGACGGTAAATGTTGGATTTCCACGGTTTGGTCTCGAATATGAGATGAATAAAAACACACAGATTGGAGCGAATTTAGTTCTAATGGGAGAGAACTTTTCCCTTACAGATGAAATATCAAATGATGATATTACTGTTGATAATATCAGGATGATGAATGTAGGAGGAGGTCTAACACTGAAGCAAAAATTGACAAAGATGATAAATCTAAAATTAGCCGCAGGTTATACTTTTTATCGCATATATGATCTTCAGTATGGTACAGATAAGGTCGATAGTTTCAGTCTTGATGATAACTTTTATCTGAAAGTAGGTATTTCAATAGGGATATAATTGAAATAACGATGATGATATTATAGTTTGTTTCAATATAATTTAGTTTCGTTTAGTGATTGTTTCCGAGAGTTTCCTCCGTCAGATATTAAATTCTGAGCGTTGGAAACTCTTTTCTATTGCAGCATTTAAGATTATTTTGATTGATTCATTAGCTTTGCATTTTTATGTTTAAATGACCACGAAAATGTCAAATTTAAAACCAACAGGTCCTGAATATTTTATTTGGGAAACGCACGGTGTACATGCAGGAACAGGTAATGACCATGTGAAACATGGAGTTGATGAACTAAATACTATTACAGAAAAGGCCATACTGGAAGGGCATCCTAATATATCATTTATAATACATACACCCAGATTAACACGCTTTCGATACGAAGCAGAACGACAGTCGGGTGTCAAGTTTATTAGAGGAGATAGTGCTTATTTTAACTATCCTAAACAAATAGAGGATTTAAAAGCGAAGTATGGTCACCAAATCAATATCCGTTATGGAATTGAATTAGAATGGTTAGGTCCAAATTTGGGATTACAATGGAATCGTTCGAAAATTTTCCAGGCCAAGAATGCAGATTTTGTAATAGGATCATTACACTTTTCTAGAGAAGGAATTCCTTATGATGGCTCCCTCGAAGAGGCTCAAAAATTAGTTGAATTAAGAGGGGGAATTGAAAATTATTGGGCAGGGTATATCGAAGAGCTAATTGAAATGGTAGATTGCTCTTGGGAAATGATCCAGGTAATTGGACACATTGATCTTCCGAAACTTTATGTACCACTTCCTCAGCCGTTGTTGGAATTAGATACATCAGATCACATTCTTGCTCGAAGGATGAGATTCTTGCTTGAAATGATTAGTGAATACAATCTTGCTTTAGATGTTAACCTTGCAGGAATAAATAAAGGCTGTGGTATCTATCCTGATATGTCGATTTTAAAAAGGGCTAAGCAACTTGACATTCAAATTGCTATGGGTACCGATACACATTCTGTTGAACAGTTGGGAAATCATCATGAAACAGGTATTAAATATACTTATGAGGCGGGTTACAAGCATTATTTAAGCTTCTCGAAATGTATTCCAGAGAAGCGTCCACTGCGTAATAAGGGTTTTAAGGAAGAGAAGTATAAAGTGATGAACCTGGGCATTGAGATGCTAAATCAACGTTTTGAGGATCGTAAACAGCGTCGAATACCTAAGTTTTCATTTGGTGGATCTTATCGTACATTTCTTGAACATCATAAGAATTCAACTTCTTTGGGGGAATTTGATGCTATTCGCATAAGAAAAGGAAACAAATCGGTAAGTATAAGTAATATCATTCCTGAAAATGATAAGACAAAAGTGAAAGGATTATTTTCACATCATAAAGATAAACCAGGAGTATTATCGATGATATTCAATGCCCTTGCATCGGAAGAGATCAACGTTGAAACGGCTTATTTGAATAATAATGATGATGGAACTGCGACTGCTTTTTTAACGCTTGAAGGGGATGATCACTCTATACGCGAAGCAGCTGAATTTTTGGAAGGTACCGGCGGAGATAATTTCTTTGAAATTAGGGTAGGGAATAATATGGATATTCCACAACTAAAGAAAGGGAAAAACTACATTCTAGAAGTTGATGGAGTGAATCTGCCAATTGCTGTAAGTAAGCAGATGATCCTATCTGTCCATAATAATTCATCAGGTGTATTGTTAATTTTATTATCAGCATTAGCATCTCAACACATTAATGTTACTGATCTCCAGTTAGGACATCGAGGCAATAAAGGGTACGCTATTTTAGGTATTGAAGCTGATACTCAATTATCAGAAGATATTCTTAAACGATTGGGACCACAATTCTTTGAGATATCGCATTTACGATTAAATGGGGTCGACTAATGCTTGAAGAAGTCATGGTAATGATAAACTTTTAGGATATAAAAAAGGGAATGAGTCTAGATGCTAAGCTCATTCCCTATACTGACAAATTGAGATATTTTCTTATACTCATTACTCTACTAGCGATACGATAACTCAATATCTATCATCCCATGTAAGAAAATCATTCTCTCCTTCAAAGAAACAAATGAATTCTAACTAAAATCTAACAATTTGGCAGAGTAAATGAAAAAATATGTTTAAAATCCTCAAAAGAGTAGGTAATTTCAATGTTATAATGCTCTGCTATTTTGCCAACTATAGCTAAACCAATACCAGTTGAACCAACCTGCACTGTTTCTTTATAGAATCTTTCAAAGATACGTTCTGGATTGCTTATGGGCACTTCTCCGGAGTTTGCAATTTGAAATTCAGAAGGATTTACAGTCATAGTGATATTACCGGTTATTGGAGTGTATTTTATAGCATTAACCAACATATTTTGTATCAGTATATGAATAAGACGTTCATCCATTAGAGGTTGACTTTCTTCGTTATTGATAATGTCTATATGTAGTTGTTTATCTGCAATGATATCCTTAAGATGCTCGACTTTTTCATTGAATATTTTGACGACAGATATATGTTGATCGTTATTAAATTGACCATGCTCAATCTTATCGAGGAGTAATAAAGCTTTAGTGATGCCTGATAACTGATCTGCACTGGAATAAATGTCTCTTATTGATAATATAGCATGTTCAGGAACTGAATCATCGGAAAACAACTCCTCGCACTTATTTTTAATAAATGCCAGGGGTGTCTGCAATTCATGAGCTGCATTTGCTGTAAATTCTTTAGATGCGTAAAAATCGTTGCTTAATCGATCCGACATTTTCTTAAGAACATTATTTAAATCCTGAAATTCATCAATATCACTTTCTACCAACTCCAATTTCGTTGGATCCTTAAATGAAAACCGATTCAGACGTTCAATATTTAGATTAAAAGAAGACCATATGTCCTCACTTACTTTTCTTGTAAAAAACATTAAGCCTAAGAATAATAGAGTCAGAATAAATGTAATATCAGGCGTTATCATCGCAAACGTTCGACCAAAAGTCTCTGCTTCGTGACGATGAACAATCTTATAATTTTTGCCATTTATCCATTTATTGAAAGAATATTCCAGAAACTCATCCATTTCCTTTTCTTCTGGGTTGTACATCACAGTGTCTTTAAAGGTTCCTGAATTCACATAGTCGTCAGCAACTACGTAGTTTTCATACTGTGGAGGAAAGTTCGGAAAGGATCCATTGAGTTCAATTATCTTTTCAATTTCCTCAGTCCCACTAATAAGCTCTTCTCTAGTTTCTTGTTGTTCTCCATAATTCATTAATAAAATAAAGAGAATATCAATCAAGAGGAAAAGAATGATACCATACTTAATGTAGCTTCTGTTGATTTTACTTATTAATTTCATCAGTTAGTGTAATCGAGTTTATATCCGAATCCATATACTGTTTTTATATAGTCTTTTCCTGTATGCTTTTTCACCTTTTTTCTAAGTCGGTTCATGTGAGTATAAATGAAGTCGGAGTTGTTCATCAGGACAGAATTTTCACCCCATACATGTTCAAAAAGACTTTCTTTTGTTAATACTCTTCCCTTGTTTATTAGAAAATAGAGTAGTAGATCATACTCTTTTCGACTAAAGCTGACCAATTCTCCATTAATCGTAACTGTTTGGGAAGTATTATCTAATTCTATTTCATTGAATTGAATGATGTCTTTTTTCCCAATGTTATACCTTCGTAATAGAGCTTGGATACGAGCATTAAGCTCTGATAAGTGGAACGGTTTTACCAGAAAATCATCAGCTCCTAAGTTGAGTCCATCAATTCTATCCTCAAGTTTGTCTCTTGCAGAAATGATTAGTACACCTGTTTCTTCCCAAAGCGATTTTATATATGGAATATACTCTAGTCCATCTCCATCAGGAAGATTCAAATCAAGTAATACTATTGGATAATTGTATTTCTCAAATAGCGCTCTACCTTTTATTAAAGAATCAGTACAATCACATTCATATCCAGAATTTATTAGATATGACGATATTGCTTTTTGAAGATTTTTATCATCCTCAATCAATAAAATAGTTCTTTTCATCTTACTCTAATTACTCACATTGTAATTTCTCTCACCGTGTAAAAACACAAATCTATCGGATATATTGTGAAAAGACAATGTAAATATGTAAAAGAACACTAAAATTCGTTAATTACTCGGTATTCCGATAGAAGGAAGAGTAAGTGAGGATAGCTTATTGAATTACATTAAGTGTTTCCACCATTTTTGAGTCTTGATGTTATCAGAAACATAAATTGTTTCTCCCAACATTGGTGTTATCAAGTTGATGTTCCCACTTTCATGATACCTTTCAAGTTTTTCTAATGGTTCATACCAATGATGGGGAGCCAGGTAAAAAACACCATAATGAATTGGTAAGTAGTGTTTGGCCTTTACATCATTGTAAGCTTTGGGCCATTCATGTGGAAGCATGTGAATATTGTGCCAATCTTCATTGTACTGTCCACTTTCCATAAAAGCCATGTCGAAGGGACCATATTTCTCACCTATCTTTTTAAAGTGATCACCATAGCCACCATCTCCACTGAAGTATAGATTACTAGCGCCTGATTTTATAATCCATGAAGCCCATAATGTTTGATTCGTAGAGTTAAATGACCTTGCTGATTGGTGTTGTGTTGGTGCTGCCGAAAATGTTATTCCCTCAATATCTTTCGATTGCCACCAGTCAAATTCATTGATTCTAGTTGAACTGATGCCCCATTTACTTAAATGTACACCTAGTCCTAAAGGAGTAATAAACTTGGTAGACTTATCACTAAAAAACTTTACAGTCTTCATATCCAGATGATCAAAATGATCGTGAGAAATCAGAATATAGTCTATATCTGGAAGTTCTTGAAGTGTGATGATTGGATCTTGAAAACGTTTAACCATAAAGGTCAAAGGTGAAGCATTCTCTGAGAATATAGGGTCAATTAAAATGATCTTTCCTTCAACGTTAAGCATCAATGAGGAGTGACCAAGCCAGATAACTTTGGTTTTATCTGAAGGTTTTACAAAATCAATCATATTAGGTTTCGTAAAAGGAAGTGGCTCTGAAGGAACCAGCTTGCTACGATTCTTATAAAAATTATACAGTAGCGTGAAAAACGATTTCTTTTTAAACATGGCACTAACACCAGAAGGGATAATTTCTTTGAAGGCTTCTTTCTCCTTGTCAAAGTTCGGAGAATTAGCAAGAGTCTTAATATCAGCGCTTCCTACACTTCCTCCAAGCTGAGTTTTTATTCTAAAGCCGCTGATTGCTACAATTGTTAATATAATGGCAGTTAAAAGCATATATTTATTTTTCATTCTTATTGATTATCAGATTGTTCTACCTGTTCATGAATTAAAGGATTAAAACCTACTTTTATTTATAAGATTATTAGAGTTCTAATAACCTATGCAAAATTGATGAATAAGTAACTAAATGTGATAAACTTATTACAGGTATTTGTATACAAATTACAGAAAGTTGGATTCAGAGACTTACCTAGAATACATCTTCAAGACTGGCAAGCCAGTTGATGAAGACAGTTAGACGTTCAAATATCAGGAATCAATGATCTGTCTTTGCATTCATAGAACTGGGCCATCTATGTTAAAGTTTTCCTGCAACTTATTTCATTGCTTAGCCGTATTGATAACAATATACAATCACAATGCAGATTAATTAAAATTCATCGATATGCTTAAAGAAAATCTACTTAAAAAACTAAATGATCAGGTTACAGCTGAACATTACGCTTCAAATTTATATTTGGCAATGTCCTCTTGGTGTCAGGCACAAGGCCTAAATGGTGCCGCCCGATTTCTTAGTACCCACAGCAAAGAAGAGCTTGAGCACATGTATAAACTGTTTAACTATATTAATGAGACAGGAAGTATGGCAATTGTAGGTGCAATAGAAGCACCTCCAAGTGATTTTGAAGACCTAAAAGACGTGTTTGAACAGACCTATCAGCATGAATTATTAGTGACATCTAGAATTAATGAGTTGGTTGAATTAACACTTAATGAAAAGGACTATTCTACTTTTAATTTTCTCCAATGGTATGTTGCAGAGCAGCACGAAGAAGAGGCCCTTTTTAAAGGTATACTTGATAGAATGGAAATAGTAGGAATCAAAGGTAGAAGTTTATTCATGTTAGATCAGGAAATAGGAAGGCTTGTTCCTGTTCAGCAATGATCAATTTTAAGCTTAAAATCTCTGCCAGTCATAATTGACTGGTAGGGATAGGATTAATCAGTTAACAAAATCAGGAGCGTTATACCTTTTATGTTAGTTTCATGTTAGAATTGATCATTTCTTTTGAATTGAACAAAATTTCAATTAAAAAGATATGCAGAGTGAAAAAGCAAAGCAAACACATATGTATGTTTGCAAAAACGCAGAAGTAAAAGAAAAGGGTGAAGCTAATAATCTATATCGATCCAAATTATTCCCAATATCATTCCAGATTATAAGTCTTATTGTACTTACCTTTCTAATTATTGGAGCCACAGGTGTTACTTCCAGCGATAAAGATCTGATAACAATTTTACGAAATACGAATCTTGCAAACCTTATTGTTTGGTCATATTGGTGGCCAGCAATCATATTAACGGCAGTGTTTTTTGGAAGGCATTGGTGTACTGTTTGTCCTATCGAGCTACTCGTGTCAATTGCAACTAAAGTAGGCATTAATAAGAGCGTGCCCAAAGGATTAAGATCAGGATGGATGATTCCGGTTCTCTATGGTTTTGTTGCTATCGTTGCAATAAGTTATTGGCAAATTCATCGGATTCCTCATCGAATGGCTTTATACCTTCTTTTACTAATGGGATTCGCTGTAGTTATCTCCCTTATATATAAAAAACGAGCTTTCTGTTCGTATTTCTGTCCGGTTGGGAAATTGCTGGGATTATATTCCTTATTATCGAAATTTGGAATACGAGTGAAAGATAAAAGTATATGTGATTCATGTAAAACTAAAGATTGTATCAGTAATAAAAATCAGACAAATTTGATTGGTAGATCTTGTACTTCGAATATATATCCTGCGAAAGCTTCGGATAACCGAGACTGCATTCTGTGTTCTCAATGTGTAAAGTCGTGCTCGCACAACAATATCAAGTTAAAGAAGATTTCCAGACCGTATCAATTGTTAGATTTTAACAAACTTAATTGGCCCGAAATAGCCATGATTGGAATTCTATCTGGTTTTGTATGTTACGAAATTCTATCGTCATGGTCGTTTAGTAAAGGAGTTGTTTTGGCTATACCTAATATGCTTCATAAGGTTAAATTGTTTGGTAATATACCAACAGGATTATTAAAAGGACTTACCTTATATTTAGTGATACCTGCAATCTATTTATCCATAGTATCCTTGTTGGCTAAACTAATGGGGAAGCAATCCTTTGGATTTTATTTAAAAAGGACTGCAGGATTTCTAATACCCTTACTTGCTTTCGGTCATGTATTCAAAGCGTTAATCAAGACAACAACCCGAATTCCATATTGGGAATGGGCGCTAAGTGATTCCAATGGAATTAAGTTTGCAACTCAACTATTGAATCGTCAAATCGTATTAAACAAACAGGATTGGCTTAATATACCAGTTGTTATTTTAGGTGTAGCTGGTCTATCATATGCATTCTATCTTATTATCAACAAAATAAATCAGGATACAGCACTTTCAGTAGCCAACAAGACTCTTTATTTGATTTTTACCGTATTACATTTTGTCTTGCTCTCCTTTGGACCAGTAGTCCACTTGGTTACAAGATAGTTTGGTTATCTTATAAGAAAATGAGCCTAACATGCTTATTATTAGTGATATCGAATAGTGAAACAGAACCATATTAGTATTACTTAACAGAGTTTAACATCACGTAACTTCGAATGTTAGAAATTCTTTAGAATTGAGTGCTTAATTTGGACTGTATTCAGCATAGAGTATACAGAAAACTATGCATATCAGATGCATATAGGGAGTTTTATATCATCAAAAATTACGGAAAAATTAATTGAAGCAATATGGAAATAAAAAATGTGTTGAAGAACCGTTTTGGTGGAATAATTATTTTTGGAGCAATCTTTTTGGTGCTTTCCTTTACAATCCGGACAGTACTTCTAATTACCGATTTGAACAATGTAGATTTAAATCTCTTAAAATTCATTCAAATCTATGGTTATGGTTTGTTTTATGATTTAGTAACCATTTCTTATTTTATCGTACCATTTGTGATATATCTTTTGATTGCTCCAGATTTTATCTTCAGAACGAAGATACATCGCTGGATCGCTTATGTGTTTTTTATTATTACCATTGGAATCCTGGTCTTCTCAGCAATAGGAGAGTGGTTCTTCTGGGAAGAATTTAACGTGCGTTATAACTTTATCGCAGTTGATTATCTAGTTTATACTCATGAGGTTATTGCCAATATCAGGGAGTCGTATCCAATGCCATTAATTATATTGGGAATGTTATTGGTATCGTCTGGTATCTTTATGCTGGTACGTAGAAGATTTGAAACAACTATGCAATGTGAAACACCATTTAAAAGTCGTTTAAAAGTCTGTCTGATTTTACTTGCACTACCTCTAATGGCTTTTTATTCTGTAGATAAAACTTCAGCCGAGATTGAAGACAATACCTATTCGAATGAATTAGCTCATAATGGAATATATCAAATATTCGCGGCCTTTAGAAATAATGAATTAGATTACGAAACTTTCTATCGGAATACGAGTGATGATGAAGCTTTCAAAAAGTTAAGGAAATTAATAAAAACATCTGGAAGTAAGTTTATTAGTAATGATTTGTTCGATGTAACTCGTCAGATTACCTATCCTGGAGATGATAAAAAGTATAACGTTATGATGATCACTGTGGAGAGTTTAAGTGGATCATTTTTTAAACGCTTTGGAAATCAAGACAGAATTACTCCAAATATGGATACTATCGCACAAAAATCGCTATTCTTTACTAACTTTTATGCGACAGGAACAAGAACTGTAAGAGGAATGGAGGCCTTAACATTATCACTTCCACCAACACCTGGTTATTCGATTATTAAACGTCCTAAAAATGAGAATATGTTTACTTTAGGTAATGTGTTAAAATCAAAAGGATATGCTACCAATTTCATTTATGCAGGTAATGGATATTTCGATAATATGAACTATTTCTTTGGACATAGTGGATATAAAATTGTTGATAGAGATAGTTTTAATGACGATGAAGTAACATTTGAGAATGCGTGGGGTGTTTGTGATGAGGATCTTTTTGCAAAAGCAATGAGAGTAGCTGACGAAGATCATCAATTGGGGAAACCATTTCACAGTTTTATAATGACAACCTCTAATCATCGTCCGTATACTTATCCAGAAGGAAAGATCGATATTCCTTCGCATACAGGAAGAAAAGGAGCCGTTAAATATACCGACTATGCGATTGCTAAATTTCTCCGTGAAGCTAGAAAACATGCTTGGTATGATAACACAATCTTTGTTATTGTAGCTGATCATTGTGCATCAAGTGCGGGAAAAACATCCCTACCTGTAAAAAGGTATCATATTCCTTTGATAGTGTATGCACCTGGAATTATCGAAGCCAAAGAGGTCAATACCCTTGCATCTCAGATTGATTTTGCACCAACTATAATGGGTTTATTAAACATGGATTATCAATCTAAGTTCTTTGGGAAGGATATTTTACACGACAATCCAGATCGTGCACTTATTGGTACATATCAGAAAATCGGTTATCTCAAGCAAGACAAGCTGACCGTTCAGTTACCAACAAAACGGATAGAATCATATAACGTTACGGGCGACAAACAATATAAGACGGAGTTGAATCCTGAATTATTGAATGAATCTATTGCATATTATCAGGCTGCAAGTTACCTTTTTAAAAACAAAGGTTTTAACTTTGTAGTACGCTAATAATTAGAATCATAATGTGAAACTGATATTTCAACCTTACCAATATTGAAAAAGGATGAAGAAGATGATGAAAATCAAAGTATTAGCAATAATAAACCCCATTTCAGGAACAGGTAAAAAACAAAAGATTGAAAGCCTGTTGGAGAAACAACTTGACACTTCAAGATTCGAGCTCTCTATTTGCTATAGTAAATATGCAGGACACTGCACAGAACTTGCAAAGGATGCAGTAAAAACTGGATTTCATGCAGTAATAGCAGTCGGTGGTGATGGAACGATTAATGAAATTGCTAAAGCATTGATAAATACGAATGTTACACTCGGAATTATTCCTAGTGGCTCGGGCAATGGATTAGCACGTCATTTAGGAATTCCTATGCAGCCAGAGAAAGCTATTGAATGGATGAACGAGGCAATCATAGGAGAGATGGACACTATTTCAGCCAACGACTATCAGTTTGTGAATGTTGCAGGAATTGGTTTTGATGCATTGGTAAGTCATGAATTTGATAAAATGAATTCTAGAGGAGTGTTATCCTACATAAAAGCTACCATCAAATGTTTCGTATCATTAAGACAACAACGCTTTAAAATAAAGAGTGATAATCTTCAATTCTCAAGTGTTGGTATGCTTGTGAGTTTTGCCAATTCATCTCAGTTTGGGAATGATGCCTATATTGCACCGAATGCTAAAATTAATGATGGTAAAATGAATATAGCATTATTACGTAAACCTCATTGGTATCAAGTTCCATCATTATTAATGCAAATTTTCACACATAAAGTGACAGATTCACCACTTTATACTGAAATTGTTTCAGATGAATTGACAATCGAACAGGAATCTGTATTAGGTCATATCGATGGAGAGCCAATCCTTATTGGGAAAGAAATTCATCTAAAAACAATGCCTCATAGTCTGAAGATATTCAATAGTCCTACAGTAAACTAAAGCTTAGTATCCATAACGTCGGTGATTATAGTTTGACATATCATCATCCATTATCAAAGGTATATTGACTGAGATATTTCAGCAGTAATTCCCCGACGTTATGAATAATCCTTGTTAGCCCTTTAAACGGGCAATTCTTTGATGCTTTCCTAATTTGTGTCATTTTTTGCAACTTTAATCCAACCAATTGAACCAATACCCACCTATATTTGAACCTATTCCCACCTTCTGAAAATAACTGATACTGTATCTTGACCTTGCAATAATTCAGATAAGGAAATTCGAATTAATAAAGGAATCAAAGTGACTTCTTTGTATTTAAAATGAAACTTATGAAATTGAAAATTTATTCATTATGCATTCTGTTGGTAATGTCATCAGCAGTATTGGCAAAAACGAAAGGATCGAAGGATTCTAAAAAACCAAACATCGTTTTGGTGATAACCGACGATCAAGGTAAAAATGATTTGGGATGTGAGGGTAATTCTTATATTAAAACACCCAATATTGATTCTTTCTACAATGATGCAGTGCGTTTAACTAATTTCCATGTATCAACGACCTGTGCACCAACAAGAGCATCTATAATGACGGGGCGTCACACCAATCGTGTCAATGCTTTTCATACTATAAGTGGTAGATCATTGCTTTTCGAAGACGAAGTTGTACTTCCTCAGGTATTAGCGCAAAATGGGTATACCAATGGAATGTTTGGAAAATGGCACTTAGGTGATAACTATCCATATCGCCCAATTGATAGAGGATTCCATGAAGTGGTGCGACATGGAGGAGGAGGTATCACTCAAGGTCCCGACTATTGGGGAAATGACTATTTTGATGATACCTATTGGCATAATGGAGAAGTAGAGGAGTATAAAGGCTATTGTACTGATGTATTCTTTGATGAAGCATTGAAATTTATCGAAGAAAATAAGGATGACCCATTTTTCTGTTATATTGCAACTAATGCTCCACACGGACCACATAACTGTCCGGATGAATATATCGATTTATATGAAGACAAGGATCTTCCTGAGAGCATTAAGCGTTTTTATGGTATGATTACCAACATCGATGATAACTTCAAGAAACTACAAAACAAGCTAGATAATTTAGGCCTAACTGAGAATACCATTCTAATCTTTATGAGTGATAATGGTACAGCTGGGGGGCAGCGTATTTACGATGCAGGAATGACAGGTGGAAAAGGATCACAATGGGAAGGTGGACATCGTGTACCTTTCTATGTCCAGTGGCCAAAAGAAGGACTTACAGGAGGAAAAGATATTACACAATTAACAGCTCATTATGATTTACTTCCAACATTTGTCGATCTACTTGATTTACGTTTCACTCCTGTAAAACCATTGGATGGAAAGAGTATAGTACCATTGTTGAAAGGTGACGACAAGCAATGGCCTAATCGTATTTTATATATGGATACTCAGAGATTACAGAATTTGGTAAAGTACAGAAGATATACAGTAATGGACCAAGATTGGCGTTTGGTTGATGGAGACAAACTATTTAATGTAACCAAGGATTTAAAACAAGAGCATAATGTAATTGAACAATATCCTGAAGTGGCAGCCAAATTAGCTGCAGGATATGAAACCTGGTGGCAGTCGTTTGTTGATGAAGGAGTAAATGAACGATATAGTTACATTAAAGTAGGTTCACCATATGAGAATCCCACTCGTCTTAATTCGCACGACATGCTTACAGGTCGCATTGGTAGAGCATGGCACCAGTATGGTGCTGTAGAAGGAATCCCTGCTGCTGGTCGTTGGAAAATAGAGTTTGTTGAAGATGGCGACTATAAAATAACATTGCGTCGATTCCCACGATCAAGTGGATTAGCTATTAACGCAACGTTCCCTGCAGCCCCAAAGCCTCGACGATTGGAGAAAGCAATGCCTGCAAGCAATAAGGCTGATTTTAAACAAGCATTTTTATTTGTAGGACAACATAGTAAGACGGTTAAATTAAAAGGTGATGAAGAAGAGGTAACTTTTAAAGTTGATATGCCTGCTGGTAAATATGATTTTGAAGCACAACTTATTGACAAAAATAATGTGATTCATCCAGCATACTATGTATACATTGAAAAACTCTAATAAAGACTATAACAAATAATTATAAAAATAAAGGCCTTCAGGAAATTTAACTTCCGAAGGCCTTTTTGCTACTCAAAAGTTGAGTGTTATTTTAAAAATTACAACTCATCAAAATCAATTTCCATTATATAATCTACCGGCACAGCTTGCCCGTGCTGCATGCCAGGTTTCCACTGCTCCATATGCTTAAGCATTTTTACAATAGCATTTGCAGCATGTTTATCTGAAGGCTGAATCACCTTAATATTTTCTACATTACCTGTTTTCGATATTGTGAAGCCTACAGCTCCTTTTCCTTTCAACGTGATACCTTCAAAAAACAACTCTTCTTTGTTTTTTTGAATATATGATTTAAGATATTTATTTAATCCATGCATTCCTTGTTTGTAATGTGGAATATCCTCGACAATTACAAAATCAGCTTTTTCTCCTGATGGTGCTTTTGGTGGTGGAGGAGGAGGAATGGTGCCTGTCAGATATAGTGACTTATTATCAAGCTTGATAGCTGATTTCTTCAATTTAATAATATAGTTCATATCTTCCTCTTTCTGATTAATCTCAAGCTGATTCGATACTGTTTTGTATCCAACATAGGAAGCTGTAAATGCAAATACATTTCCTGGATCTATTTCAATCTTCCATTTACCGTCTGCATCGGTTACTGCACCTTTTGTCGTTCCTGTTAGGATCACTGAAGCACCTTTCAATGGATTACCTTTTGAGTCTACTACCATTCCTCTAATAACGGTTTTCTTATTTACTCGGACTCTTGCATTACCATGGACAGTCATCTTCCCCCTTGCAGATCTTAGAAGATTTGCCTTATCCTCTTTAGTTAATGGTCTTTTTGTTTGTGAACCTAAGGACTGGATTTTGGTATTTTCACCAAACACTTCAACTTTACTCCCATTTTTCTTATTCTCCAACAAAATATCTGTTTGCTTATCGTAATCACCTTGCTGAAAAACTCTTATAGATGTTAAATTCTCAACATGGAAATCATCGCCTTTTCCCGGCTTTACATCTCCATTCACAACACGGACAACCTCTTCTCCATCTTTTCGTGTACTATATTCCACAACCTTATCAGAGTAAATATATGTTTTACTATTGTCTCTGATGATTACTTTACCTTTTGCTTTCTCTGCTGAAGAAGTGGCAATAACGTTGCCTGCAGGATTCACTACTTTAAACTCCTTCTCACTTTTGCTTACATCGAAGTATGCCTCTCCATCAAGTCTCACAACACGTTCCTTGTTGTCGAATTTCTCCGGATATTCAAGCTTGGAATTAGGTGTTAATGTTACTTTAGTACCATCTGACAAAGTTATTTTCCTTTCAGATGTAGATGCTTTAACTGTTGTTGTCTCTTGTTGCTTTTCTACTTTATACTCTGGTTGAGCAAAAGCAACCAGTAAAATAGCCAATAACGGTAGTCCCAATGCAAACCGATAAAGTTTCCTTTTGGGTGTTCTCTCTTGTGTCATCATTTTTAGTCGTGTTGGGCCAAGGGCAAAATTCAAATTATTAGCTAATCCAATAACTTGCATACCCATTAGCTGATTAATTAAAATTGCTTGATACCTTACCGGTGATTGGCCCCGGGTTAATACACCTTTATCGGCAAGGTACTCGTGATTTTGTTTCATGGCTCGCTCCAATAACCAAATGAAAGGATTGAACCAGAAAAAAATAGTTAACAGCTGTACAATCAACAAATCGATCCAATGACGCTCCTGAATGTGCACTTTCTCATGAGTTAATATGTCATCGAGTCCTTTTTGTTTGAAATATTTTGGATGAATGATAATTCTATCAAAAAAAGAAAAGGGTAGGGGATAGGTTGAATCTTTATAAAGCAAGCAACCTTTAACTTTCTCTGGAGCTGTTTTTCTAATTATGCGAACAGGCGTCTTACACTGTAAAACTAAACGCAGTGAGAATGCGATAATTCCGACAAGATAGACCAACAATACGAAATAGGTTAAAGAGAAGTTATTCTCAGCTACCATTTCCGTTACTTGAATGTCGGTATCTACAATTGAATCAGTTGCTATGTCAACATATGTAA
Organism: Puteibacter caeruleilacunae; assembly: GCA_005217565.1. Taxonomy (GTDB): domain Bacteria; phylum Bacteroidota; class Bacteroidia; order Bacteroidales; family Prolixibacteraceae; genus Puteibacter; species Puteibacter caeruleilacunae. The sequence goes on from SJCO01000007.1 coordinate 195,642, forward strand.
TAGGCTGTACTGCTGGGATTAACACCTCGTAACTCATTGGAAAAGCGGCTATCAGAATTGCACCTAAAAGTCCTGTAATTAAGAAGTAACGATTTAACCTGAAATAGGTCAATTTTCTTAATAATAGCCAATACATAAGAAAAACAGCTGTTATTCCTATGGAGGTCCGTATTATAAATTCAAAAATTACTTCCATTAGTCTTCTTTTTGATCTTCACTAAATTCATCTTCTGATAATTTCAGAATCATCTCAAGATCTTCCAACTCCAAATCATTTTCACGAGCAAAGAAACTTGCCATTTTAGGGAATGATCCATTGAAATAGTTCTTCAACAAAGAGCCAAACTGAACACGAGTGTAATCTAACTTACTTACTGTAGGTGAAAACAACTTGGTATTACCAATCTTTCTGTGAGCTACAAATCCTTTCTTTTCTAGCACTGTAAGCACCGTAGCTACGGTGGTATAAGCTGGCTTTGAGTCTTTAAATTGATCTATTACATCTTTAACTGTTGCTTCACTTAAATCCCAGATAAATTGCATTATCTGCTCTTCTGCTTTTGTTAGTGTTTTTACATCCATCTTATCATTCATTTTAACTACTACAAATATAGTAGAAAGAAATTAAACTCCTACTATTTTTATAGTAATTGTTCGATAAAAATAGAATTCATCCCTTTATTGTCTTGATTCTTAATACCATACAAAATACTATAAGTATAGTAATTGCAAAAAAGACTAGAATTAACGTATTGAATTACCTTAAAATCATCGAGTAATTAAGTGACTCTGAATTTTTATATACTATAAATATAGTAGAAGAAATAATTAAAATAGATTACACCTAAGAGTTAAAAGAAGGCGACTAATTCATTGCATTTAATTGCAAACGGTGTAAGCCTTTAGTAATATTAATCATCCTTTGTCACGCCAAACGCGCTATAAATTGAATGTATTTTAGATTCCCATTATTCATGTTCGTATTTTGGTTATACTCTAATCTCAATCGTAATCAACGTCAGAAACATCATTTTTAGCTGATTTAAGCCACTATAATCACAAATTCAAGTATTGATGCCTATTGAAGAATATAATAGCGAAATAAGCCTTTATTATTATTCCAGAGTAAAAGCAACATGAATATTGAGCTATTCTTTATTATAAAACCAGAAACCGCTTATATTTGCGATCAAAATTGGAAATAGATCAATCATGATAGACACGTTAGAGCAAGGATATTTTGGAATAGGTATACAAAACGGTAAAACACCTGAAAATTTAGGCATGTTATGGCGTTCTGCCCAGAACATGGGAGCTAGCTTCATATTTACCGTAGGAAAACGATATGCCAAACAGGCTTGCGATACACATAAAGCAGTAGGAGCGATCCCTTATTTTCATTACGAAAGCTTCGATGACTTCTATAAACATTTACCTAAGCGAGCAATGTTGGTAGGGGTGGAATTAGATGAGAATGCTGTACCATTAGAGACATTTGAACATCCTAAATGCTGTGTTTATTTACTTGGAGCTGAAGATCACGGGTTAACTAAGAATGCAATAGAACGTTCACATCATCTAATAAAATTTGATACTCCTAAGAGCATTAATGTTTCCGTGGCCGGAAGCATAATCATGTATGATCGCAATATGAAAGCTAAATATGGTGGGAGTAAATGGGCGAATTTAAAATGAGAACCAAAATCCGTTGCTTCAGGAAGAAATGAAAAAACCTATAACTAAAAATTTAGTTTTAAAGGGGAATTAAAAATCCCCTTCTATTGACACTTTCGCAATAGGAGGGGATTTATATTAACCTATAATGATTGGATTCTTTAACATACGTTCTTCAAGATCCTCAAATTTTTCATGCTCTTTATTCGCAAAAATTAAGCATTGAAGCTTCTTTTGTCCGTCAGAAATACGATAAGCCACAGGATGGTTACGCGATGGGAAAAGTGTCTCAGCGTCATCAACGGCTAGCACTTTCAAATCCGACATCGGAATTCCTGTTATACTCATTAATTCGTTGATACGTCGAGGAGTTCCAATCAGCACATCTAGCCCTTCGTAAATCGTATCTTTTTGATATTGAATAATACCTTGATCAAAAGCAACAAAAGTTCGTAAGCGAGCATATTTCCCGAGTAACTCGAACTGCTCTTCCATTGCAAATGCTTTCTCCTTATTTTCTACTAATACAATCGCACGTGGAGCTTCTCCTTCACGCTTTTTTAGCTGCTGAATAATACCTATAACAATTGCAGTTGTTTTTCCTGACTCTTCTGGTGCAAAAACAAGTAAATCAGCTCCTGATTTTATTTTTGGAATACAAACACTTTCTATTTCTTTCGGCTCCTGATCAAAACCTGCTTCCACTATACCTTTGGCAAGTTCGGGAGTTAATTTTTTAAGCTTCATCTATCTTAAAGATTTTTAGATTATTAGAATACCTCTTAAAATGAAGGTATTTTAAATTTCATGGTAACCTCTCCGGTTTCTTTATTTATCTCTATTTTTTGATCTTCTAGACCAACATCTTTTCCTGTTGCCATTTGCATTAATCCAGATAAGAATTGCATACCATTATTCATCACCTGTTCCATTTGAGCAGCAGTCTTTTCAGCATCATTTCCATTTGAAGAGCCTTCATTTAATGCTGGTTTTTTCTGAGTTTCCTGAATGTTCTCGTTTGACGTTTTATTCTCTTCGTTTGCTGTAAAATCAATTTGTTCCTCAATTTCTTGTGTAAAATCTTCATTTTCCAGCACATGGTCTGAGACAGTTTTCTCCTGTTCTTCAGGCTCCATTAATTCTACTTCCGGCTCATCAAATGAATCCGACAACTCTTTCATTTGTTGTAGAAATTGTCCTCTTCCTTTTTCAGTAAAGTCAACAAAATCAGCTGTAGCTCCCTCATTTAAAACACTTTCAAATAAGTTTTGCTTAACCAATAAGCCCAGAGCAATGCGTTGCTCGATAGAATCGACCGTAATGAGGTTAAAGATTGTCAATTTATCACTTTTTTGTCCTAAGCGATCAATACGGCCAATACGTTGATTCTTTTTTGCAGGATTCCAGGGTAGCTCAAAATTGATCAAAATATCAGCAACCTGCAAGTTAAGACCAGCGCCTCCGGCTTCTGTTGACAGGAATACTTTACAATTTTCATCATCCTCAAACTTTTTGATGATTGCACCGCGTTTTTGGGTGGGAATACTACCATTTAACTCACAAAAACCAATATTATTTTCAAGCAACATCTGACCAATTAGCTTGTGCATTTTAACCCATTCCGAGAAGATTATCACTTTTCTGTTTCTATGTCTAAGTTCCAGCTTATCCAGTAAAATGTATTTTAACTCTTCCAGCTTGGGAGAATCATTTGTTGCCTCATCAACAAGAAAAGTAGAGTCACACACCATTCGCATGCCAGTTAATAACTGTTGCAATCGTTGCATGTCGAATGCTGTAAGAAACTTTTTATTGATAATCTGACCAATTCCACTGGCATAAGATGCATGGAAGTCAGCCTGTAAAGGTGTCATTCTTACAGGAATATCTTCTTGATGAATATGTGGTAACTCATCAATAACCTTTCTTTTCTCCCTTCTCAACAATACTGGAGATAATTGCTCTTTTAAGTGCTTCAAGTTGTAATAAGCATTTATTTTATTGGGCTTAAAATTGTCAAATAAACAATGTTGGTATGAAAATTCCCAAAGTGGTCCGAGCATATGAGGATCAAGAATCGTCATTATTGAAAACAGATCAATCAACTTATTTTCAATGGGGGTGCCCGTAATGATTAACACATGCTTCCGACTGATATTCTTGATAGCGGAGGCTGTCTTAGTCGCATAATTCTTAACCTTCTGAGCCTCATCCAGAATTAGAAAGTCAATCTTAGCATTACTGATAGCAATTTGATCTCGTAATACCGTTTCATAGTTTACGATCATGAAAAATGCATCGGTTTGCTTATATGTTTGCGCTCTTTCCTCAGGTGTACCCTGTACAATAACAGCCTCTTCGTTAGTAAATTTTTCTATTTCTTTTTTCCACTGAGCTTTTAATGATGCCGGGCAAACGATTAATGTTTTTGAAAATCCGAACACATCTTTTTTTAACACAGAAACACCTAAAGCCTGAACTGTTTTTCCAAGCCCCATTTCATCAGCAATAATGGCATGTTTTCGACAAGTAGCAAACGTTATACCCTCCTTCTGGTAATCATATAGCGTTGCATTTATTCTGCTAAAATCAGCTTTAAAACAATCTCGCAAAGCAAAAAGAGCCTGATTGTCTAAATAATCAAAGACTTTTTCTTTCACCTCTGGACGAATAACAATACTGTCGTATTCCTGAACATCATAGAAAAACAGAGCCAGGTTATGCAGGTTGTAAGACTCTACAAAACCACTGCCATTAAAATACTTATTCAGAAGTTCTTGTATATCTTCAGGTATGTTGTGAGGATAAAAATAGGTAACAGCATAGTCATTTAACGGATCACAATAAATTTCAATAAACGGACATTGCTTTTTTAATCGACGATATAAGCTATCCCTGTTTTTTAGCTCACTAAAAGCATACATTATATGCTTTGTAGTGCCTAGCTTATTAACTGCTGAATCTTTGCTGTTACTATAACCAGTCTCATTTTCAAAATCACGAAGAAAAATTTTATACTTAACTCCATTTTCATTGGTCAAGACATGATCTCCATAAATATTATCGCTCCATTTAATTCGATAATTGGCATGATTGGCCTTTTGTCGGCGTTCCTCTAATACTCTTTGAATCATCCCTTCCCGAGTATACTTCTTATGATCAAGACTATCGGACGTAATACTCTCAACTAAACTCTGCATTTCCAATAAACACGCATAACTGTCCTTGTCCCAGTTTTCTGTCGCAGGATGTATTGATTCAATAAAATCGATATCGAGCTTTTCATCAAACCCCGTACTAATTGTAAGCTCAATTAATGTGTTTTCATCACCAACTATAAAATCAAACTTGTTAGTCGATTGTGATAACAAACAACATTCTCCAGATTCAAACAATTGACTTCCAGTAGTAATGCTTTCGCTATCAAGCTGTTGCTGTAGATCAATGATTAATCCATCTACTTTTTGTCGTATCGTTTCTATTTTCACAGTTATTAGTCTTTTGAGTTTATACTGTTGTGAGATTGTAAAAATAGGACTTATTTCTTGATCTAATGTCTTATACTTCTACTTTTTAATGAACCATTAAATTTCTACTCCTTGAAGCTTTTCGGGAACGTTTCCGTTAATATTTTTCATTAAACCTGATGAGGATCAATCAGCTATAGATAATTTAGTGCTGTATTAAATAACCAGATTTATTATTCAAATGAAACTTAAGAACACAGTTTTTATGATCCTCCTTATGGGATCACTTATTGCTTGTAAATCCATCTTGAAGGAGCAAGAATTCTCTTTTAAAGAGCAAGATATTGAACTGAAAGTGTGGATAAATGACGATCACAGATTGAATTATCAAATCTTGAGAAGTGGAAATGCTGTCATAGATACATCTCAATTGGGTATTGTCATTGATAATAGATTACTTGGATTTTATAGCGAAATGGAACTATTAGAAACCAAGAATGTGCAATTAGCTTATCCTATGCATGGCGTAAAAGAAATGGCAACCTATAATGGAACGTTATATCGTTTTGAAATAACCGAGCCAGACAAGTCAAAATGGTTCGTTGAGTTTCAACTTTCTCAAGAAGGGGCAGCATACCGTTATATTATTCCCAATGAGGGTATCTCGCGTGTAATAGAAGAACACAGCTCTTTTAAATTTCCAGCCCAAACAAAAGTATGGTTTTTTGAACGAAACAATAATTGGAAATTGAGATCTCATGCTGGGGAATGGCTTTGCGCTGATATAGCAGATATGCCAACAGTATCCCAAATGGGACCTGTTCAAGGATTAACGTTAACTTGCGAATTACCACATGGGGGGTATGCATTGTTGGGCGAATCTGCATTGTTTAATTATAGTGGAATGCGACTTAAAGCTATAGGAAATAATACATTTCAGGCAAACTTCACAGAGGAAGAAAAAGGATTTCAAGTAAAAGGAAATATAACAACACCATGGCGATGTATCCTTTTAGCCAGAAACCTGAATGACTTGGTAAATAATACAATGGTAGCTTCATTAAATCCTGGCCCAGACAAAAGAATATTTAAGGATACTGATTGGATAAAACCAGGGAAAGCAGCTTGGTTTTGGTGGTCGGGTGAGACTGCCACATATGCTGATGAAAAAGAAACTGTAGATAATGCAGCAAAATTAGGCTTTAATTATACGATGGTTGACGAAGGCTGGGAGAAATGGAAAGATAAGTGGAACACCACCAAGTCGTTGTGTGAGTACGCAGACAAGCAAAATGTGAAAATTTTCCTTTGGAAGCATTCCAGGGAGATCAATTATCCTGAAAACAACTGGGAAGTAATGAGAACATTTCTTGATCATGTAAAGCAGACAGGTGCAGTAGGAGTAAAGGTCGATTTCATGAATGGGAACCATAAATTACTAATTGAATTTGATGAAGCATTGCTAAAATATGCAGCTGAACGAAAGCTAATGGTTAATTTTCATGGATGTCAACAAAGCTCTGGAGAATATCGTACTTATCCTAATGAAATAACTAGAGAAGGAATTCGAGGAATTGAACTGAATAACCTTTCCGAAGGACCTCTTCCTGCATCACATAATGCAGCATTACCATTTACACGATTTATTACTGGACACGGAGATTACACGCCTCTAGCATTCTCTGCTCCTGGAGAAACAACTTGGGCACATCAGTTAGCAACATTGGTCTGCTTCTATTCTCCCTTTCAGTGTATTGCTGAAGATCCAGCGTATTTATTGAAAGAGAAACGCATTCTTCCAGCGCTTGAGTTAATCAAAAAAGTACCGTCAACATGGGATGAAACAATTGTGCTTCCTGACAGTAAAATCGGAGAATTAGCAGCTATTGCCAGGAGAAAAGGTAACAATTGGTATGTGGGAATACTCAATACAGGAAAATCACGAAGAGTGGATATAAAGTGTGATTTTCTTGCCCAGAACTCATATAATACGGAGATATATACCGACGATTTAGATGCAGAGCTGGTCAACATTGAAGGCATTAATCCCAGAGCAAATCTAAAAAAAGGAAAATTTGCAATACCTTTCCAACGAGAGGATATTGTCTGTGAAGAAGAAACATCTCTTTCCCTTGAACTCGCTGCAAATGGTGGAGCTGTAATATGGTTTAAAACCAAATAATTCGCCCATCTGGGCGTAATAGTGTTCTATCAGAATCTGTTCTGATAACACTTTTATATTATTCAATACAAATTTAAGCCTCTGTAAACTTGGTTATTACAGAGGCTTTCTTTTTGTTGATTCCATCGCATAAACAATACTGGCATACCACTTGGATAATCCAAAGCATGTTGAACTAAAAATTACCAGTATGCAAGTAACACGATTTACAAAAGCAGCCTTTCTAATATTGATATTGGTAAGCACTGTTATGAGTTGCCGTACACAGACTATTTCAGATGTAAGTCTTGATAATGCACCAGTATTATCAATAAAAAACGACTCGGTTGATATTAAAATTTCTACCTTACGAGTACAGGTTAAAGTGATGGGAAATATCGCACTTACCTCTTACGATATGTTGATATATAATCCATCGGAACGAATCTTGGAAGGAGAACTCAGTTTTCCATTAAAAGCCAATCAACAAATTGTAGAATTCTCAATGGATGTAAATGGGAAATTGCGAAAAGGTGTTGTTGTAGAGAAGGATAAGGCTCGCCAGGTATTTGAGTCAATCGTAAGGAGAGGTATTGATCCTGGGCTTGTAGAGAAAACAAGTGGGAATAATTTTAGAGCGCGAATCTTTCCAATTCCTGCTCAGGGAACTAAGCATGTTGTTATAACGTGTCAGGAAGAGCTAAACTTGAATGATAAAAACTATTCCTACCTCTTACCATTGAATTTTAACAAGCCGACCGAACATTTTTCTATGCGAATAGAAGTGATTAAAGGATATAAGAGACCTCGTATCATACATAACGACTTCTCTGAATTGGACTTCTCAATTTGGAATGATTCATATGTAGCTGAAATTAATAGAGAAAAGACAATGGTTAGTGGTTTACTGAATATTAAGCTACCATATTCTGGAAAACAAAATACGTTACTAACAAAGAAGATTGACAATACAACCTTTTTTTACACCATCTTACCTCTCAATGATAATTCAACCGAATGCAAGCAAGTTAATCATATACACCTGTTGTGGGATACATCAGGTTCCTCTACTAAGCGTGATTTTGAGAAAGAAAAACAACTGCTAAAAGCATATTGTAGCTATTTGGATTACACAAAGGTATCTTTATCGACTTTTAACCATAAGTTGAAGTCAATAGGGGAGTTTTCAATTAAAGATGGTTCATGTGAGGAGTTATTTAACGCTATCAATAATCTTATCTATGACGGTGGTAGCTCTATGGATCAAATTGATTTATCCTCATTAAAAGGAGAGGAAATTATCCTGGTCTCTGATGGTCTTGCTAATATGGGAGATATGAAAATAAATCAATGTGGTAAGATTGTTACTACCATTAACTCATCAATAAAAGCTAATCATACTTTCTTAAAGCATTTAGCTATGCATAACGGAGGCCATTATATTGACTTAACAACATTGAACGTAGATGACGCATTGTCAAAAATAACAATACAGCCTCTATCGATACAGGTAAAACCTATGGGACAGACTATTCATCAGCGAAACATTAATTGGAATGTAAAAGGTGACCAGTTAATCATTTCAGGAAAAACAAACGCTAACCATGGTACTTTAAAGGTAATATATTCATTGCATGGAAATACACTGCGAGAGCAGCTTTTAAACATAGAACCCGAAGAAGATTACCTGAAACTTCCGCTACCTAGAATTTGGGCAACTCATCAAATTGATGCCTTAATGATGAATAAAAGAAAAAATAAACCTCAAATTATCACTTTAGCAAAACAGTATGGAGTAGTGACCGATTATACTTCGCTATTGGTATTAGAGGAGTTATCCGATTATTTGAGATATGATATCATTCCTCCAGAGGAACTACAGGAAGCATACTTCAAGATTAAACAACGAAATAAAATGCGAAGGCAAGATCTTCATACGCAATCATTTGCTGTCCTAAATCAACAGGTTAAAGGATATAAAGACTGGTGGTATAATCGTTTGGATCCAGAACAGTTACATGTGCAGGATGAAGAACGAGATGACATACCTGCAATAAGAGAGGAGATTGCACCTATAACCCGTCAAGGTAATGTTTCACCACCACCTCCACCTCCGCCGCCATCATATACTCTTGATGTATTAACAATGGTAGATGACGATTCTGAGATATCGGAAGAATTAGAAATAGCTGATTGTGATGATACGCCACCAAGAAAGAGCAACATAGGTAGACTACAGATTGGAATCAATATTCAAGCCTGGGATAGTACTGCTGGATACATTAAAGATATCAAAGAACTTAGCAATTCTGAGATATACCCATATTATCTGAGTGTTAAACACCAATACGAGAAACAACCGTCGTTCTTCTTAGATGTCGCAAGTTACTTATTCTCAAAAAAGAGAAATAGTGAAGCAGTTGCTGTTATTGCTAATATCGTGGAATTGCAATTAGAAAATGCTGAGATTCTGCGCATTGCGGCACATAAACTATTGCAAGAAGGATGGAACAATCAAGCTTTAAAACTCTTTAAAAAGATTCTGGAGATCAGGTCTGAAGACCTACAATCATACCGGGATCTTGCAATTGCTTATGAAAAAACAGGAGCTTATAAGGATGCTATAAGTACTTATATAAAGGCACTAAATATGCGTGAATTGCGAGGAAATAGATCTATATACAGCATCATGATCAATGAAATCAATAACCTACGATTAAGACATAGCGACATTGTTATTCCTGATGAATTTAGAAAGGAGTGGATTTATGATATGCCAGTTGATTTAAGAATAGTATTATCGTGGAGTAGTGACAATACCGATGTAGATCTATGGATTTTAGAACCATCAGGTGAAAAATGCTTCTACAAGAATACGTTAACAAAATCAGGAGGAATCATGTCACAAGATATTACAACTGGTTATGGTCCTGAAGAGTACTGTATCAGAAAAGCGAAGAAAGGTGTTTATCACATTCAGGCAAACTACTATGCAAATCACAGAATGAGTGTATCAGGGCCTGTAACATTACGTGCCGAGATATTTCGAAACTATGGCACGCCAAACCAAACCAACCGCCAGATTGTATTGCAGCTAAAAAAGAAAAAGCAGGTAATTGATTTAGGCGAAGTGATTGTTGAATAAGGTTTTCTTGTTAATTTTAAGCGTAATATCAAAAATCTCATGACAATGACAACAATAAAACCAACAAGAGAGCAAGCATTTGAATTATTAAAACAATACAACGAAACACCTAGCCTGGTAAAGCACGGACTTGCAGTTGAAGCAACGATGAGGCATTTTGCGAAGCATTTTAATGAGGATGAAGAACTTTGGGGAATTATTGGACTAATTCATGATCTGGATTACGAAAAATATCCCGATGAGCACTGTAAGATGACAGAGCAAATACTTAGAGAACACAGTTGGCCGGAAGATTACATTCGTGCTGTGATCAGTCATGGTTGGGGTATATGTACAGATGTAAAGCCTGAATCTCTTATGGAAAAGACATTATACACCATTGATGAATTGACAGGTTTAGTAACCACATCTGCTCTTGTAAGACCTACAAAAAGCATTTTAGACATGAAGGCTAAATCGGTGCGCAAAAAGTGGAAAGACAAGCGTTTTGCGGCCAAAATTGACCGTTCAATTATCGACAGAGGTGCAGAAATGTTAGGAATGGAAATGTCAGAGATTATTACGCTAACCATTGAAGGAATGGCTCAAATTGCTGACCAACTTGAACTTGATGGGCGATTAGCCAATCCATAAAAACATCGCGTAGCTATTTGCGATCTATACTAAGCAAATAGCTGCGCTTTTATTATTTCTTCATAGCTTCAGCCCTTAGTTCTTTGGGCATTTTTTCAATCGCATATCTCAATGCTGTGCGAGGCATTACTGATTTATTATTTATCACATAATGAAATACTTCAATCTGATGAGCCTGACTTGTAACCTTAAGCATCCATCCATAACCTTTTTGAACCAAATCTTCCTTATCTACTAAAAGAATATCAGCAATTTCAAAAACCGTCTCTAGAAACATTCCTTTTTTTGCTGGAATAATAAGTGAAACTGCTGCTGCTCTACGAGCCCACTTATTAGGGGAGCGAGCAAGCTTTTTTAATTCATCCAGGAATTCTGGGTACATCTGTATGAAATCACCTACCGAATGATTACAAAATGTATCACAGGAAGCCCAGTTATTAATATCATGTTCAATCCATTTTTTGAATTGATTGAAATCTTCAGGGCTAAACTGTTTACTAATTGCATTTAGCCAGTTACAGGCAATGAATGATTCTTCAAGATTTCCTGATTCCCAAAGGATATCACATAAAGCAAAGATTTCTTGTTTATTTAGCAATTTTACTTGCTTGAATAGCTCTTTTGCTAATCTATTTACCACAGGAACCTTTAAGCCATGCGCATTTATCTCCTCTTTGAAGTATCGTTGACTATTTGTACAGTTGCTTTCACTAATACTAGCCAATAATCCTTTTCTAACGGCAGATATTATTTCGTTCATTAGTCTTTATTTTATCCTTTCAATTTTATGATGATGACAAACTAAAACATTATTCATATCACCATGCCAATTATGAAATCCATTGCCCTGGCAATCCTTATACGAAGAGCAGTTAGCACAATCTCCACGTTTATTCCAACTTCTATCTCTAAACTGTTTAAAGTCATTTTGCCACACGTCATATAAAGAATCAGTGTAAATGTTACCCTGAGCAAAGCTTCTATCGATATTCGGACAAGCCGAAATAGATCCATCGATTAATACAGAGCCTATATTAATCCCAGCACGACAAAAATAGTAACTGTCGCGTACCTTCGATTCATATTTCCCAACATACCCTTCGCAACTAAACTCAACATGCAATCCTTTCATTTTTCTTGCAGTTGTGATGAAGTCCATGAGTTCTACAAATTGTTCATCTGTAAGTATTAATTCTTTTTCATCGGTTGCTCGTCCTATCGGAATAATGGTAAACAATCTCCACGATTTTACACCTTTATCTATCAAAAACTCCCTGATTTCTTGTAACTCGTTTAAATTCCTCTGATTTACACAAGTTACAACATCAAAATTCAACCTAGAAGAACTAGCTGCCAATTCAATTGCCTGAGACACCCTTTGGAAACTGGTATTATTATTTCTCATCCAATTATGTGCTTCCTCCATACCATCAAGACTGATGGTTAACGCCCCTAATCCTGCGTTTAGCAGTGAAATATGCCTATCCTTTGTGTATAAGTGACCATTGGACACCATCGACCATCTCATTCCTCTTTTTCTGATTTCTCTGCCACAGGTTTCCAAGTCATTTCTTAGTAACGGTTCTCCTCCGGTTAATACCACAGTAAAGTTCGGGGTAGGAGAAGGAATAGTATCCAGAGCATTAAGAAAAACACCCATATCCATATCTGGATATAAGCTATCCTGGGCACAATCGCTACCACAATGCAGACAATTCAAATTGCATCGGGTAGTACATTCCCAAAACAGATAATTAAGCTCATGATGTTTAGTCTCAAACTCTTTTATTTTTCTGAATACCGTCTGTCTAAGTAATGAAAGCATCTATTTATCCTCTAATTTGATATCCAGGAAGATTTGCTCCTCATCAATTGTAACAATTGTATCTCTGGTCAGGAATTCTTTATTATCCTTGCCATCAATATCTTCAAATTGAATCTTCAGGTTTTTAACTTGTTCTGTGTACATCGAAAACCGACCATCCTTATCGGTGAGTTCGTATTGTATTTGGTCGGCAATCGATACCTTTATTCCTTTTATTGGAAGTCCACTTGATTGCGATTTTACCTGACCTTCAACCAAAATGTCATATCCATAATCCTGCGGTGTACCATAGCAAGCCTGAAAAATAAACATTGCCGAAGTAAAACTCAAGCCTCCAATAATTCGTTTAATCCACTTTCTCTTCATAAGTATTAGTTTAATCTACAACCATGTAGTAGGGAATGTCAAGGGCTCCCGTATTAAAATAAACAATTGCAGAATCTCCAATCTTCTTCTTCTCATACATGCTTTTGGAAACAGAAACTTCCTCTATTTCATTCTGCGGTCCCCATTTGTCAATTTTTAGATAATATGAAGTGTGTTTTCCTGTACTGATTCTTTTTTCGAGCACTTCAGTTTTATAAGCAGAAGGCTCATTATCATTGAAAGCAAGATTTGAGGTAATGATAAGGCCATAGGTATACATTGCACCAAACATCAAAAATCCAATTAACGCGACATATGTCGTTCCCTGCTTGAAATTATAGTTTTCTTTAAGCTCTTTGACAACCATAATGAATAGAATTAAGCATATTACAATGGCATAATTCCAGAAGTTACTATAATCAAATATCTCACAATCCTTTGAGCTTCTTATTAGCAATGCTAAAGATGGAATAAATACAGTTGACAAAATATTGGGTCTGGCCGAATTAGTCTTCTCATCTAGTCGAATTAATCCTTTTGATCTGTTCATCACGATTAATCCAATTATTGGAATAAGAGCACAAAGCATTATTTGAATCTTGTAGAATTCAGGGTAAAACCATAAAAATGCAGCAACAACCCAGGCTGAAATATTTAGTATTTTGGTAATCTTTTTAGCCTTTTTCAACTTATTTTTTCGTTCCTTTGATGTTCTGCCATATTCTTCATTTTTAAAGATTTCCTGCTCGTCATTTATGGTTTCTTCATGATCAAGATCTTTAAAGTTCTGATAGACCCACGCTAATAATCTGGCTGAATTCCCATAATACGTGTTTGCTTTAATTTTCTTCTTTTGTTGATCAATTGGGAAGAAAGTCAGATATCCTTGTATTTGTCGATATCCTTTTATGTCTGTAAATAATAAAGTCTTAGTCTTAAATGCTTCAACAATAGTTATCCGATCATTAGAGATAATCAACTTTCCTTTAATTAACTCCATTATAGCCATAATGCCCACAAATTCCAATAATAAGGATATTGGTACTAATATAATCGCAAGTACCCAGTTAAATTCATCTTTAAAAAATGGCATAACACCTAAAGCACCAACCAATACCATAAAGACAGGAAGTATAATCCATGCAAAAATGGCCCATCCTTTTGCTAATCTAAACTCTTGATTCATGTTGTTCTGAATAGGGATAAATTAAGTAATTCAATTTGGATTGCCAAGTTAAGAAAAATTATGAAACATTGCAGAGAATTAAAGATTGTCAACTTTAAACCGTATTTTTTGTATCTTCATTTTTAAAACTAACCATCATGGCAGAGATTTACTTAATACGTCACGGAGAAACCGATTATAACAAACACAACAGTATTGTTGGTGGTCGGTCAAGTCATATTTCAATTAATCAAACAGGAATTGAACAAAGTCAAAAGCTAGGAGAGTGGATAAAGAATAATCTATCTGTTGATGCCGTTTATTGTTCTACTTCCAATAGAGCAAGACAAACATTAAAAGAGGTTTTCAAGGGTGAGATATATGCGAATGTGACATTATCGGAAAACCTTGAGGAGCTTTCGCAAGGAGAGTGGGAAGGACAACCTCGCGATAAAATTTATACTCCTGAACAGATTAAGATCATAAAATCAGATAATTATCGCTTTAAAGCTCCTGGAGGAGAGTCACAGGAAGAGGTTGAAAACAGAATGTTCCTGATTTTAGAGGAAATTATAGCAGAGCATACCGATGAAACAGTAGTGATTATAAGTCACGGTATTGCATTAAAGTGTTTATTGCGGAAAATTCTCGATTCATCACCTGCAATGACTAGCAAGATAAGTCTTGCCAATTGTAGTATTTCAAAGCTGAGGTATTCTGACGAAAATGGATGGGAGATACGGTTTATAAATCGAGTAATATAATCATCTTTATGGCAGAACTGGTAAATAAAGAAATTTTGATGAAACAAACATTTTTAATTCTATTAGTCTTCCTCTCATTTGCATCATATGCATCAGGGGATACAAGTTCTATAAGTTATTCAAATATCGAATTCTCGCAATCACCACTCGATTTAGGTAAAATAAATGCGAAGTTTGCACATGATATCCCTTATGATATCTATGATCAAACCAAATTCGATATTTGGTTACCAGAATCAAAGAAAGCTACAGGTCTGTATATTTTCATTCATGGAGGAGGATTTCAGAATGGAGATAAAAGTATATTATACAAGAATCCAAAAAGAAATAGTAATTCTACAGTTACAAGGTTACTTTCTGAAGGAATAGCAGTTGCGACCATTAACTATCGACTATTAAAGAGCACAGGAGAGACCAAAGGTGTAATTAAGTGCTTGAATGATTCTAAGCGTGCATTACAATACATCAGAAGTAGAGCAGCCGACTTTAATATCAATAAAGAAAAGATTGTATTAGCAGGAAGTTCGGCTGGTGCTGGTACTGCTCTGTGGATAGCATTGAATGATGATATGAAAGAACCGGATAGCTCTGATCCTGTGTTGCGTGAATCCACAAGGGTTTTGGGTGTTGCCATTAGAGAAACTCAAGCAACTTATAATATTGATAAATGGTTTAGTGATGTATTTATTGACTACAAGATGAGCTTTAAGCAAGCTGTCCAATCTCCAGAATTGGTGACCAGTTTAAAGCGTTTCTATGGATTATCGTCGATTGAGGAGTACAATAATGAAACTATTCAAGCCTACAAAGCAAAGGTTGACATGCTTGCGTTATTTACCAGTGATGATCCAGAAATTTGGGCCGAGAATACAAAATCAAATGTTGCTTTTCCTTCAAGCTTCGGTATTATGTATCATCATGCATTTCATGTTAGAGAAATCAAAGAAAAGGATGATGAGGTTGGGGTAGAGAATGTGTGTTATTATGGAAAAGATCCTATAATATATGAAGATTCTAGTAATGAGTCTTACATTGATTTTGTTCTTAGAATACTTAAATAGAACTATATGAAATTCAGTTTGAGGCACTAACCTTTAAGATAGAACCTCAAGCTGAATACCTTCTATTCTCCAATAATACTTTTATTAGAGTCGCTTGGTGCATGTTTCCTATCCTCATTAGTATAATCTCTCATCACACCAGCCACACGAATGCGATAGCTTTTAAACAGATCGTCATGTCCTGCCTTTTGCCCTTTACGATGCTCCATCTGATTACGCCACTTTTCAATTGCCTCTTCGCTTTCCCAGAAAGAGAGACTCAACATTTTTTCTGGATCATTTAAACTCTGAAATCGTTCTATCGAAATAAAACCATCAATATCCTTGAGCTTTTCTCTCAATCCTGCAGCTATTTCAAGATACTCTTTTTGTCCTTTAGCATCAGGATACACTTCAAATATTACTGCAATTTGCTGTTTATCAGTCTTCATTATTTTATGCTTTTCTTTTTGGTTACCAGTACTACATGCACACATTGCTATAGCACTCACCAAAAATATAGTAAAATACATTTTCAAAAAATTCATAGTTTTGTTTTAAAAGGATCCCCTGAATAAGTCAAGGGATCCGGTGGTTTTAAAAAATATTTACAACTCCGAGTTGTAAAGCTGCTTTTAAGGCATCTTCTTCGCCTATTTCTTCTACTATTTTGCCGTCAACAATCTTGAAAATCGTCATGCCGGTGAAATGTATTTTTTTACCTGAGTTTTCTGGTAATTTACCTGCTGGTAAATCTTTAAATTCCGGTCCTGTATGTGTTCCACCACCTTCCCAGCGTCCGAAAACATAATCTCCTTCAGCAATTATATCACCAATTACCCAGAACTTAAGGTCAGGAAATGCCTCTCTTAATCGGTCAAGCATAGCCTTAATTGCTTCAGGTCCTACGTGGCGTCCATGTATAGGATATTGCATCACCATATTAGGTGCAGCTAGCTGATTAATTACCTCTGGAGCATAGGTTTCCCCCCAGATTGCATTGAACCAGGTTCCCACAATCTGCTTGTTTACTTGTGTCTTCATTTTATTACGTTATTTGAAATTAGGGTATGTTACGGCGCCTGTAACATGTTCGTTGGGCCCCTTTATTTTATGCTTTTCTCGTGTTCAATTAACCACCTCTTTCTCTCAAGCCCACCCCCATAGCCAACTAAATCGCCATATTCGCTGATTACACGATGGCATGGAACCATAATTGCTACTTTATTCATTCCATTAGCAGAGCGAATTCGTGTTTCATCGGTTTCTAATTGTTCTGCAAGAGCTGTATAACTTACAGTCTCGCCACAAGGAACATTGCTTAACTGTCCCCAATATTGCATCTGAAAACTATTCCCTCTTTGATCAATAGGAGTGGAGAATGATTTTCGATAGCCTTGAAAATATTCGTTCAACTCTTTTGTTGCTTGTTTGATGTGCTTATTATCACCCAACAAAATAATCGCATTCATCTTTTGTTGTAGATGAAGGAATTCCTTTTCAAGCATCTTCCTATCGGCAAATTCAAGTAAACAAACACCCTTTTCGCTTGCACAGACAAACATCGGTCCCAATGGAGTTGTCATTCGCTGAATATGAATCACCGACAACTCTTTACTTTTGTTCGGCTGTTTTCCCAGTAAGGTTTTAAAAGTATATGCAAATCCACTTAATGAACCATATCCAGAATCGAAGGCTGAATCAGTCACTTTCTTGCCCTCCTTAAGCTCTTGAAATGCCATATTAATGCGAAACATTCGCTGATAAGCTTGAAAAGTCATGCCATAATGTTTCTTAAACCATCGTCGGATATTAACAGGACTTATTCCATGCTCTTTAAGATGAGTATCCTTAACCTTATCCAATGGAGATTCATGAATTAATCTTATAGCCTTTTGCACATCTTCAGGCATCTCATATGCATTTAGCGTAGGTTTACACAATTTACATGGCCTATAACCTTCAGAAAGCAACTCGTTAACCTGAGTATAATATACCATGTTTTCAGGTTTTGGTGTCCGTGCACGACAACTAGGAATACAAAAAATACCAGTGGTCTTAACACCAAAAAAGAATGAACCAATATAACTAGTATCCCTGTTTTTTACCGCTTGGTAACATTCGCTTATTTTCGATAATTCCTGAATTTGCATATTATTGCGTTCTTATTACGCTTACAAAGTAAAGGTAAGTTTATTCCGTGAACAACCGAAAAATGAACAAGTAATTTCAAATCTGCCATTATCAATGAGATTATATAGTCTAAAACCCCTATATTTGCTGGGATTCTATAAAACATTAGTCAATGAGCCTACTTGATATATCAATTAATTTTGGAAGTATTATTAGCATAAGCACAATTTGCCTGGCCCTAGCAATAATCTTCTTTCTATTAAAATTAAGTAAACGTACTAATGTATATCTACCTTTACTCTTTTACGCTATTATTACAGTAATTGAGTCGGGACTTGATCTAATTGTAGATTCTGAATTGTTAATGGAGTTACCACATGTTCTTTATCTATCAGAACCATTCAATATGCTACCTGGATTGGTGATTTTCCTTTATGCTCGAAGTCAGGAACAATTACGTTTTGAACTTACGCGAAAGGATATTTATCTCATTATTCCATTCATTTTTGGCATTCTGGTATATATGCCATACTATACGCTTAGTGGGAGTGAGAAATTGGCCGATTTTATGGAATACGGGGCATTGAATACTGATGTTGATGAGAATATATGGGAATGGCTATTTGATATTGTTATCAACGTGTTGTTCTTAAATGAGGCATTAAAAAGGATTAACGTCTATGATGCTAAAATCAAAGAACAAAGCTCTGATATTCAAAAAACAGACTTGCATTTAACGAAACTACTGATAAAGCTATGTGTACTTGCATATGGTACAGAGTTAATCATTGTTTTCATGACCTATTATGGTTTCCCTTATTATAATGAGATATACGAAACACTCAGTCTGTTTAGAATAAGCATACTATTTCTTGTGGGATATGATGCTATACGCTCGAGTAAATATATCAACGAGCTACAGCAAAATTGGGTGAAGTTACCAATGCATGTGGTAGAACTGGAAACAACAGAGGTAGTAAAATATGCAAAGTCAACATTAACCGACGAATCAGCAGAGCAAATCAAACTACAGTTAGAACAATTTATGACCGAAAAAAAGCCATATTTAGAGACTCAACTGCGAATTAAAGATCTATCTGAAATGATAGGAATTAGTTCTCATCAAATCTCACAGGTCATAAATGAAGCATTCCAGCAGAACTTCTTTGAATTTGTCAATCACTATCGAATTCAAGATTCAATGCAACTCTTAAAGGATCCTGCTTATGAAAAATTCACATTAACTGCGATAGGTTTTGAAGTAGGTTTTAACTCAAAATCGGCATTCTATAATGCTTTCAAAAAAGTAACCGGACAAACACCATTACAATTTAAGTCATCATTAAAATAACACTGCAACAGCCCCCTTCCCTAAAATAACAACACGCTTCGAGGTTCTACGGACGCTCAAAGGTGTACCCAAAAAAAAAACACATACTGCCAGTCTGCCCAATATTGGATCTAGTGTGTATTAATCCTTGATAGTCAGGATGATATTCAAGATAGTACCTCTTGCTTACTTAGCCATAATTCAGTCCCAACTTGTAAGATAATACCTTGAATGAGGCAAAAACATAGTCGCAACTTATAATACTACACGATTCAGGCTTCAGTTAACACTACGTTTGCAACGACGAAAAACAGAAGTCTTTGCTGTGTATTCAGCAAAGCACATTGCAAACTATTAAAAAGAAGAAATATGAATTTGGTATCCAAAATTTGGAGGTTATTTTCAATCGAAAACACCAATAATGGAAGACAATTAGAGTTGGATATTGCGCGTGCATTAGCAGTTATTTTTATGGTCCTGGTACATGTACAAATGATACTCTCTAATGATGCTGTAGCAGATTCTGATTATGGAATTTTTATTGATTTTATGGGAGGAGTACCAGCAGCACCAGTTTTTATGTTCCTTATGGGCGTGGGATTTCTATACACTCGAAATAACAATTATCAATTGTTTTTAAAGAGGGGAGTGAAAGTGCTACTATTAGGTTATTTACTGAACTTTTTACGAGAAAGTCTTCCTGAATTAACTGATTATCTAATTGAAGGAGATAAGGATTGTCTATATGGAGCAATCGAAGGCTTCATTGATGTCGATATTCTGCAATTTGCAGGAATCACAATGATATTCTTTGGCCTTTTAAAGAAGTTTAAAGTTAGTGCACTTGCAGTAGCCATGATTGGAATGCTCTTGGTGCTGGCAAACACATTTCCGGTGAAGATTGAAACCAGTAACTATTTCATTAGTGCAATTACAGGATTATTTATCGGAACAAGTGAGTTTGCTGAATTCCCTTTTCTCAATTGGAGTTGTTATCCAATATTAGGTTATTTATTTGCTCATCTATTGGTTAAGTGTACCGATAAAAAGTTATTCTACCGCATCGTATTTATAGGTTCAACTATCGCATTAGTAATAACTCTTACAGTTTGTTTATACTTTAATATTGACTTAGGGATGGAAACCGAATTATCCTATTATCATCATAATGCATTTGCGAATGTAGCATACTGCTTGTTTGTTGTTAGTTGGATAAGTTTACTTTTTATGATTATCCGTTTTATACCCTTATTCATGCTTGTACATTTCAAAAGGTGGAGTAAAAATGTTACTGAGATATATTTTATTCACTGGATCATAATTGGCTGGATGGAATGGTACCTTTTTCCTGATACCTTTAGCTTTTATCATCTATTAGCTATTACAGTGTCCATTTTTGCTGTATCAGATTTGATAGCCTATCATATGGGCAA
This sequence comes from Puteibacter caeruleilacunae, assembly GCA_005217565.1. Classification (GTDB taxonomy): domain Bacteria; phylum Bacteroidota; class Bacteroidia; order Bacteroidales; family Prolixibacteraceae; genus Puteibacter; species Puteibacter caeruleilacunae. Next base: position 216,778 of record SJCO01000007.1, read on the forward strand.
ACGAAATATCAAGCTGGTATAATTGCTTCTATAATAAGAACTCACCTTTCCCGATAGAGGTGAGTTCTGTTCATATAAATTTTATCCCCATTTCTTTGCCAATCCGCTAAGATCTGCCTTCATCAGATCCTCAGGTGACATAGCAATCTTAAATTCGCAATTAGCTTCAAAATTTAAAAACCAAGGCTCTGCAATAGTAGGGATGTAAGATGGATCGGGGACATCCATTACCATAACTGCACCTCGTTCTCCTCCATGTTCAGTAAAATAAACACTTTCAGGTTTCAAATCTTCCAGGATGCTACCAATAACATCTCCAGCAGTACCATTTCTAACCATTGAATTAAAAGGCTCAACGGGCAGAAGTACATTGACTAACATTCTCATAACAACCAGTTTTAATTAATAGAAACTCAACTCTATTTGACTATCACTTAGTATGCGATAGTGTATCAATACAACATCAAATCAACGGTTTCGTTCATGATATCTTGGTATTAGCAGTAATGAAATGATCGAAAAATATCATCAATTGAACCAAGCTTAACAATTAAAATACTCAGAAACGTTTTCGGGAACGTTTCCGCTACTTTTCCTTTTAAAACGGGTTGATTACGGGTAGTATATGTATACTTTTACTGACCACATATCATGAATTTATCAGTTTTTTTTAGATACAGAAACTAAAACAATTATACTGCATGAAAAAAACAATTTTGTCACTATTGCTATTGGTCGCAACCATCGCAATTCATGGAAATGATAAAAAGAAACGTCAGATAGAATTTAAGCCTGCACAAGAATGGTTCGACACAAATGGACATCCGATAAATGCACATGGAGGAGGTGTTATCTATTTCAAAAAAACTTATTATTGGTATGGCGAGCATAAGCTCAAGGGTAAATCAGAGAAGCAGTTCGCTGACGGAGGTATACATTGCTATTCATCTAAAGACTTAATCAATTGGAAAGATGAGGGGATTGTGTTAAGTGTGGATTATAAAAATGAAAATAGTGATATCGCTTATGGATGTATTCTTGAGCGACCAAAAGTTGTATATAACAACAAAAACAAACAATTCGTAGCCTATTTCAAGTTGTACTTAAAAGGTGTAGGCTATAAAGTAAGTAATGTGGGAGTAGCAGTAAGTGATAATCCCAATGGGCCATTTACATATCACCATAAATTTCATGGAGGAGGATCTCCATATGGATCAGGTGACTTTTCTATGTTTCAAGATGACAATGGGGAACTTTATCATCTTACTGTAAGAAAACCAGATAAAGCTTTTGTGATAGGTAAAATGGATAGTGATTACTATTATCCTGATGGGGAATATCAAATTTGTGGAGGAGTTGATGCTCATACTGAAGCACCAGCTGTAATTAAACGAAAGGGCACATACCATTTGCTGGGATCAGGATCAAGTGGATGGAATCCCAATGCAGCCCGATCTTTTACAACAAATAACCTATTAGGAGAATGGACCTCTCATGGTAATCCATGTAAAGGAATAAATCCAATAGATAAAATGGGACCAGAAAAAACATTCAGCGGACAAGCATCTTACATTATTAATGTCCGGGGAAAGAAAGATACCTATATCGCAATGTTTGATATATGGAAACCACAGCTTCCTATAACAGGAAGATATATTTGGCTACCGATTCAATTTAAAAATAATAAAATGTCAATTGTTTGGAGAGATAGCTGGCGCTTAAACAACTTTAAATAAGCTTGACAATTCCAATATCCCGAATTGTATCAAAATCAATATAATTGACTATTACCAGATCATTAACAAAAAAGTACATACATGAGATTTAAACTAGTAGCACTTATTTTATTAGTAATTATAACCGTAAACACGCAGCAAATCAGAGCACAACGCAGTAAGAGCAAACAAATTATATCAGGTAAGCACTGGTTGGATAGCAAAGGGGAGAGGATAAACGCACATGGAGGATGTGTGATTCTTTATAACGACATATACTATTGGTATGGCGAGCATAAAGTGAAAGGCCTATCAGAAAAGCAACATGCCGATGGAGGAATTCATTGCTATGCTTCTAATAATCTTGTCGACTGGCATGATCAGGGAATGGTATTAAATCTAACTAAAGAGGATACGCTAAGTGATCTGGCTTTTGATTGTAACCAGGACAGGCCTAAAGTGGTTTTCAATAAGCAAACCCGAAAGTTTGTATTGTTTTTTAAGCTGTACATCCGTAAACAGGGCACTAAAGTTGCTTTTATTGGTGTAGCAACCTCCGATAGTCCTTCAGGTCCCTTTAACTATACGCACAAATTCCTGGGAGGAGGAATGCCAAATGGTACAGGCGATTTTGCGATGTTTCAAGACGATAATGGAGATTTGTATCACCTAAGCGTTCGAAAGCCAGATAAGGCTTTTGTGATAGGAAAGATGAGGGATGACTATTTATTACCTGAAGGGAAGTATCAGATATGTGAAGGAATAACAAAGCATACCGAAGCCCCAGCTATATTCAAGAAGGATGGAGTGTATCATATGTTGGCTTCTGGTTCTACCGGTTGGGCCCCCAATGCGGCCAGATATTTTACCAGCAAATCCATTTCTGGTCCTTGGAAATACAACGGTAATCCATGTGAGGGTGTGAATCCCTATAACCAGTTAGGTCCGGAAAAAACATTTGGAGGACAATCTACATTTATCATTCCTTATCGTGGAGAAAAGGATCATTTCATTGCTTTCTTTGATATCAATAAGCCAAAACATCCTTTTGATAACTTATACATCTGGTTACCTATTCAGTTTGACAAAAACACAATGAAAATACGCTGGATTAATGAATGGAATCCAAAGCATTTTTTCGAAAACAAATAGTTCCTTAAATTATATCTAAATCAACTGAAAATGCCTGGAAGTTAACTCTTTCAGGTATTTTTATTATTATTCGACTACTACAAGGTTGTCAACTCATGATTTTATCACACAATCATAATCTTCGCTAAATTATAAGCTATAGTCTGCTTGCATTATTAATATAATTTCTATTTTTGCGGCCGATAGTGGTTCCTGAAGTTTAACGACTCGGGATTAAAAGGGAATGCAGTGAAAATCTGCAACAGTTCCCGCTGCTGTAAGTCTGATCTCATTTTCAATGAGATGACGGTTTTTAATCTACAGCCACTGTTCACTATATGTGAATGGGAAGGTATAAAAACCAGGACAAGTCAGAAGACCTGCCATTATTAAACAAGTAGCATTTTGCTTCCGGGATAGAAGTAAGAGTGTAAAACCAAGGCGCGCAGGTTTAACATGTCTTTTCTTATTATTTAACCAAACAATGGTGTGGTCGCAGGATGCATTTTTTAACATTAAACTATTTTATAATGAAAAAAAATGTAATCTTAGGTTTGCTAATTCTAATTGGATGCCCAATCTTTTCGTTGGCCCAAAAAGCAAACTTAACAGGGGTAGTAATCGATAAAGATAGTGGCTTTGCTATTTCAGGAGCCAATATTGTTATCGATAAAGCTGGGAATGGAACACTTTCAGATGTTGAAGGGAGCTTCAATTTTTCCCAGTTAGAAATGGGAAAACATGTCCTAACAATTTCATATGTTGGATATGAAAAGCAACGTAAAAGTATTGATCTTCAGGGAGGAGAAGTGTCGGTAGAGATCAAGTTGCAAAAGTCAATCACTATGCTTGGAGATGTCGATATCTCGCGAGATGTTAGTCGTGAAGCCGAAAGTATTCTGAAAATTCCTGCACTAATGAAAGATATTCCAATGACTACATCAAAGGTAGATAACGACTTGCTTGAACAAACTCAGACTGGTCATATTGGTGGTGCATTAAAGTATACTACGGGTGTGAAACCAATGGTAAACTATGGTGGTTTCCAGACGTTTACAATGAGAGGCTTTGGAGCACCAGTAATCATGTTAGATGGAGCAAGAGATGAACGTATGAACTTTTCAAACAGCGCACCTCTTACTTCACTTGCTTCAGTTGAACGTATTGAATATTTGAAAGGACCAGCATCGGTATTGTACGGACACTCAGCTGTAGGAGGAATCATTAATGTTGTACGCAAACAGCCTAGCAACGAGTTTAAAGGAAAAGCATCTGTAACTTATGGAAGCTGGGAGACTAAAAAGACTGCAATAGGATTTGGAAATAAAATCAATGACAAACTATGCTATCGCTTGGATGTATCAACTTCAGATACTAAAGGATGGCGTGATGCTGCGGATAAAACCTTGAATGGTTACCTTGCATTAAACTATGAATTAAACGACAATAATATCTTCGAGTTCCGCTTAGGAGGTAATGATGATACCTATGGAACTGAAACAGGTCTTCCTGCTGTAAAAAGCAATATCTATCTCAAAAACGGTAAAGAAGTTTACGAAGCAGGTGAGTTACCAACCACTTTCAAGCTCGATCAACGTTACAATGATCCAGGCGATTTTCTAGATCATGAGAATATCAATACATCGTTGAAATATATTCATCTTTTCAGTGAAAATTCAAAACTTCAGGTACATGCAACATATACCGATGATTTGATTGATTATTTCTCAACAGAGGAACTTAGTTACCTAACTTCTAATGATCCTATTTACGATACCTATTACCGTAAAGGAGAAGATAAGGTTTATATTTGTCTGGATACGCTACAACGTACGTTCCCATTAAGATTCTCTCACGAGACCAAATCATTCCAGAATTACATCGATTATTCAACTCAATTTGAATTAGGAAGCACCAAACACAAAGTGAATGCTGGTCACTATTTTGCAAACATCGATCGTACAAGCTTCAAAGGCTATAAAGTTGGAACTGATGTTACAGGAGATGGATTATTTGCAAAGATTTCAGTTGTTGATCCTGTATTAAACCAAGGAGCATTACAGACAAAATTCTCGGCAACTAGTATTTATGACGAACGTGTTCATGGTCTTTATCTACAAGACTTAGTAGAAGTATCAGAAAAGATCAACCTTATGGGGGCTGTTCGTTACGATCATTTCCGCATGGAATATAAGAAATCGGGTATCTCTACGGGTCGACATAAAACCAATATCGAGCCACAAGGAAAGATTAAAAATAAGGCATGGACTTATCGATTTGGAGCAGTTTATAAACCAATTGAAGACTTATCAGTATATGCATCATATGCTAACTTCTTTAAACCCAAACGATCTGTTTATAACAGCACATATATCTATCTTAACAGCAACGGTAATGAGTTCCAACCAGCCGATGGAAAAGAAGTATTTAAACCAGAAGATGGTTACCAGTTAGAGTCTGGTTTTAAATATGATTTAAACAGCAAGCTTCAGGTTAATGGTTCTGTTTACTACATTAAGAAAAACAACATTGTTGAGTATCTTGGTGAATCAGATGACGACAGACGTATTTATGCACAGGTAGGTGTTGTTGACTCAAAAGGTTTCGATCTAGATGTAAATTACCATCCATTAAAGACACTAAGTATTCTTGCTGGATATAGCTATAATGAGGCTAAGTACAAGGAATTCTCAAGTAACGATTACACGAATTCAAAAGAGGGTAACGACATGAGAAACAATCCTAAGAATCAATTCTTTTCATGGGCTTACTACACTGTACCAAAAGGTGTTTTCCAGAATGTAGACCTTGGTTTTGGAGCTAATTATACCGACAAGTTATTTACAAACTCGTCGAACTCTTATGAGTTACCTTCATACTGGATGTTTGATGCTGCAATTGGTTATAAAAAAGATAAAGTATACACGAAGTTAAAGGTGAACAACATCCTGGATAAAGATCACTTTGTAAGCTCGGTATATTCTAGTCAATACATTCCAGGTCGCGAGCGTAACTTTTTGCTTACTGTAGGATTGAAATTCTAGATTTCATTAAGCCAAATTTTTGGTAATTAGTGATAGTTCAAATTTTCGGTCAGGTTCCCCGATTCATCTCGGGGAACCTTTTTAAGATTTAAACCATAACATTTTGAAAACAATTAAAATCATTTTCATACAACTCCACAAGATAACCGGCTCTATTCTGAGTATCCTCTTTTTAGTATGGTTCGTTTCAGGAATCGTACTTATCTTTGAAGGTTTCCCTCATGCCGATAAAGAACAAAACTTCCATAATCTAACACCTTTTACAGCTCAACAATTCACTACTATCAAACCTCCATTACAGTCATGGAAGGGTAGGGTAAATCTTGAAATGTGCGATGGCAAACCGATCTATAGAAATTACACTAAAGATGGGAAGCAATGCATTTTTGATGCGAAAACCCTAACAACTATTGATACTTTTTCTGAAGACTATGCCCGTCGCCTGGTTTCAGCAACAATAAAAGCCCCTATTGAGAAGATTGAAATAATAAATGACTTTGATAGCTGGATTCCCTGGTCGCATTTTGAGGCGTACTTCCCAATCTTAAAATGTTACATGAACGATTCAAAACATACCATTTTATATGTATCGCAAAAAACTGGAGAGATTGTGCAGGAAACAAACCGGGCAAAACGTTGGGCTGCTCGTTGTGGAGCCATTCCACATTGGATCTATTTTAAGCAAATCAGACTCCAAAGAGGATTATGGATTGACTTGGTAATTTGGCTTTCGTTTATCGGTATTATTGCAAGTATTACAGGTATTGTTGTTGGCTTTATTCGCCAGAAAAGAGGTAAAGGAATTACTCCATACAAAAAGCCGATGTATAAGTGGCATCATATTACAGGTTATATTTTCGGTGTTTTCGTTTTTACGTTTATCCTAAGTGGATTCTTTTCTCTAGCAAGGATTCCTAATTGGATGGTATTTGTTTCAGAAGATCAGCAGCCTTCTATCAGTTGGAATCAACCAACCGATATGTCTATGCATTCAACTGTAGCTCCTGCTAAAATATGGGATGCACTAAAAACCAAAAACAACATTAGAAAGATCACTTGGAAATCTATTCACAACCAACCTTGCTTCTTTGTATATGGCAACGATTATAAAGTTCCAGAGGTATATGTTATGAAGGATGATTCAATCTATCAGAAACCACTATTGACAAAAACAACAGTGGAAAACCTTGCGAATAGATACCTAAATGGTCAGCCATATGAGCTTTGCGTGCAAAATAAGTATGATAACTACTATAACAGCACCTCTAAGCGCTTTTTACCATTGCCAGTGTATAAACTCAAAATCGATAATGAAGCACAAACATGGCTTTATATTGATCCCAAAACAGGCGAGGAAATAAGACGTTATTCAAAGAATAATCGCCTCCAACGATGGCTGTATCAAGGATTACATAAATTCAACCTAAAATGGTTCGACAGCTCTACTGATTGGCTTCGAAAACTACTTCTAATTCTCCTCTCATTAGGAGGAATTGTTGTTAGTGTTACAGGAGTATGGCTCAGTGTAATTTGGATCAAGAGAGTAGGGAAGAAAAATTAGAAAATGAAACGGGCTTTGGAATCATTACTCCAAAGCCCGTTTTTCATTCAATAGAAATATACTTAACTAATTTGTGTTAGTATTGTTGGATCTTTTATTGTTTGATCTTTAGCCAGCAATAATACCTTCGACATGATCTCTGCTGTTTTGGGATCTTCATCCATAAAAGGCAAAAATAGTCTTCCTCGCTGCTGTGAATGTACCGGAATGATCGATAGTGCAGATCCAGCCACTTTATGACAGATACCACTTCCAAGATGCACAGAATAATCGCCCAATTCACCCTTAACCTTCGCATGATTGTCACTTAGACTAACGTTCTTAAGTTTAAACAAGCGACACGTTTCTTCAACGATCACTTTTCGCAGTTCTATTGACGACTGACTGGCTTCAGGATCTGTTTCTCCAACATGAGCAACACTTACTACAAGATCAATATCTCTCATTGTTTCAGAGAACAATCGACTGTCCAATTTCTCGAAAGGTATTCGCTCGTTCTTCTCACGATCAATAAACTCAACTGTTTCAATTGTTGGCGCTTCAACATCAGCAGGAGAGAACCAATCGGCCATGGCAAACATCCTGGCAATACAATTCTGCTTGTGATGTACTTTTTGCAGACCTTCTTCGTAATCAACCGACCATTGTTGTCCTTTCAATAAGGCAACTGCTTTTCGAGGTTGTATTTGATGACCAGCATAACGACGTGATACTGATTGCTCATCTAATTCATCAGGTGTTGGAACGTAAAGTTCGCGAAACACCTGCTTAAATGGCTGAACCACCTTGTTTGAGAAGAAATACTTCTGGTAATCAGACCAAACTTTCGAATGATATAAATCGGTACAATGAGCAATGCAAATATCTCCATCAGACCCCTGAACTTGCTCATCGAAAGAAACAAGATTCCCATCTTGCCAAAAGCCAAAATGATTGTTATCTGTAAGTACTAACTTCTGTAGCATAGGCGAAACCACAGGATGAGTCATTAAGTTCTCTATCTCAGAGCGACTAAACTGATCGCCATTAATCATTGCCTGTTCCAGGCTCTTTCTTGTTCTCCTGTATTGTTCGCGTAAGGTTTTGTTATAAGCCTTCAGCTCTATTACTTGTTTATGTTTACGTAATTTGGCAGGAATGGCCTTCAATTTTTTCTCATTCTTAAACGCAATAACCGACGATTTACCATGACTGTCAATAACAAGTTGAATCAAACAGTCGTCCACTTTTACATCCCCAGCATTATTTACAATTTCCTGCGCTTCTTTGCTCTCCATGGCCCATTGTAATCGAATAGGATCAGGATATCCAGCAGTTCGTGCAAGGTTTTCCAAAGCAATGCGTACTGCAGTGCCCTCACTTGCTTGTCGCTGTGCTCCAAATTGTTTACTCTCTTTCTTAAACTTTTGCAAGAACTGGTACCTCTTCAGAACATCTTTATCTGGATTGGCTTTACTCAATGGGACCAGACCATATACACGCAGATAATCCTGGTTTCGCGACTTATTGATACGCTCGGTAATTTCTGTGATCTTTGTATTTTTTAATATCACATCAGCATATAGCATTGCTCGCTTGTGACCATTCCCATCAGAGATGTATTTGGCTGAATCATAAAGCTTTTTCCATTTCGCCTTACCTAGTACCTTATAGGTGCTATTAAACCAATTTACATCAACAGCTCCATCGTTAAAATCTACAATCTGAAGGGCCGAATATTTACTGATCTCAGAAACTGTTTGTACATCGTTGTAACCGTTTGTGTGAGCATGCAACCACCATACAGCCGATTCCATCTCATCCCAGTCTAGATATTTTGAGACAAAAGGTAACCATTGCGGAGAGTACGTGGCCGCCTCACACAATCGCATATCAGTAATCTGAGCCTCTTTTACCTTTTCATTGAAGGTTTCTTGTTCCTCGGTCTTACAAGGATAACAACGCTTTAAAAGGGTACTTAAAATCTCTTTTTTGTTGTACTCATGATTCCCATAGGAATAGATATATCCGCAATGTATTGTATCCTTACCAAGTGCTTTCAATAATAAGACGAAATTATTGATACCATACAATCGGTTGATACTTTGTGCATGCCTACTTACTACAGTTGAAGAATCACCTCTAATTAGCTCTATTTCAAGAATCCTATCTCTGGCTTGATCTAACATCTCCTGCAGAAAATCAAACTCAGCAAGAATGTCATACTGATTAGGCTTAGGTTTCTCCGACAAAGTATTTATTGCATCGGTATGGAAAACTCGCCACATTAAAGTATCCCTATCAATTAACCTCAAATGATAAGCCCGAGCATAATCGTAAAGCTCAGGGAAATACTTATGCTGTACTTTTTCATGATGATTAAGAAAAACATACTGTGACAGATTCCAATAGGTCTCGAATTGTTTATCTGTCATTGAGTGCTTATACCCCTGATATTTATTCCATGTGATGGTGATATAGGTAACATCCCGCCATGTTTTTATCTCTGTATTCCATTCACTTTTAATCTCTTTATAAGCTTTAAGGGTTCTTGTGTTAATAGGCTCAATAATATGCTTGAGCATATCTGATAAAAAATCAATAGCCTCCTCATAAGGATATCTTTCTTCAAGATTGGTTAGAATCCTGAAAATTGGATTTTGCCAGGTATATTCACCTATTTTAGGAACAACAGGTTTAAAGAAATACTTCCGACTGGTATTTAGGAAATCAAAAGTGTTTCTTGACTCATATTCCGAAGGTAAGGCATCCAGATTGAGGTTAAGCAGAAAGATATCTCGCGTGTCTAATCCCGATTTCTCATACCATTCTTGCCATAACTCATGAAGAGGGTAGTTGCAGAATTTCTCTTCTGTAGTCATTCCCGCCGTATCTCGTTTTAATGGCGCAAATTCATTGCCTAGAAGACTCGTTGAAATATTGTTATCCCATCCTTCATGCTTGTATTCATATTCCTGGTTCTCAAGAATTAGTTTGCCCAGTTTTGATATACAACTATTGATATGATCCTCAGAACAAGTTAAGCCATATTTATTGCTTGATGTAGCATCATTGTATACACCTTCTCTGGTACGATCGAATGCCATAAAGCAGAAAACCTTCTCAGGAGTGAATAACCCATACCCATTATCTGAGCTATAATCCTGTACTTTACTCGATTCCTCACGTAATCCAGAAAGTATCAATTCTTCTTTGCTCGTAATTGATGGTCTATCAGCAAATTCATCGACCTTTTTGTTCAACCAACGTCCAGCGCCTGCGCCATTCTTCTTGAGCCACAGTAAAAGATCGAGACCAGCTAATCGTTGCTCTGCATTTTTAGCCTCCAGTAAACGTTCCGCACTCTTTTTTACTTGATTTTGTCCTTGTTTAGTAATCAGCTCCAATACCGATTTTCTGAAATCTGCACTTTTGCGTGTAAGCAAATCTTCAAATACCTGAATTTCTTCATATGAGATATTAGCATCGGCCAAAGCCTTTATAGCAGTACTCCTGATCGTTTCTGATCTATCTTTCAATATTGAAAAAGCAAAATCACGCTTTTTCTTGCTTAATCCTACCAAACTTATCGGTTTGGTATCATTATAATATCCATAGTAGTCGGGTAAAATCAAACGTGTAACCTTTTCTCGATGCATCAACGCCAAGCTATCAAAGTAGGGTGTGATTAAATCCATATCCTTAACCTTATCTAGGTCAATAAGATTAATCATCAAATCGAGAACCAATTCTTTTCCATATTTAAAGGTTAGCCAAGAAAATATCCTTGGTTTCGATTTGGTCGTTTTCTTTGGGAAATTCTCTAACCTGCCTTCTAATATTCTGAATAGTTCATGCTTATGGTTTCTGTTTAACAGATTGATGAAGTTTCCTTCATTAACCAAATCAATGGCCTGACAAGCAACCACTCGATCATCATGCTCAAGGTATGAATAGCCATATTTTATTGAGAATGAAGAAATACCAACTTGTGATATGAAAAACAATGCCAATGAAATCTTTTCCTGATTCCCCTGCAAAACCTTATCTAAAAGTGGAGGACATTCTTTTACATCAAAAACTCCCTGGGCCCAAAGTGCCATATACACAACTGCATTATCGTCGCTTTCAACAGCTGCTTCAATACTCGACGGATCAGAAAGAAATTGATCAGCCAACTCTAAAAGACGCTTTACAGTGGCCTCTTTCTCTGATTCCCAGCCAAAACCAGCCCAAACATCGATGGCCCTAACAACCGATGAGAATCGGGTAAGCTTATTATCAAGAATTACTTTGATCATGTGTTTCAAAGCTCCCAACGAAGTTTCATCAAGACATTCCAGAATCGTTTGTCGCAATCCTTCCTGCCGCTGTGCACTAAGCAACAATTTCTCTACCGCAATCCAGCACTCCTGATTCTCAGACAATAACATTGCCTTAATGATTGTGCGACTAGGCTTAGCTATATCATGACGACCATAAATTGTATCAAGACAAAGTTCAGTAATGGTTTTATCTCCAGCATCAATGGCCGCTGCCAACACAAAACAATGATTCGTTGTAACAACTGTATTTGAATGTATTGCGTATTCCTCCAGACTTAATTCATAATTACTTTCGTAAATCAGTTCAATAATAAAATTCAGCTGACGGGTAAAGTTAATTTCATGAAGCTGTTTACTTCTAAATGATCTCCTTGAGTAGCCTGCCTGATACATAAAACATGGCAATTTATCCCATGCTTGCTTTACAAATTCAGCCATTCTTTCGCCAAAGAGATATGTCAATAGAGGAAAACGTTTATCATTCCAGAAATCCTTACCAGTTGCTATTCTCTGCAGGGCATTATATCGTGAAGTGTTTTGCTCAACATAACTACGTCCCCAGTGATGATACTCTGTTCTATCGGAGTACTCTGCAATCTTGTTAAGGAGTAGGAGGCCTAAGTAGGCATTACTTTTTGAAAGTCTATCCTTACTATTAAACACTCTTAATAGGTTAGATGTATTACTGTTAAATCTTCTGAGAGAATTGATTAACTCTAGTGGATGATTCTTAATCTGTTTTTCTGAAAGTGCTTGTTTAGTTGTACTCATGTTTTGATGGGGTTAAAAGATTGTTCCTGTTAGAAAGCTAAGTTTTATGATGGATATTGAGGCCTCTTCTTTTAAGTTAAGACCAGCATTTAAGTCCTCTATTTGATCATCATTGATAAATATTGCAATTAATCCATCCTCAAACGCCTGAAAAACAGTACCTATGGCTTTCGATTGATCGGCCGTTGTGTCATTATATATTTCACCAAAACCAACTTTACCGGTTTGATTTGCCTGCGACATGGCTCCTTCACTTAAGAACTGAATAAATCCAGGTTGCTCTCTTTTTCGGTTATACTCATCAACCTGATGAGCAACCAGGATTTCGAGGAATTCTTTCAATATTACTCGACTATTAATCTCAAGATCAATAGGGTGTTCTTTTAGGAATGGGCGTTTCTTTCCCAGCGATTTAAGGTTAAATAAAAGCTTCATTTTTTAAGGTTTGGAGAATTAATCTTCATTTCAAGTAAATTCGCGGTTATAAAAATAAATAAATTATGCAGCCTTGTCCGACTCTTTACTATTTTTCTTTGCTGATTTTTCCACCATTTTCTTTTTCATCTTTACCCGCTTTATATCATCATTCAATTGGGTAATCCTTTCTTCATCATAGGCATCCAATAATGCCGCCTTATAAAGCTTCAATGCTTCCTTATATCGCTGTTGATGCTCCATAATTAATCCCTTGAGTCCATTAATCTTAGAAATATCAATCCCCTTAATGCCTAGCGCATACTGGATAAGCTTCTCTGCTTTCTTATATTCTTTAAGTTTAATTAGCAACATGGTATAATCCATACAAACATTCATGTTTTCAGGATCGTTAGCCAGCGCTATCAAAAAATACTCTTCAGCATCGTGGTAATTATTCAATTGCTCAAGACATAACTTGCCCATCAAATTGTTTGCACCTATGTGTTCCTTGTTGTGACTCAATGCATAGTGCAAATTCTCAATGGCTTCATCAAGACTGTATGGATATTGATCGAGTGCTTTTATGTAATATTTATCTGCTAATGTGTTCATTTTTCTCTGTTTTACTCATCCCCAAGCATTCCTCTCAAGTCTTTCTTGAGAGATTGACGCTTGGATTTGTAGGTTTTACTAACTTTTCGGGACTTAAAATCACTACCAGTGAATGTCTTGATGGGATTACCGCGTTCAAGTGAATTGTGATTCTGCCAGTCCTCCTTTATTTTTGCTTTTTTACTATTCAGTTGCTCAAGTTTCAATAGATTGATCAACCGTTCTTTAGCCAACTTCTTATTATTCAGCTGCGACCGACTATCCGATGCTAATACACTGATATTGGTTGGAATATGTGTAGCTCTGATAGCTGTACTTACCTTATTCACATGCTGACCTCCAGGTCCTCCCGAGCGAATAGCCTGATATGAGATGTCCTTATCGCTAATGTGCAGGATTTCATTTCCTAAATCCAATTCATTTACCCCAACAAACCAATTCTTACGCTTATGATCTTTGCGAAACTGACTATGACCAATCCATTTAATGGTACCGATCCATTGTTTGCAAAATTCCTTCACGTTATCTCCTTCAAGTTGCACAGTAGCAGAAAGTAGGGTAGTATTCTCAACTCCTTTTTCACGATGAAGGATAGTGCATACAATGCTTTTCCCTCGAGCTTCTTCAATCATTATTTTAAGGACTTGTGCTACAACCCAGCAACACTCTGCTGGTCCGCGTCCTGATGTTATTTGTAAAATCTTTTCCATCTCTCTTATTGTTTGTCCATTCTTACAATTTGAGGGTAAAATTTGCCCTCGATACTCACTAAGTCGCGCTGACTTAGCATTACCTCATCTAAATTCTTATACGTCATTGGAGCCTCATCTACACCGCCTCCAATCATGGTCACTCTGTTTTGCTTGAGTCGCTTATTCAGCTCACTTCCAGTTATTGACTCCTTAGCCGCTTTTCTACTCATCTTCCTTCCAGCGCCATGCGATGCAGAACATAGTGATTCCGTTTCTCCTTTCCCTGAAACAATATATCCCGGATCAATCATATTGGCAGGAATAATCCCCAATTGTCCATGATTTGCTGGTGTCGCACCTTTGCGATGCACAATTACTTCCTGACCATCATGTTGTTCCTTCCAGGCAAAATTGTGATGATTCTCAATCTTAGCTACAGGCTTTACTTTCAAGGCTTTTGCCAGTTTTTTGTGGATTACATCGTGACAAGCTTTTGCATAATCGCCAGCCAGATTCATTGCGATCCAATATTCTTGCCCTGCTTCGCTATTCAAATCAAGCCAGGCCAACTGTTGTGCATTTTTAGGTAGCAAACATCGTTCCTTGGCAATTTGCGTATAATGATTCGCAATGGTTCCTCCCAATCCGCGTGAGCCAGAGTGAGCAAGAATACCAACGTAATTACCAGCAGCAAGATTTAGCTTATTATCTTCACTGAGTTCAACAATACCAACCTCTACAAAGTGATTACCAGAACCCGATGTACCAAGCTGCATTCGTGCCTTACCATGTAATTTTTTCAGGAAATCAATCTCCTGAAACTCTTCTCTCTCAAGAATTTCATGATCAGCGATAGGCTTTGCTGGATTGCCGATACCAAAATGCGTATGATCCTTCAAACTACTCTTGATATGATAATTGTTCCGCTTAATAAAGGTTGTAGGAACATCATAAATAGTTAGTGACATTCTACACCCAATATCCAGTCCGATACCATAAGGAATAACCACATTATCAGTAGCAAGTACCCCTCCAATTGGGAGACCATATCCCATATGAGCATCAGGCATTAACGCACCACGTACACTGATAGGCAGTCGCATTGCTATTGCCATTTGCTGAATAGTTTCTTCAGATATTAATTGACTTCCATAAATCTTAATTGTGCTTTCATTTTCATTTAATTGATATGCCACACCCGGATTCACCTTTTCTTCTCCAAGTAACTCAGTTACAAGCTTAGAGAAGGAGTTATCATCAGCATAGCCCTGTGGATTAGATATTACATCTTCGAGTTTATCTAATTGCTCGTTTACCGACAAGTATTTATAGTCGCGGCGCATTATATCGATGGCCAGACTTTTTGCCTTATCGGTTTTGAAATTTATTTGTTTTAGGTCCTTACCCTTAATTTTATGATTGCCCATGATCAATCTTTTTATCGTCTGCAAATCATATCGTTAAAGTAATTGTAGAGAGGAGAGTAGGAGATATCACATTTCTGATTAGAATCATTTTGGGATACTCAATCTACATCTTCATACAATCAAAATAGTATGATCTGAAAACAGACTTATTTATGGATTAATAGCTTATAATCCAATGATGCATAGCGTTAACACTATACCGTAAAATATTTGTTGATTGAAACCGTGAAAGGCTCAATATGCCTGTACGGTTGGATCAGAATGAAGTTATTGAGGTTAGAACTGTTCTAGCCTTTTCTGATCGCTTGGTTGATATGTGATGTAAATTCCAACATAGTTGCTTTCCCTTTCATTAAAAATGATACATTAAGGTGAAATGCGCCACAAAGGTAAAGCGAATTATTTATATTATGCAAATAATTTCCTGAAAAATTGATTTTGTCTCATTTATCCTTTGCTCCAATAGGGTGTTTTTGACTTGTAGGCCTTACCCCCTCCTTGCCTCTTCCTCATACCAACATGCGAAATGCCATAGGAGATCCTAGCAATTTGGCTATACTTCCTAGAGATTTGTAGAGACTTTAGGGCCTGTTTGTAGAAAACCTGGCTTAAAGATGGAGTCACGATAGCTTTCCTGAAAATTCCCCGATGTGAAAACGAAGGTTGGTCAGTATCGGTTTTTTATAACTCAAAAATCCAAATTCCAGAGCATTGGTTATCACTTCTAAGCCTTTTCAAATTTGAAATAAATACGAAAATCTATGATTATGATAAGTTTTTTACTACTATTCCCCCTTAAGCCCTTACTAATCCTTACCAAAGCCCCCATGTATCGCACATTGAGTAGGCTTCGAGTAGGCTTTGACAAGAGTTAGACAAGGCTCAGAGAAGGCTTTGACTAGACTAAGACTAGACTCGATGTAAAAAGATAGGCTAAACTTATTGGAAGAATAAGATTAGCCTTTTATGGGATATTAAATCCTAAGCAACTTGTATTTTAGTCGTGAATTAGAGTTCAAAGTGTGTTTGAAACATATAGCGCCGATCTAATATCAAAGTTATCTCAAGAATAGCATATAGTAAAAGGCACACAGAATTTTAGAGGAGTTTGACAACTCTTTGTCATGTTATCTTTTGATGTATCTTAGGGTAATTACTCGTTATGGAAAGGGGATGAAGTATAGAAGGAGTCTTACCAATGCCTACTCAATGCCTACTTTTCTCTTGGATATCTCTTCTATTTCTTTTGGCTTTCTCTTGTTTGAAGATTAAAATGCATCATCTGGTGTTGCAATTCCGTTCTTTCGCATCATGTGATGTTGCATTTCCAAAAGAACCTTTATTTTGATTATCACTGTTGTAAAGGTAGCAAAAAATCATCCTGAAAGTCACGACAATTCAAGAAATTTGAACTAATGTGTTGATTCATGAATTACGAAAAACGATGTGCTTTAATTGTTAATCGGGACTCTTTTAATCCGCCTAAGATCGAAGGATTAACTTGGCCCTCAGTAATTAATTTGATTTTTTTTTGAAATGCAAAGCAACCTATCATATGTTTTTGCATCAATACTACAAACCTAAAACAAAAAGTTATGAAGTCATCTTATTTAACCATTGTTGTTGCATTGTTTGCGATACTTCTTTATAGCTGCGACACAGATGGAGATCCAGAAGTTGCAGATAAGACTGGAGGTCTTTATTCTACGATGGGGATGAATGGTACTGGAATAGGAATTGATCCTATACCTGAAGGTGGAGATGAGAAATATAAAGACTATGAAGAGAATCCTTTTGTCAAAGTTAGTGAACGTCCGCTGTCTACGTTTTCTATTGATGCTGATGGAGGATCTTATTCGAACATGCGACGATTCTTATATTTAGGACAGACGCCTCCTAAAGAATCAGTGAGAATAGAGGAATTCATCAACTACTTCATGTTCAATTATGACGAACCAACTGGTGATGAGCATGTTTCTTTAAACTCTGAAGTCGCTACTTGTCCTTGGAATGCCAGTCACCACCTTCTGCGCATTGGTATGAAGGGGAAAACAATTCAAAAGAGTGTGTTGCCCAATTCCAACTATGTATTCTTAATTGATGTATCCGGATCAATGAGCTCGCCTGACAAGCTTGAGCTTTTGAAATCAGGATTCACAACAATGGTCGACCAGCTTAGAGATCAGGATCGAATTGCTATCGTTACTTATGCTGGTGAAGCTGGAGTATTATTAGAGTCAACACATTGCGATCAAAAGAAGAAAATAAAAGACGCTATCGCGAAACTTGGAGCAGGAGGTTCAACAGCAGGAGCTGCAGGTATTACCAAAGCTTATGAAATTGCTCAAAAGAATTTCATTGCAGGAGGAAACAACCGTGTGATATTAGGATCAGATGGCGATTTTAATGTAGGTATCTCGTCGACAGATGAGTTGATCGAATTGATTGAGACGAAACGTGACGCTGGTATTTATTTGACTGTGCTGGGGGTTGGTTCAGGAAATCTGAATGATCATATGATGGAGCAAGTTGCCAATAAAGGAAACGGCAACTATGAGTATATCGACAACGCCAAACAGATTCAGAAGGTGTTCATCCATGAATTGGCTAAGTTTTATGCTGTTGCCAAGGATTCGAAGATTCAGATTAAGTTCAATCCTAACAAAGTAGAGCAGTATCGTTTGATTGGTTATGAGAATCGAAAACTCAATGATGAGGACTTTGAGGATGACACTAAAGATGCTGGAGAGATTGGATCAACGCAGACTATCACTGCATTGTATGAGGTGGTATTAAAGAATTATTCCCAGAATGAAAAGTTTGCTCAGTTTGACTTTAGATATAAGAAGCCGAGCGAAGATAATAGCAGATTGTTAACGCACAATATCACAGGTACTCCGAAAGACATTAATGCATCATCGGAGAATATGCGTTTTGCAACTGCCTTAGCTGGTATAGGATTAATTATGAAGGAGTCGGAGTACAAAGGTACAGTTACCAAACAAATGGTGCTTAATCTGGCTAAAAACAGTCAAACTTACGATCCCCACAACTATCGCAAGGAGTTCATCGAAATGATAAAAGCCTGGGAAGAATAACTAGTTCTCCATTCTAGATTTCTTTTTTAGTTCTTTAAAACACCGACTCTGCAAAGGGTTGGTGTTTTTTTGTTGGGGGGGGAGGTAGCTCTGTCAATTAATTTATATCTTGGTATTTATGTGAAATTGAAACTAATCCTTACTTTTGGTTTACGTTTAAAGTACAGTTATGACAAAAAAGATATACATATTTCTATTTGACGGATATTCTGATTGGGAGATATCGTACGTTACTCCAGAGATTAATAAGAGTGAGCAATTTGAATTGAATTACTTCTCATTTGATGGAAATTCAGTCTCCTCAATGGGTGGATTGAAGGTTACCCCTAATACGGCACTACCTGAGTTAAATATTGATGAGATCGACATGCTGATTCTTCCTGGAGGAACCGCATGGGAAAGCGGCTCGAATGAAGCAATTACGCCATTTGTAAAAGCGGTGATTGAGAAAGGTAAACCTATTGCTGCTATTTGCGCGGCTACAGCATATTTAGGGCAATTGGGAGTTCTGGATAGGGTGCAACATACGAGCAATGACTTATATTACTTAAAAGCCGTATCGCCACAATACACCGGAGATAAAAACTATATTAATTCTCTTGCGGTTACCGGAGGAAATATGATCACTGCTAATGGTATCGCTCCAATTGAATTTGCACAGGAAGTGTTTAAAATGTTGGAGCTATACAACGATACCGATCTAGAGAAATGGTTTCAGTTGTTTAAGAACGGAGTTTGGAGTGAATAGATTAAACAGCATGATCTCCATTGAAAGATTCGCGAACATATGGATATTTGCTCTAATTATATCCATAAGCCTATTATCCTGCAGACAAGATCGTAATGCAGATATAGTGAAGAACTATCTTGATACCTATGCCAAGGTGAGTTATGAAAAACTTTCCCTACATCTTGCTGATAGCATCAGAATAATAGATGGGGAATACAGTAAATCGTATTCCCACGCTGAGTTTCATGATTACTATCAATGGGATTCTGTATTCTCTCCTCAATTTCACATAGAGAAGATATCATCGAAGGAAAACAATGTTTTCATTACATTGTCAACGAAATCGGACAGATTCAAATTTCTTGTAAATAATCCAGTCAGAACGACTCAGTGCATCTCGTTAATAGACAATAAGATATATCAGTTTAAATACTTGCAAAACCATGATACTGACAGGGAAAAATGGATTGAAAATAGAGACTCTTTAGTAAATTGGATCGATAATAATCACCCTGAATTGTCTGGTTTCATCTATGATATGACTAAATTAGGCAGTGAAAACTATTTAAAGGCAATTGGTTTATATAATAATCGCCAGGAATAGAGCAAACAATAACTAACAACCTGAATATGAACAAACGGACACTAAACTTACTGATGATACTAATTCTATGGGGAGTATCATTTTATACGCTGTATGTGACTATTTTTACAAACATTGTTATAGGATTACAAAATTACATTGGATTTGGTCTTCTATCTGTATTAACCCTATTATGGTTTTTAAAAATTAAAAGGTTTAATACCATATTTGCCTTATTCTTACTTTTAGGGAGTTTCAATGTATTTCAATTTACCTACTCAACCATCACTATTGGTTCTAGTATCTCATTCTCAGGGATCAAGTTTATTACTTTAGGTGTGCAGCCTTTATGCTCTCTCTTGTTACTGTTGTTTGTAGTTGTATATAAAAGCCAGGTAAGAGTCGTGGTACAAAAATTACTAGGAACCGATCAAGAGAGTTTGGATGAGAATGAATCAGAGCTAGTACACCATTTTTATAAGCAATTACAATCCAAGACAATCAGCGAATTGCATAGCATTGTTAAGGAACCGGATTCATTTCAACCTGCTTGCGTTGATGCAGCAAAAAAAATAATTGAAGAAAGAGAGAGTCAAAAAGATTAGATCGTTAATCTAACAACCTTTCCTTTCCCTATAATCGCTTGGTGTTTGACCGGTAAATCTTTTAAAAACGGTTGCGAAATAGGAGGATGAAGTAAATCCCAGACTATAGGCAACTTCATTTATAGCTTCGGATGATGTCGACATGATTTCTTTGGCTCGTTCTATCTTTTTACGAAGAATATATTCCTTGGGAGGAACTCCTGTTTCTTCCTTAAAGCGGTGCTTAAACCTCGAGAGGGAGAGATTAATCTTTGCAGCCAGTTCTTCTAACTCAACATCTTCTTGAAGATTATTCAAGATATATTCGCAGATGATCTTAATTTCGCTAGAAGTCTCTTTTTTCTCTTTTGCCTCTCCTGAATGAATCACCTTTAATAGAAATGCCAGAATATTACTGTTTATTTCAATCATTTTCAAAGGATCATCCGTTTTGTTATATGCTTGAAAAATACTTGATAGGCTATTCCGTATACCTGGTAATGCTCTAAACTGTCTCGATTTAAAAGCCAGTAGTCGGTCTATCAATATCCTTGAGTTAGTAGGAGACAGGTTTAATATTCTACCACTATTTTCCGGAATCTTTATCATCATCCAATATAGACTTCCTTTTTCTTCAGGATAACTACTTGTGCCATGTGGCTCATCGGGATACGTAACGAGTAGATCACCACCTTTTAGAAGATATTTCTCTTGGTTAATCATGTAATGTTGCGATCCCTTATCCAAAAAGCATATTTCAATGATACCAGGATGCGTATGTGTTGCTAGGTTATCTTTTGCCTGTTTGTAGTTATAATGTCCTAAAACCAAGATGTTTTTGAATCCTAATTCCCGGATATTGATTATTTTCCTATCGGCTGTGCTTTTTGTATCAACTGTTATCATGTTTGAAATAGTGCTATGATTTTATTTAGAATAACATTTCCTCAAAGTAGTGATATTTTTACAGTAATAAAAAATATAAACTAGACTATAAATAAGACATGACAACTTGGAATAGACGAAATATGCTTAAAACACTGGGAATAGCAACAGTGTCGCTACCATTGTTGGCCAATGCAGATAAAATGCAAGCAAGGCCAGATGCACTTCTCGAAAAAAAGAAAAGAGATCCTTTGAAAAAGCCAATAACTGCTGTAATCATTGGAGCCGGTAGTAGAGGATGGTTAGCTTATGGACAGTATGCAGTGAATAATCCGGATGAGATAAAAATCGTTGGTGTTGCTGAACCTATTCCGTATCGCAGAGAACGCGCTGCAAAAGCTTTTAATATCCCTAAAGATAAGCAGTTTGTCACATGGGAACACGTTTTTGATCAGGCTAAATTTGCAGATGCAGTAATTATAGCAACGCCTGATCATTTACATTATGCGCCTGCAATGGAAGCATTAAATTCAGGCTATGATATGCTTTTAGAAAAGGCCATCGCTCAAACTTGGGATGAGTGTAACGATATATTGCAATTGGCAAAAAAGAAACAAGCCATTGTAGCTGTCTGTCATGTTCTACGATACACTTCATATTTCAGGAAAATCAAAGAAATTATAGATGCTGGAGAAATAGGGGATATTGTTAGCGTTCAGCATTTAGAGCCTGTAGAACGTATCCATATGTCGCACTCTTTTGTGAGAGGTAATTGGGGCAATTCAAAACAATCCACACCAATGATATTATCAAAATCATGTCATGACACAGATATATTACGTTGGCTGGTAGGAAAGCCTTGTAAGCGAGTTTCATCCTTTGGATCTCTTAGCTTATTTCAAGAGAAGAATGCTCCTGCAGGTTCAACCAGTAGGTGTACTGATGGCTGTAAAGTAGAACGTGATTGTCCATATTCTGCCATAAAGATTTATAAAGAGCATCGAGCTTGGGGGCAGCATTTCAATTTTGAATTAAGAAGTGCTGATGAAGAAACGATACTAAATGAATTGCGAACCGGACCTTATGGTCGTTGCGTTTACCACTGCGATAATGATGTTGTAGATCATCAGATCTGCAATTTCGAGTTTGAAGATGATATTACTGTCTCGTTTTCGATGGAAGCACATACACATTATGGAAGACGAAGAACCAGGATTTTTGGAACCAAAGGAGATATCTCGGGAGACCAGGATAGGTTAGTTCATCATAATGCTATAACAGGAAAAACGAAGGAATATGATGCTTCGCAAATCAATTCAGGTGACAATGCTGCATTCTATGGTCATGGAGGTGGAGATTATTGGTTGATGTATGATTTTGTTAGAGCTGTTGCTTATAACGATCCAGAACGATTAACATCAACCATACAAGCATCGATGGAAAGTCATTTGATGGGATTTATGGCTGAGAAATCGAGATTAAAGAATGGGAAGGTGATGGAAATTGATATTTAAAATAGCTTTTGCAAGTTAAGTTTATTGAGCAGCATCTATTGAAAATAACTACTTTTCAATTGGCTGCTCTTTTTTTTGCACCCTGAGATTTTTGCCAATATATCAAATAGTTACGCAAGAATCAAGATACTCTCAATTCAGGAATAGTATAGTATATTCAGAATCTCAGACTCCTAAAACATCATTCTGGACTTACGTTACATCTTATTTTATTTCCTTCGCTTTTGCAAAAACACAACAGGGATGGTTTCTTTCCGAAAGGTTCTACAAATAGATGGATTAAGTCTATGAGAAGGAAGGTGGGGATGATAGCTAGAACTGATATTTACAATTAAAAACAAAAAGCAATGACTAGAACAATTGTACTATTATTATTCCTTGTTGGAGGATGTGGCTTGCTTACACAAGCTCAGATTCCGAAATACAAGGTAGAGGTGATTACTAGCATTGAGTCGCTTGTTCCTGGAGGTCTAGGACGATCGCGAATGATTTCAACGCCGGTAAAAGTAGATTATCTTAGTTTTACTTCACATCAAAGTGCTGCTAAGGGTGATCGTAACAAAAGTAGAAGAAAAAATATCCGTCAAAAGGAGTATGAAGAAACCAAACTGCTAAACTTCTACAATGAAGGAGGTATTCGTTTTCAGAATATCGTAGCAAATGATGCGTTGGTTACTTCTAAGATTAATGACATGCTTAGCCAAGGATGGGAACTATTTTCTGTTTGCTCTGGTGTTGAGAGTAAGATGATAAGCAGTTCAGTGAAGAAGGAGTTGTTAAAAATGGGCATAAAAATGTTGCTCGATGATAAAAGCACAGGAAAAGATAAAAAGGATCCTAACGGATTGTTTATGACACGGTATTATTTCAGGAAGGTAGTAGGATAATTACACGTGCAAACAGAGTTAAATATCAAAGAATTAGAAATTGGAATACAAAAATAAGTTAGTTATGAAAGCAACAATATTTACAATCTTAATAGTTTTAGCATTTTCAACATTTAGTAATGCACAAGACAAACCTGTATATGAAGTGAAAATTATTACCAGTATTGAGTCGATTGTTCCTAGTGGAGCAGGACGTTCTCGTTTATTGTCGACTGATAAAGAGTTGGATTATAGAAAATATACAACCAAACAGACTGCGGCATCTGGAGATCGTAATAAGAGTGATCGTAAAGAGATTCGCATTAAGGAGTATGACGAGACTAAAATGCTGAACTTCTTTAATGTAGGAGGTATTCGTTTTCAGAATATCGCATCAAATGATGCTTTGTTGATGTCTAAAATTAACCAAATGCTTGCCGACGGTTGGGATCTGGCTTTTGTGAATACTGGAGTTGAAAGCTATGGTGGTTCAGATGATAGTAATGGTATTTACATAACTCGTTATCTATTTAAAAGAATTAAACCAGCGACCACCGCAATGGTTAATGATTCGGACAAGAAAGAGTAAGACGCGTTTATAATATTCTTTATTAGCATTAAAGGGTTTGGCAAAATCATTTGCCGAGCCCTTTTTTATTTCTTCTGGTAATGCAATTGAACAACACCTGTATCGAAATATTTGCTTGGTAGAGCCTTAAGGTTGATTTGATCGATCTCGCCCATAAACAATCGCTTGCCATCGCCTAAAAAGATAGGTATAACCGCTATGATGTATTCATCTATAAGGTTCTTTTCCATTAATAATTTTACAATCTGACCTCCACCATCACAAACGATATTTTTCCCTTCTGTCGACTTTAATTGATGTATTAATGCCTCCAAATCACCATTATAAAACTTGACTCCATCTTTCGGCTCAATATCTTGATGTGTTATTACATAACAGTCCAATGTTTCTGCCTGAGGTAATACTCCTCCAGTAAGAGATAGAATTTTATCATAGGTATTGCGACCAACAATATACGTGTCAACATCCTTGTAAAACTCTGCATAGCCGTAATCTTCGCCTTCTTTCTCTGAAACAGATAACCATGAAAGATCATCATCTTTTGTCGCCAGAAATCCATCAACGCTCATGCTTATGTACAAGATTAATTTTCTCATGCTTTGTAGTTTTTAATTATGACGCAAAATTGAAAGATAAGTTCGATATAAAATTGTACAGAATTTACCCTATTCTTCAGTAATCCTTTTAATGAACTGTTTGGGTGTTACTCCACAAAATTTCTTAAACACCCTGATAAAGTGTGATTGATCATAAAATCCTGAATCTAATCCTATATTGATTAGTTTTTCAGCATTGTTGTTTTGAAGTAGTTTTATGGCGTTATTCACTTGCTTCAACTTGATATATTCTCCAGGGGTAAGGAGGTATTGTTTTTTAAATTTTTTAATAAAACTTTTTTGAGAGATGGATATTGAAAGGTTAAAATCTTTTAGGCTTCCTTTTTCCAAAATGTTCGTAGAAATGTATTTCTCAAATTGCAACAAGTCCGCATCAATTGCCTCTGTATCGAATATTTGAAATAGTTGTTTCTCTACTGCTTCAAAGTTTGGTGTAATAGGAACATAGAGATGCTCATAAAGTATTTCAGAAATCTGCTCCATTGCTTGTGTTCCGAATTTACGATAAAGCATTCCATAACAAAAGGGCTTGAGCAGTAATCCTACATTAGCATAGATTCCTGATACCTTTGTATGGAAAGGTTCAGTCTTTAATCCGGAGATGATATGATGATCGCTTTTATTATAAACAGATTCAATATTTTTGCCTTGTACATTGAATTCATCGCCATAGTTAAATATTAGCTCGGTGTACAAAGCAGCATGATTTTCTGCTTGTAAATCAATATTTTCTGCTTTCCCGATCCATATAACATCAATAAATTGATTTAACGGATACTTTGGACGATATGTAATTGATGTTGACAAATTAGTTATTGTTACACTACAAAAATAAGCTATATTTGATATATGTACAAAAGAGACTTTATATTACGAATGATTGAAATGATGGCTGAATTAATTGCTGGGATCCTTGGCTTGATAAAGAAAGGTGACTACAAGCAGGCATCATTGGCAATTGATAAAGCATATGAAGATTTTTTACAAAAAGATGCTGCCTTTTTCAACGAAATACCTATTGAGGATTTGACGACAGAACTCCTTAAAAAGCACGATTACACCAATGGACATTTAGAGATTCTTTCGGAATTGTTCTTTGCCCAAGGAGAGTTGGCATCAGCAAATGGACAGAGCTCTGATGGTCTGCCGTACTATGAGAAATCATTGATTTTAATGGAATTCTGCCTGGGAGAATCAAAAACATTCTCATTTGAAAAACAGCAGCGCCTAATGGCGCTAACTGAAAAGATTGATAAGCTGAAGTACAATTAATGTAGTGGCCAAGCTCTCACTCCGTGATCTTTTGCCCATGCATGGTATTTTGTTTCGAGTTCACTTGCTTTGTCTGGATATTGATCAATAAGATCTTTCATCTCATAAGGATCATCTTTCACGTGATATAGTTCCCAAGGTTTCTTGTGCAACTTAACAAGTTTCCAATCACCTTGTCGTACTGCCTTGTTTCCTTCATGTTCCCAGAAATAGTAGCGTTTACGATCTTGGACTTTCCCTTTGGCTAGAGGCATAAAACTTTGTCCGTCGAGTTTAGATAGTTTATTTCCTTTATATGTATCAGGATAGGTCGTCTTAGATAATTCAAGACAGGTAGGCATAATATCATTGATGTGGGCTGGTTCTCTGATTATTTTACCATGTTTTATTCTTCCTGCTGGCCAATGGACGATTAATGGAGTTGAGATACCTCCTTCATGCTCACGACGTTTCCCATATCTCAAAGGTGTATTTGATACATTATGCCATTTACCGTAGGCTGAATTGGAGTATCGTGTTCCGATTTTTGCATTGGGTGTCTTGTTAAAGTTACTAGGACAGCCTCCATTATCGGATAAAAACATGATGACTGTATTCTCGTATAGTTGGTGTTCTTTCAATTCTTGAATTAACTTCCCGATGTTCTGATCAAGATTATCAACCATTGCTGCATATACTTCCATTTTTCGTGCTTCTTGATCTTTATTTTTCACTTGCTCCCATTCGGGATAGGTTGGAGCAGATATAGGCAAATCCTTTCTAACGATTCCTAATTCCTTTTGCTTTTTAAAACGTGCTTTACGAACCTCATCGTATCCTTTATCGTATTGACCTAGGTATTTTGCGATATCTTCTGGTTTTGCCTGTAATGGGAAGTGCGGCGCAATGTAGGCCATATACATGAAAAAAGGTTCTGTCTGGCTTTTCTCATGCTGGATAAATTCTAGTGCAGCATCAGTAAAGCCATCAGTAGAATACCATGTTGAGTCAGGATGAACTTGTTTTCCATTTTTGTATACATCACGCTTATAAAATCTAGAAGGATAGAAGTATACACCACCACCTTCTGGTGTGCCATAAAATTGCTGGAAACCTCTTTTGTCGGGCCAATGTTCTCTCTTATTTCCCACGTGCCATTTTCCCGACATAAATGTTCGATAGCCATTACTACCTAATGCTTCAGCAATAGTAATGCTTTGATTGTTTAAATATCCCTGGTATTCAGGAGCATTCGATCTGGTATTATCCATGTGCCCAATTCCTGCATCCCATTGATATTGTCCGGTTAACAGACTGGCTCGTGAAGGACAACAACGTGAGGTATTATAGAAATTGGTGAATAAGACTCCCTGATTTGCTAATTTATCGAGATTGGGGGTATTGATTTCAGATCCCATGCATCCTAAATCTGAATATCCCATGTCATCGACTAAAATTACAATGATATTTGGTCTTTTATCTTTTGATTCAGCACTGGTTATGAATGGAAACAATGCCAGAAAGGGGAGTACTTGCAGCCTATAAAATGTTCTTTTCATTATTCTGGTTTATTCGTTTTGGTCGATCTAAACTACGACTTTTAATACTCGTTCCTTCAAAAATATCTACAATAATTAACGGAAACGTTTCCGTAGATCATCATTATTACTGCTTAGGTGTCACCATTAATGATTAATCATTTCCAAGGATCATTTGTGTCATTATATATTATTAGAATTATTCATACAACGCTTTTAGTGGTTAATATTCGTGTTGCTTTTGCTTGATTTTAAATCTCAATTTCCAATTAATAGTTATGATATAAAACTGTCTATCAGAAATTAAAAACTTAGCAAGCTTGGACATCCTTATTAATTTGATTGGAAATAAAATCATCCTTTCAAATTCCATATAATTTCTTTTGCAATACCATAAGACAATGATTGTATGTAATGTAATTTTTCATCACATATGAGGATTGTAATAAAAAGACATAATAAATTAATTTGCACAAAAATGTGAGTTACATCTTCAATATTGTTTGAAAGATGTAGTGTTCGTTCTTAATAATTAGGCGGAGAAGGAATTGTAAGCGATGGAAAAAACACCGAAAAAAAAGGTCTTGATAAAATATTTTATCTGTATAGGACTCCAGTTAGTACTTTTCATATCTGAATTAGAGGCGTTAAATCAGGTTGCCCCAGAGAATATTCATGTTATTGGTAAGGTTATTGATCAAAACTCCAAGGAAGCGATACCTGGGGTGAATGTAGTTGTAGAGGGAACATTTCACGGAACTGTTACGGATATTGACGGGATGTTTTCGATTGTACTGGAGAAGGGGAAAACTCTAATTTTCTCTAGTATTGGTTATTCTACTCAAAGTCACAAAACCAACAGAAGTTATCTAGAGGTAACTCTTGTGGAACAAGTAGAAAACATATCCGAAGTAAAAGTACTCGCAAGAACAAATATCAATGACATTGATATGAGAAAAATTGCTGGTGAAATAGAGGTTGTGAGTGTGCAAAAGCTTTCCAACAGACCCGAGCCTAACTTAAGTATGTTGCTTCAAGGACAAGTGCCAGGTTTAACTGTTACACCAACAGGAGAATTAGGGACAAAGCCGAAAGTAAGAATAAGAGGAACATCTTCTTTTCGAAAGGGAGATGAGGCAAATCAACCTCTTTTTGTGCTTGATGGAATGGTTATTTCTGCGGAAGCATTTTATACACTTAATGCGGAAGATTTTGAGGAGATTAAGGTGCTAAAAGATGCCGCGGCATCAGCTTTGTATGGAATTAAAGCAGCTAATGGAGTTGTAGAAATAACATCTAAACGTGGATTCGAAGGGAAAGCTCAAGTATCTGTTCGATCTAATACCGGAGTCACTTTAAGAGGGCCAAGAGGTGTTGAAATGATGAATTCGAAGGAGAAGTTAGAACTGGAAAGACTTTTGAAACTCGATTTGTCTCCAGGCTACCTCTATTCTGAAGAGTACTTTAAGAAATACTATTCTCATGATCCTAATCTCGATCATTTAATCGCTCAAGGTCATTTGAAACTTGATTCATTGCGCTCTATTAACACGGATTGGTTTAATGAATTAATCAAAATGAGTGTGTATCAATCAAATTCCTTGGGAGTAAGGGGAGGCAATAATAAAAGCAAATATTACTATTCAATTAAGTATGATCATCAAGGAGGACGAATAGCAGGGAACGATCTTAATAGATTTACCGGAAGAATGAATTTGGATTATACCTTGACTCCTAAATTATTTTTATCGTTGAATAATTCATTGGGATACTCAATCACAAATACACCATATGGAAGTAGCCATAATCCAACCTCATTGGTGTATAATTTAAATCCTTATGAACAGAAAGTTGATCCTAAAACAGGAAAGGCTGTAAAGCTTTATTCATATCTCGATAGAACATTTGATGATTTGATGAATCAATACAGTAAAAAAACAACATCAAAACGCATTACATCCTCTATTAATATGAATTGGATGCTTAGTGAAGAAATGAATGTATCAGCGATATTAGGATTTGACTATTTGCTGGGTGAAATGCTTTCAGTAGTTCCAGCAGATGCATATTCTCAAATAAACTACAAAGATTCCGAGAAAGGAGAGATTAAAAAGGATAAAAATACTGAGTTGAACTATAGTGCCAATATTCGTATTAACTATCACAAATCATGGTACGGTCACAATTTAACTTTGAGTGGTAATTACGATTATTACCATACGGGATACGATAATATTGGCTTAACTGGTTATGGTATTGCCAGCAAAGTGAAGACTGCAGCAGGCATAAACCAGGGATTAACCGGATCCCGAAAAACACGTGTAAGAAGCTTGAAAGAAAAATATGCCCAACTGGGAATTGGAGTTGCCATGGGGTATTCCTACAAATCGATTTATGACTTTTATGGAAGTTATAAAAATGATGCATCATCATTATTGCCATCCGACAAACGAAGGAACACTGCCTGGTCAGTTGGTTGTGGATGGGGAATAAGTAATTATCCTCTTTTGATGAGTCAGAATGTTTTTTCAAACATCCGGCTTCGAGCATCCTATGGATATACAGCTAATCTGGCTGGAATTCCTGCTTCTGCAACTTTACCCACATATAGCTATTCACAAGAAATTTATGCTGAATCAAGAATTCTTGATCTGAATCAGTTGTATAATAGCGATCTAAAACCAGAGCAAACAAAGTCAACCAATATAGGATTAAGTTTTACACTACTTAACATGTTGGATTTGGATGTTAGTGCATATAAACGAAAAACCGAAGATGCGTTATTGGATGTTGCAATTCCTGCGTCAAATGGCTACTCTTCGATGAATAGAAATATTGGGATACTTCAAAATTCCGGTCTAGAGTTTCGATTATCAGGAGATCTAATTGATAAAGATGATAGTAGATGGAACAGTTCTCTATCTCTATCCTGGAATAAGAATAAAGTAGTAGAGCTATATGATGGTACTGAATACTTTTCGGGAAATGGAGAAACTCTTTTGCCAGACATGCAAGAAGGAAAACCCTTGGATCTCATTTATGGTCTGCAATCATTAGGGATTCACTCAATTGATGGATTACCCAGATATCTTTCTGCAACCGGACAACAAATCGATTATACACATAATTTAAGAAGAGAAGATTTTAAGGTATTGGGGTATGCTACAGCTCCATATATGGGTTTCTTTAATAATTCGGTGCGCTACAAGAATTTCAGCTTAAACTTTGATTTCTATTTTACTTTTGGAGCAATTGCAACATACGATAGAACGTATGTTCGTGATTTAAGCAATGCAGATAAAAATGCTGTAAAGGGACAAACAAAAGATATGTGGTTTAAACCAGGTGATGAAAATAAGATTTATCACACAGTGAATGTACCAGCTTCGGCATATACCATTTTAGACTATCCTTCAACAAAAACCACTTATAAAACCGACTATATTAAGCTAAGTAATTTATGTATTAATTATAAACTACCCAAGGCCATAATAGATAAGACCAATGGCGTAATTCGATATGCCAGTCTTTCAATTCAAGGGCAGAATATTTGGAAATTTCAAAGAGAACGGGATAAAGCTTCGTTAAGAGGAGTTGAACAACCAATAATAACAATGGGAGCAAATGTTACCTTTTAAATCTGCAATGATGATTAATCGAATTACACAATTTATAATACTTGCATTATTAACAAGCTGCAGTCTTGATATCCCTCTTGAAGATCAGGTATCAGGAGATGACGCTATTGACACACCCGAAGCAGCACGCGAAGCTCTAAATGCGGCCTACAATTCATTGAACTTTGATCCAGTGAATTTCTCATTATTAGCCGATGATTTTATGCCAACATATCTGATTAGTAGGGATCAGTCGACCAAGAAATTCTATAACTGGGATGCCATAGAATTAGCCCGGTTCGCTGATAATTTATGGAGCGATCATTATCACACGATAGCCCAAATTAATACAGTGCTGGAATCAAAACAATATATGATACTTGATAATGAACAGGATGTTGCAAAATGGGAAAAAGTTGAAGGGGAAGCCTACGCATTGAAAGCTATGATCTATCAAGAATTATTAGATCTTTTCGCAGATAATGTGGCAGATAAAGGAATAATCCTAAAGGATAAAGTTGAACTTGAATTTTTGAAACGTTCATCAATTGCAGCATGTGAAGAAAAGATCCTTGATTTGTTAACGAAAGCTAAGAAGCTGTTAAAGTCAAAAGAGATAAATAAGAATTACCTTAGCTATGATGCATGTCTGGTTTTACAGGCAAGATATTTACTTACTCATGAAAAATTTAGCGATGTAATCACCACTCTTGAAGAGATAACCAAAAATAGAGGCTACGATGGTGGGAAAGATTCAAAAAATTATCAGTCACTATGGACAGATAAGGATAGTGAAGAGAAAGTGTTTACCAAGAGTAATGATTTTCTATTTCCATTAACAAAATTAATCGATACTCCCACAAATGGAGATTATGTTGTGGTGTCTTCATCAGTTAATTTCGAGGAAGGTGATATTAGAAATGATATTACTATTATACCCTTTCTTATGAAAAAGAATGGAAGCGATAAGCTCATCAGATCACTTATTGGCAAATATCGTTCTTCAGTAAACGATTATGAGCCTAAAGACATTAATTGCATACGATTGGCCGAAGTATATTTCATTATGGCAGAAAGCTATGCTCGCTTGAATAATGTTGCAAAGGGTGTGGCAATAATGAATGTATTGCTGGAAAATAGAGGAGCACAATTGCTTGATTCAAACATGAAATCACAACAGTTACTATCAAAGATTATTGAAGAGAAACAAAAAGAGTTTGTTGGGGAAGGCATTCGTTTTTATGACATAAAAAGGTGGGGAATGAGTTTAGACCGTTATAATGTTGATTCGAAAAATATCAGCAGAACAATCCAGTCAAACGATTTTCGCTGGGTATTACCAATACCTATATCAGAGATAAAACAAAATAAAGAGATAAAACAAAATCCAGGATGGGAATCCGTGTTGGGTAATTACTAATTATTATAAATTTCAATATAAAATTATGAAACATTTAAAGTGCATAATAATGTTGAGCATTGTATTAGGGGCTTTTGCTTCCTGTAGTGATAACAATGATGATTATGAAGGGATTAATGAAGTCTTTCTGCTTGCTGACGGTGAAAAGACATTAATTGAATCGGAGGAGAAGATAATTGATATTACTGTGCAACTAACCAGAAGCATGAAAGAAGATATTAGTTTAACATTCGAGTTCGTAAATAAAACTTCTGACATTCAAAATATTCTTGAATTAGAGAATAATCCAGTGTTAGTTAAGGCGGGAGAAAATACTGCCAAACTAAAGGTTAAGTCGCAATTGAAAGAGGTGTTAGCACAAAACACTGTGTTTGCAATACAATTGGCTTCAAGTTCTAACCAAGATATTATTTTGAATACTCCACTGGAATTAACGGTTAAGCCTGATCCTAAATTTACAGCGCTAACAGAAGACCAAGTGAATTTGCTAAATACATATAAGAACAATGGTTTGGACCTGAATCCCTGGATTGGAATTATTCCGGTTGAAGTGAAAATCACGTTCCCTGGAGGAGGATATTTAGGTCCCTTCACTGAAAAATATGAAAGAGTGATTAATGGAAAAACGATTATTACTCTGAGTGAACATGCAACAGCCAATACACCAGCTCTGGTTATGACTGAAAATGCGATGGGATTGGAAGAATACATTTATGAAATATTAAAGCAGGAAACCATTTTAGACACGGAATTCTGGACAGAACAGCCAATGCCACAACAAACAATGCAACTTATTAATTTAAGTTCCAGTAGTGAAGAAACCTTCAAATTAGCTTTGGATAGCTTGGTATTCGATAAAGATAAAAAGTCAATAAATTTTGTTCGTTCTGACAAAGCAAAAGATAGCTATGGAGATCATATTGCTGCTGTAGGTTTCGATTATCAATATTCAGCATGGGATAGAATGAAAAAGCTAATTGATGAGGGCAATCAAGATGCTATTGATGCTGACGAGCAAGGTGGATCTGTAAATCCTGACAACTATATTAATATTACAGCTATAGACGAAGATGGCTGGTATGAGTCAAATTGGATTGAGACAAGCTCTTCATTCAATAATGAAACAGGAGAAATGAAATTTGTTTTCAATTTTGATCACGCAAATGCAGGTGATTACATCAAGGCTGAGGTTACTTTTACCTCTCCACTGAAATAACCTGTTTAACAGATTTACTAAACAAATCTAATTTCAACATTCCCTTATTATTAAGGGAATGTTTTTGCATTTATTAATGGTATTAAAAAGATAGAATGATCGTGAAATCAATTATTAGATATTTTCTTCTACTACTGCTTATTGCAACTTTTCGTATCACTTATGCTCAACAATTGAATGATAGCATACCATTACCTACACACGTGGTTTCGGGGAAATTACCTACCGGATTGAAATACATAATTCATCCTAATAAGAATTCATCACAAAAGGTAGAGCTCAGAATGGTTGTTGGCATTGGATCTATTGTTGAAAATGCAGATGAAAGGGGAATGGCACACCTACTGGAACATATGGCTTTTAAAGGCAGCAAGAATTTTCCTGGAGACTCCATTGTGGAATCATTAAGAAGTTTGGGGATAAAATATGGATTTGACTTGAATGCATATACTGGCTATGATAAAACAGTCTTCATTTTGCCTATACCTACTGACCAACCTGATAATGTCGATTTAGGACTCAAAATTATCTATGATTGGGCAAACAACCTATCCCTACTACCTGCGGCGATTAGGGATGAAAAGAAAGTTGTTTATCAGGAAATAAAAGATCATGTCCCGATAGATGATTTTGCAGAATTTAAACTGGAAGATAGTCGATATGCCAATATGATCGCTATCGGAAATGGGGAACAGGTAAAAAGAATAACTCCAGACAAGTTAAAAGAATTTTACAACTGTTGGTATCGACCTGACTTAATAACTCTAATTGCTGTAGGTGACTTAAATCCGATAGAATTAGAGAAGAAAATAATAGAGCAATTTGCAGATTTTAAGTCTAGAGGGAAAGCTCATAAACGAGTAAATTATGAGCTGCCAACCAAAGGAAAAACACTCTTAAAAACAGTAGAGGATACAACAATTTATAATGATAAAATTGAGCTCATTTTCCCTGTAAAAGATCAAGCAATTGAAACATTCAGTAATTTAAAGAATAAACTGGTTACTAAAGTATTTACTCATTTAGTAAACGAAAGACTTAAGGCAGATTCATGCATCGATTGTAGCTTTACAAACTCTTGGTATCTGAGCAATAATGCCCACGCTGTATTTTCATTAGATGGAGACAACGGAGCAGAATTACTTCGCGGGATTTATAAAATTGGAGAACATCTGGCCCGCATTCGTGAGTATGGTTTTGGTGAAAAAGAGTTAGACGCAGCCTATCAGAATTATCGAGGAAGACTTTCAGATGATAACCTGCAATTCTCTTCAGGCTACTGGTGTGATAATTATATCGATATGGCTATAACCGGAGATCGATACGTAAGTAATCAAGTAAAAAAAACATTCTTTGAAAAGCATTTACCCTCTATTGGAAATGATGAATTGAGTAAAGAGATAACTCACTTTATAAACAAAACCAGCAAACTGTTTGTATGTGCAAGGTTCAATCCTAATAAAACGGAGGGATATACTCTTGAGGAGATCATTCAAGCATGGAAAAAAGGTTTGAAAAGCAGAACATCTCCCTATATTTTCAAAGAAAAAGATACAGGAACAAATGAGGTGAAAAAGATATCAGATTTTGTTGTAGTACCGTCGCAAGAAGGAAAAATTGCCCAAGAAAAGTTTCTCTCTAATCTTGGAGTGAAAGAATTAATTCTGGATAATGGAATAAAAGTTGCTTTTAAAGTGACAAATTCACAAGATAAGAACATTGAAATGTCGATGTTTTCCAGGGGAGGATTATCAACTTTACCAGATAGTTTATACCATTATTATGAAGGAACCGCTGCTTATGTTGATATGGGAGGAGCAGGAGAGTATACAGCTTCGCAATTAAGCGATATAATGTATGATCTTGATATTTCTATTTCTACATTGATTGCAGATTATTATCACATGCTTTATGGAAGTTCTTCATCTGGAAATCTGGAGGATCTTTTAAAGTTATTTTATCTCAAAATAACAGCACCGGGTAAAGATTATGAGGATTTTGAAGAAGTTATAACTTCAGAGGCTGAAGATTATGGAAGTCCAAATCCTTTGTTAGCAGCCTTAAACAGATCTCCTGGTAGGATTCTGCAAAAGAAAATATCAACATATTCGGGAGCCATTCCTGTTAATACACGTCAATTCAAATCGGGATCGGATATCAAACAAATGAACCTTGATAGTATAACTTCCTTTTATTCCTCATTATTTACAAAAACAAAAGGAACAACATTGCTTATATGTGGCAATTTAGATGAAGCAAATGCTATAAAACTTGTTAAAAAGTATATTGGAACATTACCTAAAACGGATATTAAAAACAGATGTCGGTTTATGGGAGGATGTTTTCCGTCGGGTATACATCGAGATACAATTATTGATCCGGATAATACCAGACCACAAATGACTTATCTTATTCATGGAGATTACACCCACTCATTAAAGGAGACTTTGATCTTTAAGATTATGAGAGATATAATACAGAATAGATTGGTTAAAAGGTTACGTGAAGAAAATGGATTGGTTTATTCCCCATACGTGACGGTTAATTATACTTCATATCCAAGAGAATACTATTGTTTTCAAATAGATTATTCATGTGATAAAAGCAATATTACACATTTGGAAGATCTGCTTTTTTCTGAGTTAACCGACTTAGCCGAACATGCAGTATCAGCGACAGAATTGGCAAAGATTACTCAGTCATTCTTGGTTACGAAACGAGATGTGCTAACATTAGATAATTATTCAGCTTGGAGGAAGAAACTACAAGAGATCTATCTTGAGGAAAATAGCATTAATAGTTTTGACAAATATGATCAAATTATTCGATCAATTACTCCTTTAGATTTAAAGGAGGCATTTAATCGCTACACTAATAATAAAAGATATACTGTCTTAGGTATTTCAAATTAGTCTATCGCCTAGATTGAGATAATAAAGAACATGACATATAAAAAAAATAATATGAATAAAGTTTTTACGAGATCACTAGTATGCATGGTGTTTGCGCTAGTGGCCTTTAAATCAGATAAACCTGCATATTTACTTTATAATAGTAAAGGTAAAAACATCAAATATGAGCAAATGATTAATGAATTGGCCAACGCTGATGTCGTATTTTTTGGAGAATATCATAATAATCCAATTTCTCATTGGTTAGAATATGAAGTGACAAAATCATTGCACCAAATGAAAAAAGGTAATATTATTATGGGTGCAGAAATGTTTGAAACAGATAATCAGCTGATTTTAGATGAATATTTAATGGATCAAATATCAATGGGTAAGTTTGAAGAAGAGTGCAGACTATGGGGTAATTACAGTACTGATTATGATCCGTTGGTAACACTTGCCAAAGATTCCTCTATTCATTTAGTTGCAACCAATATTCCTCGTAGATATGCTGATATAGTTCATAAAAAAGGATTAGAACAGTTAAATGAGCTAAGCTCTACAGCGAAAGATTTTTTTGCTCCTCTACCAATTGAAATAGAGCCTGACTCTATTTTAAAAGATCAGTTAGGAATTATGAGTGCTTTGAGTAAAAATCCTGTGAACGTAGCTAAGGCTCAAGCAATAAAAGATGCTACCATGGCCTACTTTATATCTAAAAACCTAAAAAAAGATCAACTATTTATTCATTATAATGGAAGTTTCCATTCAGACGGGAAAGAGGGAATAATAAAATATCTAAACAGATATAAAAAAGGTTTAAAAATAAAAAATATAACGACTGTGCAACAGGAAGATATAAGTAGACTCGATAGTACTTACCATGATCAAGCTGATTATGTTATCTGTGTTACAGAATCAATGACAAGAACATATTAAACTATAACGTGATAAAACGAACATGAGTTTTGATCATTATTAAAATTCACACTTTATATCACTTTGTGAGAGTGATGAGGATGACTAGAATTTATGTTCGTTTTAGGTTATATTCAAATTTTTTGAAGATTTAGAAATCAAAAGACTTTAACATATGAAAAAGAGAATTTACAAAATCAGCCGATGGATTCATAAGTATTTTGGATTAATTGTTCTTCTCTTTATGAGCTGGATGAGTCTCACAGGGATTTTTTTAAATCATCCCGAACTCATTGAGAATGTTTCTGTAAAAAAATCTATGGTTCCTCTACAATACAAACCAACAAACTGGAATCGTTCCAGTTTAAAAGGAATTGTATACATGGAGGAGTGTCTGTTGATTTATGGGAGACAAGGTGTTTTTCGGTCGAAAGATAATGCAAAGTCTCTAAAACCATTTATGAATGGTGAGTTTCCAAAATCAGCATATGGAAAACGTACAAATTATATGTTTTATTCTTCGCAAAGGAAAACGCTACTTTGTGCAACTAATCAGGGGTGTTTG
Source organism: Puteibacter caeruleilacunae (assembly GCA_005217565.1). GTDB lineage: Bacteria > Bacteroidota > Bacteroidia > Bacteroidales > Prolixibacteraceae > Puteibacter > Puteibacter caeruleilacunae. The sequence continues at coordinate 255,334 of SJCO01000007.1, forward strand.
TTTTTTGATTTCAAACATGGTGTATGGAAAAAGGTGTTGATTCCCTCTGGAGATAGAGAAATAACTAAGATTCTGGAGACAGATCAACACCTCTTGCTAATTTCTAAATCGGAAGTCTTAAAATTGGAGCGAATTTCTGATGTATGGACAACAAAAAAGCTAAAATTAACAAGATTAGAGCCTAATACTCATATTAGTTTAATTCAAATGTTTTTTGAACTACATGATGGTTCTATTTGGGGATTAACAGGACGTTTGATTTGGGATGTTGCAGCATTAATTCTCCTCTTTTTATGTATCTCAGCCTTTTATATATGGTATTTCCCTAAAAAATGGAAACGCCAATATAAAAGAAAAGGTATAAGAGCTTCCAAAAGGGAAAAAACCGTCCGGAGCTTCTATTTCAGACACCATAAGAAATTAGGATGGTATTTTGCTTTCTTATTAGTAATTATAACCATTACAGGGATGTTTTTAAATCCAATCTTAATGATGACATTACTAAATGGGAAAGTAAATTATAAATATTACCCTGCAACAAGAAATAAAAATCAATGGAACCATAAGATTCGAAATGCTTTATATGATACGGAGAAAAAGCAACTCGTTCTGGATTGCACTGATGGTGTTTGGTCAGGCAACTATAATGTCAGTAAAGAGTTTAGTAAAATCAATATACCAGTAACAATCTTTGGTATGGGGACTACCGTTTTTCGTGAAGAAAAGCCAAATGTTTGGTTGGTTGGTTCATTTGGAGGATTGCACCGAGTTAATATGAAATTAAACAGTTGTGAAAAGGTATTATTAACAGATAAAGATGACTATTCAGGAAGGCCAGCATCAACGTTTGTAACTGCTTATGAAAAACTTCCTGATGGAAATCATTATATTCTAGGACATTACAAGGGCATTTGCAACAAAGAAGGAGAGCAGCTCAATGATGTATTGAAAATGCCATCGTTTATTAGCCAAAAGAGTGAGTTACCTCTTTGGACGTTCATGTTTGAATTACATAATGCTCGATTATTTAGAGGAAACATAGGAGGTTTCTATATTTTAATCATTCCTCTTGCTGGATTACTTTCTGTTTTTATGTTACTCTCAGGAGTACTGGATTATTGGTTAACCAAACCGACCAAGAGCAAAAAGGTACTCAAACTTTAAAGATTGTATAGTTAAGCAATATAATGCTAAAATCATCAGGAAAATATATGAATTAAAAGACTTGTTGTTGTATTGAATAATTACACTTAGACAGAGGCAACTCACTGGAAATTGCCTCTGTCTATATGCTGATAAATGTTTTATTTACTTACCGATACAGAAATTCTTGAAAATATTACCAAGAACCTCATCAGTGGAGATATCTCCGGTAATTTCACCTAGATAGTGCAGACACTCACGAATATCTTGTGATAAGAAATCACCACTAATCTGCATCTCTAAGCCATCTTTTACTCTTACGATGGATGTTAATGCTTTTGTTAATACCTCATAATGACGGGCATTGGTTACAATAACATCATTGGTATCTATTTGTGAAATATTAATAGTTTCAACCAAAAGTTTTCTTAGGTGGTCAACATTTAAACCTTCTTTAGCTGATAGGAAAACAATGTTTTCATTCTCATCAAGATTAATTTCAGTAAGAATCATGGTCATTACTCCTTTATCAACGATGTCGGCTTTATTTCCAACGATGATAAGTTCCTGATCAGTAATCCTTTCTCTAATTTCATCAATCTGTTTTAGATTTTGATCCTGCTCCTGATTTAAATCCAGCAATAAAAGTACAATTTGTGCCTGATCAATTTTCTGGAACGTTCTTTCAATTCCCAGGTTTTCAATTGTATCATCTGTACTTCTAATACCTGCAGTATCGATAAAACGGAAGCTAATTCCATCTATATTTACAACATCTTCAATAACATCACGTGTTGTTCCCGCGATATCAGAAACAATTGCTCGGTCCTCATTAAGCAAAGCATTAAGAAGGGTAGATTTACCAACATTTGTCTCACCGGCAATAGTTACAGGGATACCATTTTTAATGGCATTACCTAACTGGAATGATTCAGTAAGCTTAGTAATTACACTTTCAATCTTTGTTACTAACTCTGTAAGTTGAGTACGATCAGCAAACTCAACATCTTCTTCACTGAAGTCAAGCTCTAACTCTACTAATGAGGTAAATGTGAGTAATTCACTTCTTAAATTTGCAATCTCAGTAGAGAAACCTCCACGTATTTGATTAATTGCAACCTTGTGTGAAGCTCTGGAATTAGAGGCAATTAAATCAGCAACTGCTTCTGCCTGTGATAAATCCATCTTCCCATTTAAGAAGGCCCGTTGTGTAAACTCTCCTGGTTTTGCCAATCGAGCTCCAGCGTTGATTAGTAACTGCAATATTTCCTGCTGAATATACTGAGAACCATGACAAGAAAATTCAATAACATCTTCTCCGGTATAGGAGCGGGGAGCCTTGAATATACTTGTTACTACCTCGTCTAATACCTCGTCTGCTTTCATGATATGACCAAAATGGAGGGTATTTGCCTCTTGATCTATCAATTGTTTGTTATTTTTAGGAAACTTAAATACATTATTGGCAATTTCAATTGCTTTTTCGCCCGATAATCGTATCATCGAAACTGCACCACCACCTTGTCCGGTAGTGATTGCACATATGGTTGATTGGTCGATCATAATTTCATTCTTTTATCACAAAGATAGTGTTTTCACTAGTATACTGAAGATACTTCTGATAAGATGCAAAATGAATTATTTTAAAAAACATGTTTTACCTTGAGAATATTCTCACTATATTTGTAAAAAATTTAAAAGTATGCCACGTAGAAGAAGACTTAGAAAAATTGTAGCTCCACCAAGTTTCAAAGGTTATAAGCCCTATGGACATCGTAGAAGAAATACAGATTCAATAGAACTTAACTACGAAGAGTATGAGGCTATTAAACTGGCAGATTATGATTTAATGAATCACGCTGAAGCTTCAGTATTAATGGGAGTTTCACGTGCTACTTTTGCACGTATATACGAAACAGCGAGAAGAAAGATCGCAGCTGCTTTCGTAGAGTGTAAAGAAATTAAAACGGTATTTGGAAATGCAACATTACAAGGAAATTGGTATCACTGTGTTGCTTGTAATGCACGATTTACCATTCCAAATATGACTGATAAGGCAGAGTGTCCAATGTGCAAGAAAGACAAAATTGAGCCTATCAAAACAGCTGAAGAATAAAGTAGGATGACTGTCTTATCATGATTAGTCATCATAATTGAATCTTAAATAGATAAAAAATGAAGATAATTATTACATCAACAGGCAACACCTTAGATGCCGAATTTGATCAACGTTTCGGTCGTGCAGGCTGGTATTGTGTTTTTAATACAGAAGATGGTACGACAGAATTCATTGAGAATGAAAATAAAGACAGACAAGGTGGTGCTGGAACCAAAGCTGCTGAACAAGTAGCTGCTCTTGGAGTTGAGAAGGTTATTTCAGGACATTTTGGTCCAAAGGCTGAAGATCTTCTGAATAAACTTTCTGTCCAAATGGTTATTCTGCATGAGCAGAATCCAACTGTACAAGAAGTAATTGATCAAATCAAAAACTAGGAGGTATTTATGCCACGTTTTGATAGAACAGGACCAAAAGGAGAGGGTTGTAAAACCGGAAGAGGTTTAGGACGCTGCTCTGGTAACGTTCAAAAAAACATTGATGAAAATAACGACGTTCCAATGGGAATGGGACGTGGTAAAAGACGACAAGGCTACGGAAAAGGTTTGGGACGTGGCTTTGGTCGCGGAAAAGCAAATTAAGGGTAATTTGTGTAGAGCCTGAAAGCTTCTTTATCTTTCAGGCTCTTTTGATTATTCCTCCGATAACGATATTGACACACAGAATTATAAATACTACACAACAAGAAAACATGAAACAAGTTATTGCTGTACCAGTAGATGAAAATGATATGTTAGCCCCACACATGGGCCACAGTAAAGTGTTCGACTTTTATGAAGTTAATGATGGCGAGATTGTATCTGCTGTTCAGTTAAAAGCACCTCCTCATCAGCCTGGAGTATTGCCAAAATGGCTAATTGAAAACAACGTTACTGATCTTTTAACTGGCGGTGCCGGACAAAAGGCTGTTGATTTATTGAATGAAGGAGGAGTTAAGGTTCATGTAGGTTCTCCTAAAAAGACTAGTCATGAGCTAGCAACTTTATTCCTAAACGGAGAGTTGGAGTTCTCTGGTAATGCATGTGATCACTAATCAAAATAGACTGGTGATTATATGGATATGAAACAATGTAGGGTTTGTCAACAAAAGACTATCAACCATTTTATCGAACGCTTCAAACCAGATGCTAAGGTTGAAAAGGAATTTGTTACAAAGGCCAATACAATAATCGATAATCATCTTCTGAATAATGCGCCTGAAATGGCAACTCAACTGCATCGGTTGGGTAAAGAGATGTTCCATTGTGAACATCTCTATTATTCGGAAAAAATGTTTGCAAACGATTTATTGCTCCAACATTACGATTATTGGAAAGAACAGGTAAATAAAAGTAGTGATCCTTTTTTTGCGGCTGCTAAGTTGGCTGTTTCTGGTAATATTATTGATTACGGTGCACATAGTGTACCTGATGATATTATTAAAGAAGTACACACTTTGCAGCAAAAAACACTCGGTATTGATCAGACAAGTCTTTTAGCTGAACGTATCAATAAAGCCGACAATATATTGTATTTAGGTGATAACGCTGGAGAGATTGTTTTTGATAAATTATTCATCGAAACAATAAATCATCCTGGTGTAACCTTTGTTGTACGGGGAAAGCCAATTATTAATGATGTGGTGAAAGCAGATGCTATGCATGTTGAAATGCACAATGTATGTCAGGTTATGGATAATGGGTATGATGCTCCATCTACAATAATTGATAAGTGTTCTCCTGAGTTCCGCCATGCTTTTGATACTGCTGATTTAATCATTTCTAAAGGACAAGGAAATTTGGAAGGGCTAATGGACCTGAAAAACGATAAAATATTCTTTATGCTGATGGCTAAATGTGAACCTATTGCTGAAAAATTAGGTGTGCATAAAGGAGATTTGGTTGTTACGACTATTAAATAGGGATTTGTTTATGAATTTTAAAATAACTGTTGCTAGTGGAAAGGGAGGCACAGGAAAAACAACTGTTTCGGTTAACCTTGCTTATCTACTAAGTAAAGAATTGGATTTAGATATTCAGTTGGTTGATTGTGACGTAGAGGAGCCTAATAGTACGATTTTCTTTCCCAAAAAATGTATAAAAGAGACAGAGACGTGCTTTAAGCAAGTTCCTGAAATCGATATTGAAAAGTGTACTTTTTGTGGTAAATGTGCTGAATACTGCGAGTTTAGCGCAATTACGATTATTCAGAAATTAGAGTTTCAGGAGATTCATTCCGATCTTTGCCATTCCTGTGGTGCTTGTTTTATTGCTTGTCCGAACAATGCAATAATCGAAAAACAAAAAAGTATTGGTGTTATTCAAAACTACAAAATAAGGGAGAATCTGAATTTGGTTGAAGGTCGTTTAGAGATTGGATCTCCTATGCAAACAATGTTAATTAGTCAACTGAAGGATTATGTAGATGGAGACGCTCATATTACTGTATTTGATTCTCCACCTGGAACAAGTTGTCCGATGGTTGAAACAGTTTCTGATGCAGATTTTGTGATCTTGGTCACTGAACCAACTCCGTTTGGATTGTATGATCTGAAACTAGCTATTGATGTTTTAAAAGAGATTAATATTCCTTTTGGTGTATTCATTAACAAAGCAGGATTGGGAGATACCTTGTTATATGACTATTTGAATCAAGAGAAAATAGCAATTCTTGGTGAAGTCCCTTTTGATCGTTCTTACGCATCGAAATACGCAGAAGGGAATCTACTTGATACAACATTGGAAAAGGTAAAGCCTCATTATCAAAATTTGATGAGGACACTAATCAATAAATTGGATTAAATGCAGGAAATTACGATACTTAGCGGAAAAGGAGGTACTGGCAAAACAAGTATTTCAGCAGCCTTAGCCTCTGTCGCGCAAAATAAGATACTCTGCGATAATGATGTTGATGCGGCAGACTTACACCTTATATTGAAGCCTGAAATTGAACAGAAAGAGGTATTTGCGGGTGCATGGATTCCTCATATTGATGATGAAACTTGTATTTCCTGTGGTAAATGTAAGGATCTTTGTCGATATGGTGCAATTCATCAGCATGACGATAAATTTAGCGTAAATCGGTTTCAATGTGAAGGTTGCAGGTTATGTGAGCGGGAGTGCCCAGTTAACGCAATTACCTCTGAGCGCAGTACTAATAATAATTGGTACATCTCAAATACCAGAATGGGTAAGATGGTCCATGCTAAAATGGGGCCAGGAGAGGAAAATTCTGGAAAATTGGTTTCTTTAATTCGTTCAAAGGCTAAGGAGCTAGCTAAAAAGAACAATAACCAATTCATTATTAACGATGGCCCTCCAGGAATAGGCTGTACAGCTATATCATCTTTAACAGGAACAGATAAAGTATTGTTGGTTATTGAACCTACACGTTCAGGATTGCATGATGCAGGACGTATTGTTGAGCTTATTGAACGTTTTAATATTCCTTGCTTCGCTTTGATTAATAAATATGATATCAATCAGACTGTTACTCATGAAATTGAGCTTTATCTTGAGGAGAGGGGAATTGACCTGTTAGCTAAAATACCATTCGATAAAACTTTTGTTGAAGCTATGATCAAAGAACAAACGATTGTAGAGTATGCACCAAAAAGCAATATTTCCAAAGAAATTGAGACTGTTTGGAATCAGTTAATTCAATAAATAAAGCCATTTTAATTTTCAACAACTATTTTCTTAGTTGATCTAAGGGGTTGATTCATTTTATTGAGTCAACCCTTATTTTCGTTGAGCTTTGTAGGGGACACCGCGTTAATATTTAGTCTTAGATTTAAGTGATTCTCCATAGGTTTGTGTGCTATAGGATGTTATTGCATTATATCACTTTTTATTACGGCTAGAAACAGTTTTCGAATGTTTAATAGTTTTGTTCGAATAATTCGACGATTACTTCTATTCCTAAAAATTCGTTCGTCAGATACGATGAATTCTTCATTTTGACACCTCGACTTTACAGATTATTTCTAAATTTGCTAGACGAAAATCAAAAAACGAGTTTAAACATTTGGGAATGAAGAATACTAATAATCTTCTTCCAAATATAATCTTAAACAAATGAAGCTATTAGAAGGAAAAACTGCATTAATTACCGGTGCTTCTCGAGGTATTGGTAAGGCAATTGCACTTAAATTTGCTGAAGAAGGTTGTAATGTTGCATTTACTGACCTTGTTTATGATGATGTTGCTAAAGAAACTGAAAAAGAGATAGCCGCACTAGGTGTAAAAGTTAAAGCTTACGCATCGAATGCAGCGAAAATGGAAGAAGCTGTTGAAGTTGTAGAGGATGTTGTAAAAGAATTCGGATCATTAGATGCATTAGTAAATAATGCGGGTATCACTAAAGATACTTTGATGATGCGTATGACTGAAGAACAATGGGATGCTGTAATTGCAGTAAACCTTAAGTCTGTATTTAATTACACTAAGGCATCTTTACGTACAATGATGAAGCAACGTAGTGGTTCTATCATTAACATGAGCTCTGTTGTTGGTGTTAGTGGTAATGCTGGACAAGCAAACTACTCTGCATCAAAAGCTGGTATAATTGGTTTCACAAAATCTGTTGCTAAAGAACTTGGTTCAAGAGGTGTACGTTCTAACGCTATTGCTCCTGGTTTTATTGTAACTGAAATGACAGGTCAGATTCCTGAGGAAGCACGTAAAGCATGGGAAGCTAGTATTCCTATGAAACGTGGTGGTACTCCTGAGGAAGTAGCTAAAACTGCATTGTACTTAGCTTCTGATTTATCATCATACGTTAGTGGTCAGGTGATCAACGTATGTGGTGCTATGAACACCTAATCAAAAATCCTACATAAGTATAATTTAGGGGTGACTACGGTCACCCTTTTTTTAGTTCATATCGGATATGTGTAAAGTATTATTTGTTGGCTTAACTACCATTGATATTCAGTATTTTATTGATTCATTCCCTGCTTCAAATGTAAAAGTAAAATCTGCAGCTCCAAGCATAATACCTGGAGGTCCCGCAACTAATGCAGCTGTAGCTTTTTCATTTCTTGGAGGTAATGCTACACTTGTTTCTACTGTAGGCTGTTCAGAATGGGGGAGTCTTATTCAAAAAGACTTCAGTAAATATCAAATTAGCCATATCGATATGAATCCCAACAATGAAATGCCTGTACTTGCAACTGTTGTTACTTCCCAAAACAACGGAGATCGTAATATATTTACCTTTAATCCATCTGATTATAATTGCAATCTTCAAATAGAGGATATATTCAAACAAGAATCATTTGATTTGGTTTTAACTGATGGTTTCTACCCTCAAATCACCAGTATGGTTTTGAAGCATGCGAGAAAACACAATATTCCTACGATATTAGATGGTGGTAGTTGGAAACCTCAGTTAGAAAATCTACTTTCATTAATAGATATTGCCATTTGTTCAGAAACTTTTGCTGCTCCAGACTGTGCTTCTCAATCGGACACTGCAAATTATATGAGACAAAAAGGTGTAGAGTATGTTGCTTTTTCAATGGGAGAGAAGCCCATCAGAGTTTTTTCAAAGAATTCTTCTCAATTCAATGAAATTCCTGTACGTTCAGTGAATGCTGTGGATACATTGGGAGCCGGTGATTTTCTTCATGGAGCGTTTGCTTATTACTTAGCGGAAGGATACGATTTTTCAAAAGCATTAAAGCTTGGAGCTGACTTTTCATCAGAAACATGCAAGTATCAAGGGTCAAGAAAATACTTTGAGATTAAACTGGAAGAAGCTGCATTAGGGTAGATTATCGCCGCCCCCAAAAAAAAGGCATAAAAAAAGGTGCCTAAATCGGCACCTCTTTTCTTACTCTTTTTCTTCTTCCTTGGTTGTCAATATTTTAAATGTGAGTTTCTCACTTTTCTTATCAAATCCAACCGATATTGTATCTCCTTCTGAGATGGAGGCCTTAATGATTGTTTCAGCCATATCATCTTCCAGATATTTTTGAATTGCTCTCTTCAAAGGACGTGCTCCATATTGAATATCAAATCCTTTAGATGCAATAAACTTCTTCGCAGCTGGAGAAATCTTCAATTTATAGTTTAATGCTTCTACACGCTCATATAGACCTCGAAGCTCGATATCGATAATTAAATTGATATCCTTTTCAGTCAGTGTATTAAACATTACTACATCATCAATTCTATTTAGGAATTCAGGAGCAAAAGCTTTCTTCAAAGCCTTCTGTACGATGTACTTAGCATGCTCATTTTCTTCCTCTTCAGTTTTAGTAGTTGAGAATCCAACACCTCTACCAAAATCTTTCAGTTGACGTGACCCAACATTTGAGGTCATAATGATGATGGTATTTTTGAAATCGACATTTCGTCCCAAACTGTCTGTCAATCTTCCTTCATCTAATACTTGAAGTAATAAATGGAACACATCAGGATGCGCTTTTTCTATTTCATCAAGTAAAACTACAGAATATGGTTTTCTTCTTACTTTCTCTGTTAATTGTCCACCTTCTTCATATCCTACATATCCTGGAGGCGCTCCAACTAATCGAGATACTGAGAATTTTTCCATATACTCACTCATATCGATACGTACTAAAGCGTCTGTACTATCGAATAAGTGTTTTGCAAGGATCTTAGCTAACTGGGTTTTACCAACACCTGTTGGTCCAAGAAAGATGAATGATCCAATTGGTTTATTAGGATCCTTCAATCCTGCACGATTACGCTGAATAGCTCTCACGATCTTTGTAATGGCCTCATCCTGACCGATGATACTCTTTTGCAGATCAGCCTTCATATTGATTAATCGCCTGCCTTCAGCCTGTGCTACACGCTGAACAGGAATTCCAGACATCATTGCAACTACTTCTGCAACTTTCTCTTCACTAACTGTTTCACGATGTTGAATAAGCTCTTTTTCCCATTCTTCTTTTTCGTGATCCAATTGGGCTAGTAGTCCTTTTTCCTTATCTCTGAAGTTAGCAGCTAATTCAAAGTTTTGACTTTTAACAGCTTTGATCTTTTCTTCACGTGCATCTTCAATACGTTCCTCAAGTTTTACAATGCGATCAGGAACATTGATATTAGAAATATGAACACGCGATCCAGCTTCATCTAACGCATCAATTGCTTTATCAGGTAGGTGACGATCTGTAATATAACGTGCCGTCAATTTAACACATGAGTCAATTGCTTCTGGTGTATAGAATACATTGTGATGATCCTCGTATCTCTCTTTGATATTATTCAATATCACAACAGTTTCGTCAACTGTTGTAGGATCTACCATAACCTTCTGAAAACGACGCTCTAAAGCTCCATCTTTCTCTATATGTTGACGATATTCGTCTAGAGTAGTGGCCCCAATACATTGAATATCACCACGGGCTAACGCTGGTTTAAGCATATTCGCAGCATCTAATGAACCTGTTGCACCACCTGCACCGACAATAGTATGTATCTCATCAATGAATAAAATAACATTATCTACCTTCGACAACTCATTAAGGATCGCTTTCATACGCTCCTCAAACTGTCCGCGATACTTGGTCCCAGCAACGATTGATGCTAAATCAAGACTCACCACTCGCTTCTCGAATAATACTCTTGATACCTTCTTTTGTACAATTCTTAATGCAAGTCCCTCGGCAATAGCTGATTTTCCAACACCTGGTTCACCAATAAGTATTGGATTGTTTTTCTTTCTACGACTTAAGATCTGAGCAATTCGCTCAATTTCTTTTTCTCTACCAACGATAGGGTCGAGGTTATTATCCTCAGCTGCCTTAGTGATGTCTATACCAAAGTTATCTAATACTGGCGTATCAGACTTTGGCGTTCCTGCTGGTTTTGAAGAAGATGAACCACTACTACCACTTCTCATGAATGGATCATCAGGATCATCACCCGAGTCTGAGAAGTCAGATTTAGCTTGCACATCATTTGTTTCTTCCAGCTGCGACTTAATGATATAATAATTTATATCAAACTTATTTAAAGCCCTGGCTACCAGTCCTTCTTTGTCTTTACTAAGAGCTAATAACAGGTGTCCTGTATTAATTGTCTTACTCTTAAATGCTCTTGCTTCCAGATATACTAGTTTTAGCACTTTTTCGGTTGATTTCAGCAATTGAACAGATTCTTGTGGGGTAATGATTTTATCTGTACTTACTTCCCGTTCAATGCTCATCTTTAATTCTAAAAGATCAACATCTAATTCCGTCAATATGTCAATTGCCAAACCTTCACCATCGCGTAGTATACCAAGAAGCACATGCTCCGTACCTATGTGTTCATTCCCGAGACGAATGGCTTCCTCCCGGCTATAAGACAACACATCTTTTATTCTTGGTGAAAATTTAGAATCCATATCTTATAATTTTATATAATCTTATACTTTTTTAGTTGTTTTGAACATTCTTTACTAATATAAACAAATTTCAAGAGGGAAGTTCAAATTTAACTGAATTAATCTAGGTTTTGTGATATTTTAAGATAATTCTGATAAGTTCGCAAGAAGTGCGAATATTTCCGCCATTTCATTAAGCATAACATGAGAATTTTCGTATTTTTGTACGTCTTTATTCAGAAGTAAAAATTTATAAAGAAATAATACATGTCAGAAGGCGAAAAAATAATTAAGATTAACATTGAAGAGCAGATGAAGTCTGCTTATATCGATTATTCAATGTCAGTTATTGTATCGCGTGCTCTACCTGATGTAAGAGACGGATTGAAACCGGTTCACCGACGCGTACTGTTTGGTATGAATGAATTGGGAATTCTTTCTAATCGTCCTTACAAGAAATCAGCGAGGATTGTAGGAGAGGTACTGGGTAAGTATCACCCTCATGGTGATTCTTCAGTATACTTTACTATGGTTCGTATGGCTCAGGAATGGTCAATGCGTTACCCTTTAATTGACGGTCAAGGTAACTTTGGATCTGTCGATGGTGATAGTCCTGCAGCAATGCGTTATACAGAAGCACGCTTAGCCAAAATTGCGGAAGAAACATTATCAGATTTAGATAAAAATACTGTTGATTTTCAACCCAACTTTGATGAGTCATTAAAGGAGCCTACCGTACTACCTACAAGGATACCTAATCTTTTAGTTAATGGTGGTGCAGGTATTGCTGTTGGTATGGCTACAAATATGCCTCCTCACAATTTAACTGATACTATTGATGCAACAATTGCATATATCGAAGATAACGAAATCGAGATCTCTGAACTAACTAAAATAATTCAGGCTCCAGATTTTCCTACCGGCGGTATCATCTATGGTTATCAAGGTGTTAAAGATGCCTACGAGACTGGTCGAGGAAGAGTCGTAGTTCGTGGTAAAGCACATGTCGAGACAACTGATAACGGAAGAGAAAAAATCATCGTTACAGAGATTCCTTACTTGGTTAATAAGGCAGAGCTTATCATGAAGACTGCTGAGTTAATCAATGAGAAGAAGATTGACGGAATATCTAATGTAAATGATGAGTCAGACCGTACAGGAATGCGCATCGTTTTCGATATTAAACGTGATGCAATTTCAAATGTTGTTCTTAATAAACTGTATAAGTTTACTCAGCTACAAACAAGTTTTAGTGTCAATAACATTGCATTGGTAAATGGTCGTCCAAAGCTTCTTAACTTAAAAGAGTTAATCAAGTATTTTGTTGAGCACCGTCACGATGTAGTAACTCGAAGAACTAAATATGAGTTAGACCAAGCTGAGAAAAGAGCTCACATTCTTGAAGGATTAATCATTGCAAGTGATAATATTGATGAGGTAATTTCTATTATCCGCTCTTCAAAAACTCCTGATGAGGCTAGAGAACGCTTAATTGCAACATTCTCACTTACAGAGATTCAAGCAAGAGCAATTGTTGAGATGAGATTGCGTCAGTTGACCGGTCTTGAGCAAGATAAATTGCACGCGGAATATGAAGAGTTAATGAAGACCATTGAGAACCTTAAAGCTATTCTAGCAGATGTAAATCTTAGAATGAACATCATTAAAGATGAGCTTCAAGAGGTGAAAGCCAAGTTTGGTGACGAGCGTCGTTCTGAAATTATTCCTAATGCAGAAGAATTCAATCCTGAAGATTTCTATGCTGATGATGAAATGGTTATTACTATTTCACATTTAGGATATATTAAAAGAACTCCTCTAAGTGAATTCAAAACACAAGGTCGTGGAGGTGTTGGATCAAAGGGTAGCAAGACAAGGGATGAGGACTTCCTTGAGCATATGTTTATTGCCACTATGCACAACACATTGCTTTTATTCACAGAAAAGGGTAGATGTTTCTGGTTAAAAGTTTATGAGATCCCAGAAGGAACAAAAACATCTAAAGGACGTGCAATTCAGAATCTTCTGAACATTGAACAGGATGACAAAGTGAAAGCCTACATCAATGTGAAGAATCTAAAAGATCAAGAGTATATTAATAATAACTTTATCATCCTTTGTACTAAGAAAGGTGTAATTAAAAAGACTTCACTTGAGGCATATTCTCGTCCTCGTTCAAACGGAGTTAATGCAATTACAATTCGCGAAGGAGATAATCTATTAGAGGCAAGATTAACTAGTGGAAATCACGAAATTATGCTTGCAGCCAAGGAAGGTAAAGCTATTAGATTCCACGAAAGTATCGTTCGAGCAATCGGAAGAACTGCATCTGGAGTTAAAGGTATTACCTTGAATGGAGACCAGGATGAGGTAGTTGGTATGGTTTGTGTAGAAGAACAAGCAGAAGACATCATGGTGGTTTCTGAAAATGGTTATGGAAAACGCTCTAAAATTGAAGACTACCGAGTTACAAACAGAGGTGGTAAGGGTGTTAAAACCATTAATATTACAGAAAAAACTGGAAAACTGATTGCAATCAAGAGCGTTGTTGATCAAAACGACTTAATGATTATCACGCTTAACGGTATTACAATTCGTCTTCCAATTAGTCAAGTTCGCTTGATGGGAAGAGCTGCTCAAGGTGTTAGATTGATCAATTTGAGAGATAATGATTCAATTGCATCTGTAGCACGTGTTCCAAATAATGAGGATGAAAACAACTCTGAAGAGGTAAATACTGAAAATAATAACACAGAAGAGGCCTCAGAATAGTTGGATATTCCAACATTTATTTGGAGTATATATTAAAAGATTTAAATTTGCGATGTAACCATAAAAAGTAGAAAATGAAAAGAACAGTTTTATTTTTGGCTTTAGCTTTTGCAACTAGTGGCGTTTTTGCCCAGAAAGGAAAAGTAGCCAGTGCTCAAAGTTTTAAAGACGGTGGAAAATTAGACAAAGCTTTAGAGGCAATCAACACAGCAATTGATTCTTCTAATCCTAAAGCTGAAAAATCGATCATTTGGCCTAGAACATGGGAGGTTAGAGGTGAAATTTATCAAGCAATTTTCAGTAGTAAGGATGCAAATTACAAAAAGCTTGACAGTGATCCATTGACTAAAGCTCTTGAGTCTTATAAGAAAGCTCTAGAGATTGATGAGAAAAATAAGTATGGTAAGAGTGTTAAAATCAAACTTACTCTACTTAATAACGATTTCACCAACATGGCAATCGAAGCTTTCAATGAGAAGGACTTTGAAAAAGCTCTTGTTGCATTTGAGAGCATTCTAAGCATTGAAGAACTTCCTGTATTTCAGGAGGATAACGCTGCTGCAGATACTGTAATTATTTACAACGCAGGTCTTTCAGCTTACAATGCTAAAAACTGGGATAAAGCAGTTAAATACTATACTAAAGCTGCAGAACTAGGCTATAATGGTGCTAGAACATGGGAGCTAATTGCTGAAACTCAGCAAAATAAAGGTGATACAGTTGCTTTAGGTGAGGCTTTAAACCAAGGTTTCCTTAACTATCCTGAAGATAAGAACTTATTGTTCAAATTAATCAATTACTACCTACTTACAGTTAAAGATGCTGAAAAAGCTTTGAAATTCTGTAATATGGCAATTGAGAAGGATCAGAATAATGCTAGCATTCATTTTGCAAAAGGAACTCTATATGATGCAATGGATAAGCCTGCGGAGGCTATTGGTTGTTATCAAAAATCAGTAGAGATTGATCCTACGTACTTTGATGCTCATTACAACTTAGGAGCTGTTTATTTCAACAAAGGTGTAAAACAATTGGATATAGCTAATGCTGTTCCAACTGATAAGCCTGAGCAGTATGAAGAAGAAAAAGCTAAAGCTGATGTTGAGTTTAAGAAAGCTATTCCTCACTTAGAAAAAGCGATGGAAATCAAACCAGAAGACAAAACAACACTTGAGACATTGAAAAACTTGTACTATCGTCTTAAAATGATGGACAAATTCAATAAGGTTCAAGATACGTTGAATAGCTTATAATATTAAAGGAGGGCATTAGCTCTCCTTTTTTAATATATATCTTATTTAACTTAATATGAGTTATCGGACTGAGATAATTATCTAGAAAGCACCATCTGATTAGTATAAACTATCTATTTAGTTGATGCCATGTTTTTTTTATTGCACACCACTAATTCTATTGAATCAACTTCTTATTTTTTAATAGACTCTTTCTCTATTATACTTTGTCCAATATGCCAATTAAAAAAGATTCTAACATTGCAAGCTGTTTTGTATTCGCAAGAATTGTATGATGAAATTGATAAGCATGTAGAAACAATTATAATATCGTACTCTTAGCTCATCTTATTCTAGCTAGCTTCAGATTCAGATAGTTTTGAATGGATTTTAGCTCTTCCTGGAATAGTTGAAATCAAATGCAGTATTCCTCTATCAAATTTTGTTCGTTTTATTACTCTTGATCAGATTTCAAGTATTCGATATTATTACTTCGTGAAAATAAAAATGTCCAGCACGATTTACATGCTGGACATTTATTTGTTCTGTATAATTACAGGAGCAATTCTGAATATTCGATTCTCGTGAAGTTAGATATCTAATTTAAGGCCCTTTTTAGCCTTCTTAATCTGCTTTATATGCCACGAATACATCTTATTACCATCAAGGTATAGTTCTTTCAATTTTGGCAGCCTTACGATCTCCATTGGAATAAGTAAAATCTTATTATTTGCTAAACTTAGGATTTCTAATTCTACGAGCTTTCCTACGTTTCTGCTTATTTGTCCGATATGGTTATCTGAAGCATTTAACTCTTTCAAGGCTTTAAAATTACTTATATTTTGTTCTATCGAATTAATTTCATTTTGAGCTAGATTCAGAGTCTTCAATTCTAGTAATACAGTTGAACTACTAGGAAAACTCTTTAATTTATTCATTTCTAGGTCTAAAAATTCAATATTTCTAATACTTTCACCTGCAATTTCAACCTTTACTATCTTATTAATACTTAAATCTGCTGATTTAAGATTATTCATCCCTTCAAACTTAACATCCACTAATGAGTTTGAGCTTAGATTAAGCTCTTCCAGGCTACTTAAGTCTTTAAGGAGGGGAAATATGGCTAATTTATTATTAGAGACATTTAATTGTCTTAAATCAGCTAATTGAGATATTGTTATTGGTAGTTCTGTTAGTTTATTCTTTTCGAGATTAAGATTTGTTATCAATTTCAGTTTGCCAAAGCTTTCGGGTAGTTTAGTTAGATTATTGTTTTGTAATTTAATTTGCGACAACATTTGTAAATCACCTATAGCTCTAGGTAATACAGATAGATTGTTCTTTTCTAGACGCAATTCTCTTAACTTTTGTAATCTGCATATTGATGCTGGTAATTCTATTATTTTATTCCAATCTAGATCTAAATATTCAAGTTTACTACAATTACCTATCCCATCCGGAATTATCTCTATATTGTTAGAAAAAGCATCTAAATTAACTAAGTTTTTTAACTCTCCAATACCTTCCGGAAGCCTAGATATCTGATTTTCTGCCAATTTTAATTCCTTTATATTGACACATTTAGCTATACCATCCGGCAGTGTTGTTAGATTGTTCTGTACGCAATCAAGAAGTTCGAGATTAACTAATTTGCCTATATCTTCAGGTATAGACTTTATTCTATTATTCTTAATTATTAACTTCTGTAAATTTGTTAAGTTAAAAATCTCAGGAGGCAATGATTCAATATCGTTATATGCAATAGTTAACTCTTGTAAATTCTTTAGTTTAGCAATTTTACTACTTATTTCAGTCAATTTCTGGCTTTCAAGATTCAGTTTATATACTGATCGTTTATACTGTAATGCCTCTTTAAGATCATAGTACGTTTTTGCTTTGCTTAAATACTCTTTTGACTTTATCTTCCCCTGTCCTACTGCATTAATGGCAATAATAATCCCCACAATAAATAGTGCTATTTTTCTTATCATCATCTTATATTAATATCTCTGTTTAGGTTAATATTGATCACAAAGAAAAGCAATTTTATTGAGTATCCTCTTCAATGTTATACTCTCAACCTGTTAAGATTGATTTACAATATGAAATTACTACAAATATTAGCATTTATTGAATACTATAAATTTTAGTAATAATCCATTCCCCTCTTATAAAGAGCAGTTTGACTATAAATAACTAAGAATTTCATAGATTGTGTAAAACAAGATATTGAACTCCATTAGTGTCTTTCGTAATGTATTTACTTCAGAAGGAGATAAAAGTTAGGTAGATACGCTAGGATTCTCACCATATAAACATATCTATTAGTACTTAACGTGAATACAATAATAGATCTTAAATTGGCTGCAATTACTATAGAAAAGTATAATTAAAAGACAGAAATACTAAAAGCGAATGCTCCTGAATTCTTCTTTACTCAATTTAATTGAGTACCTGCAGATTGGGCAGCTTTTATAGTATTCTGTTTTAAGCGGAATAATAGGAATAAAAAATAAACTAAACCATGTTGTTTCCTTAAAGGCTATCCACATGTTTATATTGTTACAATGTGGACACACTGAGACGGTTGTATTTGTTTCTTCTGAAACTTTAGTATCAAATCCTATTAATACAAACATCGGTAAGTTATTAAACCATTCTCATTGAATAAAACTTCTGTAGAGACAAATCAATAATATTTTCCATCCACCTCAATTTCTTTTCTTTTGTTGTGTATCTGAAATATCTATCATTTGCTTCTTTTGCCTGGATTGCATTTTGCATCCGGTACATTTTCTTAATAAATCTTTTTAATCTTTCCTGTTTCATAGTGTTATAAGTTTAAGTTTTCAAATTACGACATAAATCTAAAACAAACAGGAAAGATTAAAGCAAACTAAAAGTTATTAGAATATTAAAAAAATTATAACTCTTAGTCCATATCTACAGATCTGGCAATATAGGTAGAATAATCTTTCACCTGAGGCTCATAATCTCTATGAAATAAATCAGACGAGACCATGAAATCAGCAGTAGATCTATTAGAAGCCATCGGGATATTGTACAATGCTGCAATTCTCATAAGTGCCTTTACGTCTACATCATGAGGTTGTGGCTGCATTGGATCCCATAAGAAAAACAGCATGTCAACTTTACCTTCACAGATATATGCACCCAATTGCTGATCTCCTCCTAGTGGTCCTGATTTAAAACGAATTACTTCTGGAGGGACAATATCATTCTCTTCACATTTCTTCACTAATGTTTCTTGCACAAGCTTACCTGTAGTACCAGTGCAAACCAAACTATGTGATGCAAGTTCTTTCCAGTTATATGCAACCCACTCCACTAAATCCTTCTTCCTATTATCGTGGGCTACAAGGGCGATTAATTTTTTCTTCTTCATTTTTAATTTTTTCTATAAAATACTCAGAAACATACACCATTCATTATCTAACAGATCATAACTAGTTGTTCGTTTTGATTACTGGAAATAAAACTTGTGTTTGCTTCATCTATTAATAATCTAAATCATCAATATAACTACATTGAGTTATTAGATAAAAATAGTACTATTTTGGCTTTCTCCAATAATAAATTAATCTATTGATTATTTCATAACAATGGATTCATTTACCAATTCAAAGCAATCGAATCGAGTAAGATCATTTTTATCGATAATATTTCTAAGTGTAGTCTTGTATTTATTTCTACATTCAGAATATGAATCCAAATATTCAATTAATACCATCGGATTGGCCATATCAAATCTTTTCTCTCTAAATTTCTGATAAGGCTTTGCTCTTCCAAGCGTTAGATAATAATGTTCGATTGAATGCTTTATGTCATCATAAGATCGAACATAAATATCCTGATCTCCTCTTTTGAAAGCTGCTTTAAAACTGTTTTTACCTTTATTGAATGACCAAACACCAAATAAATTGTTTGCTTCAATACAAAAACGTGACGTTCCCCAACCTGATTCCACGATGGCCTGGGCAATGGTTAAACTAATTGGATGTGGTTTAAGTCTCTTTTTTAAATCATCTATATCAATCGCATGATATTTTTTCATTTCAGTCTGCATGAAAGTACGATCTTCAGGTAGAATTTCCTTTCCTTGTTTTAGTCTATTATGAAGAAAAGTTATCTTCTCCAATTTTTGGTACAATTCAAACTGAACAGCCATAGCTGCAGGAACTACCATTTGCAGAAAATGATCTTTGCGTTCTTGCACAGTCAAATTCTCTAATGGTACGATATTCTTATAGATAATTGGTTTGACATAAACCGAATCGAAGCTGTTTGCAATTTCCAGATAAGAACCTATCTCTCGATAGTCATAGATAATCTCTTTCTCGGGGAATTTTACATTTTCGCATCCAATAAGAAAACCAAGGAATAAAATTCCTATTAAATGTAGTTTCATTTTCTTAATCATATACATAATGTATTCGTGGCAAAGATATGAATCCTTTCTCATTTACCAATTTAAATATTGTTAAGAACATAAAAAAGGAGCTGAATATTAAGATTCCGCTCCTTTTCTCACCTCCATGTTTTATATTCCTAATTGTTTCTTTTCGCAAGAATAACTTAGCAAAGTTTGCTGTATCCATGCTTAAGAGCCAATTACGTTTAGCATTTTTCCTATATGAAATACATCTGATTAAGTTAATTGTTCATTAATTGGAATAAAATTTTCCCTCTCTCTTATATATCACAATTTAATAATCAGTTGATTATTCTATCGAAAATATCCTTTGATCTCTGTAACCCATTCTGTTACACGCTGATTCGTTAAACGTCCTTGATTTTCTTGATCTAAAACTAACCCACAAAACTGATCACCTCGGACAGCCTGAGAATTTTCAAATTTGTAGCCTTTTATGCTTGTAAATCCAACAACAGTAGCACCTCTTTTTTCCAATAAAGAAGCCATAATACCTATGGCATCTCCGAAATTCTCAGGATAACCTTTTTGATCACCTAAACCATAAATAGCTATTATCTTATCTGTTAGATCTAATTCTTCTATTGTAGGAAGAAACTCATCCCAATAATTTGGAAGTTCACCATCAAACCAAGTTGGTACTCCCAAGATATAATTATCAAATGATATAAAAATATCTTCTGTAGTTATTTCAATATCAATTATTTCGACATCTCCATCGTTAAACTCCTTGACAATTTTCTCTGCAACTTTAGCTGTTTTATTGGATCTGAAACTGTAAAATAGTCCTATCTTTTTCATAATCAATCTAATTAGTATGCTATAAGCTTCTTAACTTCTTCGTAAATCTTATCTGTATTAGGCAATGTGGCTTTTTCTAGAATTCGATTAAATCCGATTGGTGTGAATGGTGCTCCTAGTCTTCTAACAGGACCATCAAGATATTCAAAGCCATCCTCCATTATTGTGGCCGATAATTCAGCACCGAAACCACTAAACACATTGTCCTCATGAACAATCAACACTTTTCCTGTCTTCTTAACAGATTTTAGGATCGTTCCCCGATCAAGAGGAATCAATGATCGTAAGTCTATAACTTCAATACTGACTGAAGCTTCCTCCTCTAGTTTTAAAGCCACGTCGACACACATATGTGTTGTATTACCATACGTAAGAATTGTCAGATCATTCCCTGATTTTCTAATTCTCGCCTTACCAAATGGAACTTCAAAATCATCTGGAATTGAGGTTGCGGCAACAGGAGCATTATATAAAGCCTTTGGCTCAAGAAATAGAGTAAGTCCTTTTGAACGCATTGAAGTACGAAGTAATCCTGCAGCGTCATCGGCATATGAAGGATAAACTATCCTCACACCTGGTAAAGCTGTTAAAGCCCCTTCGATATTCTGCGAATGGTACATTCCTCCTCCAATATATCCCCCTGAGGCAAGTCTTATGGTGATATTTGGTGAAAATTTACCATTTGAACGCCAGAAGTCATGACTGGTATCCACGTATTGTTCCATTGCTGGCCAGAAATAATCGGCAAATTCTGCTCCTTCAACAACGATTCTAATCTTATCATCGTATCGACTCATTCCATTTGCGGTACCAAGAATATAATCCTCTGCGATTGGTGCATTAAATACTCGTTCTTCCCCAAATTCCTGCTGCATACCTTTGGATACATTAAAGATTCCCCCCTTATCTTTATTTGCCATATCTTGTCCCCAAATAAAAGTATCAGGATTATCGCGAAATTCTTCCTTTAGAGTTTTATTTAAAGCTTCAACCAGTTTAAACTTTTCACCCTTATGGTCATGCAAGCCATCAATAAATACTTTTGGCGTATGTTCTTCAGCAAATACAAAGTTTGTAATTGATTTAGGATCGGGATCTGCAGCTGATATTGCTTTTTTATGTGCTCGTTTTACAACCCCTTTAACTTTATCATCGATTACATCTAATTCTTCCGCTGTCAAGCGTTTATAACGAATCAGCATTCTTCGAAACTTATTAAGAGGATCATACTCTGACACATAGCCCAATTCACTTTCATTGCGATAAAGTTCATGACGGTCAGAATTTGAATGAGAATGCATTCTAACACAGTTGGCTTGAACAATTACCGGTTCACCATTCTCTAGTACATGTCGTTTAGCCTCGAGCATCGCATTCATTGATTCAAAGACATCCTTACCATTACAGTGAATGATTCGCAAATTCTTAAATCCTTTGAAATTATTAGCCACTTTCCGATTAGCTGTCTGGTCTTTCTTTGGCACTGATATTCCATAACCATTATCCTGAATTACAAATATTACAGGCAATTTTTCTCGCGAAGCGCCATTGATTGCTTCGTATACATATCCTTCGGAAACTGAAGACTCCCCTTGAGAACTAATCGCTACACCTTTTGCTCTATAATATTTGATAGCCCTGGCCACTCCGGCTGCATGTAAAGTATGATTACCTGTTGCAGATGATACATTATGAATATTGAATTCCGGTTTTCCAAAATGATTTGACATATGTCGGCCACCACTCGCAACATCATCAGCTTTTGAGATACCATTAAGAATTAATTCTTCAGCTGTCAATCCTGCTGATAAATTTGTTAGCATATCTCGATAATATGGAAAAAGATGGTCATGCTTTTTATCAAAAACCTGTCCAATGGCCAATTGAATTCCATCATGACCTGCGTATGGAGCATGATAAGACCATCCAATTGCTTGCTTTAAATAATTGGGAGCTTTGTCATCAATTGTACGTCCCAACTTTAACAGATGATACCACTTCTCTAGAATTTTTTTGTCAGTGGTTTTTATGCTATGTTTTTTAGGTATTACCATTTTATTAAATATTTATTGAAATCAGTTTCTACAATACTTTTTCACCTCTCACACTACCCTATCGACATTAAACTCTTCAAGAATATCTGCTACTCTCCTTAAGAAAGCACCACCAAGAACTCCATCAACTATTCGGTGATCATAGGATAATGAAAGAAACATTTTATGTCGAACTACTATTGCATCACCTGTTGGAGTCTCCATTACAGCAGGCTTCTTTTCAATACTACCAGTAGCCATTACAGCTACTTGAGGCTGATTTATAATAGGAGTCCCCATCAGATTTCTAAAAGTGCCAAAATTGGTAATAGTAAAAGTGCCTTCCTGATATTCATCTGGAGATAGTTTATTTTCCCTTGCTCCTTCGGCCAATCGATTCATTTCCGAAGTTAAACCTGTCAAATTCTTCATGTTAGCCTGCTTAATTACAGGAACAACAAGATTTCCATCAGGTTTAGCTACAGCAATCGCAATATTTTTATCTTTCTTTATGATTACCTTATCATCATCAACAGATGAATTTACCAATGGATACTCTATCAATGCTTTAGCAACAGCTTCAACAAATACAGGCATATACGTTATCTTTTCTCCATATTTTTCCTGGAAGGCATCCTTGTTCTTTGTTCGCCACAAAACAAGGTTCGTAACATCAACTTCTACCATAGTCGTTACATGAGGAGCTACTTTCTTAGAATACACCATGTGCTCTGCAATCATCTTACGCACACGATCCATTTCCATTATCGTATCCTCAGCACCAATCGAATAACTTACACTTACTTTTGTTTTCTCTTCTTTAATCAATACTGTTTCCTCCACTGGCTCTTTCCGATTTTTCAGATAATCTAGAAGATCCTTTTTTTGTACACGTCCATTTAAGCCACTTCCTTTTACTTGCTCAAGTTCATCAATTGATATATCCTCACGTTGAGCAATACTCTTAACCAATGGAGAGTAAAAGCGATTACTTAACGAACCAAAGTCTTTCTTTGCTATAGTTTTACTAGAATCTTCAACATTAACCTGGTCATCTGTAATTGATTCATTATCTAGTTGATCAAGTTCTGTTCCATTATCTTCATCTGATGAATTTTCTTCTTCAGTGTCAACTAATAGTACCAATTTACCCACAGGCACTAAATCATCAACATTAAAAAATATTTTCTTCACTACACCGTCGACTGGAGACGGTATTTCAGAATCGACTTTATCGGTGGCTATCTCGAAAAGCACATCATCTTCCTCAATTCGATCACCTTCTTTTACAAACCATTTGGTAATGGTTGCTTCCTGAACACTTTCACCCATCTTGGGCATAACGATCTTAAAATCAGACATTATATTATTCGATATTATGTTGTTATTTTATCCTTTATCTGTACTAATAACAACCCCGTTTTCTAAATGTTCAGGAAATGCCTTTCTCAAGGCTGGTATAGCACATAGCTATTCAAATCGACAACATAATGATTTTAAGTATGTTATATGTGTTAGAAATAGAATAATATGCCATAAATGAATACAATCTCGATTATACTAAGTAAAATGCAGGCATGTATCCTTTTCAAAAGGAGGATTTATTAATATTGCTAGTAATATCGATGTTTTCAAGAAGGTAAATCACTCGGATAAAACAAGGTGAATTTCTATCCATATTAATCTAATTACATTATGACATGCGCCTTGAAATTACTGGTCTATCAAAGCTCCTAGTTGGTTGTCTTATCCCATAAAAGTGTGATAACTAGTCATATTGTGGTGTTTATCGATTTAAAGATTGCATTTCTATAGGAATGTATATGACGTACTGGTCGACACATTGGTTAAATATAAAGATAGATTGTTCTATTTATTTAAATTAAGTTGACCGTCTCAGTAATAAACTATCAATTTAGATAAACTCTGTATTTTTCAATATTTCAAGTACTTATCTAAAAACTTCAAAATACGATCATAAGCCTTAATTTCATTCTCCTTCTTTCTAAAGCCATGTCCTTCATCCTCAAATAGTAAATATTCTACTGCTATACCATTTTCACGAACTTCATTGACAATATCATCCGATTCTGCTCGTAATACTCGGGGATCGTTAGCTCCCTGCGCAACAAATAATGGTTTATTGATCTTATCTGCGGAAAACAACGGAGACATCTTCTTTAACCTAATAGAATCGACAGTGAATGGATTACCCATCTCCGCATAAAGTGCTTTCCTATATGCTTCCCAATACGGAGGAATTGACTTTAATGTACGCATCAGATTAGTGATTCCGAACAAATTAACACCTATTTTAAACTCCTCTGGATGAAGAGATAAAGCAGCCATGGTTATATATCCACCATATGAACTACCTATGATTCCAATGTTATCAGCATCGACATAATCAAGCTGAGCTAGATATGACTTTGCGTCAATACAATCTCTTAAATCCACATCTCCGTGCTTAAGATCATCCATTCGAGCAAAACTCTTCCCATATCCACTACTTCCACGATTATTTACCGCTAATATCGCATAACCATGATTACTTAAAAACTGGATCAGGGGATTGTAAGTTAGACGTGATTGTCCTCCAGGTCCGCCATGTACCCATATTAATGCAGGTACCTTATTAGTACTATTTGCCAATTTAGGTTTATACAGTATAGCCGGAATATCTAAATCATCGGAAGCTTTATACCTAACATTGATACCATCTACTAAATCCTGACGATTAATTTCTGGATTCATTGATTCTGTAAGACGTTGAAGTTGCTCATTTTTCAGATCATATATGAAGATATTATTGGGCGAAGTGCTACTCCCAACAGAAAAACGCAAGAGCTTCTCACTCTTTGAGACATACACCTTATTAATACTACTTCCATCAATTGTAGGTATCATTACTTCCCTTGAAGACTCTGTATCAATAACTTTTATCTTTGTTTGACCATCCTCATTGATCCCAATTACATGATATTTACCGAAATAACTTTCATAAGCATACCAAATATCCCAATTAGTGCGCCAAACAACTTCTCTCTCCTCTGATTTTAAATTATAGCGAATCAAATAAGTAAACTCACTATTCTCATCAGTAAGATAGTAGAGATAATTAGTGTGTAAATCAAAAAACTGAGCTTCATAGTCTGCATTATCTGAACGAGATAACTCTTTGATATTTCCATTTACTCTATCAATAAGATATAGTTTACTTGAACTTGTTGTTACAGCTTTTGTTACCGTTAAATATCTATAATCCTTAGAGATTTTATTTAGGTTTAAGCCTTTTTTATTCTCATATAACAACTTTAATTCAAAGTTCTCAATATCCATTTCATATAGATCAAAAAACCTCCTGTCTCTCTTATTAGAAACAACAAAAAACGATTTCTCCTCTCTTTTCCATCCTCCAAATTTAGATGTTGCTCCTTTCCAGGGTGTAACATCGGTGATATGCCCTTCCAGATCTTTGATATAAATATGGTATACCTCGTTACCTCCTTCATCTGATTTAAGAATTATGCGATCATCTTTAGGAAAATAGCTTTCCGCAAAATATGATTTGTCCTCAGAGAAAGTTAATTGTTTTTTACTATTATCCTTTAAGTTTACCTCCCAAGCATTAATAACACCTGATCTATTACTGGAATAGAGCATTTTCGATTCATCATGATTAAAGGTACCTCCTAATATCATATCGTTCTTTAGAAAATCCTCAATGTCGTATCGATATGTTTTATCCTGTTTGCTTAGCTGACAGGAATAAAACAATAACAAGGCAAATATGTATAAATAAGACTTCATAAACTCTATTTTCAGGACTAGTCGTTAGTTTTTATCGTTATATCACAAGTTACACAATCTTTTCTCAGTAGAAAAGATCAAATGTAAAAAATGTTAAAAGAATTCAAAGATAGCATGTGCAATATGTAGCTTTAATAGTGCTATCTATTATAATCAGCGTTAGGTAAAACTATTGAGTAGTGTTAGCTAGTATAAAAATAGCAGAAGTATGATTTAGCACAAAAAGAAAGAACACTATAACCAACTGTATCCCTATCATATAAAAGAATTATCCAATATAGGATAGGCAGAATTGCTACAATGTTCTTTCTGAAAACAATAAGCTTGTTATTGCTTATATTGATCTGTGATTAACTCCGATATTTATTCAATACCATATTTCTTTCCATAGTTCTCTACAACGAAATCAATATCCTTATCTCCTCTTCCAGATAGATTTATAAGAATAGTCTGATCTCTATCAAGTGTTGCAGCAAGTTTCATTGCATAAGCAACAGCATGAGAACTCTCTATAGCAGGAATAATACCTTCTTCACGCGACAATCTAAAGAAAGCATCAATAGCCTCATCATTGTTGATTACCTCATAATTAACTCTCTCTACATCTTTCAAATAACTATGTTGAGGACCAACACCAGGATAATCCAAACCACTCGCAATAGTATTTACTGGTGCAGGATTACCTTCATCGTCTTGAAGAACATAGGATTTAAATCCATGGATTAATCCAGGAGTACCTAAACTTAAGGTTGCTGCATGTTCTCCATAGTTCAAACTAGATCCTGAAGGTTCAACCCCATAAATATTAACATCCTCGTCTTGTAAGAATGCAGAAAACAAACCTATAGCATTAGACCCTCCACCAACGCAAGCCACTAAATTATCAGGCAGCTTACCAGTCATTTCCTGAATTTGTTCTCTAGCTTCTCTTCCGATAATGGATTGGAAATCACGCACCATCATTGGAAATGGATGAGGTCCCACAACAGAACCAATTGCATATAGTTGAGTTACAGGATCTGCTAAATAAGCCTCAAAAGCAGCATCCACAGCCTCCTTAAGCGTTTTCAAGCCGTGACCAACAGGAACTACCTTGGCTCCAAGAATTTGCATTCTTACTACATTAGGATATTCCTTAGCAATATCAACTTCTCCCATGTAAATATCACATTCCAATCCAACTAAAGCAGCAGCTGTAGCAAGAGCTACTCCATGCTGACCTGCACCGGTCTCAGCAATAATTTTTTTCTTCCCAAGACGTTTAGCAAGTAGTGCCTCTCCTAAGCAGTGGTTGATTTTATGAGCACCTGTGTGATTTAAGTCTTCTCTTTTCAAATAAATCTGACCTCCTCCAATTGCTTCACTTAATGCCTTACAATGATATACAGGTGAAGGGCGGCCAGTAAAGTGTTTGTTTAATACAGCCAACTCTTCAATAAAAGCAGGATCCTTTCGGATTTCAAGATAAGCCTGTTCAATCTCTTCCATTATTGATTCAAGTGCAGGAGGAATGAATCGTCCACCATATTCACCAAAAAATCCATTCTCATCAGGCATGTTTTCAACCGCAAGAGCAGTTAATTTATCTTCTTTAACAGTCATCTTTATATTTATTTATGTTTTCGGTTACTAAATTGTTTCTAAAAAAAAAGCCGAAGAAAATTAATCCTTCGGCTTACAATATCTTGTACGACAACTCAGTCCAGATTAATTTTCTTTTATCCGAATAAAGCTACGCCACCACCAATTGTGTCGTCTTACTGAACTGATATGTACTATTAAATTCGTCATTGCGCTGCAAATATAATTAAAAATTGATATCTAATGCTCGAAAAAACTTAAAATTCTAATTTAGTGCTAAAATTTCATGATGATTAGCATATTCAAATAAGTTCCTTTCAGGCCATTGCTTTATTCTTGAATTAATTTTTTGCATTAAATAATTAATCTCCTTTGGGAATTTTGATCCTTTCCAACTACTTGTATTAATCAAAACAACCCAAATTGTTCCATCAGGCATACGTTTTGACATAGCTGATGTACCAGCCATACTTCCAGTACGCCACCAATAACCATTATTCGTCGTTGCCATCCATCCATATGGCCCCCAACCTTCTCTAGGATCAACCATTTCCTTGATTAAATCCCCTGGCAATACATCCTTTACTGATTCGAAACCATCAACAGCAACCAACAATTTACTAAGTTCAACAGAAGATCCGATCCAACCTCCAGCAGCCCCTAATAACTCAATATTGTTTCCTCCATATGATTTTGCAACATACTCACCGCTTCCATAGGATGAAAGTACCATAGGAGAACCTTTCTGTTCATAATATTTCACCTCATTTTCTCGCCTATCATCTAACAGACTTTTTCCAAGATGCATATCATAAATACCTAATGGATATAGAATTTTGAAGTTCACATATTCTTCATATGGCATTTCAGATACTTTCTCAATAACTTTTCCAAGAATAACATATCCCATGTTAGAATATGACTTACGTGTTCCTGGAGTAAAATGAAGGCGTCGTGAAACAACAAACTTTAAATACGTATCGGGAGTTGCAGGATTTTCATCTCCTACTTTACGAGCAATATCAAGAGGATGAAATGCTGGATCACCATAACGTTGGCTCCAGCCACCAGAATGACTTAAAAGATGTCGTATTTTAATTTTACCTATACGTTTATCCTTATAACTCAAATATTCTGGCTCATTAAAAATTCCAGCTTCACCAAACACATAACTATCAAGAGATAGCTTGTTTTCATCTACAAGCTTCATAATGGCAATAGCAGTGATTAATTTAGAAACGCTCGCCATTCGAAAGAGGTGAGCTGGCGTAACAGGTAAATTGGTTTCTGCATCAGCTAATCCATAACCTTTTGCAAAAACCAATTTGCCATCTTTAACAACAGACATCGATAAACCTTTGAGTTCCCATCGGCGCAAAAATCGATTCGCTGCTCCATCTATATAATCTGAATATTGGAAATCTGATAAATGATTTTCTAATTCTTGATTAATTGATTTTTTATCAATAGGACGGATACGTCGCGGATATAAGTTTTTCTCCGGAAAAACAAGATGTATCCCGTTGAAAAACAATATAATAAACAATACTATTTTAATTCCAATCCTCAATTCCTAATGGAGTTTGTTTGTACAAATATAATAAAATCAATTAATTACACTTCTAATGCACCAATTAAATCATTTACATCGTCGATGCTATGACGTTTCATGTAATCCTCAATACCTTCAACAACTTTAACAGTTACAGCTGGATCAATGAAATTTGCAGTACCTAATTCAACGGCAGTTGCTCCTGCAAGCATAAACTCAATAGCATCAGTTGCATTCATTATTCCGCCGATACCGATAACAGGCACTTTTACTGCATTAAATACCTGCCATACCATGCGAAGAGCAACAGGTTTTACTGCTGGGCCTGATAGTCCTCCAGTAACAGTTGAAAGAATAGGTTTACGTTTCTCTGCATCCACAGCCATTCCGAGCAAGGTGTTAATTAGAGAAACACTATCAGCTCCAGCTGCCTCTACTGCCCTTGCTATTTCAGTAACGTCTGTAACATTAGGAGAAAGTTTAACGATTAAGGTTTTTTTGTAAACCTCACGCACAGCCTTAACAACACTTTCGGCACCTGCACATGATACACCAAAGGCCATTCCTCCCTCTTTAACATTAGGACACGAAATATTTAACTCAATGGCAGGCATATGTTCCAGCTCATTCAGTTTTTCTGCAGCAATAACATAGTCCTCTACAGTAGATCCTGATAAGTTAACAATCATATGACTGTTGTACTTTGTTAACTCTGGATATATTGAATCAATAAAGTAATCAACTCCTTTATTTTGAAGACCAACAGCATTAAGCATGCCTGCAGGTGTTTCTGCCATTCGAGGATAATCATTCCCTTGACGTGGATGTAAGGTAGTTCCCTTAACAATGTAGCCTCCAAGTCTATCTAAATCGATGAAATCTTCAAATTCTTTACCATAACCAAATGTCCCAGATGCAGTTAGTACTGGGTTTTTTAGTTGTATCTTGTCAATGTTTACTGCTAACTTTACCATTTTAATTCATTAATGTTAAATACAGGACCATCAGTACAAACACACTTATTACCTTCCTGTGTTGGAGTCACACAGCAAAGACAAACACCAAATCCACATCCCATTGTATTTTCCAATGAAACTTCGCAGAAAATATTATTATCCTTGGCAATTTTACCAATTGCTTCCATCATTGGATTAGGTCCACAAGTATAAATCTTGTCAAATGAACTTATTTCCTTAAAAATCGAATGATTAGTTACATATCCTTTTTCACCAATACTTCCATCCTCAGTTGTTAGTAATAGGTTACCTACTTTTTCGAACTCATCAAGAACAATGTGGTCCTTTTGACTACGAGCTCCCAATAGGATATGAATATTACTTGTCTGCGGGGCAAACTTCTTTGCCATTAACATCATTGGAGCAATTCCTGAACCTCCACCAATTAATAACACCTTCTCATCCTTCTCTGGAGTAGTAAAACCACTTCCCAGCGGGTAAATAACACTCAATTCTTCTCCTGGTCTAACAGAACATAGTTTCCGTGTTCCATCACCTACTTTTTTAATAATTAATGAGAAAGACTTTTCGTCTACATCAACATCATAAAATGAAAATGGTCGACGCAGGAATGTCGTTTGAGAGTCCTTTACTAAAACATTTGCAAATTGTCCGGGTAAGATATCACTATCAACATCTGGAGCCTGAAATACAATCTTATGACTATCGTCATTTAAGCATTCATTCTCCAGAATGATTAAGTCTTTAACGCTTTTTTTCATTACTTGTAAGAGATTTTGCGCGCAAAGATAATTTAAAATTTGATATTATCTGGGCTTAAATTCCTCAAATGTATTGTCTGTATAGAACACTAATATCTTCTCAATCTCTTTACTGCGGCCATTTTTAGTCATTTTTTCTTGACCGATTTTATCACTTGCTGTATCTGTAATAGAATGTTGTTCAGCAACTTTTACTGGTTGCCTATTCTCTTGTGGAGTGAATAAATCTGTCGGTTCTGATCCTTGCTCCATATACATAGGTTCCTCTCCTAACATTAACCATCTAGAATTTAGTTGAGGGAACCTAGCAAGGATCTTCTGAATGAAAATAAAACTTGGCTTGTTTCTTCCGCTTAAAACATGTGATACACTTGGACGCTGTACATCTATGTAATCTGCAAACTCAGCTGCGGTTAACTTTTCTTTATCTAATAAGATTTTTATACGCTCTTCCATAACATAAGTAATTTGGTTTCTATATTACAAAAGTAATGCAATTTACAATTTAGCCAAATCTAACATCGCTCTTTTGTTACTAGTGATTACACTTCCTAACTTTACATCTATTTACACTTGTATTTTATTCTAAATTACAAACATCTCTAAAAATTACCTATTGTTATTCCGTTTTAACAAAAACAATTTTGGCCTAAAATAGCTAGATTGACTTGAGTTAAATCAGGAAATTTACCCGGAAATGATCAATAAATCAACTCACCTAATGCTTTCATTCAGCTAATCATCATAAGTGTCTGATATTTAAGCTGTATCAAAAATAGATCCACCTACTAAATTACAAATGAAAATCAAAGAGACTTCATACTTATACTATTGCTAAACTTTTACTTTACACACAGATACGTAACTATCTGTTATACTGAACTTATAGCCGACACTATCAAGCTATGATAGCTCTGATTACATCATTATGTAGACTATTTTCATATGTGCACAACAAGGCGAAAAAAGAAGACACAAAAATTGATACTAGCATATATTAACAATATTAGTTGTTTCATAATTGTATATCTATGCGTTACACATGTATATAATCATACAATTGACTCCTTCTCTTCTGTTAGTTTTTGTAATCAGATATGTTATTAAACAATTTCTTTCTATACAATTCTTGATGTAGATATGTGTATTTTTAGGAATAAATGTGATTTACAAATGAGAGGAATACCTTTTGAAATATTTATATTGATCTTAGTCGCCCTACTTTTTATAGAATCTTTATTTTATAAAAGACTAAGATCTAATCAGTATCAAATCCAGCCAATAGTTCGCTATATAATTTTGGGTATTACTATTTGCACTTATTTTGTATTCATAGTTATGTATTTCAATCCCGATCGGATTAAACATGTACAAGATTACAGATCCTATCTCACCTTTAATACTCTCTTTACTTGTTACCTAGCTTTAAAATTACCACTGATGATTTTTTATCTCTGTTCTCCTGCTAAATTAACATGTAATAGCTCTAGGTCCATATTACTAGCAATTTACAGTGTTACCATTCTTCTCTCTATTTGTCTCGGTGCTTTTATAGGATCACGAAAAATTCATACAGAATATGTTACTGTAGTAACCAAAGAGTTGCCTAAAGGTATTGATAGCTTAAGAATCGCCCAAATCTCAGATTTACATGCAGGAAATTTCTATTTTACCGACAAGTACGGACTTAATTTAGCAACTAAGATAAATAACGAAAAGCCTGATATAATTGTATTTACAGGTGATCTAATTAATAATTTTGCCCATGAATACAGCAGTTTTATTAATGTATTCGACTCAATGTACGCACCTCTTGGTAAATATGCGATTCTCGGGAACCATGACTATGGTGATTATTCTATATGGAAGGATTCAACTCTTAAGCAAAGTAATTTTGATAAGACAATTTCCTTCTATCGAAAAACAAATTTTACAATACTAAGAAATGAGACTATTCAACTCAAAATAAATAAATGCAAACTAAATATTATAGGTGTTGAAAATTGGGGAAATCCTCCCTTTCATAAATATGGAGATCTAAGAAAGTCACTATGTAATGTCCCATCATCCGACTACCAAATCCTATTAACACATGATCCTGGACACTGGGCTAAAGAGGTTTTGCGAAAAGAAGATATCAATCTAACATTATCGGGACATACTCATGGAAGTCAAATAGGGATCGTCATTGCAGGTATTAAATTTAGTCCATATGCATTACTAAATCCTTATTGGGGAGGCTTGTATAAGCAAAATAACCAATGGATTTCAACTAATATAGGATTAGGAAATGTTGGTATAGCATCACGTATTAACATGCCTCCTACATTAACGATTATTACACTAAAGCGAATCGAAGTTAATCAATAGCATGAAACCTACCTTTAGGTCTTCTTCCTCAGGCGAATATGCAAATCGGACTCCTAAATCTATTGGTGCAGCAAAGCCAAATAAATGCATATCAGTACTGATTTCGGCACCGTAACTCTTTAAACTTCCTTCCACATAAAAAGGATTACTATTTACATCAACAAGGTTAGCTTCCATATATGAATAATCGAAAAACAATGAAGTTTTAAACCTTTTAAAATATGCTAGTTTTCCAATATTCCAATCAGGATAAGCAATTGGCAACTTGTAATCAGCTCCCAAAGTATACATGAAGTCATTATATCTGTCTGATAATCCTCTAGGAAAACGAATTACATCATCCAAAGCTCCCTGTGCCTGCTCTTTTTCCTGTATACCTCCATAGAGCTTTATTCCATGAGTTTTAGCTAACCCAGGGACATACAGCACTGTTTGAGCTCCCCAAATATCACCATATTGTAAGTCACCAAAAGGCGTATGCTTATAAGTAAAATCAAATATTTGCCCCCAATTAGGGTACATATCTTTATAGGCCTTAAACTGACTATTTTGGAAATATAATCGATATTTTAGAATATTAACATCTCCGCCAAGAGGTTTAAATATAGCATTTTGATAATCGAAGTTAACTCTTTCTATTCCAACTTGCGGCATTATAAATTGATTCCAGCTATGTCTTGCAAAAGATAATGGAAGAGTAACATCAAACTTTATATTTGTTTCATCCCAGATAAGTTTCTTATAAGTATCGGTCTTAACAATATTTCCTTGATTATCACGATAGTTTACAGTGAAAGGACCTTCAACTCCTCCTTCACCTTTCTCTAGTTCAAGACTAAATTGAGGATACCATCCTTTATAAACCACCTTGCCATAATACTTACCAGTGTTTACTCCGGTATCATAGCGATAGCCTAATATAACATCTGTGTTACTAAGCTTATTTTGAGATAGAAATGCAATTCCAGGCTCAATCCCCATGTCATCGACATCGATAAATACAGGTGCCCAACTATGGAAATATAATGAATTTCCAAATTTAGAATAAGATTGCGTGCCCACAGGTTTATCTTTTACACGAGAAAAATCTAATGGAGCTCCTTCTTGTCGAGATAATTTATCTGCTATTGCATAGTTATACTCAGCATTCTGGGTTACACTTGCTTTTAAATTATCAAGCTTAAGCTCTGTCAAATAATATCCATCAGAAGAATAAGCACTAATAACCATCTTCTTTCCATCTTTATTTATATTAAAACCTCCTACACCATATTTACTGGTATATATCTTGGTAAGTTCATTATTTTGTCGATTGAGACAATATACATCATTCTTACCATCGTATGTTCCAATAAAATATAGGTTATTATCAACTTGAAGAGGTTTTGCTATTTCCGTGAACGAGAATGAAGTCAATTGAGTTAAAGATTGATCATTTAAGTTAATCTCAACAATCGCTTTTCCTTTTTCTCCTAAAGCAATAGCTGTTAACCTATTATCATCAATCCAAGATGGTGTCATTAAAAAGAGATTCTCTTTAGTATTAAACTCATTAATAATCTCATGAGTAATAGGATCTACTATTAAAATTCTGAAAATATTACGTTCATCTACTTCTACTACACACAATTGCTTAAGGTTTGGGGATAATTGAGGAGCATAAACTTTCCGATTAAGTTTAATTTGCTGCAACTGCTTGTTGTCGATGTTATATACATTAATAACTGATCGATCTCGGTGAGTCCATCTTGCATCAGGTCGACGTTCACTCCAGACAATGAAGTTATCACGAGAGGAAACAGATTCTTTAAATACAATACCTGGTTTTAGTATTCCTATTTCTATGTTCTTTGTCTTATCAATCATGACAAACTCATCTAATGCATCCAACGAACTTCTTTGAGCAAGAACTATATTGTCATCAATATACGCTGGATATCGAAAACTTGTATAAACATTTCCTCCTGCAGTAAGCCTCTTAGTGTTGTTATTTTCGATACCTCTCGTTGCTTCTAATGCTTGCTTCTCCAGGTCGTTATATATTTCTTTATATAAATCAACTTTCCTTTTTCCGGTCTTTTTCTTCAATGCTCGATCAAATCCCCATAAGTCAAAAGGTTTATTGCCAACATGATTCAGAACATCAGCCCATACGTCCTTCCCATATTTTGCACGAGTACCAGCAACCATGTTATATCCCATTTTGTAATGATCTGGAACAAAATCCTTATATGATCCCAAATATGCTTTATAGTAACTGTACAATCCTTTTTCAGCTAATTGTGCATTAGTTTCCATTAGAAATTTAGGTAATCTTCCACGACCACTATTAGTTAAGGCGGTTTCGGTAGCAACTGCATCACCCTCTAGAAACCAAAAAGGAACATAGGCTCCAATAGTTAGAGCGGCAGCATGTTGCCCTAATAACGCTTTTAATATTCCCGGTAATTCCTGATTTATTTTATCGATCTGAACGACATGTCTAAACTCGTGAATAGCCAATTGCTCCAACCAGTCCTGAGCATATATTCCCTGATGAGGCGTTGTAAACAATTCCATTCTTTTGGGAGCCCATGCAACTAGACCATTAGATCTTACCGTTTGATTATGAAGAATAACAGAAATTTTTCCTGGCTCATGTTCTAATGTCTCTCCTGCTCGCAGATAAACTTCTCGAAGAACATTTGCTAAATACTTTGCTTTCTGTTCAAACTTGTTAGGATAGATTATTTGAAAATTTAATGTGTTGATTTGCTTCCATTTAACAGACGCTGGATCCTGCCCAGTCTCATAATACTGTGCTGAAACTGAGTATACTATCGAAAACAATAAACCAACTAGAATTCCAATCCCCCTATTCATACCGTAATTTTGTAATTGCTAACACTAAATATCCTAAAAAAACTTTCATGATCAAAGGGGTAAACGATAATTTACGATATATTTTAACATTTTTTAGCTAAAATTAGCAAAGGATGGCAAACATTGATAGCTATTGGAAATAAAAAAAGTCACCTAGTTAATAAGTGACTTTCATATAAATATTTAGCAATTACTTTTTTCCTATGTATTCTA
Source organism: Puteibacter caeruleilacunae (assembly GCA_005217565.1). Taxonomy (GTDB): domain Bacteria; phylum Bacteroidota; class Bacteroidia; order Bacteroidales; family Prolixibacteraceae; genus Puteibacter; species Puteibacter caeruleilacunae. The sequence goes on from SJCO01000007.1 coordinate 292,329, forward strand.
CAACTGCACAAACAGCTAAGTGATCTGATGCCTTTGAGTCTTGTATCACCTTTGTCTCAATAACACGCCAAGCATCTTTCGGCTTAAATAAAATATAATCGATTTTCCCTTTAGGATCTTTTGATGGATATGTATTTTTCAGATCTTTTTCGAAAGCAAGTTTCCAATAATCTCTTAAAATATTAATTGGTTCGCTCGAAGGAAGAGCGTTCATATCACCAGCTAAAATTACTGGAAGTTCTGAATTACCAAACATATCATTTATATGTCTAACTTGCTTTTTTCTATTCTCCTCATTGGCGTGACATAAATGGGTTGATAAAAACTTAAATTCCAATCCGTCTTTTGTGCGGATTTTTGCTTCTAGTAAAGCTCTGGTTTCATAGTTAGCAATACTTTCTAGACGATGATTCTTGAACTCCTTATACCCATATTTTGATAATATACCATTACCAAACTCTCCTGTATCAAAACTAATTGTTTTTCCAAAAAGTGAAGCTAAATATGTCCGAGCTCCAAGTTCATAAATCTGATCTATTTTCTTTGATCGAGTTGTTTTATTATCAACTTCCTGTAATGCAACAACATCTGGATCAAAATCCGCAATAATCTGTGCAATATGGTCTAAATCATATGATCCATCCATATTCTCACAGTGATACAAATTAAAAGTCATAATTCTAATTTGCACTGGATTATTCTGTGCAACTACAGGCATAAACCACAGAAATATGCACACAATAGCAAATAAATTCTTCATAATAAAATAGGTTTAATTTTATGATATACCAATTTATTCTAGGCATATTTATTATCATCTGAAATATACCAACAATAATATTGTTTAATGTATAATAATCAACTTACCTACGTCATAACTTTCATTACCATAAACATTTACAAAATAAGTGCCACTTTTAAGTTTTGAGCAATTTATGGAGAATTGGTTATTCCCTAGATAGTTTATACGAACATTCACCTTTTTCCCAACAAGATCAAAAACATCCACCTTATTAATCATATCTTGTTTACTATTGCCAAATATAATATCTCTTGCCGGATTTGGCGATAAAATCAGCTCATTATTTGTTTTTATTTTGTCAAGACGAGTTACCGGAGTGTTATTGCAGCTCTGCACTTCTATTACAGCACTTACATTGAATGTTTCATCAAACAATTCAGTTGGAGTAGTCCACTGATCATTAACTAACAGTTGTACATTATTATCTTTTGTATTATCCGAAGGTGATGTATGATATATCGAAATACTATCTGTAGTTTCATAGTTAATCTGGATACCAATAAAGTAGTCATCACTGACTTCTAAAGCATCCGTATTCTCCAGCGGAATATAATTCACAGCTCCTTCATACATATCACTAAACTTTACTACTTGTTGGTGTAGAATCACTCCTGGTTCTTCTCCTCCAGCTCTGATAACCAAATTATACACTCCCATATCTGTATTAAACATATGACCAATGCCAATACCAACAGTATGAAGTTCTGTATTTGAGGTGTGCGTAAAATGTTCCATTATTTCTGTTACATTATACGAATTGTGACCAAGATAATATCCTTCATCACTACCTAATTCCTTATTTTCCACATTTTGATCACCATCAATATTAATGAATGCGGAGCAGGCAGAAGAATCCTTAAAAGGATCTAGTCCATCTATAGTTAATGCATTGGTGTTGGCAGGATCAAGCCACTTCTTCAATTGTTTACCAGGCTCAGAATAGTAATCCCAACTTTCTCCGAAAATGGAGAAGAAATCTTCAATCGGGCTAGCACATGTAGCCTTGCCTCCTGACAGATTTCCAATTAATCTCCGATTTTCATCAAACAAGGGAGCCCCAGATGATCCCCCCTCTGTTGTCCCTGCATCCCACCTTAATACTTTCCAAAAATGATTCTTAATAAACTTACTCTTAAAGGTTGCTTTCTGAGGGCTGTCACTGTCATAGGCCAATTTTTTATTATCACCAATAGGGTGATGGAGGGCAACCGTTGAATCTGGAATATTTGCAGAACGATCCCAACCACAATAATATGGACGAAAAGAATCAGGTGGAGCAACACTTAACTCAACTAATGTAAACTCTAAACTATCAGATGAAGATAATATTGTTGTTCCTGAAATACTATGCGAAGGATCACCATCTATTCCTGAACATACAGGATTCTCATAGTTGAAATAAGCGATAGTCAAATCTGCATCATCTACATCCGCAATACAGTGATTGGCTGTAAGTAAGTATGGGCTTCCATTGTTCGCTGTATTATTCAGCAAAATACCAGTACATAAGTCTATTCCATTTATAAACAACCGAACTATTCCATTTTTTTCAATTTGCCAATTTTTTCCTTCAGGACAATTAATCCCAATATTACAAGATGCAGACTCTCCTAGTGGTCTTCTACCTGTGCCTGCTAAAATTCCCTTATAATCATGACAGACGTAGTTAATCTCAAGTTCTCCCCTGAACATCACATTTTCTGGCTCTTCATATAATACAATTAACTCATCTCCGGGCAAAGGAGTTATAGCAAGTTTGCCTGACTCCTTATTATTTATTGCCGTATAGGCTCCTCTAATAAACTGCTCATCTGGAGTAAAAACATATAATCGTCCTCCTTGTGGAAGCTTGAACTTTGAGAATATTAGATTCAACGACTTCGCATGTTCCGATCGCACCCCTACAAGCCAGTATTTCATCTTGTCTCGCGAAAATGAAATGCCGCTATTTTCAGGAGTAAGCGTAACTGCGATTTTTTCTGCGAACCTCATCTTCTTCAAAAAGCCATTTTCATCATCCTCCCATTGCCTTAAGCCGTTAGCAAACTCACATTCCAATTCAACAAATGGTATTACAATTTCTTCCTTCAAATCACTTTCAAACAAAATAGGCTTTGTCTTTAGACTGAGTTGTGCATTAGAATATACGATTCCAAAGAATAAAAATATAAATGTTAGTAAGGATCTTTTCATGTAATTCAGAGCTAAAACAATATTGATACAATGCAATGGTACTACTTTATTTTTTAAATTTGACGTCTCACATAACAAAATTGTTTTGAAAGTACTAGCCATTTATTGTAACAAGTTCGGTTATACTCCGAAAATTAAGAATTTAGAGTCGGTTCCTGAAATTTCTGAAGGAAAATCGTATACAGAATGCCTTGTTGCGTTCATCCAAGTGGAAGAAAGTGATGAAGAAAAAGAGGTAAAGAGCCGCGCTAAAAAATTAGTAAACCACTTAAAATGGGTTTTGAGGAAAAATAAATGCAAATCAGTAATTCTACATTCATTTGCTCATTTATCCGAATCCAAAGCCTCCATTCCGTTTGCCCAAGAGTTATTTGATATTGCTGAAAGAAAATTCAATAATGTTGAGATAAAAACGGCACAAACTCCTTTTGGTTATTTTCTGGATCTAGACATTCAAGCACCTGGCTTTTCATTAGCCAGAGTATGGACTAGCCTTTAATAAAATCGATATCGGGTATTAATTAACTCATGTGAAATCCATACTACCCCTATACATTCCCTATCCTTTCCCTATGTATTCCCTATTAAAAGGATAGGGAATACATGGAGTTGGTATAGATTTGATACGGAGAAGGAGTAATTCAAGTATTACTCCATCCCTTATTTATAATGCTTAATTTAGGTTTTATTCTTTTATGGTAATCTTACTTTTATCGCTCCCATTAAAACGATTGTCGATTAGAGACCAAGCCATTATGATGCTTGTAAATAAAATTACAACGAAAAGGATTCCACTTTCAAACTCAACTACATGAAAGTCTTCAGGAATGGCAAAGAATAATAGTACTGATATTAATCCTCTTGGTGCAATTAAGGCTTCCGGGAACATATTGTTACGCTTTACTCCCTTAAATAACAAGTATCTAACCCCGTATACAGCAATAAGGAACAATAGACTGATAATCCACACTGTGCTACTCAATAAACTCGATAATACCAAAGACATTCCAAAAACAACAAAGAATAGGGTTCGAAGCAAGAACGATGACTCAGCCGTTATTACTCTAAAGTGGATATACAAATCATCAATAGCCTGATAGTTAATCCACTCTTTCAATTTCGCTTGTATAAACAATTCCTTGTTTCGCATGATCAATCCAAATACAAGGATAATCAGTAGCGATGAAAGATGTAATAGTTTTCCTATTGAGAAAAGTAGCACAAGTATTGCAATAAATAAAAAGATTTTGGCTTCAGCCTCAATAAACTGAAATAACCATAGTAACAAGTAACTTACCACAACAGACAATAATACAGTAGCAATAATGTTACCACTAATAGATAAGCCAATCTCACCAAATCCCGATGCATTCACATTTTGTAATAACAAGTAAAAGAACATTATTCCCATGATATCGGAGAATGTACTCTCGTACACCATAAATTCTTTCTTTTCCTTTGTCAAACCATTTACACTCGGAATAACAATTGCACTACTCATAATAGTTAGCGGGATTGCATATATCAAACCAGTAATAAAATCAATGTTTTGAATAAATAGCTTCAAGATATAGGAAAAGAAACATGAAGTAACAAACAAGCTTAGAAATGCAATTACGAAAGATTTCCAAATTATCGGCCATCTATTACGAGAAAGTTTCAAATCTAAAGCAGCTTCAAGTACAATCATTATTAATCCAACAATACCCAAAATCTCTAGAATCGGAAAGTAATTGTATTTAATACCTAACGAATCAAGTCCCTGTTGAATCCCAATTCCTAATCCAATTAGAAGTAATACACTTGGGATTCTTGTCTTTTCTGAAAGTTTGCCAAAGAAAAAAGATGCGATAACAACAACACATATGGCAATGATAAAAATATAAGCACTCATATAATAGAATTTAAAACATCAAATATATAAACTTATAAACAATAAACCCGTTTCTAAATACATAGAAACGGGTTATTGTAATAAATTCTTTTCCTCAGTAAAGCTGATACCTGCCGTTATATTTAAACCTTTAGTCGTATAATATCCATAAAAGATAAAAAGAATGAATATTATAGGCTTAAAATGGCATTCTGAAATTACTTTACAGCAATAGTTTCAATTTCTACTAATACACCTAATGGAAGCTCTCTTACGGCAAATGCAGCTCTTGCTGGCTGGTCCTCGGTATAATACTTACCATAAACCTCGTTCATTGCCTTAAAGTTTACCATGTCACTCAATAAACAAGTCGACTTAACAACATCTGCAAAAGTATAACCTGCTTCTTCTAGAATTGCTGCAATGTTCTTCATCACTTGCTCCGTTTGAGCAGTAATACCTTCAGGAATGTTTCCGGTTGCAGGATCAACTGGAACTTGTCCAGAAATATACAATGTTCCGTTTGTTTCAATTGCCTGACTGTAAGGACCAATTGCTTGTGGTGCATTCTGAGTGTTAATTACTTTTTTCATAGTCTCAATTTTTTGTTTGCAGAATTTCTGCCTATAAATTAGAAGTTATCTCGAAAACTCTTGTTTTTGTCTAATTTCAAATCACCCAATAGTGAAGAATTCACATTAATGGTAAACATGTAGGATCTACGAGCTCCAAATGGAGTTACATTAAAGCTCATCTGCCAGCAGTGTAGATCTCTTCTAATGGTGAAGTTAGTGTATGAAAGTTCACCTGCTTCGATATCATATCCAGAAGTAAATCCAACTTTCCACTTTGGTGTTAAGCTCAAGTTTCCTCTAAAATCAACCGATTGAGTAATTCTTGATTTATTTGTTGGAAGTGCTCTTGAATATCTGAATGAATAATCTAAATTTAAATCCCAAGGGACACTAAAATCAGCATAACCAGTATAAGCTGTATTGTATCCAGGAATTGCATCCTGCATTATAGCTTTTCTTTCCAACTCTTCTTCTGCTTCAGCAATCGCCTCTTCTTCCTCTTTAGTCTTTTCTTTTTCTTCTTTTTTCGATTTAAATGATAAACCAAAAGAAAGACTGGCACTTGTCAAACGACCAATTTTATGGTTTTCTTTCCATTCATACTTATCAACCTTTCGATACATAGTCTGTCCTTGTTCCGTTGTATAGGATTCTAATGCATATGGATCAAATATACCGCTAAAGTTGATATTAATATCTCGAATCTTAGTTCTACCGCTAAAATTAATGTTTGAAAGTTTAAATGAGTCAGCAACCAAGTTGTAAGATGTGCTGATATTTAAATTATCCAGAAGCTTAATTTTCTTATACTTTGTATCCTCAGTTATTGAATCACCTCGATTCAACATTTTCATTTCAACATTATTGTTTAAAGAAAAACTAATGGCTCCACTTTCTCCTGCTCCAGGACTTCCAAAAATACCTTTTTCGAAAATGGAATAACGAACCATTTCATTGGTTTCTTCGTTCAAAACAGTTCTATAAAATCCATATTTATCATCAGAAAAATCAGGACGGTATGAAAAAGAAATAGAAGGTTTCATTACGTGCCGAATAGCTTGTACTCGGCTACCTTCCTTGAAAGTAAAGAAACCATAAATCTGGGTTGTAGCACTCAAGCCATATGAATATTCGTATGCACGCTTAAATCCATAATGTTTAGTATTAACCAATTCTCCCTTTTGAGTCTCAGTTTGCTCTGTAATAGGATCATAATAAGGTGCTTCTGCTCTCCACTCTTTTGTAATATAATCTGTATACCACCTTTCCTGATAACTAATAGATGGAGTAAAGTTGAAGAATTTAAGCAATTTAAACTGAGGCAATGTCAATGAAGTATTATGGCGTGCTCCGTTTTGCCATTTATCTGATCCCCAAATCTCACTCTCTTTCACACTAGGAACAGAATTACGATAGTTTCCGCTATAGCTAAGACCGAATTTCTCATAAAACTTAGCCTTTCCAACTCTGTTCTTGCGTTTAAAAGGATAAATCTTTCCCATTGTTAGCGTCATCTCAGGTAAAGTTAAACTTATAGTTGTGTCAACAGCATTCTGCGAGTGACGCAGGTTAGCCGACATGCTAAAAGGAGAGTTCTCCCAGCGCTTAGAGTAAGAAATACTCGACGATTTAGAGTTCGTTAAATAATTCGAAGGATTATATGAATTATTCTTATCGTATGTACTAGTCGAAAAGTTCACACTTGCCGAAAATGTTGAGCTTGGATTTGCCTTTGCATCTTGCGAATGTGACCAACGGATTGAAAAGTCTTTTCTTACCTTCTTTCCGGCAATAATCTCCTCTGCATTAGTTGGCTCAAAAACATTTCTAAAATACTTAAAGTCAAAATTACCTTTGAAACGATATCTAAGTTTATAGTTGGTGTTAAACTTTAATCCCCAAGAACCCTTCGAATAAATTTCTCCGCGTATGGCTGCATCAAAATAATCATTCGCGGCCCAGTAGTAACCTCCATCACGAAGGAAGAATCCACGCTGATTTTCTTCACCATAACTAGGAATCAAGATTCCCGATGAATATTTTTTCGAATTTGGAAAATATCCAAATGGTAACGTAGGAAAATATAATGGAAAATCTTCCAGTACCATATAAGCTGGGCCTGTAATGATTTTCTTGTTAGCAATTACTTTAGCTTTTGTAAGGTGTAAATAATAGTGAGGATGATCATGATCACACGTTGTATACTTACCAGTTACCATGCAGTATTCATCTTCATCTGTTTTCTTTGCAGTCTTACTATGAACAAATCCACCGTTTTGCTCGGTTCTGATATCCGTAACAATAGCTTTCTTTGTTTCAAAGTTATAACGCATTTTTTGCGCTTTAAACTCTTCATCCCCATCTTTAAATACCGGTGTCCCTTCAACAATTCCAGAAGTGTCATTCGGAAGTCCTTCTGCATATACTTCCTTATTCTCCATATCCAACTCGATATAATCCGCAGTAAGCTCGATGGATTGGTAATTAATCTTGGCACCCTTGTAAAGATACACACGCTTATTGTCTCGTGATAGTACGAATGAATCTACTGCACTATAGGTAATTTCAGACTCAAGCATTGGTTTTTTGATTGAATCTGTTTTAGCCTCGATATTTAAAGAATCACTTGGCTGAACAGCTAATGAATCCACTCGAAGAGAATCATTTCTCATCGGATCAACAGATGTCTCCAATAGTGTCTTACCTTTTTTTGACTCCTGCTTACCTTTCTCTGTCGTCTGTCCTTGTGCATTTATGCCTATTCCCAAGACTACAACAAGTACGATATAAAGTTTTATAAATTCCAAAAGTTCGTTTTATGATAATTACTACTAAAATCTAATCGTATGCAAAAATATAAAAACAGTGCGTAGAAAAAATTCACTTGAGTAAAAATAATCTTTTATTTTTGGTTTAAGATTGCTTATTTTACAGGTGTTTCAACAACTTTTAACCTAATTGTATGAGATTCACCATTATAAATAAATATATTTTTTTAACGCTAATTAACCTTATTGGTGCTAATATTTTTGCTTTTGCTCAAGATCAACAGCTAAAACCACTAAAAACAGTAGTTATTGACCCCGGTCACGGAGGAAAAGATCCTGGAGCTGTATACAAAGGAATAAAAGAAAAAGATATTGTCTTAAATATTGGACAAAAACTTGGTCAATATATTAATAAAAATATCCCAGAGATCAATGTTGTTTATACACGCGACAAGGATGTTTTTATTCCTTTACACAAAAGAGCATATATAGGGAACCAATGTCATGCCGACCTGTTCATTTCTTTACATGCAAATTATTGTGGAGCAACCTACGTTGCTGGCACGGAAACATTTGTCTTAGGGAATCATCGTTCCGAAGAGAACCTTGAGGTCGCCAAAAAAGAGAACTCTGTAATTCTACTCGAGGATGACTACTCAATAACTTACGAGGGATTCGATCCCAATTCTCATGAGTCGTATATCATATTCGAGTTGATTCAGAATAACTTTAAAATCCAAAGTGTTCAATTTGCCGATTTAACCCAAAATCAATTTGCACAACGAGTAGGTCGTAAAAATAGAGGAGTAAAAGAAGCTGGATTTCTGGTTCTTCGAAGAACTTCAATGCCTGGGGTACTTATTGAAGTAGGCTTTTTAAGTAATCCTAATGAACGTCAATTTCTTGCCAGCGATAAAGGACAAACTTACATTGCTTCGGCAATATACCGAGCATTTAAATCATATAAAGAAAAGATAGAAGCACAAACGGCATATAATATTCCTGTAACTCAGGAAGCAGAAACAACTACACCAACGAAATCTATCGAGCCAATTGTAAAACGAACATATGGTATCCAACTTGCGGCCAGTAAAAAGAACATTCCTTTGGAAAAATCAAACTTTAAGGGATTAAGTGATGTTCAGAAAAAAAAGGTTGATAATATCTATAAATATTTTATAGGCAACTTTGAGACTAAAGAACAGGCGAGCTTGTATCTCAAAAAGATACGTAAAAAATTTAGAGATGCATTTGTCATTTCTTTTGAAAACGGGCAGATACAAAGCGTTCCATAGAATAAATAAAACCTGCAACACATAAATATTTTTTTACCTTTGTATAAATTCGAGAACCAAAATAATATCGATGAATACCAAACGACTTTCAAAAACAGGATTATTAATAGTAGTAAGTATTTTCGCTCTTTATTGGGGAGTTAATTATCTTAAAGGGAATGATGTATTTAAATCTGTTGATACATATCATGTACGTTATCAGAAAGTTGATGGCTTAGTTGAATCCAGTGCAGTCATTCTAAATGGATATAAAATTGGTCAGGTCAATGAGGTAAAATTTGCAGATGATGCATCGGGTGATCTTCTTGTTACATTTAACCTTCCTGAAGGATTTAAAGTTCCAAAGAATACCTTAGCTAAGATTATCAGTACTGATTTAATGGGAACAAAGTCGATAAGTTTAATCCTTACCAATGAAAAAGAGTTTCATAAAAGTGGTGACACGTTAAAAAGTGATATCGAAGGAGACCTTAAGGAGCAGGTAAGTATGCAAATTGCACCTTTGAAAAATAAAGCAGAAGACTTATTATCGTCTCTTGATTCTGCTATTACAGTTGTAACTTATGTCTTTAATGAAAGTACCAGAGATAACCTCAAAGAAAGCTTTGAACACATAAACAATACAATTTATAATTTGGAAAAGACATCTCAGGACCTTAGTGAGATGATTAAAATAAATAAACTTGCAATCACTTCTATTGTTGCTAATATGGATTCGATAACAACCACCATTAGCACTAATCGAGGGGATATTAAGGAGATTACGAATAATCTAGCCGCCTTTACCGATACTTTGGCCAATATGGAACTTGCCGGTCTTGTTAAAAAGACAAACAATACTATGGCAAATATTGACTCCATAGTTTATAGTATCCAGAATCAGGAAGGAAGTTTAGGTCTGTTCTTAAAAGATCCTGCTCTATATGCAAACTTAACCGATGCATCGAAGGATTTAGACCGGTTACTGCGTGATTTTAGAGCGAATCCTGAAAGATATGTACATTTCTCGGCGATTGATCTAGGAAAAGATATATACATCTCTCCTTCTGAAAATGGCGGAAATTCTAAAATTACCTATAAAGTATTTCTATTGTCTTCTGATATTAAACTTGAAGTTAGCTCTGCTCTATTTGATGGTTATGAGGTAGAGGAACAAAAGGTAGTCGATTCATTTAACTACTTTACAGGATCTACCAATAATTATCAGCAAGCATTGGAGACATATGAAACTGTTCGTTCAGACTTTCCAAATGCCGAAATAATCGCATTTAAAAATGGAAGAAAAATAAAGCTTCAAAAAGCAGTTCGTAAATCAAAATAGTATATATAACTCTATCTCAATTTTAGATTAAATCTATATAGTAATTTGTTGTCGATTTTTTCAAAAAAAATGAATCCTACATCAATAACACTAAAAGCCTTGCTCTAAAAGAGATAGACAAATATATTGCGTTTTTTTATTTGTAATTTAGATTTCCAAATCAGCCCATATAGGCCTGACTATCATATACTTAAAACAAAAACACGCGAAGGTTTTCTTAAAATTCTGATAAATAAGACAATAGACTATTTTCGAAAAAGTCAAGACTTATGCGAGTTTTTTTTCAACTTTTTTTTCACAATCTTTGTCATGGGAAACGATTCAGAGGTAGAAAAAAGTTGTCTAATAATTAATTGTTGTTGTCCTTAAAAAATGCTAAAAGATCACACCATAGTCTGGCATAATTGTTTGTCGGTCATAAAGGATAATGTTCCGCCAGTAAGTTTTAAAACCTGGTTTGAACCAATTGTCCCTGTTAAGATAGATGAAAATATTCTAACGATACAGGTACCAAGTCCGTTCTTCTACGAGTACTTAGAGGAACAGTACATTGATATATTACGTAAAACATTACGTAAGGAGATAGGTCCTGATGCTAAGTTGGAATATAATGTGGTGATGGGAAACAATAATGGTTTTGAAGGTCCGAAACCATTTACGGTAAAATACCCGACAAATAATAATGCTCCTCTGAAGAACAGACCAATGTCTGTTCCTATCAAGACTGAAGAAAAAGCGATTAGAAATCCATTCATTATTCCTGGAATCCAGAAACTGAATGTGGACCCTCAGTTAAAACCTGATAATACATTTGATAATTTTATCGAAGGTAATTGTAATAGGCTAGCTAGAAGTGCAGGATTTGCTGTTGCTCAAAATCCAGGAGGAACAGCTTTCAACCCTCTACTAATTTATGGAAAATCAGGATTAGGAAAGACACACTTAGCTCAAGCTATTGGGATTGAAGTAAAGCGACGCTCTCCAGAGAAGGTAGTATTATATGTTAGTGCGAATAAGTTTATCACACAATTTACTGAAGCTACCAGAAACAACAATAGGAATGATTTTCTGCATTTCTACCAAATGATAGATGTTTTGATTCTTGATGATGTTCAAGAGTTTGCTGGAAAAGAAAAAACTCAGGAAACCTTCTTCCATATATTTAATCATTTACATCAAACAGGAAAGCAATTAATTCTTACATCAGATAAAGCGCCCATAGATTTGCAAGGAATGGAGCAACGTCTTCTTTCTCGCTTCAAATGGGGACTTATGGCAGATCTTCAGGTACCCGATTTCGAAACAAGAATTGCTATTCTAAAGAAGAAAATCTATAAAGACGGACTTGAATTATCTCAAGAGGTAATAGAATACGTTGCTTCTCACATCAATAATAACGTACGAGAGTTAGAAGGTGCCCTTATTTCTCTATTGGCACAGTCGATGTTAAACAAGAAAGAAATAACAATCGATTTGGCAGCAGAGATGATTAAGAAGCTCGTGAAGAGTACAGAGAAAGAGATTACAATTGATTTCATTGAGAAAGTTGTCTGCGAGTACTTCGGCCTACCTGCCGACTCTCTTCAAGCTAAAACTAGGAAAAGAGAAATCGTACAGGCTCGACAAATTGCAATGTATTTCTCAAAGAATATGACAAAAGCGTCACTTGCTTCAATTGGAGCTCAGATTGGGAAGAAGGATCACGCGACAGTATTGCATGCTTGCAAAACTGTTAGGAATTTAAAAGATACAGATAAATCTTTCCGTAACTATGTTGATGATATAGAAAAGAAACTTAGAATGTAATAAGATATGCAGGTTCATTTTGAACCTGCTTTTTTTTATTCTAAATTGCAACCACACTGAAAAAAAGAATCAATGATATATCTGTGTTTAAGTATACTCTCATCAACATTCATTTTCCTTATATTTAAATACATTGAACGTTTTAATCAACACCTACTCTACCCTATTATTATTAATTACCTTACAGCTTTCACGCTTGGTGTATCACTCCTATCTCCTAATGAAAAGTTATCATCAATAACACAGGTACAATGGTTACCAATAGTAAGCATTATTGGTGTTGCTTTCATTGTAATGTTCATCTTAATTGGTAAATCAACACAACAAGCTGGCATTACACCCACAACAATCGCCACAAAACTATCAATGGTGATTCCTATTTGTTATTCATTACTCTATTTTGATGAAACACTCCATCTAACAAAACTTGTTGGTATTATTATGGCTTGTTTAGCGGTAATACTAACCATATATAAAAAAGAAAGGGTACGCTCTTTAATCTTGCTTCTATTTCCTCTAATTATATTTATAGGATCTGGCTCTGTGGATTCATTAATCAAATATGCACAACACTATTTCTTAAAAGATGGACAAGTAGAGATATTCTCAACTTTTACCTTTCTTGTTGCATTTATTTCTGGAATACTATTGATGTTAATATTACGTATGTCTGCACAGCCTCTTCTTAGAAGAAATACGATTACTTTCGGAATAGCATTAGGTATAGCGAATTTCGGATCGCTATACTTCTTTTTAAAGACACTGAATACAGAAATTCTCGATAGTTCAGTTATATTTGGTGTAAACAATATGGGAATTGTAGTATTATCCGTTCTCTTTGCAAAAGGATTTTTCAAGGAAAAGTTAAACCTTTTGAATTGGATCGGTATAATTATCTCTTTGATCAGTATATTTTTATTAACAAAAGAATTATGACCACTCAATCTGACACTTATCTAACTATAGAAAATGCTTCTGAAGGGCTATTTAAGGACAAAGGAAGCAAGTTTATTGCATATGCTTATCCTGTATCAACCGAAGAAGAAATAAAGGATCATATTGCACGATTGAAAAAAGAACATCATAATGCACGACATCATTGTTATGCATGGCGATTAGGTGCCGAAAAGAAATTGTTTCGAGCCAATGATGATGGAGAGCCTTCAAGTACTGCAGGTAAACCAATACTTGGCCAGATTCAAGCGAATGATTTAACAAATATTCTAATCGTAGTTGTTCGTTACTTTGGAGGAACGTTACTTGGAGTTAGTGGCTTAATCAATGCATACCGGGAAGGAGCAGCAGAGGCAATTGAAAATGCTGTTATCGTAGAAAAAATTGTTGAAGATATCATCAAAGTCGATTTCGATTATCTTAACATGAATAATGTGATGAAAGTAATAAAAGATGATAATCTAAATCAGGTTGAAACAAAGTTTGATTTAAACTGTACGATAAAACTAGCTGTAAGACAAAATGATACTGAAAGAATTTTAAATAAGTTTAATGATATTATAGGAGTGCAAACAGAAATATTGTAAAACATTATATTTTATAACATATCATTTTCCACAAAAATGTTGATTATTTTTTGGCAAAAGCTAATGAAAGATTCAAATAAAACTATACTTTTGGATTTTAATGAAGCATCTAATTAATACTTTAAATTTTATTGTTAGAAGAGTAATTACTCTTGCAGAGAATTTATTCAATTACTCTGGAGGGGTATCCATTCAGTTTAATCATTGTCTTCATTTTCGAATTAAGAACAATCATTTTTTCAATTTATATAGAAAGCCAACAGTTATTTTATTTCTGTTGGCTTTTTTTTATGTGATCAAAATTTGTTTAGATATACTAACCTTTAACGAGTATTTAGTAAGATGAAAAAGGATCTTATTTCTATTATGGACTTTAATCGCGATGAGTACATGCGCATCATGGAACTCGCTGCGGATTTCGAGAAGAACCCGAATCAAAACCTGTTAGAAGGAAAAGTTGTGGCCTCACTATTCTTTGAACCTTCTACCAGAACGAGATTAAGTTTCGAGACTGCCATTAGCAGAATGGGAGGAAGAATCGTCGGTTTTACAGATTCTTCATCTTCAAGTGTTACAAAAGGAGAAACCCTGCACGATACAATTAGAATGGTTAATAACTATGCCGATTTAATCGTGATGCGTCATCCATTGGAAGGTAGTGCCCGCTACGCTTCTGAAGTCGCAGACATCCCTGTAATTAATGCTGGTGATGGAGCAAATCAACATCCAACGCAAACATTACTTGATATGTATTCTATGCTTAAGACGCAAGGAACATTAGATAACCTGAATATATTCCTTGTTGGTGATCTTAAGTACGGTCGTACGGTACACTCTCTTTTGATGGCAATGTCACAATTTGAAAACCCTATTTTCAACTTCATTGCGCCTCCTGAGCTAGCGATGCCTATTGAATACAAGAAATATCTGGATTCAAAAGGGATTCGCTATTTTGAGCATACAGAGTTCACTGACATTATCTCTGAAGCTGATATCGTATATATGACACGTGTTCAGAAGGAAAGATTTGCTGATCCAATTGAATATGAAAAAGTCAAAAACGTGTACATTCTTAGAAATTCAATGCTGAAGAATACAAAGGAAAACATGAAAATTCTTCATCCTCTTCCTAGAGTAAATGAAATCCATGTTGACGTTGATGCTAGTCCTAAAGCATATTATTTCACTCAAGCTCTAAACGGAATGTATACTCGTGAAGCAATTATTGCTCATACGTTGGGTTTAAAATAATTGATAACAAAAAAACTTTGAATAATGGCTAAGACAAAACTTAAAGTTAGTGCAATTAAAGATGGCACTGTAATCGACCATATACATACAGAAAATCTTTTTAAAGTAATCAATATTCTAGGTCTTGATAAGATAAAAAATCAAGTGACCTTTGGAATGAATCTTGAGAGTAAAAAGATTGGTGGCAAAGCGATCATTAAGATCTCAAATAAGTTTTTTGAACAAGAAGAGATAAACAAAATCGCGATGCTAGCTCCTAATGCTAACTTGAATGTTATACGAGACTATGAGGTAGTAGAGAAAAAGATTGTTGAAATTCCTGACCAGATTGTAGGGATTGCAAAATGCTTTAATCCAAAATGTATTAGTAACTTTGAACATATGGACTCGATGTTTACGGTAGTTTCCAAGAATCCGTTAGAAGTAAAATGTCACTATTGTGAGAAAATAAATACCAAGGAACAACTGATAATAAAATAAATAAAAAGGCCTCAAATGAGGCCTTTTATTATTTATCTGATTCGATCAATTGATCTTATTAATGCCTCATCCTTTCCAATGGCTCTAATTGCCAAGTAATCCAGTATAATTGCGATTAAAGGAAAAATGAAACTTACCTTGAAACTGTATGATCCTTCAATCAATCCAGCATACTTGGTAGCCAAATAAAAACTTAATCCAAAATAACCAAGTAACAACATAATTGAAAAGACAGTCATTCTCATTTGAAGGATTCTCTTCTTATAAAGGAATAGAATTGCAAGGTGCAAAACACAAATGATTCCAATAAGACTAGCTACTGGCCAACCACTGTAAAGCAATTCATTTCCAGATGATGCTACCTTATAGAATCCTGCAAAATCAAGGAAGTAAATAACTCCGTCATTTCCCACAAAATCAATCAATGGAAAAGCGAATAATATCGCCACCAAAATTAGAGAGATCAGCAAATACGCTGATTGAATTCTTTGTATCATAAACTTTTTTTTCGCAAAGTTAATTTTTTCACTTCAACTATCAACAAAAACAAAGGTCGACATTGCCGACCTTCACCTTTCTATTTTATTTTTTTAGTTGCCCCCAAGAATCAATGGCAAGCCATCTTTACCTGAACCAACAACTACAACTTTTGCATTAGGTGATTTAGACAACTCCATAGTAGCCTCAATACCTCTTTGTTTCAATATTCTATCTGTCAAACTAGCATTAATAATCTGATTATATCTTGCCAATCCTTCTGCCTCAATTCTTCTCTTTTCTGCTTCTTTTTTTGCCTTTTCAAGCGTATACTGATATGTTAAGAATTTCTGCTCTTCCTCTAATTTTAACTCAATCGCCTGCTTTATTTTTTCTGGTAAATTAATAGAACGAATTAGTAAAGCTTGCATATCAATATTGTTCGCCTTAAGAATTTCCTGTGTTTCCGAAATGATAGCACCTTCAACCTCTGCCCTTTTTGTTGAGTAGATTTCTTCCATAGTATAACGACCAGCCACCTGTCGTACTGACGAACGTACTTCAGGAATAATCAATCGACTGATATAGTTCTTCCCAAAAATCTCGTGAAGATATCCAATACGATTGTACTGAGGATTAAAACGTACAGTAATGTCAACATTTAATGATAGTCCGTTTTTATCTAATACATCCATTTTTTCTTCACTTTGCTGCTCTTTTACATCATAAACATGCATGTCATTCCATGGTGCAATGATGTGAAAACCTGGAGAATAAATGTTTTCCTTGTCTAATCCCGATGTGAATGGACGAAATAATACTCCTCTTTCTCCTGGTTGCAATGTTACAAACATGCTATTACCAAAAAGAAGAATGACGAAGACGACAACTGCTCCGATAATTAACGACGGCTTATTAATATTCATAATACCAAAATTTAAGTTGCATAATTTTCTTTTAAAAATAATCAATTTTTGAAATCTACCCCCTATTTTCCGCGATTCATCACAATTATTCTCATCTTGCAACTAACGTAATTATTATCCTTCTTCTTTATGAGTATATTATGAGGAAAATTCACCGTCATTTCATATATTAGTTTCTACAAAAAAATAAAGCACATGATCAAACATTCAGAATTAATACTTAATACAGATGGAAGTATCTTTCATTTACACCTACAACCAGAACAAATCGCTGATGATATTATATTAGTTGGTGACCCAGGTAGAGTGCATATGATTGGTGAGTTTCTATCTGATATCGAGTTTACCATATCTAGTCGTGAATTTACGAGTTTAACTGGAAGATATAATAGTAAAAGAGTAACGGTAATTTCAACTGGAATTGGCACTGACAATATCGATATTGTTGTAAATGAACTAGATGCATTAGCAAATATTGACCTAAAAAACAGAACCATTAAGCAAAATCATCGTATGCTTAATTTCATTAGGATAGGTACATCGGGAGGATTGCAAACATATTTACCTGTAAATTCGTATGTAATATCAGAGAAATCAATTGGTTTCGATGGTCTATTGAATTTTTATGAAGGGAGAAATAGTATTTGTGATCTTGAATTTGAAGCAGCGTTCAAGGAGAATACAGGTTGGCTGAAGGAGTTAGCGTCTCCTTATGTGGTTAATTGTTCTGAAAAGCTCTTAAAACTAATAAGTAATGATAATACTCACAATGGAGTTAACATTTCGGCTCCGGGGTTTTATGGCCCACAGGGACGAGTTTTAAGGCTTAAACTTTCTAATCCTGAATTGAATTCTAAAATAGAAAAGTTTGAATTCAAGGGACATAAAATCACAAATTTTGAAATGGAAAGCTCAGCCATTTATGGGCTCTCAAAATTACTTGGGCATAATGCATTAACCATATGCTTAATAATTGCAAATAGGGTTACAAAACAGGCAAACGAGAACTATCATGATGAGATGAAAAAGCTCGTCAAGTTAGTATTAGATCGTTTGACACTATAGCAAAGATTATGGAATCACGAATCAATCATTTAATTGCTTTAATCGATGATCCTGATCCAAAGGTATTCGAAGCAGTATTGGAACAATTTAAGATGCTAGGACACGATGCCATCTCTGAATTGAGCAATTCTTCAGGTAACGTGTTATTTGAGATTCGAAAAGAGATGATACTTAGTAAGCTTCGTCATGATGCTGTATTTACACAAATTCAAAATTGGTTTGATGCACCAAATGATTTATTGGAGGTATTATTTGTTCTTGCCCAATTAGAGAATCCAGATATTGAGTTGGAGAAACTAAGAGAACATGTAAACTATATAATTCGTGATATTTGGCTTGAATTGAACGATAACTTAACAGCTCTGGAGAAGATCACCATTGTAAACCATATTCTTTTTCAGAACCGAGGATACAGCATTGTTCAATGGCTTGATAAAAGTCCTAATTCTTACATGATTGATCAGTTATTCATACAAAAAAAAGCGAGCCCTTTATTAATGACAATCTTTTACTTGTATATAACCCGTGAATTAGGATTAGATGTATACGGTGTAAGTGTACCTGAAAGTCACTTTCTAGCTTATCTCGATAAAACAGGTATAATACACAAGTTTACCGATATGAAACAACCAGCACTATTCTATATTAATCCTACCAATGAAGGTTCAGTATTAGGTAGAGCTGAAATAGAACACCTATTAACCGAAAAGGGCTTTGACATAGACTATGAGTACTTTGAACCGGTAAGTGAGAAATATTACTTACAAAGATTAGTAGCGGAGTTGAAATTCTGCTATGAATCAAGAAAAGAAAAATCTAAAGCTGCATCATTAAACGAGCTCTACCGTATCTTAAAAGACAGGTAAATTCAATAAATTTTGTACAAAACCAACATAACAGCAATAAAAAAGGGGACTAAATAGTCCCCTTTTCTCATTATTGAGTGTACAATTATTTTGCATAATTAACTGCTCTCGTTTCACGAATAACAGTAACCTTGATTTGACCAGGATAAGTCATCTCATCTTGAATTTGTTTCGCGATATCATACGATAACTGTTCAGCTTCTTTATCGTTGATTTTCTCACTTCCAACAATAACTCTCAACTCACGTCCAGCTTGGATAGCATAAGTTTTAAGTACTCCAGGATGTGATAATGCCATTGATTCAAGTTCCTTTAATCTGTTGATATATGATTCAACCGCTTCTCTCCTTGCACCTGGACGTGCTCCAGAGATAGCATCACATACCTGAACGATAGGAGCAATTAAGCTAGTCATTTCAACTTCATCATGGTGAGCTCCAATTGCATTACATATATCAGGTTTCTCTTTAAACTTCTCAGCCAATTTCATACCAAGAATTGCGTGTGGCAATTCTGGTTCATCATCTGGCACTTTACCTATATCATGTAACAATCCTGCACGCTTAGCTCGTTTTGGATTCAATCCAAGTTCTGAAGCCATTATCGCACATAAGTTAGCAGTCTCCCTTGAGTGTTGCAATAAGTTTTGACCATAAGAAGAACGGTATTTCATCTTACCAATCATTCTGATAAGCTCAGGATGAACTCCATGAATACCTAAATCAATACAAGTACGCTTACCTGTTTCAATAATCTCTTCTTCAACTTGCTTTTTAACCTTATTAACTACTTCTTCGATACGAGCTGGGTGAATTCGTCCATCTGTTACCAATTGGTGAAGAGCTAAACGAGCAATCTCACGACGTACTGGATCGAAAGCAGAAAGTACGATTGCTTCAGGAGTATCATCTACAATAATTTCAACTCCAGTAGCAGCTTCAAGAGCTCTAATATTACGTCCTTCACGACCAATGATTCGACCTTTAATTTCATCACTTTCAATATGGAAAATAGTTACAGAATTTTCCATTGCCGTTTCAGTTGCAACTCTTTGTATTGTTTTAACAACAACCTTCTTTGCTTCTTTATTAGCAGTAAGCTTTGCCTCATCCATAATCTCTTGAATGTAAGACATTGCTTCTGTTTTAGCTTCATTCTTCATTGATTCAACTAATTGAGATTTTGCCTCATCTGCCGAAAGGCCTGAGATCTCTTCTAGTTGATCAACTTGCTGCTTATGAAGTTTTTCTAATTCTTCGTTTTTAACTTCAAGAACTTCCAATTGGTGATTTAAATTTTCACGAATTGCATCAACATCCTTCTTCTTTACTTCAAAGTCCTTAACCTTGCGCTGTAGTTCATCTCTTCGCTGATTCAACGATGACTCACGTTGCTTCAACTTGTTTTCAAGATTGGCAATCTTGCCGTTTTTCTCGTTAATATACTTTTCGTGCTCAGATTTAAGCTGCAGAAACTTCTCTTTGGCCTGAAGCATCTTATCCTTCTTGATGACTTCACCTTCGGTTTCTGACTCTTTTATAATCCTGACACGTTTCTTCTTTAAGGCACTATCCCAAAGAAAGTACGAAATCGCACCTCCTCCAGCAAATGCTGTTAAAACTGAAACTATCATTGTCCATTCCATATTCTGTTTCCTTTCAGATTAAGTTCCATTATTATATAAAAAATCCGCAACAATAAAGCACAATAAGTTTGCAACTCTTGCTTTACTAATGCGGGTACACTCTCCAAATCTAATTTTAAGCTTCTCTAAGAAAATCAGCTAAGTCATTGTTTAGTTGTTCAACTTCCTCAATAAACGGAGTCTTGTCACTTTGTTCAGCTAGATCCAAATTTTGAACCACAAACTGCAAGGCTGTCATTGCAAGAAAATCCTGAACATCATTTGTTTTATACTTCTGTTTATATTGTACAACTTTATCGCTAATTATCTTCGCCGCTTTGCGTATCCGCTCCTCCTCAATCCGATTTATCTTTAATGGATATTGTCTGTCAGCAATTTTTACATTTATCGACAATTTTTCGTCCATACATTATCGGTTTAAAAGAGCAATACACTTATCAATTTCCCGCACAATTTTGTTAATCTTAAGCTTTGCATCAACATTATCTCCGTCTTCTATCAACGACTTTGCAAGCTTCAGATTATCATACTTTCTTTGAATCATCTCATTCTCTTCTTTCAAACGTTCAATTTCATCAAGAAGCTTCGATTTTTCAAACTCCAGTTCTTTCTTTTCAAGTTTGAGCGTATTAACCATTCCCATGGCTTTCTGAACATTTTGCTGAATATCTTTTAATAAAATATTTTCACTTTCAGTCATCTCTCACTTATTTATAGGCAAATTTAACATTTTTAAACGATCTTGAAAATTTACCTTCCCTTTTTTGTTTAACAAAAAATTCAAATTATTCGCTTATTATCTGAGTTTCATTTATAATCCTTCGGTGAAATTCCGTAATTTTTTTTAAAACATTTGGTAAAATACGATGGAGAACTGAAGCCAACTTCGTATGCGATGTCATTTATCGACTGTTCTCCGCGCTTTAAAAGCTCACTAGCGCACTCCAGTCTTACATTACGGATAAATTCATTCGGCGACATATCTGTATCGTTTTTTAGCTTCCTATAAAAGCTCGATTTGCTCATTTGCATTGCTTCATACAGATCGTTCACCGAGAAGGTTGAATCAGATATATTACTTAATATTATTTCTTCAGTTTTAACAACAAACGGTGTCTTTTCTTCTTTCAAACTCCTATCATCATCCTCTTCCTCTCCATTAACATCAGGATTTGATTCTGAAACCATTGCTAATTTTCCTCGTTGTACCTGCTTTAGATATAGATACCAGATTACTCCCATTGAAAGAATAACAAGAGCAATCACCCAAAGATTAAATCTTCGAATTATTTCGGTCTCAAACACCTCTGTTGACTCTATTCCGGCAGCATTAAACACCTTTATTTTTAGGTGATCATTAGTGAAAAATGAAGGATTAAACGCCAAAAGACCCAATGTCTTATTCAGGGTATTCCATTTTGTCGATTTATCATTAACAAGATATGCAATCTTATTCTTCTCATTGAAATTGTACGACAAATTACTGACTTTCCATACAGCCTGTTCTCCTCCTGCAATAACTTTGCTTATTTGGTACTTAGGAGTAGGTATTATGGATTTAAAATTAGGATTAAGTAGTATTACCCCATCATTACATCCATACAGTAAATAACCAGATTTTGTTTCTTTTACAATTGCATGATTAAAACTATTCAGGTTCTCATTTCCTGGGAACTTATATCTCAAGACAGATTTATTCTTAGGATTGTAACGAATAAGTCCTTCTCTGGTTCCAAGCCATAAAATACCATTCTGCGATTCAGATACAGAAGTAACCGCTTCCTTTGTTTCTCCCAGTTTTAACTCATCAAGCGCTTGAGTCTTTACGTTAAGCTGATATAGTCCATCATTTCGTCCTAGATATATAGCACCATTCTTTGCAATGCAAGCATGATTTCCATAGATGGTACTATTCGTTTTGGGATTATGAATTCGATCCCTTCCCACTTCAAATGAATCAATTCGATTGTGTTCGTTAAGTACATCTATATATTCTAAGTTAACCATATTGGAATCTTGCTTAACGGACACACTCCCTTTTGAATCTATAAAAACAAGTCTATTATTCTTTCGCAAGATTCGATCAATTGAACGAAAACGCCCATTACCTGGCACCACATAGTTAAAAACGATCAAACTATCCCCTGTAGGTGAAAACTCACACATAAATAGGCCTTCTGAGCGTCCACCGAGCCATACAGTATCTTTTTCAAAAAAGACACTTTGCACATATAGATTCTTCCAAACCTCGCCATCTTTTATAACTGGCACATTTACAAGCTTCTTTTGAATTAAATCCAATCGATGTAATCCTCCTCCTGACGAGCCAGCCCATAACCCACCTTTCTCATCTTCTCCAATACTATTCACATAGCCGTACTCTCGCACATAGTCAGTGGTATCATGACGTAAATGTATATATTTCAGATTATCACATGAGACTTTCGTTATTCCATTCCCTCCTGTTCCTATCCATATCGCTCCTGAATAGTCGCAAAAAAGAGTATTGATAATATTATCGAAAAAACCAGGAACATATACTTTCTCCCGATCCTCAAAAGATACCAGTTCATATTTTCCCCGCTTCTTTACTACCTGAAAAACTCCATTATTCTTGGTTCCCACGAGTACTCTATTCAAGCGATCACTCGTAATACTATTTATTCCACCCGACTTAATACATAACGAAGGTTTGCCGTCTTCGATTATCCCAACTCCTCTTTTACTGATGAACCATAACGTTGAATCATTCGACAAATGGATATCAATTAATTCCTTTATTTTTGTGTTAGGAGTTATACTTAAACTATCACCAACCACCTCAATACTTGCAATCCCCTGCTCATGCAGCATCAGAAGACTATCTCCCAATACTTTCAATCCGAAACTATTAGAAAGCGTATCTAGCTTATATGGTTGAAATAAGTAATTCTCAGGATTTGCATTAATCCAAAGTTGATCTTTACAAAGTACTATAAGTGAATCATGGTAAGTAGTCATCGACTTCACCGACTGATAAACAATCTCTTCAGAAATGTTTTTCGCCAATAGATTTTTACGATCAACTTTGTAAAGGAATTCACCACTGGAAGCATAAATATTTCCATCTATATGTTCAGCAAAATGCAAAAACGACTGACTCGAAATTGCTGTCGAATCATGCTCTTCGTATATAGTAGTCATATTAGCCCCATCATACATTACAAATCCAGCATGGGTCCCAAACCATAAATAGCCCAGGTGATCCTGAAAAACCGAATTCACATGTACATGAGGCAATCCCTGCTCAGTTCCGAGTTTTTGAAATTTGGTGAAATAATCAAATTCTACTCCTAAGCTTCTGCCTATCAATACAAAACAAAATATTATCAAAAAAATCTGCCGCATAAAACTGAAAAATTCATACCCAAAAATACAAAAGCCGGAAGAAATCTCCTTCCGGCTTTGCAATTTATTTTAAATGATTTTTAGTTATGACAGATAGACCTAATCAGTTCCAGGCATTTAACTCTATTTTTTTAATATAAGAGTTTTTGAAACTGAAGGCTTTTCAGTTTTAGTCATCCAGGCTTCAATTTTCAAGTTTTCTTGATCTTTTTCGTATCCAAGCACCACTATTTCTACTTTTTTCCCTTCATATGATTTCTTCAATGGGAAGTAGTAAGTATAATTGCTATCACTATTAGTTGTTTGATTTTCCCATACATTTGAAGGGTATGAAACCGCACGATCAGGAGCACCAATAAGTTCTCCATCTACTCGCAATGCTGCATATGCTCCTTCAACACCATGCTTGCCATTAATAGCAACACATAAGAAACTGCCTTCATGAACTTCCTTAGCAACAAAATCTCCATTCCATGCACTTTCTGGTACCATAACTTCAGGATGTGCAAACAAATTACTAGCCCTCCAGTTACTACGATTCATCTTCTTTCCATTCGAATATCCTGTGATTTCCGACATTCTTGACGGCGAATACCACATTCGCACATACCTGATACTACTATTCACAGGAATATTTATCTTCTGATAAGCTAAAACAGTTAATGTTTCCCATTCCTTCAGGTCTTTACTTACCTCTACAAATACACCTTCTTCTTGTTCTAAAGGCAATAGAGAAAAATTGTCTGGGACATCTATTTGAAGGTAATCAACATGTTGAACTTTGCCTAAATCAAGACGTAGACATCCACCTTTCACATTATGCAATTTTCCTTTACGCTTTGTTGCAAAGAAATAAGTATCAGCATCCCCGTCAAAAAGGAATTTATCCCATAATCCTTTTTCTACCAAAGCTTTTTGGTTGAAAAATGCATCTCTCGCAGCTTTAACTGCATTAAATTCGGTCTCACCGGAACGCTCAAATGAACGTACCTCTAACGCATTATTATCTGCAGCATAACAAGTTGCTTCATAAAGTGCAGTGGCATCATTTGGTACAGCACACGATGTTAATGTTGCAACTTTTCTATGATATGGTAACGTTTGCTTTCTACCCTCAAATGTAACCTTCAACGATTGCCCCTTAGCTAGAACAGAAACAGTCTCTCCATCAAGAATTGCACTTTTGTATTTTCCATTCAAACGAATAGATTTTTCAGTTCCAGGTTCACCTTGTATAGTAATCTCAATTGGCTGTCCAGCAACATTCTTCACAACCTGATAATCTACACCTTCCACAGCGGGCTCATCGCACGCAGATGTAGTTGCCATTATTAAGCATGATCTAAATGGAGCTACCTCTACAGTTACTGTTTCACCTCTTTTATATTCACCCAATACGTTTTCAGTAGGATGGAACTGACGTACATGTACTTTCCCCCCTTTTGTTAAACCGATTTCGTCATCCAACTTTACAGTATAAGTAGCTGGTTCCCAGGAGAGATTTCTCAATGAGATCAATCTTGTTCTTGCATCACCTCTAGAAACAGCGAAAGGTCCGTAATTTTCTTCTGACAATAATTTACCGTCAACCATTATTTCACGGTACTTTCTATGAAGATTATATATTCTTGCCAATTTTGAAAACTCCTTATCATTAAGTAACCAAGGGTTACCATATATTTCTGGAGCAAGAATAAGATTACGATTAAAAGCTTGAAGGATCAAGTCATCATCCCAATTTTCCAGACAAGAAGAAATACATACACCATGATCCTCCGTTAACCTCTTCAAGCCAGGAGGCAAACCACGAGACAATGCTCCTGCTCTATGATGAGGAGCAGTAGTTTCATTAATAATATGAATATCCACGTAAGTTTCCTGTCCACCCCACAAAAAGGTGGTAGCATGCGGTTTTGATTTTTTAAGACCTAGTCGGTGATTCAACAAAATCAAATCAGGACTGTAAGATCTACATTCCTTCATCATTTGAATAAAAGCATCCTCCTTACTCTCTCTTAAGGGACCACATACACGATCAAACTTAAATAAAGCAAATTCATAATCCTTACAAAGCTTAACCATTTGTTCGCGACGGGCTTTCTCCTCTTCTGGCGTAATACCAAAACCATCAGGCCCTCCCCATACGCCTAAACGAGTCCCCATTGCTTTCGCTTGTTCATAATTTGGACCGAATCCTTTTGGAAATTGCTTTTTAAAACGATCAGAGTAAATACTGCCATAGAAATTAGCACCATCAATTGCCCCCGCGTCATATGCATAAATATCAAGAACCATTCCGTACTCATCTTGAAGCCACTTAAAGAAATCCAAATTAATTCGGGTATGCTCCTCGGTTGCTCCTTCATTAAGATTATTTATCCAACTGAAATACTGGGCCCTTGATGGGGTTCTTTCATCTGCACCAGGAAATACTTTTTCCTGTGCTTGTACCATACTACAAAAGACTATCAGACTGATAAGTCCAGGAAGAAAAATCTTCATAAGCTTTATTTTAAAATTGTAAAATCATTTAGGTTGCAAACCACAACCAACTATATTAATTATAGTAGAATGAATAGGCTTAGAATCTCTAATAGTTATGTCTTTTTTAATCATAACTACTATTCTCAAAAGTAGATGATAATCATTTATTTCCATTGATCAATCTGACCGAATATTTGTAAAATTAGATCATTGTATTTCTGCCTCTTTCTCTAAATGGATATGATAATGGCCTGATTTTCTATCACATACAAATTGTAATTTTTGACCACGAACCAAAATTACAATTTCCTCAATCATTTGACTGATACTTTTTTAGGTTATATTTTCAATTTTGGGGACTACTTTATTATTAGATATAAAAAAAGGGAGCCATAATGACTCCCTTTGAATTATTATCAAGAATGTGTTTTAGATTCTTGTTGTTTTATTTGCCAAATAATGATCAACTATAACCATCGCAGCCATAGCCTCTACAATAGGTACTGCTCGAGGTAATACACATGCATCATGTCTTCCTTTAGGATTAATTACCATGCTGTTACCCTCTTTATCCACTGTATCTTGATCTTTAAAGATAGTTGCAATAGGTTTGAATCCTACATTGAAATAGATATCCTCCCCGTTGGAAATACCTCCTTGAATACCTCCTGAGTTATTCGTTTTTGTTTTCACGCCTTCTTCGGTTGAAACAAATTCATCATTGTGTGCTGAACCACTCATCTTTGTTCCTTCGAAACCAGAACCATATTCAAATCCTTTAACTGCATTAATGCCTAGCATTGCATGTCCAAGATCAGCATGTAGTTTATTAAAAACTGGTTCACCTAATCCTATTGGAACATTACCAATTACACAAGTTATTACTCCGCCAACTGTATCTCCATTATTAGCAGCCAAAAGAATACGATTCGTCATCTTTTCTGCCATCTCTGGATCCGGACAGCGAACATCCGTATTTTCAGTCTTAGATAAATCTAATTCCAAGTAAGATTTATTAATCTCTACTTCTCCAACTCTAGATACATATGCGTTAAACGTTACTCCCTGCGATTTTAGAATTTGTTTGGCAATTGCACCTGCCACAACTCTTGCTATAGTTTCTCTTGCAGAAGAACGCCCTCCTCCGCGATGATCACGAATGCCATACTTTTGATAATAAGTATAATCGGCATGAGATGGTCTAAAAAGATCCTTTAGATTGCCATAATCCTTTGAATGCTGATCTTTATTCCATATTGCAAAAGCAATTGGAGTTCCTGTTGAGACGCCTTCAAAAACACCTGACAATATTTCTATTCTATCTTTCTCATCTCGTGGAGTAGTCAATTTTGACTGTCCAGGTCTTCGACGATTTAACTCCTGCTGAATTTCATGTACATCAATTTCAACTCCTGCAGGACATCCATCAATGATACCTCCAATTCCTTTCCCATGTGACTCTCCAAACGAAGTTAATCGAAATATCTTACCAAAAGTATTCATCTGATTAAATTTATTATTTCCATTTGCATCAGATGGAACTACCAATCAATTTAATCATCCGCATGAGTGTATTTTGCGATGAAGAAAATTCATGTTCGTTTCATCTGTTTATGAGTATTAGCTTACTCAAAATCCTATTTATGCATTCATTCAAGAAGCATGCTTCAATAAAAATACAATAAAAACATCGAGATTTAGAGAATAAAAGAAAACGGAATGTTTTCTTAGGAGAGAATTAACAAAAGAGCAAAAAAAAACCTTCCCGAAGGAAGGCTTTAATATGATTAGCATCCGCAACCACTAGAGCTACATCCACCCTCTTTTGCTTGTGGATCATCACATCCACAACCATCACCGCATCCACAGTCACCTGCTGAGAATACTTGAGCGATCTCTTCGTCTGTTGCTTCTCTTACTTCCAATACATTACCAGTGAAGAACAAATCTTCTCCCGCTAATGGGTGATTAAAATCAACTTTTACTTGAGCTTCATCAACCTTAAGGATAAGTCCAGTCAATCTGCGACCATCAGAGCTCATCATAGGTACACTATTACCTTCTTTAATCATCTCTGAATCGAACTTACCATCTACTAGAAATACTTCTCTTGGAAGATCTACAATAGCGTTTTCATCAACCTCTCCATATGCATCTTTACAATCAAGAGCAATCTCGAATTTCTCACCTTCTTTCAAACCTGCTAAAGTCTCTTCGAATTTAGGTAACATTAACCCTGCTCCAAATAAGAACTTCAAAGGTGCTTCTGGTGATGTTTTTTCAATCAATTCTCCCTCTGCGTTATCGTAAGTTAACACATAATCTAGGGATACCATTTTATTTTTTGAAATTTCCATAATCAAATTTTATCTCCTAATGTTGTATAATACTGTTGCAAAGAAATGAAATCCTTAGCTAACCAACAAATTAATCTGGAATAAATCTAAATAGATTAGCCTTAATTAAACATGGTTCTGCATGTTACAGTACACAATATAATCCATTCAATATTCTCTATCGTCCTTCAGAACGGTATTCTTAACTTTTATGCTTTGCCAATTAGCTGAATTTACCATTTCATTACAATCGTTGCTTGAGTGCCTGATATTCTCTGGATCCAGGAGAAAAGGCTTTTAACGCTTGATTATATAATTTCTTTGCTTTACCGGCCTGATTATTCTTCTCGTACGTTGTACCCAATAGCATAATCGCATCCATCATTTCAGGATTAGCTTTGATCACAGCCTTCAATACCT
Organism: Puteibacter caeruleilacunae; assembly: GCA_005217565.1. GTDB lineage: Bacteria > Bacteroidota > Bacteroidia > Bacteroidales > Prolixibacteraceae > Puteibacter > Puteibacter caeruleilacunae. The sequence continues at coordinate 321,840 of SJCO01000007.1, forward strand.
TTTCTGCAGAAACAATTTGACCATCCTGAATCAAATAAAATCCATAGGTATATCCATATTTTGGATTATCTACTCCGTTCTCATAAGCAATCTGACTAAAACGTACCGCCTCTTTTAAATCTCTTTGGGATACCATAATTGCCAGGTTATAAGCCGCAGCAAACGACTTCGGATTAATGTCCATTACCTTGCGCAGTATCTGTTCTGACTCTTCTACTCTATTGGTCTCTGCAAGTAACAATCCCAAGTTAAACAGCGATGCTTCGTTCCTGCTATCAATTGCAATAGCTTTGCGCAAGCTTTTCTCTGCACTCTCGTAATCTTGATTATACGAGTAAGCCATGCTGGCATTTATCAATGGTTCAACTGTATGCTTGTTTAATTTATGCGCAGTTTCAAAACTGACAATTGCATTACTAACATTACCCCTATTCAAGTGATAATTACCAAGGTTATAGTGCGATCCCCAATCATCTGGACGACAAACCATTGATTCCTCGTATTCCGACATTAGTTTGTTAAGCGATGCAAGCTCTGTTGCTGTAAACATATCCTGTGGCATAAATGACAATGAATATGCTGCCCCTAAACGCACAGCTTTTAACGAATCATTTGCCACAGCCATCAATGCTAGCTTCACCTCCTCTGTCGGATAAGTAAATAGCGAATGAGCAGCAGCAGATCTAACCAACGCAGATTCATCCTTTAACTTGGCAATAAAAGTTGGAATAACTTCAGGACGATTATTTCCCTCCATCAAACGAATAAGCGAAGTTGTGAAAACCTGATCTAGTTTATTATCGTTCAGTGCCTTTAATATTTGAGGAAGCTTTTTCCAATCCTGAGATCGTGCTGCCTGGATCAAGCGACCATCTTCTAACACTTTCTTTTGATGATGATCTTTCTTCCACTCCTTCAACTTGCTATTAGCCCATTGAGGAGTTTTATCTTCATGACAAATATTACATGCGTTAGGCGACTTAAATTCAATGGTAGCTGCAGGAGCTGGTGGTTTCATTGAGTGATCACTTCTCTTCATTCTCGCAAATTCGGTCATTGGCATATGACATGATACACATTTTGCACCTTCTGAACCTACAGGGTGGTGTGAGTGTTCTGCCACATTTTCAACATTATCCTTATGACACGAAGCACAAGCCTTATTAGTATCATCTTTAAAGCGATAACGACCACTAGAGGTATGACACATTACACAATGCATCTTACCATCAGTAAGACATGGCGATTGGTACCAAGTAGTCATTGTATAATTCTCACCAAGATCTCTCCCATCCGGATAAAAATCGCGATCCTCGAGTGTTGTCAGATTATAATTATCAAAGAAAGGATCACCAGGCATATACGACGCTGTCAACGGTTGAACTTTACCATGACATGGAGCGCATGAATTATTATGCTGTTCTGGAGTAAAAGTACTGGTTACAATAATCTTCAAATCAGAAGGAACACTGTCTTTCCCAGCCTCTCTGCACACTCGAACATGCTCCCCACTAGGACCATGACAAGTTTCACAGTTAATACCAGACTCTTTCCAGGAAGTCTGATAGGTATCTTTTTCAATATCATAGTTGTTACTTAATTGACTAACATGACAACTGTAACATGAGGTATTAAACGTAAACATACGATCTTTCCAACTAAGCGCCTCGTCGGGCCCACCTTCTGGGAAATGTCGAACACCACTTTGTGGATTATTATACCATTCTCTACGATTCACATCATAGGCAATTGGTAATACTTGTAATCGTCCACCATCAATAGCTGTCAGAAAATAGATTACATTTTTGCCACCCAAAGCCCATTCAACTTTAAGCTTGTTCTTTGTGGTGTCATCCGACTCTACAATATACATTGTGGTATCCTCCAAATGCGGAGTATATGACTTACCCTCTACCGTTAGTGGTGTCTCAAGAGTTCCCATGCCATTTTCCAGTAATTTTGCTGATATTGGCTGCATTGCCAACCCGTGATGCGATGGAGCCCAAAGCTCATAGAACCGTTGATGACATTCTATACAACTCTCAGAACCGGCATACCCTTCTGCATCAGCTGTTGGTTTTCCTTGTCTTTGAGTACAAGATGCAAACAATCCCAACATGCAAATTATAAAGCCTATTTTCTTCATCTGTTTAAAAGCTATTTAGATTATTTGATTTCAAGATTTCCTGATTATTGGATCAATGAAAGTCTTAAAATCCGCATTGTTCAGACAAATATCATGATTAAATCTGACACTAAAAATTGGAATAGGTACGATTTAACAAAAAACCATACGAATTGAACGATTGTACCATATAATTTGCATAAACTGACACTTCAAGATGTGCTTATTGCTTTGCAATTACCTCTTCAAACCAACTAAATTTAGATGAGAAAGCTGATTTATCCACTCCTTTCACATTACAGTTACAAAACGATAAGATGATATGACGTTGAATATATACTTACCTTTCGTTCCTGTTCAACACATAAACTAAATCAGAAAAATTACCATGAAAGAATCCTTTTAATACTAGGTGATGTTGATTTAACTGATTAGTATCAATAAATGGATTTATTCTTAAATAGGTCTCAAGCATAGCATTACTTGTAATTTTTGTTGCAAGTCCAATTCTTTGTATTTTCACTTTTAACATTCGCTTTACACCAATTAATCTTTCCTTAACGTTTAAATGTGTTTTATAGCATATCTTTGTCGAAGATTTTTATTCATAGGTTTGAAACCGACACTCGTCGGTGATAGTTAGTTTTATTGGTTTAGTTAGTTTAGTTAAAGAGAAAAGGACGGTCCCCACCGCCCTTTTTATTTTTATTATACCTACATATAATTGTTTTCCTAATTTTGTTTAATTCAAACGCTGAAAATAATGAAATCATCTGCAACTAATTACAGTAACACTAAGATGCATGTAAACCATAATTCAAGCGCTGCTCCTGTTCTTGTTGGGATAGATGCCTGTAAAGCAGGATGGCTATGTGTTTTCTATGACCTTAAAAACTATACATGGGGATTATTTGAATCACTTCACCTAATGCTTCATCACACCCCTTCTCTCCAGCAGATACTTATTGACATGCCAATCGGTCTAAGCGATGAAAATCATCCAAGAACAATAGATTCACTGCTTCGCAAACAACTCCCCCGAAGAGGTTCTACAGTTTTCAATGTTCCATGTCGGGAAGCAGTCTACGCTTCCGATAAGACACAAGCAAGAGAAGCAAATATCAAGGTTGAAGGCAAAAGTATTTCGGAGCAATCATTAAATATCTGTGGCAAGATAAAAGAGCTTGATGAGTTAGCACAACATTTACCACCCCACTTAAGGATGTATGAATGTCATCCGGAATTTAGCTTTAAAAAATTGAACAACAACCAAGTCGTGATGAGTAAAAAATCAACGAATGAGGGGATTCTCGAGCGACTTCATATTATTGAATCTCATGATTCAAAGCTGGTAAAACTGTATGATGAGATGTTTTCAACATTGAAAAGAAAAGATGCGAAGAGTGATGATATTCTTGATGCTATATGCTTGTGTTTAATAAATAAACTATCATTATTAAAAGGGCTTTCATACCTGAAAGATGATAACACCCATGATAAAACAGGCATTCCATTCCAAGTAGCCTATATAGAACTTTAAGATTAAAAACATTTCGTACATTTGGTCGTCGAATGCAAGTAGCCAAATTACTTGCCACATAAAGAACAAATAAACCTATGACCTTCGAAGAATTAGCACAAAAGCTTAAGCAGAAATTAGCGGAACAGGCTGTCTCTTTTTTTCGCTTTGTTGATATATCCCAACTATCGCCTAAACAAAATAAAGGATACCCTTCCGCCATCCTATTTGGTATTGCTCTAACGACTGGCTATCTGAAAGAAGTAGCTTCAAATTTGAACTACGTAAAAGATATGGTAGCCAATAAACAAGTGAAGTCTGATGAATTCTATTTGGCAGAAATAAAGACAGACAGGATTGCGGATGAAATAGCGGAATATCTAACTAAATTAGGATATAAAGCATATTCTCAGTCGGAGGATAACGTTAGCCAAACAGGTTATTATAATCAGGAGCAAAAAACTACACCACTTCCTCATAAAACAATAGCAGGACTTGCGGGTTTAGGATGGATTGGGAAGCATAACTTGTTAGTTACTCCCGAATATGGTAGTGCAATTAGCATGTGTTCTGTACTGACTAACGCTCCACTTGAATCAGTGTCTTTGCAACCAATTATCTCTCGCTGTGGCGATTGTCAAAAATGTAAAGATATTTGTGTACCAAATGCCTTAAAGGGGAACAACTGGGAACTTGGATGTTCAAGAGAAGACATTGTAGATGTTTTTAAATGCACTACATGCTTTAATTGTGTTGTACATTGCCCCTGGACTCAGAAGTATATAAAAAAACACAAAAAGTAGATCCTTCTTTGAGCTAAATAATTAATTTTCCCAGTTACACACAACCTGTAGTAACTGGGAAAATCTAATTTAGTCGACCTTAAATGTTAATCCAGCATCATCAAGAATCGTGAAAGTATACATCCAAAGAGGATTATATTTTGATTTAGGCACTTTGATAAATACCTTGTTTTTCCCTTTATTCAAGTGAATCATTGTTGGTTTACGCGTCCAATACAGTTCTTCAGTTCTCCATGGAATTTCATGGGCATTAAACTGTTTCCAACCTTCATCAAACTTACTCACTCTATCATTCTCCCAATCAGGACCTTTTACTTTTACATCATTAATCCAAACAATCGATCCCCCCATATCAATCTCTCCGTCGGCAGCTACTCCAACATAATTTCGAGCATTTCTTGCCGGAGAATCAAAAGCAATCGCTACAGGAACGTCTTTATCCTCATCACTATATATGTATGTCAACGCATAGTAAACATTCCCAAGTTCCATTTTAGGTAGATGTGCTCCTTTTTTCCATTCATGATTTAATAAGATCGTGTTACCAGTAACTTTCTGCCAATTCAGCTTATTTCCATCATACTTATACGATTTCTTGTCCAACTGTTTTAATACCTCTTCCCCATCATTATTTTTAAAAGGTCCAATAATCTTCCAATGCTTGTCTGTTTGGGTATAATATTGAAAAGGTTCATGCTTAAAATACCTCTCTTTATGCATCATCAGAATTGACTCAAAGGCTTTAAAATACTTATAACCTACACTTCCAATTTCCGGAATAGTCAAATCATATTTATCTGGAGAAGAAATAACATCCGCAGTCCATGTCACCCAGGCATATGTCAATATAGTAGGATAAAGAGGATTCTGAGTAATTACATCATTTTCGCGCTTAATATTGACATCTGGCCACAAACACACAATACCTCCAATAAATTTATTCTCCTGTCCTTTCCCTATAGGCTTTAAGAAAACTGCTGGAATATGAGACATTGGCTCGGCATTGTTAATGTAACTATTATCAGAATCAATAACTCTTAAATCACCCGCCGGCATTGGATCTTTACTTCCCCATATTTGGCGAATAACACTCTTTGGTGCGTTAAGGCCAGGATACCACGTTATGACTTCACGATCATCATTCTCAACATGAGCCACCATTGTTTCTACAAACTCTTTAGGATTATGCACATGAACTTCATCTGATCCTAAATGAATAATAGGAGCCATATTCCTGGGAATTTCATTAAAGAATTCGTTCAAGAGGGCCTCCAAAACAAGCATCCCTTTTTCAGACTCCATTTTAAAGCCAAAAGTTCGCTTGAAATAGTCACTGTGTCCAGGCATATCCAATTCTGGAATTACAGTTATTTGCCTTTTCTTCGCATAAGTAATTACCTCTCTTATTTCATCAAAAGTGTAGAAAAATCCAGGATCACGTGTCGCTGTGTGAAACTTAGGATCATTAAGCTGAGGATAAATCTTACTTTCGATTCTCCATGCTGGACGATCGGTCAAATGCCAATGAAAAATATTCATTTTATAATCCGCCATAATATCCAGCTGCTTTTTAATAGCCTTTACACTTTGGAAATTACGACCAACATCGATCATATAACCACGTATCGGATATTTTGGATAATCTTTAACAGAACAAAGCTGCAGAAAGCAATGCTCACCTTTAACCGATAAAAGCTGTCGTAACGTCTTCAAGGCATAATAAGATCCTTTTTCAGAAGAGGAAGTAACTGAGATTTTATCCTTTGTAATATTCAACCAATATCCCTCTTCCTCAATGGATGACAAAGTATTAAACTCAATCAAATAATCTGCCCCATGATTTAGTTCAATACCATTAGTTGTACAAATTTGATATAGTTCATCTTTCAATAATTTAGATGTACTTTTAAAATCTGCAAACCATAAGTTTCGAATCTCTTTCTGTTGATATTCCCACTTTACTTCTTGAGGAAAAGGAATAAGTTTAGCTGGAGCTTTTTCCAATACCTCCACTGAAAATCGTGTCCTAAAAATGTCATCTGATTTTTGCGCATACAATTGATTTGCAGTAACAAATAATACTAAAAAACAGGCAATACATGCCCATTTAAAACTGCCAGGAATAGGCAATTTTAGCTTAAAAATTTCCATGTTTAATTAATCTTTTGGTTAAAACGATAATTATTTCATTTCAAAAATAGAAATTTTCCATGAACACTCTTCAAATCGACCAATAAATACATTTATACAAACAATATATTTTGTATATTAGAATATCAATAAAACAAACAACATGAAAGCCCTATTTTTCCAAATGATGACAGCCATAATACTACTCGCTGGCTGCACAATCAATCAAAGCAAAATTGTAGTCGACAAAACCGCTAAGGAAGTATTTAATCAACAAGAACTTGAAGGAATAATTGCCATGATTCAATTGGTTGACAAAAGAGTGATGGAAGAAACCAACAAGACTGACATCAATCAAGCGTATCATAAGTATTTTGAAGATATGATACAAAAGACAAAACATACACTTGATGTTGATCTTACTTTAATTAAAGACACCGTAAAATTCAAATTCTTTGACAGTCTTGATAGACAAGCAGTACAAGCTATCTGGTCTATCGATAATCATAAAGAAATGATCCGCACCAGGGACACCATACTTTATGATCTTCATGGTTATATGTCGCTCGGAATTAGTCCAATTGGTAGTTATTGCACTTACATGAAGAAAATTGGTGAAACAGATGAGAAATACCGACATTATCACAATTCAATTTCTGCAGCTGGAGACATTTCTCCGTCACTTATTACCTATTTCCCAAGCAAGCACCTGGAATACGATTTTACCCTTTTCAAAGATCGACTATGGGCAACTGTTTTTTTGTTAAGATTTGGAGATCCTATGGAACAGAAAATTGAACGATATCTTACACAGCAAAAAAAGAAATAACCTGAACCACCTTATTCTGTTCATTGTAACAGAATAAGGTTATAAATCAGCTTAGCATTAATACAATATATGTCTCTAAAATTAAACCTTGAACATTGAGAGTTTATCTTCTACCGCCTTTCGTAACATAAGCGTAAATCCAACAGCAATTTCTTTGCGAAACATTTCCCGTACGGTCTTAACAGCTCGATATACTTGTTTTCGTGCAGATTCAATTGATATAGAAGTAATTTCAGCTATTTCATCATACTCCATCGACTCGTTAAAGCGTAAATACATAATCTCGCGTTGCTTTGCAGGTAATCTCTTGATCAAGGCTTTTATTCGTCTGTTGCGCAGTGCCTTCTCTTCGTCATGAATTAGGCGATGTTCAATGCTATATTCAGTCTGAAAGAACCCATCCTCTTCTGGGAGTAATGCTTTTTTCCTTTGGGCATTAAGTTGACGGATTAATTCACGCTTTAGAGCTAGAAACAAGTAGAACTTTATATGATTAGGACCTATTTTTATAGAATTTCTCTTTTGATATAGCTCAAAAAACAAGTCCTGAATACAATCTTTCACAGTATCCTCATCTTCACAGATTTTGGTTCCATAACGATAAACAGCATCAACATGTAGCGAATACAACATGGCAAATGCCTGTTTATCACCTTGTTTGAAGAGTTTCCACATCTCCTCCTCTCCCAAATAATTTCCCTTTCTACTCATAGCCCCATTTATTAAAGATCCAACAATTATTGCATTCTTGAATACATCAAACACCGTTAACGAGCACGATCTCAAATCATGAGATCATTCTATATGCGAAACTACATGGGATATCGATTTTTGTCAATGCACATTTTGACAAAGAAGATGCACTTTATGTTTTGAGTATTTAGGGCCTTGTTTGCAATGACATATGAAGGAAATAATCTGTGGTGTTTTCAAAGGCCGTCCCTTTGAAAACACCAATAAACTATATCTTGCTTTTACCTGACCACTGCTCGATAGTCAGTTTTACTATTTCAGTCTTCTGAAGCGCTTTTTGGGCATACTTCATACCTTCTTCTTTAAATTCAGGAGAGTATTTATCTACAATAAGCTCTAATGCTTTTAACTGCTCTACCTCAGATAAACGAAGCGAAGCTTTACAATCAAGAATTATGGATTGATATTCGGTCGTGAATTTTTTAGGAATCACTTTTTCCATTCCTACAATACAAAAAGAAACCTTATCACACAGATTAATGCAACGTAATTTTCTTCCTTCCAAAGCACAATGGAAATAGATAGCATCATTGCCATCCCAAGCATAGTTCAAAGGAATACCATAAGCTCCGTCTTCTTCTCCTCTCAGCGACAGTACACCATAATTAGCGGTCTTAAGTAATTCCTTGGCAGACTGCTCTTCTAATCCCCTCTCGTTCCTTCTCATTTCTTGATTTGTATACTTCATCTGTTTTTATTTTTGACATTTGTCCTTCATCTTTGAGCTACAACACGCCGAAAGATTCTTCCGACTCTTCCATGTGTACCTCTAATTCTCACACGTGAATCCATAATCCACTTACATCAAGCAAAAATAGTGAAAATTCTATTTCTGGATACGAAAAATAAGGGTACTCCCTTTCTGGATGAAGAAATCTGGCTTTGTATTACATTTCCCTTGACTTAAGCCAACGTCATCAGAGAAATTCATGACAAGCAATTCCTCTTTATCTGTTTCAATATACTCGTAGTCGATTCCTTTTATAACCGCCAAACAAGCTCCATCAATTAAACTTAATTGAAAGGTTCCCTGCTCTGTTGTTATGTGAAATGCATTTGAATAGTTATAAGTTGTATACTTGAGCTTTACTGCAGCATTCTCCGTTATATATTCCTTGAAACTAACATCATAAATCTCATTTTTATCTGGTCGGATATTTAAATTCGCTTCGTTTTTTGTAAACACTGCTACTTGAGAATCACCTTCTTCCAATTTGTACTGAATCATACCACTTACAGTACCTTTCTTCTCTGCCTGTTTTAATTTCTGAAAAATCGATGGAAATCCTTCTCCTTCTTTGTAAAATTTGTCTTGTGCAAATGAATTCAATGAGCACAATACGCTTAGAATGACTAATAACTGTTTCATAGAGTTGATTTTAATTGTTTATTTTTTGTGTGAAATATAATATGCTACTAAAGACATTGGACTTCTCACAAATCTGCATTAGCTATATCCATTGATACGGACTATCTGTTAGGATAGACTGCTTACCAAACTGCTCCTGCATTTCTTCCATTGTAAGATGCTTGTTAGTTTTCCACCATTTACGATACAGTTTTTTGATCTTCACCATATCCTTATGATCTAACAACTTACCATCTACACGATCAATAATATTATTAATTCCTATGTAATAAAAATCAACCTTATAGAGATTATGATCCTTCGGATAGTTCATCTCTTTTTTGTACTCTGTTCTAAACCTGCAATTCTGTTCAAATACCCAATTAGAACGAAGTAAAACCTCAATAAAATACGCAGATCGAATCCCTCTATAATTATCCGTCCAAAAATCTGGTGCAAATGTTGAAGAATAAGGTTTTCCTAAACCAATAAACACTTTATCTGGTCGATCGATTTCTTTAATTAGCAGAGGAATAACTGCTTTACCTTGAGTAAAGAGTGAATCCACCAAAGTATGCACTTCTTTAATGCTAGGCCGACTTGACAAATCTTCTAAATACTTATTGGTATTCTGTGCTTTAGCGGCAATAATTACACCAAGCATAACAAAAACCACAGTGACTATATATCTCATAATTAATCATTAAAAGGTTAATATAGAATAACAATATTCATTTCTAAAAGTATAATTTCAGCCTTCCATACAGAATTAGATAATTCCATATCAGATGTGCGATTAAAGTGATCCAGATATTCCTTTTCCACTGATAAACAAGGGAAAAAATCCAACAGCAAGGAAGTATCACTAACCAATTGCTAGCAGAAAAAAGATGAATCACGCTTGCACTTATACCATTCACAATCCAAGTATGCTTGTCGAATCGTTTAAACTGTTTTTCAAATAGATAACCTCTTATAAAAAGCTCTTCAGCCATTACAGATAAAGTCACCACAATCACAAGAACAGTACTACTAAACTTCTTCTCCTCCAACGTGAAATGACCAATAACATGTCCTCTCAAGCTTTCATAATTGAAAAACCTGATTAAATCAAATTTTTCAACAACATCTACAGTATATCTACCAGCTATAATCATGCCAGGAATAATCAATAGATTGCTCCACTTAAAAAGTTTTTTAGGATTAAAATACTCCTTAAGTTCTATATCCAATTGATTTATATGGATCTTCCAGAGATAGAACATCAAAAAAATACCACAAAGGTTAATCAGTTGACAATAGCCTAAACTATAAACATTTCGATAACCTATTGTAATAACCATCAGGTTAGTAATGCCAAATATTATCGTTAAAGTGATAAGTTCATAAGGCCAGGAAATTCTTCGGATTACATGTTGCATTGTACTTGTATTCGGGACAAACAGACTTTAAAAAGACTGTGGTTGTTTTCGTTTTTCATGGGTATTGATATTACTTGATTTAATAGCTCCTTTTCACATCCCTAATTCATGTTATGTAGGCATATATAAGGGCTTTAAACCAAATTTAATAACATATTATTAATCCTACAACATTTTTTAAGATTACCTCGATTTTTTTTAATAGACGACACCTAATAAAAAAAACCTTACACCAATATCTATCAAATCCTGTCTTGCTACTTCAATAGATAAAGTGTAAGGTTTTACAACTAACACAACACTTATTTTAACTTCTCTCTCAGCACCTTTGGTCCCTCGATAGATTTATTGTTCCATTCGAGCGTTGTACCTTTAGGTATTGATATCTTAAGGTTATTTCCATCAATATCTACTACAACATTTCCATAAATCGTAGGCACACAAGCACTTGCCCATTCTAATTTACCTAAGTTTGGTTGCAATGAAAAACGTCTCCAACCGTCATCTACAGGCTTTAATCCAAACAACTCAGAAGGGAGCAATGCTGCAGGACCAGAACTCCAAGCATGACATAGACTCTTTGCATATGATCGCTCATAGAATGAATATTGTTGTTCATAGGTCTCGTGAGGATTATATGCCTCCCAGAATGTAGTTGCACCTTTATTAAGCATTCCTCCCCAATATTCAGATACATGCTTAAGCATATAGTCGATATTTCCCATCTGCGCCACAGCCATAACTTCAAAACCCGACATATAAGGAGTTCCAACAGGCCTAATTTCATCCTTCTCCAACATATTCTTTATGCCCTTAGCTTCATCCAGATCTGTTAACCCTGATACTATTGATAAGAAATTAGGATGTCTTGTTATTTCACTGATCGGATCATTCTTTGACAACCAAACATGCTCTTCCTTGTTCCAGGCAACCTCTTTTAGTTTTGCTTTTAAGCTTTGTGAAGTACGTTCTAAATCATTTGCTAAATCATCATGTCCAACACGTCGTGCCAATTTAGCTCCACTTTTTTGTGCCCACCACCATAAAATCTGTAAAGCTGTCCATTTATCTTGATTAACCCAATCAATAAACAACCAGGTACCTGCATTTGAAATTAGAAAGCCTTCAGAATCGCATCGTGCAGACAAACAATCAAGAGTTTCTTTAATCCTCTCCCACTCATGCTGCAAATGAGTGGAATCGGCATAGTAGAGTTGATACTGATCTTGAGCAATTATCCACCAAAGAGAATAATCAATAATACCATTAATATCCCTTTCTTTTATCCCTGCGCGACCAAGAGCAACAAGGGACCTTCGTACTAACTCAGGTTCTGAAAAAGTATAAGCATTCACAAGTAAGCTCATTGCCAAATCACCTGTCCATGGTAAACGATCACGTTTTATTCCATCTAACAGAAAATCATGCATACACAAGCGCAATGTATAAGCGCTATTCATCCATATTTTCGTCAATTCTGAGTCAGAACACGCAAACGCTCCTTTGTAAGTCGCAGGATAATAGATTGCTTCACACGATACATCAGAGATTTCGTTATGCTCAGCATACACATAACGGAATGCCACCGGATTTTTAGTTCTCCATTTCCCGTTCTCCTGCTTTACCAATTCCAGCGATTGCTCTTTTTGATTACAATCAACATCCAAAGCCTCTTTTTCTGATTCTCCAACGTTAATCACTGGTTTATCTTCTCCTACTACCGTTATATACCCTAGTAATTCTCTTCCAAAATCAAATAATACATCGTTTGTAACCGCCAAAGCATTTAATTTTGTAGTTGGATTTTCTAGTCGATGCGGCGGTACATCCGCTGTATTTTGAGGATGCTTAAACGCGATCTCCCATTCCCCATCAGGAGATCGCCACTCCCAGTTATTCAATGATGTAGAAAGCGCTTTACTATACATTATAAGCGCGACAGGATCATTTTTTGTCGCAATTTCAAATTGAATACGCTGTACCATCAAATCCTTTTCTAGTTCTATCTCCTGCTCATCCGGTTGATCCGAAAAAGACGCAATATACGATCCATTGATGATAACCTTACCATCACCAACTGCTCTAAACTTAATAGAACTCAGCTGTTGGGGATTTTTAAGGCTTAAACGAAATTCCCCTTTGGTATATGGTTGATGATAAACACCAGGATAGTTTACTTTAAGCTTAGCATCTACGGTTCGCTTACGCAGCAATTGAAGTCGCCAGCACTCCAGTTCTGAAGCACCATAAATCCAAGGTGTAGCAGATTCATTGATATTCATTTTCGGACTTGGATCAACTTTGCTGTACGTTGGATCGATTATCGCAAACCTGGAGAATTTATGAGCCTTTGATTGAGCTATAACACTCGTTACGCTACAAAATAGTACAATGAAACCAATTAGTCTTTTTGAAGAGATTATTCCCTTAGCTGTCATCATGAATAGTTTTTATTAAAATCATTCCATTAGCAACAAACATGCTAACTAGTAATGTCACAAAAAAGGGCGAATTCTACCAGTAAAAATCCGCCCTTAAACTCTAACCAGAAAAGAGTTTGATCAATTATCTGTGTATCTATGTATAATTTAAAGTACAATCATCTTTTTGGCATACTGATTTTTGCCGTATAACAGATTGTAGATATAAATTCCGGGTGTAACATTTCCTTTATTGAAGGTTACTTCATTTTTACCTTGCTGAAATGAGGAAGTATTAATCTCTTTCACCATCTTGCCTGATAAATCACTAATCCACAATCTTGAATTCTTAACCTCTGGCAGGTTTACTGTGATATTGGTAGACGCATTAAAAGGATTTGGATAATTCTGTTCCAGGATTTCCTCCTGATCAATCATTAAATACGAAGTTACTACAGGCTTTGTATATTCAATAGTCCAATCTCCTGCTGAAAGCTCATAATAGTCAAAATCGGCATCAGCACTGGCAGTCAGCTCTTTCGCGTCTCCACCATTCACTTTTAGCGCTCCACTATTCTTTGGAATACGTACAACCGCTTTTGTGCCAGTTGGAACAGTCACCGCTTCCTTCACCTTGTCTCCATCTTCAGCATACAACAATGAAATCTCGCCTTTTACTGTTGTGAATTTACACTTTACATTTCCAACAACCGAAGGATCTGGAAATACAGTAAACTCCTCGAATCCTGGCTTTGTGGGCTGAATCCCGGCAATATTCTTGTAGAATGTTGAAAGTGGTCCTCCACTCCAGGCATGATTGATTGATGCTCCGTATGACCAGAATTCCCACAACGTTGTACATTCAGGATGGTTAACCATTTGAGCATAGCGTTTTTTGAATCGCTCAATAGCAAATTTACCCTGTCCCATTTTAAACAAAGCCTCCATCACATACTTCTCCATATACGGACTTGCATGCTCAACCTTTTTAAACAAATTGTAGATTACAGGATATTTTGCTTGCTCTGCAATTCCTGAAACTACAGCCAATGCATTACCTCTATCATCAGTTTCTTCGTTATAACCTGGCGAACGGTAACCATTAGAAGTCCAGAATACAGTATTCACACGCTTTTTAATGGCAGCCATCTTCGCTTTTATGGTATTAGCCTCATCAGTCTTACCCAGGTAATTTGCCATGTAAGCCAAATTATCCAACGCAATATATACCCAAACATGCTCAGACAACTCTCTATCAATCTGACTTCCCCAGTCTCCCCAGGTCCAACCACCACGTCTGAAAGGCACAGTTCCATCTTCGGCCACTTTCCATAAGTCAAGGTATTTTTTGATATGTGGATATGCTTTCTGCATCATAGCATCATCGCCAGTATACATGAAATAACGACCAAAGCCATATTTTCCAACAGCTGCCAAAATCTGCTGAGGCAATTCATTTCCCCAATTACCTGCAGGTATTGGTCCATACAATGTTGCATCACCTCTTTGCCAGTCGAACAATTCATTATACATCTTTCTGCCCAAATCAATTGCTTTGTTGTTCAATAGGTAGAACGCTTCCTCTGTCAAGATGGTACCATCGCCAATCCATTGAGCACGTTCACGGTCTGGACAATCAAAATAGGTATCACGCATATTTACATACAATGTTCTCTGCGCTTTTTTGAAGTATCTCATCAGGTAATCATCAGCGACCTCAAAAGTCCCATCAAATTCAGTGTCATATCCCGACTCCATGTATCCAACTTCAAGCACTTCAATTCCCTCTTCAAACTCAAAATGAATAGCATGTCCACTTAGCCATGGTAAATGCAAGTACTCTTGTTCCCCGTCTTTCGTTACATACTCACCTCGTAAAGGCACATCATTAAGTTTATGCAGATTATCAGGATTCATTCTAATCATTTTACCTGCAGGAGCTTTTACCTTCAAATAAGGATGATATTGCATGTTATAAGGAAGCTTCAACACCACCTTATTGTTCTCTAACGTAAATTGTGTGGTTCTATGAAGCGGGTAAGTCTTAAACAAAGGTATCGGTCTCTTTGCTAAATTATTCCAAGGAGCCACTCCTTCTGTACCAACATTTGAAGCTGTCACCCAAGATGAGTCATCAAAATCCTCATTTTGCCAACCTTCAATAGCTTCTGCAGCAACAAATCGTAAATTAGACTCAGGTAAACGATAATTTCCCTGTGGTGCCTCTGTTCCCTGAAATGCCTTTGCCCTGTTAATCTTCCAGGTACTATCACTTACAATTTGCTGATCTTCGGCTAAACAATCGAAGAAAAATCCAGCTTGTTTACTATCCTTATGTGAGAATCCCTCACGCCCGAAATACCACAATTGTACTGCAATAGTATTATCTCCATCCTTTAGCCATGGAGCCAAATCCACTTCATCGAAATACGTATCATTTGGATTAGGACCACGTTTCAACTGTCCTTCAAACACTGCCAAATCGCCATTAATCCACAACCAATACTTACTATCGGCCGATATTCTGGCTACTGCTTTATCAGGTTTTCCATCAAGAGATACTTGTTTACGTAGCTGATACCACTGATTAGAGCTATGTTCAAAATCAGGATGTGATATCCATAATGCGGTTTTTGGAGTTTCATTTGTACAACCATACAGAAATAGCATACATAACATGATGCCGGCGCACAGTGTAATAAGCGTGTTTTTCTTCATCTGATCTGATCTGTTCTATTGTTATTATAAAGTTATTGAATATTATTAACAGAGTAGAATTTAATCCTCTGCCTGGAAAACATCTTGCTGTTTTTCAACCTCTTTCAAGCGAATATTTATCAATTCTTTCTCAAGTTCCTTAATTCGTTTCTCCTGTTCAGACAGGGAACGGTTTTTTACCTGACTCATTTGCTCTTTCCCATATGACGAGCTACTCTGTTCATCATAGACAAGTGAGGTGCTTGCTGGCAGTGTTTTAATCTCCAAGGTTCCAGCAACCGGACAATGAACTCCGTTCTTTATCATAGAAGCCTTCACTTTAATGATCCCTGTTTTTGTAGATGTTCTTATCAAGACAGGGGCATTCCCCCAAGCTAGTCGTCTTGGATTACCTGCATTTGTGGCATCTCCAATTAATTCTCCTTCACCTTCAATCTCAAAATGAATTGATCCGTTAATCAAGCGCTTTATATTCCCCATTTCATCTGTAACTGAGGCAACTACAACGGCTATATCTGATCCATTAGCCACCATCGGAATACCTTGATCCAGCACTTCCAAATGTATTTTTTCCTCTCTCAATGATGGTAGTCGTTTGTAAGTTGCAACAACTTTTCCATCAATTAATCCTTCTGCAATCAGACTAGCCTTGGCTTGTTGTCGCTTACCATGAAACTCTTTTACATCCATGAAGTCATATACATCCTTAAAGCGCACTACCGGATGCGGCATTTTCAATGACTGCTTTGATGGTGTAGCATACAAAGTGTCTTTCTCAAATACAATCAACCTAACTTCATCGCAGTTTGTTAGCACCGTCACATCCCTCGCCGACATTGGTGTCATTTCGTGGGCTATATAAATCATTGGCTGATCTTGTGAGCGCTGACTTTCAAAAAGTTGATAGGAATACTTCTTCTGTCGAAAAGCATCTGTTATTCCTCCGTAAAATGGATCGGGATGATATCCTCGCTGATGATCGAAAGCATGCCATAATGCTCCCCCGATATGTTGCTTGGGAGCCTTAAAAAATGACTCATAACATGCAATAATAAAATCAGGATTCTCATAGTGCTTCAATTGCACTAGTTGTCCTTGCTCACCCCAGCTTCGAGCAATACGACTAGGAGAATTATGTGCATTCCAATCGTCAGGGCAGTCTCCAAATTCGCGTGTAAAAATACACCTATCCTCCTTTTCATAGTCTATCCACATTTTCGCCCGGTTTTCTGCCGTATTAGGAATGTTATTATGAAAATAAGCCCCCTTATATGGATGAGAATAGATCACATCAAAATGCTCTTGTCCTTTCGCTTGTGAATCACATACTGTAAACACACCTTCCTGAGGTAATTCATCATGTACAATATCATGAACTTTTTTTGCAAAATGGTCGGGGTACCAAGTCTCATTCAAGATTGGTTCCCACATGATCACACAAGGATGATTTCGATCTCGTCGTACCATATTGCGAACATCAGCATACACCCGTTCTTCAAATATTGGCTTATTATTCCAAAACTGCCACCCTGGCGTTGCTACAATATAAAACAGTCCCAACGCATCACATGCCTCCATAAAAGCAGGATCAACAGGATAGTGAGCTGCACGAACAATATCAGATCCTCCATCTTTCAACAATTTCGCATCTCTAAACTGTCCGTTATTAGGCAATGCATTCCCGATATAAGCAAAGTCCTGATGACGGTTAACTCCCATCAACCTCCCAGGATATGGTTTATTGTTCAACCAAAAACCGTCTTTTCCCCTCATTTCCAGCTTACGAATACCAATACGTTGAGCAACACCATCAATCATCTCATTTTTAGGATTGCACACTGTCACCTCTAATCGATATAATGATGGTGATTGAGGCGACCATAAAACTGGATTCTTAACGGATAAGGTAGTAGCAATATTTGCATCTCCCATACCTGCAATAACAGCCTTCGAAGTATGCTTGGCAACCTCTTTTCCACTTTTATCCTTAAGGGCTATCGTTACCTTTACTCGTTGAGACTTTTGAGTGGTATTTCTAACGTGAGCTTTTACCAACACATCTGCTTTAGCCTCAGAAATATTCTCATATGTTACAGCAATTCCTCCTCCTGCTACTTGATCCTCATCATTTGAGTTTGTAACATACACCGACTCGGTAGCCACGAGCCAAACATCACGGTATATACCTCCAAAATAAGTAAAATCGAGCGTTGTTTGTGGTTTACCCGGAGGGTAATCAGGATCATCACTATTATCTGCCATTACAGCAATAACATTCTCTTCTCCTGGCTTTACATATTTGGTAAGATCAGCTGAAAAAGGAAGGTACCCACCAAAGTGTTGAGCAACCATTTCTCCGTTAATCCATACCTTACACTTTCCCATAATACCTTCAAAGTGAAGGCGCAATTGTTTATTTGCAAGTGCATCAGCAGGAGTAAAATGCTTGCGATACCAGGCAATCCCCTGATAATTAACTCCCCCACTAGCTTCAGAAGGAAGCAATTCTAATCCATGGGGACAGTTCACTACATTCCATTCGGTGTCATCATACTCTTTGAGCTGAGCGTTTTCAGCATCTCCTTTTTTGAATCGCCATCCTATATTGAAATCAAAGACATCCCGACCGGAGTTTGGTACAGCTAGAAAACCTGCCTTTGAAAATTCAATGGGAATCTCTGCTCGCTCCTCGTCTATTGCTGCAACCTTTTTAGCCTTCGCCATATGTGGTACTGATGGCAACTGCCCGTAGGTTTTAACGAGAAATGCAGATAAAAAAATACATAGTAGCGTTCTACTAAATTTCATCATTGGTAATAAATTAGATCTGGTTAATACTCCGTCAGATCGATACTGCGATTGCATCAATCTAACTTCACGATAAAATTACTTCTCCTGAGCACCATCTACAATGCTCTTTTTGATAATTAAAATATCCTTTTTGACAGAGATTTGTACGTTTTAGCTACCGTTAAGGTAAACGGTGACTATTGTTACTAAAATCGTGATTTATTACGTCTTCTAATTTGATTTTACAGTAAAAGAATATCGACCAGATGTAATGCTAAAAATACGCTTGTCAGAATCCCTCCTTACGGGTGCAAAATTCTGCTTAATCCTGCCTTTTCTGACCTCTACTTTCTGTGATGATTTTACAGGTATCGTTATTGTAGCTTCGGCTCCTTGTGGATTGAGCCTCTCTTTATTCCTTATAAATATATGGAATTAATCCAGGAAAAGTACTACTAGACATACAAGTGACTCCTTCACACTTATAATAGCAGCTACTAATACTGATTCCACCAGTGCCAATTAAGTAAACGATGAATTGGAGTAAGTTTTCTAAATCATCCTCCAGAACTAGTATCAGTTCTGGAGGTCAATAAATCGGCTGTTAGAAATCAGAGGTTGTTTGGATTAAACCCAAGTAACCCAAAAGACTCGTCTTCTCTTTCTCTTCTCCAGAAACTTTGATACCAAACATTTGATCTTTAGTCTCTTTTGAGGAAACAATATTCACTTTAGTTTTATCCTTAGCAATCCTAATATCAAGCAACAAGCCTGCTTCACAGATACAATAATGGGTATAAAATGGTGTGACTCTCAATTGTTAGAGATCATACAATGATCATGCATCAATTACTCTGTACCGATGCGGACGAAGTTTTCTATAATCACCGTATCGCTGGTCATAGATCCTTTTTAACTCTATTTGCTTCTGCATTTCAATAATAGGATTCAGATTCTCTTCTAAATGTTTAATTATCATGGAATCACAAACAACCATTCTTTTATTTTGACTTCTAGAATGATAGGCAAATTCCCAGTCATATCCCCAACCGCTTCTAGAATCTGGAAAACCACCAAATGAATCAATAATCTGAGTATCGAATAAACAACACAGAAAATCAGCATGAGGAACAACTCTATTCTCGCCTTTTTT
Organism: Puteibacter caeruleilacunae; assembly: GCA_005217565.1. Classification (GTDB taxonomy): domain Bacteria; phylum Bacteroidota; class Bacteroidia; order Bacteroidales; family Prolixibacteraceae; genus Puteibacter; species Puteibacter caeruleilacunae. The sequence goes on from SJCO01000007.1 coordinate 341,849, forward strand.
CTGGCACGTCATCCATGGATAATACGGTTTATCTGAATCTAAACTCAATGATGGACTAACTAATGCAACACCATCATTATACATCATCACATTGGCCATCAGCTCAAAATCTATTTTTGTTATTGGAACAATATCATTTGTTATAAATAACAGATATCTGCTCCCCCGGGATTTACACTGATTAATACAGTCCTTTATTCCACCTCCAATTCCACTATTAGCGGAACTCGTAATACTGATATTTCGACTCTTGTTTTCAGGACTTGCATTGTCAAGAATCTCAATGTTATATTCGGGATTCCATGCGGATAATTTTTCATACAAATTATCCGTTTCTAAACCGCCACAATAATCGAGTATTACGCAAAATATATCTTTTTTCATACCTGCTCTATTATGTCATAACTATTTCATGTTTTCTCTTTCTGAATAAAGAGAAAACATACCTTGCTTTTATTTAATTCCAAATTCTTCGTTTCAATACAAAATGATATTTTTTACCCTCTCTATATATCCAAATATTCCTGGAATTAGACCTCTTAATAATTGAATCACCCTTCTTGACAAAACGACACATGTGTTTTGGACTATAGCTCATATTATCAGCCCAAAGGATCTGATAACTTTTCTCATCAGATCCGTACAAATAAGTATTAGGTATACTTGAGGAAACAACCTTGTCAATCTTCACAATTAAATTAGTCGATTCATTTATCAATGTAAATTGTCGAAACTTATCTTGAGACTTTCTGGCCTCTACGGCCAAATACATCATCAATATAAGAAGAAACAATGTCACCCAATGATTTTTCAATACATTTACGACCTGATAAAATTTTATTTTCATGATATGTGCTGATACGCGTTTATATAGTAGTTTAATGATGGGAAAATAATAAGCGTTATTAGAACAACAATTATGCTCAGCCAATAAAGTGTCATGGCTCTATCATTCCTAAAACCAGAACTATGCTTAATGCTTGTTCTTATCCATATAGAGCAAACAAATATTATTACACCAACATGAAAAGAACCATATGCCCAAAAATAAACGAACAATAATACCCCAGTAAGACACTTTAATACGATATTAATAATTTTAAATTTCATCGCCTTCTCCATTGAGTTAAATTACTTAGTAAGTTTCTAATCTGGAGTAAACAAGATTCCCTTTGTAGTTCCATCTGCAACCATCGTTTCATATTCATGATAAGTATATCCGCCAACTATTATGCCCTGTTCATCAATACCCATAACATACATCTCTTCATGTTATTATATTTTTATTTCAAATTTGTTATAATCATTATCCAGATATCCAACTACCAATTCGCAATCTCTTTTTCCAATTCTTCTTTAGTCAAAGAACAAATACGATTAAATTCGTTTGTCTTTCTTTTTCTTTGATCTACAGAATGAAACACACTATTCGATCCTCGACTGTGCGTTAAATGAAAAAGAGGACCTTCTACTTGACTAAAGCGATACCCTAACTTAATCCATCGGTTGACTCTCTCCCCATCTTCTATTCCCCAACCATAAAAATTAGTGTTCTCTAATCCTGATTCAATGTATTCTTTTTTCTGCGCAAAAAACGCTCCGCCAACTGGATTTGGGCGATACAACAGTTTCATTTTATTCTTATGCTTTTCCAATAGCTGCCAATCTTTCGATTTAAAAAATAATTCTCCTATAATTTTGGGAACATCAAGAAATTTTTTCATGTAAGGGGTTACAAAATCATTCTTATTATTTCTAAGAAGGTCAATCGATTTAACAACCTGATGAGGAGGAATAATTACATCGGTATCCCATACTGAAACAATCGAAGTATGAGAATCACGAACCATTTTATTTATGTACATTGTTCTGTGAAAAATAGGGTCATAATCTTTAATAAAAGAATATTTCACATTAGAAGAAATAATGCCTTGAATCAACTTTGTATTGTATCTATCAGCCTCAAGAATGTGAATATTTGTTTCAAAATGTTGTTCCAAGAATATTAAGATCGCTCTAAGGTTAACCAGACGATCAATAGAGTCTAGTCTTACTGGAATTAAAAAAGTACAGTCTTTTAAGTCGTATTTCATAGTCTTTATTTTATAATAGTTTCATTAGTGGTTCAAAATCCACTTGCAATGGCTGATCATGGATTAAATCGTGTAAGGTTAAACTCTGAAGCTCATAATAATTACTCCAGAAATTAGAGACACTCTCCAGATAGTTTTCTTCTGCCTGAAGCATTTCAATATGAGTAAGATTTAACTCCTGTAGAGTCATTCTGCCAAGCTGATATTGTTGTTGTTTCATCTGATATGTTTCCTGAGCCAACTTTCTTGATTGAAGAGCATTGGTGAATATATTTTGATCCCTGATACTTTCCAGCACTTTATTGGAAAGCTGTTGTTCAAAATCCATCACCCGAGCTTCAAGTTTTAATGCCTCCATCTCAAGGTTTCTTTGAATGAGTAATAATTTCCCTTTATTCACACCTCCCTTAAAAAGAGGAATGGATATCGACACAGATCCTGATTGTTGATCCAAGGGACTTTTATAGGCTGCACCAAAATTTTCTCCTTGTTGATTTAATCCATAACTAAGATTCAAGCTCGCATTCAATTTATCCTGCTTTTTTGCCTGAGCTAACTGACGTTGCATATCAATCTTTTGCTGTGCTATATCAAGATAAAAAGGATTTCTCGATTGTACTTTCTCTAGAATTTCGGTTGCATTTAATTCAACAGCGGGAATATTTTTCAATATTGATGGAATAAAGTTCTTCGGTAAATGACCTCGCAATAGCTTATTCAACTGAAATTGTGCATCAATAAGACTTTGTTGTCGCTTATCCAGATTTATTTGAGCATTTGTCTTTTTAAGCTGAATCTCCTTCAGTTCCAATGGCGTAATTTCGTGTAATTTGAGTAGAGCTTTTCCCTGGATTAGCAAAGAGTCTGAATTTGCATCCTCCTTTTGTGCTAGTTTATGCAATTGAAATGATTTAACCAGATTAAAGTAGAGTTTTGCAACCTGTTGGTTTAACTGCTGCTCTGCCTGGATTAATTTACGTTTTGCCTTTTTCAACTTTATCGGAAGCTCTTGCTTATCCCATTTATAGGAGTTAAAGGCAAACAGAGGCTGGGATAAGCTAATTCTAAATGGAGTAGAACTAAATACAGTATAGTCTTGCATACCAAAGTTCTGACTTCGTGATAAATTGCTACTTATTGAAATGCTTCCTCCTGAAAAAGGAAGTGCCTGAGAAACTGTTAGTCCGGCGTTAGAGCTAATGGACTTATTCTCCCTGTAAATATCAACATTGTTTTCAAAATCATATCGCTCCGTTAGTCTTCTTTGGGCAGAAACAGGGGTTGTATTTAAATTTATTTTGGGTAGTAGATTTAATTTAAACTCTTTATACGCCCAATAATCTGCTAAAAATGCATTTTTGCTTTCCTGATATTCCAGTGAGTATTCTTTGGCTAGAACTAAAACCTCTTCAAGAGATAAAACATTTTGCCCGCTTGATTTTTCGCCAGCCAGTAAACCTGTAATTACAAAAAAGATGGTTACTACAACTTTATTCATTTACAATATATTTCAGATTATCGAATAGTCGTTCTATGAGCCTGCGCTTTTTCACCAGTATTTGAGCTCCCCCTTTAATGTCATGCTTGAAATTCAATACTGTTCCGTAGTTTGTGGTTAACTGCTCTGGGAGTAAAACATTTACCTGATAGCTATTGACTTTTGCCTGAGTACTTAATTCATCAGAAGGACTAGTAAGAGCGGAAACTCCGGATACTTTACCGGTAATGGATCCATATTCAAGGTAAGGATAATCATCCAGTCTAATAATAACTTCCTGCCCTGCAACTACTTTCCCTGCTCCATGAGATGCGATAATAATTTGAGCATTTACCGGATTTTCCGTTGGCATAACAGCAAAAATTTCCTCTCCTGCCTTTATGAAAGCATTCTCCTTCCAGAAGTTCAGCATCTCTAAAGAACCACTGTATGGAGCAACAAATGCATATTTTTGTTTCCATTGTTCCATTTGGTTTTTAAGCTCCTGATAAGTGGCATAAAGGTTTGCAGATAACTGCTGTTCATACTCTCTTTGCTCAACTTCCAACTGTTGGATTCGTGATTTCAACTCTTGCACCAGATCTCTTGATTGTTCTCTTTCCCGTTCCATAGTATTAATATTTTGAACAATACTTAGGTAACCTGATTTACTTTGCAAATAATTGGTCTCAGTAATAGACTTTAGTTGAAAATACTGTAAGCTATCCTTTTGTAGATTCTTACTACTAATGTCTTTGTTTGCTTGAATCAGTGCCAGTTGTTTATCTAGAAATGAAATAGCCTTAGCGGCACTTCCTTTTTCAATCTTTAACTGTTCAATTTTCGGAGTGAATGAGTTTTCCTTTTCATAAAACCGGAAAGATTCAATACAATTAACAAGTTTCAAGTAAGCAATGGTAAGTTCTCCCAATGCCACATTCTGAGATCTCAGAATATTCTTACTTTTCAGTTCTATTGGATCAAGTCGCATCAGTGAGTCCAATCTAACAAACTGATCAATACTCGTACTGGATTCAATATAGGCAATCAGCTCTCCAGAATTAAGTGCTTCTTTATTCTTTGCAAGCAGATGCAATCTACCAGCAGACATTGCTGTTAAGCGCACAGGAGCTTGATGCGCTCTTATGGTAACAACTCCTGATACTGATTCTGGGTACCGAATAAGGAAGCCGAAGAACACGAGAAGGCTTCCCAATGTGATCACTATTATAGCAACCAAACGAGGAGTTCTTCGCGGCATTTTATCAATGATGTCCTGTACTTCTTCAGTTTTTGATCTTTTATAGGTTTTATGTACATTTTTTTTCATCAAAATAAATATAAATTAGACACTTACAATAAGTTATCTTAGCATTGACTTACTTAGATTATTATTAGGCTTTTGTCTGACGGAAAGAAATGAGCAAATCCTATAGATATAGATTCACTCATTTCACCAAAATAGTTATTGCTAAACTATTTTGCAATGCAGAAAATTAGAATACTACCTTTCAATATAT
>SJCO01000061.1 GCA_005217565.1 Puteibacter caeruleilacunae
TGGCTAAAACGGAGTGACCATGCCAGCAAAAACGGTCCAAATGGTGCCACTTTGAAAGATGGTGCAATAATAGGAAAAAAATTATTTACTCACTCTTCAAGACACCTTTTCTTAGAGACTCACCTTTAAGATCTATCCGGTGTGATGAGTTTACAATGCGGTCTAAAATGGCATCAGCAATAGTTCCTTCTCCGATGATATCATACCAAACAGAAACGGGTATCTGAGAGGATACAATAGTAGACGCTTGATTGTATCGGTCATCAATAACATCCATCAGAGCCTCTCTTGCATTATTATCAAAAGCCTGTAATCCAAAGTCATCAAGGACAAGCAAATCAACACGGTTCAGTTTTTTTAGTTCCTTGATATAGGTTCCATCCATCTTCGCCAGCTTTAGCTTTGATAATAAACGAGCCGTGTTTGTGTATATTACCTTCTTGCCATTGAAGCAGGCTTCATGCCCCAAAGCCTGAGCCAAGTAACTTTTTCCTACACCTGAAGGGCCCGTAATAATAATGTTTTCGTTCTTGTTCATAAAGTCCATGGTCCCCAGGCGAGTAAACATGTTCTTATCAAGGTTCCTTTGTTCTGTATAACTGATTTCACTGATACTGGCTTTCTGTCTAAAAGCAGCCTGTCGGAGCAATCGATCAATCTTTTGATTTTGACGTTGCTCCCACTCATGATCAGTTAGCAGAGCTAAGTACTCATCTGCCGTAATATCACTCACCTGATTATTTTTAATCTGTTGTAAATGCATGTTAGCCATTGCATTTAATCGCATTTGTTTTAGCTTTTCAACTGTTTGATTGTTATTCATTTTCAATGATTTAATTTATTGATAATTTGATGATCCCCGAAGATTGTTGTGCTTGGGTATATGTGACTCAAATACCTCCATTTGAAGTACCTCGTAATTCTCTTTGTCCAGATTATTTTCAAGGATATTTTTTAGCCGTTGATATGAAAACGTACCAGCATACAGAGCTCTTTTACAAGCATTGTTTAACCTTTCCGATCCATAAGTCTTATGAAGCTGTATAACACCCATAGATCGCTTATAAGCTGTTTCTGGGTATTCTACATGAGATAGGACTCCCTCAATAAATGCAACAACATTATCGCCATGCTTGGCTGCCTTTTGTTTAAAGTAATCCGGACTCCACTCGCTATAAGCCTGATGTGCGCTACTTAAATGATCTTTTATTGTATTGTAAGTTCCAGTTGAGTAGTTGCGCTTATGCATGGCAATACGCTCACTATTGAAGTAAACTTCAACTGTGGTTGATGTATAATGCACTTGAGTAGTTTTGCCTATAAAGCGATATGGGACACTGTAATAGGTCTTATCCGGAGAGAAGTAAATATATCCTATCTTCTGAACCTTGGCCCTTTTGTAGTCTTTCATCTCAAAAATGGATGTCGGTAAGGGTTTTAGGTACTCTCGTTCTACTGACTGAAAGAGCTCCTTTCTGCTGGCATCTTTTCTTTGAAACAGAACATCGTTATACGCATCAAGCAACCTTCTTATCTCTTGGTTAAGGTCGTTTAAAGAGAAGAAATCCATCTCTCGTATGGGATAATAGATTCGTTGATAAACAAGATGTACAGCATTCTCAACAAGGGCTTTATCTTGAGGAGAATAGCTTCTTGTAGGATTAATTACGCAATTGTAGTGATACGCAAACTCCTTAAAAACGCGATTAACTACTGGCTCATATTTGCTTGCCTTGGTGACTGCAGATTTTAAATTATCTGAAACAATGGCCTTAGGAACGCCACCAAAGAACCGCAGGGCATTGGCCATGCAACTAATCATATCTTCCCGTTTCTGGCTGTAACAGGCCTCTACGTAGGTGTATTGACTGTTGGGAAGGATAGCAATAAAAACTTCTACAGGGATTAACTCTCCTGTTTCTTTATCAATGATTTGTAACTTCTTCCCTGCAAAGTCAATATATACCTCATTGCCAGGTTCGTGATTAAGCTTCATGGATCCTTTTATTTTGGCATGCTTTCGCCTGTAGTGCTCCATGAACTGGGTATAACTGTACGGATTTTTAACTTTTGTTCTGTAGTCATTATAATGAAACCTGAAGGTAAATCCAGGGTGAAGCTTTGCTTCATTAATCTGCTGAAAATAAGTCATCAGCTCGTTATAGCGATTGTTATTAATTGTGGTTATTGATGAGAAGAGCTCTTTGAGCTCCGATACATCCATATGAAGAAGCTCTTCGAACTCATAATCACAGGCGTTAAAGAGCTTAATATAGTTATTGACAGTATTCCTGGAGATATCGAGCGTTTCTCCGATTTTGCGATTACTGTACCCATCAATATGCAATCTTAATATTTGTTTCAAGTCCATTGGATCAAGTGTATTGGCCATATCGCTATAGTTTTTTTAGCGATATAGCAGTTTTTCACTGATCTCCCAAAGTGGCACAAATCGAACCGCACGAGTGGTGGCACAAAACGAACCGTTCACTGGCACAATTAGAACCGATTGCCTGTTAAATAGACTTTTATACTGGCACAGTTTGAACCGTTTTTAGTGGCACAAACCACTCCGTTTTCACTGGCACAAATCGAACCGTTTTAACCA
>SJCO01000062.1 GCA_005217565.1 Puteibacter caeruleilacunae
TACGATTGGACGTTGGTGTGTTGCTGCTTAAAATTATGAGGCAGCAGTTCAGCAAGATCTTTCGTATAATCGTTGTCGTAGTTGTGGACATTATTCAAAAAGAAAACTAGCCACTCGTAGAAGTTTACATCACAGGCTTTACAACATCCTAGCAAAGAATAAATAATTGCTGCATTTTCAGCGGCTTCATGATTCCCGCAAAATAACCAGTTCTTCCGTCCGAGTGCGATAGGGCGGATTGTATTTTCGGCCATATTATTATCCATTTTCCATCGTCCGTCTAAATGATAGCGAGTTAACTTATGGAAGATGTTATGGGTGTAACGTATCGCTTTCCCAATTCTTCCTTTGGGCAATACCTTTGGATATTCATCGAGCAACCATTTTTCGAAGGCTACCATTATTGGATAAGCCAAACGTGAACGTAATGCTGCGCGTTGTTCATAAGATAGATTTTCCAGATCGGCCTGGCGTTCCACATCATAGAGCAGGCCAATTTGTTCCAGAGCATACTCCGCCCTGGCCTTATCTTCTTTTAAAGCTTCATCAAATTTTCTGCGTGCATGTGCCCAGCAACCAATAGGTAGCACGCCTTTTTTATTTTCATAAATATCGTATACCGCATAGCCATCGGTTTGGATAACTCCCTGGTAATGTTTAAACAACTGTAATGCTACTTTTTGTGCCCGGGAACCCTGATCGTAATGAAAGAAAACCAGACCGGGCATAACCGCTCGTACCATCCAGAGGTACCCTTTTATTGTTTTGTGCTTTTCATTATTGATTATCGGGATGGTCGTTTCGTCACTYTGGATGTAATCCGACTCTAAAATCAACTCTTTTAACCGATAATAGGTAGGCCTCATTAAATCTGCTACATCTTTAAACCAATCGTTTATAGTTGCAGGGGCAATAGATATGCCCTGCTGTTTGAACATCTGGATTTGGCGATAAAATGGCAGATGATTAACGTATTTGTTGATGATAATATCGGCCAATAGGCTTGCACTTGCATAACTTTTGGCAATAGGTAATGCAGGCATAGGAGCAGTAAYTATCGGTTTCTCTATATCCTGCTTTTGATTTTTTTGAACATACTTATGGCGGATAATCCTGCGAACATACCATCTGGCAGGAGTGCGTTCCAAAACCTCTGTAATTTCCGGAGCAAGTTCTGTCCAGTTTTCAGAATCAATATTTTCAGGATAAATGTGCTGTTCCTCACGTGGAAGATTTTCAGGTAGAGGTTTACGTACCGGACGTTTCTTTTTTGTTGTTACTACCCGTTTCTTTTTGTACTGTTCAATTTCTTCCCTGGCACAAGTAGCCAGTTCTTTCTCTTCTTCAAGTAAATCCAGTCCATCAAAATCAAAGCTACGTTGGCTCGGGTCTTCTTTAATGTGACGCTCACTTGATTTTCCCCAAATCTTACGTTGTAATACTCCTATTTGCTGTATCAGTTTGCTTATGGTATTATCTTTCTCTGTAAGCTTTTTTTCAAAAGAGGCCTTTTCTGCAGCATAATCCTGATAACCCGATAGCTCGTTTCTAAGTTTAGATGTTTCCCGATACAGCTGATCGCGTTCTTCAAGTAATTGTTGTATGAAAAGTTCCTCGTCTTTGGTCATTTTTGCCTTGGTTACATTGTGTAAAGAAAGCAAATACGACTCATAAAACAAAGGGTAAACCCCTTTGTTTTATGCTATTTTGAAGGTTTACTCCAACTTTTTTTGTTGACCTTTTTGTCGRWGCAAATACCTTGTACCATTGTGACCAATTCCTGCCAACTTGTTTGAAAGGTATTACTCTCAGTATCCAAAACAGGTAAATGGAAATGGCCCGATTCCAGCTTCATGTGATAAATAACCAATCCTCCGCATTCCATATGCAGGATTTTCATAATCGAACAACTCCGRTTGATAAAAATAAACACATCTCCATCCTGAATATTGCGTCCCATTTGATTGGTTACCATTCCGCTAAGAGTATAGAAACTGCGGCGCATATCGGTAGGATAAGCATACAGGTAATACCGCATTGATGGTGTGAGGCTAAACATTCTGACCTGGGTTCAATAGTAACAACGATTGCAATATGTCCAGCTCCGGTAGTTTGTTTAATTTTAAACTGACACCATTGGGGTAATTAATTTCGCAAAGGGCGCATTGATCATTAGTAGAACTTTGGCTTTGAGGTATGTCGGAAGTTTTAGCCACTAARGATTGGTTATTCTCGAAGACCACTGGGACAAAACCTTTCTGGGAGGGCAAAATCCCTTTCAACTTGTTTTTCCAATAATAGAACTTTGCCTCATTCATCTCTTGATTGCTACAATAATCACGAACCGTTAGACCTGAAGCCAGATAGTCCTCATAGATAGCACTAAATTTTTTTGCATTGAGCATATCGCTTGTTTTAAAATTTAAAAACAAACTTAGCTAACTCCATCA
>SJCO01000063.1 GCA_005217565.1 Puteibacter caeruleilacunae
GTACAGACCTGTTCATTTACCGTAACAGTAAACGCAGATGCAGAGAAGCCTGTCTTTAGTGGCTGTCCAAATGATCAGTTGAATGTTGTAATGGATGCTGGTAAGTGTGGTGCAACGATCACATGGACCGATCCAACTGCAAATGATAACTGTGACGGAGCCATCACTCCAGTAAGAAGTGATGTGACAGGCTTGAATAGTGGTGATCTGTTCCCAGAGGGTACAACAGTAATAAGCTGGACCGCAACCGATGCTGCCGGTAATGTACAGACATGCTCATTTACCGTAACAGTAAACGCAGATGCAGAGAAGCCAGTATTTAGTGGCTGTCCTTCAGATCAACTAAACGTTGTAATGGATGCCGGTAAGTGTGGTGCGACGATCACGTGGACCGATCCAACAGCAAATGATAACTGTGACGGAGCTATCACACCAGTAAGAAGTGATGCAACAGGATTGAATAGCGGCGATCTGTTCCCAGAAGGCACAACAGTCATAAGCTGGACTGCAACTGATGTAGCGGGCAATGTACAGACCTGTTCATTTACTGTAACAGTAAACGCAGATGCGGAGAAGCCTGTATTTAGTGGCTGTCCAAATGACCAGTTGAACGTTGTAATGGATGCCGGTAAGTGTGGTGCGACGATCACATGGACCGATCCAACAGCAAATGATAATTGTGACGGAGCCATTACTCCAGTGAGAAGTGATGCAACAGGCTTGAATAGTGGTGATCTGTTCCCAGAGGGTACAACAGTGATAAGTTGGACCGCAACCGATGCAGCCGGTAATGTACAGACATGTTCATTTACTGTAACAGTAAACGCAGATACGGAGAAGCCAGTATTCAGTGGATGCCCTTCAGATCAACTAAACGTTGTAGGTGATCCGGGTAAGTGTGGTGCAACAATTACATGGACTGATCCAACAGCAAATGATAACTGTGACGGAGCTATCACTCCGGTGAGAAGTGATGCTACAGGATTGAACAGTGGAGATCTGTTCCCTGCAGGAACAACAGTAATAAGCTGGACTGCAACCGATGTAGCAGGTAATGTACAGACCTGTTCATTTACCGTAACAGTAAATGCAGATGCGGAGAAGCCTGTATTTAGTGGCTGTCCAAATGACCAGTTGAACGTTGTAATGGATGCCGGTAAGTGTGGTGCGACGATCACGTGGACAGATCCAACAGCAAATGATAACTGTGACGGAGCTATCACTCCGGTAAGAAGTGATGTGACAGGCTTGAACAGTGGAGATCTGTTCCCTGAAGGAACAACAGTCATAAGCTGGACCGCAACCGATGCCGCCGGTAATGTACAGACCTGTTCATTTACCGTAACAGTAAACGCAGATGCGGAGAAGCCAGTATTTAGTGGCTGTCCTTCAGATCAACTAAACGTTGTAATGGATGCCGGTAAGTGTGGTGCAACGATCACGTGGACTGATCCAACAGCAAATGATAACTGTGACGGAGCTATCACACCAGTAAGAAGTGATGCAACAGGATTGAATAGCGGCGATCTGTTCCCAGAAGGCACAACAGTAATAAGCTGGACTGCAACTGATGTAGCGGGCAATGCACAGACCTGTTCATTTACCGTAACAGTAAACGCAGATGCAGAGAAGCCAGTATTCAGCGGCTGTCCAAATGACCAACTAAACGTTGTAATGGATGCCGGTAAGTGTGGTGCGACGATCACGTGGACCGATCCAACAGCAAATGATAACTGTGATGGAGCTATTACTCCGGTGAGAAGTGATGCAACAGGCTTGAATAGTGGTGATCTGTTCCCAGAGGGTACAACAGTGATAAGTTGGACCGCAACCGATGTTGCGGGTAATGTGCAGACCTGTTCATTTACCGTAACAGTAAACGGCGATGCCGAGAAGCCAGTCTTTAGTGGCTGTCCTTCAGATCAACTAAACGTTGTAATGGATGCAGGTAAGTGTGGTGCAACGATCACGTGGACTGATCCAACAGCAAATGATAACTGTGACGGAGCCATCACACCGGTGAGAAGTGATGCAACAGGATTGAACAGTGGTGATCTGTTCCCAGAGGGCACAACAGTCATAAGTTGGACCGCAACCGATGTAGCGGGTAATGTACAGACCTGTTCATTTACCGTAACAGTAAATGCAGATGCGGAGAAGCCTGTATTTAGTGGCTGTCCAAATGACCAGTTGAACGTTGTAATGGATGCTGGTAAGTGTGGTGCGACGATCACGTGGACAGATCCAACAGCAAATGATAACTGTGACGGAGCTATCACTCCGGTAAGAAGTGATGTGACAGGCTTGAACAGTGGAGATCTGTTCCCAGAGGGTACAACAGTCATAAGCTGGACCGCAACCGATGTTGCGGGTAATGTGCAGACCTGTTCATTTACTGTAACAGTAAACGCAGATGCGGAGAAGCCTGTGTTTAGTAACTGTCCAAATGA
>SJCO01000064.1 GCA_005217565.1 Puteibacter caeruleilacunae
CATTGACTTACTTAGATTATTATTAGGCTTTTGTCTGACGGAAAGAAATGAGCAAATCCTATAGATATAGATTCACTCATTTCACCAAAATAGTTATTGCTAAACTATTTTGCAATGCAGAAAATTAGAATACTACCTTTCAATATATAGCATTCAGCAGTAGTAAAACATTTCCCTGGACTTAAACCAATGTCTTTAGAAAAGTGAAGGATTAGTAATTCTTTATCTTCTGTTTGCACATACTGATAATCAATTCCATTAATAACCCCTAAGCAGGCTCCATCAATCAAACTTAAATGATATGGTTCTTTATGTGTATATATTTTGATTGAATTGGCGTAGTTGTAAGTCGTGTACTCAACCTTCATGTTGTCGYTTTTTGTTAAATACGTTTTATGACTCACATCATAGATTTCGTTAGGATCGGGTTTTATTTGAAGGGTAGCAGAAGATTCGGAGAATACTTCTGATACAACTTCTCCATCACAATACTTTACTTTTAATACTCCTRTTACAACTCCTTTTTTATTTCCTTCTTTCAATTTTTGAAAAATCGAATTAAAGCCTTTCCCATCTTTGGAGCGATGATCTTGTGCGAACATCGAAAGTGACAGCATAACCAGAATAATTGCTAATAGGTGTTTCATATTGATTTTCTTTAATTGTTAGTTCCTAACAGTTATTGATGTAAACGGTTCATATGCCCCAATATCCCTGTTATTCATTGCAATTATACTTGCCAATTTTCATGCGATGATGAAGGTCGTAGTTGGCACATCTGCAAAGATAATTCCAATAAACAACCGTAATATATTTTTTGACCACAGGTATGGACAGTTCATTCTCATGTTCTAACAGCCTGGGTGCCATATATATCATACCTTGCGAATCTAAAGTTTTATCTATCCCCCGGATAATATTGAATATTGCATAATTGTCGCTCTTATTTAAAACTTCATCTTTTAGAAATCCGTCATGATTGCAAAAGGTATTATAAAATGTTCCGATACACTTTTTCCGATGGTAATTCTCACAGTAGACTACTCGTTGCTCACAATTAGGATTGACTTTCAGAGCATTTGTCACTAAAGACACTGAATCTCTGACTGATACAAAGGTAACTTTATTATAAAAGTAATAGTAGATGGTATCATTACTAAACAATTCATCATTAATGTCTTTTATCTTTTTTCTATCAACATTAAGGAGATAGTTATCATTGTGTATATAGTTTTCAAAAAACATCTTATACAGATCAGTTTCAGCGTGATTCCCATAATTTTGCTTTAGTGTTTCTATGAAAAACTGTTCCATTTGGTTTAAAATTTTCTCCCGTGAAGAAATGGAATTTGATTTTGCAACTATAACGCAAAGCATAAGTACTATTGTACTTAATAATATCTTTCTCTTCATAACTTTTTAAGTTTTAATAAACGATAGACCCTTCAATATAATTATCTATTGCTTTGTAATCGTCTCGTCCCACAGATCGGATTAGGATAAAAGTCTGACCAGTATCAACTTCAATTCCATGTCGACCTGTATTATCTGATAAACTGAATCCTTGATCTGCATAACCATTAATGTTCCACCCTTGATCCGGATAATATGGTTTTACAATAGACCAGTAATAGGTTTCCCCATTATATTTAAAGGTGCCAGATTTAGTATTAAATGTAGTACCATTAATATTCCCAGTACTAAAGTCGATAATATCATCAAGACGATCATAGGCTTTATTGTTACTATAATATGTTTTTAAAGCGTTCAATAGCCCCATTCCTATTTCTTGTTCACTTGATCGTAAGTTAATTAGTCCATCGCCTCCTTTGATTAAAACCTTTTCCTTGTCTTCAATGATTAACATGTTTTTTTCTAAGTCTTTTAGATTTAATTTTCCTAACTTTTTCATAATTCCTAATTTTTATTTGTTGTTAAATATTCTCAGCAAACTCTTAGGTTAGGCAAGAGTTAGTTCTTCTTGTTTTTGCTTTTGACAAACTCCCACCTGTTTCTGCACTAGATCCGCATAATGACCTTTCTTTTCCATTAGCTGTTGATGATTTAACTCCTGATACAGATTCTGGGTATTTAATAAGAAATCCAAAGTACAGAAGAAGGCTTCCTAGACTTATTACAATTATAGCAATCAAACGAGGAGTTTTTCGAGGCATTTTATCAATGATGTCCTGTACTTCTTCAGTTTTTGATCTTTTATAGGTTTTATGTACATTTTTTTCATCAAAATAAATATAAACTAGACACTTACAATAAGTTATCTTATCATTGACTTACTTAGATTATTATTAGGCTTTTGTCTGACGGAAAGAAATGAGCAAATCCTATAGATATAGATTCACTCATTTCACCAAAATAGTTATTGCTAAACTATTTTGCAATGCAGAAAATTAGAATACTACCTTTCAATATAT
>SJCO01000065.1 GCA_005217565.1 Puteibacter caeruleilacunae
TTATTTAACCATAAATCCCACATGTTAAATTGTCTGAATAGGCTCAGAAAACTTTTTCGTTAGTTAATTGTCAGGCTAAGATTTATTTGACGATTTAAATTCCCAATATTTACTAACCTCAGTTCGATTTTAAATTTTATCTCAGGTTGAAATCATTTTTAGCAGAAATTGATTCTGATTTTGGAAATACTCCTCTCTGCATGCATTTCGGGCTGCTGTGCGTTGATGTGGTGGTGATTGTTCTGCCCTTTGGGGCAGATAATGTATGTAGAAAAAGGGATGTAGCCATATAAATATTTCCCGATTTTTGTTGAGGGTATACGTTTTAACCCCGGAATCGCTGACGCTCTTCCAGGGCTACAGACATTGGCTGGCCTAACGCCCAGCGTGCATTGATGATGTTGTGGTTGATTACTGGTATACCACGTTGTTGCTACAGTCATTTGCTGGCCTAATGCCTAGCAATACGTTGCTATGGTGATCGATTGCTTGTATACCACGTTGTTGCTACAGACATTGGTATCCCTAACGGGCTGCATTTCATCGAAGCGAATCCTGTTTCCCTATTTCCGATTATCCGGTTTCCTATTCCTCTGGGTACTATCCTTCGCACGCTCACCTTCCAACCTTTTCACCGTTCTATCATTTTCAACCACCGCTCCGCATGCCAGTACGGTCGGTTTTATCTTTTGCCCACGACGTTGTGCGAGCGACTCGTCGGGATATGAAGAGCAATATCGATAGGCGCAGTGGTATTCTCTGTCTTTATCGAGTATTTACTTTTGGATTTAATCCGTATGTACACTGTCGTGCTTTCGTGCTTTTTTCTGTTTTATTATCATTTTGATGTCGGCATAAATCCAAATCGAAACAAATAAAATTCCAGCAATTCCTGCAACTGTGCCACTTACCTGTCAAATTACAGAAAAGCTGAAGTGGGCTACAATCATTGAATTTAGTACTTACTCGGCTATTATTTTTGTACATTGTTACCCGCTGCTTTTTAATTAAATAACTGTTTAATTTTTTGTCGGAATCTATTTAATAAATCGTTATATGTTACAATGTCAATTTTATCTAGTTCTTGTTTCAAGCTCAGTAAGGTTTCACTGTCGATATGTGAAACGTCTTTGCCAACAATTAATGCTAAACGAGGACAATAAACATTAAAATGATATTTATTTTGAAATTTTATTCGATTTTCTTTACTCTCAAAGAACCTCTTATATTTATTTAACTGACCTACTGCTCTTGTAACCTTTTGAGTAAATGCTGCTCCTCTTGAAAAATTTGAGACTACATTATCTTTGGGAAGTTTTAATTCTAATATCTTTGCTGGTACATTCGTGTTGGGTTTCAAAATAAAATCTGGCTTGCTTTTCCGCCCGTCTTCCTCAAGTATAATTTGAGGAAAAGCCTCACAATATTCACCATCTAAGATAAATTCTGGATTCCTTTCAAAAAATTTTTGAATATCACTCTCCTTAACATTTTCTTTTGAAATTAGATATTCTAGTTCTTCAGCCTTTTCAAGAAGATACTGTTTCCGTTTATTAACGATTCCCAAAGGTGTTTTATCAAATTTTCTTCCTAGCTTTTGCTCAGGAATCAAAATACCATTTTCATCAAAATTTGCAACTAATACTTTTATTTCTCCAGATAAAGTCAAATAAAAAATTAATTCAGTTTTTATTTGGGGTATTTCCAATTCTTCTTCTCTTTCCTCTCTGTTATCTCCTACAGTAGGGGCTTCTACGGGACAAACATCAGTGCAAATTCCACAACTGATGCAAAGGTCTGAGTCAATGCTATAAATATCGCCTTCTGAAATTGCTTCAACAGGACATTCATCGATACATGTTCCACATGCAATACAATCATCTGATATTTCGAAACTCATTATTTACTAAAGTATTTATCTGTTAATGTGTGATATTGTTTAATAAGTGCCGCTTTTTCAAAGTTGGAGGTAACGTATATGTTAGTAACAGTGCAACTAACATTTTATTATGCATCACTGCTGTAAGTTGCTGTTATTCTTTTTTATCGTTTAAAATTTCGTCCAACGGACTATTTATTTTTGCAAGAGATTTGTTGCTTATATGCGTATAAATCTCTGTCGTTTTAGTTGATCCGTGTGCCAACGGGCTTTGAATGTAACGAGTATCTACTGCATGTTCAAGTAAATGCCTGGCAATGATATGTTGGTCATATTTAAACCTAACAGCTATTACAGGCTTACCATTATGGTGTTCGTTTGAAAGCAATATTTGAGTCTTAATAGTCACATCGGTAAAGTTTACCGAAAT
>SJCO01000066.1 GCA_005217565.1 Puteibacter caeruleilacunae
CTGCGAAAATCCTGGCGTGAAAAACACTAAGACTAGCAGTGGTATTAATATGATTATTTTTTTCATAGAATTCTCTTTTTAAAATAGCCCATCAATACTGTAAAGCACACCATTTTTTGCTATCATCACAGGAACGTCTTCTCGTGTAGTGAACGAAGTACCTGTCTTTTGATTTTCAACACTTAACGTATTGCCATTAGGCGTACATGTGACCTTCACATATGCTTTCTTCGAAGGAGTAGAATTGGCCTTATCAACCTGTTTTGTCTTAAACTCTTTTACTTTTTGATCCTGAGGAATCATATAGTTAGTCTCACTATTTTCCTGCATCGATACAAAGTATTGACTACACCACTCTTTTAGTGCTTTTTGCTTCTCTTCTCTTACTTCTTCTTCTTCAGAATCAAGAGGAATTTCAGGGATAGTACCGGCAGCAATACCGCTTAGAATAGCTGCATTACTTGGTGCCATTACGATGTAATTGTCGATACTGATAAATGATGAGCTTAATGATCCGTTATTCAATACATCAGCCTTCTCTAATAGATTAGCAAACTCTTCATAATCGTCGTAGCTTGAGAAAAGCTGACCCATTTTCGATGAAGCAGGCTTTAGTGGATTAGAAACACGATAAGTTACACCATTAATGGCTGATTCATCAACCTCTAATACTTCGGCATATAATTTATCCAATTCATCAAGATCTGACTCATTCACATACAGCTTGTTATCCTTGTATTTAAACAGCGAGAACTCTCCCAAATTCTTAATAATACCTTCCTGTGAGAAATCTACAGTACCATCAAGAATAGCAATATGTAAATCCATCATTTTCGATAGATCTTTGCTACTTACGTCCTTCCATGTTCCATTGTTATCATATTGAATCTTCTCATCTCCAATTGGGTATCCCTCGTTACTTACGCGATAACCAAGATCGGTATATGAGTCATTATTCGGAACGATAAGTCCCAGGTTTACTGAACGGTTATTCAGGATTCCTGTCGACTGAGTTTTTTCAACAATCCATGAAAAGATGGTCTCGTTTGAGTTAAACAGTACTGGTCCTAATACACTATTAAAGAAAGAAGGAGCCAACACTTTATCCAAACCATACACTACACCATTACTACAAACACTGCTATAGAAAACATTTGAAGGTTCAAATTCAAAGTTATCACCCCAGTTGGTTTGAACTGTTCCACTCTGAACATGCTCGATCCAACCTTGCTGCTTTGATAAGGCATGCTGCTCAATTAAATACTTAAGTGTTAGTAAAGGCAATGTACTTGGATCATCTGAAGAACCTGCACCAAACTTGTCATCTAAGTAGTTTTTCAATGACTCATTATTAGGAGCAAATACAGAACCCGACTCGTAGGTTAACTTGTGCACATTTGAGTTTCCTTCATCGAATGCATTAAATACTGAATACCTTTTTGAATAAAGAGAATCAATTCCAAAGGTCTCGCCATACTTGTTATAACTACTTTCATAGCGATAATCACTGAAGTAGTCGTATACCTCTTTAAACAGACTGAATTCATCATGTGAGGTTAGCACATCTTCAACATTCTTCACAGGATCAGTAAGTTTATCAACCTCATAGATATAACCATTATCGGTAGGAATTTCATAAGTAATGATTTTAGCACCATTACCTAATACAGTATTACCGTCCCAGGTTCCTTCGCCAAATAATAAATCAATATTAGCTTTAGGATTCTCAATCTTAATGGCATCAAAGTAGGTCTTTGAAAACATACTCACCTTTTTAGGTTTATTATAAAGCCATACTGTTTTTTGATCATCACTATTTGTCATTACCTCCTGATAAGGATCCTGAGTGTAAAATGATGCCAATCGGAAGTACTTTCCTTTAAGGTGTGGAGAACTTGTAAAATGATAGGTCTCTAATTCCTCGCGGTTAAACGATCTTGCACACGCGGTATAACGTATAGCTGCCTCTAACTCTTTTTCAGGAACATCTTCCACCTTGTTGTATCCCTTTTCATCGAGATACGCTTGAAATGCATCGTTATTCGGAACAAAACAAGTCATCAATGCTTTTCCATCGAAGTCTTCCTTTAATCCTATGCGATCGATTGCACTTAAATACATTGAAAACCGGTCTTCCTTTTGCAGGAATTCATAGACCGATCCTTTCAACCAATCCGGGCGTTGATAAAACTCGTCGTCCTTTTCACAACTCCAAAGGAGCAACAGAGTAATAAAGCCCAATAGAACTTTTCTCATAAGCTTTTTTTAAAAGATTA
>SJCO01000067.1 GCA_005217565.1 Puteibacter caeruleilacunae
TGCGAAAATCCTGGCGTGAAAAACACTAAGACTAGCAGTGGTATTAATATGATTATTTTTTTCATAGAATTCTCTTTTTAAAATAGCCCATCAATACTGTAAAGCACACCATTTTTTGCTATCATCACAGGAACATCTTCTCGTGTAGTGAACGAAGCACCTGTCTTTTGATTTTCAACACTTAACGTATTGCCATTAGGCGTACATGTGACCTTCACATATGCTTTCTTCGAAGGAGTAGAATTAGCTTTATCAATTTGCTTTGTTTTAAACGTCTTAGCTTCTTGATCCTGAGGAATCATATAGTTAGTTTCACTATTTTCCTGCATTGATACAAAATATTGGCTACACCACTCTTTTAGTACTTTTTGCTTCTCTTCTCTTACTTCCTCTTCCTCTGAGTCCAAAGGAATCTCAGGAATGGTTCCACCTGCAATACCGCTTAGAATAGCTGCATTACTTGGTGCCATTACGATGTAATTGTCGATACTTATAAATGAAGAGCTTAATGATCCGTTATTCAATACCCCAGCCTTCTCTAATAGATTAGCAAACTCTTCATAATCGTCGTAGCTTGAGAAAAGCTGACCCATTTTCGATGAAGCAGGCTTTAGTGGATTAGTAACACGATAAGTTACACCATTAATGGCTGATTCATCAACGTCTAATACTTCGGCATATAATTTATCCAATTCATCAAGATCTGACTCATTCACATACAGCTTGTTATCCTTGTATTTAAACAGCGAGAACTCTCCAAGATTCTTTACAATACCTTCCTGTGTGAAATCTATAGCACCATCAAGAATCGCAATATGCAAATCCATCATTTTCGATAAATTAGTGCTACTCACATCCTTCCATTTCCCATTGTTATCATACTGAATCTTCTCATCTCCAATTGGGTATCCCTCATTACTTACACGATAACCAAGATCGGTATATGAGTCATTATTCGGAACAATAAGGCCGAGGTTTACAGCTCTGTTATTCAGGACTCCGGTAGATTGAGTCTTTTCTACAATCCATGAAAAGATGGTCTCGTTTGAGTTAAACAGTACTGGTCCTAATACACTATTAAAGAAAGAAGGAGCCAATACTTTATCTAATCCATATACTACTCCATTGCTACATACTTTACTATAGAAAACATTTGAAGGTTCAAATTCAAAGTTATCTCCCCAGTTAGTTTGAACTGTTCCATCTTGAATATGATCCATCCAGGCTTGTTGCTTTGATAAGGCATGCTGCTCAATTAAATACTTAAGTGTTAATAAAGGCAGTGTACTTGGATCATCTGAAGATCCTGCACCAAACTTGTCATCTAAGTAATTTTTTAATACCTCATTATTAGGAACAAACAGCGAACCTGATTCATAGGTAAGCTTCCATATACTTGTGTTCTTTTCATCAAATGTATTAAAAACAGAATAACCTTTTGAATACAAAGAGTCAATTCCAAAAGTCTCGCCATATTTATCATAGCTACTCTGGTAACGGTAATTACTAAAGTAATCATAGACTTCTTTAAACAAACTGAATTCATCAGTTGATGTTAATATATCCTCAATATTCTGAAGAGGATCTGTCATCTTATCTACTTCATAGATATATCCATTATCGGTAGGAATTTCATAAGTAATGATCTTTGCACCATTACCTAATACGGTATTACCATCCCAGGTTCCTTCACCAAATAACAAATCTATATTATTCTTTGGCTTTTCAATTTTAATGGCATCAAAATAAGTTTGGGAGAAAAAATTCACGGTCTTTGCATTATTGTAAAGCCATACTGTTTTTTCATCATCACTATTACTCATTTTCTCTTGGTAAGGCTCCTGTCTATAAAATGAATGTAGGCGGAAATACTTCCCTTTTAGGTGAGGATAACTGGAATAATGATAGGTTTCCAATTCTTCGCGATTAAATGAACGTGCACCCATTGTATAACGAACAGCTGCCGTCAACTCCTTTTCAGGAATATCTTCTACTTTGTTGTATCCCTTTTCATCGAGATACGCTTGAAATGCATCATTGTTAGGAATAAAACAAGTCATCAATGCTTTACCATCGAAGTCTTCCTTTAATCCTATGCGATCGATTGCATTTAAATACATTGAAAAACGGTCTTCCTTTTGCAGGAATTCATAGACCGATCCTTTCAACCAATCCGGGCGTTGATAAAACTCGTCGTCCTTTTCACAACTCCAAAGGAGCAACAGAGTAATAAAGCCCAATAGAACTTTTCTCATAAGCTTTTTTTAAAAGATTA
>SJCO01000069.1 GCA_005217565.1 Puteibacter caeruleilacunae
ATGGACCTGATTATGTGTTTGAAGATGACTATGATTTGAAATCCCTTGATGAAGTTGACCAATTTATTAAAGACCGAAAGCACTTACCTGGAATTCCATCGGCAAAACAAATGGAGAAAGATGGAGTTGGTTTGGCCGAGATGAATAAACTTTTGTTACAGAAAGTGGAAGAACTGACGCTCTATAGCATCTCACAGGATAAAACCAACAAGTTCCTTTTAGAAGAAGTCGCAAAATTGAAGAAGGAAATAGAAGAAATAAAAGAGAACTCGTCAAAATAAAACTAACTAAATAACAACAACCATGAAAAAAATACTATTTGTTGTATTGATATTGTTTAGCACAAACTGCATAGTAGAGGCGCAAAATTCAGTGGTGGTATCTGATACTAGAGATGTTCCTTCATTACCGCAGGATTACAATAATGAAGTAAGGTTTGAATTTAAGAGAAAACCAACAGTAGATGGCCCCGGTTATTCACATTATTTAGGATTAATGACGTTTGCTCCATGGGGCGATAATTCAGGTGGATTGAGTTATCAGTTGAGTTTTTCAGATGTGGGTCTTCATATAAGGAGTGGATGGCCGAATGATAGTAACTGGAATGCATGGAGACGTTTAATTAGTGAAAATGAAGATCACAATGTTGGTATTGGGACGGATAGCCCTGCTGCAACTCTTCATGTGGCAAATGGAGATCATAAGTATGGAACTATACTTGCTCAGGCTAGTGAGAAGGAGTTTCATTTATATGCAAAAACACTAACGTCTCAACCAGCATATGTTGAAACGTTTAGATTAGGATTGAAGCACCTCAATGATGAAAACAATGGATTCATATCATTTTATAGAGGTAATTCTACATATGGAGGTTTTTTGGGATTCTCAACCAATGGAATAGAAAGAGTACGAATTAGGAATAACGGATATATGGGGATCGGGACAGGATCACCAAAGTATCTTCTTGATGTGGCTGGAACAATGAGAGCAAAGGAGATAAAAGTTGATTTAAATGGAGGTGCTGATTTTGTTTTTGAGGATGACTATGATTTAAAATCCCTCGAAGAGGTAGGTCAATTTATTAAAGACCGAAAGCACTTACCTGGAATTCCATCGGCGAAGGAAATGGTGAAAGATGGAGTTGGTCTGGCAGAGATGAATAAGTTATTGTTACAGAAAGTGGAGGAACTAACGCTCTATATTTTGGATCAAGAAAAGAGAATTCAAAAACTGGAGAACGAAAATACAAGTAAACCTTAAAACCAATACCAAGATGAAAAAATTACTATTTGTCGTATTAATATTGTTTAGCATAAACTGCATAGTAGAGGCGCAAAATTCAGTGGTGGTATCTGATACTAGAGATGTTCCATCATTACCAACAGACTTTAATAAAGAAGTAAGGTTTGAATTTAAGAGAACAACTATAATGAATGGACCTGGTTCAGGCACGTATTCAGGTTTAATGACTTTCGCGCCATGGGCCGACAATTCTGGAGGATTGCATCATCAATTAAGTTTTTCCGATCTGGGCTTACACTATCGCGCTGGATGGCCAAATAATACTACATGGGGGGCTTGGAAGAAGATATTAATAGAGAAAGATGGAGGTAAAGTTGGTATTGGGACAGATAGCCCAGTTTTTAATTTACATGTAAAATCTAGAACTGGAAATTCTGCTATCATGGTAGAAACTGAATCAGGAAAGAAGTGGAAAACACAGGTTGGCTCAATTACTGGTAATTATTACATCATGGATTACACGAGGGATTCTGATAAAATTCACTTTACCTTGACTCCAGATGGAAATCTTGGACTTGGTCTCAAAAATCCTTCTGCAAAATTAGAAGTTGCAGGAACAATCAGGGCGAAGGAGATCAAAGTAGAATCTAATGGATGGCCCGATTTTGTGTTTGAAGATGACTATAAATTGAAGTCTCTTGATGAAGTAGACCAATTTATTAAAGAACGAAAGCACTTACCTGGAGTACCTTCAGCAAAGCAAATGGAGAAAGATGGAGTTGGCTTGGCAGAGATGAATAAACTACTACTACAGAAGGTTGAAGAGTTGACACTGCACTTGATTGATC
>SJCO01000070.1 GCA_005217565.1 Puteibacter caeruleilacunae
GAGGATTGTCTTTTTCTCCTGACGCAATCCCTGTGTTGAAGTCTGGTCAGTTCACCTCTTTAATGACAGAATTAGCGCATCAGCGTTACGATGCTACAGAGGTGATGTATCGATTCCCTGGTTTGGTTGACGATCCAAGTTCTCCTTACTACGAGACTTACAATAACGAAACCGACTGGCAGGATGAGGTGCTTGGTACAGGTGCTGTACAAGACTATTTTGTGAATGTAAAAGGTGGTGATGCGGTTGCACACTATTCTCTTTCTCTTGGTTACCACGATGTGAAAGGTATCTTAGAGAATACCGATCTATCGAGATATACAACGCATATTAATGCGACAATCAATGTATCATCGAAAGTGAAACTGTGGACTTCTTTGGGCTATAACATCAATAAGCGAGACTTGAAAGAGCAGGGTATTGAAACAGCGGTTTCTCCAATCTATTCTGCATTGTTTAAAGCGCCATCTTTAGCGCCTTACTCAAGCGAAGCGCTATCGGGCGATAAAACCATCTATCTTGATGAAGTAAGAGAGTTTGATGTGTCCAACCCAACCGCGTTGGTACAGGTAACCGATAACTTCGAGAAGCGTTATAATATCTTCGCATCGTTAGGTGGTGAGTATAAGATCAACAAAAACTGGAAATTAAATTTCCTTGCATCAAGTAACTACAACAAGAATCGTGAGAACCTTTTCGTTCCAGGAGCCAGCAGAAATACCATTGCCAGTTTGAGTACTCCAGGGATTAAGAACATGGTGAAGCACGGTGTAGGTGTTGGTTCATCTAAAGCTTTTCGTGCTAACTTAATACATCAGGTACGCTATAACAATGGCAACACTTTGAGTTTTAATCTTGGAGGATTGGCATTGATTCAGAAGCAGGAGTACGACTATGGTCGCGGTATCAACTCTTCAAACGATAAATTTAACAGTCTTTCAAATACAACCGACAAGAAGTTGATTGGTGGATATTTGGACGATTATAACTACATGGCTTATACCGGTACTTTCGGGTACTCGATTAGAGATAAATACTTTGCAACTGCTATTCTTACTACCGATCGTTTAAGTGTGTTTGGTAGCGATGGCGACTTTGAATTGTTTCCTGCTGTGACAATGGCATGGCGACTATCATCAGAGGAGTTTTTGAAGAATGAGAAGTGGTTGAATGATCTGAAACTTCGTATTGGTGCTGGTCAGGCCGGTAATAGTAAGGTTGCCAGTTCAACCGGACAGTATGCATTTATCTCGAAGCGTTTAAAGGGTGTTAATGGTATTGTTCGTACGGGTATTCCTAATGGTGAATTATCAAGTGAGCAACGCAACATGTTCAATGCTGGTTTTGATTTCTTAGCTTTCAATAAGCGTTTCGACCTTAAAGTTGATGCATTCCATGAAACGACTAAAGATATGATGGTGAACAAGTCGACATCCGATTTCCTTGGCTATGACTCATTCCTGATGAATAGTGGGGAAATTGAAACAAAGGGTGTTGAAATTACAGCTAATTTTAAGGTTGTTGATCATCATGATCTTGATATTACTATTGGCGGTAACATCTCGTTTGTTGATAATAAGGTGAAGAGTCTTGGTGGCGATCAGAGCATCGTGACTGAAATTCCTGGTGGTGAGGTGATCTCTGCTGTTGGTGGTAAGCCTTATGAGTTTTATGGATTCAAGACTGCCGGAGTTTTTGCTTCACATCAGCAAGCTGAGGCTGCTAATTTAAGCAACCGTGCAGGTGTAAACTTTTCAGGTGGTGATGTAATCTTTGTTGACAAAGACAAGAACGGTATCATCGACAAGAACGACCGTTATGCTTTGGGTAGTGCAGCTCCTGATTTCTTTGGTGGTTTCTACGTCGATGTTGACTACAAAAAGGTGTTCTTGAGTGCTCAGTTTACTTATACTTTCGGTAATGAGGTGTACAACTATATGCGTGCACAGCTGGAGAGCATGAGCGATTTTAACAACCAGGCCGGATCAGTAATGAACCGTTGGTTAGTTGACGGTCAGCAGACCAACATGCCTAAGGCTACTTATGGTGACCCAAT
>SJCO01000008.1 GCA_005217565.1 Puteibacter caeruleilacunae
TTGGTGATTGATGAGGATAGTGATGTATCGGTAATGCACCAGGTGGAAGAGTTTATTGCCAGTGAGTACTTATTAGAAATGG
Organism: Puteibacter caeruleilacunae; assembly: GCA_005217565.1. Taxonomy (GTDB): domain Bacteria; phylum Bacteroidota; class Bacteroidia; order Bacteroidales; family Prolixibacteraceae; genus Puteibacter; species Puteibacter caeruleilacunae. The sequence goes on from SJCO01000008.1 coordinate 83, forward strand.
CTTACGAAGGTAAGCGCTGGCCAGCATTGGTGCGTATTGCTAAGCGTTGGATGAAAGAGGATGGAGCTACAGGTGCTGCTTTCTTAGCAGACAGAGTGGCTACTAAATCAGACAATGCAGCGGCTATGCGTGAGCAAATGCTTGACCCTCAAAATTGGTTCATAAAACGTTAGTTATTTTTCATATGCAATTGATAATTTGTAGCTCCTGGGCGTCCTGTCCGGAGCTGCATTTTTAATGGATGTTCTGTTTAGTAAGATAATTTTAAGCATTAGAGCATAGGATGGCACATTAGCTGAAGACCTTGGTGGGAGGTTAGGCTTTTGTGCCTTTTTTTGTTCTTGTTAGATTACTGCTTAGTATGTCCGGGTGGTATGTTCAGTTTTTAGTGTCCTACAATGTATTCATCATTCCTTTGATGAAAAGAGCTACACCATCAATAGTTAAGTCCTAATCATTAAAAGGTGGGACATTCTCCAGTTGAATCCTTGTCAAACTTTTGTCTAACTTTTGTCAAACCCTTACTTATTACTACTCAACATTAGAGAATACGAGGCTTTGACAAGGAAAAGTAGGGGGTAAGTAAGGAAGAGTAAGGGGATTGCTATCTGGAGATTGCAAAATGAATCTATAGACTTGTTTTGTCACTGGTTGATATTAATCGAGTGATATTATTATCAATGAAGAAACGACTGTCGCCAGAATGATACAGTTTATTGTTTATCTGGGGGGATATTATGCGAGAAGATTTAAGAATATAAAATCTTTTATTAACTTCATGCGTGTTTTTTTAATCTAAAAATCTTTCGAGCAAATGAAAATAACCAGTTTAATTGTATTCGCATGTGTTGCTATGTTTTTGATTAGCTGCAATAAACATGACGAATATGTTTCCAAACAAAATCTCAAATTATGGTATAATAAGCCTGCAAAGGATTGGTTTGAAGCGTTACCTCAAGGTAATGGGCGCTTAGGACTTATGCTTTTCGGTAGCGCAAACGGAGAACACTTGCAGTTAAATGAGGAGAGTTTGTGGGCCGGATGTCCTGAGAATCCTTATCCTGAAAATGTGAAGGAGCATTATGCCAAATTTCAACAGCTTAATCTTGACGGAAAATATTCAGAGGCATTAGCATATGCATTGGAGCATCTGACTTGTTTGCCTACTTCATTCCGTTCATATGAGCCGTTGGGTGATTTATTCTTGAAGTTTGGTCATAAAGATGTGACTGATTACAAGCGGGAATTGGATCTGGAAACAGGCTTAACAACGGTAAGTTATAACTGGAAAGGTAATAGCATTAAACGTGAGTCGTTTGTGTCGGAGAAGTATGATGCTATTTTTTATCATTTTAAATCGGAAGGTGAAGATTTTAGTAAGTGCGCAGTTACTTTTGATAGGGCAAAAGATGCAAGCGTGGCGTTTAAAGATGGCATGCTTAACATCGATGGGCAGATATTTGATGATCCTGATGGATTTGATGATAATGCCGGAGGTTCTGGAAAGGGTGGTAAACACATGAGGTTTAATGCTCAGGTGAACATCATTCCTGATGAGGGTGATGTGGAGGCTATTGTGAAGGGATTACGGATTAGTAATACCAAAGAATTTACGTTGATATTAAGTGCTAAGACTGATTATAACTTAAGCAAGCTGAATTTCGATCGTAGTATAGATCCTGAGCAGGAGACGAGTGCGATAGTGGCAGCGGCTAGTGTTGTTAATTATGAGGATGCAAAGCGTGAGCATATCGAACGTCATGCGTCAATAATGAATAGAGTGAAGCTGAAGCTGTCGGGCGATTCAATTGATAATATTCCTACTGATGAGCGTATTGCAAACCTGAAAGCAGGAAATGATGATCGCCATATGACAGAGTTGATGTTTCAATATGGACGTTATCTATTACTTGGAAGTTCGGGTGGTAAAGCGGTACTTCCTGCTAATTTGCAGGGGTTATGGAGTAAGGATATGTGGGCTGCCTGGGAATCGGATTATCACCTGAATATCAACCTTCAGATGAACTATTGGCCTGCTGATGTCTGTAATCTTTCTGAAACTTTCGAGCCTTTGGATGACTATATGATGTTGTTGGCTGATGCGGGAAAGGAAACTGCTAAGCGGTTTATCGATTCAGAGGGTTGGTGTGCTCATCATGCAGCCAATGTATTTGGTAGAACTACTCCTTCGGGATCAACAGCGTCGTCGCAGATTAATAATGGCTATTGTTTTCCTTTAGCAGGAGCTTGGATGTCGCTATCGTTATGGCGTCACTATCAGTTTAATCAGGATGAGCAATATCTTAAGGAAACTGTTTATCCGATAATCAAGGGTGCTACTCGTTTTATTCTTGATTTCTTGGTTGAGAATAAGGATGGACAGTTGGTGACTGCGCCGTCGTATTCTCCTGAAAATACTTATTTCCATCCTAAGACTGGGGCCAGACTTCGTAATACTGTGGCTTCAACGATGGATATTCAGATAATTCGAGAGGTTTTCAGTGTTTGTGTAAATGCTGAGCATATTCTTGGTGTTAAAGGATTGAGTAAGGAGATTAAGCTGGCTGCGGCTAAGTTGCCTGAGATGAAGATTGGTGAAGATGGTACTATTCAGGAGTGGATTGAAGACTATGAAGAGGTGGAGCCTGGACATCGTCATATTTCACATTTGTTTGGACTGTACCCGTCAATTCAGATCTCTAGGACTACTCCTGAGTTATTTGAGGCGGCTAAGAAGACGTTAGCACGGAGACTTTCAGAAGGTGGAGGACAGACTGGCTGGAGTAGGGCTTGGTTGATTAATTTCTACGCGCGCTTTGAGGATGGTGATGAGTGTTTGAAGCATGTGAATTCTTTGATTGCTAATCAGTGTACTCCTACATTACTTGATTTACATCCGCCAAAGATTTTCCAGATTGATGGTAATCTTGGTGCTACAGCAGGGGTTGCCGAGATGCTTGTGCAATCGCAGGAAAGAGGTGTTATCCGTTTATTGCCTGCACTGCCTAAGGCGTGGAAAGATGGTTCAGTAGAAGGATTAAAAGCCAGGGGTAATTTTGAAGTTAGCATTGCCTGGGCAAATAATCAAGTGACGACTGCTAAGATAAAAGCTGTTGTTGGAGGTAAAGTAACGGTCTTCTATAATGGAAAATCAGTAGAGCTGGACTTGAAACCTGGCGAGGTTTATGAGATAAGGTAAGGGTAGAATGGTTGAAAGGTTGGACGGTAGAAAGGTGTTCGTTGGTGTTCGAAGGTCGGTAGAGAGGAGAAACAGGAGGACAGGAAACCGGATGACCGGAAAATGGCTTCGCCTGGAGACTAGAGGCCTCAATTATTTTTAGTTTCTAAATTATCTGATAGTATATAGGCAAGGAGCTCACGAGATCATCTCGTGGGCTCTTGTTGTTTTTAATGGTAGAACGGATGGACGGATGAAAGGTTGAAAGGTGATCGTTGGTGTTCGAAGGTTGATAGAGAAAGGTTACAGGGGGAAAAAAAGCGGAAGACCAGAAAAAGGAATTTTTAGGTGGTGTTTGGCTCCACGGAAAATTCTTAAGATATTTGTCAGCTGTAATTATCAGGGGCAGTACTGGGAATAATATAAAACTAAACTATTGGAATCGAACAACGATATAAAGATATGGGATGCTTTTAGAGGGGGAGATGATGCTGCTCTTACGGATATCTTTTATAAGTATGCCAAAGACTTGTATCGTTATGGAAGTAAGTTTTCAAAAGATAGTGAGTTTGTAAAAGATGCCATTCAAGAGCTGTTCTTCGAATTAATTAAACAGCGGGATAATCTCGGCCCTACTGATAATATCCTATTTTATTTATTTGCCTCACTACGTAGAAAGATTGCAAAGCAGAAAAGTAATAATACCTCGATGGATGATCCTTCAATGGGAAAGGTAATGGAGGCAGAGATTGTCTATTCCTTTGAAGATGAAATGATGGACAATGAGGTGCAGTCGCGCAGGGAAAAGGCTATTAAAGAGGGGTTGGAAAAACTAACTTCAAAGCAGCGCGAGATACTATACTACAAATTTACCTGCGACTTTACTTATGACGAGATTTGTGAATTAATGTCGTTGAAGTATAACTCTGCACGAAAGCAGGTATCCCGATCATTGAGCTCACTAAAAGAAGCCCTCAACGACTCAGATACATTTATTTTCTTCCTGGCACGCTTCCTCAAAAGACGCTTATCGAAAAAGTAGTTTAGTTCGGCTATCGCCTCACAGTTTCATGCCGTGCGTTAATGTTGCGGAGTAGGTTGTTCCGCCAACAGAAGAGCCAGAGCGTTGTTGGTTATGGGCTGATATGGCGGTATTATTTCGATTGTGAACATGATATCCCACGACTCGTGCCTTGTCGTGGGTTAAAAAGAGAAATGCCCCATCCGGGGCAAAAGTTGCGTTAAACCTACAGACCATCGCATCTGAATTCTGATAGGAAATCGTTGCTTAACGCTCCAGACCATCGCATCGGGAGCGGCCTTCTGAAAAAAGTGATTGATTTAGCAGCGGTTGCTTAGTGAGACTGGGAAGCTTCGACCGGAGGGAGAAGATCACCCAGCCGAAGTTAGCAAACGCAATAAATCGATTGCTTTTTTCAGGCAGCCTTGATCTTTTTGTCTCGTTTTTGTATCAAGACAAAAATGAGAGCCTGTCCGGCAGGACAAAAGAGAGAATTTAAAAGTAATCTCGACTTTTTTGCTTCGTTTTTTTGTCAAATAAAAAATGAAGAGGGTTTTTATCTTGCTTTAAATCAATCTTTAAAGAAGAAATAAAAAGAAATTTTTAAAAAACTTCAAAAAAACTGTACACAAAAACAGAAAATCCTCTTTATCCGTATAGAGAGGTATAATAAACATGAAAGAAGAATATTTAAAATATAATGTTGAAGAGTTAGCTGAAGATCGAGCATTCATCCGCTGGGTAAAGAAAGGGGAGAATGATGCCGATTGGAAAGCATTGATTAATTCCGATACTCAATTTAAAGTAAAAGCCAAACAGGCAAGGGAGATTATCGAGCTGCTGGAAGATACATATCCAGACTTACAACGCAAAGATCTCGACGCCATGTGGAGAAATGTTGAGGACTTAAAGCGTAATTATAACTTTCAGCAAAAGACAAGAAAATCATATCGCGCATGGTCGTGGGCTGCATCCATTCTATTGATCATTTCCCTGGGAGTGATAGGAGGATACTACATGCAGCAGAAGAATCAAGGTTATGATTTTGCTCAGCAGACAGCGCAGGAAGAAAAAGAAGGAGCGCGATTGATATTAGCCGATGGTAATGAAGTGGCATTGAATAACGAGCGTACGGAGATTGAAGTTAAAGAAGACAATCAGATTATTGTAGATAAAAGCAACCGACTGAAAGTTAAAGCTACCGAGACTAATGTGAAGGAGCAGCCTAAGATGAATGAGTTGATTATTCCTTATGGTAAACGATCGGATGTAACCTTAGCTGATGGAACCAAGGTTTGGCTAAACGCAGGAAGTAAGCTGGCCTTCCCTTCACAGTTTAATGGAAAAACCAGGGATGTTTATCTTGAAGGAGAAGCATGCTTTAAGGTGGCGAAGAATAAGGCTCAACCATTTATTGTACATGCCGATGAGCTGGGGATAAAAGTACTGGGAACCTATTTTGATGTGGTTTCATATCCTGAAGATAATCATATTGAAACAGTGTTGATTGAGGGTAGTGTAAGTGTGCAAAAGAAGACAGCACTGGGAATCGCCAGTAAAGAAATGGTGCTGAAACCCTATCAGAAAGCATCGTATAATAAGGATGATGGAGATTTAGTGGTGAAGAATGAGCCAGAGGCCGATTTGTATGTGGCCTGGATTGATGGATGGCTTGAATTCTCGAAGAACAGTCTGCCATTGGTGCTGACAAAGCTTGAGCGATATTATAATGTTGAGTTCGTGTTACCGGCAGGTTATCGTTCGGTAGATCTGATTACAGGGAAACTCGACTTGAAAGATTCATTGGAAGAAGTGATGATGGGATTGGCCGATTTAGCTGAGATTACATACACCATAAAAGGTGACAAGATATATATACACTAAACCAAAACAGAACATATAGGCTTAAAAAAGCGAAAACCGGCCAGCGGGCAGGCTTACCGGTTTTCAAATAAATTAAATCAAATATTTAATCTAAACAGTTCAAAATTATGAAAAAAAAGCGAACTATGCTGCGCTTTCCTAGAGGAAGTATGGCTAAAATTTTATTAAGAATGAAACTACTAACTATTTTGTTGCTATCGGTTTTTGCTGTTTCAGCGAATAATATCTATTCGCAACAAACTAAATTTAATCTGAAACTCAGGGGAGTAACAGTCCGCGAGGTTTTTCAAGAGATTGAAAGCAATAGTGAGTTTATCTTTTTATACAATGAGAATAAGGAAGATGTAGATCGAAAAGTAAATATAGATGTTCAGAACAAATCGGTTGAGGCTATCTTAAATCAAATATTTGAAGGTACAACAAGTGGTTATAAAATCTATGATCGCCAGATTGTAATTTATAGAGATAAGCAGAAAGCTGCTGCTGCAGTCGAAGGGAAAGCAGAACAATCGGATACCAAAAAAGTGTCAGGTACGGTTACCGACCAGGCTGGTGAACCGCTGCCCGGAGTTACGGTGCTGGTAAAAGGAACATCAATTGGTACTACTACCGACTTTGATGGTAATTATAATTTGGAAATTCCTAAGACAACCACATCGTTACAGTTTTCATTTATCGGTATGAAAACTCAAGAGATCAGTCTTGATGGTAAATCAAAGATTGACGTTGAGATGAAAGAGGATGCTACAGGACTTGAACAGGTGGTGGTTGTAGGTTTCGGTACGCAAACAAAAGAGTCGGTTGTTGGTGCAATTGAGAAGGTTGATGTTAAAGAAATTGCATTGCCTACTGCTCAGTTGAGTAACTCATTTACTGGTAATATTGCTGGTGTAATTGGTGTTCAGCGTTCAGGTGAGCCAGGTGCTGATGGTGCTGATTTCTGGATTCGTGGTATTGGTACTTTCGGTGCGAATTCTAAGCCGCTATATATTTTAGATGGTGTTGAGGTGACCGTTGATGAGATCAATGCTTTGGCTCCTGAGGTAATCGATGGTTTTAGTGTGTTGAAAGATGCATCGGCAACGGCATTGTATGGTGCACGTGGAGCAAATGGTGTAATCATTGTTACAACACGTAAAGGACAAGAAGGTAGAGCTAAGATTAATATCCGCCTGGAGAATTCTTTCTCTATGCCCAATAGTATTCCTGATTTGGCTGGTGGTGTTACTTACATGAAGCTTTATAATGAAGCTCAGCGCACACGAGCTATTGATCCTTCGAGCGTTACTTATCGCTATTCTGATGAGAAAATTGAAAATACAGCAGTAGGAATGAATCCTTATGTATATCCTAATGTTGATTGGTATGATTTGATTTTTAAGGATGTAGCGATTAACCAGACTGCCAACGTTAATATTAGTGGTGGTAGTAAGAAGATCCGTTACTTTGTGAATGCTTCTTTCCGACATGACGAGGGATTATTCGAAAACTTCAGCAATAAGAGTATTGATACAGGATTGGATAATTTCCGTTATGCATTCCAGAATAACCTTGAGGTTGATGTTACTCCAACTACTAAGGTAGGATTAAAGATTAATGCGGTATTGGAAGAGATTACAAGACCTTCAACGTCAACAGCTGCCCTTTATTCGCAATCAATGCAGGCTCCTCCAGTGGAATTTCCAGCTTATTTCCCTGCAACGGCAGAGGAAGAAGGTGTGATTGATCACATTAAATTTGGTAACGCAACAGGTGGACCATTAGGTGGAAGTAACCTTTATCATAACCCTTTTGCAGCTTTTGCCAGCGGACAGCGCGAGGTGAATAGTGTATCGGTGCTTGCAATTTTTAATCTGTCGCAGGATTTAAAGTTTATTACTGAGGGCTTGAAAGCGTCGGGTGTTGTATCATTCCAGAATTATAGCGACCATACAATTGGTAAGTCGTATAATGTAAACTACTATAAAGTTACAGATTACACGGTGAATGCTGACAATACAGTTGACTACGAGACTGGATTGGTGAATCCATTGACTTCTACCAATATGAACTATAGTACCAACCGTACAAGTAGTAGGTTGATGAATATGCAGGCACAGTTGGGATACGACCGTACTTTTGCAGATGATCATAAGGTATCAGCATCATTGATTTACTTGCAGCGTAACTATATAGCAGGTGATCAGGTGTTAGCGACCTTGAATCAGGGTATGTCAGGACGTGTAACTTATAACTATAAGTCGAAATATTTTGTAGAGTATAACTTCGGTTACAATGGTTCAGAGAACTTTAAGGATGGTAACCGTTTTAAATTCTTCCCTGCATATGCTGTAGGTTATTTGGTGTCGAACGAGGATTACTGGCAGAATTCTGGCTTAGCGAATGCGATCAATCACTTCAAAGTAAGGGGATCATTTGGATACGTTGGTAATAGTATTGCGGGTGATCGTTTCCCATATTTGACTACAGCCGAGTTGAACAAGAAGAACTATACTTTTGGTTACGACTTTAACAATAGTAAAGGTGGTCCAGCGGTTAAAAAATATGGTACCGATGATGCTACATGGGAGACCAGTACGAAGCTGGATTTAGGTTTTGAAATGGGATTGTTTAACTCGTTGGATATTGTATTCGACTACTTTGAGGAAGATCGTAAAGATATCTTCTTACAACGTCGTTCTATTCCTTATTCAATTGGTGTTGGTGCTGCTCGTCCATGGGCTAATGTTGGTCGCGTTAAAAATAAAGGTTTTGAATTTAGTCTGAATTACGGTAAGCAAGTAAATCATGACCTTTACTTAAGTGCACGGGCAACTTTTACACGTGCTAAGAATAAGTTCGTAGAGAAAGACGAACCATTTAATACGCCTAAAAACCTATCGCAAATTGGTAAACCATTATCAGGATGGCAGTTGCTTGAAAGTGATGGATTGCTGACTGCTGACGATTTAAATGATGGTATCGAAAGAACAAACTTTGGTTCTGTAGTTGAAGGTGATATCAAATATATCGATACAAATAACGATCAGGCTATTACTGATCAGGATGGTTATATTTCTAACGAAACTAGTGTTCCTCAGATTGTGTATGGATTTGGTGCTTCGGCTAAATATAAAGGATGGGATTTCTCTTTCTTCTTCCAGGGATCAGAGAAGGTGCATTTGTTGATGTCGAATATTCATCCTTTCGGTCAGGATCGCAAGAGCTTGCTACAATATATCGCTGACGATTACTGGAGTGAAGCTAATCCTAATGCTGATGCACGCTACCCAAGGTTATCAGAAAGTGTTAATGGTAATACCATTGTAAATTCTGATTTCTGGTTGAGAGATGCATCATTCTTAAGGTTGAAGAATGTAGAGTTGGGATATTCTTTCAATAATATGCGCATTTATGCTAATGGTGTTAATGTTGCAACGTTTAGTAAATTCAAGTTGTGGGATCCTGAATTAGGTAGTGGAAACGGACTTGGTTATCCTCCAGTGAAAATGTTTAATGTTGGAGTACAGTTAAATTTTTAAGAAAGAGTCATGAAAAAGATATTCGCAATATTATTGATCGGTCTGACATTTGCAGGCTGTGATTATCTGGATGTTGTTCCGGAAAACCTGGTGAGCTACGAGGATGCTTACAAGGGACGAGTTGAGGCTGAAAAGGCATTGTTTGGATTGTATAACTATGTGCCAATGTTCGACGCCTGGAGAATGAATGTTGAAGGTGTTACTGATGAATTTGCTGTTCCTCCAGGATGGGGTGCTGTTTGGTTTCCTCATAAAAACATGTGGGAGAATAATATCAGTGCATCATCGTTAGGTTTTAACTATTGGACGAATACTGATAGAGAGGGGATTAACTCTTTTAAGCAGTATAACATGTATGAAGGTGTTCGTTACTGTCACATGTTTAAGAGTCGCATTGATAATGTTCCTGACTTAACTGAGGATGAGAAGACCCTGTGGAAGGCTGAGGCTGATTTCTTGATTGGATTTTATCATTATTATATAATGATGACTCACGGTCCTTGTGTTTTGGTTGATGAAGAGCTGTCGTTTAACTCTACAGGGGATGATTTCTTTCCTTACAGAGGGTCTGTTGATGAGTGTACTGAGTTTATCTTGAAATACTGGGATGCAGCTATTGCCAACTTACCTGAAAGCGTTGATCGTAGATATTATGGAAAACCAACCAAGACGGTAGTGAAGGCTTTGAAAGCTAAATTTCTGACTTATATGGCTAGTCCTTTCTGGAATGGTAATCCTATGTCGGAGTTTAATTCTCTTGCTGATTCTGAAGGGAAGAAGTTGTTTCCTGCAGCGGATGCATCTAAATGGCAACGTGCATTGACTGCGTTGGAAGATGCAATTAATTCTGCTCATAGTGCTGGTATTAGCTTGTATCACTATACTGGATCGAAGCCTCAGGCATGGGAGTCATGGACAGCCCAGGATCAGAAAGAGGTGACCAATAGATATAAGATTGTTGACAAGTGGAATGATGAGGTTATTTGGGGATATTCTAATGTAACTGGTACCTTTAACTGGAGTTGGCAAGCTCAGGGATTGAGAACTAGTGTTGGGCCTACTCGTCCATTGAATTCTGTTCAGGCTACAATTGAATCGGTAGAACGATTCTTTACTAAGAATGGTCTTCCTATCGATGTTGATCCAGAGTATGATTATGCCAATAGATATACTGTGCAAGCTGGCGATAGTACTGCTTATTTAAATCGTGATCGTGATCCTCGTTTTTATTGTGCTGTAGGTTTCGACAGGGGTAAATATGAATTTAATGGTAAGACTTTTGTCGTGAAGCATCGTAAGGGTGAATTCAATGGATTGTTGTCGGGAGTGAACGATTGTGGTCCTACAGGTTATGTGATGAAGAAGTTTGCTCATCCTGATAGTTATGTGGATGCTACTACCATTAATGTAGTTCAGTACTCTTACCCAATTATTCGTTTGGCTGATTTATACTTACTGTACGCTGAGGTGTCGAATGAGATTGCAGGATCGTTAAGTGGGAAAGGTCTTCAATACTTGAATGATGTGCGTGATAGAGCAGGTGTGCCTGACTTGGCGACTGCTTGGTCGAAAGTTCCTGGTGGATTACCTTCTTCGAAAGAGGATATGAGAGAGATTATCCTTAAAGAACGTTACAATGAGTTTGCCTATGAATATAGCTGGTATTTCGATGTTAGAAGATGGTGTAAAGCTGAAGAGGTGATGAATAAAGCAATTCATGGTTGGAATGTTCAAGGTGAAACAATGGAAGATTACAATCAGGTTCAAAGTAGTTACGAGAACTTGAATCGTGCTTTCAGTAGTAAATTCTACTTGTTGCCTATTCCGCAAACTGAGCTAAACGTAAGTAAAAACCTTGTGCAGAATCCTGGGTATAAGTAATGGATAGTAATGATTGTTATTCAACGATAAACTAAGTCTAGTTTAATGTTTTAGACATATTTACAATGTCGGAGCTCACGGAATATCCCGTGGGCTCTTGATGTGAAGAGAAGGTTGGAAGGTTGGAAGGTTGGAAGGTTGGAAGGTGGAAAGGTTGGAAGGTGATCGTTGGTGTGCGAGGGTTCGTGGAGAAAGGGACTGGAAACTGGAAACCGGAAAACGGCTGCGCCTGGAAACGGGAGACTGGAGATCGGCTGCGCCTGGAAATGGGAGGAGAAAGCGCTGATGGTGCTTGTGAAACACCTTTTAGCGTCCGTCAGTACCTGGAAGCGTGTGTTGCAAAGAGCAAAGGGCAAAGGGCAAAGAGCAGAGAGCATGGAGCATGGAGCATGGAGCGTAGAGCGGTGTGCGAGGGTTGGCTTGTTTGAAATAGTGCTATGGTATTATATAAAATGACATTTATTCAAAATGATGGTAGCTTTGTAGAGATTGGTATTGCAATAGTAAATGAAATAGATTTTAGAACCACAGATAGAAGAGTATGAAAAAATTAATTATCCTATGTTTAATGGCCTTCATGATGGTTGGTTCCTCTTATGCGAATAAGAAGAATTCACCAAAGAGTATAGCAGCACTCGCTACACGAGTCTTGGGAAAGGAGAAGGCGAAGAATTTTGTTTTTGAGCTAACAAGCAATTCAGAGAAAACTGACCAATTTGAGATTAGTTCTCGAAAAGGTAAAGTTGTGATTAGCGGGAACAGTCCCATTGCGTTAGCTTCTGGTTTTAATTGGTATTTGCGTTATCAGGTTAATACCCATATTTCATGGGAAGCTAGTCAGATGAATCTGCCACAACAGTTACCATTACCTCAGGAACCGCTTAAAAAGGAGAGTCCCTTTCAGTATTCCTACTATTTGAATTATTGTACATTCAATTATTCTATGGCTTTCTGGGATTGGGAGCGTTGGGAAAAAGAACTCGACTGGATGGCGATGAATGGTATTAATCTTCCGTTGGCGATTGTTGGAACTGAGGCTATTTGGAAGAATACCTTGGAGCGCTTAGATTTCTCGAAGGAAGATATTGATGCATTTATTCCTGGTCCTGCGTTTAATGCGTGGTGGTTGATGGGAAATCTTGAAGGTTGGGGAGGTCCGCTTTCAGATGAGTATATCGAGCAACAGGTTGTACTACAACGTAAAATCCTAACACGAATGAAGGAGTTGGGTATGCAACCTGTATTGCCTGGATTCTTTGGTATGGTACCTACTACTTTGAAAAAGAAGTATCCTAATGCTGATATTCGTGATCAAGGTTTGTGGGCCGGTGGATTCCAACGTCCTGCTTTTCTTTCTCCAACGGATGATCTGTTTATGGAGATTTCAGGAATTTACTACGAAGAGCTGAAGAAATTATATGGAGAGGTGGAATACTTCTCAGGAGATCCGTTTCATGAGGGAGGACATACGCAAGGGATTAATCTTCCTGAAGCAGGTAAGAATATCGTGTATGGTATGCGATCGAAGTTTCCTAAATCAACCTGGGTATTTCAAGGATGGGGAGGAAATCCTCGTGCTGACCTTATTCAGGATATTAATCCAGAGGATTTGATAATCCTTGACTTGGATTGCGATAATCGTCCACAATGGGAAAATCGTAAAGGCTGGAGTGGTAAGCCTTGGATCTGGTCAATGATTACCAACTTCGGAGGAAATGTTGGTCTGTTTGGTCGTATGGATGTGATGGCGACAGAACCTATAAGGGCTTTACAGCATAAGGAATATTCGAAAAATCTTGTAGGTATTGGAGCCATGATGGAAGGGATCGACAATAACTCGGTGATGTATGAGCTTTTATTTGAATTAAAGTGGCATCAGCAGAATGTTAATCTGGATGAATGGTTGGCTGATTATACGTTGCGCCGTTATGGGCAGACTAATAACAACATGAATGAGGCATGGCAGGTTTTACGCAAGACTGTGTTTGGAAAGAAATTAGATCTGAAAAAGTCGCAGCAAGGTACTTCTGAGTCGTTCTTGTGTGCGCGACCAGCAATGAAGATTGAGAGAGTGTCTTCATGGGGTAGTGCTGTGTTATACTACAATCCTGCAGAGCTGTTGAAAGCCTGGACTTTATTTGTTAATGAGAGCGATAAGCTTAAAAGTAGCGAAGGTTTTAGATATGATCTAGTAGATGTTACTCGCCAGGTATTGGCCAATTATGCGCAGTTCTTGCATGGAGAGATTGTTACAGCATACAAGCAAAAAGATAAGGCTGCTTTGTTGAGGTTGAGCAATGAATTTCTTGAGCTTATTGCAGATCAGGATCAGCTGTTGAGTAGCATTGAGAGTCTTACACTGAGTAATTGGATTAGCGATGCTCGTGACAGAGGAACGAATGATCAGGAAAAGGATTTATTTGAGTTTAATGCACGTACACAAGTGACTACCTGGTCGTTCAAAAACTCTAATCTTCATGAATATGCTCATCGCGAATGGGCTGGCTTGTTGAATGATTTCTATAAGCCTCGTTGGAAAATGTTCTTTGATTATCTGCAAGATAAATTAGCTGGTAAGGATGTCAAGGAGCCTGATTATTATGTTTTTGAAAAGGCATGGACCGGGAAAAAGAGCAATGAGGAACAAAAGAACGCTCCTGATCCTGTAGTCCAAAGTAATAGAATGTATAAGAAGTACTTCAATAAAATCAGTGGAAGTTATTAGAAGTAATTCGCACCAAGCAATTTCATGTGATGATTGAAGGGATGCTTCAGTTGTTGTTCATGATTAAGAATACCCCTTTCGGAGATACTGGAAGGGGTATTTTTTATTTACCTGGCTAAGGCAAATAGTGCAAATGAATTGTCAATTTGTACATTGATATCACCTGTGGCCTACTATACTTTTGAATCCTGTTAATGACCTGTTGAGGTAATCATTATTCTAATATATAACGAAATGCTAACGAGTAGAAGAATTTATTTGCCACCGGTGAGCTTAATAGGACCTGGGGCACTACAGGATTTAAAAAGTGATTTAACTGATTTATCATATCAGCATGCATTATTGGTAACAGATAAGGACCTGGTAGAGTATGGTGTTGCTCAAAAGGTGATGGATGTGCTAACAGCGGCAGGTGTAGCCTATACCTTGTATGATAATGTACAACCCAATCCGACGACTAGTAATGTGAATGAAGGCTTAAAAGTGCTTCAGGAAAAGAAGTGTGATTTTATTCTTACGCTTGGTGGAGGATCTCCTCAGGATTGTGGTAAGGCTATTGGTATTTTAGCAACCAATGGTGGTGATATTCGCGATTATGAGGGTATCCACATTTCGAAGAAGCCATCGTTGCCTATTATCGCTGTAAACACAACAGCAGGAACGGCAAGCGAAGTAACAATCAACTATGTAATTACCGATGAAGAGAAGCAGATAAAAATGGTAATGGTTGATAAAAACTGCCTTGTTTCAATTGCTGTAAACGATCCTGAGTTGATGATCGGAAAACCTGCTTCTCTAACAGCAGCTACAGGTATGGATGCGCTGACTCATGCTATTGAGGCTTATGTGACAAAGGGTGCATACAGGTGGACTGATACCTTGGCTTTAGAGGCGATTAAATTGATTGCTGAAAGCTTGGAAGATGCGGTTAAGGATGGTAACAATATTGAGGCAAGAAGTAAAATGGCCTGGGGACAATTTGTTGCTGGTCAGTCTTTCTCTAATGCTGGTTTAGGGTTTGTGCATTCTATGGCTCACCAGTTGGGTGGTGTTTATAACATGCCTCATGGTGTAGCAAATGCTGTGCTTTTACCTCATGTTGAGCGATTTAATATCCCTCAATGTGCCGATAAGCTTAAAGATGTTGCTGCTGCAATGGGTGTTGATACAACAAATATGACTGCTCAGCAGGGTGCTGAGGCTGCTATTTCTGCTATTGAGACGCTTTCAAAAGCAGTTGGTATTCCTGCTGGATTAGCAGAGCTTGGTGTTGAAAAAGAAGCTATTGAGCTGATGGCTGCTAATGCGTTAAAAGATGTATGTGCTGGTGGAAATCCACTGGACGTTACAAAAGAAGATGCAATCGCTATTTATGAAGCTGCGATGTAGAAAGTATAAATTTAGGACCAGAAGTGTGAGCTTCTGGTCCTAAGTGTTTTATCCAATAATATATTTCGATTTCGGTAATAAAGCGATCAACTTGATGATTCCATAAGAGAGGAAGAAGATAATTAGCGTAAGAATTACTTGCTCTACTCCTGGATTCAGGTTCATCATTGCTGGAAGCTTGAAGCTGCACCACAGATTAACAATGTAATGCACTAAAAAGATTCCATAGCTGAATATCGATAGCTCGGTAAATACTTTTGTTGTGAACGCAGGAAATTTAATTTTCTGGAAGAACATAAACAATCCTGCTGTCATCATAACTACGTTAGGAGATAGGTTGTGAATTGAAAATTCAAGTACCTTCCAGTTTTCAGTATTCTCTGCAGCTAGTTGTGCAAGAAACCTGTTTTCATCATTTATAAATCCTGTGTAGGTTATTATAAATCCAACAATAAAGAGTAGCGCTCCAATAAATATCGACTTCTTGGCTGAAAGGGTATTGTAGTGGTGTAGATAATAACCTAATACAATATAACCAATGTATCCTCCAAAGTAATAGAGCATACCGTATTCATTCCAGTCGCATTCTCCATGAATTTGTGGGAACCAGATGCGTACATAATGAATGAGTAACGTAATAATCCAGATACCTAAAAATCCTTGTAGTGCTTTCTTTGAGGCTTTCTGGATCCATGGCGATAGTATCGGCATGAAGAGGTATAATCCTAAGATTGTGTAAATAAACCAGAAGTGAACGTTACTTCCAGTGAAGTTCATAGGCACCATGATCAGGTTGTATAAATATACGTTCATCCCTGAATCGGTAAATGCATTTTCAGGTCCTCCAAATAGAATTTTATTTGGGGTAGGAAGAAATACATAGATGATTGACCAGACCAGGAAAGGAATCAATACCCTGGTGAAACGTCGTTTTAAGAAGGTTGTTGTATCTGTTTTTACAGGTAACAATAAGATTGAAGACATGATGATGAAGAGGGGTACGCATGGGCGTAGTAATGCCACTAAAAAAGAACATTCTTTTCCAAATGTTAATTGATCTGCATTCCATAAGTATGCATCACCTGCATGCACCATTACGACCATGAAGCATGCTAAAACTCTAAGTACATCGAGGTAAACAATCCTGTTTTTTGCGGTTGGTTGTGATATTGCCATAGTTATTCGTTTTTATGAAAGCGCAAAGATACTGTGGCAAAAAGAGGATTTTCTTAATCTAAGTGAAAAAAATAACTTTTTTGGGTAGGGTATTTTGATAAAAGGGAGGGAATAAAGTATGCAGAAGCGAAGATTTTCTTCAAAACTGCATACTTTTATATTGAGTGAAGATGGCAACTAATTTATATTGATGCTATTGTAATGATCCCTACAATGAGGAATAACATACCGGTCGACATAATGACTATTGATTGCTTACTTGAGCCTTTCCATTCTCCGGCTATAATCCCTGATAGATTACTTGTGATGATGGCTAGCGATTGCATAACGGCCCATCCTATTGAGGCGCCCATACTTCCTAGCATGTTTCCACCCATACCATAAAACATGATGCTACCATACCAGATGATTCCGGTTAGTGAGGCGAACAACCAATATTTCCAATCGACGTTCTTATAGAGTACATGTGATTTGTTTTTTCTTAGAATATATACACAGTATCCAAAGTTAATAAGGAAACCACAGGTTAGCGTAACACACCAGATTACGTTTGATGCATATACCGATGTTGCTCCCTGCTGAATGGCACTTAATTGCATTGGTTCTCCAAATACAAACGCGAAGTTTATCATTGGACCAAATATACCGGCAAGAATACATATCACTAAGCCTTTAACAAAGTGATTGCTCTTTTTCTTAGATGCATCTTGTGTCTGACGGTCTTTCTGACTCCCAGCAATTGATATGATAATAATACCCACGATGATAATACTTGTTGCGATGAGCAATTGAATTCCTTCAGGACTAACCAGTGAGGATGGATCTTTATATAGCATTGGCATGATTGTTCCAACCGAATTGATTAATCCAAGCATGATGGGCATGCTTAATGATACGCCCAGGTAATGTATGCCTTTTCCAAAAAGAATAGCACCGACTCCCCATATTAATCCGAAAAGTGCTACCATCCCAACAACATGAATAGATTCATGAAGAATTGTTGACAGATGTGGGACGGTAGTTATGGCAGCTACCCATGGTAAGATGAGTAGTGCAAATAAACTCCAGATTGCCCAGTTGTTTTCCCATTTCCATTTTACATTAAACTTAAATGGAATGGCGAAAGTCCCCGAAAGACTACCTGCCATAAGGATATAGATCAGCCCTGTTAATGTATTGGTTTCCATTATTTAGTGATTAGTTGGTTTACTTCGGTTCTTAAGTCTTCTATTTGATTTTGTGAGAGATAGTAAAACTCATAGTCATCAATATGAGTATTTGAGTTTTCTATGATCAAGACTTTAGCGTTAGGTTGCATGGCGATTTTATGCCAAATATTCTTCCTGATGTTGTAGGTGATACCAGGCTTCATCAATTGAAGGTCGTAGGTGATTGTATCATCTTTTATCTGTGCTGCAATCAATACAGCAGTCCCTTCGATCAGGAAGAATACTTCGTCTGTCTTGTAGTGAATATCCAAACAGTTAATGCTGTTTAGTTCTTCTTCCGGAGCATGATTCAGTTGTGCAACTTGCCACTGATTTGTTATCAGGTATGGATCATATCCCTGACTTGTATGTTGGTATGTATCGATAATTTTCATGGTTTTACGTATTAGTTTTCTAAGATTCGATCAACAACTAACTGTCTGAATTTTGGCGTTAACATTGAAAAGTAAGCTGTGAATCCAGTGATTCGTACAATTAGGTCGGGATATTTTGATGGATCCTGATGTGCTTCCAATACCTTATTTTTATCTAAGATATTTACATTGATTAGAGTTCCGCCTTGTGCAAAGTGAGTCTTGATGATTGAGCCAATTAATGCAGCATGCTCTTGTTTTGCTAAAGAAGGATCTAATTCCCACTGCATGGGAGCAGTATTTCCGTAACCTGGTTGCACCTTGGCTATGGCAGTGGCTAAAGCTAATGAGGCAGCATCAGCAACAAAACCAGGATTAGGATTGGCACCATGTGAGATTGGAGTATGTTGCTTACGCCCATTAGGTGTTGCTCCTACAGTTTGTCCAAGTCCTACGGTGTTGGCCCACGAAAAGAAACCAGGAATAAAGAGATGTTGTTGGGCTGCATCACTTTGGTTTCTCACCAAATCCGAGAATAAATCACGGATCTCCTCTGCCCATTTGTCTGCAATTGTATTTCCTTGTCCGTAGCGATAACTGTTGCGCATAAGCAATCTAATCCGCTCTCCATCTTGTTCTTCAAAATTCGATGAAAGATGATAATCTAGCGCTTCCCAACTAAGCTTTTGCTCGTCTTCTATTCTTTGCTGTAAGGCCGCAAATGAATCGGCAACAACAGCTAAGCCGGCACCGTCGATTGATAGGT
Organism: Puteibacter caeruleilacunae; assembly: GCA_005217565.1. Classification (GTDB taxonomy): domain Bacteria; phylum Bacteroidota; class Bacteroidia; order Bacteroidales; family Prolixibacteraceae; genus Puteibacter; species Puteibacter caeruleilacunae. The sequence continues at coordinate 19,206 of SJCO01000008.1, forward strand.
TGTAATATTGAGCTCCACTATCACTAACATCACGACCTTTTTCAATGGGACCATGACTTAATAGATTCAGTATAAGCTCAGGTTCGTTGAATTTCTGATATTTAAGGTGATGACGGATTCCATCGGCAGCGGTATTAACAGCACTGCTTAAGTGTTTTCTAAAACGTTCCCATAAGTTCTTGGTTGTATTGGGTGCTGATTGATCGGAAAGCATTTCGTTATAGGCTACTTGAAACACCTTAGCCATGTTTACTTTTACAAGATCATTCATAGTATATTCCATACCTGGTAAGGACATCCAGTTACATCCAACTGCAATTCGCTGTCGGGCTGTCTCTGCATCAAAACCATTCTTCATGAAACCATCAACCAGTGCTTTATCTCCAGAGAAACGTGGCCAGGCATTTTTATTCTTTAACAAGTAGTAAATACCTTGTTCAAACAGTTTTTCGTTCATGTCATCGTGAACTCTAATGGTAATGTTTAACGAGGTATTTATTTTATCGGCTGCTTCCAGTATGAGAAATGAAATGTCAGATGTTTGGTCATTCCCATTCTTGTCGGGGCCTCCAAGTTGCCAGTAAATAGGATCATTAATAAGGAAACAAGCTAAATAGTATATTGCTTTATCGCGATCGATAGTTCCATTTGCTAAGTCCTTTTCGTAGTATGGTTGTAGTAAGGTATCAATTTGTCCTCCGGCACCATCTCTATTGTAGGTTCTTGATGCAAGGTGATACCAGATGATCCACTGACATGCTTCGCGCAGTGTCTGCGGAGGGTGATGAAGAATGCGCTGATTTACTTCAGCCATTTCTTTTAGATTCTTTGCAAGTTGAGGATTGGTTTCTTTCTCCTGTAAGTAATGGATTGTTTCAATGTGGTTTGAGATCCATTGCTGAATACTTTTTATTGCTCTTTTATGGGCATCATAAAAGCTCGCTTGTTCTTCAGATGTATTGATCTTCTCATACGTCTCTATTTTATTAAGAAGCCCTTGCCATCCCAGTTTTAGTCCCATTTTATAATCAGGAGCAAAATGTGCGTCATCGCCAATACCGCAAATGATATCGTACTTATCGATATTTGGTTGCAGGTGATCGTATGGATAATCAGGATTCCATTTGTTTGACCTCATGCGCGACATAAAGTACATCCAACGACCTGCAAATGCATCGTTGGGATCTACGTAGGTTGAGTGATGTCTCATGAGATCGCAGAAGTTCGTCGTCCATCCTTCTAGCCCATAGAATGATCCATCTTCATGGTTGGATATGCTTTCCCAATGGTTTTTAGGTGGTACAATTCTGCCATAGTCATCTTCATCTAACAAACCTTCATATTTAATCTTTTCTAGAGTCTGGTTAAGCTTTTTGGTTTTAAGCTTGTCGATCCTATTTTGATATTTGAATGTGTCGAGTGATTTCATGTTATCCTGGATTATATTGTTTTAAAATCGGGTTATATATTTCAAGATCTTTATTGGTTAGGCCTTTTGTGTTTTGCAAAGGATTCTTTATTCCCAGATTTCGGTATTTTACATCAGCCAATGGATGGTAAGGTAAAAGTTCAAATCGTTCTACATTGTTTAAATCAGAAACGAACTGAATGATTGATTCTACCTGTATTGCAGAATGATTTACTCCAGGGATGATGGGTGTCCTAATGTAATATGGAATGCCAGTTTTGTCGAGCTTTTTTATATTCTTTAGTATAATATCATTACCTAAACCAGTCCACCTTTTGTGATCTTTACTATCCATTATTTTAAGATCCCCAATGAACAAATCAACGTAAGGAATAATGGCTTCATACTTACTCCAGTCGGCAGTAAAGTTTGTCTCTATTGCAGTGTGTATGTTTGCCTGCTTGAACAGTTGTAATGTTTTCAAAAGAAAGTTTAGCTGTAACATTGGTTCTCCTCCCGAAAAGGTTACCCCTCCGTTGGAGGTATTGAAATAAGGAAAATCAGGTGCTATTTCATTAAAAAGATCGTCGGCAGATATTGTCCTTCCAATTTGTTGTATCGCATTAGGATAACAATGTTCAACACAATCGAAACATGTCGTGCATTTATCTCTATTGAATTGTACTAATCCGTTATTAATTGTGAATGCACTATCATTGCAGACTTCTACGCATTTGCCACAGTTAATGCATTTCTCCGAAATCCATTGTAATTGTGGTTGCATTGAAAATGTTTCTGGATTATGACACCATTGACATCTTAAGTTGCATCCCTTCATAAAGATAGTTGACCTGATGCCGGGACCATCATGAATTGATAAGCGTTGTATGGTTGTAATTTTTCCTTCCATGGTTGATTAAAACTCTCTGGAACAAAATTACTTGGTATTGATGTTGTTTGAAAAAAAGAGTATTGAGTGAGAAATGTGAAAAATTGCCCTACGGCGATATTTTTGCCTGTTGGATTGCAGGAAGAGGGTAATTGCCGGTTTTTTAAAACACTTTGTGGTTTTTCTTGCGAAATTCCATAGGGGTATATCCAGTGTATTTTCGAAACAGTCGATAGAAATAACTGATAGATTCAAATCCGCAGTCGTAGCAGATAGATTTTATCGATGAATTGGTCATGATCAACTGCTGACTCGCATATTGCAGTCGCGCTTTAATAACTGTCTCGGTTAATGTTTGTTTTAGGTGCTTTTGAAGTGTTCTGTTGACATGGTCTACTGTTCTCTCGGTCAGTGCAACGAATCCCGATGATCCTGCCTGAAATTGCTTCGGTGTATTATAATTGTTTAGCGCATATGCTAACCAATGGGGGATATGTGTTTGTTGTTCTCTCGCTGATATTACCATGCGAAAGATGTTTATCATTAGATAGTCGAGATGAATATAATCGCGTGGCTGACTGATAAGTTGATCGGTAATTGTAGAGAGTTCATTCAACTGATCAGAGCTTAGCTGAATGAGAAAAGGAAGATCATCTTTACTCCAAAAGTAAGCATTGTCGTTAGAGAAGTATCTTTCGCGATAGGTATTCAGACTCTCTTCATAGAAGGCAATATTGGTAACAACCAGACTTTCTTGTGATTGGTCTAGTTTAAAGGTGTGCTTATCGTGCGGACGAATCATGCAGAGCGATCCTTTGTGTAATTGTACTTCCTGATCATTGATGAGATGAATGCCATTGCCAGCTTTAATCCAGAAGATTTCAGCGTAATCATGATCGTGGATCTGTAAGTCGTCTTTTGAATTAATGGTCGTTCTGGCAACATGAAAGACTTCATTTTCATTGTCAATAAATGTCTTCAATTGAAATTTCTTTGCTCCCATGAACTTGCGATTTATCTTACACTATTTGATTTTGAGGCCCATCGTTTTTAATCCAATAGGTATATCTACGAAAGTATAAAAATAGATTTACTTAAAAAAAGGGAAGGAGAGGAACATAGCTTGAAAAGTCTGCCCCATGAAAGGTAGGGGCAGACACTCAAACAAATTACTTTGGAATTTTTACCAATAAATAATCGACTAGATCGAACTAGGTTAGACCTATGATAGTATCTCTTCTATTTTTACTGGACGATTTTCGGCAACCGACTTCTTAGCTGCAAGTCCTATTGCTATTGAAAGCAGTCCGTCTTCTCCATCTACAGGCATATCTGTTCCATCAACCAAAGCATCAATAAACTCACGTATCTCCTGATTGTACGATGCATCATATCGTTCAAGGAAAAAATGCAGCGGTAAATCGCCTGATATACCTCCTTCAGTGTAGAGCTTATGATTGTTTGGGAAGTTATTGTCGGCCTGTGCCATTCCCTGACTTCCAAATACCTCAAGGCGTTGGTCATAGCCGTATACAGCCTTGCGACAATTATCGATAACCGCCATGGAATCATCCTCAAAGGTGAGGGTGATAATTGCAGTATCAACATCCCCTGCTTCTCCTATCTCAGGATCAACCTTTACTGCAGCTCTTGCATATACCTCTTTAACTTGTTTGCCTGAGATGTAACGAGCCATATCAAAGTCATGAATGGTCATGTCGAGGAACATTCCTCCTGATACTTTAACATAGGATACAGGTGGTGGTCCTGGGTCGCGACTGGTTATTTTGATGATTTGTGGTTCTCCTATTGCATTGTTCTCAACGAGCTGCCTGATTCTTTTAAATTCAGGATCAAAACGACGATTGAATCCAAGCATAAGCTTTACTCCTGTCTCTTTGACGATCTCAAGAACCTCTTGTACACGTTCAAGAGAAAGATCCAGTGGCTTCTCGCAGAATATCTGCTTACCTGCTCTTGCTGCTTGCTCTACATAATCGGCATGTGTATCGGTAGGTGAACAGATCACTACTGCATCAAGATTAGGTACAGCCAATAGTTCCTCGAATGTTTGTACGAACACAGGAACATGAAATTCATCAGCAATGGCTTGTGATTCTTCAAAGACGTCCATTACTGCTATTACTTTGATCTCGGCGAAATTGCGAGAGAGATTTTTTAAATGGATTTTACCAATGCGGCCTAAACCCGCTACGGCGATATTTATTGTTTTCATATTTTATGGTTTAAAGGTGTAAAGGTTGACGGTTAAAAGGTTTAACGGTTAACGTAAAAAGGAGACCTGTTAGCGTGTTCCCATACTGCTTGCACGCTTCCTGCTTCCAGGCGTAGCCGTTTTCCTTGTTCCACGAAGTCCTCTAAAATCCCAGTGATTTTATGAATGCACGGTTGTTGGCTGCACACACTTTAGGTGCTCCCATGCCAGGTAGCACATCTTGCTCAACAACAATCCATCCATCATAACCTCTTTCACTTAAGACATCTACAACAGCTTTAAAATCAACACAACCTTTGCCTAACTCACAGAATACCCCTTTTTCTACCGACTTAAAATAGTCGTACTGTGAGTTGCTTGCTTCTTTTCCTACAGCAGGATCGTAATCCTTGAAATGAACATGCCAGATACGGTCGTAGTATTGTTTTAATGCGTTCACAGGATCGCCTCCTCCAAATGCATAATGTCCCATGTCAAGACATAAGCCTAGTAACGAAGGATCGGTTAATTTCATTAACTGATCTATCTCTTCAGGAGTTTCTACATAACCTGCACAGTGATGATGAAACACGGTACGCATCCCGTAGGTGTCTTTAACAGCCTTTGCTACCTTCTCAGCACCAGCAGCAAATGTTTTCCACTGTTCATCGCTTAATCCCATTCCATTGGTGATGCGACCTGCATTATTTGTACGCTCGTCGATAGATCCATTTTCATCAGCCAATACAATGAATGCATCCTGGTAACCTGCTTCATGCATTAGTTTTGCTGTCTGCAGTGCTAATTCAACACCTTGCTCATGTGCTTCTTCCTTAGCTAAAGCAGCAGGAACAAAAGCGCCAAGTAGTTGAAGGTTTTTCGCAGATAACACCCCATTTAATTCATTGGGGATTGTAGGCATAAAGCCCCAATCTCCCAATTCTGTTCCTGCGTATCCTGTCTCAACCATTTCAGCAAGTACCTGGTCATATCCCAGCGACTTACCTTCAAGTTCGAATTCTAGAGCACCCCATGAACAGGGTGCATTGGCTATTTGTATCATAGTTGTTTTATTAGTCGGTTAAAACTTACGAGTCCACTCTTTTGGCCAGCGCTCTATCACTACTTTAGTCTGTGTGAAGAATTCAATAGCGTGACGCCCTTGTCCGTGCAGGTCTCCGAAGAAACTATCATTCCATCCACTGAACGGGAATTGTGCCATAGGAGCAGCTACTCCGATGTTGATACCAATGTTTCCTGCATTTGCCTGATTACGGAAGGTACGAGCGTTTCTTCCACTGGACGTAAACAAACAGGCCATGTTTCCGAAGTTATTGCTATTTACAAAGTCAACGGCTTGTTCAATACTGTCCATATTCAACAGACTCATTACTGGTCCAAATATTTCTGTATTGATAACTTCTCCGTCTAATGCAACATTCTCAAGGATTGTAGGAGTCAGGAAGTTTCCATGCTCGAATCCACTAATCGAGGCATTTCTTCCATCTAAAAGAACCTCAGCTCCTTCTGCAACACCTTGTGCGATGATATTCTCAATTCTTGATTTACTTTCAGCAGTAATTACAGGTCCCATGTCAACGCCTTCATCCAGACCAAAGCCTGTGACTTTACTCTTCGCTTTTTCAACTAGCGCTTCTTTGATGGCTCCATTAGTGTCGCCAATAGCTATGATGTTTGAGGCCGCCAGACAACGTTGTCCTGCACAACCATATACACTATCTGCGATAATATTGGCTGCCATATCAACGTCTGCATCTGGCATTACAATAACAGGATTTTTTGCTCCACCTTGGGCTTGAACTCTTTTGCCATTAGCGGCTCCTCGTTGGTAGATGTATCGGGCAACGGGTGTTGATCCAACAAAACTAATTGCTTTAACCTGAGGATCATCTAAAAGCTTATCAACACACTCTTTTCCTCCGTGTACCAAATTGATTAATCCTTTAGGAAGATCAAGCTGATCGATCAATTCAAATACCTTCATCATTGTCAATGGTACTTTCTCAGAAGGCTTAAGGATAAAGCTGTTTCCGCAAGCTAATGCATATGGAAGAAACCAGAAAGGAATCATTCCTGGGAAATTAAATGGAGCAATACATGCACATACACCAATCGGTTGACGAATCATAAATTCATCAATACCAGTGGCTACATTTTCTGAGAATTCACTCTGTAGTAACGTAGGAGTAGCGCATGCAGTCTCGATATTCTCAATACCACGTTGCATCTCTGCAGCCGACTCAGCATAACTCTTACCACACTCAAGCGTGATTAATTTAGCGATCTCATCAATGTTCTCTTCTATTAAAGTCTTAAGCTTATATAATGGCTGAACACGCCTCATTACAGGCACATTTCTCCACTCTTTTAATGCCTCAGCAGCGGCATCAATAGCCATCGCTGCATCTTCAACTGTCTTTTCACCATATGGCACCTTTGCCAATACTTCCTGATTAGCAGGGTTTACAACATCAATTGTTCCTTGCTCTTTGCTCTCAATCCAACTTCCGTTGATGTAATTCTTTAAAACTTCCATTTTTTATTACTTGTTAATTGTTTTCATGATTAGCTTATCCTGCTGAGTATTACAGATTAGCTCTGTCCCAGGAGGATATAGATTAGTATGGTCACAACGACCAATATTATTGATAATAGTTTTGCGTATTTCCAGTGGACAATCTCCATGCGCATTGGGGCAGTTCGGATGCCAAAGTTTTTCCTTGGATAGAAATGAGAGACCACATACATGATGATTACATTCATCACGAATTCTATTCCCCAATTATGAATAAAATGAATGTCTATCTTCAGGATAAAAGTGGTTACGATATAGTAAATCAATCCGAATATCAATGCCGCTTTGGCACCTACAGCCGAGACCTTTTCCATGAAAAAGCCTGCCAGCATGATTGTTGCAATAGGTATAAAGAAGATTCCATTGAGCTGTTGTAATAGCTGGTACAGTCCCTCGGGGGCTGAAGCTACCAATGGTGCTGCAAGAATCGCAAATATTGCTAATACAGATGATACTGCACGTCCAATCCATACGAGTCGCTTTTCAGAAACGTCCTTTTTGATGAGACGGTTGTATACATCAATACTGAAGATGGTGGCAGCACTATTCAATACACTGTTAAAGGTACTCAGAACAGCTCCCATTACCACAGCAGCAAAGAATCCGGCTAATCCTAATGGCAGTACTTTCTTAATCAAGGCAGGATAAATATGATCCTGATTGTCGTACATGCTATCACCGAAATAATAGAATCCTATTACTCCAGGTAAGACGATAATAATAGGAACCAATATCTTTAAAACTCCTGTGTAGAGTAGTCCTTTCTGTGCTTCTTTCAGGTTTTTTGCTCCTAAAGCGCGTTGAATAATGGTTTGATTCATGCCCCAGAAGTAAAGCTGGTTGATGATCAATCCTGTAAAGAGGACACCAAACGGCATGACTGAATCCTTCTCTCCGATGACATTGAATTTCTCTGGAGCATGTTCATATACTTTCGATAAACCGGTAAGCGGATTACCATCACCTATGCTTATCAGGGCGAAAATAGGCACCAAAATACCACCAATCAGCAAGCCATAGCCATTGATTGTATCAGAAACGGCAACAGCTTTTAGTCCACCGAATATGGCATATAACGAACCGATGAGTCCGATAGCCACAACGGTAATCCAGAGCCCCTCATTTTTTGAGACGCCTAAAACATCAGAGACCTCAAAGATGCTCTCCAGGTTGATTGCTCCTGTATATAGAACAATCGGTAAAAGCGTAACAACAAATGAAATTACCAGGAATAGAGCGACCATACTACGGGTAAAACCATCAAAGCGTTTCTCCAGGTATTCAGGTATTGTCGTTAATCCCAGTCGCAGGTACTTGGGAATAAAATAGATGGCGGCAACAACCAACGCAAGGGCAGAGGTTACTTCCCAACCTATAATGATAAAACCATTTTTATAAGACGAACCATTCATCCCGATCAGGTGTTCTGTCGAGATGTTAGTTAAGAGCATAGATCCCGCTATGACTACACCTGTTAAGCTGCGACCTCCAAGGAAGTAGCCGTCAGAAGAATCAAGTTTCTCCTTTCGTAGCTTAAACCAGGCGTAAAAAGCAACGAACGCTGTAAATCCAACAAATGTTATAACTGTCAGCATAGTTCTATCTTATTAAAAGAAATGGCGTTGCTTCTTCTTATTCTCTTCGTAGTTCTCGCGTGCTTCTTGTACCGCTTTGATTTTAGAAACTTCAGCTACTGGCACATCCCACCAGGCTGAACCGTAACCGGCTATTTTTCTCTCAGGTACTGTCTGGATATATATAACAGTACTTTGTGTTTCTTGTTTTGCTTTTTCAAGTGCCTCATTCAATGATGCAATGTTGTGGGCACGGAAGACTTTTGCTCCTAATGTTTCGACATTCGAAGCTAAATCTACTGGTAGCTGTTTGCCACTCATGAGGCCTGTTTCTTCTTCCCTGTAATTGTAATTGGTTCCGAAACCTTCACCACCTATTGATTTAGATAATCCTCCAATGCTGGCAAAACCATTATTATCGATCAATACAAGGTTGATTTTATAGCCTTCCTGTAGTGATGTTACGATTTCAGATGGCATCATCAGGTAACCTCCATCTCCAACAATTGCATATACTTCCCTTTCTTGATCGGCCATTTTTACGCCTAATGCACCTGATATTTCGTATCCCATACACGAGTAACCATATTCAAGATGAAATCCTTTAGAATCTCTGGTTCTCCATAGTTTGTGTAGGTCGCCAGGGGCACTTCCGGCAGCGCATAAAACAACATCTTTAGGGTGGATGAATTCATTGACTGCTCCTAATACTTCCGACTGACTAGGTATGGTTTTATCTTCTGCTTGATAAGCATAGTCTACCTTTTCATCCCACGACTTATTATATGCTGCTACTTTAGCTCTATAAGCTTCATCAACCTGGTAATCTTTTAATGCTTCAGCTAGTTCCTCAAGAACTGCTTTTGCATCTCCTGTAACTGCTAATCCGCTGTGTTTGTGTGCATCAAATTCAGTAATGTTGATGTTGATGAATTTCACATCAGGATTTTGAAAGGCAGTTTTTGATGCAGTTGTAAAATCGCTGTATCTGGTACCAATACCGATTACCACATCAGCGGCTGTGCTTATTGCATTTGCACCTTCTGTTCCGGTAGCTCCAGTGGCTCCGAGGTTATGTGGGTCATCATACATTAATGAACCCTTCCCTGCAAATGTTTCTCCTACAGGTATGCCTGTCTGGTCGACAAGTTGTTTTAGTGCATCTTCTGCTTCACTATAGATGACTCCTCCTCCTGCAATGATCATGGGGTTCTTTGCAGCGCGAATACATTCTGCTGCTCGTTGAATCGCCTGTTTATCGGCTCTAGGTCGACCGATGTGCCATACCTTTTTCTTGAATAAATCTACAGGGAAGTCGAATGCCTCAGCCTGAACATCCTGAGGTATACACAAGGTAACAGCTCCAGTATCGGCAGGAGAGGTTAAAACACGCATTACCTCTGGAAGCGATGTAATCAATTGCTCCGGACGGTTGATACGATCCCAGTATTTTGAGACAGGTTTGAAGCAGTCGTTCACTGATATGTCTTGTGACGCTGCGCTTTCTAATTGTTGAAGTACCGGAGCTACTGTGCGTTGTGCAAAGATATCTCCAGGCAGAAGTAGTACAGGTAATCGATTGATTGTTGCCCCTGCTGCTGCAGTGATCATATTCGTAGCACCCGGTCCGATAGAAGAGGTACAGACGAACGTCGACAGTCGGTTTTTCATTTTGGCATAACCAGCGGCTGTATGAACAGCTGCCTGCTCATTACGTACAAGATAATATCTGAAGTCGGTTGATTGTTGCAGTGCTTGTCCAAAACCAGCAAGATTGCCATGTCCAAATATTCCAAAACATCCGGCAAAGAATGGTTGCTCCTGGCCATCTCTTTCAGAATACTGGTTTTTAAGGTATTCTATTGTTGCTTGCGCAACTGTTAGTCTTATTGTATTCATTTGGTGGTTTTTGTAAATGTTTAGTTTAACTGTGGTTTTAGGCTATTAAAAGGAGCGGTTTAGAATCCTCCTTTTGATTCAACAAACTCCAGTATATCTTTTTCATATGGAGTGAAGTTGGCACAGCCTAATTGGGTAACCACATGTGCTCCACAGGCATTCCCCATGCGACAGCTTTTATACCAATCCCATCCATTTAAATAGCCGTAGATAAAGCCTGCTGCAAATGCATCGCCAGCACCTAACACATTAACTACATCCACAGGGAATCCAGGAACCTCCTGAACAGTACCATCAGGTAAATGCACTTCAGCACCACGTGAGCCTGTTTTTACTATCAAGGCATCTACTCCTAATTTCAGAATCTCTGAAATTGCATTTTTTATATCTCCTTTGATTTCAGGTGCTGATATCTGTTGATGAGAAATATTTAGTTGTGATTCATCGGTAAGATAAGCCGCTAATATTTCTTCTTCAGTACCTAGTACGATATTTACATTTTTCATAAATGCACGAGACGTAATTCCAAACGCACGGATGTCATGCCACTGATCAGCTCTGAAGTCAAGATCTAACAGTACAGGTACGTTGTTTTTGTTGGCAATCTCTGCAGCCAGAAAGGCAGAGCTACGGGTAGGTTCCATATTCAAGGCAGTACCCGATACTTCAAGCATTCGTGCTTTATTAATACCTGCATGTAATACATGATCTATAGCGATTTGTGAATCGGCACAGTTGTCACGATAGTATACCAAAGGAAAACGATCAGGTGGTTCAATACCTAGTACAACAGCCGAGCTACGGGCGGTTTCGATAACCGGAATATTATCCGTAATTACATTTTCCTTTTGTAGAAAATTAAGAATGAAGTCCCCCACCTTATCTTTTCCAACACCTGTAAGTAACGAGGCTTTTAGTCCAAGGCGACTACAACCGACTGCAATATTCAGTGGTGATCCTCCAACGAAAGCGTGGAATCCTGGAATTTCTTCGAAAGGAGCTCCAACCTCCTGTGAGTATAAGTCGATAGATGATCGTCCATACGTTACTACATCATACAATTTTTCTTTCTTTTCCATCGTTCAAAGAGATTATTTGATTTTAAGATTTTTAGATAATTAGTTACTACAATTGGTTGTAGCTTGATTGTTATTTATTATTCATTTCGGCAGTCACTACTGGTACTCGTGGATCAAGTCCTTCCCATGAATCGTATACCCATTTATGATCGGGATCATCAGTATTAGCCAGCGATTGGTCGCTTCCTGTGAGGAAGTTGAGGTAATATACATTGTAACCATGTCCTGCTGCTACAGGGTGGTAACCTTCAGGCACCAGGACAATGTCGTTGTTGCGAGCCACAGCTATCTCATCAAGACTGCGGTCGTCGTTGTATACCTGTTGAATGGCAAAGCCTTGTGGTTTATCAATTTTGTAGAAATAGGTTTCTTCCAATTGTGCTTCGGTTACATTGCCTTGCTCATCCACTTTACGTGTGTCGTGTTTGTGTGCAGGAAATGAACTCCAATTGCCAGAAGGAGTGTAAACCTCTACAGAAACCAAACGGTGGCAATCGAAGCCTGGTTGCAACAGACTGTTGATTTGACGCGTTGCATTGTCTCCTCCGCGTATTTCTATTGCTGCTTCTTCAGGTCGTTTAAAGTAAGCAGGATGATCTTCATCTGTTTCGCACCATCCATAGGCAATATCAAGAATGTCACTTTCGGCTGTTAGTTGAAATTGGGTGTTTCTAGGCAGATACAGAGAGTGCGCAATACCGCTGAATACATCTTTCCGGCCGTTAACGGTTTCCCAGTTGCCTTTATCCGTTACAACAGAATAATTCCCTCCCAATAAGATGATGGCATACTCATTGCCTTCAGTATTACCCGACCAGGTTTCTCCTTTTTTCAGTAAGCGAGCCTGAAAGTTGAGGAATTGCCATCCTGTATCTTCTTTCAGTACACTTTGATAAATGCCACTTTCATTGTCTGGTTTAACCAGTAAAGGATATTTTGAATCTCGTATCATATCTATAGTTTTATTTCGTTAGCTTTTCCTGTAGAGCCCAGAAGCTCAAATTTTTCTAGGTTGAATTGCTCAAACTCTTCCATGTAGGTTTTTCCTGGAACTATTGGATCAAATTTGGCAGGAGAGTAGCGGAAGAATTCTCTGTTCACACGTGTCCATATGAGGCGTGCATCTGTAGCTATATTGATCTTGCATACACCATACTGAATTGCTTTAAGAAGCTCTTCACTGGAGACTCCCTTTGCATCAATACCAAGCTGTCCGCCTGCTGCATTAATGCGTTGAATCTCTTCTTTGTTTACGGCTGATCCTCCATGTAGTACAAGTGGAAATTCAGGAAGTTTTTGCTGAATCTCTTCCAGTATATCAAATTGAAGTCCTTGCCCGCCAGAGAATTTATATGCACCGTGACTGGTCCCCACAGCAACGGCTAGACTGTCACAGTTTGTTTGCTTTACAAATTCTTCTACCTCACAAGGTTGAGTGTATTTCTTATATTTTTCGTCGATGTTTAAATCATCTTCAATTCCACTAAGTACACCTAACTCGGCTTCAACAGCAACGCCCTTTTTATGGGCTTTCTCTACAATGCCTCTGGTTATTGAGATATTGTCGTTAAACGGTTCATGCGATGCATCAATCATAACCGAGGTATAATCGCCCGATTCAATGCAGTGAAGAGCATGTTCTTGATTACCATGATCAAGATGAATTGCAAATACTGCTTTCGGATAAATTTTCGCAGCCGATGATATCATAGAGATAAGCATTGCAGAATGTGCATAGTTTCGTGCAACTGGAGTTGTTTGAATGATAAAAGGTGCATTGGCTTTTTGTGCAGCACTGAAAAGACCATGAATCATTTCCATGTCCCATACATTTACAGCTGCAATTCCATATTTACCGTAGCATTTTTTAAAGATATCGTTAGTAGAAACAAGCATATTTTGTGAGATTTTTGGTCCATATTTCCAGACTAAAATTACAAGAGAGGGAGGGTGGAATGCAAATTTTTCAGGCAAAAGTTTTATGCAAAGGTTTGCATAAAATGTGGGCAAAAATTGCCAGTAATATGTTGAAAAACATAGTGATGTGGAGTGTTTTGAAAGTTTGTGTTTTTGCAGGTCGTTGCTATCTGTGGAATATTTCCTATCCACATAAAACTGCACCTTTCAGTCTGTATAGCCTTAGGTATAACGTTGAGAGCTATGCACGATAGCTATAATAATCTCCACTCCACGGATACAATTTTTACTACGTAAATCTTCTTTTCTCAAAAAGTGTAAACGAATTGACAATTTGTGCATTGTTAACCGTTTCGCATGCCTATAATTTTGAATTCAAATAATTGTGGTGAGCAAAATGCTAAATCACATCAGTATTAAACTAACAAAATACAATAATGAATTCGATGAGTGCAATAGGCATGATTGCCATAGGAAGTCTGGGTGCTGCCAGTTTTTATGTCCCTTTTAAAAAGGTGAAAAAGTGGGCTTGGGAATCGTATTGGTTGTCGCAAGGAGTGGCAGCATGGCTTCTAGCCCCATGGTTGTTTGCTCTGTTTACAGTGCCTGAAGGTACGCTGCTAACAATTCTAAGTGAAGCTCCTGCTCAGGCAAAATGGTTATCCATATTGTTTGGTGCTTTGTGGGGAATTGGTGGTCTTACCTTTGGTTTAAGTATTCGTTTTCTAGGAATTGCCTTGGGACAAAGTATTGCTTTGGGATTCTGTGCTGCTTTTGGAACGTTAATCCCACCTATGGTAGCAGGTGAAAATTTATTGGGCTCTACGGCCGGTATTCTAATGGTTGTTGGTGTGATGGTATGCATCCTGGGAATTACTATAATAGGTTATGCAGGAGCACTCAAAAATAAGGGATTAAGTGACGAGGAGAGGAAAGCTGCTGTTAAAGAATTTGCTTTGAAGAAAGGCCTTATTATTGCTTTTCTAGCAGGATTAATGAGTGCTGCTTTTAGTTATGGCTTTGAAGCAGGAAAACCTATTGATGCAGTTGCTTTAAGTCATGGTACTAATCCACTCTTTCAATCTAATCCAACCTTGATATTTATATTGATTGGAGGATTTGTCACTAATTTTATTTATTGCTTTTACTTGAATGTAAAAAACAAGACCTATCGGGATTATACTTCGGTGTCAGGTTCTGTTTTTCTAAATAATATCTTCTTCACATTCCTTGCTGGTTTATTGTGGTTCTTGCAGTTTCATTTTTATGGAATGGGTAAGAGTCAATTACCAGATAACATTGCTGCTTTTGGTTGGAGTATTCTGATGGCCTTAAATATTGCAATGAGTAATATCTGGGGAATTCTGCTAAAAGAATGGAAGGGAGCTAATACTAAGACAATGGTGGTTCTGATTGTAGGAATTGCTGTTCTCATACTATCCACATTTGTAGTCAATTTAGGTTAAGATAAAAAAGATGTCAAAAAGAGAATTTGTAGAAAAAGCATATGCTTTGGCAAAAGAGCAGTATGCTGAATTAGGCGTAGATACAGAGCAAGTTTTGCGCGAAATGGAAAAAGTTGTCGTTAGTCTTCATTGCTGGCAGACAGATGATGTTGGTGGTTTTGAAACTCCAGATGCAGAGCTATCAGGAGGAGGTATTCAAGCTACAGGTAATTATCCAGGTAAAGCTAGAAGTATTGCAGAAATGCGTAACGACTTAGAGAAGGTGTTGTCGTTATTGCCTGGTAAACATCGTTTAAATCTTCATGCTATCTATGGTGATTTTCAGGGAGAAAAAGTAGATAGAAATCAAATCGAAGTTAAGCATTATCAATCGTGGATTGATTGGTGTAAGGAAAATAACCTTGGCATGGATTTCAATGCTTCGTGTTTTTCTCACCCTAAGGCTGATAGTGGTTATACCCTTTCTTCAAAGGATGAGTCAGTAAGATCTTTCTGGGTTGAGCACTTAAAGCGTTGTCGCGAGATTTCAGCGGAAGCAGGAAAGCAGCTGGGAACACCATGTGTACACAATACCTGGATTCCTGATGGTTCAAAAGACACTCCTGTTGATCGTAACGGTTACCGCGAGATCTTGAAGAAATCATTGGATGAGGCTATGACTGTAGACTATCCAAAGGAACACATGAAAGATGCGGTTGAGAGTAAGCTATTTGGAATTGGTGCGGAATCGATGACTGTAGGATCTCATGATTTCTATTTAGGTTATGCCTTGAGTCGCAATAAGATGATTTGCCTGGATAATGGACACTTTCATCCAACCGAACAAGTAGGGGATAAGATCTCGGCTTGCTTACAATTTATCGATGAAGTGTTGCTTCACGTTACTCGCCCTATTCGTTGGGATTCTGACCATGTGGTTACGCTAAATGAAGATGTTCAATTAATCGCTTCGGAGATTGTGCGTAACAACTATCTCGACAGAGTGAAGATTGGTCTTGATTTCTTTGATGCGTCAATAAATAGAATCGGTGCATATGTTGTTGGTACACGTGCTGCTAAAAAAGCATTTATGTATGCCATGCTTGAACCTACAGCTAAACTTGTTGAGATGGAAGAGGCTGGACAAAACTTTGAGAGAATGGCTATGCTTGAGGAGTTAAAAGGAAAACCTTTCGGAGCTGTATGGGATTATTACTGCCTGCAAAATAATGTGCCTGTCGGAGAGGACTTTATCGAGGTGATACAACAGTATGAGAAGGATGTTCTTTTGAAACGAAACTAAGGACTTTCTTATTGTAAAACAACACCCGTTAAGAATCTATAATCAATAAAGGCAGGCATTAAGCTATTGAAAGAGCTTAGCTTGCCTTTTTTTATACAATAACTATGAATAAGAAACTAATCCAATTAACAGAACTAACACGATTTTATGGTGGAAATACCGATTTTGTAATCGCTGGAGGTGGGAACACTTCTTACAAGGACAATGAGCATTTATGGGTAAAAGCAAGTGGTGTGTCGATGGCTAGCATCGATGAGACTGGTTTTGTATGTATGTCAAGGAACGCCTTACAAAAGATTGGGAGTAAGGAATATGCCGAAGATCCAGAGACGCGTGAAAGACAAGTAAAGGAAGATTTGTATGGAGCTATTGAGGATGTACAAGGTAAGCGTCCGTCAGTGGAGACTTCGCTTCATGAATTGATTGATTTTCCATTTGTGGTACATACACATCCAACAATGGTTAATTCAATAATGTGTTCTAATCATGCGTTGAAATCGACAAGACAGTTGTTTGGTGATAAGGTGTTATTTATTGAATATACCGATCCCGGATATATTCTTTTCCGAAAAGTAAGAGATTGTATAGAAGAGTATAGAGGGAAATATAAGGAGTGCCCTAAGACTATATTTCTTGAAAATCATGGCGTATTTGTTGGGGGAAATTCGCCTGAAGATATACACGAAACTTATAACTCTATTGTCGCAAAAATAACAACAACAATTAAGTCTGCTTTGCCTGTAGGTGAGTCATGTAGTATGATGCAAGCAGCGCAATTAAAAGACGTTTGCAATGAGTTGAAATCTCTAGATACGAATGCTCAGTGGGCAAGTAATGCATTGATACAATATTATGCTGTTGACAGGTCGCGATTTGAGTTGATTGCAAAGCCATTTACTCCTGACGATATTGTCTATTGTAAGTCGAAATACTTATTTGTAGAAAGGCCATTTGACAACATTGTTTCACAGGTTGAAAATTTTAGACACAACAATGGATATCGGCCTAATATTATTGTGCTTCAAGGGACGGGAATCGTCGCACTGAATGATAATGTTCCTCTTGCGGAAATTGCATTGGAAGTATTCCAGAATATGATGAAGGTTAGTTGGTTGTCAAACAATCATGGCGGACCTAAATTTATGACTACAGAACAGATTGAGTTTATTGAGAATTGGGAGGTTGAAAGCTATCGACGCAAAATGTCGAAAGAAAAACATTAAACGCATTGTCAGCATCAGAATGATTTCAAGATGTTTAAGTGTAATTAATTAATCTAGTAATAGAAAAGCATAACGAATGAAAGTAATAGCAATATTCGATATAGGGAAAACAAATAAGAAAATGCTGCTGTTTAACGAACAGCTGAAAGTTGTTTTTCAACGTGAAGAAAAATTTAAGACTACCGTTGATGAGGATGGGGTGGAGTGTGATGATATCGTGTTAATTGAAAAGTGGATCTTATCATCATTAGAAAGAGTGGTTAAAGAAAATACGTATGAGTTGGTTGGTGTAAACTTTTCGACATATGGAGCTACGTTGACATTCTTAGATAAAGACGGAAAGCGAATGACTCCAATTTATAACTACCTAAAGGAGATTCCAGAGGATATTAGTAACGATTTGTTTGATCAATATGGTGGAAAAGCTGAGTTTTGTCGCTGTACTGCGAGTCCTGCTTTAGGCTTGATGCTTAACTCTGGAATTCAAATTAAATGGTTAAAAGAGACTAAGCCGGAAATCTTTAATGACGTAAAACACATTCTTCATTTTCCACAGTATTTATCTTACAAGTTAACCAATAAGATTATGGCAGAATACACCTCTATTGGTTGTCATACTTTTATGTGGGATTTTGATCAGCAATGTTACCACCAGTGGCTGGAAGACAATAATATTAGATTACCTCTACCTCAGGATAATAGTTCAACTGTTTCAATTGACTTGCTAGAGGAGAAGGTGAGCGTAGGTACAGGGATACATGATAGTTCCTCTTCTTTAGTTCCTTATCTTAAGGGAAGTAAAGAGAAGTTTATGCTAATCTCTACAGGAACCTGGTGTATTAATATGAATCCTTTTAACCATAATCCTTTAACTGCTACTCAGTTGGAAAATGATTGTTTGTCTTTTCTAAGTATAAAACAAAAGCCTGTTTTGTCATCTCGTTTGTTTATGGGGCATATGCATGATGTAAATGTGAAGCGGTTAACTGAATGGTTCGAGGTAGAAGCTGATCGTTTCAAAAAAGTAAGTCTGGATGCTTCCTTATTAAATCAATACCTGAATAATTCAGAGATGCTGTTCTTTTCTGATGGAATACCAGCAGATTATATTGATGACAAGACTGATTTAAAGCAATTCGCCACATTTGAAGAAGCTTATCACAGATTGATGTTTGATCTTTCGCTGTTGAATAAGCATTCGATGGACTTGATTATTGATTCTGAAGAGGAGATTTCAAGTTTGTATATTTCTGGAGGATTTGCGCGTAATGAAATATTTGTGCGTTTATTGGCTAGTTTTTATCCAGATTATAGCGTTTATACATCAGAGGTAGATAATGCTAGTGCGTTAGGTGCAGCTTTAGTAATAGGAGATACAATATCTGATAAGTTGAATGCTAATATTGATCTTGGTTTGGTAGAGTGGCAACCAATGGAAGTAAATGTATAGTATAAAAAAAAGCTCGCTTCGAATGAAGAAGCGAGCTTTATATCTTTTTTAGAATTCTGTTCCCAGATTTTCTTTTTCGATGTCTTTGAAATAATTGTAAGTACCAACTTTAAGCTCAACAGTAGCTTCATCGTCAGCAACAATAATTCCTTTAGGATGCATCTGCAATGCACTGATTGTCCACATGTGGTTAACACCTTCTTCAATTGCGTGACGTAATGCTCTTGCTTTGTTGTGACCATTAACAATGATCAATACCTCTTTTGAATCAAGTACAGTTCCAACACCAACAGTTAATGCAGTCTTAGGTACTTCATTTACATCGTTGTTGAAGAAACGACTGTTCGCTACGATAGTATCGTAAGTTAAAGTCTTGATACGAGTTCTGGAAGTCAATGATGATGCAGGCTCATTAAATGCAATGTGTCCATCAGGGCCAATACCACCTAAGAACAACTGAATTCCACCTAATGCCTTCATTTTAGCCTCATATGCAGCACATTCAGCATCTAAGTCTTCAGCATTACCATTCAAAATGTTTACGTTTTCCTTCTTAATATCGATGTGATTAAAGAAGTTCTCCCACATGAATGTATAATAGCTTTGCTCATGGTCTTGAGGAATACCTACGTACTCGTCCATGTTGAAAGTAATAACATTCTCGAATGAAACTTTTCCTGCTTTGTTTAGCTCAATAAGCGCTTTGTATGTTCCAATAGGAGTAGATCCTGTAGGTAATCCCAATACAAATGGTTTTTCTGCAGAAGGAGCAAATTCAATAATTTTCTTAGCGATATAGTTCGCTGTCCACTTCGATACGTGATCGTAATTTTCCTGAATTATTAATCTCATTGTGAGTGTATTAGTTAAATGTTATTCCAATAGGCTATAGGAAAGCCATTATTAAATTGAAAAGCAAAGTTAAAAGATCTTTTCTCAATTAAAATTTCTCAAAGAAAAATTCTAATAGTTTTACAATTTTGTTAAGCTATTTCTAACTTATACAAATAATCGTAATGCTCTCCATCCATTATTTTTGTAGCAGTAAGACCTGCTTCTTTGGCACATTCTACCAGGTGATCTTCGTCGACAAATAACCAGTTGAATGGATCTCCTTTAACGTAGCTGTATTTCATCTGATAGGTGATCTCACCGTAGTATTTCGAATTCATTAGATCCAGATCAACTGAACCATCTTCATTCATGTACAAATAAATTAGGTTTGATGAATCCATTAGAATCTGTCCATCTGGTTCTATATATTGCTTCAAGTGTTTAAAAAAGTTGGGTAACTCTTTTAGTGTCCCAGCCACACCAATACCATTCATAAGTAACAGTAATGTATCGAATTTCTCAGGTGCAAGACGGTTAATATCGATACATTGTACTTGCTTAAGTTTGCGTTGCTTCATAACATCGACACAACCAGGAGAGATATCAATAGCTTTAACATCATACCCGTTATCCTCAAGATAACTTGCATGACAACCTGCACCTGCTCCTACATCAAGAACTTTACCTTTACAAAGTTCCAAGGCTTTCTGTTCTATTTTAGGCATTGATTCAAATGCACGGAAGAAGTATGCAGGATTGAGTAATTCATCTTCTGCTACATCAGATGAAACCAACACATCTTTAGCAGTTCTATTCTTGTAGAATTGGGTCAGGGCAAGACCCAACGGATCTTTTTTCTTATTCAGCATTTTTGCTGCAAAGATAATATTATTCCGTTAACGTAGTTTGTTCGGTATATATTCTAATGCCCTGCTCTTCTTGTTTTGAATAAATATAGAATCCTTTATATGCTCCTTCTTTAATAATGAAAAATCGAGGATCAGGAAATTTTTTAGAGAATTCAATAACGTCGCTTTGCTGTATTTTTTCTTTTTGCAACCACTCACTAGTGTCTAGTTCACCCATTCTTAAACGAGATCCATGGGCTTCTGCTCGCTTGAATTGTTCGAGCATTTCATGATATGATATTGAGGCAATCTTTGACATATTCTTAGGCTCTGTTTGTGTCGTTCTAAGATAGGTATTTATTTATAAATCTCTAATACCTTGAAAAGAAAAATGTAAAAAAAAATGGAGCAAAAAGAAAGGCCACTCCAATTGGAATGACCTTTCAGTTATGGTCCTATATTTGCTAGAATCTAAAACCTAATGTAAGTAATACACTGCCACTGGTAGTGTCATACTTCACGATATCAGATCCATTGTAAATTGTTGCATATTCTTCTTTGTCAGCATATTTATATGCCAAATCCATATAAAAGCTTTTTGATCCGAAACCAAGTCCTGCAGAGTAAGTGCTGTATGAGTAATCCTTGTTTGGTTGAGATGCTCCAAATGCATTGCTCTTATAAGGATTCCCAAAATATTCATATCCTGCTCTAAGACTGAAATTAGGATTTAATCGCAATTCTCCACCAACTCTAAGGTTACCAGTGGAGGTGTATGCTGCTTCTATATCTGAGTTCTCTGCTGCGAAATCATATCCATCACCGCCATCGCGGAATTTAGCAGTTGAGTAATCTACGTATTCATAATCAATACTGATGATTCCTCGCTTATTAATAATGTAAGCACCACTGAATACCGCTTTAAAAGGAGTTCTGATATCATAGTCGTAATCTCCTGTTGGGCGAATGTTGTCTTCTGGTGTATATTCCCAAACAGATCCGTCTTCTTCTTCAACAACAGAAATCATATAATGACTGTAGCGATCATTTAGTTCAAAGAATGTAGGAGTATGAACTGCCACACCTAAACGTAAATCATTAGTTGGTTTTATTATAGCTCCAACTTTAACATTATAACCAGTTCCTGAGGTTCTTAGATAGCCATCATATTTAGTGTCTATGAAGAATGGAATATCCTCGTTTGCATCATACTCGTGATGAAGAAATGTTTCTTTGTAATAAAGGTCCTGAATACCTAATGTCATTCCTAAATAAACAGTATGGTTGAAGTTTGCACCTACACTGAATACATATTCATTAATGCCTCCTTTTCTACTGGTTGTACGTGTTAATGTTTGTCCATAACCTGCATCCCTGATATCATTGAAAAATTCATCATTGTCTTCGTCAAAAAGCACGACTCCTGTTTGCCAGGCTAATCCTTCGTAATGAGGATTAAAATTGTTGCTGTTACCAATTGTATTGGCCATATCAGTAAAGTAATCTAATATACTATTGCCATCAACATTACTTTTTGATACCAATAGATTTTGATTGAAATTATTTAACCGATTAAAACCAACACCAAGATTTATACTTACCAATCCGGTTTCATTCGACATGCTTGCAGGGATATTTGCAACATAACCAAGGTTATTGAAATTCAAACGATATTTATCGTCATTATTATTTACCCCCTGATATAGTGCATCAACTTTTGTATTTGATACTGCTGCTGAGATCGTAAATTCATTACCTCTGTAAACTGCTACACCGGCAGGATTAATTGATAGAGAAGTAAAGTCTCCACCTAGTGCACCGAATGCATTTCCCATTGCAGCTGATCTTGCTGTACCTTGAATTTCCTGATTAGAGTACCGAAGTACATCGGCAATATTTTGCGCATGAACTAGAAATGGTAGTCCAATCATCAATGCTGTAATGTATATGAGTCGTTTCATCTTTTAAAGATTTTAAATTATTAGATGTTAAGATTAATTGATCTGCAATAACTGGCCTGCTCATGAAAACTTAATTTCGGGAGGAAAATCCATGCTAGCCGTTTATTTTGGAGATTATTAATCAAAGAACTTTAAATGTGATTCAGTAAGGGTTTTGAAAACTTGATTCATTTCGAGCACCCGGCACGATCATAAAGCGATCTGTTTGTGCCGGTACTGCTCGTGATGAATGTTTTCAATATTTCGTTGTGTTATGATTTAATTATTCGCTTAACTCTTATCTTCTTCTTCCAGAGCTTGTTCCACTTGAGCGTGAACTTCTGCTGCTACCACTTGAACTGCTTCCAGATGAACGATAGCTGCTACCTGAGCTTCCAGATGAACGGTAACTGCTGCTGCTTGAGCTTCCACTTGAGCGATAGCTGCTACTGCTACTTCCAGAGCTGTACGATCTACTAGGACTAGAACTAGAACTGCGGTAAGAAGATGATGAACTTCTTGAAGGAGAACTAGAACTCTTATTGTAGGTCGAAGTACTTGATCTTACTTTTTGTCTGTATGATGAAGTACTCTTTGGTTGAGTCGACTTGCTCTTGTATGTGCTACTTGAGCTTGGACGACTGTATCTTGAGCTACTTGAACTTGGCTTAGTATACTTCGAACTGCTTGAAGGTCTGGTGTAGCTTCTGCTATTATATGTTGCCTTCGAGTTAGTACGAGGCTTACTGTAACTAGGAGTATAGCTTCTTTTCTGTTGTGTGCCAGAATAGTTTGAAGTACGACTTCTAGTAGTACGTTGCTGTGTTCCAGAATATGAAGAACTGCTTCTTCGTGGCTGAGTTGTATAAGACGAACTGCTGCTACGAGTAGTGGTTCCTTGCGATTTCATAGTTCCACTAGAGCGAGTCGAAGATGATCTTACAACATTTGGACTGTAACGACGAGCTGCAGGAGAAACATTCCCGGAAGATGTTCTTTGTGCAGATCTGCTACTGCGATATCTGGTTGCCTGCTGTGTTGTTGCACTTTTTGTTGTTCCAGTTGATTTAGTAGGACCACTAATCATGCGTCCATTAGTTGCACCTGATACTACTCTGCTTGTGCGTGTGCTACCATCCGCCGCTTGATAAGTTCTTGTACCACTTGCAGGACTAGTTGATTTTAGTCTGCTGTTATAGCCTCGGTTAACAGGACTAGTACCTCTTACAACGTTTGTTGAACCACCTCTGCGCTGTCCATAAGTGTAATTTTTGCGTTGTACAGGAGTAACGTAGTGTCCACCACCACCACCATAGTAGTAGTGATCATGGTAATAGCCGTGATGACCTCCATAATATCCGCCATAGTACCCTCCATAGCAATATGGATCGTAATAGTAGCTACCATAATAGTAAGGATATCCCCAGCCATAGCGTGAGTATCTCCATGGAGAATAGTGTCCCCATCCCCATCCAAAGCCTATACCAATTGACCATCCTGTGCCATAGTAAGGAGAATAATATCCATCCCAATACCAATCATCCCAGAAAGGATCATAAAACGGATCGTAGTAATAACCTCTATGGAAACGATGAATTCGAGAGGAATAACTAATATAGTCATCATCATCATCGTAATAGTTGTTGATTACTGTTGTTACCTGATCGTCATTTTCAAGATATGTAGTATCGGTTTCCACCAGTTGAGCATCTTTAATATTATACTCCCGAACTTCATTTCTTTGTTGTGGTTCATCACTTTGCATGATGTAATTGTTAACAGTTACACCATCTTCAGTTTTTTCTGTTTCGGTTATAATAATGCCTTCCTTCTCAGTAGGAGTTTGAGTTTGCTGCTCATACAAACTCTCATTAGGCTGTATAACCACGGGTGGATTAGGGTTATCTCCAGGATTATAATAGATGTCATCCTGATAACCTGAAGATACGAATGTACCTGGAGTACAAGCACTGAGCAGAAGTGCCAACGCGACCAGTATTTTAAGTTTTTTTGTCATAGTTGATGTCCTCCCATATTTAGGTTAAAGTTTCAATATATTTTTGTTTCTTTGTACAGATTTTTCTTGATAATAAAAAAGCAAATATCATACCAAAGAAGAAATATGGCAAAAGAATTAACTTCAAAAAGTGAAAATTATTCCCAATGGTATAATGATTTGGTAGCTAAGGCCGATCTTGCAGAGAATTCGGCAGTACGTGGATGTATGGTAATCAAACCATACGGATATGCCATTTGGGAGAAGATGCAGGCGGAGCTTGATCGTATGTTTAAAGAAACTGGTCATGTTAATGCTTATTTCCCGTTATTTATACCTAAATCATTCTTCAGTAAAGAAGCTGATCATGTTGAAGGATTTGCCAAAGAGTGTGCCGTTGTAACTCATTACAGACTAAAAAATGATCCAAATGGTGATGGAGTAGTCGTTGATGAGGATGCAAAACTCGAAGAAGAACTAATTGTAAGACCAACATCAGAAACGATTATCTGGAATACATATAAAAACTGGATTCAATCTTATCGTGATCTTCCAATTATGTGTAACCAGTGGGCAAATGTTGTTCGTTGGGAAATGAGAACACGTATGTTCCTTCGTACAGCGGAATTCTTGTGGCAAGAGGGACATACTGCACATGCAACTAAGCAGGAGGCATTGGTAGAGACAGAAAAGATGATTAATGTATACGGTGATTTTGCAGAGAATTTCATGGCAGTGCCTGTAATTAAAGGAGCAAAGTCGGAGAATGAGCGTTTTGCAGGAGCATTGGAAACGTATACTATCGAAGCATTGATGCAGGATGGAAAAGCACTACAATCTGGTACTTCTCACTTCCTTGGACAAAACTTTGCTAAGGCATTTGATGTACAGTTTGCCAATAAAGAAGGGAAGCTTGATTATGTATGGGCTACTTCATGGGGAGTATCTACTCGTTTGATGGGAGCATTAATTATGGCTCACTCTGATGATAAAGGTTTGGTTCTTCCTCCAAAATTGGCTCCTATTCAAGTTGTAATTGTACCAATTTACCGTAAGGATGAGCAGCTTGCTCAGATTACAGAAAAGGTTGACGTAATTATTGCAAAGTTGAAGGCACTTGGAATTTCTGTTAAGTACGATGATGATGATAACAGAAAACCAGGATGGAAATTTGCAGAATACGAATTGAAAGGTGTTCCTGTTCGTTTAGGAATTGGTCCTAGAGATATTGAGAATGGTACAGTAGAGGTTGCTCGTCGCGATACCTTAACTAAATCTGTTGAATCTCTTGAGAATATCGATCAATATATTGCAAATCTATTGGAAGAGATTCAAGCTAATATTTTCAATAAAGCGAAGGATTTCCGTTCAGAGATGACTACTTCTGTTGATACTTATGATGAGTTCAAAGAGGTTATCAAAAATAAAGGTGGTTTTGTATTGGCTCACTGGGATGGAACAGTTGAGACTGAGATCAGAATTAAAGATGAAACCAAAGCAACTATTCGTTGTATTCCTTTCGATGTAGAAGAGGAAGAGGGAACATGTATTGTTACTGGTAAACCATCAAACAAAAGAGCATTATTTGCATTAGCTTACTAAGCAAATCCTCTTTAAGTGTAGCGATATGGAATACTATACGCTATCAGCTAGGAAATCAAAAGATTAATATTTTATTTAATCAATATACGAAGAGCAGTCTACAGATGACTGCTCTTTTTTTTTGTGCCTAATTATTAATTATGAATGGCAATTCCTTACCTTTACCAATGTAAAATCATATCCCATGGAAGAATCAGAAAGACGACAATTAATAATTGAATACCTAAAAGGTAAGGCTACGTTAAAACAGGAGATCTTTAAAAATACCTCTGACGCCTTTGGTCTGTTAAAAAATGTCCTGCAAAAAATGGTTAAGGAATGCAATGTAGAGTTGGAAGGTGAAACCAAAGAACCAATGTTTGCATACAGGGAGAGGGGGCCTTTTGAAGCGGAATTGAAAATTGCAGGTGATCTGTTAATTTTTAGTATGCATTCGAATATATTTAATTTCGACAGAGAGCATCCTATACGACAAACCGAGTATATCAAAGCCAATGGTGATAACACCTTTTCTGGTATTATTAATATCTATAATTTTCTGGCCGATTCTTTCAAGTATAATAGAGATGGTGATTTAGGCTATTTGATAGCCCGGTTATTTATTAATCAGGAAAACCGGTTGTATGTTGAAGGTAAAAGACAAAAAGATGATGAAAAAATTACCGGATTCGCTGCTGATGTTATTTCTGAAGAACAACTCCGAAAAATAGTATACAATGCATTGGTGTATTGCTTGCAATTTGATTTGTTGGCTCCCCCTTATGATCAGATTAAAATTGTCTCTGTAGAGCAAATGAAAGAGCATATAAATCACTCAAATGTGAGAACAGGTAAACGTTTAGGCTTTAAATTTAATTCTGACGATATATAGTTATGATAAAAGAGAATGTAGTAGAACGATTTTTAGGATACGTTAAAGAGTATACCACCTCAGACCCAAAGTCGACAACAGTACCAACTACCGACCGACAAATGGTGTTTGCGAAGAAGATTGTTAAGGAGTTGGAGCAAATAGGCCTGCAGGATGTCGATTTGGATGATAATGGATATATCATGGCTACTCTTCCTGCTAATACTGATAAAGATCTACCAGTAATTGGTTTTGTGGCCCACATGGATACTAGTCCTGATTTTTCAGGTGAGAATGTAAATCCTCGTTTTGTTGAAGATTATGATGGTAATGATATTGTTCTTAATGAGGAGAGTAATATTGTGTTAAGTCCAACTGATTTTCCTGAGATTCTAGCATACAAAGGTGAAACTTTGATTGTCACAGATGGAACTACTTTGTTGGGTGCTGATGATAAGGCTGGTATGGCTGAGATTATAACAGCAATGGATTACTTAATTAAACATCCTGAAATAGAGCACGGAAAGATCCGTATTGGTTTTACTCCAGATGAAGAAGTTGGTCGTGGTGCAGATTTCTTTGATGTGAAGAAGTTCGGCGCTGAGTATGCATATACTATTGATGGAGGAGAATTGGGTGAGTTACAATTTGAAAATTTTAATGCAGCTTATGCTAAGGTAACTTTCAACGGACGAAGTGTGCATCCTGGATATGCTAAAGATAAGATGATCAATTCAATGTTGTTGGCCACTAAATTTGCGAATGAACTTCCGGAAAATGAAATTCCACAGGAAACTTCAGGATATGAGGGATTTTTCCACCTGATTTCAATGGAGGGATCTGTCGAAAACAGTACGCTTGAATACATCATTAGAGACTTTGACAAAGAAAAGTACGAACAACGTAAGCAATTGATAAGTGATATTGCTGATAAATTTAAGACGAAATACGGAGACTCATCTCTTACATTGGAGTTGAAAGATCAATACTTCAATATGCGTGAAAAGGTGGAGCCTGTAATGCATGTTGTTGATGTTGCTAAAAAAGCAATGGAGGAAGTTGATGTTAAGCCTCATATCATTCCAATTCGTGGAGGTACTGATGGTGCTCGTTTATCTTTTATGGGATTACCTTGTCCTAACATCTTTGGTGGAGGACATAATTTCCACGGAAAGTTTGAATTTATTCCTGTGAATTCAATGGAGAAGGCAGTGAATGTAATTCTTAAAATTGTAGAATTAGTTGCAAAATAGATCACAATGCTTGAGCAATTTTTGAGCTATACGCAGTCACAGAATCTAATCCGTCCTGGTTCTAAGGTATTACTTGGAATTAGTGGCGGATTAGATTCCGTTGTATTATTAGATTTATTTAGTCGTGCTGGTATTCATGTTACCTTGGCACATTGTAATTTCCACCTTCGTGGAGAAGAATCAGACGGTGATGCTGAGTTTGTGGAAAACCTGGCGCAAGATTATGCCGTGAGGTTGTACCAAACTGATTTTGATACCATCGATTATGCTCGAGAACAGGGTATCTCAATTGAGATGGCAGCACGTGATCTACGTTATGACTGGTTTGAAAAGCTTAGTAACCAGCTAGAGATAGATCAGATTGCGGTAGCTCATCATCGTGATGATGTATTAGAAACTTTCTTTTTAAACTTGATTCGAGGAACTGGTATTAGGGGATTATCAGGTATTAAAGTGAAAAGTGGTAAGGTAATAAGACCGTTACTATTTGCTTCACGTGAGGAGATAAGCCAATATGCCAATGCTCGATCGTTGCAATTTCGTGAGGATTCATCTAATTCTGATGTTTCTATTCAGCGTAATAAAATCCGACATGAGATTCTTCCGATGTTTGAAGAAATCAATCCTGCATTTCGTCGTAAACTGAGTGAAACGATAGGTGTGTTAGGGGATGTCGAGCAGGTTTACAAAGATAAAGTTGAAGAGGTTACAGATGAGTTATGTTCTTATGAGGGTGAATTAATCCGAATTAGTATTGAGAAAATACTTAAGCATAAGCATCCTCAGATTTATTTGTATGAAATACTTCGCTCATACCATTTTAATGCAGCTGTTGTTGAAGAGATTTATGATGCGCTGACAGGTTTAACAGGAAAACAATTCTTTTCTTCTACACATCGATTAATTAAAGATCGTGAATATCTTATTTTGGATACATTGAAGGAAGATACTTCTGATTTATTCTATATTGAAGCAGGGCAGCAAAGTGCAGAACAGCCTTATATAATGGATATTGAGGAGTGTACGGTGGATGAGCATTTTAAGATGTCGTTCAGTTCCAATATTGCTTATATCGATTTGGAAAAAGTAACCTTTCCTCTTGCTATCAGAAAATGGAAGAAAGGGGAGTATTTCAGACCTTTGGGAATGAAAGGTGTAAAAAAGTTAAGCGATTTCTTTATCGATTGTAAGATGTCGATACTAGAGAAGGATCAAACTTGGCTACTAGTGAATGGAAAGCATGTAGTTTGGGTGATGGGACGAAGATTAGATGATCGGTTTAAAATTACTGATCAAACAAAGAAAGTGCTGAAAATTACAATAAAAGAAGGGACATCAATTTGATGTCCCTTCATAGTAACCATTGAGCAATTAGGTTATTACTTTTAACCGGAAAAACTCTTTATGTATTTTAAAATACTACTTCAAATCCTTATTCTTCTTCCTTTTGGTTATAATGTCTTTTAAGCTACTGCCAAGTAAACCTCCCATTATTAAACCATAAATACTTGAATTATGCCATGTTGATGTTATGATACAGGTCCCGGAAGAACATCCTTTGTAATACCAATAAACATATCCAATTATCACTCCTAGAAGCGCAAAAATAATAGGATACTTATTTTTATGAAAAAATCCGCCCATTCTTTTTTTATTTTTTTTTCCAAAGAAAGTAAGAAAGTTCCTTTTGAAAAGTAATCAATGTCACATAAGGCCTGTAAAATCTACCTTATTGCGTGATAATTTTATTTTGCCATCAGCCTCTAGTTTTTTTAATAATCTGGAGATAACTTCTCTTGAAGAGTTTAGTGCATTGGCAATTTCCTGATGAGTGCCAATAAAAATAGACGAGGATGTATTTTCAAATCGGAGCGTAAAGAATCGAATTAACCTTTCGTCCAAATTATGAAACGCAATACCGTCGATCGTGTCCAGTAATTCATTAAATCTTTTTTGGTAAGAATACATAACAAACTCCTTCCATGTTGGAAATTCAGTCATCCAGCTACTAATATATTCAACTGGAATGAACAAAAGAGTGGCTTCTTCTTCTATTATGGCTTTAATATTACTTCTTTTGTCACTCAAGCAACAATTTAATGACATCGAACATACCTCTCCCGAATTAAGATAATAGAGAAGTATCTCTTCGTTATCCGGGCTAATTCGAAATATTCTAATTCTTCCGTCTAAAACAAGCGGAAATGTTTTGATGTATTGTCCAGGAGCAATAACCTGTTCTCCAGGGGTGAATTCTTTCAAATTGCCCACTTCCGATATTTGAATGATCAATTGATCTTCTAAATAGGGAAAACGTTTCTTTAGTATTTCAGGATGTATTCTTTCCATAAGTCCGAAATTGATATCACTAAATATAAGAATATTGAGTCAATTAAATAAAAAGTACTCAAGAGAATAATACCTCGATAATAAGGGAGTCAATAATCCCTGCAACTGCGATGGTGCGTGATGTTGAGGTACTTACAGGTTTCCATTATAAATTAATAGTTTGGACCGAAAAAAATACATAAAAAAACACAGTTTTATTTTTTTTTTTGAAAGAAAGCACTACATTTGTAGGGTAATCAAGTGCAAGACACTTGATGTCAAAAGAAATTTTTTATTGGGGTTGTTTTTAGGGATTTCCGTTCGATATCATTTGGGGAGATGAATCGGCATCATGGGAATCCCTTTTTTTATGTCCTTTTTTCTGAAATCTCTTAATCTACATTGCCAGTTATAATACCAGTTTTCATGTTGAAAGTTCAGGTTGCTGTTCGGCTAATGCCTCACAGTTTCAAGTTGCGCATTGCTGTTTTTCTGTGGTGTTTTTTTCTCCACTAAGATCTTTTAAATGTTATAGCTAGTGCATCAGTAGGCTGATCTATAGCTTGAGTGCACAAAGACGTTCTAAGTTAGGTCTGATAAAATATAGTTGATAAGAGCTAAAGGCCATCGCAACGGAACTGGCCTCCTGAAAAAAGTGATAGATTTAGCAGCGGTTGCTTAGTAAAACTGGAAAGCTTCGACCGGAGGGAGAAGATCCTCCAGTTGCACTTAGTAACCGTAATAAATGGATTGCTTTTTTCAGACAGCCTTGACTTTTTTGCTTCGTTTTTTGGGTAAGCCAAAAATGAAGAGTCCGTTCGGCTAGAGAGCGAAGAGAACAAACTCTATAAAAAACAAAAAGGGCGGTGGGGACCGTCCTTTTCTCTTAACTAAACTAACTAAACCAATAAAACTAACTATCACCGACGAGCGTCGGTTCCAAACCTATGAATAAAAATCTCTCTGCAAAGATATGTTATAAAACACATCTGAACGTTAAGCCAAGATTAATTGATGTAAAGAGAATGTTAAAACTAAATTCCCATACGCCTATAGGCAAGTGGTGTCATTTGGGTATGTTTTTTAAAAATCCTTGAGAAATAGGGCAGACTCTTAAAACCAGTCTCTTCGAATATTTTCTTCAATGGTAGATCTGTCGTTAATAAAAGGAACTTGGCCTTCTCTATTCGCTTACTAATAATATAATCACTAGGAGTTGTCAATACGATTGATTTAAATACTCTGGTAAAATGATCTTTTGACAAGCACGACATATTGGCTAGAGTCTCAATTTGTATGGCTTCTTTAAGATTCTCTTGAATATATGCCAGTATGGGTTGGATATTGTATCTGGCAGTTGCATTTGAAAAACCATGATTATCTGATATGATAAATCTCGACAATAACTGTTCCATGATTCCTCTTGATTCAATCGATAATGCAGGGGAGGAATAACTATTTTCTTTATTCAACCACAGTTTTGTTTGATATATATCAGGATCAGGATGTGGAAGCTCCAAATCGGGATTTATATTCAATAATCGTGAAAATAGATGCTGGTCGAGATGACAGCTTTTCACTTTATGGTTTATATCGTATAGGTTATAGATATTTAATCCGTTCAATAGGGATGTGCTAAAATGTACATAGTAATGCTCAAGGTTTTTTGTGAAAAAGTAGGAGCATGGAGTGAAGCTTGGAATCAAATATAAATAATTTGGTTCCAATGCAATCTTTTTATCGTTTAGAATGATCCAGCCTTCGCCTTCTGTAATTAGATACATGCGAGAGAAAGGACTGATAACATATGGGTATTCGCGATTGGTGTCGAAACGTGAAAGTGCAATGCTTTTTAATGAGATGTTAATTAAATCTCCAGCTTCGTTGTGATTCATGTTGTTGTTAATCTATTGATTATCTAGTTGTGTGTTTAGCGTTGATAAAGATAATGAAAAAAAAATATCGGAATTGTATAAAAGGACAGCGATAATGTTCAATATTATACGGTTAATGAAATCTAATTTTATCCAAACTTTATACGGCTATTGCTAGCTAGTGGTGAAGTCTTTGTAAACTAATTAAATATCAATAAAATCAATGGAATCTGGAATCATCTTTGGAATTGCACTTATTGCATTGGGAGCGTTTGCATCTGGAAGTTTTACCATTCCTTTTCTTAAAGTGAAAAGGTGGGAATGGGAAACCTACTGGATGATATTTAGTGTAGGAGCCTACATTATCTTCCCTTTGTTATCATGTTTTATCTTCTCGTCGGAGTTTTTATATGTATTTAAAGCTATACCTTTAAAAAGCTTGCTATGGATATTTTTATTGGGAATGATCTATGGTGTAGGAAACTTATCGTTCGGACTATCATTGCGGTATCTTGGTTTGTCGTTGGGATATGCTTTATCGTTAGGATTAATGCTTGCTATTGGAACCTTAATCCCTCCATTAGTTGATGGTCGTTTAACACAAATATTCGAAACATCACAGGGGAGTAAACTTATTATTGGAGTAGTGGTTGCTTGTGTTGGAATTGCCCTGGTAGGTTATACCGGGTATTTAAAGGATAAAAAGCTTCAAAATAACGAATCACAACCCGAATTTAATTATACCAAAGGAGTCTTGGCGGCTTTGCTTGTTGGTGTTACCGGTTCAGCTATGTCTCTTGGAATCGAACAAGGGGTACCTATTTCAGAGGCGATGATTGATCAAGGAACAAATCCTCTTTTTGCTATTAATCCAGTATTGTTAGTTCTTCTATTGGGAACAATGGTTACTACCATCTTCTGGTGCTTGTTTCAAGGAAAAAGGAATGGATCTCTTAATAACTATTTCAAGTCTGAATCTTCGGCGACATTGGCCAAGAATTACCTCTTATGCATCATTGCTGGAGGAATATGGTTTGTGCAGTTCTTCTTGTATGGAATGGGGAAAAGTCAGATGGGGTATTTTGCCTTTATCGCGTGGGGAATATTGATGGCCTTAACAATCGCTTTTGCAAGTGTTTGGGGATTAATAAGAAAAGAGTGGAAAGGAGCCAATGCCCGGTTGTATATCCTGTTGGCAACATCGTTAGTCATTATTGTTGTTTCAGCATTTATTATTGGGGCAAGTGCAGCATAGTAAACGGTTCTCCACATAAAGGAGACCAAATCAGAAAATCTAATAATCGAAATATCATTAAAAAAGATGAAACGAACATGAATTTTGATCTTCGCAAAATACACACACGCGGATGATTAAAATATATGAGAGTTCCATCTTATGCGATTGGAAATCATAAATACTATAAGATGAATTCAAGAGAGAAAATATTGGCAGCGATTGCCCATAAGCCAGGTGTTGAAGTACCCGTCGACATGAGTGCTACACCTAGTTCAGGTATTTCAGCTATTGCTTACTGGAATCTTATTCAACATATTGGTAGAAAAGATCTACCAGTACAAATATATGATGTAGTTCAACAATTGGCACAGCCTGATATGGACATCATTAATCATTTCGGAATTGATGTTTTAGATATTGGGCGTTGCTTTAATGAAAGCAGTGATGATTGGGCTCCTATTCAAATGAGTAATAATCAGCAGGGTTTATATCCTAAATGGTTTAAGCCTACTCAACAAGAGGATGGATCGTATAAATGTTTCGAAGAAGGTACTGGCCGCTTGTTGGCAATGATGCCTAATGGCGCCACATTCTTCGATCAGACCTATTTCCCTTATGAAAATGGTTTCCCTGATAATTATGATGATTTGGATGCCGAGATGAACCGCGTATTATGGGCTCGCTATGCACACAGTCCGTGGGATCATGCACAGGATGATGATTTCTGGACTGCATTGCGAGAAAAAGCATTGCATTTGCGACAAACAACCGATAAGGCTCTGATGATTGTATGTGGATGTAATCTTTTCGAATGGGGAACATTCTTACGAAGAATGGATAATTTCCTAATGGACCTGATGCTCGATCCTTATAATGTTGAAAAGATGTTAGATGAGTTGCTGAAGCGACATCTTGCAACATTGGAAAAGGTTTGTGCTGCTGTAGGTGATGTTGTCGATATTATCCGTTTTGGCGATGATTTAGGAACGACTCAAGGTCCGTTTATGGATCCTGAAATATATCGAACATTGTTTAAGCCTCGCCACAAGATCTTGAATGATTATGTGAAAGCAAATAGTAAGATGCACACGTTTATTCACTCATGTGGTTCTATTTCAATGTTAATGCCTGATTTGATTGAGGCCGGTATTGAAATCTTTAATCCAGTGCAGACTAATGCCTATCAAATGGAACCAGAATTCCTTAAAAAGGAGTTCGGAGATGCTTGTACCTTCTGGGGAGGAGGAGTTGAGACTGTCGGAACATTGAATACAGGATCTCCTCAGCAAGTTCAGGAACAGGTGTTAGAGCGTTTGGAGATCATGTCTAAAGGTGGCGGATTTGTTTTTAATACTGTTCATAATATATTACCTGATGTACCACCAGAGAATATTGTGGCCATGTTTGATGCCGTAAAACAATTTAATAGTAAATTCAGCAAAAAATAGAAAACATGGAAGAAATGGTATATATCGAGCAACCAGTAGAAAAAACTCGTAAGCGAGTATGTCTAACGTTAGATCTTAAAAAAGATCCGGAATTAATTAAACAGTATAAGCATTACCACAAGGCAGAGAACTGCTGGGAAGAGATCGTAGCTGGAATCTCAAAGTCAGGAATTGAGGTGATGGACATTTATAATGTCGATGATCGTATGTTTATGATCTGTGAGGTAGATGCTGAAACAAACTTTGATGAAGCCTGGGAGAAGATGGGGACCTATCCTCGACAAGGAGAATGGGCAGAGCTAATGGCAACATTCCAACATGCCATACCTGGTCATCAGTTGGAATGGGTGAGAATGGAGCAGGTATTCTCTTTAAAAGAGAGTTTAGCTGCTAAAGGAATTATTAAAGAGTAACGAATAAGAATTCCTGAATGTAATTAAATGCTTAATCATTCAGGAATTCAAAAAATAAATGCAAATGAGATATATTGTACTAATACTTCTATGTTTATCTATATCTGTGGCTAATGCACAGTTGAGTGGTGGTGGAGATTTAAATCCTGATCTAAAGGCCCCTAAAAAGGCCCAGGAAAAATGGATGGACCTACGTGTTGGATTAAGTGTACACTGGGGGCCATCTTCTTTGGGAGGAAAGGAAATTAGTTGGTCACGTGACCATCAGATTCCAAAGGAAGAATATGACAACTATTATAAAGTATTTAATCCAGATAAGTTTGATGCCAATGAGTGGGCTGAATTGATGAACCGTTGGGGAATCAAATACATGGCACCAACAGCAAAGCATCATGATGGTTTCTGTTTGTGGTTTTCCGATTACTCTGATTATGATATGGAAAATGCTGCTTTAAAGATTGATATCATGAAGGAGCTTTCTAAGGCATGTAAAAAGCATGGTATCATGTTTGGCTCCTACTATTCAAATCTTGACTGGTATCATCCTGATTGGGCACCATACAACTATGGAGGACCTGGAAAGTTGTTCAAAAAACAAGACGATAGTCCTAATCTTGAGCGCTATTTTAAGTTCTTCGAAAATCAATGTATAGAGTTGATTAAGAAATATGATCTGGAGTTTATTCAGTTTGATGGAGAATGGGATTCAACCTATACCCATGAAGTTGGTTCTCGCTTGTATCGTCGTTTTCACGAGGTAAAACCTGATATCCTGTTGAACTCTAGAATTGACATAGGAAGAAGGGCTGCCGGACATGGTAACCACCTACATTTGGATGGATTAAAATATGCTGGTGATTATCAGGATAGAGAGCGCTTGGTAAACTATGGTAATAATGTGATTTCATGGCTTGATCATCCGTGGCAGGCTTGGGTAACCATTGACAAAAGACAGTGGTCGTACAACAAAACACCAAAATTGATGAATGCTGATGAGCTTATTCGCGACATGGTAAGTGTTGTTGGTAATAACGGAAACTACATGATCAATTTAGGACCTCGTCCTGATGGTAGTTTTGAGGCAGAGCAAATAGCCTTGATGGATGAATTGGGAGCCTGGTTAAAGAAACATGGTGAAGCTATTTACAAAACCCGAGGAGGACCTTTTTATCCATTTGAAAAAGGAGTGAGTACAAGAAAAGGCAAGAAAGCTTGGGTTATGATTAATGATAAGAATGCAGATAAGGTCATTCTTCCTGAGCTTGAGCAAAAGATTGTAAGTGCAAAATTATTTGGAACAAAGCAGGATGTAAAAGTTGATCAAGATGAAAAATCTACTGTCTTTCATTTAAAAGGAGTAGAGTATGATGGACCAGTTACTGTTATTGAACTTAAGTTTGCAAACAACGTGGAAATGGTTAAAAGTCGTATTGCTCCTAGTGAGTTCGAACTTACCGGGGCAAAGCGATTGATTGATGGTGTTTCTTATACAGTGAGTTCTAAACTAAAGAATACACATTCAGAAGAGAAAGCTAAGAACTTGCTGAATAATGAGGATGTTGATGATTTTGCATTCCATACAGATAAAGAACAAAATCCTCATATCATTATCGATCTTGGCGCAGAGCAGACTGTTGATGGTATGATCATTAAGAACAGAATAGGACGTTGGAGCGAACGATCAAAAGGACTTACTGTGTGGACATCAAAAGATGGAAAGTTGTGGGAGAAATCCTGGAGCGCTGCCGACGTTAAGAAAGTCTGGAATGTGAATTTTACGACTAAGTCGATGGGAGCAGAGATTAGTGGAAAGAAAATGAAGTATATAAAAGTTGGTCTTTCAGGAACAAACCCTGAGTATTTCCATTTAAATAAAATCGAGGTGTACGGTAGGTAGATTAAGCGTGTAAAATTGAATTCAAAGCTTGATTTATTGAATATTTACCATATTACCTGTACTTTTGCGCACTCTTTTGACAAAAAATAGAAATGATAAAGATCCCTATCACCTAATAAGTGAAGGGACCTCAAATAAATTAATAGTATAATGAGTGTAGAAAAAGAATTACAAAAGCGCAGTGGATCAACATGCGAACTTTGTGGTGCAACTGATAATCTATCAGTATATGAAGTAGCTCCTTCTGATAGTACAGCAAATCAGTGTATTTTGGTTTGTAATACTTGTAAAGAGCAAATTGAAGATGCTGAAAAGATGGATGCTAACCACTGGAGATGCTTGAACGATAGTATGTGGAGCCAGGAGGCTGCAGTTCAGGTTGTAGCATGGCGTATGTTAAATCGTCTTAAAGCTGAAGGGTGGCCTCAAGATCTTTTAGATATGCTTTATCTTGAAGAGGATGTTCTTGAATGGGCAAAAGCTACCGGAGAAGGTGATGAAGATGAGGATGCAGTTAAGCATATCGATAGCAATGGAGCAGTTCTAAAAGCTGGTGATAGTGTTGTATTGATCAAAGACCTTAACGTTAAAGGTGGTGGATTTACAGCTAAGCGAGGTACAGCAGTTCGTAATATCTCATTGGTTCACGACAATCCTGAGCACATCGAAGGACGTGTAAGCGGTCAGCAAATTGTGATTCTTACCAAATATGTGAAGAAGTCGAATTAAGACTACTCATTTATAATTTACAAAGCCAATCGGTATTTATCGGTTGGCTTTGTTGTTTTATATGCACCTGTAATTGCAAGTAAATCAGTCTCGTAAAAAGAATCTTTAACGTATCTTTTACGCTGAATATGCATCTTTTAATCAATCCTTCTCTTCATGTCTTATATTTTTATCGTCTGTTCCCCTATGGTATACGTATGAAGATTGAAGACAAACTTATCTTAGCAGAAATCAAAAAAGGTAATGAAGAGGTGTTTAGACATCTGTTCAAAGAATATCATTTAATAATGCTTCGTTTTGCCGAAGGATATGTGTATGATCGGAATGCTTGTGAAGATATTGTGCAAGCGGTATTTATTCGCTTTTGGCAACAAGCTGGAGCTATTGAAGAATACAATTCTATCCGATCTTACTTGTATAAATCAGTTCAAAATCAATGCCTGAATCATATACGTGATCTAAAAATCTACGATAGTCACCGCATCTTTTTCCTTGAAGGAGTTATGAATGCAAATGATCAGTATCTGGATGAAGAGGAAGATTTGTCCAAAGAAATTCGTGTGGCTTTGCAGTCATTACCATCAGCCATGCAAGATATCTTCATGGCCAAATACATGGAAGGCAAAAAAGTTGTAGAAATAGCCCGGGAATTTAATGTTTCAGAGAATACAGTTAAGACTCAATTAAAAAGAGCACGAAAAAAAATGCAACAGAAGTTGTTGGAAACCACCACTTTGAATTTTTTTCTTTAATTTTTTTAATTGCTTGTCACCCTTTTTTCATTTGGGCGGTGTCGTTAACGTGAACGATGGAGTTTAAAAATGAAAAAAGAAGAGAAAAATATTGAATCGTCGGATATTTGGTTATCCATTCACAACAAGCTTGATGAAGAGGGAGAAGAGAATCTTGTGAAATGGTTGACCAAGAGTGAACGTCATAGAGATTACTACAGTAATGCAAAGGAATACTATGAATCTTCCTCTGACTTTGATAAGGTGCCTGTAAAGTCTCAATCTATATATTACCAGGTACAAAAGCGAATTAACTCCAAGCGACGCTTGTTGTTTGTTGGACGTGTAGCTTCAGCTATTACTGTCCTGATCTCCTTAGTTTATGGAGGGTATTATATTCTTGACAATACCAGAAATGAAGAACCAGAGATTCTTGCAGGAAGCAGCAAAGCAACATTAATCCTTGAAAACGGTAAAAAAGTAGATCTCGGATCAACAGAACCTTTGAAAATTAAACAAGGCAGAACTGTTGTTGAAGCCTCGCAAAAGAATATTAGCTATAAAAAAACGGTTAAAAAGAAGAGCCGCAAAGAAAGAATCAATCAACTGGATATACCTGTAGGAGGTGAATTCTTCCTTACATTGAGTGATGGCACGAAAGTATGGCTCAATTCAGCATCTAAACTAAAATATCCGGTCAACTTTATTAAGAAACAGCGAATTGTTGAGCTCGAAGGAGAGGCTTTCTTTGAAGTAGCGAAGGATTCTATACATCCGTTTATTGTTAAGACGAGAGATCAGGAGATTAGAGTGCTGGGAACACAGTACAATGTAAGCGCTTATGCTGATGATATAATTGTTAAAACCACATTGGTTGAAGGATCCGTAGAGGTAAGATTGAACAATACTACAGAAAATTACTTACTGAAACCTTCAGAACAATTGGTGTTGAATAGAGAAACAAAACAGTGTGAAACAAGGGTGGTTGATACCGATACATTTATCTCTTGGAAAAACGGTGAATATTTCTTCGTAAACCAACCTCTTCACGAAATCTTTAAAGTGCTAAGTCGCTGGTACGATTTTCAACCAATATTCATAAAAGAAGAAGCCAAGACAGCCCGCTTCACAGGAAGCTTACACCGACAAACAAAACTGAACACTATACTGGAAATAATAGAGAAAACGCAAAACCTAAAAATTGAAGTACATGAGAAAAACTTGATTATTAACTAACTAAAAAAACAAAAGCGGATAAGTACTGCCATACCGATCCGCTTAGAGTGTGTTTAAACAAAGTGTTTAAAATTCAATGTCAAATTTATGAAAAAAAAATTAATGTTTCTGCCCGAAGCAATTGGGCGGAGAGTATTGTTACGTATGAAGATTACAATTCTACTCTTGCTCTGTATTGTTATTCAGAGTAATGCGAGTATTTATTCACAGAACACAAAATTGTCGGTCGACATGAAAGATGCGACAATTGATGAAATACTGGTTCACTTTGATAAGCAGAGTGAGTTTCAGTTTTTCTATCAGGCTGACCTGTTCGAAAACGAGGCAAAGATGAGTGTCCGAGAAAAGGATATTCTCATTGAAGAGTTTTTGAAGAACTATCTTGAACCTAATGGCTATCAATATGAGATAAAGGATAAAACAATTATTCTCTCAAAGGCCCCTAAAACCGAGCCCAATGCTGTAAAAAAAGAGGATGGTGATAAAGTAGGCGGAAAGGTTACCGATTCTGAAGGTGTTGCCATGCCTGGAGTTACCATTACTGTTCTTGGCCAGACAAAAGGTGTTATTACTGATATCGATGGTAAATTTGAGATTACCGGGATTAAACCTAACGATAAGCTGGTCTTCTCGTTTATTGGAATGGAATCACAGATTGTTGATGTAGGCAATCAAACCAAATTTAAAGTTGTACTGAAAGAAAAAGCTGAAGAGCTTGATGATATCACTGTAGTTGCTTTTGGTAAGCAGAAGAAAGAGAGTGTTATTGCCTCTATCGAAACAGTTGATGTTTCTGATTTGAAAGTACCATCAAGTAATTTAACTACTGCACTAGCCGGACAAATGTCGGGTATTATTTCTTACCAGCGAAGTGGTGAGCCAGGTGAGGATAATGCCGAATTCTTTGTGCGTGGTGTTACTACGTTTGGATACAAAAAAGATCCACTGATTCTGATTGATGGTGTAGAGCTTACATCTGACGATTTGGCTCGCCTGCAGACCGATGATATTGCTAGCTTCTCAATCATGAAGGATGCTACAGCAACTGCTTTGTATGGTGCACGTGGAGCAAATGGTGTTATCCTGGTAACCACCAAAGAAGGTAAAGAAGGTAAAGCCAAGGTATCGGTACGTTACGAAAGCTCTTTGTCGGCTCCTACTCAAGAGGTTGATCTTGCTGATCCTATCACGTATATGAAAATGCACAATGAGGCTGTAAAGACCAGGAATCCGTTTGGTACATTACCTTACAGTCGCGATAAGATCGAACAAACTATTGCAGGAGGAGATCCTAATATCTATCCGGTAACCGATTGGTATAACATGTTGTTTAAGGATCATACCCTTAATCAGCGCTTAAACTTTAACGTAAATGGTGGAGGAAAAGTAGCCCGCTATTATATGGCTGCATCCTATACGCAGGATAATGGTATTTTAAAGGTCGACAATCGCAATAACTTTAATAATAACATTAACCTGAATAAGTATCTTTTACGTTCAAATATCAACGTAAATCTATCTAAAACAACAGAGGTAGTATTTCGTTTTCAAGCAACCATGGATGATTACGAAGGTCCGCTTGATGGAGGTAGTGGTTTGTACAATAAAGTGATGCGTACCAATCCCGTGTTATTTCCTGCTTACTTTGAACCTGATGAGGCGAACAAGTATAAAGAGCGAATCTTGTTTGGTAACTACGATCAAGGGAATTATATCAATCCTTACGCCGACATGGTGAAAGGTTATAAGGATAAAGATAAATCACGACTACTAGCTCAGTTTGAGATCAAGCAAGACCTGAATAAGTTTGTTGATGGATTATCGGCAAGAGCCATGTTCAATATGAACCGTATCTCTGAGTTCGATATCAGTCGCTTTTATAAGCCATATTACTACACTGTTGGTGCCTATGATAAAGACGCAGGAATCTATGAATTAGATGCATTGAATCCAGATGAAGGAACTGATTACCTTGAGTACGATGAAGGTGATAAGAAAATTTCAAAGACCTATTATGCCGAAGTTGCAGTTAATTACAACAAGAAATTTGCTGAAAAGAATAATGTTAGTGGATTGCTTGTATTTACTGCCAGAGAAAAGCTAAATGCTAATCCAGGTTCATTAGAAAAGTCTCTACCATATCGAAATATGGGATTATCTGGTCGTTTCACCTATTCATACGATTCAAGATACTTCGCCGAGTTTAACTTCGGATATAATGGTTCTGAACGATTCTCTGAGGACTCACGCTTTGGATTCTTTCCATCAGCAGGATTGGGTTACCTGATCTCTAACGAACCTTTCTGGAGTAACATTGAGCACGTAATTAGCAAGTTAAAGTTTAAAGGTACCTATGGAATGGTAGGTAACGATGCTATTGGTAGTGCTGATGATCGTTTCTTCTACTTATCGAATGTTAATATGAGTGATGGTGGTAGAGGTGCCAGATTTGGAACTTTCCGTGATTATAAACGTGATGGAATTAGCATCAAGCGTTACGAAAATCCTGATGTAAGTTGGGAAACTGCTTACAAGTTAAATGTAGGTTTTGAAATGCAACTGTACAAGAGTTTGGATATTCAGGCAGACTATTTCCACGAGCGTCGTGAAAATATCTTGATGAGTCGTGCTTCTATTCCTCAAACCATGGGACTTGAGGCTAGTCTGAAAGCTAACGTAGGTAAAGCGAAAGCACAAGGTTTTGATATGTCAGTTGATTATAATAAGCGATTCTCTAATGGTATGTGGATGACTGGTAGAGGTAACTTCACCTATGCTACAAGTGAATACCTGTTCTATGAGGAGCCTGACTATTCAAGTACTCCATGGAGATCAAAAATTGGTCAAAAATTAGGGCAGCAATGGGGATATATTGCTGAAAGATTGTTTATTGATGAACGTGATGTTGCTAACTCTCCTAAGCAGTTTGGCGACTATGCTGCTGGGGATATTAAGTATCGCGATATCAATGAAGATGGAAAAATAAGTGACCTTGATCAGGTGCCTATTGGTTATCCTACACGACCAGAGATTGTGTATGGTGCAGGTTTGTCATTCGGATATAAAAACTTCGACTTCTCATGTTTCTTCCAGGGAAGTGCTCGCTCCAGCTTTTGGATTGATGTAAAGAAGACCTCTCCATTTATCGATAATGATGACAACGGTGATGTAATCTCGCAGAACCAATTGTTACAGGCATATGCCGATGATTACTGGTCAGAATCAAACCGTAATATCTATGCGTTGTGGCCACGTCTTACTACCAAGTTAAGTGAGAACAATAGCAAGCGAAGCACCTGGTTTATGCACAATGGTAGTTTTGTGCGTTTGAAATCAGTTGAAATGGGATATTCCCTACCAAAGAGCTTTATTAAGCGTTTCCGTTTAAATCAATTACGCTTTTATGTAAGTGGAAGTAACCTTTACACCTGGAGTAAGTTTGACCTTTGGGATCCTGAGAATGCATCAAATGGATTGGGATATCCTAATCAGCGTGTAATCAACCTGGGTGTTAAAGTTGGATTTTAAAAATTGAGAGATGATGAAGAGATTAATATATTTATTCATTTTTATCCTGGGACTCAATCTCTCGGGATGTAAAGATTATTTGGATATTGTTCCAGATAATGTGGCAACAATCGACAATGCTTTTGTTGATAAGTACACTGCCGAACAGTATCTTTTTACCTGTTATAGCTATTTGCCAAATGAAGCCCATCCAGCTAAGAATGTAGCTTTTACAGCTGGTGATGAGATGATGTTGCAGAAGGATATCGATCGTTCACATATCCAGGGAGATCTTGGAGGTACAATGTATGGTCAGGATATTCAGGATGGTTATCAGAATGCCAGTAGCACCATGTTCGACTTCTGGAATGGTGAGAAGTATGGTTCAAAGTTATGGCGAGGAATTCGCAGCTGTAATATTTTTATGGAGCGTATTGATGAGGTAAAAGACCTTGAAGACTATGAGCGTGATCGATGGGTTGCTGAAGCAAAGTTCCTTAAGGCTTATTATCATTTCTATTTGTTACGTATGTACGGACCTATTCCTATTGCTGATGAAAACTTGCCAGTGAGTAGTTCTCCAGATGAGGTTAAGGTGTTCCGTGAGCCATTCGATGATTGCGTGAATTACGTGTCAGATCTTCTTGATGAGGCGATGGTAAACTTACCTGAGATGATCATTGATGAAGGATTGGAGAATGGTAGAATTACACAGACAATTGCTGCATCTGTAAAGGCCAAACTTTGGATGATGGCTGCATCTCCATTATTTAATGGAAACAGTAACCTTACATTGATTGATTCTCGTGGAACGCAATTGTTTCCACAACAGTATGATGCTGCAAAATGGCAAAAGGCTGCTGATGCTTGTAAGGTAGCTATTGATATGGCCCATGCCAATGGCAAAGAGCTTTACTATTATTCTGCTATTCGTCAGATGAATGACTCAACAGCAAAGAAGATGAATATTCGTCACTCCGTATGTGATCGTTGGAATTCAGAGCTTATCTGGGGGGCTACAAACGACGATAGTAAAACATTACAACGTATTGGTATTCCCACCTGGTTCTCAAAAATGACCGATCGTCATAAGGAGATGAGAGGTATTCATTGTCCACCATTAAGAATTGCAGAACAGTTCTACTCCAAGAATGGTGTCCCTATCGAGGAGGATGTTGATTACGACTATGACAATCGTTATTCTTTAACTACAGTTGGAGACGATCATCGCTATTATATTGAAAAAGG
Organism: Puteibacter caeruleilacunae; assembly: GCA_005217565.1. Taxonomy (GTDB): domain Bacteria; phylum Bacteroidota; class Bacteroidia; order Bacteroidales; family Prolixibacteraceae; genus Puteibacter; species Puteibacter caeruleilacunae. The sequence continues at coordinate 64,175 of SJCO01000008.1, forward strand.
ACATAGTTCGCCCGTGTTGCACCTAAACCGCGAACCTCGTTTCTATGCTACCTTGGCATTTGATGGTTCTACCTGGTATGGTAATGGCTTCTTTGATGATAAAAATCCTCAGGTAATGGAATGTATGAAAGGTGACATCATGCATCGTAACCGGGTTTTTACAGGATATGTAGTTAAAAAGATGGTACACTATGAGAATTCCTATTCCGATAATAATTCATCAAGTATTCAGTTTTATCCTTTCCCTGTGATTCGCTTAGCTGATTTATACCTCATGTATGCCGAAGCATTGAATGAGGTGAAAGATGCTCCTGATCTGGAGGTATATAACTGGATAAATCTGGTTCGAGCTCGTGCAAGTATTCCAACAGTTGAACTTGCCTGGACAAATCACTCAAGTAAACCTGATAAGTATAAATCGAAAGATGGTATGCGTGAGATTATCCACCGCGAGCGTATGATTGAACTGACTGGTGAGGCAAAGCGCTACTGGGATGTCCGACGTTGGAAGAAGTCTGAGATTTATATGAACTCTGAGATTAAGGCCTGGGATTATAGAGGAAAGACCTCGGAAGAGTATTTCCAGATTAGAACCCTTGAGAAATTCCGATTTACTCAAAAAGACTATTTGTGGCCATTGCGTGAAAGTAACCTAATTAAAAATACAAATCTGGTACAAAATCCAGGATGGTAAGAAAAGATATTGATATGAGAAATATTCGATTTAATATATTTAAAACCAGTGTTTCTGTGATTATTCTTGCCTTAATGGCAGGTGTCATCATTACTAGTTGTGGTGAGGATAAGGAGTATAATCCGTTATATGACGATACTATTCCTCCACAACCTGTTACTAATGTAGAAATCACCAATTTGAATGGAAAAGCAGAGGTGTCATATGAGCTTCCTAACGAGAGAGACCTATCGTATGTGTTGGCAGTCTGTGAACCTAGTCCTGGTGTTACGCGTGAAGTAAAGACTTCGATTTATTCCAATAAAGTTTTATTGGAAGGATTCTACCTATCGCAGGATTTTCAGGTAAAATTATATACGGTTGATAAAGCTGAATTAAAAAGTGAGCCTGTAACCATCACAGTACATCCTGAAGAGCCAGAATACCTGACTGTTGGTGGAACTCTTGAAATGGCACCTGACTTTGGTGGTCCTATGATTACCTGGGAAAATGAGTACGAATCGGAATTGTTGTTATTCTGTTTTGCAGAGGATTCATTGGGACAAATGAAACCATCTGAATCATTTATCTCTACTGCCCAGGAGGGTAATTATACAATCAGAGGATTTGATGATACCGAGCGCAAATTCGGTGTGATTGTTCAGGATAAATGGCAAAACTATACTGATACTATTTTCTATACTATCACACCTAAGAAGGAGGTAGAATTAGATCAATCAAAATGGAAGTTATTTACCGGTTTTAAGGATGATACAGATCTTTTCAGTGGTGAAGGAAACTTCAAATATCTGAAGGATGGTAAAACCAACAAGGTTTGGAAGACCACTTATGGTGCAAATCCTCCTTATCTTTCATATACAATCGACTTAGGTGTAGAAACAACGTTTAGTCGCGTTAAAATGTGGCACGATGAAGGTTCCGCTTTCACTGGTAGTCGCTTTAAGATTCTTGAGTTGTATGGTAGTAATGAGCTTGAGTCTGATTGGAGTGCCTGGACAATGATTCATGACGGACCATATACAGTTGTTAAGCCTTCTGGTTTGGTTGGTAAGAACTATACCGAAGAAGATAAAGAGGCTATAAAGAACGGATTTGAAATTATCGCTACACAGGGAATTGGAAGTTTTAGATACTTGAGAATAAAGTATATTGAAAACTTTGAAAACCGGACAGCATCAGCTTCCTGCTCTGAATTAAGAATCTACGGAGAGGTTATAGAAGAATAATCACCTAAATACGTAAGAACAAATGAGAAAAATAAAGAACATCTTATATATGATCATTGCAGTTTCATTGATTGCAATGGTGTCGTGCGACAGTATGGATGATATCCATGAAGAGTTTCTCGAAGGAGGTGAACATATCTACCTGGGACAAGCTGATTCAGTGAAGATTAATCCTGGTTACAAGCGATTAGAACTTGAGTGGTTGGTGAATGCCGATCCTCGTGTAACCAACTGGACGGTTTTCTGGGATAATGGAAATTCTAGTTTGCTTGTTGAAAAAGCATCTGATATGCATCCCGAAGATACTGTTCGTGTAATTATTGATGAGTTGGAAGAGCAAGCTTATACTTTCGAAATTGTATCCAGTGATCCAGAAGGAAATAAGTCGCTGCCATTTGAGATTACCGACAGGGTATATGGCGATTTGTATGCTTCTGACTTGAAAAACAGACCAGTTGCAAGTTTCTCTGTAACAGGAGATTTTCCAACAGATATGCAAACATTGAATATTAGCTGGGAGGATGCACCTTCAGGTTGTTTGCAGACTAAACTAATCTACCATAATATCGCTGGAGAGGATGTATCAACTGTTGTACTTCCTGACGAAAAAGAGACTGTTATTGAAGATTGGCAAGGTGAGATTAAGTATGTGTCGGAATACAAGCCTGTGGAGAATGCGATTGACATGTTCGGATCTTCACAAAGTACATTGCGTCCTGTTAAGATTGTTGATGGCAAGTATTTCGACCTTGCTGGAGAGAATGAGGATGTAACAGTTGATGGTATTACCATGGTAAGTTCTGCTAACGACTGGGGATATCCTGATACCAGTGATGGTTCTAAAACCAGTAATGGAAACTGTTATGATGAAAAGAGTCATACTTCAAGCGATTTCTCTGTAGCGTTCTCTGATCTAGCTGCCGATAAAGCGTACATGGTATATATCGTGCTTTACGGAAAAGATAGAGATTTTGACTGGGGAACTGCTGCAGATGGTAGTCCTGTAAATGATATCGAGGATTATGAGGATATGTCAGGAACAATGAGTCTTGGCAATGATATGTATGCTGTTCCATTGAATGCAGATTTCACATCTGATGCAACCGGTGCGCTTACTTTCTGGTTAGGAAAAGGAGGTAGTGGTCGTACTCAATTTGACGGAGTAGTGCTAGTGCCAGTTCAATAGTGACCAAAGATTTGATAGAATACTTGTATTCACAAGTGTAAGTTTAAAACCCGTATGGAGTAAGATTCGTTTTTACCATACGGGTTTGTTTTTGATATTGTTTTAAGTCGTTATGCGTTAGGTGTGTAAAGATTGCGTTTTACTCCCCGTTTACCTTTGTTTTACGTAAAATACGATGATCAATTGTTCCCTCTATTCTTATTCATATAACTTTAATGTAGTATCAAAAAAGAGCTCTGGTAGAGATCTAAAAACACGAATCTATCACCACAAAATATTAATGATTTAAAGAACTACAACCATTGTATTATCAGGGGAAACTGGTACAAAGTATATATAGTAAGGTAACGTCAAAAAAAGGTGCCAGTTTTTCCCTGATTTTATGCAATGTGAAGCAGATATCATTAATCGATATTTGCGCTTGCAATAGGTAATTTGTTAGATTGTTTGTTGAAGGGGGTATGCCGTAAAAAGCTGCCCCTTTTTTTGTGGGCATAGGTTCTGGTCTCAATTCCACCTCTTTTGAATGGATTTCCACCATACCTCTTTTGTTGGAGTTATAATGAGTTGATAGACTTGTGTATAGATTTATTTGTGCAACGCGTGCAACATGAATAACACCAAATGAATAATACAGAAAAAACAATGAATTATTTCCTCTTAAAAAAGATGATTGGTGGCGCGTAATGGGCAGTAAATCAGATGAGTTAAATAGTGTTTTTACCAATCTTTTACTTCAACGGTCTCAATTTAAGCTCGCTTCTGTGATTATTGCTATAGCTTTAGATAACGTTTCATCGATTAGGGTATTCTAATCACATAAATGACTCTAATCTATAAATCTACAAACCAATGAATCGATTAAATCAACAGATCTGGAAACCTATCAATCTACTGCACACGAAATTACTTGTGTTAGCAGTTATTGCTCTACTTTTATTGCCGAATGTATCCGCAGCCATGAGTAAGGATAAATCTATCAAGCCCAATATCGTACTAATCATAGCCGATGACATGGGATGGTCTGATGTAGGATATAATGGCAACACTTTCTTTGAAACACCAAACATCGATAAACTGGCAAATGATGGAATGATTCTCAATCGTTTCTATCCTGGTGCTGCTAATTGTGCTCCATCCCGGGCAAGTATTGTCACTGGTATGTATACTCCTCGGCACGGCGTATATATCCCACAAGGTTTATCCCGTGGAGGGGCATTAAATAAGATGCGATGGAAGGTTCCTGCACATAATGCCGATGAGTCGTTCAATACCTTTTCTGTTAGTATCAACAATGTTGATGCAAAGTATGAGTCTTTGGCAGAGGTGGTCAAGAAATCGGGTTATATCACTGCACGTATGGGGAAATGGCACGTTGGTGATGATAACCAGGGATTTGATGTAGTGACTTCCAATGGTACCATCGGTGACGTTTCTAACAAGGGAGGAGCTGAAGATCGATTTTATAGTGATGTGCATGTGGCAGAGCGACTGACCGATGCAGCTGTTGATTTCATGACAGAGAATAAGGATAACCCTTTTCTGCTTTATTTAGCACATTGGGAAGTGCATACTCCCTTAGCGGCACAAAATGATCGAATAAGCTACTATAAGGAAAAGATTAAGAATACGGGACAATCGAATTATAATGCGACTTATGCTGCTGAAGTAGAACAAGTTGATCGAAGTGTTGGGAGAATTGTTTCCACTCTTGATAAACTAGGGCTTTCTGATAATACAATGATTATCTATATTTCAGATAACGGGGGTGTCAAAAACTGGACATCCAATCGTCCTTTGAGGGCCGCTAAGGGAACTTATTATGAAGGCGGGATTAGGGTGCCTTGTTGTGTGAAATGGCCGGGACATGTGCAGCCTGGTACCAAGACTGATACTCCGGTGAATGGCGTTGATTTTCTACCAACATTCGCCGAAATAAGTGCTTCTTCATTACCAAAGCATCAGCCAGTTGATGGTGCCTCTATTGTATCACTATTAAAAGGGAAAGAGCGACTTAATGACAGAGCAATGTTCTTTCATTTTCCACTGTACCTTACGGGTAAGCATAGGGGAGTGCTTCCAACCTATGATGGTGAGAAAAATTACTGGGCTGCTGTTCCTTCTACAACCATGATCCGGGGAGAATGGAAACTGATCTATTACTATGAATACGATCGCTATGAACTGTTCAACCTCAAGACTGACATCTCAGAAAAGCACAACCTTGCAAATAAGGAGATGACGGTTGCGCGTAGAATGCTTGCTGAACTTAAGGACTGGGTAAAAGAAACAGGAGCACCTGTACCTCAAGTCGCCAATAACGTTAATTAATCCAAAAATCAAATAATCTAAAAATCATACGAATGAAGACAAACCAATTGTTATTGTCATTAGCGACAGCTTCAGCTCTGATGAGCGGAGGTGTTAATGCTAAACCACTGAATAAACAGAAGACAAATATCATCTATATCCTGGCCGATGATCTCGGTATTGGCGACTTAGGAATAATGGGGCAAACGAAGATTGAAACCCCTAATATCGACCGCCTTGGGAAAGAGGGAATGGTATTCACCAATCACTATTCGGGCTCAACAGTATGTGCACCTTCGCGTTGTGCTCTCATGACTGGTAAGCATATGGGGCATGCTACTATTCGCGAAAATTTCTCAAAACAGAAAGGGCGCGTACCATTAATGGATGAAGATGTTACGATTGCTGAATTGCTGAAACAGGAAGGCTATGCAACCGGTTGTTCCGGGAAATGGGGATTAGGTGAAATAGGTACTGCAGGTGTTCCGTGGAAGCAGGGATACGACTATTTTTATGGTTATATCAATCAACGCAATGCACATTCTTACTATCCTCCATTCCTGTATGAGAATGCTAACAAGATATTGCTTGAAGCCAATAATAATCATCAGAAGGAAATTTATTCCGAAGATTTGATTATCAGTAAAACGCTGAAATTTATCGATGATAATCATAAAAAGCCTTTCTTCTTTTACTTTGCTGTAACGCTTCCTCATGCCGATCTGGAGCTTCCTGAAAAGTACGTTGAAAAATATATGCCTAAATTACAATCTGGGGAGTGGTCGAAACCTATGGTGTACTATGCTGCAATGGTTTCAAAGCTTGATGCTGATGTTGGTGCTATCCTTGATAAGATTAAAGCATTAGGACTAGATGAGCAGACGATGGTTGTTTTTGCCAGTGATAATGGTGCTCACCAGGAAGATGGATTGAGAAAGGAAATGTTTAATAGTACCGGCGGTTTCCGTGGATATAAGCGCGACTTGTATGAGGGGGGAATTCATGTGCCAATGATGGTGCGTTGGCCGGGTAAAGTTAAGCCTGGATCTTCAACAGATCACATTAGTGCATTCTGGGATGTGTTACCAACTGTGTGTGACATTACTGGTGCTGATAAACCAAAAGATATTGATGGAATCTCATTCTTGCCGACATTATTAGATAAGAAGCAGAAGAACCATGAATACCTTTATTGGGAGCATTTGCTGAAGGGGAAAGTAAAACAGGCAGTTCGCTTTGGTCAGTGGAAGGCTGTGCGTTATAGTCTTGATAAAGATATTGAGATTTATAACCTTGAAAGCGATCCTAAAGAGACAAAGAATCTGGCTGCATCGTATCCTAACTTGGTAAAGAAAGCCAAGCAGATGTTCAAGGATGCACATACCGAAAGTGAATATTTTCCATTCAACTAATGGCAATGAACTGCGGGGTGAATAGTCCCGCAGTTTTATCAAATCATCAAAACATACTAACTACAGATTTTACCCTGTAGAATACCACAAACCATTTCAAATCAAACCACATGAGATTATTAAATACAGTGTTGCCCTTCTTATTTCTTGCCTGGAGTTTAACATGTTACTCTGCAACAAGAAAGAATAGACCCAATATTCTTTGGATCTTTATTGAAGATGCATCTTGTCACATTAGCTGTTATGGGGAGACAGCCATTCAAACTCCCAATATTGATCAACTGGCGTCGGAGGGAGTGAAGTTTGAAAATGCTTTTGTTACAGCACCTGTTTGCTCACCATCACGCTCAGCATTGGTAACCGGAATGTATCAAAATACCATAGCTGCCCACAATCACCGCAGTCAGCGCATTAATGGTAAAGGTGCCAATTTTGCTTACAATGAAAGCAATAGATTACCCACTGAGATTGCCTTGGCGAGTGAGCTTTTCGAAAAAGCTGGCTATTATGTCTCCAACGAAAAGATTAATGGAGCTAAGGGAAAGCAGGATTATAATTTTATCAAAGAGAATATCTATTCAGGAACAAGCTGGAAGAAGTCGCCAAATGGTACTCCTTTCTTTGCACAGATTCAGCTACACGGTGGGAAAAACAGAAAGACCAAAGCCAAAACGGAAGACTTTAAACTTGCCCCATACTATATTGAAGATGGTATCATGCGTGAAGACTGGAAAGAGTATCTTGGCTCATGGCTTGATACTGATAAAGAACTGCAGAAGATTGTCCATGATCTGAAGGAGGTTGGTGTTTACGACAATACGCTTATCTTCTTTCTAACCGACCATGGTATTTCACACTTAAGGGGAAAGCAGTTTTTATATGATGAAGGTATTAAGGTGCCATTAATTGTGAAGTTTCCTAACAGTAAACTTAAAGGAACCGTTAGGCATGATTTAGTGAAGCATATCGATTTGCTCCCAAGTTCATTGGCTTATGCGGGCATTCAAATCCCCGGAAATATACAGGGAGAGGATATTTTTAGAAACAACTATAAGAAGCAGAAATATATATTTGCCAGTCGCGATCGTTGTGATGAAACTACCGATATTATTCGCGCCGTAAGATCAGAAAAATTCAAGTATATCCGGAATTTTTTAAGTTACCGTCCTCATGCGCAACGCAATCAGTATAAAGACTCAAAACTGATCAGTCGCCATATGCGAGAACTCTTCAAAGATGGTCAGTTGAATGAGTTGCAGGGAAGAATCTATAATACCACACGTCCGGCTGAGGAGTTATATGATCTGGAAAATGATCCTTTGGAAATCAATAACCTGGCTTTAGATCCATCATATAAAAAAGAGTTGAAGAAAATGCGGACTTTATTATACAAATGGATGAATGAAATCAATGATCCTGGCTTGATTCCAGAACCTTACCTTGAAGAATTGGGTAGTGAGTATGGTAATAAATATTTAGCCATGAAACAGCCGGAGCTTAAAGGTATAAACGCACGACTGATCCGAATTATCGAAGCTGGTGAACAAAAGGATATTCAAACGCTAGTGCGTGCGGTAGACTCTGATGATCCTTCAGAAAGATATTGGGCAGTAACCTGGTTAGGGGTAAACAAGATTTCAACAGCAAGAGAAAGATTAGTATCCTTAATCGAAGATCAAGAAGCGTCAGTGCGTATCGCAGCTAATTTGGCGTTGTATAAAATTGATCCAACATACAATCCTCTTCCTGCGCTAAATAAGGAACTAAAGAATGAGAATATGATTGCTGGTCTGTATGCGATGAATGCCATTGAACAGACAGGTATCAGTAATGATGAGGTGAGGAGTATTGCTGAAAAGTCATTAAAGATCAATTATGATTTTACGAAGCGATTTGGAAGATATCTTGTTGAGAAAACCAATTGTATGCAATGATAGAAGCCTTTTGAAAGTTATAGCTGCGGGATTTATCCCGTGGCTTAGCTTAAAAGTGCATCTCCTCAAGAATGAACATAGGCATTTTGAACCTACCAGCCTGTAGTTTCTTGTGCACATGTTCTATAGTGGTTTTTTTAATGTGCTCGAAGTAAAATCTGTTGAATACTTGAGTGAAGAAAAAACTGTAATATTCAAAATATTCCGATTCCCTAAGGTATTGTGTGCGGTTTGGTAATAGCCTGAAAAATAGGTACGTAAAAGTGTTTTTTTACGAACATTTTACTGCAATTATTATTTTCTGATCGCTTGGTGCAATGCTTTATAATAACTTCAGGCAACAATGAATGTGTAAGAATAACTAAATTAAACGTTCCCAAATGAAGAGATTATTGATTGTATTTTTACTAGGAGTTTTGATGGTGAATGTTGGCCAGGCCAACGATAAAGGACGTGAGGCTAAGCGCATCTATACTGGCTGGTTATTCCAGTATCATCCATCTTGTGTAGAGCATGTGAAATTCCACGACACTGGTTTTAATGATAAAGATTGGTCGTTGGTGAGTCTTCCTCATACCTGGCAGACTTATGAGACCACTAAAGATATGCATCCTTACATTCGTGCAGCATCTGAAAAGGTCGATGGTTACTGGTGGAAAGGGTGGGGATACTACCGAAAAAGTATCAATTTAAAAGAATTAAACGCTCACAAAGTATATTCCCTTGAATTTGATGGAGTGCAAAAGTACTGCAAGTTGTATGTCAATGGTAACTTTGTTGGTGATCACAAGGGTGGGTATACCAGTTTCTATTTTGATATAACCCGTTGGATGAAGAAAGGTGAAAATGTCATCTCTCTGGCTGTGTCGAATGAACGGACCGATCGATTTGGTGGAATTCCTCCAATGCACGCTGGTAATTTCAATGTGTATGGCGGTATTTACCGTGATGTTAGGCTCGTTGAGAAAAATCGTATCCATGTACCCTATCAGGGATCGTATAAACATGAAGGTGGAACGTTTATCACGACTACAATTAGTGATAGTTCAAAAGCTACAGTGCATATTAAATCGTACGTGAAGAACGATTGTGCGGAAGATAAATCAGTATTATTAACCACTAGTATTTTGTCTCCAAAAGGGAAGGTGTTGCAACAGCTTAAAAAGCAGGTGCAGCTGAAACAAGGCGTAATTACTGAGGTAGTACAAGAATCGTCTATAATAAAGAATCCAGGACTGTGGTCGCCTGATACTCCTAACTTGTATAAAGTAGAGACTGCTGTGTATGAGGGGAAAGCATTACAGGATAGAATCGTTTCGCCTTTAGGTTTCCGATGGTTCCATTGGGATTATGACAAAAACACATTGGTGTTGAATGGTAAAGAGGTACATATTCATGGTACCAATCGTCACCAGGAGTATCCATGGGTAGGTGATGCCTTACCGAAGTGGCTAACGTTGCGCGATTTTCTTGATATCAAAAATAATCTTGGTCATAATTTTATTCGTGCTGCACACTATCCAAACGATAAGTATGTGAGTCACTTAACCGACTCGCTGGGACTTATTAATGTTGAGGAGGTTCCAAATATTAAGTCTATCAATTTCTCGGAGACTATCCAGGAACAGAATGTACGTGAAATGATCCGTAGAGATCGTAATCATCCTTCTATTTTATTCTGGAGTATGGGGAATGAATCGAATGATGCTGCTGATAGTAAATGGGCATGGGAAGAAGATACAACCCGAATTTTACATCAACGCAAAACCCAGGGCTTTGGCGATTTTGTTACACACGATCACACGCATCTTGATATGGAAAACCTGCTAAGGGTAACTGTACGTGGATGGTACGATAAGGATGTAAAGAATCTGGAGCCTGCCAATACTGTAAAGAATCCTAAAAGCGGACAGCATGCAGGAACTGAGGAGTGGCAGCACAAAATGGCTCGCGTTGATGGGGGTAGTATTCGTGGTCGTATTGATAAGAATATTGTTGCCTGGTTGTATGAAGACCATGGCTGTGATCGTAAATATAAAAATGCACCACTGAATTATATCAACTATAAGGGATGGGTCGACTCTTATCGTGTGCCTAAGTATCTCTACTATTTGTGGCAGGCGCATTATGCTCCTTATACAATGATATATGTACAACCGCATCACTGGCGAAAGCAATATCTTGGTCAGCGTAAAGACTTCCAGGTAGATTCTAATTGTGAGAAGGTGGAGCTTTGGGTAAATAATCAACTGAAAGGTACACAGTATCCTACAGCTGATAATTTCTATTCGGTAACGTTTAAGGATATTCTTGTTGAAAAAGGAACGATTAAAGTTATTGGTACCAAAGGGAAAGAGAAGGTTACTGATGAGGTGGTAATGGCTGGAGAGCCTGCTCAATTGAAGGTATGGGCTGAATATGATGAATTGAAGGCTGACGGTGCCGGATTGGCGCTTATTTGGGTTGATATCCTTGATGAAGATGGGAATCATGTGTATGGTGCAACCAACCAACTTCACTGGGAGGTTAATGGTGTTGCTTCACTTGTAGGTGCACCCACCTATACTTCTGATATTAATAAGACTCAGGAGCTTGACGGTCAGGGCTATATTGATGCACCTGCATTTAACATTGTTCGTACAGGTTATCAGTCTGGTAATGTGCAGGTGAAAGTGTCATCGCCAGGATTAAAAGGTGCTGATGTTTCCTTTAAAATCAAGAAGGCAAACGATGTTGATATGACTGTGGTGAATGCTCATGAGCAGCATCGTGTTGTTCGCGATCCTTCATTCAAATCGTTTTTTATTCTAAAGGAGTTTATCAAGAGGATTGATGCCAACACAACAGTCAACGATGATAACCATAACGGCTATCGCGATGATATTGATGCATTTATTAAGCATCGCAATAAAAATACCTCGGGAGTAGCATATGATATGTTCCTTGATGAAATGGCGGCTTACCTGAACCGCATGAAGGGGGTGCTAATTGCCGACGACTATAACTTCCTGGTTGAGAATTATAACCAGTGTTGTTCTCTAATCCAACACATTAAGGATAGTGACATGGAAAGTAACAAGAAAACAAAACTGATCAACGCTTACGGTGAACGAATGATGAAGAATAAGGAAGTGCTGGATATGGAAGCTGAGTTGAAAAAACTTAAGATATACCGCTAAAACTTTCTGTGGGTATAGATCTGGTTATACCTGCAGAGATTATTGTATCCGGCCTGTTTGGTTAATACATATGGGATTTGCATTGCGCAAATCCCATAGTTTTATTACGTAAATTATAATAGATTACGATTTCATCTTAACGACCATTAGTACTGGATTCGAATTCTCATTTACACCATCAATTATCCCTTCCAATTCATATCCATACTTTGTGAAATACATCAGGTTATGCTTTAAATCAAGAGGTCTTAATGTGGTATTGCCCATTCCCCAAACATCATCATTGATACTACCATTCCTTTCATTCTTGAGATCATAGAAGAAGAACTTTTCCTTCATATTATATCTGTACTCAGCAAATAAATGTTGATCTGTTCGGTATATATTTTTGATGAGTAAATTCTTCTTCTTTCCTGTCTGTAAGGCTGCTTTTCCAAAATCAAGCTTTACAGCAGGTATAAGCTTGTCTCCTTTTAAAGTGTACAATGTATCCCTGGTAATTGGTTCTGGTAACAATACCGGACAGTATAAATAGGTTGCCTTTGCACACTGTGATAGATAGTTGACATATGGGTACGACGAGAAGATAGATTGATCAAGCTTAATTGTCTTAATTCTTACACTATCCTTGACCATTCCATCTTTCGAAAGCTTCAGTATATTAACTTCTGTAATAAATTTATCCTTTATAGGAATTGCAAAATTGGAGTAAACTGGCCATAACTCATCGTCAACAATAGTCATGAAGTCGACAAACTTTTTCAGGGTTATAGTACGGATGTAAGATCCATCGAATGAATAGCAAAGAATCTTTTTATGACACGAAATATATAACTTTTGCGATATAGTATCACAGGCTAGGGCACCTATATATTGGTATTCCTGAGGACCTCGTCCTTCGTGACCTATCTGACGAATAAATTTTCCATTACGATCAAATTGAAGTACTCGCCTCATCCCATCGGTAACAAAAACATATTTTGAAGTCACCTTAAGATATATAGGATTCGAAATTAAACACGAATCATTGGTTTCGAATTTAATCACTTCAACCTTATCCGAAATGTCAGATAAATTAATTGTCGACTGTGACTCTGTATCAACAGGAATCACTTTAAATTGATTGTCGCTATTAAATGTGCAACCTTGAATCAATAATATCAATACACTGCATGCAATTGCGAGATTCTTATTACTTAACATCAACAACATAGATTTGTAAAGATTGAACATCATCTGTAGTCTTGGGGTAAAAATATAAAGACTTAAAATCGCTTGTAAAGTTGGGTTGAATAAAGCCAGTGTTGAAAATATCATCCTTCAAACCACTAATAAGTTTGCCTGCCTGATTTCGGTACTTTATGTTTTCATATTTATTGGTGGTAATATTGGAGACTAACGTTGAAGGCAACATTTGTTTATTGTATCCCCAAAATAGATAGTTTCCTATTCGAATTGATGGAGGTGCAATAAACTGATTAAGTCTATCTTTAGGAAAATCTGAAATCTTAAACTCATTGATTACATTCATTTTGCCATCGCGTATTGCAAATAATTTATCTGAATTTCTCAAGCCCATTGAAACGTAGAGGATATTGTCGGCACACGAGAACTTACCTATTTTACTTACTGATGTTCCTGATAACGCTTTTTCTTTCAATGTCTTGATCTCTTTAAATTCTTTCCCTTTAAGATCTGAACAACAGAGAGAATAGCTTACCTGATCGTTATTGTAGCCCACTAAAATGTACCAAAGTTTCTTGTTGAAGCAGCAATAGCATTGAGGTAAATACTCTGTTTTAAATGAGTATAGAAGACCTCCATTGTAGTCGAAGCATTTGAGCTCATTTTTTCTCAAAACAAAGAGGTGTTGGTTTGGCTCATCAACCGCAATGTCTACTATTCCTTCACGATGTGCATCAATCTTTCTAATAAACTCTCCATTCGATTTGTACTGCAATAAAGTATGTGGATATCCTTTCTGTTCAACACTACCTTCCGTTATGAATAAATATTCGTTGGTTTTTACGGTTTGCGATATTCTATAAACAGATACATCATCAGGATTTTGCAAGGTAATAGCATACGACTTGTCAGCCATTTGTGATAAGCTAACCACTCCTTTGTCGGCCGACTTAAAGGTGATTACCTTCTTTTTCTGTGCATTACCAACTAATGCAATGATAACGAGTAGCAATGTTAGTGTTGTTGATCTCATCATAGTATTGGTGTTATTTAGTGTTACTTAAATCGTATTATGCGAACAATAGGATTGTCGGCAATATCTATTTTCACTGCTATCTTCTTTAGCTCACCCTTCAGTATTCCTCTCTTCAACCATGCCTTTAGATGGTGTGCCTGTAGAAGTCGAATAGTCATATTCTTAGGAATGTCGATATCTTCAATTTCATTTCTCCAGTTTTTGCAATCAAAGAATTGGTTTGATCTAAAGTCGTAAAGAATATTATTAACGTCTATTCCTACAGGAGGCTTTTCTCCATTTTGAACCATGCGGTGAATATTCTTTAAATCGCTCCTTCTATATGTTGCAAGTACAATCATATTGTCTGTTTTCATAGAAATAACCGTAGATATGGGAGGTTCTGAAAAAACACTTGGAGTTTGAACGAATAGGGGAGTTAGCTTTTTATCTTTGCTTAACCGGTAGATGGTATCGCAAGAAGTAGATGTAAGGATAAACTCATCACCAAACTTTGAATTACCACTATAAGTTTTAGTTGATGTAAAAACGCCATCAGAAACGAGCATTGTCGGATTTGCTTTACTTAGTGTGATGTTCAGTTTTGAGGTAATTTCACCGTTGTTTTTTGAGAGAAACATATAAGGTTTCTTCTGCTTTAGAGTCCCATAACGATATTCATGAAATACCAGCAGCGATTCATTGTCATAGTTGAATATCTTGGTTATATTCAAATTTGCAGGACAAGCTATAGTGCGGAGCGAAATACCTTTATCAGAAAATACATGTATCTTTTTACTGAGTTTATCTAATATAAATACCTCTTTGTTTTCTTCGTCATACGCTGCATATGATATAATTTTATAACCAATTCCTCCTTTGTGGTTACAATGTGATATACACTTTCCTGTCATATCGAAAATGAACACATCTCCTATTTTCCAATTGGTGATTAGTATGTGATTGTCGGAAACATGGTAAATATGTGCTCCTTTATCCAATAGAACATTAGCACTTGTTTCTAATGGGATATAAGTAGTATCTGCAATAAGCTGGAGAGACTTTTCAGGGTACTGCTTTAGTTTATCAAATATAGGAAGATTTAATTGGTTTGTTTTGAGGTTATTTACCTGACCCAGTGTAATGTATGAGGTTAGAATTAATAATGCAAGAATACGTAGTTTCATCATATAGCAGCTATATAATTGGGTTGCATAATTTTATTTAATCATACAATTTACTAAATAATCTTCGTTTTACATATTTTTTAGGGCACTAACCGACGAACGGTCATATATAGGAGTGGACGGTTGATTTTGGAGAGTGAGTGGTATTTGATAGACATAAACTAATCCAGAAGCTTACAATAATTAGTTATATTCGCATAGAATATTGCAGAAGCTCTGTTTGGTTAATACATATGGGATTTGCATTGCGCAAATCCCATAGTTTTATTTTGATGAATAGTAGTTGTTATGCTACCTCAATGCTATCGTCATCAATCTCAATCCTGAATTTTATTTTTGCATTTAGCGCTTTTAACACCTTTAACATCGTGGATATTGTTAAGTTCTGAGAGCCAGACTCTATTTTGGAAATTTGACTTTTCCCTTTACCAATGAGTACGCCAAGTTGAGTTTGACTAAGCCCCTTTTCTTTACGCAAAGATTTAATCTTATGTGCTAAAATTTCGAGTTTCAGTTCTTCCTCAAACTGATCTCGCTTTTCACTCCCAATGGGACCAATTTGCTGATCAATAATTTCGTCGAGTGAATATGCTTTTAACTTACCTACCTGTTTCATTATTTAGATGTTGCTTAAGTATTCTAATCTAATTGATTCTGCCTTTCTAATTTCTTTTAGAGGAGTCTTCTGACTCTTTTTTATAAAACCATTGGTACAAATAACAAAGGTTTTATGTTCCTTATGCCAAAATGCTAAAAGTCGATATTGCATATTGTTATATGATGTCCTGAATTCCCACATATTAGATCCCTTTAGCTTTTTAAATAGCTGTACATCTTTGACTTTTTGTGCTTTCTTCAGATTTATTAAGACTTTTTGTTGGCATTTTATGTCTAAGTTTCTTATAAAATCATTAGCTTCTTCAAGAATGATAATATCAAAGTTAACTTTCATTTTTGTGATTGATATTACGGTATAAAAATATTTAAAGTTTCAGTATAATGCAACTGTCGAGTGCTTTATATTGTTGTTATCTAGTTTCTAATATACCTGTATTGGTTTTTTTAATAGCAGATTATCAGTTTATTATCCTTCACTTTATCCTGCTTCATGTTCCATACGTTTTATATCTAATAATTCCATCTGATAGTGTTGTTCGAGTTTTAGCCAGAAACTTGTAGCAATATCGAATGTATATTGAAGTTTGGTGGCTGTTGCTATGGTAATTATTGCGAATCCGTTTCTAGTCGATATACTACCCTGGCATTTAGGGCTTTCATAATCTGAAGCAGCAGAGAGATTGATATTTCCTGTTTCCCTGATTCTATTCGGCCGACTTGACTTCTTGATCTTCCTATTAGAATACCAAACTGTTCTTGAGTGATGCCTTTTTGGTTGCGGAGATCTTGTATCTGTTGTCCCAGGAGCTTCAAACTAAGTTCATCGCATGGCGGCTGGATTTCTGAATTAATTAGTTCTGAAATCTCAATCGATAGATTTGGATTAATTGCTTTTACATCAGCACTTAGTTTGCGTTTTCTGTCCTTTTTCCTTTGAGCCAGTAGTTGTTCTTTTTGATGTTGTCGAGCCAGCTCAACCGACTCTCTTCTGACATATACACTATCGCTACACATGGTTTGGTCTTCAGTACAAAATCCAATCCAGAATTCTTGGTTTGGTTGTGATGGATCCATTTTAGATTCAAGAAACATCTTACCCTCTCCTCGTTTGTCGTCAAAAATACCGCCTGTAGGATATGCGTTGTTAGGATTGTAATCTATATAGTACAGCCTATCTTCCAGTCGATTTTTGTCTCTTACTGCTGTGTCCCATTCTATTAAATACCCATCCTCTTTGGGGGTTACTGTTGCCCATTTGGGGGCCTCTAATTCTCCTCTGCCTACAAAGAGCTTTTCACAATCGATTGTTACATTAGGAGATTCCCCTTTTAGTGCATCTAGCAAGATATGAGAGGTGAAGGCATTGAGTGCTGTGCCGGCCCCTCGTTTCTGACTATCATAGGTGATTTTTATGAAATCAGAAATGTACTGAGTAAATGCTTGGGTAACAGTAAATCTGTTGCGACATACTAATTGTTTGTCTGATTTTGCATCCTTATGTTTTTCTTTAACTGGTTTAATGCGTATACAATCTTTACTACCCCTTTTATAGGGAATAACATTTCCTATAGCACCAGTAGGCATATCTCCGTCCTTTTTATTTACTGCCATAATGTAGTTCTTGATGAATTATTATTAAAAATGTGCGGATTGGATGTTACGGGAATAAATAATTCGAGTAGGCTAAAAAGTCTTTACATGAAATCCTTGTTTAAAAATAATAAATAGAATTAATGAATTATATGACAATTGATATTGTTTTGACTCAATTATGAGTTAATTATTGTCAACAATAGCTAGTGGTAAAATGATGTAAGAATAGGAGTAAAATTTGAGTAAAGTCTGTTTATATTTCAATGTTATTTTGGAAATAGATGAGAAGAAAAATATAGAAGAAAGTAGTAAACTCTTATGATGCTCTTATCTCACTTTCATTCGGTAGGAATTCGGCTTTCATTCGCTACTGATTCGCTAGTGTTGCATCTTATGCAGTATTTTTTGTGTAAAATACATCGTTTTATGCGGTATTGTATAAAGAACGATGGTTGATTACCATGATGATAAAGGTAGCAAAAAGGCTGTAAAAACACTATTCCGGCAATGGAAAAATACCGGAATAGTGTATGAATATTTTATTCTCCTACCAAAACAAATCCAGCCCAGTCGAGTGGGAGATAGTTGTGTTTGATAAACTCAATTTTGGCTTGCTGTAGGGCTTTTGAATAGCCTGCTTTATCTTGCAGTAAGTATTTATAGAAAGCAGTCATAAATGCCTTTGTATTTTTATCATGAACCTTCCATAAACTAGCCATTACGTGTGGTGCTCCAGCATATACAAATCCTCGTGGTAATGCCATCACACCTTCACCTTCTTTGATTGTCCCAGTGGCGGTCTTACATGCTGATAGTACTACTAAATCGGCGTCAATGTTTAATTGATAAAGCTCTCGAAGACTCAAGAATCCATCTTCACCATCATCATCGGTCATTGTAAAAAATAGTCCACTTTGGTTGTCACCGCGACTGATACCATGGGTGGCAATGTGGATGATGTTCTGGGCTGATAGTGACTCCTTAAATTGTTTTTCAGTAGCTTGCTTGTCGAGAAGCACCTGTACATTTACATCATCATTTTTGAATAGCGAGGCAATCTCCTTCACCTCCTTAATAGAGTAATCAAGGGCTGCTAAGCTATTGTAGGTTGCTTTTTTGTCCAGTATATCTGCTTCCTCCAATGCACTTCGGGTGATATTCTCGGCAATAAAGGTTCCATCTTTCTTAAATCCTGGAGCAATAGCCAATAGGTTTGGTGTACTGCTGCTGTTGTTTAGCTGCAAACTTTTACCTGAGTATTTATATTGTATTGCGTATGATTCAACGAGGTATTGATCATTTGAATCGATAAACAATTCAAAAGGAATTGAGGCCAGTTGCTCATCAGCCAATACAATAAGTGATGAAATACCTTTTAGATTGCTTTCAACAGGCTCTATAAAGTGATTGTAGAACTGTTTCTGTATATCAGTCTTACTGTTTCCAGTCTTGGCAGCTCGGAGTAATTGCTTGATTTGTTGTTTTAGATCATCGACTTTAACTGCTTTTACTTCAGCGTGGTTACTGGTTAAAAAGATTGTATAGATCGAGTCTCCCTTGATGAAATTACTAAGAATAGCTGCGTCTTGTGGTAGCTGTTTACGCAGTTGTTCTGGTTGTGCTTGCCTACTTAAAATGGTCATGTCAACTTCAGAGAACGACTGCAATAGCATCTTTGAACGGAGGATGTCTAATTCCGTTTCAAGACGTTTTTCTGAAAAGTTTTCGCTGTTGCTATCAATGTTTGCTAGAATTGTGGTCTTGTTGGCAATGTCGTTCAATAATGAATCTTCGGCGAGTGATTTATTTCGTTGTCGCGATTGTTTCAGAAAGTTAAAGTTGAATGATCGCGCCCTGTCGGCAAATACAAATGCTGTGTCGATATAGTTCGGATCTTGCTTTGCCAGAATCTCTGATGCATAAAGTCCGTAAGCGGCTGATTCCTTTAACTGCTGACTAACTTCAAGGAGGGTTTCCTCGTTGGCCAGGTTTCGGAAATTTACCATTGATATTTTACCTGCGTAATTACTTAGCTCAACTAATCGCAGTAGATGCTTTTTATCTTTTGTTTGCTGGTAAAAGCTTTTTTCGGTCTTCAACATCTTGAGGGTAACATCGCGAAGCCCTGGAATTGAGTTCACCACAAATTTATCAGGATCAATAAGAACATAAGGATCATCAATCGTTTTATAATGATCGAATGTGATGACTTTCACTACTTTCTCGAAATACTCAATGGCTTTGGTGTAGTTTTTTTGCTTAAGGTATATGTCGCCATATACGCCATAAAGATTCTCAAAGCCTTTGGCTAAATTATCTGGTTGATATTTGAGCATTTCTTCATACGATTGCTGAATTTGCTCAAGGGCTGTATCGTATTTTCCTTGCATGTAATAAAGATCAGCATAAAGCTTATGATACAGTGAAGGAACTTTTACTCCATTGTGGAAATTATCTTTATTTTCCATCATTTCTTCGATGTATGATTGAGCTTCATCGAATCGCTTAAGGTTAGTTAAGGCAATAACGATTTGCTCATATCTGGTAGAGCTAGACTTTCCTATCATTCTGGATAAGCCTTTCTGGTGATCTGCATAGTACTTGAATGCTTGTTTACAGTATTCTACTGCTTTTTCGAATTTTTGCTGACTATTGCAGATAAAGGCCATATTGGTCATTGTAAAGAACGTTATATAATCGGTCTCTTTCAATGGTAGCATTTTTTCTAAAACTACATCATATAGGTGTGTAGTTACATTAAGGTCTGTTTGACCGATTGAGTTCGACATACGAGAATAAAATCGGGCTGAATTACCAAAATACTTTAGGTTTGCCCGACAGTAATCCCAGTATTCCCAACTTTTCTTTAAGTTTCCTAAACGGAAGTAGTTGTTGGCGCAGTCGGAATGAATAATGGCATTCATTTTCCTTAATTTATTTTCTGGACAGGTCTTGATAAACCTATCGAACCATACGATTCTGTCTTCATATTTTCTACCATAAATGGCTCGATTGTAACAAGCAATCAAGAATTCAGTACAAGTTGAATCTAGTTGTGCAATATTGTCGTTGATAGATTTTTCGATTGTCGCTATCGCTTCCGCTCTTTTGCCTCGTACACGCAACCAGTAGGAGAATTGATTGCCTAGAAAAAGACTTGAGTTGTATTGCTTTTTCTCTGTCCAACTAGTCTGGATAGAGTCGTATTTTGCTTGTGCTTCTTCAAACTTACGATTCATCACCATTTCATACAAGGGATACCATGTGGTATCAGACGGAAGTACTCTTTTGTCTTCTTCGAAAATTTTGGGTTTGGTCTGTGCATTAACGAATGTTGTAAATACCACAGCCAAAACAATTAGAGGGAATAATCTTTGTGTCATTTAGTTGCTCTTATTTCAGTTTTTGAGGAGAGCAAAAGTAGTGGTTATGCGAAGGAAAACAAAACGTGAAAAGTATTTTGTTAAAAAGCCCCGCACAGTCCTGTTGTATTAAGGATCTGGCGGGGCATCCGTATGAAATAACTGTTATTAGCGTATGCTATTTTTTGTTGTCCTGCCGGACGGGCCTTCATTTTTGGCTTGCCCCAAAAACGAAGCAAAAAAGTCAAGGCTGCCTGAAAAAAGTAATCCATTTATTGCGGTTACTAAGTGCAACTGGAGGATCTTGTCCTGCCAGACGGGCCATCATTTTTGGCTTGCCCCAAAAACGAAGCAAAAAAGTCAAGGCTGCCTGAAAAATGCAATCGATTTATTGCGGTTGCTAAGTGCAACTGGAGGATCTTCTCCCTCCGGTCGAAGCTTTCCAGTTTTACTAAGCAACCGCTGCTAAATCTATCACTTTTTTCAGGAGGCCAGTTCCCATGCGATGGTCAGAGGCTCTTATCACCGATCTTCTATCAGAATTTCGATACCATGGTCTGTAGGTTAAAACGACAATACGTAACTAAAACGTCTTTGTGCTTTGTAGTGAAAAAGTCACCACTGGAACAACCTCTATGCGCAACTTGAAACTGAGAGGCGTTGGCCGAACTGAAACCTGGAACCTGAAACCAGGAATCTATTTCCATAGCCTTCCTATACTGACAATCGCAAACCAACGATCACCTTTTCTCCGTTCAACCTTCCAACCGTTCAACCGTTCAATCACTCTAGCTTTTTCTGCTGAAGGCGAATGCTTTTCTTGGTTTTTCTTGCTTTAATTTTGCTAACACGAAATAACCTCCGATGGTGATTCCAACTGCTACTAACCATACTAGATTAGTTGATAGTGAGAATACGCCAAACTGATCAAGAATAGGGTAGATGGTGAATGTTCCTACCAATGCCATTGTTGGCGGGTCGATATGTGTATCGCCATGATAAACGAATGTACAGGCGCTTAACTCTCCTAAATATGCTGCTAGAATACCGAAACTTACTCCCCAGGCAACATTACCTGTTGCTGCAGTCATCATAGCTGCCGATAATGCAATATGGTGAGTTACCGGTACCTTAAATCCAAACTGCATGAAGATGAGTAGGAATGTCACAAATCCAAAGGTAATACCAATACTTCCTGGCATAATAACAGTGAAGTATGCTGCAGGAATACCCACTCCTAATCCTAACAATATCAACTGTAATGGATCTGATTGATAAGGTACCCAACATCCGTTGTCTGATGCAATCCATCGATTTTGTCCTTCTGCTGGTTTTCCAAACAATCCTGTTTTTCCAAATGCTATTCTAACAATAAACATGTTCAGGATCACAGCCAATGCAATTGTGTTTGTCCATGCAATATCGCTGTAATTAGGAACCTGCATAATCATCCAGAATAATACATATCCAATGGCACCAAAAATACCACCGACCAACAATAAGCGTGGTTTATTTAATCCTACAAGTGGAGTACAAATATCTCTTCCACTATCTAGTATCTTATGCTTTCCTGCAAATGCAGCTGCAGCTGTTCCTCCGGCAAAAGAGGTATGTGGTCCAAGGAATGATCCCCAGGCTACAAAGTTTGTAAACTCAGGAGCTCCATTTACCATATTTACTGTGGCGCCTATTAATACAGCTAAACCACAAAGAATCCAGACTGGTAGTGCTCCAATTGCTGCACCAAATATACCTCCGGCAAAGGCAACCAATAATTCAAAAATATTAAAGTCCATTGTGCTTATTTTTATCGATTAATGCTAAACTTTTGTAAGTAAATCTCCGATTTCAGAAAGATGATCCGACAACTTCTTGTACACAGGCAATAGTTTTTCGTAGATCTTATTCTCATCCTTACGAGGATACTCTTCCTGCTCAACGTGATGTATCTCATCGATGATTGAGAAGTCTTCCCATAAACCTGTTCCTACAGCGGCAAGAGCTGCGGCTCCTAAAGCTGCTGCTTGCTGATCGATATTGGTTTTTACAACTTTGCAGTTGTAGATATCAGCATATAACTGTCGCCAGAAATCACTTTTACTACCACCACCCACAACAATCATCTCATTGTCGATATTGGTAAGGGCTCTCAATTCGTCTAAGGCCACACGCAATCCCATGGCAATTCCTTCCATGGTTGAGCGAATCATATCTTTGGTGGTGTGACGGAGATCAATTCCTGCAAAAGCTCCACGTATATTTGCACTTTTGTCGATAAGCGTACCACCAGCAAGACTTGGATTGAAAAGGAGTTTGTTTGATCCTGCAGGTGCTTCTTGTGCCATTGCAGTTAGGTGATCCCAGGTATCTCCTTCTAGTTCTTTTAATTGCTGACACACATTGTCTCTTAGCCAACGGAAACTTGTTCCTGCTGAGAAAATAGCAGTCGCTGAAGCAAACATGCCTGGTACAACATGTGAGAAAATATAAGGGCGGCTTTCAGGGTGCAATAATGGCTGCGATGAGCTTACCGCAATCCATGCCGATGATCCTAGTGAATTGTATACGCGACCTTCTTTGAAACAACGTGCACCAAGTGCCATGCATGAGTTGTCAACACCTCCGGCTACAACTTGTACATTTTCTGATAGTCCAAGTTCTTCGGCTGCTTCTTTGGTTAGCGATCCTAATACTTCAGTTGATGCTACAGGAGCGGGGAATATTGATGCAGGTAATCCACTTGCTTCGATTAACTGATCAGAGTAACTCCAGTTATTCAAATCAAATACACCAGAACCAGAAGCATAAGAGTAATCGGTCGACATAACGCCGGTCATCTTGTAATTCACATAGTCTTTGGTACCTAACACAGTGTGGATTTTGTTGAATGTCTCTGGCTCATTGTTTTTTAGCCACATGAGTTTGAATACAGTGTATAGCTGTGGAGGAAATCCATTTCCTGTGATCATGTACCATTCTTCTTCTGAGATTGATTCAAAGAATGGTTTGATTTCTTCTTCTCCCGGACGAGAATCCGACCAGATAGGTACGCTATTGCGAAGAAGTTCTCCATTTTCACTCATTGGTACTAATCCCAAGCTATGTCCTGAGATACCAATGCCTACAATGGATTGTTTGTCGATATCGGAATTGCCTAAAAGGTTCTTTGTAGATTGTACTACGGCTTGCCACCAATCGTTGGGTTGTTGTTCATGCCATCCCTGTTGAGGATAATAGGTGTCGCACGAAATGAATGAGTCGGCAAGACATGTGCCTTTTGTATCATATAATGAAGCTTTGCAGCCTCCTGTTCCTAAATCGTATGCGATGATATGTTTCATCTGTGTTGAAGATTTTTGGATTAATAGATTCTCGGATTGTTAGATTTAGTTAGAAATCAAGAGTCGGCATAGAAAGCCTGACCCTTGATCTGTCCCAAATAACTTACCAGTAATTAATTTAATAACTAGATTCTGATGATGATACTTCCAAGTTTTCAAAGATTGCTTTTGCTGTACGGATGCCGATCCCGAAACGAGTTGTTCCTGCCTTGTTCATGGCAAGAATTGTTTCAAGATCGCGCACTCCGCCAGCTGCTTTAACTTGACAAGCATCACCCACAGTTTCTTTCATTAGCGTTACATTCTCAAGAGTAGCGCCTGTTGGAGCCCAACCTGTTCCTGTTTTTACAAAGGTTACTCCTGCTTCTACACCGATTTGACACGCTTTTACAATTTCTTCATCGGTAAGGTAGTGGCATTCCAGAATTACTTTTACTGGAATCTCACCTGCTGCCTCTACCACCGATTTTATATCATTTAAAACAAGGTCGTATTGTTTTGATTTTAACCAGGCGATATTGATAACCATATCTACCTCGTTAACACCAATCTTGATTAGTTCTTTAGCCTCAGCTACTTTTCCGGCTGTGGTGGCTCCTCCATCAGGGAAGCCAACAACGCCTCCTACCATTACTTCAGGGTAGTCTTTCACTAACTCAACAAGCATTGGTGTATGGGCTGGAAGTGCAAATGTGCAGATACAATTGTATTTGATTGCAAATTCTGCTACTTCTTTGATTTCTTCGATAGAACTGTTGGCTTGCACACAACTAAGATCTATCATTCTTGCTATTTCTTGAATATTCATTGTTCTGTTCTTGTTACTGACATTTGCTCACCTAAAGGCGAGCTGATTATTTTTTGGTCATCGCTTTTTTGCTACAGACATTATCTGCCCTAACGGGCAGGTTCGGCTATCGGCAGGTTCAGCTAACGAATGTGATGTAGGTGTATGTTGAACGCTATTCTTGTCAACCAGAACACTCTACTATAAACGCAAGCCTTAGCATTTGAACTCCATGCCCCATGCCCATGCCCCATTCTCTGTGCCCTTTGCCCTTTGCTCCGTGCTCCGTGCCCTTTGCCGACCATCGCATACTAACGATCACCTTCCAACCTTCCAACCTTTCAACCATATACACGCTTCCAGGTGTTCCGGTCACCATTCTCCGGTTTCCTGTTTCCTTTTTCCCTGGCGAAGCCGTCCTACAATGCTGCTGTCAGCACTTCCATTACATCGTCTTTCGAAACAACAGGATTACACGCTAGATTTCCGTCGTTTCCAAAGCTTACTTTCACAACACCATTAAGGATGTCATTCAAATCTTCTTTCTTAATATTAGCCTCTGCTAATGATACTGGTACCTGGATACGCTTCAAGAATTCTTTGAATCGGGTGATTCCCTCCTCAATAACCTCTTCTCTGGTTCTTCCAACAGCAAATACCTGCATTACATTGGTTGCAAATCGGTAGTACTGATCAGCTTTTCTTGCATTGAATGTTTCCATCCATGCAGGCATAAGAATCGACAAAGAAGCTCCGTGTGGTACCTTGTGAAGAGAAGTAAGTACGTGTCCTACCTGGTGAATAGGTGTCCATGCATCTCCTGGAGATGCCCATCCGTTAATTGCACATGTAGCAGCCCACTGAAGGTGTGAACGAGCAGAGATATTGTTAGGATTCTCTAATACTTTCTCTACATTATCAATTACTGTGCGCATTACACCTTCCTGGAAGTAATGTTGTAAATCGCTGTCTTCTTCACCATTCAAGTAGATTTCAAGAACGTGAGAAATAGTATCTGCAGCAGCACATGCTGTTTGATATGCAGGAAGTGTTAACGTTAATTCAGGATCGATAATCGAAACCTTAGGATAAATGCAAGGACTCCAGATATATGATTTCTCTTTAATTTCATTGTTGCTTACAACAGCACATTGGTTCATTTCACTACCTGTAGCAGGAAGGGTAGGGATCTGAATGTTTGGAATGGCCTCTGTTGGAGGAACAGCTTTTACATCGTCGTGGCGACTGTATACCATGTTCCAAAGGTCTCCTTCGTAAAGTGCTCCAGCTGCGATGGCTTTTGATGCATCCATTGCACTTCCTCCACCAATACCAATAACTAGATCTACTTGCTCAGCTTTACAAAGTGCAGCTCCTGCTTCAATTTGTTTGATATCAGGATTTTCCTCAATCTCGAAGAAATTTACAACCTCAAGACCTTCAGCCTCAAGTAATCCTGTAATTTTCTCAATTAGTGGTTTTAAAAAGCTAAGCTCTTTGTAAGATACTAAACAAATTTTTGATCCTAATGCTTTTGCTTCTGCACCAATTCGTTTAATTTCTCCGGCGCCAAAGATTACGCGTACCGGATTGTAATATTCAAAATTATTCATGCTGTATGTTTTTAGATTATTGTATCGTTATGGTGTGTTCTTGTTGTTTTATTAATTACAATGCTTGGATATTAGTGCAACTATAAGTCTCTTCTGCATTGGTGTATTTCCAGGTAACTTTTTTGTCTTTTGTTACCTTGAAAAGAGGAACTCCTTTATGATAAGGTCTGTGACCAAGCCAGTTGCAAATCAGTACATCTCCATTGTCAAGAAACTGAAATCCTGTTAAGTGATAAACTCCCAACTCAGGATGTGCTTTGGTATCGAATTCCCAAATCAATTTCCCATTTTTGTCATAAACTGATATAGCATATTGATCAGATATGGCAGTTTGTCCATGCTTTAGGCGCTGCGCCATATAAACATGATTCGGACGCTTGATTTCTTTAATTACTTCCCCTTTGGCGTTGTATTCTCTAACAGTTTTATCAGCATAGTGAGCAACCAGGTAATTGCCGTTTTTTAGTTTGCGAGCGTTACGAAAACAGGTGTGTCCACCGTGGTCGAAGGTTAGGGGAATGGTTTTCTTAATGTCTCCTGTTGCAGAAACTTCAATGAGGCGACCCTTGGTACATTCTCCAATAAGGAATAAATCTTTCTTTAGGGGCTGACAAGCGAATACTTCACTTTCGGTGTCGTATTTAAAAGTTACCTCACCTGATGGAGTGATAAGCTCGGCGCCATAGTTTCTGTTGTAGAATACCGAACCATTCTTTAGCTGCCATGCATCGTAAGTATTCTTTGCATCAATCTTTCTAATGATGTTAAAATCATTATCCAAAAGAAGGACCTTGTTGACTTCTGATGCTGTAATTAGGTATGCAGCTTCTTTGTTTTTTGCCTTTTCTGAAGCGTTGGTTGTCAGAAAAAAGAGCGTAGCAATGGCTATTATGAATAGATTTTTACTCATAACTAATTGAATTTTAGAGAGGAAGGTTAAAAGCTTCCTCTCTTGATTATATCCGTTATATTAAAGTGATAAACAGTAATTAATTAAGTCGTTTAATTCTTGTTCTGAAAGATCTGATGTATTACCATGCTTTTGTTCTTTGTTGTAAGTGGTAAATACTTCATGCAGATTCTTGGCTTTACCATTGTAAAGGTATGGTGCAGTACGCCATATCTCTACTAATGTTGGAGTATCGAACTTTCTGCCTGCTTCAAGGCCTGCTCCAGTTCCTACATCGTATTTCTTCATATTGGTGTAATAATCACCAGAGTGACAGTGTGCACATCCTGCCTTCTCGAAGATCTTTTTACCATTCTGTGCCGACTGACTAAGCTTTGCATCGTTTAAAATCGGACTAGGTACTGGCTTCAGACTTTTCAAGTAATCATCAATCGCGCTGTAAACTTCCTGTGGTTGTACGGTAAACAAAATGTGTTCTACTCCTGCACGTACAGCTCCTTCAGCATCAGCACGTACTCCTGTAATCATTGATGGAGGGGTAACGTGTGCGAAGATCATACTTTTTGTGTTCTTTGGATTACCAATACCATCATTCATGTTATCCCAGTTTAATGCGTCAACGCGAGCCTCACCAGGGTGACAACTTGTACAACTTTGCCAGTGCTGCTTACACATTGCTGCATCATTGAAATAAATCTCTCCTTGTCGGATGGTGGTCATTGGTGCTTGTTTTCCAAGGCTAATTGCTGTTTGGTTGTTAGCATCAGCAAGTGAAACTTCTTTAATGTTACCATCGAAATACATCGAAACATAAAGCTGATTCTTTGCCGCTACAATACTTCTGGCTCCTTGTCCGTTAAGTGAAACTCTTTTTCGGATATCCTGCAAGAAACTTAAGTCGTCTTGAATAGAAGCTAATGAGGTTGCATACCACGACTTGCTAACACTACCTGTTTTACATTTTTCAATGCGTTGGTGTAGTGCCTGACGGTTGATAATACTTACTTCATTTGTTCCTGAATGAGTTACAAATAACTGATTTCCATCTTTCGAACAAGCTACATCGTATGGATTGGCAGCTCCTCTGTCAAGATCATCAAGCATTACTGTACATAGGTAACTGTTGCTTGTCAAATCGATAATACTTAGCGCATTGGTGTTGATCCATCCTCGTTCTACCTGGTTTGTTGGTACCTGGTAGCGAGCTAAAATATGCGTGATGTAGGCATATTTATTGTCTGGAGATATGGTTACCTTATGTAGCGCATTGGCACCATTAGGTAGTGCAATTTGTGCAAGTAATGAAAGATTCTTAGCATCATAGATTGCTACTTTAGCAGAGTGATATACGTCGATTGCACTACTCGATGGAAGATAGTTAGCCACCACTAACTTGTCGTTATTCGATGTTAGTGCAAGTGAATATGGTTCTCTGTCAACGCTAACTTGCTTTGTTACCTTGAATGCAATAAGATCGATGCTTGCAATGGCATTGTTAAAGCGGTCAGCAATAAACATTGTTTTTCCATCTTTCGTGATTGCTGGAGCCATAGGAGTATGCCCAACATTTAAGGTGCGTGCTATTGAGTTGTCAGCTAAATTGATCTCAATAAGTTGCCCTTTTGCCTCTGCAAGCGTACAGTATAGTTTGCTGTTATCATTTGATAATACCAATCCTCCAGGCTTACCAGCTACATCAATTTTGCTGATGTTACGGTTGTTTTGCCCATCAACAATAATGATTTGATTGGAGGTTTCATCTGCTACATACAACAGTTGCTTATCTGCATTGTACACCATTGAGTTAGGTGAGATAAAACCGCCCGACTGAGAGGTGCAGCTGAACATTGCTAGTATGCAGATTAGACTATATATGAATTTTCTTATTTTCATCATTCGAAGATTTTTAGATTTAAAGATTTTCTGATTAGCAATTTGATTATTTCTGACTAAGCTCTGGATCATAGTGCTTACCGCCTTCCAAAATTGCTTTTCGGTTTTCCATCTCTTGATCTTTTCTGTACTTATATTTATCCAAACGCTGTTGATCTTTAGGAGAAGGAATAAATCCTTTCATATCTAATCGTGGATGCTTTTGCAATTGTTCTTTTCCTTTTTGGATAATTGCCAATGCTTCTTTGTACTCATCAGATTTCTTGTTTCTGATGTTCTTTAAACAAGGACTAAGTGCTGGTCTCTCAAAGCTTATCTGTGCTCCTAGTCTACGTCCATGACCTCCTAAGTGACCAAAATTAACCTTTGTAAGTTGTCCTAATCTATTTAAATCTTTCTGAGAAATAGGGCTTCTTCCTACAGTATTATCTGGGTATGCTGAAATGAAATCAGAATAGTATACTGCATTCAGGTCGATCCAGGTTGTCAGGATTTCCATTTCTTCAGTGGTCAGCTTCACATTTCCATGACCTTTCTTAATCATCTTGATCATTTTACTAGGATGTGATCCCCAAGAGTAAGCCTCCTGAATTGCAGCAGGACCAGCTCCGACAGTCTTGATCGCTCTCTTCATGTGTAAGTCGATATATGCTGCATTGAAATATGGGTTTCTATCGCCAGCCAAAAGAAGTTTCTTACCAGCCTTCTTGTTGAAGTCGTGACATTGTACACAGTGCTTATTAAGTACTGGCTGTACCTCTTCCATGAATCCAAACTGACGAACTCCTCCGTGCCATCCATTTAGCTTCTGAGGTGCTTTGGCCAATGCCATTGCTGTGTAGTTATTGCTTGATGGAGGTGCCATTCTTCTATCATCGTGACAACCAATACATCCTAATGTTTCACCTGAATGTACCATGGTTCCACTACGCATCGATTGAATCATCATCTTGTTTTCATCCAATAACTGGAAGTATACGTAGGCATCAGCAGGTACTTCAACATATGCCGATCCATCTTCTTCAACAGGTACGGTTCCTAAAATCTTTTTACACTCAAAACTGTGCCAGTTCATTGCAGGACGATGAACTCCTTGTCCGTTCCATGCTGGACCTGTCCAACTTTTCTTCTCTACTGATTCAACTACTCTAAGGTATTTTACTGTTCCTGGCTTAACACCTTTCATGTGAGTACCTTGGTATACATTCTGTACGTAGAATTTACCAGTCTGCGTTTTATAGTTACGCTTGTCTTCAATCTGTTGTTCTTTAGCACGTGGCTTGATAGGTACAGGATCATAACATCCATGTCCTTCAGTATGAATCAGCTGTTCGTTTCCAAACATGTCGACAAGGTATAATCCCATCTTTTCACCAACACCAATTGTTCTTGAACACAAGAAGTAGGTGTCATCCAATGGGAATGGGTCCTCGTATAGTGGTTTTACACGCTTAAATGTATCCCAGTTTCCTTTGTCAACCAAGTCTCTTGCCCATGAAGGCCAGGTACGCTCGATAGCTTGTTTCCCATCCATCCCTTTATTACGGTTGATGATACCTAGCGCTCCCCAAGGACGGTCGTGACATGATCCTAGCAATGCAAGTACTTTATCGGTTCCCGGAATTGGTCGTGCATCAATGTATCCTCCAGGAGAATTAGTGTTATTACCAAAGTAGATGGCTTGATTAGTTCCATCAGGATTCATTGTCCAAAGACCTTGAGCATCTCCAAAGTTTCTGTCTACATACTCCCAGCGGTCATACAAAATACGTCCGTCAGGCATAATAGTACTGTGTCCTTCGAAAAGTGTACTTTTTCCTAACTGGGTAACGTTAGCTCCGTCATCTTCCATTCTAAACAGGTTACCCATGATGTGTACATTACACATACAGTATTTGGGCTCTCTTGTTGAGGTAAATACAATATCACCATCAGGAAGATACTGAGGATCGATATCAGCAACACCTACAGCAGAAGTCAGCTGTTTGATGTTTGCGCCATTCGCATCCATCTTGTAGATGTGGTAATCTTCTTCAATGTTGTTACGCATAGAGAATACAATCTCTTTTCCGTCGTAGCGTACTTCAGGATCACGAACAATACCATCGGTAGTCTCGATAAGCGTAGTTATCTTTCCTCCTTTTTTCAAATCGATAACTTTCATTGCTGCACCAGGCGTGAAGCTATTTGTATTAATCTCATCGGTTTGGAAAAGAGTAGCGGTATTATGGTGATCAGGTTGGTATTGTTTTCTTGTAATGAAAACAATTGGTGCTTCAGTTACCAATGGATTCGATAAAAGTGCTTCTTTCTTTAGCTTACTGTATTCAGCAACAAAACCAGGCAGTGAACTTAGTGTTTCAGGAGCCGTTTTGTCGATCATCGCTTTTACTTTGCTATATGATTGCTCTAGTGTTGAAAGCGACGCAATAAATTTGTCTCCTTTGTATTGTTTTGGGTAACGACTGCTTATATTGTTTATTGCAGCTTTTAGATTGGCAATATTGATTTCGCTAAAATCTTTAAGATCTTGTTTGAAAGTTACCATTTCACTGAAAAGCTCCAATTGCAGAGTCGATCCCTGTGTCTGCTTAATTTTATCTTTAAATACCTTATCAAATGGTTTTACCTGATCGGTATATTTTGATAGAATTTGTTTAGTAGTTTTTTCAGTGTCTTTTCCTTTTATGTAATTAGAGAGTTGATCTCCTTTTACAGTCTGGAATAGGGCCTGAGTTTTATATGGGAATTCAGACATTAATTTTTCAAAAATAACCTTAAGCGTACTATCCGTTGGTGCTGCTTGATATTCTTTTTGCACCATGGTTAGATAATCCCCGAAGGGTGCTTTCCCCTTTTGCTCATTATTCGAACTACATGCTATCACAGATAAGCAAATTAGTAATCCAAATAGTCTCCAATAGTTTCTTCTTTTGATCATTATCTAGTTGTGTTAATTCTTACCTTGGTTTCTGAAATCAAAGATATTATATTGTATATCGTATCTCAAAAGATACATGTTTCAGAATGCCAGATGAATGTTGCAATTTGCCTGATAAATGTTGCAAATTACCATTTTATAGTGGATTAGCGGCTGTTATTGATCATAAAAACAAGGTTTGAATGGCTTTTTTTTATAAGTTTGATTCCAGAACGAGAGGGGATTTTTCCTATGAATACAATGAATAAAAATACGAAAAAGGTAAGAGGAGTTGAATTGATAAAACGATACCTTGTAATGGTATGTTTAATCGGTAGTATTTTTATAGGGATTTCATCTCATCTTTTTGCGCAGATTACTGACCCGGTATTTAAACAATACACCAATCGCGAGGGATTATCTCATAACACTGTAAATTGTATTTTACAGGATTCATTAGGTTACATGTGGTTTGGTACAATGGATGGATTAAACCGATTTGATGGGTACGATTTTAAGGTGTATAAATCGGTTCCTGAGGATCGATATAGTCTTTGCCATAATCTGGTAAAATGTATTTGTCTTGATCAGGATGGAGGCATGTGGGTTGGTACTAGTAATGGATTATGTGTGCTGGATTTGACTACCGAACGTTTCACTCGCTTTTTCTCGAATGATAGCACAGGCTTAAGCTTTAATAATATTGAAATGGTGTTTTGCGACTCGAAAGGTATTGTATGGGTTGCAACCATGGGAGGCGGTTTAAATCGCTATAATCGCGAAGATAATCGCTTTGAAGTATTTCATGCCGATGATAATGATGATACAAGCTTGAGTAATGATAATGTTCACTGGATATTCGAAGATGAGCAAGGTAGCTTATGGGTTGGAACTGAAGGTGGTGGCTTGAATCGGATCAAACAATCTGGCAAGGATTTAACTTTTGAGTATTTTCAATTTGAACCAGAGGATGGTAACTATCAGGCTTTGAGTTGTGTGCGTTCTATACAGCAGGACTATATGGGGCGTATATGGGTAGGTACCTGGGGGGGCGGTGCTGGCTTCCTTACTCCTCAAATGAATGCGTTTGATTATTTCCGATATAATAAAGACAATAAAGAGGGTGTTAGCGACGGAAGAGTAATTAGTATGCTGTCGACCAGTAATAACCAACTGTTGCTGGGAACTGAGGATGGTGGACTGAATCAGTTTGATTTTAATCGCTCTAGTTTTAAGCAGTTTAAACTCGATCGTTTTTCTCATTTCGGATTGAAAAGTAAGAATATTAAAGCTATTTATGAAGATCGAACACAGACTGTCTGGTTGGGTTCTTCGGGTGGTGGTGTGTTTTCGTTCCAATTGGGGGATCCTGCATTTGCTTCCATTCCTATTGTAGAGGATGGTGTTAAGGAGGTAAATAATCAGGATATCTATGCTATTCTGCAGGATCAGAATCATTTATGGATTGGTACCAATGGTTCGGGATTGTACATGACGGAAACCAATAACGGTAATGGTGAAAGTACGCCTGAGTTTAAAAAGATTGATTTACCTGAGGAGATTGTTCATGCGCTGTGTTTTGATAACTGGGGGCGATTATGGGCTGGAACGCTAGGAGGAGGATTAAGCGTTGTAGATATATCGGGAGATAAACCTAAGGTGAAATCGTTTACGATTAATGAATCGGAGCAACATTCTGTAAGCTATAACGACATTCGTTCACTATATAACGATCGAAGCGGTAATATATGGATAGGAACTGCCGGTGGAGGC
Organism: Puteibacter caeruleilacunae; assembly: GCA_005217565.1. Classification (GTDB taxonomy): domain Bacteria; phylum Bacteroidota; class Bacteroidia; order Bacteroidales; family Prolixibacteraceae; genus Puteibacter; species Puteibacter caeruleilacunae. The sequence goes on from SJCO01000008.1 coordinate 98,313, forward strand.
TTGGATAAGCTTATTTTGGCTAAAAAAGGAGAGTATTACTTTGATCATTATGAGCATGATCCTTCCAACGATTTGTCTATTAGTAATAACGATATTCGTGCGATTACCGAAGATCATGAGGGGAACCTTTGGGTGGGTACCTCATTTGGATTGAATAAGTTTGTTAAAAATGGTGTCTCTCCTAAAATTAAATCCTACTATGCTGATGTTGAGCGGGAAGGAACTCTTTCTGCCAATTGGATTAATGCATTATTTGTTGATACCGAGGGGATATTATGGATTGGTACGGATGCAGGATTAAACAGGTTGACTGTTGCGACTGAGGAGATTAAAGTTTTTACTGAGCGTGATGGTTTGGTTAATAATGTTATTAAAGGTATTGCCGGAGATGATCAGGGGAATCTTTGGATCACAACGGTAAATGGCTTGTCGTTGTTTAATAAGGCCACTGGCACCTTCTATAATTTTTATGAGGCAGATGGATTGTTGAGTAATGAGTTTAATGCTGGTGCTGTTTATAGAAATGAGCAGAATAAGATACTTATTGGCGGAACAAAAGGGATTAACCTGTTTGCGCCAGGTCATGTGTTGAAACATAAACAGATCAACGGATTGTATATTACCGATTTCAAGATGTTTAACCAGTCGGTTGGCGTTGGAGAGATGATTAACGACCGTGTGTTGCTTGATAAGGATGTATCACTGAAAAAGCATATTGAGCTTAAAGCCAATGAAAATAGCTTCTCTTTTGAGTTTGCTGCTCTTGATTATGCTAACGCTGAGAAAATCTCGTATGAGTATATCATGGAGGGCTTTAACCGAGAGTGGCAAGAGGCCGATCCTGAGCATCGATTTGCAACATATACCAACCTGAGTGGGGGTGATTATGTATTTAAGGTTCGCGCTAATACTGGTATTCCTGGGGATATCTCTCCTGAATGTGAGTTGAGTATAAGCATCCAATATCCGATATGGCTACGTTGGTGGGCTTTTGTATTGTATATTGTTGTTATTGTAGTGGCTGTTTGGTTGGTACAGAACTATTATCGCAATAAGGCTCGCATGAGAGATGATCTGAAGATGGCGAATATGGAACGTGTGAAAGAACGAGAGTTGATTAATCTGAAACAACGCTTTTTCATGAATATATCGCACGAGCTAAAGACTCCGCTAACGCTTATTCTTGGCCCTTTAGATCGGATTAATTCAAGTTCTGAACTTTCACCTGAGCTGAAGGATATGTTCAGACTGATGAAGAAGAATGCATCTACTTTGTCGCGCTTAATTGATCAGTTAATGGATTTTAGCAAGCAGGAGAGAGGTGCCTTAAAGCTTGTGCCTAATCGTATTGAATTGATTTCTTTTATGAATGATGTGATGTATTCATTTAAAGAAATGGCTGAACAAAAGCGCATAACATTTTCGCTGGAAACAACTACCGGAGAGATTTGGGCATCGCTTGATGAAGAGAAAGTAGAGAAAGTGATCTATAATTTGTTGTCGAATGCTTTCAGATATACGCCTCACGGTGGTTGTATCGTAATAAAAATAGATCATGAGAGTGAGCCAGAAAAATTGATTGTTGAGGTTCGTGACAACGGAACAGGAATCCCTGAGGCTTATCATGATAAGATATTTGAGCGTTTTTATCAGGTTAATTCCGATGATACAGAGACAGGTACAGGGATAGGATTATCATTGGTGAAGGATTTAATTGCTTTACATGATGGTTCAATAGAAGTGGAGAGTGCTGTAGGTGAGGGAACATCATTTATTATTCAATTGCCTTGGCGTAAAGCTGATCTTACAGCAGATGTATCGGATATATCCAATAGACCTTATAAAGAGGATGAGGCTCACGTGTCTGTGCGTGAACAGGTGATAAAAGATGGTACTAAGCCAACGGTTATGGTTGTTGAGGATAATGCTGATTTATGTTCCTACATGGAGATGATCTTGTCGAAAGATTACCAGGTGGTAACGGCATCAAATGGTCAGGAAGGATTGGAGTTGATTACTAGTATGATTCCTGATTTGGTAATTTCCGATGTGATGATGCCTAAGATGGATGGAGTATCGCTATGTCATCATATCAAGACAAATATACAGGTGAGTCATATTCCGGTATTGCTACTCACAGCAAAAGGAGGCAAGGAGAGTACATTGGCGGGCTTTGAAAGTGGTGCCGATGATTACGTTGTAAAGCCTTTTGATACGGATATTCTTATGGCGCGTATCGCTACGTTGTTAGAGAATCGTAAGCGTATTAAGGAGCAGTTGAAGAGTAATTCAATAAAGCAGATATCTGATACAAAGATTAACAAACTGGATAGGGAGTTTCTTGAAAAAGCAGAACGTGTGATTGTTGAGCACATGGGTGAGGAAAGCTTTACTGTTGAGGAGCTGGGACGTTTGGTGGGTATGAGTCGTACAACCCTGTATCGAAAGGTAAAAGGACTTACTGGTATGACTGCTATTGCTTACCTCCGGACTATTCGTTTAAATGAAGCAATGAAGATTATGAAGAAGGATCAGACTGATGTGGCTATTGTTGCTGATAAGGTGGGATTCTCTGACCTCGAATACTTTAGGAAGTGTTTTAAAAGCCAATTTGGCGTCTCCCCGGATAAGATATAAAAAAGGCCGCTCAAATGAAGCGGCCTTTCTATTTAGTTTATGTTTCTTTCTTTTTTGATTGCTTCGTAAGCTTCGTTGAGCTTCTGAAACTTCTCTTTGGCTTGATTCTGGAAATCCTCTCCTAAGTAACTTACTTTATCAGGATGGTATTTAATAGCCATCTTACGGTAAGCTTTTTTTACCTCATCATCGTTTGCTGATGATTCAATTTCCAATACTGAGTATGCCCATCCGTTGTTTTTAACAAACATTGAGCGGATTGAATCAAAATCAGGAGTATTAATACCTAAGTTAGCGGCAATCTTTTCAATTAGATTCAATTCTGAAGTATCAATATGACCGTCAGCTTGTGCAATGCCGAATAACAAATGCAATAGCTGTAAGCGCGAAGAATAGTCCATATTGCGACTAATCTGATGGCATACATCTGTTACAGGGATATTCTGATTTAACAGGTCACGTAATAGCTTAATAGCTTCTGCGGCTGAATCAGGTCCAAACGCCTTTGTGAAATATTGTTTTACGTAATCAAGTTCAGAACGCATCACCTTGCCATCGGCCTTCATAACTGCAGCAACTAGAACCAACAGACTCATTGCAAAGCCTCCAGTGGTAGTTTGTTGCGGTTGTGAATAAGGATGTCCTGCTGATCTCTGATATTGTGTTGATGTATCCTTTGACTCGAACATGGAGCCTAATGTGAATCCTAAAATTGCTCCGATTGGTCCTCCAATGGCAAAGCCTAGTCCTCCTGCAATCCATTTACCGAATTTTCCCATTGTCTCTTATTTTTTTATCTATTTCTATAATCTGTGGTATTATTAGTTTGTCATCATCGTTATGTATTACAAAATCTGACAAACGAATTTTATCTTCTTCGGGGAATTGGTTGTTTATTCTCGATTTTACTTGTTCCTCGGTGAGGTTATCACGTTTCATAACGCGCATGATTCTTTCATGCTCAGGGGCAGTAACCGTGATTACCACATCCATTACTTTGTGACTTCCACTTTCAAAAAGAATAGCAGCCTCTTCAATCACATATGGTGCATCTTGTTGCGCAGCCCACTCTTTGAAGTCTTTCTTCACAATTGGATGTACGGTAGCATTTACAAACTGAAGTTCTTCTTTTTGTGAGAATATGATATTCCCAAGTTTTGCTTTATTGATGGTTCCTTCCGGTAGATATATATCGCTACCATATCTATCAATAAAGGCCGACTTGATCTGCTCATTTGTATTGATGAGTCTTTTGGCTTCCACATCAGCAAAGTAAACGGGGATTCCAAGTAACTTAAATATTTTTGCGGCAGTTGATTTACCACCACCTATTCCTCCTGTAAGACCAACTAGTAACATATTACTTTCTTCCTATCAAATATTCAATTTCTTGTGGTTCGTAATTCAGATTGAGAATTTGTTCTGGCGTTTTGGTTAGTTTTATCGGTAGTTTTTTTACAGTTTTATTGCTGTCAAGATCGTTATAATCTACTGCCAGTTGAAAGTCTTGCTTGCTAATTTTGGCAAAGTTCGACAAGCCTACCTGGTAGGTTACTTTTACCTTCGACGGAAAGGTTTGCATACCTAACGAGTCGGGCACATTAATCGGGGTTAATGGTATCTCAAAGGACGATTCGGTATACTGCTCTACCGGGATTGTTAATACAACCCTGGGAGTAGTAAATCTTAATTGATCAATCTCTTCAATTTGCACATTACGCCTAATGGTTTTATTTATTCCCGTAAACGAGAGCTCAGGCAGATGAAGGATATAAACTGTATCTAAGATTGATTGTGGTCCGGATACAACTACAGAGTTCGGTTCAATTTGGACCGCTGCACTCTGCATAAATTGCTTCTCAAAGTCGATATTTACATATGCCTTAACTGGCAGTTTTTTCTCTACAATTCTATCGAATACAAACTTGATACTATCAGGTTCAATGCTCATCACTTTCATTTCAGAGCTTACTTTCGACTGTATGAAGTTTTTATATTTTGCGGTTGCAATGGTAAATCGTGTTGCTTCACTTTTTTCCATCTGATTACGCGTAAAAGCATTCACATTGAATACCAACGGAGAAAATGAAAAGCTTAATTTATAACGAAGAAGTGTAAAGCCGTAGGCATTTACTCGTATATCCAGATGTTTTGGAAGTTCGTTGGTTAGAACTTTGTTTTCCGGGAGATTCTTGAATTTTACCGGATACGATACTGTGGTTGTATATTCTTTGCTTAAGGCATTTAAAAACCAAAAAACGGAGGCAATCATTACACAAACAAGATAGATGATTACCTTGCGGTCATTCAAATAACGATTCGACTTGACCTTTTCTACCAGATCTTTTATTCTTTTTGCATTCACAAAATCAAAGATAAAAGAAAAGGCTGGAAAATCCAGCCTTTCGTTTTATTTCTTAGGTGTTGCATCGGTCATATCTCGAAGTACACTTGACTTATCTACTTTTAGACGAACTTTCTCGTCGACTTGCATTACAATGATTGTGTCTTTGATTTCTGCAACTTTACCGTAAATACCACCAGTTGTTACAACCTTATCTCCTTTTTGAAGAGATTCGCGGAATTTTCTAAGCTCTTTTTGCTTCTTCGCTTGTGGTCTGATCATGAAGAACCAGAAAATCACGATAATGATAAGTAACGGTAAAAATGTTTGTAGCATATCTGGCTCTTTAGCTCCAGCTTGCAATAGAATTGGATTGAAGTCCATAATTGTATTCGTTTTTAATATTCAACATGTGCTGTTACTACTATGTTCCTTTGTTTTCGAGGAACATTCGCAAATATAGTCACAACTTTGTAGATATTTCCCCTTTCACCAGCAGTATTTAAAATAACTTCCATTTTGCCTTTTGAGTGAGGTAATATCTCCTTCTTGTCGATTTGAATTTCCAGACACCCACAGCCTTCATCAATATCGCCAATATATAGTGTTTTATCACTAGTGTTTTCAAACGTAAAAGTATAAGAGATGGTCTCTCGTTTTTTCAGGGTACCAAAGTCATGCACTGTTTCGGCAAACTTTAGTTCTGCAATCTCAACGGGAGCCTTCTTTTTACTCTTCTTTTCTTTTGATCCCTGTGTACACGACATCATAAGAGCGCATGAAAAAAATATGGCAATAATTAATTTATGCATGCTTATTTCTCCCCAACAAGACCTCGTCCTGCTTTCTTGATTTTATCATTTTTACGCAGATCCTTCAAGATCTTATCAAGAATACCATTGATAAATACCGAACTACGCTGAGTACTGTACGACTTCGACAGCTCAATATACTCATTCAATGATACTTTAGTTGGAATAGATACAAACTCAAGGAATTCAGTCACGGCCATTTCCATGATTAGAATATCCATATAGGCAATTCGCTCAATATCCCAGTTTTTCAAGTGTGCCTCAATGATCTTCTTGGTTTCATCGTGGTTAAGAATAGCTTTGCGCAATAGGTCTTTTGCAAAGTCTTTGTCTTCCATATCACGATACTGAGGAAGCAATGGCATGTTTTCTGTCGATGTAGGCTTAATCTTGCGAAGTGTTTTGATTACCATACTCATCACAAAATCAATATCATCGTTCCAGTAAATGCTACTTTCCTCAAGATATGAGAACAAGTCCTCGAAATTCAACAGGATAATATTGTAGAATTGTTCAATGAACTTACGATCTTCATTGAAGCTTTCTTCTTGCTGATTCATGTATTTGCCATACATATCGGTTTCAACCATAATGCGATATAGTTTCTTAACCATATCTTCCTGATTGATCCAGCTAAGTTTACCAGCCTCCAAATAGTTGGCTAGAGCACTGTTTTCAGCAATTTTATTAATGATTCCGTTCTTTGCAAAACGTAGATTAGGGTTGAGATCTTCTTCGGTAGGTCGGAGTTTGCGCATATTTAGGTCGATACGATATTTCGCGTACTTCTGAACCTCAATAGGCAATTGTAACAGTAGATGATAAAGGTCGTAGGTTTTTTGTAGGCTGAAAAATAATTCCTTTTCAGCGTTGTTTAGTGATTTATCCGAGGAGGCATAGAAAGCATATAACTCCTGCAATGTTTTAATTCGGATAACGCGTCTACTGATCATTTTTTTATAGAACTTTAAGTGTTTATTTCTCTTATATCAAACGGTCGGCAAAAATATAACTTTTTTATTTCCTACCGCATGATTGGTGCATTTTTATTCTACTGAATTTTTATCATAGGGATTTATGTCTTTATCAGTTAACCAATATTTAACTTCATATTCGCTATCTTCCTCATCCTCTTCGTCTTCCCAGTCGTATTTTTTTCTGGTCGGACCTTGATGACGATACACGATTGATAAAATCAATCCCGACATGGCTCCCCATAGATGTGATTCCCATGATACGCCTGGTTTTATAGGGAAAATCCCCCAAAACATTCCACCATAGAGGAATACAACAATAATAGCAACGGTTAACAGGCGCATTTGTTTTCGAAATACTCCACTAAAGAAGACAAATGCAGCTAGTCCGTATACAACACCACTGGCTCCAATATGCCATGCTTCACGGGCTCCTAACCATACACAGATTCCCGAAAGAACATATATCATGAAGAAAATCCGATAGGCCAATTGCCGATAAAAGAAGAATAGGGCAGTGGATAAAATAAAAAAAGGTAGCGTATTTGAAAAGAGGTGTTCAAAGCCTGAATGTATAAATGGAGAGGTAATGATCCCCATTAGTCCTTTTGTGTGAAGAGGAAATATTCCTCCTTTTACAAAGTTGAGTTTCATTACCTCTTCAATAACTTTTATCAACCAGAAGGCAATAGTGAAAAGAGAAGGAACCACTAGACTATAGCGGAAAACTTTCTTCTCCTGTTCTTTCTCCTCAGGAGTCATATTGTCTGGATGATAAATGAACAACCTCATTATTTATCGAAATATTGTTTGATGAGTTTTGTAAAGTTAACAATATCTTCCTCTTCTGTATCGAAAGATGTCATCCATCTTACCTCTGAACGGTTCTCATCCCACTCATAGAAGAAGTATTCTTCCTGAAGGATAGGTATTAATTCCTCTGGAATAATTGCAAACACTCCATTGGCTTGTACTTTCTGGGTAATCTTAATCTCTGGTATTTGTTCGATATGCTCAGCTAATAAGCCCGCCATTTTATTTGCATGTGTTGCATTCTTTAACCAGAGATCATCTTCAAAATATGCCAGAAACTGTGTACTAATATATCTCATCTTAGAATAGAGCTGAGCACTTTGCTTGCGGTAGTACTTGGCAAATTTCGACAACTCAGGATTGAAGAAGATGACAGCTTCACCAAACATCATCCCGTTTTTTGTTCCTCCAAATGAGATTACATCAATACCTGCATCGACTGTAAATTCTTTAAATGATTTATTCAATGCAGCAGCGGCATTGGCTATACGAGCTCCATCAAGGTGTACATACATGCCATGTTCATGTGCAAGTGTTGTGATTGCTTTAATCTCTTCAATAGTATATAATGTACCTAGTTCAGTAACCTGAGTGATGGAGATCATTCCAGGCTGACTGTGATGTTCAAAGCCGAAGCCATGTAGGTGTGGCTTAATCAACTCTGGAGTAAGCTTGCCGTCAGGCGTTGATATAGGCACTAATTTGCTCCCTGTGAATTTTTCAGGAGCACCGCACTCATCAACATTAATATGTGCTGTATCGGCGCATAAAATAGCGTTAAACGAGCAACTGAGTGTCTTCAGACTTAATATGTTGGCGCCCGTTCCGTTGAAGCTAAAGTATACATCTATATTGTTTCCAAAATGCTCTTTGAATTTGTTTATTGCACGTGCACTCCATTCATCATCGCCATACCCAACGGCATGTCCTACATTGGCATCGCTTAACGCTTTTAATATTGCTGGATGCACCCCGGAGTTGTTGTCACTTGCAAATCCTCTCTTTCCCATCTGTTCGTTTTTTAATTATAAAGCAAAGTAATAAAAGTATTTGAATTTATTGTCGTTTATGCTAACTTTACAGTCGTGGTACTCAACCATTGTTCTTTTCATAGATGTCCCTAAAAAGGGGACATTTTTAACAAAAACCTCATTTGAGGGCCAATATTTCCTAGAAAGGCCCCGGAAAATATCGAAGACTATCGAAGAAAAGTAAAATTTGGTATTACTTTGGTATAGCCAGGGGGTAGCTAGGGTCCCTATCTTTTTACTCTACATTTATTTCCAATATCACATAGATTGAACGACAAAGTTAACTCAAACTTTGCCCCTATTCGTACATCATTCTGTACCTAGGTATTGTTGAGAACAAGAGGAGAAAAAATAGGAGAAAGAAGTGAAAAGAATGGAAACGGGAGGACTGGTTTCAGGTTTAAAGTTTCAACTTTTAACCGCTATTTATTGTGTTTAACAAAACTTTGTTTTAAATTAGTTGTGCTTTTGATAGCAACCCAAAACTTATCTTGAAAAATACTTTAAAGAGACATTGATTGTCCAATTGATGAGCTCAAACTGTGAATGACTATTTTTTTTAATCCAATAAAATTATTTACACATGATGAAGTATTTTTTCTTTTTTATTAGTCTATTCCCTCTACTGACATCGGCACAGCAGAATAAAGAACAGATAATTGATAATACCATTAAGGCTATCCACGATAGCAAGGCAGGAGTGTATGACATTAAAGTTACTCACCGAATTGAGACAGTTATTGATACCGTGCTTTATAGGTATGATATTGGGAAGTTTTCTTATCATATCAACGATAATGATACTGTTATGGGGATGAATTTTTCGTATGATATTCGAAAAAAGCATCTTAATTTTGATAAGATTGAAAGTCAGGTATATAATGGTGTGTACTACTTCTCAAGTCAGAATGTAAAAGATAATAACATTCCGGATCCACAATACCGAATCCTGGATGTGAAGAAACCAATTATACAAAAGATAATCAGAGGATATCAGAAGGATCAATTGTCGAACCTGTATAATATACTGAGAAAGACTGAGAAAGATAAATTTAAGCAACTTTCGGATACAATCATTGGAAAAGACAAAATCCACAGAGTAGAGTTTAGAGATCCTGATGATCCTTTTCAGACATACGAAGTTTCTATCGATAGCGAATCGTATATGCCAGTTTCTATTTCTTATTGTGGGCACCCAGATAACCGTAGACAGTTGTTGACAACAACAGATTTTGAAAACTTCAGAACAGCAAACCAATTGAATAATGATGGTGGACCAAATGTCATTGTTAATAAGCATGATGTTGATCCTAATTATATCGTTACGTCAGAGACGAAAAAGACGTATGAGCCTCGGAAACATATTCCGAATGGGACTATTATGCCTGAAATTCATGATTTGACAATCTATGGTGATCAAGTGGATATAAAGCCTGGCGATCATAAGGTCCGGTTGATCTATTTTGCTCTTGCAAATTGTAATGGTAATTCTCTATTTATGCCTGATATAAAAACAATCAATGAAGCATTTAAAACCCACAATGGAGTAGAGGTTTATGCTTTTTTCCCGTACGATGATCCTGCTTTTATTCGCAAGTATATTAGGGATTGGCAAACGCATTTAACTATGCCTGTGTGTGCAGGTAAAAAGGATGTTGTTGATAATTTTGGATTGCACTCTTATCCAGATGTGTTGTTGGTAAATGATGAGGGAAAGATAGTGAAGTGGTATGAGGCTGTACCTGGTGATTCCACCGCGATTATTAAGGATATCAATAAGTTGTTGGGGAAATAATTCTATAAAAACAAAATAGGCTGCCCGATTGGGGCAGCCTATTTTATAGTAGAAGTGACTATGCTTATTCTTCTGTTTCTTCTTGTGCTTCTGCTGCTACTTCTTCAGTTGCTTCAACTTCTTCGTTGCTTGCAACGTTAGCTTCCTCTGCAGGAACAAAGTTCTCAGGAACTTTTTCTTCAGCAGAATAAGGGAATACATCTAAAATTGCACTTTCAGCAATTGTAGGAATTTCAAAGTCTACTGGAATTCCGTCCATGCTCTTCACAACTTTATCGTATGCATCCTTTGCATCAATCGCTAGTACCAATACGTATTGGTTAGCTTTTTTCTCTTTTCCACTCTGCTCATCAACAGTGATCAAACTTAGTTTACACTTAAACCAACGGTCACCAGTTTCAGATGGAATAATTTCAGAAATATTAGACTTGGCAATGGCAGTTACCTCGAACTCACCACGAATCATTTCTTCTAATTCCTTGTAAATTCTTGCCTCAGCCTCAGAAAATGACATCGCATCTAGCAAATATGCTTCATTTGCTTTCTTCTCACGTCCTTCTTCGTCAATCTTCTGATATTTTGCTTTACATTCAAACCAGATGTTCATAATTATTCAATTTTAAGAAGCACAAAACTAATAGAAATCATCTGTTTGTCCTTGATTTTTTTTCGAAAAATATGAACAGATATTTGAATGGATTGAGTTTGTGGAGGATAGGGGGTGATTTTATGTTGATTTTCTGTTTCAAAACAAGCTATAAGTGTGGCGTTTTTAAGCTTGATAGTATGTAGGGTGTCAAAATACCAGTCATGAATAAGTCTGGTAACCTTATCGGGTGTTATAGTATGGTGAGCAGTGTAATAAAAAAACACCTTCCAGGAGCGAAAGCGCGCTGGAAGGTGTTTCTCTGTATTTCAGGCAAGATTTCTATAATATTTCTCTAGCTGTGAATTGTACGTCGGTATTGTAAGATCCTTTTTTAAGGTCTTGTGCAAAGATCGACTTTTGATTCATTCCGTTATTTCTGGTTCCCATTTCCCAGTAAATGGTGAATTTGTTATCGTCGTGATCTCCAGCATTCATTTTGTTTCCTTTGCGACCAAGTATTCTTTTTTCAGCAATGCTTAATGCTAATGTTCTACCACTTGCATAGTTCTCAATATTGTTTTTACTATTGTAGTTGTTGTCGTCGTCGTCGTCATCGTCGTCATCATCGTCATCATCGTCATCATCGTCATCATCGTCATCATCGTCATCGTCATCGTCATCATCATCGTCATCATCATCGTCGCCTCTTGATCGGTTCATTGAAATTCCGCTACCATCAACACTGGCTGTAATACCTACATTATTCAATGGCATTGTTGATTGATTATCGGAATGAGTAAACGGTTGTGTTGCATTGAAAAAAAGTTCCCAGTTTGTTGTTGAGGATACAGATCCTTTGGATGAATAGTTCCCTTTGTATTTTCCTAATCCTTTTTTGTAGTGGTTAAGAGTTGTGAAATCAAAAACAATACCCGACTGGTCTAGATTTAAGGCGATCGTGGTATTTAAGTTTGCTGTAAGATTGATTGTTTTTGAATCGTCTTTTTCTTCAACCTGAGCTGAAACAGTCATGGCTGTTATTGCAACCAGTACTACTGCGATTAGTGTTTTTAAAGTTTTCATGTTATTCTGTTTTATTTGTTTTTATTTTTTTTCTTTTTCTGCTGTAAGACAATCAAATAGAATGCCAGAAGTTGTAACTAAAAGAAATACAGCGAGATAGATGTGTGTGTCTGGCTTCGGTAAAAGTATTTATTCTTCGAAAGTGAATAATTTCTTTAAATATGAAGGGTAAAGATTGGAGGGGATGGTGTAAAGTGTGTTAAAATCAGTGATTTATGATGGTGTCTTCGAAAATGAATAGGATGTTTCGAAAATGAATAGGCTCTAACTGTGTGTTATAATTTATCGGAAATAATAGAATTTAGTCTTATCAAAATGTGTTGGAATCAATCATTCTGTTAAATTTGAGAACGAAAAAACTAGTCTACCTATGAAGCTTTGGAGTTTAATTATTCTGTTATTAATGTCTTTTGTGTTGAAAGCTGCTGATAATGAAATATCATTTGGGCAATTGAATGCAAAAGACGGGTTATTTGGTAGTAGGATTTTCAGTACTTTCAGGGCAAGCGATGGGGCACTCTGGATCGCAGGAATTGAAGGAGTAGCACGATTTGATGGACGAAATATTACCAATTATTCTTCTACAGACAGTTCAAGTGAACATTTTATTTCTGGTAGTCGCTTTTTTCAAATTACAGAGGATAAATATCGAACAATATGGGTGAGTTGCGATCGTGGTGTGCGATACTTACCTTATGGAGAAAAGAGATTCTTGAAATTAGATACAGAAATGAATAGATCAGTGAAGTATTTACATCTTATGAATGATAGTACTTTGTTGGTTAGCTACAATGGAAAGAAGACTTACTTGATTGATGTTGTGTCGCACCAAAAACAACAACTGTCGATAGATGAATTTGTTGTAGGTGTTGTTACTGATGTAAAAGGTAGTATCCTTAAAGGAACTTCTGATGGCTCTGTTTTTAATACAGCAAACGAAGCTGTAATAACAGTTACGCATGGAATTAAGGCCCTACAGCGTTGGAGGAATAATCAACTGTGGATTGTTACAGAAAATGAAATATTGCTGTTTGATCTTAACCATAAAGGTCGTCAATCGGAACGAGATGCCTTGGTGACTTATCCTCACAATTTTGTGAATAATTTCATAAGGTCGTTTGCTTGTCAGGATAATATCCTGTGGATTGGTACCGATCATGGACTAATCCGAAGAGAACTTGATGATCAGTATAAGATCATTGATGAGACTATCTATTATGGTAGTCTTGATATTCCATTATCATTACTCAATAACCAGATAAATGATATTTATATCGACCATGAGGATATTGTTTGGATATCGACCTATGGAGGCTTGAATAAAATTGATCCAGCAATTCCTTGTATTAATCATCTTCAGCATGATGCTGGTAATTACAATTCGCTGCATGACAATAATATCTTTCCCATAGATGGGGATTGTAAGGGTAAAGTATGGTTTGGAAGTTACCGACATGGTATTGCGCAGTATGATGTCGACAAGAGAATGTTTAGACGATTTAATAATCCTGGTTCGTCAATTAAAGCACCATATATTGGATATATTTATCACGATACCGATGGAGTTACCTGGGTGTGTGCCAGTAACTCATTATACCGATACGCTGGTAAGGAATTTGAAAAAGTTGATGTTCTTGACCGTAATGGAAAGCTAATAGTTGATAAAAAGATAAGCTCAATAATACATCATCCTCAATCTGGTTATTGGGTTAGTGTTGGAGAGCAATTGATAAATGGAAATTACCAATCAGGAAGAATGGTGCCAACAGGACAAAGAAACATACGTACAGGATCGGTAATACGTAGTTATATTGATACTGAGAACCGACTTTGGTTTGGTAGTTTCTTAGGCCTTTTCATGTTAGATCCTCAAACTAACTATGGTAAAGCGCATTTTTGTGGAGAGAATCAACCAATTATTAAGGATGATAATGTTGGTGCTATAATGAATGATTCAGAGGGCAATCTTTGGTTTGGTAGTCGCAATGGACTTTATCGAATTGATCGTGAAGATCTAAAGCAACCATACAATGAGAATGTGAAAATTCATGGTTATTTCAGAGACAATGGATTGACGAATAATTACATAACTGGTATTCTTCCAGAAAAGGATGGACGACTATGGATTAGCTCGTGGAATGGTATCCTAAGTTATAATCCAAAGGATGAAAATATTGCCCAGTTTACTCCCTACTCATTCAACGACGGATTAAAAAGCGATAAGTTTAACCGAAATGCGATGTTCTTAGATACGTTATCTCATACCTATTATTTTGGAGGAGTTAATGGTGTTTGTTATTTCACTCCTAAAAGAATAGCATCTTCGGTGAAGGGTGATCCAAAAGTGATGATTCATGATATTACGGTTGATGGGGACAAGTTGCAAGCTAGCATTGCTGCGGATAGTGGTTGTGCAGAAGTTATTTGCGACCATAAGCCTTTGGTGATGACTATGAGGCTTGCATCAACGAGTTTGCTTGCACCAACAAAGCAGGTCTTTGCCTGGCGATACAGTAAGGAAGAGGAATGGCAATATTCGCGTACCGGAATCTTAGAGTTAAAGGATCTAGACACTGGAGATAATCAGTTACAATTGTGCGTTATTATTGGTGGGAAGAGAGGAGCTGTGTCAACGCTAAATGTGAAAGTTGGCTCTCCATTGAAGGCCTATGTTCTAGGTTTGGTTATTCTTTTGGTATTAGGAGGAGCAATCGTTATTCTTCTCCGTCGGCGTAAAGAAGGTGAAAAAGTGGGAGAGAAGTACATGTTTTCAAAGATGAGTGATGCTCGTGTGAAAGAACTTATCAAGGAGCTTCAGCGTGCGATGATCAATGATAAAGCTTTTCTAAATCCACAGTTAACCGCTACTCAATTGGCCAATCAGATGGGAGCAACACAGGTGGAGTTATCACAATTACTCAATGATGTATTGCAAACGAAGTTTTATGAGTACGTAAATAAGCATAGAGTGGATGAATTTGTAGCTAGATTAGATTCTCCAGAAGCAAGTAATTATACCCTAACAGGATTAGCAGAGCAGTGTGGTTTTCAATCGAAGTCGACCTTTTATCGGGTGTTTAATGCAGAGAAAGGAATGACGCCTGCTCAGTACGCTAAAGCACATCAAAGTAAAAATAGATAGCTTATTTTAGTCTAAATTAGTGAGATAGTATGGTGGAGATTTGTTTACCCAAGGGGGACAAATGTTCAATATTTAGCAATATTTAATTCCTGCTGCCATGAGTGGGACCCTTTGACCTGTTATTTATTCTTTGTCTGATATTTTCTTCAATAAGTTTGCTTTCAAGAGAAAATGATTCGGGATTGAGACACTGTTGCTCAGAGCGTCTAATAATCTAAAATCTAATAATCCAATAATCTTATGAAGCAGATGATGAACACAAGAAAATTGATGCTAGGTGCTTCGCTGTTGGCCATGTCAGCTCAGATGGCAGTAGCTTCAACAGGCACAAAACAAAAAAATCCTAACGTTATTCTGATTATGGCAGATGACTTGGGGTGGGCTGATACAGGCTATAATGGTCATCCACGTATTAAAACTCCCCATTTGGATGACATGGCCCAGAATGGTGTACAGTTTAATCGTTTTTATGCAGCCGCACCTGTATGCTCTCCAACGCGTGGAAGCTGTCTTACAGGTCGTAATCCATATCGTTATGGTATTCCAGGAGCCAATGCAGGTCACCTTAAAGCTGAAGAGGTAAATTTGGCTGAGGTGATGAAAGCAGAGGGATATAGAACCGGGCACTTTGGTAAATGGCACTTAGGAACTTTATTTTCTGATTTCTCAGGGAAAGGTGACAAAAGAAATCCAAAAAGCAATCACATGACTCCGGGAATGGCTGGTTTTGACGAATGGTTCTCTTCTGAATTTGCCATTGCTACCTATGATCCTTACAAGAAAGATAAAGAGCACAGTCACTCCAAGTTTTATTTAGAGGATGACGATCGAAGAGCAATCTACGTAGAAAATGGGAAGCCTATGGAAGAGGATCTTACTGGTTGTGATTCTAAGATTATTATGGATAGAGCCATCCCATTTATTGAGGATGCAGTGAAGCAGGATAAACCATTCTTTACGGTTATATGGTTTCATGCTCCACATACCCCAATTGTAGGTCATCCAAAATATATGAAAGAGTTGTATTCAGATCTACCTGAAGCGAATCAGCATTTTAATAGTGTGGTTACCGCTTTAGATGCGCAAGTAGGGCGACTTCGTAAAAAGTTGAAGGAGTTAGGAGTAGCAGAAAATACAATGGTATGTTTCACTAGTGATAATGGTCCTGAAGGTAATCCTGGTCCTAGAGGTAGATCACAGGGAACTGCTGGAAAACTTAGGGGTCGAAAGCGTAGTCTTTATGAAGGAGGTATTCGCGTACCAGGGATTATTGAATGGCCTGCAGTTGCAAAACAGCACCTCGAATTGGATATGCCAGCTGTAACCAGTGATTATTTCCCAACTGTTTGCGAGGCATTAGGATATAAGATGGAGAGCGATCGCCCAATTGATGGTGTTAGTCTGATTGATATTCTAAAAGGAAAGCAACAAAAGCGAAACAAGCATATTGGTTTCCAGTATAATGGTCACAAACAAAAGGTGATGATTGGTGAACGATATAAGCTGGTGAAGAATGAAGGTAAAGCTCGTCCTAAATCAGATAATGGATCAACACCTATAGCGGCGGTTGAGCTGTATGATATCGTTAATGATCCTTCCGAGACAAAGAATATTGCGAGTAATCATCCTGAGATTGTTAAGTCGATGATGAAAGAATTGAAAGCGTTTGTTGAGTCGTGTGCTCATAGTAATGCAGGAGAAGATTATTAAGAACAGTATACTTTTTTAACCATAATGGCTATTCAATATCAGAGAAATTATTCTCATGTGTTGGGTAGCCTTTTTTACTCCTAAATATAGGAGATTGAAGGCTAAGTTGCTGGTTTAGTTTGAGATATTTCAGGCCAAAAGAAGTGATGTGTTGAAACTAGCAAGCTACTATAATAATTTTATAAAAAAATAGTTGGTGAAATACACGGCAAGACCTAAAGAAAATCATAACTTTAGAGTGTTTATGTCATTTTAAGTATTTAAAATAATCAGGTCATTACTTGACCTACTTGGTGAAAAGTTACCGTTGCAATAAGATGTAGTGGTAACTTTTTTGCATTTAGTAAATCGTTTGTATCAGCTATCCAGCCACTTCAGAAATTCTTTAACCCGTACTCTGCTGAGTAGAATCGTTTCCTGAAATGGAGGATTTAGCTGTATCTTCAATCGCGAGTTGAAGTATTTAGCTGTCGATTCAATAGAATCTAGTGAACAAATCATGTTCCGAGATACCCTGAAAAAGTCGTTTCCTATAAGGCTCTCAATATCATTAAGCGAATAGTCGCTCAGGTAAGTTTGCCCATCATACGATCGGATGTAGGTTACCTTGTCTTCACTATAAAAATAAGCTATATCTGGGGTTTTGATTGTGGTGTACTTATCTCCAATTTTAATTAAGAATCGTTTTTTTATATGTTGAGGTTGCATGGACTTGACTAATTCTTCCAAATTAAAAGGAGAATAGTGCTCTTTTATTGACCTGTATTTATCAATAGCTGCCTTCAATTCTTCACTGTCGATGGGTTTTAATAGATAATCAACACTATGATATTTGAATGCTCGCAGACTGTATTCATCATACGCAGTGGTAAATATGATGGGGACCTGAAGTGGCCTATCATTTAGTATTTCAAAGCTAAAACCATCAGGAAGTGAAATGTCGAAAAAAGCGAGATCGATCTTTAGTTGATATAACCCATCAATGGCTGATTTTACCGAATCGAAATGTGCCACAATTTCAATGTCCGGAATTAATTCCTTGAGCATCCTCACAAGTTCTTTGTAGGCATAGAGTTCATCTTCTATTATAGCTACTCGCATCTTATATCGTTTTTGAAAATTATTGGAATGGTTACAGAGAATAATTTATCAGATTGACTTATCTCAATAAGATAACCAAATTTATAATAATTGCTTTGAATATACTTTAATCCAAAACCTGATCCTGTAGAATTGATATTTCTGGGATTTATATTGTTTGTAACAACAATTTTATGGTTATCCACTTTTATAGAAATGTTCAACGGATTGTCTTTGCTGAATGTGTTATGTTTGATGGCGTTTTCAACCAATAACTGTAGACTTAAAGGAATAATGTAGTTGTTGTAATCTTTTACCTTATTGTCTATGTTTAGGTTGATGCTTTCAGGAAACCTAAGACTATTAATGTGATAGAATGATTCTAAAAATTGAATTTCCTGATCTAAATGTGCGATATCTTCCTTCGATGCATTTAGAATGTAACGGTATAGTTTTGAAATTTCTTTAGTGTATTTATTAGCCTTATCCTGATCTTCATAAATTAATGATGAAAGAATATTGAGTGAATTAAATAGAAAATGAGGATTAATCTGATTACTTAATATTTGGTATTTGAGGTTAAGTATTTTGTTTTTCTCCTTTTCAATCAAAAGTTCATCATTTTTTTCTTTCATAAAATAGCTGAAATAATCGAAGAATTGCATTATAGTGTAGTTGATGATGAAGAAAACAGTAAACTGTACTACTAATGGATCATCATCTGGTTTGTTGAAGATTAGATTTCGAATTATAGTTAGCAAAGCCACGGATATTAGGCTAAGTATACTTGCTATACCCATATTTCGAATTATTCTTATGGGAAGATTTTTGGTAAGGATACTATTTTTATTCATGTAGCGGATAAGGAATGAAGCACTTATCCAACCTGGTAAAACAAGAAATACTGTTACGGTAATATCTCTTAATATCTTAGCTCCGGAGATATGTTGGAATTTATCCTTGAGAATATAATTCACCAGAATCAAGATGATTACGAATCCCAGTAAAAATAAGATGTTATTATATGGTTTCTTTTTTGTCATGTTTATTAGGCTTTACTAATTAGTGCCCCTGTCTCATTAAATATATGAATTCTTGAGGCAAGGGCACTGATATCCAATAATTATTTTTGTTTTAGCTTGAATGATGCATTAAAACCGATATAGAAGTTGTTTGACATGTCAAACTTATATGCTGTGTCTTTATTGTTATTGCGTAATTCAAAAGTACGATTCAAAGTATATCCTCCAGATAGTGAAAACTTGCATTGTTTGGTTTTGTAAATGTACTCGAGTCCGGTGATAATATCTTTATAACTAATTTTTTCAGCTGTGCGATTCTGACGAAAAGATTGATTGTTGATGTCGTTGCCAATATTGGAGCTAAAACCTTGATATTCGGCGAATCCTGTTATTGTAGATTTGTTAGAGATACAGTGACTTAATGACATTCTTGGTAATCCCAAATTCATGCGCCACTTACTATTGAATTGCTTCCAGTAATTGATGATGGGAAAAGGTGCCGGATGTCCCAATTTGTTGGAGTAAATAACTCCAAGTGATAATAGAGAATTTCGTGATTTCGAATGGTTGAAAAGCAGTAGTGCGTTGATATTGAGATCTTCAGATTTGATTCCATCAGTAAGGTTTGAATTTATTCGCGGAGTCAATTGAGTGGTCATGGTCCAACTATCATTGATTTGACTTTGGTAGGATAAAGAAAAGCCTATTTTGTGAAAATCTCTTAAATCGTGATTAATTGAATTCTCCTCCCTGAATTCAATGTTCACATAGGAATAATCAAGACCTATGTTCAGGAATTTATTTTTCACAGGAATAGCAAGCAGATGCTGTTTGATTCTTGTTGCCTTGAAGGCTGCATCGCTTTTATTGTTCGTTACATATCTGCTTTCTATTTCCAAATCGTATCTGTTGTTTGTGTTTTGTGCAAATGCAGTGGATGAAATGAGCAGGAGGATTGAAATAAAAGTGTATTGCTTCATCGTTAACGTCATTTTTATTTATGTCTAATTTTTAAAGATTCATCTAGTTTAACATCTTGTTTTTCAGTCGAAGGATGGTCATCTCATCTACACCCAGATAGTGCATCAAATACTGCTGGATCCCACCTAACTCTTCAATGGTCTGTAATCCTGAATTGATATAGTCTTTGTTGGGCCACATGCTTGCAATAAGTTTATCATCGATATGAGTTGATAGCGATTTGAGCTTTTTATATTTCTTTTCCATATCTGCCTTACGGTAATGAGCAGTAAGTAAATAATCAGAAATGATGGTTTCATTTGAGGCTCCTAGTGCTTTTAAAAGAACGGCTGTAATTATACCAGTTCTATCTTTGCCTCCTGCACAATGATATACAGATGCACCTTGCTCATTAACCAATTCGTTAAGTATGGCGGGTATATAGCTTTTCCCTTCCAGAATCATCTGTCGATAACCATTGATCATCATTTCTCTGTAACTATCAGCCGTATAATATCCCGTAAGCACTTTTCTTGTGTAATCATCCGGATCTACGGCTTCATTGCCTACCTGATGGTGTTTGATTTCACTGATCCATTCAGGCTTTCGATCCTTGTGAATTTTAATTTCTAATTCTGACCGTAGGTCAATAATCTGTGTGAGATTAAGAGATTTTAGTCTCTGTATGTCGGCATTGGTTAGTTTGGAAAGTTTATCAGACCGATAGATGACTCCTGTTTTTATGAGGCGATCGTCCTCAGTTTGATAACCTCCAATATCTCTGAAATTTGAGGCTCCATCGAGGTGAACAAGTCTTTTGTTTATAGATAATATTGTTGGTGTTTGATTGATTCTAGCCGACATTAAACTGTAAATAGATATCCCTGCACATAATGCCAATATAATCACAGGTAGAAATCCTCTCAACTTGCTTCTGTCTTTGTTCATAATACTGTGTTTTGATTGTTTAAACTGTTGCAAAAGTATTTTGTGTCTTCTTAACAGAGAATAGGATTGTGACGGACTTAATGAAAACATGGCTGAAGCGTAATATTGGGCTACTGAATTGAAATTCTTACTTCTGTAATTGATTTAATGGTTTTTAATAGAGTGATTTATGTGCTGATTTTACTTGTTTTGAACTAAATGCTGTACAGAACTAATCATGGTATAAACACTACCAACAATCAAAAACATAATGTTAGAATAGGAGTTGGGATTGATCGATAATCGTTCGACTGATTAACGTCGATAATATTTATAAGGCAAAAACTTCGGCACTTATTAAAATATTTATATGTAATTATTATATTTGTTGTATAGGGCACGACTGGTATCAGTATTTATTTAGTGGTGGAAAGCTGGATACTGGTTATATTATAATTGGGGGTAATAATCTAAACTTACTTTTTGAAATGGGAAAGAATATTTCAGGAGTGACATATTCGTACTATAGTAGTATGAATACATGGGGAGATCTATATTCGGTGGTGAAACGAATCAATCTAATGCTTGGAAAGCAGTTGTCTTTTAAGACTTACTATTTGCTCAATTGATGAGTGTGTTGATACTCAGTTGTTTTCCTGTCAGAAACAATCAAATCTTATAATAAAGTATGACAATTAGCTGTGAAAGCTAAGATGAGTTGTGAAATATATATGTATATGTCAGTAATAAGTCATGTACCTAGTGTATTTTATAATTATTTGATACTAAGGTTATAAGGTGGTTGTATTCGATATAAAATACGATGAATTTTCTAAACACGGTTAACCTTAACACTAAGCATATGAGGAAAGATTTACAAAGAGTACTGGGAATTGTGCTTGTATTTGTATTGATGTGTTTCATTACAAAGGTGCACTCAAAGGAGTTAGTCTTACCAAAGTATAAGTTTATTGAAGTTGCAAACGGATTAAATGATAAAGGAACTATTGATCTGCGGACTTCATCCGAAACGAATCTTTATATCTCAGCAAACACGCCTCCAGAGGCGAATGACGACGTTGCGATTGTCAATAAAGGAGCAAATACAACGATTAATGTGGTTGATAATGACATCGACCATGAATCATCGGTTGTGGTGTCAACAATAACCATTTATAATGTTGTTGGTGGTAGTGTAACGAAGAACGCAGATGGAACCATCGATTTTACACATGATGGCTCAGATAATGATGGTAGTTTTGAATATACCATTGAAGATACGGATGGAGAAGTATCTGAAAGAGCTACTGTGTCGGTTCGCTTAAACTCTAATCCGGTTGCTAATGCTGACGAGGGACAAGTCAACCGAGGAGAATCGATACGATTGAATATTACGGCAAACGACATTGATGAAGAGACCTGGGTGGAGCCAACTACTATGGTAATTATGAATGTTGTCAATGGTTCGGTCATTCGTAATGCAGACGGTACAGTTACCTTTATTCATGATGGATCATTAACATCGAAAGGTAGTTTCGACTACTCAGTGAAAGACTCCAATGGTGCTATATCAAATGTAGCGTTTGTGACAATTACAGTAAATAGCAACCCAGTGGCAATTGATGATGCGGGAGAGGTTAACGAAGGAGAATCAGTAACCATCGATGTTGCAAGTAATGATACAGATGCTGAAACAAAAGTTGCTCCGGCCACCGTTGTCGTTACTAATGTTGTAAATGGAACAGTAGTGAACAATGGTGACGGGACAATTACCTATACACACGATGGTTCAGAGACTACAACCGGGGGCTTTGAATATACAATAAAAGATACCCAAGGGGCCACATCGAATGTTGGTGTAGTTGATATAACAGTTCATCCTGTGAATGATGTGCCTGTTGCGGTAAATGATAGCGAAACACTAAAAGAAGGAGAACCTGTTGTTGTAAATATAGCGGCAAATGATATTGATGCTGAAGGAGCTTTAGACTTAACAAGTATAGTAATTACTAATGCTGTCAATGGTGCAGTTGTTGATAATGGCGATGGTACAGTTACTTATACTCATGATGGTTCAGAAACAACTACTGGAGGCTTCGAATATACAATTAAAGATGATCAGGGAGCAGAATCCAACGTGGCGGTTGTTGTACTAACCGTTACTCCTGAAAATGATCCTCCTGTAGCTGTCGATGATAATGGAAGTATGATACAGGGGACATCAGTAACAATTGATGTTATTGCCAACGATACCGACTCAGAGACAAATGTGGTGGCTACAACTATTACCATTAGTAATGTGGTTCATGGATCTGTTGTTGATAATGGTGACGGAACAATTACTTATACGCATGATGGTTCAGAGACTACAACCGGAGGCTTTGAATATACAATTGAAGATACTGAAGGAGCTACTTCTAATGTAGCAACTGTAACGTTTGATGTTCAGGAACCTAATGTTTTACCTAATGCGGTAGATGATGCTACATCGACGGATGAAAGTGAGCCTGTGATTATTCGTGTGTTAGACAATGATACTGGTCTGGAGGATGGAGGAATCACTGTATCTCCTTCATCGAGTATACAAGGCGCTACAGTCACAGTTAATGCCGATAATACACTGACCCTTGTTCCTGATGAAGACTTCACCGGAACACTACAATTTACCTATACAATTTGTGATAAGGATGGCGATTGCTCAACTGCTAATGTAGAGGTTGTGGTTGCGTTAACCAATACAGCTCCTGTTGCAAATAATGATACCAACCAGACTGCCAAATCAAAGCTTTTAGAAGGTGAAAGTTTACTGGATAATGATACCGATGCTGATGGTGATGATCTAACAATAGATGTCAGTCCTGTTCAGGCACCAGCGCATGGAACCATAACAATTAATAGTGACGGAACTTATAGTTATACACCAGAAGCCGGCTTTGAGGGAGTTGATAATTTTACCTATCAAATATGTGATAATGGAACCCCACAGAAATGTGCAATCGGACAGGTGAGTATCGATGTGGTTGCTGTTGATACTGACAATGACGGTATTGATGATGATGTTGAGGGAGATCAGGATACTGATGGCGACGGACAAAGTGATGATCAGGATACCGACTCAGATAATGATGGAATTGAAGATGGTGATGAAGAAGAAGGGGATTGCGATAATGATGGAATCATTAATCGTTTAGATCCAGATGAGTGTTTTGGTGAATTGATTTTGTATGAGGGATTTTCGCCTAATGGTGATGGAGTGAATGATACTTATAATATCCCTTGGATCAATCAATTTGCAAAGGTCGAAATGGTTGTCTTCAATCGATGGGGGAATACAGTGTATCGTAATTCTGGTTACGACAATAGTTGGGATGGATTATCGAATTGTGGTAATACTGTAGGCCGCAAGCTTCCGGTTGGAACCTATTATTATGTGATAACTATTCCAGAGACTGGGCAAAAGATGAATGGCTACATCTATTTAACGCGCTAAGTTGGGTATTAACTAAAACGAACAGGAAGAGATGAAAATAAAACTTTCAATATATAGCATCAGGTGGAGGATCTGTTTTTTATTAGTGACTCTGCTTTGCTCTGTGAATGTTATGGCTCAGCAGGAGCCACTTTACACACAGTACATGTTCAATACCATGTCGGTAAATCCTGGTTATACGGGTACGCGTAATGCTTTGAATGCAACATTGCTAACTCGTAAGCAATGGGCAGGATTTAAAGGAGCACCACAAACTAATGCATTCTCAGTGCATACTCCGGTGAATAATTATCGCATTGGATTAGGAATATCAGTTGTTGATGATAGTTACGGTCCGGTTGATAAGAATTATATCAGCTTGAATTATGCGTATCGTATAAAAGTATCAGAGTCGTTGATACTTTCAATGGGTATTCGTGCCGGGATTTACAATTACCAGGTAAAACTATCAGAATTATCGGTAGAGAATCCTGATAATGCTTTTGGTTTCAATTACGAGAAAAAAGTTCAACCTAATGCAGGTGCAGGTATTTACTTATATAGCAAACGTTATTATGCTGGATTTGCAGTTCCTATATTGGCCGAGAACTATATCAGCAAAGAAATACAAGGGGTGGTTAATCCTGGAGAAATGAAGCGTCATTATTATCTAATGGGAGGTTATGTTTTCGATGTAAGTAAGGACCTTAAATTTAAACCTTCCTTTATCGGTAAGTTGGTTGAAGGGGCTCCATTGTCGGTAGATGTAACTGGTCAGTTCTTACTAAAAGATCGCTTTTGGTTAGGTGCCAGCTATCGATTTGATGATGCAGTTGCACTTATTGCTAACTTCCAAATAAACCGACAGTTAATGGTTGGTTATTCGTATGATATGTCAGTGTCAAAATTAAAGTCATTTAATAATGGAAGTCATGAAATTATGATTAGTTTTGATTTTGATGGATTTATAAAAAGGAAAGTAAAATCTCCTCGATATTTCTAAATAAAAGCACTATGATTATGAGAGAAATAAGATATCTGAATGTCAAGTTGATTGCCTGGGTATTTATTTTGAATATATTGATTGGCTATCCTTGTATAGCTGGTAATTCTAATCCTGATGAGCATTCCCGAAAGGTGAAGGTGGCAGAAAAAGCGATTAACGATCTGGCATATGCGAAGGCAGTGCGCTTATTGGAGCCATTAAATCAGAAGCAGCTTTTAAATGACAATGAAAAAGCAATGCTGGCTTTATCATATCTTAAGATTAGTAAGGTTGTTGAGGCTTTAGGTGTATATGAATCGATATCAGAAGGTAGTTTGAAAGGTGTAGACCTTTTTTATTATGCGCAGGTATTAAAGTACAATGGTAAATACGCTGTGGCAGATGAGGTGATGGATAAATATCTTGAGGATCACCTAAATGATAGTCGCGCTGTTCGTCAGCAACAAGCGATGTCGAAAATCAAGGATTTGCTTAAGGAAAAGAGATATGAGGTGTCGCCGGTGGAATTTAATTCTGCTCAAGCTGATTTTGGTGCAGTGGTATTTGAAGACCAGGTGCTGTTCACCTCTGATAGAGAAGTTGATATTGCTATCAAGAGAAAATATGCATGGAATGAACACCCTTACCTGAATGTGTTTTCAACCAAAGATAAGGAAGGAGAACAGGCTGATGTAGATTTATTTGCAGAGGAATTAAAATCGCACTTTCACGATGGTCCATTGTCGATAAGACCTGATGGTCGACAGTTGCTGCTTACACGAAGTAATATGGGGACAGTATTTCCTAAGTTGGATGATCATGGAGTGAATCATTTGAAATTGCATATTGCTAATCGTGTTGCTGATGGTAGTTGGGGGCCGTTGACTGAGTTGGCATTTAATGGTGATGGATACTCTACTGCTCATGGTAGTTTCTCAGCAGATGGTAAAAGAATCTATTTTGCATCTGATCGTCTGGGTAGTATTGGTGGATCAGATATCTGGTATGTTGAGAAAAACGGAGACGACTGGTCGGAACCTGTGAATATGGGGACTGAGATCAATACTGAAGGAGATGAGATGTTTCCTGTAGTTCATAAGCAGAAATTGTATTTCACATCGAACGGACATCTGGGATTGGGAGGTCTGGATTTGTTTGTCACTGCTTTAATTGATGAAAAGTATGTGGTGAAGAATTTAGGATATCCTATGAATACCAATATGGACGACTTTGGGATCTTTATCCGTGAAGATGGACATGCTGGTTTTATTGCTTCAAACCGTGAAGGAGGTATGGGAGATGATGATATCTACCGTTTTACATTGTTAGAAGAAGAGGCTTTTGAGCGTAAGTTGGAGGCTACTTTACGTGAAAAGGGGAGTGGGGATTTGATTGAAGGATTAACGATCAGTGTTACCAATGTTGATGGAAGTGAGCTTACTACACTTACTGCCGATGAGAATGGAAAGGTATCTTTAGTTGTACCGGATTCTGTGAAACGGGTTCGCTTCTCGGTGGTAGATGAGGCTTATCATCCTTTTAGCTGTGATATTGAACTGGGAGCTGAAGAAAATACTTGTGAGCTGGAGTTGATACCTTATACTGAGTATGGTATCACAGGTACACTCTATGCAAATTCAGGAAGTAAACCTTTAGAAGGAGTTGAATTCCTTGTAAGCTCATCAGTTACTGATAGTCGCCAGTTTACATCTCATAAAGACGGTAAGTTTACGGTAAGGTTAGAAGCTGATAAAGATTATGATATTGAGTTCTACAAAGATGAATATTTACCCTTAATCGTGCGCTATTCAACCAAGGGTAAGAAGCCTGGTATTGTTGATTTGAATGAGATTGTAGACCTTAATATGAAGGGATTGGAAGAGGAATTGGTTATTGAGGGTGAGATCTTGTACGACTTTGATAAGAGCGATATTCGAAAAGATGCAACTGCAAAATTAGATCGTGTGGTTAACTTTTTGAAATGTAATCCGGATGTGGTTGTAAAGGTGTCTTCACATACTGATGTTATTGGAACAGTAGAGTGGAATGATCACTTGGGTAGGCGACGTTCATCATCGGTAGCTGACTATTTGATGAGCAAAGGAATCGGTCGAAGTAGAATTAAGACTTATTCCTATGGCGAGTCAAAACCAAAGGTTAAAGTTGCTGGTGAAACCAAGGAGAATGAAAAGCAACATCAACCTAACCGTCGTTCAGAGATTGAGATCTTGAAGATTTCAGATTGATAAGATTAAGAGATTATAGGATATAAAAAAACCTGAGGTGTAAGTCTCAGGTTTTTCTGTTTTATAGTGATTGTTACTTGGTCATTGATAGAGGATAACTCTCTTTCTTACTCCACAGCTGCTTATTCGGTGTTGCACTCATCTTGAAGACTAGTTCTCCACCGTTAATGATTTGCTGGTGTGTTAAATATGATTTGGTTACCGGCTTACCGTTAAGCGTTGCACTCTCGATGTATTTATTCTCATCAGTAAGATTCTCTGCACGCATTGTAAATGTTTTATTGGCAGCTAATTTAATAACAGCCTTATCTACTAATGGCGTTCCAATAACATATGTCTGGTCGGCAGGATTTACAGGATAGAATCCCATAGCAGAGAAGATCATCCATGATGACATCTGTCCACAGTCTTCATTACCACAGATACCATCAGGACTGTTTTTGTACTGAGTCTTCATGATCTTGTGTACAATTTCCTGAGTTTTCCATGGTTTTCCAATGTAATTATATAGGTAACCAACATGGTGACTAGGTTCGTTTCCGTGTGCATACTGTCCGATCATTCCTGTACTAAAGATTGGTAGGTCATCAGTAGGAAGTGGATCAAAGGTAAACATTGAATCTAGCTTTTGCTCAAATCTGTCGTTACCGCCAGTTATGTCAGCTAATCCTTTGATATCTTGAGGTACAAAAAAGAAGTATTGCCATGCGTTACTCTCGCAGAAATGCTTTGTATAATCTTTCGCTACAAAACCATCAATCCATTTACCGTTTTTATCTTTTGGGTGTAAGAATGTTGATTTTTCATTAAAGAAATTGCGATAATAACCTGCACGCTTAATGTACTTTTCATATACATCTTGTTTGCCCATTTTCTTTGCCATCACAGCGATACACCAATCATCATAGGCATACTCTAATGCTTTTGATACTGATTCATCTTCAAGCTCGTAAGGAATATAGCCCATTTCCCGGAAGTACTCTTGTCCTTCGATATTAGCCTCAGCCGACGCAATACATGCTTCTAAAGCTTTTTCAGCATCGAAATCACCAATTCCTTTCAGGTATGCATCGGCAATAACAGGCACAGCATGATAACCAATCATCATACCAGTTACGTTTCCAGCTAATGGCCATACAGGCAATACACCATGTTGCTCATAGAAAGCAACCATTGCTTTTACCATATCATTTACACGATCGTCGTGCATAATTGTATACAATGGATGTGCTGCTCTAAACGTATCCCAAAGAGAGAACGTTGAGTAGTTATCCCAACCATCAGTCTGGTGAATTTTATAATCTGGTCCATAATATTTGCCATCTACATCACTGAACAGCGTAGGAGCCAGCATGCTTTGATACATAGCAGTATAGAAAATCGTTTTCTCATCGGCATTATCAGTGTCAATGTGGATTTTAGCCAATTGCTCATTCCATACAGCTTTAGCCTCAGCGCGCACTGCATCAAAGTCCCAGTGAGTGATTTCTGCCTCCAGGTTTTTTCTTGCTCCTTCAACACTTACTGCAGAGATACCAATCTTCATCATGATTTGCTCACCATCTTCAGTTGTGTAATCCAGGCGAAGGGTATTTCCTGTTCCTCCCCAGTCTTCTTTAAAAGGCTTCTTGATGCTTACTGTATCAATATTGATTGATTTGAAAGGTTTTGAGAATTGGGCAACAAAGAATAATTGCTGACGCTTAGCCCAACCTTGTGAGTAACGAGTACCCTCAATCTCAGTGTTGCTCTTTACGTTAACTTTTGTATCTAAGGTATAGTCCCAGTTCATTGCCTTATTTAGGTCGATAAACAGTGATGCTTTCTCTGCTTTAGGAAATGTATAACGATGAAATCCGCAGCGATTAGTGGCTGTTAACTCAGCTAAGATGTTGTAATCTTTCAATTTTACATTGTAGTAGCCTGGTTCAGCATGTTCCTCATCGTGTGAGAATACTGAATAAGGACCAAGCGGACTCTTAGGATTGGTTTTGCGCATATCCTTATAAGGCCATGTTACAGGCATTACAGGAATATCGTACAAGTCGCCCGCGCCGGTACCGGTTAAGTGGGTCTGACTAAATCCTCCAATGGTGGTGTCAGGATAGAAGTAACCTGATATTCTATCCCATCCAGGAATACCGTTATCAGGACTTATCTGTACCATACCAAAAGGCATTGAGGCACCAGGATAGGTGTTTCCATTACCTCCTGTACCGATGAATGGATTTACAAATTGCGTGTAGTCTACTTTCTCTTCCTTAGGCTGCTGTGTGCAGGAGAAGAATAGAACCGCAGATAGTACAATTAATAATCGTAGCATATGTGTAATATTTGGTTGTGGTTATATGCGACAAATATAAGGAATTTAGAAATATAGCATCAACTAAAATGGTTTAGTTGAAAATAAGCACCCGAAATTCAACGATCATTTAATCAAATAATCCTTCAATCACATAAAATTATGTTGTAAATTGCGCCATGATTGGCATGTTTGTTGCCATGAAATGTGCGTTTTCAAAAATTACGAACCATAGATTAATCACGAATGAGAAAGTTCTGTTTATTGCTTGTATGTATTGTATGTGTATTGGGTAATGTTGTTGCTCAAAAGAAGATTAACCTTATCCCTTATCCGCAGGAGATTGATATTCAGGAGGGAAGTCTTTACCTGGATCCACCTGTGTCGATTGTGTGTAAAGGAGGTAAAAAAGAGATGGGAGTTGTCCCTGCAGAGGTTGAAGCTCTGTTGAAAGAGTTTAGAATAAATGCCGATTATGCAGGTAGCGTAAAAAAGGGAGTGAAGTCAGTTGTATTGATTCTTGATGAGAATGAGGATATTGCAGCTGGTGGTTATGTATTCGATGTTGACTTTAAAAAAGCTACAATTACTGCGTCAACAGGTGAAGGTTTGAAGAATGGGGTAGAGACATTACGACAGTTAATTAATGGCAAGACAGTTGCAAAAATTCCTGCTGTAAAGATTAAAGATAATCCTCGTTTCAACTATCGTGGTTTCATGCTCGACTGCAGTCGCCATTTCTGGACTATCGATGAGCTTAAGCGAGTGGTTGATCAATTGGCTATCTTAAAGATGAATCACCTTCATTTACACCTTACCGATAATGAGGGATGGAGATTAGAAATAAAGAAATATCCTAAACTGACGACTGTTGGGACTACTTATAAAGATTTCCCTGAAATGTCGGGAAATTTCTACTCACAAAAACAAATGAAGGAGCTTATAGCTTATGCACAAAAGCGTTTTATTACTATTGTTCCTGAAATTGATTTACCCGGCCACTGTCGCGCTGCATTAGCTGCTTATCCTGAGTTGTCGTGTAAAGGTGGAGAATTTGAAGTATATCCACAGGAGCAGGATCGCTCAACTATTAAGCGTGGTAGCGAAGTAATGCTTTGTCCTGGTAAGACTGCTACTCAGGAGTTTGTTAAAGAGGTGCTTAAGGAAGTTTGTCAATTGTTCCCTGGTAAATATATACACTTGGGAGGTGATGAGGTAGAGAAGCACATTTGGAAGGAGTGTCCTGATTGTCAGAAAATGATAAAAGATAACAATCTTAAAGATGAACATGAATTGCAGGATCATTTTACAAAGCAAGTTTCAGCTATTGTTGAATCCTACGGAAAACGTATGTTGGGATGGGATGAGATCAACGATCGTGGTGCTGCCGGAGCAAATGATGTAGTAATGGTTTGGAGAGATAAAGGAATTCATGGTCGTGATATGGCACTGAAAGCTAATAGAGACATGATCATGTGTCCTCAGCATGGTTGTTACTACGACTGGGGATATACAGGAAATAGTACAAAGAAAGTGTATAACTGGGAGCCAGTACCGGAAGGATTAACTGCAGAGCAAGAGAGTTTATTCCTTGGCGGACAGGCTTGTCTGTGGACTGAAAAGGTTGTGACAACCAAAGATATTGATGAGCGTATTTTCCCTCGTATCATGGCTTTGTCCGAAGTCCTTTGGTTAAAATCGGATAATCACAATTGGGATCGTTTCCTTGAGAATTTGAATGCTTACTATCCAACACTTGAGAAGATGGGAGTTCAATACTTTGTTGAGGAGGATATGGATGCCAAAGAGTTTAAACCTGATGAAGATAAACCTGTATTGGTGAGAAATGCTAAGATTACGACCAATATCGGTACCTTTAATCCATATGTTGCTGAGTTTACTTTTGACGGTCGTAAGAACTCATATTTCTGGAGTTGTCAGACAGTAGATAAGGGCAATTGGTTTAAATTAACTCTTGGTGAGCCTGCTTCTGCTGATGAGATTGAGGTAATTACAGGTGATTCAAAGGATTATCTAAATCATGGTGATTTGGAGGTTTCTTACGATGGAGAAAACTTCGTTAAAATAGGAACGTTCAAAGATGGTATTGCTAAGGGAAAACTATCAGGAGAGAAGATTAAAGCAATTAATATCAAAGTAACCGGACCACATACCGGTTGGGTGATTATACGCGAGATTATCATTAAATAAAAATTGACTGTCTGGATATTCCGGATACATAAAATTGAAATAAACCTGATTAACTCCAAGTGAATTGATCAGGTTTATTTTTTATTTCCCTTACGAAAACTATCTTTGAGCGTCAGAATGTGCACGATTTTTGTTGTAATGGCTGTCTTAGGAGAGCGTGATTTATAGATCATGTGCATTTTATGGGGTGTTGAGAAATAACAGTTAGAAAATAAATAGATGAAGGAAGCAGTACAAAAATCATTCACCAAGGCATTTTGGATTGCCAATGGTGTAGAGTTATTAGAGAGGGCCGCATATTACGGCGTATTTATTGTAATTACCTTATACCTGTCGCGTATATTGGCATTTAGTGATGTGGAAGCAGCATTGATTGCGGGATTCTTCTCGGCTGGTTTATATTTATTACCAACATTTAGTGGAGCATTGGCCGATAAAATTGGCTTTAGAAGTGCGTTGTTATTAGCCTTTAGTTTGCTTACAGCAGGTTATGCAGGCTTGGCAATCTTACCAACCATGTTGGAGAGTGCAGGATTGGTTGCTTATTCAGAGACAACCACGTTCTCGGGGCTTGAACATAGTCCTTATAAATGGGGTATTATACCTGTAGTAGTTTTGATTATGGTAGGGGGATCCTTTATTAAATCGGTAATTACTGCAACAGTTGCTAAAGAGACTACCGAAGAGAATAGAGCTAAAGGTTTCTCTATTTTCTATGGAATGGTAAATATTGGTGCCTTTTCAGGAAAAACTATTGTTAAGCCGTTGCGTGAGGCTATGGGTAATGAAGGATTGGTTACATTGAACTATTTTTCTGCGGCAATGACTTTGTTGGCATTCATTCTTATTTTCTTCTTTTACAAGAGTTCAAAGCGCTCGGGAGAAGGAAAAACAATGGGTGAGATTTGGCAAGCATTAATTAAGGTGCTTTCGAATGTGCGATTATTAATGTTGATTTTAATTGTTACAGGTTTCTGGATGGTGCAGCATCAGTTGTACGCAACCATGCCTAAATATGTATTGCGTATGGCAGGAGAGGGAGCATCTCCATCATGGTATGCCAACGTAAATCCTTTGGTGGTTGTGCTAACCGTAGGATTGGTAACGGCAATTATGAGAAAGCGTACAGCGTTAGCCTCTATGACTGTAGGTATGTTTATTATGCCTGTATCAGCGCTAGCAATGGCTTCGGGTAACCTTATTCAAGCTGAGTCGATCACTGTACTTGGTTATTCTTTCCACCCTGTAGCATTCATGATGATTGTAGGAATCATGTTCCAAGGTTTGGCCGAATCGTTTATTTCGCCACGATTCCTGGAGTATTTCTCACTTCAGGCTCCAAAAGGAGAAGAAGGATTGTATCTAGGATTTAGTCACCTGCATTCGTTTATTTCATCAATCTTAGGATTTGGATTGTCAGGATTCCTATTGCAGAAATACTGTCCAGATCAGGCGCTATTCGATAGTCCTGAGGCTTGGAGTGCAGCAAAAGCTAATGCTCATTATATCTGGTACTACTTCATGGCAATTGCAGGAGTTTCTGCTATTTCATTGATTGTATATGGTAGAGTGACAAGAAGATTAGATGCAGAAAAAGAAGCAAATAAAACTGCTTAATATTTTGCTGGTTAAGTTGATATAGAGTTGAAGTGTCTGTAGGTTTGTCTTACGGATAATAGATAAAAAAATAGAAAAGAGGAAGTCGGTATGGCTTCCTCTTTTTTGTTATTCACCTTTCTTCTTTTGTAAAATAATATTGCCTTACTAACGGTAAGCTGGCAAGCTGCCACTCAAAATCCGGTTAAAGCTTTGAGGTATGAGTAGAAGCATACTGAGTATCTTTATCCATACTATACAATTACTATAGTTGATTCTTCATCATGTGTGGATTTTATTCTAGTTTTCTTGTTGGTACAAGCTCTTTATTTTTATTTATATTAGTGAAATAAATCCAAGGAGAAGTAACAATACATTGAGAATATTGTCTATCCAACAGTACTGAAATAGGTGGATAGGTCTTGGCTGTATCCTATAGCCTTGGTGAACTCAATGAAAAATAGTAAAATGAAAAATATCGCAATTAACGTTGTAATTCTTTTGTGTTCTGTGGTTGGTTATTTTATGCTTCAAATAGTTGGAGCTTTTATTGAATTTTTTGTTTATGGATCAGGAGAAGGAATTGAAAATAATGAATTACTATTTCCAACAATAATGGTTATTGTGCAGTTGCTTATCTTGATTGCAGTAAAAAGAAGGACTTCAGTGTTTAGAGGCAATATTATTTATGGATTATCACTAAGTGTTCCATTAGGACTATTTATATTAGTCTATATAAAGTAAGTAAGGGGAGTCCTTAAATTTTATCAAGTATTTTAAATAAAGAATCAATTGCATGTTGTGTGAATGCATGTCCTCAAGGAAATATAAGATTTAAAGATGGAATACAATTTGGATTAAATTGTGATATGTGCCTGAAATGTCTCCATCATTGTCCTGTAAAAGCAATTAATATAGGTGATATGACACAAGGTAATGTGAGATATAACAAGGTAGAAATAAGACTATAAAAGTTGGGGGATTATTCTATTTTTTCTTGTTTATAGAATGACTAATAATGATAAAAAGAAAGGACAGACTCGCGTTTTTAAAGCTGATCTGTCCTTTACACATATATTACACATAAGGATGATTAAGC
Source organism: Puteibacter caeruleilacunae (assembly GCA_005217565.1). Classification (GTDB taxonomy): domain Bacteria; phylum Bacteroidota; class Bacteroidia; order Bacteroidales; family Prolixibacteraceae; genus Puteibacter; species Puteibacter caeruleilacunae. Next base: position 133,140 of record SJCO01000008.1, read on the forward strand.
ATCTTCTAATAGTCCGCAGGTAGGAAGTCTTTCTTCCTGATTTGTCTCTTTTTAAGAACCTCTTTTAACCTGGCAATCTCAGCTGAGAACTTTGGATTGTCTATTTGATTGATAATCTCCAAAGGATCGTTCTTCAAGTCGAAGAACAAATATTCATCGGTACTATTTTCTGTGTTCTCTGCATGATAATGTTTGATGAGCTTGTAATCAGTTGTTGTAACCGATCGTTTTAAATTCGACAATGAACCAAACATATATTGGTGAATTGGCTTAGTATCTCCCTTCAATACAGATAAGAAACTTTTGGCTTCAACAGTCTCTGGTATCTCAATACCAGTCATTTCGCAAATTGTAGGAAAAACATCGTGCAGATAAACATGAATATCAGTTGTTTTGTCTTGAGGAATTGACGGTCCTCGCATAATTAATGGAACAAGCAGACTGTGTTTATAAAAACTGAATTTGCCCATTAATCCATGATGACCAATAGAAAGTCCATTATCAGAAGCATAAATAACGATAGTATTTTTATCCAAACCGTTTTGATTTAAGGCCTCCAGGATTCTTCCAATTTGAGCATCCATATGGGTAATCATTCCATAATAATTAGCTATCTCTTGACGCACAGTATCCAAATTTCTTGGATAAGGAATTAGCATCTCATCACGGATCTTTTCATAACCATCGTTGTAGTTATAATGCGATAACAAGTTTGCTGGCAGAGGTACTTCATTTGGTTTATACATGGTGCTGTACTCTCCTGGAGGAGTACGAGGATCGTGGGGAGCTGTAAATGCCACTGTTGCAAAGAAAGGTTTGTCGTGCTGCTTGTTCAGGAATCGAATCATAGCATCGGCAAACAACTCAGAACTAAAGCCTGATACCTTTTTCCCATCTTCTGTAAATGTCATGTGATGGTCACCCATACCTCGAGGAAAGATTCTTGACGCCTCTTCAACACCCCATTCTTGAGGTTTTCCATGTGTATTGAATTTTCCTGTCCAGAATGTTTCGTACCCCGCTTCTTTCATTGTCTGGGGCCATCGTTTGAGGTTTTTGTTTACGCTACCAGCATATTTAGGGTAAAATGTACCGTGTGTTAGCGATCCACAACCAGTCAGTAGGGCAGTTCTACTAGGAGAGCATGTTGGTGTTTCAGTGAAGGCATTCGTAAAAGCCATACCCTGTTTTACCAGTTTGTCGATATTCGGAGTTTTAATGTAGGGATTTCCCAACGCATTAATTGCTGTAGATTGGTGGTCATCCGAAAATAACAGCAAAATATTAGGTTTAGCACTCTTTGATCGCTTGTTGATATCTCCTCCTCTTGCAGAAAAGACGAATACAGTAAGTAGAATTAATAGGATACTTTTAGTCATAGCTTTGATTTTAAATACTATCCAAATGTATACTCCTTAAGGTGATTAGGGTTGCATCTATGTAAAAAATACTGTCATTGAGGTTAAGACGAGGGTGACTAGTTGTTCATGGGGAGTGTAACGAATGTTAAAAATACAGCAAAGGAGTAGTAATGACAAAAAACTACTCCGCTGCTATAAGCATTATCTTATCGTATTGCAGTCTCTCTAATTTAGCACTACGTTTCCTCCATTTCTAAGCATATTCAAATAGCTAATTCGAAAAAGAGGGGAGGTTAAACTGGAATATACTACCTTTCCCTATTTCACTTTCTACCTTAATTGTGCCATTATGAGCTTCTATAATTTTCTTAGCAATAGCAAGTCCTAAACCAGTTGACTTTTCTCCGGCAGTTGAAGTGGTAGAAGTAGTCTGAAAGACATTAAAAATAGCTTTCATTTCATCTTCTGCTATACCTTTACCCTCATCTTCGATATAAGTAACAGTTTTCGACGGTTGAAAATCAATTTTTATCCAAATGTTTTTACCTTGCTTAGAGTACTTTATTGCATTGCTCAAGAGGTTATTAATAACCTGTTGGATTTTACTCTTGTCACACATTAAAGGCATTGTATCAATAGAGTTCTCAAAGATAATCCTTTGCTTTTTCTCTCTCGCGAATATTTCATTCTGTTCTATGCAATCTCTAATAATATCAAGATAATTCCATTCCTTAAAATCTAGATCCAGAATTCCAGATTCGATTTTAGATACATCAAGAAAATCCTCAATTAGGTCTAACGAATATGAACAACGTTCATTTACAATTTGCAGATATTCGATGTGTTCATTTTTAGAGAATTCATTGTACTGGTGCATTAATAGGTAAGAAAAGCTATAAGCATTTCCAATTGGATTACGAAGATCGTGTGCCACAATGCCCACATACTTGTTCTTTTCAATATTTAATTGTTTCAACTGTTTATTTGCCTTTTCTAACTCTTGGGTTCTCTTCAAAACCTTATTTTCGAGATGGGTATTAGCCTCCTTAAGTTCAGACATTAGTCGTTTGTTGATCTTTATCAGTGAGTGCTTTTCGAATGCCTCCTGTATAGCCAATTCCAGTTCCAAAGGTTTCCAGGGTTTGGTTAAATATCTAAACACTTGTCCTTCGTTTATTGCTCCAATTACCGCATCAATATCAGAGTAGCCAGTTAATATGAGTTTTAATGTATCAGGATATATGTTTTTTATTTTACTGAAGAAGTCCACCCCAGTCATGCCAGGCATGCGCTGATCCGATAAAACAACCTGAATTGGCACTTTCTCCATAATCTCAAGAGCTTCAGCTCCGCTGTTTGCAGTGTGTACCTTATATTTTCGCCTAAACTGTCGATAGATTGATTTAGTAATTTCTACTTCGTCATCAATTATCAGTAAGTGTTTGTGGTTTATGTTAGTATCGCTCATAGTTAATTCTCAATTTTAATTGGTACCCTAATTATAAACGTTGTTCCTTCTCCCACTATCGATTCTGCTTTAATGCTTCCTTTATGTAGATTATCTATAATTTTATATGTAATGCTCAATCCAAGTCCAGTGCCCGATCCCACAGGTTTTGTCGTAAAGAAAGGATTGAATATTTTGTCAATCTTATCCTCAGCAATGCCACATCCATTATCTGCAACCGACAATTCTAAATACTCATTCTTAAGTGTCATCGATAAGGTTATGTTTCCTTTTCGCTCAACAGCATAGATTGAATTTATAAGTAAATTTAACAATGCTTGATTTAGCTGTGATGGAAAACAATCGATCATCACCTCGGTAGGTGTAATCATCTCAAAATTAATTTCTTTTTTATCGATCTCAGGCTTTATGATTGATAAGGTCGACTTAATATTTTCGACCAAATCGATATGTTTAACGTCCGACTCATCTAATCTGGAGAAACGTCGCAAATCTTCAACGATCTTAATTACCCTATCAACCCCTGTTTGTGATTCTTCAATAACAGAAGTAATGTCTTCAGTTAAATAGTCAAATTCATACTTTTCTTTAACGCTATCGATAAGCATTGAAGTACTCTCATAATTGTCTGATTTCAAATTGCTTTCCAGTTCATCGAATGCTTCAAATATCTCAGAAGTGTAAGTCTTAAGTTGATGTAGGTTGTTGTTTACAAAAGCAATTGGATTATTTATTTCGTGAGCTACTCCTGCTACCATTTGTCCCAAAGCACTCATCTTTTCTGAATGAATAAGCATTTGTTGGGTTTCTTGAAGATCTTTAAGAGTATGCTCAAGTTTTACTTTCTCTTTAATTAGTTGACGCTGAAGATTATTGACTTGTTGATTGAGCTGACTCATTTTCTTATTGTTATCAAACAGACTCAATAAGTCAGCCTCGGCATATATAAAATAGATATATTCTTCTTTGAAAATCTTTGATTGTAAGGCAAAGCTTTTGTCTGAATAATTACCAATAGTAAGTAGTCCTTCAAAAACCAGATTTCCTTCAATTGGATCAACTTGCTCAAGCTTTTTGATACTGGGATTAATTAAAAAGTTTGAAGGCTTTAATTCTTCACATGTAGTGCCTAAAAAATTGCACATGCTTTCGTTTGCAGCGAGTAACTTTTCGTCTACACTAAACCATGCCATGGCTGCATTTGTGGAGGCTTGTTTAAGTGGAGCTATAATCCTTTCCCAATCAACAATCAATTTTTCAAGCATTGTTTCGATATTCGTTAGTGTGAAGAAAGTGGTGCTTCAATTTGTTGTTCTGCTAAGTTATTGAATATAGGAATATTTACCTGCATCCACTTATAGAAAGGAAGAATCTCGTTATAAGTAGATTCGCTTAGATTTTGTTTGTATATATGCTGCCAAGCGTTGAGTTGTGCCGCCCAGTAGGTTGAACTAAAGTTACGTGAGCGATAAGCTCTAAACACCCACAGTACTGTGTCAACTAATATTTCTGGTACATAATTTTCAAATACCGACTCCATAAAATGAGCATGGTTGGCATGATTATCTTTCATCATTTCCAAGTTGTTTTCTCCAACCATCACATTAATATCTGAACGATTAAGCATTACATCATTCATTTGTTCAACCATTATATTTAGCTTCTCACTAAATTCGTTTCTCGATTCACATCCCGGTTGTTTTAGTTCTTTTGCTGTTATTAGTAGGTTCTCTTTCATAGTAAAGTTCTATTTTGATTGGATAATATAATCTTCAAGTTGATTTAAGTCGGTGATGAATGTAATATCATTCCATTCATCGAAACTACTATCTGCAAAATGCGAAATTGCCTGTCCTCCCGCAATAATTGGAATATCAGGATATGCTGTTTTTAAATCAATAATCATCTGCATAAAAGCAATGTAGTTAAAATATACACTTAGTGATATTGCGATTAAATTAGGTTGAGTTTCCTTGATATATTTAATGAGTTCTGATGTTGGGAATCCTGATCCTAGGAAATGACTTTCCCAATGATTCATCTCAAATATATCGGCTGCCATTTTTATTCCTACTTGGTGTTCTTCCTTATTGACACAAGCTAATACGACCTTCTTTCCATTGTATTTTTCAGGAATAATATAAGGATAATAGGTATTTAAAATTCCTTCAGTGATTGCAGTTGCAAGATGTTCAGAGGCTACCGAAATTTTGTTCTGTTCCCATAGATTTCCAACTTCGTAAAGCGCAGGTTTCATAACTAGTTCATACAAATCCTTAATGGTTCCGCTATTATTTAAATAAGCATTGCAAATTTGATTCGCATTTTTTCGATTACCCTTTAATAGATAATCTAAATAGTCTTGAGATGCAATTTTACTGTTCATATCTATTCCTGCAATTGTTTATGTTATATTCTTCATACCCTTCAAAACTGTAAGGTATTGAATGACAGCTTCACAATCTCCCCCTGGTTTATATACATCCTTAGCCCAAATCATCGATCAAATGATGAATGATCATTTGTCATTATTATATACGAGCTAAGTCCTATATAAAGATAAAAAATTATTTGAGTTGATCAATATGTATTAATCGTAAATAGGGAGAGCTATAAATAGTAAAAGATGTAGCATAGTAGTGAGGGGATACTGAGAATTAGACTGATGGATTAGTGTGATAGTCGGATATTTTGATAAAAAAAGATTGGTCCCCAAAAATGGAAGACCAATCTTATCTTCTAATTGTATGTATAAATAGGTGTATGGAGGAGCATTACTCTTCATCCCAAACCGAAGCAATTGTGTATGGACCTCCGGGTACTTCCCAGAACTTCCCATCCACATATCTACGGTTTATATTTAGTGCAGCCATTTGCTCCATTTCTTCCTTTGTTAGGGCAATTTCCGCTGCTTCCAGATTTTGTTTCAATCGTGCCGGATTAACAGATTTTGGAATAACTGATACATTTCGCTGAGCAATCCAAGCAAGGATCGTTTGAGCAATTGAGATACCTTTCTTTTTAGCAATAGCTTCAATGGCTTTATCTTCCAAGAGAATAGGCTCATCTTCCTTCTTTAAGCCCGCAGGGCGATCCGAAGATCCAAGAGGAGAGTATGCCATCACATGAATACCATTATCCTGACAGTATTTTACCAACTCATTTTGCTGGAAGTAAGGATGCAGCTCCACCTGATTTAGTTCAGGTTTAATGGTTGCAACCTCCATCAAAGCCTTCAACTTGGTAACAGAGAAATTACTTACGCCAATATTTTTGCTTAGTCCTAATTTCACAGCTTCTTCCATGCCAAGCCATGTGTCAGCAACAGGTTGTTCCTCCAATGAAAGATAGTCGTCGGCTTTAGTTGCACCAACAACATCTGGTTTAAAGGCAACAGGCCAGTGAATTAAATACAAATCCAGATAATCAAGTTGTAGATCAGCAAGCGTTTGCTTTAAGGCTGGTACTACATTGGCTTTACCATGGGCATTGTTCCATAATTTTGAGGTAATCCATAGTTCTTCGCGCTTAACAATACCTTCGCTTAATACCTCACTTAGAGCCTGTCCAATTTCCTTCTCGTTTCCGTATATAGCAGCACAGTCGATGTGACGATATCCTATTTTAATCGCTTCTTTCACTGCTACATACACTTCTCCCGCTGCCGATTTCCATGTACCCAATCCTAAGATTGGCATTTCATCATTATTCTTATACTTTAGTCTGTTCATATAACACTTCGTTTATTAATAATTACCACTTATCCCAATGCAGATTACCCGGTTTCCACTTATCTTTAGGCTTTTCTATACCTGTCGGATATCCAATTGGAATTACATTTAGTGGGATAATATGTTCTGGTAAATTCAATGTTTCTTTTACTGTTTGCATGCGATCTTCTGCAGGATAGGCTGCCGTCCAAACAGCTCCTAATCCCATACTTTGGGCAGCCAATAAGATGTTCTGGCTCGCAGCGGAACAATCCTGAATCCAGAATTCTTGCTCCCAGCCTTCAAGTGCTTTATTTAAATCGCCACATACTATAATAGCTGCACTGGCTTTTTTTAGCATCTTAGCATATGGGAGTCCATTTCCTAATTTATCCAGTACCTCTCTTTCGCGAATTGCAATAAAGGCCCAAGGTTGTTTATTAACAGCCGTAGGTGCTGCCATCGCTGCTTTTACTAATGTCTCTAATTGTTCTTGACTAACAACCTCATCCGTATAACTTCGAACGCTTTTACGTTGATGGATGGTTTCAAGTGTATTATTCTTTTGACTCATGTCGTCCTTTGGATTATTGCTTAATTTTAAAATTAATAAGAGAACACAAATAGCCAGCAAGATGTTGACCACTTGTGACGTATTGATTGCATTAATTGACTTCATCGTTCAGGATATTAATGATTAGTTTTTAAATTTTTCACCATCTTTCCAGGCATTACCAACGCGCTTTCCTACTTTATAATAACTACGACCAGGCATCTCAAATAAAAGGGGCTTAACCTTATTGAAATCAATTCTCTCTCTCTCATCCAGGATGGTTTCACTCACATAAGTATTTATAATTTTAACCACAAAATTGTCGTGATGTTCAGTGTCGTAAATATCTATAACCTCACATTCCATTGCAATAGGAGAGGCCTTGATCATGGGAGCATTCTGTAGTGTCCCTTCGAAATATTCAAATACCTCAGATTTGTCAACATCCTTACCTGAATTCATCCCAACGTAATCAGCAGGAATCATCATTGATTCGGTTACCATGTTTACCGACAAGGTCTGGTTTTTCTTTATCCCCTGATTTGAGTGATGTGATTTGTGCATACTCAACAATAGGCAGTCAAAACCGATGTTACCAATATGTGCGATAGCAATCCAATTGATTTTATCATTCACTTTTGTACCCACTACTGTTGTTGGTGTTGGGTACAGAGGGGAATGATTGCCAATATTTTTCTTTGGGATATCAGAATAATCTATTACTTCCTGATCGGCTTCTTGCACTAACGTATCACTGCTGGTATTCATCTTCACAAGCAATAGAACTAACGCCAGAGAAAGAATAATATTAAGTGTCTTTTGAATATTCATTTTTAGTTCATTTTATTTGTCCAATTTAAAATCTGACCCGTTGGGCAAACAAAGCGGCACCACGGACGGGGAGTAATGATTGCGATAAGCAGACTCAGCAAGGCTATGGTAATTACAATTGGTGAAGCATGGCTAAATATAAATGCAGAGAAAGGTTCGTAATCAATAATATCAGTAGCCAATCCTAACCACAAGAAAAAGAATAACCCAAGGGTAATGACAGCACGACTATGTTTTAATATTTTCATCATGCGTTTACTGGGGTGTAGTTTTCTTTTATTGATTTTTCCTGCTAATTCTTGTGCCGAACCAAGCGGACAAGTCCAGTTGCAGTAGTACGATTTTCTATTGAAGAACAGCGGCATTACAATGGATAGAACAAGCATTAATATGACTACAATACTGGTAAGCAGATTTGTTCCATTTGATACCCAACCCATAAGAATTTTCAGGGAAATGAATTTCCCACACCATAGTCCAAGTACCAATGTGTTTAACAATAGTTGCACTGTTCTTAATTGTTTATTCTTATTCGCCTTTATAGAAATTATAAGTCCCATAATAATCACTAACAATGCTGCAACGGTCTTAAGGTCAGCGAAGGCATACCATTTATTAGAAGTTGCTGAATTTGTAGCGCTTGCTATACTGGCAGTAATAGAGCGATTGATTGCATTTGATGTAATAGTAGCTCCTGAAACTACATCTGGTTTCATGGTCATCAATTCCTCCGGATCTTTATCCAACCATTGACTGATCACCCCATTCTCCTGAATTGATTCCATAAAATCAGGAGTCTCATTATTTTCCAGTAGTACTACCTTTTTAATTTTATTGTTATGATCCAGGTGCAGATACATTGGTACTGATCCTGCAAAACCATAAATTCCTTTACTAAAAGCCAAGGTATTGATAATCTTGTCGGTTGAATTACTTTCTCCAATATTCCATATACCCAATGATTTTTCTTGAAGTGAAGCATTAGGTATTCCCAACTCATTTAATTGTGACTGATTCGGGGGAAGGATCTCGACCTTATCTTGACTGTCTTTAAACAGATCTTGCGGCTTATGGCCGAACAGCTTCCCTTGATAGGAAACTGCGGCCATGAGGAACAATAACAAGAGCACCACGTTAGTGATGCTTTCTATGAATTTATTTTGCATATAATTTTAAATAACAGTTACGCCAGATTTCTAAAATATTATTCGCACAAAGGTATATGTAATTGGCAGCAAACAAGTGGATTACATTTTTGTGGTATGGTTACATGCGTGTGTAAAAAGCAGATTCTCAGTGCCTCATTCGCTTGTTATCTTGATGTTAAAATTTTAACGATCTCATTATATCCCAATTTTTCAGCTAATTCTTTTGGCGTCATGCCATCCCAAGCTCTTATTGATGTGTCAACACCTGCATCAATAAGTATTTTTGCTGTTTCGGTATGACCATGCCAAATGGCATCATGCAATGGTGTATAACCATTTGTAGGACCTTGGGCATTCTTAATCGTCTCAAAATCGGCATGTTTCACTATGCGTTTCATGATTTCGGTATTCCCCATATAGCCTGCTTTATGAGCAACAATGGCTTTCATATATTCACCTTCAGCAGTCATGTCGGCCCCATTATGTACCATCTTGTCAAACAATTCAATATTATTATCTCGAGATGCAACCAATGCAGCTGTATGATAATCCACTCCTTTATTCCCATTGGGGATGCGAAGATTCACATCTCCAGGAAGATTCTTAGGGGTTATCCCATCGGCTTCGAATTTCTCTTGAATATATGTTTGTCGGTCAGCGAAATACTTTTTGTAAATAGATACAATCTTTTGATCAATAGGATGTAGTTCTGTATATCCTTTTGCTACCACAGGGAACTTGTCAGCAGTTCTTCCAAACTGATCCTTAAGCAATGGATTGATATGTTCAAGTGATAATAAGTATTGAATCATTTCAGGATTTTGGTACCATGTGGCGACCATTAAAGGTGTAAAACTGTTACTTGCGGCCTGTAAGTTGATAATTGATTCTGCACCATTAGCAATCAGCTCTTTCATTACGTCTACATTTCCACCTTGAGCTGCAAAATGAACGACACTTGTGCCTGTGATCTTATCAAGTGTAAATATATTTGCTCCTTTGTCAATTAAATCCTTAACCTTATCCAAGTCTCCTAAACCTGCAGCTTTCATCAAGGCTGTCAAATGTGTATCTTGATTTTTAGAATCACGCAGGTAGGCACGATGTTTTGCAATTTGTAATTGATCTCCTTTTCTTACCAGGTATACATCTTGATGAACCAATAGTTGAATATCCTGATTCTTTGTATCACGAGCTTTCCAAAAAACATCATAACTGGCTTGCCAACCTTCTTTTTGATTTCCACTAACCTGTATGTTCGTTAAGGCATGACTATTCCATATGATATTTTCCTCTACTCCTTTATACCAGCGTTTAAAATCATCTTTTGAGTGAATAGGAAAATCTGGGAAGCTCATGTCGACAGGTTCCGCTATATGATCGAGATAGTAATTGACCTCTTTTTGATGATCAAAGGCTGCAAACCATTGATATATAAATGCGATCACATCGTTAACGCTGTATTCACTTCGAGCTATCGGATCATAATCGGATTTCTTGTTATTTGCTGAATGATATTCCGACGCTGTTGTCATGAAACCTAGACACAGCACCAAAGTCATTGTACTACATATTGAAATGATTCGTTTCATCTTATTAAATTTATTATTTCCAATTGCATAAGATGGAACTCTCGATGAATTTAATCATTCTCGTGTGTGTATTTTAGAATGCTAAAATTCATGTTCGTTTCATCTGTTTAAAATTTTTTGATTTCTGAATGTTCAAAAAATTTGAATACATTCAGGAACTCACATAAATTTTAATCATCCGCGTGTGTGCATTTTACGAAGATGAAAATTCATGTTCGTTTCATCTAATGGTATATTAATAGTTGTGTACTGCAGTCAGTCCCCCATCTACCAGGATATCCTGACCATTTATATAGCTCGCTTCAGGTGAGGCGAGGAAATATACTAAGCCTGCTATTTCTTCGGCTTTACCAAAGCGCTGCATTGGCACTTGTACTTTTCTCGACTGAGCTGCTTCTTCACCTAACATAGCCTCATTGAATTGCTCAGTATTGATGTAGCCAGGACTTATAGCATTAATATTGATCTTTTTATCTGCAAGTTCAATTGATAAGGTTTTTACCAAATGACTGATTGCAGCTTTAGTTGAACCATAAAGCGAAGACATCATTAATCCTCGGTGATGAGTCCACGAAGCGTTTACTATAATACGACTATCATCGGGCATATTTTTTAATGCTTCCTGAATTAGAAAGAAAGTTCCTTTGTAGTTGATATTCACCAATTGATCGAACTCCTCTTCAGTGATGTCACTCAAGGGTTTAAATATTCCTACTCCAACATTCGAAAACAGTACATCAATATGTCCGAATAGTTCTTTTATTTCAGACATTAGAGTTTTGCGTTCGTCGCTAACAGCAACATCCGATGCAATAGTATAAATGTTAGGGTATTGTTTCTTTACCTCTTCCAGTTTCTTCTCATTGCGCCCTGTAATGATTACCTGATCACCTTTTTCTGCAAATTTAATTGCTGTGGCCAGTCCCATTCCTGCAGAACCTCCGGTGATTAGGATATTGCGTTTCCTCATTGTGGTAATTTTTAATGAATAAGTTACTTTGTTATAACCATTGGATCATTCACCTTTGCAATGTACTTTTCAATGACAGGAAGTTTTTTGCCTTCTTCCTCTCTCATGATCCATACTTGACGAATAGTATTGTCGAGATAAGTACCATCTTTAAATAGCCCTCGCCAGCGTACATCAAATGTTGCCTGATATTTGCCATTCTGTAAAAACTCAACTTCTACTTTTACAATATCATGATCGTCAGAAACCAGCAGACTGTGAATCCAAGTGTGCCACTCAACATAGTCTTCCCATGAACGAATTTGATAATCAGGGAAATCCACGTATATGTCTTTGTCGATAAATGGTTTAAACTCATCAACACTAACATGAACATTATTGCAAGTAGCCCTTTCATACATGGAAAATACTTTATACACGAAACTTTTGATATCGTTTCTTGTAAACTGACGCTTTCTGATCTCCGACATTAGCGCGTTGTAACTAACAGTTGGTTCAAGATACTTGTCCTGTTTTATTTTATTATTCTGTGCACTCATTGGCTTTGTTATACAGGTTAATACTATGATGATTATTGCGATACTGGAAGCTATATTTTGCATTGTATAATGGTATTATTTTATTATTCAGAATAACCTCAGTACTGAGCTTGCTATACTAATTTAACGGCTTGAATATGTATGCCTTCCGATTGTATTGCTCTTGGATACTTGATGGCTGGTTTTCCAAACAGCATTACATAACCAATCTGATGATCGTCAGGTATACCAATTGCTTTTCTCAGTTCAGGATTCAGATCATTGATTGACCACTTAATCATGCCATTCCATAAGGTCCCAATGCCGTTAGCATTTGCAAGCAATTCAAAATATGTAAGGGCAATAAGAGAATCTTCTACTGGAGTGACATTACCATTTGAAGCAGAGGCAATCACCAGGTGTGGAGCATTGCAAAACAAACGATCATGACCTTGCTGTTCCCATAATTTCTGTAAATCATAAATGAAATCCATTGGTGGAGCTATGCTTCCTGCTTCTCCCGCTTCCTTAATTGAGGCATAAACCATTTCTTTGAATTTTTGCATGGTAGCATCATCATAGATGGCTGTAAAATGTACCCCATTGTCGTTATGTCCAGTAGGAGCATATGATGCGGTTTCAAGTAGGCGATCAATTAATTCCTTATCCAGTGATTCACGTTTATATTTGCGCACAGAACGACGAGCTTTTACCATTCGTTCCATTGCTAGTGTATCAGGCAATTCTCCTCTTTGATCACTATCTTCTGGATTCTTATTTAATATTGATAATGCGCTACTCGGACATACAGCCATACAGTGTTGACATTGAAGACATAATTCCTCCTGCTCACTATGAATGGTTGGTAGCTCATTCATTTCAATAATTCCCATCGGACAATCGCTGGCACAGATGCCGCACTTTGTACACTTTGTGTCTTCTATCTTAAAATTAAGCATATCAGTTAATTATTTACTTTACTTCGTAAACACTCATATCATTTTCATTATCAAACCAAGGCGTCACTTTTTCAAAGAATGCTTTCATGTGCGGTGTAGCTAAGTGTGCATCCAACGCTTCTTGAGATTCCCATTTTTCGAATATAAATAGGATGTTGGATTGCTCATCTTTTTGATAGATTTCATATTCAATACAGCCGTTTTCCTGACGTACTGTTTCAGTTATTGCATTGAACTCTTTTAAAAAATCTTCTTTTCGTCCCTCTATTGGTGCAGACTTTACTGTTACTATAATCATCTTTTAAATATTATTGTTTTCTATTGTGTTACTGTATCTTATATCGATTGTTTCAATCTCATGACTTATGATGATAGAAAATCATAAACCACCTGTTGATGATTTAAGTTGTACATACAATCGACAATGCAAATATAAATACATTAGTTGTACATGCAAATAAAAATGTAAGGTTTTTATCTGCATCGATGTCAAGAATTATTGTTTTAACCTCAGGAATAGAATAATCGGTACTTTTGTTAAGTGATTGATAATCAATGATTGTAATCTTTTAGATGAAGAAGCTTTGTGTAAAGAAATAACGTTGTTGGGCGTTAATGTAATCAACTATACGGAGTGACGTACTATTCGTTCTTTATTGAATCAGGGTATGCAAATTGTAAGATTATTGTACTTTTATCAAATCAATGGATTATACTAACATGTAATTGGTGAAGTTATCATGATTCAGCATATTTCAAATATTAAAGACCTTTATCAAGTCACAGGCTTTGATCATATTCCTGTGACCGATGATTTCGACATCTTTACTCATCAAGAGACCTATCCAAGTACGCATAAGATGGTGCCTGCACATCGACGTGACTTCTACTCAATAATCTATCTTGAAAGTCAGCAGGAAGGAGAAATGCAGATCAACCAAGATAAGCACAAACAATTAAATGATATCCTGTTTTTTCAAGGACCTCAGCATGTGTTTAGTTTCGTGAGGGGAGAATCAATGAAAGGATTTCTGATACTTTTCAAACCTGATTTTCTGTTACCTTATATTAATGATATTGTTGCTGAGTTTTCTTTCTTTAATAGTAGTGAGAATAACTTGTTTCAGCTCAATCAAAGTGATAAGGAGGATTTTGTAAACCTCTTTAATATGATCAAAACAGAGAAGCATAATACAAGTGTGGTAAAACCGTTGGTGCTTGCTCTTTTAAAAAAAGGAAAGATATTACAGCAGAAATTCCAGGTTATTGAAAAAGCGATTCCTGTTGAATATCAACTGGTAAATCGTTTCAAACGATTAGTTAACAACAATTTTATAGAGGAAAAATCAGTAGAGTTTTATGCTTCTCAGTTGAATCTTACAGCCAACTATCTAAATAATCGAATTAAAGCACATACTGGAAAAACAGCCAAAGAGCATATAACCGACCGAATTTTAATGGAAGCGAAGAATATGTTATTGTACTCCGATTTTGATATTGCCGAAATAAGCTTTCGATTAAATTTCTCTGAACCAACGTATTTTGGCAAATTCTTTAAAAAACATACTAATCTTACTCCAAGAGCTTTTCGACTGAATCGCTAATTATTACCATTTTGTCCTTTTTTAGTATTATCACCTCCTATATGCTGTGAATTACTTTTGTATTGTGAATATTAAAAACATGATGCAATGAATAAAGTAGCTTTAATAACAGGGGCCAATCAAGGATTAGGTTTTGGATTAGTTCAAAAAGTGAGTGAGATATATGGCGAAGGTGATTTCATATATCTAGGTGTTCGTAGAACAGAAGCAGGTGAGGAGGCTTTAAAAAATATCAAAAATACAAAAGCTAACCTCGAAGTGATCTATATTGATGTAAGCAAAGAGGAAACGATTGAGGAGGTAAAAAGTACCATTGTTAAGAAACACGGAGGTATTGATTTAATTCTTTCTAATGCGGCAGCTAGAATTTCTCCTACTGTACCCAATAGTGATCAGGTGGAGAATTTCGTTCAGACCAATAACATGGGGACCTACTACATGTTAAAGCACTTCCAACCTACGTTGAAAATAAATGGTAAAATCATTGTCATAGCTAGTGCTTTTGGTTCGTTACTTCATTTGGATGCCAACTTACATCATTTATTTAATATCGACGCTATGTCGTGCGACGAGATTAATAAAGTAATGCAAGAGTATGTTGATGATGTAAAATCAGAAACTGATGAATCAAAGGGATGGCCTCAGTGGATAAATATACCTTCTAAAATTGGTCAGGTGGCATTAACAAAAATAGCAGCAAAGAAAGAGACCGGAGCTCCAATCGAGAGAAATATAAGTGTTTTTGCTGTATGTCCTGGTTTAGTTGATACCGATGCCTCTCGACCATTCTTTAAGAACATGCACGAGGCGCAATCGCCATATGAGGCGGCCCAGCATATTATTGCATTAATTGATAAGTCAGCTGAGGAAGTAACAGGTAAATTGATCCAGTTTGGCAAGGAACTACCTTGGAATTAATTCGTTTAACCATCAAAAACATTTAAACAGATGAAACGAACATGAATTTTCATCATCCGAAAATACACACATGCGGAAGATTAAAATTTATGTGAGTTCCTGAATGTATTCAAATTTTTTGAACATTCATAATCAAAAAAATTTAAACAGATGAAAGCAATTGAAATAACAAAAAACGGCGGGGCCGAGGTTTTAGATTATAAAGAAGTACAAACTCCTGTTCCAGGAGAAGGACAAGTATTGGTTAAGGTACATGCAGCACCTGTTAACTTTATTGATACTGTTTTACGAGAAGGTAATATGCCTCCGGGAATGATGCCAGAGCTACCATTTATTCCAGGAGTTGAAGGATCAGGTATTGTAGAAGATGCTAATGGTACACATTTAAAAAAGGGTGATAAGGTGGCATTCCTGGGAGTGATTGGATCGGCTGTTTATGCCGAATATGCCTTAGTTGATGCAAGTAAACTTGTTGTCTTGAGCGAGCATGCTGATTTGATTCAAGCAGCAGTACTGCCTGTAAATTACTTTACAGCCTATCATATGCTAAAAAATGTGGCGAAAGTTGAAGCTGGAAAAACAGCATTAATATATGCAGCATCAGGAGGAGTAGGTACGGCTCTTATCCAGATTGCAAAAATATTAGGACTAAGAATTGTTGCATTGGAACGCCGCGATGAAAAGGTAAAGAATGCCTTAAGTATGGGAGCTGATTATGCATTCAATACATCTAATGATGACTGGATGGAAACGGTAAAAGAAGCAATTGGAGAGAATAGTGTCAACTACGTGTTTAATCCAGTTGCAGGAGATAGTATGGTAAATGATTTAGAACTGCTAGCACCACTCGGACACATTGTTATTTTTGGTTTTCTTGCTGGCCTTGGAAAATTTAGTTTGATGGATGAGGCGGTTAAGCATTTCAGCAAAGCACCCACAATTTCATTCTCTGAGATTTATGCAACCTTTAATAACCACTACCAACAGGTTGAAAGTGCGATGAAAGAATTATACCAATGGCTTGATGAAGGAAAAATAGAACCTGTTTTTGAAACTATGCCATTGAGTGAAGCCAAAGCAGCACACGAGAAATTAGAGAAAGGTCTGGTACGAGGGAAACTAATTCTAACTGTTGAGTAATATGTATAATAGTCAACTCGAAGAATTTGTGCACGCATGGTTCTCCGATTTAGATCAACTAAAAGAATCTAAGGTTTTTCTGGAAAGACTACATGAAGATTTTGAGTTTAACATTTATGGAACTAAACTATACGGGCACAAGGGATTTCTGAGCATTTACCGAGGAATGCAAGCACAATCGGATACTCAAGCCAAACACATTGCCAGTAATGTGGTGGTGGAACAGGTTACAGAGACCCTTTATCAGATCAATTTCGATATTGCACTAGAGCACTCCCTTGATGGAGGAATGACTAGTCGCTCTGAATCAGTCGAAGAGTGGTTGATAAAAGTGGATGCAGGAAGGTCTATTATCATGAAATATGCAATTATTTAAAGGAAGATAGATGAAGACAATAATGATAACAGGAGCAACAGATGGACTAGGTAAAGCTGTTGCATTGGATTTAGCGAAAGAAGGACATAGCCTATTGTTACATGGTAGGAATCCTAAAAGAGGGGAAGCTTTAATCAAGCAAATAATTGATGAGACAGGAAATACAAACCTTAAATATTATAATGCTGATTTTGCTGAGTTAGCGCAGATCAAACAGTTGGCACAAGAAGTAATTGCTAATGAGGAGCGACTAGATGTGCTAATTAATAATGCTGGATTAGGTATTGAGCCTTCTAAGCGAATTAGTGAAGATGGTAATGAGATGTTGTGGCAAGTAAATTACTTAGGCACTTATATAATGACAAAATTGCTCAAGCCACTATTAAAGCGATCGGCTCCTGCTCGCATAGTACAGGTAGCGTCAGCAGGTCAGTCGCCTCTGGATTTTGAAGATATCAATCAGGAAAATAATTGGAGTGGCATGCAAGCCTATTGTCAGTCGAAGCTCGCACAGGTTATGTTAGCAGTAGAATTGGCTGATGAATATCTGGAAGATGGAATAACTATTAATGCCCTGCATCCAGCGTCTATGATGCCCACAAAAATTGTACAATTTCCAATGGATACAATCCCTGATGGAGTTCGTTCGGTGACAAGACTAGCGTTGAATAGCAGTTTAACCAATACAAGCGGGAAGTACTTCTTTAAGAGGACACAGGAAAATGCTGATGCTATGGCATATGATTCCGATGCGAGAAATAAATTAATGGAACTATCGAAAGAGATGACTGGAGTATAAAGCCTCCAGTATTTTGAATGTTATTTTAGGTATACCATAATTTGCCCCTTTATGGGGCATTTTTGCTTTATAGGAATATCACTGATCTTTTGAGGTACCATCAATTCCAAACCATCACGTCTCCTGCAACCATTATCCTCACTTATATTGTTCAGTTCATATATTTTGTATAATTCGTAGAGATGATTAATTTCGGCTTGCTATAAAAAGAACAACGAAATAACTTTGATAAATAAAATGACCCAAGAAGTACGAGAATATAAATTTCCCAAGTATCTTAAGATTATAACTTTTATTGTTGCACCATTGTTAATTGGAGGTTTCGGTTATCTAGGTGTGTTGCCCTTTATAAACAACTACGGACTAGGAGCTAAGATCTTTTTGATTCTGCTTTCTTTGTTTTTAATCTTTTCGATAGTGATGGCAGTTATTGAAGCTGTAAAGACTAAGCTGGAGATTAGAGATGGTAAATTTATCAAGACCAGGATATTTTCTGTTAGAATATTGCAATTTGATGAACTAGAGGGGTATCGAGAGGATAATAGTTATACTTATTTGATACCCAATAATGATAAGAAGGCAATAAAGGTTACCAAATATTTTTCTGGAACCTATGAGTTGCTTGGTTTTCTTGATTCGAACTTTCGAGATTTGGATAAATGGGATCTATTAAAGGAACGAAGGAAATTGCTGAACAATAAAAAGTTTGGAAGAAACGGCAAAGAGGTAAAAGCTAAGGTTAAGGAAGCAGAAAAAATCACTAAGCCATTAAATTGGATTGCTATTGCAACGGCGATATTGTTATTTGTTTATCCAGTTTACTATGAGTTGCTTACAGTTGTGAATGTTGTGTTGCCAGTTATTGCTTTGGTTGTTGTGTTGAAAAGCAATGGACTTATTCAAATTATTTCAGATGAAGGATCGATACATCCAACATTGAACAAATGTCTTACTTTGCCATTTTTATCCTTGTTGGTGCGAGCATTAATAGATTACAATGTTTACAGTTATAAAAATGTATGGTTACCTGTTATTGTTCTTACAGGATTGATTATCTATCTTATTAAGGAGTATTTTATCGAAGATTTATCAAAAGAAAGCATTGGAGTAAAGCTTTTTGCATATGCTTTCGTTGTTAGTACCATCGGATTCTTCATGTTTGGAACACTAATTCAGTTGAATTGTACCTTCGATTCAAGGAAATATGAATCTGTAGAAACAGTTGTAGTGTCAAAAGAGATTTCTGAAGGTCGAAGGTCAACATCGTATAAACTGGAAATTGTCGACTGGAATGATAAAAATGAAACCATAGATGTAAAAGTATCTCGCAAAAGTTATATGAAAACGAATGAAAATGATAATGTTGAAGTGATACTGAAATCAGGACTATTTAATATTCCATGGTATAAAGTCAGCATTAAATAAATAACCTAAAGAATCTAATATAGAGACTGCCCCCGATTCGGTCAAATTCCAGGTGATAACCTTCTGATATTAATTCATCAATTACCAGTGACCTTGTCGTGAGTGTTCTAAAAATCTTTTAGTCATCAATATGAAGGAAATAAAAAAGAGTTTTGGCTTTGATCTAGGAACAAGTAAACTTAGAATGTATGAAGAAGGACGTTTACTTACAGAAGTTCCAACAGAATTAGAGTATGAAGGGAAAGTACTTGACAACTTATTGAAGGGTGGTAACATTGGTGACTTCAATGCTACGGAGCAATTGCTTAGGCAGCAAATTGGAAAGTTTCAAAAGCCATTGCTAGGTTTTTTGTGTCGACCACTTACAGTGCTGGTTTCTGTCCCATGTGGCACTCATGAAGTCGCAGTAAGATCATTGCGAGATTCATTCGAACATGCAGGATCAAAAATGTGCTATATGTTGTATGATAGTTATATTGCAGCAATAGGACTTGGCATTGATATGGAAAATTCTACCTATACAATTGTGGATTGTGGGGGAGGGAAGACTTCTATTTGTACTCTTCGGGGATATAAATTTTTGAGAGTTGATTCAATGGAGGTTGGTGGAAGACTTATGGATTACGACATACAATCTTATTTCGTAAGTAAATATGGTTTAGTACTTGATAGAAAAGAGGCAGAGCGACTTAAAATAGAATGTGCTGATTTTAGAAAAAATGGTGCATATGAAAGAATGGTAGGAGTAACAGGAAAAGATAAGAAGACTGATTCTGAACGCAATATTTCCATCAATAGTCGTGAAATTACCGATTGTATTACTCAAAGTGTTGAAATAGTAATTGAACGCATTGTCCGACATCTGGCATGGCTAGATGATGGAACTGTAGAACAGGTAAGGTCAAATGGAATTCATCTTATTGGTGGTAGTTTTAAGATGAGAGGATTTATAGATCGTGTTGCTGAAAAGGTAAATGTGTCGAGAGAATCATATAGTGAGAATACCGAGTATATTGGGATTGGTCTAACAAAGATACAAGCTAATCCAACCGAGGTTTACAAGTATATGTTTTATTAAATGTTACTCACAATAGAATCTAAACATGAAAAAGTTCAATTTTGTCACTATAGTCTGTCTAACCATGCTTTTCTTGGTAGTTGTTAATTGAATCTGCGACATGTAATAAAAAAGGCCCTACCTCTGAAGGTAAGGCCTAAACGAATTACTAACTAGTAATGAGTATTAACTAACTAACATGATTTAAAACTATTATATGGTGTTTACTAGTTAGTCCAACCTGGATTCTGAGTTAAACTAGGATTCTTGGTTAACTCAGATTTAGGGATCGGCATCAAATACATCTTATCTTCAAATACTCCAGGTGTTGGATCCACCTCATTATTGAAGTCATATGTAAATGTACCATCCGTATTTTTAGTGATCACAGCTCCATGAAATTTCTTTCCATGTAGACGTGTATGTGCAATCTTCCATCTTCTAAGGTCCCAATAGCGTTTACCCTCAAAACACAACTCTACATAACGCTCGTTTCTGATCAACTCACGCATTTCCTCTTTCGATAAAGAACCAGCAACTAAATCATTCTCAATACCTGCTCTTGAGCGAATCTTATTCAAAATTGCATAGACTTCTGCAGTTGGGCTACCTCCCGCTTCGTTTAATGCCTCAGCGTAGTTCAACAAAACTTCAGCATAGCGAAACTCGATCCATGGCTGCTCACTACCGTATCCGTAACTATAAACTGAATTATCAGGATTTGTTGCCTTTACTGTAAAGTAAGAGGTTACAGTATTGTAAACAGCATACACAGCAACTGAATCATAATCAGCTCCTCCTTTGTAGATATTCAGCTTGTAATTCTTATTCAACTTTCCTCCTGGAGCCCCGCTTACAGTAGCTCCATTATAGGCGATAAAAGAGTAGAAACGTTTATCGCGGTTACTGTAAGGATCTGCTGAATCAAAACCAGAACCTGTAGCTGAAGGAAGCTTACCGTTTTTCATAGGGAATGCGTTAACTAGCTCTTGTAGTGGAGAACACTGTCCACAGTCTCCATTTGCAAGCCATAATGGCTTTACAAGTGCATCCCAACCGTGTGATCTATTTGGTAATTTATATTGCTTTTCGAAGATTGATTCAACATGGCTTGACGACTCATCTAACCACAATGTCTTGAGGTCAGGATACAAATCATATTTATTCAAATCCATAACTGCTTTGGCTGCATTAGCCGCAGTTTGCCACCTATTGTTATCGGCACCTTCATTGAACAAAGGACTCGCATAATAAAGGGTTACTCTCGATTTTAATGCTAGAGCCGCACCTTTCGATGCTTTTCCTCTAGGAGCATCTGTTGGCAGATTATTTACTGCTTCATCCAACTCTGAGATGATGAATGCAAAGCACTCGTCAGTGGTATTTCTAGCAACCATTAGATCATCATCAATCGACTGACTTTCCTTGATTAGAGGAACTCCTCCATATCTCTTTACAAGATCGAAATAGAAGAATGCTCTTAAGAATTTTACCTCTGCAGTAAATTGCTTTTTTAAATCCTCATCAATGCTTGCTGTCTCAATATTTGCAAAGAAATCATTCGCTACACGAATAGCTTTATAACTGCTTGCCCATACATCCATACTTGAGTTATTGGTTTCATTCCATTGACCAATAAAAATAGAGTTTGGACCACCAGGATAATTGCTTCGGGCCTCATCTGTAATGTTGTTGTAAGTGTTGTAGTTCCAGCCAGGAACTCTGTAATAGATACCGTTTACATAGAATTCTACCAAAGCTGGATCTTTCCATACATCAACAGAACTAATAGAAGTAGGATCGTTTTTCTCCAGAATATCATCCTGACATGAACTAAATCCCAAAACCAATACTAATATTGTTAAAAGATATAACTTATTCATCTGATTAATTTTTGTGTTTCCATTTGCATCAGATAGAACTCTCGATGAATTTAATCATCCGCGCGTGTGTATTTTGCGAAGATGAAAATTCATGTTCGTTTCATCTGATTAATTTTTTTGATTACTGAATGTTCAAAACATCGAATACACTCAGGAACTCACATAAATTTTATTCCACGTTAAACAAGTGAAAGGCATTCTCTTATGCTTAATTTAGAATGCTGCAAAATGATTTCACGATTTCCACTTTGTTCCAATTCATGCTCGTTCATATTATTTTGATTTTATTATTAGAAACTAATTCTTACCCCCATTGAAACAGTTTTCTGCTGAGGGTAGTAGCTTCCAGCACCAGACTCAACTTCTGGATCAAATTCTTTAAATGAACTCCAAGTGAATAAGTTTTCTCCTGAAACAAAAACTCTTACACTTTCAAGTGGAGTCTTTTCCAATACCTTATTAGGCAATGTATATCCGAAGTTTACCGACTTTAATCGGGCGAAAGGAGAATCCTTTAACCAAACAGATGAAGTTCTGTTATTTACCGATCTGCTGTCAACCCATGCCAATGGATATTTTGCGTCTTTGTTGGTTTCCGACCAAGAATCAGTTAAATAACTAAAAGTGTTTGATGATCCTCCGCCCTGGAACATATTTCGTCCAGTACTAACGATCAATGCATTAACCTTAGCTGCTCCTTGAATAAGGAAATCAAGATCGAAAGCTTTCCAAGTTACAGAACCAGCTAGTCCGAAAATGATCTTTGGAGTAGAAGTATTGTTTGATAAAACGATCTGGTCTTTACTATCGATTACCTCATTACCGTCGATGTCGGCATACTTAATATCTCCAGCAAGAGAAGCCATTCCAAATTGCTTTCCTCCCATATAATTGTCTGCTTCATCCTGACTTTGGAAGAATCCCAATGATTTGTATCCAGCTCTGTAGCCGATTGATTTTCCTAATTGTTTTTGGTAATCTAGCGCATCGGCAGGATCATCGATACGTGTAACTTTGTTGGTTGCATAACTTCCAGTTAAGCGCACAGTATATTTAAGATCTTTTCCAATTTCATTACGATGAGAAAGAACCATTTCCCAACCTTTATTTTCAACCTCCGCATAGTTTTCGTTAGGTAATGAACGTCCAAAAGTTGAAGGAGTTGAGCGAATACGGCTCCATAGAATGTCTTTTGTCTTCTTATGGAAATACTCCAATTCAAGAGAAAGTTTTCCGTTGTAAACACTAATGTCGATACCAGCATTGGTATTAATTGACTCTTCCCAGGTAATATTTGGATTAGGATAAACACCCGCGAAAATAGCTGGAGAAGGAGAACCATTAAAGAATGGACCTATATCAGTGTATAACGAGAATGCATCTTGAAACTGAAATGGTGCTACACGGTCGTTTCCAATTAGACCTCTCGAAGCTCTTAATTTGATATTGTCGATAAAGTCTAGATCAGCATTGTCTTTTAAGAATTTTTCCTCTGATATTCTCCATGCAGCAGAGAAAGCAGGGAAGAATCCGAAACGCTCTCCTTTAGGGAAAATATAAGAACCATCATATCTAAATGATCCCTCAAACAAGTATTTTCCTTGATATGCATAAGCTAAGCGACCAACCAATGCTTTTCGGGCATCGTTGATAAGACTGTTTCCTGTGAAGTTCTCATTTTCAGGACCACTTACAAATAACTCATCTTTCGAATCGATTGAAAAGTCGCGTTTTGAACCTTTAAACATATCTCCTTGATCCTCGCTTTGCTCATAAAGAAGCAATCCGTTGATATCATGATCACCAAAAGTACGGTCATAGTCGATAGAAACGTTGTAGAATGAACTGTAAGAATGACGGAATTCTTCTGATAATGATGTTTGTCCACCAACAACTTTTGTACCTGTTACATTGCCTTCTGCATCCTCATTGTACATGGTGTATGGCAAGAAAAAGTACTTGTTAAACTTGTACGTCTTACCGTATGAAGCTCGTGCTTTTGCTGTAAGACCTTTAGTCACAAAGTCAAGCTTTTGAGTTAGGTCAAGAGTTCCCTGGAATGTATTCTGCAATGTGCGGTTATACCCTGAATTGTTAACCATTTCAACTGGGTGCTCTCCTGCAGTGTTGTAAGGTCTTCCTGAAGGCCAAAATGCCATGTTGGTAGGGCTCTGTCTGATAAGGTGAGCGAAAATGGTATTGGCATCCCAACCTGGATTTTCAAAGTTTTCCTGCTGTCCGTCGATGTTCACCTTCAAGCTTGTAGAGTTGGTAATTTTAGCGTCGATATTTGAACGGAAACGATACGATTTGTAGCCAATTGTTTCGTACATACCGTCTTGATTTACATAGCCTACAGATAAGAAATACTTGATTGCTTTACTTCCTCCGTTCAAGGTAATGTTATGGTTCTCCAATGCAGCATTCTTACTAAAAGTCTCGTCATACCAGTCGGTACCTTTCTCTCCCTTTCTATAAGCCTCAATATCTTCTTCTGAGATAAAGAAACCAGCATGAGAAGGGTTGGTAGGATCATATCCCCTGTTAATGTATCCTTGATTACGGGTAGTTGCATACTGATATGCATTCATCAGATCAGGATAATTAGTAGGATTCTGAAGTCCGTAGCTACCTGTATAAGTAATGGTTGGTTTTCCAATTGCTCCACGTTTGGTAGTAATCAGGAATACACCATTGTTAGCTCTAGCTCCGTAAACAGCAGTCGCCGCAGCATCTTTCAATACAGTGATAGACTCAATCTCGTTTGGATCAATCGCTGAGAAATCACTTCTAGGAATATTATCTACCACAATAAGCGGACTGTTATTTCCCAAAGTGTTTAGTCCCCTGATATTTAGACTAGATCCACTACCTGGTCTACCATTCGATTTGCGGGCGAAAACACCAGAGATACGTCCTGCTATACTGTTGGTAATGTTTGAAGTAGGTAGTTTCTCAAGTTCCGAGCCTGAAACACTTGCTACAGCACCAGTAAGATTAACCTTCTTCTTAGTACCATAACCAATTGCCACCACTTCTTCCAGGCCAATTGCATCTTCCTTCAAGGTTACCTGAAATGTGTTTTTCGAACCGACAGCTATTTCTTGTGGAATCATTCCTACAAAAGAAAATACTACAGTACTGGTTTCAGCTACATCCTTTAAAACAAAGTTACCATCCATATCGGTAACGGTACCCTGAACTGTTCCTTTAAGAACAACAGATACTCCAGGAAGAGGCTGTTGATCCTTATCGGATACATTTCCGGTGATAGTCTTGGTTTGTTGAGCATAAACATTTGTACAAAAGAGTACAAATGACAAACAAAATAATAGTGCAACTTTCGTGTTGCAGAAACGTTTTAGCGCAGACATTGTTAATGTCTGGTGTTTGTTCCATTTTTTTTTCATAAATTCACTTTTTGTTTGACGATTCCCACTAACGTGGGGATTATTAAATTGAGTAAAGCTTGTGTTGCACCATAGCACAAGCTTTTTTATCTAATTCTCCTTGATGAATTCGTTTTTATGTAGTTGTTATTGTTTGATTTGTTTAGGAATAGTTGAATGATTCAGACAGCTTGCTTAGTGTTTTTGATTTGACTGATATGGAATAACAAGCATTTAGTGTAATTTGAATTTGATATTTCATAGTATGTCTCCCCCTCTTGTATTATCGTTCTACAGTTTAGTATATCAATAGCATCCAAAGATGATTTTCTATCGGTTTAATTGTTTGTAAATTCCCCCCTCATAAATGAAAAAGTTGATTGGACAAATTTAGAAAGTTTGGATGTGCTGAACTTGAATTATTCTTGCGTTAATTTGCACAAAAGCGACATTGTGTGTTTTGTTGTTTATTGGCTGTGAGTATTGTATCCTAATGTATTATTGTCTGGAGGAGCTGTAAGGTGTAGGTGTTTAGGTTGTTATGGGTGTGTTTAATGCCTGGTCTTTGTTGATGTATTGTGGCTTTATAGTTGACGGATTGCGTTCTTGGGGGCGGGAGTGGTACCATGTAAGCATACTGTGGCGAATATATTTAATGATGTGTTTTTTGATAGAATTAATGATGTTGGAGGCTTTTCGGATGTTTTTTATTCGTAATAAAGTATAATTATGTATTTTAAAGCTACTCTTATTGCAATTGTTGCTTGGAAGATTTTACGGAAAGATGTAAGCCATACATAAATCATGATGAAGATGTCAATATCATTAGAAAATATAGATAAGGGATTTGTTAAAGTATCGACGGTTAAGGATCTTGAAATATTGCGTAGTGCTATTATTGAATCTGACGAACCATTTATAAAGTCTTTTCATTATAAAACTGAATCTTACTTGGATGATAGTTGCGTTGTAGCTCCTGGTAAGCTTGGGAATTTATGGATTCAGATATTGTTGCCTGAAGGTCGGTATTTTGGTATTGACCTTTTATTGGTAGAAACAGAGAATATTAATATCTCTTTAAATCATGATATAGATCCTGTAATTGAATTAGGAGATTGTTGTGTTGAGTTTAAGTTTGCTAATAGCACTTGTGATCCGATAAAATGCAGAGAAATATATTTTAGATTGAGGATGCATGATCGGAAGAAATAGAAATCCTTTAAAATGCTGAAAGGCATGTTCGTGTGCATAGCAAGCTATTATAGCTGTAAAAGGCTTATTTTGAAAGTAGACATACTGCTGACGGGAGCGTGATAATATCACTGCAAAGAAATATACTTTCATTCTTTTACCATCCTCTTTTTGTATGTTGTACACACCAAAATAAACCTGATTATCACTGCCATAATCAATCTAGGGTAATTTGTGACGATTGCGTTTACGTTATTCCGATTTAGCAATATCGTACTTCTTACTGATGTCATTTACTAAATTGAACACCGTCTTACTGTCAACTTTGGGAAAATCTGGTAATACAAATTAGCTAATTACATAGGTGAATTTGTGGCTTTATAGTTGACGGATTGCGTTCTTGGGGGCGGGAGTGGTTTCATGTAAGCTTACTGTGGTGAATATATTTAATGATGTGTTTTTTGATAGAATTAATGATGTTGGAGGCTTTTTGGATGTTTTTTATTCGCAATAAAGTTTAATTATGTATTATAAATCTACTTTTGTTGTAATTGTTGCTTGGAAGATTTTACGGAAAGATGTAAGCTTTTCTTAAATCATGATGAAAATGTTAGGTTTCCTGTAGGGGGGAAATTTGGAATAAAAGTGGGAGCAATGATGTTGTGAGTGATGCTTTTGTTGTCAAATTATAAAAGATAAATATTTGTCCTTTAAGGGTGCTCTTTTGATTATTACGTGTTACTTGTCGATATGTGATGCAAAAGTGTCTAAAAGCGTGTTAAAAATGTAAACTGGGCGTTGTTGTGATGTTTCAAAACCATCGGAAAGACTTTTAAGAGAGCGTTTTTATGATATTGTTTGTTTTTGCTATCTCTAGATTGCAATTTTACTCAAGCTCCTTACTCAGCCCCTACAAATCCTTCTCAAAGCCCCCATTCTACAGTAGTTGAGTAGGCTTTAACAAGGAATTGACAAAGCTCGGAGAAAGATCAGAGAAGGCTTCTACATAATGGGTATTTTGACCTGGTTGTTAGGTTTTATACTGATTATAATATTGGGGATTTATAATGTCAAAAGCATTCCAATAGTGTCTAATATGTAAAATAATGATATCCTCAAACTAATTGTTACCTTTGGTTAACTATATTATCAAAAAGAAACAAAAATTAGCATGACGAACATTAAGACCTTTAAAGAACTAAAAATCCAAATAAGATTAGAAGCAAAAAACGGAATTGACTTTATATTTGCTGCCAGTATAGTATGGTTAGGAATATCGTTAATATGGGGATATTTAGCCAATACTCCTTATGAGAAAAGTATCTTTACCTTCATTTTTGGTTCGTTATTGTTACCATTAGCATTGGGATTCTCGAAATTGTTCAAGACAAACTGGAAGATTAAAGACAATCCACTACAGCCTTTGGGGCTTTGGTTGAATTTTGCCCAGTTGATTTATTTCCCATTCCTTATATTTATCATGATTAAATATCCCGATTATTTCATTATGGCTTATGCCATTATTACTGGGGCACACCTTTTTCCGTATGCCTGGTATTACGATGAAGTAGGATATGCTGTAATTGCAATACTGATTTCAGTAGGAGCAATGCTTATTGCATTGACAATAAGTACAACTGATATATTCTACATCCCACTCTTAACCTCAGCTTCCCTGTTAGCTCTTGGTGTTTGGCTAACGGTAAGACATAGGAAAGTTAAAAGCAAGGAGAGTTAAATTGGTGCTAGAATTAATTAATGTAACACCTCAAACTTAACCATAATCGATGCACGAGAAGATAAAAAATTATTTAGCAGAACTAGAACGAGAGAACGATATTGAAATCCTGTTGGCTTGTGAAACAGGTTCGCGCGCATGGGGATTTCCATCGCCTGATAGTGATTATGATGTACGAATTATCTATAAGCACAGTAAAGATTGGTATTTGAGTTTGGTTGAGGAAAAGGATACCATGGAACTTTTTCTTGATAACAATGAGATAGATATAAGTGGATGGGACTTGAGAAAGTGTTTACGTTTACTTTGGAAATCTAATCCTCCATTGTTGGAGAGAATTCAGTCGCCAATTATATATAAAAGCGACAATGAATTTCTTACAGAGTTTAAGAAGATCGCAGAGATGACTTATTCGCGGATAGGTACTATACATCATTATCTGAGTATGGCCCGGAAACATATCGATGAGGTGGCTAACACTGAGGAGTATAAGTTAAAAAAATTCTTCTATGCGTTGCGTGCTTCGGTTGCTTGTTTGTGGATTCTTGATAAAGAGGAGATGCCTCCTATCGAGTTTGGTATAATGTTGA
The DNA here is from genome assembly GCA_005217565.1 of Puteibacter caeruleilacunae. Lineage (GTDB taxonomy): Bacteria > Bacteroidota > Bacteroidia > Bacteroidales > Prolixibacteraceae > Puteibacter > Puteibacter caeruleilacunae. The sequence goes on from SJCO01000008.1 coordinate 162,360, forward strand.
AGGGGCTGCAGTTGGATAATGAACTTACTCAAAGGGTTGATGAGCTAATTGCACTGAAGGCTACTATTAGTGAAACTTATCTGCATAGTGGAGAAAAGGTACTGATTGATTTTATGAAAAACTGTGTAGATAGAGCAGATAACGAGTCGAAGTCTTTGCCTGCTGGTTGCGGAGAGATGGAAGTGTTGAATTCCTTTTTTAGAAAAACGTTAGGATAGCTTATGACAATTGACGATTTACGGAATAGGGGACTGATAATACTTGAGTGTATCAGTGGAAGTAGAGCCTATGGCTTGGATACTCCAGAATCGGATACCGATATTAAAGGGGTTTTTATTCTGCCTAAGCATGAGTATTATGGACTGAATTATACGGCTCAGGTGAATAATGAGACGAACGATATCATGTTTTATGAATTTGGTAGATTTATGGAGCTACTTTCTGTCAATAATCCTAATATTTTAGAATTACTTAGTACGCCTGAATCTGCCATCATTTATAAACATCCTTTCTTTTCAGAAATTAAATTGGAGTTTATTCTGTCTAAACTGTGCAGGAATACATTTGGGAAATTTGCTTTGTCGCAGATTAAGAAGGCAAAAGGATTGAAGAAGAAAATTGTAAATCCTGTGGATAAGGAAAGGAAGAGTATATTGTCATTCTGTTTCGTTAATTATGATCAAGGTGCGATTCCTTTGTTGAAGTTTCTGGAGATAAAGGGTTGGAGTCAAGAGAATTGTGGTCTTGTTAACATTCAGCATATGAAGGATGTTTTTGGTCTGTATTATTCCGAAAGGATCAACTATAATGGAGTGATAAAAGATGTTACTTCAGGCGAAGTTTGTTTAAGTTCGATTCCTAAAGACGAAAAGCAGGTTGCTTTGCTGTATTATAATCGAGATGGTTATTCCTCGTATTGCAAAGAGTATCGTGATTATTGGGATTGGGTTGAGAAACGTAATGAGAAGCGGTATGAAAATACGAAGTCGCATGGAAAGAACTATGATTCGAAGAATATGATGCATGTTTTTCGCCTTTTGGAAATGGCTATTGAAATTGGTCGTGAAGGAGTAGTTAATGTACATCGTCCCAATCGTGATTTCTTGCTTGATATTAAAGATGGAAAGTATGAGTATGATGAGTTGCTGGAAATGGCTTCAGGACTACAGTCTGAGATGGAGTTGGCTTTTGAAAATTCTTCATTACCCGACAGACCAAATCTTAAATTGATTAACGATTTAACTTATCGCTTAAGAGATAAATTTTATTTTTTTGGATTATAGAAAAAATCTAAAAATAACTGATGATACAAAGTATTACCAAACCGTTGAATTAGATGATACTAATTTGATTTCTCTCTCATCGCGTAGTTACCCATTGGTAATAAATTCATTTGTTCCTAGTGAACTAGAAACAGACAATATAGAGGTGAGTATTAGGATTGATAAGGCTGGAAGACTTGTATATGATTCTTTGAATGTTGAAAATAATATGGCTATAATCAGGGAGATAAAGAGTTTAGAACCATTTATTCCAGCGACTAAAGACGGAGAAATTGTAAATGCTGAATATAAAGTATTAATAAAAAGAGAATGATGTTCAGCTATAACCATATGAGACAGAAGGATTAATAGATGAAATTAGAATATTATACCTATGCTACAAGATAAATCATTTTACATTGCTATTGGATTGATTGGCTTATATTTATATGTGTCAATAAAGACTCAAATAGCAATAAATAAAACCACTTACCTTAGTGAGGATAAGAAAAAGCTCAACTCAGTACTCGTTTGGTCAATTCCATTTGTGTGGGCACTCTTAATCAGAAATGTTATTAAGTCAGTTGATATGAGTGTAATGACAAAGGATAAAAGAAATATCGATAAAAGCCATTTCTACGAAAGTGGAAAAGGGATTTATGGTGGCGTTTCGTGAATTATATCATGGATTATTAATTTGACGATAATAGTAACGAAAATATGGAAAATCCGTGGTTAGAACTGAATGTTGAAGAGACAAAAATACATCCAATGGATGAGTCTGTTGTTCGTGAATTTAATTTGAAGGGGAAGAATGAAGTACAGTTTTCAACAGAACTGCTTCCAGATCCATATATAGGAAATTTGAATGCACAAGTTCTTGTTTTGGCACTTAATCCAGGATTGAGTGAGGAGGATTATGTAACACATGCTGATGAGGTGTTTCGGGATTTATATATGGACAACCTGCATCAACAGGATACTGAGTATCCGTTTTATTACTTAAATCCATTATTAGATTGTCCGGGAAGCAGATGGTGGAAAAACAAGCTGCGTTGGTTGATAGAAAAAGTTGATGTTCGAATTGTAGCCGAATCTATCTGTTGTGTTCAATTTATGCCATATCATTCTGTACGATATAAACACCCCAAAAAGAGACTACCTACGCAGGAGTTTACTCAGAAAATTATCTTGGATTTTATAGCAAAGGGTGCACCTATTATTTTCATGAGAAGTAGAACAAAATGGATTGAGTTGGTGCCTGAACTTGAATACTATGAGAGAACAATTGTACTGAAGAATCCTCGAAATCCAACTTTTAGTCCGAAGAATATGGGAGAGGAAAACTTTGATAAAATAACTCAGTTCTTGGTTGATGTGATAACTTTTGAGGATACTTGTTTGTGATGAAAAAATATGAATTAGATTAGGTCGAAAGAGTCTTTAATTTTAAACTATTTGTCATGACAATTAAAATTCATATATTTGTCATGACAAATAAAAATACAGATGAGCAAAGTAAATCTAGAAACATCAGTAAATCATCATATTGCAATAAGTGCAATCATGATAAAAAGAGTCTTTTACAAGATATTAAGTGAGAATCAACTGAATATAACTCCTGAACAGTGGAATGTGTTGTACTATCTTTCGGAGCAGGGTAGTTTTACCGTTGGAGAGCTTAGTGAATTGACTTTTAAAGATTTTGCCAATATTAGCAGAATAGCACAAAAGCTTGAAACCGGTGGTTATATTGAGAAAAAAAGAGACTCGACAGATAAGCGAGTATTCAAGCTATTCATTACTGATTCGGGACGAGAATTAATCGGTAAACTACACGAATGTGCATCACAATCAACCGACATTGCATTAGAAGGAATTGATGAGGAAGCTAGAGAAACTCTATTAAAGAGCTTAAAGCAAGTTATCATAAATACTACGGGTCATTTAAAATAGTGAACATGCTGGCAATAAAGATCGGCTTTTCGCAGGTAGGAGGCCAGATCCAAACATCCTAGAATCTAATAATCCAAGAATCCAGAAATCAAAAAAAATTAAACAGATGAAACGAACATGAATTTTCTTCATCGCAAAATACACTCATGAGAGTGATTAAAATTCATCGAGAGTTCCATCTTATGCAATTGGGAATAATAAATTTTAAACAGATGAAACAATTAACGGTAAAACAGAAAAAATGGTTAAAGTCAATCCATTTAATTGCAGCTGGTATATGGATAACAACCGGCTTGGTTATGTTTCTAGTACATTTTATGAGTGGAGACTTAACATCAGGAGATCAGGTTCATTTGCTGAATAAAATTATCTATTTTATAGATATGAAAATACTTGTTCCATCGGCAATTATTTGCCTCTTAACAGGTTGGATGTACTCTCACCTTACCCAATGGGGATACTTTAAACATGGCTGGATGATATTTAAATGGATAATTACAGTACTTATTATCGTACTGGGTACGGTATTTTCGGAACCATGGATTTCTAATATGGTAAAAATATCAGGAGACCTAGGTCTGGATGCAATGCATAATTCCGATTACTTGTGGTATGAGCGAAGTCACAATATTCTAGGTGTTTGCATGACTAGTACCCTAATTATTGCTGTTTTTATTTCAATATTTAAGCCCAAGAAATCACGAAAAAAGAATACTTAATAACATTTTGGATAGGTAGTAACTAAGGTTTATTTCTGTATATTTGTCTTTCGCTGGAATGTATATTTCCAGCGATTGTTACGAAATAGATAGTCTTTCAAACCTATGCTCAAATATCTAACTATACTTATCTGTTTTATCTTCATTGTTGTGCCTCAAAATATCTTGGCAAGCTATGTGGTTAAATCCATCACAATTGATGATAATCTTACATCAAATAGAATTTCATCTCTCGAGATCGATAGTCTGAATACACTGTGGATAGGTTCTAATCTAGGATTAAATAGTTATTGCAACGACAATGTAACAAATCATCCTTTCTTTTCAGGAGCAGAAATTTATTCCATTAAAGAGCTATCGAAGGGTAAAATTGTTGTTTATTCGAATTTGGGAGTGCATATATACTCGTATGTGACCAGTAAAATTGAACGCATAGGAGAGAAGAATGTCAAGTTCACAGGCATTCATATTTTTAATAATAAGCTGTACCTGGCTAGTGCTAATATGAAGGTATACTCTTATACCGATTCGTTGAAAGTGTTGCTGGATGTTAAAGCGTTGCTACCTGATCTGCCAAAGAATGTTTTTCCGTCTAAAATACTTCTTACATCTAAAGGGAAAATGTTTTTAATGTTGAGTAACTATGGTGTGGTAACACTCAACACTAATAATTTTGAAATAGAAAATACTTATCATCATCAAGTGTGGAAGTATGTAGATGCTGTTGAACTTAATGAGCAGGTGTATGTTGCAAGTTATTTAGGTGTATTTATCCTTGATGCCCAGGGTAACATTGTAAAGACAATTGATAAAAAGAGTGGACAGCTACCTGATAATATTGTGATGGATTTGTTGGTGAATCATCAACGTAATGAGGTATGGATTGGCTTGGATAACTTCGGGATATATGCCATTAATAATAAATTAGAGGCTTACGATTTGGGAGCTCTTCCGGAATATTCTTATCTCAAAAATCGCACGGTAACTTCTATTCAGTTTGATAAGTACCATAACGTGTACACCGGTTCGGTGTATGAGGGATTATTGATTGCAGTGGACTCGCCATTTAAGGAATTGGTAAGTGAAACAGTGACTGGTAAAGTTAAGCCAATTGTCTTGGCTGTTCATAAGGATACTGATGGTAAGGTTTGGTGTGGAACTGATAATATGGGGCTTTTCTCTATTGATTCACTTGGGAATATACAACGGTATTTTAAGAAAGAGTATCGGGTAATAAACTTTGTTGAGCCATATTCAAAGAATGAGTTACTGGTGATAGGCTATAATACTGGGGCTGCAATATTCAATACTAAGACTGGTAAATATAAGCCGATTACTGAGATTAATGGATTAGCACAAATTGGAATGATGCCCAATTGTAAGTTATTTACCGACAAAGAAGGGTGTAAATGGGTATTTTCTCATCGACTCTTTCGTATTGCTTCTGATTATAAATCGTTGAAAGAGATAAAGGATCCTAAAGGGAATAAGTTTGTGGGACTGCTTAAGTTCTCTGGTGATAGTGAGGGAAGGGTATGGTTTGCAGATAAGTCAAGCTTTTATTGCTATAATACTGAGACAGAACAGTATGACTATACACAGCATCTAGATTTTAAAGGCGATCAATTTATTGCTCTATGTTCAGGTAAAAAAGATGAGGTTGTTCTTACTACCAAGCAGGACGTTTATAGGTTTGACCTTAAGTCTAATGAGGTTCAGAAATATCCATTCCCATTTAAGAATAAAAGAATTGTAAAGGTGCTTTACCAGGCTGCAATGGATCGTTATGTTTTCATGACTAGCAAAGATATTGTTGTGGCTAAAATTTCTGACTCGATAAGCAATGTCTCAATCTTAAATACCAATAGCTTGCATAGTAGAATGTATTTTCCAAATTCATCAATATTACTCGGTGAGACTATCTATGCAGGATATGATGGAGGTGTGTGCGAATTTAATCTTAATGAAATTTATCAGGAAGATAGAGGAGAGAAGGTTCAAACACTTATGATTAGAGCCGAAAATGGGAGATTTAACGATCGAGATACAAGTGTTGTCTTGTTTAATGGAGATAGGGATGTGACATTTAGAAGATCGTTATCGGACTATTCAATAACCTTTCAAGGGGAAATGATCGCTAAACAGAATAAGGTCAGATACTTATATGTGTTGGATGGTTTAGATGAGGAATGGAATTCTACAGAGATTAATTCAGTTACTTATAGTAAGCTAAAGCCTGGAAATTATAAATTTCGGATTAAGAGTATTGATAATCGTGGACTTGAAGGAAAAGAACATGTATTGACCATAGCCATAAAGTCTCCCTTGCTTCTATCAAATCTTTTTATCGCTATCTATTTGTTGATTGTATTGGGTATTGTGAGCATTGTTATTCTTTATTATCGTCGAAAGCTGACTTCAAAGATTGTTGTTGATTGGAATATTCCTGGTAAAAAAAATCTAGAGGTAAAGGATGATAAGAATGAGGATGAAATTTTCATCGGTGAATTTAAAAGTGTCATTGAGAATAATATATCCAATTGTGATATTCATGTAAATGAAATTGCCAGGGAACTACATGTTAGTAGAACTGTGCTTTATGAGAAGGTGAAGAAAATCTCGGGATATTCAGTAAAAGCATTTATTAATGAAGTTCGTTTGAAAAAAGCGAAAAGTATGCTTGAAGATCCTGACATTAATATTAATGATATTTCAATTGAGTGTGGTTTTAATAGTGCTTCGTATTTTAGTACTGCCTTTAAAAAATCGTTCGATAAATCTCCATCAAAATATCGAAACGATTATCTACGTCAGGTAGTAGATCAGAATAAGAATTAGAATTTTTCAAATGTTACTTCGTGTTGTTCGTTTCATCTGAATAAGATCGTAGTTTCTGCTTTTTCTTAAGAAAATCCTTGATTGTTGTAAGTTGTTGTTAATTAGTGTTCTGTACGTTTTTAAAAACAGCCTCGGATATTATTAAAAAACGTTATAAAATCATGTGTTTAGTGTTGTATGTTGCTGGTCGTCAGACTGGTGGATGTTTTTAAAAAAAGAAACATTTTTTTTCAAAATTCCGTGTGATTCTCTCTTGTTAGTTTCGTGATGTAAGATCGTTTTTCAGAGCTAAACATCAATTAAATAAAAGAGAAACATGAACATTAAACACTTATGGAAAGAATGCAAATTAATCTTATTTATGGGATTATGGCTTTTCGCAGTTTTGCCAACGTATGCAGCTGGGGAAAGGGCAACTATCAGTGGATCTGCTCCTGCAGAGTCTCAACAGACGAAGGAACGGAAGATCGAAGGAAAAGTACTTGACGAAAATGGTGATCCTTTAATTGGAGTAACTGTTTTTATTCGGGCAACAGGCTTTGGTACTGTAACCGATGCTAGTGGATTATTTCATCTGGTAGTTGAAGGTGATCCTTTAATTGAATTGTCTTTTATCGGTTATGAGACAATTAAAGTCGCAACTGCTAAAAAGAGCTTTATTAAGGTGAACATGAAACCTAACACATCCGACCTTGATGAAGTTGTTGTTGTTGCGTATGGTACTAAGAAAAAGGCAACAGTAACGGGGGCCTTGACGACCGTTGAAACGGAAGAACTGATTAGAACTCCTGCTACCAGTGTAGTTAACTCACTGGCTGGAGTGATGCCTGGTGTAACTACTATTCAGGGTAGCGGACAGCCTGGTAAAGATGCTGCCAAAATTTATGTGCGAGGTACTGCATCGTTGGGTTCTGACGTAGCTCCATTGATATTGGTGGATGGAGTAGAAAGACCATTTCATGATCTGGATCCTAACGAGATTGAAAGTATTTCAGTATTGAAAGATGCTTCGTCGACTGCTGTGTTTGGGGTACGTGGAGCAAATGGAGTTGTTTTGGTTACCACCAAGCAAGGTTTGTTTGGGAAACCTCAAATTAGCTTTAGTAGTTCCATGGGTATAGAAAAACCTGACGATCTATACCAGAGTGCCAGTAGTTACGACTATGCTAAACACTGGAACTACATGATGGATGCGGATAATAATAAGAACAAGTTCTCACCTGAGGCCGTGGAAGCATTTCGCACAGGTTCTGATCCTATTATGTATCCTAGTGTTGATTGGGCCGACTACATGTTTAAAGACTACTATATTCAGAGTCGCCATAACGTATCGGTTTCTGGTGGTGCCAAAAAGGTAACGTATTTTGTGTCTTTGGGATATCAGTATCAGAATGGTTTGATGAAGTCGATGGAGGACCTGCAAGGTTATGACAATAACTTTAAGAACCGTCGTTATAACTACCGTTCAAACATTACAGTTAATCTAACTGAGACGACAAAGATGAAGGTAAATCTTGGTGGGGTTTACAATGAACTAACTGATCCTATTATTTGTACAGGATTGAATGGCAGCTTAGGGCATATGTATAATCGTCCTTTTGTTTATGCTACACGATGGACACTTCCTTTTGCCAGTCCTGGTTTTGTTGATGGCAAGCACTATAAATTAAAAGCGGGAAGAGGATTGCTTCCTACTGGTTTTGGTATGCGTGAGGGGATCTGGGCCTTGTACGGGTATGGTTATCGTAATGTGAACTCAAACCGTTTAAATATGGATATCGATATTTCACAGGATTTAGCTTCGATAACTAAAGGTTTGAAGGTTTCTGTAAAAGGGGCTTATAATGTGAATTATCAAACAATTAAGGCTTTTAGAGGATCACAACCTACGTTTTTCCCTGCTTACCGAAGCACTTTAGAGAGTCCAACGCTTGCTACTACCGATCCTTCATTTGATAAGGAGATTGTTCTTGAACGTTCAGGTAGAGTGAATGATTTGAACTATGCAGAAAAATCATCGAGAGGTAGAAATTGGTATATCGAAGGTCGTGTTAACTACAACAGATCTTTTAATAATCATAACGTCGGAGGTCTTTTCCTGTATAATCAATCTCGTAAATATTATCCAGGCTCATACAATTATATTCCTTTAAGTTACATTGGTTATGTTGGTCGTTTTACCTATAACTATATGCAGCGCTATCTGCTTGATATTAGTATGGGATATAATGGTTCTGAGAATTTTGCTCCAGGAAGTACACGTTACGGATTCTTCCCTTCAGTATCAGCTGGTTGGGTTGTTTCGGAAGAGGGTTTTGCAAAAGGACAGAACATATTTACCTACATGAAGTTGAGGGGAAGTATCGGTAAAGTAGGTAGCGACAAGAGTGGCTCTCGATTCTTATATATGCCTGAAACATGGAATTCGGGTAAAGGACTAAGTTTTGGAGTTGATAATACAACGCTTGAGCCTGCTTATGTACAGGGTACGCCTGGTAACAGAGAGGTTACCTGGGAAACATCAACTAAAACCAACCTGGGTATTGATGTTAAGTTTATTGACGATAAGTTATCTGTAACAGCTGATGTTTATTCCGACAAAAGGGAAGGAATCTTAATTAATCCTAAGTCAATTCCTGGAATCATCGCTACAAGTTCTCCTAAACTGAATATTGGTAAGGTTACTAACAAAGGATATGAAATTCTTATCGGATGGCAAGATAATACACATCCTAATTTCAAGTATAACCTGTCGGCAAACTTATCTTATGCAAAGAATAAAATCATCGATCAGGATGAATTGCCATCAGACTATTCATGGCAGCTTTATGAAGGTGGCTCAACTGGTAGAGGTGGATTGGAATATAAGTTCTTGAGATTGTACCAAAGAGAAGACTTCATTGAAGATGTGCATGGAAATCTAACACTTAATCCTGAATTACCTCAACCTTCAAGTAATGTGAGTCCTGGTGATGCAATGTACGAAGATGTGAGTGGAGATCACATTGTGAATGACTTGGATAAAATGGTGTGGGGACGTTCATCTATTCCTGAGTATACTTTCGGTTTCAATTCAAACTTTACTTATAAGCGCTTCTCATTGTTCATGCAGTGGATGGGAGTAACTAATGTAAATAAGATGGCTCACGTTGGTCACCGTCAGATATTTGGTAATCCTAAGAATATGGGATTGAATCAAATGTGGGTTGATAATGTGTGGACACCAGACAGAACCGATTCGCCATGGCCAAGAGCTACAAAAAACAGAATGGCATGGAATGGTGCAGAGTCTACTTTGTGGGACCTCGATGCAAGTTATATCAGATTGAAAAACCTATCTGTATCATATAATATTGATAAGAAGTTTAAACTGATTGAGAAACTTGGAATTAAGCAGGCTACCATTACTTTGAGTGGTTATAATCTATTCACCTTTGATAGATTAGAATATTTTGATCCTGAGGGAGATGATATTACAAACTGGAATGGTTCTTACCCACTGACAAGAATCTATAACTGTTCCGTTAAGGTGAATTTCTAGAGAGATATAGCAACCAAGAAATTTTAAAGAGATATGAAAATTATAAATTATAGCTTAATTCTTCTTTGCATGATTATTATTTCATGTTCAGAGGTAAAATTTGGTGATGAGTTTCTAGGAACTCAACCGGAGCAATCAGGCGCAACAATTGATACGTTGTTTGCTAATGCAATAAATTCAGACTTGGTGTTGACCAGAGCTTATTCTTATCTTCCTTATGGTCTACCTGTTAGTCATGGTGGTCCTGGTGCAGACTGGAATAAACTGGGAGGAGCTGTGTTGGAAGACTTAACCGACTTGAGTCATTCTTTTAATGAGCAGGCTGGCGTTGGACCGATGAAGTTTTATTATAACGGTGCGCTAACCAGTAGTACTCAAAGTGGCGGACAAGCTTTTCTACTTCATAAAGAACCTATGTGGTTCGCTATTAAATATGCATGGATTTATCTTGAGAATATTGACCGTGTACCTGATCTTTCTGAATCAGAAAAGAATATAAAGAAGGCTGAAGCCAAGATGATTCTTGCTATTAGCTATACCGAAATCCTTAGAAATATTGGTGGTATTCCATGGATCGATCATGCTGTCCAACCAAATGATGAGATGAACTTTCCAAGGATATCTTTTGCACGATCGGTTGATAATATTGTTGACTTGCTTGATGATGTTATTGCTTCTAATTTGCCTTGGAAATGGGCAGGTGCTGAAGATGGTAGAGCAACGAAAGCAGGTGCTATGGGATTGAAACTTCGTGTTTTGCTTTTTGCTGCAAGTCCTACATTTAACTCAAATACACTTTGGCATGCCGAGGCGGATACGTTAACCTGTTACACAAACTATAATGTTGATCGTTGGAGACGTGCAAAAGAGGCTGGTGCTGCTTTCTTTAATCAGTTAGCTTCTCAGGGACAATACGGATTGACAATGCCTGCAGAAGAAACGCATCAGGCTCGTCGTGAGGCATTTCGTAGCGCTTACTATGATAGAGGTGGTACAGAGGTGTTGATATCTGACCGTCTAAGTGTGAACGATCAGGCTGCTCATGAGTGGTTTAGAGGTAGTGCTTCGGCATACTGGCCTTTATTAGGACCTACATTGAACTATGTAAATATGTTTTCCTGGGAAGATGGAACTCCTTTCCCTGATGATTTTAACTGGGAGAATCCTTCTCGTCAACCGTTTTTTAATGTAACTGCTTCACAGGATTTTATTCCGCAACGTGATCCTCGTTTGTATGAAACAGTTGCTGTTCCTGGCGACCGTGTAGTTGGAAGTCCAATGCCTCTTTATATTGGTGGTAATGGTGATTATAAATCGGCTTGTACTGGTTTTAGATTGATGAAATGGATGTTACCAGAGACATCTGATAGGGTAGGACGATTTACTCAGTGGTCATACTTGAGATTACCTGAGGTGATGTTAAGTTATGCCGAGGCTATCTGTAGAGCAGATGGGGCTCCTAATGCAACCGCTTACCAGATGATTGGAGATGTACGCTCAAGAGTTGGACTGCCTAATATTGCTTCAGGAATGAATGAAGATGAGTTTGTTGCTGCTGTCATTAAAGAGAGAGCAATGGAATTGGGATACGAGGAAGTAAGATGGTATGACCTGGTTAGAAATAACATGCAGGAAGTATTTCAAACACCAATTTTGAGACTTAAAACTACACTTGAGACTTATGGAGCAACTGCTGCTGAACCTTTAACTTATTCTTTTGAGAAGATATCAACTCCTGCTCGTTCATGGGCTACCGGAACTTTTGATACGAAATGGTTTTTAGCTCCAATTCCTCAAGCTGAATTAAACAAAGACTATGGACTTGTGCAAAATCCTGGTTGGTAGGAAAAAATAATCTAACAAAAGAATATGAAAAATATTGTATTTATTTTAGTGATGTCTACGCTTATTGTGCTATTCGATAGTGTATTAGCGAAAGAAGCGGTAGGGCAGGATTCATTGACTAATGTTGAGGTTAGTACCAACATTAATCGAGATGTAAAATACACTGGGATCGACTTCTCAACTGTTGATAGAGAGGCATTGTCGAACGCAACGAAGCTTGATGTGATGGAAGCTTTGTTTGCAAAAATTCCAGGTTTAAATGTTACTCAGGGAAATGGCTTTTCGTTTGAACGTAGTCCTAAATTTTCTCTTCATGGGTTAACTCCTCTTGTACTTGTTGATGGAGTTCCTCGAAGTCTGAGCAATTTAATTATTGATGAAGTAGAGGATGTGGTGGTTTATAATGATGCGGTAGCAGCTGCAATTTATGGTGTTGCTGGAGCTAGAGGTGTTATCAATATAATTACCAAGAAAGGTAGAAACCAACCGAAACTTGAAATGCAAGGATCTTATCAGGGGGGTATCGCTACTAAATTTCGTACTCCTGATTTTACTGATGCATATACTTATGCAAGAGCATTAAATACTGCTATGATCTCTGATGGTATGTCGGAACGTTATTCTGCATTAGAGTTGGAAGCATTTCAAAAAGGAACATATCCTGATGTATATGCTGATGTTGATTGGTACAATGAGGTGTTCTCCAATACCGAGGTAAATCACCAGTTCAATTTTAATGTAAGAGGTGGAAAAGAGAAGTTTGATTACTATGCTTTAATCGCCTATTCTCGCAACGAGGGTTTATTTAAGTATTTCGATAAGGATGATCGATATAAGAACCAATTGTTGGATACACGATTGACTTTAAGAACCAACTTTAGAGTTGATGTAACTAAATCAACAGAGTTTAGAGCTAATCTTCAGGCTCAGATGAAGGAGTTTAATGGACCTAATGCATTGAACAATATCCTTACTTCGGCTTATAAAACGCCAAGTGCTGCTTTCCCAATTAAAAGTGATGGAATATGGGGCGGTAATAGCACCTACAAGGATAATAACCCTGTTGCTTTATTAAGTAGCAATGGACACTACAAGACAATGGTTAATTCTTTGAATCTAGATATTAATCTTCGTCAGAATTTAGATGCGATAACTGAGGGCTTGTCGGCAAGTGCCTTCTTAGCTATTGATAACAGTGGATCATTGAATGAAAGTTCAAATCTAAAGTATGAGTATGTCGATCTTAATCCGACTATTTTGTCTGACGGAACGGTTATAACTGATCCTGTTGTATATGGAACAAACTCACAGTTTTTAGGTCATGGCTCGGGAATTGAAACGACTTATTTCAACACCTTCTTTACCTCTACAGTAAACTATAAGAAGTCATTTGGAAAAAATGACCTTGATCTTTCTTTGATCTATAATATGCAGTCGAACAAAGTAACTGGTCGTAACAAATCTCGCTTGAGACAATCAGTAACTGGTTATTTTTCGAATAATTACAATAATAAGTACTTCCTTGATGCTGTAGTTACCTATGCTGGAGCTTCGGCCATTCAGCTTGGAGATCGCTTTAGTATTTATCCTGCTGTTTCTGGAGGATGGTTGGTTACTGAAGAGGATTTCTTCAAGAGTGGTATTATTGATTATCTGAAGGTGAAAGGTTCCTTTGGTTATTCTGCATGGGATAGATCAATTCCTTACGATTTAGAGAAGGTTTACTATACCTCTGGTAAAGCTGGGTATGTAGCTACAGGTACTACTGGTGCTCCAATTAATAAAGGTGGATGGGGAGAGAGTGATTTGCCTACTACTAATTTGGAGTTGGAGAAAATGCGTAAGACAACCTTCGGGATTGATATGAAAATGCTTGATTCGAAGCTTTCATTAAGCGCTGATGCATTTTTCAACAAAAGATATGATGTGCTTATTTCTACGAATAATACATCATCTAGTGTGTTGGGATTATCTGCTAAAAACCAGAATGATGGTATCTATAAATACAAAGGCTTTGATCTTGCACTGGGATGGAAGGATAAGAAAGGTGATTTCTCATACGAATTGGGTGCAGTATTGTCGTTTGTACAATCGGAAATAGTTAATAATAATGAAGGCTTTAAGCCTTACGATTATCTATATCGAAAAGGTAATAGTACTAGCCAGGTTTACGGATTAGAGGCTGATGGTTTCTTTAATAACCAAGCCGATATCGATAATGCTCCTGTACACACTTTTTATACTGTGCAGCCTGGTGATATTAAGTACAAGGATCAAAACGGTGACGATGTTATTGATGCTAATGATGTTGTTAAACTAATGAATCCTTCGGTACCTGAGATTTATTATGGCTTTGATGTTAACCTGAAGTATAAGAATATTTCTTTACGAGCTAACTTCCAGGGAGTGGGCAAACATTCGGTGAGTTTATTGAACTCTACACTTTATAAGCCTTTGGTGAATCATAATACCATTTCCGATACTTTCCTTGATAATGAGGTATTCTGGACTGAGGAGAATAGTGCTGTAGCTACAATGCCTCGATTAACCACTTTATCGAATGCTAATAATTACCGAGCTAGTTCTCACTGGTATAGAAACGCATCGTATTTAAAATTGAGAGATCTGAAGTTAGCTTACTCTGTCGAGCATCTTGGTGGTTTCCTTCCGTTTGCTGAGATATATGTGGCTGGAAGTAACTTATTCTCAATTGATGATATCGATTTTGCCGATCCAGAGAGCATAGGTGATAACTATCCTTCATTAAGGTCCTACTGGGCTGGAATTAAAGTAAAATTTTAAGGATTATGATGATGAAGAAATATAATAGTAGATATAGAAAAACCAGTATTGGTTGCTTGTTGCTAATGTTACTGTCGTTTTCGGCATGTGATTATTTAGACTTCGACGAAAGTAATCGTTTATATGACGAAGAATCGGTGTTTACTGATTTTGGTTATACCACAAATATTCTGAATAATTTATATTCTTATATCGATCAGGATTTAGGCGTAATGGGAGGTGGTGCAATGAGAGCTTGTGCTACTGATGATGCAGAATTTGCTGACCCGAATAATGCTGTTCAGGATATGAATAACGGCTCATGGTCGGCACTGAATGTTAAAGACGATGTGTTTGAAAAGATGTATAAGGGAATTCGAGCTGCAAATAATTTTCTTGACAAATTTGACGAGAATGCTTACCTGGAGTATAAGTACAATACGAGCTACCCAAAATGGGAGGATGCATTTAAGTACTATCGCTATGAGGCCCGTGCTTTAAGAGCTTATATGTATTTTCAATTGGTGAAACGTTATGGTGATGTACCTTTGATTACAGAGCTTTTAACGATTGAAGAGGCTAATGCAATGGGAAAGACTTCTTATGATGATGTTGTCGATTTTATCGTAAGTGAATGTGATGCAGTGGCCAACGAATTGCCAGTGAGTTACCTGGATACAAGGAATAAACAAACAGGACGGGTGACAAAAGGTTTTGTATATGCATTACGATCGCGCGTACTACTTTATGCTGCCAGTCCGTTACACAATAGTGGTGATTCAAAGAAATGGGAAGCGGCTGCTTCAGCTGCATTGGTGTTAATCGATTCTACACGTACTAAGGGATGGTATGAAAAGGAATTGGGAGCTAATGGAGTGAATAATTTCCGATCTAAAGAGGTAATTCTTTTCAAGAATAATACCAACAGTTCATCGTTCGAGAAATATAATTTCCCTGTTCGATTTACAGCAGGTAGTACTTCTCATACAGGTGTGTGTCCTACGCAAAATCTTGTTGATGCTTTTGAAACGAAGAATGGATATCGTGTAACGTTGACAAGTAATGGTTGGCAATGTGATGATCCAGAGTTTAGTTCACAGGATCCTTATGCCAACAGAGATCCTCGATTCTATCAAACCATCCTTTATAATGGAGCAACTTTTAAAGGGCAAACAATTGAAACTTTCGTTGGAGGTGATGATTATGGGGTAGTAACAGAAGGTGGAACAGCTACTGGATATTTCTTGAAAAAGTATATAAAAGAAGAGGTGAACTTTACTCCTGGTAGTCTTGTTTCGAAGCCTCATTTCTGGATTGTTTTTCGATATGGTGAAATCTTATTGAATTATGCTGAAGCGATGATGGGGGCTTTTAATAATCCTGATTATACTAGTGCTGCTTATCCTATTTCAGCAAGAGAAGCTTTGAATGAGGTGCGATCGGCTGCTGATATGCCTTTGGTTGATGAGACCAATCCTGAGGAATTTATGACTCGATTGAGAAACGAGAGAAGAGTAGAGCTGGCTTTTGAGGATCACCGATTCTGGGATGTTAGACGATGGAAGTTGGGGGCTAATACACAACGTGAAATTGATGGTGTTAGAATTGTTGATAATGCTGGTGTGTTAGATTATTCCAGAGTTAATTATGAATCTCGTGTGTGGAATGAGAAGATGAATCTTTATCCAATCAAAGAACAGGAGTTGTACCGAAATAATAACCTGGAACCACAGAATACTGGTTGGTAGTAAACAACTAACAAATTTGAGATAACTGAATGTTATTACATAAATGGTTAATCATGAGAAAATTAAATAAGATAACTATACAAAGTTTGCGGTATCTGTTTTTAGGTCTGAGTGTTTTTGTATTCACATGCTGTGAGAAAAAGCTTGAAGGACTTTCTTCGGAAGAATTGCAAATAGATACCAATTATCCAGATCTTCGATATGCCAATATCAAGAAGCAATATAATTATGTGGCAACCGATGCAAGTGAAAATACTTTTAAGGTGAAATCATTGTATCACGCATGGGAGATAACGGGTACTGGTCCTGAAACATGGTGTGAGATTACTCCTGCTGAAGGTGATGCAGGTACCTTGTATGATGTTGTTATTAGTCCGAAAGACAATACAGACCTGGACGATAGAGTTGATACGCTAACGCTTAGTAGCGAAGGTTGGGTTGGTAAGAAATTCGTGGTTTTTCAAAAAGGAACTGCTTATTTGAGTGCCTCATCTGAAGAGCCAACACTTGCCGAGACTGTTGGTGACAGAACGACTATTGAAATTGAATCGAATCAGGATTGGAGTGCTAAAGTTGCTGATGATATTGATTGGATGGAAATTGAAGGAAGTGCTAACGCTAATGGTAATGGTACTGTAACCTTGATATCGATAAAAGAGAATGGATCTTTACGAAAAAATGGTAAAGTATACATTTACGACCGATATGATGAGCTTGCTGATTCAGTAACGATTTACCAAAATGGTATTTTTATGGAGTTTGAACCTTTGGCTGATCCGTTGGCGATTGAAGGTGGAACGTTAGAGGTTGCGGTTAGTTCTAATACCTCGTGGACTTTAGAGATTCCAGAAGAAGCACAAGAGTGGCTGTCGGTTGATAAAACATCAGGAACGAAAAGTGAAACAGTGACTTTCACCATTGCTGCAAACAGTGGTTTATCACGAACAGTAGATGTTTTATTCGAGACTAATCCTGCTCTTATAGAAGAAACACTTACGATCGATCAGCAAGGTGCTATTCCGTTTACTGAAGAGTTTTTCGAGGGCAATAGCGATGTAACCTTCAATGCTGATGGTTCTGCAACGCTAACTGCAGCTCCAGGAACAGGATCCAAGAAATTGGTTTCTAAAATCTCTAACTTTAGTTATGGACGATATACTGTGAACTTCTCGGATATTCAAATCGGTAGGAATGCGAGTACTATGTTGATGTGTATTACTAAAAAAGGTAAGATCAATGGTGGTATCTCATGGGGTGCTTTTGCTAAAGGTAGTTACTCAGATAGTTGGGCTTCAGAATATTGGTTGTCTGATGCATTTGGTAGCAAAAAACGCCAGCGTTTCGATAACGATATTTTACGTGAGGATATTAAGTCGTATACCATTGATGTTAAGCGTTCAGCAACGGCAGGAATGGTTGATGTAGATTTCTACATTAATGATCAGTTGTTGAAGAGTGACAAAGGTATGGATGGTTTTGCTGAAGGGGAACCAATGATTTTGACCTTCTGGATCTACAATGTCTACGATAAAGAGAATACAGCCATTTTTGAGCCTTCAACACTATTATACGAACCATATAAATACTAACAAATTGAGGGGAGATACTTAAGGTATAGGTATCTCTCCTTATTTCTAACGGTTTCTCATTTTTTAATAATCGTTCTTAACGCAACAAAAACCAATTACCAGATATGAGTAAAGAAAATGTTTTGTTTATACTTGGTGCGCTATTTTTAGGTGTGCTTGGATGCTCTTCAAGTGAAAATCCGGATGTGAATTTCAATAATGAATTGGATTATCCTTCTAATGTTAAAGTGACATTTGACGAGAACACTGAAAGCGCTACAATTACATGGGATAAAGTTGATGCAGCCGAAGGTTATACCGTATGGTGTTCTTATGCTGAAGATTCGAACTATGATCAACTGGCTGATGTTACAGAAACGACCTATACTGATGAGTCGGTAAAGAGAGCGTCTGAAAAATACTATAAAGTAAAAACTTATAACACCAAAAAGGAGAGTATTTACAGTGTGCCTGTGTCGGTTGTTAATCCATTGAACGATGAGGAACGTAAAGTTGTACGTTCAATGTGGGTATGGAATAACACCAATGGTCTGGATGCTACAAAAAGAGTTGATCTGCTAGAATTCTGTAAAGAGCATCATATTGAGATTCTATATTTTTCAACCGGTCTTGGTGATTATACTGCGAATGCAACATTGAAACAAAATACACGAAACTTTATTAAGGCTGCCCATCAGAATAATATTGAGGTGCACGGATTAACAGGTAATCCTGATTGGATATTACCAGCAAATCAATCGAAATACCTTAATGCAGTAAAGAGTATAATTGCATACAACAATACCGTTGAAAGTGATGAATGTTTTGATGGTTATCAGTCGGACATTGAGCCCAATAAGTATGTGGGGAAGAATTGGTCAACCGCTGAGAGAATTCAGAACTTGAAATACTACGTTGATGTTCACAAAAAGGCTGCTGATTTATTCAATAATGATCTTAAGAAACCAGTGAACTTTCAGTATGGAATGGCAATCAGTGCCTTCTATGACTTACATGGTGAAGAACTGAAGTTTGAATATGAGGGAAAGAATCAAATAACATTAGCTCATTTGGCTGATTTCTCCGATTACTTCGCAATAATGAGCTACCGCGATAAAGCGTCGAATATAATTGATATCTCCAAGCAGGAAGTTGAAATAATGAAAGCATTAGGGAAAAAGGCCTGGACTGGAGTTGAAACCATCGATACAGAGTCGAAAGGAGCAGGTCCTTCTTCAATTAATTTCTACCACGAAGGAAATGATTTTATGGAACAGGAGATTGAAAAAGTGAAGGCGTATTATTTTGATAATGATGGATTCGGAGGAATTGCAGTTCACTATTATCGGACTTACAAAGAGTTGGTTGAGCGGGAGTAATGTGTATCGTATGGGTGTAATTATAAATCATTGAGTAATGAAGTTTTCAAGAATTCAAGGTGGTATTGTATCTTTCATTTTAATGATATTTCTATTGGGGATTGGTTGTAAGGAAAGCAATGATATCCCAGGAGGAGAAACAGGTGAGTATATTGATCATTGGAAGTCGTCGATGGATACTTCGCTAGTTCATATTAAGGATGAATATGATGCGGTTTTTTTAGAGAATATTGCTTTTGCAATTGAAGCAGAACAGTATGAAGGATTGAATGAGATATCATTTAAGGTTTTGGCTAAAAATGAGACTTCTGAGGTAGAACCATTTACTGTTACGTATTCCAAAGATTATGTGGAGAGTAGCGAGTTCTTTGATCGTGAATTAGAACAATTGACATTCCCGGTATTCGGATTGTTCGATAATCACCAAAATAGTGTTTTTGTTACAACGAATTTTGCGAATGGTAGATCGTGGGAAAAAAGCATAACAATTGAAACTGCAGAATATCCTAATACTGAGAATGAAAATCTTACGGTTTACTCATCATTGAAAAACACAACTGTTAATTACTTGCTATTGGAGACCGACTTCGGTGCTATGATCATGGATGTTGAGGGGAATATTCGATGGGCGGCTAGTGAGTTTGTCGAGAACCCAAGTAAGTCGGCTATCTTCAAAAATAATGCATTCTTCTGCAAAAAAGGTACGAAACCATTTGATGAGTTGTTGAAGCTAGGTTTTGATGGATCTCAAAGTACTATCGCTTTTGATTTTGGAGATTATCCTGGAGTAGGCTTTCATCATGAAATGGATATGGGTAAAGAGGGATTTTTCCTCGAAGCTCATATTAAAGATGGAAAGGCATTTCATAAACGTGGTAGCGTATTGGTTGAGGTTGATGAAGATGGAAAAGTATTAGAAACTTGGGATCTTGATGAGATTATAGGGAAATGTATTGCTGAATCGGGAGGGAATATAACTGATTTTGTACGTAATGCAACGAACAATCCTAAGGCAGAAGATTGGTTTCATATGAACTCGTCGTACTACGATAAACGTGATAATTCAGTATTAATTTCCAGTCGTGAGAATTTCGTAATTAAAGTGGGATATGATGATAAAGAGATCAAATGGATTTTAGGAGATCAAAGCAAATATTGGTACTCAATAGATACGCTAAAACATTATGCTCTTGACTTAACCGAAGGCAATATTAATATCGGTCAGCATGCATTGTCGATATTGGATAATGGTGAGCTACTGATGTTTAATAATGGCAATAACTCTTCGGTATCTTACTTCCCAAAAGATAAGCTAGGATTGGAATATCAGAATTCTAAGGTGTCGGGGTATATCATTTCAAATGAGCAAAAAACGGCAAGAGAAAGCTTTAATATAGAATTGCCTTTTGCTTGTCCAAACAGGGGGTGTGTACAAAAAAGTAAGAACTCGTTTATTGTAACATCTTTGCCTGTTCAGCCAGAATTCAATAGCCTGATTGGTATCTATGATGAAGATGGTAAACTAATATCGGAAATTAAAAATACAGGTTATTTCTGTGTAAGGACAGAAGGCTTTTCTAACGAACTAACATATTAACCATTGAATTGAATCTCTCTATATAGAAGAGCTGAAGGACCTGATTGGGGCTTTGGGATGAATTAGGAATAATAGTGTGAATGATTGCTATTGTTCGGAATAAATAATTTTAAAAATGAATAAAGTAGTATTGTTTTTACTGGTAGTATTCGCAATTGGAAGTGCTAAAGCACAAGAGGTGAATATCATTCCGGCGCCATTGAAGGTAACCAATGGCACATTGCAATTTAGAATCGACTCAAAGACAAAAATTATTGCTGATGCAACGAGTCGCAAGAATGCTGAGTTTTTAAAGAAGATGTTGTCTCCAGCCTTTGATCTGAAGATAAAGAAAAATGGCGGAGCTGGAATTATTCTTAAGCAGGACAATTCTTTGAAGAAAGAGCTTGGTAATGAGGGGTATCAATTAAAAGTTTCGGAAAAGTCGATCAATATTTGTGCAGCAACGCAGACTGGAATCTTTTATGGTATACAATCGTTGCGTCAATTAATGCCTGTTGATATAACCTTGTGTGCCGAGGCGTTGGTTATAAAAGGTGTTGATATTACCGATTCTCCAAGATTTCCATGGCGTGCATACATGTTAGATGAGTCGCGACATTTCCAGGGAGAAGCTTTTGTGAAAAAGGTGCTGGATGAGATGGCGCTGTTGAAGATGAATGTATTTCATTGGCATCTAACTGATGATGCTGGATGGAGAATCGAAATAAAGAAGTATCCAAAGCTTACAGAGGTGGGCTCGTATAGAAAGGATTCTCAGGTTGGTGCAAAAAAATGGAAGAGTGAAGAGCTTGCAGGTATGCCTCATCAGGGATTTTATACGCAAAAGCAGATCAAGGATATTGTAGCTTATGCTGCGGAGCGCCACATTACTGTCGTGCCTGAAATTGAAATGCCTGGACATTCGAGTGCTGCAATTGCTTCATACCAATGGTTGGGAAGTGATAAGGTGCTGACCGAAGTACCTGTGAAGTTCGGGAAGAAAAGGGATAATTATGACGTTACCGACGATAAGGTGATTGAATTCTTGCATGATGTTTTATCTGAGGTAATTGAGCTTTTCCCTTCTAAAGTGATCCATATTGGTGGTGATGAGATTAACTATGATTCATGGCGTGAAAGTGAAAAGATTCAACAGTACATGAAGGATCATGGTATTGTTTCACCTCCTGATTTGCAGATCCAGTTCACCAATGGGATTTCGAAATTTATCGAGTCGAAAGGACGTCGTATGATGGGATGGAATGAGATTATGGGAATCGATATTCATACCGAAAGAGGAGAGAAGAAATATGACGATGAGGTAAAAACAGAGTTGGCTAAGGATGCAATAGTACATTTCTGGAAAGGTGATGTTGGTTTGGCAACACAGGCAGCAGAGAGAGGATATAATATTGTAAATTCTTACCATCGATTTACTTACCTCGACTATAACTATAATTCTATCCCCTTGAGTAAAGCATATAGTTTTGATCCTATTCCAGAAGGTTTGGCGGAGAAATATCACAAGCAGGTGTATGGTTGCGGTTGCCAGATGTGGACTGAATGGCAGCCTGAGAATGACGATGTAGAGCGACAAACATTTCCGCGATTGGCTGCTTATGCTGAGGTGGGCTGGACCGATAAAGAGCGTAAGGATTATGTGACTTTCAGACGTAAGCTTGATAACCTGCTTAGACGTTGGGAAATGAAGGATATTAACTACAGCAAGAACTTTGAGAAAAAGCAATAGTGGTAGATTGAACGTTTGGAGCATTGCGGAGGCATGCTTCAAACTATTTGTTATTTAGGATAATACGAAATATCATGAAACGAAATTATTTGAAAGGCTTATTGTCAGCTTTTGCCGTTGGATTAATGGGCTTTGGTGCTAGTGCACAGCCTAATGTGGTAATTATATTTGCTGATGATTTAGGATACGGGGATTTGAGTTGCTACGGTAATCCAACTATTGCTACTCCTCATCTTGATAAAATGGCTCAGGAGGGAGCAAAGCTTACTCAATTTTATGTGGGTGCTCCTGTTTGCTCTCCTTCAAGGGCTGCACTCTTAACAGGATGCTATCCGAAGAGGGTTGGCCTACATGTCGGTGTACTTAGTCCGAATTCTAAAACTGGTTTAAATCCGAAAGAGGAGACCATTGCAGAACTTTTAAAGGAAGAGGGATATGCTACTGCTTGTTTTGGAAAGTGGCATTTAGGTCATCATGATAAGTTTATGCCGTTGAATCAGGGTTTTGATCAATTCTACGGATTTCCTTACAGCAACGATATGAGCCGAAAGGAGCAGTTGAAAATTAATCCTAACAGTAAATATAAGTATCATCTGCCTTGGTTAGATCAACGTGATACAATAGCTATAGATCCTGATCAGACTAACGTTACGCAGAAGCTTACAGCGAGAGCGCTTGAGTTTATTTCGGGCAATAGAAATAATAAGTTCTTCCTATACCTGGCTTATCCTATGCCTCATATCCCGCTATATGCTTCAGAGAAGTTTCAAGGAACATCGCCCCGTGGATTGTATGGTGATGTTGTTTCTGAACTAGACTGGGGTGTGGGTGAGATTTTAGGCTTGTTGAAGAAGAAAGGTTTAGATGATAATACGTTGGTAATTTTTACGTCTGATAATGGACCTTGGAAGGTGTTTAAAACTCATGGTGGTTCAGCTGGCCCTTTGCGTGGAGCTAAAGGTACCACCTGGGAAGGTGGCGTGCGTGAGCCTGCTATATTTAGGTGGCCAGGTCATATTAACGGTGGACAGCAAATTACTGATGTTACAAGCGCCATGGATATCCTGCCTACTATTGCAAAACTTTGTAAAGCACCATTGCCTTCCCGTAAGATTGATGGACGGGATATTTCAAGTTTGTTATTGTCGAATGAGAGTCCTGAAGAGCGCCCATTTATCTACTATACTAAGATGGGGAAGCTAGCAGGTGTGCGTGAGGGAGCTTTTAAATTGGTTGCTGATGGTGATGCGTATTATCTGTATAATGTTGAAGAGGATATATCCGAAGAGTATGATTTAAAAGATAAGAAACCTGAACTTTATAAAAGAATGATGAGTTTGATGCACGAGCTTGATGCGGAGATGAATCGCGAAGCGCGTGAAGTAGGACGTTTATAATAATGGCGATAATCACCCAATTATTAATTACCTTCTCTAAGACCGTGATCGTTCTGATTACGGTCTTTCTTTTTGTAACACAAGTGAGTTTTTACGTTGAAGAATGTCGGCATTTGGTAGAAATTGATAAATTTATTTAGCTTTGAAAAAACAGTTGACAACGTGTGATGAAACGAACATGAATTTTCATCTTTGCAAAATACACACACGCGGATGATTAAAATTCATCGAGAGTTCCATCTTATGCAATTGGAAATAATAAATATAATAAGATGAAACATATAAAGTTTAATAAAACGGTATGTGGTGTAGATTTTCTACTGAATGTTATTGACACCGATACGGGGGATGCCGATCTCATGTCGGAGGAGCTATATACCACTGATTTTTTCCAGATCGTATTTGTTAATCAGGGGAAAGGGACGCTTTTGTTAAATGATCAAACCATTGAAATTAAGGCTAATGATGTGTTGTTTATTTCACAACACCAGAAGCATAAATGGCATTTTGAACCAGATTCTTTTAATGCAACATTTCTTGTGTTTCAGGAGGATTTTTTAAATGATTTTTTCTCAGATCAGTATTTCACTTATCGTCTGATGTATTTTTACCAGATCGATTCACCTTTATTTCTAAACCTTCCTTCTGATGCGAAAGATCAGTATATCAGTCAGCTAAAAGAAATAAAACAGGAGTTGGTTCATGTGCAAACCGATAGTGTGCATCTTATTCGATCAATCCTTTACTATGTTTTAACGAAACTTAATCGCACCTATTCCGAGGAATATAAGATATCTGCGACTGACACTAACAATAGTATTGCGCTGCAGTTTAGAAAACTTGTAGAGCAAAATATCAACACAAAGCAGCGTGTGGAAGATTATGCTGAAATGTTGAAAGTTAGTCGTATTTCATTGAATAAGGCGGTGAAGAAGCAGTTCAACCAAACGACTGCCGAGTTCCTGAAAGCTCGTTTGGTGTACAAGATTAAGATGGAGCTTATCTATTCAAATAAAAGTATCGATGAGCTGGCCATGGAGTTTAACTTTTCTGAATCGAATCATTTCTCGCGCTTTTTTAAAGCACAAACAGGACTTACTCCTTCTAATTATCGCGAGGATTATCAAAATGGTAGTTCTTAATACCTGGATGGTAGTCTGGCTGTTATTGAATTTCTGAACTTTGCAATGAAGGTATTCGAAACTTAATTCGGGTATCACAAGTTAAATAGTTAATGGTTGTAATCTTCGTATTTAGCCATTATGAAGCAAAAATAGATATACGATGAAGAAGACAGAAATTCAGTTGATTAGAAATGCTACTCTTAAGTTAAACTATGGAGGTAAGACTATCTTAGTTGATCCAATGTTATCACCTAAACATAGTTTCATGTCGTTTGTTGAGCAGGGAAAAGACCTAAATCCAACGGTGGATATGCCAATGTCTATCTCTGAGGTTGTAGGTAATGTGGATGCAGTCTTTCTCACGCATGCCCATCCTGATCATTTTGACCCTGCTGCCATGAAGGCATTACCAAGGGGGATAAGAATGTTTGCTCAGGTATCGGATGAAGCAACATTGAATGACACACATTTTACGAATGTTTCATTGGTTGATGAAAGAGCTCAATATGATAATATAACGATTACTAGAATTGTTGGAAAGCATGGTCCTGATGCTCTTTTTGAAGTATTGGGTGTTGTGTCTGGATATATCCTTGAAGCTGAGGGGTATCCTACAATTTATATTGTTGGTGATTGTTTGTGGGATAATAATATAGAACAGGCAATTGAGAAATACAATCCAGGTATCATTGTTACCAATTCTGGTGGTGCGTTATTTATGGGAGAGAATAGAATATTGATGGACGTAGAGGAGACTGTAAAGGTAGCTCAGAAGGCTCCTGGCGCAAAGGTGATTGCTGTTCATGTTGAAGCTATTGATCATTGTAAAGTTTCAAGGAATGAACTTAAGGCTGTGAGTGAAAAAGAAGGATTAAATATCATTGCCCCTGAAGATGGTGAAGTGGTAAGTTTCTAGTATTTAATCCTGATTGATTACACTATCAATCTCAAAAATAGTATACTGTAGAGGGATGAAAGAATAGGGGGTAAGTTTGGTGTAAATGCGTTGTCATTGCTATGTTATTTTGGAAAAAAATGTGGAATGATAATTTAGGGACTCAAGCTATCTTCAGGCCTACTCAAATTTATACCAAGGCCTACAGATCTTCGATAAACCTTCGACCGATCTTCGATGAACTTTCGACGGGACGATAAAATGTCCTGTTTTTCGAAACACTTTTTCATTGAAATGTCCTGTTTTTGGAAACACTTCTTTGAAAGAACGATGGTGAAGTACCATGATTGTAAAGGTACTAAAAATAAGGGATTTTAAATTCAGATTTTGCAGATTGTGATAAAATATGAAAGAAATCGTTTATAGCTAAGATCGGGGGGATTATGAAAAATGATGATCCTAAAAAATATCCTATGATCAATATATGGGTGGACGATTGATAATGTTTTTGTTATAAAGAAAACGTTGTATCAGAAACTGTTTTCAAAAAAGATTTGGTTTTTAAATTGGATATTTAGACATTTGTCTAAATATCCAATTGGAGCAAGTATGAATGTTCTTATGATTATACTTTCCAGCATGTCAGAATTGTTGAGTGAGTGAACATTTATATGCACTACTGGATGTTTAATAATGTAATAATCATCCAATAAAAATAAAAACTAAACAGATGAAGACAGGATTAACCATTTTATTATTAGTTGTTTGCTTTGTTGTTAAAGGGCAGAACGCTCAAGTAAGTCAGCTTAACAAAACCTATATGTCGGGGAAATATGATCAGGCTATAACTCTGGCTGAAGAGATGCTGAAAAATGATCCTGATAATATTGATGCTAAACTAACTTTAGGTCGAGCATTAGCCGACAAAGGTCGTTATAAAGAGGCTATCCCTAATTTGAAATTTGCTGTTGAACGAGATAAGTCATGGAGAAAGGCATGGGCGCTTGGTTATTTGGGTAATAGTTATTTTATGTTAGGCGATTACGAGAAGTCAGAATTCGCCTTAAAGTCTTGCATTGAACTAAATGCAACCAGGAATGCAACAAATTTTGCTTACCGGGGGCAGTTACTGTTTGGCTATGATACT
Organism: Puteibacter caeruleilacunae; assembly: GCA_005217565.1. Classification (GTDB taxonomy): domain Bacteria; phylum Bacteroidota; class Bacteroidia; order Bacteroidales; family Prolixibacteraceae; genus Puteibacter; species Puteibacter caeruleilacunae. Next base: position 189,889 of record SJCO01000008.1, read on the forward strand.
TTCTTCAAAGGTTGGAAAATAAAAGAAACTGCCCACATTCGTTTTCACTTTCAGAATATGAGCGATACTGATATCGATCGATATATGCAATTGCGAGAGGATGCATATGCTGAGGTGAACAAATTCTTCAATAGTTCTTTGCCTAAGAAGATTGATTTCTTTGTTTGGAGTTCACGTGAGGATGCCAAAAGAGTTCTTCGTGCAAACTTAGGCTTTGCTGATCCTAAATGTTGTATTGTACATTCTCATTTCCAACAGACAAGAGGGCATGAACTCACACACGTAATATCGAACTATTCATCACCTGTCACTCAGAAAACAGGTTTGATCAATGAAGGAACAGCTGTTTGCTTCGATCTTTCAAATAACGACAGACCACAGATGGTTGCCGACTGGATGAAAACTAATAGTCAAAAGGTTGATATTAAAGATATTTGGACGAATTGGAGAAAATATCCTGCAGCATTCTCTTATCCTCTAGCGGGATTGTTTATCGAGAAATTGATCAATAAGTTTGGGAAAGAGAAATTCCTATTGTTCTTTACGAATCAAACTTATGAGCATGCCAAATCGGTGTACGGCGACCAGCTAGACAAGCTAATTGAGGAGTTTGAAAAGAAATATAATGGGTAAGAGGATTTGTAGGTAGGATTAATTGTATTATACCGGTATTGGGAAATGATCACTATTTAATGCTATATTTATTCTAGCCATGTAAGAAACGGCTATTAGATTGATTGAGTATGAAGATTGTTGTAGTCTGGATATTTAGTTTTAGTTTTCTAATTACCTGTAAAAGTAAACCGGATATTCAAAAGGAAATAGAATCTCAAGAGAATGTATATGCACAAATTGTTGATTCAATTAGGTATATATCAGATGTTGAAAATGACTTTGAAACTCATGGTGAAATCTCTAATGATGAGGTTAGATTAAACTATAAAACCATACCAAAGGAGGAGTTCCTTGATGCGCTGAAAAGAAATCAAGGTCATGTAAGGCTCTTTAATAGGAAGGTTAAAATCAATGAGAATTTATCTGTAGGAAAAAGGATTGATGAGACGCTAACTGTAGGAGATTCTATTGATTACATTTATTTGATAGATCTTCAGTCAAACAAGTATCATCGAGCGCGTAACTTTTTTCTAGAGGATAAGCATGGTCCGTATTATATTGTTAAAAGGTTACAATTTGAAGATGCAGAAACGATTATTTGGAATTCAAAGACTAATGAGGAAGAGCTAATTTTGAATGGAATTTCTGCTAGTTTTAGGAACTCACTATTGTTCCACTGCAATAGTTTTAGAGTGACTCCAGAAGATAAATGTCCTGTACGTCTTTTTAAAATAACGGAAACGGGAGTGGATGCGCTAATTGAAAAATATGTAGATTGGTCTACCTTCTTTTCTTTCTTTGATAAAAATGGATCATCAATCTATTACATCCATGTTTGTAATCGGGATGGGGAATTTAAGTCTGCATTTGCAAGAATGGATTATGAAATATACTAATGTTTATTTGGGGGAGAATTGGCATGTCAAAAATGTATAAAAATTAAAGGACTATTGTAATTGAAGGATGTATTGTTGAACAATCCATAAGCAAAGAATTAATGAACAAATACCAAAAAGAATATATCTACAGAATAAACAGGGTTATTGACTATATCGAGAATAATCTAGACGAAGAATTATCTCTAGAGAAACTGTCGAGTGTGGCAAACTTTTCTCAATATCATTTTCACCGTATCTTTTCTGCGTTTATAGGCGAAACAATCAATGAATTTGTGAAGCGCAAGAGAGTAGAAAAAGCTGCCAGTATGCTGCTTAACGAAAATGATAAGCCGATTTCAGAGATTGCCGAACTTTGTGGTTTTAATAGCTTCTCTGTATTCTGTCGTAACTTTAAAGATCGATTTAATATTAGTGCAAATAAATTTCGGGAACTTCATCGTAATGGAAATAGCAAGATTAGTCAAATAGAAAGCAAGACTGGTAAATTGACTCCATCTTCGCGTGATTACGTTTGTGATGTTAATTCACATAAAAAATGTAACTCTATTATGAAGAAGGATTTTGAAATTATGGAAATGCCAGCGAGAAAGGTGATCTACTGCCGACATACTGGCCCGTTTAATCAAATTGGAACTGCTTACGAGAAACTATTCAAGTGGGCAGGGCCCCGAGGTTTGTTAAAGTTCCCTGAAACGAAGGGATTAACTTACTATCATGATGATCCCAATGTTACTGAGATCAATAAGGTTCGACAAAGTGCTTGTATTACTGTTGATGAAGACGTAAAAACGGAAGGCGAAATTGGTAAAATGAATATTCCTGGAGGTAAGTATTTTGTAGGGCATTTTGAGATTTCAGCTTTGGAGTTTCAACAAGCTTGGGATTCGGCTTGTATGGGTGTCGCGGAGCGAGGTTTTCAACCTACTGATGGCAGTCCTTACGAGTTGTATCATAACAACCATGAGGAGCATCCTGAGAAGAAATTTATTGTAGATATTTGTATTCCAGTGAAACCATTGTAAGTAAGAATACTTAGAGTTTTAGGTAGAGCCAGGGGCTTTCCTTAGGATGAGTTTACATTGCAAGCTATTTCTCGAGATGGCTTGCAATATCTGAGGTTTTATTAACTTTGTTTTTAGGCCTAAATTGGCAAACCTGATAGAAAACTTAACGATATAACATATGCTAAAAGAGCTATTGGCAGCGGGCTTCATTCTTGTAGTTTATATTCAATTTGCAATCTTCAGTAAAAAAGAAATCAAGACACATATTAAGTTTTAATTAGACGGTGAAAATGGCCTTTTTGGAAAAATGTACACCTTGATGCGCATTTTGTGCACCATTGGATAAAACAATAGTTGATAATTTTGTTTTAAGGTAAAACAAGTATCATCAATTAATTAGTATATGAAAGAATTTTGGGACGATAGATATAGTAACGAGGAGTTTGCTTACGGTACTGATCCGAGTGATTATTTTAAGAAAAAACTTCCAATGTTGAATGTTGGAAAGATATTGTTCCCTGCTGATGGAGAAGGGCGAAACTCGGTGTATGCCGCACAGCTAGGATGGGAGGTGTCAGCATTTGACTTTAGTGAAAAAGCAAAAGTGAAGGCTGATAAGTTAGCTGAATCAAGAGGTGTTACTATTGATTATACAGTTCAGAGTATCCTGGAAGAGAAATATAAGCAAGCGGAATTTGATGCTATTTTCTTGTCTTTCGTTCACTTTGAACAAGCAATGAAGCAAGAAATGCATAAACGATTAGACGGCTATCTGAAAGAAGGGGGTGTTTTTATTTTGGAAGCTTTTAGCAGGGAGCATCGTGAAATAAATAGAGTTAATCCTGAAGCAGGAGGGCCGCCTGATGAAAATATGATGTACTCGATAGAAGATATTAAACGTGACTTTAAGAATTATGAGATCATAGAATTGGAGAAGAAGAGAACTACATTGAAGCAAGGAATTCGTCATATGGGTGAAGCGGCTGTGATTCGTTTCATCGGTATCAAGCGAGGACTGTCAGAATAGGAAGTTTTAATGTAACTTTATATGATAGAAGTTTTAGTCAATATAATTGAATTTTGATGAGTAAAAGAGAAGTGGAAAATTTACCAATACGAAATCTCGATAATTCATTAAACGAAAAGGTATTATCGAAGTTTGAGATGGTATGGCTACTGCCAGAAGCAGATGAACAGGCGGTTAATATTGAGGCGCATCGGCACGATTACTATCATATCATGTATATTAAAAAAGGTCGTGGTGTTCATTCTATCGATTTTAAAACATACGAAATAAAGCCTGATTCTATCTTTTTTGTGTCGCCTGGACAGGTGCATGCGCTTAACGTTGAAGAACCATTAGAGGCCTATATTATTTCTTTCAACTCTGATTTTTATTTGCTGAATAACAGTGTCCAAAAGCTCATGGAGTTTCCGTTTTTTCACTCTTTATGTAATGATCCTGTTATCTATCTAGAGGAGTCTAACGATAAGATTCAGAATGTTCTGAAGGATATGTTTGACGAATTTCAGATCTCAGAAAAGGGGAAAGAGAATATTCTGCGTGCATTGATGGAGGTATTCTTGATTAGAGCTTCGCGTTTGTATAAGCAGTTTGTCATTGAAGAAGCGCCTACACATCTAACTTTTCAACTCAGAAAACTAGAGGCTTTAATTGATACTCATTTCAAGGAATTTAAACTGTTAAATGATTATGCTGATATGATGTATATCTCGCCAAAGCATTTAAATAGTTTATGCAAGAAAGGATTGAATAAAACTGTTACTAACTTGATTCACGAAAGAACACTTACCGAAGCAAAACGATTGCTATTATTTACAGACAATACGATTTCTGAAATCGCTTTTGAACTAGGCTTTGCCGACAAGTCGTACTTTATGAGATTCTTCAAGAAGCATACAAAACTTACTGCCGATGCTTATCGGAATGAGAATAAAGGAGTTTAACATTTAATAAAGTGTTTAAACTCGATTATTATTACGTTGCCTATCATAATATCTTCGCTTTCAACTCGTGCTTTTGAGGTGAAATGTACACCTCTTCCTTCCTTTTTGAAACCTATACCGATGGTTATTAAGACAATCTTTGCAATCAAATAATCATAGCATTGAGTGGCTATATTTTAAACAGATGAAGGGATCAATGGCTTTGATGGACATTGGTTTTTTCTCTAGAGTTGCAAATAACAAAATCATAACGTAATGAAGGAATATGAAAAAGCCCACAAGCATCACCATGCGGTTGAAGAATTAATTAAGTATTTAGATGCTCCAGATCGTGATAATTGGCAGAAACCGCAGGAGATATTAGGAAAGATAGGTGATGTTAAGGATAAAACCATCATGGATCTGGGAGCAGGAACAGGTTACTTTGCCTTTAAACTAGCAATGTTGGGAGCAAATGTGATTGCTGCTGATGTTGAACAAGGTTTTCTCGATATTCTTCATAACAGAAAAAGAAAATTAGGTATAAAGAATGGCTGTTTTGAAATTCGCAAAGTAGAATTCGATGATCCGAAACTTAAAAAGAATGAAGTTGATGCTGTTTTGATTGTTGATACTTATCATCACATTGAGAATACACTCAATTATTTCTCAAAGGTTTTCAACGGTATAGTTCCAAATGGAAAATTGATTATTGTAGATTCTAAAAAAGATAGCACTATTGATGATGGGCCTTCTTATGAGATGAAAGTGGCTGAAGAAACGGTGATCGAAGAATTGAAGAAAGTAGGCTTTAATGATTTTAAAGTTACAAATGATCTATTAGCTGAGCAGTATGTAATAGAGGCATTTAAAGTTAAGCAGAAAAAGGTGTCAGGTACTGAAAATATGAAGAGTCATTGGAATAGATTGTATCGTGAGGAAGAGTATGTCTTTGGTACTAAGCCTGATAAATATTTCAAGGAAATCCTATCTAAATTTAACGCTGGTAAAATTCTATTACCCGGAGAAGGTGAAGGTAGAAATGCTGTTTATGCTGCAAAGTTAGGGTGGGATGTTCACGCTTACGACTATAGTAAAGAGGCTAAACAAAAGGCCGAAAGATTAGCAAACCATAATAGTGTATCAATCAGCTATGCAATCAGAGATATTGTAAATGCTCAATATCCAAAAGAATCATTTGATATGGTTGCCTTTCAATTTATACATTTCGAAGGTCAGGAACGAACCGATATTCACAAGAATCTTGATAAACACCTAAAGACGGGAGGTATATTGATCATTCAGAATTTTAGCACAGAAAATCCAAAGTATAGTGAAGCAGGACCTCGCACAGCTAATTTACTGTATTCAAAAGAAGATATCTTACGAGATTTTCCTGATTATGAAATATTGGATTTAAAGGTGGAAATAGATCAGTTGCAGGAAGGAAGCAAAAAAGAACACACTTGCTCAATACTACGTTTTGTTGGAAAGAAACTATAGTTAATACTCTTTCTTTTAATTTAAGCTAGTGTCGAATCATAGGCATCAGCTTTACTAACCTTGATTATCACATAAGTACTATAAATTAAAAATAATCATGAATTGTAAAATGAAATATTACTTCATGCTAATCGTGATGGTAAGCGCCTTAGGATGTAAGCAGGAAGTACAAAAGGAGAATGAAAAAACAAATTATAAGTTATTGAATTTAAAAGAAGAAACACGAAAAGTTGTTTCACGGTATTCTGCGGCAATAAAAGGGAAGCAGGATATTGAAATTTATCCTCAGATATCAGGATATCTATCTCAGGTTGCAGTGAAGGAGGGTGAAAAGGTGTGCAAAGGTGACGTACTGTTTGTGATAGAACAAACACCATTCAATGCAGCCTTAAAGGGGGCAAAAGCAAAGGTTGCAATCAGTATTGCAAAGGTAGCTACAGCAGAACTTAACTACGAAAACACGCTAGCGCTACGAAAGAAGAATATCGTGTCGGACTCTGATCTCAAAGCAAAAGAAAACTTATTGAATAATGCTAAGGCCCAGCTTGAATTGGCTAAAGCAGAAGAATTAAGTGCTCAAACAGAACTTGACTTTACGGTGATTAAAAGTCCATCTAACGGGATTGTGGGTAAATTGCCATATCGAAGAGGAGCATTGGTGTCACCTACATTAATAGAATGTCTTACTGTTGTCTCTGATAATTCTGAGATGAATGTCTATTTCTCAATGAATGAGAATCAAATTTTGGCGCTTATTGAGCAATATGGAAGTCTCGATAGCATTGTTGCTAAGATGCCCAAAATTGATTTACAACTAAACAATGGTTCTATATACGAGGAGAAGGGATATATAGAAAGTATTAGTGGAGTTATTGAAGACAATACCGGAGCGGTAAGTATACGTGCCGTATTCCCTAATCAAGCGTCGAAATTACTTAGTGGTGGAGTTGGTAATGTTCTTATCTCTGAGGAGCATCAGGGAGTAATTGTAATTCCTAAAACGGCTACGTATGAGATGCAGGATAAAGTGTGTGTATATCAGGTTGTTGATAATATGGCTAAGTCGAAGATTGTTGAAGTTATTCAGAATAGTAACGACAAGGAATATATTGTTGAGAAAGGTCTTGAAAAAAGTGATGTTATTATCGCTGAAGGTGCAGGACTTGTTCTAGAGAATGCCCCTGTTAATCAATAAAGATGATCCATTTAAATATTAGATTTTACAATGAATATAAAAGCGTTTATTAATCGTCCTATTTTTTCAATAGGGGTTGCGATTTTTATTGTCCTCTTTGGGATCATTTCAATCTTTTCAATACCTGTGGAATTGTATCCCAATATAGCGCCACCTGTGGTTCGAGTAACAACAAAATACCCTGGTGCTAGCGCTGATGCAATTCAAAAAAGTGTTATTGTTCCTTTGGAAGAAGCAATCAACGGTGTAGAGAATATGCTATATATGACCTCTGCAGCTAGTAATAGTGGAGAAGCAACTATAAGTATCTTTTTTGAACAAGGAACCGATGCCGATATGGCAACAGTAAATGTTCAAAATCGGGTGTCTATTGGTTCTGGAACTTTGCCTGCCGAGGTGGTACAAATGGGGGTTGTAACACAAAAACAACAACCTAGTATCCTTCGTTCGTTTGCCATATATAGTCCTAATCAAACTTACGATGAGAACTTTATTGGGAACTATTTTAATATTAATATAAAGCCTGTTATTGAAAGGTTAAAGGGTGTAGCTAGCGTTAATAGCTTTGGTGCAAACTATGGAATGCGCATTTGGTTAAAACCCGATGTAATGGCACAGTACAAATTAATTCCATCGGATATTACAACTGTGCTGAAGGAGCAAAATATTGAAATTCCGGCAGGTTCATTTGGAGAGAATGCCGATCAGGTATTTCAGTATACCATGAAGTATTCAGGACGAAAACAGTCGGTTGAAGAATTTAAAAACCTCGTGATACGGTCGTTAGACGATGGAGAGGTATTGCGGATTAAAGATGTTGCAAGAGTAGAATTGGGACAGGATTCATACAAGTTTGCTGCTATGGCTAATGGAGTTCCGGGTGCATCGGCAATGATTTATCAAACAGCAGGATCTAATGGTACTAAGCTTAATTTACAGCTGGATGACTTGTTTGAGGAGATACAGGCAAACATGCCTCCGGATATGAAAATCATAACCATGCGAAATACCAATAGCTTTTTATTCGCTTCTATTGAGGAGATTATTGAAACCTTGATATTGGCAATAGTTCTGGTATTCTTTGTTGTTTATTTCTTCTTGCAAGATTTTAAAGCAACATTGATACCAACCATCTCAATTATTGTATCGCTTATTGGAACTTTTGTTTTTATTCTTGCTGCTGATTTTACGCTAAATTTGGTTACACTGTTTGCCTTGGTATTGGTGATTGGTACGGTGGTGGATGATTCCATTGTTGTGGTTGAAGCTGTGCAAGCACGTTTTGAGCAAGGGTATACCTCGGCGTATAAAGCCACTTATGATGCAATGGGAGGTTTGATATCTGCACTGTTTACAACTAGTTTAGTGTTTATGGCCGTATCCATTCCTGTTTCGTTTATGAGTGGAACAACGGGTACTTTTTATAGGCAATTTGGTTTAACAATGGCTGTTGCCGTAGGTATCTCATTTGTGGTTTCTATCATACTAAGTCCGGCATTATGTGCAATCATGTTAAAACCTAATTCTAGTGAAAAGAAGGGTAGTAGAATTACAAGTCAAGTGCGAAAAACATACACTGCCGGTTTCAAGTCTTTGCTAAATAGATATGCAAAAGGTGTAGGCTTTTTTATTCGAAGACGTTGGGTAGTACATGGTGCACTTATACTTAGTGTGGTGTTACTGGTGTTCTTTGTAAAGACTACCAAACAAGGCTTTGTTCCTAAGGAAGATACTGGAAACTTTATTATTGATGTTACAGCTCCTCCAGGAACGTCTCTGGATGAAACCAGGGAAATTGTGTCAGAGGTCTATCAATCGATTCATGATATTCCACAGATTGATAATTTCGTTACCGAGATAGGTTGGGGATTTATTTCAGGAGTGAGTGTGAATTCTGGAACCTTCTTTGTGATAATGAAAGATTGGGATGAACGTGAGGGTGAGGAGAATTCGCGTGATGCGGTAATTAAAGAAGTATATAAACGTACTGCTCACATAAAGGCAGCAAGTATATTTGTTATTCCTCCTGGTATGATTCCTGGTTATGGAGGTGGTGGAGGTTTTGAGTTTCAGGTTCAAGATCGTCAAGGAGTGGATATCCAAACCTTGGCAAAAACAACGCAATCTTTCTTAGCAAAACTTCGTGAGCGTCCTGAAATTGAAATCGCTTATAGCTCATATAACACGAACTATCCACAGTATGTGGTGGATGTTGATGCTGCAAAATGTAAACGAGCAGGAGTATCTCCCAAGGAGGTGCTTTCGGTACTTGGCGACTATTATGGAGGTTATTATGCTTCTAATTTTAATCGTTTCTCCAAAGTCTACAAGGTGATGATTCAAGCTGAACCTGATTTGTCAAAGAATAAGGAAACACTTGATAATATCTATGTGCGTATTGGTGATGACATGGCTGCTATTTCCCAATTTGTTACGTTAACAAAGGTGTACGATCCTGTTGAACTTCGTCGTTTTAACATGTACAACAGTATTCCTGTTAATGGTGCTATCGCAGAAGGCTATAGCTCGAAAGATGCTATTCTAGCTATCAAGGAGGTAGCCCAGGGTTATATGCCAAAAGGTTATGGAATTGAGTTTAGTGGTATTACACGTGAGGAAGAGAAAGATGATAACACAACAGCTATTGTGTTTGCAATCTGTATCATCTTCATTTTTGTGCTGATGAGTATGCTTTACGAAAGTTATTTTATCCCAATGGCTATTATATTGTCGGTTCCTTTTAGTTTGCTCGGAAGTTTTCTGTTGGCCAATGCATTAGGACTTGAAAATAATATTTACCTGCAATTGGGATTAATCATGATTATTGGTTTACAGGCTAAAACAGCCATCTTGTTAACCGAGTATGCAACACAATGTCGACAAGCAGGAATGAGTATTAAACAAGCTGTGTTTTTCGCTGCCAAAGTTCGTTTGCGCCCTATATTAATGACCGCACTTACTATGGTTTTTGGGATGTTCCCTCTTTTGTTTGCTTCGGGAGTTGGAGCTAATGGAAGTAGAACTCTTGGTGCTGGTGTTGTTGGAGGAATGATCGTTGGGGTATTTGCTCTGTTATTTATTGTTCCGGTACTATTTATCATATTTCAAACACTTCAAGAGAAGTTTAAGCCTGTAACACTTGTTAAATCGGAAGATCGAATGATTCAGCAGGAGTTAGGATCATTAAAGAATGTAAATCAAATTGTATACGAAATCCATGAAGCATAATATACAACTCGCTGTGATCACCACACTAACCCTCTTAATGGGGGCGTGTGGTATTCACTCTAACTATACAACTCCGGAATTGAAGAAGAAACAATTCGTTGGAGAACAATTTACACTTCCGGATAGCTCTATCGTGGAGCTTCCTTCGTGGGAGAATGTATTTGTAGATTCAAGTCTGAGAGTTTTGATTGAAAAAGCTCTTGAAGCGAATAGTGATCTGCGCATTGCCAGTCTAAATATCGCGCAAGCTGAAAGTATGTTGCAAACAGCGAAGTTTGCATTTCTACCATCGTTAGGATTATCTCCTAAAGGAGAGGTTCGTAAGTTTGGCGATGCTAGTTATGCCAGAAGTTATTCTTTGCCTTTGACCACCAGTTGGGAGATTGATGTGTTTGGAAAACTACGTTATAGTAAGGAGCAAGCAAAGAGTGTTTTGGAGCAAAGTAGAGAATACGAACAAATGGTCAGAACTCAGTTGATTGCTAATGTTGCTGTGAACTATTATTCATTAGTGATGTTCGATGCACAATTGGAGATCACTGAAGAGAGCGCTTTGACTTTATACGAGACTCTTAATTGTATGAAAAGTCTGAAAGAGGTAGGTCTACAGAATGATGCAGCAGTACGTCAGGCTGCAGCAAACTATAAGAGAATTGAAATATCATTGGAGGAGCTTCGTAAGCAAATTAGTATCTGTGAGAATAATATTAGCTTATTGATTAATCAAATACCTCAAAAGATTAAGAGAAATGCTATTGGTGATGTGGATTTAAATGCCGATTTTAAAAAGAATATATCATTGAAAGCATTAGCGAATCGTCCTGATGTGCGTTATGCAGAGCTTAGACTTAGAGAGAGTTTTTACGGAGTTTCGTATGCTCGTGCTTCATTATATCCTACTATCAAATTGAGTGGAAGTATTGGGTGGACCAACAATGCAGGAGTAATTGCGAACCCTGGAGATATGCTATTTTCAGCATTAGCATCACTTACTCAGCCTATCTTCATGGCTGGCGTGAATAAGGCAAATTTAAAAATTGCAAAAGCTAAATATGAACAGCAGTTGATTGGATTCGAAAAATCATTATTACGCGCAGGTAATGAGATCAATGATGCACTAATGGATTGTGAGATTGCGAAACGTAAACAGGTGCTTAGATCAGAAGAGATGGATGAATTACGTTATGCAGTAGAAGTTACCAAAGACCTTATGAAAAACGGACAGGTCAACTACCTGGAAGTTTTAACCGCACAAAACGCTCTATTGTCTTCGCGTATCAATTATTCCGTTGATTGGTTTGAGTTGGTAAAAGGAAAGATAAGTTTATATAAATCACTAGGGGGGCATAATTAGCCCCTTTTATTATTCAGAGTCAAATTCTGTTCAGATGAGGCTATGAATTGAAAAATCACAATAGTAATGAGGCAAGAAAGTGATAACATTAGGGATCTTAGAGATGAGCCTATTTCTAAGCTAATGTGGAGATATTTTATACCAGCAGTGGCAAGTATGATTTTGAATTCGGTTTACACTATTGTTGATCGAATTTTTATTGGGCAAGGAGTGGGGGCAAGTGCACTGGCGGCAATTGGTTCTGTTTTTCCGATTATAATGATTATTGCTGCTTTTATTACGATGTTAGGTATGGGAGGCGGTGTAAATGTCTCGATTAATCTAGGACGGAAGAAATATGAAAAGGCAGAGCGAGTACTCGGGAATACATTGTTATTAGCGATACTTTCTGCTGCGATTCTTACCGAAGTAGGGTATTGGGTATCTTCTCCCATTTTGACTTACATGGGAGTGGAATCAATAACTCACCATAATGGACTTGATTATTTGACGATCATAGTTTCAGGGATCACGTTTAATATTGTGGGTAATGCATTGAATAATCTGATTCATTCAGAAGGTAATCCTCGCTTAGCTGTTATATTTATGCTATGTAGTTTAGTCCTGAATGTATTCCTCGATTATATCTTCATTTTCCAATTGATGATGGGATTGAAGGGGGCTGCTTATGCTACTATTTTGTCACAAGCCTTTTTAGCTATCCTGGGAGTATTACACTTTAGAAGTCGAAGGTCGGTAATCAAACTGCGTTTGGTATATATGAAATTTAACAAGAATATTGTGCGCTCTATAATAGTAGTTGGTTTTGCTCCATTTTGTATGCATTTATCATCTAGTGTCGGATACAGCATTGTAAATATGCAATTGCTGAAGTTTGGTGACGAGTTGGCTGTTGCTGCTTTTGGTGTAATTATGGGAGTTGTGATGTTTGTTATGATGTCAATGGTTGCAGTAACTACCGCAATGCAACCTATTGTGAGCTTCAACTATGGAGCAAAAAACTATGGGAGAGTTAGAAGTACACTTATACTAGGAATTGGGGCTGCAACTGTGATTTCCTTAATCGGATTCGCAATCATTAATATTTTCCCGCAGCAGCTTATTTCATTGTTTAATAGTGACAATACCCGTATGGTCGCTATAGGCATTGAAGGGATACAAATATATTTATGTGTATTACCTCTTGCGGGATTTCCAATCGTGATGGAAAGCTATTTTCAATCTATTGGTAAGGGGGCACGTGCCACTTGTCTAACACTTACACGACAGGTCATGATTTTTATCCCTTTGCTTTTGATTCTTCCCAACTATTTTGGTTTGAGGGGAGTCTGGATGTCGGCACCAGTAGCTGACCTAATCTATGCTATAATTGTGGTATTTTATGTGATCTATGAGTTTAGGAAAATCACAGGAAAGCTCCAGTTGAATAGTGTTAAGTCTGTTTAAGCATTTTGCTCACTTTTCTATCATTTGTTAATCAGAATAAAAATGAGAAATATATTGTTATTAATATTCTTCCTGTTTCCTCTTTTGAGTTATTCTCAGGCAGATGCGACAGAAGCAATAATCACTGGCAGAGTAACAGGTAATGGTAAAAATGTACCTTTTGCAACAGTAAGTATTGAGGGATCGACTTTAGGCGTTTCTACAGATGCTGATGGTACCTATAGGTTACTTGCTGTTGTTGATGGAGAGGTAACTTTTATTGTTAGGTCCATGGGATTTAAGTCTCAGGAAAAGACAGTGGTTATTGAGCGGGGTGAAATATCAGAAATAAACTTTGTCTTAGAGAAGGATTTTCTAGGACTGGAAGAGGTGATAATCCTCGGAGAGAAAGCTGTGTTTGATAGAAAAATAAGCCCAAAGATAATAAATACCATTAGTGCTAAGCTGTTCACCAATACCCAATCAATATCCTTGAGCGAGGGATTGAACTATAGTCCTGGACTTAGAATGGAAATTAACTGCGTGAATAGTGGTTTCCCACAGTTAAGGATGAATGGTATGCAGGGAGTATATTCACAAATTCTAATTAATGGACGTCGAATTTTTAGAGGAATAGCTAGTGTGTTTGGTTTGGAACAGATTCCTTCAAATATGCTTGAACGGGTTGAAATAATAAGAGGTGGAGGCTCGGTTTTGAGTGGTAGTAATTCGATTGCCGGTACTGTTGATTTAATTCTAAAGGATCCTGCATTAAATTCTTATGAGTTAGGTGTTAATACTGGTTTAGTGGGTGTTGGACTTCAGAATACAGGGGGCTCAGCTTTTGATTATTCCTTGAATTTTAATACTTCAGTGGTATCTGATGACACTAATTCTGGTGTATGTTTATATGGATTTTACAGAAATAGAGATCCGTTTGATGCTAATGATGATTCGTTCTCCGAAATTCCGCAAGTTGAGAATATTTCCCTGGGAACTCGATTATTACATCGACTAAATGGTCGCAATAAAATTACCGTTGATTTTTTTAATATACATGAAAATCGTCGTGGAGGCAATCAATTTGAGTATCCATTATCAGAGGCACAGATGGCTGCAGGTATAACTCAAAATATGCAGACTGGGTCATTGGAGTATGAGCAAAACTTCAAGGAAGATAATAAGCTATTAGTCTACTTGTCTGGACAGCATGTTATTCGTGATGCTTATCGGGGAGTAAAGGGGGTGTTTGGCATTTTCGATAAAACAGAAGAAAATTCATATACGGCAGGGATCCAATATCGATTACATGTTAATTCAATGAACTTGGCGTTTGGCATTGAGAATGATGGAGCATGGTTAAAAAACAATCAGATCCTAAAGAAACGGGATAACACTATCGGTGACCGAATTAAGGTTGCTGATCAGTTTGTAAATACAACAGGTTTGTTTACACAATATGAACAGGCATGGAATAGGTTTTTATTATCTGCAGGATTACGGTTGGATATATATGATGTTAAAGATGAGAGTAATGCGAGCTTTTCAAATTCAGGAGCTGTTGTAAGTCCGAGGATAACATTGAAATACGATTTGCGAAAGGATTTACAGGCTCGATTTAGTTATGCTGAAGGGTATAGAGTGCCAGAAATAACAGATGATGATCTTCACATAGAAATATCCGGTTCTTCAAAGATCGTAAATGCTGTATGTCCAGACTTGAAAAAAGAGAGTAGCCGTAGTTACATGTTTTCTATGGATTTTAATAAGCATGTTGGAGGTGTTGGTGTTGGATTATTGGTAGAAGGTTTTATTAATCAACTAAACGATCCGTTTGTTACAGAGGTCAAAGGTCCAAACAAGGAGGGAACGATTCAGTATATTAGATGCAATGCAGATAAAACTGCCACTATAAAAGGAGTAAACCTTGAATTTAAGTTAGAGTCTCACCAAAATGTAATGATGAGTGGTGGTTACACATTTCAAAGCAGTAGATATAATGAAATTCATGAGTTTGGAGAAAAGAAATTTTTTCGAACACCTGATGCATATGGTTACATGACTGTGGATTGGAATGCAACTAAAAAACTGAGGATATCAATTAATAGCAATTATACTGATCGTATGCTGGTCCCAATTTATGGAGCTAATCCTGAATTACGACGAACGAAACGTTTTCTGGAAATAGCATGTGGTATAAAGTATAACATTCAACTGGGACAAACAGTATTGCAACTTTCATCGGGGATGAAAAATATAAATAACTCGTATCAGAAGGATTTTCTTTCAGGGATTGATCGTTTCCCAGGATATATCTATGGGCCTAGATACCCTAGAATGATATATTTAGGTGTTAAGTTAGGAAACTTGCTTTGATAATTGTAGAGCTCGTTATGATTGATTTAAAAAGTGCATCTCGAAGCACCTTTTGTGAACCAATAAAGAGTAATAGCCATCCTAAATTTGTAATGTTAGAACTGAGATTGATCTCTGAACTCTTGAGAAAGAGCTTGGTTTTAACTCCATAGAATTAAGCATGTAATCAAAATTAAATGATGATGGATGATTTAATAGTAAAGGACATTCCCTATGGGGTGGCTGATATTTCATTGGCCGACTTTGGAAGAAAGGAAATAGAAATTGCCGAGAAAGAAATGCCTGGATTGATGGCAATTCGTAAAAAGTTCAAAGAGAGTAAACCATTGCAAGGAGCTAGAATTACAGGTTCGTTGCATATGACTATTCAAACAGCTGTGTTAATTGAGACATTGGTTGAGTTAGGAGCAAATGTGCGTTGGTGTTCATGCAATATTTATTCAACGCAAGATCACGCTGCAGCTGCTATTGCTGCGGCTGGAGTACCTGTATTTGCATGGAAAGGGGAGACTTTAGAGGAGTATTGGTGGTGTACAGCACAAGCTCTTTCTTTTCCTGAAGGAAAGGGGCCACAGTTGATTGTGGACGATGGAGGTGATGCAACATTGTTAATTCATAAAGGTTTTGCAGCTGAGATAGATGCATCAGTTCTGGATGTTGCTCCTCAAAGTAGCGAGGAAAAGGAAATTCTTGAATTGTTGAAAGGATTCTTGCAGCATGACAATCAAAAGTGGCATCGTACAGTTGATGAATTGAGGGGAGTGTCGGAGGAGACTACAACAGGAGTTCATCGATTATATCAGATGATGGATCGAGGAGAATTGCTGATTCCTGCAATTAATGTTAATGATTCTGTCACTAAATCTAAGTTTGATAATCTTTATGGATGTAGAGAATCTCTTGCTGATGGAATTAAACGGGCAACGGATGTAATGATTGCAGGTAAGGTTGTGGTTGTATGTGGTTATGGAGATGTGGGAAAAGGCTGTGCTCATTCAATGAGAGGTTATGGTGCTCGGGTAATTGTTACTGAAATTGATCCAATATGCGCATTGCAGGCTGCGATGGAGGGATTTGAAGTAACTCAATTGGAAGAGGTACTGAATGAAGGTAATATTTTTGTTACAACAACTGGGAATAAGGATATTATTTGTATTGAGCATATGGAGAAAATGAAAGACCAGGCAATTGTTTGTAATATTGGTCATTTTGACAATGAGATACAGGTTGATAAGTTAGAGGCATATCCTGGAATAAAAAAGACGAATATTAAGCTACAGGTCGATAAGTATACATTTCCGCATGGTAACTCAATTTTCTTGTTGGCCGATGGTCGATTGGTGAATCTTGGTTGTGCTACTGGACACCCTTCATTTGTAATGAGTAGTTCGTTTACAAATCAGACTTTAGCGCAGATTGAATTGTGGAATAATGATTATGATATAGATGTTTATCGATTGCCGAAGCATTTGGATGAAGAGGTTGCACGTTTGCATCTTGAACAATTAGATGTGAAGCTGACTGTGCTATCAGTGGATCAGGCTAATTATATTGGAGTACCACTGAATGGCCCATATAAGCCTGAGCATTACAGGTACTAGGCTTGGAAATTATAACACCCAATCAGCATGTGCGCTGACTGGGTGTTTACAGATATGAAATCTTACAATAGTTCTATAGTCTTAAGACAAAGCTTAAACATATACTTCTCCACCTTTTTCAATAAATTCCTGACGTTTCTGTTCGCGCTTGTCTGCCAGTTCTCTAACGTCCTGACTGGTGCGCATTGAACAGAAATGCTCTCCACACATTGAACAGAAATGTGATTGCTTGGAACCTTCATCTGGAAGTGTCTCATCGTGATATTGCATTGCAGTATCAGGATCTAAGGCCAGACAGAATTGGTCTTTCCAACGGAATTCAAATCGTGCTTTGCTCATCGCATCATCACGTACCTGAGCTCCTACAATTCCTTTGGCAAGATCGGAGGCATGTGCTGCAAGCTTGTAGGTGATTACACCTGTCTTTACATCTTCTTTATTAGGCAATCCCAAGTGCTCTTTAGGAGTTACATAGCAAAGCATAGCTGTTCCAAACCATCCAATCATTGCTCCACCAATTGCCGAGGTGATGTGATCATATCCTGGTGCAATATCGGTGGTTAAAGGCCCTAAGGTATAAAATGGTGCATTGTGACAGTATTTCTCCTGAAGATCCATATTTTCCTTGATCTTGTGCATAGGCACGTGACCTGGTCCTTCAATCATTACCTGCACATCTTTTGCCCAGGCAATCTTACAAAGCTCTCCTAAAGTCTCTAGCTCTGCAATTTGTGCTTTGTCATTAGCATCAGCAATACTTCCCGGACGTAATCCATCACCTAATGATACTGCAATGTCGTATTTCGCAAGGATATCGCAGATTTCATCAAAATGAGTGTAAAGGAAGCTTTCCTGGTGATGATACATACACCACTTTGCCATGATGGCTCCTCCGCGTGATACGATTCCAGTTGTTCTACGAACAGTGTATGGAACATATCGCCAAAGTAATCCTGCATGAATGGTGAAATAATCAACACCTTGCTCGGCTTGCTCAATAAGCGTGTCGCGATACATTTCCCAGGTAAGGTCTTCAGCTTTACCATTTACTTTCTCTAATGCTTGATAAAGTGGAACAGTTCCTACAGGGACTGGTGAGTTACGTAGAATCCATTCTCTTGTTTGATGAATGTTGTTTCCTGTACTCAGGTCCATAATGGTATCAGCTCCCCAACGGAATGCCCATACTGCTTTCTCTACCTCTTTATCGATGCTTGAATCTACAGGCGAATTTCCAATGTTAGCATTAATTTTAGTAAGGAAATTGCGTCCAATAATCATTGGTTCGGTCTCAGGATGATTGATGTTTGCAGGAATGATTGCACGTCCTTCGGCAATCTCCTGGCGCACGAATTCAGGTGTTATAAGCTTTTCTCCTTTTCGCAACTGCTCTTCAGTAAGACCTTGATTCTCGCGAATGGCAACATATTCCATCTCAGGGGTAATAATCCCTTGTTTGGCAAAATACATCTGCGATTGTCCTGCAGCATCCTTGCGACTTTCAACCCATTGCTGGCGAATCTTATCTAATCCTTTATCCAGGTCAATTGTTGCCTCTGGATCAGTATAAGCGCCTGAAGTATCATATACAACCACTGGATCATTGTCCGTAAGGTTACCTTCACTATCTCTTGTTGGCGATAGTTTGATGGAACGCATCGGTACGCGAACACCTTCCATTTCCCCTTCTACATATATCTTTTTCGAGTTTGGAAACCCATCACAAGAAATGAGTTCGTTGATGTTTTTTGTTGTCATATTTTGTGAATTAATGTTTTTACGTTTTGTTGATTTGTAATTTATTGATGCTCATATCTAGCGCATTAAATAGAAGTAGCTTTCCGTCGAGAGGAGTGCCAATTCCTGTTAATACTTTAATGGCTTCAGCCGCTTGTATTGATCCGATAATCCCAGGGACTGCCGGTAATACTGCAACGCTTACTCCGTCAGATGTTGGATCTTGCTCAGGCGCTTCAGGATAGAGATCGGTATACTGAACTTGACTCTGTCCGTTGAATACCGCAACTTGTCCTCCATATTCAAATACTGTCCCATATATCCATGGGATGTGAAGCTGCTGAGCCACTTCCGATATCAGGTATCGTGTCTTAAAATTGTCACAAGCATCAATAACGATATCATATTGAGCAAAGAGCTTTCCTGCGTTTTCTTTGGTTAAACGATGAGGATAAGCCTCAATTTGAATAGTTGAGTTAAGTTCCTGAAGATGTCTCTTGCATGTAACTGCTTTTAACTGATCCTCGTCTTTTTCTTTATAGATGATTTGTCGCTGCAGATTACTTATATCTACAGTATCATCATCCATAAAACCTAGTCTGCCAATACCTGTGGAGCAAAGGTATTTTAAGATTGGTGCACCCAATCCTCCTGCTCCAATAACCAGCACACTTGATTGCTTAAGCTTCTGCTGTGCTTCCTCTCCAAACTCAGGGAGGATGAGCTGGCGATGGTAGCGTTTCTTTTCATTATTAGTTAAGGTAACCATAGCATTCTTGTTTTAAACAACCTCATAACATGGATCCCAGTCTTTCCATACTGGCTCATAGTTCTTCGACTTTAGCATCGCTACAATTTCTTCAGGCGTACGGTCATCAGATACCTGGAATTGCTCCAATTCTTTATTTGGATGAGCATAACCTCCCGGATCAGTCTTTGAACCTGCGCTCATGGCGGTTATTCCTAATGGGAAGGCATGATCGCGATAGTAAGCGCTTTCTCTTGTTGAAAGCGACAATTCAACTTCTTGATTGAATATGCGATAAGCACAGATAAGCTGTAAAAGCTCTTTATCAGATATCGCTACATTCGGTTCGAAATGACCAGCATGTGGTCGCAGTCTTGGAAATGAAATAGAGTATTTAGTCTGCCAGTAATTCTTCTCCAAATACTGAAGATGCATCGCAGTAAGTAATGAATCAGTGCGCCAGTCCTCTAGTCCCAGTAGGCAACCTAGACCTACTTTATGGATTCCTGCCTGTCCTAAGCGATCAGGGGTTTCTAATCGATATTGATAGTTTGATTTTTTCCCTGCTGGGTGATAGTTTTTATAGGTCTCTTCACGATAGGTCTCCTGGTAAACATACACTGCGTGAAGTCCTTTGTCCACCAATAGCTTATAGTCGCATGTGTCAAGAGGCTGTACTTCCATCGATATCTGTGCGAAATGAGGTTTCAACAGATCCAATGAATTGGCAAGGTAATCTGTCCCAGCTACACGTTTGTGCTCGCCAGTCACCAATAATAGGTGTTCGTACCCCATGGACTTGATAACCTCTGCTTCTTCCATGATCTGTTCATCAGTAAGCGTAGCTCTAAGGATATCGTTCTTGTGATTGAATCCACAATATACACATGAGTTAGAACATGCATTCGATAAGTATAGTGGCACATACAGCTGAATGGTTTTCCCAAATCGTTGTTGTGTTAGCTGAAAACTCTTTTGAGCCATTTGCTCCAAATAGGGAGCAGCGGCAGGAGAGATTAGTGCTTTGAAATCCTCTAAATTAGGATTCTTGGTTTGAAGGGCTTGCAATACATCGTCCTCGGTCTTGCCTTGGATGCTTTCCCGTAGTGCTTCCCAATCTAAACCATGTATGGTATCATAAAAGGTGCTCATTATTAATCTAAAAATGCTGTTAACGGACTGCTGGCTTGTGCTTGTTGTGATGTTTTGCCTAGCTTGGCTTCGTAGGCCATTCTACCTGCTTCAACGGCCATTTTGAAAGCTTTGGCCATTGCTACCGGATCACTCGATACGGCAATAGCTGTATTTACCAATACTGCATCGGCGCCCATCTCCATGGCTTCAGCGGCATGTGATGGTGCTCCAATTCCTGCATCCACTACTACTGGTACAGATGCTTGTTCAATGATGATGCGGATAAAATCTCTGGTCTGCAGTCCGTTGTTTGTTCCAATAGGTGAGCCCAATGGCATTACTGCTGCAGATCCTGCTTCTTCCAATTGTTTGGCAAGTACCGGGTCGGCTTGCATATAAGGTAAAACATGGAAGCCTTTTTTCGCTAGCTCTTCGCATGCTTTTAATGTTTCCAATGAATCAGGAAGTAAGTATTTAGGATCAGGATGGATTTCCAACTTCAGCCAATTGGTCTCAAGTGCCTGACGTGCTAGTTCTGCTGCAAATACAGCTTCCTTAGCATTTCTAACTCCCGAGGTGTTTGGTAATAACTGAATAGTATCGGCATTGATATGTTTTAGCATATCATCTTCCGGATTATTCATATCAACCCTGCGAAGTGCAAGTGTTACCATTTCTGATCCAGAGGCAATGATCGCCTCTTCCATTAATTGGTTTGAACTAAATTTTCCTGTTCCAAGAAATAGTCTTGAATTAAATGTCTTGTCTGCGAGATTAAGCTTGCTCATAGCTATTTGTGATTTGAGTGATTAAACATTGTGTTGCTTCAATAGGATTAGCTTTTCCTGTAACGGCTGAGGAAATAGCAATTCCTTGAACGCCTGTGGTCATGATATCAGTTACATCAGCTGTATCGATCCCTCCAATGGCAACTGTAGGGATGTTGATGTGATGTGTTTTACATTGATTCATAATGGTGCGATAACCTTCCAGTCCCACGATAGGAGAGAGGTTTTTCTTGGTGCTTGTAAAACGAAATGGTCCTAGTCCGATATAATCAACCTTTTGCTGGTGTAGTGATTGAATATCTTCAAAGGTATTGGCTGTACCACCAATAATATATTCTGCTCCAAGTAACTCTCGTGCTTCAGAAGGAGGCATGTCATTTTTCCCCAGGTGTACTCCGTTAGCACCGATCTTTTTAACAAGATGAGGGTAGTCGTTAAGGATAAATGTGGCATTGTATTGTTTACAAATGGCTGCAACTGCCTGTCCTAGTTCAATGATTTCATCTTCGGTCTTATCTTTCAAGCGAAGTTGAATCCATCGTCCTCCTCCCTCGCAGACTTGCTTCACTTGCTCGGTCTCCGATAAGGTAGGATTGGTTATGTATTGAAAATTTGAAAAACGGATCATCTTGATGATTTTTTGATTACTCGATTATTAGATGTTTGGATTACGGGACTGTTTGTTGATGCCCGCTCCAATGGCGTTTGTGATTGTTGGACTAATTGTTCATAGTAGTTTACTGTATCCTGAATTGATTGACACTTGTTTTTCCATATCGATCCAATGACTGCAGCTCCTGAGAATCCAATGGTTGTTAATGCTGAGATATTCTTTGCAGAAATACCTCCTAATGCTACAATATTGTTTATTTCAGGATGAGCAAGAAAGAATTCATGGCATTGTTCAAGTGTGAAGTTGCTGTGATACTTATCTTTTGAGATTGAGTCGAAAATAGGACTCAGGAAAAGATATTCATAGTTTGAATGATATCTTTTTAGCTCCTCAAAAGAATGGCACGAGCGACTATATCCTTTATTGATCCCAGCATCGTTGATGTCATGGGTACTCTTATGATGTATGCCTCTCAATGCAAATTCATTGCCTAAATCATAATGCTGATGCACACGAATACACGCATGATATTGTGCCGGAATCTGTGCGATTAAATACCTGATTTCTTCTTTGGTAGCCAACGGCTTTCTGAGATGTAATCGCTTCAGACCTTTAGAGAATAGAGCATTTAAATGTTCGGCTTCAAAAGGTAATAATTCAGGATGAGTAATAACGATAATGTCCATAATGGTAATGATTAACCGCCCTGTGTTGCGCGAATAATTAACACCTGATCGTTTTCCGTCATCTTAAATTGATCCCATTCTGTACGTTGAATCACTTGCTGATTAACCGCCACAGCTATTCCTTTGGTTGGAGTGTTGAGTTGCTCCAGAAGAAATGTAAGACTAGCATCGGTTTGAAGTTCAATGACCTCTTCATTTACAAAAACATTCATAATTCTTTGTTTTTTGGGTAAAGTGAAAGAGGTACATCAGTCTTGAAAATCCCTTCGACAGCATTATCTGCATCAGGTTCATAGGGTATAATCTCAGCCAATTTATGGCACCCCTTATCAATTTACCAATTTATTTTAATGATGTTCTACAGTGAATGTGTCGTCAGAATAGTGTAATTCTATCGTTACTCCCTTCGGCAGTATTAACTGCATCAGGTTCGTAGGGTATGATCTCAGCCTGTTCTGTTAAGGCACCCCTGTAAAACGATAACAAATATATTAGTTTTTTCTGAATTTTAGGTGTTGTGAGCGAGTGAATGGCGAATCTGCTCCCGTCATTCTGTCATTGAAATCTAAAGAAGTTGTGTAAATAGTGGGAAATAGCCTGCCAAATGTTGTGTTAAATTTTGTTTATCTGTTATTTTGACCGACGAAGAGATCACAAATCCATGTGGCATGATTATTATATGTAAATTTGGCGAGGCATTATTAATGTACTTTCAAGTTTTAAGTTACTTTTGTGATGTCTGAAAAATGAGGAAATATTCAAAAAAAATATATAATGGCATTTGTATCTAAAATTCTTGGCAAATTTCTGGGCAACAAGTCTGACAGGGACATTGCGGAAGTTATGCCAATCGTAAAGCAGATAAAAGCTGAATTCGCGAGACTTGAGTCTTTGTCGAATGATGAACTAAGGGCTGAATCTGCTGGCCTCCGAGAAAAAATTACAGCTCATATTAAGCCAGAGACTGACGAAATCGCTAAATTAAAAGCAGAAGTCGAGACTGTAGATATTGAAGCAAGTGAGAAAATCTACAATCAAATCGATAAGATTGAGGAGCAAATTGATGAGAAACTTGAGGAGTTTCTTGCAGTTATCCTTCCTACGGCTTTCGCAATTGTAAAAGATACAGCTCGCCGTTTTGCTCAGGCTGATGCCTTAGAGGTAACAGCTAATGATTTCGACCGTGAGATTGCTGCCGGTCGTGATAGCGTTGCTATTGAAGGTGATAAAGCTACATGGAATAGTACATGGAATGCTGGTGGTAACGATGTTTCGTGGGAAATGATCCACTACGATGTTCAGCTTATTGGTGGTATCGTATTGCACAAGGGTAAAGTTGCAGAGATGGCAACCGGTGAAGGTAAAACATTGGTGGCGACATTGCCTGTGTTCTTGAATGCATTGACTGGTAGAGGTGTTCACGTTGTGACGGTTAACGACTACCTATCTAAGCGTGACTCTGAGTGGATGGGACCTATCTACGAATTCCACGGTTTAAGTGTTGATTGTATCGATAAGCACCAGCCTAACTCTGCTGCTCGTCGTAAAGCATATAACTCAGATATTACTTTCGGTACAAACAATGAGTTTGGTTTCGATTACCTGAGAGATAATATGGCTATCAATCCTGAGGATTTGGTACAGCGTAAACACAATTATGCGATTGTCGATGAGGTCGACTCAGTATTGATTGATGATGCGCGTACACCTTTGATCATCTCAGGTCCAATTCCTAAAGGAGATAACCAGAAATTTGATGAGTTAAAGCCACCTGTAGTAAAGTTGTTTGAAGCACAACGTCAGATGGTAACCAAACTTCTTTCTGAAGCAAAGGCATTGTTGAACAAGCCTAATGCAACGAAAGATGAATTAGAAGAGGGTGCATTGCTTTTATATCGTGCTCACAAAGGTCTTCCTAAAAACAAGGCCATTATCAAGTATTTGAGTGAGGAAGGTGTGAAGGCTCGCATGAACAAAACAGAGAATTTCTATATGCAGGATAACAACAAGAACATGCATATTGTTACCGATCCTCTGTTGTTTGTTATTGAAGAGAAAATGAACTCAGTAGAGCTTACTGATAAAGGTATCGACTTGATTTCAGGTAAAGATGATCCTGAATTCTTCGTATTACCTGATGTTGGTAGCGAGATCGCTGAGATTGAAAATAGCAGTCTTTCTAAGGAAGAGCAACTTGCTAAGAAGGATGAAATGCTTCAGAACTATTCAGTGAAATCAGAGCGTGTGCATACTGTGAACCAGTTGCTGAAAGCTTACGCAATGTTCGAGAAGGATACTGAGTATGTTGTGATGGATAACAAGGTTAAGATTGTTGATGAGCAGACTGGTCGTATCATGGAAGGTCGCCGTTACTCTGATGGTCTTCACCAGGCAATTGAAGCAAAAGAGAATGTGAAGATTGAGGCTGCTACGCAAACATTCGCAACTGTTACTTTGCAGAACTACTTCCGTATGTACCACAAGTTATCGGGTATGACCGGTACAGCGGAGACTGAAGCAGGAGAATTGTGGGACATCTATGAATTGGATGTGGTGGTTATTCCAACTAACCGTCCTATTCAAAGAGATGACCAGGAAGATCTTGTATATAAGACTAAGCGTGAGAAATATAGCGCAGTAATCGATGAGGTTGTTAAACTGAATAAGCAAGGCCGTCCGGTATTGGTTGGTACTACTTCGGTAGAGATCTCTGAGTTATTAGCGCGTATGCTTAAGATTAGAGGTATTAAGCACAACGTACTGAACGCGAAGTTACACCAGCGAGAGGCTGATATTGTAGCCGAAGCAGGTAAAGAAGGTGCAGTGACTATTGCTACTAACATGGCAGGTCGTGGTACCGATATTAAGCTTTCGAAAGAAGTAAAAGATGCCGGAGGTTTGGCAATCATCGGTACTGAGCGTCACGAATCTCGTCGTGTAGACCGTCAGTTACGTGGTCGTGCTGGTCGTCAAGGAGATCCAGGTAGCTCAATGTTCTTTGTTTCTCTTGAGGACGATTTGATGCGTCTATTCGGTTCTGATCGTATTACTGGTATCATGGACAAGATGGGACTTAAGGATGGTGAAGTAATTCAGCATTCAATGATCTCTAAATCTATCGAGCGTGCTCAGAAGAAAGTTGAGGAGAACAACTTCGGTATTCGTAAGCGTTTGCTTGAGTATGATGATGTAATGAACAATCAGCGTGAGGTAATCTACAAGAAACGTCGCCATGCATTATTCGGAGAGCGTTTGGAGGTAGATTTGCTGAACATGATGTACGATACAATCGAGGCTATTGTTAACGACTTCTATGGATCTAACGACTTTGAAGAGTTTAAGCTTGAATTGCTTCGCTTAATGTCGGTTGAGGCTCCATTCGATGAGACTGAATTTATGAAGTCAAATCCTGCTGATCTTACTGAGAAGATCTATCGTGAGATGATCAAGACTTATACTCGTAAGGTTGATTCAATTGCTAAGCAGGCATGGCCAGTAATTAAGAATGTATTTGAGACCAAGTCTCATGTATACCAAAATATCGTAGTTCCTATTTCTGATGGTAAGCGTATCTTCCAGATTGTTACTAACCTGGAGAAAGCTTACGGAAACGAAGGTAAAGAACTAGTAAAATCTTACCAAAAGCAGTCGGTTCTTTCAACTATTGATGAATTGTGGAAAGAGCAACTTCGCGAGATGGATGATTTGAAACAATCAGTACAGAATGCTACTTACGAGCAGAAGGATCCATTGTTGATCTACAAGTTTGAGTCGTTCAACTTGTTCAAGGATATGGTTCAGAATGTAAACCGTAAGGTTGTTTCTACATTGATGAAAGGACATATTCCTATCAGTGATCCAAATGAAGTGAGAGAGGCTGAGGCAAGAAAGCAAACTGATATGAGCCGTATGCAAACAGAGCGAACTAATTTGCCTGGTGCTACAGGTCCTGGACAGGAGAAAGAAAAACCAAAACCACAGCCTGTAAGGGTAGAAAAGAAGGTGGGACGTAATGATCCTTGTCCTTGTGGTAGTGGCAAGAAATTCAAGAGCTGTCACGGAAAAGGAATGTAATTCATTCAACAATATCTTCGCAAAATCCGGGTAACAAACCCGGATTTTTCTTTTATATTTGGAAGGTATATTTTAAAAATTCCCAAAAACGAACTTAAAATGATTGCAGCAATTAAATGGAATGTAAGTCCGGAGCTCTTCGATTTAGGCTTTATTGCTCCTAGATGGTACGGTCTCCTGTTTGCAATAGGTTTCTTCATTGGTTATAAGATCATGGAGAAGATGTTTCGCCTTGAAGGTGAAAATGAAAAGTGGATTGAAAGTTTATTTGTATATGTGTTTGTCGCGACGATCATCGGTTCACGTTTAGGACACGTATTCTTCTATAGCTGGGATTATTACTCTCAACATCTATTAGAGATTCCAATGATTTGGAAAGGCGGATTGGCAAGTCACGGTGGTACTTTAGGAATTATCATTGCGATATGGTGGTACTCTAAGAAAATTACCAAGCGCCCTATGCTTTGGACTCTTGACCGTTTAGCTGTTCCTGTTGCATTGGTTGCAGCAATGATTCGCTTAGGTAACTTGATGAATTCTGAAATTTATGGTGTTGCTACGTCACTTCCTTGGGGATTTATCTTCGAGCGTAATGGAGAGACTGTCGCTAAGCATCCAACGCAGTTATATGAGACATTGGCTTATCTATTAACCTTTGCTGTAGTGTGGAAGTTATTCTTTAAAACAGAAGATAAGCGCTACCGACAAGGATTTATCCTTGGTGTATTCTTCATCGGTATTTTCTTCTCGCGATTCTTGATTGAGTTTGTGAAAGAGAATCAGGAAAACTTTGAAGAAGGAATGCTATTGAATATGGGACAATTATTGAGTATCCCGTTTGTTTTGGCTGGTTGTTATTTGATTTGGAATGGCTTGCGAAAACCAATTGTAGTGTACAAAAAGAAATAAAATATAAAGGCCTCAAACGAGGCCTTTATATTTTATTTTATCATTTCTTCTCCGTCCATATAGAACACCGAAATATAGCCTTTAGGTAGTTCCTTTATTTTTGCACGATAATCATTGATTTGTTCAAGCGTGCTTTCCAGTTCTGATTCTTCTTCGTGCTCATGATCTCCATCGTGTTTTTCATGACCATCAAGGTGTCTTTGTTCAACAGTAGCTTCCTCTTCGTCTCTTGCCTCTTGTTCCCAGTTATCAAGATAAGTCGCATCAATTTTAATATGGCGAAGTGTGCCTTTAACTTTGATATCTGTTCCAATCTGATCTTGAGAGAATGCCTTTATTTTACTGTTGGTCTCAATTCTGATGGTTTGATCTTCATCGGTACCCATGATAAAGCAACGTTCACCTCCATGGCGACAAACATGAATTACAGTTCCTTCGATTGTTATTGACTGATCAGCATATTTCTCTCCATCAGTATAAACTTTATCGACCGACATAGATGTTGGTTTCTCTGCTTTGTCTTTGTTGGCCTGCTTGGTACCACATGATGCCAGCGTTATTGCCAGAAATAAGTAAAGTAGATTTTTCATTGTGCAATAGATTATAAGGTTTTAGATAAAGTAATGTCTTTAAAAATACTTTAGGCTTACATCACAAACACCAGGAACAGAATCGGTATAATTAATCCTGCCAGAGTATAAATCAATCCTCTGCGTGTTATTCCATGCTTTCCCTTGAGGATAAATATTCCACTAAGGGAAACAATAATCAATAATACGGCAAAAATATCGGAAAACCATTTCCATGCTATTTGTTTTCCGTAATGCAGTTTGTTTATCTGGAAAAAGAATGGTCGCTTGCTCACTGTTTCAATCCATGCTCGCTTGGTCGATGGATTTAGCTCAACTGTACCTCCGGGAACAAATACTTTGATGGTTTGGTCCTTTGTAGTGTAATGTTTTCGATATTTTAGATGTTCTTTTTCTAAAGCTTGTTTAAGCTCCTCTTTGCTGAACTTATCTGCGTCAGGGAGTTGTAGTTCTACCGATTCCGATCGAATGATATAATCAGGATTCCATGTATCATTATGGTTTAAGGCTATTCCAGATATACTGTATACAATGGTTAGCGCAGCAATGAAATATCCAAAATCACGATGGATGATTCTTAGGAATCGTCGAAAGTTGAATGGTTTTGTTGTCATATTGATGAATAATTTGCCTGAAAATAGCAAAAATTATTCATCTATTACCTGATATCCTAACTCTGTTATTGTTGTGCGAATCACTGATGGATTGATCTTCCCTTTTACAGTTACGAGCCCTGCAGCCAGATTAACCATCACACTATCAACATGGTCAATTGCTGCAAGATTACGCTCCACATTGGCTTTACAGTGATTGCAAGTCATCCCTGTAACTTTGAGCGTTAATTCATTTTTTGCGTCTTTACTAATTGTTTTCAGTCCTTTATATTTCTGAATCAACTCATTAATGAATGCATAAGCAATGAAGCCAATTAGTACCACAGATGAACTGAGCATTAACCAATGTGGTATGATTGAATGAACATGATCGCCAGAATAAGTAATGAAGCTTGCCAGCCAATCACCAGGAAATATTTCATTAATTAGAATTCCGGATAGTACTGCACCTCCTATAATAGAGAATAAGTATGCAAACAATGAACGTTTTCCCATTGTTTTCCCTATCACTGTTATGGTTGCCATGTTAGTAGCAGGTCCTGCCATTAAAAATACCAATGCTGCGCCAGGTGATACTCCCTTCAGAATGAGTACTGCTGCAATAGGAATTGATCCGGTAGCACAGATATATAGAGGTACAGAGGCTGCAAGGATAAGGAATATTTCCAATAAGCCAGAACCTATATAACGATCAAAGAAATCGGGTGGAATAATCACTGCGATTAATGCAGCTAACATGAGTCCGATGACCAACCACTTGGCAATGTCACTCAGCATTTCAATAAATGCATAGTGGAGCATCCTGATAATTTTATTGCCTTCTTGAGGTGGAGTAGCGGTGCTACAGCAACTATCATCCTTACAGGTTGTAACTGCTTCAGACTTGTGTCCCGTCTGTATTGGTTGAAATGTACCTACGTTTCCAATATTCACTTTATTTGCTGACGGAGAGGCAGGAGCAAAAGCATAACTTACCTTTTTCGAAGGCGCTGTCTTCTTTGGTGGTTGTTGTCCAGTTGCGAATCTATTGGTGATGATACCCCCTAAAACTCCTGTAAAGAGGGCAACTATTGGGCGTATTAATGCGAAAGGCCATCCCATTAGAGAATAGGTAGCCAGAATAGAATCTACTCCTGTTTGTGGTGTGGAGATTAAGAAAGAGTTTGTAGCTCCTTTAGATGCTCCATTACGATAGAATGATATTCCAGTTGGGATAACTCCACAAGAGCATAAAGGCATAGGAATACCTAGCAGCGAGGCATTGAGTACAGATTTAGTATTGGATTTACCCATAAATCTGTTGATGTGTTTCTGCGGGAAGTATACCTTAAGAACTCCTGCAAACACTAAACCTATAATTAACCAAGGGGCCATTTCTAAAGTGAGGTCCCACAACTCAGTCAAATATTTTATGATGAACTCTACTATCATTTCACTAGTCCTTTACAAATAATACTACAAAGATAGCGCCAACAGAGGTAGATTATCCTCCAGAGTACTCATAATTTGTTATGATTTCACGACGGAAAAGGGCTAATATGATGCTTCCTCTGTCTTACTCGATCCTTTTATCGAGTTGTTTAAAGTGGTGAATTCTTCTTTAGTCAATGAACGATACTTGCCAATTTTAAGGTTGCCAAGATGTACATTCATTATGCGTACTCTTTTTAGCTTTTTAACCTCATAATTAAGGAAACTGCACATTCTCCTAATCTGGCGGTTTAATCCCTGAGTAAGAATGATTCTGAATGTAAAATCATCTATTTGGGTAACCTTACATTCTTTTGCGAAAGTATCTAATACAGGGATATTTCCTCCTCCCATTCTTCTAATAAAAGTTGCTGTTATTCGCTTATTTACAGTTACTTCATATTCCTTCTCGTGATTGTTCTTTGCACGGAGAATTTTATTGACAATATCTCCATCGTTGGTCATGAAAATCAATCCCTCACTAGGTTTGTCTAACCTACCAATAGGGAATATCCTTTCAGGATGATTGATGTAATCGATAATATTGCCTTTTATGCTGGTATCTGTGGTACAAGTAATACCAACAGGCTTATTGAATGCAAGATATATATGAGCAACCTCTTTGGTGATGATCTCGTCATTTACGCTAATCTGATCATCAGGAGAAACCTTAACTCCCATTTCAGCGACCTTGCCATTTACCTTCACTTTTCCCTCTTCAATAAGTTTATCTGCTCCACGTCTTGAACAGTAACCCGTTTCAGAAATGGCTTTATTAAGTCTTTTCAGCACCATGTTATAATTTTAGGAGTTTGAATTCAGCGCGCAAGATAGCTAAAAAAAGTAAAGCCCCTACGCTATGTATATATAACGCAGGGGGATTATTTAGTGTTTATTTGAAGGATCAATATTTTGATTCATTCTGAATGTATTGTCCGGATCCCAGACCTTCTTCACTTCAACCAGTCGCTCCCAAACAGTGGCAGTATAGGCGTCTTTTACCCGATCGGCACCTTCCTGACTGATAAAATTGACATATACTCCCTGGGCAAAAGGATTAGTGTCGTCATGTATTTCTTTAGCCCATTGGATACACCTTTCATCGTCGACTTTATCTCGCCATCTGGTGTGTACATTGAGGACAAAAGGTGTATGGCGATGTGGAAATGCAGTTGCCTCAGCAGATATTCTCGATGGTGCTCCTTCCATATGTGGGATAAAGATTTCGCATTCCTGTGTTGGAAGCCTTAGTGCATGGTGTTTTAGAACAGCAATACACTCATCTGAGAGTTCTGTAAGATGATGTGATTTCCAATAATTACGTGCACCGTGACTCACCAATCCATCGAATGCCGCTTGCCAGTCTACCCATGGGTAAACACCAGAACCATCACCAAGGGTAGTTCCAAAGTCGCGAACAGGTTGAATGAGTTTTTCTCCTTGGTCCTTGTCTCCTAACCAAACAAAAGGAACAATAACTACTAATTGACCATGAACCTCTTCCGACAAGAATGGGAGAGGAGGTGCATGTCTTATCACTGCTGTGATAGTCATTTCATCGGGCATAGTTCTCACATAGTCTCTATGAAATTTTAGATATTCTTCCATGCCATCGAATGATTTTACTATCGGTCCACAGAAGATTTCAGTACCTATATTAGCGGCTTTAAACTCGAATGTAGTGGCAATACCGAAGTTGCCTCCTCCACCTCTGACAGCCCAAAATAGATCAGGATTCTCAGTTTCACTAGCCGTTACTATTTCTCCTTTTGCAGTGACTAATTCAACCGATAATAGATTGTCGATCGTTAGTCCGTGTTTGCGACTAATCCAACCGAAGCCGCCACCTAACGTAAGACCTCCAACACCTGTATGAGATACTATTCCTGCCGAAACAGCGAGACCGTGTTCTTGTGTGGCTTTATCGACATCTCCCAATAAAGCTCCTCCTTGCACTTTCACTGTTTGATTTGAGGGATCAACAGCTATGGCGTTCAAAAGGGAGAGGTCGATCATTAAACCGTCATCACAAACCGATGTGCCAGCTGAGTTGTGTCCTCCTCCGCGGACTGCAATAAGCAGGTTGTGTTGAGTACCGAATTTAACGGCATGTGCCACATCTTCAATACTTGTACATTGAATAATCAGGGCTGGCTTTCTATCGAACATTGCATTCCAGATGGTGCGACATTCATCATATTTAGAATCCATGGGAAGAATTACATTGCCATCAATGACGGCTTTCAGATTTGCTGCATTACTTTGATCAAAGGACATCATTCACAGTTTTAAATTAATAAAAGAGAATTGCTCATATGCAGACTGGGGATCAGAGCAAATGAATATTCATGAAAAGGGCATAACAATGTTATTCCTTTAATACGAAGGATAATGAACAAAGTTTACTAAAATGAAATTTTAACGGTTGCTAATAAAGTCAACGGCTTGAATATTAGGTTGTGCTACAATAATCTTTTGCTTTAAGCACAAACGACTTAAATGCATCACCGTCGGCTGTAATTCCTTCAGCATCGAGTTTCATACCGCATTTTTCTGATACTTTAATAGAGCCAATATTTGTTGCAAACATACGCGTGATAATCTTCTCTACATGAAGTTTGTTGAAGGCATAATCTATTAATCCTCTCGAAAGCTCAGTGCCCAACCCTTTATTCCAATAGCCTTTATTGATGATGTATCCCAGCTCTAAAATTGAAGGATTATCAAAGGAATTAAACAAACCAGCTTCACCAATGATTTCTCCTGATGATTTCTCAATAACAGTGAAGATCCCATAACCTTGTGGGTAATACTTCATGTTATCGGTATATTTTTCCCAAAGAAGATCGTGATCCCATTCCTTATCGGAATTAGGGATATGGTGCATTGTTTCCTGGCATTTGTATAAATCCAGTAGAATCTCCAAGTCGTCAGACTTGATTTCACGGACACTAAGTCGTTCGGTTGAGAATATGATCATAGTAGGCCTCTGGTGTGTTTCTTTTTTAGTTTTATTTCTGTTGTTTTTCCTGCTTTAACACAACGTGCAGTATGTTCCAATAGTTCAATTCTATCGTATTCACAAGGGCTAATAACGTCACCAGTGATATCGTAAAGTCCTACTTTCCCATTTTTAGTTACGATTGATAATAAACCCTTGCATTTTATTTCATCATATTCGCAAGGTATAATAACATTACCAACCAGATCAATAGTTCCAACTCTTCCATTTTTGGAAACCAATCCTTGTAGATCTTTAAATACAATTTCATCATACTCGCAAGGCACGAGAACATTTCCAACCAGATCAATAATGCCTACTTTACCATTCTTGGTTACCCATCCTCGTAGATCTTTAAATTCAATTTCATCATATTCACAAGGTACGAGAACATTTCCAACCAGATCAATAATGCCTACTTTACCATTCTTGGTTACCCATCCTCGTAGATCTTTAAATTCAATTTCATCATATTCACAAGGTACGAGAACATTTCCAACTAGGTCTATAATACCTACTTTACCATTCTTGGTTACCCATCCTCGTAAATCTATAAATTCAATTTCATCATATTCGCAAGGCACGAGAACATTTCCAACTAGATCAATAATACCTACTTTCCCATTCTTGGCTACCCATCCTCTCATATCTTTGAACTCAATTTCATCGTACTCGCAAGGTACGAGAACATTTCCAACCAGGTCAATAATACCCACTTTCCCATTCTTGGCTACCCATCCTCTCATATCTTTGAACTCAATTTTATCGTATTCACAAGGCACAATGACATTGCCAACAATATCAATAACGCCGACTTTGCCATTTTTTGAGACGAAGGCTTTATCATTATGGGTTTCAACCTTATCATATTGCTGAAGAAGTTTTTCCTTATCGAATTCCTGAGCAAAAGATGTATTAAGAACAATTAATAATAGAAGGAGTATAGAATATTTCATGGTTGTTTATTTTTTGAGGATTATAATTCTTATTAATGATTTAAATGATAAACTTATAAGATAGCCGTTGGAAAAAGGCATCCTATTCAGGTGAAAAGAACTCAACTTTTCCACACTTAGGACAAAGGTATAGATCGAAGCTTTCACGATTTTGAAATGCTTCAAAAATACTTCCCATAACGCCAACTCTTGTTCCTTCATGGAATTTATAGTTGCCAGCGTATTGCATTGGGATATGGCAACGCAGACAATCTATCTTACGACTACCTTGCTGGGGTTCTTCAAACTGAACTATTTTCTGTTCGGTAAGACTGTAGTCACAATTCCAGCAAACATTAAAATTATCTTCTAATTCAGCATTGCAGTTAGGACAATTCTTCATCTGTTACAAATTTATAGATCTCTAGATAAAACTATTGCTATGTCTAGTACACTATTCAATGACAATTTAAATTTACAATAGTTTACAAATTGATTATATGAGCATGAATTTTTTCTTTTACAAGTGCATATAACTTGTTGCGTTTGTGACATGAAAGGAGTATCAACTCAGGCGCTTGGCGTGGTATGATACATTTAAGGTTATTGCATCTTCCGTTTATTTAGAGGGCTGTTTTTTGCAGCAATCGCTAACCAAAACAGCCCTTAAAATCTTTAATCGTGTTGTTTATGTTTCCTGTAAACTATTCAGAGATTTGCTTGTTCTGTACCTCAGCCATTTTCTCTTCGCGTTTAATTACTTCTCGTCCTTTACTGAAACCAATGCCAATAAAGATGATGATAAGACCAAAAGCCAGGTTATCCCACTTTCCACTAAAGGATAATGAAGAGTGATTTCTTGACATTTCATTGAACATTGCCTGAAGTAGGTTAGATGCAATAAAACCTAAACCAGCGAAAACACAAAGTTTGTGCAGAATAGCCAGTAGGTCGGTAATGCAATGTTTCACCACTGTCGACTGCTTGTTGATAAACTTATCACGAAGGAAATTAAACAAGATAATGATCAGGAAAACCAAAATAATGGCCATCATAATCTTAATAAATATGGCTGGGAAGCCACCTAAAAAGTCAGCATTCAAATTAAAGGATTGTTTGTCCATTGTTGTCGTTTTTTGTTTATAGTTAAATTAAAAAAATAGTCTAGTTATATATCCGCTTTTCAAACGAACAACCCAATGTAGATAATCTATCATAAAATTAGGCAATAACGTCTGTTAGAATAATTCTAAATTGATAAACGTAACTTTACAGTGAGTATTTGGCGAAAACTTGTCTTATAAGTACCCTAAATTATCAGCCAGATAGACCAATCCTAAGGATAGAGAAAAGGCAATTACAGGCGCTATAATCCACATTAGGAAAAACTTCTTTACCTCTGTTCTCTTGAAGATATTTTTCGTGCCAAGTTTCGCAACTCCAATACCTAATATGGCAGCAACATTCAATTGAACAAGTGATGTTGGTACTCCTTTTGTAATGGAGGCAATTAGCA
The DNA here is from genome assembly GCA_005217565.1 of Puteibacter caeruleilacunae. GTDB lineage: Bacteria > Bacteroidota > Bacteroidia > Bacteroidales > Prolixibacteraceae > Puteibacter > Puteibacter caeruleilacunae. Next base: position 225,851 of record SJCO01000008.1, read on the forward strand.
ACAGACTCGCTGAGATAAAGGCAATAATTACAGCCTCAAACTTTCCAAATAGGATAATCTCCTTACCCGTGTTTTTTACAATCTTATGCCCGAATATAGAGCTCCCTATCCCAAAACAAGGCGCTACAATCAGTGTTGAAAGAATCATGATAATAATGAACTGATTATCGTCGGTTATGCCTAGCTCATTAATCGTCATCGATGCAATGGGACCCGCTGCATTGGCTACGTTGTTTGCTCCAATTGCAAAAGCTACATATAGCGACATGAATACGAGTAAACCATTCCATATGGGTTTCAGGTTTTCATTCTGTGCTCTCGGCATTGTTAGTCCTCTTCTGCGCATGGGCTTGTAGATATATTTCCCACAGAACAGACTAATAAAAAATGAGAGGACAGGAAGGATAAACCAAGCTGGAATAATCTCCAGAAGTAGCTTGTCGGTATTCAAACTCTCAAAGTATAGCGCAGGTGCTGTAACCGCCATAACTGTAGCCTGGCTGGTTGATTGTGGGATGCCTGCAATATTGGCGATTAATAGTGCGATTGCGACTGAAAAGAGGATGATCGTTACGACTGTGAATGATAGAAATTGTGGTGCTAACAAGTCTTTTCCCATTGTTGTGGCTGTGCCTTTTCCTGCTACAATGGCTCCAATAAAAACGATAATTCCAAAGAGTCCTGGTATAATGGTTTTCCTAATTACATTGGCTCCATAAGCTGCAGAGAATGCTGGTGCAGTGCCACTTCCTCCCATCGTTATTGCAAGGATCATGGCAACAATATAGGGGATAAGGAGTTGATTTAATATTGGTGAAATCATGTGCTTAATGTTTAATGTATGATACATTGAGTTGCTCAATTGATGATGTACCCAATAGGATTCATCCTTATGAGTTAAAGATTATTGAAGAGATGTACTATTGCAGATCTCTTCCCTAAAATGGTTATGTGGTTTACACAACTTAAGGTGATGAGTCGCTATAGGAGTGACTCTTTAATGGTTGCTGTATTTTTAAACGATCAAATTGCATTGTGCCTAACAAATAAGGATTTGAAATTAAGTGAAATGGGGGCAAATTCCAATGATATTTGTTTGAATTATGACAAATTGAGTATATCAACCTAACGCCTAATTAAGTATTAGTACTTATGTGAAGTTTTCCACACATCCCTTGAAAAATGGGGCCTTCATTATTGTTGAATGAAATTAAACATTACATTTGCCGCGAAATAAAAATTTATGAGAAATGGACGAAGGCCCGTGTCATAAGAAAACGCAACAATAATACTTCTGTAAGGTCTCTTTTGAGTTCCTTACGGAACAAGTAAAGGAGGCTTGTAATGATTAAAATCTTCAAAACTTTTGGCGGCTATAGTAAAATTAGCGAGCCAGAGAAGGGATGTTGGATTAATGCAATTAGTCCGACAGATTCAGAGATAGAGAGACTAACAAATGATTTTGGAGTTCCAGATGATATCATTAGCGATATTCTGGATATTGATGAACGACCGCGTGTAGAATTCGAGGACGATTGGACACTTATAATTTTACGTGTACCTGTACCCGGATTTTCAAATGGTATGCCTTTTCAGACTGTCCCTTTGGGTATTTTCATGAGTCATGACTTTACCTTGACCTTGTGCTTGAATGAGAATGAGATTCTTCCTATCGGAAAGCCATCTCCATTCAGGGAGCAGTATAGTGAAATAACTGATGGTATCAACTTTATTCTAAGACTATTCCTGCGCTCTGCCAGCACTTACTTACGGTACCTAAAGCAGATCAGCCAAATGACTGCCTTTATTGAGCAGGATCTTGAGAAATCGATTAAGAATAAGGAACTGAATAAGTTGTTGAAGCTTGAGAAGTGTATGGTGTTCTTCATTACTTCATTGAAAGGCAATGAGATGGTGCTTGCAAAGCTTCGAAATTCAAGACGCATCAATAATGAGATCAATGAGGATTTGTTGGAAGATGCCGCGATTGAAAATCAGCAGGCATTGGAGACTGCCCAAATATATGCCGATATTCAGAGTGGGATGATGGATACGTTTGCTTCGGTGATTTCCAACAACCTTAATGTAGTGATGAAACAGTTAACCCTTATCTCCATCATCTTAATGATCCCCACATTGGTGGCTAGTTTCATTGGAATGAACGTGCCTAACGGACTTGAAAACTCAGGATGGGCAATGCCTGGAATTATCCTTGGATCACTAATCTTATCCATTATAGGTGTACTTCTATTTAAACGCCAACAGTGGCTTTAATTGTCGTTCTGCCATTTAAAAAGGAGTGTTAAGTTGTTTCTATTTCAAGAATTAAGTCTTGAATAAAAGCAACTTAATGCGCTTTTAAAACGTTAACTAGATTACCTTGGTCAGGTTGAGAAAGCTATTACTGCATAAGGGAAAATTCAGCTAACGGAAATAAAATGACAGAAACGTCTTTTCTATTTATACCGGACATAAGCGGCTTTACAGAATTTGTTACGGGAGTCGAAAGCGAACATAGTCAGCATATTATCTCAGAACTACTTGAGCTGATTATCGATTCGAATGAGCTTGGTCTGTCGGTAGCAGAGGTGGAAGGCGACGCTGTATTTTTCTATAAGAAGGGAGATGTTCCTTCAGTACCTGAGGTGATCAAGCAGGTAAAGAAAACTTTTATCGATTTCAATAATCATTTGCGCTTGTATGAGCATCGCCGTATTTGTGGCTGTGGAGCCTGTTCGGGGGCTGTGAATCTTTCCCTGAAGTTTGTTGTCCATACTGGTGAGATAAGTATGGTGAGTGTAAAGGATCGTGTAAAGCCTTTCGGTGAGCCTGTAATTACCATTCATCGCCTATTGAAGAATAAGATTCCTGATGATGAATATGTAATGGTAACCGATGATTACCTTAATAAATGGGGTGATGAGGAAACAGTGGGAGATACCCTTGGTAATTGGGAGAAAGGAAATGATTGTTACGACAAGATTGGTAATGTGAAGTATAATTTCCTAAGGCTGTCGCCCTTAAAGGATATGGCATTTCATGGACCAACACCTATTGAATCGCTAAAGTTTCAGCATCCTTTGGTGTTTGAAGAGACTATTAACGCCCGAAAGGATATTGTGTTTGAGTTGGTGAGTAACTTGAACTACAGACACCTGTGGACTAAAGGGGTTGATGCCATGGAGTTTGATAAGGAAAAACTGAATAGAGTAGGAACAAAGCATATTTGTGTGATTGGTGACAGGCGATTGGAATTTGAGACTGTTACCAGTAATTTTGGAAATGATCAGCTGGTGTTAGGTGAGCGTACTCAAAGTATTCCGTTGGTGCGTGAATCTATTGCTTATTATATCCTCGAAGGTGAGGATGACGTTACCAAGTTACGGATTGAGATTCATTTTAAGCCTCGCAAATTTATTGGTTGGTTGCTGAATCCTATCTTTAAACGATTCATGATTAAAAGCTTTAAGCAGGGAATAACTTTACTGAAAGAGGTTGCTGAAAAATCCAGGTCTGTTATTCCCGAGCCGATTATTGCTGATTAAGCACTGATAAAAGCTTTTACTTCAATTTAAGTATTCGAAGTACATTCTCCTTTCGCTGTCTTGAAATACTGATGGTCGAGTCGTCAGTCATCTTGATGTATCCGCCATCTTGCTTTTCGTATGATCGGATATATTCCCTATTGATTAAATGTGATTGATGAACACGTATAAAACCACTTTCTCCTAAAAGCTCTTCATACTCCTTGAGCGTTTTCGATACCAATACATGATCTCCATTCGTTAGATAGATATGGGTATAGTTATTCTCTCCCTGACAACGGATGATCTCGTGAAGCTGCACAAATAAAATCCGTTCAGCAGTAGGCAGCGCAATCTTTCGATCACTCCCTTGTCGTTGTTGGTTCTCAAGATAGTTCAGCAACTGCTCATTCGGACTTCCTTTTTGTTTTTCTATAGCCCTTGAAATAGCAGTCTTTAACTCCATGATATTTACTGGCTTTAGCAGATAATCAATGGCACTCATCCTGATGGCTTTAATGGCATACTGATCATAGGCTGTGATGAAGATAACGTCAAAATCGGGCTGTGTAAAGTGGTCCAGTAAATCAAAACCTGTTCCGTCAGGCATGCGAATGTCAAGGAATACCAACTCTGGATTAAGCTGTTTAATGAGGTCTATCCCATCAAGGGCCCCATGTGCCATTCCAAGTACTTCAACCTCATTGCAATAGCGTTGTAAAAGGTTTTCAAGGTTTTTACAGTTGTTTATTTCATCGTCAATGATGACTGATTTTATTTTATTCATAGAGTTTGTTTTTCCAGTTCAAAGATAATCTCAGCAACGGTTCCAGCCTCATTTGGATCGATTTCTTTTGCATCTTTCAGATCAATGGAGATGTCATGTTTAAATTTCTCCATCATCAGATCTACCCTTCGCTGCGTAATATGCAGTCCTTTACCATTTGATTGTTTGGAACTGCACTTTTGGTGCAGTCCCTTTCCATTATCAATAATCTGAATGCGTATATGATCCCCATTCAGTCGCGATACTTCTACCGCGATCTTTCCATTGGTGTTCATTCCGTTGATACCATGAACCACTGCGTTCTCAACGAATGGCTGCAATAGCATAGGTGGGATTTCAATGTTGTATTGATCAATACCTTCTTCCAAATTGATGGTGTAGGTAAAGCGATGACGCAGTGCCTCCAACTCCAGATAAGTTGAGATGGTTTCTAGCTCATCAGCAAGAGGAATAAGTTCTTCTTCAGACTGATTCAATACCTTCCGCATCAGACTTCCAAATTTAGAAAGGAAGATATTGGCCTTCTCATTTTCATCAGCATTCACAAGGTGCTGAATAGAATTCATAGAGTTGAACAGGAAATGAGGATTCAATTGTGATCGTACCGCTTGCATCTCCAATTCCAACCGCTCCCTGCGCTCTTCTTCCTTTTTGCGAAGCTGTTTTAATCTAAGACGATTGATGAACAAAGTTAATCCCAGACTCACTGCAAATCCAAGGATGAAGTAGAGAATATCCATTATCGATGTACCAGATTCTTGTCGATCTATCTTCGCTTTTAGAAATTCTATGATGTAATCTTCAAACGAGATGATAGGACTGCTGATATTAATTGCCTCTATTTTACCTTCAGGATTGATCAAATAGTTTTGTACTGAATTGGATGCCTCAAAGTATTTTTGATCAGTTTGATGGAAATTGAGATCATGAAACATTATAGCATTAATATGGTGACTATTAATGAAGCTATTTACAACCACATGAGGATCCGCACAAGAAACAATCAATTGAAAATCTTCACGATCAAGCTTCTCTGATAGTTTCGAATAACCAAACAATACCTCTTGATGTTCTTCAATATCCAAATTGCAATGAACTAAAAAGACCCACTTACCTCTAAACTCATCCAGAGATGTATGTTGTCCTGCTGCGTCGTTTATCGAAAAGTTGGGAGCAGTACTTCCAATGTTTAGCTTATGCTGTTTATTATACTGTTTTTGCAATAAGGAGGTATAGCTTGTTTGAGGATATTCTTCAACAAAGTCAGTGTATATATTGTTGTACGACTTCGGATCATTGGTCTTAAGTGCTTCTGATACAAAATACGCCATTGTATAATATCTGGATTCTCCTAAGAATGCATATTTTGCATGCATATAAGCCAGTTCAGAAAGATTCTTTTTATTCAAAGTTCTTTCATAAAGACCTTTAATTTTTTCTTTAGTGTATTGAGATATAAAGTCTCTAAAATCAATGGAAGATGAAGAGTCGAAGTTATTGATATCGGCTATAGCTTCTTTGAATAACTTTACGAAAAGAGTTTCATCAAAAGGCTTATAAGGATTTTGATTCTTCTTGTAATACTCCATTAGATGATTTAGATTGGCATATAACGCATTTGTTTGTAGATGTTTATATGCCCATATACTTAGTGAGTCTTTTGACGAATCAATCAGTTTCCATTTGGCGTGATTACTCTCCTTAAATTTCTTAATGACCTGATCTATAGGTGTATTTGTGCGGATTAGTAAAGGTAGATCTTGTAACTCCCTGTTGAGATTATTTTTGAATGCTCCTGGTCCACTGAACACAAGGTTTCCATTAGGTATTGATGAAATACGGATATTGTCATAAGGTTCAAGCATGATATTGCATGATTGTTTAACCTGGTTTTTATCCGTATATGAATATAAAATCTCCGCAGGCTTGTCAATTTCAACTGTTGTTATTGTATATTGAGCTCCATTGCTGTGCTTATGTGAGGGGAGTAGGTCCTTATCGAAGAAGTCTGAGGGGAATGAGATTTTTACAGCGTTAAGGTGCTGCATGTCAATGTTGCTATTTGTTACATATACATTGGACGTTGCTTTTAGGGTATCTATCTTTTCAATGATTAGTTTTCTCGATGCATTAGCTAATTGAGAATTTTGGGGCTTATTCCTATCTGCAACAAACAGAATCTGTGAAGTATCCTGAACGTTTATACGAATAGTAAGTCGTGTGTCGGGATGAAGCAAATAGTTAGCTTTTCTGTTCGCAAATTTAGGCGTTACTTGAGCACCAAAGGCTGTGGGGATTAGCGTAGAATCAGCCTTTGAATATTGGTAATTAGCAAGTGCGCTAATAGAAATAGGATCTTTGGAATGTTTATCGATTGAATAATGCTCCCATGCAGGAAATACATCATCAATTAGGGTAGGGTATTTCCAGGGATTACTTTCAAACTCGAGGAATTTAATGAAGATCTGCTGAATAAATTGAGCCAGTTCTTTGGGCTTAAAATATATTGATGAGTGAGCCAATACAAGGTCTTCGAAAGACTTAAAGTTTGATTTATTAAGTATTTTGTTTGATTGCTCATCAGAAAGACTAATTGGCTCAATTTTCCCATTTCGTTTCATGATGAATTTGAATGGAATACCTGTGATAAGCTGGTCAGTTTTCGCTAATTTATCCTGATTAAAGTATTCAAGTTTAGTGTCTGTAATACTCCCTGTCACATCAGACCTTTTGATTCTGTAAAACTCGACCGAAAGTTGATAGTCTTTTGTAAAATCCCATAACACTTTAAACTTAAGCCAATAAATATGGGTACTTGGATAGCTCCCGTTTAATTTTGTTTCTGTCACTTTATAATAAAACTCATCCCCAACGTTGAGGTTGTATTTTAATATTTCCTTGCAGTTGCCTGAGAATACGGTAAGTAAAAGTATCAGTGTTATTATTTGTTTCATGGGTGTTTGTTTTTATTGTTCCAGTTCAACAATGATTTCAGCTACAGTGCCTGTTGTTGTCGTAGTAGCTTCCGATTCTTTTGCATCTTTCAGATCAATGGAGATGTCGTGTTTAAATTTCTCCATCATCAGATCTACTCTTCGCTGCGTAATATGTAGTCCTTTACCATTTGATTGTTTGGAACTGCACTTATGGTGCAGCCCCTTTCCATTATCAATAATCTGAATGCGTATATGATCCCCATTCAGTCGCGATACTTCTACCGCGATCTTTCCATTTGTGTTCATTCCGCTGATACCATGAACCACTGCGTTTTCAACGAATGGCTGCAATAGCATAGGTGGGATTTCAATGTTGTACTGATCAATACCTTCCTCCACATTAATAGCGTAGGTAAAGCGATGTCGTAGTGCCTCCAACTCCAGATAAGTTGAGATGGTTTCTAGCTCATCAGCAAGAGGAATAAGTTCTTCTTCAGATTGATTTAAAACTTTACGCATCAAGCTGCCAAACTTAGAAAGAAAGATGTTGGCCTTCTCATTTTCATCAGCATTCACAAGGTGCTGAATAGAATTCATAGAGTTGAACAGGAAATGAGGATTCAATTGTGATCGTACCGCTTGCATCTCCAATTCCAACCGCTCCCTGCGCTCTTCCTCCTTTTTGCGAAGCTGTTTTAATCTAAGACGATTGATGAACAAAGTTAATCCCAGACTCAGTGCAAATCCAAGGATGAAGTAGAGAACCTGGATCCATGAAGATTCAGATTTCATCAACTTCTTTTGTGTTTCAATAGCGTCCTTAATATAGTCCGACACATAAGCTGCGTCATGTCTAAATACATTTCCATCTTCAGCATATTCAATATAACCACGAGGATTAATCATATAGGTAGGGTTTTGTTTGATGGTAAGGTATTTGTCAAGATCTGTATTCTGGTCATAATTTGAGACAATTGTTCCTCTGATTTTTTCTTTTGAAACAAACGCTTTGATTTGTTTTGAAGGATTATTCAATGCAATAATTAATTCAAAATCTTCATCTCCTAGCTCTTTTTGCAAATTAGCAATCAGTTGCAGTTGCTCTTTATCCCACTTGTTGTCGAGATTCCCAAACACAAGGAGTACCCATTTCCCATAGGTGTTATACAGACTACATTCATCACCATTAATGTCGGTAACAACAAAGTTAGGAGCACTGGCACCGACTTTTAATTGCTTAATTTTATTATGAATCAAATTAAGTAGTGCTGTATATTCCGAACCAGGATACTCTTTTATAAAGTCATTATATATCACGTCGACATTCTGCTTCCATGAATTCTCCAATGCTTGAAGAATATAGTAAGCTAAAGTGAAGTAACGAATATCTCCAGTAAGTTGCTCTTTCGCATAATAATATGATTTAGAGAAACTTGGTTGCAATCTGTTTGAGTATAATGGATTGTTTATTTTCTGCTTTTCTTGAATGTACTTAGTGATGAACATTCGGAACTCATAGGATGAAATTGTTGAATATTGATCAATTTTAATATCTCCAAACAAGTTGTTAAACATTTCAGTATTTGGCTTTTGACGATTCTTGGCTGTGTAGTAGTTCAACAATTTATGCATCTCAGCATAGTAGATATCTGTTGTTAGATGATTATAAGCCCATTCAGATAGTTGATTCTTGTATGGTTCCACAACCTCGAATTTTGTATCTAGATTGTCGAGATGAAACTCTTTAGCTCTCCTGAGATTAAGTCTTGAATTGATATCATGCCCCATCTTCCGAACCTTATCAGAAAGTTGACATTTCAAAGCTCCTTTCCCTGAGAACATTGCTACCTTATCGGTTCCAAAATCAAGAAAAATACTATCTCCTGGTTCTAGTAGTAGATTATTGAAGCTATAGTTCATTTTCCATGGCTTGTTGTTATGTGATACTTCCATGGCTTTGGGGATTGATGTTTTGAACTTGAAGGTCTTGTTTTTATTTAATTTAGCCCTTTCATCAAACATTGTTTTCTCCATGTAGTTGTTCCACACAAAAAACTTGATGGAATCCAATTCTGAATCATGGCGTAGTTTGCCTGCTATTATAACATTGGAATCTTTATCTGGCGATTCTATTCGCTTTATTTTATATAGATAGTGATTGGTAAAAGTATGTTTTCTTTGAGTTTTAGTGCGATATGTAGTAATTGAGGTGTAATTAACTGCTTGTTTTATGGTTGCCTCTTGCATGATGTACATAGATGGATGAAGAATTATTTCTCCAGTCTGTTGTACATTGTTAGGCATAAACGATTGATCTCGCGTAAATGGGATTATTATTGAATCAACGTTGTTATAATCTATTTTTGACGTGATCAATGGATTTTTAACAGAGTCGGATGACAATGTATATGACTTTTCAAGAGGGGGATATAATATAGTTTTTGAGGATTTGGTGGTCCATTGTTGGGTGTTGTTTTTAGGGAACCGACAAAAGATCATTTCGAGGATTTCTTGTTGAATAGATGGCGAGAGAATTGAAATCTTTTTCGCTGCAACTCTTAACATCAAATTGTTCACTTTAGCCTTAGTGAGGATATCAGATTGTACCACTGGAGGAATTATTTGTGTAGAGATCTTTCCATCGAATCCAAGAGTGAAGTTTATATCGCGATTAAGCATCTGAAGATTTACTTTTTCCACAAAATCATTAAAAGCGGCTAATTTGGAGATATCACCAGCTTTTAGATTAAATTGCTTTTTGTAATCAACAAGCTTCATAGCCATTTGATAATGATCTTTCTTCTTTGCTTTGACTATGATCTTAATACTTGTTTCCACGAATGGAGGAGCGTGATCTCCAATTTCTTTTGAGATTTTGTAAAAGAAGTCTTGTGTTACCTGATGGCGTTTTACTTTATAATAAAACTCATCGCCAACGTTGAGGTTGTATTGTAATGTTTCTTTGCAGTTGCCTGAGAATGTGGTAAGCAATAGGATAAGGGTGAATAGTTGTTTGATGTATTTCATGAGTGTCTGTTTTTATTAAGGGATAAAGGTTATACTGCAAAGATGCTGATTCAAATCTGAACTCCTCTGGTTAAATTAGGAATTGGTAGCTGTACATGAGAATCTGGTAAATTTATTGTTCCAGTTCAACAATGATTTCAGCTATGGTACCTGTTGTTGTCGTAGTAGCTTCCGATTCTTTTGCATCTTTCAGATCAATGGAGATGTCGTGTTTAAATTTCTCCATCATCAGATCTACCCTTCGCTGCGTAATATGCAGTCCTTTACCATTTGATTGTTTGGAACTGCACTTATGGTGCAGTCCCTTTCCATTATCAATAATTTGAATGCGTATATGATCCCCATTCAGTCGCGATACTTCTACCGCGATCTTACCATTGGTGTTCATTCCGTTGATACCATGAACCACAGCGTTCTCAACGAATGGCTGCAATAGCATTGGAGGGATTTCAATGTTGTACTGATCAATACCTTCCTCCACATTAATAGCGTAGGTAAAGCGATGTCGTAGTGCCTCCAACTCCAGATAAGTTGAGATGGTTTCTAGCTCATCAGCAAGAGGAATAAGTTCTTCTTCCGACTGATTTAATACCTTACGCATCAGACTGCCAAACTTAGAAAGGAAGATGTTGGCCTTCTCATTTTCATCAGCATTCACAAGGTGCTGAATAGAATTCATAGAGTTGAACAGGAAATGAGGATTCAATTGTGATCGTACCGCTTGCATCTCCAATTCCAACCGCTCCCTTCTTTCTCCTTCCTTCTTGCGTAGTCTGCTCATTCGCAAACGATAAAACAAATACGTTGCTCCAAGTCCTAATGAAATACCAAGGATGAAGAAGAGAACAACCCAAATATCAATGCCTGCTTCTTCATTTTCAGCTCTATCTTTAATGTCCTTTTGGATATAAGAAATAAATGAAATAATAGAATGTTCAAGAGGCGTGATACTACCTGAAAACTCAACTTCTCCATCAGGATTTATTAAAAAATGTTGATCACTACTTTCAAGCTTGTACTTCTTTGCACCGTCATTTTTCCAACCATGATTATCAAGCAATACACCATCAATAGCATGCTCTTTAAGGAAGTCTTTTGTGGCTTGGGGATCATCGTTACTAAATGCAGCGATGAATTGAAAATGATTCTCAGGGAGCTCTTGAGCCATTTTTTGATATGCCAATAAGACTTTCTGATAACGCTCAAGCCTTAGGTCGCAGAATGTTAGGAAAATCCATTTGTCTTTATAATCACTCAATCGAACCTCATTACCAGATAAATCTTTCAGTGTAAAGTCTGGGGCAATTGATCCTTCATCAAGGTTAACACTATTGTCGTACATTTTCTTTAACGACTGTGCCAGCTCTGTTCCCGGATAACGTTGTTGGAAATCATGGTATATATCTTCAGCTCTTGATTTGTCAGCACCTTTCAGAGCATCAAACACATAAAAAGCTAAAGCGTAGTATTCCAATTTCCCATTAAAATATATCTTAGAGAGCATGTATCCCTCATTGGCTGGATGATGTCGGTTGTGTTTGTTATTATGAAGGATTAGTAGCTGTCGGAAAATATAAGACTCCATAAAGAATCGAAAGTTCTGGGATGTATAATCATTATAGCCCTCGAAGCTTATATCGTCAAAAAGCTCATGAAACATTTCCTTATTGACTTCTCCACCATTTGAGTTATAGTAATAGGAGAGTAAGCTTCGTTGTTGCGAAAAGAAGGCATTTGTTTTTAAATTATCATAAGCCCAATCACTTAATGAATCTTTGTGCTCTTCAATAATTGACAATCTCTCTTCAATAGCTTGAGAAGCCTTCGATAATGCTTCCTTAGGAGTCATCGACTCGTTAATGCCAGCATTAATATGACTTAGTTTATGATACAAATTACATTTATAGGCACCTTTACCTGAAAAGTAAATATTCTGATTATCATCTACCGATAGGAAGATACTATCTCCTGGTTCAAGCAACATCTGATTATGACTGCTAACATAACCCATGTCTTTGATAGTATGTGTTAACTCAATAGGGCGCGAAAGAGTCGACTTAATCTTAAATTGCTTGTTAGAATCGATATGAGCCATTGCTCTAAATACATCTCTGTCTGCACATTGGTTCCAAAGGAAGAATTGTATTGAGTCGCCTGGTGCTCTTTTAGAAACTTCTCCTGCAATAATTATAGATGAATTCTCGGTGGGATCAACTTTCTGAATAACAGTATTACTCTTTGCTGATTGCTGCATTTTTGATTTAGCATTAGTGGTAGATCTGGAAATAAAGCTACTCTTATTGGCCCCGTTAGCCTTCATGCTGTGAATTAATCCTGTCTGCTTATCAATAGAATATGTCGCATTATAGCTAATTTTTACTGGCATATTAGAATACATTGGGGCATTTGTAGTGAGTGTATCATCTGTTTCGTATTGGGTGTTCTGAAGAATACTAATGCTATTATCTTTAGAATCAAGAGTGTAGTCTGTCGAAATAGGAATTTGTTGATTAGGGATAGTGTCGGTTCTTGTCCATTGGGATACTTTGTTTTTAGGGAATTGAATAAATACACCTCTAAGCGTATTGTTTAAGATCATGGGAGAGATAAATGCAACATTATTGACTTCCATTTTGTCGAATATGCCTTTTGCACCAGCCTTTAGTAGGATTCTATCTTTTAATTGTTTGGAAATCTTTGATTTAGTTATTGTTCCATCGAAGCTTAAGTGAAAGCTGAATTTTTCTCCTACAGTCGCTTTATCCACCTTATGACTAATACGTTGACTAGCAGTGATGCCTTTTGTGTCAAATGATTCCCAAGGTGAAGATTTTACAAGTCGCAATAATTGGTACTGAATTGTATAACCTTCAGCGTCTTTATCCAAAACATTGAATTTTATCCAACGTTTATCAGTTGAGGTACTGGATCCTTCTTTTGTATTACTTTCCAGTTTATAGGTAAACTCATCCCCAACGTTGAGGTTGTAGCGTAGTTTTTCTTTGCTTATACCTGTCAATGAGGCGAGCAAAAGGATTAAAATTAGTAGTTGTTTCATGTGTCTCATGGGATAACAATTTTAATTAAAAATTTAGAGTTGATGAAACAAATGTGAAATTTATGTAGAAGACATATTGGGGTAAATGAGGAATTGGTAATTATAAATGAGAATGTGGTTGAAATGAGGAGAATTTAGAAAAACAACTTGCCAATGAAACTTTTATCTTATAACTTTGCTATAATTAATAGATGAAAAGCAAGATGCACAGGTTCGTGATAGACATACCAGATCATAAATTAAAATTCTTTTTGGAGATTATAAAGCAACTTGGACTAAAGAAAGTTAAGCGATTATCAAAAGATCAAAAAGAGTTTGTTGATGGAATTCATGATTCATTGAAACAGGTCGAGAAACATCAACAGGGAAGAACAGACCTGCAATCAGCAAGAGATTTTTTAAATGAGTTATAAAGTTTTTGTTACAGCTGATTTTAAAAAGCAGGCCAAACGTATTTCAAAAAAACATCCATCCTTAAAGTCTGACCTAAGCAAGTTAATTGATTCCTTAGAAGTTAACCCAATTCAAGGCACAGCTCTAAAACACGATTGCTATAAAATACGTATGGCAATTAGTTCCAAAGGAAAAGGAAAACGAGGAGGTGCTCGTATTATCTCCTGTGTTAAAATTATTAATGAAGTTGTTTACTTAGTATCTATCTACGATAAATCAAGAAAAGAAAGCATTTCAGATTCAGAACTTAATGAACTTTTGTTTGTCGCAGGACTTCTGTGATCATATCCATAATCTTACTCATATCTCAATGCATCCACAGGATTTCTTGTTGCAGCTCTCCAGCTCTGCCAGCTTACCGTTAATAGGGCAATACCCAGCGCTAGTACACCAGCCAAAGCAAAGATCCACCAGCTTAATTCAGTCTTGTAGGCAAAGTTCTCAAGCCATTTATTCATGGCATAATATGCAATAGGGCAGGCGAGGACAAAAGCAATGGCCACCCATTTGATGAAGTCGCGGTTCAGCATCGCCAGAATTTCTGAAATCTTGGCTCCGTTTACTTTTCTGATGCCAATTTCTTTGGTACGCTGCTCAGCAACAAATGTAGCTAGTGCAAGAAGTCCCAGGCAGGTAATTAGTATCCCTAAAACTGCAAATACTGTAGTTATCTTTTTGGTTCGTTTCTCAAAAGCATATAAGCGTCCAAAATCTTCATCAAAAAATGAATATACAAAAGGTTGTCCGCCAGCATATTTATTCCATGTTTTTTCTATGTTTTTCAAGTTCTCTTGTATATTCCCCGATATACGAACACTTAAGAACTGGCCACTAGACTTTAACGCACGATCATTGTTAATCAATACCAACGGACTCATTTCCTGATGTAAGGAGTGGAGATGAAAGTCCTTTATTACTCCAATAATGGTCAACGCAGTTTCATCAGTCTTTTTACCTTTATATAATTTTTTACCTATCGGATCATCTATATTTAAATCTTTCAATGCTGATTCAATTAGCACTATCGACTTGGAATTTGTAGGATTTCCTTCTTCGAAGAAACGACCTTGTACAAGCTCAATTTCATATGTCTTCAAAAAGTTATTATCTACCCAAAGTTGATTCATCCATTTCGCATCGTTGGCTAATTCATTAAAAAATAGATTTGCAGAAGAACTTCGTCCAGGAACCTGAATCGAGTTACTTACTTCTAAAATACCCGATTGTTCGCGCAATTCACTAATAAGTGCCGACTTTTGATTCCATAGGTAATGTGCATTTTTTACGATTATCAGGTTCTCTTTGTTAAAGCCTAATTCTTTGCTTTGTAGAAAATTAAGTTGCTTGTTGATTAAAAAGGTACCTGAAAAAAGAATAATGGTTACAATTAATTGAAATACAACTAAACCACTGCGTAAGTAGCTATGCGAACCTTCAGATTTATTTATCCCTTTTAGAACCTTCAATGGACTAAAGGATGACATAATGAATGCGGGGTAACTACCTGCAACTATTCCAATGACAACTCCAAAGACAAGCAGTAATGGAATTGTGCTAAGATTATCGGTATAAGAAAATACAAGTCGCTTATCAATTAAATTACTAATGGTGGGGAGCAATACTTTGATTAATATCAGTGCAAGTACTAATGCGATAAGTGTAACAAAAATTGATTCTGATAAAAACTGCAATACAAGATGCTTACGGTTTGATCCTAATGATTTTTTCAATCCTACTTCTTTTGCCCGGTTTACCGATCTTGCAGTGGACATGTTCATGTAGTTAATACAGGCAATTATTAATATAGAAACAGCAATTATCGAAAATAATACCATATAAATGCTATTCACTGGCAATTCCAAATCGCCTACAACTTCTTTATCGAAATGTATTTTGTGTAAGGACTGCGTATAGTACTTATATTTGTTCCCTTTTGCTGTGAATTCCTCAAGCGATGTGCCTTTATGCTGCATCAAATACTGTCCAACATGATTGCTCACAATAGCTTCAAGTTTTGTATCAAAAGCCTGACTTGAAGCTCCCTCCTTTAATAGCACATAAGTATAGAGCATATTGTTAATCCAGTTGGAACTGGTGTTGTATGGCCGACTTTTTATTGATGCAATAAAATCGGGTTTTAAATGCGAGTTTTCAGGAAAATCCTTTATCACCCCGGTAACGGTCCAGTCGTAGTTATACTTTCTGGTAAGGGTTTTACCGAGTGGATTTTCATCTCCGAAGTAACGTTTCGCTGTTGACTCAGTTAAAACCACAGTATAAGGTTTCACCAAAGCCTCACTGGGACCTCCTTGAATAAACGAACTTGTAAAAACATTGAAGAAGTTATCATCTGCAAAACACCACTTAGTTTCGTTGAATACTTTGTCGTTATACTGCATTACAGGCTTCCAATAAGTCGTCACACGAACTGCCTCTTCAACTTCGGGTATTTCATCTAGCATGGCGTTCTTCAAGGGAGCACTCGATTTAGCCCAATTATTATTGTCGTTGTTCCCAGTAGAAAGCAAATTCACACGGTAAATCCTATGCGAGTTTTCATGAAATTTATCGTAGCTTAATTCCGATTGAACATACAGCATTATAAATACACATGCCATAATTCCAATTGTTAAACCAACAATATTAATTACAGAATAGAACTTGTTTTTAACTAAGTTTCTAAATGCAGATTGGGCGTAGAATTTTATCATGGTACTTATTTTGTCGTATTTTAATAGTTGTTTGTCTTGTTTTTGATTTTAGCATTTGGTTACTCATACCTCAATGCTTCCACAGGATTTCTTGTAGCAGCTCTCCAGCTCTGCCAACTTACCGTTAATAGGGCAATACCCAGCGCCAGTACACCAGCCAAAGCAAATATCCACCAGCTTAATTCTGTCTTGTAGGCAAAGTTCTCAAGCCATTTGTTCATGGCGTAATATGCAATCGGACAGGCGAGCACAAAAGCAATGGCTACCCATTTAATGAAATCTTTGTTCAGCATTGCCAGAATTTCTGAAATCTTTGCTCCGTTTACTTTCCTAATACCAATTTCCTTGGTGCGCTGCTCGCTAATAAAATGTACCATCGCAAATAAACCTAGCGATGTCAATAGCAGGGCAATAAATGTAAACCACGATATAATACTTCTTGTCTTCTCTTCAGCACGATATAAAGCATCATAGGTGTCATCAAGAAAGTGGAAATCAAATGGTTGATCAGGGTAGTTTGCTGCCCAGTAGCTTTCAATCGTCTTGATTGCGTTGTTTCTATCCCCACCAATTTTAAACATCATTACTCCAGAATTACTTGCCCACAGCGGTTTTGTATATAAACAAGGATCAATATGTTGCGCCAGCGATTTCGTATTTAAATTACGGGTAACACCTTTTATGATGTACTCCTTACCAAAACTTATAGAATACAAACTTCTGCCAACATAAGGAGCTTCAAATCCAAGTAGTTCTGCAGCTTTCTCATTTATAATACAATAGTTCAGGGAGTCACTTGTCGTTGTGCGAAACCTGCTTCCCTCTATAAATTCAATATCAGCAAGATCGAAGTAATCTTCATCTATCTGTATCCACTCAAAATTTAGGTCGTACTTATCCTTTGCGGCACCAACGGTCGATCCATTTGCCCATTCAGTCGGTAATGCAGCCCGGAAGGCAATATGCTTAATGGAAGGATTACGAAGCAGTTCACTTTTCAAATTCTTTTGCTCATCCCAGTTTTGTAACTTTCCCTCAGTAAAAACATAGAGCGTATTCTCTTTGTTAAAACCAAGGTTTTTATTTTGCAGATAATCAACTTGCTTAAAGATCGTTATCATGGCAAAAATCAAGACTGTAGTGATGACAAACTGTGTGGTTACCAATATCTTCTGATATTTAGCCTTGGAGTTCTCTAAACGTGAACCTTTAATCACTTTTACAATGTTCAATTGATATAAGAACATGGCTGGTAATACTCCCGCAAGAAGTGTTGAGCCCACAATTAAGATGATGCTAATGAATGCAAAACCAAGACTAAGGTATTTCACCTTTATTACGGAACCCGATAAGGCATTAAAAAACGGGAGTACCCCTTCGCATAACAGCAAAGAAATAGCAAATGAAAGTAAAACATAAAGCAATACTTCTACAAGATATTCTTTGGTAATCGTTGCTTTATTGGCTCCATTGCTAACCTTTATCCCTATTTCTTTTTTACGCTTTAATGCTGAAGAAAGAAACAGATTGGTAAAGTTTACACAAGCAATAAACAAAATGAGGAACGCAACCACTGATAGGATGTAAATATTTCGTTTACTCGTTTTTTTAGAATTATCCCATTTAAAGTCGTTATCAAAAGGAATATTTTTTACTGGTTGAAGAATAAAGCTTAGGTCGTAAGCTTTCATCCTTGGAATCCGCGTTTTTACAATAGATGTTAATTTATCATTCAACTCCTGAATGTTGGCATTTTCAATGGTCTGAAAATAGGTTATCGCAAAATCTCCACCCCATTCGTTATTGTGCCAATTATGACCAAGACTTAAAGTAGAGACGACATACTGAAATTGTAAATGTGAATTGGAGGGAACGTTCTCAACAACAGCAGCAACTGTATAAACCTTTCCGTTCATCTGTAGTGTTTTACCCATAGCTGATTGGTCTCCAAAACACTTTTGAGCCAATGTTTCATCAATAACAATGTTGCTTTTATCTTGTAAAATATTGGAAAGATCTCCTACAATTGCGCGAAAAGGGAACATATTAAAGAAACCAGGATCTGCAGCAAATCCATTTGATCTAAAAAACTTATTGTCGTTGGTTTTTATAAGGTTACCATCTTTCTTCTTGTCTATCCTAATAGTCTTCTTTATTTCAGGAATTGAGTGGAGTGCTTCAGCTGCTAATCCGGGGAAACTACCTGCCGATTTAATGTGCTCACCATTAACACTACCATCCATATTCACTCGATATAGGCTACCTTTTTCAGGGATAAAACTATCGTAGTTTAATTCGTGAGTCACCCAGAAAAAAAGCAATATACTGCAGGTAAATCCCAATGTCAGACCTAAAATGTTAAGTGCAGTTGTCCATTTATGTTTGAAGGCATTTCGGAAGATTGACTTTAGATGGTTCATTTTAGTGTGTTTTTATCTTTCGTTTCAACTAATGGTTTCATTCATATCTCTGCACCTCGATAGGATTTTGTGTAGCTGCCTTTCAGCTTTGCCAACTTACCGTAATTAGCGCAATTCCCATAGCCAGTTCTCAAATTTACAATACAGGAAAGAGAAAGGCTAATGAAATTTCATATGCCAGAATGATGCCATGATGTTAAGTGCCTGATATCTATTGGGGTGAGCGTGTTGGTGTTGCAATTTAATGTGAAAAAGGTTTACATACGATGTTAAATAATTTTACAATAATGCAAATAGAGATAGGGAGATGTTTGTCTGTTCTCTAGCCAAACTGGCTTCTCATTTTTGTATTTTAAGAAACAATGTTGGTTTCTTTTAGATATAGTATTTGCTAAAATGCGGGGACTTGATACAAAAAGGAGAACAAAAATCAAGGTTGCCTGAAAAGAGCAATTGATTTATTGCAGTTGGTAGGGTCTGCTGTGAGATCTTACCAACTGCGCCTTAAGCTTCCCTGCTTACCTAATCATCTGCTGCTAAGTCTATTACTTTTTTAGGGAGGCCAATTTTATTGCAATGGCTAGTGCTTTGATTAGCAATTTCACAGCTTTGTCCCAGCGGGACATTCTTTATCCCATGACGAGGAATTAGTGAGTCGTGGGATAACTTTCTGATCTAGGTCGTGGAATTATTACTTTAAACTGTTCGCCATCAATATCGTTGATTAATTCAGTATTCGGTTGAGCATCCAAGGCACGTGAAACACCAGATCCTAAACCTCGATAATTCATTATTTTACTGCAATAACTAACCATTAAATTGTTGCGAACTACGGCATTCCCCATTTTAATATTCTCAATGGTTAAACTGTTAGGTAATTTCCCTGGACTAATAATTTCAACACGATCATCAAAAACCAGTAGGCGAATAGGGGAGTTTTTTAAGTAGTCTCTATGGATTAAAGCATTTTGCAATAGCTCTTCCAATGCTATTTCCGAGATTTCTAACAAACCGGTAGTATTAAAATTCTGTCCTTGTTGTGTATGTCTTAGATTGTTGCGCATAAAACGCATTGCATCATCAAATAATTCAGGAATAGTTCCTTCAATATCGATACTTTCTCTATACTCTGTACCGCCAATGTCGTTACCGAAGAAAGAGACTGCTTTGATTAGAAATACAGGTTTATATCGTTGTGGATTATCTCCGAAAAACAGTAATCCACCTAATGTTAATTTTCCATTTTTAACAATTCCAAGATTAACTAAAAGAGTTTCGTTTATTGTTTCTGCATCTTTGTTCTGTGCTTTAAGGTAGTCATGTACTTTATCTAAATCGACATCATAAACAGTACTGTTCTCAATAAGCATTTCATCGGCATATAAGTTTCCAGAGGTTTGATAAAGTCTTAGAATTTCATCCTTATCCGTTAATGCTCTTTTTGTACTCCCTTGTCGAACAAATATTGCTCCTCGAGTATTATACGGTTTATTAACTCCTTTGGGAATGAAAATAAGAAATAGTAATTTTTCTTCAATGATTACTGTTTTTGTGATGATTTGAAGAAATGGTTTAATCAGATCATTTGTAATATTGGCAACTTTTTTGTCAATTTCATCAATCTGTTCTTTTGTTAAACCAACAATATTATCGGTATTATCCTCTACACCAAAAATAATTATTCCTCCTTCGGTATTTGCAAATGCAACTATTTCCTGTAGTAATGATTCTTGATGTATTGAATTTTCTTTTAATTCGACAGTACTATTTTCACCTGCACGGATTAAATCAATAATCTCTAAATTTGTTATTGTAGTATCCATGTTAATTTTGTTTATTAAGATTCCAAATGCTATAAATATTCTTTCTGCGATTGAAAGCCTCTTCTCCACCTTCCATTATCTGAACAATGTGCTGCTGCATTTTATGACAATCAATTGTTCCATCTGTTATTTCAATCTTTGATTCTGAATACTCACATGCAATTATTTTTTCGCTATCACCAAGTACCGGAATATTGGCATTATGTGTTGCAAATATAAATTGCATTTCACCCTTAAGTGCCTTTAATTGTTTAATAACCTGCTCGTATATTGTTTGGTTATCTAGATCATCTTCCGGCTGATCGATAATTAACACATCTGTTTCTTTCTGTGCCAAAAGAAATAAGATTAGAGCTGTTGCTCTTTGTCCCAAAGAATGATTCTTTAGAGGTTTCCCATTGTAATTAATTGTGAATTTATCTTGAACTCTAAACGTCAGTAAATTTCCAAGATTATTAAGAAGTCGTTCCTTAAATTCAGCAATAATCTTGTCACTTACTTTAAGTTTCGATCGGATATTTTTATAGTCTTTATATATTTCAATAAAGTCGGGATATTCCTCAATTATGGCTTCATACGTAGTATTACGCATTCCACTTCCTTTAAATATTTCCTGTATCTTATCGCGAAACATATCCCTACGACCTTTGTAGGCAACTGAAATTGACAAGCTATTCTCGTATTGATTAATCCGGGATACTTCTTGTTCTAATATCTTAAATTCCTCATGCCATAGTGAGTTCAATTCTGCGAGATTATTATTTAATAGCTTTGTTAACTCTGCTTTTCGTTGTTCTGATTTGGTTATTTCACTAAGTTTAATTCTTGATGTATCAATAATCTTGTTGAATTTCAGATAATCATCGGGATTAACATTCGGAATATCAATTTCCCTTTTAATTTTAGCGAATTCTTCTTTTAAAGTCTCCTTTTTGTCTTTAAGATTTTCGAAAAGCTCATTAAGCTTTTGTACTTTATGTGCAACTGTCGAGTTTGTTGATGTCAGCTTTTCAAATTCAATAACAATTTCTTTAAAAATAGAATCGGCTTGCTGAAAAATATCGGTATTTTCTTTTGTAATAAACTTTGAATCAGTGAAAAATGACTGATAGTTACGGCATAACGTTGATAAATCATATTGGAAAGTAGTTAATTCAGTTAATATTGATTGGAACCGAGCAATATCAGTGTCAAATCTACCTTGCTGTTTTAGTTTGTCTTCAATACCTTTTTCTTTAAATATTTTAAGTTTAAATTGAGCATCAGCTATATTGGCCTCTATCTCTTTTTTTAATTCGTTGAGGTTTGTTAATTGTTTTATGCTATGAACAATTTCCTGAATATCTCTTGATTTGTTTTCAATCTGCGACTTGATAGCGTCAAGCTTATTGCCAATTAATTTGCGAACTAAATCAGCTTCAAAATCAATATTTTGATTTGACAAATCTTTCTGTCCAAAGTAAACAGGAGTCCCAAAAATTGTTTCAACAGAAGGAACATCCAAACGATTACCTTCCTCGTATATATCAGTTCGTTGTCCATATATTTTTTCAATTCTGAAAATCTTGTTATGCCTGTCGATAAGTGTTGCAATAACTTTACCACCACTTTTTAGAACATGTTCTATTAAATGATTTTTGTAACCAGGATCTGCAGCCTGACCACTTAAGGAAATTCCTAATGTGTAACGCAATATTTCCAGAATAGAAGATTTTCCACTACCGCGAATACCAATGAAGTTGTTCAATTCAGGAGAAAAGCCAATCCTTGTTCCGTCTAATAATCCTCCTTCAAAAGAGATTGATTTAATAAAAGAGTTATTGTTTCTTAGATATCTATATGAAACTCTGTTTACCGAATCAGTTAGAGCATATTTAATTGCTTCAAAATTGAAATCGCCAATTTTGAGCCAGGTTTCTTTTTCAATAACATCTCCATTTTCATTCTTTTGGGTGCCACAATGGCCTATTTCAGAAAGCTTTTTACAATCAGATCCTTCTACCAGAGCGGGGAGACTTTGATTGCCATTGAACCATGTTCTCAACTTTTGCTTGATATCGTTGGTTCTTAATTTTTGAAATGCCAATACATTGCGCTTGAAGAGTTCGTCATTAAGAATAGTTGTAATTCTACCTCCATTTAATTCACTACAAAAACCACTACGTTGCTCAATATGGGCCATAGTAATAAACGAATCTCGTCCGTTTTTACGATGCAATTCTAATTTGTCAAATAAATCGGTCAAACTATAATTGCAAGTAGTATTTTCATTCTCATGGTTTGCAATGCCTTCAAACGCTGAATTCAGGAATTGTTCTATGAAATTATCTCCGTTAACAATCCATGATTCATATTCGAATGCAATGAGACAGTGTATCCCGTTTGAACCATCGTTGACCGATAACTCTACGCCAGGTAATAGATATATATTTTCTTTATTTGCCTTTCTACGAAGCGCTTTAAATTCGTCTAAGTCAAACTTATTGTGATTGGTGATGACACCAATTGATATATTTGAAGACTTTAGACACTCAATGTATTTTTTGATAAAATCATTGGGTTCTTCAGTATATTTAAATTCCTTGTCAGCTTTTGTATGAAGATGAAAATCTGCTTTTAACCAAGAAGAGCCGTTTATAAAAGTTGATTGTTTTTTTTCCATAACTTTATCTGCTTTCTTGTTTTGTTGATACTAATAGTTCTCTAACATCAATATTTAGTATTTGGGCAATTTGAACCATCGTTTCAATGCCTGGTTGCGTCTCGTTAGTGCACCACCTTGATACAGTAGTAACATTTTTGCCAAGATGTTCGGCTAACCATTTATTTGTTCTATTTTGTTCAACGAGAACTATCTTAAGTCTATTAATTTGCTTTTTGTTCGTCATAATATGCAAATTAGGTATATTATTCTATTTTCTATGCTAATTTATGAAACTATGCTGATAAAAGTATTAAAGAGACGTATTTTTTACTAAGATGAATGCGTTAGCGAGTCGTGAGATATGACGCTTACGACGCCATGCTTTTGGTTTGGCAGGCTAATAATTGCTTCACGGTGCAAATTACCTCCTCAGTAATCATTCGCATTCATAGCTCTTTTGTCAGGTTTTTTTTAATATTATAATACGAAAGTAATCTTAAAGATAGTATGTAGTAAAAGGCGTGTAGAATGAGAGTAAAGTTTGACTAAAATTTGTCTAGCAATTTTCTGATGTCATTTTGGAAATTTAATAAATATTGAAGGGAGTCAAAATATAGAAGAAACATAACCAATTCCTTCCCGAATACCTACCAAAGCCTTCTCCGAGCCAACTTTTTTCTTAGATTTCTCTAGATTATCTCTTCCTTGGCTCTTCCAAGATGTTCATTTTGCTACATCTGGTGTTGCAATTACGTTTTTTTACGACATGAGATGTTGCATTATTAAAAATAGAACATTGGTTGATTATCATGCTGATAAAGTTAGTAAAAAAAGCCTGTAATTCTTTAATCACAGGCTCTTTTTTATATAATGAAACTAGAGTATTCGATTTTCTTTTTTAGCTTTGTTTTCAAGGGCGCTTCCAATGCCTACACCTATTAACATTCCAATTGGAGTACCTAATGCCAGGTTCCCCAGAGCAGCACCAATGGGAAGTCCTAACGACACCCCTATAGCAAGAAATAATGCAATGTAGAACCCTTTGTACGTTAACTTATAATGTTGTCGTACATGATGCTCGTATCTTGCAATCTTATTGAGTAATAATTTTTTCTGATTTGATGGTATCTCCTTGTTGGCGGGGATGTTATCGACACAAAAATCGATAAAGTTCTGAAAAACCTTCATCTCGTCGTCATCCTTAATCCGAGGATACACTCGCGGAAACATTTTCTCCACAAAATCTAGCTTGTAGCGTTTCTTCTCTTTATCGGTATAATTACTTAATAAGCTGTTTAATCTTTCCTCTTGCTCTGATTTCCAATCACTCATAGTTTTGTGTTTATGGTTGTGCCTGAACATGAAAAACTCATCAGGTACAAAGCTGAATGTGTTTGTTATTCCTAGTGTTTTATGCTAAAAGGTATGTGGTGTTGGTGTAAGGCAACAATCCATGTTGAAAAACCTTGAAGTATAATGATAACACCAATACATAAGACAAAGAATCCAATGGTTTTAATAAAGACATTGGTTTTCTGATATTCATCCGACTCCATAAAGTTTTCAGGAAGAGGCTTGCGAATGAATAGGTTTAAAACGGTTGTGAAGTATTTGCGTAACAATAGTCCTAAGGCAATAAGGATGCCTCCTTTGCATACGGCCATTAAAAAGGCCAGAAAAAATATAAATGTCATTTGTTGATTGTTTTTTTTGAATGTAAAGAATTGTTGATTTTAGTTTAGCTGCTATTGTTTAATAGCTTAGTTTTTTAGGTTTATGAAGTGTTTTGCATGTGAATGGGGTTTTTAGTTGGATAGCGAATATAGCAAATATTATTGGATATCAGTAGAATATGACTTGCTAAATATTGACGTTCAATTTTCTTATGAATAAAATCACAAAAAATAAGCACTTGAACTAAACAAATCACACTACTTTTGCGATAAGTTTTATACGGGCAGTTGTGTTAGAATTAATCACCTCTGCCGACAGTGTAGATAATAAAACAAATCATAAAAAATAAAGCATAAATGCGTCACTCTTTTAAATTGAAACGAACACATAAAATTATCCTGGCGGTAGTGGCCGTACTTTTTATATTTCTGTTTTTTCTTTCTGATATCATTGAAAATTACGTTAATAAAAATGGCGAGGAACTGTTGGGACGAAAGGTTAATATTGAGGAGATCCATATTAACTATCTGAAATGCGCTGTTGAATTGGAGAAATTTACCCTCTATGAGGAGAATAAGAAAGATACATTTGTGCATCTGGGAAGGTTGTATTTGAATTTTCAACCTTGGAAGCTGTTTGCAGGCGAGTATGCTGTTTCTGCTTTACATTTAAACGATATTTATGCTTCGGTAATACAAAATGGTGAGCAGTTTAATTTCGATGATATGACTGCCAGTGATCCCGAAACAGAGGAAGCCCAGGATACCACAGCAACTGAAGAGAGTGATCTTAAATTTTCTATTAACGATATTCGAATTAATGGAGGTCTTGTTCGCTATGAGGACAAGCAAATTGATAGTCGCTTTGAATTGAAAGATCTTGATTGGCAAATTCCTTCTATCGCCTGGAATAACCAGGAAAGTAACATGGGACTAAACTTTGCACTTGCCGGTGGTGAAGTGGGAATTAATGCAGATATTGATCATGCGGCTGAAAGATATCAAATTGGTATCGATACCAAAAAGGTTGACTTGTCGATGATCACCAATTATTTGAAGGATTACCTGAATGTGGAATCGCTGACTGGTTTGCTGACTTCAAACATTAGTATTGATGGTAGTATGAAGCATGTTACCGAACTTCAGGTGAAGGGGCAGACAATACTTGAGAAGATCAAGATTGATGCTACACAGACTGGCGAATTGTTCAGGGCAGAGAAGCTAACGGTCGACTTGTCGAATATTGATATGAAGACTTCTTCATATGAGCTGGGGGATATTACCCTTGTTGATCCGGTGATTTCAGTGAAACAGGATAAGGAAAGCAATAGTATTATGCACTTTTTTGCGCCTGTATTGGAGGATTCTGTTGCTACCGAAACACCACAAGCAAAGGCTGAAGATTCGCAGACTGAGCAAGCAGCTGAAGGAGCAGCCGAGGAAGAACTTCATTATAGTATTAAACAGATTAACATTGAAGGTGGTGAGGTGGCTTTTGTTGATGAGAGTCTGCACCGTAAATTCGCCTACAACTTGAAAGACATTAAAGTGGCAGTGTCAAATATTTCGGAAAGTAGTCGCGAGATGCCACTGAAATGGAGTGTTAACATGAATAATAAAGGTGACTTTCATGGAGAAGGTATCCTTGATCTGTTAGAGCCTTTTAATGCGAAAATCAATGCACAGGTGAAGAATCTTGAGCTGTTGAGTTTCTCTCCTTATACCGAGTATTATATTGCTTATCCTATTACAAAGGGGGCGTTCAATTATAACTTCGATTTAGATATGACGCCTAAGAAACTTAGAAATCAGAATGATATAAAGATTAATGAGTTTGAATTCGGATCTAAGGTGAAGACAAAGCCTGAGTATAAGTTGCCTATTAAGCTGGCTTTGTACCTGATTAAAGATAAAGATGATAACATTGAATTTAATGTTCCAGTAAAGGGAAATCCTTCAGAACCAGGATTTAAGGTAGCTCCTATTATCTTGAAAACCTTTGCTAAGTTTATTCTGAAGACTGCAACTCAGCCTTTTAATGCATTTGCAAAGTTGGTGGGTACATCGCCTGAGGAAATTGAAACATTGGAATTTGAATTGGCAGTCGACTCGCTAGGTGTTAAACAACGCCAAGAGCTTGATCGTATTGTTAAAATACTGGAAAAGAAACCTGATTTGATCTTTAGTTTCCAACAGCAGACCGATACCAAACTGGAGAAGGAGGTGTTGGCTATTCAAATGATGCAACAAAGGTATAAGACAGAGAAGCAAGTTGCCGAGGTAGCCGACAATGATCCTGCGTTTGTGACTTATGTTTCTGCATTAGTAGGTGAGGAGAGTGCTAGTCTTTCTTTAGCAGATAAATGCCAAAAGTTAGTCGCACAGTCAGAGGTGGATAATGTTTTTAATAACATATTGAAAAAACGAAATGATGCAGTACGCAGTTATCTAATCGATGAAAACGGAGTAGAATCATCGTCTGTAATCGTTGAAACGGCTGATTTGCGTAATCTACCAGAGGAATTGAAAACACCAAAATTTGCTATTGAAGTGTCAGTGAAATAGCCCAATTCTATCAGGCAATTGTAACAACCTGAATGAAAATGGAGTAAAACCAATTATATAGAAACATTTGATCTGATCTGTTAACGTATTTATTTGGTTTTGATTACCTAATTTCATTTTTATTAGAAAGGAGTTAGAAATGCCTGTAAGAAAACTTAAGGACTTTTTGGATAGCCACAATGTTAAGTATGTTACCATTGCACACTCTGAAGCGTTTACAGCTCAGGAGATTGCTGCATCGGCGCATATTTCTGGAAAGGAACTTGCTAAGACGGTAATGATTAAAATTGACGGAATGATGGCTATGGCTGTACTTCCTGCTTCGTACAAGGTTGACTTCAATCTGTTACGTGAAGCTGCAGGTACTAGCAAGGTGGAATTAGCCACCGAAGAAGAATTCAAGTACATGTTCCCTGAGTGTGAAGTGGGTGCTATGCCTCCATTTGGAAACTTGTATGGAATGTTGGTTTTCGTTGCTGAAAGCCTCACTGTTGACCAAGATATTGCATTTAATGCCGGCTCACACACTGAGCTGATGAAGTTGCCTTATCGGGATTACGAAAGATTGGTTGAGCCAATTATTCTAAAATTCTCGTATGCTACGATGAAGTAAGTAAAAAAGACATTTAAAAAGAAAGGGGATGTTCCTGATGGTTCATCCCCTTTTGCTGTTAATAAACAACAATAAAACACTAGCGATCTGTATGTCTTAATCTATATTGAAATCAAAAAGTAATCTTCCTTTTACTGGTTTCTGGTGTGGATACCAGGTGTCTATAACATTCTTCATTCCTTGAGAACCTAAATTCTCGGCTGGTTGAAACTTGGTTCCGATAGCTGGTATGCCATGCATAAATGAGATGTCTCCTTCTGGGAATGGTGCATGTGCTTTTCTCGCATTCTCAGGGAACTCAGGAGTATATAGTCGCAAGAATGTATTGTCGATTCCTGTATAAATGGTAACCTGGTTGTTTTCACCATAAATGGTAGTCCAGCAGATGTTGCTATGGTAGCCTTTAAATTCAGGATATTGCCAGTCGATACCAGTAATCGTATTGTTATATGCTTTCTCCCATAGTCCGAATTGTGGTCCTTTCATTCTGTTCTTCCAAACTCTGTAAGGTCCGTCGCCCATCCAGCGTGCTTTCTTTACCTCATCTTCTGGGTAGTTGAAGTTTATTCCGATGAGATCGTATCTACCATTCTTTAATTTCATGAGATAGTTGAGTTCCAATCTTCCATTGTTATGGATTGTCCATTTTACTTCTCGGTAGATGTCCTCAAAAGTGTATACCACCTCATAACCTTCTTCAATCTGCTGGTGCCTAATGTTTTTAACCTTTAGCTGGTTTCCAGTTGCTGGTCCTCCATTGAATGGAATGGTTTTTCCCGACTTGGTAACTTTCGACAGATTTCCTGATGATTTATCGAAGCTGTAAGTCATGTCTTTCACCTTGAATGTCAGTTGCTTCGATTCTTCCGCTACTGTTACCTTATCATTTGATGATGTAATTTGTGCATTAAGGTATGAATCAGTTGGTTGAATCGATAGCGACTTGGTGATGATATTATTGCCATGAGGATCAATAACTTTCAAACGTAAGGCATCATATTTAGCAAGATTCTTCACATCTAGCTGAATGTGACTGGTTTCTCCTGGTTTGATATCTCCAAATGGTATCTCAACTGAGTCGATCGCATTTGCCTTGACCGATGATGATCCGCTTTTTGGTAGCGATACCAACTCCTGAATTAGCTTACACTGATTCAGGTTGGTGTAGATAAAGTTGTTTTCTACCTTTATCTTACCATTGAAATCAGGAGTCAGGTATTCTATCTTAAATTGAACAGGCGACCATAATTCGCGAATGGTGTAGAAGCTACCTTCTTTTTCGCGGTAAGGACCTACAATCCCGTCGGGCGCATAGTTCAGGTGACAGTCTACCTTGTTATTCTGATCGGTACGTACAACACCTTCATCAGCAAACACCCAAAGGAAACCTCCAGCACCATTCTGGTGACGAACAATCTCGTTCCAGTAATCTTCCAATCCTGCTCCATGTCCTCCATCATATAATCCATGTAAAAACTCAGTAGGGAAGTAGATGTCGCGTGAATTGCCAAAGCTGTTTGCTCCATGATCGAATGGCTTATAGTGCTGTGTATCCATACCGTTAAGCAAGGCCATAGGATGCACTACCTGTCGGTTTTGTGGATCATATTTGGCAAACACACTATCAAGCTCAGTGTTCCATCCTTTTTCATTTCCATTGTCCCACAGTACAATACAAGGGTGGTTTACATCTTTCATTAGCATCTCCTTCACAAGCTTCTTTCCAACAGTTGTGTCGTACCATGCCTGCCATCCTGCTAATTCATCCAATACAAATAAACCAAGTGAGTCACATACTTCAAGGAAATGATCATCAGGAGGGTAGTGCGACATACGGACTGCATTCATGTTCATCTCTTTCATCAGTTTAACATCCATGATGCTTAATGAGCGACTCATGGTTTTTGCTGATGATGGGTACGATGAATGTCGATTTACTCCTTTAAAGACTACCTTCTGGTCATTTACGTATATGCCATCATGTGGACGGACTTCTACGGTTCTATATCCAAACTTCTCGGTTGTTTGATGAACGATATCGTCATTGTTCTTAAGGGTGAACTGCACCTTATATCTGTTAGGAAACTCAGGAGACCATAGTTGTGGATTAGCTGTATGTCCTGAAACGGAGGTCATAGCTGAACCTTTTTCTACAGTAGCTGTGAATGGTTTACCTAGCTTCTTGCCTGATAAGTCCATCACCTGTGCTTCCAAAGTCAATGTCTTCTTAGAGTTGTTATGGTGGATATTGGCCATGAAAGATCCATCGGCTCTGGCATCGATAGCTGTCCACTGAATGTGTGTTTGTGGTTTGGCTTCGAGATATACCGGACGGAAGATACCTCCAAAGATCCAGAAGTCGGCTTCTCTTTCGGCTTGATTCACCGATTTGTTTGCCGATACTTTATTGACTTTTACTTCAAGTAGGTTGTTGCTGCCATATTTCAATAGCTTGCTGATATTATAACGAAAGCGGTAAAAAGCACCTTGATGAATCGGACCAGCAAGTTTTCCGTTGATCTTCACCTCAGTATCTGTCATCGAGCCCTCAAATACGATTTCAATGCTTTGCGATTTCCATCCTTTAGGAACATTGAATTGGTATTTGTATTGACCATATTCCTTGTGTGGATTTTTATCAGATCCATAGTTGTAGTTACCAAAGCCTTCTGTCTCCCAACATGAAGGCACAGGAATAGTGGTCCATTTACCACTGTTTTGTCCTTCAGAACAGAAAAATTCCCAATCAACACGATTGTCGTGTCCCGTTCCTGATAAGTATTGTTTTTGTGTTTGTTGTGCGTAAATGTTTGTGATGAGAAAACACAAACAAAGTAGTAAGTTAATCCTGGTCATAGCTGATTATTTTATTATCACACTACAAAATTAAGGATGTGACTTCTCCTTAAAGAATAATATTGTGTAATTACGGTAAAATTAACGGTTATAAGTTGTGGTAACTTGCATTATATGAAGCTTCTAAAGCTTAAGGGGTAAATGGTCAAAGAAAAGCATCAGTAACACATATTTGACATGATTTTGACACATTTTTGATAATATGCATCAAATGTCATAGTTTGTATCGCTCTGTTATAGTGCTATTTGTTTGATTTTGTATCGCTAAGTGTGTGAATTTGTTTTTCTCACAAATTTGCTCCTTTTGTGAACGTTATTCTACCAGTAAGAAGAATAAGTGAAATTATATTTGAGTTGACAAATTGACCAATCCAAGGGTGAAGCCTTTTCCTGAAAATTGATAGTAGTTTGGGTTAAGGTTTCATCTTTTGGAGGATTAAAAGGTTTCCGGATTAAGAAATGCCTGGAGACTTATAACTAGAACCAGATTATTATTACCGCATAAATTGTAGACTGAATGAAACGAATCACTAAACAAATGCATTGGGCCATGCTCATCATGACTTTATGGCTCATGGGGTGTCAGCAAAAGACTGGCTTCAGAGAAGACTTCAATAAAATTAATAACCGTACCTGGATTAGTAGTGACTTTTGGTCGGTCCCACTTGAGGATTGGAAGGTGAATAACGGGCGACTTGAATGTGTTGGGGCTCGTAACAATATGAAAGTGAATGTGATCACTAGCATGTTGACCGGTACTGGCGACCTTAATGTATCTTTCAATACTGGATTGCTGAAATCGGGAAGTAAAAATGGAACTGTTGGTGTTGCTATAGGTGTTCAGGATGAGACTGATAACGATGTGAGATCTCTGTGTTATTTTGGAAATGGTATTGAGGTAGGAATCGATACGCAGGGATTACTTTTTATCGACGAGGTATCTACTGAGTTGCCTAAGAAGTTCTCGATGGATAATGTGTCATTCGACTTGTCAGTGAAACAATTGAATGGATTGTATAAGCTGACTGTTAAGGTTGATGATCATAATGGCAATACTGCATCAGTAATGAAAGATGATATTGATGAGCTAAAAGGTTTGGTGCAGTTGGTAAATACTGCTGAAAATAACCGAAAGGCTGGTCATGGTCCTCAGTTTTGGTTCGATGATTTTGAAATGACAGGCTCTATGGTGGAAATGAAGCCTGAGCAGAGCTTCGGACCTATCTTATGGTCGATGCATACTTTGAGTCGTGGTAAACTTAAAATATCAGCTCAAATGCCTCCTATTGGTGTCGACGATAATCAGCAGGTTGAATTGGAAATACAAAAAGACGGAAAGTGGACCACCATTGCATCAGAGAAGATTGAAGGCATGTCGCGTACAGCACTGTTTTCTATTCCTGACTGGGATGATTCAATGGATACTCCTTATCGCCTGGTTTATAATGAGAAAAGAACCGACGGAAGTACGATCCCTGATTATTATGAAGGGGTGATCAAGCGGGATCCTAAGGGGAAAGAGGTTGTTGTGGCAGGTATGACTTGTCAGTTCCATTATGGTTTCCCATACCGACCACTATCAGAGAATATTGGTAAAAAGAATCCTGACTTGCTTTTCTTCTCGGGAGATCAGATTTATGAGCCCAATGGTGGATATGGTATTATTCGCTATCCTGAAGATATGGCTACGCTTAACTACTTAGGAAAATGGTACATGTTCGGATGGGCTTTTGGCGATCTAATGCGAAGTACTCCAACAGTCTGTATTCCTGATGATCATGATGTATTTCAGGGTAATTTGTGGGGAAATAGTGGAAATACTATTGAATCGAAAGAGTGGAATAAAACGCATGGTACATCGGGTGGATATGTTGAGCCTAAAGAGATGGTGAATGCCGTACATCGTACACAGAGTGGGCATTTGCCTGATGCTTACGATCCTACGCCTATTGATCAGGGAATCAATGTATATTATACCGATATGGTGTATGGCGATGTGAGTTTCGCCATTATCAGTGATAGAATGTTTAAGTCTGGTCCTCAGGAGGTATGTTTTTGGGGCGGTCGTGAGGATCATCTAAAAGAGAATATTAAGAATCCTAAGATGCTTGATAAACCTGGCTTGGAGATGCTTGGTAAGCGTCAGGAGAAGTTTATTTCAGAATGGATGACCGATTGGCAGGGGGCTAAAATGAAGGTGTTGCTGAGTCAGACTTTATTTGCTAATGCAGCTACTCATCATGGTGGTAATAAGATGTTTTTAGCAGGTGATTTAGATTCAGGTGGTTGGCCTCAGACTCCTCGTGATAGGGCTGTGGATATGCTGCGAAAGTGTTTTGCTTACCAGATCTGTGGTGATCAGCACTTGCCTTCAATGGTACAATATGGTATTGATAACTTTAGAGATGGTAGCTGGGTGTTCTGTACGCCTGCTATTGCAGTAGGATACCAACGTCGTTTCCATCCTGATCGTTTAGGATGGCCGGTTAAAGATCGTCCTGCCCATGGTAATGCCAATACAGGGGCTTATCTTGATGGATTTGGAAACAAAAACTATATCTACGCAGTGGGTAATCCAGTGGATAATACACATGATTTAAATCGTTATAAGCGTGCTCAAAATTGTTCCTCAGGATTCGGAATCAGTCGCTTTAATACAAACGATAGAACGATTACTTCAGAGGCTTATCGCTTCCTGGCTGATCTTTCAAAAGAGGATAAGAACAATCAATTCCCAGGCTGGCCAATGACGGTATCGCAGCTCGATAATTATGGGAAAGCAAGTAAGTATTATCTGCCTAATTTGAAAATAGAAGGAGCTACTGATGCTGTGGTGGAGATTCGCCACAATAAATCACAGGAATTGATATCAGTTCTAAGAATTAAAGGTGATAAGTATCGTGCTAAGGTATTTGAAAAGGGCGATTATGATATCGTTGTTATAGATCCTGAATCAGGAAAAGAAAAGACACTTACCAAGGTTGCATCGCAAATGGGAACCAATGGTGAGAATATCGTTATAAAGTTATAGTTGAAGTCTGGTTATAATTGCCAGACTGCATACGCTATATGTTAGATTTGTGGTTTATAGAGCTCTGGGGTGGTTCCCAGGGCTCTTTTGCTTAGTGTAAGGGAGATTTTGATCTATTTTCTACCCATATGCGTACGATTACCTTACTTTATTTGTGATTGAGGAAAATATCTTTGACCTTTATAAAAAGATCCTTTGCATTACCAGAAATAACTCAAAGGAGAAATCCACAAACACACTATTTATGAATTTTAAAATTTCTACAGGTTCTATCCTTTCAGCATCCGCTTTGGCGCTATTAGGTGGATGTCAGATGAAACCTAAGGAGGCTGTAAAGCCAAACATTCTTTTTATCATGTCGGACGACCATACTTCTCAGGCTTGGGGTATTTATGGCGGTCCGCTAAAAGATTACGTGAAGAATGATAACATCAAGCGATTAGCTAACGAGGGGTGTGTGCTTAACAATGCGTTTTGTACAAATTCTATCTGTGTTCCTAGTCGCGCTACCATTCTTACTGGTCAGTATAGCCACCGTAATGGGGTTTATACGCTTACCGACGTCATGCAGCCTCATCATGAGAATATTGCCAAGACTTTAGGTGCGGCAGGTTACCAGACTGCTATCATCGGAAAATGGCACTTGAAGAAACAGCCTACGGGCTTTGATTATTTTAAAGTATTACCCGGACAGGGACGCTACTGGGATCCTTTGTTGAAGACGAAAGAGGATTGGGTAGATGGTTATAAGGGTGGAACAGTCCATAAGGGATTCTCTACCGATATTATTGCTGATGAAACAATCAATTGGTTGAAGAATCGCGATCAGAGTAAACCGTTCATGATGATGTGTCACTTTAAAGCTACACATGAGCCTTTTGATTATCCGGAAAGATATAACGATTACCTGAAGGACGAGGTGATTCCAGAGCCTGATAATATGATGGATTTTGGTCCTGAAACTACCGGACGTAGCTTTGTTGGACAGAAATTGGAGAATCTGGGATGGCGCTGGAAACAGGCTTCCGATGCTCCTGATAAATGGTGGTGTAAGTATCCGGGACTTCCTTTCTATACCGAAGGAATGGATAGTGTTCAGGCTCGTAAGGCAATTTATCAGAAGTTGGTGAAAGACTTTATGCGTTGTGGTGCCGCTATCGATGATAATATTGGTAAACTGCTTGATTATCTTGAGGAATCAGGACAGGCCGAGAATACAATTGTGGTGTATACTGCCGATCAGGGGTATTTCCTTGGAGAGCATGGTTTCTTTGATAAGCGCTTAATCTTTGAGGAGTCATTGAGAATGCCTTTTGTTATTCGTTATCCTAAAGAGATTAAAGGTGGATCAAGAATTGATGATATTATCCTGAATATCGACTTCCCAGCGTTATTTGCTGATTATGCAGGTGTGCAAAAGCCAGAGTATATGCAAGGGGTGAGTTTCCGTGAGAACTTAAAAGGGAAGACTCCAGCCGATTGGCGTAAGTCGATGTACTATCGTTACTTCGCTCATGCTCCTGTGCGACCTGGACACTTTGGTATTCGTAACGAGCGTTATAAGCTTGCTTTCTTCTATGGGCATCACCTTAATCTGAATGGAACCGATAAGGAGGTTACTACTCCTGCATGGGAGTTCTACGATCTACAGAAAGATCCGGATGAGAACCATAATGCTTATAATGATGCAGAGTATGCTTCGATCATTAAAGAGATGAAGGCTGAATTATTGAAGCAAAAAGCAGCCGTTGGTGATACCGATGCTGATCATCCTGAAATGAAGGAGATAATTGAGAAGTATTGGAATTAGAAAGACTTTCCTTGTAGACGGTATTATACCGACTGCAAGTGTTTAGAATATTACATTTCGTAAGTTTAGTTTAGACCTGGCGCCTTATGAGTGGAGATCACTCTAAGGCGCTTTTTTTATGAAGTGATCTCATTTGTTTGATTCTTGTATTTTTTATACCTTGTGACCATAAAATATTTATAGAAACACAAGAAAACAACTCTATGAACCCTGAGAAACAACAAAAGAACTGCAGTCCCTTGCAGCATCCCGTCAAGTATTTTTTTTGCTACAATAACTTCTGTACCTAGAATAAGTTACTATAACCTGATATTTTCATTTGATTTTAGGAGGCTTCGTATGAAGTGATCTAAAGGACAACATCCTATAATAAATCGCATACTCAATAACTTAATAAAAATGAAGAACAAACTACTGCTACTGTTCTTCGCAGTGCTTTTTGGTGGCTGTGAAGAAACGGAATCGGAGATTCCTAAGAGTAATAAATCGAAGCTGATAATCAATTGGGAAGAAAGTAAAAGTTCCAGTTGGTATACACGACAAACTGCAAAAATTTATTTGTATAATAGTGAAGAAGAGTATAATAAGCCAATGGGAAAGGCTTCGTATTGTATAAAGGTCAGCGACATTGATACGGAGTCACAACACGGTAAGGCAAGCTCTGAATTAATGATTCCAATTGAAAACATAGAACCTGCCAGATACTGGGTGAGAATATTTAATGTGTGTAGGAATGAGTACCTTATTGAGCACAATCAAAATACCTCTTTTTTATTGGAAAAACGTCTAATCGAAGGAGCAACCACTACTGTGTCATTGAAGACCGAGTGTGAAAGATTTAGTCCCTATCTGCTTAATAAAATTGAAATATTCGATCTTCCTTCGTCTATTAAATCTGTTGAGGGTAAAGTAAGTGTTAAGTTATGGAAAAGTTGGGATATATATGTGAGTGACGATGAGTTGTTGGATGAACAGGAGATAGCTCTGGAGGATGGTCGATTAACCTATAATCTCAATGGAATTACTATCGATAGTTATACAAGGTGGGGAAACGATTTTGTTATTGGAGTAAGTGAAAAGGGATCGTCTAATGTGAAGTATTATGAGGTTAACAATCTGAATTTGTTAAGAACCAATGCTTATTTGGGTGAGGAGTATATTAAAATGAATAATAACAATATTGAATTAAAGCTTTATGTTTCCTGGAATACTAAATAAAAGAATCGCTTTACTTTTTCTTGTCTTTATTCCTGTGATGGCACAGGCTCAGTTTTCACATCGTTTCGAAGTATCATATGAGTTAGGAGTTAACTCTTTTTCTGATAAGGCAAAAATACGCTATGAGTATCTTAATTTCACCGAGGATAATGACCGTAAAGGAGATGAGATGTCTTTTTCTATAGGTTATATATTGAAGAATCGACCTATCAAGCTGGTGGCTTCATTTGACCGAGCTGAATTAAATGACATTACAACAACTACCAGTATTAATGTAAAAGATGATGGTCAGGAGCTGGAATTAAGTAGTTATAAATTTCGAGGGCAGTATATTTTTTGTAATCGGTCAATGATAAAACCTTTTGTTTATCTGGGGATTAGTATGAATAAGTTTAACTTGTCCAGAACAAATCTTAATATTTATTACAGAGAAGAGCAAGAACAGGAAAGCAACAACGACTTAATACCCATAAGCTCGGTGTATATGGGGCTAAGCGAAGTGAGTGCTGATTTTACATCTATTGGCTTAAATGGAGGGATTGGTGCACAGGTAAAGATTACCGACAATATTGGACTTGTTTCAAGACTTAATGTTGATTTTATATCTCAAAATAAGACTGATTGGTTAGGGAAAACACTACTAGGGCATTCTTTTAAATTTGGAGTTCTTTATAGATTATCAAAAAGAAAAAATAATATCTCTTAACTATGAAATGTTTACTATATATCATTTTATTGACCGTATTTACAGGACACTGCTTTGGTCAGGCCCTTACTTCTTTTCAGGGAATAGAAAAGGATTGGAGTGTGAAGCAGGTTCAATTTTCAGGAGAGAAAGAATTGTTAAGTTTGTTTGAGGATGGGCGATTGGCAATGGTGAATACAGATTCATTATCGACATCTTTTCCTTATGGAAATCTGAAATATACCTGTTTTGACTATTGTGAGAATCAGGGATTAACTGTTTGTGGTGATAAGACTGGTGTTGTTAGATTATTCAAAAACAATGAAAAGATCTGGGAGTCGAAGAGTTTGTCCAGTTGTATCTGTGCTATTTCCTTTAGTTGCGGAGGTGAGTATTGTGTGAGTTCAACAAAAAAAGATATTACCGTTTGGTCAATGAAATCGCAACAACTATTAATGACAATTCCCGTTAATGACTGTCTTGTTACAGCACTTAAGTTTAGTTTGGACAACAAGCGATTGGTTTATGTAACAAGCACAGGAAATGTAGTGGTGTGGAATATTGAAAATAACGAGCAAGAGAATGTATATGATGTGAATCGAGGATGGTTACGTTGTGTTGAGATGTGTCCTGATGGATTGCATTTTGCAGTTAGTGGCGATAATGGGGAAATTGTTATTTTCTCACTGGTCGACAATAACCATTATCAATTACCTTGGAGACATAAAAACTGGGTGACCGATATTCGTTTTATCAATGAAAATTATCTTTTAGCAATTGATCATAACCACCAGATTGTAATGCATAACATCAATGCTCCTAAAGATAAGAAAGTTATAAGGCATTTTAATGGTTATCCACGATATCAACGGTATTTTAATGCCTACTCGGGCGATAAGTATCTAAGTAGCTTAGACATTATTGGCAAATTTGGAAAAGTGGCTGTTTCTTCATTCGGAAAAGGAGTTATGATAACCGATTTCTTTCATCAATTTATTGCTTATCCGCATGACGTTAGAATACTAAAAGTCGGACGGTTTAGTATAGGAGAGGTTGAGTCTGGCTGGGAACATCCTGTGAATAAAAAGGAGTGTACTGTTAAGTGTGAGATTTCCAGAAGTGCTGATGTTCGTAGCATTTGGTTGTATAACTCAAGAACAGATAATAAGGTTGAACTTCAAATTGATGCGGAGGGTATTTTTTACTGTGAGCTTTTGCTGGAGAATGGAGCAAATCATTATCGCTTGATCATAAATGATTGGGATGAGAATCTGGAAGGTCAGGATTATGAGTTTACACTAATTAAAAAAGATAAAATCTAATTATCCCTTTACCGGGTATTATTGTGATTATGTGGCAATGAAAGAATTAGCTAAGTTTTGAATAATGACAACCAATTAAATAATAATAACCTATGCGAATATTTAGCCCTATTAAAAAAGCCAATAAGTTAATGTTTATCTCTTTTTTCTGTTTGATATGTTTTGCTTCATTTGGACAGCAAGAGTTTACTATTTCTGGAGAAGTTATAGATAATAAAAGTAAGGAGCCACTCCCATATGCTTATGTGATATTTGTAGGAAAATCACTGGGAACTACCACTGATTTAAGTGGTCAGTTTCAATTATATCTTTCCGAAGCATCAGAAGCTGATCGTGTGAAGATATTATATGTGGGCTATGAGCCGTTGATTATGACAGTAGCAGAGGCATGTGGTGAGGAAACCTTTAAACTTCAACCGAAGGTAGAGAAAATCAAGGAGGTGAGAGTGAATGGTAAGCGGTTTAAGTTGCGACCATTTATGCGTGAAGTAATTGAGCGATATAATGAAGAAAGAAGGACCACTCCTCATATAGCCTATGGTCACTATCGCGAAAAAGCGAAGTTAAATGGCAAGTATGTGATGTTTATGGAAGGTCTTGGTTATTCTGTCTTTCTTGGGGAGAATCCTAATTGTACTTACCTATCGAATTATAAATTTTATAATGAGGATATGAGGTGTTGTAATACCGATCCTCAATGGAAGAAGTGTTATTCTGAAAGGAACGTAACCTATGAGGGTGAAGAGATTCCTCCGAATAATTCATTTGGAACACTGCGCAGTTTTAGGTGTTTAGAGCATGATGATGTTTTATCTCCAAAGCTATCGTTTAGATATAGTTTTGATAAGGATTCAACATATTATCTGAATGGAGAGCCTGTTTTTGTAGTCAAATATGGCTTTATGGGAGATAAAGGAACAATTCATGTATTTGCTGAAAATATGCATTTGCTATCTATCGAAAAGGAGAAGAAATCGAAGCATAAAAAAGGAAAAGTAGCTAGATGGAAAGAGAAATTTTATTTCAACTACTACGGTGATACTCCATTTTTGGCTAAAGCTGAAAATATTCATTTCAGCGAGAATTACGAATACACAAATGAGCTGGATATCTTGATTCAGAAACTTGATGAATTTAATGTCTCCTGGCGAGAGTATTGGGATATGAATACTTACTGTCGCAACCCATTTATTAACTATACAC
Organism: Puteibacter caeruleilacunae; assembly: GCA_005217565.1. Taxonomy (GTDB): domain Bacteria; phylum Bacteroidota; class Bacteroidia; order Bacteroidales; family Prolixibacteraceae; genus Puteibacter; species Puteibacter caeruleilacunae. The sequence goes on from SJCO01000008.1 coordinate 266,210, forward strand.
CAGAGAAATGGAAGAACTATCATATTCAACCTGATGCTGATTATGCGCAAATAAAGGCCGATTTGTCGCAGAGTGGAATCGCTGTTGAAGAGCAATATAATAACGCTGCACGCAAGTGGTACTATCCTGACAGTCCTACTAATAAACCATATGTTGCAATTGATAAAATCATTGAGCTAAAGAAACTGTTTTAAAACAATTCGACTTGCTTATATGTGAATAGGCAAGTCGAATTTTACTTTGGAAATAGGAGGAGTGTATTAATGCGCTAAACAGTTTAATAGTGGGCATTTGATTCTAATTTTTCCCAGGGGATAACTCCTACACGTTGAGCCCAATTCTGCCATTTTTCGTTTAGCTCTTTCACCTTTTCAGGGTATTGTTCTGCTAAATTGATTAATTCAGTCCTGTCTTTTTCCATATCATAAAGCTCCCATTCACCTTCATATTCGTATTTTCTAACAGTGCTCCAGGTGCCGGGATACTCTGATACTAACTTCCATTTGCCGTCTCTGATTGCTCTGTTACCTTCATGTTCCCAGCAAAGTGTTCGGGATAGGGTAATTGAATTGATTAGAAAGCCAAGAAGATTATGTCCTTCTGGAGAAGGTATGTTATGGTTTTTGTAGGTCTTTGGATATGTTGCTCCTGTTAATGAAATAACCGTTGGCATTATATCGATAATATGTGCTACTTGATGGGTGATACCTGTTTGTTTTAATCCTTTGGGCCAATGCATGATGAATGGAGTAGAGATTCCTCCCTCATGTAACCAGCTTTTGTGTAGTCGGAATGGTGCATTTGAGACATTGGCCCAGCGAACGCCATAGCTTCCATAGGTTGCAGGGCCTCCTAATGGTAAATTAGGGAAATCACCGGCAATAACCTTTTCTCCATTTCGTGTTCTTTCAGGAATAACTTTACTTTTCCATGGAGTTCCCCAGCGTTCAATAGTACCATCTCGATGCCCTTCAGCTGATCCTCCATTATCCGACAAGAAGAATATTACAGTGTTCTCATATTCACCAGTTTCTTTTAGCGTTTGGATGATATCGCCAATGCTTTGATCTACATGATCAATCATTGCAGCAAACACTTCCATTCTATTTTCCTGGAATGATTTCTCTTCTTCCTCTTCCCAGGGAATGCTTTGTTCATCACGTTCAGGGAGCTTCCACTTGGCATCAATTAGTCCTTTTTGTACAAGATTGTTGTAACGCTGTTCTCTTAATTGATCCCAACCCATCGAGAATTTACCACGGTACTTTTCAATTACCTTTTTCCTTGCATGAAGAGGATAGTGGGGTGCTGGATGGGCAACGTACATGAAGAATGGCTTATCGTGCGACTTGGCTTCCCGGATAAATTCTTTGGTTTTGTCGGTTATTTTCTCAGTGTAATAGAAGTCTCCTTCTGCTTTTATAGGGGTATTGCCATCGAATAATCCTGCTGGATCATAGAAACTACCATGGCCAGGAAGGGTGCCATAAAAGCGATCGAAACCTCTTTGCAAAGGCCAATTCTTATTTGATCCTTCTTCGGATGTATTACAGGTAACATGCCATTTCCCAGCCATTGCCGTAAAATAGCCGTTCTGGTTTAGAACTTCTGCAATGGTAACCGCATTGCTACTTAGGTCACCTGCATATGCTGGTGTTCCTCGGTCCTCAGTCATATGTCCTATTCCTGCCTGGTGAGCATATAGTCCGGTTAGCAGACTTGCACGCGAAGGACAGCAGCGCGCTCCATTGTAAAATTGAGAAAACACAATACCATTATTGGCTAGTTGATCAATGTTAGGTGTCTCAATCTGACTGCCAAAGTAGCCTAAGTCAGAGTATCCCAGGTCGTCAGTTACTACCAGTAAAATATTAGGAGCTTTTTCCTCCTTAGTGCACGATCCTAAGGTGATGGCACCTAGTAGAATTGAATACACCGGTGTAAAGCGAGCAAAAGTAAAATTCATTGTGCTATTCTTTTGTTTGTTATTGAGTTTCAAATATCCATGAATTTCTTTTTTGGGGGAGGGGACAAATCTTTCAAACAGTAGGAAGAACCTATAAGAATGGAGGAGTTTTTTGTGGACTCTCAATACTTTCCTTCCATATAGATGTGATGTTGGTTTTGGAAAAGAGAAAAAAGTACTTAAATTGATCCTTCGCAAACAAAAGCATAATGAGCCATGTTAAAAGTTAAAATATAAGAATTCAAAAAGAATATAAAGAAATACTTGAATGGGGTTGCTGAGAATTCAGAAGTTATAGAAATAAAACGAAAGAAAAGTGCAAGTGTCGTCGTTCTCTCTCTTAAGGAATATAATTCGATGATGTGTACGCTACATGAACTGTCCTCCACAATGAATACTAATCGTTTGGATGCTGCTATAGAAAAGCTAAAATCTTGACCTTCATTTTAGTTCAAATTGTAAGGGGCCTTTATGCCCTTAAGCATAAAATTACTTTTTAAAATCTACTGAGTGTTCCATATTTTAGGGGAGAATTTAAACTATTCCCTATGAACCTTAAAAACTTGTGTAGATTGTCTTTCCTGAAGTGGACAATCATTTGTTTTTGCTATTTTTTTATATTTCTAACTAAACCGGTTAATGCTGATACAATTCCGGTTCCCTCTTATAATTATACTTTGGTATCTGTAAGTTCAGATAATGAAAGTCATCCTGCAGCACATGCCTGGGATGCAGGAACTGATACTTGGTGGGCCTTGTATAATTCCGAAGGGTACAGTCTGCCTGGAACTTTAATCCTTGATTTAGGTGAAAGTGTTCCGGTATGTGGATTTAGCTATCTTCCTAATTCTGGAAGTAAAAAATCGAAACCTGATCGCTTTGAATTTTACGTATCGGCTGATGGAACGAATTGGGGAGATGCAGAAGTTTATACCGATTTTGATTGGCAGGGTGAGAGTGATGTAACACGTCGTCAGATCCGTTTTGGTGCTGTTGACGGTCGTTATATCAAGCTCGTTTATCTTACCAATACCGATCAGGGAAGTGATAATATTCATACAAGTGATTTTGTTGTCTACAAAAGCTCTACCGCTTCATTAGGTAAAGAAAACCAGCAAATAGTTTTTGATAAGATTGAAGAGCAGATTGTTGGTGGTGCTACGTTGACACTACAGGCCCACTCTGATGCAGAGCTTCCTGTACAGTATGAGGTGATTAGTGGTCCTGCCACAATTGAAGGTACTGATGTAGTGCTTTCCGGAGAGAGTGGTAAGGTAACTATACGTGCTTATAATGATGGAAATGAGACCTATTATGCAACTGAGATGACGCGCACATTTAAGGTGACTAACCTTGCCGATTTTAGTCCGACTATCAATTGTGCACTTAGTCCTGAATCTGTCATTGAATTGAGTGAATTGCGACCATATCCTATTTATTTTGGAGCAAGTATTGCTTATCGTGATCAAATAGATTTTACATCAGTAACGGTTAATATTGGAGGTATTGATCAGAAAGTAGAACAGGAAGGTGATGGTTATTTCGTTAGCTGGGAACCTGATGAGTTTACCACATATGATGTAACTATTACTGTGGCTGCATCGAATGGTAAGACTACCATAGAAAATTATTCTGTTGAGATTGTAAATCAGGCAAATGATAAGACCATAAGGGCTCTTGATCATGTGCTGGTTAACTTCCCAAATCCTGGTCGTACAATCACGGGGAGTTTTGAACTGCCTTTCTTTTTAGGGAATTATAAGAAACTAACAGGGCATTTTATCACTACCTGTCCTAATATCGATGGTGCATGTGATGATTGGGATCGTTGGGCACGGCTAGAGGTGAAAGGTGCTGACGGTCGTTGGATAGAAATTGTTCGTTACATTACCCCTTATGGTGTAGGTTGTTCGCATGAAATTGATCTAACTGATTATATGTCGGTGTTGCAAGGAAAGCTCGACTATCGACTGTTTATTGATACTTGGGGAACAGGTGGCTGGGAGGTTACATTCGACCTTGAATATGACGCTGGTACACCTGAGTTTATCTATAGCTATGTAGATGTTGTTTGGGATGGTACCTACGATTTTGGAAATCCATTGAACCTGCAATCGGTAGAGAAGAAGAAAATGAAAATCAGAAATAATGTTCGATTGGTGAAGTTGAATCTTGTCACTACAGGACATGGTTGGGGCGCAAACAATACAGGAAATGCGGCCGAGTTTTATCATGCCCGTCATCATATTCATGTTGATGGTGCCAGTAAGTTTGAACAAGATTTATGGGTGGATTGTGATCCTAATCCTGATGACTGTCAGGGACAAAAAGGTACGTGGTATTATAATCGCGCCGGATGGTGTCCAGGCGCTATCGCAGAGCGTTATGTGTTCGATTTAAGTGATTATATGGAGCAGGACTCTATAGAGTTGGAGTATATCTTCGATGAAAGTTATGTAGATCATTGTCACCCTAACAGTACAAGCTGCGTGTCGGGGAGCACTTGTGATAATTGCAATGATGGATATAATCCTCATTATCATGTCGATGGCCATCTGATCTCTCAAAGTAATAATCTGATTACATCGCTTCGAGAGCCTGAAAAGACTAAGGTGTTGGAGAAGTTGAGTTTTGATATTGTGGCGAATCCTAATGATGGAAACTTCAAAATATACTGTGAGCATGAATTTAACGGACTGATGATGTTTGTATATGATATCTCAGGACAGATTCAGGCGAGGTATGCATTTAATGATAACTATGAACTGACTAGCTATCAGTTTAACCTGGCTCACATGGGGAGTGGTATTTACTTTGTGAAACTACAAACTAATGATGAGGTAGGAGTACAAAAAATGGTAGTCAGGTAATTGCCCGACTATCATTTTTGTTTACCATTGTATTGGAGCCTTGCCTACTTTGGCAAGGTATTCATTTGTTTTACTAAAATGTTTATTCCCAAAAAATCCACGGTCGGCTGAAAATGGCGATGGGTGTGGTGATTTTAATACCAAATGCCTCGATGTGTCGATCTGTGCTCCTTTGCGTTGTGCATATGATCCCCAAAGGATAAATACCAGATTATTGCTTTGTGCCGATAGTTTGGCGATTACTGCATCGGTAAATTGCTCCCATCCTTTGTTTTGATGCGATCCTGCCTGATGTGCACGCACTGTTAGCGTTGCATTAAGGAGTAGGACTCCTTGTTGTGACCAGCGTTCCAGGTTACCTGTATTAGGCGCATCAACACCAATATCACTTTTTATCTCTTTAAAGATATTTACTAAGCTAGGAGGAAATGCTACACCATCATTAACCGAAAAGCACAAACCATGAGCTTGTCCCACACCATGATATGGATCCTGACCAATGATGACTACCTTGGTTTTATCAAAAGGACATTGATCAAAAGCATTGAAAATAAGTCTGCCCGGAGGATAGATTCGATGTTTACCGTATTCTTGTCTTACAAATCCAATAAGTCTTTGAAAATATTCTTTTTCAAATTCATCTTTCAGTACTTCTTTCCAGCTTTCTTCAATTTTAACACTCATGTTGTTGTCCTGTTTTTTGGTCCAACGAATATAACAGAGATCCCCGAAGAATCAAAGAAGGAAGGGGAGGAGAATATCTTTTTTGCCAATGATGTGCAATAGCTAATCGTAAGTTGAGGTTTTTTAGAGACGTAATTTTTGCAGTGAAATAATGTCATGATCCTTACTTTAAAATGTAGCTAACAAAGATTAGCTATGTATGGGCTTGTACTATAACTGAGCTGATTGCAAGATAATATTCGACATAAAAAGGAAATGCAAAAAGAGGTGTTTTAAGACCTTTAATTTTTTGTAATGAATGAAGATAAGTTTCAGGTGGTATTGATTGCTAAAACCTAGCTTAAAATTAAAATAGAGGTGCGTGGCTGTGGTTTGATTGGTCGGATAAAGAGTGAAATAGACCTAAAATTGGTGAATGTTTTATTTTGTTATCTCCAGATAGCAATTTTACTCAACCTCCTTACTAAGCCCCTACTATTACCTCTCAAAGCCCCCATTTTGCGCATGTTGAGAAGGCTTTGACAAGGGTTTGTCAAAGATTTGAGAAAACTCGTACAAGGATTCAAGTGGGGTGTGAAATGACTTTTCTTATTAACTATAAAAAACAACAAGAAAAACAAAAGAAGCCCTTCTGTGAGGCATAATTTGGTGTAATTTAGACTTTTGTTTAAGGATGTTTTATTTTGATATATGAAACCGAGGGTTTTCTTCCCTCGCTTCAACTTTCCCAAAGTGAGGGAAGGTTAAGTTGTGCATTAAATTATGAATCGTAAAAAAGGGAGAAGGTTAGATTTTTTATAAAACTATTGGTTAAATATGTAGAATATTCTTAAATTTCACAAAAACCATAATGATGTGACTCTCAAACCTCAGATATTACAACAAAAACGATATAGAGAAAGCACCAGTCGTAGCTATAGTGCCAATTTAAAAGGGTTTATACATCATTTCTATACCCACGTTTCTAATCGATACGTCGACGGGATTAAGAAGCCATTAGACGATATGTTTATGGATTCAACTTAGTAAGTGTTGTTATCCCTCCAATCAGGTGGAATAACATTACCGGGCGATGATACACACTAGTTGGCATTAATTGATAAAACAGTGAAATACAATGAGAATTATATTGGTAATAACAACTTTGACACTTTTAAGTTGGACAAACTCTAAGGCAAATAATATGGGATTATTCGACAAATTTTATGGAAAGAAAGAAAACTCAGCGCAAGCAGAAAACTTAGCGAAAATTGACTCATCTCAGTTAGAAAGAACGGCTGATATGCTAGACGCTGAGTTATACTGGAGCATTATTGATAAATCATTAAAGAACACAAATAATCAAGATGACCAAGAACAATACTTAATTCAAGAAATCAGTAAATTGACTCCAAAAGAAATGATTGGATTTCGTTTGTACACAGACAAATTATTATATGAAACATATAATTCCGAAATGTGGTGTGCTGGCTACATCATGAATGAAGGTTGTTCTGATGACAGTTTTGAGTATTTTAGGAATTGGGTTATTTCAAGAGGGAAAGACACATATCTAAAAGCAAAAGAAAATCCTGATTATTTAATAAATGAAGTCGTTGACGGAGCAGAATTTTATGAATTTGAAAGTTTTTGGTACGTTGCACTGGAAGCATTTCAAAAGAAGACAGGTAAAGATTTATATGACTACATAGATTACGACAATTTTAAAGTGGGAGAAGGAAACTATCCGCAATTTGAATTTACTTGGGAAGAGGAAGATCCTGAAAGCATGAAAAAGATTTGTCCAAAATTATTTGAAAAATGGAATGATTAAGGCAGAGAAATTAAAGAAGGAATATTTTGAAGAAAATTATCGATAATATTACAGATTTTGAAGACTTGCTTTGTGAAAAGTATGGAAAGGAAGGTACGCCTGAAAGAGACGAATATGATGCGGAATCTTTTGCATTCAGATTAGGGGAAATGTTGAAGGTTGCAAGAAAAGAGGCTAATGTAACACAAGAAGAACTTGCTGAAAAAACTGGAACAAACAAGAGTTATATATCTCGAATTGAGAGAGGTAAGAGTGATATTCAAATTTCAACGTATAGAAAACTAATTGAGATAGGCCTGGGAAAGAAACTGAAGATCTCAATTGGTTAAAAGTTGAATGTTTCACGTTGTGTGTTGATTTTGCTTTACTGGTAGTTTTTAAACCACAGAGGATTGATAGAACCACAGATATTTTTAATGTACCCACGCCTCGCATGCGAATTGGCTTCCAGAAAGAATAGTTCAAGCTCTAGGCCTTCGCATCGGAACCGGCCTCCTGAAAAAAGTGATAGATTTAGCAGCAGTTGGTTAGCAAGACTGGGAAGCTGAGAACGTAGTTCGAAGATCACCCAGCCGCGCTTAGCAACTGCAATAAATAAATTGCTTTTTGCAGGCAGCCTTGACTTTTTTGCTTCGTTTTTGCGTTAAGGCAAAAATGAAGAGCCGTCCGGCTAGAGGACAAAGAATAAAAATATTCTTGTTACAAATTATGTTGTTAATCGTTATTGAAGAAATATTTGAACGATTACTAACTAAAAACAAAGAATATGCAGCGCATTATTTTACTGCTGACACTCCTGTTGCCATATCTTGCAGTTAAAGGTCAAGATAATCCCGTTTTAAAACAATTTCAGAAGAGTAAACTCCTTACCAGTACTATTGTCCCAGTTAAAAGTGATAACCTTGGAGAGGTTGTTGATTTAGTGGTACTCGATTCTGTGCTTGTAGTTACAGAGATGTTTACCCCACAGCTTTATAAGCTATTTGATGTTAAGTCTGGAAAACTCCTTAAAGCATGTATCAGCAAAGGGAGAGGTCCAAATGAATTACAATTTCCTTTGGTGATGACCAAGAATTCCGGTGATTCGTTTTCTGTATTTGAATCAAGTAAAAACCAACTGATTTATCTTTCTCTTAAGGATCTGCTAAGCGATCATCCACACTTTACTCGCAAGGAAACAGTTAATAATCGTTCCTTGAAATTGTATCCATTGGGGAATTCACAATATGTTGGGACGGGTATCTTTGAAAAGGGTAGGTTTTGTCTGTTCGATAAGAAGACCAACCAGAGTGAAACTTTTCTAGAGTATCCAAAAGAAGGAGCACCTTCAGGAACCAACAATATTGCTTTGGGAATGGCCTACCAGGCTAGTCTGAGTGTTCATCCGAATAAGGATCGGTTTGTTGTTGTGTGTGGAAGCTGTCCCAATATGGAAATCTGTAAAATTGAGCAGAACAAGATTATCAGCCATAAGTCTACGCTTTTTAACACTCCAATATTCAAGGTTCAAGGGAATAATGTTGCCTTTTCATCTGAGAACCTTTATGCATTTAATTCCCTTGCATCATCTGACAAATACATCTTTACCATTTATGCTGGAAAGTCGAGAAAAGAGCATGGCTCGGCGTTTTACTCGGGAAGAGATTTGCTGGTGTTCGATTGGAATGGAAATCCCATCATTGACTTGAAGCTTGATCGGGATGTCTATCGAATGTGCTTCAATGAAGCTGAAAATGAGATTGTTGCTTATAGTATAAATGCCGAAACTGCTGAGCCTGAGATTATCAGTTATAAATTGCCGAGTGAGCTTAAATAGAGTTGATTAATTAAGAATGGAACCAATAGATATGTGTAGAAAAGGAATAATTACGATGATTCTTGTAGTCTTATTTACAGGATTATATGCTCAAGAAACAACCAATGAAAAGGCACAATCATTGAAGATTGTGGAAACACCTGATTCTTTCGCTGAATTGCTAAAGTCATTCAAAGGGAAAGTGCTGTACATCGATATTATGGCATCGTTTTGTAAGCCATGTATATCTGAATTGAAAACCTCAGAAGAGATGGATAAGTTCTTTGAGGAAAAGGATATTCAAAGGCTGTTTATTAGTCTTGATAATCCAAAAGATATCACCAAATGCAAGAAGATTTTAGAAGATAATAATGTGAAAGGATATTTTGTTTCAATGCATTCAGAGAATAAAAAGAGTGAGTTTGGAGGTGATATTCTTAAGCTGTTTTTTACCGACAAGGATGGAAAAATAGGGCTATCGATACCTCGTTATGCGATTGTGGATAAGACTGGGAAATTGGCCGTTTCAAAGGCTGCGCGACCAAGTAATATGGAAGGATTGAAAAAGCAGTTGAACCAATACAAGTAGAGATGCAAAAACGAAAGATATATAACCATAAACTGTTCGTAATAATTGGTGCAGTTTGTATGTGTTTAGTTGGCTGTAATAGTGGAAATCAGTCAGATGAAGTTATGAAGGTGCTGGATGTGACCACGGCTATTGCGAATAAACATGATGTGGTAGATTATGACATATTTAAGACCATAAAGTACATTCCTCTGGAGACTTCGAAGGAGCATATGGTGAAGTCGGATCCCAAAATGTTTATGACAGGTAAATATGTTGTAAGTAATGCGTTTCGACAAATTTATCTGTTTGACCGATTTACGGGAGAATTTATTCGTGAGATTGGAGGTTATGGGCGCGGACCAGAGGAGTATCGCTCAACAGGACGAGGCGTGCCTTTCGATGCGAATAATGAGGTAATATATGCGCATCGTGATGATAATTATTTGGTGTATGGAATAAATGAGGAGACCGTTTCGAAAATGAAATATCCTCGTTATTACAGCGGTATAGCGATGCTAAATGATTCCACTTACGCTTCGTACCGACCAAATATAACTGGTGATGAGAAGCAACGAGTTGTTATTGTTCGCAATGGGGAAATTATTCATACGTTCCCTAATTATCAGTCGTACGTTAAGAAGAGCAATTCTTTTCACATCGATATGGGAGAAGGGATGTTTCATAACTATAATAAAAAGCTCTATTTCAAAGAGATATTAAATGATACCTTGTTTGAGGTGCAGCCTGATACTTTAAAGCCTCGCTATGTATTTAAACTTGGTGATCTGGGTGCAAAATATGAGGATAAAGAATGGTTAGTGGCTGGCGAGAAGAAGAATGGGGAGTATGTTCGTCCACTGGATGATTTCTATGATACACGACACTTTTGCGAATCATCGAGATATCTTCTTTTTGAGTCGAAATATCAACGCGAATGGTATTGGGGGTGCTACGATAAGGACGAAAAGAAGATAATCGTCCAACCAGCCATTGTTGATGTAAAACTTGAGGATGGATTGATTGTGCCTTTTAAAATGTGTAATGGCTATATTAATAGTAATAATCAACTTGTGACTTACATTAATGGTTATGAGCTGCAACTGTGGTTTGAACAACATGAGGGGATTAAGTTGCGTGATGATTTGAAGAAGTTGAAAGGCATAGGGGAGAATGATAATCCTGTGGTGATTATTGCGCAATTACAGGAATAGTTGTTTGATACTTCTGTAAGATTACTCAGTATAATGCATGCATTGTTGCCAAATAAGCATTATATTGAGTAATACTTTATGAAACTAGTGTATCGTCTATATGAACTGCAGTTGAGGCATGCTTTTAATCTAGCATCAAGCTCTCGTGAGTATACTCCTGTGGTGCTTGTTGAAATTCATCATGATGGATTGATTGGTTACGGTGAAGCAAGTCTGCCTCCCTATTTGGCCGAAACGCAGAAGAGTGTTGCTGATTTCTTGAGACGAGTAAATTTAGAGCAATTCAAAGATCCTTGTCAGCTGGATGATATACTAACATATGTTGATGGTATTGCGCAAGGGAATTATGCAGCAAAAGCTTCGGTCGACATAGCCCTGCACGACTTGATAGGAAAGATTAAACAAAAATCGTGGTATAATATATGGGGGTATCGCAAGGAAGATGCCCCCAATACTTCTTTCACAATAGGTATTGATTGTCCTGGCAAAATCCGTAAAAAGGTAAATGAAGCTAATCAGTTTAAATTGTTAAAGGTTAAGCTTGGAGGCGGCAACGATAAGGAAATGCTTGCTGCTATTCGGGACATCACCGATGTGGCATTGAGTGTGGATGTGAATCAAGGCTGGAGCGATAGATATCAGGCACTTGATATGGTGCATTGGCTAAAAGAACAAGGTGTGATATTTATTGAGCAACCCATGTTGAAAGAAGATATTGAAAGTGCTGCCTGGCTAACAGAACGGAGTCCGCTACCAATAATTGCCGATGAGGCTGTTCAAACGTTATTTGATGTTCCTGCGCTGGCAGGTGTTTATTCTGGTATTAATATTAAGCTGATGAAATGTGGCGGAATGAGTAATGCTCATAAAATGATTCAGCAAGCCCGAGCACTTAATATGACGGTAATGATCGGTTGTATGACCGAAACTTCGTGCGGAACTTCTGCTGCCGCACAATTGTCTCCTGCGGTCGATTGGGCTGATTTAGATGGTAACTTACTTATATGCAACGATCTTTTTGAAGGAGTGACTGTTAAGAACGGAAAGGTTATCCTCCCTGATGCTCCAGGAATTGGCGTGAAGAAGATCAGTTAGCCCTTACCCCCTCCTTACTCCTGCCTTGCCCCAACCTCGAAAATCCCTAAGGAATAGTAGGTTTTTTGTAGGCATTCCCTAGAACTTTGTAGAGAATTGGTATTAAACCGTATGTAACGACAGGTTGATTTGATCGTGAATTTTAAACCTTATGTTGTTTAATGGGGGTGTTTCGTGAAAAAATATACTTTTTGAGGTAGATACCCCTTCGAAAAAGGGGGTGATGAGAAATAAATATTAATAAAAAGTAGAAATACCCCATTGAAAGTAGGGGTAAAAAGAAATAAAAGTATATATTTGCATTGAGAGGTGTCAAAAATAGGGGGTGTTGTTAGAAAAAAGTGATGTTTTTTTACGCATACCCCCTGAAGAAATGGGGGTATATGTTTTCTATTGGTCTAGTGATGTTTTTATGAGCAGTAATGCATCTAAGTCTGATAGTGTTGAGATCTAAAATCTATTAATCTTTGAAATCTTTAAACAGATGAAACGAACATGAATTTTCATCTTCGCAAAATACACACACGCGGATGATTAAAATTTATGTGAGTTCCTGAATGTATTCAAATTTTTTGAACATTCAGAAATCAAAAAATTTTAAACAGATGAAGAACAGTACAAAATGGTTAGGTGCATTATTGCTGATGGGATTTATTGCCTTTATGGGTATTTTCTTACCGTCGAGCGATTTTGGTTTTGCAAGTGAAGGAATTGTTGCCGGAGATGTGGCATGGATGCTTACAGCAACGGCATTGGTATTATTGATGACTCCAGGATTGGCTTTCTTTTACGGAGGTATGGTTGATCCTAAGAATATTATCTCTACGATTTTACAGAGTTTTATTTCAATGGGGATTGTGAGTGTTATTTGGATCATATTTGGATTTAGTCTTGCTTTTGGTGAGAGTATTGGAGGACCAGGATCTGGTTGGATTGGTAATCCTCTGACTTATTTTATGTTCCAGAATGTGGGAGGTGCTCCTCATCCTGAGATGGCACCAACATTTCCATTTGCATTATTTGCTCTTTTTCAATTGAAATTTGCAATTATTACTCCTGCGTTGATTACCGGATCGTTTGCAGGGCGCGTGCGATTTAGAGCATATATGGTATTTATTACATTGTTTACAATATTTATCTATACTCCATTGGCTCACTGGACATGGCATCCAAATGGAATTCTACGCAACTGGGGGGTACTCGACTTTGCTGGTGGTACTGTAGTGCATATGTCGGCTGGTTTTGCGGCCTTGGCTGGTGCAATGTTCCTGGGAAAACGAAAAGACTATGATGCTCCTGAAAGACGAGCTAATATTCCATTTGTATTATTGGGAGCAGGTATGCTGTGGTTTGGCTGGTTTGGATTTAATGCAGGATCGGCACTTGAGGCTTCATCTACTGCTGTGCTGGCACTGTTGAATACAAACACTGCTTCGGCTGCAGCAATGATGACATGGGTGTTTCTTGATGGAGCACGCGGACAAAAACCTTCGGCTTTGGGGGCAGCAATCGGATTGGTAGTAGGATTGGTTGCCATCACTCCAGCAGCTGGATTTGTCGATGTGGGTGCTTCGGTATGTATTGGTGTAATTGCTGCAGGTATTAGTAATTATGCGATTACATTGCAAGGAAAAATGTCGCTTGATGATACCCTTGATGTATTCCCTGCACACGGAATGGGTGGTATTACTGGGATGATCCTGACAGCTGTATTTGCTCATGAAGTAGGTTTAATGAGTGGCGAAATCACAACATTCTTGATGCACTTGCTTGCATTGGTGTTGGTGGGACTGTTTACTTTCGGTGGGTCTTATTTGTTGTATTGGATTACCGATCAGTTCGTTCCTTTGAGAGTTTCAGAAGAATCAGAAGAAGTTGGTCTTGATTTTAGTCAGCATAGTGAATCTTACGGTTTTGCATATAAGGACTAACATTGATTAGTTCACGTTCCCTTTTTAACGCCCGGTATCATTCGTCCTGAATACCGGGCTTTTTTATACCTACTGGTGGGGGGAAAAGTCTTTATCTTCTTGGTTAATGATGATCTTGTGGGCTAAATCGAAATGAACACAGACTTTTTTATTACTTTTATGCAATTCATTTAATTGATGCGACCAAAAGTTAATAGATAGATGAGGTTTATTTTAACTGTTCTTTTTGTAATATCAACAATCGGCGTATTTGCTGTTCCTGATCAGAAAATTAAAAAGATGGCTGATAAGGATCTGGTTGATATGTATAATGATAAAGCTAAGTCATTCTGGTTCGACGATACCGATTCAACACTGGAGTATGCCCAAAAAGCGCTCGACTTGTCGAAGGCTATTCAGTATAAGAAAGGGGAAGCCGAAGCCTTGAATAATATGGGGGTGGGTTATTACTTCTCAAGTGATTACGATAAGGTATTAGAGTTTTATCAGCGTTCGTTGGAAACCTACGAGGATCTGGGAGATAAAAAGCGAATTGCAAATATTGGTTCATTGTACTATCGTCTGGGAAAATATGAAAAGGCGATCGAAAATTATAAACAATCTCTTGATGCTAACCTAAAGCTTGGTGATGAGCGTAAAATTGCTGAGTTACTCGAAAATATTGGAGATACTTATCAGAATCTGGGTAATTACGAGAAGGCGCTGAGTTATTATCAGCAGTGGTATGAAATTCTTCGTCGTGGTGAAAATACTTCAGACTTAACTGTTGCTGTTACTAAAATTGCTGATGTGTATTTCTATGATGAGAAATATAGAAAGGCTTTGGTGAAGTATGAGGAACTTCAATCGTTGTATAATTTGTTGAATTATGATGAAGGAAAGGCCTCGGTGCTGAGTAATATTGCGCTTACTTATTTTGCTATGGATAGTTTTATTGTAGCTGAGAATAAGTATAAGGAGGCACTTGAGTTGAATTTGGATTTACATGATTCATATGGTGTTGGTGTTTGTCAGTTGAATATGGCTAACCTATACGATAAGTTGGATCGTGATGATGAAGCACTTGAGTTGGCTTTGAGTGCATTGAATGTGCTGGAATCGTCAAATGAAAATGATCTTAAGAAGCAAATTTATAAGTTGTTGGTGGAGCTGTATGAGGCACGTGAGGATTATAAAAACGCTTTTAAATACCAGAAGAATTATAATCAGCTGAGTGAGTTCTTGTTCAATGAGGAGAAAACGTCGCAGATGACGAACCGCTTTGTGGTTTATGAGCTGGGACAGAAGAAGATGGATAATGAGAATCTGACCATTCAGAAGGAAAACTATCAACTGCGACTAGAAAAGCAGGGATTGCTTACCTGGCGTTTGATTTTTGGCTTTACGATTTTGATTGCCCTGGTGGCTGTTGCGGTTATTGTGTACAGCTATTTCATGAAGAAAAAGGAGAATGAAAATCTGAATCAGCAGGTAAAATTAGCCTTACAGAAGCAGGATGAGCAGCAACAGATTATCGTTCATCAGGCTAGTCTGAGTTCTTTGGGTGAACTTGCTGCTGGTATTGCACATGAAATTAACCAACCACTGCAAAATATATCTCTTTCGGCTGAGAGTATCGGATTAATTTTGAAGGATAAAGATCCTGATATGGACTATATGGATCAGTCATGTCGAGAGATTCTGGAGGATATCCAACGATCGAAGGATATTGTTGATCATATTCGAGTGTTCTCGTACGGACAGAAAGAGGAGATTTCAGAAGAGTTTTCGGTGAATAGCTGCATTAGTGATGCGATGAGTATGATGGAGCGCCAATATGCTAATCATGGTATATTGTTGGATTTTGATGCGGATGAGGATATTCAAATGGTGTTGGGAAATCCTCATAAACTTGAACAGGTTGTGATTAATTTGATCACCAATGCCCGTGATGCTGTGGAAGAAAAAGAACGTAAGTCGGGAGAGTATTTTGCCAAGGAAATACATATTAAGACTTCGAATGTAGGGAAGTATGTAAGCATCGACGTGAAGGATAATGGAGTAGGTATTTCAAAAGAAAAACAAACAGATATATTTTTACCGTTTGTAACATCGAAATCGAAAGGTCAGGGAACTGGTCTTGGTTTGTCGATTTCTCACGGTATTATTAAAGATATGCACGGACAGATTGAGGTGGAGAGTGAGTCGGGTAAAGGTACCTTGATGAGAATTCTAATTCCTGCATATCAAAATCATTAATGAATAAAACCAATAAATGATGTTGGATTGTGAAATCCGACGATGATAACAAAATAACCATGGATGATCAGATAAAAATATTGATTCTGGATGATGAAGAGAGAATTACGGAAAAGTTGAAGTTTCATCTGGAAAAGAGTAATTATAGTGTCATAACAGCTAATACCCCAAAAGCAGGTTTTGCCGCGTTGGACGATAATGAGGTGGATATTCTTTTGCTGGATGTAATATTGCCGGGGATGAACGGATTGGATATTCTGAAAAAGGTAAAAGAGAAGCATCCTGTTGTTCAGGTGATTATGATTAGTGGTTTTGGCGATATGGATATGGTGATTCAGGCAATGCGTAACGGTGCGGTTGATTTTATTCGTAAGCCATTTCAGGTGATGGATATCCAATTGGCTATTGAGCGTACTAGTAAATTGATTCGCCTACAAAACAAACTACAAAAGGTTGAGAATAAACAATCGCTGGTATCAAAAGAGCTGGAGAGTTTTGTGGAGACTGAGTTTGTTGGAAAGAGTGAGGCTATTAAGCAGGTGCTGAAGATTGCTATTAAGGCTGCAAAAGATAAGGATGTAAACGTTCTGATTACTGGTGAGAATGGTACTGGTAAGGAGATTGTAGCGCGTATTATTCATTATGCCAGTGAACGGAATGATAAGGGGTTTGCTCCTGTGAATAGTTCAGCTATTCCTGAGTCATTGCTGGAAAGTGAGTTCTTTGGTCATGTGAAGGGGGCTTTTACCGATGCAAAGGGTGAGCGCAGTGGTTACTTTGAGTTGGCTCATGAGGGAACTTTGTTCCTTGATGAGATTGGTGATATGCCATTTGCATTACAGGCTAAATTGTTGAGAGCTCTGGAAGATGGAAAAATTAAGCGCGTGGGTGGTAATCGCGAGATTCCTGTGGATGTACGTGTTATTAGTGCAACTAACCGTGATATTACAACGATGATTGAAAAGAATGAGTTCCGTATCGACCTTTTCCATCGTATTAATACTATCATTATTGATATTCCTCCATTGCGTAAGCGTCCTGAGGATATTAAGCCGCTGGTGAAGCATTTTGTAGAAATGTTTGCTAACAAGAAAAAGCGTGCTGTCCCGGAAATTGATAAGAATGTATATACTAAATTGATGAAGTATGCTTTCCCTGGTAATGTGCGTGAACTGCGTAACTTGGTTGAGCGAGCGATGATTCTTACCGATAATGGTATCTTGAGTGAGGAGGATTTTCCTGTAACAATCGACATGAAGAGTTCTGGTGGTAACACTGGTATTGATAGTTTTAATCTGGATGATAATGAGATTCAGATTATTATTGCTGCATTGAAGAATGCGGGCTATAACCAGACTGTTGCTGCAGGTATGCTAGGGATCTCTCGTGATGCATTGAAGCGTAAGATTAAGAAGTTTGGCATTGAAATTAAGAAAGAGATTTAAACTAATTTTATGATATAAGAGCATGTTTTTGCTCCTTTTTAACGCCCGTTAGGGCGTTTTTATTTGGTATATATTCATACTGTTTAGCTGCTGGTTTTTATTGTGTTTATTGACTGTAAGTGGTTGGAGGATAGGTGTTAGTGTGGTTTTGTGTTGCGTTGTTTTTTGATGTGTTCTGAAGTTTGGTATGGTTCTGGCCTCTATAAGGGCAAAATAACCATTAAAACCGAACGATATGCAGAATAAAAAGAGTCAAAAAGCGAATTTAGAGAACAAGCGAAGCATGTTTTTTCAAATTGGATTAGTCTTAGCACTGGCTGTTGTGTTTATGGCGATGGAGTATAACAATGAGGTTGATACTGTCAAAGATATGGGGACGGTGAGCATGGATGAGTTGTTGGAGGAGTTACCTCCTGTAACGCGACAAAAGGATAAACCTGCTTTTATTCCACCTCCGTTATTTGAACCTGAGGAGTTGATTATTGTGGATAATGATGAAGAGTTGGATGAGGAGTTAGAGTTGATCGATACTGATATAACAGAGGGTGATGTAGTTGAGTTGGTTGAGAATATTGGTGACGGCGAAGAGGAAGAGGATAGTGGTCCTGTTGAATTCTTTGCTTTGCAAGATAAACCTGAGTTCCCTGGTGGTGAGAAGGCGATGTGGAATTTCTTAAGTAAGAAGGTGAAATATCCTACCATTGCTCAGGAGAATGGAGTGTCAGGAACTGTATATGTTGGCTTTATCATTGGTAAAGAAGGTGATGTAGAGGAGGTGCGATTATTGCGCGGTGCTGATCCTAGTCTTGATAAAGAGGCTTTGAGGGTAGTTAAGTCAATGCCTCAATGGAAGCCTGGTAGACAAAACGGAAGAGCAGTTAGGGTTTCATTCCGTGTTCCAATTAAGTTTCAGTTGAACTAGAATTGTATAGAGCATTAAAAGAAAGAGGCTATCTACGAAATGTGGATAGCCTCTTTTCTTTGTATTGTGAGTGCTATTAATGCACAGTGCTTTCTTTTGCTTTTTTGTTCTTGTCGGCAGTAACTCCGTTTAGGTTATTCTGTTGTCCCGACTTTAAATGCTGGTTTAAGAAGTTTGTGAACTTCTGGTATAGATGTGTTCTTGTATTTCCACCATAAATACTGTGATTTCGGTTGGTGTAAATGGCCATATCAAATGGAATACCTGCCTGAACTAGTCTGTCGGTGAATTCCATTGTATTCTGAACGTGTACATTGTCATCAGCGGATCCATGAATGATCAACAGATTTCCTTTTAACTTATCAGCATGTGTTAAAGGTGAGTTGTCATCGTATCCTTCGCTGTTTTCTTGAGGAGTACGCATATAACGTTCGGTATAAATACTGTCGTAATATCTCCAGTTAGTTACAGGAGCGATCGAAAGTCCTGCTTTAAAGATACCATTTCCTTTTTCCATACATAGATTAACCATGAAGCCACCAAAGCTCCATCCCCAGATAGCGATGTTGTCTTTACTTACATATGGAAGAGATTGTAAATATTTGGCTGCTTCAATTTGATCGTCAGATTCATATTTTCCTAACTGCATGTAGGTTACTTTTCTGAAGTCTTCGCCTCGTGCTCCTGTTCCACGACCGTCAACACAAACTACCAAATAACCTTGCTGTGAAAGATAATCATTCCATGAAATTCCAAATCGGTCTACAACTTGCTGTGAATTTGGACCACTGTATTGAGTCATTAATACAGGATACTGCTTGTTCTCGTCGAAGTTTACAGGCTTGATCATCCATCCGTTAAGCTCATCACCGTTTGATGTTTTGAAAGTAAAGAACTCTTTGGTGTTGTATCCATATTCCTTAAGCTTGTCCTTTAAGCGTTGATTATCTTCCAATACCCTAATTTGTCTTCCTTTTTTGTCGTGAAGTGTAACCAGGTTAGGGGTACTTACATTGTTGAAGTAGTTGATGTAGTATTGGAAATTCTTGCTAAATACAGCATTGTTTGTTCCTTCAAGTGTTGAAAGCTTGCTGTTGATTTTTCCATCAATACTTTTCTTATATACTTCCCGCTGCATGGCGTTTTTAGCTGCAGCCTGGTAGTAGAAGGTCTTGTATTTTTGATCGTATCCGTAGAATTTAGTTACATCAAATTCTCCTTCAGTTATCTGCTTCACTTCTTTACCGTTCATGTCGTATAGATAGATATGACTGTATCCATCTTTTTCACTGGTGAAGATGAAGTGCTTGTTATCATTCAAGAAGATTAGATTGTCGAAGTTTCCTTCGCTGATGTATCTCTCGTTTTCTTCAGTATAAACCACTTTCCCAGTTCCTGATAATGGATTGGCAAAGATGAATTCTAACTTATTCTGATGGCGGTTAAGCCTCATAATAGTTAAGATATCTGGAGTATTTGCCCATTTAATTCTAGGAATGTATTGATCAGTTTCTTCACCAACATCCATCTTTACACTTTTCTTATACTTCAAGCTGTATACATGGATGCTTACAGTTGAGTTCTTTTCTCCTGCTTTTGGATATTTGAAAGTGTAGTTCTCTGGGTAAAGTGCGTTTTGATCCATGCTTGGGTAAGTAGCTTGAAAGCGAGTCATACCAAATAAAGGTACTTCTGATTCATCAAATTTGAAGAATGCCAACATCTTACTGTCAGGCGACCATGCAAAGGCTTTGTTGAATGAGAATTCCTCTTCATATACCCAGTCAGGTGCTCCGTTGATAATCTTATTATACTCCCCATCATGAGTAACCTGATGTTCTGTACCGAACTTTAGGTTTTTAATGAATAAGTTGTTGTCTCTAACAAAAGCAACTCTTGTTCCATCAGGAGAGAATGTTGCCAATTGCTGGCGACCATTTTCTGATAATGGAGTAATTGTTTCATTCAATGAATTCCATACGTAGTATTCTGCAGTGTATGAATGGCGATAGATTGATCGCTTAGCTGTTTCTAAAAGGATTTTAGTTTCGTCGTTGCTAAATGTATATTGAGAAAAGCGTGAAATAGGGCAGTCCTCAATCTTCGAAAGGTCAAGAACAGTTGATACTGCTTTTCCTGTTTTATAGCTGTATTTTTCTACTTTGGTTCCTCCGGTATTGGTTGTGTAATGAACTCCATCATTCATAGAGCGTAAACCATAAACCGAGGATTGTGAGAAAGTATAGTCTCTCGTAAAATCAGTAATCTTAAATTCTTTTGTCCCTTGCTGTGCAAATAAGGCACCTGTCATTAAAAGACATAGAGCGAGTGTGAAGACTTTTTTCATTATTATTCTTGTTTTAACAGTATTTCGTTATCAATTTTACACCTAATGGTATGGGGAATGGTTCAAAAAATAAATCAATCCTTAAAAACAATTCCTCCGCGAAAATAGTAATTTTAAAAGTAGGAAAAGTATGAAATCGGTCATGAAGAAGCTATAAATCAGTTAAAATTGATAGGGTGAGGAAGTGATTCATGAATGAATAATCAGATAATGGTTTGTTAATTCAATGTTTACGGGCCCCTTGATGGTGAAATTATATGTCAAATTTGAGATATAATGAATAGAAAGTTCTATCTTTGCACCTTAGTTAAAAAAGCTCAAATAAATTACGATGATAAAGATTACGCTGCCTGATAATAGTGTAAGAGAATACGAGAACGGAGTAACCGGAATCGAGATCGCAAAGTCGATTAGTAATCGTTTAGCAAAAGATGTTTTGTCGATTACTGTAAATGATGAGGTTTTGGATTTAACAAGACCTATTGTTGAGGATGCGAGTATTAACTTGAATACCTGGGATAGTGAAGATGGAAAACATGCTTTTTGGCATTCATCTGCTCACTTGATGGCCGAGGCTATTGATAGCATGTATCCTGGTACGAAGTTTGGTATTGGTCCTACGATTGATCTTGGATTCTATTACGATGTCGATCTGCCAGAAGGAAAGCAGATCACCGAGAAGGATTTGGTGAAGATCGAGAAGAAAATGATCGAGTTAGCACGTCAAAAAAATGTTTTTGAACGTGAGGATATTACCAAAGAGGCTGCGCTTACGATGTTCACGGAAAAAGGTGACGTTTATAAGCAAGAGTTGATCTCAGAACTTGAGGATGGAACGATTACATTATACAAACAAGGTAACTTTACGGATCTTTGTCGCGGACCTCATCTTCCAAATACAAGCTACATTAAAGCTATTAAGCTAACTAGTGTTGCAGGTGCTTATTGGAGAGGTGACGAGAAAAATAAAATGTTAACTCGTATTTACGGTGTGTCTTTCCCAAAACAGAAGTTTTTGGAAGAGTACAAAGTAATGATGGAGGAGGCAAAGAAACGTGACCACCGTAAGATTGGTAAGGAAATGGAATTGTTTACCTTCTCTCAGTCTGTGGGACAGGGACTTCCTATTTGGTTGCCAAAAGGTGCAATGTTGCGTGAGCAATTGGAGACTTTCTTGAAGAAAGTTCAGAAGAGATTCGGATATCAGCAGATCATTACTCCACATATTGGAGATGTTCAGTTATATAAGACTTCAGGTCACTATCAGAAATATGGAGAGGATTCATTCCAGACTATCAACACTCCTGCAGAAGGAGAAGAATTTATGTTGAAGCCAATGAATTGTCCTCATCACTGTGAGGCTTTCCGCACAAGACCATATTCATATAAGGAGCTTCCTATTCGCTATGCAGAGTTCGGTACTGTATACCGTTACGAGCAGAGTGGTGAGCTTCATGGTTTGACAAGGGTGCGAGGTTTTACTCAGGATGATGCCCATATTTTCTGTCGCCCTGATCAATTGAAAGAAGAGTTTAAAAAGGTAATTGATATTATTTTTATCATCTTCAAAGCGCTTGATTTTAAAGAGTACACTGCTCAGATTTCTTTACGTGATCCAAATAATCACGAGAAGTATATCGGATCACAGGAAAATTGGGATAAAGCAGAAAGTGCGATTGTTGAGGCTTGCGAAGAGAAAGGTTTAAATACTATTACTGAATTGGGTGAGGCTGCATTCTATGGTCCTAAGCTTGACTTTATGATTAAAGATGCGCTTGGACGTAAGTGGCAGTTAGGAACAATTCAGGTAGATTACAACCTTCCTGAGCGTTTTAACCTTGAGTATATTGGTGCTGATGATAAGAAACACCGTCCGGTGATGATTCACCGTGCTCCATTTGGTTCAATGGAACGTTTCTGTGCTGTGTTGATTGAGCATACTGCAGGGAAATTCCCATTGTGGTTAACGCCAGAGCAGGTGGTTATCTTACCAATCAGTGAAAAATATAACGATTATGCGCAAAATGTTTCAAATTATTTAAATAATTACGATATTCGCGCAATAGTTGATGATCGTAACGAGAAGATAGGTAGAAAGATTAGAGATAACGAGTTAAAGAGAATTCCTTATCTACTAATTGTTGGTGAGAAAGAAGCCGAGGAAGGAACAGTTTCTGTTCGTCGTCAGGGAGAAGGCGATAAAGGAACAATGTCCAAAGATGAATTTGCCAAATTCTTGAACGACGAAGTAAGAGAACAATTATCAGAACTTTATAATTAAGCTGAATTACGAACTAACAAAAGGAGGATTTAGCCATAGCATTACAAAGAAATAGATTCGGCCGACGTCCTGTGAGACAAGAAGGACCTAAGCACAGGATTAACAATTACATCCGGGTGCCCAAAGTGAGATTAGTGGGTGATAATATCGAAAACCCAGGAGTATATTCTACATCAGAAGCTATTAAATTAGCTGATGGATTAGAATTGGACCTAGTGGAAATTTCACCAAACGCGGATCCACCGGTATGTAAAATTATTGACTATCAAAAGTTTCTTTATCAGCAGAAAAAGAAACAAAAAGAGATAAAGGCCAAAGCAGTCAAGGTAGTTATTAAAGAGATTCGATTTGGTCCGAATACAGATGAACATGATTTTCAATTTAAATTGAGACATGCTCAGAAGTTCTTGAACGAAGGAGCAAAAGTTAAAGCTTTTGTATTCTTTAAGGGACGATCAATCCTGTTTAAGGAACAAGGAGAAATCTTGCTACTTAAATTTGCTCAAGAGCTTGAAGAAATTGGGAAAGTTGAACAACTTCCTAAGTTAGAAGGTAAAAGAATGACGATGTTTATTTCGCCTAAGAAGAAAAAGTAATTTTTCTTCGCATTAAAAATTGAACATAATGCCTAAGATGAAGACAAATTCCGGAGCGAAAAAGAGATTTAAGCTAACCGGAACTGGTAAAATCAAAAGGAAGCACGCTTACAAAAGTCACATTTTGACCAAGAAAGCAACCAAGAGAAAGAGAAATCTTACTTACTGGGGAACTGTTTCCAAAGCAGATGAAAGTAACGTTAAATTGTTACTTAACATGAAGTAAACTCCTTAAGCAATTAAGGATAATTAGTAATTAATCAGAGTGAATTAGCAGATTAAAGTTTCCTATTAGGGAGGAACGCTAACCATTCGAAAATTTAGTATTATGCCAAGATCAGTAAATCATGTAGCTTCACGAGCTCGTAGAAAGAAAATCCTCAAGCAGACCAAAGGTTACTGGGGTGCTCGTAAGAACGTTTGGACGGTTGCTAAGAATGCGCACGAGAAAGCGTTGACTTATGCTTACCGCGATAGAAAACAAAAGAAAAGAAATTTCCGTGCATTGTGGATTCAGCGTATCAACGCTGCTGCCCGTATCGAGGGATTGTCATATTCTCAATTAATCGGTAAATTGAAAGCCAACAACGTAGAGATCAACAGAAAAGTTCTTGCTGATTTAGCAATGAATCATCCTGCTGCATTCAAAGCGGTTGTTGACAAGGTGAAATAAACATTGGTTATTAATTTTAGGCAGAAATAAACAATCAACATAGAGGATGTCCATTAGGGCATCCTTTTTTTGTGTCATAAAAAAGGCATCCTAAATATAGAATGCCTTTCCCGGAGATAAAATAATGAGCAGGGAGAAACTAGTTCGATAATTTAAATCTTACTACACGCAATGGAATACCTGTTGCATCCTTTTTGTGGCAGATAGCATATATATATCCCTTGTGAAATACCATTTTACCAGGATTAATTACAAGGTCATAGTCGTCACATTTAAATGTACTGGAACATACAAATTTTCCTTCCTGGTTTAGAGCATATACATTAAACTTATTGGCTCCTTCATCCTCAGGATACTCGAAAAATAGAATATTACCATCTGAGTCAGTTATAATTGAAGAAAAGAAAGGCTTTGCAATTGGATCTTTGATTTTACTTAAATCGGCTTCCATATCTTTTTGTATGCTCTTATAAGCTTCAATCATTTCTTCTGGCAATGGTTTTTTGCTTTCGGAATTATTGGCTATACGATCTTTCAGTCCCTGTATCGACTTCTTCTGAATAGTTTGCTGCTCTTCGATTGTTATATGTTTCGATGGCCAGCTAACCTTTTTAGTTCCAATCTTTTTACCGTCAAGAGAAAATTCCAATATTTCGCCAGTAGGAGGTATTGCAATTATAAGCTTATTATTTGAGTAACTAAGCATAGGGGCTGGACGCAATCCCAGGTTATTCATAAATGGCATTGTGCGGTGACCAATCATGCCGCCCTTTTTGAACTTGTAACTATAAGAGAAAGGAGTATTCTTGTCATTCTCACTATTGTCTCTTGGCGTATAATGGTTCCAGATAATTTTCTCTTCGTTGGTTTCATAATCAACAATCGCTACGAAGTCACGAAATCTATCTTTCCAAATAGCCCAACCTACAACTGCAATCTTTTTTCCAGGCAGAGGAATCATATCCTTCGACATGTAATCTAGTGTTAGATTTTTGATGAAATGTCCGTCAGCATCAAAACAGGTCATAGTTCCCATATTGGTTAATCCAGAGTAACAGATTGATCCCTCAAGAATACCAGCTACATGATTGGTTTTTACTTTTTTTCCGTTTTCTTTCGTTACAGTAAATTCTTTTACAAATTTTCCATCCGGCCCAAGTTTAGTGTAGAAATTGCGATAAGCATGATTGATGATGAGTGAACCGTCATCAAAGATTTTAATTGACTTGCGGTTACCCATGTGTTTACCATATATGGTATCGTTATAAGTCTCCAGAATCTTATTCCAGTCGTTATTCTTAGCATAGTTCTCGTCGGCTACTAGTTCAACAGATCCACTTTTGTAGATGTCGATTAGCTTTTGTGCATTAACTGCCGAGGAGAAGACCGTTAATAGTGATATGAATATTAATGTTTTCATTTGCTCGATTTTTTAAAACGACAGCGTATCCGGAATAGCTATCTTTTTGTTGCGTTATTAAAACTTATTAATTGTTGTTTCGTTGTTGGTATGTTCAATGAATACCAGATCCATCTCTTGATCTTCGAGAGGCTTATTTGCATCAGTAAAAGTTTCCATTTCTATAAAAATGGTTGTCTCAATTGGTGTAACCTCTTTTGACAACGGATTGAATAGAAAGAATGATACTACTACCATTGCTGCTATTGCGCTCCAAAGATAAAAGTGCTTATTTATTGAGCGCTTATGCCCATTGGCCATCGCATAGTTGAATTGAGGAATCGGCTTTTGTGTGCTTTTCTGCAATTCTACCATTGTGCGTAACCTACTGCTTAAAGCTTGCATGCTATCCAGCTTTTCCCTGCACTTGGTGCACGATTGCAAGTGCTTTTCTACGCTTGCTATCTCGGCTGAATTAAGCTCATGATCAATATAAGCCTGTATTGTTTCAGTTCGTATACACTTCATCATGTTGTACCTTAAAAGTTTTTCTTAGCTTTTGAATCGACCTGGATAAAAGTTTTCCGATGGAGGAGAATCTGATGCCAGTTACTTCAGCTATTTCTTTGTAACTTAAACCCTCACTGTAAAGAACTACTAACATTCGATCGTGTTCAGAGAGCTTTGAAAGCGACTCCCGTAGTGAACCTATTAGTTCGTCCTTTGATTCATCGTCTTGCGTTGAAACTTTTATCTTGTCTACTTCATTGTCATTCCATTTAGCATTCTTTCGAATATGGTTTATGCTCTTATTGGCTGCGATTCGATACAACCAATTTCTCATTGATTTTATCTTCTTCTTTTGCTGTAGCTGATGATATAGGTCAATGAATACTTCCTGAGTTATATCATCAGCAACTGCATTGTCGCCTGTAATATTTGCTGACAGGCGATTTACCATATGGTAATATTGTTGATATATCTGTTCGAAGGATTCCAATACTTTATCGTTTATTATAAAGTCGAATTAAAGTTAGGATTTGTGACAGTAAGTGTGAATTTTTTTCAAATAAATTTTTAAAATAGATTATATGATAATTTGTACCTTCGTCGTTGTTTGATTTATAACGTATGGATTACTATTTATATGCAGCTATTATTGGCGTTGGTATTGTTGCCGGTTTTATTAATACACTTGCCGGAGGAGGTTCGCTTCTAGCACTGCCAATGTTGATGTTCCTGGGACTTCCGGCTAATATTGCCAATGGAACAAACAGGGTGGCTATCTTTTTACAGAACCTGGTCGGTGTTTCAACATTTACCAAGAAGAAGGTTATTGATCCGCTTAAAGATTATCGACTCGTTATTCCTGCTTTATTTGGTTCTATTTTGGGAGCTTATTTTGCCGTAGATATTGATGAAAGAATATTAGAGATCGTGATTGGAGGTATATTGGGTGTTATGTTCTTTATGCTTTTGTTTAAGCCAGAGAAATGGGTTAAAGGACAGGCTGGCATGATTACTTCCAAGCCATCTGTATGGCAATATATCGTGTTTTTTGCCATTGGTGTTTATGGAGGATTTATTCAGGCGGGAGTAGGTTTTTTCTTGTTATCGGGATTGGTGCTAAGTGCAGGATATGATTTAGTGAAAGCCAATGCTATGAAAGTATTTATTGTGCTATGTTACACTGCCTGCGCTTTGATTGTTTTTGCCATGAATAAGCAAATTGATTGGGGTATTGGTTTAACGCTAGCTATAGGTAATATGATAGGAGCATATTTGGGAGCAACGGTGGCAGTGAAAAAAGGTGCTTTATATGTTCGATACTTTTTACTTTTAGGGTTGATGATTTCAGCGTTGAAATTATTTGGATTGTTTTAAGATGATGGAGAGAGACTTACAGGTTGCATTACAGGCATTTGATAACGATTTTTGGCAAGGGATAAATGAATTGGTTCAACGTGGTGAATTAGTAATTGATCGTCCTAAAGGTACCAGGCATTCGAATTATCCCGACTTTGTATATCCGTTTGATTATGGTTACATAAAAGATACTCGATCGAGCGATGGAGATGAAATTGATGTATGGCAAGGCTCAATAGGAGAGCGCTCGCTTCAGGGTATTTTGGTAACGATCGACTTTGGAAAGCGTGACTTGGAGATCAAAATACTGATGGGATGTACCGATGAGGATATTGTGAGCATCTATCGAGAGAATAATAAATGTGGAATGCATGCACTTTGGTTACCTTATGAGTATGATGTTGAAAATGACGATAATTCAGGAGGTGTGCTATCGATAATGAAGGCGTGTTCATAGTTCTTATGTGTAAATAATAAGGCGATGTGCTTTAAATTATTGTTTGAAATTGTATCTTTAGAATTGAAATCTTAATAAAAGCAGATTTATAGAGGCCTGTTCGTTGTCGTTCTATTTATCTGAAATTCTAATAATCTAAAATCGTAAGAGGATGAAGAAATTGATTATGGCGCTTGTTTGTATTGGGTTCGGATATACGGTAATGGCACAAACCAAAGCGATTACTCAATATGGGAAAACGGTTATTCTTTACGAGAATGGTACCTGGAAATATGAGAGTGATGTAAATAAAGCAGATGTTGCAGTTAAAGAGCAACCAGCAGTAAAGGTTACTCAACCAGAAGCTCCCAAGGCAGTAGCACCTAAAGTGGAGGTAAAAGTTGACGCTTCAAAAAATGTTTCGAGCGATAAACAGCAGTTGTTTTATACGATAAGCCCTCGATTGGCAAAGTATTTTGGCGAAGCAAAAGGAAAAGCCAAGTGTGATGTATCGGCTTCAAATGAAAATGGAGTTATCAAGCTTTGGTTCGAATGGCAGGTAAATGTGGGTGAAGGTAATCGTTACTTTGGTTACTTAAATGAAGGAAAACGAATTACTTTGCATTTATTAAATGGATTAAATGTTGATCTTTTTTATGGAGATGGTAATATCGAGAAATTCCTTGAAAAGTATAACATGTCGTACTACAAAGGACACTGTGTGGTGTCGCAGGATCAGTTGAAGCTTTTGTTGAACAATCCTGTGCTGAATGTTACGATGGAATGGAAAAAGAAAGATGAAAAATATGAAGTTGAGCAAACTGACCTTATCATGAATGCCTTGAAAGAGGTTATGTAGTTGCTTAACACCTTTTATTCTTTATGACAATAAATGATAATCCCTTCTCTGGTAATAGGAGAGGGGATTGTTTTTATTAATTGTCAAAGTATTTATGAATCAAGGATAACAACTCTTTTAGATTAATAGGTTTCGAGATAAACTCATCACATCCAGCCTCTAAACAACGTTCTTTATCTTCAGGCATTGCATGAGCAGTCTGCGC
Organism: Puteibacter caeruleilacunae; assembly: GCA_005217565.1. Lineage (GTDB taxonomy): Bacteria > Bacteroidota > Bacteroidia > Bacteroidales > Prolixibacteraceae > Puteibacter > Puteibacter caeruleilacunae. Next base: position 295,413 of record SJCO01000008.1, read on the forward strand.
AAAAATAGGGATATCACGCTGTATGGCCTTAATAAGCTTAGTCGTCACATATCCTGAAATATCAGGTAAGCGAACATCCATTAAGATAAGATCAATGTGATCTTTGCTCTTAACAATTTCAAGGGCTTCCTTCCCTGATGGTGTTGTTACCAGATTAACATTAACCTTTCCTAAAACAGTCTTAAGGAACTCCATACTTGCAGGATCATCTTCTACAATCAATATGGTACGGTCATGCCAGTTAAAATCAGTATGTTGTAGCTGAGGTGTTTGGATTTTTCCTGATGGTATACGCTTACTTAATGGATGAGAGATATAGAATGTTGTTCCAATATTTTCAGTCGAATCAAACCATATTTTCCCTCCTAACAACTCAATAATCCCTTTCGCAATAGATAATCCCAGTCCGGTTCCTCCATATGTCTTAGTAATAGAGAAATCAGCCTGTCCAAAGCGATCAAAAATCTTATGATGATTGTCGGAATGAATTCCCACACCAGTATCCTTCACAAAGAACACAACCTCTTCAGGCGAAGGTAGATAATAACCTATCTCAATAGCTCCTTCATCAGTAAATTTTATGGCATTGTTTAGGAGATTCGTAAAGACTTGTTTTATGCGTGTTTGATCGGTATACAAGAACAAGAAATTACTCTCCTGAGGAAAATTAATCTTTAGGTCGATATGTTGCTTTTGCTTCAATAGAAGTTCCGACTTTGCTAGTGAGGTTACTTCATTTAAAACCTGATGCATGTCGGTATTTTCCTTAAAAATCTTAAGCTCTCCAACCTCTATCTTTGAGATATCTAGTATGTCGTTGATGATGTTTAGTAACTGGCGACTGCAGTCGGATACTACATTGATATATCTTCTGTAGTCAGCATCTCCTGGCTGAATATCATGCAGCAGATCAATGAATCCCATGAGGCCATTCATTGGTGTTCTGATCTCATGCGACATATTTGCCAGAAAGGCCGATTTTAGCTGATCGCTTTTAATGGCTTTTTGCTTCTCCTTCACTATCTGCTCCTCCGATTGCTTTCGTATGATTGCCAGTGCAAATATGTTTGCAATCTTTTGAATTACCGATAAATCCTTCTTTCTGAATTCTTTCGGTGCATTTGCAAGAGCTATCTGTCCCAGTAATTTACCCCCTGCTAATGCCGGTACCGATAATAGATTCTTAATAGGAAGATGTCCCTTCGGAATTCCTTTAGATGCAAAGTGTTTTTGAGGAGCATTGGTGAAGAACGGTTTTCGCATATTTAGAGAAAAACCCCACAATGCGTTATAGCCATCATCACCTTTATGAAACCTGATATCCTTATTTTTCACCTCACATTTATCCATTATATCGGTCATGGTATGGCACACTAAACTTTGGTCGTGTTGATCAATTATACCAACGTAGCCAAATTCTGTAGCGGTAAGTTCTCGTGCTGCCTCATACACTATTGATGAAATTCTATCAATGCTTATTTCATGATGTAAGATTTCTTTACTGATCTCCGAAATCTTCCGATTTATCTTCATTTCCCTTAGCAGCGCTTTCTCTGCTTTTACCTTATCAGTGATATCTTCACCAATACTTGTAATGGCAATGAATTTATTATCCTCAATTGTTGCACTATTACTCCAGGTGATCAGTCTTTTCTTCCCTTTCTTTGTTAAGATATAATTCGTCGCATAAAGCGGAACATTTTGATTATTGACAATGTCAGTAAAGATTTGTCCAATTCTTGTTTTATCCTCCTCAGTGATAAATATTTCAATCCACTTTTGACCAAGCAATTCTTCCTTAGTGTAGCCTGTAATTTCAGAAAGGAACTGATTACTGAAAAGGATTTTCCCTTCCTGATCTAGAATAATAGCTATTTGCTTTAAATCGTCGAGGACCAATCTGAATCGCTTTTCCGATTCAATAAGTTGCTTTTTATAAGCAACCTCCTGAGTGATGTCACGGGCTATTGTAAGTACGTAATTATCACCATCCTGATTGAATAAAAGTGAACTTAAATGAAGATTGGCTATATCATTGTTCTTTTTGTAAACCTCTACATGAAAGTTATTAGTTCCCTTTTCAAACAACGGACTGAGTTGAGTTCTTATAAGTTTCTCAGTACTGTTGATTTGAAGTTTAATCGGAGATAGTTGAAGTAATTCTTCCTCCGAATATCCAAGAAGTTTCGAAGCTGCCTTATTTACTTCTATAAAGTTTCCTGGCAATCCATTCTCCTTGAGAGGAAACAGAAACACACCGTCTTCAATGTTATTCAGTAAAGAATCGTATTTGAATTGTTGGTCTTCCAGTTTCTTAATGATTGTTTGCTTTGAACGCTCAAGATATTTTGTTCTGGTGATATCCTCGAAAACACAATGAGTCTGTCGGAAAGAGCCATCAGGATGATAGCCTATTCTTCCATTGTATTGCACGATAATTGGAGTTTTATCTTTTTTATGAATGGTGAACTCTACATGATTCATTTCCCCTCTTTCCTTAAAAATTTCAAATCTCTGCTTGAACTTATCCCGATATTCAGGAGTAAGCAGGTCTCCGAACCAAGTGCCGATAATTTCATCTCGATTATAACCCAATGTGCGTAAAAAGGTATTATTAACCTCTAATATATATCCTTTTTCGTCGAGTGATTGATAGGATAAAGGAGCCTCCTCAAAAAGACGGTAAATTCTTTTTAAATTATTTTCATAGAATTGATCAAGCTTCTGGTAGTTCAGAAGCTCCTCTTCAAGGTTTTTTATACGACTTAATAACTGCTCGCGGGTTAAAGACTTATCCATTTCTAAGAGATTTCACCAATCAGTATCTAACTATACGCAGGAGTGCCATAATTGTTCAATTAAAAATAATGATTGAGTTTTTTCATTTTTTTGCCTCACAGATTTTTTTATTTTTGGCATGAAACTATTTTTTTAACGGAATAATATAAGATGAAGAAGTTTGGAGCAATTACTTTGTCGATGCTTTTAGCCTGGTCGGTTAGTGCAAAAGACAAATCAAAAGAAGAAGTAAAAGGTTACGAGTTTACTACTATTAAAGAAATCCCTCATACCTCCGTAAAGAATCAATTTAGATCAGGAACTTGTTGGTCTTTCTCTGCATTATCATTCATGGAATCTGAATTGATGCGCATGGGTAAGCCAGAATTAGATTTGTCTGAGATGTTTGTTGTAAATAACTGCTACAAAGACAAAGCAGAGAAGTACGTTCGCTTACATGGTAACTTGAATTTTGCTGCCGGTGGTGCATTTCACGATATCACTTACGTATGGAAAAAATATGGTATTGTACCTGAAAGTGCATACAATGGATTAAATATTGGCGAAGAAAACCACATTCACGGAGAGATGGATGAGGTATTGAAAGATATGGTTTCAGGAGTGATCAAGAATCGCAATAAGAAGCTAAGTCCAGCTTGGAAGAAAGCATTCGACAATACTGTTGATTCATATTTAGGAGAATTACCTGCTTCTTTTGAGTATGAAGGAAAAACTTATACTCCACGTACATTTGCTGATGAGTTCTGTGGATTGAATCCAGCTGATTACGTTGAGATTTCATCATACACACACCATCCTTTCTATACAACATTCGAAATTGAAGTTCCTGATAACTGGTTGTGGGATAAAGTGTACAATGTTCCTCAAGAGGAGTTGATTCAGATTATTGATGAGGCTTTGAAGAATGGATATTCTGTAGCATGGGCAGCAGACGTTAGTGAAAAAGGATTTGCAACAAAAACAAAAGGTATTGCTGTTGTTCCTGATGTAGATTATAAAGAAATGAGTGACTCAGAGATTTCAAAGTGGGAGAACATGTCTTCGGCAGAGAAAAATAGCCAGTTGTATAAGTTAGACAAGCCTGGTGCTGAGAAAACTATCACTCAAGAGATGCGTCAAGAAGCATACGATAACTATCAAACAACTGATGATCACGGTATGCATATCGTAGGATTGGTAAAAGATCAAAACGGAACTGAGTACTATAAAGTGAAGAATTCATGGGGTGAATACAACAAGTATGATGGATATTTCTATGCATCGAAAGCTTTTGTTGCATACAAAACTATGGACATCATGATTCATAAAAATGGTATTCCAAAATCTATCCGTAAGAAGTTAGATTTATAAAAATGGCTGTTTCTGAATTAAGATGTGGGTCTTGATTCTTGAAATAATGTTTCATATATTTGAAGGAGTTGACTGGGTAACTGGTCAACTCCTTTTCATTTTAAAACGGACGATATGCGTAAAATAGCCTTTCTTTTTACTCTTGTTTTTATTGCCTTGAATACGTATGCTGAGGAAGATTGGAGATGGTGGAATGAAACGCATAATTGGACATCAGGGATGCCTAGTTGGAAGACCATGATTAAACTAAGTCCTGGTTATCTTGGGCCTAATGCATTACCTGTTCCTGAAAATCAACGAGGATTAACTCCTGAAAAGCTCGAGCTTGAGTTCAGAGCAAGTACCCATTTTAGTGATGGAGACGATACCGAAGATCTATTTTTACGATTTTTCTATCCATTTATTCCTGGCAAGGTAGGAATTGAATTGTCGGGTGTTTTGATAGAGCATTTTAAAATGACACCTGAAACCAGAGATGAACGTGTTGCCAGAGACTATGATGGGAAAGGTATTGCTGTTGGAGATATTTACTTTTCAACCTATATACAGTTGGCAAAAGATGCACGAGGATGGCCTGATATGATGGTCCGCTTAACTGGACGATCGGCATCGGGAAACCGATATGATGCTGCTCGCTATTCTGATTCACCAGGTTATTCTTTCGATCTATCCTTTGGAAAAGATATTCCTTGCGGGAAACAAGCAAATCATTGGAGATGGCATGGCATGCTGGGGTTTATAAGCTGGCAGACCAACTCCGATATGACGCGACAAAACGATGCTTTAGTGTTTGGTGCAGGATTAGACCTAACTCTAGGGAAATGGACTACCGGAGCTGAAATTGCAGGTTACCATGGCTACAAAGTAGAACGTGACAGTCCGGTTGTTGGTCGCTTTACCGTAGAAAAGAAGCTAAAGAATCATAGTATTCGCTTCAGATACCAGCATGGTTTTCATGACCTCTTATACGAAACATTTCGTTTTTCATATGTATTTAATTTCAATTTAAAGAAGCGATATTTCGCTGGATTTATTCATTAACAATTACTTCTTTCAAAAATTAAATTGTTGCATGGTGGCAAATAATTTACCTCATATTCTTCCTTCGATGAGGCCGGTTTGTTATGCCGTTAAAGAAACCCTGCTACGATAAATTTTTCTTTAAGTTTCAATATGTTACAATAAATTGCTCAAATACTTCTTATTTGATGTAAACTTTTTCATAACTATTATGTTTTAGTAGTGAATTCATCGAATTCGTTTTAAAGCTTTCAGAGCAGGCACAGGCAGATCTTCAGATCTATGGGAATGGGAATATAGATAAACTGGGAGTATACTATTTGTATGTTGCACAGGATTCGTATGTGATTTTGGAAAGCTTGATGATTCAATGAAAAACAACAGGAAGTGGAAACATTAAAGTTATCATCTTATGGTATTTGATTTAAACCTGATTAAAAACGTTTACGCAGCGATGTCAGATAAGGTAGCTAAAACAAGGGAAAAGCTACAACGGCCATTAACATTGGCAGAAAAGATTTTATATGCACACTTGCATGAAGAGACAACGCTTGAGAGCTTTGAGCGAGGTAATGCATATGTCGATTTTGCTCCCGATAGGGTAGCTATGCAAGATGCTACAGCACAGATGGCATTGCTTCAGTTTATGAATTCAGGTAAGAGCAAGACTGCTGTTCCTTCAACTGTACATTGCGATCACTTAATCCAAGCTAATATTGAAGGTAAGACCGATTTAGATTTTGCTAAAAAGAATAACGAAGAGGTCTATGATTTCCTTGAGTCTGTATCGAACAAGTACGGCATTGGTTTTTGGAAGCCTGGTGCAGGTATCATCCATCAGGTTGTATTGGAAAACTATGCTTTCCCTGGAGGAATGATGATTGGAACCGATTCACATACGCCTAATGCTGGTGGTTTAGGAATGATCGCTATTGGTGTGGGAGGTGCTGATGCAGTAGATGTGATGGCTGGTATGCCTTGGGAACTGAAGATGCCTAAATTGATTGGCGTAAAGCTTACAGGAAAAATGAACGGTTGGACTTCCCCAAAGGATGTTATTCTTAAGGTGGCAGGTTTACTTACTGTGAAAGGTGGTACTGGTTGTATTGTTGAATATTTCGGTGAAGGTGCCAATGCTATTTCAGCTACAGGAAAAGGTACGATTTGTAATATGGGGGCCGAGATTGGAGCAACGACTTCTTTGTTCGCTTATGATGAAGCCATAGCACGCTATTTAAAGGCCACAGGAAGAGCTGAAGTGGCAGCGCTGGCTAATGATATAAAAGACCACCTAAAAGCCGATTCTGAGGTCTATGAGGCGCCTGAAAAGTATTACGATCAACTTATAGAGATTGACTTGTCTACATTAGAGCCTCATGTGAATGGGCCATTTACTCCTGATAGGGCTACACCTATCTCACAGATGGCTAAGGTAGCTGAAGAAAATGGTTGGCCTTTAGAGGTTAAAGTTGGATTAATTGGTTCTTGTACCAACTCTTCATACGAAGATATATCGCGAGCAGCATCAGTTGCTAAACAAGCAGTCGACAAAGGATTAAAGGCGAATGCTGAGTTTACTATTACTCCTGGATCTGAGCAGGTGCGATATACAATCGACAGAGATGGATTTATCGACATATTTGATCAAATAGGAGGCCATGTGTTTGCCAATGCTTGTGGTCCTTGTATAGGGCAATGGAAGCGTGCAGGAGCCGAGAAAGAGGAGAAGAATACCATTGTGCATTCGTTCAATAGAAACTTCTCAAAGCGTGCCGACGGAAATCCTAATACACATGCATTTGTAACATCGCCTGAGATGGTTACTGCCTTGGCTATTGCCGGGAATTTAGGATTTAATCCAATTACCGATACGCTGGAAAATGATAAAGGTGAGCAGGTAAAACTTGATCCTCCTAGAGGAGAAGAATTGCCTGCAAAAGGATTTGCAGTAGAGGATGCTGGTTATCAGGCTCCTGTTGCTGATGGTTCAAATATAGAAGTCGTGGTAGCCGATGATTCAAAACGATTACAACTACTAACTTCCTTTAAAGATTGGGATGGTGAGAATATAACCGGAGCAAAATTGTTGATCAAAGCAAAAGGTAAATGTACTACTGATCATATCTCAATGGCTGGTCCTTGGTTAAGATTCAGAGGTCACTTAGATAATATTTCAGACAATCTACTGATTGGTGCTGTAAATTTCTTTAACGAGAAGACCAACCAAGTGAAGAGTCAGATAAATGGTAGTGTAAATTCTGTTCCGGCAACACAACGTGATTATAAAGCAGCAGGTGTACCAACGATCGTTGTTGGGGATCACAACTACGGAGAAGGATCTTCTCGTGAACATGCTGCAATGGAACCTCGTCACCTTGGAGTAAAGGCAGTGATTGTTAAATCCTTCGCTCGAATTCATGAAACCAACTTGAAGAAGCAGGGGATGCTAGCGCTGACTTTCAACAACGAGGCCGACTATGATAAGATCAGGGAAGATGATGAGTTTAACTTCATCGATCTGAAAGAATTTGCTCCAGGAAAGCAATTAACGCTGGAGATTATCCATAGCGATGGATCGAAAGAACAAATTGTACTTGATCATACCTATAATGCGCAGCAAATTGAATGGTTTAAAGCAGGTTCGGCATTGAATCTAATCAGAAAACAACAGGTAGGTTAAACTCGAAAAAAGTATACTCTTATGGCAAAAATAAAAGTATTAAATCCGGTGGTAGAGCTTGATGGTGATGAGATGACTCGTGTTATCTGGTCGTTTATCAAGGAGAAGCTTATACATCCTTATCTCGATCTTGATATCAAGTATTATGATTTGGGAATTCAGAAACGAGATGAAACGGATGATCAGATTACGATTGATGCAGCACATGCCATTAAAAAATATGGAGTGGGTATAAAATGTGCAACAATCACACCTGATGAAGCCAGGGTAAGCGAGTTTGGCCTTAAAAAGATGTGGAAATCGCCTAATGGTACCATCCGTAATATCCTTGGAGGAACTGTATTTCGTGAGCCTATTCTGATTAAGAATGTACCACGATTAGTACCTGGGTGGACACAACCTATTTGTATTGGTCGTCATGCTTTTGGTGATCAGTATAGAGCAACTGATTTTCTGACTAAGGGAAAAGGGAAACTGACCATCACCTTTACGCCAGAGAATGGTGAAGAGGCGATCACTCACGAAGTGTACGACTTTGATGGTAGTGGTGTTGCTATGGCCATGTACAATACCGATGAATCGATCAGAGGATTTGCGCGATCGTGTATGAATCAGGCAATTACTAAGAAATGGCCATTGTATCTATCCACAAAAAATACAATACTGAAGCAGTATGATGGACGCTTTAAGGATCTTTTCCAAGAGGTGTTTGACACTGAATTTAAGGAGAAGTTTGAAGCGTTGGGCATTACCTATGAACATCGCTTAATTGATGATATGGTTGCCGCTGCTTTAAAGTGGGACGGAGGTTTTGTATGGGCATGTAAAAATTACGATGGTGATGTTCAGTCTGATACCGTTGCTCAGGGATTTGGATCACTGGGATTGATGACCTCTACCTTGGTGACTCCTGATGGTGGTACCATGGAAGCAGAAGCTGCTCATGGAACCGTTACCCGTCACTTTAGAATGCATCAACAGGGTAAACCTACATCAACAAATCCAATTGCATCAATCTTTGCCTGGACCCGAGGATTAGCCTTTAGGGGTAAGTTAGATAAAAACAATGAATTGATAGATTTTGCTGAAACGCTCGAACATGTTTGCATCGAAACTGTTGAAAGTGGAAAGATGACCAAAGATCTGGCACTTATTATTCATGGTTCGGCATTGAAAGAAGAGCATTATCTGAATACCGAAGCATTTTTAAGTGCTATCGATGAGAACTTAAAAACGAAAATGAACAATAATTAATTGATCAACATGGGAGATCGTATTGAAATAAAAGATGGAAAGCTTATTGTTCCTGAAAAACCAATTATTCCATTTATCGAAGGCGATGGTATCGGTAAAGATATTACCGAACCTACCCAAAAGGTAATTGAAGCAGCCGTGGAAAAAGCCTATGGTCGCCATAGAAGGATTGAATGGAAAGAGGTACTTGCCGGACAAAAGGCTTTTGATCAAACAGGGGAGTGGCTTCCTGATGCAACCATCGAATCATTTAAGGATTACCTGGTTGGCATTAAAGGTCCTCTTCAAACCCCGGTAGGTGGAGGCATTCGCTCGCTGAATGTTGCTTTACGTCAGACACTCGATTTGTATGTATGCCTGCGACCAATTCGTTGGTTTAAAGGTGTTCCATCTCCTATCCGTTATCCTGAAATGGTGAATATGCATATCTTCAGAGAGAATACCGAAGATATTTATGCGGGTATTGAATATATGACTGGTGAGGAAGAAACAACAAAGTTTCGCGACTTCCTGGTCGATGAAATGGGAGTGAAGAATATTCGCTTTCCTGAAAGTACTTCTTTTGGCGTAAAACCTATCTCTAAAGATGGTTCAGAACGACTCGTAAAAGCAGCTATTCGTTATGCTATCGACCGTAATTTGCCATCGGTAACCTTAGTGCATAAGGGTAACATTATGAAGTTTACCGAAGGTGCTTTCAAGAATTGGGGATATGACTTAGCAGAAGAGTATTTTAAAGATAAGACATTTACCTGGCGCCATTATGAATCAATCGTGAAGGCTCATGGTAAAGAGGCTGCTGATGATGCCCTGGCAATGGCTAAGGATAATGGCAAAGTGATTATAAAGGATGTGATTACTGATGCATTCTTGCAGGAAAGTCTCTTGCGTCCTTATGATCATTCGGTGATTGCTACCATGAATCTTAACGGAGATTATATTTCTGATCAGCTGGCGGCTATGGTTGGTGGTATCGGTATTTCTCCAGGGGCAAATATAAACTATAAGAGTGGCTACGCAATTTTTGAAGCTACGCATGGAACGGCTCCAACAATTGCAGGTACAGGACAGGCAAATCCTAGCTCTTTGATCCTATCTGGTGTAATGATGCTAGAATACATGGGATGGCAGGAAGCAGCCGAGGAGATCTTCTACGGAATGGAAAAAACATTCTCAAAACGTAAGGTAACTGCTGATTTACATGCTTATATGGAAGGCGCAGAATTGCTTTCTACATCAGCGTTTACCGACGAGATTATAAAAAATATGTACTAATAATATTATGACAGGAAATCTAAAATTGTAGCTATGGAATACATTAAGAATCGATTTTATCAAAAAGCTAGTAAGTGTGTTGCTGAATACAACAAACTTAAAAAAGATCACGCTGATAAGGTAATTGCTAATGTAACTATTGGTCAGGTAATGACTGGTATGAAAGGAGTACCTAGTTTAATTACTGATACCTCGAAATTGGATCCTAATGAGGGTATCCGCTTTAGAGGATATTCAATTCCTGAGTTAAGAGAAAAGTTACCACGATTAAATCCTGATGGGGAGCCTCTTCCTGAAGGTTTGTTTTACCTGATGTTAATTGGTGAGATACCTACACGTGATGATGTGTTGAATATTTCAAAAGACTGGGCTACCAGATCGTATGTGCCTCAGCATGTATTTGATGCAATTGATGCACTGCCTTTAACATCGAAACCAATGACTCAGTTTAGTACAGCTATCTTAGCTATGGCTACTGAATCTATCTTCCAAAAGGCTTATAGGGCAGGGGTACACAAGAAATATTACTGGGATACTACCTACGAAGATGTGATGAACCTTATCGCTCGCTTACCTCGTGTGGCAGCTTATATTTATCGTCGCAACTTCCATAATGGCGACCATATTGAGCCAGATCCACGCTTAGACTGGGCGGGTAACCTTGCTCATATGATGGGGCATGATTCTGATGAGGTGAAGCGTTTGTTACGCTTGTATACCGTTATTCATGCCGACCATGAAGGTGGTAATGTTTCGGCACATACTACTCACTTGGTTGGATCTGCATTGAGTAATCCTTATTATGCATTCTCTGCTGGTATGCTAGGATTAGCAGGACCATTGCACGGTTATGCTAACCAGGATGTTATTCATTGGATATTTGAGATGATTCAATATCTTGATAATGATGATCCTTCGAAAGAAGATATTGCCGAGTATGTGAAGAAAACATTGGCCGAAGGTCGCGTAATACCAGGTTATGGACACGCTGTACTTCGTGTAACTGATCCTCGTTTTGATGCACAGCAGAAGTTTGCTGAGAAGTATATCAAAGATGATGGCTTGATCAACATTGTAAATCGCTTATACGAGGTTGTACCTCCAATTCTAGGATCGGTTGGTAAGATTAAGAATCCTTGGCCTAATGTTGATGCATTCTCCGGATCATTACTATATCACTATGGTATCACAGAATACTCGTTCTACACAGTATTATTTGGAGTATCAAGAGCATTAGGAGTATTGGCATCATTGGTATTCGATCGCCTGTATGGATTACCTATCGAGCGACCAGCATCATTCCAATTACACCATTATCGTAATTTAGCGAATGAAGGCGAAGATGTAAGTGGATGTTAATTCATGATATAACTTAAAAAAAAGCATGCAGAAATAGCTCTGCATGCTTTTTTTTTGATCCAGATGCGACAACTCCATCTACTCTTCGTCATTTTGTATCAAGGCAACATCTTCATCTCCACAGAAATCTGCAACATATTCCCTTGCATACTCAATGCCTGAATACTTCAATCGTTGCCAGTCTTCGCATGCTCCTGAGGTATCGCCAGCTTGGTAGCGTGCCATGCTTCTTTGAAGGATACTTCCTTCATGGGGATATAGTGCTACGGCTCTATCAAGTAATTTTAGCGCTCTTTTGTAGCGGTCTTTATTCAAAACTTTAGTTGCTTTGTAACAAAGTTTTTGGGCCATTCTTAGGTGATCCGCATTTCCAATACTAAACCTAACCTGTACTTGTTTTTTCATTGCCACAGGCATGTTGTCATTTAAGCCTGGCTTCCACATTCCATCGGTCGACTTAACCATCTGGATAACTTGTTCATCAAGTTCTTCTGATACACTATTGATTACCTCAAAATCGTCAAGATATCCATTTTCTTTTACTGTAAATTCAACTACAACTTTTCCCTGAATGTAATAATCTTGAGCAACCTGTGGGTAAACAATGTTCTTTTTCAGATAATCCTCACAGCATGAATACTTAAATGAGGTTTCGTTTAGAATATCTGCAGTATTTTCAATACCTGTAAATACTGGGGGAGTTACATCCACATTTTCTAGAAAACGATGGATTTTAGTTGTTTGACCACTTACACATATGGCCAATGCTAATACGATAAGGAGTGATACAATCTTTTTCATAACGCGAAATTATTGGTTATACAAAAGAAATTCCTTGAGGAAAATCGTAATACAAAGATCCAACAAACTAACACGCGATAACAAACAGTTATGTTGTATAAAATTTTAGAAAAAAGAGGAAGTTTAGAACATCGTTGAACAATTAAAGGGTATTTGTTGCCATTATGATGCAGATGATGTTAATGATGTTGCTCTTTGGCAGGATAATCATATAGAAAAAAATTGCAAAACTAATTGCAGTGCTACAATTATGAGTAGATTAAGTCAAGTAGTTGTTGATACTCTTTCAAGTGTGTCAAATCCTTAAAAAGACTATTGTATTTTACTGATATAAGCTCTGGAGTGTGCTGGTGGTAGGCCTTATGCAACCATTGCAATGTTTTTTTATAATCTTTTAAAATGGCATAAAACTGTGCCACTTCGTAAGGTGTTTTAAAGATCGACGATTGTAGTGCATGCTCTAACAGCTGGAGTACACTAGTTATTCCCTCTCTATTGTAGCTATGTTGCACCATATTGGCATGCGCTAATGTTGCAGGATTAAGTCGCAATATTTCTTCAACTTTAAGTGCTACCAGGTCGTATTTGCCAAGATAATATAGTGCTTGAAGCTCAAGCCAGTAGTAATCACTCTTATTATTGCTGTCCTGTTGCATGTTCTTCGTACTTTGAAGCGCACTTTCATAATCCCGCAACATAAAGTATATCTGATAACAGGTGTGTTGTAGATTACTTGCTTCAGGATTTTGTTTCAAAGTCTTCCTGACTAAATTTAATGCTTTCTTTGTTTTTCCCGAGGAGACTAAATACTGTGCATAAAGATTTTGTGCGTTACAGCAATTGTGATTCATCTTTATGGCCTTAGTCAGATATTCTTTCGCTTTATTCAGGTCCCAGTCATTCCATAAAGCAACACCACCAAGAATAGCATGAGCTGAAGATAATTTTGGATCAAGTTGCAGTGCTTTGTGCGCATATATTTTTGCCTGGAAATAGTGCTCGCCAGAATTTTGACGGCTGTAAGTACCCATCAAGTAATGATATTCTGCAATTTTCTCATATACGGTGCTGTAATTCGGATCGTTATTTAAGGCCATATTAAAATGGTCCAAGGCAGGACTAAGGTTCTCGGGCGACTTTGAGTTTAGTAAATAACAACCTTTTAAGTAGTGCTCGTATGCCTTCGGATTTCTTGTAAGCGATCTGTGCAAGTATAACAACTCATCGGTTGTTAGCGATGGCTTTATCCAAAGCAGGATGCGTCTCACAATATCGTTCTGAAGCAGATACTGACTGTTTGAATCTTGCTCAAACAGATCGTTAAACAGGATGGCCTTCTTATTGATATCCATAATCTGAAGTTGGATTTTAATCTCATCACCTAATGAAATCAAATTTCCAAATACAATGTAATCAGCACCCAGTTCTTTTCCCGTTTCCCAAAGGTTTTGATGCTTCAAATCTGCAAGAAAATCTTTACATACAGAAATGGTGGTTAAATTCTGAATACGACAAAGATGATGCTTCAAATCGGTCGTTAAACCATCAGAGAAATAATCATTAGTCTCGAATTCAGTAATATTACCAAAGGGGAGTATAGCCACTGATTTGTCCTCATGGTTACGATTTACAATAAGAAGGAGCGCGATAAGTACCGTAGAAATAGCAAGAAGAACAATTATATAGTGCGTTTTTCGTAAATGATTAAGTCTTGGCGATTTCTTTAGTCTAGTCGCGCGCCTGCTGCGATCTTTTAGTAGATCAATATTGATATTTGTCTTTTTAATTTCACCAGGGGGAAATCCATAATAGTCGCGAAAACAGTAATTAAAATAAGCCGGACTTTTAAAACCAACTTGATAGGCAATTTCAGCGACTGTTGCTTCATTGTTTTTTAATTTTTCATACGCGTGCTGTAATCGTATCTCCCTGATAAATTGGGTGACCGATTGCTGTGTGAGTTTCTTTAATAGGGTGTGCAGTTCTGATCGTGTAAGGTTAACTTCATTGGCAAGTTGAGTGGCGCTAAATTGTTCATTATTAAGATTTACATCCACAATCTCCCTAAGGGTTTTAAGAAACTCTTTATCATTATTAGATATAGCAGTCATAACCTATGCCGTTTAGCCATAAGCAAGGATAAGTGGGGATAGCTAGAAAAGTACACACCATGACCTTTTATCAGGGCTATTATTTAATACGATATAATGATGTACTAGGTTTCTGAATGAAGGTATGCCTGAAAACATGGGATTATTGGAATAAAAAGAAGAAGCATGCTGTAGGTGGCATAGCATGCTTCGAGAAATGAATTGTAGGGATAGAGAAAATTATATAGAATTAAGTGCTAATTTTCAGCGAAAATATCAGAACCACAGTATTGTGTGATATATAGATCAGCATCTTCATAACCAATCTCCTTTAAGCGAGTCCAGTCGGCACATGCGCTAGCAAAATCACCAAGCTTATGGTGGATAATACCACGATGTAGAAGGGTTTGAACGCTATTCGGTGCGTACACCATTGCTTTATTGAGGTATTTTAGGGCTTTCTTATGCTTGTTTTTGTACAATTTCTTAGATGCCATTTTTAGATACTGTTGGGCCATCGTTTTATGGTCAGTGAAACCTAGACTAAATGTCACAGCTACTTCACTTTCCATTGCAACAGGCGTTTCGTTATTATAGCCTGGTTCCCACATACCACTAGTCTTCTCAAGTGTAGCAATAACTTCTTCGTCTAATCTATCAGAAATACTATTGATTACATTGTAATGTGTAAGTTCTCCTGATGGTAGAACAGTGAATCGAACAACAACAGTACCTTCTTCAGAACGATCCTCTGCTTCTTTAGGGAATGAAATATTGTCAGTGAGGAACTGAGAACAAGTTTCATGAGATTTTTGTTTTTTCTTAATAATCTCTTGCTTCATAATACCTGTAAATACAGGAGGAGATACACTAACGTCCACAAGCATGTGGGTATCTTTATCAATCTGGGCAAAAAGACCAGGACTAATAAACAATGCGATTAAAATAAATACTAACTTTTTCATGGGATTAAGTTTTTGATTAATAACTAATAAAAGATTGTGATGCAAATTTCCGACATTATCACGTACCACACCAAATCAATATGTTGCGAATGATTAACCTTCTTATTTAGCTCCATTGTATCTATGTTGTAATTGTTGGACAAGGGTTGTATCAAGTAACACTACGTATTGCAGTGATGTTGTATATTAGTTGATGTTATGCGTAGAAAAATATTTGTGTGGCATGTTGTAAGTGGCAGCTGCTGAGTGTTTAAGCGGGCATGGAATGCGTTGCAGAACTATAATTGCTGGTCAACCAAATTGAGTTGGTCTATAAGTGCAATGAAACGAGGATTATTTTTTAGACTTTTAAAGAAACGATCACTATTTATACCATAAATAAATGAGACTTTATCATTATAACAATTTTCCAGCCAGTCTATTGCTCTTTCTTGATTCTCTAAAAGGATAAAAAGTTTTGCAATAAAGTATGAATTTACAACATCTTGTTTTTCCTCCTCCTGAATAAGTCGATGTATCGCCCTGTGCAGGCCTTCTGTTATATAGTTTGTCTTGATTTCTTCGAATAGGGAAGGATTAGCACCAATATTTGTAAGGTATTTTTCAAGCTCATTGAATGCCTCAGAATGATTGTCGATGTACAGATAAATGAGGAACAGCTCAATATGAGCGGAAGTCTTATCTCCAAGTTCAATTGATCTACGTATCTCTTTTATAGCATTACTAAAATCTCCATCGTTAAAAAGATACCTCCCCTTTAGGCAATACATCATAGGAGATAATGGTTCAAGCTCAATTGCCTTATTTAGATGCTCAATAGCCTGAGGTAGTTGATTTGTAATTTCCATGAGTTGGGCGTTGAAAAAGTAACCAGTAGCATAGTTTGGATTAAGCTGAAGTGATTGGTTGATTTCTTCCTTTGCTTTGTGCCAGTTCATTTCGTTCCAACAGGCTACTGCCCCAAGTGTTGCATGTGCTTCGGCAAGTGTACTATCTAACCTTAGAGCCTTTTCAGCAAGGTCTTTTGCAATAGCATACCCTTCTTCCGGAGGGTACCAATTCATTCGTGAAGCAGAGAAGAATACATCCGCTAATCCTGCAAAAGCCAGTGCAAAATCAGGATCTAATTCAATCGCTTGCTGGTAGTAACTCAAGCTAAGCTTAAAATCCTCTTGTGTATGTTTATTCCAGAAATAGCGACCTTGCAGGTAGAGGTTGTAAGCTTTCATATTTCTAGTAGGCGGTTTTTGGATAATTTCTTCTTTGGTTTCTGATATTGTTGAACGCAGGTGCTGGGCAATATTTAATGAAATTTCACTTTGTACCTCGAAAATATACTGCATATCTCTAAGGTAGTTTTGAGTCCATATTTGATTATCCTTGAGGGCATCAATTAGCTGAATAAACACTTTTACACTTCCATTTTGCTTTTGCACACTTCCTTCTAGAATATATGAAACACCTAATTCAGCGGCTATTTCAGGTATTGTTTTATTGGTATTACGGTATTTTTCCGACGATGTACGCGAGATAACTTTCAGATCTTTAAATTTTGATAAATGATTAAGAATCTCTTCCTGCATGCCGTCGGCGAAGTATTGATTTTCAATTTCCTGACTCAGATTTCTGAAAGGCAATATGGCGATTGATTTGTTTGCACTAATGGTATTCGTTGTACTTCGTTCATTGTTTTTGTTATCGTTGTTTAGCAGTGTAATTGAAACGATCATTGTGATCACTACAAATATAAATAGCACAACTACAGTAGTTATTAGGTTTTGTTTATTAGGATGAATCGGTTTTAATGGTGTCATAGCCTCTTCAGACGATGTCTCGCTACTGTATTTCTGCCTTGCTTCACCTGGAGGAAAACCGTAATAGTTACGGAAACAACGATTAAAATAAGTAGGACTCTTAAATCCTACATCATAAGCAACATCTGCTACAGTACCTGCATTGTTCTGAAGCATATTCATGGCATGTTTAAGCCTTATCTCTCGAATGAATTGACTAATCGACTGGTTCCGTATCGCTTTAAGCTTTCGGTGTAATTGCGAGCGACTAAGACTTGCTTGCCCGGCTAAATCTTTAACGCCAAAATTTTCGTCTTTAATATTCTCTTCAACCAGCTCCGTCAACTTCTTTACCAAGGCTTCGTCCATCGATAGTTGAGGCGTCATACGCTATATATTGTGAGGAACTCTGGATTGTCCCTAAGTTTTTAGTCTACTATTACGTTCGCTTTCTTGCTGTTGAAAGGTTATACTCCATCTTTACAGGAGTGTTAATTCTATCAATTCAACTTTTATTGACCGATAGGATACACTAACACTACGCGACTCGAAATCTTAGGGTTTCAGTGGCGCTGTTTACTTCTAGCTTATTTCTTTCCTTTAATTCTTATAGAGTGTAGTGTATATCGCACAAAGCGCCATTCACTGAATAATAGGATTTGATTTAAACGATTATGATATAAATCATTATTTTTGCTTCAACAACAAAGGATGAGACACTGGTTGCATTTACTATTGAACACATTAAGAAAGGTAAGCTGAATGAAGAGGTTATTGTTGGTAATATTAGTGATTACAGGATTAGTAAACAGAGGATTTGCACAAGAGGAAGAAAAGGGGAAGTCGGGATGGAATTTAGGTGCCCTTCCTGCAATAACTTACGATTCGGACCTTGGATTTCAGTATGGCGGACTAGTGAACTTGTTTGATTATGATGATGGTTCTATCTATCCTGAGTATAAGCAAATGTTTTACCTCGAGATATCACGCATGACTAAAGGGAGTGGCGTTAACCGCTTTTATTACGACTCGAAATATTTGTTCCCAGGACTACAGTTTACATGCGACTTTAGTTATCTTACCGATCAGGCTTACGATTTTTATGGATTCAATGGAGCTGATGTTGTTTATAATAAGGATTGGGAGGATGATAGTCATGCCGATTATCGCTCGCGTATGTTTTACCGCTATCAACGTAAACTTTTCCGATTAAAAGTAGATATCCAGGGAAAGCTGTTTAATGACCATTGGAGATGGTTGGCTGGTGCTAATTTGCTGAATTTTAATATCAATTCGGTGAATATCGATAAGTTGAACAAGGGGAAAAGCGATCGCAAGAAGTTGCCTCAGCTATCAGAAATGCCAGGTTTATTTGAACGATACCAGCAGTGGGGTATCCTCAAAGGTGAGAGTATTGATGGTGGCTTTATTCCAATCTTAAAGGGAGGAATTGTTTACGACACCAGAGATAATACTGCTTACGCCACCAAGGGGATGTGGACCGACCTGACATTTGGTGCCTGTACCGAATTGCTAGGAGCAGAGCAGTCGTTTATGAAATTAAATATTACGCACCGACAGTATTTCTCATTGATCGATAAATACCTGTCTGCTGCTGTTCGTGTGGCTTATCAGACTACCATTGCGGGTGATGTGCCGTTTTATTATCAGGGACAGGTATTAACTTCAGTGATGAAAGGAAGCTTGTCGGAAGGTCTGGGGGGCTCAAAAACGCTTCGAGGTATCAAGCGAAACCGTATTATTGGTAATGCCATTGCTTATGGAAATCTTGAGTTAAGATCACGCCTGTATAGTTTTACCAAATACCGTCAACATTTTACAATCGGACTGAATGCTTTTCTTGATGGTGGTAGGGTAACCGACAAGATTGATGTTGATCTAACAGGTTTTAACCAGTCTGGCGAGTCTCAGGAGGCCTACTTCAATCCTGGCAATGAACAAATGCATTGGTCCTCGGGAATTGGTATGCGAGTGGTGATGAATACCAACTTTATTGTCGCGTTTGACTACGGACGAGCATTCGATAGCCAGGATGGTAATGCAGGATTTTATATGGGGTTGAATTACCTGTTTTAGTAGTTTCTTGCACCAAAGATGCTGCTTCCTACACGGACCATTGTACTGCCTTCTTCAACAGCAATAGGATAGTCGTCTGACATTCCCATTGAGATCTCTGTAAATGTGTCGTTGTCAGCAAAAAAGTCTTCTTTCAATTGAGTGAAGATGGTTTTCAGTGTTTTAAACTCTGAGCGTACCATATCTGTATCCATCGTAAAGGTTGCCATTCCCATTACGCCGATAATGTTAACATTTTCAAGAGCTTGGTAGTCTGCCGAGTTTAATAGTTCTTTTGCTTCATCAAGCGATAAACCAAACTTAGAGGTTTCCTTTGCAATATGAAACTGAAGTAAGCAGTTGATTGTACGATTGTTCTTGGCTGCCTCTTTGTTGATGGTCTTAAGTAACTTCAGACTGTCAACTGCATGAATCAGACTTACGAATGGTGCGATGTATTTTACCTTATTCGACTGAAGGTGTCCAATAAAATGCCATTGTATGTCTTTGGGAAGCTCCTCAAATTTGCGACCAAGATCTTGTACCTTGTTCTCGCCAAATATACGCTGACCGGCTTCGTAGGCCTCTAATATATCTTCATTGGGTTTTGTTTTTGAAACTGCAACCAGCTTAACTGTTTCGGGAAGGGTTTGCTTGATCTTATTTAGATTTGCTTGAATTGTCATGGTAAAAATTTTTCGCAAAAGTAATAAAAAAGGAAGGAATGGAGAAGGGAAAAGGGCAAAGAGCAAAGAGCATGGAGCAAGGAGCATGGAGTAACTGGAGGCCGGAAAAAGGAAAACGGCTTCGCCTGGAAACCGGAGGCTGGTGTTTCTTTTAGCGTCTGTAGGATTAATGGTAGAAAGGTAAACGGTGGAAAGGTTGAACGGTGGAAAGGTTGAACGGTTTCGCTTCGAGGGACGGTGGTGATGAGAAAATTGGGTTTAGTGTGTATTGTAGCGAATTAAGGCAAAGAGCAAAGAGCAAAGAGCAAAGAGCATGGAGCATGGTGCAACGCACAACCTGGAACGCACAACCTGGAACGTGAAACCTGGAACCTGGAACGTGAAACTTAGAAGTACTAGCCGATCTTTGCTAAAAAATAAAAAAGAGTCCAAGGGGAATTCGATCTGCAAAACGGGAATGTGAGATAGTTCGCTTCTTGGACTCAAGTGTATAAAAATAAACATGCCTCATTAAAAAGTTCTGCAAAACTTCTTAATTACGTCTATTTGTCTTTGTGTTGGCATCAGGTTGTATCCTGTATCGCCAAGGTATATTTTAAAGGTGAATTTATTTGAGTGTTCTAATTTGTATATAATTTCTTCAGGCAAAATGTACTTATATTTCATGAATTGCCTTGTAGACTGACTAGTGGTTGTTGATGTCGTTGTCTTGTCTTCACTTTTCGTTTCTGAACTGGTTGTTGATTCAAGGATATAGTCTTTTTTCATCGTTTTTACCGGGTAAAGCTTATGTGTTTCTATATCATTGATTACGACGTAGAGTGTAGAATCCATGGATTCATAACTAATATGAAGATTCATTTCTAAATTAAGTGTCGTCTCTTCTTTATCTGTTTCAAGATAATCGTTATGTAAGAAAGTTGTTGTAACTAGGAAGTTGGTATATAAATTACCTGCCTTTTTATATTCGTCACTTCTTGCTCGCAAACTCTGGGTAAGCCTTACTTGATCAATGTTTTTTACACTGTCATTATAGCTCTGTACGCGATTATAATAAGAAAGACTGCAACTGGCAAGAGTTGCAGTGCTAATAAGGAAAATTAAAAAATACTTCATTATGGTCATTCTTAGGGCAAACTTTTATTAAACAATAATGAGTTTAACAAAAAGTATACCACGTTTTTGAAAAGTCGTGTGTTTTTTAATATTGTTGACGATTTTCTCTTCGTTCCGATTAATGTTTGTCTCGTCATTTTTTACTACCTTTACAACTAAGGATGTACAACTAGAGTTCTTTTTTTCTATGCAACATCATATGTTGCAAAAAAAACGAAACTGCAACACCAGATGTCGCAAAATGAACATCATTGAAGAGCCGAAGAAGAGATATTCCAGAGAAATGTAAGAAAAAAGTAGGCTCGGAGAAGGCTTTGGTAGGTAATGTGTAGCTAATTGATTGCGTTTCTTCTATATTTTGACTCCCATCAGTATTTAATAAATTTCCAAAAAGACATTAGAAAGTAAATAGACAAAGAGTTGTCAAACTCTTCTATAATTCGTCACAACCTTTACTATATGCTATTGTTGAGATTCCTTTGGTATTACATCAGTAAAAAGTTTGATTAACGCATTTTAAATCTTTTGAAAATCAATGGTTTTCGCGTTCATGCCGATTCCCGGTTACCGTGTTCCTGTCTCCAGGCAAAGTTGTCTCTGTTTTCCCCTGAACACCAACACGAGGTCCTACGGACGCTGAAAGGTGCAACAGCCTTCGGTTTCCCTTCACAGGTTTCCAGGCGAAGCCCTTCACCGGTTTCCCTTCTCCGTGTTCCTTTCTCCAGGCGAAGCAGTCATCCCTTTCAACCAATTCCTGATCATCTTATCGCCCTCAGGAGTAAGGATTGACTCAGGATGAAATTGAATGCCATGAATATCATAATCGCGGTGAGAAATAGCCATAACACGCTTGTCGTGCGTTTGTGCAGTAACTAACAATTCAGCAGGAACAGTAGCCGGATTTACTAACCATGAATGATACAGACCAACCTTGAACTTCTGAGAAAGTCCTTCGAAAAGAACACTTGATTCCACCTGTGTAATCTCTTTCTGCTGACCATGCACTACCTCTTCCAAATTCAGCAGCGAAGCCCCAAAATACTCAGAAATGGCCTGATGGCCCAGACAAATTCCCAGAAAGCTCTTCGTGCTTTTATACCTGTCAATCAGTCGCTTCATAGTAGGATGCTCATCAGGAAGTCCGGGACCTGGAGAGAATAAAAACTTATCGTATTCCTCAGCCTTATCAATATCCACCTGATCACAAGGTACCACATCAAATGTACATAACATCGTTTCTTCAACCAATTGAACAAGGTTAAAGGTAAACGAATCATGATTATCAACAATTAAAAGCCTCATCTTTTCTATCTTTGCCTCTATAAAATTTGTAAATACAGATGAACCAGTTGTCAAAACATACCCGTGATCAAATGAATAAACTTGGAGCTCAAGACATTCCATTTTTGTTTATCATCGACTTTGATAGTCTTAAGCCATTGGTATATCCATTAGATCAGATTCCCAATCATATCTTATATCAAACACCTGCTAGTACAAATCATACATCTTCTGTATTGTCGGCTACAAAGGAAATACTTTTTTCAAAACGTCCTATCAGCTTTGAGAAGTATTCCACGGCCTTTGACAAGGTAATGCATCACCTAAACCGTGGTGATACCTATCTTTTGAATTTAACACAGCCGACAGAACTGGAGACTAACCTCACTTTGAAAGAAGTGTTTGTTAGAAGTCAGGCCAAGTATAAGCTATTGATTGACGGTGAAATGGTATGTTTTTCTCCTGAGATTTTTGTGAAGATTGAAGACGGTAAAATTAGCTCGTATCCTATGAAAGGGACGATTGATGCTTCTATTCCCGATGCTGAAAATAAAATCTTAAACGATCCGAAAGAATTTGCTGAGCATAACACCATTGTCGACCTGATTCGTAACGATTTAAGTATGGTGTCGAAGAAGGTGAGGGTAGAGAAGTTTAGGTATATCGACAGGTTGAAAACCAACCAGAAAGAACTGTTGCAAGTCAGTTCTAAGATTGTAGGAGAACTACCTGATAACTATGCTGAATCTGTTGGCGATATCCTTGCGAAACTTCTTCCTGCTGGCTCTATTAGCGGCGCTCCTAAGGAGAAAACTGTTGAGGTTATTAAAGATGCAGAACAGTACGACAGAGGCTACTATACAGGGATATTTGGAATCTTCGATGGTGTAGACCTTGATAGTGCAGTGATCATCCGCTACATGGAGAATGATAACGGACAGCTGGTGTATAAGAGTGGCGGTGGTATTACCGCAAAAAGTGATGTAAACGACGAGTATCAGGAATTAATAGATAAAGTGTATGCCCCAATTGCTTGAGACCATAAAAGTCATAGATGGTAAATGCTATAACCTGGATTATCACCAGGCAAGAATGAATAGATCTATTCAGGAATTTTATCAGCAGACAGCACCATCATTAGAGGAAGATCTTTCCGATCAAGATATTCCTAAAGCAGGATTTTATAAATGTCGTGTTATCTACGAAAAAAATATCGAAGAGGTGCAATTTGTTCCTTATACCATCGCAACGCTTACCAGTCTGCAGGTCGTGCATGTAAAAGAACTTGACTATCATGTAAAGTATTTAGACAGGGGGGCACTAAATAAACTGCGAGAACAAAAGGGCGATTGTGATGATATTTTTATTGTCTGCAATGGAAAATTGACCGACACGTCATATGCCAATATTATCCTGTGGAATGGAGAAGAATGGCATACTCCTGATACACCACTTTTGAAAGGGACAAAGCGGGAACAATTGCTACAGGAGGGAGTGATTAAAGAAATCTCAATATCGATTGATGATTTGAATAAATATCAAAAAGTGTCATTGATAAATGCCATGATGAATCCAGGCGATATTGAGATTCCTATCGATCGTATTAAAAAGTAAGAACGCGATAGCCTTGTTTGATGTAATTGGTAAGCGGTTGCCCCATACCTTTTACCTCAAAGCCCATTTCTCTGAATTTATCAGAAACACCATACATGTCGGCGCAAACTATACAGGCTTTTACAATTACACCATCTTTCTTCATTGCCAGAACCTTTTTCTGCAGACTAACATCTCCAGCTAGCAGTCGCGATGACGGTCCCCAGATGATTAAGGTAATCTCATCCCACATTTTCTGTTGCTGGGCATAATGTGTATACATAAAAACCATTCGATGAGCCACATCAGCCTCTCCGCTGGTCCATAGAACCACAAGCTTATTGGCATTTTCTGATGTTGGATGAAACTCTCGCAGCGTCACTTTTTTCTCATCTTTAGCAGCCATTTCTGCCTTTTCAGCAGCCATAGTAGCTTTTTCAGCAGTCACGGCAGCTTCTTTAGAAGCCTTTGTTGCAGCAGCTTCATATTTTTTTACTGCATCAGCGTTTTGAGCTGTTACTGTCGCCATTGCAAAAATTCCAATAGCTATGATAAAAAACAATCGTTTCATTATAAAGACTTTTAGATTATTTGAATTCTTGATTTTCAGATTTGGTTTCCTAATATGCGAGAAACCAATCTTGTTTTTCTGTTCGTATACTATAACAACAAAGATGCTAAAATTGCTCACACTGCCAGCATTAAAATAGCTTATCGCTGTAACGGATCTCAACAAAGCTCATAAAAAGCCGCAAATGCCTTGAACTAAATACTGTATGTTATGTTCTAGTTAACAGATAATCGTAGTACCCTTTACGTGAAATCATTAAAACTGAACTATGTCAATGAAAATTACTACCAGTCTTGTAGTGCTTATACTCCTATGTATCGGGATAAGTGCGCAATCGGCAAGCAATCCAAGTGCTCCAAAAACACAACAACAACAACAACAACAACAACAACAACAGTCGCAACAGCAAGAAAAGAAAATCAAAATCATCAATTCCCATACCCATCAGGTGATTGAAGATGTCCATTTTAGTTATGGTAAATTATCTGGTTTTTCCGATGAAGATGGCTTCATCATTCTGAACCTTAAGTCAGGATTAACGTTAACCATATCCCACTTATCGTATGAGCCAAAGGTATTTACTGAAGCTCAGCTAAAGCAGCTGATCGAGATGGGCAGAATCTACCTTACTCCACGGGCAACCTATCGCATTGAGCCGGTAATGGTATTGGCCTTAGGAACAGCCAATCATCATTCGTTGGAAGTGGGGGTGAGCGAAACCGATCGTGTACAACATGATGCAGGAGCCCTGTTAAAGCAAATCAATGGTATTTCGGGGATCCGTAAAAGTGGTAATTATGGCTTTGACCCTGTGTTCAGGGGATACAAGTACGATCAGCTGAATATTGTATTCAATGGAGTTCAAACAGCAACAGCTGCATGTCCTAACCGTATGGATCCCCCTGTTAGTCAGATTGCTTTGAATCAGGTAGAGCGAGTAGAGGTTTTGAAAGGACCACATGCCTTGCGTTATGGACCAGCATTTGGAGCTACCATTAACTTTGTTGGAAGTACCATTCATGAAGAAGATGATCCAGGGTGGTTTGGAAGAGTGTCAGGCGGTGGTGAAGGAAATGGTAGTGTTGCACGAACCGAGGCTATTGTAGGTACACAAAATGAGAACTTACTCTTTTCTTTAAATGGAGCATATTCAAAAGGGGATGATTATGAGGATGGAAATGGCAATAAGGTAGCGTCTGCATTTGAGCGAGGAACCTTTGGTGTGTATGCCGGAGGAGAGCTTGTGCAAGGGCAGTGGTATGATATCGCCATCAACCGTAATTTTGCACGTGATGTTGATTTTCCTGCGTTACCAATGGATATGAGAACTGATGACACATGGACCATCAACGTGAACAATAAGAGTGTATTTAAAGGACATAGCAAGTTGAATACATCACTATATGCAACACTGGTAGATCATGAAATGGATAATTTTGATCGCTACTACGAAGATCGTAAGGGCCTGGCTGTAACAACCGCCAAGACCGAGTCGTTCGGTGGAAGGGTAGAATGGAGCACCATCCATGAAAATATGCACTGGTATTTAGGTGGAGACTTGAAAGTGCATCAGGCATCAGGTACCCGCTCGCGAGAACCGATCATGGGACCAACGGCTGGGAGAACATTCAATGATAATGTATAGCAGGACGGAAGGGTGACCAACCTCGGATTGTTCTCTGAGATTCATATGCTAAGAGAAAAGATGAACTACAGTATAGCTTTACGTCTTGATCAAAACAGCGCCGAAGCAGATAAAGTAGATGAAGTATTTCAGAATATGTACAGCGACCTGTCGCCGTCTGATTTTAACATCAGTGCCAGTGTAGGAGCTACGCGTAACTGGGACAATAACTGGTCGCTGGGCATGTGGCTCGGTCGTGGTGTACGTAATGGAGGCATTGCTGAACGTTACATCAATCATTTGCCCATAGGCGTTGATCCTTATGAGATGCTTGGAAATCCAGATATCAAGCCAGAGGTAAACCATCAACTGGATCTCTCTCTTGGCTGGTCGACTGAGAATACGAACTTATCGGTTGGTTTATTTGGTTCGCTGTTGAACGATTACATCTCATCAACTATCGATCCTTCGTTGACCCCACGCATGAAGACAGCACCAGGTGTACGTCGTTTTGTGAATATCGACAAGGCTACGATGATGGGATTTGATATTGCATGGCATCAGCAATGGGTACCTCAAATAAAATCATCGTTATCGATGAATTATACCTATGGTGAGAATGACGACTTCGATGAACCGTTACCTGAAATTGCACCAATGGAAGTTAACGTAGCCATAGAAGGTAACTTCATACAAAATCGGTTATTTCCAAAGGTCGCGTTACGTCATGCCATGGAGCAAGATCGAATTGCAGAGACATTTGGTGAGGTGGAAACGCCCGACTTTACAACTGTAGACATCAATATTCGTTATCTCATCACCAATAATATCTCCCTAACAGGAGGAATGTCGAATGTATTTGATGAAACCTATCGCGAACATTTAAGTCGCTATAACCGCAGTACCAGTCAGCCGATTTACGCCCCTGGTCGCAATGCTTTTGCCACCTTAACCTTCAATTGGTAGCAATCTTTTCAAGGCGAAGTATGATGCGAGTGTTATCAGTTATATCCCGCGCATCATATTTAACCATGGGTGAAAGCTTTTGAATCAACAGAAACGATTATCTTTGCCGCTCGAATTTTAATGAGGCAACAATGATTTCTATTGATGGATTAGCTGTTGAGTTTGGAGGATCAGCATTATTTAGTGACATCTCATTTGTGGTTAATGAAAACGACCGCATAGCGTTGATGGGGAAGAATGGTGCAGGTAAATCTACCCTGTTGAAGATTATCGCAGGTGTACAGAAACCAAGCAAAGGTCGCGTGTCGGCACCAGGAGATGCAGTAATTGCTTATCTTCCACAGCACTTAATGACCGAGAATAAGCGAAGCGTATTTGACGAAGCTTCACAGGCATTTGCACAGGTATTGGCCATGCAAAAAGAGTTGGATGAATTGAATCACCAGCTCACAATCAGAACCGATTACGAGTCGCCTGAGTACTACGAAATTATTGAGAAAGTATCGCAGCTAAGCGAAAAACTATACAGTCAGGGAGAGATCAATTTCAACGCTGAGGTTGAGAAAATCCTTTTGGGGTTGGGATTTGTACGCGAAGATTTTCAACGTCCTACCAGTGAGTTTAGTGGAGGATGGAGAATGCGTATTGAGTTGGCCAAGTTGCTATTGCAGAATCCTGATTTGATTCTTCTTGATGAGCCTACCAACCACCTTGATATCGAATCGGTACAGTGGTTAGAGGAATTCCTTGTGAACAGTGGTAAAGCGGTAATTGTGATCTCGCACGACCGTGCATTTGTTGACCGTATCACTTCAAGAACCATTGAGGTGACCATGGGACGTATTTACGACTACAAGGTAAATTATACCAAATATCTAGAGCTTAGAAAAGAGCGAAGAGAGCAGCAACAAAAGGCGTACGATGAGCAGCAGAAGATGATTGCTGAAACCAAGGAATACATCGAACGCTTCAAAGGAACCTACTCTAAAACCAACCAGGTACAGTCGCGCGTGCGTATGCTCGACAAGCTGCAATTGGTTGAGGTTGATGAAGTTGATAATTCAAGATTAAGGTTGAGATTCCCTCCGGCACCACGCTCGGGAAGCTATCCTGTAATTACCGACAATGTTTCGAAATCATACGATGATCTTTTGGTATTCGACAAAGCGTCGATTACTATTCATCGCGGCGATAGGGTATCCTTTGTAGGTAAGAATGGAGAAGGTAAGTCGACCATGATTAAGGCCATTATGGGGCAAATCGATCACGGTGGTACAATGACCCTGGGACATAATGCTAAGATTGGTTATTTCGCTCAGAATGAGGCTTCTTTGCTTGATGGCGACTTAACTGTATTCCAGACTATCGATGATGTGGCTGTTGGTGATATCAGAACGAAGATCAAGGATATTCTTGGAGCATTTATGTTTGGCGCGGACGACTGGGATAAGAAAGTAGGTGTACTATCCGGAGGAGAGCGTACCCGTTTGGCAATGATCAAACTGCTTTTGGAACCTGTGAACTTGTTGATTCTCGATGAGCCTACCAACCACTTGGATATGCGTACAAAGGATATTCTGAAGCAAGCTTTGCTTGAGTTTGAAGGTACACTGATATTGGTATCGCACGATAGGGATTTCCTTGATGGATTGGTAACGAAGGTATTTGAATTCGGAAATAAGCGTGTGAAAGAGCATCTTGAGGGGATTCAGGAGTTCCTTGAAAGAAAGAAAATGGAGAACCTTCAGGAGCTGGAAGTTTAAGGTTGAAAGGTTGAAAGGTTGAAAGGTTGAAAGGTTGGAAGGTGTGGCTCCGAAGTTTTGCAAAGAGCAAAGTGCAAAGAGCAAAGAGCATAGAGCATAGAGCATAGAGCAAAGTGCAGAGAGCATAGAGCAAGGAGACTAGAACGGAGACTGGCATGTCTTTCGTAGATCAAAATAGAACACAACATATATATCACTAAAAATAAAAGGATGTCTCCAA
The DNA here is from genome assembly GCA_005217565.1 of Puteibacter caeruleilacunae. Classification (GTDB taxonomy): domain Bacteria; phylum Bacteroidota; class Bacteroidia; order Bacteroidales; family Prolixibacteraceae; genus Puteibacter; species Puteibacter caeruleilacunae. Next base: position 324,695 of record SJCO01000008.1, read on the forward strand.
GTTAGCGAAGACATCCTTTTTTTATTGCCGATTGTCCGCCTTACGCGAACACTATGATTATTCTACTACAACCTCATCGATAAACATCCACGCAGGACTTCCAGCAGCTGAGTGTCCCTCAGGAATTTTACCAATATTGTGTACCAATACTTTCACGTATCTAGCCTTCTTATTGATATTCTCAAGCGTGAAATCTTTCAACATAACATCCGACTTCATCGCAGGGATAGTATTTTTATAAGTACCTACCTTTTCGAATTTCTTACCATCATTCGAAATGAAATAGTCAACCGACTTAGGCATGAAAATCCAAGGACCAGTATTCTGAATTGTTCCTACAGAAATCTTATTGATATCGGTAGCCTCTTCAAGGTCGATAATCATTTCCATGTTATCACCATTCCAAGCTTGCCACTCTCCGTCGCCATGATTCGCCGAACCACGGATACAGTTAACCATAGTAGCATCGCCACAACCAGTATATTTCTCACTAGGACCGTTGATATAAGTCACCGGCTTAACAGTCGCCTTGTGAATCTTAAACTCTTTAGTCAACACAGCCCCTACACGCTGTCCGTTTCTAAATGCTGCAGCATTAACAGTGGTAGTCGACTTCAGCAAGATTGGAGTCTCGTACAATGTAGAAGCAGCAACAGGCTCAGTACCATCAAGGGTATATCTGATTTCAGTACCGCTGATCTCGTTGTTCAAGGTTACAGCAAGACTCTTATTCTCCTTGTCGATCGTAGCCTTAGCAGTCACAAGGTAAGCACTCTTCGCATAGTTAATACCCATGAAATCGTAACGATCTAATTGTTCCTGGATCTTAGCAGAGAACTTGTCCCAGCTTTTCTTCTCTTTAGGAGTCCATACCGCTTCAGCAAGCGCTGCAATACGAGGGAAAGTCATATATTGAGCATGCTCAACAGTAGGCACATATTCAGTCCACAAGTTAGCCTGACCACCAATGATATGCTTAGCAGCTTCTGGCTCCAACTCTTTTGGTACAGGATCGAAACTATACACTCTATTCAAAGGAAGAAAAGCATTGAATGCCAAAGGTTCAACATCCTGAGGACCCTGATAGTAATCGAAATAACAATGTCCGGTAGGAGTCATCACTACATCATGTCCCGACTCAGCAGCTTCGATACCACCTTTAAAACCTCTCCAGCTCATCACAGTAGCCTGAGGTGCTAATCCACCTTCAAGAATCTCATCCCAACCAATAAGCACACGTCCTTTTTTGTTGATGAATTTCTCAATACGCTTAATGAAGTAACTTTGAAGTTCCTCTACGTTCTTCAAGCCCTCTTTGCGCATACGAGCCTTACACTTAGGACATTTCTTCCACTCAGTCTTGGTAGCCTCGTCACCACCAATGTGGATGTACTTCGATGGGAACAAGTCCATTACTTCCGACAATACATCTTCAAGGAATTCGAAGGTCTTGTCGTTACCCGCACAGTAAATATCGGTAATAGGCCATAAACCTCCCGATGGAACAGTTAATGGTTTTCCTGTACATGAGAATTCAGGATATGCAGCCAATGCACAAGTAATGTGAGCAGGCATCTCAACCTCAGGCACCACATTAATATTGTGACTATTAGCATAGGCTACAATCTCTTTAATATCTTCTTGACTATAGAAGCCACCATAGGTTGCTTTTTCACCTTCTTTTTGCTTAGGACGCGCATTCCAGTGCTTATCTTCATGATCAACACGCCATGCAGCAACCTCAGTCAATTTAGGGTATTTCTTGATTTCGATTCTCCATCCCTGGTCATCCATCAAGTGCATGTGAAGGGTATTGATCTTATGCAGTGCAAGATAATCGATCAAGTTAAGGATATACGATTTAGGGAAGAAGTGACGCGACACATCCAACATAAAACCACGCCATTTAAAGCGAGGCTCATCTTGAATACTACAAGCCTTTACCAACCACTCTTTCTGCTCAACAACCTGCTTACTTTCAAATGAAGGAGGCAACAGTTGGCGAATAGATTGAATTGCATAAAAGTAACCTTTAGGAGTAGCAGCCTTAATGTTAATCTGCTTTGTAGTTACATCCAATTCATAAGCCTCATCTGCTAAACCTTGCTTTGCCGCAAAGCTAATTACATTCTTACCAGGCTTATTGGTAATTGCAATATCCCAGCCAGAAACATTCTTAATCAATGATTGCAGATATTCAGCAGTAGGCTTTTGAGTGTCATCCTCAATAGCGATTTTAGTCTTTGCATTAATTGCAAAGTAACCTTCAGTAACCTCCTGCTGTTTTGGGGCAGGGATAATTGAACTAGTCCCTACAACTTTATCTTTATCGCATGTACATGAGTACAGCATAAACAGCGATAAAAACAGGGTTAGGTAATTTTTCATGAAATATAATTTAAGAGTTAAAAATTCCAAGGATTTAAATTTCTGCTATATGGTTTTAGGGTATAAACAAAAAAAGTTCCCTGGCGATAAAACCAGGGAACTAAATATATTGTAATAACGCTTACTTCGTCATTGAGTAAGGGAAATCCTTCTCCTTAATACCTCTTTGCTTATTAGGTTCATTGCTCATGTTAAATTCAATTTTACCACCAGCTTGAAGCTCTTCATAAGTGAAGTAATTTTTAGTGAATGACTTACCGTTTAATTTACTATCTGTGATATAGTAATTTTTAGGTGCCTGATTGTTAGCAACAATCTCCAATGTATTACCATTTTCCAAAGTCATGGTAATCTTATCGAATAGTGGAGAACCTAGTGCATACTCACCAGTTCCAGGACATACAGGATACATACCCATAGCAGAGAATACATACCAAGCTGATGTTTGTCCGTTGTCTTCATCACCACATAATCCATCAGGAGTAGGTTTGTAAAGCTTATCCATGGTAATTCTCGACCATTTCTGTGCTTTCCAAGGATTCTTAGTCCAGTTGTACAGGTAAATAGCATGCTGAATAGGCTGGTTACCATGAGCATACTGACCCATTTCACACTTCTCCATCTCTACAATTTCGTGGATCTTAAATCCGTAGTAGTCGTACGTAGATTTAGGAGGTGTAGTAAAGATTGCATCCATCTTCTTAAGGAAGCCATCCTGACCACCCATTAGTTGAATCAAACCTTTAGGATCCTGGAATACCGACCAGGTATAATGCCATGAACTACCTTCGGTGAATACGCCACCCCAGGCAAACTCATCAAAATTAGGCATCCAGTTACCGTCTTTTTGTTTACCTCTCATGAAGTTTACTGAAGGATCGAATAAGTTCTTATAGTTCTGAGCTCGTTTCTTAAAACGATCAATCTCTTCTTGTGGACGCCCCAACTCTTGAGCCAACTTCCAGATGGTGAAATCAGCATAAGCATACTCAAGTGTACGAGCAGCACTCTCTCTGATCAACTCATCACTATCCTCTTTTACTTTCACATCACAAGGAACGTAACCCAATGTATTATAATACTCAGCACCTAGTCGACCTACTGAATGCAACGGACCGGGATTTTCTGAGTTCTTCAAAATCGCTTCATACAGTGTTTCAATATCGTAACCTCTGATTCCTCTTAAGTAAGAATCGGCGATCAATGATGCAGAGTTAGAACCAATCATACAGTTACGGTGACCAGGACTAGCCCACTCAGGAAGCCATCCACTCTCTTTGTAAGTGTTGGCCAAACCTTCCATAATCTTCGCATTCAATTCAGGATAGAATACAGTGAAGAATGGGAATACAGCACGGAATGTATCCCAGAAACCATTATCGGTATACATGTAACCAGGAAGAACCTCGCCGTTATACGGACTGTAATGTACGATTTCGTTTTGTGCATTTACCTCCCAGAACTTACGTGGGAATAACATTGTACGGTAAAGTGCAGTGTAGAAATTCTTTTGCTGAGCAACAGAACCTCCTTCAACCTTGAATCTGTTCAATTCTTTATTCCAGGTATCAGCAGCTTCAGCCTTTACTTGATCAAAAGCTTTATCGCCAATCTCTCTTTTAAGATTTAATTTAGCCTGATCGAAGCTAATAAACGACGATGCAATGCGTGCATGAACCTCTTCATTGGCTTTAGTAGCAAACTGAATATAAGCACCCGCATGCTTACCTTCTTTAGTCTTTTTACCTTTTTTCACCTCATCATTATTCCAAACACCAAAGTCCGCAAAATCTTTGTCGAATTGAATAACGAAATAGTTCTTAAAGTTGTCAGGAACACCACCGTGGTTATTGCTGGTATACCCAATTACTTGTCTTTTCTCAGGAATAATTTTAATGCTATTACCACCAGCATTACCATCGATTACTACATACGAATCGTTCGACTCAGGGAACGTAAAACGCATGATAGAACCACGGTCGGCAGTGGTAACCTCCATTTTCGCTTGATAGTCATCAAGGAAAGCACTGTAGTAGTGAGGCAATGAAACCTCATTGTCGTGCGAATACTTCGACTGGCGTTCTTGTTCTTTTACCGCCAATTTACCTGTCACAGGCATCAAAGTAAAACTCGCATAGTTCGCAATCCACGGACTAGGCTGGTGGCATTGCTGAATACCTCTGATTGAGTCTGATTGATATTGATACAACCAACCACTCCATCCGCCAGTCTGCGGAGTCCAGAAATTCATACCCCAAGGCACGGCTATAGCCGGGTAGGTATTACCGGTTGATAATCCATGGGTAGACTCACTACCAACTAGTGGATTAACCAAGTTTGTAAGGTCAACCGGTTTAGTTACTGCTTTTTCTGTTTTGCACGATGTAAGAATCGCTGCAAATAAGACAGTTACAATTAATAATCGTTTTAACATCTCTTGTTCGGTTTGTGTGTTTACTCCACGAAGATAAAATATTGTTGAATCTTAAAAAAATAAAAAGCCGCTACTCCTCAAAGAAGTGTAGCGGCATATAGCAATAGCAGCGTTTTGTTAGAATCAACTATAAATTGATTTTAACGGTTAATATTGTTGGTTACTTATTGACAATGAATGTATTGTAGTACTAATTTGCGAATCTCTTCATCCTTTCCGAAGAGTCGTTCGCTCAACTTCTCGTCGTTATAATTTTTTAAGATTTTTATGGTATGGTCAATCACCTCTGGAGGGAATATATTATTCTCCTCAAGGAATGCCCTTTTCTCAGCTAATCGATCGGCCGATTCGCTACATGATTCAGGCAATTGCTCCAGCTGGTCTTTTTTCTCCTCGTAGGTGAAGATATTACCATTCACATAAAGCTTTTCAGCAACCTCAAGGGCATTGTCGCTGGCAATACCTCTACCGCAGGCAACAATCAATGCAGCCACCAGCAGGTGAATATTAGCACTACCGTCAGGAGCTCTAAATTCAATCGTCTGCTTACTGTCCTCGTTGAGGTCGTTACTCATGCCAGGATTAGCCTGTGCAATCATATTACTTTTGCCAGTCCAACCCAATGGTACCCTTACCAATGCTGATCGGTTTCTATCACCCCAGCAAATATTGGTAGGAGCCTCCTGATGAGGAACCAGTCGCAGGTATGAGGTAGGAATTGTATTTCCAAAAGCTGTTAGTGCATCAGCCATTTCCAGAATTCCCGCAACCATTTTACGTGCTGTTGGACTTAGCTTGCCATCTTCAATCATGATATTGCGACCGTCTTTTTCTGCCAGCATGTGGAAGTGTAAACCACTACCAGCCTTACCTACGGTAATCTTTGGAGCAAAGCTTATCTCAACCATATATTGCTCGGCAAGCATGCGCAACACCCACTTGGCAATCACCAACTGATCAACAGCCGACTCAGGATCACATGGAAGAAATTCAATCTCATGCTGCTCAAAAGCCTCTTCTCCTACAGTGAAATTACCAACCTCAGAGTGTCCGTATTTAATCTTACCACCACAATAAGCAATCAGTCGTAATGCCTCTTTGCGCATCTCCTCGAACTTAGCAAAAGGCTCCGATTCATGGTATCCCTTTTGATCAGTAGCAGGAAAGATACTCTCACGCCGACTGTTTACATAGTATTCTAATTCACCAAGTGTTTTAAACGTCAATCCAGTTTGCTCCTTAAACTGTGCATAAGCGTTGCGAAGGATATTCTCCGGAGCACTCTTTAGCAGTTCACCATTATGATCGAAGAATGAACAAAGGATTTCAAGGGAAGGTTCGTCGGAGAAAGGATTCATAAAAGCAGTGCGATAACGAGGTACCACATATAAATCACTCGACCCGGCCTCCATAAAAGAGAACAGACTAGATCCATCTACACGTTCTCCGCAGGTAAGAATACTGCGAAGATGCTCAAGACTATTAATAACAAAATTCAACGTTTTTAGCCGTCCGTCTTCCGCTACATATCTAAAGTTTAGCATTTGAATCTGCTTCACTTCAACAAATCTCAAAATATCCTCCAGAGTAAACGTCTCAGGTAACTTTTGTAACTCCTGTACAAGAGGATTTGGATTCAAATTGATTTGCTCATTATATGCCCCCATATCTCAACGTTTTAAATGCACATGCAACTTACAAGATGGGTGAAGTAAAAAGACTGAGAAAACTCAGGGTTTTAGGGCTACAGCTAATGTTTAGAAATATCACCGCTGCTGGGAAATAGTATATGTTTCAAGTGTACCCAAAAGAAGGGGCTTTTACTTCGAAACTGTTCAAAAGAGAAGCTCGTAACTTATAGAATGATAAAATAGAATGCTTGAAAAGTGTTGCACGACTTATTAGCTAAGAGGATATAAGTGTCAGTGCATTAAAATATAGGATACAAACAGGTGATATTGTGTGCATTTATGTAGAATATCGTACGCAATAGGGGGGTAATTGTAGTAGTTTCAGTGTTTTATAGGTGTATGGACATTCTCAAACTTTTTCTACACAAAATCCAATCTGTTTCTGTGCACAAGTATTTAATTTCGGGATGTAACAAAGTTTTATTGATCGGTTAATCCATAAATTAGTAAGCTTTGAATCTTTATTCGAATGATCAACAATATAACACACACAATGAATTTACTAAGCAAAAAAAGCCTAATTGTACCAGCAGCATTAATGATGCTGAGTGCTGGTAATGCCTTTGCAAAAAAGAACAATCCAAACATTGTAATTATCATGGCCGATGATTTAGGCTATGCTGATTTAAGTTGTTATGGCAGTAAAAAAATCAATACGCCTAATATCGACAGACTAGCAGCTGAGGGTGTAAAGTTTTCTGATTTTCACTCAAACGGAGCAGTCTGTAGTCCTACCAGGGCAGCCTTGCTGACTGGTAAATACCAGCAACGTACAGGTATTACAGGTGTGGTAACTGCTGCCTCGCACCGTGATGTAGGTCTTGATTTAGCGGAAGTGACCTTTGCCGACATGATGAAGCAGGCAGGTTATGTGACTGGTATGTTCGGAAAATGGCATGTTGGTTATCCTGAGAAATACAATCCGGTATACCAGGGATTTGATGAATACATTGGCTACGTGAGTGGTAATGTAGATTATCATGCGCATATCGACCAGGAAGGATATGAGGACTGGTGGAAGCAAAATAAACTACAGAAGGAGACAGGTTACTCAACCGACTTGATTTCAAAGCATGCGGTAGACTTTATCAAGCGACATAAAGATGAGCCATTTCTATTGTATATTCCTCATGAATCACCGCATGGACCAATGCAGGGACGAAATACGCCTGCTTTTAGAGAGATTGGAAAAAAGAAGGTAGATGTTAAGCGATCACGCGAAGAGAACCTGGTGATCCTTAAAGAGATGATTGAGGTGATGGATGAAGGTATCGGTAATGTGATGCGAACACTTGAGGACCTAAATCTTGATGATAACACATTAATATTCTTCTGTTCTGATAATGGTGGTGCTAAATATGCCGATAACACTCCGTTGCGTGCAGGTAAAGGATCAGCATATGAAGGCGGACACCGTGTTGCTGGTATCTTCAAGTGGAAAGGCAAGATTAAGCCATCAACAACTGATAATACTGCTTTAACTATGGATGTATTACCTACAATTGCTGATATTATTGGTGTTGATGCTCCTAAGGGTATTGATGGGGTGAGTCTTAAGAATCTGTTATTTAAAGGAAAAGATTTGAATGATCGTGATCTATTCTGGCAAATGAACAATAAGATGGCGATGCGTTCAGGAAACTGGAAACTCGTTTATTATCCTAACGATAAAAAAGCTGAGCTTTATGATTTGGGATCTGATATAGGTGAGAAGAATAACTTAGCTGAAAAACAACCTCAGCGTACCAAAGAAATGACTGAAAAGTTACAAGCGTGGTATAAAGAGGTAACGAAAGACGCAAAGAAGAAGTCTTAATTGTTTAATAAAAAGAAATCCCATGTCATCATTGGCATGGGATTTCTTTTTGTTTATATCATTTCACCGTTTGCCGGTTTCAAAACCTTATTTCCGTTTGTTGAAAGTTTAAGATGGAACAATGTACCATCCTCTTCAGTACTGGTAAAGTACACATGACCTCCAAGGTATTTCTCACCAAGTAACTTCATACTATAAGTACCTAAACCGCGACTATTACCTTTGGTTGAGAATGAACGTTGGAAAATTTGCATTTGCACCTCTGCAGGCATACAAGCAGTATTTTGCACCCAGAAATCGATAATACCTTCTTCTTCCTTACAGCCAATGGTTACCTTGCCATCAGATTTAGTAGCTTCAAGTGCATTCTTCACCATATTAATCAATACTCTATTTAATAGTGTATGATCAGATGAGAACGATAGCTGTTCTGCCTTACGATCTATTTTTATAATCTTATCCTCAGCAACTGGGTGATGATACAATTGCTGTATTAGTTTCTCAAGAATATCTTTAGAAAGAAGAGGTGTTTTATTCACATCCAACTCATTGTTCTCAGCCTTTACCAGTTGCTGTTGTGACTTAATCTCATCTAGAATTTGCGTACTCAATACGCCAAGCATACCAATTAGCTCTTCCTTTTCATCCTTATCAACTACAGGAATCAAGTCGGTGATAGCGGTCATACTACCTGCAATATTGATAATGTCGTGGAAGAAAATACGCTCCAATGCTTTTTTACGCTTCTCAGAGCTAATGTCGGCAATTGAAAGGATGGTAAAGCCTTGGTTGCCCGAGTGGAAAGGAGTTGCAGATACTGCCAGATCGTAATAGAAATACTCTCCATCTTTTTTACCTACAACTCTGCATTCGCCTGTTTCCTTTTTAACATTCTTCATGCTATTGCGGATGGTTATGTTAGCACCGCAAAGCTTGCATGGCTCAGCTTCACCACATCCTTCAGGGACTTTAGTTGCATTAATGCAGTTTAAAATATTACCTGGTCGCAAATTAATTACAAATGTGTCTTCTGTAATACCAAGATTCTCAAATAGTGCACTATTAGCATATACTACACGGCGATCCTGATTGAGAATGACAGTTGCTTGAGATAGAGTGCCTAAAATTTCCTCAATGATTGGTGATTCTTTTAAGATACTAGTAGCATCTAATTTGAATTTATCATGACCATTAATTGTTTTCATGTGCTAGAAATTTAGAGGGTTAATTGTTGTTTCGATATACAGATCAAGTTGATCTATCTGTTGTGCCCATACCGAATATTACACCATGTAACTCTCAGTACACGCATAAAGGTAGTCTGAATATTTGAAACATAAAAATAAAAAAAGCTAGAAAAGAGGAGCTTGGGGGAGGGAGGTGAATTTAGAATCCAAGTTTTTGTTGAGGGTCGACTTCTTTGTTCCTGAGTTCGCGATCAAGTACTTCCATTGCTCTTGAGCTACATCTTCCGCATCCTGTAGAAACATAGGTAAGGCTCTTCAGGTCGTCCATAGTAGTTGCACCTTTCTTAAGGATAGCAGTTTGCAATTCCTTTTCGGTGACCCCATTGCAGATACAAATTAGTCGGTCGCTCATATCGTGAATCTTCTTAAGTAATAAATTCCACCAGACGAATAACATCTGGTGGAAAGATATATTAAATAAACTGATTTTCCATAAAAATCTTAACCTCTCTGTAGATGTCGATTACGCGATCATTTTTAGGAAGAGTTTCGTAAATGCTTTTAAGATAGTTGTTTTCATTAACAATCTTAAAGCTCTGCTTAAAGTTCATGTCATAAATCCAAGCCATCTGCAACACTTTGAAGTCGGATAACGATTGTAAGCTATTCTTGTCAACCTGTTGTTTGCTCATTGCAGCCTTAAATACCTTGTCGGAGATGGTATTAGAGATTGGCAAATCAAGCGTTACAGGAGTAATAGCTCTACCCTGATTGCTTTTGTAATGATCGATCATCACTTTATAGATATCCAATTTATCGGCATCTCTAATGATCTTAGAGTACAGCAATACCTTATCGTTACATTTTGCAGGTATTTTGCGGGCGCTATGGTTAATGATAGCCTCTTTAATGTTCGAAGCTACTTCCTCATCAAATGCTTTCAATAAATCGTTTTCTTCGATTACCTCGATGCCCAATTTAGCATGGTCAATAGAGTCGGCGTCAGAGAAAGTCTTGTATTTGGCAAACTGGGGAAATCTACCTATATCATGCAGCAATGCCACCACCTCTACAATTTTGGTGTCGGTCTCATCTAATTCAATGCTCTCAGCTATTCTTAGGGCATTGTTTACAACTCTTTCTGTATGATACTTTTTAAGATCGAGGTTGTCCTTTATGTCTTGATCGGCCGTTTTGAAAGATTCAATATAACCGCTTAAAAACTCTTTCAAGTCAACAGTGACTGATTCAGTAATCATATGTCATTTTCATTAATTCGGGTCAAAAGTAGCTATTTTTAGTTAAAGGTGTTCTCCTTTGTGAAAATAGTTTTCAACAGCCCAGTAGGGTAGTGTTTATGCAAGATTCAGAGTTTGAGTTGGTTGAATGCTATTTGATCATAATTTGTGATTTTTATCACTGAATTTTATTGAAAAAAACGTTGGAATTACTACATTTGCCCGAGAACACAGAAATTGCGCCAATACAACGCATAAGGTCCCATAGTTCAATGGATAGAATACAAGATTCCGGTTCTTGCGATCTGGGTTCGAGTCCCGGTGGGATCACTAATGAGGAAATTAAAGCCGCTAGCTTATAGGAAGTTAGCGGCTTTTTTTAGATGCTCATAGTAAGAAAACTAATATCAAGTTTTATTCATGTCTTATGAAAACAAGAATCTATAATATAGTTGAGAAAGGATCTCATGGTAAAATACCTAATACGATCACTGTATGCTTTACGCTCAATAACTGCGTAAGTACTGTCATTACCGTCAACTGATACGTTGATGAACTCCCAAAGAGTAAAGGCGTTCTTGATATCGGTGGCTTTGCGGTGAATCAGCTTGTGGACTGGATGGGAAAAGAGAACCTTTTTACCGGATGCTTTTTGTTTCACAACCATCTTTGGTAAAGAGGCAATGTTCTCAGACAGTATTCTAATTGCAACAAACTTGAGTGAAGTATCATGATTTACATTCACATTACTAACTGCAGTACCTGAAAAAGAGGGGTATACATGTCGGTAGGAATAACCTGAATACTGCGTTTCTAGGCAAATTCAACTTGAAAAAAAAAGGCATGCAATATATTATATAAATGTTGGTATGCCTTTTGACTGAATTCGTTAGGCAATGATTAGGATTGTTGAGGATTGGTTTCAACCTGATCTAAATGAAGGTGCGAATGGAGTATTTTATTTTTTGCACACACAAGAAATCATTACCGAGAATGCTCAACTCGGATGGTTTGGGTATTGAAACGATTATTATATGGACAACTATCATTTAATAAAAAAGAATCACTAGTGGACGACTAAATTTTGGATAAAGAAGAGAACTTCCCGAAGTTTTCTCCTGGATGGTGTAAATTTGTTTTAATAGGCGAATAAAATAATCATGCACTATTCCAGTAATTTTACTCTTCTGGAATAGTGTTTTTTTTGTCTTTTTGCTACCTTTATAATCGTGGTACTTAACCATCGTTCATTTCTACATACTGCACAAAATGCAACATTTAGAGCAAAAAATGCTGCATAAGATGATGTACCGGCGAATCTGTGCCGAATACCAGCCGAATCCGTGCCGAATCATAGAGGGAAAAAAGTACCGTTAAAGTGTACTGCTTCTTTCCTGATTTTCCCTCACCATTATTTCCAAAATAATATCCGTTGACAAACAAAGTTTACTCAAACTTTACTCCTATTCTTACGTCCTTTTACTACATGCCATTGTTGAGAATAATTTGATCATAATTGTGTCAAAATAATGTCAAATTAGCGCAGAAGAAATTGCGTTTCTCTATAAAAAACGCTGGGGAATAGAGCTATTGTTCAAAAAGATGAAGTAAAATTTTCAACTACATTACTTCTATGGTGAGAATGAAAATGCAATTCGTACGCAAGTGTGGTGTACACTAATTGCACAATTGTTACTAACTGTCATTCAGGAAATTGCTGATACAAAGAAGGCTTTTTCAGTAGTCGCCTCATTGGTAAGGATCCACTTGATTAGTGTGCTGGATATGTGCCAACTACTAAGAAGTACTAATAGAGAATTTATGGGAAAACACCCCCCCCAGATATGCAGTTAGCTTTATCATTCTAGGTGGAGGTCGTTTTTTTGATAAGAAAAACAATCACTGATTATCAGTGGATTAATAAAATAATCCGGCTAAATTAAATTTTAGTCGGATGGTAGTGAAAAAGAATGATTCTTGGAAATCAAGTTCACGTGGCGTGAGCCTGTCAATTTTTTTTTCCATACTTGATAGGGTTAAATAGAGTGATATATTGACTATGCTATTTTACTCAATGCAGAACCAGTCCAAGGATCAACATCATGCTCTGCAAAAGCTTGCTCCACAATCTCAGCCTCACTGGCTTTCAGTTCTGTTCTCTCATTAAGTTTGTTGTAAAATGTCATACGAGATCCCCAACCACATCGACTTTCAATCTTTCGTCGTACGGCCCTTTTTAACTCTCCCGTCAAGCTCTCCCAAGCTGTTTTAAAGCTTCGTACTGTCTTTTCGTGATTTGTTGTGTTCATAAGTTTCCGTATTATTGTATAAATATTTGGACAATATTAAGTATCGAATACTTTAATTAAAACACAAGTATTCGATACTGTAAGATTAAAGTGTTATTGTATTTATGGATATAAATGCCAGAATTAGAGAGTATTGCAAAAGGGAAAAAATTACTCAAATTTCTCTTTCAGAGCTTACAGAAGTCTCTAAGCAGAGTGTGAATTCAATTTTTAAAGACCGACATCTACCAGGTGTTGATTTTATTAAAAAAATGTTGACTGCATTCCCCGGCATTGACGCACGATGGTTAATTACAGGTTTACAATCAGAGTTAAAAACGGATATCAATAATAAGAGTACCGTTAATTCTGATAAGGATTTTTCATTCCAGGAAGAAAAAATCCAGCTACTTGAGAAGCACCTAAAAGAGCAGCGAGAAGAAATAGAATTTTATAGAGAATTACTTCGTCAGAAATTTGAATAATAAAGATATTCAGAATATAGAAAGGTTATAGTATGGACATTAAGATAGAAGTTGGAGATTATGAAGTTATAAGTAATGGATCTATAATCGTCGAAAATGGATCTGATTTGCATTTTACAATTGACGATTTGAAATTTACTTTTCAATTTACAAAAGATGATACTAATGAGGCTCAACGTGTGCAACTTGATCTTAAGCAGGGAGAGGAGCAAGGCAGCAAATCTCTTATAGTAAAATTGATTAATCATCATGCTAGATTGAATTCAGGGAATCGCAGCATGTTTGATTTGGCATATATAAACAATCGTAGACTAGCATTAAAATACAGAGTGACATCCGTTGGAAATGAAAATTTTGATTTTATATTCCAATATACCTGGTATTTAAAAAAGGAGGAAACAGAAAATGACTAAGAATACTTTTAGTAATTTGATTAGCTCCTCAATCAGTGATGAGAATCAAAGTCTTAAAGCGGCAGAGATAAATAATTCGCATGAACAAATAAAGCTCATCGAGGGAAATAAGCATGAACAAGAATTATTAGATAAAAAAAACGCGCATGAGATTGCATTGAGAGATAAGGAGCTCGGATGGTTAGGAAAGATATTTGGTGGTCGAGAACTAACAGCTTCAAACATTTCAGGCGCACTGATTATTCTACTACTTATAATTGGAGTTACACTAACTTGCTTTTTAATCTTCTGTTCTAAACCGGAAGATGATATATCAATAGAAGGAATCTGGTCGATATTAACTCCGATAATAACGCTTACTTTAGGATATGTTTTTGGGAGCAAACCAGAAAAGACCTCCAGTAAGTAGGTTTTCTATATGGGTAACGGTTAAGAAGAGAGTTATTGGTATTTAGATTTAGATAGACTTATAACAAGGATCATAACTGTTGACCAAATGCTTAATGATTTTTAAATTGATCAACCAACAGGCAATTGTATTTTTTAATAACAAACTCTTTACCAGAAATGACGATAATAGCAAACATAAAGAATTCGTACAATAGCTTTCAAAGATTAATAAACTTCTATGAACAGAACAAGAATAGAAGATTCGAAGAGATTGAAGTAGAGTTATATACATGGTTTTCTGCAAACCTGTGTGCTGTGTTAGGTGGTATTTTTGATCTCTACAATGAAAAGTTAAACACTATTAAGCTTCGTTGTGCTTCTTCTGGAATAGAGGAAATATTACTTAAAAATGAATTCTTAACTTTTTTCGGTGCCAGGAAAATTGAAGATAACTATCATACCACAATTCCATATGCGCGGTTTAATGGGACTGATGGAAAGGTATTTAGTAAATACATTAGAGAGAAATTGATCGAGCGTGATGAACTTCCCAATATGTCGGATTTGGTCAAAGAGAAGATGCGTGAAGCAATTCATGAAATATTTGTTAATGCACAGATACATAGTGAGAGCAGTTATATTTATACCTGTGGTCAATTTTTCCCTAGAGACAATAGAATCGAATTTACAATTGTTGATACAGGTATAGGATTTAAGAGGAAAGTAAATGAGCGATTCAATTCAAGCTTGAGTGGAGCTCAGGCAATTCAATGGGCCATCAAAGACGGACATACAACGAAAGAGGGTGTGTCAGGGGGGATTGGATTAGCTCTATTGAGAGAATTTGTGGAAAAAAATAAGGGTGTTTTACAAATTGTTAGCTCTGATGGATATTATGAATACACGTACAAAGGGGAACAATTAGAATCATTTAATGGTAGTTTTCCTGGAAGTATTATAAATTTGCAATTCAGAACTGACGATAACAGCTCTTATATTTTGAAGGAGGAAGTAAACAAAGATGATATATTCTAAGATAATGAAAGAGATAACTATTAATATTGTAAGTGTTGTTGGCAATGTCGATTGTACAGAAGCTTCAGATGGTGAAAAAGTGTATAAACTAATTGAGGCAGCATTCAGAGAAGATAAAAATGTAATTCTTTCTTTTTTGAATGTTGAATTGATAACGACAGCGTTTCTTAATACTGCTATTGGACAACTCTATAAAGAATTTTCAGAAGAAAAAATAAAGGAGTTATTACAAGTTGATGAAATGACGCAAAGTGGATTGATATCATTAAAGAGAGTTGTAGATACTGCTAAGGTTTATTATAAGGATCCGGATGCAATGAGAAGAAGTATTAATGACATTTTAGGAGAAGAATAATTATGGCATTAAGAATCCCCCTGAAGAAATTATCAGAAATCAATAATAGACAAATATTTTTTGATGCCAATGTTCTTATTTACATCTTTTGGTCGGCTGGAAGATTGCGTGAAGAAAGAATTTATGGTTCCCTATATGGAAAACTAATAAAAGGCAATAATGATCTTGTTATTGATTATACTGTAATTTCAGAGATTGTGAATAGGACTCATCGTATTGCGTATGATATTTTTTTAAAGAAAGAATCAAAAAGTAAAGATGAGTTAAATTACAAAGAATATAGAAATAGTGATGCCGGTAAGGATGCATTAAATGATATCTATCGAACAATCGAATTTAACATTCTAGATAGTTTTAAGGTTGTTGGACGAGCTATAAATGAAGATGATATAAGAAATTTTCTTATTGATAATGGCTTGGATTTTGGCGATAAAGCTATTTTGACACTCTGTCAAGAGAATGATTATGTTCTTTTGACTCATGATTCAGACTTTAAAAGTGAAAAAGTAGATATTTTGAGTGGGAATAAAAGTATTGTAGCTTCATAGAAATGTCAATGATGTTGTTATAGAAGATCTTGTGGTTTTTTAGATCTTCTGATCAAACTTCTATTTTGTTGTTCTTTGTACAAGTCTGTGGTATATATATACTATGCATATAATGATGTTGATTATTGGTAAATTGAAATCGTTGTATGCATAGTTTTAAAATAAGTGTTAGTGTTAATTGGTTTTGTTAAAATTACTTTCTATATTAGTCATAACTAATTAACCATTTACCATTGATGACAAATGAAACAACTCACTCTTCCCTTTCTTGGAGAATCTCCATAGATTAAAATCCTCTAATTGAAAGAATACTCTAATTTTTAACCCTATAATTCCATGCTATGAAAATATTATTTTTATTGCTTAGCATTATTATGCTTACGTCAAGTTTGTACGCCCAGGACGTAAAAAAACAAGCTACTAAAATGGATGAGTTTGCGTCGCAAACAGGAGTGATTCTTAAGTTTGTTGATTATAGCCTGCCTAAGTTGAAACTGACCCTAGGTGTAGCTGAAACTAAAGTACGCAAATTGATTAAAGGAGGTGAAGCTCGTTATTTTTACCAGATCTCTTATAACACAAAGTACGGTACGAAAACAGCTTCAATTGCTTATGAAGATTTAGTTGAAGTAGTAAAAGCTTTATCTTCATTGAAATCTGAAATGGATGCAGATAAAAATGCAAATCCTGACTACCTGGAAAATAAATTTGTAACGGAAGATGGTTTCCAAGTCGGATACTATGTTAGTGCTGGTAAAGTAAAGTGGTACTTAGTCTTGGAGCGTTTTGGATCAGGCAATACTGTTTTCATCAATAGTGCAGAGACAGTGGAGTCTGCCTTTAACGAAGCTAAAGCCAAAATTGAAGAACTGAAAGGATGATCATTTAAAGATTTGCTACAAAGAAGAATATTAATCTGTAGAAAAATAAACTATGAGTGATAATCCCTTATTTGCCCCACAAAGAGAAAAGGCAGGTTCTACGACATATCGGAAATATAATTATCAATATCACTGGGCTTTATGTAAAGTGATTGAGGAGCATTCTGATAGGAGTGAGTATGCTATATTTGTCGAAATGCATGAAGATGTTGTACTAGCTGATTCATTGAATAGGGACAAAGTTAAGTTTGTGTTTAATCAAGTAAAAACAACAAAGGATAAATATTCAGAAACGACTTTAATTAAGCGAAAAAATAATAAACCTTCTGTTTTGGCGAAACTGATAGAAAGCTGTAATTGCAAAGAGTATAGTTGTCTAATAACATCAATTAATTTAGTAGCTGCAAATGGTTTTTCTTTAACGCTTAAGGAAACAGGTGTTGATTTGAAATTAATCAAAGTATCAGATTTAGGAGATGATAGTATTGAAAAAATGTCAAGTTGTATAAAAGAAGAACTTGGCTGTGAAATTCCAGAATCTTTGCAATTTGTAATACCTACTCTGCCTGAAAAAGAGACAGATAATGTCGTTATTGGTAAAGTCGCTTTATTGTTGAATAAGCTATATCCTAATTGTAGATCTGAACCTGTAGATATTTATCGTACATTGATGGATGAATTACGAAGGAAAGGAGAAGATATGTTTGATTATAAAAATTGGGATGATGCCTTAAAAAATAAATCACTAACTTCAGAAACAGTAACCCAGGTGTTAAACACTTTTACAACTTCTGTAAAGGATACTGAAATGAATGATCTTTTTCGAGAAATATGCGAGGAGCTTGGATTAAGTGTTATGCAGAGAAGTAACTTAAAAAAGTCTTTTCAACGATATAAAACAAGAAGAATTGGTGCAAGGAATACGATGCAACTTAGTACCACCCAAAATATATGTGATAATATACACAAATTTATGCATGCATGTGATAACAAAATGGAAATTTTGATAGAACTAGTAGGAAGGGGTATGGATAAATCGATCGCAAAGCAATTTGTGCAGAAAGAGGATAAGGATGCTGCAATAATTTGTGAGTACGTAATAATGACGATAAATGAGTAAAGAAAACTACAAGTTGCTAATTAGAAATTTAAGATTTAAGAAAAATGGTCAGCTTAAAATTCAATCGACTGCTAGTCAAGTCAGATACAGAAAAGTCAGCGAATCAGTTCGAGTTTGCCCCAGAATTGAACTTGGTAAAAGCGAATGATAACAGTCTAGGGAAATCTACACTTGTTAGACTGTTGTTTTGGGGGCTTGGTTGTGAACCTTACCTAGATTCAACGTGGAAAGCATTTGATTGCAAGACGATTGTTGATTTTTCTATCAATGGAGTAAGATATCAAGTTTTTAGATATAAGAATATTGTTAGATTAGAGAAAGATCAAAAGATTACGGAATTCTCCTCTATTACAGGGAGTTATTCAGAATTATTCATGGATCTTGTTAATTTTAAAGCTGTTTTAACAAAAAGAAAATCGGTTGAGGTTGAAACACCTCCGCCGGCTTATTACTTTCTGCCATTCTATGTTGATCAGACTCGTAGTTGGTCTAAAGCATGGGATTGTTTTGACAAATTGGGACAATACGAAAGGTGGCAGAGTACTATAATAAAATATCATGTTGGGTACTTAACAGCTAAATACTTTGAGATTGCTCAGGAGATTGCAAAAAGAAAATTAGAGTTTAATGAGCTTCAAGATCAAATTAATTCATATGAGAGTGTTATAAATACAATTTGTGAATTTATTCCAAGGGGAAATGAAACACTTGTCGAGGATGATTTCCTTGTTTTGACTGATGAGGTTAAGTTAAGGATGAAAGACTTAAGTGTTAGACAAGAGACTATGCTTGAAAATATTGCTAATGAAGAAGCCAATTATGCTCACTTACATCAGCAATTTGTGATATCCGGAAATATTATAGCGGAGCTAGATAAAGACTATGTGTTTGCTGTAGAGAACGTCTCAAATGATGAAATAGAATGTCCTTTATGTGGAGTCATTCATGCAAACACGGTCGTCAACAGAGCTTCAATATTAACTGATAAGCAACAGGCAGTTGAGCAATATGAATATTTAGATTCCAAGCTTGCTAAGTCAAGAGAGAAGATTGAGAAAAATAAGAAGGAGATCGAATATATTAGAAGAGAGATCAAGGAATTAAATGAAAAATATGGGAAAGATGATGAAAATGATCTGAACACTATAGTTGAGAAATTTGCATTTACCTCCCTTGAAGAAAAAGTGAAGACATCTAAAGAGAGAGAGAGGTTGAAATGTGAAGATCTTGATAGTCAGATTAAGCAATTTAGGAAGGATCAAAAAAATGTAGCACCTTCTAAGGATGAGCAAGATATAATGACTGATTTCTTTATTAAAACACTCTATGCTTTTGTCGAGAAATTAAAAGCAGGGGGAATAAACCTCTCAGAGATAAATAAACCTACTGATGGATCGAAAATTGTCAAAGAAGGAGGAGATGCAGAAAGAACTAGGGGAATATTAGCGTTTTACCTTGCAACTTATGCAATGATTCAGAAATATAGTAGTGAGGTAATTGCACCATTAGTAATTGATACGCCTAATCAGCAAGAGCAGTCAATCTCGAATTATGATAAAATTGTGGATTTATTAACAAATGATTTGCCAATAAATTCTCAAATATTCGTTTGTGCAATGGAGAATCCTCAATTGGCTCCTTATGAGAAAAAGGCTAAAGTTATTAAATTGGATGACCGGAAAATATTGCATAGATCTAAATACGAGGTTGTGAAAAACGAGTTTAGTGTTTTTGAAACTTCCTAGATTTGATTTTTTATTATTAAGAGGTTCTCACCTCTTAAAGAAACCACTATTGCTTAACTTTCTTGCACTCTGCTCTCTAGTGATTTTGACATAGTCCATGAATTGCTGGAGAGTGGAGTGTCCAGTAATATCCATGATGGTTCGAGGATCTTTACCACGAAGATAAAGGTTGGTGGCGAAGCTTCTGCGGTCCGTGTAGGTTGTAATCAAATCGAATTTGTTATTTACAAACTGCTTCCGCCTATTGCCTTCTGTTCTGGCCCAAACTATACTTTCATTAATCTCTGCTACTTCCTTGATGTATTTGTTGAGCTTTTGCTCTGAAATGGATCCAGGGAGCTTGCCATCATACTTCTTCAGTAAGCATTCGGTAAACTACGTCATTTATAGCTGATGGAGTTAGCTAAGTTTGTTTTTAAATTTTAAAACAAGCGATATGCTCAATGCAAAAAAATTTAGTGCTATCTATGAGGACTATCTGGCTTCAGGTCTAACGGTTCGTGATTATTGTAGCAATCAAGAGATGAATGAGGCAAAGT
>SJCO01000071.1 GCA_005217565.1 Puteibacter caeruleilacunae
TCAATCCATCATAGGCAAATGTTTGTCCATGCATCTTTGTCGTCCCGTCAGGATACTTGGCATTCCACTCTAATACTGCAATGTTTCCATTATATCCTTCACTGGTGTAAGCCATACTAGTTGGAAAGCTTGCGTTGGAACTGTATTTCAGGTTCATTGCAAATAGATCAGATCCCAATGAATTAGGATTGTTAATTGCAGTTAGCCAACCTCTTGTGTTATAACTGTAATCAATACACTGTTTGGCATTTCCAATTAGCTTCTGATCGAGGCGACCAATTTCATTTTTGGCGCAAGTCCAACTCCTTTCCCTGACTAAAGTGGAGGGAAGAAGTAAATAAACTGGCCGTTATTTACAACAAACTCAGCAAGCAATACTCCGAAGAGGTGCAGCAAAAAATAGGCATCCTAAATAGCCTAATGGAACCACTACTAATCATTGTTGTAGGTGCAATGGTAGCCGTAATCCTAATCGCCATGTACATGCCAATGTTCCAAATGAGCAACAGCTTTTTTTAATAGGTATGGAATTGTCGTTTTTGCCCCGGAATGGAGCGTAAGTAAATCCTGGGAAAATGAATTCTAGGTTTCATTACCGCCATTTCTCCTCATAACCAATGAAATCCAATAGCTCTTGTTGGCGGAATATACAGTGCATTATCATCAAAGATATTGTTGTCCTGAAATTAACCAAACGTTTAGGTAATATAAAAAAACACCCCCAAAAGCGATGTGCATCTTTGGAGGGGTGTTTTATCTTTAGCTCTTTATCGTAATGTTGAACAAAATAAGCGTTTCCTTTTTTCAAACAATACGCCTCGCATTTTCTTTAACGCCTTGTCAATTCTAGGTGCAAGAAGACAGGTTAAAATTAACTCTTCTCCTGTTTTAAGTTTTACTACTGCATAGTGATAATTCTCAATAGCCGCCATATGCATATAACTATTCTTGCTCAAAGCAGGTGATAGATAAACAATTATCTTTTCTATTTCATTGTTCATATACACCTTTTTTTCTCCATTTTTTCTCCTTATTAACTTTGTTTCACAGATTTCATATTCCTCGCCTTTGTTTTTGGCAAAATACAAAAAATGCAAATACAATGAAGAAATTGCATCAAGTGTAATTACTATACTAAAAGCTACTATCATCCATTTGTCATAATTAAGTAAGTGTAATAGGATTGCTAATATGATTATTAAAGAAAACAATGATTGCAAAGCTGCAAAATGTGTTCGAGCTGTTATAGCTAATGTCTTATCTCCCTGGGTACCATCCATTTTTTATCGCATTTTCAAAGTTCAAAATCTGATTCGTTATTTTTGTTCCTAGAGGTACAAGATGGTCAGCATATAGGTACTCAGCTCCTAGGGATGCACCTCCAATAGCAGCTCCGAGAACTAGTCCCCAAGGACCTCCAACCTGCGCTCCCGCTCTTCCTGCAGCTACAATTGTACCGACTCTATATGTAAATCTAGTCCTGGATATTTCACCTGTATCACGATCATTAAGTGTAATACCTAAACTAACCGCTGATCCTGAAGTTCCAAGTCTTCTACCCAATGCCCCTATACCACTATAAAGAGAACTAAAATTGTTGAAAGTACCAACTGTCGTTCTTAAAGCTGGAGATGTCGAGAAAAGTATATCGGTTTCACAAGGAGGTGTTTCTGTTTCTGTTTCTGATTATTTGACTGTTTCAACAACAAGTATTAGTAGTTTAAATAGTCCAGTGAATGTGATTGTTTCATCAAACATATGTTGGACTGTTACTATTGATCAGATGTCTACACCATGGGTGTTGTTGCAGGATACATCTGGAAATAATGTAAGTTCAGCATGTGGAGATAAAACTACTTATCTTGATGAATTTGCTCAACACAATGGTAATATCAGTGGTATTCGTTGGCGAAACAATGATACCAAGCGAGCAGGGTATGCTTTCCGATATGATGGTTTAAATCGCCTGACAAAGGCTGATTATGGGCGTACTTACTCGTCAGGTAACTTAAGCAATTACAGCTA
>SJCO01000072.1 GCA_005217565.1 Puteibacter caeruleilacunae
ATGTACGATCTTCAATCCTAGAAAACCAAAGTTCGAAGAAGTAAAAGCTATTTTACAAGCTTGTTACGAAGGTACTGTGATTGATTTCTAATTACTCTTAATACCTGTAGGATTTCAGGTGCAATAGTAAAGCCAAAGGGCTGTCGATTTGATTCGGCAGCCCCTTTCTTATAAATCAATCTCTTTGTCTTTGTCGTAGCTATACGGTCACTCATTATCAAATATTCACAAACTCCCATGGATGAAGATGAACAATACCTTCGAAATCAGAAAATTTCATATCATCCAGTGAAACGACATACTTTTCATAGTTGTCTTTTATCTGTAATAGGTTACCAAATTCTCTGTTTACAACATTCTCACTGTTTAACAAGTAGCACACTTGAACGTAAACAGTCTTATCTGATTTTTGAGCGATAAAATCAATCTCAAGATTATTTAATACACCAACCTGTACATTATATCCCATTCTTCGTAATTGCAAGTAGACGAAATTTTCAAGATTATACCCCATGTCTGTTGGTAAAAAACCAAACAAAAAATTCTTAAAGGCTAAATCATTCAGATAATATTTACTTGAACCTCCAAGTACCTGTTTTCCTCTTAAATTAAAACGTTCTGAACGATGAAAAATAAAGGTATCAGTTAAAAAGCGCACATAACTGGAAACAGTTTCGTAATTTGTTTTTTTCTGTCTGCTTTTAAAGTAGTCAATAATATTACTAATCGAAGTTCTGTTTCCTATATTCACAGCAAGAAACCTGAATATTTCTTCCAATAGAGGTAAGTCTTTAATTTTATGCCTTTCCAGTATGTCGCGTAAGATTATCGTATTTTTTAAGCTGCCTAAATAATTGCGTTTTAGTTCTTCTGAATTAAGGTGTATTAACTCTGGTAGTCCACCGGTTTGAAGATATTCAAGAAAGCTCTCTTTTCCTTCTGACAATTCATTTGCCTGCACGTATTCAGAATAACCAAAGGGTAGAATTTCAAACTCTACATATCTCCCTGATAATAGTGTTGCAAGTTCACCAGATAATAGATTGGAGTTAGATCCAGAAACAAATAACTCATATTCTTGAGTGAAATCTTGAGAATATGAATTTACAAAAGTTTCCCAATTTTCTATATTTTGAACTTCATCAAGAAAAAGATAGATTTTTCCTTTCACTTTCAATTGCGCACGATAATAAGCAAACAACTCTTCTAAATCTGAAGCTGTCTGTATATCCTCAAAAGCAATAAACTCTTTATTGACAAAGAACAAATTCTTGGGATCTACATTTTTATTAGAAGTCAGATGATTCATAATCTGTCTGAGGATATAACTCTTCCCGGCACGGCGCTGGCCTACCAATACTTTTACAAGTCTAGTATCTAGAAGCTTAGTGATTTTATCAAGATATTGATCACGTTTATAACCAATTTGCACGGGTTGTCCTTCCCATGTATTATACCTTCTTGCCTTCTCGAATGTATTTGCAATTTTTTCAGACATAATTGATTTTTCTTGTAAATCCTGTATTTTTTCAAATATACTTGAATATTTTTCATTTATTGGTAATTTCTCAAACTTATTTGAATTTTAAACAGATCACTCCACTTTCACAAACTAAAATCAATCTCTTCAGCAATAAGATCCAGTTTCAGGTAACTAGCCTCAAGCACAATGTAGGATAGTATCTCCATCATATTTTAGCATCTGCTCAAATTGACATTTCGGGGGCTCATATCTATACCAACCACCCCCTCTATACAGCCTATATTTGCAGTGTAACAATTAGACAAAAGCACATCATGATCAGATCAAATTAAAGCTCTGTTGATGTGCTCACTTTAGAAATAAATTAACAATTAAAATAAATAGTTATGGCACAATTTGCTGTCCCTAAAAATCATTTTCATGGTTTGGGATCATTAGAAAAATTAAAAGAGTTAGAAGGTAACAAAGCTGTCATCGTGATGGGTAAAGGTTCTGCCAAAGAAAATGGTACACTTGATAATGTAAGAGCT
>SJCO01000073.1 GCA_005217565.1 Puteibacter caeruleilacunae
ATTATGCAGATAACGAAACAATTGCATTGAGCAAGTCAGAGCAGGTGATTTTAGGACACGATGGCAAGAAGATGAATGCAGGTGACCACGATACCAACGGATTCAAGATTTACTGGGAGATGGGAACAAAAGGTAACGGAATGAATGGCAAATCAATCTTCGATCAAGACCTTAAGAAAGGTACATACAATACCGAGGTACAGTTCACAGCAAGAGAGATACTATAAGGCTTTACCTTACGGAGAACGGAAAAAAGGAAACGGGTGAAGGGATTATTAGAATGCCACGACCGTTAGCCAAGATAAAAACACCAAAGCCTAAGGGCTTTACCTGAAACGAGCTAAGTTCACGATTTAATAAAGCAGCAAGACGCAATTCTGCAATACGGACTTAAATTGGGAATCATACTTTTAGCACTATTAATTCAAAAGAGGTTGCATGGGGGTGCAGCCTCTCTTTATTAGCTGTCATCGCAGAATGAGCCTAGCTCTGTTAAAAAAATGTGTAGTCATGAACAAAAACAACAAACCTATTGTTTCCTATCTTTAAACATTGCAAAAAAATGAATTTATCACTTTCCATAGCAAGCATGATGATGTGTATGTGTTGCTGTATGTTTTCAAAACATGTGGAGGGTGATGCTATGTACTAGGAAATAGAATAAATAGTATCAATAAAGTCAAAGGCTCTTCACAATGTGTGAGGGGCCTTTTTTTTAACCATAACACAGAGAATATGTCAGATTTAACATTTAAGATTGAAGGAAAGTCGCAATCAGTAGCGCGAATAGAAGCAAAAGCACGACAGTTTAGTATTGTAGTAGATGAACCTCCAGCACTAGGCGGGGATGATCAAGGAGCTAATCCAGTAGAATATCTTCTGGCCAGTTACGCAGGCTGTATCAATGTGGTGGCACATCTAACGGCAAAGGAATTCGGCATTAATCTGTCAGGACTAAAGATCCAAATTGATGGAAATATTAATCCAGCTCGTCTGTTTGGGCAATCGAATGATGAACGCGCAGGATTTAAACAAATCAATGTTAGTTTTTCACCTGAAACAGATGCCAATCCAGAAAAGATTAGTCAGTGGATTGAAGCAATAAAGAATCGTTGTCCAATCAATGATAATCTTGCCAACCCAACACCAATGAATTTCAATCTGCTTTATGAACCTTTAGCAGTTTAAGGTATAGAATCAAAAAAGCGGTTGCTGGGTAATGGTAACCGCTTTTTTAATGATCTTGATTTATTGTCCTAAGGGATTTCAGATGTATTATAATCAGAAAGATTCCCAATAAATTCAGCCCTTTTTTTCTCTCTTCATTTTTATAATACTACTATTCGATAATGAAGATGTCTTTGTAACTGTCACATATCCAGTGGTAAAGCGTTGTGATGCGTGTGCTTTTTGCTCATCGTTCTCCACTATTCTTCGAAAACGAATAATGAAGTTTATGCTTGTGGAAAACGCAAAACCTTATAACTATCATAAGATCAGGTAAATATAATTTTTGGCACGCCGATTGATTTACTATAAGCGTAAACGACGAAAAAAAATTAAAAAATAAATATCATGAAAACTTTAAGAACTTTAATCGCAGTAGTATTAGTAGCAGTAGTAGGAATGTCAGCATCAGCTCAGGTAGCACAACAAGATGCAAAGACGATAAATCTTACAGCAAATTTGAACACCACAATCGCTCTTAACTTGAGTGGAGACATTGTATTTGATTTCAATACGCTAGCCGACTACAAACAAGGTTTAGGATCATACGAAGGAGCTTATGTATCAACAGGATCTGTATCATCTACCAACAACTGGAATCTTTACTTCAAAGCAACAAAAGATTTCAAACATTCAAACGACAAGGATAAGATGCCTTTGGACAACGTAGGTTTGACAGCAAAATTTGATGGATCTAACAGCATTAAGAATTATGCAGATAACGAAACAATTGCATTGAGCAAGTCAGAGCAGGTGATTTTAGGACACG
>SJCO01000076.1 GCA_005217565.1 Puteibacter caeruleilacunae
AAGGGCACTGAAAAAGTGTTTTAAGTACTAAAAGCAGTAAAAAGTTGATGAACTCATCTTTTTACTGCTTTCTTTGTAATGTAGATTTTTACAAAGAAAGATTATGTTAGCGCAGCAACAGAGTTTATCGTTTAGTTCTTATTCAGATCTATATGATCTAATTATTCCTAAGGATAATATTTTACGTAAGATAAACGARTTAATAGATTTTACATTTATCTATGATGAGTTRTCWTCAAAATAYTGTCATGATAATGGGCGGACAGCAGAAAGTCCCATAAGATTATTCAAATATTTATTACTAAAAGTCATCTACAACATATCAGACGTGGATGTGGTAGAACGCTCACGAGTTGATATGTCATTCAAGTATTTCTTGGGAATGGCGCCGGAAGACGATGTGATTAATCCCAGTACGYTAACAAAGTTCCGTCGCTTAAGATTGAAAGATGCCGATCTATTAAATCTATTAATAGGCAAGACAGTTACTATAGCAATGGATAAAGGTATTATAAAATCAACCTCTATAATTGTTGACGCCACTCACACAAAAAGCAGGTCTAATCCGTTATCTCCCTTAGAAGTTTTAAARGAGAGGGCTAAGCTCCTTCGTAAAATGGTRTACAGTGTTGATGAAGCACTCAAAGACCAATTGCCTCCAAAAAATGAAGATRACAACCTTGAGCATGAATTGAGCTATTGTCTGGAACTTATAGATTTTATTTCTGCGAATCAGATTGTAGCTAATTATCCAAAGGTCAAAGAGAAGCTTAACACGTTAAACGAAACGATAGAAGATACACAAGATAGGTATACAATATCAAAGGATGAAGATGCTCGTACGGGACACAAATCTGCAGATACATCATTTTTCGGTTTTAAAAACCACCTTGCAATGACTCCAGAAAGAATTATAACAGGAGCAGTGGTTACTTCTGGCGAAAAAGGAGATGGACCACAATTGCCAGAATTAATAAGACAGAGTATACAAAATGGAATAAAAGTARATACGGTTATTGGTGACACAGCCTACTCTGGAAAGAACAATCTAATATCAGCCAAAGAGGACAATATACAGATCGTAGCTCGATTGAATCCTGCAATTACCCARGGTTTYAGGAAAGATGAAGACAAATTTGAATACAATAAAGATGCAGGAATGTTTATTTGTCCTGCCGGCCATATGGCTGTWCGAAAAGCAAAACAAGGAGCAAAAAATGCTAATGAAAACCAGAGGTATGTCTATTATTTTGATGTCGACAAATGTAAGGTATGCACATTAAGGCATGGGTGTTATAAAGAAGGAGCAAAAAGTAAATCTTATTCTATTTCTATAAACAGCAAGGARCATGAAGATCAGATTGTTTTTCAAGAAACAAAATACTTTAAAGAGCAAGCAAAACATCGCTATAAGATAGAGGCAAAAAATGCGGAGCTCAAAAACTCTCATGGATTCGATCGGGCAATTTCATACGGATTAGATAGCATGCAGATGCAAGGAGCATTGACAATCTTTGCCGTTAATCTAAAACGCATACTGAAGCTAATGTARCATAAAKMTCACATATCGTGATATTTACACRAAAAYAGGTCTTCCAGAACTTAATTTTACGCCGATTTTGACTTAGAAAACAATTTCCGATCATAAAAAACAAGGATGTAACATTTGAGCATTTTGCCTAAATATTACACCCTTATTATTTCAAACTATCCTAAAAAAGGGAAGTTTTTCAGTGCCCTT
>SJCO01000078.1 GCA_005217565.1 Puteibacter caeruleilacunae
ACATGAACTTAATTAAGACCAAAGATTGGAACGTTCGCTGTCGCGTTAACTTAGCACAGAACTTCAACGAGATCCTTTCTTATCCTTCAAACTTCAGTACCAATGTATTTGAGTTGAAGAACGGAGAAAAGAGTTACGCCAGAACACTGCGTTTAGGTGACCCAATTGGGGCATTCTACGGATTCATCTATGATGGAGTTTACGCTGTTGAAGAAGATACCTATGCAACCGATGCGAACGGTGAGATCATTAACTCATTGATGGGAGAGCCTGTTCAGGTGAAAACAGCCAACTATACCTACAAGCCTGGTGATGCTAAATATCGCGATATCAACTTCGATGGTGTGATTGATGAGTATGATGTTGTATATCTTGGTAATGGTATGCCAGACTTGATGGGAGGTATCGGTCCTTATGTACGCTGGAAGAATCTATCATTGAATGCCTTCTTCAGTTTCAATGTAGGACAAGAGATTGTAAACCTTGCTCGTATGGATACGGAGAACATGTACGGAAAGAATAACCAAAGTACCGCAGTACTTAGTCGCTGGAGAAAACCAGGAGACAAAACSGAYATGCCTCGTGCACTATACAAAGTAGGTAACAACTATATGGGATCTGACCGATTTGTAGAGGATGGTTCTTATATGCGTTTGAAGACACTTTCTCTWAACTACAAGATTGARAAGAAGCCWTTCCTAARRAATCTTGGTGTTGAGCGTGTTAACCTGTTTGTTTCGGGATATGACCTGTGGACATTAACCGGATATAACGGACAAGAYCCAGAGGTGAGTATTGGTGGTAGCTGGACTAACCTTATTGGAGCCGACCGCTCAAAAACGCCTCGTTCAAAGCGATATACATTTGGATTGAATGTTAAATTTTAATGGTGTAAGTATATGAAATTAAAACAACTAATATATGTTGCACTGATAGGTGTAACCACGATGCTGACAACCGGATGTAACGAATGGTTGGATGTRTTGCCTGAGGATAAAATTCTGAGGGATGAATTCTGGGAAACCAAGGAGGATGTTGAAGGTATGTTGGCTGCAGCATACGATGCTACCCGTGGTAATGTTGAGCGCATGATTGTTCATGGCGAAGTACGTGGACCATTAATGAAGACTGCTTCGAATGCTTCTGATGGAGCAAAGAAGTTAGATGCTTTTGATATTTTGCCAACCAATGAGTGGACAAAGTGGAATGGTTATTATAAGGCCATTGGTTATGCCAATACGGTGTATAAAATGGCACCTGTAGCACAGGACAATGATCCTATCTTTTATGAAGGAGAGTTGAAGGCTTACCAGGCAGAGGCATTGTTCATTCGCGCACTGAACTATTTCTACTTGGTACGTACATGGCGTGATGTACCACTAATTACTGAGCCTTATGAAACCGATGCTGAGGAGTTTACAGTAGGTAAATCTACCGCCGATGAGGTGTTGAAGCAAATTGTTACTGACCTAACGCAGGCAGTAAGCATTGCAAAACTTAGCTATGAGACAATCGAGCACACAAAAGGTCGCGCTACACAATGGTCGATCAAGGCATTACTTGCCGATGTATACCTGTGGATGGATGATTATGCAAAGGCTGAGCAGATGGCAACCGATATCATCAAAAACGGTCCGTCATTCTTAACGCCTCCTGAAGGATGGTTCTCATTATTTGCTCCAGGTAATTCAGTAGAGGGAATCTATGAGCTTCAATTCTCATCAAGATAC
>SJCO01000079.1 GCA_005217565.1 Puteibacter caeruleilacunae
AACTCTGGAGATCCAGGTGCTGGAACAGCAATTCGTATTCGTGGTACCGCTTCATTGAACGGAAACAACGAACCATTAATTGTTGTTGATGGTATTCCTTTCGACACGAATATCTCCGACGACTTTGACTTTGCCACTGCAAATGAAGAAGATTTCGGATCATTGGTGAATATTTCTCCTGAGGATATCAAGAGTATTGAGGT
This sequence comes from Puteibacter caeruleilacunae, assembly GCA_005217565.1. Lineage (GTDB taxonomy): Bacteria > Bacteroidota > Bacteroidia > Bacteroidales > Prolixibacteraceae > Puteibacter > Puteibacter caeruleilacunae. The sequence continues at coordinate 204 of SJCO01000079.1, forward strand.
ATTGAAAGATGCGGCTGCAACAGCTATCTGGGGTGAGCGTGGATCTAATGGTGTTTTGGTAATTACCTCAAAACGTGGTACTGTTGGTAAGACTACCATTAATTTCTCTTCTAAATTTAGTTTCCGTGACGAGCCTGATCCAATTCCAATGCTTGACCGTAACCAGTATTACGCATTGCAGCAGGATGCCATGTGGAACAGGATTAAGGATTTTGAATCTCCTATGGGGCTTGAGAATTTAGAATATGAGTTTAATGATTTGGAGGATTATCTGAATCCTGACTTCAAATACTACGACGAGTTTAATGCCGAGACAAACTGGATGGATTTGATTACTCAAAATCCAATGACACAAGATTATTCATTGTCAGTGAGTGGAGGTGGTGACCGTGCYCGTTACTATGTATCATTAGGTTATCTTACCGATAAAGGTACAACCATTGGAACAGGGTTAGATCGTTTTACCAGTAGAATCAACATCGACTATAARGTRTCTAAAAAGTTGACTTTCTCTACCGACTTCTCTTTCTCTAACAGTACWAAGGATGCTCCTTATTACGGAGATATTCGCGGTAAAGCGTTAATCAAAAATCCAGGAATGAGTCCTTTTGAAATAGATGAAGACGGTAACGTTACCGATATCTATTTTACTGCCGATAATGATAATCAGAACTGGCAGGGAAAACTGGTTGATTACTATAACCCCCTGGCTGCTGTAAAAGAATCATTTAACGAAGTATTGAACAGTCGTATCCGTAGTACCTTTAGAATCAAGTACAATTTTATTAAAGGATTTACTTACCAGGGTGACGTATCGTTCGACTTGAACAATACACAGAGCAAGAAATTCCTTCCTCAGGTAGTAACTGGTCTKCCTTGGAACAATGGCGATGCAAACCGCGCAATTGATGGAACTTCGGAATCGTTCTCGCTATATATCTACAATAAACTGAACTACTATACTGTTATTGACGACAAGCACGAGATCAATGCCCTATTAGCAACCACAACCCGTATGAATACTTCTGATGCATATAAAGGAAGTATCAGTGGTATGAGCTCCAGTCAGGTTACCGATCCTTCGGCAGGTGGTGTAATTAAAGAGTTATCATCAGGAACAGGAGAATCACGTTCGGCTTCTTTATTGTCGCGTGTTCACTATAAATATAACGATCGATACATTATCGACTTRGGATTACGYTCAAGTGGWAACTCTGCTATTGGTAARGATGTACGTTGGGGACTATTCCCAAGTGTTGCATTAGCATGGCGTATTTCAGAAGAAGATTTTGCTCAGCGTAATTGGTTAGATGATTTAAAGATCAGAGCCAGTTGGGGTAAGAGTGGTAACCTTCCAGGAGGAGGAGCACACTCTACTTATAGTGCCAAAGGTGGTTATTACGATATGCCAATTGTAAAGCC
>SJCO01000080.1 GCA_005217565.1 Puteibacter caeruleilacunae
TGGTTGGGCTTTGTGCAAAATGGAATGGTTTACCTGGCAGGGGAGAACTTGTTTACCATCTCTTCTGATTATTTAGGGTACGATCCTGAATTCAACTATGGTAATACTCCGGCATTGAATGGTGTAGACTACGGTAAAACACCATTGGCGAAGCGTGTAATGTTAGGTGTTAAAGTGACCTTGTAATATCTAAAAAAGTAAGTTTATGTACAGAACAATAAAATATATACTACTGGCGTGTGTTGCTTTAACAGCCGTGTCGTGTGATGATTTCTTCGAATCAGATAAGGACGACATTATTGCCGGTGAAAAGAACTATCAAAGTATCCAGGAGATCACCAATACAGTTGTTGGGATCAATGGTTTGATGCAGGATGTTGCCGATCAGAATATCTTGTTGCATAGTTTGTTGAGCGACGAGGCCTTGCCTTCAGTAGTTGCTCCTGATGAGTTTTTCCAGATTGAAAGCAGAACGGTAAGTGCCGACAATGACTTTGCTAATCCTAGCGATTACTATAAAGTTATTGTGAACTGTAACGACTTGTTGAATCGTTTGGATACTACTGATGTTATTGCTGTAGGTTTCGATTCAGAAGAGGCTAAGGCAGTGAGAATGCAGGCTTATACAAGTAGAGCATGGGCCTATATCAACCTTAGTTATATCTACGGAAAGGTACGTTATTTCTACGATCCTTTGATCAATTATGATGAGAAAACTGTTGCTACTTTCCCTGAGTTAACGCAGGAGGAGTTGGTAGAGCAGTTGATCACGGAGCTAGAGAACCACAAAGGCGACTTTGGCTATGTGAACTGGGGTGAGATTATGGGTGATAACGATAAGGAATGGAACTTAATGAGGATTCCTTTTAACCTGTTCCTTGGTAACCTATACCTGATGGCAGAGCGTTATTCCGATGCATTGAGTCAGTATTTCCTATTGTTGAAGGATGTGAAGGACAACAACTATACAATCTCATCGAAGTATGGATTTGGAAAGTGGAAGGATATCTTCACAAAATCGATCTCATCAAATACCGATGAAATCTATACAGCCATTCCTTATAGTAAGTCGAACTTCCAGCAGCATTACCTGCAATCCTACTTCTCATGGGATAAAACTCCAGGCGGATTAGGGTACCTGGTTCCAGCTGATACGATTATCAGTAACTATGAGCTACAGCCTAATAACTTTGAGCAGAAGGGTGATAATATGCGTATGAGTGCATCTGTGAGAAGTTATAATGATGGTGAAGACAAGATGATCTACAAGTACACCGTTGGTCGCCAGTCGTACGATAACAGTGCGCCTATCATTCTTTACCGTGCTGCTGATGTGCATTTAGCAATGGCTGAGTGTTTCAATCGCTTAGGTGATTCTGATATCGCGTTGGCTATTCTGAATGATGGTTTCCAGGATTTCTGGGCAGGTTCTGATTGGAGTGAAGAGCTGGAAGCTCGTTATGCTATTCCTGAAGGATTGAAGAACAACATCGGTATTCGTGGTCGCGTAAACCTGAAGCCTTTGGTGATTGATGAGGATAGTGATGT
>SJCO01000009.1 GCA_005217565.1 Puteibacter caeruleilacunae
TTTTTGTTAAATACGTTTTATGACTCACATCATAGATTTCGTTAGGATCGGGTTTTATTTGAAGGGTAGCAGAAGATTCGGAGAATACTTCTGATACAACTTCTCCATCACAATACTTTACTTTTAATACTCCTATTACAACTCCTTTTTTATTTCCTTCTTTCAATTTTTGAAAAATCGAATTAAAGCCTTTCCCATCTTTGGAGCGACGATCTTGTGCGAACATCGATAGTGACAGCATAACCAGAACAATTGTAAATAGCTGTTTCATATTATTGTTAATTATTCTCGTCGTTTTGGTTATTTATCCTCCATTCCAAGAGCGAGCCCGCTTTTAAGATTTGGGATACTTCTCCACAAGTTCCTGGCAAGGATAAAGAGATATCATCGGTAATAAATAGTACTAATATTTCAGATTCTTCTTTTTGAATATAATACCACTTTAAGCCTGGAATTACAAGGTCACAACCTCCATCTATCATTGAAATTTGATGATTTAAATTGTTCTTATTTATTACCAATTCATTTGCTAAACAGTAGGTAGAATACCTAATACCAAAATCATTAGTTTTTACAATGTATGTTTTTTTGCTAACATCGTAAATTTCATTTTTATCAGGTATTATTTCCAAAGATGCAGGTTGGTTCAGGTTGATTGTATCACATTGTGTTCCTTTTTTTAACATAATTCGCCCTTTGACAGATCCATAGTAATTCGCTCGCTTTATTTGCTGAAATGCAGAATTAAATCCAGTACCATCAATATATCTAGTTTGTGAAAAAACACTTGATGTGAAAATAGTTAGAATGAGTATTAATACTTGCTTCATAATTTATGATTTTAATTCTTAATCCTGAACAGTGATTGTTGTAAAGGAGCCATATGAACCAATATAACACGCTATAGCATCCATTGCAGCTTCGGTGGTGCGTATACATCCGTTCGTTGGAGAGCCCCACTCTTCGTTTGCTCTGCCTGCGTGTAACCCCATTCCTTCTCTCATATCTCCATTAGGATCACAAAAATAGTTAGCCCTATATATACCATGTTCTCCATATGGTCCATTATATGTATCTAGATCAGAACCTGTATGGTAGTGAGATGAGTTTTGATCATACATAGAATAAGTGCCATTTGGCCATTGTCCCTCCGATGTAGACGTCGTATTATTGTGCGCTATATAGGAATCAACAACTTGTCCATTGACTTCAATATATATCATCCCGTCACTTCGGTCAAAAGTAACAGTGACTTCGCCTCCTCTAATCTTATTGAGAACTGATTCGGGAATTGGTAACATTTGTTCCTGCATTTCGTGTAGGTTTAACTTTCCTAACTTTTTCATAATTTTCAATTATTAATTGTGATTAAATATTCTTACCTATAACTAGACAAGAGTTAATTCTTCTTTTTCCTGCTTTTGTTCTTGCCACACTCCCATTTGTTTTTGGACTAAATCGGTATAATGACCTTTCTTTTCCATTAGCTGTTGATGATTTAACTCCTGATACAGATTCTGGGTATTTAATAAGAAATCCAAAGTACAGAAGAAGGCTTCCTAGACTTATTACAATTATAGCAATCAAACGAGGAGTTTTTCGAGGCATTTTGTTAATAATATCCTGTACTTCTTCTGCCTTTGTCTTTATTTTATCGGAGTTTTTAACATCAATTTTCATCTAAGAGGTATATTTATTCTTCAATTTGATAGAAACCTGTCTTCTTTTTGACAGGAGATATCTGAATATGATTTGTATTAATGAGATGAGCCAATCTCTCTTTTAACGAAATAAGCTCATCTCTTAGATTTATTCTAAGGGTGTTATAACATTGAGTAAGATCATATACTGATCAAGCCTATACCCCTACAATATGTTTTCTCTAATTTCATGACTTTTAGTTGAATCATTTGAAGGGAACTAGGCACATCAGCATCCCAATATCCACCTAAGCTTAACCAGATTGATTTGTTGCAATAGGTTTTATCAGTTATTAATGCTAGCTTGGCTAAACCATCAATTAATATTATAATTGAACTACTTTTCACCATTTGATTTAAGACAAGTTCCTTGGTTAAAATCAAATATCAGGTCTTTTCCTTCAAAGTAGGGTTTTAACTCCCTCCGTTTCACCTTAAGTCTGTATTTTTCAATAATCTCTTTTTTATATCTTTTATGATTATCTATATGTTTTGGAGATGCCTCATCATGGCAACCATCCATCCGTAGTAGTCGGGTATCAAAATCTTTCACTATTTTAATTTCACCGAAGTCAATCTGTTTTAATCCGGAGGGGATGTTCAAGATCTTGATTACATAGGAACTCATATACCTAATAACAAGATACTTTGCATCAGCATTCATTTTCAATTCAAAAGTCCCCCCATATCCAGAAAATACATCTTGCTTTTCACCCTCTAGTGTAAAACTACTCAACGAAACTCCAGGAAGGATTTCACTGGTTTTGTAATCAATGAATTTCCCTTTTATCAAAATATTTTGGCCAATGCTTGGGTTTGCCCATAAAATAATGATAGAAATTATTACAATTAAGTATTTCATATTATTGAATTTTTAGATCATATATCCACTTGTTTGGTTCAACTCTGCTATCGAAATTTCACCATCTTGACCATTTTGAGGATCATGTACAATCCACTTATCTCCATTTTGATTTAAACCAATAATAATTACTGCATGAGAGGAACTTCCATTGCCTTGCCAACCAGAAATGGTATTTGGATCAAAAACTAATATTTTATTTCTTAACGGATCATCCCATAACGAACCTAAAACACCTGCTCCAAGATTATCCATATCACTATAGCTTCCTTCGAATCCATAGTTTGTGCTATCAAATGAACTTCCATAATAGTTGCTAGCTAGATTTTCAGCATCAATTGCGCTATAGCTAGTCCCACAACTATCTAAATATGCCAAACACCTCCAGATACAATCACATGGATCATACCCACCCATAACACAAATTATATCCTTACTTTGTAATACAGGAAAATTGTTCTCCATCTCTTTCAAACTCAATTTATTCAATTTTTTCATTCTTACTATAGTTTTAAGGTTTAAGATTATTGTTAACTCCCCTTTAAGCCGGGGATAGTTGTTTTTCTTCTTTCGGAGAACTTTGCCACAGTCCCATCTGTTTTTGCACTAGATCCGCATAATGACCTTTCTTTTCCATTAACTGCTGATGGTTACCGATTTCTGTTATGAAACCATCACGCATTACCACAATCTGGTGAGCATGCATAATCGTACTTAAGCGGTGTGCAATTACAACTACGGTTCGCTTATCAAAAGCTTGATTCAGTGCTTGTACTATTTTGTGTTCATTGATAGCATCCAAGGCATTGGTTGCTTCATCCAGAAACAAATAAGGAGGAGACTTATAAAGAGCTCTGGCAATAAGAATACGTTGTTTTTGTCCTCCACTTAAACCTCTTCCAACTTCACCTATCTTTGTCTGGTATCCTTGAGGCATTTGTTCTATTTCTTCAGCAATATGAGCTATACGTACTGCTTCTCTTAGATTCTGATAATTCACAGTCTCATCATCAAGAACGATGTTATTGAGAATAGTGTCATTGAAAATCTTTCCCTCCTGCATTACAACTCCACAGTTGTCACGCCATTCCCGTAAACTTAAATTGGAGATATTCATGTTGCCCAATAAGATATCTCCATGTGTAGGATGGTAAAGTCTACATAGCAGTTTTAATAATGTTGATTTTCCACTTCCACTACCTCCTACTATGGCTGTAATTTTGCCTTCTGGGATTAAGAGATTTATCTGCTTCAAAACGAATGGTGCGTTGGGAGTATATTGAAAAACCAGGTTACGCAATTGAAGACTTTTGTTCTCAGGCATTACCATATTATTGGATACTTGAACTTCTTCTTCATCCTTCATCTGATGAATTTCATTTATTCTTAGGAAACTTATCTTAGCATATTGAGCAGAAATAATGAATGAAACAAATTGACTCAATGGGGCATTTAGCATTCCAATGATAAACTGTGTTGAAATCATTACACCAAAAGTGATTTCTCCCATTATTACTGCCTTGGCACAATAAAAAACGATAGCCAGATTTTTTATGCTATTGATAAACTGTGCTCCCAGATTCTGGAAGTTTGTCACATTCAACACCTTCAAATTAACCTTGTAAAGTTTCGCTTGAATATTTTCCCACTTCCATCGCTTTTGTTTTTCGTAATTGTTGATTTTAATATCACTGATGGACGAAACTGTTTCCACCCAGTAACTTTGATTCCTGGAGATCAGATCGAAATATTCCCAATCAAGTTTCTTTCGTATTTTTAAGAAACCCAATACCCAAGCTACATAGAGTACACTTCCTGCCAAAAAGATTGAGAATATAATTGGATTGTAAACCAGTAATATAACACCAAATGTGATAAACGTAAGCGATGAGAATACCAGGTTAAGTGAGTTATTCATGATAAAACTACGTATCCTTTCATGGTCTTGTGCCCGTTGCAGAATATCTCCAATCATCTTATTCTCAAAGAAGGTGACTGGCAACTGCATTAATTTGATTAGATAATCAGATATAAGTGCAATGTTTACGCGAGCAGTAATGTGGAGTAACAACCAATCCCTTACTGCACTTGATATGGTTACGCTTAAAATTATCACAACATTTGCAATGAGTACCAGGTTAATGAAGTCAAGATCCCGTGTCTGTATTCCTACGTCAATTACCGCTTTGGAAATAAATGGTAATACTCCCTGTAATGCAGTAGCAATGAGCATCACTACCATAATGGTTCCAAAGTTGCGCTTATAGGGAGCAAAATACCCAATGATATTTTCGAAGGTCTTTTCTCTTTCTGTTTTATCCTCTAAGTCGCGTTGAAGAAAGTCTGCCATGGGCTCTATCGCCAACAAAGCTCCTGCATTTTCACCATCTTTGTACCAATTCCTCTTAAACTCTTCGTGCGTATATGACATCAACCCCTTTGCCGGATCAGACACATATACCTTTGTTTTTGAAGTGTCATAAACAACAATGAAGTGACTGTTTTTCCAGTGAATTATGCAAGGCATAGGAACCTTCAGGTGAAGGTCCTCAATGGTTCCTTTCACTGCAAGTGTATGTAAACCTATTTTTTCAGCTCCATAACTGAGATCCAGAAATGATACACCTTCTCGTGTTATTCCACACAAATCTCGCAAATAAGGTAATGAGTAGTATTTTCCAAAATGCTTGGCTATGATCTTTAATGCTGCCGGACCACAATCCATTGCATCTAGTTGGTGCTCAAATGGGAATTTTTTTAATCTCATCATACGGTTAACTTTATTGGAGTATTCGACAATATATAAGCAAGATGAAGTCCAAATTCTCCTAATAATAAATCAGTTTTAGATATTCCACCTTTACCTGAATTTAACCATTGTTCAAAGTTGAGTTCTTCTCTAATGGTATATTGAAAATCCTGAATACCAAAACTTAATTTCGAACTAACTGCCAACTTTGTAAATAGATGTAAAACAAGAGCTATGCCTCCTTTTCCAGTTCTAAGAGTAACATTCCTTCTTGTAAACTCATTGGATAAGATTTCTTTCAAATCTATTGTTTGACTAAGCAATTCGGCTGAAGCTTTCCATCGCTTTGAACTAATTTTCACCGCAATTTTCTCTAGCCCTAACAATAGATACGCTCTATTGCTATGTTTTTGTGGAAGCAATGTCAATACCTCTGCTTCTATTTCTTTGAGTATTTGAATTATTTTAGAGTTATAGAGGTTAATATTTAAACACTGCTCTAATACAATCAACAATAATGGCACATCCCATAAAATATCGAATGAATCTGGCTCATTAAAATTGATTTTTTGACTATCAACAGCTTCTGCTAATTTGTTAATAAGTTCTATTAATAGCTGCTTTTGTAAATATTGAGTTGTTGGATTATTTGTACTCCGTAACCGTGTAAGTACATATGAGATATAACCTAATAATCCACTCGATAAACCAATATTCCATGCATCATTTGCAACTATCTTATGAAACACCTTATCATCAATACTCTCTAATACTTCATCTGTATTCGCGTCTACAAATTCATTCTTAACCAGATATTCAATACCCCATCCAATGCCCGTTAGACCATACTCAAAATCGGTAGACAGAGAACAAGTTTGAATTTCCATAAATAGATCATCTAAAAGCTCTTCAGCTAGGATTTCCCATTTTTTATCGCTAGTAAATCTAAATAAATGATAATAAAAGATCGTCATTCCAAGTTTACCATGAAATAGTCCCAAATCTGCGTTGATAATATTGTGAGAAATACTGTCATTATTCACATACTGTACATCGGTAGATATTTTATATGGTCTTTTTTTATTCATTGCCATGTTGTTTTCATTCATGTATTTACTTATATAAATTTCATTAATTATGCATCCATCTAAAGGTGTAAGCAATCCACCAGCCGACTGGACATAACAATTCCATTTAGGTAAAAATCTGCAACAGATTAAACCTATCACAACTAGCTCTTACACCAAGGAGTATAATATTTAGCTATAAGTCAAGGAGTATAATCGACACTAAATCCGATTTGAATTAAGTGCAGGAAATCGTCTATAAAAGTTGTATGATTACGCATTAGTTCGTTATTTTTATTGGCTCTTTTTGAAACACTCTCAATTCAAATTGGATAAGTGTTTCAACATAACATATTTCAAATTTAATAACATATTATTAATCCCACAATATACTTTTTGCTTAAAGGGATGCACTTTTTGACAAAGGTTTCACAAAAAAAATCACATAAAAAAGGGCGAATTCTCTAATGAAAATCCGCCCATAACTCTTGATTGAAAGAGTTTGATCAATCATCTGTATTAACCTATGAATTATTAAAGTACAATCATCTTATTAGCGTACTGACTTTTTCAAAATAATTGATTACAATGTACTGGTAAATCATTAACTACATGATAACACAGGCTTTGTATATTCGATTGTCCAATTTCCCTCTGAAAGCTTAAAATACTTGTATTTCTCATTCTCAGGCCTACAGTTTTCATCATATTTACCCCCTTTGATGGACCATCGCTCACTACCAACAGGGATTCTGATAATTGCGGCTGAATTCCCGGGAACATCAAGCCTTAAAGTATGCTCATTTCCTTTTACCCCATACTCCATTGATATCTTGCCTTTTACTGTCGAGAAGCTGCAACATACATCATCGTAATCCAAAGGATCAGGAAACACTTCAAATTCTTTAAAACCAGCTTCAACCGGATTAATTCCTGCCAATTTTTTATACATCATAATTAATGGGGCACCACTCCAACCGTGATTATAGGAGCAATTTCCCAGATCAAAAAACTCCCATAACGTAGTGATATTCTTATCATTCACCATAGCACTATAACGATCCTTAATCCTCTCTAAAGCCTGATCGGCTTTCCCCATTTTAAACAGTGCATCCAATTGATATTTATCGATGTAAGGACTCGAATGTCTCACTCTTTTCAATAAGCTGGCTATCGTATTATATTTTCCCTCATCAGCAATATCAGCAACGACCATCAAACCGTTACCTCTATCATCAATTTCATCCTTATAATTAATAGAGCGATATCCTTCGCTAGTCCAATAATTATCATTCACAAAGGTTTTTATACGCTCTCTTGCTTCTTTTGCACTCTTTGCCTCCTGCACCTCTCCATTCATTTGTGCCATCTCAGCATAAGCATCTAAAGCGATAGAATACCAGCCATGTTCAAGTAATTCTGCATCAATCTTATCGCCATGATCATACCATCCCCAAAACTCACGCTTTTTCGATTTCAGGTGCCCTTTGTCATCAACTGTCCACAGATTCATATACTTCTTTACTGATGGATACATCGACAAATAGGTTTCTTCATCACCTGTATAGAGCAGATAATTTTTTAAAGCCACACCAATTACGGCCAACATCTGATGCGGAAGTTCTCTGTCCCAATTTCCGGCTGGAATAGGAGCAAAAAATGCACCATTTGATTTCTGCCAGTCTCTTAATTCCCGAATACCTTTGGTACTTAGAGCAATTGCATTATTGTCCATTAGATAGAAACTTTCTTCCATCAGCAATACCATATCGCCCCACCATTGTGCTCGTTCTCTATCCGGACAATCAAAGTAAGTATCTCTCATATTGATATATAGAGTATTCCTTGCTTTATCTAAAAAACGCATTAAGAACTGGTCGTTAATTGAAAATGTACCATCCAGTTTAGTATCATAACCTGTCTCTCTATATCCAGCCTCTAGAATCTCAACACCTTCCTCACACTCAAAGATAACAGCATGACCACTCATCCATGGGAGGTGTTCATACTCTTGTATCCCCTCTTTTGTAACATATTGTCCACGGATAGGAACATCGTTAAGCCAATCATAGTTATCAGACTTAACCGTTATGGTTTTCCCTTCAGCCGCCTTCACCTTCATCCAAAAATTAAACTGCATATTATAAGGCAACGACATGGTTACCTGATTACCTTTACGCGCCAACTTGGTTACTTTTTTTAAGCCAAAATCCTTCCATTGAGGGATAGGTCGCTTTACAAGCTTGTTCCAGGGGGCACATCCTTCTTCACCAAATTCCTTTGCCGATTCCCAGTGCTGATCATCGTAATTGGCATTATACCATCCTAAGGTTTCCTTTTGTGCGTTAAATTGAACATTACCTTCTGATAACCGCCAGTTAGCAGCTTTTCCTCCAACTAAATCGCCATAGGCATCACATTTTCTTATTCTCCATGAAGAATCACTAACCAACCACTCCTCTCCAATTTTAGCATCGAATAAAAAACCAAACTGCTTAGAATCCTTATGAGAAAAACCTTCCCTTCCGAAATACCAGGCCAGTACAGCAATTGTATTCTCTCCTTTCTTTAAATATTTTCCTAAATTGATTTCATCATAGTACGTATCCTCTGGATTTGGGCCCCTTTTCACCATTCCTTCGCGCACAACAAGCTCTTCATTAATCCATAGCCAGTACTTACTATCTACAGCAATCTTTGCAACAGCATCTTTACTTTTCTGGTTTAGTGTAAATGTCTTCCTTATCTGAAACCATTGGTTGGGTTGATGTTTAAAATTGGGGAAGGTTATCCATTGAGCTTCTGATTCTCCTTTTACAGAGCAAAGATAGATTAAGCTCATGGCTATTATACAAATTAGTTTTTTCATTAGATCTAGTAATTATTGGTTATCACTATTAAAAAGCAGCTCATTTACTTTTTCTACATACATTGATTCAAACAAAAATATCCAATCACTGTTTACCGTACGATTGGCATTGTGTGAATGATGATTCTGCGAAAGCTTATATCCCAAGCCTTTATGTAAATGGCGAGTATGCGCGTAAACATCTGCTAAATTAGAACGAAGCAACAGGTACCTCTTAAGCAACTCGCTTAGTTTAGATTTATTAGCTGAATCTGGTGCTTTATCATATCGTTCCAGTGCCAGCAATAACTGCGAAGTAAAAATCTGATATTCATTAATAGCATAAAAAAATTGAAGTGTATAACGATTACGAACAGCTGTCTTCTGCATTCTTTCCAGTTGATCTTTTATGCTGCTATAGCGTTGTATTTCTTGTCTTGCCAATTTTAACTGACTACGGTATTTATTGCTCCACTCCCCTGGATTTGCCTCGTCAGGCACATCAATATGTTTAAATCTACCATGATTTTCCCACATATGAATACGCACGCCTTCAGCCAACAATGCCTGTTCCCAAAACTGCATTCCATCACCCAATTCATCTTGAAATGCATATTTTGAAGCATTACATCCAAACTCACGTAAACGGTATACTTTATTGAACTCTTCTTCAGTACGTTTATCCACACTCCATCCATATTCTGCCTGTGCAATATATCCTCTCCAATGCGTCTCAATATGCGGTGAAGCATCATCCCAAGCAGTACATACAATACCTTCAAGTTTTTTTTCTTTCGTTAACTTTGAGAACTCAGAAATATAGGCTACTCGTCCGTGATGGCGAGGCATCATATTCTCTGTACACTGTGCAGCTGTAGCTGCCATCACCTTCAATCCACTTTTTTCATACCAGTCAAGTGCCTTGATATTACCCACTATACCTGGAGATTCATAATTCCATCGCATATAAATGCAATCTTTTGGAAAGCGCTCAATTTCTTTCGACAATTTTCCTTCTCCTTTATTCCACATAGCAATGGCTTGTTCCTCCGGCAATTTATCATCATAGGTTGCCCTATATGAACCAACCAGCTTAAACACCATATCATCCCAAAATATTGGAGTACGACCTTGCTTTTTTATGAACTCACATACTTTAGCCAACCATTCCAACTGTAACTGCAATGACGTTTTCCCCGATTGCTTACATAGCGCACAATTACCAAGACCCCCAACTTCATCACCTCCTATATGTACATATTTTCCATGTGGAGTAGCACGAATAGCATCTTCATACAGAGCGAATTGCATCTCATAAGTCTTGTCATTACTCGGACAGCAGGTCCAGTCGGAGTTTTTATCTTCTCTTATATCATAGAACTCCTCATGTTTCAAAATGAAATCGGCATGCCCCAGTCCCTGAACTAATGGAGAGATCTCAATATTCCGTTCTTTTGCATAATTACTAATAGCGATCCACTCATCAATTGATATCGACTGCATAGCACCAACAGTCGGCATCTGCTCATAGCCAATCTTATCTTCCAACTCTACAATAATCCCATTAATTTTATAACGTGCCAATCGATCAATATAATCATAATAGTAGTTGGTATGATCAAGATGATGTTTCAAATCCAGGTGGACAGCCCGAAAGTCAATATCTGGATAATCGGTTATTTTGCAACATGGAATTAAACGGTCCTGTTCTTTTGCATCTTCCAGTAACTGATTCAATGTTTGTCCTCCATAGAACAATCCTGCAGTACTACGCGCATAAATAGTAATTGCATTATTCTGAATAGTTAGTTGATAGGCTTCTTTGTGATTGGGTATATCAGCATTTGGATCTAACGAAAAAGAAACAACCACACCTTTCCTGGGTGAGTCGAAAGGTAAATCAGCTAGTTGGGTCCCCAAAACAGGCAATTCACAGTCCTTTGTATCAATACGCACAATATTCTCAACTTTAATTCCCCTTCCCTCCTTTAGTTGAATTGATTTTGGTGAAGGTAAGATATTGATGTCAATAAACTTTTCTGAACTTTGCTCAGCCTCTTTAACGTATTTCTCCAGGCATTGCCCATACTCATGAATAGTATTATCAACCTTATTCTCTCCATATTGTTGTCGATAATCAGCATTAATCCAGGCACCAAAACATGTAACAGATTTGACACCAAAACTAGTATACTGCTCAACATCACGATCGCAGTATTCTTTTTTCCATGGGATTTCAATCAAATTATCTTTCTTCCATCGTGAAAACATAGATACATCAAGCCAATACTCCAAAATATGGGCTGTTTCAGCAGGAAAGACCTCCAGGTTTTCTTTTATATTGTTGATATGTCTCTCTTCCAGAGGCTTTGAATAATCCCTCCCAATTGGAGCATATTCAAGAAATATCCCCTCCTTAGGTTTTACTTTCTTTGGAGCCTTTAACGACGTAGTTAAATACGCCAAGTGTGCCAATGTTGCCTCAGGATCAATCTTCCGTAAAATCTCTAGTAATCGGTTCTCGTACATCAGTGCCAATTCACTTTGAGAATATTTCCTACATTTTTCACAATGACAAAAAGCATGCTCTACATCATCGGTCCAAAAGAAATAGCGATGTGTGGTTGGTTTGAGCCATTTACACACTTTCTTTAGATGCTTTTCTATTTCCTTGTACGCCCCCTCTGAATGAAAACACATATTATACTTCGACTGACGCACTCCTTCTGAATCAATGCGAAAATATTCCGGATGCTTGTCAAAAAGATCCCGCGGAAGAATATCCTGTAAAACATGAAGTTCAAACTCAATGTCGATATTCTCCTTCTTACACAACTGTTGTAGTAACTGCCCATCTTTACTTTCAAGATAATCCTTTAATTTCGGCAAAGTTTCAAACCTAGTGTCGGTATGTATACCTAATAAATTAAGCTTTGCCGCTTTTAGTTGCGACACCCAATACCTAGCTCCCAGCGACGATAAATCACTTGGGTAAACCACCACTCCTCGATAGGCCTTCTTTTGTACTGATTCTAATTCGGCACATTTCGCTTCGTTTGTTGTAGTGAATACTGTTAATACAATTAGTAGCAAAACAGCTACTTGTTTCCAATGAATCATTTTAGTTAATTTTTGAGATAATGTAAATTCCTTGATTATAGTTTTAGTATCTTATTTTTTGTGTTCTAAAATTAGAATCACTGCTCTCCCTCCACAATGCACATTTTGACAATTAAAATATCCTTTTTGACAGGGATTTGCATGATTTAGTTACCGTTAAGGCGAACGGTGCCTTCAGCCTGTTTTAGTAGCCTTATTAAGGGCGGATTTTTCTTGAACTATTTTATAAAAGTAAGAGAACAAATCTAACATTACAATACTGTTTTTTTGCTAACTTCATCATCAAGGTAATCAGCTATCGTTCATTAGAAATTGCATCTCCGTAAGATGTATTGTTTTATTTAAATGCTACATGAATAGCACAAATACCGAAAATGTAAGCTAAATCTCTACCGTCTGATAGTGAGAAAAGTCCCGATATGTGGCGGTTAATATCCCCTTACTTCTTCTTTATATTTATTTCCAAAATAATATCACGCGATTAACAAATTTGAATGAAACTTTACTCAAATTTGTAAGATATCCTCCAGCTAGGAGGTATTTTTGGTCAAAGTGGCCCGCTAAAAAGTATAAAATAGCATTAAAAACAAAAGGGCACAAGCAATTACCTGTACCCCTTGATCTGTAATTTTTTCAATAAAAGCAATTTATGAGTTTTTAAACACCAACAAACTTCTTTTTCTTCTACTTTTCTTTCTTCATAAAAACTTTCAGCTTTGCGCCTTCAGGTCCCAATACTTTTATGCGTACTTCATACTTGCCCATGTCAAAGAAGTTCGATAAGGATATTAGTGCATTATCATATCCAATAACACTTTTTCCAACAACTCGACCATCCTCTAAAAGGTCAGCTGTAATTAGTTTGCATTTTTGCAAACCTGCATCAATAGTAATCTTCCACTTACCGGAACCTTTAACATATTGACCAACATGAAATTTAAAGATATTTTCACTACTTGTCCGAAGATGGAATTCTGCCATCGGTTTATCTTTTTTAGTAGCAATATTCTTGGGCATCCATCCCATTCGCCAGTTCAAATACTGATCCTGTATTGAAGCTCCATCTTGTTGTTCGGTATGCAATTTTGCAAATGAAATAAGTTCCTTAAAATTTTCGTCAGTACTATTTACCACATAAGTTGATTGAAGTATCATATTCTCCAGATAGAACGCAATGTGTTGCACGCGTTTATTGATTATCTCATCTGAGATCCCATTTCTCAACATCTCCACCTCTTTGTAAACCTCTCCACTTCTCTGCTGAAGTTTCTTGCACCTTTCAATTACACTCTTACGATCCCTGCTGGTAGTATCAAAATAGCCCCCCTCCTGCACATAATATAAGATCTTCTCAAAGATTGAATAAACCTTATCAGCATAATTGCCATAATAGATATCGCAGTAATTTTTGAGCAAAGATTTGGTATCCACTTTATCATCCCAAAGTGTTCTTCCAAAGAAATAATAATTAAAAGAACCTCGCCACCAAGTCTGCAAACCCAAGTACAACGAAGCAGCCCCTCTGAATCCATTTACAGCCAGATAATTTGCTTTTTCAATAGCATCATCCGGGCGCAGCCATACCATTCCACGGGCCCGCCAATGATCTGCCATATAATACTCAAACTTACATACTCCTTCAGCATGTGCTGCTGCTTTTATCCAGTCTTTCTCCAACTGTGTGCGCACTCCCAAATCTGGGCAATACAAAATATTAACATTGCTACTGAGCGGTTTCTGGGGAACAACAAAAGTTGCATCTTTATACGACAGATACTCTACTATTTTTTCTGGGTGGACCTTTTTAATATCTTCCGCCAAAGTATTTATTGCATTAACTACCGTCTCGGGATCCTGACATTCCTTACAGGAACAATAACCTCCACCATCTAATGGCCAAGTACCAACAATATCCACCCAAGGCTTATCTTCCAACCACTCAATAAGTTTTGCTGAATAATATTTCATTGCAGCCTTGTTGCTATAACAAATCTGTCCTTTTGTTCTCTTTCCATTAATCTCAGCAAACCACTCAGGATGCTCTTTAAACAACTTATCTTTATCAAGATAACAATGCGTATTGTGTTCTCCCATGTTAATTATAAAGTCGCGTTTAAGCAACTCTGGCAGCAATACTTTTTCGGTCTTCCCCGTAAAAAACACCTCCTGTGCAAGACCTGCTGCTCCAGCTGGACGATCTTGAGATAACAGCACATAGTTATATCGCTGTTTTGCCATCCAGTCAATCACCCTTCCGGTAATCTCGATTTGATCATCTCTTACTCCATAAAGTGCAATACCGCGCCACTCAACACGCGGATTAATGAGTTCATTGCAAAGATTAACTTGTTTAATCTCGGGTACAATTTCTTGTGCAGGATCAGGATAAAAAAAAGCGCATCCCTGCCGCTCAAGAAAGTCATACACTCCGTAGAGCAAACCTCGTCCCATAGTTGCAGAAATGGTTATTCCATTTTCATCAACCTTTAGTCGATAACCATCCCACTTTATACCGGCCGATTTTTTAAGCAACTGCAATTGAATAGAATGATTTCCATTTCGTTTAACTTTTCCTTTCTTAATTTCGAGACTTTGATCAGTCATCTGTTTCCAATAGGAAGCCAGTTCTTCAGCAGCAAAGAGAGCTGTTTGATCTTTAGTGTCTACTACAATTGTCTTTATCCTTGAAGTGCTCAAGGATTGATACTTTTCGGCCATTGTTACACTTCCTATCAAAAGAAGTACCAACAAAACCAACAGTTTTCTGTTTTCCATCATGTTTAGTTAATAAGTACAATTAATACGGTAAATGAACAGATCAATCAAATACGATGTCTGTTCGGAAATGTCTTTTACAAGTCAATAGCAAGCAAAAAACAGAGAGAATAATTTAATACTAATCTGGTTCAACCAAAATAACACTTATTATCTGATATACGCAATAAAAAAATCATAAGTGCACAACTAAATCTTGGATAAAGAAGAGTACTCCTCCAGCGTTTGCCTGAACCCGAATAACTCACTGAAGAAGTGAGTTTGTTCCCTAAAAATTGCTGAAATATCAGTATTTACATTACTCTCTATGTTTATATGAAATTTTGCGCCACAAAAGCAATAATCACTCCTAACATGACTATATAAAGGGTAAGCATTAGTAACTCTGATCCTTTGTTCTTATTCATTTTTCTTGTCTTTTATGTGGTTTGCTATTTTTTGTCTTGATGAAAGAACAAGGTTGAAACAGGCTCCTACCGGACAAAAGTAGCGGCAAAAGAAATCGGAACTCAGTAAAGCCCCAATTAACGAAACTGGCAAAATATACCACTGGATGCCAACTCCTTCCAGCGAAAAGAACATGGCAAAAGGTTCGTATGATAACAACGATGGATTTTTTGAAACCAGGATAAGTATGAGCGACACCCATAACAATATTTTTGGTGTTTTTATCAGAATTCGTCCCAATTTGGGCGGAAGCTTAAAGTTTACTCCCGAAAACTTGTTCAATAAAATCTGAGTAGCATGAAAAGGACAAATGGCCCGACAATATATATTCTTTTTCAAGAATAAAATCACTAACAAATTACCAAATAAAAGCAACCAATATATAAAATGCTGTTTAATATCGGGGATATAACCAAGTATTAATCTCCCGAAATGAATAATGGAAACCGACCCGTTGATAATAAAACCTGTTAAGACAAATGATAATCCCAATACCAAATAGCGTAATTTTTTGAGCTTAAATTGAAGCGACAAAAATGCTAGAATAAAAATAACGAGCATGGCAACTTCCTTCCAGCTGAAATTCCATTTGGTCTCAATAACAGGAGTTTGCAGATGAAAACAATCGTTTGCCATATCCCTCGATGCATAGCGGGTGGCTATAGCAATGGCTTTTGAGCTAATGGTTGCCCCTGAAACGGCATTCAAATCATCGCCTATCAGGAATTTATCGTTTACTTTTTTCTTAAGGAATTGGGTAAAATATTGTTTACTGCGAAGCCGTTCGAGATAGGCTTTGGTTTCCCGGTCGTGTACCACTTCAATGCTTAACAAGTTACCCACAGAATCGCATAGAGCCAAGGTTTGCAATGGGCCTCCGTAACCTTGTGCGACTCCTGTTTTGGCGTAGGCAATAAATTTACCTTCCGAAAAAGTTTTAACAATTCCTCCCGTTACAACAATACTATCGATTTCCAGATTCTCAAATGCTTTGGATGCAGAAAAAATTTCTTTCACACCCCGGTTGGTTTGCCCAATAAAAAAGGCAATCAACAGGCTTGCCAACACAAACCCGTTAATTGCCATCGATTTAAAGTTCTTAGTCATTTTTTAACTGATTTTTCAAAACCGTCCTCCGGCCTGTCAATACCAATAAGATGGCAGGTATGCCAAAAACCATCAACCCCATGCTGGCTGCCCTGGGCACTCCTTCCAATACCGAGCTAACCGACCATGCCAGGCAAAAGACTAATAAAAAACTACCAATGCCAAGCAGAGCCCAGCTTAATGCTGAGAATTTATACTTTTTGTTGTAACGAATAAGCGATATGATTATTAAGGTTACCATAACACCTAATGTGAAGAACAATATTTCTATTCCTGTAAAAACCATAATTTCATGTTTAATAATTATTGACCGTCATAAGACCTATTGCTTGCATCAAAAAACTTATCTACTTTTTCAGGATTATCAACATCTCCGTATCCGAAAGCAATATCCATTTCGCGCATAAAATCGTGCACCGGACCGGGCATTAGTTTAGTAATTTTATCTACCAATCGATGGTGCCAGAAATCTGGTTTATTATATGGACAGGCAGCCACACATGAGCCACAGTCGCTTCCGAAATCGCCCCAAACTTTAATACATTTACGGGCATCCATATAGTACTTTTTTATACCCGTAGAATTGTACCAGGCATTATCGTATGGAGGCTCAAAAGTGGGTTCCGTATCAAAAGAGATCGCTTTTCCAGGACAGGCATCAGCACAGCGTTTGCAATTCTTACAAAAATCCATTACCCCAAATTCAATGGGTTTGTCGTATTCTACAAAATCGAGATTGGTATAAACCTTTGCCAGTCTCACACGCGGACCATATTTATAGGTAACAAGTGTCCCCATCCGTGAGCCTTCGCCAAGTCCTGCTGCAATTGCATAAGGAACACTCATCCCCACATCGTTACTGGCCGGCACAGCCATATACCCAAGTTGTTTCAGCATTACAGAAAGCTGATAAGCAACCTTTGTCATGCGTGTATATCCTTCACCAACTGCCGCTCCGCCTAAATGAGTGGGAGCTGCTGCAATACACTCGTAATCCTCTTCAAACGCCAGAACGATAACCGACTTAGGCTCGAACGGAAATTTCTCCCAGCCGTAGACCGCTTCATCTCTTTTCCCCTGCAACATGAGATTGCCATCAAAAAAATCGGTATAATCCCATCGTTTATCACGTTTGGTAATTCCAATTAAATCGGCACCGAACAATCGTGCTGCCCGTTTTATAGCATTCGACGCTTCCTGCTTATCTCTAAATTTATATTTCTCATCACTCACCCAGTCTTTGCTACTATGCGAACCTTGCTTACCCTCTGCTTCTGAAAGTTGTTCCCATTTTAGGATACCCTGCCCTGCCTGGCTAAAGCAAGCATTGGCCGACACCGCATGATGAAGTGCCCATCCGCCGGCATTAATGGCAGCACCTAGTTGATCCCAACCTTTTTTACTGTTATCGTGTTTTTGGTTGTTTTCAATGAAACGGTGACCGGAATTCAGAATATCAGTATCCTCAGGATGTGTGCCAAACAGAGCTCCTGAGAAGAGCAAATCCATACTACTGTGTCGCTTAAAAGTACTATTAATTTCGTAAGGAAATTCGTCGTGAACCTTTATTAAATTGGGCCCAACGTTCTTGTTCACTTTTTCAACCAATTTTTCCCTGCCTTTTGCTGGAATACTAATGGCACCAATTGCAGCCCCGGCAACTCCAACTTTTAAAAAGTTACGCCGGTTTATGGCATTATTGTTCTTAGAATTTAGTTTATTCATTGCGCTTAATTTTATTTACAACGAATAAAACAAATAGCGGTGCGGTATTCAACCAAAGAAGAATTCAGCACGTTCGGAATTATTCTCCGAACGTATTATTGCCAAATTTCAAAGCATTGACCTCTATAAATTTCAGAAAAACAAATACTGCATTTTTAATTGATTGCTATGTTTCTATATTTGCAAGCAACTAAATTCGTAATGAAATTAATTTAACATGTCTGTAAATTCTCTTCTTGTTTATTGTATGCTTCAAACCATTGGAATTATGATTGTGCTGTTTCGAAAAAAGTTCAGGACGACACCAAACGTAATTCTTAACTTTTTAATGTTTGAGCTATTTGTAAAGTTTATTTATCAATATATTGAGCTGGAAAAAATTAATGTTCCCTATATAGAACCATTTTATTACCTTATTAGGGCATTAGGGCCAGTTGCGATCTATTTTTATGCTCGGGTAATATTAACTGGTAAAATACCGGAATTTAAAAAAGTAATCCCCTGCCTTGTGGTTCCACTACTTCTATTTGTTCTTCATGCTTTACCCGATGGTTCACGGGCTTTTATTGAGGAAAGTAAGAATGGTATCTCGGCGATATTACTGATTTTATCTTTTCTAATTTTTCCGCTGATTATTGTTTATGAGTACGCTAAATTCTATCAGCTAAAATATTTCGAATTCTATAAAACATTTACTTACAATTCAGGACAAACATCGTTAATTGCTATTATCATTCCATTATGTATAGGATCAGGTCTAATGATATTGGGAACCAGGATAGTTTATTTATATTATCCCCATCTGATAACACAAATTGAAATTGCCGGTGTTTTTTATTCGGTTATACTTAGCTATTTATTTGCTTATATGGTTATTGTTTCCCCAAAGGTTATTCACCATAAGAAATCAAAATTTGCCTTACAGGAGTTTAAAAAGTATGACTGCTCGGGGTTAACTGCTGATGAAGCAAAGCAAATATCGAACCGACTTTGTGATTATTTTGAAACATCGAAACCATTTCTTAATCCTGAACTCAACCTAAAAATAGTAAGTCAGGAGCTTAATGTTTCTGCAAAAAATATTACTGAAACTTTGAATGGTCTTATTGGACAAAATTTTAACGATTTTACGAATAATTACCGCATTGAATATTTCAAACAACTGTTAAAGTTAGAGAAGTTTAAAAATTATTCGATTCTGGCACTGGCTTTTGAAGCAGGCTTTAATTCAAAAACTACTTTTAATACGGCTTTCAAAAAATTTACAGGCCAAACACCATCAGAGTATCGGAAAAAGATTGAGCTTAAAAGAAGGAAAAACGAATAATAGAAAACAGTGCCATGGGATTCTCAAATCCCAATGACACTGTACCCATCTCACATTTCCCGGAATCTATTATGAGAGTTTAGCACTTATTTAAGTAATTCATTGATATTTTCTGAGTATACCATTTTTTTCTCAATATCAGAAAGCTCCAGAGATTCAATAAAATGGATTGTTCGCTCATCATAATCAGTGGTTTCAATGAAAAAATCAGAGGCAAAAACCAGATGTTCTATTCCGACAAGGTCTTTTGCACAATTGAATGCTGACTTACTCCAATTTAAGGACGTGTCTAAATAGAAATTCTTCATGTATTCAGAAGGCAATTTGATTAATCGTTCTGAATAGCCGGGAAGAAAACTTGGGATTTCGAAAGGCACATCAATTCTTCTTGCCATGTAGGGTAATGCTCCGCCCATATGGCTTAGAATAATTTTAACGTTTTTGAATTTCTCAAAGAAACCAGATAACACAAGCTTAACTGCTGAGAGAGTCGTATCAAATGGAAACGCCAGGAGCGTTGGTCCCTCATCATCCTTATAAAATGACGAATATAAAGGATGTATAAAAACCATTAAATCTCTACGGGCAACTTCTTCCCAAAAGGGTATAAATTGGGGATTATCAAGATAGAGTCCATTTACATTTGAAGGAATAACAATTCCCGAAGCTCCAAGCTCGTCCACGGCTCTGGCTATTTCTTTTATGGTTTCCGGCATATCATTTAATGGAAGTGATACCAGAAACTTAAAACGTTCTGGGAATTCGTTACATGCTTGTGCTAATGAATTATTTACAGCACGACACAAATCTGGTGTATTTTCATCTAACTTATTATAGATAATCGGATTCTGGATGACCTCTATATCAATTTCGGCTTTATCCATTTTATCTATTCGCTTCTGACCATTCCAGGCAGGCAGAGGAGTTTTTGCCCAAATTGCATATTTACTTCCATCATCATTAGTATGTAGTTCTATCAATTCAGGATAGTACTTTTGCATTGCTTCCAAAGCTTCCCAAGGGAAAGCATGAGTATGACAATCAATCTTTTTCATATTCACTAATTTTTACTTTTTATAGACTATTTTTCCATCCATCATTGTTAGTAGTACTTGGATATGATGGACTTCGTATTTTTCTGTTTCGAAAGGATTTGCAGAAAGGACTATTAAATCGGCCAGTTTGCCTTTTTCCAGACTTCCTACTTTATCTTCGAGACGTAACTGATAAGCTGCATTAATAGTGTATCCTTTTATGATTTCTTCCATACTTAACTTCTCTTTAGCCATAGGTATTACCCTGGAATTAGGTTTATTGGGTTCCTGTCTGGTTTGTCCAATTTCCATTGTATATATCGGGGAACTCTCCCAAAGACTACTTCCTGATGCAGGGAAATCGCTTCCTAATGATACACAAGCGCCCGACTCGAATAAAGAATGATTTTGAAATTGTTTGTCAGTACGATCCTTCCCAATAACTTCTACCCAAAAGTTGTAATAAGTATCGTTTACATCAAATACCCAGTTAGGCGAAACCTGTGCAATTACACCAAGTTCATTGAACCTGGGCAAGTCCGGACTATCAACAAGTTGCACATGACACATTGTATAACGGCTATCAGATATTGGATACTTATTTTTGGCTGCTTCAAATGCATTTAATCCTTCGTGTATTGTTCGGTCGCCAATAGCATGCATGTGTATATCTATATTATTTGCCCGGGCTCCTGAGAAGATCGAAGTTAGCGTAGCCTGGTTGAATAAAACCTCACCTTTATTACTGGGATCGTTGCTGTAGTGTTTTTTTAATGCAGCAGTTTTAGCCTCTATTGTTCCGTCATTAGGAATTTTTATTGCCAGCATGTCAAACAATTCCGACTTATACTTTTGGGATAAGTACTGAAAATCTTCTATTGCAGTTTTTGCCGCATGTTTATTGGTTACATAGTGAGTTCCTTTATATCTTAATGGAAGCCTATCCTCTTTTTCAAGTTGTATTAAAGCTTTAAAAGCATTTTCCTGGACATTTGGCACACCTGCATCCATTAAGGCTGTTACCCCCATCTTCGAGAATACAGGTAACAGTTTGGCATATTCCTTTTCGAAATCGGCTGTTGTTCCAAGCCCTAATCTCGACAGGCATGGCCAAAAGGTATCTCCTTCAACACACCAGCCCGTTGGATTTCCATATTTATCTCGCTTGTAGTAATGCACATTGGGCTGCGGATCTTTTGTGTTTTTATTGATATTTAATAACTCAAAGGCTTTGGAGTTCATCCAGGCACTGTGAGCATCTGTTGAAATAAGCATTACAGGCTTGTCATTTACGATTTTATCAAGAATAGACTTGTCGGGCTCTTTTCCCTTAAAGATATCGAGAGACCAACCAAAACCGAAAATCGTTTTCTTGTTCGGATTTTCCTTCACATACTGTATCAGTTTACTTTCAAGCTCTTTTAAGGATTTTACACCTATCAGTTCTACCCCGGAACTAATCAATGTAGCAACTCCCGGATGTATGTGCGATTCTATAAATCCCGGCATCATAAACTTACCGTTTAGATCTGTAAGAGAAGTTTTGTCCCCTTTGTATTGCATTGCGGCATGCTTACTTCCCACATAAAGAATTCTATTCTCTTTTATGGCAATGGCTTCTGCGAAAGGCTGTTCTGGATCTACCGTATAAATATTGGTATTGAAATAAATTCTATCTGCAATTTCCTTCTTTTG
The DNA here is from genome assembly GCA_005217565.1 of Puteibacter caeruleilacunae. GTDB lineage: Bacteria > Bacteroidota > Bacteroidia > Bacteroidales > Prolixibacteraceae > Puteibacter > Puteibacter caeruleilacunae. The sequence continues at coordinate 22,457 of SJCO01000009.1, forward strand.
CTTACTGCAGGAAGTCAGGCTAAATAGAAAAACGAATAAATAAATCAGACTCTTTCTCATATACTGTTGTTTTAAAATGATAACAGTACAAAACTACGAGAGAGAGTTTTCTTTTTTCTTGAACTAGTTCAAGACTTTTAGAAAGCTAGCCTGCATTATTCATAAATTTTTGAAGATAAATCATAAACACGCTGTTATCCTGGGAATTATTTAGACCTGTAAGACAATGAACTTTTCTTCAAAAATTTCCTAAAGTGAGTTTATTTAAGTACATCTACATCCTTGAAATCCCTTTGAAGTAGGAAACTACATCGGCAGGTCTTTCAAGTCGTATATGCACTCAACTAAACGCATGAATAATACAGGCTAGTTCTAAGACTTATCTTTCCATTTGGTAAGTCGCTTACTAAAATATTCGGGAGACATCCCCAGTAAAGATGCTAAGATGTAATTGGGAATTCTGTTAACAAGATGAGCAGAAGTATTCATGAAATCGTCAAATCGTTCAGTGGCAGATTCACTCAACAATGCAACCAAACGGGATACAATCTGACCATGCGATTCAATAATTCTTTTCCTGCCATAAACTGCTAAGTGATTAAACTCTGAAGACAAAGATTCAATATCATCATAAGAGAGAGAAAGAATGACAGAATCTTCAATAGCCTGAATAAAAAATTTGCTTCCCGTCTTTTCAAAATATCCTGACAAATCACCTGCCCAGTTGTCTTCAACTCCAATATATACCGTTTGTTCCTTTCCTTCTTTATCAATGAAAAAAATCCGCAATGCCCCAGAAACAATATAGTAGTCGTTTTTACATCTTTTACTAGCTTCATGAATGATTGCTTTCTTTTTTACCCTGCTGAGTTTAGCCTTACTTTCAATGAAATGCTTTTCATCGTTTGTGAGTATAGTATTATTTTGAAAAAAACTCTCAATATGCTTAAAAAGTTGTTCAAGTTCCATAAAACAGATTTACTTATTGTGCCGATACAGTTAATGTACTAACCCTTATATTCCTAGCCTGAAAATTCATAAAAAAGGGAGTTTGCTCCCTAAACATTATTGAAGAATCAGCATTTTTAGGGTATTCTCAACAAAACCTCCTTTTGGCAATAATAGAAAAAAAAATAGAGCCGCAAGACACGGTATTGGACTTATTTCCGATGAATTGGAATAAACTTAATCGGATAACAATGATATTCGATTAGTCAGGCAGTCTTTTCATCGTCAAAATAGGAAACGGTTTTCCAAGAATTTCATCAACCGGATTTCTTGAAACTATTTTAAAACCAAAACTTTCATATAATGTAATCGCCTTAGTGTTAACTTCATATACTTCAAGCTTGCTCGCACCTTCCACATTAACCGCATAATTCAATAAACGTGTACCTATTCCTTTGCCAAAACTATCGGGATTGATAAATAGCATTTCAATAGTCGAATTTAACAACCCGATAAAACCTAATATTTGATTGTTTGAATTACAAATGCCAAAAATATTAATCCGGTCCAATAAATCAACAAGAGTCTTTTTTTCAAGAATACGAATATCTTCTTCTGCCAGAAAATGGTGCGTACTTCTTATTGCGTTATTCCATATTTCAATAACCGTACTATTATCTTCAGTATGTAACCTCCTCAATTCCATTTTTATAATTTTTAATCGGTAAAAATAGGAAAATATATGTTGTCGGTTAATCAATATTTAAACAAGATTAAAAGGCTGTGGAAAAAATTCCACAGCCTTAGACAAGTATTAATTCTATTACCTACTAATTATTCAGCTGCTGGAGCTCCCCAGAATGTCAATTCTGTCATGTGCCATATGTATGGATGTTTTGCCCATGTTTCCATAACTCTAACACGAACATAACGCACAGCAGGCTTGTTAGGAGCATCGTCAACATCAATATCTCTTACTTTTGCTCGCTCCTGATGAAATACAGCCGGATCATTATTTCTAAAGTCAGAATGGCTTAACTTTATCCATCCATGCTCAATCATATTCTCTTCCCAATTCTCATCAGTATTTATTACTGTGGTATTAGCAGCTTCGATATCATCTGTATCGATTCCCCAAAGTTCAATTAGGTTTGGATTAGCAGCTCCATTTGTTAATGGGTTCATCCTCCAGCGATTTAACTGATATCGATCACCAAGATCAATTGTAAAATGGTTTGGCATATGACAATAAGGATCTTTATCAGGAAAATCTGTAGCACTATAGTTATTGTTGCTTATAATATCGTTCCACATATTTTCAACTGCTTGCCCCCATCGATCAGGTTGGCAATCATAGAGTAGTTTATGGAATTGGAATAAGCCCTTATCTAACTTTGTTTCAAGCAATGGAGTTAGTTCCTGCGTACTAACCGCAGAGAAATTCTCCCATTTATCTCTTACTCTAACAGAGAATTCATTAGGCACATTCTTTTGTCCTCTTAATGTAAACTTGTCCACTAGTTTGTTTGAATAGAATGTTTCCATATCCTTCATTTCACCCAAACTATCTACTGCGGAGATTATTATTGCAACCTCTGCCTCTGTGGGATTCTCCCACTTAACGGTTACTCCTCCAAAATCTGCGAAGAATTCAAGATCTTCCATTATAGTATTCACTGGAGCAGCATCAGGGGTCACCTTTATCACCGTTGGCTCAGAAACATTTTCACCTTCATCAACAGCATAAAGCTTCACCTCGTACTCTTTAATTTCGCTAAAGCCAGCAACCACAAGAGTATCAACATATTTCGAAGACTTTTCTTCCAACGTTCGACCTTCACCTATCGAATATTCTGCCTTCACATAAAGCAAGTCTTTATCAGCTGGCAAATCATATTTCAGTTCGACACCTCCAGGCATCGCTTTAAATGTTACATTGGTAACTGGTGCTGGTGCAATTCCATCATTAACCAACGGTCCTAGCTCTGTATCATTGCAGGCCATGTAGGTCAGTGAAACGATGAAACTTATAAATAATGATAGTTTTATTCTTTTCATACTTCTTTGATTTTTAGATTATTGTTTACCAGCCTGGATTTTGCACTAAATTCTCATTTACAAGCGTATTGTACTCTTTTAATGGCCACAAATAGTCTTTGTCTTCAAATTCATAACTATCTTCCGAAGAACCGTTAAATAAATCAACTACACGGTAATAAGCAGCCACATCACTTTGATGAACATCCCAGCCTCTAATTGGCTTATTCATATAATCTTTAGCAAGTTTCCATCTACGAATGTCCCAGAAACGTTGTCCTTCAAAAGCCAACTCAATTAATCGTTCTTGCTGGATAATCTCTCGTAATCCTTCTTTTGACTTAGGTTTATCAGGCAAAGTTGAATGCTTCGTCCATGATTCTACAACACCATCTAATCCTGCTCTAGATCTGATCATATCAAGATATTTATAGGCATTAGCACCAGGGCCATTTACTTCATTTTCAGCTTCAGCACACATTAGTAGTAAATCAGCCAATCGAATAATCGGGAATGGATAATTTTCAGTCGCAAAATAGGTAGATGTGGATTCTGTTTCCGGATGAATCAGTTTTTTGGCATAATATCCTGTTACACTGTAACGACCTTCTTCCAGCTTTCCACTACCTTCTTCATATTTTGCATGAATTCGATACAGATCGTTACCGTTAAATAGTCCCTGACCATACCATAATCCTCCGTCGAAACTCATATCAGCATAATAGCGAGGTTCTCGTGACATATTTAACTTTGAAGTGGTATAGCCTGGCTCCACATAATATGGTGCAGTAGTATCGGCCTCAGCAGTTTCAAAACGTCCAGTATAATCCCAGTCTTTATCCTCGCTAATGGGTACACCGTTATTCGAATAAAATAACTCAGCCATTCTCATAGTTGGAGCATGTAAAGATTTCACACTCTGATTTCCAATATGAGCGGTAATGAATCGAGGCATACATATCCTCTGTAGCTCATCATTATTGCCATTTGTTCCTCCCCAAATCAACTCCTTATTCCACTTGGAAGTTACAGCTCCCCTAATAGATAATTCTGTTTTTATTTCATCAGGTAACTTTATGCTTGATGATATCTCATATAACTCAACACCCGCCTCAGTACATGACAATAACGCATCGTTACAGGCATCAAGTGCCAATTCCCATTTTGATTGATCATATGCTCCTGCAACTAGATTCTCTCCTTTGTTATCTGTAATCTGAAGATCAGAATTTCCATTTACTAAAGGGCTAGCGGCCCAAACTAATGTTTTTGCTTTTATTGTTTTTGCAATTGGTTGAGTAACTCTTCCCAGCTCAGTTGTAAACTTGGTTATTTCAATTGGTAAATCTGGAATAGCTTCGTTTAAAAGGCTCACAATATATTCAACCACATGATCAACAGACTCTCTATAAATCTGTACCCCTTCAACAGAAGTAGAAATTGGTAAATTTGTCTCAATAATTGGTATTGGGCCATACATTCTCATCAGCCAGAAATGATAGTAAGCCTTTAAAAACTTTACTTCAGCAATCCAGCGCTTCATGAGAGCTTCATCAATATCTGGAACTTTTACAATATTTTTAAGAAATATATTGCAGTCGCGAATCGCCTGAAACATCGCCTTTCCAGAGCGACCTCCATCCCAATAGTTGCTATACGGATCATTTCTGTTTTGCAAACCTCTTGCTATTTGCCATGGATCACGTGCTCCTGTATATCTATCATCCAAAGGATAATATACCCAAATTTCATCACCTGCATTCATACCCGGATCTGACTTTACATCTCCATGATTTGGCAAATAAGAATAGCATGTATTCAAATACTTCTCAGCAGTCATCTTATCCCGAAACGCGTTGTCCAATGTTGGAATATTATCGGGAACAACATCAAGATAATCACACGCAGTGAATAACCCGACAGAAACGATTAATAAATATCTTATAATAGTTTTCATACTTACATTTCATTTTAAAACTGTACCTGCAATCCAATGTTAAATACCTTCTGAATAGGATATCCTAGTCCGTTACCAGCCATTTCAGGATCCCACAATTTGAACTTACTAAATGTTAATAGGTTAGTTCCATTCAAATACAACCTCAAGCGATCTATTCCAATTTTCTTTATACCTGCTTTATTCAGTGAGTATCCAAATTCCAAGGACTTTAAGCGGATAAAGTCTCCGTCACGCATGAACCATGTACTTGTTTGTAAATTGTTCTCATTAGCAGTATCTGATAATCGTGGCCAGAATGCATAGTTGTCACGATTTGATTCTGACCAATAGTTATCAGCAATAACCTGCAATACTTGGTTATCACCCTCTGTATCTCCACCTACGGTATCAATAAATGGTGCTATTGCTCTCGCATCAATCCAGAATGAAGAACGTGCTGATCCCTGGAAGAAGAATGATAAATCAAAGTTCTTATATCCCATTGAAGCACCAAAACCATAAACTATTTCAGGAGAAGTAGGTTTTCCAAGTGGAGCTTTATCCAGATTAGTAATCACCCCATCACCATTTAAATCCTTGTATTTGATATCACCTGCTCCATACTCATCAAATGACTGCTTTGGAGAATTAGCAACATCAGCTTCGTCAATGAATAATCGCTCAGCGATGAAACCCCACTTCTGATTTAGACTTACGCCTTCATGGGATAACCACGGTAATCCAGCTGATACATAATCAGGTTCTTCATATACCTTAAATTCACCAACAGCATATGTAAAATTGGCACGAGCCGACATCCAGAAGTCCTGATTGAAGCTTTGCTGATAATCTAATGACATGTCAAGACCTTTACCTAATGCCTCTCCTACGTTAGCACGTGGCGTTGACTGCAATCCCATTGTGGCAGGAATAGATGCACGATCCATTAAAATATTCGTACGATTTTCCTTAAACACATCGGCCTGAATATTTAATTTCTCCCATAGTTGCAGTTCAACCCCCAGGTTCACCTGCTTTGCTTTTTCCCACGTAATTAATGGGTTCGCATAGCGAGATACCGTAATACCACCATTACCAATCTGCGTAGAATAGTTAAAATTACGTCCCGTAAAATAACGTTTATTTTCATCTGCCATATTCACATTTGACAAATAGAAGAATCGATCGTTAGCACTACCAATTGCATCACTACCAACGAGACCATAAGTTGCCTTTAGCTTCAACTTCGAGATTGTGCTTTTCATGTTGCCCCAGAAATCTTCATTAGCTATATTCCACCCTAATCCAAATGATGGGAAGAATCCGAATCGCTCGTCATTAGCAAAACGCTCAGAACCATTGTATCCGAAGTTAGCTTCCAACATATAGCGACTATCATAAGCATACGTAAAACGTCCCGACAATCCCATGTTACGGTAAGGCAAAGACTTTTGAAGATCTCCTGCATTGGCCATCAATTCATTTCTCATGGTAAACACCAACATACCACTTACACCATGCTTTTCCGCAAATACCCTGTTATAATTAATAGCAGATTCCATATAGAAAGTTGACTTGATATTCTTAGCACCTTCCTCATAGCCCAAGTATTCAGTTCCTGACTCTGGATTTAGCTCTGATAAGTAATACTTATTTTCAGCCTTATCGTAATAGTTCATTGCAAAATAGAAAGGATTATAGAAGCGCTTCACATCAAAACTTGACGCTCTATGGGTATTCACAAGAAAACGTGCATTCAATCCTTCTGTTATAAAATCAAAATTCTGCTTCAATTCAAACTGCGCCAACATCAGTGATTTGGTATAATCTTTATACCCCTTTACCATATCGGCATAAGGATTGATATAATTACCATGCTCAAAGTTACCAAACAGGATTTTAGTTGAATTAGCATAATCTCCCACGTTAGGATAATATTTTGGGAACAATACAGGATTGGTTTTCATCACCTTTCCATACAAATCGGAACCTCCATCGATAGGGCCGGTATAATCATCAAATGTTCCATAAAATCGAACAATCGCTTCTGTTGTTTTGGTAATATTAATGTTGATATTTGAGCGTAATAGGTAACGCTTTAGATTGATATTGGAATTGAAATTGTTTCTATCGTCAACACGCAGATTACCATTATCTTTATTGAATGTACCTGCCAAATAGTACCTAGCCACTTTACCACCACCGCTTACATTAAAGTTTAAGCGTTGGTTCATGGTATAGTCCTTAAACATTTCATCATACCAATCAATTGCAGGATATACAATAGGATTTTCACCATTTGTTGTTGCATCAATCTTTGCATAACTGTAAGGAAGAGAAGCTAAAGGACTTCGTGTTCTTACCGCTTCATTTCCCATTTTCATGTAAGTGATAGGATCAGCAATATCAACCTTGTCAACTGGTGTCGATAAAGAGTTCTCTAATCTAACAGACACCTTTGCTTTTCCTTCCGTACCTTGTTTAGTGGTTACCAAAATAACACCATTCGCACCACGAGCACCATAAAGGGCTGTTGCTGATGCATCCTTCATAATTGAGAAACTCTCAACATCATCTGGTTGCAAACGAGCTAAATCATCAGTTCCCAACTCAACACCATCAATCAAAATCAATGGATCTTTCTTATAACCGAAAGTGGTAACACCACGAATAAAGAACTCTGCATTATCTGCTCCAGGCTCTCCACTACGCTGGTAAGAGATAACACCAGACATACGACCTGCAATTGCATTGGTCAGGTTACTTGTTGGGATCTTCAGTTCTCCTGGTTTCACAGTGGTAATCGAAGCAACAACACTCTCCTTCTTCTGCTTTGCAAACGCAACAACTGTTACATCATCCAATGCTTCCGTTTTACTTTTAAGGTCAACATTGATTACCTTTTTTGTTCCAACTTCGATGGTTTGACTTTCCATTCCAATAAATGAAAACAACAGTTTATCAGTTGACTCAACTTCTATACTATATGCTCCATCTAAGTCGGTAATCACACCTTTAGAACTTCCTACCACCACTACAGTAGCACCAGGCAATGCAACACCATCAGGATCATTAACCACCCCTGTAACCTTCTTCGTTTTAGATTGATTTGTGGTCTGTACCTTTGGTGCTTGTTGCACTTTAGCTTTACTTATAACAACAGTACGATCAGTTACTTCATAAGCATAACCTTTTTCTACCAAACACTCATTAAGTATCTCTTCTACAGTTTGGTTCTTAACTTTAATGTCTACTTTATTTTCTGATTTAAACAAATCAGAGCGATAAACAAAACTAAACTCACTCTGGTCCTCCAGTTGCAATAATAGCTCCTGTATTGACACAGATTTTAAATTAACGCTGAGTTTAGTGTTTTGGGAGTATGTGCTTGCAGTGGCCTGCAACAAACTCACCATCAACAACAATAGTGTAAATTTCATACGCAATACACATCTAAGTCCCTTCCATCCGGGACCGTCATTAAATTTTTTTTTCATAAATTTGTGTAGTTTGAATAATACAAAAGTGAATTTAAACGCTCTGTTGGGAGGAGTGTTGCCGCACGTCTCCCAACTTTTTATTCCACTAATATCTTTCTCTCATAGGCTGTAAACTTTAATTCATTTGTCTTACTTAATAGGTTGAGTATCTTGTCAATGTTTTCGTATCGTTTCATATTTGCAGTCATCTTCATTGACCTAACTGATGGTGTTTGAAATACAAATTCAACATCGTACCATCGTTCCAATTCTTTAGCCATCTCCCCCATGGTCACATCTCTAAACACCAATCGACCTTCTTTCCAGGCTATTACATCTTGAACACGCACCTCTGCTGTTGTAAGTTTTCCTGCATCTTTCTCATAATTGGATTGCTTCCCTGGCGTTAAAACCACTGGAGAGATATTTAGCTTATCTAAGGTTAGTTGAATTCTTCCTTCAGCTAGTGTTGTTTGTATGTTGGCCTCACGTGAGTAGGCTTTCACATTAAAAGAGGTTCCTAGCACCTTAATTTGCTGACCTTCAGTACGAACAATAAATGGTTGCTTTTCATTATGAGCCACTTCAAAGAATGCTTCTCCCTGCAAGTCAACTACGCGCTTCTTTCCAACAAAAGCAACAGGATAACGGAGACTTGATTCTGAATTCATCCACACACGCGTTCCATCAGATAAAGTCAGGAAGTATTCACCACCTCTGGGAACTTGAAGTGTGTTGTATTCTACTTTTTGTTTTTTAAGTCTAGGTTGTTTTTTTTCAGTATAAGATAAAGCTTGATGATTATTTTCAATCTTCGCCCCCCGCTCTTCTATTACAAGCGTATCCTTATTCTCTAGATTATGGGCTGTACCATCGTTTAGCACCAATGTGGCTTTTTTAATTCCTGGTTGTATCTCAGCAAGAGGAGTCATAGTCATATCCTCTTCATCATTATTAAAGACAACAAAAAGTGCCGCTATTAAAGCCACAGAAGCTACAGCAAGGAATTTAAACCGAAAAAGAGAGCGAGACTTATTGCCTAGTTTCATTTTACCCCATGCAACCTGTGAATCGGCCAAACTCTCATCTTCAAGTTCACCATCTTTAACTGCACGTGATACTTTCTCAAAATATTGTACATGGGATTTATCCTCCGACAACCAGTTCTGAAGAACCTGTTCTTCTTCTTCAGAGGATATACCATGTAAGAAACGCCATATTATTTCAAAATCTATAAATCTCTTCATCTTTCATCAATGTCTTCACCCCCTTGACACATCCCAAAATCAAAAAGGTTTACATCGATGAAAAAAATTTTAACAAAAAAGAGAATGAGCTGCCCTGGCAAGTATATTACGCAGTTTTGTTCTTGCCCTAAATAGCTGAACCTTAACAGTGCTCTCCGAGATTTTAAGTAATTCAGCAATTTGATAAATTGAATGATCTTCCAGGTATTTTTTCTTAAAGATAGCTAACATTTGAGCAGGAAGTTGCTCTAATGCCTTCCGAACACTTTCTCTCATCTCAACATCTTCATGCCAAATATCTTTATCCGCCATCAATATGGCATCCAGAAATAATAATTCATTTTTATCTTTTATCTGGATACTTCGTAAATGATTTAGACAACGATTTTTTACCGTATTTACAAGATACCCTTGCAGTGATTCATTAATCTGAAACTTCTCATGATTTTCCCATAAATCAATAAACATTCCCTGCACAATATCTTCCCCCTCAGCTTTACTGTAGACAATTCGCTGCGCTACTTTTACAAGGTAACTGTATTGGCTATGGAATACTGATTCATAGACCTTTAGATTTCCTCTGCGGATCTCTTTGATCAATAATTCATCATTAACACTCATAGGTTTAGTCTGGTTTTTGGTTTTGGTTATCACATACCAATTGCAAAAGTCCAGACAAAGCCTTAATCAAACAATACACATTTTGACAATACGAATGTCTATTCTGACAAAATCCTATTCATCTAGCATTCAACTTTAAACACTTCAATCTGTTGATCTATACCTTTTAAATAGAAAGCTCCCATATCTGTAAGCTCAGTCTTTGCTTGTTCCAGGTGCTCCTTCACTTCCTGGGAAATAAGGAAATGTGTTTCTAATTCTTTATTCAACTGTTCTAAACGAGCAGCGATTATGATATTGCGTCCTGCAAGCGAGAATTGTCGGCGTATATCATTTCCAATATTACCAATCACTATCTTTCCTCGGTGTAAACCAATGCGAATATAGGTTTGTGGGATTTCACCGGAAAGCTCCATCATCTTTATTTTTGCTCTTATTTCTAATCCTGCATTAAAAGCATTATCAACATAACCAGTATCATCCTTAGGCACTCCAAACGATGCCATAAATCCATCTCCTAAAATCTGGTTTATAATTCCATTGTGATTATTAATGATTTCAATAATCGGACTAAATACCTTGTTTTGATATTCTATCACTTGCTGTGGTGTTTTTCGGTCGGCCCACTTACTGAAATCTTTGATATCTAAAAACATGATAGCAGCACTTGATTCCTTGGTTGAAGATGCATCTAAAGTATTGAGTAGCTCATCAGCAATCTCTTTTGAAACCTGCTGACCAAATAGCAGTTCCACCTGTTTTCGCTCTTGTTGAAATGTAATTGAGTGTCGTAGTTTTTTATCAAACTCACGGGCAACAAGGCCTGTCATAAGTCCGAATACTAGTAGTCCCAAGGCTCTAGCGCCATAAATTTCATTCAAATGAGCCACCCCATCTTTAATATCTAGGAATTCAATGGCATTAAATGCAACAGCACCATATCCTGCACCTGCTATCAGTCCTCCAAGCAGACTCACTTTTAGATCAAGATGTAGCGTTGAAAGGACAATTAGAATAATGAGGAAACCATAGCCATCATACTCAAGCAATAGCAACGAATGATCGTACTTAACAGCATAATAAAGTAAAAATATTGATAGACTAAATTCAATACAAGTATTCACATATTTTATATTGATTGGTGGCATTAGGCGATGTTTCAACATGTATCGAATTCGAAATAACACCAATACCTCAAATAACGAGAATCCGAGGAAGCCATACAGCAGCGTTCTTAATCCTTCTGGTCGGTTCATCGCATTATCAATTAATTCAGGAAATAAAAAGTGAATAATTGGAACAACCATAAAACTGAATGCCAACATACAAAGGATGATCACGACCCTTCTTTTCTCACTTCTCATGTATTCCATCATGAGTTCTTCCCGAATCTCTTCATTAATATGTCGTAGAAATTTCATCTTATTAAAAGATATTTAGATTGTTTGATTCTAAGATTTTCTGATTTTACCTTCTTCTAGCGAAGATTCGATTATTAATCCTTGCTTTCATTCATTTAAGGCGAACATATTTATTCTGAAAAGCTTAGTCTCGTTAAATTCAATCCACACCATAAATATTTGTTACGAGTGTAAACTATAATCTCTACTAATTTACGAACTTTTCCTATTTTCGTCACATGATTACGTATGATGAACCGGTATTTCGACCTCCAAGTGAGGCTTATTCTCTAATTCTACAGGCAACAATTGGTTGTTCGTGGAATAAGTGTGCATTTTGTGAAATGTACTCTAGTAAACAATTTAAGGTAAGAAAAGAAGAAGATTTATTTGCCGAAATCGATGGCTTAGCACCATATGCACAGCAAATCAGAAAAGTTTTTCTGGGAGATGGTAACGCCATGGTATTGTCAACCAATAAACTGATTAGAATCCTGGATAAACTCCATGGAACCTTTCCTCGATTAAACAGAGTATCGGCATATGCTGCCCCAAAAGATATTGTATCAAAAACAGATGAGGAGCTTCAGCTATTGAATCAACACGGACTAAAACTATTGTATGTTGGTGCTGAAACAGGAGATGATCAACTTTTAGAAGTGATTACCAAAGGAGAATCATTCCAAAGTACTAGTGTTGAGCTTCAAAGAGTCAGGAAGGCTGGTATAAAGATTTCTGTGATGATCCTTAATGGATTAGGAGGAAAGCATTTTTCTCTACAACATGCACTTAATTCAGCTCGACTAATTAATGAAGTTCAACCAGAATTTCTGTCAACACTTGTTTTAAGTTTTCCTTATGGGGAGGAACACTTTAGAGCAAAATTTAACGGTGACTTCACTCCTTTGAATACGATCGAATTGATTGCAGAGATGAAGATATTCATTGAAAATCTGGAGCTAACAAATTGCGTTTTTCGCAGTGATCACGCATCAAACTATCTGGTTTTGAGAGGCAATCTTTCTCGTGACAAACAGGAACTCCTGACTAGGATAAACAAAGTTCTAAATGATCCTGGAAATGCTAAGCTACGACCTGAATGGTTAAGAGGATTATAACAAGCAATGTACGCAATAGCCAAGAAGCCATCAATTGAAGAACAATTAGTACATTTGCGACTTCAAGTAAAAAAAAGAGTAGTGCCATATTAGGCAACATCAAATAACGAATTATCATGATTGATTTTAAAATTGACGAATCAAAATGTATTGAATGTGGTTTATGTGCCAAAGAATGTCCGGTTAGGATTATTGCAATGGAACCAAAACCAGTTATTCGCAATGGGAAAGAAAAGAACTGCTTAAGATGTCAGCACTGTTTGGCAGTCTGCCCTACTGGAGCCTTGTCTATCCTTGGAAAAAAACCTGAAGATAGTGTAACTGTTGCTGGCGAAATGCCTTCGAACGAAGCGATGACACGACTAATCAAGACCAGACGTTCGGTTCGCGTATATAAAGACGAAAGTATTGACCGTAAAGTTATTCATGAATTGCTTGATACTGCAGCGTATGCTCCAACCGGTCACAACAAGAATGCAGTACACTTTCATGTTATTGATACTCCTGATGCGATGAATAGTTTTCGTCAAAAGGTTTATTTGGCATTAAACGAAGCTAGTAATGCAGGTAAACTAACAGGATCTCATGAATTTCTAAATGGTATTCAGCACTTGTGGATGACTAAGGGTATTGACATTATCTTCCGAAATGCGCCGCATTTGGTAATTGCTAGTGCTCCAAATAAAATCACTTCACCAAAAGCTGATTGTTTAATTTCAATGAGCTATTTCGAATTACTAGCCAACACAAATGGAATTGGTACACTTTGGAACGGAATGATTCAATTTGCATTAGATGAAATCGCTCCTGAACTAAGAAAAGCAATCGGTATTCCTGTTGATCACGCTATTGGTTATGCCCTACTATTCGGTAAACCAGCTGTAAAATACGCTAGAGGTATTCAATCGGAAGGATTACACGTAAACTATGTAAATATCGACTAAGGTTTTGTCCTGGCGCACGGGATGGTTGCTTTGTCCTACCGGACAAACTGTTTCTTTTGTCCTGCCGGACGGGCCTTCATTTTTGTCTCTTAAGAAACAACACTGTTTCTTTTTGATATAGCATTTGCTAAATGCGATGACTTAACACAAAAACGAAGCAAAAAAGTCAAGGCTTCCTGCAAAAAGTGATGAATTTATTGCAGTTGCTAAATCTATCACTTTTTCCAGGAAGCCAATTCGTATGCGAGGGGTGGAACGTTTAGATCAGGAACCGTAAGGCGATAGACGAACGTCAAAACCAATTAAAGCACCTTTTTTATGAACAACCCTCATTATTCCCTTGTTTTATCTCTGAATAACTATGATTATTGCTACGTTTTAGTACTTTTGCGCCGCTAAAACAACTTTGAAGATAAGATTATCCTTGTTAGCCCTTGCTTTACATTAAAAGGATGTTTAATTTTATCGAGATCATCATATCAGTCTCATCATTTATTGAGACTAAAATTTAGACGAATATGACACACAAAGATATGGTAAAGTGTAGTTTCATTAATACTCAACTAAAGTCATCTTTGAGTTTTGAGTATTTAATAGCTGACATTGAAAAAATAGCCAAGCAAAAAGACCATCCGATGGTTGAGTTGGCGAGAGCAGTAGTTCGTGAGCTTAAAAATGCCCCAGAACTAAAATCTCCAATAAAAAACAACAAGATTCTTGATGATAATCAGCCATTAATCAATAAGATGATGGCGTTTGTGTTTAATCCTCTACATCATCATTCAACGTTAGCAGTTGCCTCTGCTCCTTTTGTGCAACATTTTATTTATAGTTCTCAATTATTTGAGAGAACTTTTATAGGGCAGCATAAGGAATTTGAACTTGCTGAAGATTTTGAAGATGCAAGTATTGAATTGGCAATGATTTATCAGGCTTATTTGATTATTCTTGATAAATACTTTGATTTTAAACTAAATCAGAGTATACCATTCAACTATAAGCTTACTGACACACAAACAAAAGCCATTCATTACTATGAAAAGGTAATGGATACCACATACATTGATGTAAAAGCGAAGAAGAAAGTAAAGAAGCTTTCTCATCAAGAGATAATGAGCTTGTTTGATAACACTGAGGATTTGGACCATTGGAATGAAAGAATCCCTTTGGATAACTTTGAATTCATCGGTTTCCTTAAGTTTAATTTTACAGATATCACACATAGTTTTGTACTATCTCAATTAAAATCTGATTTGCTTAATAAGGATGCCATTATTACCGATGACGGTTATGAGCAAATCAGACAACGTATTGCAATCCTTCTTGAGATACCTGATGTAGATCTTGGACTAACAGCTTTCGGTGATTTTGAATCTGAATTCAATGAAAACCTAATTTGGAAAAGTTTACTTTCAAAGGAAGAACTTGATTGTAAGGAGTTTCAAGGTACTATTTTTGAAAAAGCGTACATCAATAAGAAAATAATTTTATCGGAAGATCTGCAACAAACAGAACGAGATAAGGCAATTAATCTTCTTTTGTTTAAAGGATACCGTGGACATGTGGTGATTCCTCTAATGCATGACGAAGAGATTGTTGGAATGATGGAGTTTGGAACAAAAGAACCAAACAAACTTAATTTATTCCAGCTTAAGCGTCTTTACGAATTGTTCCCAATGTTTGCAATCGCATTAAAGCGATCAAAAGAGGATCTTGATGACCGTATCCGTGCTATCATGCAAGATGAGTACACGGCAATACACCCAACAGTTGAATGGAGATTCCAACAGTCTGCCCTTCGCATTCTTAATGAAAAGCTTAGAAACGAGACTCCACAACTTGAGCCTATCATTTTTAATAATGTAGTACCTATCTATGGTGCTTCTGATATTCGTAGTTCTACAATTGCGAGAAATGAGGCGATAAAAAGCGATCTTTCAGAACAGCTAAAAATGGCGAATGATATCCTAACAGTTGCTCTTAAAGATAAGGAAATGCCACTTCTTGATCACTTATCATTTAAAGTTGATCAGTCGCTAAATACTGTTCAGAACGGATTAAAAGCTGGAGATGAAGTAAGCATCCTTGAATTCCTAAGACGCGATATTGAACCTGTATTTGCACAGTTGAAAAAGCGTAGTTCGGCTGCATCAGACTTAATTGATAAGTATTTCGCAGAGTTAGATCCTGAATTGAAGGTAATCTATAAAAAGCGTAAAGACTTTGAATGTTCACTTACAAGAATCAATGATGTTGTTGGTGAGATTATTGATCAGGAACAGATCAAAGCACAGCAGGTTTATCCTCACTACTTCGAAAAATACCGTACTGATGGAATCGAATACAATGCATACATTGGAGATTCATTAGTGCAGAATATCCCGTATAGCGAGATTTACCTTAAAAATATTCGTTTGTGGCAATTAATGGTGAAGGTAAAAGTTGCACGTAAAATACAGGAGTTGAATCCTGAGTTACCTTGCAAATTAGATATCACGCAATTAATTCTTGTTCATAGTAATCCTTTAAGTATTACTTTCCGACAAGATGAGAAGAAGTTTGATGTTGCAGGAGCGTACAATATTCGCTACGAGATTACCAAAAAACGCATTGATAAAGCCACAATTAAAGGAACTGACGAGCGTATTACCCAGGTTGGTAAAATTGCAATTATCTATTCCCATGCTGAGGAAATTGAGGAATATAAGCGTTACATCGACTTCCTTGTAGCAGGAAATTACTTGAAGGAAGGTATTGAGTATCTTGATTTGGAAGACCTAAAAGGAGCTTCAGGATTAAGAGCTATTCGTGTAGCAATTAACTTTAATTCTTCTGCTGATCAGGTAGACATCAATATGGAGAAAATTAATAATGCACAGCTAAGTTAAGCTTAGTGATAATATAAGAAAGCCCTGCAATCAACCGACTGCAGGGCTTTTTTGTAACCACTTTTTTATATTACTGTACTGAAATACTCAGTTTATCAGTTTTCTTCAAATTTGTCTTAGGTAATTTTACAGTCAGTTTTTTCCCTTCAACCTTGAATTTTACATCAACTGCTTGCCCATTTAACATGGCAACAACATTTGATGGTTTACCTACTTTAATCAAGGTAACATTAACCTGATTAAGGCTTAATTCACCATAGGTAAGTTCAATCTCGAATGATTGTTTGTTACCTTTCAACTCCTGAGTATAAGATCCCCAACCTTCAGCAGCAATAAATGCCGATTGGAAACTTTTGGGAGTAAATTTAGGATCAAACTCAATAATTCCTTTTGGTCCATGATATACATATCCACCGGCAGCAACAAAAGGAGCATAACCACTCATTGCTCTTGTGTAGTGATTTCCATACTCAATCTCATTATATGGATTTCTACGCTCTGCAGAATAACGATCATGAACTGCTTTCTCTACTTTCATTGCCTCATCAGTTAATCCTTCTGAGATAAGCGTAGCAGCCAATTGATGCTCTTGCCCTGTCCACATTTCGCTAAAATATCCTACAACAAGCTTTTCCCAATCATTTTTGATAATACCAGGAGCTTTATCTGTTCCCCCTTTAGGGAATGTACACATGATAATTCCACGCTCATCATCATCGGCATACCAACGCTTGATAGGAATTGATGCAGTATCAAGATAAGCCTGATAGTTATCCACGTAATTGTACTTCATCATCGATTTTAGCGCAGTGATTACTTCATCTTGAGGTAAGATATGTCCTAATCCCATTTGAGCTGCCCAATACTGTCCTAAAAGCTGATCGGTATGACATCCATCGTTGGTATTTGGTGCTTCTGGGTGCTCTGGATCCAATTTCTGTATGAAATACTCACCATTAAACAACTCCTCAGAGATATTCTCGAATGCCATTGCAGAGATCTTCTTACACTCCTTTGCAAAACGACTATCATTCATATCAAGAGCCATCTGCTCGCTAGCCTTAAGTGCTGCAGCATATAATCCACTAATCCAGGTTATCTTACCATACCACATACGATCAAGCGTATTGTACTGAATACCTTCCAGGATTCCATCAGCCTTACCGGTCTTTTCTTTATCCTGAGCAATCATGTATTGCATACTCTTCTTAATCTTACTCCAATTCCTTTTCAAAAAGGCATTGTCGGCCGACATAGTATGCTCTCTATAAGTTCGAAGAATTGTACCTGCATGCCCATCAACAGCGTATCCACGACCATCATGTTGACCAAATCCTGACATTTCACCGCGATAGCCAATAATACCTTCTTCTTTAAATGATAATCCGTAATCAACTTGTTCACGTAATTGGCTAGTCAAATGAGGGAATACACGTCCCATAGCCTGCTCATAATGAAATACGTGAGTACAAGTACCATGACCAAGATTTACACCCTCCATTGTATAGAAACGACCTTCATTTTCAGGATTATCAGTAATATCGTTCATTCTAATAGAAACGGTAGTAGCTAATGTACTTACATTCAAGAATGTTCTATCAAGAAACCACTTTGGTAGTGTTGAATTATACCAGGTTTTATTCCAATCTTTAGTTGCACTTAATAACCATTTATTTTGCAATACATAGTCACCAACTTCAGCAGCGTTTTTGAATTGTGCAGAATAGTAATGACGAATGTTTTTTAAGCCTTTCCAGTGGTGAGCCATATCCCAAAGGTGTACATTAGGGAAATACCAGCTTAGAAGATAAGTGAAAGTCTTGCTCTCTCCTTTCTTAAGCTTTACAGATCCAGAAACAGTTCCTACTAGAGGATCAGCCATTTTAGCCTTTGCTTCTTTGTTTTTAGGATCTCCCATGTAAACGTTAATTCCTCGTGGTTTGCCCGCCGTAGCAGCACCTTTTCCTTCACCAATTAGTGTTAGAGACATGTTTCCCCAATCAGCCAATTCTTCTTTGAGGCTTTCATCAGTTGAGCATACTAAACGTACATAGTCATCACCTTTGACAATACTATTTGTGTTTTGTACATCCTTACCTTTACCTCTAAAGTAACCAGCCATATTTTGCAACCAACCAGTAATCTCAACAGTCACCTCTTTTTCCTGATTGTTGGTAACTGTATATTCTAAAACAGTCACTGGTAATCCTGAATTATCAGCATCGGTTGGAATAAATGGTGAATAAGCCACTAATGAAGCATCTACAGGAAGGGTTGGATCCTTATAGTATACTTTTCCTACAGGATACTCTCCCTCAAAACTAATATCAGAGAAGCCACGCTCATTTAAAGCTCTGTGATGAACGCGATCTCCTTCAATGATTTTCAATCCAAAACCATTTGGGAACTTTTTCTCCTGAGTGAGAGGATTCAAGTAAAAACGATCACCAGGACCGCCTGGATCAACCATTCCAACGTTAAATATATCCCAATACCATAGCTGACCATCTCCTCCAAGATATACCTGTCCTGTGCAAACTCCACTTACTGGCATACCAATATACTTGAGATTTTTGGTCTCAATTGCCTTCCCCATCAGAAACGGGAGCAATAAAACGATAGATAAAATAACTTTTCTCATGTGTAGTGATTTTCCTTTGTTAATTGATATTGGCGAATTTATTTATTACCCTTATTCTTGACAGCCCACATATCATGAATAAAGGTGTACTATTCGTTACTTAAAAGTGCACTATTTATGACTATCATACGTAATTAAACAAAAATGGCTGCAAAAGGTAATACTCCTGATGCAGCCATAACAGACACAAAGTCTTGATATTGAATATAGCTATTGCTTAATTTTAAATGTATAAGCAAATTCACATGGTAATTCATCCGGGGTAAGGGCTGGTACCTTTAGTATTAAGTTTCTACCCTTTTGTTCCCATTCAATATTGATATCTGTACCTAGTAGCGTTATTGTGCTATTAGATTTAATCTTCATATCGCGGATTACCAATTTTTCTTTAGGCCATTTAGGAACGATAGCGAAGATATCTTTATCTTTCTTTGTAAAGAAAACTTCACGAACAGCATATCCTGGTTGTTGCTCAATGGTTTGCTTTATGATGAAATCAGCAGGAAGATAATGGGTACCTTCTGGCTTCCAATCTTTCTTTCCATCTTTCGACCATTGGCATGCCCTATCCCATTTACGAGAACTATAAATTGCTTCTCCATTTACTTTTAGCCAATTTCCAAGAGATAATAAACGATCCTGCATAATTGGAGGAATATTTCCATATTTATCAGGACCAATATCTAATAGAAGATTTCCACCATTACTCACAACATTCAGCAATAAATACACTAGTGTTCTGCGTGAAGCATAGTCCTGCACATCCTCGTTCACATTATAACCAAATGAGAAACCGATACCTCGACATTCTTCCCAAGGATGAGTTCCGTCTAAACCTGACTGATACTCTGTAGAATAGTATCCACCATGGTTAAAGCGACAACCTTTTCCCCAGCGGTCATTAATAACAACGTTATCTTTAATCGATGACTCATTAAATAACCATGCCAATAGTTCCTGAGAATGCCACTTCTCAGGTTCAACATCCCAGTCTCCATCAGACCAGATCAATTCTGGTTTATAATTCTCAACCAGGTCTTTAAACTGAGGATGCATATGCTCAAGAGCAAATTTCTCAGGATCTTTCTGATATAAAGGATTGAACCACTCATACAGTGAGTAATAAGTTCCAAACTTCACATCTGTCTTCTTTACTGCAAGTTCCAATTCTTTAAGTAAATCGCGATGTGCACCAACATCCTTTGCATTCCAAGGAAATCCCCAGGTCTTGTTGGCAGTCTCACTTGGCCACAAACAAAAACCATCATGGTGCTTTGAGGTAATCATCATGTATTTAGCTCCTGCATCTTCAAAAAGCTTAGCCCACTCATCAGCATTAAAATCACGAGCAGTTAACTCTTTCCCAAAGTTATAGTAGCTATAATGATCACCATAGGTTTTGCTATGATGGTCATATACCTCTTTTCCAGAAAAATTACCATTTCCGAAAAGGGTTCTATTTTGAAGCCAGTACTGATACCACTCAGAATAAGTTCCTTTAGGACTCCATGCAGGTACAGAATACGGTCCCCAGTGAATAAAGATACCTAACTTCGCATCCTGAAACCACTCAGGAATAGGTCTGCTGTCAATTGATTCCCAGGTAGGCTCATATTTTTTTTGAGCAGAACATGATAGCCAAACACATACAGCCATCAATATTAATAATACTCTCATAATATAATTATTTAAGGGTGATTAAAACTTCTTAATTTATCATCAAATAGTCAAATCCAAGTTTATCGGCATCAACTGATTTGTCGTTTGTTCCTTTTACTTTAAACATCAACGTATTATTGCCTTTAAGGATAACACCATCTTCATAGAAATATTTCTTCAGACTTAGCTTTTCATTGTACAAATCTAAATCTTCAAATACTTTCTTTCCATTTAGATAAACATCAACAATCACATAATCGGGCGACTGTGTGAAGACCATTTCCAGCTTCCCTTTTCTCTCTTTTTCAGAGTAAAACTCAGTAGTTAATCGGTCATTTTTATTAAGACCTTTCCAAAACAGGTGATTACGTGCACTCCAATCGTATGATAAGAACGCCTGAGTAATTACATCTCCACCATTGATCTTCTTAATTATTAAATCTTCTCCTTCATAGCGATTAGACAGCTTCACTGGAATTTGAACACTTTCCACGTCAATAGCATGCTCGGCTTTTGACTCTTTGGTTCCATACCAATAGGTCGTTGGCGCATAATCCATCTTTACCTTATCCCAATGCCATATTTCAATATCGAACTTAAGTGAGCTATCAAAAGGGATGACATCCAAAGATCGCCAACGATTGTTTACTGTTATACCAGGTGCACGATTTCCTTCTCCAATAGGCTGTGCAATAAACGGAGAAGTAAAATCAACAACACTACACCATGCATATCCATAATAATCCTCAGTACCGGTTCCAAAATGCGAAGGAAATGTTTCATTATCAACATAGATCTTCTCATCGCCTTCTCCCCACCAGGAAAAGCTATTATTGAATAATGTTAATGCATCTCCCACATACTTTCCTTTTCCTGATATGGTGATATAATTGACATCTTGCTTATTAGTTGTACTGATATCTGAATAAAGACGCCAGTTAGAGTGAAAATACAAACTACGATCATCCCATTTCCATGAGTCATGTTGAAGTTCAAGGTTAAGCACTTCAATTGGCTCCTCTCCATAATTATGGATATTAATGCGAGCACTCTTCTGAAATGGCATTGGGAAGTTTGTAGTCATGGTACCATCCTTATCAATTGAGCTAATCCACCCCTTATATGGCGACAATTTATATCCTGTCCCGAAGAAATCACCTATCGGTACCCACACCATTTCCTTATCATCAAATTCAATCTCAATCACTGTAGAGCGCAGCGCTTGCTCTAATTCATCAGCATCAATCTGTAGTGATAGTTGACGAATTGCTCTGCTTCCTTCAACGATAAGCGACTTCGCTTCGCCAGCCTTTACAATCCCTTTTAAACGTTGTGTCTTATTAGCCTTTACATCTTTCAAGGGATTATCTAACTTTCGACGTACATCTTCAAGTTGTTTTAAATAGCGACCGTTTTCCCAAGCATCTTTTTGATAGGTTTTAACAGAGGTTTTCTTATCATATTTCCGATAATTAATCTGGTAATATAAAACGTCATTTACCTCTTCATCTGCTTTTTGATAGGTCACTTTACAGTGTTTTCCATACGGTAATGGGAAATACAAATTATGTCCAGAGAACCATCCATCATTCTCAAGGAATACTGAGGCAGTCTGAGATAACGGTTCTCCAACGTACTTATTTGATGATATTATTTCATCAATTCGACCTTCTATTTGTGGCTCTTTGGCATTATCAAAATAAAAACGTAATGTTCCCATCGAAAACTGCTGAGCATGCCAGGTACTCCAAAATCGAACAATAGCTCCTGGGCCTTCTTCATCCATCAGAACATATTCCCTACGACCAGCAATAGTGTCAATTCTAACAAACTGACTAGCATCAGCATTATCGAACCATCCATCCTGCTCCTTAGTCAGTGATTTCCGTGAATAACTACTTGCCTGATGTGTAGTGAATTTATGGAGTGGTAGTTTTGCCAAACCATCACGATCAGTCATTTCGTTCAATAAAGATGAAACTGTTACATCTTGAGCACACACTGTGCCACATATTAATAACAACGATATAATTCCAAAAACAAGTTTTTTTACCATCACAGATTAGTATTAAGGTAATAAAATGCGGCACTCTTATAATTTGCTACAATAGTGTTATTCGTACCATGCTCAATGGTCACATGAATTGATTCATTAAATGGAACAGGATCAATCAAATGCCAACGATAAGCTGATGCGTAACCTATCTCTTTCATTTCAAACTGTGGAAATCCATGTAGAGGCATGCTCCCTGAATTATTTAATCGTCCTGGTACCGAGTACCATCCACAATTGAAATAGTCCTCCGTTCCAGTTCCATGAATTCTCATTTCTCCATCACATACAAATACTTCGTCGCCTTCCAACCAAACAGGGAGCATCTGATCACCATGTGTTTTTGCTTCTGTCATTAAGAATGTTCCAATGTATTTCCCATGACCAGTAGTTTTAAGAAACAGGAAGTCTTTTGCCTTGTCTTCAATAGGCTCTTCATGATTATAACTCACGTTTAAATATCCCCATTTATCGTCTTCTGTCCTATCTACTACATCATACAATACATTCAACTCTAAATCCTTATTTGGAGCAACAAATTCTATTTTTGCCTGCTCTTTGAAAGGCATTGGAATCCGCGAATAGAAACCTCCCTCATCATAACCTGTAAAATATGACTTGTACAAGCTTTTAGAGTCTGGCATTGCAAAAAACATATTTGCAGGAACGTCAACCGATGGTTTAGTTTCATTATCCCAATATATTTTTATTCGGGAATCAAGAAAAGTATTGATATCAGCTTCTCCTACTTTTACCATTAGCTCTCTTATTTCTCCTTGCTTCTTATTGATAATAATGCTCTTTGATTCATTGGCAGCAAGGTTTAGCTTATCAGAACCACTATAGTTAGCTTTTGAAACACCCGTGGTAAGTAATTTGATACCTTCAGCCATCAATGTCTCGTCAATATCGTTGATATTATCTCCACTATAGCTTTGGATCTCCTCTTCTCCAGTATATTGCTGTATATTGATTTGATAGAAATGAACATCGTCTCCTTCAACTTCGACTCTACAATAATTGGAAAATGGAATTGGCACGTTACAGTAGTAACCACCTAAGCCTTCGCCAACCAAGCCTGGAGGAAATCCTTTCACATTCCCCGTAAATATATCTTCCAATGCAACATTAATAGCAGGTTTTGTTTTATCATCAAGATATATTCGAATGTGTTCACCTTTTAAATCTAACAATCCATCTCTATGGTGTATTGAATGAGTGAACCAAATTCTACTTACATATCCTCCGCCCTCTACTTCAGCCAGTACACTATTTCCTTGCTCAAGACGCAGTTTAGAATATGTTCCTTTAAATCCATCATCATTCCCGCCCTTACGATCATAGCTACTAAACATGATCGCTTTCCAGTTGGATTGTAATTTTGAAATATTTGCAATATCAAACGACTCCTTATATACATTTATAGACGAATCGCATGACGCTAATACTATTGTCAAAAGAATTAATAATATCGAAATCCTATTCTTCTTCATCTGTGTAAAATTTTTTGATTTCTGAATGTTCAAAAAATTTGAGAACATTCAGGAACTCACATAAATTTTAATCATCCGCGTGTGTGAATTTTGCGATGAAGAAAATTCATGTGAGTTTCATTTGGAGTTCTTATTTTATCATCAAATAATCGACAATAATATCGCTCTCTTTTTTAGGATCTTTCTTACTAACAAGTTTGAAACAAATTTGGTTAACTCTCTTTAGAGAGATTCCTGTCAACTCAACAGTTTTTTCAGTTGAATTACTATCCCAGGTTATTGTTTTCTCTCCATTAACAGTAATCTCATAGATACCGTTTTTATTGATTGATTGAAATGCAATTTCCTTTGCTTGAGCATTGTTATCAGCATAGAACTCAAATGTTCTGTAATCATTCTCACGTCCTCTATTCCAAATTAACGCTACTCCACCTGAAACCTCGTCTCCATAGTATCCATAAGTATTAGCTTCCTGTCCTACTGGACGAAGATTTTCACCTTCTAGCAGGCCATTTTCAGGCTCTGGGATCAAAATATCAAATCTTCCAAATGCAAGCTTAGCCTTGGCTCCATCATAATCTGGCTCAATATTATCTTCTCCTCCAGGAAGCATATAAAAGAAGGTTGTTGGTGCAAAATTCAACTTGGTTTTTGTCCAGTGCCACATCTCCATATCAAACTTCAAAGACTTGGAAAAAGGCATTGCATCAAGACCTCTATAACGCATATTTACCGTCATATCGAATTTAAAGTTACCTCCACCAATTGGCTGCGATAAATAAGGATGATTGAAAGGATTATACTCACACCATGCATATCCGTAATAATCTTCTGTTCCAGTTCCAATAATTGAAGGGAAGGATTCTCCATCAAGATATACTTTCTCATCACCTTCACCCCACCAGCTTTTCCAGTGACCTCCTAAAGAAGTATTAAACAGTGTAATAGCATCTCCAACATAAACTCCTTTTCCTGTGAGTGTAACAAAGTTCATATCAAAACAACCACCATATCCAATGCGAGCTTTATTATCTCCTGTCGATAGTTGTGTAAATTGTTTCCATGTACAGTGAAAGTACATCGAATTATCAGTCCACTCATATGGCTTAGTAACCACGTCACCAACAACTCGATAGTCAACATTTCCTATGTTTTCAAAACTGATTTTACAATCCTTCTGAAATGGCATAATCCATGATGCACTCATAGTTCCATCTTCCTCTACTGTAGTATAATAGGTTTGAGACGAATGTAATTCATAACCAGTTCCAAAGAAATCACCAATTGGACACCAAATAGTTTCCTCATTATCAAATGAACACTTCAGAATAATATCTCGGTATGCACGTTTTAAATCAGCACCTTTTATTCTCACAGAGATTTTACTAACTGCAGCTCCTAGCTCTTCTACTTTGATCGATTTCTCTTCACCAATTCCTACAGGTAAATCGAATACTCTTCCCTTAGCAATTGCTTTATCTTCATTATTCAATAATACACTATTTACTCTTTGAATTAGCGCATCGTTTGCTTTGATCATTTCTTTTTCAAACGACTCAACTTTAGTTCCTTTTTTATAAGAACGAGCATTAATACAGTAATACAGATATTCATCCTGACCTTTAGCTCTCCATTCATAAGTAACTTTACATCCTTTAGCATAAGGAATTGGAAGGTATAGGTTATGACCACGTCTCATGTAACCTGTTTTTGGAGAAATTGAAGAACTTAAAGGAGCTCCAATCTCATTTTTACTTATGAAATCCAGTAACTTCTCCTCAATTACAGGCTGGTCTTCCCCATCAAGATATATTCTTAACATTCCACTACCATGGTTATTCCCGGTAAGCCAAAAACGAACAATTGAACCTGGCCCATCAGTTTCCATTAGCACATATTCTTTTCGGTCGCCCTTCTCCTCCATTCTGATGAAATGATCACTATCACTATTGGCAAACCATGTAGAGTCGTTAATCGCAGTTGATCTTCGATCATAACTACTAAATTGTATAAATGTGTAATAAGGGTCAGGATATTGAGTAATTGCATCCTTATCAATCATCTCATTGAGTAGAGAATTAAATGTTACAACACCCTTTTTGTTTGGAGCTCCTATAGCTCCCGTCGTCATCCAGATATTACCCAAAATTACCAGGGCAATAATTACCATTTTTCGTTTCATGTTAAAATACTCCACATTGTTAGTTAATAATCTTCAAATTAGCAATATGACACTCTTATTAAGAGAAAGTACTGTAGTGCGCCATAATTAGCTTTAATGTTTTAGCAAAGATAAACAACTTTGATTCTCCTCCCAATTTTTAACGTTACTTAACACTAAATGCAAACTACAAAATCCACTTTCCATATGCAAAAAATTCTATACCTCCTGAATGAGTACAAACAGGAGATATAGAATGTTATAGTATTAACAAATTGTTTCTACCAACCCGGATTTTGTTCCAAGTTTGGATTAATTTGAATCTGTTGTTTAGGTAATGGACGTAAGTAATGTTTCGAAGGATCGAAACTTCTTGCGCTTGCTGGTTCTGCAACAATAAAACCGTCAGCATCAACATTGATATGGGTTCCAATCACAAGATCATCATACAATGTTTCATACTCAGTACCTACATATTTTATTCCGCGAATTGCCTTAGGCATTTCTGTTTCTGCTGTTTTCCAACGCATCAAGTCCTGGAAACGGAAACCTTCACAAGCCAACTCAACTTTTCGCTCTCTGCGAATCTCTGTACGCATATCCAATCCATTTGTTGTTACAAAAGCATTAGTCAACGCAGGCATTCCAACACGACTTCTTAATTTATTGATTGAAATATCCAAATCGCTATCAGAAATAGAACCATCCAATTCAAACTTAGCCTCAGCATAGATTAACAATACTTCACCTAAACGGAAAGTAATAGGATCATATTCTGCTCTTCCTTCCCATGAATCCAATGTTTCACCCAAGTATTTGAAAATAGCATAGCCGGTTCTGGTAACAGGGTTACCTGTCAATGGAGGTTTTACATAAACTGTTGTTGCATCAAAGAATGGATATTCTACTCCAGGCTTACGAACAGTCTGCTCCAAACGAGGATCACGGTTTTCAAACTCTGAAGTCATGGTTGAATATCCCTGAAATTCAGAAGACTGATCAATTGGCAAACCATCAGTACACAAGTAAGAATCTACCAAACTTCTTGTTGGCACATAAATATGTTGATCTAACCAACGGGTATGGTTATGCGTACCGTTAATGTCTTTAACATATCTTCTAGACAGAATAACTTCGTTACAATTCTCTCCAGCCTCATTAAATAACTTACGGTAACTTGCATCGGTTCCAAAATCCTGGAATAATGAATATTCATCACTATCAATTACAGACTTCGCTGCATTAGCTGCAATCTGCAATCTTTCATTAGCCATGCTTCCGCCATGAAATTTAGCTCTTGTTCCTTCAAATAAGGCAACACGCGCTAAAAGAGTCTGTGCCGCACCTTTAGATATGCGTCCACCCTCATTATCAGCCATCTCACTTTGCTTTGGCAAGTAACCAATAGCTGCCTGTAAGTCTGAGATAATCAAAGCAGAAACTTCGTCTCTGGTGTTTCTGGGTGCATACAATTCTTCGCTATTAATATCAAGAATAGTGGTCAGAATTGGTACTCCACCAAATTCTCTCAACAAACCGAAATACTGCCATGCTCTAAAGAAATGTGCTTCCCCCATCCAACGGTGAATCTCTTCCTTATTTTCAAACTCTTCAGCTTTAATTAGCACATAGTTGATTGCACGAATTGCATCATAAGTTCCATTCCACGTACCTGAATTATCTGGAGCCAGATAAGTACCATTACTTAAAGAACTAGGTCCTGAACCAAATGTTGTTTCTGCAGCATTATCGGCAGTTTGATGCCCTGGTAATGCACCATAAAATGCATTGACTGCCATTTCAAAATCTCTTGATGAACGCCAGAAAGAACCATCAGATATCTGATCCTTTGGATATAGATCCAGATCTTTTGTACAAGATCCCAAAATTAAGGCAACACTAAAAATAGTTAATATATATTTTAATCTCATATCTCAATTTTTTTAGAAAGTTACATCGACTCCAAATGACACTACTTTAGCAAACGGATAGTTTGTTCCATAAGAGTTATCTTCCGGATCATATCCACCACCCATTTTGTGGTAATCCCACAGGTCGTTTCCACTAAAGTATACTCTCACCTTGCTAAAGTATCTGCTACTCAATACAGACTTTGGAATGGTATATCCTACCTGAATATTCTTCAAACGAATATATGCTCCATTCTCTTTGTTATTGCTAGAGTGTTGGTAGTTCCACCATCTGATATCACTATGTGATAATCTTGGATATTTCGCATCTGTTCGATCAGGTGCCCAAGTGTTGTTATAATACAAACGTGGTGGGTGGTACCAAGGCCAGAAGAATGGAATTCTTGCAATTCCTTCTCTAAATACAGTTCTTTTACCTACTCCCTGGAAGAATGCACTAAAGTCGAATCCTTTCCACTCTGCATTTAGGTTAATACCGAATGAATACTGAGGATCAGTAGTTCCTAAGATATCTAAATCACCTAGATCTCTTTCATCACTATAAGCATCGATACGTCCGTTTCCATCAACGTCCACGTACATCGCATCACCGATACCAATATTACCTGGTACTCCTTCCAATTGCTTATATTGAGCTAGTTGCTCTTCAGTTTGAATAATACCATCATATCTAAAGCCATAATATAGGTTCGATCTGTAACCTTCTCTAAAGCCATTGTGACCAGCGCCATATGTATCTGCTCCACCTAAGTTGGTAATTTTGTTATAGTTATTACTAAGTACAACTTTTACACCATACTTGAAATCACGAATCTTATCTTTCCAGGCAGCACTAAGTTCCCATCCCCAGGAATCCAGCTCTCCATTATTATCCGCTGGAGGATTTGCTCCAAGAACTTCTGGTAGAGTAATTCCTAACAGCATACCTTCATTGGTTTTGAAATAATAGTCGTAAGATAAATCCAGTTTACCATTCAACACAGTAGCATCAAGTCCAATGTTTCTTGAAATAATTTTCTCCCATGTTCTTTCACGTGTTACCATTGCAGCAAGGCTAGCCGACTGAGCTTTTTGTACATCTCCAAACGGATACTGTCCGCCGATGTTGATGTTCTGCACATAATCATAAGGTCCGATACCTGCTTGGTTACCCAGTTCTCCATAAGAAACACGTAGTTTCAGATTATCAAAGAATCCAAGATCTTTAATGAAGTCCTCTTCTGACAATCTCCAGGCAGCAGAAGCACCTTTAAACAAAGTCCAACGCGAATCTCCAATAAATTTTGAAGAACCATCATACCTGAAGTTTGCTTCAAACAGATATTTATTATTGTACGTATACGCCAAACGAGAGATTAATGATTGCAATGCCCAATGAAGGCCACCACCATTATTTCTCATATTCTCAGTATCTCCTAATGCAAGGGCATACAATTCTTGAGAAGCAAAGTTATCCCTACTTGCATTAAACCATTCAGAATCACTTTCCTCATGAACACCACCAAACATAACACTTACATCATGTACATCATTGAACAAGTGATCGTAATTCAAATATGCAGAGAAGTTACGTTGATTTGTCTTCGAGAATCCATACAATGCATTGTTAGGATAAGTACCTCCCTGGTAATAAGACAATCTATCATCATAGAAATAATAAGGCAACGTCTTGTTAACTGTTTTCTCATCGTAGGTCTCAAAAGTTAAACTAGCCTGACCAGTGAACTTAAGATCTTTTACAATTTCCCAATCTATTTTGAATGTAGGAGAAATTCTGTTAGTCCAGCGTTTTGAAGGCTCTGCTTCTGTCGCAATTGCCACAGGGTTACCATATCCCCACTGTGCAAACCAGTTTCCTTCGGGAGTTTTAACAGGAAAGAAGATAGGCTGATTAGCAATTGCTCCTACCACACTTCCCACATTACTTAATTGTTGAACCTTTAAGCGATCAAAACCAACATTGGTTGTTAACTTCAGGTTATCCAAAATATCGTAAGAATAGTTCATTCTCAGGTTAAAACGCTCAGCATAATCTGGAGCATTATCGATCATACCATCATTCTTGTTGTATCCAACAGAGAAGTAGTAATTAGAATTATCTCCACCTCCATTGATACTCACGTTATAATCCTGTTGCAATCCGGTACCAAATACTTCTTCAAACCAATCTGTTCCCTTATAAAACTGGAACTCATTATATTGTTCTATTCGATGTGGCTCAGCACCATCAACAATCTTCTGAATATTCTCGTCATTCCAGAATGGAGCAGATCCATTGGCAATATCAGCTTCCTGAGCCATATGTGCATATTCATACAGATTAGGATACTGAATCTTATTCAACGGATTAGAAAATGCCGCATTTGCTGAAAACTTCACTGTTGGTCTTCCTTTTTTACCTGTCTTGGTAGTAATGATGATTACACCGCCTGCTGCACGTGAACCATAGATTGCTGCCGAAGCATCCTTCAAAACCGACATAGACTCAATATCATGTGGATTTAAAGTGTTCAAGTCATCACTTGGATTACCATCAATCAAAATCAAAGGTGAGTTTCCACCATTAGTCGAGGTTATTCCTCGAATGTTAATACCAAATCCTTCAGATCCTGGCTGACCACCACCACGAGTAATCGTTACACCAGGTAGTACCCCTTGGATAGCTGACAAAGTGTTTGAAACAGGCTTTGATTCCAATACTTCAGCAGTAGCTACACCAACAGCACCGGTCAAAGAAGCTTTGGTCTTGGTTCCATAACCAATGGCAACAACTTCTTCTAGTCCAATAGCATCTTCAGTCATCTTCACATTGATTGTTGACTGTCCACTAATTTGAACTTCTTGAGTTTTCATCCCTACAAACGAAAAGATTAACGTTGTAGCACCTGCTGGAACTTCAAGAGAGTATTTTCCATCAAAATCAGTAGTAATACCTACAGTTGTTCCTTTAACTACAACAGTTACTCCTGGTAAAGCTTCTCCATCTACGTCAGTTACAAGCCCCTTAATCACTGAAGCTTGCATTCGTACTGCTGCTTCTGTCTTGGTTAACACAATGTGACGATCTTTAATTAAGAAACGTACATTGGCTGCATCAAAAATTTCAGATAACACGTCATTAATAGACTCATTTGTGAATTTGACATTCACTTTTCTATTCAAGTCTATTTTGTCGCTATTATATAGGAAGTAATAATCCGACTGTTGCTGGATTTTATCCAATACATCTTTAACTGTCACATTTGACATTTTCAACGAAATATTTGATTTCTGTGAGAAACCAGTCGTTGCGTACCCCTGAATCAAAGCAAACAATACAAAAAAGATTGTTATACGCATAATCATAAAGTTTTTATTCCTCCAAAGTTTGGACAGAGGAATCCCATTCACATTTTTTTTCATAAATTTGTAATGTTTAAATGAATAAGTGATTTACTTATTTCCCCGAAAGGGAACTTGAAAGGAGGTGTTGGCGCACTTCCTTTCTTTGTTTAAATGAAGTTTTACTGTTACATAGGCATTGTTATTTTTTCCGAATTATAACTTTAGGTTTATCTTTTGTGTTATACTTTCCTGGTATATATTGGGTTTCGATAGGATAACCCAATTCTAAGAGTTCCATAACCTGAGATACAGACTGATCTTCAAACACTGTCGTGATATTCATGTCTTTTACCATCTCATCTTCGATCA
Organism: Puteibacter caeruleilacunae; assembly: GCA_005217565.1. Lineage (GTDB taxonomy): Bacteria > Bacteroidota > Bacteroidia > Bacteroidales > Prolixibacteraceae > Puteibacter > Puteibacter caeruleilacunae. Next base: position 54,709 of record SJCO01000009.1, read on the forward strand.
TCACATCCACACCAAACCATCGACTCAGCAATACTACCGCGTCTTCCAGTCTTTCATCCTCAATATATAGTCTCCCTTGATGCCATGAAGCATACTTTGCTACATCCTCCTCAAGAAATCTCCACTTATTGGTTTTAGTATTTAATACTGCCTTGGTTCCTGGATCTATCTTATATGTCCCTGCTCGTTCGTAACCTGTATTTTTCAATGACACAGATCCTTCTAGCAAGGCCACTTCTATATTGGCATCCTCCTCATAAGCCCTTACATTAAATTGTGTTCCCAATACTTCAACCCTTACATCGTCAGCCATCACATGAAATGGTTCACCGTTTTGCTTTTTTACATGCAGGAATATTTCTCCTGTTACATCCACCATGCGATTTCCTTTGAAAGGAATAGGATATTTCACTGTTGTACCTGCATTAATCCACATATCCGATCCATCAGGTAAAGTCAATTGTGAGCGAATACCATGTGGATTGCTTATTGTTTGCCATGCAAGTTCCTCTTTACTATCACCATCCATTACCACATAACTGATTGAGGCTATCAGTAGAGGAATGAATAAGATTGCTGCTACACGCTGCAGGTTTCTCATTATTCTATAAACCGGCTTACGTTCTCTGGTTTTTCTGAGTACACGATCAAAAGCTTGATCCGTATCAATTTGCTTTACACGCTGAATTTGCTGTGCAGCCATGTCAATTCTGGCTTCATCGCTCAACTCTCGACGCGTTTTGATTAATTGTTCTATTTTATTGTTCAGATGACTCATGTTTACCGTTCCAAAAATTACTTCTTGTACTTTCTATACACATGAACTTTCATCAACACGTATGCGAAAAATGATTTTTTTCAAAAAAAAATAGATGATTGAAAGGGAAACAGTAAAAAGGCTGAAGAGTTAAAGCCACAAAGATGCTTAGAACCACGTATTTATTCAACGTACTACAGGATTTTTGGTCTATTAATTTTTGAAGAAATCATGATGATCACATCCCAAGAGCATTATTCTAGTCTCTAACTCAGCAATCTATGACCGCTATTAATAGAATAGCAATAGTTCCAATCAACACACACCGTTTAACCGTTTTCCATTCAGCCGTTTTCCATACCTACAAACATTACTTTGTAAGAACCCAGTATTAGCTTTTCGGATTTAAATGAAATAAAAAGATGATGCCTACAACCAAAGATCTAAAAGTAAAAGTAGTCCGGCATAATCGCGAAGTTCTTCTCTAAGAGTTTTTAAGGCTTTACTGATTTGAGTTTCTACTGTACGTTTAGAAATTCCCAATACATCAGCAATTTCATCATTCGAATATCCTTGAAAGCGACTCATCATGAACACTTCCTTACAACGCTCTGGTAATGCGTTTACCGCTTGTTGTATTTTATGTTGTAACTCTGAATCAACATAAACATCAGGATCAAATATCAAATCTTCCTCTGCTTCCCGCTTAAGTTCTTCCAGATATTCATCCTTTACCTTTTGTTTTCGAAGAACATTAAGTGTTCTGTTTTTAATCGACTGAAAAAAGTAGGATTTTAAAGAATCTGATTGATTAATGGAATTATGCTTTTCCCAAATACGAATAAAAAATTCCTGAACCACCTCTTCGGCCTGTGGTTGGGTCAAAGCAAAATTGGTCGCATAGATTACCAATCCAGGATAGTAATGCCTGAATAACAGCTCAAAAGCTGTCACATCACCTTCCCTTAATCTATCGATTAACTGTGATTCTCTTATACCATTGATTAGCCGCATCAATACAAATGTAAAAAAATTAGGCATATAACATAACAATTGTTTGCATATGCATTATAACAACGAACAAAAAAAATGCCATCACAGCAATTGTGATGGCATTAGAAACTAAACACAGAAGTATCTTATTTGACCTTCTTGCCAGAAACAATAATGTGATCTACTTCAATATCGCCAAATTTAACATCAACGAAAGCCTTTCCATTCTTCAATCCAACATTACCAAATCCTGATTCTGTTGAAAGGAATGACGTAAAATCATCACCTACCTTTGAATCGATGAATAGCGTTTTAGTCACAGCATCATAACGAATTCCAGTTAATCCTTGCAATAAACCATAACTTGCCATTGCTCTTGCATACCAGTGACCACACTCGTACTCATTAAAAGGATTACGCTTCTTACCATCATAACGACGTCGAACTTCCTGTACTATTTCAAGACCTTTATTCACCTCTCCTTTTAACATCAAGTGACTAGCCACTTGATACTCAATTCCGGTCCACACCTCATTACTATATACGAATGGTAATGACAAAGCTCCTCCTTTTGGCCATGTACAAAGTAACAATCCACCTTCTTCTCCTGCTGCATAAGTAGGACGTTGTGGATTCGGGTGTTTTCTTAAATCTTTCTTCAAGTTATATTTATGAATCGCATTCAGATGACTGGTTACCTGACCATTATCAATCACCTCTGGCAATCCACAAACGCTTGCCATCCACATTCCTAAAATACCATCCGATAAACATCCTGTTCCATACTGATATTTTGGACCTTCCTTCTCTAATAATTCTTTGGCTTCACTAGAGTAATTAGCAGTCCATGAACCTGCTGAGAATTCAACTGGATTCTTGGCTTCTAAGCCTTCCCATTGTATCTTTTGGAAGAAATATTCTCCATCATAAAGCTCCTTCTCCATGAATTTCTTCCCTTTTTTCAATAGTTTTTCATACTGATCATATGGCTTATCAAGTTCTTTACTAATCTCAACCATCGCGGTTAACGCTCCCAGGTAAAAACTAGTACACATACCATCTGGCCCCCAGAATTCAATGTCATAAGTGTTGTGATGAGGCTCTTCAAGAATACCTTTTCCTTTTGGATCCCAAACACCAATACAGTAATCCAGACTTTTCTTAACCATTGGATAAAGATCTCTCATCCATGCATTATCTCCACTAATGCGCCAGTCACGATATACTTTCATGATACCACCCAACTGACCATCTGCAGCAGCATAAAAACCATGATCGACAGGTTTAATTGGTAATCCTGAGCGGAATGTTTGGTGACCTCTTGCATCCTGACTTGCTTTAAACTCAGTTTCGCGCAAAGAACGCTCTAATGCTGGGAATAAATGAGGAATTGCTTGCGCGTAATTCCATACATGTGTACAACTACCTGCACAACATCCTCCAAGATCGTTACAACCTTCCCATGCCCACAAGCGACCATCATGCTGACGAAGTACTGTTGGCGACTTTAAGATTGTTAAATTCGCTGCTATTGCTTCAATTACCTCTGCTGGTAAAGTTGACGCATAGAACGCATCACGGAAAGCCTCACTGTTCTTCTTTAAATCAATATAATGTAAACGTAAATATTTCTCTACGTCATCAATACTCTTGAATCGAGATGCGTACCATGGCTTAAAGTAAACTTGTTCTTTGTTACATGAACCATCCTTGCAAGATTTATCTTTACATCCAATCTTTTGCCAATTGCCATAAGTCGATGCTTCAAAATCATTCAAAACAAATGCATCAGCAGAAACACTTTCAAGATTTTCACTTTTCTTGTTAGTCATCACAAACTGATCAGCAAGGATATGTCCCCACCCACCTGTTCGTTGATCTACTATTTCTACTTTTACCATCTTTCCTTTCAATTTTGAAAGATCCCAGGTTATTTCTCTTAATGTCTCATCTCCTTTTCCCGTTGCAGAAAACACAACTTCATCTCCTTCCTTTAGATTTACACAAGTTTCGCCTTTGAAATTACCTCCTCCAACTAAAAACTTCATGTACTTCTTATCAACCATAAACTCTGGAGACACTAATGTTCCTGTCTGATTATCACCTGAAGGGTAAAATGTATTTACAAATTGGTTACCAATAAAACCAGTCACGTCACCTTGACTTTCAGCTTTTGATGGTGCAGGCTCATTACCGAATGCAGGTCCTGTAGATGCCGTTGATCTTCCATAACTCATCTTTGAATTAGGTGCATACCAGCAAAGTTGTAAGCGAATAGTTTTTTCTTCTCCTGGCTTTAATTTAAATGGAACAAATATTGAGGCACCAGGCGCATTCTTCTCTACCGGCGGGTTATTAGCCAGGATACCTTCTGAGATATTCTTCCAGGTAATGGTATTTGAATCAAACCATCCTCCTCTAAACCAACAATGATCAACAACCGCATTATTATCATCTACCGAAGCAGTCAACCATACATTATCAGGAGAATCAGGACTGTCCCCTTTCATTACACAAGTAAAACCATTTTTTGCTGAAATGATAGAACGCTCTCCTCTTCCTCTAAGGATATGCTTCGAATTCCAAGAAAAAATAGACTCTTGCTCTTTCCCTGAATTATTTTTAAAATGATACTCAAATATAGCTGAAGGCAGACTGGAATTATCTTCATCCCCAGGGATAAATGGACTCCATCCTGTTACTTTACACTCCAACGGAATCTCATCATCTTCTAACGAAAGTGTTGCAAATGGAAAACGCGCCATAAATTCACCTCCTTTGAAACGAGGCAAGCCATAGGTTGTTTCTGTTCCTCCACGTCCAGTATTTGGTCTACCGAAAACACGTTCATATGGAACTTGAGTTTGAAGAAGTCTTGCTCCATCTTCTACGCCTTTTACCATAATGGCTGCATAAGCATATGGTTCATTAAATATATCAGGCGTATTGTTGATCGATACATGAGATATTGATCCTATCCCATCCATACAGATCATTCCTGATCCCAATCCCCCCAATGGGAAAGCAACCTTATTCAAATCATCACAACAGTAATAATCATTAAAAGGTCGCACTCGCGTACATTCATGCTTTTGTGCATATACCCCGCAAGTCGAAATAATTAGTAATAGTGCTACAATTAATTTCTTCATCTGTTAAAAGATTTTTAGATTATTTAATTCTTTGATTAGTAGAGTAGTTAAAGATTCCATTCAAAAAATACGGTCATTACCTCAATTGGTAAAGACCGCATCTAAAAACTTAAATGATTAGGTTTATTTGATTTTCACGATAACCTTATCGCTCTGTTTCAAATCAAGATTTAAGCCTGTGATTGTTACCTGACCTTCACTAAGGTCCCACTTAACCTTTTGATCGACACCATTTACAGCTACCGACACACTACGAGCTTCGCTAGCAGCTAAGGTCAATTGGTTTAGTTTAAGCTGACCATATTTCAATTCAATGGTATTGGTTTGTACTGCACCTTTTTTCGTTTGGGAGATATTTCCCCATCCTTCAGCAGCAGTAAAGAAACTTGTAAAATTGTTTTTCTGAATACGTGGATTAAACTTAAGAATACCTTCAGGTCCATTGTAAAAGTAATCCTCCAATGCAATTAAAATTCCCCACGAAGCCAAAGCTCTTGCATAGTGATCTCCACACTCAATTTCATTCCATGGATTATGCTTCTCAGGGCGATATCTTTCATGAACACCTTTCACGATTGATAATCCTTCTTCAATCATTCCATCATAGATCATGTTAGTAGCCACCTGATACTCAATCCCAGTCCATACCTCGTTACGATAGCGTACTGCATTCTCATTCAAGTGCTCACTAATAGGCCATGTACAGTTTAACAAACCAGGCTCACCTTCATGTGCATAATATCGCTCTGGAACAAACTTCTTTATATGTGGACCAACATCCTTTGTCCAGTTATACTTCCAAATCGACTCTAATGTCTTTTTCACATACTGTTCTGGATAGATATATCCAAGATTTAACTGATGTGCCCAGGTTTGTCCAAACATCTGATCACTTAAACAACCTGTAGCATACTGAAACTTAGGATGCATTTTAAGATCAACCTCCTGGACAAAGTAATGCTCATTCCATAGTCGCTTTACAGAGTTGTTTTTACCATTTTCAAAGATACCTTCACAGTGCTTTGCAAAACCTTTGTCATTCATCACCAATGCCATCTCTTTTGCTGCCCTCAAGGCTCCTAAATATAAACCTCCTACGTACGTATTAGGCCCCATAAAACTGATATCATATGTATTTGACTGTCTACCTTCAATCAATCCATTCATATCGCCATCACGCGCAATTACATATTCCATCGATTTCTTGATCTTACCCCAATTACGCGATAAAAAGAATTTGTCTTTCGACATTAAATACTCACGATATGCCTTCATTATTGCACCAATATGACCATCAAGCAAAATACCACCCCAACCATTACGAGCAGCAATTGCACCATCATTTTGATACGAAGTTCCATAATCTGTTTTCTCTCTGATATTACGCTCTAACTCAGGAAACAATCTGGCAATAGCTTGCTCATAATTGTATACATGAGTACAGGTACCCACACAAGATCCAACACCTTCCCATGCCCAAAATTTATCGTTTGCCCACCACTGACAAGTCTCAGTAGCCAATGTTGACACAGGCATCATAATTCGCTGACGCAACCAATAAGGTAATGTTGAATTATTATACCAGGTATCGTGGAACGAATAAGTCTTCGATGTAAGTTGCGCGAAGTTAGCTTTTAATTGATTCGCAACGTCTAATGAAGAATCGAACCAGTTAGCATACATGTTTCCAATTGAAGGACCTTTAGTAGGAATAGGTTTATTCCAATTACCACCTCCACCATAATGCATTGGTCGGTTCGGGAAAAACCAGGTTAGCAAGTAGGTAATCTCCTTTTCTTCACCTGCCGCTAGTTTGAATTCGGTAATCACTTCTCCAACTAGTTTTTCTTCTCTTGAAACTTCACTTAATTGGCTGGAATCTCCTTTTCTTGTATTTACTTTCGCCTCGTTATTAATAACCGACAAAGCAATATTTCCGAAATATGGATGATTTTGAACCTGCGCATCTTCTGGAATAAAATCCATATAAAGACTGGTTACTCCATTTGATCGCTTAATTTGATTACGTAACTTTCCTTTCACATCTTTTAAATCCATCATCACCGGATTCTGAAGTGCTCCATTTAAGTTAACGTCAACAGATTTCGACGACGTATTTTTGACCTTAAACTTTAATATTGTTGCTGGATTTGCTGAAGATTTGGCATCTAATGGCACGAATGGAGAAAACACTTCCATATTTACAGCAACAGGAAGTTTCTTCTTCGAATCCTTATAGTTGATTTTTGCAATTGGATATTCACCTATAAAGCCAATATTATCGAAGTCCGATTTATTTAATTTTACGGTTTCTGTACCCTGATCCGACTTAACCGACAATTCAAAATATTGCTCTACATACCCCATCGGTTCAAACGTCTGATAACATACCTTCCAAGGTCCATTTGGTGTATCAAAATTCAATAGATGATCAATACCATAACCTGTATTATAAGCATTGTTAGCAATCCACCAACAAGCAAGACTACCATCTCCTCTTACATATAGTTGTCCTGCTGCAACTCCTCCACAAGGCATACCTATGGTTTTCAATTCTTCACCCTTATATACCTTCTGCTCACCAGGTGAAGTAAGACTTTTAATCCAGGTTTTACTTAATCCTTTGTCTTCCTTTATCACATGGCCAAACTCATTTTGAGCATTCAAGCCTGTAACAAAAGCCCAGCACAGCAATAAAATTCCCAATACTTTTCTCTTCATACTTTTTGTTTTTATCGTTTAAGCAATCAAAACAAGATCCATTGTTATTCTAAAAGCTTCACGCTAATTCAGTCACTTCAAAAGTATACTGCATGCAACTATATTAGAGTGTCAAAATCAGTATAAAAAGTATAGATTTCGGGAATTACGCTTATTTATAAAACAAAGCAATCCAGCTACCAGTATCTGGAGCTTGCAACTTGAGGATATCTCCACCTTCAATAGTAATTCTTTCTTTAATTAATCCAGAGGATATATCAATCCACTCTATCTTCATCTTAAATGGAAACTCCTTTAAATCGATATTAGTCTTTTCTCCTTTCGGACTAAACATTACAATCACATCCTTATTATTAGATATTATATAGGCTACATTAGGTTGCTTATTAATCAACAATTCATCGCAAGGATGTAAATTCCAGAACTTCTCCTTCTTTTCGATATACCTGGCAATTTTAACACATGCAATTGAAAGCTCCGATAATCCAAGCCCTGAAGATGGTCTGTGAAATCTGGCTGATGCTACACCACCCAATACATGCCGCCACCATCGTTCTATTCCATCCTGTGTATTACCATGCCGACCACCATCAGCACCATAAGTCTTCACCGTATTCAAAGGTCTTGGCGCGGAAGAGATATATTGCTTCACCCATTGAAAATTGTCCCAGTGGGTCTGCCCTTTCTTCTGGTTATTCTGCGAAACGTCACAATAGGCAAATCTCTCTGGATGGTCAAACGTCCTGCGATGCTCATCAGTACGAAGATTCCAATTATCCCACATCTCTGTTACACACACCACCTTACTCCTCTTCGCTGCGTATGCCCTCACAAAATCGGCCCAATAAAATGCCCATTCAACCTCTGCCGATGTTTCGTTATCCATACAATACAACACATGATCATATTTCAGAGAAATTGACAACATCTTCTCAACAAATCGTTGCTGAACACTTAAAAGGGTGATAATATTTCTCTGCTTAGGAGTTGTAAAGAAAAAAGGCTGTTTATTTCCGGCAGGATGATCGGGATACTTCTCTTTCAATGCACTCTCTTTCTTCGAATAATTGATATTGTTTTTAGGATTATAAGGATGGTTCTCCCAATAGTGCCTGAAGTAATCGAACCGATCCCATATTTCAATCTGAACAACAATATTACGTTTAGTGGTTTCTTTTAAAAAGAACTCAAAGCGGTTCCAATACTCAGGATTCCACTTATCCAGATCATATTTCCCATTGGTAAGCTGAAGAAATGGATAAAGCTCAAATCCCCTGTCATGCCGATCACTCATAGTATTACGAACATAATTGGCACCCACATTCTTCATGGAATCTAAATGTGCCACCAGCATTTCCCCTGGCCATTGAAACAGATTATCATCGCTACTGGCTCCAAGCAGCATAATCGGTTTTCCTTTATAAGACCAATACCAGTGATTCTTTTTCCAGGGTTGAATAGGTTTAGCAGCAAAACATTGAGCACTACTGATAATAGCAATTGTAAAGAGTAGAATAATGCGTTTCATAGGTTCTGTAAGGTTTAATTTAAACTTCTACAAAACGCTTTTTTTAACGATATATTATTTAATACAACGCATTTTTCTACTCTTTGCTTTACCTCGTTACTTCCAGGCAGGTAATGCCTTCATTTTTGAATCAAGCATTTTATACGCCTTTGCACTTTTGTTATCCAACTGATCAACATTCAGTGGATTCTTTTCTGTAGGATCATTGATCATATCATAGAAACGTCCGTCATGATATAGTTTGAATTCCTGATTACGTACAAAACGTCCTCTGTTCTTACTTTGTGATCCCCACATTGGATCGTAATGCACAACAATACAATCGCGGTCTTTATACTTCTTTCCTGTTAACAGAGGTATAAAACTTTTTCCGTCCTGATCATCTTTTGTCTCTAAAAGATCGGCGAATGATGCATAGAAATCCGCAAATGATATCAATTCGGTCGAAACTTTTCCTTTTACACCTTTTGCAGGCCATTTCACTACAAAAGGAACATGAGTACCACCATCGGTTAGTAATCCCTTTTGTCCCTTTACTATTCTGCTACCCATTTTACTCACAACCTTACGATCGGTACCATTATCTCCAGTAAAAAGTACAATTGTATTTTCATCCAAGTTCAATTCTTCCAACTTCTGAACAATCTTGCCAACCAACTTATCGGTATAGCTCATCATTTCTTCAAAGTACTTTGGATTATTCTTTCGATGTGCAACATCATCATCCCACATTTTCGAATCAGGTGTAGGAACAAAAGGATCATGAACCAATACCATTGGGTAATACACAAAGAAAGGTTCATCCTTCTTTCGTTCAATAAAATCCATCACAAAATCACTGAAAACATCAGGTCCATATCCTCCTGTTGTTTCATCAATGATAGAGCCATTCTTTTCAATAAATGGATATTTATATCGTTCTTTCTTACGCTTAGTGCCATCATTTACTTTATAGGCAAGCTGCCAAAGACAATATTCATCGAAACCAAACTGATGAGGTCTATTGCTATCCTTCCATCCTTCACGTTGATCTTTACCAGAAAGGCCATTCAACTGCCATTTCCCTGCAACACATGTAGCATAACCATGTTCCTGAAACAAGTTACCGAACGTTTTCTCTTTTGGATTTAAATACCCAAATGCCTCATAGTTTCTGAAATTGTTTTTACCTGTCATGATTTTTACACGACTAGGAGTACAAAGCGGTTGAGCATAGCAATGATCAAAACGAACTCCTTGTTTTGCTAATTTGTCTATGTTTGGTGTAGCATATGATGTTCCACCATTGCAGCTCAAACATTCATAACCCATATCATCGGCCATGATCAAAATAACATTCGGACGGGTGTCTTTCTCTTTTGCTGCCACATTAACAGCAATCAGTACGCCACAAAAAAGTAGCAAGAAGGATGATAGTGATTTCATAATAGTATTAGTGTTTTTCTATTCGCATCAGCGAAAGTAACAACTCTAATTCACTTTTATATCATCAAACAATTACAGCTGATTAGAAATGAACACTTACCTACGTATTTTATACGATAGTCCCCCATTTCAACTCTCTCCAAGACTAATTTTCAACCTCTACCACCTCATTTTCCAAAGTAAACCAAAGATAGCCTTTAACAGTTGTATAGCCCATTTGCTTGAAGTACCTCATATACTCTTTCAACTGTCGCTGATAAGAAGGATCATGTTTCTCCCCTGTTTTAAAATCAACAATAACCACCTCATTGTCTTTAATCATCACCCGGTCTGGTCTTCGAGTCTTTCCTTGCCCTAACAATATAGCACGTTCGGGATATACCTCCCAGCTTCCGTCGAACCAATCAGTAGTATCAGAATTTGAAATTACAGATTCAATACGTTCAACGTATTCCTTCTTTTCCTCTCTCGAAATCTTTCCTTCTGCAATTACACGTTTTACACTTCGTTCAATATCTTCAAAACGAACAACATGCGCGAATATCTCATGGATGATATTACCATGATTTATCTTCGCAAAGGTCTCATTTTCATCGAGAACAAAGTAATCCTCGTTATGTAATCGCAGACTAAGTTTTTCGGAATAATCAAACATATTCAGCTCTTGCATTTGAATCGCCTGATCTTCATCATCAACTTCCTCTTTAGGCTTACTAGGAATAATCTCTCCCACTTCAAATGCACCAGCTTCTTTGAAATGCTCTCTCAGATTCATGGTCTCAAAATCAAGGGAATCCCCCTTAAATACCTCTTGTGAATCGAAAGTAACCTTCATCAGCTGACTCACATTCTTAGGATCACCTGACGCCTTCCTTGATTTAGAATTCTCATCCTGACAAATTACATGGAGATAGCTTCCTGCACGTGTGAAAGCAACATATAACAGGTTCAAATTATCAATGTAAGATTGTACCTTTTCGTAGTAATAATTTTTGGCGAATATACTATTGGCCAATCGAGCAGAATATCCAATAGGAATCAAGTCTAGTTCATTGAAAGGAGCCGTATCAGGCCTACACCAGATAACCGATCCAGATTTAGGCTGTAAGTCCCAGTTACAAAAAGGAATAAACACCACAGGAAACTCCAAACCTTTCGATTTGTGAATAGTTAGTACCGTGATAGCATCACTTGCATCCTCAGCTCTTACAGTTGAAGACTTACCACTCTTCTCCCACCAGTCCAAAAATGATATAATATCAGAATTCTCTTTACTTGAAAATCCAACCAAAACATCCAGGAAGGTCTGAATATATGGCAATTCATCTTCTATTCGGGTTAATCCATACCAACGCACAATCTGTTGCACCATCTCATAAATAGAGAACTGTTTAATATTGGCCAGCCATAAATCATGCTCATCTTTCAGATAAGGGAAATAACGCTCCAGCAAAGCATCATGATCATCAAATACCTCATTCCAGCTATGCTCTTCAACAACAGGAGCATCAAACAATCCCAATTGCCCAGAATCATCAGCAATAAAATGAGTAGGAATCAGGTTACTTTCCTGAAGACGTGGCAATAAATACTTTATATATTCCGAGACCATTACGGTCTGATTTATCTCATCATTTGAATCGGCCAGATATTTCAAGAAGCCAAGCACAAATCGCACAGCAGAAGAATTAGACAGGTATAGAGAATCATTTGAGATCACATCATAACGATATTTTGAATCTCCACGTGATGCTTTCAATCCTAAAAGCTTGTCGGCCACCATCTGACCTTCACTGGCTTTACGCACCAGGATAGCCATATCTCCAACAGCAACACCTGCATCCTGAAGCTCTTCAATCTTCTCAACCATACGGTCTAATGCAGCTTCACGCCACTCACCCAGGTTCTTCCCCTCGATAAAATCAACCGCTACTCCTCCTTCACTTGGCTTTTTCACATGTTGATAATGCTCAAGATATGCGCCTGTAATAAACTGCGACATATTAGCATCATCTTCAGTATCTAATATTGATGATTTCAATTCATTAGATATAGACTGCTGAAGTACCTTAGGACTCACATCAAAAACAGAATTCACAAAACGAATTACATTGGCCGCACTTCGCCAGTTGGTATCCATATTCACATCATTCACTCCGAAATTCTGAAAGTCAGCAGCAGCTTGATGTGATAGAAGAGTCCAATCACCATTTCGCCAACGGTAGATTGATTGCTTAACATCACCCACAATCAAACAGCTCTCATCCTCCGACAAAGCATTCTCCAATAGCGGTCTAAAATTACGCCATTGCACCACCGATGTATCCTGAAACTCATCAATCATGTAATTCTGGTACTGATTACCAATCTTTTCATAGATAAAAGGAGCATCATCATTACCAATAATCCTCATCAATAACTCTCCGGAATCAGACAAAAGCATAAGGTTCTTCTCGCGACACAATGCTTTTAACTCCTTCGACAAGTCGGTAAGCATACCTAACTGGTACAAGTTCACCAAGATCTCTCCTGCTGTAATGTAATCAACCAATCCTTCATCCCACAAATCTACAGCCTTACGAAGACAATCATTCAATCCGTCGGTAAAAGCCGTCTCAACTCTAATCTTCTGATCAGAAGTAGCCTTGCCTGTCGTCCACTTGTCCATATTATCCAAGGCAGCTAAAGCACGACCTTTAGGCTCTGAAGGTCCATCAGCTAATTTCAGCAAATACCCACCAACACCAGTCTTACCGTAAGCAAAATCACTAACTGTTAGTCCGCTATTTTCATAGATATCCTTAACCTGTTTACCGATATCCTTAAACTGCTTCTCAAAATCAAGACGAATAGCGCGCAACTCCTTCTGATAAGCCGTCATGAAGTCTTTATTGGCAATCTTCTCGATCAACTGCTCATCAAAGGCCTTGAACTCCTCCTTTAGCACATTACTTGCAAAGCGACCTACCTCATTTCGGAAATTCCAGTTCTTTCCTTCACGTAGCTTACTCTCGGCATAATCAAGCAGCCACTTACTTAACGACTCGTTCTTATCCATATTAAAGAACAGCCGATCGATGGCCTCTTCCAGTCGTGCATTCTCATTCAACTCAACATTAAAGCCCGAATGAATACCTATTTCGCGACCAAAACCACGAATAATACGTTGAAAAAAACTATCAATAGTACTAACTGAAAAACGAGAATAGTCGTGTAACAAATAACCGATTACTTCTGTAGCACGTCTTCTTATTATATCAGGAGCTAAACCTGTTTCGTCCTTAAGAATATCGATATAGTTTGATTGATGACCTTTGCTTAGATGATACAGTTCCATCAAAATACGATCCTTCATCTCCCCCGTTGCCTTATTGGTAAAAGTTACCGCCAACACATTACGATACGTCTTTGGATCTTGCAATACAATCTTCAGGTATTCGACAGCCAGACGGAATGTTTTCCCTGATCCTGCTGAAGCTTTATAGATATTTAATACAGCCATTCGTTTTTCAATTCTATTGAGTCGTTCGCGAAATTAGACATAAATCTAATTTAAAAATCGCTGACAATAAAAAATATCTCTGGAATTAAAGTGTAAATTTGCAATACACAAAATCAGAGCAGCCATGATTCTTCAAATATTATTAGTTCTTGCTATTCTACTTCAGGTTGTTGCAGCTGTAATGGCCATAAAACTTACAAAAGTTACTAAGTTTAATTTATCATGGATATTAATCACTGTTGGATTCTTTTTTATGGCTATCCGTCGTTTGGTTGAGTTTCCTCCAATGATTGGCAGGTTCCATACCGAGAAGTACACCGAGTTGTATATCTGGCTTGGTGTAATCACATCACTCTGTTTTGCTGTTGGAGTATTTCTAATTCAGAAGATCTTTAACTACATGAAAAAGGTAGAATCGGAACGCCGTAAAAGTGAGGAAAGATTACTGCAAGCTGTTATCCAGGCCGAGGAAAATGAGCGCAAACGCTTTGCGAAAGATCTACACGATGGACTAGGGCCACTTTTATCAACTATCAAATTATCGGTATCAACCCTCTCCCATACTGAACAAAACCATGCCACAGGTGAAATCATTCAAAATACCAATCTTGTGGTTGATGAAGCAGTCAAAAGTCTGAAGGAAATTTCCAATAATCTAAGTCCGCATATTCTCAACAAGTTTGGCTTCATAAAAGCATTGCGCAATTTTACATCAAAGATTAATATTCCTCATGGCTTAGAGATTAACCTTAAAACGAATATGACTGATGAGCGCTTTGACCAACAAAAGGAGGTGATCCTCTATCGGGTTATTTGTGAGCTCATTAACAACACCATAAAGCATGCGAAAGCTTCTCAAATTGATTTAACAATTCATCGTGTTGGAAACAATTTGGTAATTAAATATACCGACAATGGTGAGGGTTTTAATATGGATACTGTCAAGCGTAACGGTAATCAAGGCATGGGATTTTCCAATATCTTTTCTCGCATTGATTCGATCAAGGGAAACATTACATTTGATAGTAAACCCGATAAAGGAACATCTGTTGAAATATATGTTTATATTTAAACCTTTATTTAAATAGTACAAATGGAACATACTTGCAATATCATATTAGTAGATGATCACTCATTATTTCGTAACGGTCTTAAGATCCTGTTAAACAGTCTGGGTAACTACAAAATAGTGGCTGAGGCTGCGAATGGTAAAGAGTTTCTTAACCTGTTAGATACTACGCAATTTGATATTGTACTGTTAGATATTGATATGCCGGTGATGGATGGCATTGAGGCAGCACAAAAGGCTTTACAGCTCAATCCTGCAATGAAGATTATTACCCTGTCGATGTATGGCGAAGAGGACTATTACTATCAGATGGTTGATGCTGGTGTTAAAGGTTTTCTACTCAAAAACTCCGACATCTCAGAAGTGCAGGAGGCCATAGCATGTGTTATGGATGGTGGTTCTTATTTCTCACAGGAGCTACTCACCAATCTGATTAGCTCGTTAAAAATGGCTGGTAAAACACAGAATGGCATCAAAGAACTTTCTGATCGTGAAATGGACGTTTTGATCCGTATATGTCAAGGTCTATCAAACCAGGAAATTGCCGATGAGCTATTTATCAGCAAGCGTACTGTCGACAACCACCGAGCCAATATCCTGGCAAAAACCAATTGCAAAAACACCGCCCACCTAGTTGTTTATGCCATCAAGAATGGGCTATTTGAGGTGTAGGGCTAGGTATTTGAACTACTTTCTCTGAATATTCTATCTCGAATAGATTCTGCTACAAAATTATTTAGAGATATCTTTGCTTCCATAGCCAGTAAAGCTGCCTTTCGATGCAATTCCGATGAAATTCTTACATTGAAATTACCTTTAAATGGCTTCTCTGGTTCAATGCCTGCTTCTTTGCAATCATCTATATATTCATCAATTGCAGTCATGAAATCTGCGTCAAGATCTTTTCCTGTCTTACCCTCATAAGATACCAATCCTTTAATGCCCAAGACCTTCCCATAAAGGAGACCATCCTCTCTACTATACTCTATACTTCCTGTATAATTTTTATACGTCAAATGTTTCATAATCCCAATACCTCCTTAATTTGTTTTAACTGATAATGCTTTAGTATCCCTGTTGGATGTGGTTTATGCATCATCAAGGGTGTCCCGTTTTTACCTATAAACTTAACTCTTGATCCAGAAGTCTTACCTTTTTTCATTTCAACAAAGCCAAAGTATCCTAATAATTTAACCATCTCATCATAATGTAAATCCGAAGGAAAACTTAAGAATATTGCGACTAACTTTTCTTTCTTTGACATACGCAAAAGTAACTATATTTAGTTACATCAACAACACTCACGTATTACTAGTAGATACAAAATCGATTTTTGCCCAATAAAAATTCAATAAATCAGAATTTGTTTCACCCAACTTTCCACCCAACTTTTCACCCAACTCAGAAGAGCAATGCCTATAAAATTTAGAAATAAAGAAACCATCAAAATCATATAAAGACAAGCAAAACTCATAATCAAAAAAGGGCAGCCCACCAGACTACCCTTCTCTCTATCTTTATAACCTCTACTCTAAAGGCCTAATAATATCTTTTCAGGATCTTTGCCTCCGAATACCAACTGAGACGGATCCTCAATAAGCTGTTTTACTTTTACCAAAAAGCCAACAGAATCTTTACCATCAATAATTCGATGATCGTAAGATAATGCCACATACATCATCGGACGGATTTCAACCTTACCATCAACAGCAACTGGTCGCTCTACGATATTATGCATACCCAGAATCGCAGACTGTGGAGGATTGATGATAGGTGTTGACATCATTGAGCCAAATGTACCCCCGTTGGTAATGGTAAAAGTACCACCAGTTAACTCTTCAACCGATATGCGCTTATTACGTGCCTTTTCAGCTAACAATTTAATCTCTTGCTCCAATTCAGCAATACCTTTACTCTCGGCATTACGGATTATAGGAACCATCAGACCTTTAGGTGTTTGAACCGCAATACCAACATCAGCATAATCAGGAGTCACAATCTCATCACCATCAATCATTGAGTTCACCATTGGATGTGCTTTTAAAGCCTCAGCCACTGCTTTGGTAAAGAACGACATAAAACCAACCTTAAAGCCATGAGCATCGATAAATGACTGCTGATGCTTCTTTCTCAGCTTCATAACCTTACTCATATCAATCTCATTAAAAGTGGTCAGCATAGCCGTTTCATTCTTTACTGCTACCAAGCGCTCACTCAATTTACGCCGCAACATCGTCATACGTTTACGCTCTTCCCCACGGGAAAAAGCATCAGCTTCACGCACAGGTTCTGATATTGAAGTCTTCGATGTAGTCTCTTCTTGTGGTGCATTAAGCACAGCTTCAACATCTTTCTTTGTCAGTCGTCGAAGTCCTGCAATCACATCATCCACATTCATTCCATGCTCCTGCATTACCTGCTGAGCAGTTGGCGTAACCTTAACCTGATCAAACTCCGCCGATGAAGGAGCAGCATTCTCTACCTCTTTTACAGGCTCAGTATTCGCTTCAACATCATCCACTACCTTGGTTTCTTTAGGCTTTGCTAGAGCTCCTTGCTGATCAGTATCAATTTCACAGGCAACAGCCCCTACAGCAATAGCGTCACCTTCTTCTGCTTTGAGTTTTATCTTTCCACTCTCCTCGGCAATCAAAGTCAGCGTAGCCTTATCTGATTCAATTTCAGCGATCTCTTGGTCTTTTTCCACAAAATCTCCATCCTCTACCATCCATTTACCGATCTCAACTTCAGTAATAGATTCTCCGGGACTAGGTATTTTAATTTCAATAATCATTCGCTTAAGGGAATTTAAATTGGTTTATGACAATACTTTTTCTTTAAACACTCTCTCTAGAATACTCCTCTTGCGTCGCAAATGCTGCTCAAGCAAACCACCAGCAGGACTGGCACTTGAAGGACGTGCAATCAATTCCAGGTTGTAATCTCTAAAATGACGCATCATGAAAGGCCATGCTCCCATATTCTCAGGCTCATCCTGTGCCCACACCACACGTTTGGCATTCTTGTAACGAGCCAAAATAGCATCTAGCTTTTTCTTTGGTAATGGATATAGTTGTTCTAATCGCACAATAGCCACATGATCTGCACCTCTTGTATCTCTCGCTGTATCCAGATCAAAATAAAGCTTACCCATGGTTAAAATCACATCTGTTACCTCTGCCGGATCTGCCTTATGGTCATCAATAACCTCCTGGAATCCACCATCCGAAAGCTCTTCCAAAGTGCTACGAACCTTTTGATGACGCAACAAACTCTTTGGTGTATACACAAACATCGGAATTCTGAAATTCCATTTTACTTGCCGTCTTAAAGCATGATAAAGATTAGCAGGTGTAGTGATATTCATCACCTGAATATTATTTGATGCTGTCAACGTCAATATCCTTTCAATACGAGCACTTGAATGCTCAGGCCCCTGTCCTTCGTAACCATGAGGTAAGAACAACACCAGATTATTCATCATCCCCCACTTCTCTCCAGCCGAAGTGATATACTGATCCATCATCACCTGTGCAACATTACTAAAATCGCCAAATTGCGCTTCCCAAATAGTCAGACCGTGAGGCTGCACCAATGCATGTCCATATTCAAATCCAAGCACGCCATATTCCGACAATAGAGAATTATACACATGGAAATCGCCTTGATTCTCTTTAATATGCTTCAATGGGAAATACTTCTTATCAGTATCTTCCATCACAAAAGCCGCATGACGGTGAGAGAATGTACCCCGCTCAGAATCCTGTCCGCTTATGCGTACTGGATGTCCTTCCGACACTAAAGATCCATAAGCCAGAAGTTCAGCCATTGCCCAATCGAGCGAATTATCTTCAACCATCTTTAATCGATCAGCCACTAATCGGTGAATCTTCTTGAAGAATGTCAACTCCTTTGGCAAAGTATTCATTCGCTGAGCAATTTCAATCAACTGCTCCTTAGGAAAAGTTGTATCAATACTCACATCAAACTTCCCCTTATGAGGTAGTTCAAAATCTTTATATTCCTTAACCAGGAAGTGCTTTATTCTTACTTTATCGATTTCTTCAGACAATTGATACTTACTCTCCATCAAATCGTTAAATCCTTTCAAGGCACCTTTAACCTCATCTGTCGACATGATATTCTTTTCAATCAACTTGTTAGAATATATGTCCCTCGGATTAGGATGCTTCGCAATGGCTCCGTAAAGTGTTGGTTGAGTAAAACGAGGCTCATCGCCCTCATTATGACCATACTTTCGGTAGCAAAGAATATCGATAAATACATCGTTATGGAAACGCTGACGGAACTCCATGGCCAGTCGGATGGTATAAACCATTGCCTCTACATCATCTCCATTGACATGAAACACCGGTGCACGCGTTACCTTAGCCACATCAGTACAGTATGTACTTGAACGTGCATCAAGGTAATTGGTGGTAAATCCTACCTGGTTATTGATCACCAGATGGATGGTTCCACCCGTTTTATAGCCCTTCAATTGTGACATCTGGGTAATCTCATACACAATACCCTGAGCAGCAATTGCGGCATCGCCATGTATAATAATTGGAGCCAGTTTACTATGATCTCCATTATATTCATTGTCAATACGAGAGCGACTCATTCCTTCAACCAAAGCCCCTGCGGCTTCCAGGTGTGACGGATTAGGTACAAGACTCAACTTCACCCTTTTACCTTTATCGGTAGATACTACATTCTCATATCCCAGGTGATATTTTACATCACCAAGTGAGATATCCTCCTCATATTCGGTTCCGTGATATTCCTTAAAAATATTCTCATAAGGTTTTTGAAGAACATTGGCCAGCACATTCAATCTGCCGCGATGTGCCATAGCAATTACAAACTCTTCAATGCCCAACTCAGATCCTCGCTCAATCACTGAATCCAAAGCTGGAATTAGACTTTCTCCACCTTCAAGCGAAAAACGTTTCTGCCCCACAAACTTCTTATGGATGAACTGTTCAAAACCTACAGCTAACTTCAAATGATAAAAGATATGACGACGCTTAGAATCACTAAAATCCATCCGGTTACGCTCCTTCTCCATTCGGTCCTGCAACCATTTAATCACCTCTGGACTACGCATATATACATACTCAACTCCTATCGACTCACAATAGGTATCTTCCAGATGTTGTATAATCTCACGAAGAGTAGCAGGTCCGATTCCAATATCATTACCAGCCTGAAATACCACATCCAGATCAGCTTTTTGCAAACCAAAATTCTCAATATCAAGTGTTGGTCTGTACTGACGGCGTGTTCTCACTGGATTAGTACGCGTAAAAAGATGACCACGTTGACGGTAACCGTGAATTAGGTTTAGTATTTTAAATTC
The DNA here is from genome assembly GCA_005217565.1 of Puteibacter caeruleilacunae. Classification (GTDB taxonomy): domain Bacteria; phylum Bacteroidota; class Bacteroidia; order Bacteroidales; family Prolixibacteraceae; genus Puteibacter; species Puteibacter caeruleilacunae. Next base: position 75,221 of record SJCO01000009.1, read on the forward strand.
CTTGTTTAGTTTCTCGTTAGAACCAGTAGGCACCTGAGGTACTTCATAATTCTTTCTTGCAAATTCAAATCCCTCAAAAAAGTTTCTCCAACTTATATCAACTGATGAAGGATCTTGCAAATATGATTCATAAAGTTGTTCAACCGATTCTATTTCCTGATTTCCTACTTGTGTAAATTTATCCATAGTTGCTCTTTATCCTGTTCTGATAATTTCTTTATACTTAACAATGGCACTTATGAATTGTTTGGCAAGGGATACAGGAAGTTTCAAAAAAGTTAAAAGTTGAAAGTTTCAGTTCGGTCGTCGCCTCTCAGTTTCAGGTTCACAGTTTCATGAAATACATCAAAAGATAACATGACAAAGAGTTGTCAAACTCCTCTACAACTCAGCATGCCTTTTACTATATTCTATTTTTGGTATTTTGATACTTGGAGTTTACTCGGCACCTTCTCAACCTTTTCTCAAATTTTTGTCAAACTCTTGTCAAAGCCTTACTAATTACTACTCAACATTAGGGAATACGAGGGTTTGATAAGGAAAAGTAAGGGCTTAGTAAGGAGAAGAAGGAGAATTGCTATCTGGAGATTGCAAAAATGTGATTGATTTTTGGATTGAAAGCCTGCGTTACTTTCCGATTGAAATAAGCAGTAAATGAGAGGAAGAATTACGCTTCACCTTACCCCAACTTTGGGGCAAACTTCCTACAAGTTCCCCATAATTCTCTACAAATCTCTAGGAAGTCTAGCCAAATTCCTAGGATCTCCTATGGCATTTCGCATGTTGGTATGAGGAAGAGGCAAGGAGGGGGTAGGCCTGCTAGGGTATCATTTTCAATTTAGTCTCCAGAGAAAAGCAAACAGCATTAATCGATTTTGGGTAATTCCGAAATCCAACAACAACTGCATTTAATATTGAAAGAGAAACTCTATTTCAATTCTGCGTAGATTTTTGTATCTTTAGCTTCCACTACAAAGGGTAAACAAACGCTATTTCTCACTAAAAAGACAAACTATGCACTCACTTAAACACACCTTATTTTTTTTAGCTCTTATATTTTCGATATACGCCTGTAATTCAGAAGGAAAAGACAAAGCGAAAACAACCAATACACCCCCATCACAAACAATACATACTGCAGCTTTTATGGGTGATATCAAATCAATCCAACAACATATTGATGGGAAATCCGATTTAAATGTAAAAGATCAATATGGATCTACTGCTTTGATTATTGCAGCTACATTTGACAAACCCAAAGTTGCTGCTCAACTAATAAAGGCCGGAGCCGATTTAAGTATTCCCAATAATGATGGCTCCACACCATTGCATATTGCAGCCTTCTTCTGTAGAACCGATATTGTAAAGATGCTTATTGATGCTGGGGCTGATCCTAAAATTAAAAACAAATTTGGAGCCACTGCTTGTGAATCTGTATCACAACCATGGTCTGATGAAATTAAGGGTATATATGATGGTATTGGAGAATTGTTAGGCTCATTGGGACTTCGTCTTGATTATGAACATATAGAAAAAACACGCCCTGAAATAGTGCGCATACTTGAAGAATACGCTCAAAAGCAATAGATTATTTCTCATGACATTTGAACGAAGATACGATATCGACTGGCTACGGGTGATCGCAATTTGGTTGCTGATTATTTATCATCTGGTACTTTGCTTTCAACCATGGGCCTCTGCTTTTCTAGGCTTTATTCAGAATGACAAAAGCGTTGATCAAATGATGATTCCAATGTCGATGCTTAATATATGGCGAATACCTCTTCTCTTCTACATTTCTGGGATGGGTGTCTGCTTCACCATGCGAAAACGTAACTGGAAACAGCTTTTGCTTGAGCGATCAAGACGAATTCTTATTCCGTTATTATTCGGAACCATTACAATTATTCCTTTGGGTATCTCGATTTGGCAAAATTATTATCGCCAAAAACCTGACTATGTGGCTCATCCTGGCCATCTTTGGTTTTTAGGCAATATCTTTTTATACGTCTTAATTCTTTTCCCTTTATTCTATTGGTTAAAGAAGAAGCAAGAAGGGAAGTTGGTTACGAAAATAAAAAAGGTTTTCTCCACACCTTGGATTCTACTTCTGATTTTGTTCCCATTTGTTATTGAAACATACCTTATGAAGCCTCAGTTATTTGCGTTGTTTGCTTACACGCTACATGGATTCTTTTTCGGATTCTTTGCTTTTCTGTTTGGTTTTTTAGTAGTCTTCTCAGGATCTCAGTTTTGGAAAATGATTATAAAACTAAGATGGGGATTGTTAATCATTGCAGCTGCTTTATTTTCGATACGTTATCTATATTTCGATTTAAATGCACCAGGTATGTTAATAGCAGTAGAATCGAATATCTGGATATTTACCATGATGAGCTTTGGACATAAACATCTGAATAAATCAAATGGAGCATTAACTTATTTAAACAAAGCTTCGTATCCGATTTACATTCTTCATATGTTCTTTTTATTTATAGGATCTTATTTAATTTTCCCATTAGATATTCCTGTAAGTGCAAAGTTTATTGCGGTTCTGTTAATTACCTTTACTGGATGCTACGGAACTTATGAGATTGTTATTCGAAGAGTTAAACCGTTAAGGCCACTCTTCGGGCTTAATTATAAAGACAAGGCAAATTAGATGGAATTTCACGCGTTACAACATAGCGAGTTTGATCTTTCAGTGAAAGAAATAAAATATGAGAATCAGTATGATTTTCGTAAAATCCACCGTCATGCCTATTACGAAGTTTTTCTTTTTGAGCATGGTAATGGAGGAGAACAATTGATCGATTTCGATACTTATCAAACAAAAGACAAAACCCTATATATTGTTGCACCATACCAGGTACATTTATCGAACCGACAGCATAACGAGAATGGTATTTTATTACAATTTTCGCCTCAATATCTTCGGACATCATTATCAGAGATATCAACAAAAGTCCTGTTTTCTTTAAAGGAAAATCCTGTTTTGTATCTTTCTGAGCAAGATTACGACACCTTGTACCGATCATTTGTAAGAATGAGAGCATTGAGCAAAACCAGGGAAAGATTTAAGAAAGAAAAGCTTAAGCATCTATTCGCATTTGCTTTACTCAATATACTTGACATCATTCAAAGTGAAGAACATTCATTTAAGAAAAATAAACTAACCTATCAGTTCTTAGAGCTTGCTGAAACAGAGTTTATTGAACAACGAAATATCAGCGAATATGCTCAACAGCTTAATGTTTCGGCGACTAAATTAACCAATCAGATAAAACAGGATTTGGGAAAAACACCATTGAAAATTATTCACGATCTGATTACCGTTGAAATAAAAAGGCTTATCACAATGGAACACTTGTCGCATAAAGAAATAAGTCACATGTTACATTTTGATAGTCAGAGTACCTATAGCAGATTTGTTAAAAAGCATATTGGCTGCAATCCATCTGAATTATCAAAAAAGTTGGAAATTCACAAATAATCTGTTGAATTTGCTAAGCCTTGTTTTATAATCTAAAATAACTTTGCATCATCATAAAGTAATAGCGGTACTCTATAAAGAGTTGTAATTTATTAGAAGAGATGGTTGTCCCACTTATTTAGACTGTCTCTTCTTTTAGTGTAGGAGAAAAAATATATCATGGAGAGTAGTTTAATTTTATCATTTCTTGGAGCATCAATTTTGTTAACCATAATGCCTGGCCCCGATAACATATTTGTATTAACCGAAAGTATAACCAAAGGACAGAAAAATGGTATTGCCATTTCAACCGGATTGTGTTCAGGTGTTTTAATACATACTTTAGCGGCAGCCACAGGAATATCACTAATTATAAAGCAGTCGGAACTCATCTTCTCAATCATCAAATACCTTGGAGCTGCATACCTATTTTACTTGTCGTATCAGGCTTATAGAGAACAAAAGCCATCATTAGATTTCTCGGAAAGTAAATCAGAAGAGAAACTGAAGGTTTTCCCATTAATAAGAAAAGGATTTTTGATGAATGTACTCAATCCTAAAGTATCGTTGTTTTTTATAGCATTCCTCCCCCAGTTTGTAAGCAAGGATGGATTTGACATTACGGTACAGATGATTATACTGGGAGTGATATTCATGCTACAAACATTGCTAATTTTTAGCTTTGTTGCGATTTCATCTGGTAAATTGAACCGTTATGTTACAAGACCTAAATTTTGGGATATTACCAAATGGAGTAAGATTATTGTTCTGGCGATTTTGGGCCTTACGTTAATGGTTGCAACGAATTAATATTTACTCTAGCCGGAAGCCTTTACCTTTTTGCTTAAATGTAAAAACGAGAAAAAAAGGTAAAGGCTGCCATAGCAGACTAACGCTTACCTTTCCTCCGTTAACCATTTTACCATAGCCTTTCATTCAAAAATATCTATATTAAGCGATTTTGTAATCCCTTGTTATTAAACAAATAACACATCAATGTAACTAAGTATAACACCTGTCTCATATTGTATGTACAACTATTATGTCGTATACTTGTATTAGTTTACCAATGAAACCTGATTGCAACTTTGAAGTAAAAGAGATTGATATGAATCATTCAGCAAATGGTCAATTGGAAAAACTATTAGTCTGAAATTCAAAACTAATAATTAATAAACAAGCACATGAAAGTCGTAGCATTTAACGGAAGTCCGAAGAAACAAGGCAATACCTTTCACGCCTTGCAACTGGTTTGTAAAGAATTAGAGGCTGAAGGAATAGAAACAGAAATTGTTCATCTAGGAAATAAAGGAATCAGAGCCTGTACTGCATGTAACAAATGCCGTGAGAATCAAGATGAGAAGTGTATTATCAAAACAGATAATGTGAACGACTGGATACAGAAAATGAAGAATGCTGACGGTATTTTATTAGGTTCTCCCGTTCATTTTTCGTCAATGAGTGCCAACATGAAAGCATTTCTTGATCGTGCCTTTTATGTATCAGGATCAAATGGTAATCTGTTCCGCCATAAGGCCGGTGCAACTATAGCTGCCGTGCGTAGATCAGGAGGACTTCCTACATTTAATGAGATGAATAACTACATCAATTATTCTGAGATGTTGATTCCTACATCAAACTATTGGAATGTAATTCATGGAACAATGCCAGGAGAAGTATTGCAAGATGAGGAAGGTGTTCAAATTATGAGGGTACTAGGTAAAAATATGGCTTATCTGCTGAAGCTTATCGAACATGGTAAGGAAGCTATCACACCTCCTGAGCGCGAAAACAAAACATTCACGCACTTTATCAGATAATAAAGCGAGTGTTAATTTGTGGCGAATTATTAATGTCAGCTTATTACAAGCAAGATTTTTATGGGTGAAACAAATAACAATGCACTTTCAACAATACACAACCGAAAGAGCGTTCGAAGATATTCAGATCAAAAAGTAACGAAGCAACAATTAGAAGATTTGGTTCGTGCAGGGATGGCTGCCCCAAGTGCTGTCAACAAGCAACCATGGGGATTTGTAGCGATAGATGATCGTGAAATTCTGGATAAACTGGGAGATGCCCTCCCCTACGCTAAAATGCTAAAAAACGCTACTGCTGCAATTATTGTTTGTGGGAATTTAAGAAAAGCATTGGACGGTTGGGAGCAAGAATTCTGGATCCAAGACTGTGCTGCTGCTAGTCAAAATATCCTTTTGGCTGCACAAGCGATGGGATTAGGAGCAGTATGGACCGCCGCATATCCGGCAAAAGATAGAATGCAGAGTATTACACGAATTCTTAGATTACCTGAATACGTTATTCCATTAAATGTTATTCCGATTGGCTATCCCTTAGAAGAAGGAGTAGCGAAGGATAAATGGAAACCTGAAAATTTACATTGGCAAAGGTGGTATTAACCTTTGTCAATGATATTATACAGATCTTGTTCTTTGGCAAATCCTTTTCCCCAATCATTTAGTTGCAATATGATTGGGATTATCGATTTGCCAGCAGCTGTTAATTCATACATTACTTTAGGAGGAACTTCGGGATATACTTTACGTTGTACCAATCCATCTTTTTCAAGCGCTCGAATTGAGAATGTAAACATGCGATTCGAAATACCACTAATAGATTTCTGTAATACACCTGATCTCATCTTTCCATCTTTCAAATGATATAATATAAGTGCTTTATATTTATCTCCGATCAGATATAAAGCAAAAGCAAGAGAGCATACGAACTCTTTGCCATCATAAGTTATAATTTTAGATTCTACGCAATTGTTTTCCATTTAGTACCTCTTGTATGATAGGGAGGCAAAGATAATAAGGAAACCGGAGAATGGAAAAAGGTTAAACGGAGAAGGAGTCAAAAACTGGTTCTAACCTCCCAAAATGTGAATGTATGTGGTAACTATGATGGAGAAACACCATGTTAAGACTTGGCATACGCTGACTCGACCTACTGACATCATGCCGCTGATGTGATCTGCAACTGTCAGGTGATTTTCTTACATAATGAGGCAATAAGCAAGAAGATTACTTTATATCTACAAAATTTACCACAAACGTTAAGTTTAGCTTACAATTTTGCCCACAACCTCACTCTCCTCTTGCAGTTTCATATTTGAACTATCATATAATAAAAAGCCCGTAATTCAAGGAATAACCATGCGTATATTTTTTTATATTTCCTTTTTGTATACTAAACGTTAAGAAATCTTTCCCAAAACGTTTTCATTGCTAAATCATCATTTCTTGGTATTGCAGGAGAAAAAAGAATTCCTTTCCTTTGCCAGTGAATAAGAAAATAAAGACAAAGATGTCTTCAATTCTTTTTCATACCTATTTGAGCGATACGGTAATCAAATTTTTCAAGTATATCCCTTTGTGGATCTATGTTTCACTAGGGAATTGACTATTTATTTTCTCTTTCGAAAAAAGAGACTAGACTTTATTAGAATGGTAAAAACAGAGTTTAAGGCCGGAGAATGGCAAAAGACAATTAATGTCAAAGATTTTGTTAGTAACAACTTAACATCTTACACTGGAGATGCTTCATTTTTGACTGATGCTACAGAGAGAACAAAGAATCTTTGGAAGATCTGTATGGAGGCAGTAAAAGAAGAGCGTGCGAACAATGGAGTTCGTTCAATCGATACTGAGACAATCTCAAGAATCGCTTCTCATGGTGCAGGATATATCGATAAAGACTCAGAGCTAATTGTAGGTCTACAAACTGATGAGTTGCTTCGCAGGGCTATGAAGCCTTTCGGAGGATATAAAGTAGTTGAAAAAGCATGTAGCGAACATGGACTAAAAGTTTCACCTCAGGTAGAAGAGGTATTTAAGTATGCTAAGACTCATAATGATGGAGTATTTGATGCATATACTGCTGAGATTCGTAAATTCCGTTCATTAGGATTCCTTACTGGTCTTCCTGATAATTATGCACGTGGTCGTATTATTGGAGACTACCGTCGTGTAGCATTGTACGGTATCGATCGTTTGATTGAGGCTAAAAAAGAAGATTTAGCTGGTCTTACCGGAACTATGACTGATGATTTAATCCGTCTTCGTGAAGAAGTTGCTGAGCAAATCAAAGCATTAGGTGAGATTAAAGAGCTAGGTGCTAAATATGGATTAGAGCTTGGTCGCCCTGCAGAAACTGCACAAGAGGCTGTTCAGTGGGTATACATGGGATATCTTGCTGCAGTTAAAGAGCAAGACGGTGCTGCTATGTCATTAGGTAATGTTTCAACATTCCTTGACATCTTTATTCAGCGCGATATTGAAGATGGAGAAATCACTGAGGAGTTTGCTCAGGAATTGATCGACCAATTCGTAATTAAGCTTCGTATGGTTCGTCACTTAAGAATGAACGCATATGACGAGATCTTTGCTGGAGACCCAACTTGGGTTACTGAATCAATTGGTGGTACTACTTTAGACGGAAGAACTAAGGTTACTAAAACTTCTTTCCGTTTCTTGAATACCTTATACAACCTTGGACCTTCACCAGAGCCAAACATGACTGTACTTTGGTCAGATAAGCTTCCTGAAGGATTTAAGAAATTCTGTGCACAGGTATCAATCGATACTTCATCAATCCAGTATGAGAATGACCAGTTGATGACTGAGACTCGTTGTTCAGACGACTACGGTATTGCATGTTGTGTATCATTCCAGGAAATTGGTAAGCAAATTCAGTTCTTCGGTGCACGTTGTAACTTAGCTAAGACTTTATTGTTAGCGTTGAATGGTGGTCGTTGTGAGAAGTCTGGTAAACTTATGATCGAAGGTATTCCTGCGATGAAGAGTGATGAGTTAAACTACGACGAAGTAATTGCAAACTACAAGATTGCAATGAAAGAGATGGCTCGCGTATACAACGATTCAATGAATATCATCCACTATATGCACGATAAGTACTACTATGAGAAATCACAGATGGCGCTTGTTGATACTAATCCTAAAATTAACCTTGCATATGGTATCGCTGGTCTTTCAATTGTAGCTGACTCTCTTTCTGCAATTAAGAATGCAAAAGTAACTGCAATTAGAAATGAAGAAGGTTTAACTTGCGACTTTAAGATCGAAGGAGATTTCCCATATTATGGAAACGACGATGATCGTGTAGACTGTTTCGCAGTTGAAGTTCCTGAATACTTCAATGGTTTATTGAAAGAACTTCACACTTACAAGAAGGCAGAACCTACTATGTCAATTCTAACTATTACTTCAAACGTAGTTTACGGATTGAAAACAGGAGCAACTCCTGATGGTAGAAAAGCTGGTGTTCCTTTTGCTCCTGGAGCAAATCCAATGCACGGACGTGATACCAACGGAGCGATTGCTTCATTGAACTCAGTAGCTAAAATCAACTACGAAGATTCATTAGATGGTATCTCAAATACATTCTCAATTGTTCCTAAATCATTAGGTGCAACAGCAGATATCCGTCAGGATAACCTTGTTACTATGATGGATGCATATTTCATTAAAGGTGCACACCACTTGAACGTGAATGTATTGAATCGTGAGATGTTGGAAGACGCAATGGAACGTCCTGAAGAGTATCCTCAGTTGACGATTCGTGTATCAGGTTACGCAGTTAACTTTGTACGCCTGACTCGTGAGCAGCAGTTAGAGGTAATCTCTCGTAGCTTCTTCGAAAAAATGTAATTACATTTACACAAATGATATAATTAGTTTGGGACTATATTATTAGTTCCAAACTTTTTCATGTTAAGAGGCTAATAATCATTAATTGAATCAACTATGTTGAACATTCACTCTTTTGAGTCATTAGGGACCTATGACGGTCCAGGCATACGATTAGTTGTCTTTTTACAAGGATGTGCTTTTAAGTGCTTATATTGCGCAAATCCTGATACAATCAGTTTTAAAGGAGGAACACCTACACCTATTGAGGAGGTTATGAGAAAGGCACGCAATCAGCGTCCATTCTTTGGGAAATTAGGTGGTGTTACTGTTTCAGGAGGAGAGCCATTATGGCAAGCTGCAGAGCTAAAGAAATTATTTAAGCAATTAAAAGAAGAGGATTTCAACACATGTATCGATACCAATGGTAACGTTTTAACAGATGATGTCAAAGAACTGATGCAATATACCGATTTGGTATTACTCGACATCAAACATATCAATCCTGATTGGCATATGAAGTTGACAGGAAAAAGAAACGATACCACATTAAAATTTGCGGAACATTTGCGTGACCATAATATTCGTACATGGATGCGATATGTGTTAGTACCTGGTTATTCTGATCAACCAGAATATTTACACGAAATGGGAAAACATTTTCAGCAATACGGTAATATTGAGAAGTTAGAAATTCAACCATATCATAAGTTGGGAGTACATAAGTATGAACACCTAAATATGGAATACAAGCTTGACGGTGTTCCTGAGAATACTGCTGAGCAAATTAAAGCGGCTAAAGAGATTTTAGAACAATACTTCAAAGAAGTTATTGTAAATTAATATTGGCTTGTTTGGATAGAAAATAGAAAGAAGGATTACAGGGGCAACATGATGTTGCAGGAAGAAAACATTGTCAATTTAATAAATACGAGATAAATATGTCTTTTCGAGAGTCTACGGAATTAATTGAGGTAGTGAAGCCAAAAGCTTCAGTTGCCAAAGTACAAACCGCCTATAACTCACCCAAAGAGATAGTCGAAGTCGTGAATAAAACTGCAGAAGCTAAGAAGGCAATGTCGGACAAGAAAACGTTTGTGCTGGCATTATTAGCAGGTGGTTACATTGCAATGGGAGGTTTATTGGCGATTGTTGTAGGAGGAGGACTTCCACAACTAGCACAAACTAATCCTGGTTTGCAAAAATTCATTTTTGGAGCAGTATTCCCGCTAGGCCTAATGCTATGTGCCATTGCAGGGGCAGAACTGTTCACTGGAAATACAGCATATTTTATCCCTTCGGTAATGTCAAAACGCATGTCGTTAAAGGTGCCATTACGGAATTGGGGTGTTGTATATACAGGAAATTTTATCGGTTCAATATTTGTCGCACTGTTCTTTGCATATTACACCGATATCTTTGCTCAGTCACCTTATCTTGATTCAGTAATAGGTATAGCTGTAAAAAAGACTTCAGCACCATTTTACAAGGTCTTTCTGAAGGGTATGGCCTGTAACTGGATGGTTGCTCTTGCCATGTGGCAAGCTTATGCAGCTAAAGATATTGCTGGAAAGATTTTGGGTATATGGTTCCCAATTATGGCGTTTGTTGCTATGGGCTTTGAACACTGTGTAGCGAATATGTTTTTTATTCCAACAGCAATCTTTTATGGTGCTGATATTACTTGGGGAGAGTTTATTGTAAATAACCTAATCCCAGCTACTTTAGGTAATATCGTAGGAGGCGCACTAATGGTTGGAATGATCTATTGGTATATATACGATAGGAAGAATTAATCCTCGAAATAAGGATACTAAAAAGGGCAGTCGTAATTGACTGCCCTTTCTTTTGCTTTATATATTGCTTTATTAATTATTTTTCACTGTAATTAATGCAGCCATCTCTTTAGCTTGAGCAACAGTTGCCAATACATCAGCATCAACATGATCGTAAGCCAAAGCAACTCCCATACGACGGTATTCACGAGTTGTTGGTTTTCCGAAGAAACGTAAATCAGACTTCTTATAAATCGCAGCCTTCTCAACTCCTTCGAAATAAGGATTTGCACCTTCTTCTGAAGCTAATACTACTGCACTCGCTCCTACTCTCTCTAATGTTACTTCTGGAATTGGTAATCCCAAAACAGCACGACAGTGTAATTCAAACTCTGAGAAGTTCTGTGTTCCTGCCAAAGTAACCATTCCTGTATCGTGTGGACGAGGAGATAATTCAGAGAATACAACTCCATCTTCACAGATAAAGAACTCAACTCCCCAAATACCTGCACCTGTAAGCGATTTAGTTACTTTATCAGCCATTTCTTGAGAAGCTTTAATATCTTCCTCTGAAATTAAAGCTGGTTGCCAACTTTGCTGGTAGTCGCCTCTCTCCTGCACGTGACCGATTGGAGGACAGAATAATGTTGGTCCATCTTTCTGCGTAACTGTAAGCAATGTAATTTCTGAAGTAAAGTTTACGAATGCCTCTACAATCACTTCTCCTGAATCACCGCGTCCTTTTGCACCTGCAATTTCCCAGGCTTTAGCGATATCATCTTTACATTTAACAGTAGACTGACCTTTTCCTGATGACGACATCAAAGGCTTAACAACACATGGCATTCCTACCTCTTCAACAGCAGCATACATCTCTTCTAAAGATGAAGCATAAAGGTATTTTGCAGTGCGAAGTCCTAGTTCCTTTGCAGCCAAATCGCGGATTGCGCGACGGTCCATTGTGAAATTAGCAGCTTTTGCACTTGGAACTACCTGAATTCCCTGCTTTTCGTAATCATAAAAACGTTCTGTTCGGATTGCTTCAATTTCAGGGACAATAAGGTCTGGTTGGTGTTTTGCAACAATCGCATCCAAAGCTTCGCCGTCAAGCATGTTGATCACTTCAAAAGCATCGGCAACTTGCATTGCAGGAGCACCTTCATAACTATCTACAGCAACAACATTCTGGCCTAAGCGCTGAGCTGCAATAACAAACTCTTTACCTAACTCTCCAGAACCCAATAGTAAGATCTTCTTTACCATAAATTTGTGTTAATTACAACCTGGCTCATTCACTTCTGAACAATTCAGGCTAAATGGAAAAATTTGATTTGTTCATTTTTGAGACTATTTCATTTCGAAGCAGTCTTTAAAAGTTGAGGTGCAAAAATAAACTAACTTTTTAAAAATAAAGTAGGATTAGTGGATTAATAGACACACATAATGCCTTATTAATTTTTGTCCTTCTGTCGGACGGGCCTTCATTTTGCCATGATGCAAAATTGTTCTGCAGGACTGGCCAATGGAGTGCTGATGTTGAGGGAAGATAAGAGGTTGGTTATATCCTCTTTTGCTACAGATATTAGCAGCCCCAAAGGGCAGCCTACAACTTGGAACTGTGTAACGATAGCCGAACTGGAACTTTCGAAGCGTTAGCCCAACTACAACCTTTCCTGGATCTCGTCATTTTCCAGAATACTTTTAGAGTTCCCTTTGAGCCCTACCTTAAACATAGCATGTGCAAGTTCGGTGGATTTAATACTGAATTTCTTTCCAAACAATTTCACCAAGGGATATAGTGCCCTGAATATCTTATATCCCAAATTAGGTTCATTGCGCTTTTCTACAGGGTATATGTATGATGGTCGAAATGACCAGGCATTATCGATTTCTTCAAGCAGGTAATTTTCAGCCATTCCTTTATATTTAGCAAACGACATCTTGCTCTTTTCGGTGCGATCAGCTCCTTGCCCACTTAGGAAACAAAAATACGCATCCGGACTATATTGTTTAAGCACATCAATGAACGCTACAGTATAGTCATAAGTTATTTCTTTAAACTTATCATCAGGAACTGCACCAGTATATACACCCAAACAGTAATATACTATATCAACATCTTCAAATAACTTTTCATGCCCTGAGTAGTCATTAAAATCTAATAACACAACCTCTTTTAGTTTAGTATGGCTAACTTTTGATGGTCGCCTTGCAATACTTATAACTTCACTTATCTCATTAGATTGTAAGCATTCCTGAAGGATAATTCCCCCGATCATTCCTGTTGCTCCTGTGATAATAACCTTACTCATAACTTCATTGATTTTTAGATTAATGGATTAAAAGAACCAAACACGCTTGAAGCTCCTCCTGACGCTTCAAGGTGTTTCAATCGCTTCATGGAACCTATAATTACCAACACGCCATGCTAAAGCTTGGGAGGCTTTCCAAGTCCTACGAACGCTGAAAGATACTGGTTCTTATTATCAACTTTACACTTCGTTAAACTTTCTCATTTGCTTAATGATTACCTTTTTCGGTGTTAATGGAATCATTGAAAGCATCATTTTCTGCATTGATGTCAATCCTGATATTACATCCATCTTACCATTAAGCATTCCATTATACCCATCCTCGGCTACACCTCTTGCAGATACGGTCTTTTGAAAGCCTGCTGTTTTATCCATCCCTGATACTTTAGCAAATTCTGTCTCTGTTGCACCTGGCAATAAAGCTGTGACAGTAATATTGGTATCACTTAGTTCTTCAGCTATTGCATTACTAAAGAAAGTAACAAACGCTTTCGTCGCAAAATACACCGCCTGCAATGGCCCCGGAGCAAACGATGCTGTTGATGAAACATTCAGAATTTTCCCTTTATTTCTTGCAACAAAATCATCAAGGAAGAAACGAGTTAGTGCAGTTAAGGCAACAATATTCAAATTAATCATCTGTAGATCAGCTTCCCATGCACGCTCATGAAATTTACCTCGGCCACCAAATCCTGCATTATTGATAAGATACTCAACCTCAATCCCTGCATTCTTGATCTCATCATAAAGTTCTTTAGGTGCTTCAGCCTTACTTAAATCTTTTGCAATAACCATCACTTCTACACCATGCTTTCTCTCCAATTCAGCCTTTAATTCCTCCAACTTCTCAACTCTTCGGGCAACAATAACTAAATCGCCCCCTTTTTCTGCATGTATATGTGATAATTCTTTTCCAATACCTGTTGATGCTCCTGTTATTAATGCTACATTTTTCATATTCATTGTTTTTATTAATTTTTTATCGAAAACCACTTTGCCGTGGGTATAATTGATTTCTTACACTGCAAAAATAGAAACACAACACCCCTCACGTTGTATATTAATTACTGGATAGATTATACTAATTACTGATTCACGCTCTTACAACGGAAAAAGGTTAACTTTTTTGTTTTAACTCTCAGATATCCTTAAATTTAATGAGATTCATTTATAAAGTCAATAGCTAATAGGTGATGCTATGAGATATCGGTGGTTAATAGTCATAATTATTTATTGCTTTACCCCTTCTGCATTCTCTCAGGAATTCGATATAAAAGAATGGGTAAAGGAGGCTGATGAAAAGATGCGCGGATCGTCGAGCAAAAGTACATTTAGCATGACCATTGAACGTCCTGGATGGTCGCGTACAATAACCATGAAAAGCTGGACCATCGGGAATAAATTCTCGCTTATGTATATCACCTCTCCTGCAAAAGAAAAAGGTCAGGTATTTCTTAAACGACATAACGAAATGTGGAATTGGATTCCGCGCATTGAGCGAATGGTAAAGATACCACCTTCAATGATGATGCAGTCGTGGATGGGCTCTGATTTCACCAACGATGATGTAGTAAAAGAATCGTCATTGGCCGATGATTATATACATCGTTTAGCTGGTGAAGAGAAAATAGAAGGATACGATTGTTATAAGATTGAACTGATTCCTCACGAAGATGCTCCTGTGGTTTGGGGGAAAATTTACATGTGGATAACGCAGAAGGAAAAACATTGGCTAAAGGCTGAATACTATGATGAAGATGATTATCTGGTAAAGTATGAAGAGTTATCTGAAATCAAAATGGTAGATGACCGTGAAATGCCAACGCGATTGGAGATGATTCCAGTGGATAAGCCTAATCAAAGAACAATCCTTATTTATGGTGATACAGACTTTGATGTTCCATTGAAAGAGTCATTTTTCTCTATACAAAATATGAAACGAGTACGTTAACCATTGAAGCTTTACTATGGGCACCAACATCAAATTAGCATGGAGAAACCTCTGGAGAAATAAGCGAAGAACACTCATTACTGTTGCTTCTATTTTCTTCGGTGTAGTTTTTTCAGCATATATGACCTCGATGCAGGAAGGCTCATACACAAAAATGGTAGAGATTGTAGTCAAGTTCTATTCTGGCTATATGCAAGTTCACCATGAAGATTACTGGGAAAACAAAAGCATCAACAATACATTTGAATACTCTTCTGAATTAAAAGATATGATTCTTGCCAACAAAGATGTGGATGATGTTATTCCACGTCTCGAGTCATTCGGTCTGGCATCATCAAAAGAATTAACAAAAGGATCGATGATCTTTGGTATTGATCCCCAAGGAGAAGATAAACTGAACCAATTAGGACTAAAAGTACGCGAAGGGAAATACCTGCAACCAAATGATAGTGGTGTAGTAATAGGGGCAGGATTAGCTAAATATCTACAGCTCACCGTTAATGACACATTAGTGATCATTAGTCAGGGATATCACGGAGTTAGTGCCGCCGATAAGTTTCCTATCAGAGGTATTATTAAGCATGTATCGCCCGAACTGAATAAAATGATTGTATACATGAGTCTACCTAAATGTCAGGAATTCTTTGGGGCAGAAAACAGACTAACATCATTAGTGGTACATGTAATTGATCAAGATCATATGAAAAGATCACTACGTAGACTCAAGGAATCAATTGAAAGCCCCTACTCTATTATGAGTTGGGAGGAAATGCAGCCTGAAGTTGTTCAACAAATAGAGAGTGATCGAGCGGGAGGTGTAATCATGAAAGCCATTCTTTACTTGGTTATAGCATTTGGTATACTTGGAACCATTATGATGATGATTATGGAGCGCCGCAGAGAATTTGGGGTAATGGTTGCCATTGGAATGAAAAAAGCGAAGCTTGCAAGTGTCATTTTCTTTGAAACGTTGTTCATTGGATTATTAGGTGTAATATCGGGCATACTATTTAGTCTACCGTTACTCTATTATCAGAGCGCTAATCCTATTCCATTGACAGGACAAGCAGCAGAGCTAATGGAAGATTTTGGATTTGCGCCTTATATGTTCTTTTCGGTCCAATGGGAAGTATTTAGCCAACAGGCAATCAGTGTGTTTATCATTACCCTTATCATAGCCGTTTATCCAGTTATTTCGATATTACGACTAAAAGCGATAAAAGCAATGAGAGGATAAGACTAAGTGGAAAAAGGAGACCTGAGAAGGGAGACCAGAAAAAGGTGAAAGGAAAATAATTACAAAATGATACAGTCTATTGCTTGGAGAAATATATGGAGAAGTCCCTTAAGATCAGGGATTATCATTGCAGCTATAAGTGTTGGTATGGCTGCGGGGATGTTTTCTGCCACCTTTACAAAGGGATGGATGAATCAACGACTTGAGGCCGGTATTGAAACCGAAGCTTCGCATATCCGTATTCAAGCACCTTTATTCGACGAGAACTATGACTTAAAAGAATATATTCCTGATACTGAGTCTTTAATAACATCACTTTCTAGTATTGATCATGTAAATGGGGTCAGTCCCCACTTGGTCATACAATCGATGATTGCATCAGCCGAGACAGGCACTGGTGTAAAAATAGTAGGTATTGATGCAACTGCTGAAAAATCAGTAACGAATCTATATAGTAAGCTTGGTGAAGGTAAATATCTAGAAGGGATCAAGCGAAATCCTATTGTTATTGGTCGAAATCTTGCTAAAAAGCTTAAAGTAAAACTGCGCTCAAAAGTAGTGATTACTGTTCAAGATGCCGATGGTAATATCACAGGAGGGGCATTCCGAGTATCAGGAATTTTTGATATTACCAATGGCATGTATGAAGAGGGGAATGTTTTTGTAAGAAAAGAGGACCTGGCACGCTTGGTTAACATGAAGTCATCTACAACCCACGAGATACTTGTCCATCTAGATGATACAGAACTAATTGATGAAATGGCCATACAACTGAAGTCACAATATCCTGAACTAAAGGTACAAAGTTGGAAAGAATCGATGCCAGAATTGGGATACATCAATGAAATAGGGAATCTATACACCTACATCTTTGTCATTATCATCCTTTTAGCTTTAGGATTCGGAATAGTTAATACAATGATGATGGTTATTCTTGAACGAATAAAGGAAATAGGAATGCTTATGGCAGTTGGGATGAGTAAGCTAAGAGTCTTTAGCATGCTTATGTTAGAAACGGTAATGCTAACACTAACAGGTGGCGTATTAGGAATTCTGATAGGCCTTTGGGCAACGTATTTAACGATGGAAAATGGAATTGATCTATCAATGTACTCCGAAGGACTAGAGAACTTTGGCTATAGTCCGATGGTATATCCAGTACTGGAAATGGAATCAATAATAGTTATCATTCTACTGGTGATTGCAACCGGTATTATTGCCTCAATTTACCCGGCAAGAAAAGCTTTAAAATACAATCCTGCTGATGCAATTCGAACCGACTAAAATTCAACGACTATGAATATCATCGAAATAAAAGAGCTACACAAAATATATGATGAATCAGAGGTAAAAGTCCACGCTGTAAACAATATTTCTCTGAACTTTGAAAAGGGAGAATTTGCAGCAATTGTAGGTCCTTCAGGATCAGGCAAGACGACACTTTTGAATATGTTGGGAGGATTAGACAAGCCAACCGACGGTAATATCCTGATTGATAATACCAATTTGCATAAACTAAGATCATCTGAGTTAATTAGGTTTAGAATGATGAATATTGGCTTTGTTTTCCAGGCATATAACCTTATTCCTGTATTGACCGCTAAGGAGAATGTTGAATTTATCATGCACTTGCAAAATAAAAACAAAAAGGAACGCGAAGAGCGCACAATGTCACTATTAAAAGCTGTTGGACTTGAAGGTCGTGAAAACAGCAGACCAAGTAAACTTTCGGGCGGTCAACAACAAAGAGTGGCTGTGGCACGAGCACTAGCCTCGAAACCTAAGTTTGTTTTGGCCGATGAACCGACAGCCAATCTTGATTCAAAATCAACAGAGCAACTCCTAAGCATTATGGAGGAATTAAATAAACAAGAACATATCACTTTCATCTTCTCAACGCATGACCAACGTGTTGTAAATAAAGCAAGGAGAGTTATTACAATTGAAGACGGGAAGGTGATCAGCGATATAAGAAAGGACGTTGAATCCGATAGTAAATAGGAATGAACTGGAGACTCTTCTTCATATTAACATTAATGCCACTGCTAAGCTTTGGCCAGGATCTCGTCGTTGATGGTTATGTGAAATATCTTCACATGTATTTTCATCCCAAAGAACAGGCTTTATTGCCAGACATGGATGATATGAATACAAAAACATTACACAACAGGCTGAATATTAATTGGTACATCAACGATAATATTGGTGCACAGATTGGTATACGCAACAGATTTATTCATGGTAATCTAATCAAGAATATCCCATTTTATAAAAAAATCATCGATATCGATTCTGGAATTGTGGATTGCTCTTGGACAATAGTAAGTGACGATAGCTGGTTATTACATAGTATTATTGACAGAGCTTATGTCGACTTCACCTTTGGAGATCTGCAAGTCAGGGCAGGTCGTCAGCGGATTAATTGGGGCATCAGCATGGTGTGGAATCCTAATGATATCTTTAATAGTTTTTCTTTTTTCGATTTTGATTATGAAGAGAGGCCCGGCAGTGATGCTTTAAAATTGGAATATTACACTGGAGCAACCTCCTCATTGCAACTGGTCTTTAAACTTGGAAAATCCTCTGACAATAATGCGCTGGCTGCTTTATACCGTTTCTCTCGATGGGAATACGACTTTCAGTTATTAACAGGGTATGCAGGAGCAGATTATATTATTGGTACAGGGTGGACTGGGAACATTGCAGGTGGAGGTTTTCATGGTGAGATGACCTATTTTAAGCCTCGCCCTAACAAAGATTATTCACAAGAAGCTTTTGTTGCATCACTTTCGTATGATTACACCCTCAAAAGCAATATATACCTATCTGTTGAAGGATTATTTAACAGTAGAGGTGCGACGAGTAATGCAGCTCCATCAAATGTACTGTACCAAGAAGATTTATCCGCTAAACGTCTGTCAAATGCTAAATATGCAGTATTCGGACAAGTCTCCTACCCTTTTACCCCACTCGTTTCTGCAAGTCTTTCGTCAATATTAAATCCCAACGATCATTCGTGGTTTCTAAATCCTGCAATAATGATTTCACTGACAGAAAATATAGAATTAATGCTGACAGGTCAATTATTCTTTGGTAATGATCAAACAGAATTCGGCGATATTGGACAATTGGCCTTTGGGCGACTGCGTTGGAGTTTTTAATGTTTCTTATTTGAACTTTTTAGCAATTATCGTTACTTCTTTGACAAACATCTTTTGCTATTTCATAAAAGAATTATAGTTTTGTCGCGATTTCTTCGGGGCAGGGTGTAATTCCCTACCGGCGGTGATAGTCCGCGACTCCTCAATAGAGGACTGATTTGGTGAAATTCCAATACCGACAGTTAAAGTCTGGATGAGAGAAGAAACGTTATGGGAACAGCTATGTTCCTGTGGTAAATTGTGTTTTGCCCTGAAGATTCATATAGTAAATTTTAAAAAGGGTAAAATGGTTACAATTAACAATTTTGGTTCAAACTTCAAAGAACGCGTAGGAAACGCAATCAATAGATTACAACAAGGTCAAGGTATTTTATTAGTAGATGATGAAGATCGTGAGAACGAAGGAGATATCATTTATGCAGCTAACAATATGTCGGTTGCCGATATGGCATTAATGATTCGTGAGTGTAGCGGTATTGTTTGCCTTTGTCTTACTGATGAAAAATGTGAAGCGCTTAACCTACCTCCGATGGTACAGAATAATAGTAGTGCTAATCAAACAGCCTTTACCATTTCGATTGAAGCAAAGGAAGGTGTTACTACCGGTGTATCGGCAAAAGATCGTATTCAAACAATTAGAACAGCCATTTCACCTACTGCAAAACCTGAAGATTTAGCCCACCCTGGACATGTTTTTCCTTTGAGAGCGAGACAAGGAGGAGTGCTAGAAAGAAGAGGACATACCGAGGGAAGTATTGACTTGGTGAAGCTTGCAGGCCTAGGTGATACTGCCGTACTATGTGAGTTGACCAATGTAGATGGAACAATGGCTCGATTACCTGAGATTATCGACTTTGGTGTTGAGCACGACATGACCGTCGTTACTATTGAAGACATTTGTCAGTATAGAACATTGATGGAAGAGCCAGTTGTGCAGACAGCTGAAGCTACAGTATAATATTCAAACTCTTTTCCCCTTCGCCCTTCACAATTAACATTTTAAATGAAGGGGAAAGGAGTTGATTTGTTATATTTGATAAGAATTCATTTTAACGTCTCTTATAACAAACATTAATCATGATAGATCGCACCACACCAATAATCGTAGAACATTCTTCAAACAAAGATATTGAAACTGTATGGGCAGCCATAACAGAACGCGATCAAATGGTTCAATGGTTTTTCGAGAATATTGAAGCTTTCGAACCTCGTATGGACTTTACTACATCATTCGATGTTCAATCGGGAGATCGAAACTTTAATCATCAATGGAGAATCCTCGAAGTTATTCCTTTCCAGAAAATTGTTTATCATTGGAGTTATGCTGAATATCCTGGAGAAGGACGCGTTACATTTGAATTACTACCTCAAGGCGAAAAAACACTAATTAGACTTACCAATACGGGATTGGATTCGTTTCCTGCTGATCTTCCTGAATTCACAAGAGAAAGCTGTTTGGGAGGCTGGAATTATTTCATCAAAGAACGCTTAGCCAATTATCTGCAATAATAGAAGGATAATTTCAAGAAAGATTTTCGTCTAAGTTGAATGCTACATAATGTTATTTTCTATATATTTATGTAACCAATAAAACAAAGACCATGAAAAATCTGTTTCTCTCTGCAATCGCAGTAATCTTATTTCTATCAGGATGCACATTTAAAGCTCCTTTACCTAATGCAGACCAAATAGCAAAAGACGTTTTCTCAAAACAAGAGCTTCAATGTATCAATACGATGATTAGCTACATGGATAAGCTAGTGATCGAAGAAACAAAGGAGAAGGATATTAATAAAGCTTATCATTCACTGCTTGACAACATATGGAAGAACTATAAAAATCAAAATTGCCCCCCTGCTCTATTAAAGGATTCGGTTAAGTTTCCATTTATTGAAAGTTTCGAAAAAGAAGATATTCAAGGAATCTGGTTAGTTGATGATTATGTGCAAATGATCCGAACAAAGGATACAACACTTTATGATCTACACGGCTATAAAACTCTTAACATCAACACACAGGGACACTACATGAAGTATATCCAACGTTTAGGTAAATCGGATGCTAAATACAAAGGATTACACGAGGTGATTAATATTACTGGTGATTTCAGTCCAACTTCCACTGGATGGTTTGCAGAACGCCATGACGAATATGATTTCAACATTTATAAAGACCGATTATGGGTAACGCTATACCTTCTCAAGTTTGGCGATCCAATGGAAGAAAAAATACAGCGCTATTTATCCAATCAGAAAAAGCATTAAATGGTTGATATTTATTTTTCTATTATAATCTTAAGCTACTGTCATGTAATATGGCAGTAGTATTTATTCATGAAAAGCAATCAACTATATTCTTACATCATACAACTAATAGCCTTCTTTAAAAATGAAACGAAATCCCAGTATAAACTTAAATGAATACTCTGACGAAGAGCTATTCACACTAGCGAATCGAGCAAAACTCTTCAATCAATCACAACTAACTGAAATAATCGATGAATTACTAAAAAGAGGATATTCCAGTGAAGTTGAAAAAATAATAACTGATTTGATTAGATTAAAACCGATTTACTCGAAATTCTGGGCTCGTGTTTTTTCTCATCTTATTGACATCATCATTTTAGGTATTTTTGGAACTATCCTTGGTGCTTTTATGGGATCAATCTTCTCGCGCATGGGAGAGAATGGTAAAATCGTTGGTTTTATAATTGCGACAGTATATCTCTCACTAGGAAACAGTAAGATCTTTCGAGGTCAAACTATTGGCAAAAAGCTATTAAAGCTAAAAGTTGTTGATACCAATTCAAATGAAATTAGCTTCACAAAATCATTGTTTCGAACGGGATTGTATCTAATTCCACTGTTTTTCATTAATTATATTCCACCGGGATTTTATGATACATCCATTCTTGTTCTTGCCAAACAAACGGTTTTTGGAACATTCTTGCTTGTATTCTTTGTGCATTTTTTAGTGAACAATACCACACGGCAAACAATCTGTGATCAAATCTTTGGAACCTATGTCATCAACACTCAGGCTTACCAACGACAAGAGTTAGAAGAATCACAACCTGTAGCTTTAATAGTATCCTGTTTCTTAGGATTCTTTGTATTAGTTATTGGTCTTATAACCAGCATTACACAAAACGTATCCTCAGAGGCATTGCAAGGGCTTACTCCAATCAAAGAACAAATTAATCAACTTGATGACGTCAATTCTTCTATTCTTAAAGAGGTATCTGCTTCTTATGCTCAGTTCGGAGTAAATGATAATGTCAGTAACGCAAAGTATCTAATGGTAAACCTCTTTGTGAATGAAAACCATTTCAGAGACAAGATTTCCGATGACATTGAAAATATAAAGGTTGTGCATGATGCAATTAAGATCATCCTCAAGGACTATCCAGAGGCAAATAATATGGACTATATCGTGATAACTCTTACTTATGGATACAATATCGGCATTGCCAGATTATCAAGATCAATCCATTATAGCAACACACCGTTGTATTGGAGTAAAAAAGTAAATAAAAACGTTTTCTCAACAAGTAAGTTAATGCTGATTACCAAACCTTGTTATATATTATAAAAGCCATGGAAGTATTTCGATTAACATATGAGAAAATGCACCAGATTAACAAAGTCTGGCAAAAAATAGCGCAAGAAAGAAATGGTAAATTCAAAAGAATAAGGTGTATTGGCCCCTCTGGAATTGATTCTATCAATAGTAAAATAATGCGTTATGAACTCAATATTCCATCATTCCAAAATTCAAATAATATAATATCATCAAGTGAGAAACAGCCTATTAAAGTAGAGTATCTATTTAATAATCAATGCAATACTGATTTCCTGATCCACCCTAAAGACTTCATTGAAAAAATTAAGAAGTTATTTGGAGCAAGCGAAATTGAGATAGGTGATAAGGTTTTTGATGAATGGGAGCAGAAACGATAGTTCAGAATACTAATTCCACTACTTTTTAATCTTTTTAAATAATTGTTTTATTGCCAAAATAAGTAACCAATAAAATGCTATTACAGTAAAAATGAATAGTTACTTTTTTAAATATTTTGGTATGATAGCGGACGAATTAGAAAGAAGAATCAAGGATTCAGAAGGACAAGAACAGTCCCATGTTGATCCCGTAGAAGAATACGGACTTACTGCAGAAGAACTTCAAGAAGTAGAAGATTTATACATCAATGAAGACCAGGGCGATATTAGTATGGAAGATTACTACGTAGATGATCCAGAAAACAATCAAGATTGAAATATCGCAAATTAATATGTATATCAACTTTAGCTGACATAGGCAAAATATGCTCCGTTGACTCCCTGTGACCATATTCTCTATAATATGGTGCGAAAATTCACACGCAAAATCCACATACACATCCTCCCTTTCTATCTGTGATACAACGCAATATTAAAAAATACGCTCTTTATTCTGGCATGATGAATTACAACATCAATACCTTTCTTTAAATCTCTATTGATAATCAACTTAAATTCCCATATCTTTAATGTATATATTCGAACAAGAACAACACAATGGAACTAAACGAACAACAACAACAAGAACTTCAAGATCTCAAAAAGAAACCTCCTTATTATCCAGGTGTAGGTGCAAGCTTTGGAATATCGGGCATACTCATTGGACTAGCCCTAGCTTTTGGTCTTCTTCTCCCTGTTTTAAATAAATACTTTGAAGAAGAAGCAACATTCTTGATCTACTATCTTCTTATGACGGGAGGAACATTTTGGATTGCCTATGCAGTAAGGAAGAATAAAACAGGTGTTGACGATTTTACTGTTCCCCTGCGCAATTTATCACTATTACCTTTTATTGTCTTCGGAACGCTCGCATTATTAATAGGTATTGTTTCTCCTATTTCTAGTTCTATACCAATGCCTGAATTCCTGGAGGAAGCTTTTAAACAGTTATCAATGCAAAAGGGTTTACCAACTTTTTTTACTATCGTAATTGCCGCCCCTATTCTTGAAGAATTAATATTCCGTGGAATTATTCTTGATGGTCTGTTCAGAAATACCAGTCCGACAAAAGCAATCTTGTTATCAAGTTTTCTTTTTGGACTTGTACATTTGAATCCATGGCAATTTGTAACGGCTATGGTACTCGGTATATTCATGGGATGGATTTATTACCATACCAAAAGTTTATTTGCTACAATCTTAATTCACTTTACAGCCAATGCCAGCGCTTTTTTTGCACGTTTTTTGGTTGACATCGACAGTATGTCCTATGACATGACACTGGCTGAATTTCATGGAGGTAAAATCAACATGTTGATTACAATCACTGGTTGCATCATTATTGCATTTATCTGTATAAATTTCATGCGACAAGAATTTGCAAAGAATACAGTTTCCGATGAATGGAATAATACAATACAAGAAGAAAAAAGGGATGAGACTATTTAATGGTCACATCCCTTTTTTATAATAAAGTATCTATATTATTTAATGAATCCTAGTTTCCAAAAGACTCCTTGATTATACTTTAATTTTACAACCGTTCCATAAGGTAATTCCATGCGAAATATTGAACGAAGCGGTATTTCAAGTAATTCAGAAAGAATAATTCGTAGAACACCATCATGAGCCACAATAACGTGTGTTTCGTTTTTATCTAGCGTCTTCCAGCATTCCAGGACTCTTCTCTGAACATCCTTTAAACACTCCCCTTTAGGTGGTTTTACTTCAACAAAGTTGTCTCCCCAATGGCGAAGAGCAGTTTCATCAATTTCACTCCAGGCCTTCATTTCCCATTCTCCAAAATCAAGTTCCATCAACTGCTGATCGTAGTGAATAGTATCATTTGGGAAAAGCTCCTTAGCTAGCTTTGAACATCTTTGGAGTGGACTAGAATGTATGTAGGCTCCTTTTAATTTAGGCATAACATCCCTAATTGCGTCAACCTCTTCAAAGAAAGTACCAGCAACATCCAAATCTGCTTGTCCGTAACAGATCCCTTTTTCAACCTCAGGTTTTGTATGTCTGATTAATAGAATCATAGTAGATGTTGTTGAATTACCAATATACTAATGTAACAAACAACTTCACAAACCTGTTGAAGCGCTCCTAAACAATCTCCGGTATAACCTCCAATCCACTTATTGAACCATCTTGCCATAAGCCATAAGGTAACCAGCTGTGGAATTAGGATCAGAAAATAGATCATGTCTCCGAACAGTGTAATTGGCGCGACACCAGCAATCAAGGCTAGAGCAAAAAGATTTGGCTTTAATTTACGAGCAATTGGTTTAGATTTCCCATCTTTATCATTCTCACGTACATAACCATGTGTCATCATCATACTCACAGAGGTTAATCGTGAAAGTACATGCCCTACAAAAATTACAATTACAGTATCAGAAACTGATACAAGCATGCTCGCTTTGGTCATGAGAACTAAAAGGATACCGATAGCACCATATGCACCAACGCGGCTGTCCTTCATGATGGTTAGAATACGCTCTTTTTCCCATCCTCCACCAAAACCGTCACATACATCAGCAAAGCCATCCTCATGGAATGCTCCTGTTACCCAGATTGTGGCAACCATACTAACCATCACGGCAGGAAAAACAGGAATTAGCATGCTCATCAACCAATATGTCAATGCACCAAAGCCTCCTACAACCATACCAACTAAAGGATAAAAACCACTGGCCTTATTCATCGCCTCCTGTGAGTGATCAGCCCATCGGTACACTGGAATACGTGTAAAAAACGTCAGTGCTGTAAAAAAGCTTCTTATAGGATTCATCTCTATTAAAGATATTTAGATTGTTAGATTTAAAGATTATTAGACTTTCTGAATGTTCAAAAAGTTATTTATTACTTACACCAGCATCTTCGAAACTTGCCATTTCATTAAGAAAATTCACAGCAGATTTAACTAAAGGTAATGCGAGTGCAGCACCTGTTCCTTCGCCTAAGCGAAGTTCCAAATCTAATAATGGCTCAGCTTTAAAATACTCAAGCATCAAACGATGTCCTTGCTCATTTGACTTGTGACAGAATACACAATAATCCAATACATTAGGATTAATTGAATGTGCAGCCATTAATGCAGATGTAATGATAAATCCATCTACAAGAATAATCATTCCTAATTCTGCAGCTTTCAGCATTCCTCCTGCAATTGTTGCAATTTCCAGACCTCCATAAGTAGCCAGTGTCTCTATTCCTGTAGCAGGTTTCCCATGTAACTCAATAGCATTAGCAATTACCTTAGCTTTGTTTTGAACACCTGCTTTATCTAGTCCTGTTCCTTTTCCAACAGTTAACGAAGGATCATGATCACCATACACCGATAATAAAGCAGCTGCAGCAGTGGTGTTACCAATACCCATTTCACCAAATCCTACAATATTAGAACCTCTCTGATGAGCCTCCTCTACCAAACGAGATCCATTAGCTAATGCCTGCTCACATTCTTCAACTGACATCGCCATCTCCTTAGCAAAATTAGCAGTTCCTGTTTCGCGAACTTTTACATTCTCCAGTCCTTCGATACCATTAAAGTCATAGTTCACACCTGCATCGGCAATCTTTAATGTAATATCATGTTGGCGAGCAAAAACATTAATTGCAGCACCTCCCTGCAAGAAATTCATCACCATCTGAAATGTCACCTCTTGAGGATAAGGTGAAATTCCTTCTTCTGTTACTCCATGATCACCAGCAACCACCACGATAGCTGGCTTTTTAATTTCAGGAGATAAAGTCTGCTGAATTTGACCAATTTTTAATGCTGTTTTCTCTAATATTCCTAATGCTCCAATAGGCTTAGTTTTAAAATCTATCTTGTGTGATAACGCCTCTGTAAGTTCGCCATTCACTGCTTTTATATCAAATTGCATTTTATCTCGTTTTATCTTGTTTGTCAATTATTTCACTTTAACTGGGATACCGCTAACCATCAAGTAAACTTCATCTGCCTTATTAGCGATATATTGATTTGTCCACCCTTGTAGGTCGGTGAATTTGCGTTGTATAGCATTTGCACCATGACCTCCCATACCAATTTCATTACTTACGATGATCAGTGTACAGTTTTGTTGAGAAAGCTTATCAAATTCTTTCTTTGCTTCACTTAACGATTGTTCCACATCACTATCATTGTCGGTAAAGTAATTGGTCAACCAAAGCGTTACACAATCAATCAATACTACTCGTCCCTTCAAATCATGCTTACTTAGCTCCTTCTCCTCTTCAATATTGGTCCACTCAGGTCCTCTATCTTCCTGATGACGAAGAATACGCTGACGATGATCCTCATCCCACACGCGTGAAGTTGCTAAATACACTGGTTCGGTTGACAGACTTAATGCGAGGTTCTGAGCATAACTACTCTTACCCGAACGTTGTCCTCCTGTAATAAAAATAACCTTAGCCATATTAATCCAATATTCTAATTCCTTTACCTGTGGTATCAGTTACCTCTACATCATCAAAACTAGTCATCTTGTTGATCATCTCAACTGCTCCTTGAAGAACAGGATAAGCAATTACGGCCCCCGTCCCCTCTCCTAGTCTCAGAGATAAATCTAGCACAGGATCGGCATTCATATGCTCCAACATATAAGCGTGACCTTGTTCTCCTGATGCATGTGAAAAGATGACGTAATCGAGTACATTTTTGTTTAACGCCTGAGCAATTAACAAGGCTGATGTAATGATAAAACCATCATTTAGGATAAGCATTTTAAGCTCTGCTGCTTTCAACATCCCTCCAGCAATAGTTGCAATCTCCAATCCACCAAATGTTGCCAATATATCCATCGGAGACTCGACATTCTGATGATTCTGCATTGCCTGCTTTAATGTTGCTTTCTTTTTATTAACACCTTCATCATCCAATCCACTACCTGGTCCTACGCAATCTTCAATTGCAATGCCAGCAATTTTTGAAAGGATTATAGATGCTGGAGAAGTATTTCCGATACCCATTTCTCCAAAAGCAACAACATTACATCCCTTCTCATAGATCCCTTCAACAATATCAGCACCATTCTTCATGGCTTTCTCACACTCCTCCATTGTCATGGCCGGTTCATGTAAGAAATTCTTTGTACCATGGGCCACCTTCGCATCAATAATATTATCTTCTGGCTTAAAATCATAATTTGCTCCAGCATCAACTACCAACATATCCCAGCCATAAAAACTAGAGAACATACCAATAGCTGCTCCTCCTTTCCCCATGTTAATCATCTGTTGCCAGGTAATCTCTATAGGACATGGGCTAACACCCTCTTCACAGATTCCATGATCTCCTCCAACAACAATGACTGTTGGTTTTTTCAATTGTGGATTTAGTGATTGTTGAATACGACCAATGCGATAGGCAATCTTCTCCAGTTGACCTAAAGATCCTAATGGTTTTGCCT
Organism: Puteibacter caeruleilacunae; assembly: GCA_005217565.1. Taxonomy (GTDB): domain Bacteria; phylum Bacteroidota; class Bacteroidia; order Bacteroidales; family Prolixibacteraceae; genus Puteibacter; species Puteibacter caeruleilacunae. The sequence continues at coordinate 104,219 of SJCO01000009.1, forward strand.
TTCGATCGATTTTTAATTTTAATTTATCATCCAACGCTGATGGTAATGGTTGTATATTAAAGTTCATCTTTCTTATGATTTTTTGATTTCTTGATTATTAGATTTTTATACTAGCGGGATATAAGCCTCCATCAAGACGAATTATTCTGGATCTGATCTTTTCGGAACCACCCCATTCTACTGTTTCTAATTCGCCTTATTTCATCTGTATCACATTCTGCCACACATGCTTGGTTGTTATCACCATACCACTCTTCCAATACAATACCTTTCGGATCGATAATCATTGAAACACCAGGAAACCGATTGCCTTTAGAATCAATTGCCTGATTATTACAGGCTACTACAAAACATGAGTTATCATAGGCCCTTGCTGGCAAGTATCTCATTAGACGATCCATCTTCTCCGAAGCTGTTTCTCTAGGAGATGCAAAGCTCATTAAAATAAAATCGGCCAATTGATCTGCCTGCTGTGACGCAATTTCAGGAAAATGGCTCTCATAGCACAATTGCATACCTACTCTTCCATATGGAGTGTCAAACACCATTGTCTTGTTCCCTTCTGAAAAGATCTTCTTCTCATTGATTGATAACCGGGTTTTATAATGGGTTCCGAGCTTTTTACCTTGCAACCACAGCTGTTGAGCTATAATTAGGTTCCCTTCGCTATCTAATTCAGGAAGGCCAACACTTATCAATGCTTCTGAGTTAGAGGTAATTTCCTGTAAATCTATTTCAACACTCGCTTGTTGGTGTGCAATTAAATTAAGTCTAGCCGCATCTTTTAAGTAGCCAGAAATACACAATTCTGGAAAACAAATAATATTGTAGTGTTGTTTATTCCCTATTGCAATCCAGTCACGAATACAATCCAGGTTTTTTTGAATATCCCCTGGCTCTGTTTTCATCGATATGGCTGCAACTTTTATCTTCATTAGTTGTAATTTCTCATCACTGTGAGGAGATCATCAATATTGGTTACTTTCTCAATGACCTCATCCTTATTGAATACTACAAATTGTATATCTCCTTCTTTCAGAATATCTATTCGCAAATCAGATTTAACTTTCGGGTGTGCATATATGCCATTACGAGATAAAGCTTTCCGAATCAATGTATATTCGAAGCCATGACCACTAACATGTACTTCGCGATAATGTTTATTGATTACTTTAAATAAGCCAGTCTTGTTATCGAAACAAATGCCGTCATTTTTAAAGAAACGACTAAAGTGGTCTTTCAGTGATAAATCTTCTGGCGTTCCAATCATAAGCTCATTACCTTTATCCATCAACCAGATACGATCAGCTATCTGTAAAGCAAGATCCAGATCATGTGTCGACAAAAATATCAGTTTGCCGGTCTCACGTGCCAATCGATGCAGTAATTGCATAATTTCGACTTTACTTGGTAGATCAAGAAAGGCTGTAGGCTCATCCAAAAAGATTACAGGTGTTTCTTGTACTAAAGCCTTAGCGATCATCACTTTTTGACGCTCTCCATCACTCAGATCTTGCAGAAAGCGATGTTTAAAATTCAGCATTCCTGTCATTTTCAAGGCATCCTCAATAATAGACTTATCATTGGATGAAAGTTTCCCCCAAAAACCAGTATACGGACTTCGGCCCATTGAAACTAACTCATAAACAGACAAATTACGTACTTCACATTTATCAGTGAGTACCACACCTATATATCGAGATAACTCCTTCTCTGTATAATCCCCTAATTTCTTCCCTAGTATCTCTATTTCACCTGATATGGTTGGTTGAAAACCAGACAAAGACCTTAGTAATGTTGACTTACCAGCACCATTAGGCCCTAGCAAGCAAGTCAATTCTCCTCCCCAAAGTGTTCCGTTTATACTACTTCTAACCGTTCTCGGAGATTTATCTTTATTGAAATATCCAATAGACAGATTCTTGATGTTATATATAGCCTGACGCATCATTCTTCTATTGTTTTTCTTTTTTGCATTAACACCATAACCACAACAGGGGCACCTACCAACGAAGTGATTGAATTGACAGGTAAAGCTCCATCAAATCCTGGAAGTCGAGCAATTAATGCACACAATAGCGCTAATAATATTCCCATCATCACTACTCCTGGCAGTAACTTCCGATGATCAGATGTCTTGAGAATACCTCTGGTAAGGTGAGGCACTGCTAGTCCAAGAAATATAACAGGACCACAAAATGCAGTAACTGTTGCTGTTAAAAAGCCAGCACTAAGTATTACCAAGATGCGAATTCTCTTAATATTTAGTCCTAAATTACGTGCATAATTATCACCTAACTGAAGTAAATTAAGCGACTTAGCTAACAGCATCGAACCAATTAATGCGACGATCATAACAGGTGCAAATATTTTCATTTGCGAAGTTGACACCTTTGCAAAACTTCCTAATCCCCAAATCACATAAGCTCTAATATCTTCCTCAAGACTGAAAAACTTAAGCATGCCCACGATGGCTGCTCCTGCATACCCTACCATTATACCAATGATCAATAAGGTTGCATTTCCTTTTACCCTTTCTGAGAAAAATACTACGATGAACAAGACTGACATTGCACCTACAAATGCAGCTATAGTTACTGCAACATCTCCCATAAAGCCAAACTGACTTAAAGCAACGCCGATAAGTTTTCCTGATAATAACAATACAAAAGCAACACCCAGACTTGCTCCTGAACTAATACCTAATACTGATGGTCCAGCCAATGGATTTCGAAAAAGGGTTTGCATTTGAAGGCCTCCCACTGATAATCCCGCTCCCGCCAACATGGCTGTAATAGCTTGTGGGAGTCTGGATTTCATTACAATGTTAGTCCATGCTTTTCGATCACTTTCCCCATCAATAATAATTCTCCCTACCTGGTCTAAAGGAATATCTACCGATCCTAATATTACATTTAGCATAAGAAGTACAAGACTTGCCAATAAAGTTAATCCTAAAAACAACCATATCCGCAGTCTTGAGTCATATGTTACTGCTACATCATTCATCTTTCAACAACTCATAATAAACAGGCTCATATTCCGGCAATATATCCGGATGCATTGCCTTAATAAAATCTGCCAAAACAATATGTGGTTCTACGGGCGTACGCTCATAAAATGGCTTTTGACGAAGATTACAACTAATCACAGCTCGATTCTGAAATGCTTTAAAATCAGCATACCTTTCATCATTTGAAAGCAAAGCATTGTATGAGAAATCTCCCTGATGACTTACCAGCAAACGCCAATAATCGCTATTTTCCGCTTGATTATATACCGTTTCAAAATCAAGGTTTACACCACCTGATTGATCGTTATCTTCCATGAAATAATGAGCTCCTGCATCCTTAAAAATCGTTGCCAGGTAGCTCTTACCACCTACAGCATACCAGATTCCAGATTTACACTCACCACTAAAAATCGTTGGTCTCGATTTAACCTGATCAGCTTTCGCTTTTAAATCAAGATAGTTTCTTTCAATATCATTAAAAATAGAATCAGCCTTTTGTTCCATTCCAAAGAACAACGCAGTGAACTTTAACCACTCTGCTCTCGCCAATGGATGGTTTTCCTTATATCCTATATTGGGAACCAACGTTAATCCAAGATCCTTAATTGCATTGTATCCCCCCTTCTTGAATGGGGAAACCATTACCAAGTCTGGATTCTTATCCATCAAGCGCTCCACCTTAAAGCTTCCCTCAATACCTATACGCTCAACTCGTCCATCAGTAATTCCTTTTTGAATATTCTCATCAAATAAAAAACGACTACTTGCAACACCCACTAATCGATCAGTCAATCCCAATCGTATGATATAAGAAACCTGTGTTGATGTCATACACACTAACGATCGAATAGGTACTTCAATCACAGGAATTCCTTCGGGAGTATTTACCTTTCCCTCATCTTTTTGCACCAATGCAAACTGGTATTTTACGGTCTTGAAGTCATTCGGATCTAACACTTTAAGCAATCGATATTTTTCGTATTCTTCTACCAGAAAACCTTTTGCATATCGAAGACTACCAACATCAGACTTTTGCTGTGACGACATGTTTTGTGTTACATTTTTTTGTCCTGACTTAGATGGATTACCACATGAAGCCACAAACAAACACACTAAAAAGCTATATATAAAGATTTTAATCATTATAATTCTCCTCTTTTTCTCCCGAAAGAGTGTTGAACAAACACTGAATTTGGCAGGTCTTCTGGCTTAACCAATTCTTTAAAGCCTTCCCATGTATTATATGTACACAGTGGCAGTAGGTTCAAAGAATTCAATTGGTATTACAGCTGCGGGTACAGCTCCGGATTTACACCGGATTCCCTCTTCATCGGTTTAAATGAACCAAATCCGCTGCAAATATGGCAATAATAATTCAACCAAAATTAGAAAAATCAGGCAATTGATTTACCTCTCCAAAATAGTCGTTAATAATCCATTCATTCACTGAGCTTTATAAATATACTTTTACAATATTTTATTTTTTTCTTTTGAAATAAAAATGAAATAACAGAGCTTTGCGTCTGATTAAAGGATTAACTATTACTTATCATATACAATTGTATGAAACACCACATAAAAGGAGTAGCAATCGGACCTGGTGATCCTGAACTAATAACTTTAAAGGCCTTAAATGCCCTTAAAGATGCTGATATAATTTTCTATCCCGAGACGCAATCTAAGTCAGGAAGTAGAAAGAGTCATTCTGGAACTATTCTGGAAGCATATAAGCTTGATTCTGAAAAATTAAGGCCTATACATCTTCCTATGAAAATGATTAGAGAAGAGACGGAAGAAGTTTACTACAAACTATTTAGTCAAATAAAACAACTTTACAACGACTACAAAAAGGTATGCATTGTAAGCGAAGGTGATATCTCTTTCTTCTCAACCTTTAGTTATTTAATCCCTCATTTTAATAAATCAAACATTCCCTTTAAAATGATTCCTGGTGTTCCTGCATTTATTTCAGCAGGTTCGTTAGGCGGATTTCCACTTACGCTACAAGCCGATAAGTTAGTGGTGCTTTCACAACTTCAAAATACACAACAGCTCAATAATTATATTAATAATTTTGAGACAATTGTGGTAATGAAACTCTCTACCATAAAAGATGAACTCATTGACTATTTAAAAAAGAATGAGCATTCTTTCTTTTATGCAGAGCGAATTGGCACCGAGCAAGAATATGCAACAACAAACATCTTGGAATTAGAAAAGAGAGTCATTCCCTATTTCTCTTTACTAATAATCAATAGACATATCAACTCTGCTAAAAATTAGATGATATTAAACAGTTTCAAAGAAATTTATCGAACAAAAACACATTAACCATATTATGGCTGGAAAAATAACAGTAATTGGCTTAGGTCCTGGAAATCCTAACCTGATGACTCCCGCTGCAACTGAAGCAATAAGAAAAGCAGATACCATTATTGGATACAACTATTATTTCCAATTTATCGAATCAATTAAATCACCTAATGCAGACTGTATAGATACAGGAATGAAGAAGGAAGTTGAACGTGCACGTATCGCGTTTGAGAAAGCATTAGAAGGTAAAATTGTTGCTGTAATTAGCTCTGGTGATTCAGGAATCTACGGTATGGCTCCATTAATTTATGAGATGCAAGTTCAGACCGGTGAGACTGTTGATCTGGAGGTCATACCAGGAATTAGTGCATTTCAAGCAGCAGCAGCACGATTAGGTGCTCCTGTTAGTCATGATTTTTGTGTGATCTCATTATCTGATCTTATGACTCCATGGGCAAAGATTGAAGGACGCATTCAAGCTGCAGCTCAAGCCGACTTTGTTACTGCTATATATAATCCTAAATCTAAGGGAAGATATTGGCAAATCTATCGGTTAAAAGAAATCTTCGAAGAATATCGTTCACCAGATACCCCAATAGGTATTGCCCGACAAGTAGGTCGCGAAGAAGAAGAACTTACAATAGTTCCACTTAAAGATTTTGATCCAGAATGTGTAGACATGTTCACAGTTCTCATCATTGGCAACTCTCAAACGTTCATTGCTGAAGACAAGATGATTACTCCTCGAGGTTATTATCGAGAGGAAGATAAAGGTCATAACCAGGGACAGTCAATAATGATCAATAGCTTCCGTACAATCCATGATCAATTAAAGAATCAAGATATTGAATTAGGAAAGAAATGGGCATTATTGCACTGTATCCATACATCTGCAGATTTTGAAATGGAAGATATTCTATATGCCGATCAGGGGGCGATTGCTTCATGGCATGAGCTTTTAAATAGCGACAATCCTCCTGCCATTATTACTGACGTAACAATGGTAGTTTCAGGTGTAAGAAAAGCAGCTATTGAACGCCTTGGATTAACTGTAAAATGTTATTTACAGGATGAGCGTGTTGCTCAGATGGCAAAAGAAAAAAGTATAACTCGAACTCAAGCTGGCATTCGTCTTGCAGTAGAAGAACATCCTAATGCGATCTTTGCGTTTGGAAATGCGCCAACTGCACTGATCGAACTCACAGAGCAGGTTAGAAAAGGAAAGGCTCAGCCTTCAGGTATCATTGCTGCCCCTGTAGGTTTTGTTAATGTTGTTGAATCAAAGCATCGGGTAAAAACCTTCAAATCGGTTCCTAAAGTAATTATTGAAGGACGCAAGGGTGGATCTAATCTTGCAGCAACCATTGTTAATGCAGCATTGGCATATAACGATGCGGAGGCATTAAAACCAGGTAGAGAAGTGTAATCACAAAACCATTTGAACGTGAAGATAACCATCATAGGTATACCAGACCGTTTGCCCGAATTCTCTTCTGAATTAAGGCAAATTGTAAAAAGTCACAGGATCTTTTCTGGAGGAAAGAGACATCATGAACTTGTGCAATGTATTTTACCAGAACAGTATCAATGGATTGACATTACTGTACCCTTAAGTAATGTTTTTGATCAATATAAACAGCAACAAGAAGACATGATAGTCTTCGCTTCTGGTGATCCTATGTTTTATGGTTTTGGCATCACCTTACAGCGCGAACTGCCTGACTTAGATCTTGAAATTCATGCCTGGTTCAACAGTTTGCAGATGCTTGCACACAAGGCCTTACTCCCCTATCATGATATGATCAATGTATCATGTACTGGTCGCCCGTGGAAAGCCTTAGACACAGCACTAATCCAAGATCATGGTATAATTGGAGTACTTACCGATAGACGAAAGACACCTAATGCAATAGCAGAAAGAATGCTCGAATACGGCTTTACAAACTATCGCATGATCGTGGGAGAAGCTCTTGATGGACCAAATGAACATATCTATCATCTAAGTCTTCAGGAAGCGAGTAAACGTAACTTTGGTCCGCTAAACAATCTCATACTAATCAGAGAGAAGCAGCGAGCCAAGCTTCATGGAATTCCAGACAGTAAATTCCATATTCTTCCTGGTCGCCCCAAAATGATGACCAAGGCACCCATCCGTTTACTCAGCCTGGCTCAACTAGAGCTACAAAACAAAGCGTGCTTCTGGGATGTTGGATTTTGCACAGGATCAGTATCAATCGAAGCACGTCTACAATTTCCACACTTGGATATCTACTCTTTTGAAATCAGAAAAGAAGGCAAAGCACTGATGGAACAAAACAGTCGGCAGTTCAACGCTCCTGGGATCAACAGTTTTATCGGCGACTTCTTATCTACCGATATCTCTGAATTGCCATCTCCTGATGCAATATTCATTGGTGGTCATGGAGGTAAGCTCGAGGAAATTATGACCACATTGGATCGAAAAATATCAAAAGGAACAACCATTGTAATTAATGCAGTAAAAGATACATCATCTGATGAATTTAAGAGGGTAAGCAAATTATTGAACTATCATATTGAAAAACCACTTCTCGTTCAAATAGATGAACATAACCCAATAAATATCATAACCGCTAAAAAAGTATAAGCAAATGCAATCAATAGCAATTATAGCAAATTCAGATAAAGGTATTGAAACGGGTTTAGTTATAGCCCAGGAGATACCATCTGTTGAATTATTCTCAACACGAACTCATGAGAAAGTTAAGACCGTAAAAAGCATCTCATCACTGGTTAAAGATATTTTCAGCACACATGATGCAATTATCTTTATTGGTTCGTTGGGAATATGTGTGCGAACCATTGCAACACACCTTAATAACAAGAAAAATGATCCTGCAGTGATCAACCTTGATGTAAAAGGACAATTTATTCAGTCGGTAGTATCGGGACATGTAGGTGGAGCTAACGAATTATGTGAGCAAGTTGCCCGAATTACAGGAGGACAGGCTATCATTACAACAGCCAGTGATTCCTTATCATTATGGCCATTAGATACCATTCATAAAAACTACGACTGGACTCCTTGCTATCAAGGAAATCTAACCCAAATGATGGCCTCATGGGTAAATGAAGAGCCTACAGCTCTACTTTTGGAGGTAAGAGATAAAGGCACCAACTACTTAGAGAGCTCTTGTCCTGATTTCGTAGATATCTTCTATCAAAAAGAGGATATTGATGAAAGTCAGTACAACCTAATCATTGCTGTTACGCCTTATCGTCATCAATTCCAGTGCGATTCAATATTAATGTATCCTCGCGTGTTGACAGTAGGCATGGGATGCAAACAAAATACTCCTTCAAAAGGCTTGCTCAACAACTTTTATCAGGCCTTAGACAAACACAATATTGCAAAGGAATCAATTGCACAATTGGTTTCGATTGATATAAAATCAGAAGAACCAGCATTGCTGCTCCTTGCTTCAGAGCTAAATATCTCGTTTGAATGTTTCTCAAGTAAGGAACTTGCCAAAATCACCGTTCCTAATCCTTCTGAAAAAGTATTTGAGGTTACTGGTTGCTATGGAGTAGCTGAATCTTCAGCCCTTCAGGCTTCATTAAACAGTGACTTACTTATTGAAAAAGTAAAAGTAGCTTCAACAGAAGGAAATGACTTTACATTTGCGGTAGCATTCAACCGCGAATATGAGCGTAAAGGATTTGTAGAGATTGTAGGTGCTGGTCCCGGTGATCCAGAGTTAGTGACCGTAAAAGGTAAGCGACTACTTCAACAGGCTGATTTAATACTCTATGCTGGTAGTCTGGTACCAGAAGAACTTACACACTACGCAAAGCCTACTGCAACAGTAAGAAGCTCTGCTCCGATGAATCTTGAAGAGCAATTTGAAATCATGAAAGAGTTCTATGACCGAGGACTACTTGTGGTACGTTTACATACAGGTGATCCTTGTATTTACGGAGCGATCCAGGAGCAAATGAATTACTTTGATGAGTATGAAATGGACTACCAGATTACTCCTGGAGTAAGCTCATTTCAAGCTGCTGCAGCACGATTAAAGTCTCAATTTACGATTCCTGAAAAGACACAGACTATAATCCTTACAAGAGGAGAAGGACGCACCAAGATGCCTGATTCTGAACAACTCGAAAAACTAGCACGATCACAAAGTACCATGTGTATTTTCCTTAGTGCAACCTTAGTTCAACAGGTTCAGGAAAAACTACTAACACACTACCCTGCCGATACTCCTGTTGCTGTCTGTCATAAGTTAACATGGAAAGAGGAAAAAATATTTAGAGGCAAACTATCCGAACTTGCGAAATTGGTAAAAGACAATGGTCTAACCTTAACCACCCTATTGGTAATTGGCGAAGCTATTGATAATCGTAAGGGATTATCGCGATTATATGCTCATGAGTTTAAACATCTTTTCAGATAATAGGGAGGTTGCAGGTTCAATGTTTCAGGTTCCAGTCAGAGATGAAAACACCTGAAAAGCCTGTCAGGCTTTAGCATGACGTGTTGTTGATTATAGCTTTTCTGTTGCGCTCATGGTGTCTAATCCTTTTTTCTACAATGGCATCATTAGCGCAAGCTGCCTGGATGGGCAGTCAATGTCTGTTGCACCGAAAGATACACAGGGCCGATCTTCTGACCATAACATCAGGGCTCAATCGGCCTCTTCTGAAAGGTCATGAAAGATTTGAAACACCGGCCACCGCAACCGAATCGGCCTCCTGAAAAAAGTGATTGATTTAGCAGCTGGTGCTTAGTAAAACGGGGAAGCTGAGAACGTATGTTCGAAGATCACCCAGTTGCACTTAGCAACAGTAATAAATCCATTGCTTTTTTCAGGCAGCCTTGACTTTTTTGCTTCGTTTTTGGAGTAAGCCAAAAATGAAGAGCCCGTCCGGCTAGAGGACAATTTTAGTTATAAGTCTTTCCTAAATCATTAGTTCTAACCTCTTTCAACTTGGCCTTCAGTTTTTCCTGATATTCTTTTACTACATCAGCATACTCTTTCTTATGAGCTAGGTTTGTGAACTGCTTAGGATCTTTCTTCATATCAAATAATTCCATTCCAAGTGAAGCATCCTCTTTATATTGGATATAGGCGTAGTTTTCATCTCTAACTAAGAAGGTTTTACCACCTTGAGTTACCGCAAATGCCATATCCCTAACTTTATGTGATGGCTTATTTAGAGTCTTCACCAAGCTCTTACCCTGAATAGCTTCCGGAGCTTTCAACCCTGCAAGTTCTGCAACTGTTGGATATAAGTCAAGCAATTCTACAAATGATTTACAAACTGCGGCCTTTTTACCTGGAACTTTAATGATTAGCGGTACTCTAACCGACTCTTCTTTCAAACTAACCTTCATCCAGAAACTATGCTCTCCTAAATGGAAACCATGATCTGAAGTAAAAATCACTATTGTATTATCTTCTAAACCCTCTTCTTTTAAGGTCTTTAGTACTTTTCCTACCTGAGCATCCATGTATGATACTGAAGCATAGTAAGCCGCAATAGCTTTCTTTTCATGCGTCTCATTCATCTTAGCATTCACACTAGTAACATAATTAATTCCCTTTTTAGGAATATCATTCCAATCATCAACAACACGCTCTGGAAGCATAATATCCTCATATGGATATGGATCAAAGTATTTGCGTGGAGCAACAAAAGGTACGTGTGGTCGAACAAAGCCGACCGCTAAAAAGAATGGCTCATCCTTATGTTTACGAAGTAATTCACAGGCTTTTTTAGCAGTTCTACCATCAGAATGAGAAAGATCATCACCATCAGCTTTTACAATAGTCATCACATTTCCACCCTTACGTTCTATTTTTCCATCAGGATTATTCTGCACCAATTCAGCATCTCCCTCTGCCAACCACTCTGGTCCCTGGCTGTTATAACGTTCGCCCCACGAAGCAGCATCATCAGTTCCATTAGATCCCTCTTCAATATCACGAGGAACAGCCATATGGTAGATTTTGCTCACACGAGCAGTGTAATATCCATTATCTTTGAATAACTGTGACCACGTCTGGCGATCAGGTCCAATTCCCTCTCGACCACTCACATAACCAAAAGTTTTGGTTGCACTAGGATAGTAACCCGACATGATTGATGCGCGAGATGGGCCACATACTGGATACTGACAATAAGCGCGACTATAGCGAACTCCTTCACTTGCCAGTTTGTCGATATTTGGCGTATGACACGCCTTATTTTCATAGGAAGATAAGGCAGTAGTAGTTAAATCATCTGCGATGATATATAGAACATTTAGCTTTTTTTTGGCCTGTGCCTGACTTGCTAATGCCAGTAAACCCAGACCCATAATCTTCAAATAATTCATGTTTAAAGGTGATATGGTTTATAGTTCCCGGATGATTATTTCATCCATCAAATTACAGAAGCAAAAGTATCCCTTCAAAACTGTACGTATGGAGTAATATCGTTCTTTTTAAGGAATAAAATCGGACATTACAAACAGACACCTCTACTCCTTACACCTCTCAACACTAGCAAGTTAACCTGATTTCAAACTATTCCATCAAACACATTACTGTCTCAATAGCTTCGTTGTAAGAAAGTCAACCTGCCCTAAATAAGATGACAATAAGCTCTCTTTGTTCGCTCGGGCAGGACAAATATCAATACCACCTCTGCGCGTATAAATACAGGTTACCATCAACTCTTCTGGGTTATATTGATCCCATAGTCTTTTATAGATCATTTCACAAACTTCTTCGTGAAAGTGATTCTCGTTTCTAAATGACACCAAATATTCCAGCAACGCCATTTTATCAGGAGTATTATCAGCACTCATATAGATAAAAACAGATCCCCAGTCTGGCTGATGAGTTATTTTACAATTACTACGCAATAGGTGCGAAACCACCTTTATTGTCTTACTGTCATCAAACTTTGATAATAATTCTGGATTTTCCTGAAAACTAATAAAGCTATGCTGTTCCACCTCTGGTAGTTCTTCTAAGACCTCATAGTTACACAATGCATCTTCACACTCTTGCGTCCCTTTAAAAAAGGCAACCTGCACTTCAGTCTTCAATAAATTTGTTAAATCCTTTCTTACAACTTCACAAAACAAATCAATTCCCTCATGTACACTTTCACCCATGCGGGCCATGTTTAATGAATTCAAATAAAGCTTTAAGGATTTACTTTCAACCAAAAACAAGTTATCAGAAGGATAAACGATTTTCATCACCCCAGCAACAGGCAATCCATTATTAGTCATAAAACCAACTTCCCATGCATGCCATGCATCAAATCCAACAAATATGTCAGGCTGCTCTTTGATACCATATATTTTTCGGTTCTCATATCGTGGTACTGCAACCAATATTGATGGATCATATTGCTGTGGGAACGGTACTTTTTTTCCTAAAACGGTAGCTTCAACTGGGACTTTACTCATCTATTATCATTTAATTCAACCAAAGATCTACATATTCAAATCTTGCTGCAAAATTAGAAGTTTTATTCTATTTAAGGCTAGGCCTCCTCATAATTCCACAGCCTTTACCAAACCAGCCATTATTAATATCACCGTTACACTCCTTGATCAATTGCATCTTCAACGATTTAACTTTTTCAGGATATTTATTGGATAAGTTAACCTCTTCCCTGTAATCATCAGGAAGGTAATACAATTGGAATAATTCCTTAGGTCCATAATATCTCAGTTTCCAACCGTCTTGTGATACAATTGCAGGCCCCATATGTGATGCATAAACTATATAATCGTGTTTATCTTTTACCTTCTTGCCAAGTAAAGAGTTTAAATATGACCGGCTATCCTTATCTGAAGGTAGATTAACATTCAATAGGTCAGCAAACGTTGCCATCATATCATAATTGGCAACTGCCTGATCAATAACCTTTCCTCCTTTTATGTGGTTAGGCCAATGAAAAATTAGAGGTACCCTTACGCCACCCTCCCAGTTGTGACGTTTAATTCCTGCCATACCATCGTTACCATCGAAGATATCTCCAGCCAATTCACTGTAATACTTGGTATTCACATTATCAAAACGTTCTCCTGTTTTCATATTCTTAACAGGCTTGGCAAGCTTACCTTTTGATGGATAGTAAATTTCATGTCCATTATCCCCGGAGAACACAACAATAGTATTGTCATAGATACCCAATTCTTTCAACTCATCAATGATTATTCCAACATGATCATCCAACATTTTTACCATTGATGCATATGTTTTCTCTATTTCAGTTAGGTCATCATTATCTTTAAAATCTGGATGTATCTCAGGAATAGCAACCGGTCCATGTGGTAGTTGTGTTGGATGATATAGAAAGAAGGAAGTATCTTTATTCGTCCTGATAAAGTCAACCATTTTCTCAAGGAATAAATCCTGCGAATAGGTCTTTTTGCCATTCTTATTCCAACGATCCTCATATCCTCCATTCTCATCATGCTCACTAGTCTTGGCACAATCGGCATGCGTATTACCGTAGATCATTACCATCTTCCCATTCTCAAACAAAAATGGCGGATAAAAACCATGACAACGTTGATGATCGTAAAAACCATAGTAATAGTCCCATCCATGACGTTTCATCTGTTTATGAGTGGTCGCAAATCCCCAATCTAGCTTTCCTACTTCAGCCGTTACATATCCTGCTTTCTTAAATATTTCTGCTAGAAAGACTTCACTATCATCAATCGGTCCATATTGCTCATCATAAGCTGCTTCAACCTTTTCTCGTTTCAATTCACCTGTAGTAATCTTTGAATACAATCCAGCTCCCGAGATTTTCCACTTATCTCCATGACAGTCATGATAGCCAGTAAGCAGGCTAGCCCTGGCAGGAGCACAAAACATACAACCATACGCATTCTCATAGCGTACACCCTGTTCTGCTAGCCGGTCGATATTAGGAGTTTTAATGATCTGCTGTCCTTCATAAGATAGCAGTCCCCGACCTAAATCATCAGCATAAATAAAAACAACATTAGGGGTTTTAGTTAAGCGTTTTTTATTAGAAGCTTGAGAAAAAAGAACTGTAGGTGCGACTGCACCCAATAACAATAAGCGTTTAAAATTATTCATCTTTGAGTGGTTTAGTTATGGCAAAAAGGCTTAGAGATTAGGTTATAATCTCCAAGCCTGTAAATATACTTAGAAAACTAAAAATTCGAATAGATACTGATTAAGTTTTATTCTCTAAAATTATAGAATAAGATTAATCAATTTCTTAGTATTCAAGGACTGATACCGGAGGAAGTGGAGCCTTATTCTCTTTGCGCCACTGTACTAATTCAGCCAAAAGTTTATCAGCAATATCCTTACGTTCAACACTTAAATCCTTGCTTTCTTTTAGATCCTCCTTCAGGTTATATAGTTCAACCTTTCCATCGAGTATAAACTGGATAAGTTTCCAATCCCCTTTACGAATAATCGAACATGGAGGATTTTTATACGAGCTGGCAATATGCCAGAATAAAGGTCGCTTCATTTCTTTTCTTTTCAGCAAAGTAGGAACCAAACTGTTTCCATCGAGCACCTCATGATAATCGTTAATACCAGCAAGTTCAAGGAATGTTGGGAAATAATCCATACCACTAATAGGCATATCACAAGTACCCGGTTTAATATGCTTTGGCCAACTTACAATAGCAGGCACACGTATACCACCTTCGTAAACAGTGCCCTTTTGTCCCCTAACATCGTTACTGCAACTAACATTATTGAAGCCATTATCAGATGTAAAGATGACGATGGTGTTTTCACGTAAACCCTCCTTCTCCAGGTAATCTACGATCCGCTGAACGTTATCATCAATCGACTCTATCATTGTAGCATAGCCGGCAATGGTTTCCAGTTTCTTTGTTCCCTGTCCTGTTGCCAGATCCGGATCCTTTTTCATGTACTTATCCATCCACTTCTGACTACGAACAATAATTGGTCGATGAGGTGAATGAAAATGTAGATTTACAAAGAATGGCTTATCCTTGTTGCGATCCATGAAATCAATAGCATCGTCGGTTAAACGATCGGTCAACCATTCATCGTTAGGTTTGTCTTTCATAAACGGATTCTTAAATGGAGCAACATACCCTCCACTTTCCGACTTATACCCCTTTGGATATCCTCGTGCAGGATCTCCCCACCAGGTACCGCCTACATTTTCATGAAAACCACGACCTGTTGGATAATACTGCTCGTATTCTTTCTTATGACGCTCTACCCAACTAAAATCACCATTGGCAGGTTGAGACAGCTTCTTTTTAAACGGATAATCTTTCTCTAATTCAGGATTTGGACCAACAATATGCCATTTTCCCAGGTGAATTAACTGATATCCAGCCTTATTTAATGGTTCAGCATACACAGGATGCTCTTTACCTACTGTCCATCGTGAATAGATATTCTTTTGTGGATCTTTCCCCTCTAAGACAGGTACCGTATATACTCCTGTCCTAAATGACTGTCTTCCAGTGAGGAGCGCACTCCTTGATGGAGAACAAGTAGGATACATATAAGCTTGCGTAAAGACCACACTCTCTGCAGCCAATTTATCAAGCTTAGGTGTTTCGAACCATTTACTTCCCATAAAACCAGTATCCTGCCACCCCAAGTCATCGGCAAGGATAAAGACAATATTGGGCTGTTTCTTTGCTTTTGCCTGACTGGTAAATGCAGATCCGGCAAGCATTCCAACAGACAATATCCCTGTTGCTATTAATTTCTTATTCAAATGCATTTTATAAAGTGTTTTCTATTTTCCTTTCCCAAAATCTGGATTAAGCTTTGTTGGAACATCCGCACCTGTATCCTTCACCCATTGCATCAGTTCCTCATATAGCTCTTTCGCCTTAGTAGGATTTTCTTTTGATAGCTCTTTCGATTCACTAAGATCATCCGCTACATTGTAAAGCTCATATTTCTCATACTCATAGAAGTAAATCAACTTCCAATCACCTTTCATAATTGCAGAAGCTGGCACTGCACGCCATGTCATTATATCAGTTCCATAAATTGGTAATACATTATCACCTGGCAGACCATCATGAGCCTTTTTCCCACTCAAATAAAGTGGATAATGCCAGAAAATAGGACGCTCAGGTAACTGTTTACCAGTCTTCAAGACCTTCACAAAAGACTTTCCATCGACAGGTTGATTCTTTGGCAAATCAGCTCCTGCCAATTCGGCAAACGTTGGCATCATATCTACCCCTGTAATCGGGTAATCTGTTTTACTTCCAGCTTTTATCTGTCCTGGCCATACAGCTGTCCCCAAGGTTCTGATACCTCCTTCGTACAACGCTCCTTTTGCCCCACGTAAAGGCTCATTTGTGGTATGTCCTGCAGGTCCACCATTATCCGACACCACCATAAACAAGGTGTTATCCTCAAGGCCCAACTCTTTAATCTTGGCTCGTAGTATACCAACACTATTATCCATCACCTCAATCATTGCGGCATAAGTTGGCGACCACTTCTTCGATTTATCAGGCCAGTTCTCCCACTTCTTTTTGTACTTATCGACAACCTCCTTTTTAGCAACCAATGGAGTATGTACATCCCATAAGGCAAAGTATAGGAAGAATGGATTTTCCTTATTACGCTCCATAAATTCAGTAGCCGCTTTTGCCATTCTATCTGTGGCCAAAGGATCATTATAAAATTTCTTTCCAGGTCCTTGTACACCATCGGTAGTCGACTCATGGAACCCCTGCGTATCAGGACCAACATGCCACTTACCTATCCTTGACGTTACATAACCTGCACTATTCAGCACTTCAGCAGTAGATATTACCGAAGGCTTAAGCGCATCTCTGGTATCCATTAGATGCTCATCGTTTTTCCGTTCTTTGGCAGGCACCATAAAACGCATATTTTGCACCTTACCTTTGGCCTGTGTTGAAGGAGTATAGATCTTTGTTCGGGGAGTATACATTCCACTTAAGATACAAGCTCTTGTAGGAGCACAGTTTGGTCCTCCCGGATAAAATCGATTAAAAATCACACCATCCTTTGCTACCTTATCGATATTTGGTGTTTCGTAGAAACCGCCAGCACCGCCGTTATATCCTACATCTGACCAAGCCATGTCATCGATTAATACGAATACAATATTGGGCTTAGCCGCATCTTTTTTCTTGGTTGTATTAATATTGGTTCCGAAGCATAGGTTAACCGACTGCAAAGCAGCAAGGCCAATACTTCCTATTAGTTTTGTTTTTATCATTGTTTAAATATTTAGATTACTTTTTTTCTAGTTTTATACAAATACCACCACCAGGTCTCATCATCACATTCAACTTGTCAGAAGAGCTAATCTGCTTTTTGCTCACCTCGTACATTTCTCTATTTATCTTCCATGTAGTTTCTTTTCCATCGCTAAATATCGTTGCCTGATAATCTCCTTTTTTCAAAAAATCAAGCTTTATGGACATCTTACAACCATTTTCATTAGCAACTCCTCCAATCCACCATGTATCACCTTTTCTTCTCGCAATAATAAACTGCTTGCCTATTTGACTATTCAATACTATTGATTCATCATAATTTAATGGCAACTCCTTTATAAAATTGAACAGGTCACTCTTTCGCTCATAAGCCTCTGGAATATCAGCCAAGCACAACAATGGAGAGAAATAAGTAACACACATTGCTGTCTGCGCTACCACAGTACTCCTTAATGGAGCTCTCACATAAGTACGAGACTCCAATCCATCCAAATTAAAGAAGGCAGGAGTAACATCAATTGGCCCTGCTACATTGTTTAAAAACGGAGTAATAGTATGATCAACCGGAGAAGCAATGTATCTACCATCGGCTAATGAATGGTTATATTCACGAGTGAAGAAATGAGGCCATGTACGTTCAATTCCTGATGGGATCACTGCTTCGTGACAATCAAACATGATTTCATACTCAGCACACTTCTCCAATATCTGCTGAAGAAGCTCCACACCTTTTTGATTCATCAGTTTTAAAAAACCTAGCTTTATACCAACAACACCCCACTCTTTATAAGTCGATAAGATCTCATCAACATCAAAGTTGTCAAAAGCAATACGATTGACATACAGCCATACACCTACATTTTTCTCCTTTGCTTCCTTAAAAAACTTTGGCATATCAATTTCAGGAATCACGGTCATTGGGTTTGCTTCAGCTGAATGCTCCTTTCCGTACCAACCAGCATCGATCATAAAATAAGGTATTCCCAGCGCACTAGTCTTTTCTACAAATCGGATCAAGGTCTCGGTATTCAAACTATATTCAAAACCATTTTCAACTGCCCCTCTAGCTCTCCAATCCCAAGTACATATCCCTGGTTTAATCCACGAAGTATCCTCTAGCTTACAAGGTGCATTAAGATTTAATACCAGTTCATTGTTCTCCACAAAATATACTGGATCATTGGCAACCATAACAACACGCCATGGTGTTTCGAAGCGCTCTGGTAAAATAGTCTCACCAACAATATCAGCACAAAGAATACCATTCGGATTAGCAGTTAAATGAAGACTTCCATAGTTATACAGCTCGGCTTCAGTGATAAGAATGTAAGTATCCTGGGTGTTACACAATAAAGGCAGACTAGCATTGTTTACATCTGCAACAGCAACATCTGTCTTATATTTTTTTCCCCAGGGATGATCTAATACCCAACATGACGCATCTTTAGCAACTGAGAACTGCGTATCTTCTTTTATCTGCTTTTTCCCTTTAAACTCAGGAGTCTTTACAACATATTTAAACGCCAATCCCTCGTTATAAAGTCTCACTTTTAGTATGAGTTGCTGACCACCATCTTCAAGTGAAAGATTCATACTATTGTATTCATCCTTTACTGTCTGATTGGCACCCCATAAAGGTTGCCAATCGTTGTTTTCATAGGCCCGTTCAACATCCTTAACCTGTAGTTTTACCTCATTCCCATAAGAGATTCCCAGTGCAGAATTTTCGATCACCACTTTTCCGTTTCGTTTCAAAACGTAAGACATCTGTCCTTGATTGATCGAAACTACTGTCTTTAGACTCTTATCTGGTGACGTTACCACATAATCCTTGGCAATTCCACTTTGTACAACCAACAATGTCAAGTATAAAAACAATATCCACCTATACTTTCTCATATCCTTTATTTTTACCGCAAAATCCATTAAATCAGACAAATTTCCTGCTTAACGACTAGTACCTGCTTCAATAATCTGATGCATCTTCTGCTCCATCTTTTCAGCAATATCAGCATTTTGATCAATCACATTCGTTGTTTCCGAGATATCTGACTTCATATTGAAAAGCTTAAATGGTTTCTCCCATGCTTTTCCTTTAGGTTTCTGTCGCCCCCCAGAACCAGAGCCAAATACCATTTTCCAATCTCCTTCACGAAGTGCAAATGTTCCACCACTTGAGTGATGCACAACTGGATGTTTTTCAAACTGCGCATCATTCCCCATTAATAATGGAAGGAAACTGAAGCTGTCCTCTCCTTCATTAGCAGTAACTTGCTTACCTACAAGCTCTGCAAATGTTGAGAAGAAATCAGTTGTACAAATAGTCTCTGAAACCACTCGTTGCTTAACTTTCGCTGGCCAGCGAACCAAGAAAGGTACTCGATGTCCTCCTTCCCACACATCTGCTTTTGTACCGCGATATACATAGTTAGCAGTATGACTCTGAGGGAAGAATCCCTGAATGGTATTATCACTTAAATGATCATCAGTCTCTCCATTCTCCAACTTATGCATAAATGAGCCATTATCACTTGTAAATAACACAAGCGTGTTATCATCAATTCCCTTATCCTTTAGCTGTTTTAAAACTTGTCCAACGATATAATCAGTTTGCATAACATAGTCGCCATAAGGACCTTTGGTTGATTTCCCTTGAAATTCCTTTGCTGGCCATACAGGTTTATGAGGAGAAGGCAACGCATAATACATAAAGAATGGTTTCTCCTGATTGGCATACTTGTCAATAACACCCAATGCCTTCGATAGCAAATGATGACCCGCACGTTCAAAATCAAAATTATCAGCTTTATCTCCATCTCTCAGATAACGAGGAAAGTACTGCTTCTTCTGCTTCTCTGTTGGCACTTTTGTGAAATGATCGTCCTCGATGTATACATATGGAGGAAAATCAAGCGATGCTGAGATACCGTAATATGAATCGAAACCGTTTACAATCGGACTGTTTTCAATTTTCCCTGCATAATCAGTCTTTCCTTCAGCATCTTTTGCAAAATCCATTCCCAGATGCCATTTTCCTACACCTGCCGTTGTATAACCGTTCGACTTCAACAATGAAGCAATAGTTGTCCTGTTAGGATCAATCAAATGCTGACTATATCCATTAAGAACGCCTCTTTTCAAACGTGTTCTCCATGCATAGCGACCTGTAATGATACCATAACGCGTAGGTGTACACACAGCCGAATTGGTATGAGCATCGGTAAATCTTACTCCTTGCTGTGCCAGCATATCCATATTGGGAGTAGGTATTTCCGATTGTTTATTGTAGCACTGTAAATCACCCGATCCAAGATCATCAGCCAATATAAGCACGATATTCGGCAAACGATCTGTTTTCTGCTCACTAGTACATCCACCTAATGCTGCAAATGCCAGTAATCCGATTCCAAGTTTCATTTTCATGATTTCTATTGTTTTATAGGTTTCTCTTCATAATCTGATTTATTCACCCATCCTGTTTTTACCGATCGGTCACCAGACATATATTTTTCATAGAAGTTCCAAAGTTGTTTTCTGGCATAAGGATATCCATCGAACACGTCTCCATTACCCACAACACGCGGATCTCCCTGTTTTTCCAATAGCTTAAACAACCTATCTTTAAGTTGGTTTTTCAGGTTATCATATGCCTTATCGGCCACCTTATTATCAACACAGAAGAAATCCTTTTTCAGGTCATACAACTCTTCGCCGCTTCTTTTCCCAAAAGCAAGCTGCCAATAGGTATCATCTTTTCCGGCTCTACGCTGATTCAGGATATAAGTCTTGGTAGGACTTCCATCACAATCAAGATAACCTGTTTCAGGATCAGCTGCTGGCCACAAATGTGGCTTCATATTATTCAGATAAAGTGTACCGTCCTGAATGATCCCCCTAATTGGGTATCCCTGATTTTCGGGTCTACCACAGTCATGTCTTTCTCGGCCAATTAGTACAAAATCACGCTCAGCAACAACACGTCCCTCTTTTGTTGAATTAAAAATAGGTGTCAACGATTTTCCAGTCACCGGCTGCATATTCATATTATCAGTCGAAATACCAGCTATCTCAAGGAACGTAGGAGCAATATCAATGAATGATACATAGTCGTTCACAACACGACCAGGATTCTTAATTCCCTTAGGCCACATAATTGCAAATGGCATATGATTCGACATTTCATACTCTTGAGCTTTACACCGAGGGAAAGGCATACCATTATCAGATGTTACTACAATAATGGTATTCTCCAACTGTCCTATCTTTTCTAGATGCTCTATCATTGATTTCAGATGTTTATCGAAATGTTCAACCTCATAAGCATAATCGAGCATATCTGTGCGCACGGTATCATTATCAGGCCAGAAAGCTGGCACAACATCAATATCCGATAAAGCTTTTCCCCCCTTCTTTATTCCTGATCCATACTCATACTTACGATGAGGTTCGGTTCCTCCATACCAGAAACACCAAGGACTATCTTGTGGTACATCCTTTAGGAACTTTGTAAAGTTTGATGAATAGTTTAAGTTATTAATCCCTGATGTAGGACGCTCAGCTCTTTCAGATTGATAAGCTTTACCTGCTAATTCTCTTCTTTTTCCATTAATCATACCTGGATTACCAGGAGCCCATCCTTTACCTGTCTTTCCTACAAAATATCCGTTATCATTCAACTCTTCTACATAGGTTTTAAACTTCTTAGGGAAATTGCAATTATGATTTCCCGCTTCCTCCAACTGCCAGGAATTTCTTCCTGTGAGGATAGCAGCGCGCGAAGGTGCACACTTTGCATTGGGAGTATAGGCATTGGTAAATAAAACACCTTCTTTTGCCACACGATCGAATCCTGGTGTATTAATCCAAGAACAGCCATATGCACTCATATAAGGATATGATGCATCATCAGCGATACAAAAAAGAATATTCGGACGATCTTGACTTTTCGTCTTACTGGATGAATATCCTGAAAGCGATAACAACATCATTCCTGCAATTAGTATTTTTTTCATTGTTTAAGGTTTTTTTGATTACTGGCTTTTAAGGTTTGTGGATTATTAGCACACTTCTACATTAGTTTACCTTCTTCAATTGGAACACAGCACTCTGCAACGGCTTCCTTAAATTCACCTTTAGTCCTCTATCCATCAATAAACCACCACTTACAAGCTGTTTGTTCACGCTTATGTGCGAACGTCCATCATTATTGATCTCCTCAATCAAGTAATTTGCATCTCGATCAAGTCCTTGCAAACGCACTACATTACGTTCTACTCTGCGATGATGTTTGTGGCTGTATACCATTAAAATCACATCAGATTTGTCAGCAGATACATAGTTAATTGCAGCATAACCATCAGCATCATAAGGCGACAACAATCTATACAAATCACCAAACTGAATAATTGGTCTTATCTCCTTGTACTTTTCAATGGCAGCCTTTGCAAATTTCACTTGCTCTTTCTCCAAATCATCTGGTCGCAATTCCATTCCTAATCTACCAGCCATAGCAACATCAAAGCGAAACTTCAGCGAAGTCTGCCTGCCTGTCTGATGATTAGGCGACTTCGTTACATGAGCGGCCGTAGCTATTGCTGGGTAGAAATGGTTTGTACCCCACTGAATAAGCAAGCGTTCATAAGGATCGGTATTATCACTAGCCCAAAACTCATGAGTATACTGTAAAGCATCATATTCAACCCGTCCTCCTCCCGAAGCACAAGCCTGCATAATCACCTCAGGATATTTCTCTTTTAGTCTTGCAAATACACTTTCCAAACCTTTAGCATAGTCAATCCATAAATGAGATTGTCGCTCGTTTGAAAGATAAGTAGAACCAAAATTCTCCAAATGTCTATTTGCATCCCATTTGATGTAACTAACTCGAGGATGATTAGTCAGAATATCATCCACAACCCCGAATACAAAATCCTGAACCTTAGGATTGGATAAATCAAGTAACAATTGATTACGTTCAAGAAGTTTTTTACGATCATTCATTCGTTGGACAATCCACTCGGGATGTTTCTCTGCCAATTCGCTCTTAGGATTAACCATTTCTGGCTCAACCCATATTCCAAATTGCATTCCCTTCGACTCGGCATAGTCAATCAAATCGTCAATCCCTTTTGGTAATTTCTTTTTATTTACCTGCCAGTCTCCCAATCCTGCTCTAGCATTATTACGTGGATATTTATTTCCGAACCAACCATCATCCAGGACAAATATCTCTACGCCCATTTCTGCGGCTCCATCCATCATTTCCTTCAATCGCTTGGCATCGAAAGAGAAATATGCCCCTTCCCAACTGTTCAGCACAATTGGACGAATTTTATCTCCATCACGTAAATTATACTTCCTGGCCCAGCGATGTAGATTTACTGAAGCCTGATTCTTTCCATTCGCACTATAAGAAGTGATCATCCGCGGAGTTTTGAACATTTC
The DNA here is from genome assembly GCA_005217565.1 of Puteibacter caeruleilacunae. Classification (GTDB taxonomy): domain Bacteria; phylum Bacteroidota; class Bacteroidia; order Bacteroidales; family Prolixibacteraceae; genus Puteibacter; species Puteibacter caeruleilacunae. Next base: position 128,236 of record SJCO01000009.1, read on the forward strand.
TCCTTTCTCGAGATGATACGTTGAGGCAAATGGATTAATACCAGTAATCATCTGACATCGCTCTTGATCATCAACTTCAAATGCCAATTTATAATTCCCTGACCATGCCAGTGCTCCAGCAATTACCTCTCCGTTATCTTCTGCCGCTTTTTCTTTTAACGACAACATAAACGATGGATTATCATATTCAGTGGTTCTTACCCCTCGCTTGGTCTCAATTGATTTAACACCATTAACCAAACGTTCTTCGGTTAATCGCATTTCATGAGAATGACTTCCATTAAAATGGGTGAGATAATATGATTCTGCTTTAAATCCTAAAGCACTTGAAGCAACTTGTTGAAGTGCGATAGTATTGCGCTCATTATTCTCAACAACCACCCATTGTTCAATTACGTCCTCACGCATATAGGCCTTGAAATGTAAATTCACAAAGAGGTCGAGCTTATCATCTTTTAGTCTGATAACAGTAGACTGAATTCCTTCTGCCACTTCCTGTGAGTGAGAATTATAATAGAGATCTGTCGCCATGGTACCGTCGGCATGCGTAACCATCAATGCCACCTCATTTGATTCTCCATTACCGAATGAAGGATATACTTCATTAAATATAGAATTCATCTTATCTATTCCGGTCAGGTTACCGATATGGCTACCATAATGGAATTGATATACCTTTTTATTCTTTCCAATTTGAAATATCAAAGATGTATTCTGCGTTTCCACATGGACAACCTCAGCCTTCAAAGGCACACCAATAGCACATACAAAGCACACTACTATAATGAGTAAACGTATCATCTATTTGCTTTTTAATTTCATGATTAAAAGCTCTCAGTCTTGCACAGACTGAGATGCTTTACTATATCTTCGAAAATCGCTTTCTAGAATCGATTCCTTTCTAAAGCTGCCGTTGTATAAGCATTCAACAACAACTCTTTCAACGCTTCAAAATGCGCAGTTTCTTTTTCTACGATATTATTCTTCTCTCCAATATCTTCCTTCAGATTATACAGTTCGTAAGTAACATCCTTGGTCTTAAGATTAGTGAACTGAAGTAATTTCCAATCTCCTTTTCTCAACGCTCTTTTTCCAACACTTCCTTGAATGAATTCCCAATACATATAGTCATGCTCCTTTTGTTTCTTCAATTTACCTTTCAGCGTTGGTACCAAAGAAACACCATCAATTCCTTTAGGAGCTTCAACACCAGCAATATCAGTTAATGTTGGTAAGATATCCCAGAAAGCACTGATATGATCAGATGTTGATCCTGCTTTTACAACCCCAGGCCACTTCACAATAAACGGCATTCTGATACCACCTTCGTAAAGATCTCTTTTAATACCACGGAAAGGTCCTGAACTTTTAAAGAAGGCAGGAACACGACCTCCCTCTTTATGAGGACCATTATCACTTGAGAACATGATGATCGTATTATCCTCTAATCCCTGCTCTTTCAGTTGCTTTAAGATTTTTCCGATTTCCCAGTCGAGACGGGTAATCATCCCTGCAGTCGTAGCATTAGGTCGTTTCGTATTTCCGTAATGCCTCATTTTACCTTTCCCTCCGAATGGTTTTTCTTCGAACTGGCCAATGTATTGCTTCTCAAATTCCTCAGGAACCCACATTTGCGCATGAGGTAACGTTGAAGAATAGATCATAAAGAAAGGATCATCTTTCTTATCCTCAATATAATCCAAAGCCTCCTTTAGAATCAAATCAGGACTATAAGTTTCCCCCCTCCAGGTTTTACTTCCTCCATTTTCAGGAAAATCAATCTGCTCACTATTACGATGCATAAATTTAGGAAAGTAAGCATGTGCTTGTGCGTGCCCCTGATATCCATAAAAATGATCAAAACCTTTTTCATTTACGTGACCTACGGTATTATCGCACCCAGTACAGGCTTTACCAATCATAGCTGTTTTATATCCGGCATCCTTCATATATCTACCAATGGTTAAGTCCATTGGATCGTTACGCAATTGCAAGCCTTTTCCATTCGATCGAATATAAGCATGCCCCATATGAAGACCAGTCATTAACGCCGTACGAGAGGGAGCACATACAGTACTACCGGAGTAATGCTGTGTAAACTTCATTCCTTCAGCTGCCAGCTGATCTAAATTAGGGGTTTTTATTGCCTCCTGACCATAACATCCCAAATCACCATATCCCAAATCATCTGCGAGAATATAGATAATATTAGGCTTTATTTGTTTACTCTTATTACTCGCCTCTACCAACTGACTGGAAGTCATTAGTAAGCCTATTCCTAATAGGTATTTTGCATTCATCATTACACTTTTTGTTTTGATACTGATTAATATTCTCTCAAATTTCTCTATTAATGAGTTAGAACATGGATGAATATTGTTCATATGTTGAGTAATTATGGAAAACAGCCCCACCCTACTTGTCTCTCTCTTTATCACTAATGCTCAACAATTTAATCTCAATAGAACTTTATTGTCTGAACCAGATGTAACAGTTATGAGGGATTTTTACAACTATACGATAATCTCCCTCTCTATTCTATTTTCACCCCTCTTTACAAAATCCATTCAATACAACTATCTCCTTGGTTTTAAGGGTTCCAATTCTTCTCCCAGGGAAATTCGAGATCAATATAATTGAGGTATTGCTTTAGCTTTTTGTAAATCATACTTTCGTGTTGACTAAGCTTTGCAACATCCAAAGCATTTTGCTCTTCTCTATCAGATTTAACATGATAAAACTCGCCTGTTTGATACAATTTATAATCTAATGTTCGGGCAAAGCGATTGCGATGCTCATTATCAAATTTAATTCGTGCTGGATTATCATCTCGTCTGGCATCCTGTTGCATAAAAAGGATTTCTCGTGACTTAAACTCTTTTGCCTTGCCTTCAACCAGCGGATAAAAGCTTCTTCCATCCAGAGCCTCATCCGTACTTACATCTATCCCTGCAATATCAGCCAGAGTAGGATAAAAATCGCTGAAATCAATCAAACCATTCCACACCATTTCTTCCTTAATCTTTTTAGGATAATGAATAATTAGTGGAACATGAGTACCAGCATCAGTCATTGTTCCTTTACCTCCTCGTACCGGTCCATTAACTGTTTCAATAACACCTCCTCTTCCTGTTCCATTATCAGCAGCCACAATTACCACCGTATTCTCATATACCCCCTCCTTTTTAAGAAGCTCGATCAACTGTCCAACAATCTTATCAGAATACTCAATCATTTCCTTCAGATATACATTGCGTGCTCGCTTTGAGCTCATCTCCCAATCAAATGAATCAGGCGTTTTCTCATATGCTGCATGCACCATTACCATTGGATAATAAGCAAAGAAAGGCTGCTTCTTATTTCGTTTAATAAAATCGAAGATAAAGTCTCGATGCATATCCGGTCCATATTTCCCTTTTTGTAACTTACCATTACACTCCACAACAGAATTAGCATAACGGGCATGCTCTGGTTGCGTATAATTATGAAGATGATACTCATCAAATCCAGCTACAATAGCCCTATTCAAGTGATTGTCTTCAGGTTTGTATCCACTCATTTTCTTCGATCCATTTAGTTGCCATTTCCCTGCAATACAGGTCTTATAACCAGCATCCTGCATCAAATTACCAATGGTTTTGTATTTTGGATCGAGATGAGCAAACACATCATATGTTTTGTAATTGCGTTGACCTGTCATTAGCTTCACTCTTGTAGGTGTACAATTGGGTTGAGCATAACAATCAGTAACTCTTACACCATGTGCAGCCAGTCGGTCAATATTGGGTGTAGCAATCTTACTTCCATAACATGAGAATCCTTCTATTCCCAAATCATCAATCAATACAAATACAACATTGGGCTTTGGTGAGGATGGCGTATTGGCATGCAGCAATCCTGTTGCTACAATCAGGCTTAAGCAAACAACCAACCTCAATACAACACATTGTATGTGATCACCTGTTTTTGAAAAGTGCATCATTAATATATTAGTTTATTGGTTTATTATTAGAACCGGAAGAAATGCAAAGGGTATGACCTTCTTCGGCATATTTTTACATTTCTTCCAAAGAACTGCTCATAATAGCTTAAGCATCAATCAATTTTGCATCAAGAATGCCTCATACTCCTTTGATGGAAATAATTCAGAGTGACTATGCTCTTCTTTCATGATGGCAATGAGCTCTTTGACTTTATTGGGATGCTTATCCTTAAGGTTAGTTTTTTCATATGGATCATTCTTCAGTTCAAATAACTCAATATCAGGATTACCTGTAGTTAGCTTTGACAAACGTAGTTTCCATGTTCCTTTAATAATGGCAGCTTGTCCTTGCTCAACCCTATTTGGGAATTCCCAGTACAGATGATCGTGATTAACCTTGTTCTTACCGGTAAGCATTGCATCAACAAAGCTGATACCATCGGTTGGCTGATCAACTTTCACTCCAGCTAATTCACAGCAAGTTGGCAGCACATCCCAGAAAGCACCCTGAAAATCACAAACCGAACCAGCCTTTATTTTTCCTGGCCAACGAGCAATCATTGGCGTCTTAATTCCCCCTTCATATAAATATCGTTTCTTTCCTCTCAGACCTGCCGTACTCTTAAAGAAGTCATTTTTAGAAATAGGACTTGCCCCATTGTCACTTGTAAAAATAACCAATGTGTTATCGTCGATATTCAACTCCTTTAGAAGATTCAATACCTTACCGACTGCAGCATCCATCTGGCTTACCATTCCTGCATACCCAGCTAACCCTAATGAATTTTCCTTTTTACCATTACCCAGAGCTGGAAATTTACCTTTATAAGGCTCAACATACTCCTCATTTGCCTGTACAAAAGTATGAGGAAGAATTATTGGATAGTACAAGAAGAAAGGCTCATCCTTATGCGTTCTGATAAAGTTCTCAGCCTTCTCATCAAACTTATCCTGTGAGTGAATTCCACTATTTCCCCTGGTATTTCCCTTCAGCCAATCTTTCTTATCATTTTCCCACAAGAAGTATGGATAATGACTATGTGCATGAACCTGATTCAAATAACCATAGAAATAATCAAATCCCTGCTTGTTAGGATGCCCAGTGGAACCTTCGATTCCCAATCCCCATTTACCAATTGCACCAGTTGCGTAACCTGCCTCTTTCATATACTCCGCAATGGTCTTTTCTTGTGTAGGAATAGCAGCATCACCAGGCCAAATACCTTTAGCAGGATCCTTCTTTCGCCCTCCAATTCCTTTATTATTTCGGATAAAAGAATGCCCCAAATGCTTCCCTGTAAGTAAAACACATCTGGATGGTGCACAAACAGGAGCTCCCGCATAATAATTAGTAAACTTCATGCCTTCTTTGGCCATTTGATCAACGACAGGTGTATTAATCTTATCCTGACCGTAACATCCCAGTTCTCCATATCCTAAATCGTCGACAAGGATATAGATGATATTTGGTTTATTCTCTATTTTAGAAGTCTTATTAGTCATGCAATTTCCTTGCAATCCAGCTGCGAGCATTAAACCAGCACCTATAAAATACTTTGCAATCATTGTGATTTGTTTAAGTTAATTGAATTCAGTAATCATTTCTCCATGACCTTAAAACACCATTTAAGTCTTACTCAAACTGCATTTAAGGATCACTGTAATTTTCCATGATTGTTTCCTCAAATTTCACATTATCGCTGGGTGAAACTGTTTGCAAATGTTCAGAAAACGTTTAAAAAACTGCACAAAACCGTGGTTTTATGAGGAATCCGTATCAATACCCTTAAAACTAAAAAACGTAGAAAATTGACACTTTTTGAGACATCAAAACATCAGCATTTCGTCCCTGTTTTTTAGGAAAACGCAGTGATAATTCGAGAAAAAAAACTCCGGAAAATTGAAAAAACTCCGGAGTTAAAACGTTCATTATTTCTATTCAGGATCTTCAGCTAGATTTGGATTATCATCAATTGCTCCCTGTGGTAATGGCCACAGATAATAAGTGGCAGGATTAAAATTCTGTGTTCCCACAATAATCTTTTTACCATCGTCCAGATCTCCTTCCAACACACTTGCCTGGGCGGTACGATTTTCACCCAAAGGAATGCCATAAACTGTTCCTTCGGCAAATACTTCTTCACCCAAGCGATGACGACGAATATCAAAGAATCGCTGTGGTCCCTCACATGCAAATTCAAAACGTCGTTCCTTCAGAATAATCTCCAACGCCTGTTCTGTGCTTGTAACCGCTCCATAAGAAGTCGCTACACCTGGCATATCAACCCTGGCCCTTACCTCATCAACCAAGGACATGGCCAGGTTAATATTGTCATCTTTTCCTAACACAGCTTCTGCATACAACAACACAACCTCTGCAAATCGAATAAAATGGTATTGAATATCACCTCCACTTGTTGGATGCTCAAAATCAAAATCCTGGTACTTCTGAAAATGATAACCTGTCTTATTAATTGCATTCTTATTCACATCATCAGTCTTAATACTGCCAATTACTCTTCCATCAGACAAAGTTACCGTTGGATCCTTTTTCGGATGCGCATCATAAACATACAGATCATTTACACCATCACCTCCTTTAATCGGAATTACTTCACCTGCCCTCAAAGCAGTAATATCAAGACGTGGATCCCTATCTTCCCATGGATTTGCAGGATCATATCCAGAGTTAGAATCATGAACATCCAATCCGCTACTTTTCACTTGAAAAGCTTCCACCAAATTATTGCTTATGCCAGCATAATTGCTATTGTTTTTCTTTGTCCCAGAAAAAGCACCTTTTGGTAGTATCGCATTCTGATAACCATGAGCCTTAAAATCTCGATCATAGTTTACGGTTAGAATTGCACCATTGGAAGCACCATTTGCTGACTCTCTGGTAAACAGCTTATGAAAACCAGATGCTCCCATATCCAAACTATAAATTCCCTTGGCATATACATCGCCAGCCGAAGCAGCAGCCTCAGTATATAGCTCTGCGGTGTTAGCATGCCAATCGAGTCCATTCAACAAATGCCTCGCTTTTATTGCCAAAGCGGCACCCCTTGTAATTCTCACTTCATCACCAGGTTCTGTATATTGCTCTGGTAAATCATTTGCTATTTCAGTCAACTCTGTAGCCACAAAATCAAACACCTTCAATCGTGTCGCTCTCTTTGGGAAGAAATCAGGATCTGTAGGTTCTGTTAATAAAGGCACTGCTCCAAACAAGAAGTTCAATCGTGCATAATTGATGGCCCTGATAAAACGTGCTTCTGCAATATATCGATTATATAAATTCTCATCGGAAAAGTTTTCTTTTGCCTGTGGTGCTCGCGCCAGAAACTCATTTACATCCCTTATTACGGTATAGCGTGAAGAATATTCGTCTGACACCGCCGACTTACTGGCACTAAAGTCCAAATCTGATGATTTACTCGCCCCTGAGCGATTATAACCATCATCGGTATATAACGAATAAACATACTCACTTTTCGATGGATTACCCGTAGATGTATTAAATCCTCTTATCTGTCGGTACAACCCATTCAATGCATATTTCACATCTTGCTCTGTCTGGAAAACAGTCGCTACAGAGTAATCATTTAAGGGTTCTTTATCTAAGAAATCATCACACCCTACCAACGTAAGGGTCAGAAGTGCAATTATGGCATATATCTTATTCATACTGTCAATTTTTAAGGTGTTAGAAAGTTATATTAGCTCCGATTGTAATGGTACGTGGCAAAGGATAATCTACGTTTCCAATTCCCAACTCAGGATCCCAACCTGTATCACTTGCAAAGAAGTTATTCCAAATCATAAATGGATTTTCAATAGAAGTGAATAACTCAGCTCTCTTTATAAAATTCGTTTTTCCCAATAACGACTTATTAAAAGCATATTTCACATTAATATTCCGTACCCTAATATAACTTGCTTTACGCATCCAATAGCTTGAACGGTCATAGTTTATTAAACCTGAACGGATCAACGGATATGGTGCAAATTTATCAGGGCTATCAGGATCAAAACTTTCTTTATGAATTTCAAATGCATTTCCTACTCCTCCGGAAAATTGGTTTTCCGACTGTCCACCAGTAGCGTAAACACTACGGTCGAATACACCACTAATAACAGCATTCAAACTGATATTCTTATACGATACTCCAAGATGCATTCCTACTCGGTAGTCACCTCTTTTATCATCAATAATTTCACGATCATATTCTGAATCAATTTGTCCATCAGGAACACCATCTGGTCCGCTAATATCAACTAACATAGGTGCACCAATATATTGCAATGAAGAATTTGGTCCGGCAAAAGTATGGTTTGCCAAATACTGATCAAGCTCTTCCTGGCTACTAATCAACCCATTTGCCCTATAACCGTATGCAATCCCCACAGGTTCGCACTCTTTACGTAATGAACTACCATAACTTGGTTCTTCACCTCCTAATGACACCCATTTAGATCGAACATTTGACGCGTTTACCATTACATTATATCCAAAATCACCCAATCTATTACGGTGAGAAATAGCAACTTCCCAACCTCTGTATTCGTTAGAACGTTTATTCACATCAGGAGCAGGTAAACCAAACTCGTCGCTAATGGCTACATCAGCAAGAATATCATTCTTTCTGTTTCTAAATACATCTGCCACAATATTAAACTTACCATCCAATAAGCCAATATCTACGCCTAAATTAATCTTCTCATGCGTCTCCCAGGTCAAATCAGGACTGGCATAATTAGCAATTACCAATCCAGGCTCCATACCTGTCGACCATGGATATCCTTTGTTCTGATTAACTCGCTGAATATACGACAGACTAGGCACATTATCGCGTCCCACTTCTCCCCATGATCCTCTTAATTTAAACTGACTAACAAAATCAAGATTCTGCATAAAGTTTTCATTGGCCACATTCCAGCCAAGCGATACTGAAGGGAAAAATCCACTGCGATTACCTTTTGCAAACTGAGATGAAATATCATATCTCCATGAAAATTCAACCAGATACTTCCCTCTATAGTCATAATTCACGCGACCTAACGCCGAAAGATCACTCGATTCTGATGCGTCTGAACTATTGGTAAGTCCTACATCAACGCCACCAACACCAAGACTATGTACTGATTCATTTAAGAAATCTTGTCGCTGTGTATCAAATCCCTCACTCTTAACTTCCTCCGTCTGCCATCCAGCTAATACCTTTATAAAATGATTATCATTCGACCATTTATATCTCAATAGTGATTGAGAAGTGATAACACTTGAACGCGTACTTGAGTATTGTAATTTACGACTTGACGACTGTGCATAAGAGATTGGATTAGAACTATACTCTCCCGTCTGACCATCAAATTCAAGCGATGCAAAATCAATTACATTTGTCCATGCCTTACTATTTGAATTTAATATTCTAAAGCCAACATTCTCTTCGAATGATAATCCTTTTGCAATCTTCACTTTCGCATTTAGCTGAATCTCCAATGCATCACGCAAATTATCAGTCTGAGAACCATTGTTTGATTTTAAAACTGGATTTTCAGACGTTCCTCCATCACCAACAGCGTACAATCCAGATCCAAGATGATCATATACCGGATAATATGGCACTGCTCTCAGTCCTCGCTGCGCTTCTACAGGCACCGTAGTTTGATCTCTATGCGTATACGATGTATTGGTACCTACAGTTAGCCACTCATTAACATCGGTTTCAAGTTTTAGTCGAAGATTATAGCGCTGAAATCCCTCTGCATCTGAAATATTCACTCCATCCTGATCCATATAACCTAAAGCCAGGGAGTAAATGGTTTTCTTGGTTCCTCCGCTAACACTCAAATTGTGCTTCATCTGCATGGCACTCTCTCCGTATACAATATCCGGCCAGTTTGTGTCGAAAAACTCACCCTGTTCTGCTCTGTCTATAACATCCTGACTAAACATTGCATAATCGTCAGCCTCAGCTGGAGCTAGTCCATTAATGTAAAGCTGTTCATTAAGCTCCGCTTTGTTTCTCAGCTTCATATAGTCAACTGTATTGGTTAACATCGGAATATCAGTATACCCCTGCCAGCTAGTCTGTACACCATAACTAAATTCAGCTGCTTTATTCTTCTGTCCCGATTTAGTGGTAATCAGAATAACTCCATCTGCTGCTCTCAAACCATATACTGCAGCAGCTGCTGCATCCTTAAGGATTGATATCTCTTTTATCTGACTTGGATCAACATCGCTAATTGACGATTCAAAACCATCAACCAATACGATTGGATTACCTGTTCCACGAATTGTTAAACCAGGAAAACTTCCCGGGCGTCCATTCGACTGAGCAACATCCAAACTGGCATCCATACCTGAAAGACCTTGCTGAACTGAAACAATCGGGCGACTCTCTAGCGCTTCTTCAGCCTTTATATTTGAAACAGCACTCGTAATCTTACGCTTAATTTGTGTTCCATATCCTACAGCTACAATCTCTTCCAGGCCTATGGCCTCTGATTGCAGTACCACATCAATAACCTCCTGATTACTCAACTCCATTACTACAGTTCTCATTCCAACAAAAGAGAAGATCAACTTATACGCCTCTGGTCCTACGTCAATACTATAACTACCATCTAAATCAGTTACGACTCCTATGGTAGTCCCTTCTATTACAATCGATACGCCAGGAATCCCTTCACCATTTTCATCGGTAACAGTACCTGTTATGGTGCTTGGCTTTTGCTTCTGCATCTTTTGTACCTGTGATAATATTATCTGTTTATCGATAACCATATACTTCACTCCGCTCCCGTCAAACAGTTTTGTCAAGATCTCATCAAGATTTTTCTTCGTAATTTTCATATTTACGCGACGCTCTACATTGATCTTCGCTTGATCAAACAAAAAGCTATAACCTGATTTTGCTTCAATTAAGTCAATAACTTCTTCCAGTCGCGTATCTTTAAATTCCAGGGATATTTTACTCTCCTGGGAAAAAGACTCTACGGCCTTCACTTGCAGCAAACTAACCAATAAAATGACAATTGTTATTCGCATAATTCGTGTTAATTTTCTTAGGGAATGCATATAGCACCCCCACCAACATTCATTTTTTTTCATAAATTTGTGTTGTTTAGTGGATTTTTAAAATGGATTCAATTTCTACTAAAAGTGACAGGAAGGCGGAGCCAACGCTTTCCTGTTTTTATTTTTTAATCATATTCTATCATAAGCTTCATCATTTAGTTGTTAGTAAAGTCTAATTATTTTCTCGTTTTTGTCAGTTTCTATTTCATACTTAAATTTGAATGATTCTGATAACAATTGCATTACATCTTCTAAGGATTGATTCTTAAATGTTCCTCTTATTTTCACTTGTCGAAGACTCTCATTTTCAATTATCACATCAACGCCATACATTCTTTCAATCTTGGTAATTACATCATTTATAGAATCATTACGAAACATTAAAGTCCCACTCTTCCAGGATAGACAAGCCATCGCATCAACCTCTTCTAATCGAAATTTTCCAGCAACTTTGTCATAAGCAATTCTTTCATTCGGCTTTATAATCTTTCTGAACCTATCCTGTTCTCTATTTACTTCAACACTACCACAGAGCAATATTACTTCAGCATCGTCTTCACCCCCATATGAAGCAACACTAAACTTAGTACCCAATACTTTTACTGTAAATTCCGGAACTTCTACGTAGAATGGATTTCCCGGACCATCTTTAACAACCTTGAAGAATGCTTCTCCTTCCAACTCAAGATTTCTGTTCTTCGCAAAATTCAACGGATATTTAAGTGAACTTTCACCATTCAAAGTTCCTGTTGATCCGTCAGGTAGCTCAAATTTTGTTCTGGCACCTTTCACACCCCTGATCTCTGCCCAACCAATCTTACTATCAACCTGATTGTTCTGTAGCAATAGGTATAATAGGGCAACTGATATTGGAAGGATTAATATTGCAGCAATTTTTGAGAACAATCGCCATACCTTTTGTCTAGGTGTTTGCCATCTTGCGTATTCCTTAAGCTGTATGTCCTGATGTAAGCGGCCTAAAATTCTTTCAAACCTCGACTGATCAGTCTTCCTGTCTGATTCAAACTCATCCCAATGCTCCTCCATTAATGAGTTAAGCGGTCTGCTGTTCTCATCATTAAAGAGCTCATTCACCTGTTGATAGTCCTTCCGGTTGAACTTATTATGAAAATATCGTTTTAATGTATCTCTTTTCTCTGACATCTTAGATTATCTTTCTTTCACATAGGTTATCCCTGTGAAAGAAAAATCCCCTATGGTAAAATGAAAAAAGTTAATCTTTTTTTTCAGTTCGACACAAACAAAACTCTAACACACTAACTACCTGATCTTTTCAGAGAAAAATAAAGAATAAAATAAAATTCCTGAAATATCATCTTTTTCAAGTTCTTTCTTCAAAAACTTCAATGCTTCAGTGATTTGATTCTCCACTGTCTTTGGAGAGATATCCATAATTTGAGCAATTTCCTTTACTGCCAGACCATCCTTTCTACTCCTCAAAAAGACCTCTTTTCGCCTGTCCGGCATTTTTTCAATAATGTTATCGATACGCTCCAACATTGACCCGTAATCAATACGTTCCTCTAGCTGGTTATCTTCTTCAATAATCGTTCCTAACGCATCGTGCTTGAATTTATCCTCCTTGCTCTTTTTTATGAATTGCTTTCGAATAATATTAAATGCAATTGTAAATAGGTAAGATTTAAATGAAGTATCGGTTTTTAGTCCCTTGCGACTATCCCACAACCGAATAAACACTTCCTGAACAACATCATCGGCCAATGCCTCCGACTTCAAATATCCCAATGAAAAATTAAACAATCTTTCACTATAGCTTCTAAATAATTGATCAAAGGCCAACATATTATCATTTTTAAGCTGCCTTATCAATCGATTTTCATTATCAAGAGATTTCTTCAAAGTATCTGGTTTTGGGTGATCAAATATAATATAATTAATCAGGATAATGCCTACGCCCAAAGAATACGCGTTTAAAGGTTCATTATTTTGCTCCATATTTATCGTCAAGAGCAACACCAATGTAGATTATTCTCAATGCACCAATGCTTTCGCACTGCAATATTTATTTTTTCAGCATCCGGTTCTAAGAAAGTTATATAACACCTGGTTGCAACACGCACGTGTCCTGCATTTACCGAAGTGTCCACAGATATCGGTGCTTCGTTATAATGCACACCAACGACTCGGCTATGAAGCTGTAGGCTTGTGTTGCGCCTGCAGCAAGCCAATGCTTTATTAGCCATTGTTGGCTGCTGTTATTAATTGATTCTTCGATATTTAAATGCCCTTCTGAATCCTTTATTCATTGCTTCTTTCACTGTAGATGCATAAAAATCACCACTTTCCGTATTAATCTGAATTCTTTCATATTGCTGGTCATATGGCAAGTGATATATTTTTGTCAATCCCATTTCTTTATTTTTACCAATATTACATTTAATTCTTCTGAATTGACTTTCATCAATTGCAAAATCTTCTATGATATCGACTCCTAATTTATTTGCAAAAGCCTTAGCTGTTTCAGATAAAATTTCATTATTTGTAATAAATACAGGTCTTATCGTTTCAGTTAATAGTTTATTTTGTTGTTGTTTTAACTCATATTCTATTGCCGTTCCATATAGTTGACATATGTGGTTTTCATGTATAGTTGCGTTTTTAGACCAGTATTTGCATTGAATAATCAATGTTACACCATCTTTTCTTGCTATTAAATCCCTACCTTTATCTTCAAATCTTTTCTCCATACCACAATATTCTACTTCCCATCCATTATTTTCATAAAACTGTCCACAGTATAGTTCATAATCACGACCAATTTGCCAGTTTGTTTTTTGATGTTTATTAATATAGTTTTCTAAAGCTAGTTGATTTCTGTCTTCTTCATTTAGTTTTTCATATTCTTCCTTTTCTAAAAAATATTGGCTCCTATCAAATTGTTCTTGAAGATTCACAACATCATTATAGTCTTCTAGTTCTTTAATAGTCTCAAAGTCTTCAACGTATTTTGATAATTCAGGGAAAACAGCAAATAATGCATCATATTTGTATTTCATTAGTCTATATTTCTCAATATGCTGTTTCGCATCTTTCTTGAAATCGTTAATATCGCTTGCGGTTTTTGGTGCAGGTCGTTTTTTAGTCCTAAGGTATTTACTTGTTATGTCGTATTGAAGTAAGAGATGATCCGCATATAAAGATGCTATTCCTTCTATTTCATCATTTTTTTTCTCCGAAATAGCCTTATAGTAGGAGTCCTTTTCATGGATTACTTTTAACAATTCATCATTTGTCTTTTGTAATTTAATCAACTTATTATTGTACTCTTCAAGGATATTTTTCCCATCTTCTATCTTTTTCTGAATCACACCCTTCGCCTCGTTTAACTCTTCTGTCAAGGTATCCAATGACTTTCTTAGGTCACTTTCTACGTTATAGTTTTGGATAAAATGTTTCTCTAAAGATGCTTTTTCTTCTTCTAAGGCTTTCTTTTCTTTTTTACAGATGTTTAATTCACGTTGCAACTTAATTCGAGGAGCTTGGATTTTGTCTGAAATCCATGAGTATAAAAAGAATAGAAGTATACCTCCAACGATAATGTGCCAAATTTCCATTATTTTCTGTTTCTTGATAATATTATTAATCTTCTATTTTGTTTTTGTGCGAGTTGGTTAATAGCACCTAACGGTAAATTGGTCGAGTAGGCAAAGGGAATCTCACCCTAAGCCTCTCACAGAACCGTACGTGATAGTCTCCTATCATACGGCTCTTGTTGTACTTAAATCTGCTACAAGTTAAATAGAAAAATTAAGTTTCCAATGGTAAAATAAATACGGTAACTGTTTCTTCATCCGCTTTAGCCAATTGTTGGCGCGGCAAATACTTGTTTTGTAACGTTTATACTTTCGTCGTGCCCAGCGTACCAAACGACTGTGCAGCATGCGAAAAACCTTATGCAGCTCCCACAGTCTGAATTTGCCATAATAATTAACCTAACCTCGTATAGCAGGATTCAGCTTTTGAGCTATTCCCACAATGCTTTTGCAGGTTTTACTATCTTCAATCAGTTCTGCTATCTTCTCACCTAGTTTCTTGCATGAACCACTGCTTATAGCACATCCATATCCCAGAAACAAATTCCTTGTCTTGGGCGACTTACTGGTTCGTGGCTAAAAGCTAAATCCCAAAAAATCGAACTTAACGATCGGGTACTTTTCTTGCCGACGGTAATCGCGACAATAAACCAGCTTGGTCTTTTCCGGGTGCAGTTCCAAACCACATTCGCCCATTCGGGCATGTAGTTTCTGCAATATAAAGTCGGCTTGTCGTTTGCTTTTGCAATGAATTATTGCATCGTCGACATAACATACATATTTCACATTTGGGTTTAGCTTCTCCAACCATTATCAAAGGCGTAATGCAAAAACAAGTTGGCCAGCAAAGGACTAATCACTCCTCCCTGGGGTGTGCCTCGCCCTTGTTTTTCAACAAGTTTGCCACTTATCTTCTGAATGGGCATATTCAGCCATCTTTCGATGTACATGCAAGCCCATTTTTCCGAAACATGTTTACCTACCGCCAACATTAATTTCGCATGATCGAAAAAGCCCTTGATATCAAGATCAATTACCCAATCGTTTTTCCAACAATTTTGCTGTTCCTCTTGCAAGGCCTGATGTGCATTTTTATTGGGACGATAACCGTAACTGTTCTCGCTGAATATGGATTCGAAGCGTGGCTCCAAATAACTTTTCACCACTTGTTCCCCAATCCTATCCGCAATGGTTGGAATACCAAGCTTTCGCATTTTGCCATCTTTCTTCGGAATTTCAACTTCTTTTACCGGTGGTGGAAAATAACTCCCCGAAGCCATCCGGTTCCAGAGTTTATACAGGTGTTTCGAGCGATTCAATTCAAATTCTTCCCAACCCAAATCATCTATCCCTGCATTTCCTTTGTTCGATTTCACATGCTTATAAGCTGCCCAAATCAAGGAACGACTTATTAGTATCGATTTTGTTTCATTCCATAAATTCATCCTCTAATTAAGTTGATCGCTGTTATAAAACTGTACAACTCTGCCGCTTCGCTCCACTTCCATTACAGCAACTTCAGCGCTACTACAGGCAGATCCGCCTCAGCTATTACACATTGTTATTCGGCCTCTAAGTTGTTCTTATTGCTCCTTTCGCTTACCATTGTAATGCAGATTCCCAAGCTCCTTATTTGAGCCTGAATAGAAGTCATGCCACCTGAATACCGCCTGCCTTGCAACCAATAAACAGGCACGCGTTGGACTTATCATCGCATAACATACTTTGCAACTTTCAACAGAATATGGCCACTTCTCGACACCTCGTCAGTGGTTCACTTTCGTTCATCTCTTCTATTCTCACCTGCTGCCCTCGTGGTGCAGATTCTCCTAATCGCTCAATACCATGGCTCTTTACCACAGCACCATTAGCTGGTTTGATGCCCTCTCCTGTAAAACGACACCGGAGGACCAAGCTTACAAATGCTTCCCTCCATCTCAAATAAAGCATGCTTCACTGTTTTATGCCTAGGTGTTGCTTCTGGGAATACTATGAGTAGTGGCAGATTGCATGGTACTTTCCTGTCAAACCGCTACGCAGTATGAGCGGGTTACAAGCTTTGATATTTAGCACTTTGACTGCCATTACTTATACAAAATGTTGTGCCTCGTTTTTATTCACTTCCTAATATAAATTCTTTATCATTCATAATTATATCTATTAGTCGTTCTACATGACTCCAATCTTCTCGGTTTTTGAAGCACTTTTGTTTTTCCGCAAAAGACATTTCTTTTTGAATTAATTTAAAATCAACTCTCTTATTTGTTTCTAAAATAAGACCTAGGTATTTCTCCCATTCCAAGGGATTACAACTCGAAATCACATTAACTATAACCTTGTCACAGGTTAATAAATCATGATTAGATATCTTAGGTAGCATTTTCCATCTTTCTTTATTCTTAATGTTGCTTTTCCATGTTATCTCAAAAATATCTAGTATGACTTTTGATGCTTGCTTATTATTCTTAGCTACAAGCACAAAGAAAGAATTCCAAGTAATTTCAGGGCTATTGGATGATGTATTCTTTAAAATCAATTTTAAATCATCTTCCATTGTTTCTTCTCCAACTGCTATGTTGCTTCTTAAAGTAGAAAGCTTATGTCCTAAATACTTATCTGAAGTCGAATAATAATCTGTTATTTTTTCAAATATATCGGGAAATGTTTTCTGACAAATAAAGCGAATGGTATCATGTACATTATACATTGAGACTATCCCAGAATCGAAAATTGAACTTGTGTAAGATTCTAATCGTGATGTGGTATTATTTATGAAAACTGAATTTGCAATATAATAGGAACATAAGTATTCGATAAATTTGGAATGTTTAAATCGAAATGTGTCACTAAAGTCATTTTCTTTAACCAAGAGCTGGTCAGATACTAATACAAGAAGTATATCCTCTGCATTTGATTCATGTAAAGGCAAAACCTTTTTTATTACAGCAATAAACTCTATTCTTTTAAATTGATTTAGTTTCTTCTGAATTACGAAATAAGCTAATTCAGATAATAACAATAAAAATGAATTTGAAGAGAACCCCATTATGGGATGTTTAAACACATCTTCTTTTTTACGTTCGAAATACGAAAATAAAATATCTGCTTCCCAAATATCTGTGATTAAGACATCTCCTTCATATTCTTTTGATTCAGATAATATTTGAAGGTTTATAGGTTGTGATAAAACAGCTTTCGTTTCTAAACTAATCGCATTATTGATATTATAATTATATGCTTTTGAGTAATTTTTTAAAGCTATTTGTAATTCTTTTGAATTAAAGTTTGCGAGTTGCTTTCTCACTTTTTGAACTCTCATATCTTCAAAAAGATTCTCCCAATCACGCCAGTAATCATCCCGAACAGTAAATAATATAGTAAGTGGAAATAACTTTAACTTTCTTTGTTGTGCTTCCTGATTAATTCTATCTAAAAACCTTAATAAACTGATTATTTCTTTTCTTTTCTGATGAAAGTTTATTTTTGATTCATCCAATGAGTCAACGACATAGACCAAAGGTTTATTGATTTCCAACAAAGTAGAAATACCTTTATCTCCTCCAAGTGAATCCAGGAATTGAATCAAGGTATCATCAATGACATTATCATTGGCAGTAACAACTAAGCTATTAAAACCATTCTCTGAATGAGCAAGTTGAACAGAGCAAGTTGTTTTTCCAGCACCTGATACATCTCTAATAACAAGTATCTGTTTAGGTAAATCTTGATGTTGTATTGCATATTTTATTCTTAATGTTGAAGGCTTAAAATTGTTTATTACGGAATGTATTTGTTTATCTAGCTCTCTTTGAACATAAACTGTGTCATGGTATCTATGTTTGTGCCTTCTTAAAAAAGAAGCTGTTGCCTTATAAGCTTTGTTTGTAATATCCTTATTTATTTTTGTCTTATCAATGCACCATTCCTTTATAGTTTTTATCTTAGGAGGCTGTCCAACATTCTTTATTCGAATATATGGAAGCATAAATTCAAAAACATCTTTAAGAGGTATATAGTTATTTGCAACATCATTCCAAAAATTACCATCTAAAACAATCGTATAATAACCTTCTTGGTTTAGTCTTTTTGCTGCCTCAAAAACATTTGTGTGAACTGGGTAGAGTGAGCAAAAAATCCCAATGATACCTTTACCATGCCTTCTGCGAACTTTAAGCTCAAAGTCCTCCCAGTCATGACTCCCTTGTGTAATCTCTCCTTCTTTTGCTTTTGATTCAATTATAAATGTAATTCCTTTCCATGTAAAAACTCCGTCTAATTGTTCTGATCCAGCAGAGTATACAATTGGAGGTTTAAAATCCCATGGATGTACTTCTCTTATTAACTGTTCAAACAAATATCCTTTCTCTGTTTTTTTTTGTAGTTCTCTAAGTTTTATTATTTGGTTATATATTTCCATCTGGGTTTATTTAAATGTGGCACAACGGTTGTGGAACCAAAAACATTAGGTTATTTCTCTATTATCTTGTTGGGTTATCGTTCCATATAGGGGGGGATAACCCAACTTTGTGTTTAAAGTAGTTCATCTAATGGGTTTTTATAATTTTTAAGGTTCTGATTATTTGAGGACGAATATGTTGCAAGGCTATCTTATTTTGAAATAAAGTTAAAAATTATTTTTATTAAATGGAATGCATAGCTCCAAAGCAATTCAATAAACCAACACTCAGAATTACCTTTCTGAATAATTTATTTCACTCAAGGGTTAGCATCGGGTAAACTACATCATTTTTAACCGATGGTGTTAGCTACGTTTGCTTTTAAATTAAAAACAAGCAGAAACAAGGTATTCATCAAGAGTTCCATATGATGAATGAAACTAGAAATAATTAATTTAATCATATGAATAAAATTACTTTCTCCTTGGTGGAAAAAGATACTTCTCGTAAAATCTCAAAGAACACTAAGCGCATCACTGCTGCTCTCAACGACATGTATTGGGAGAAATTATTATTTCCTTAAAAGCAATTTCCCCGACCTTACGCTTCCGTGTACGCACAAATCCATGTAAACACCAAGAACTCAAGAGATTCTATTATGCATAAAAAAGGCCTGAAGATCATATCATCTCCAGGCCCTTTCAATTTGAAATATTTTCGACTCTTTCTAGAACTTCACGCTATTCAATTTCTTGTCGACTAACACTCCGTTATTCATTTTTAGATTTAACGTAACCGCACGCTTAGCCTTAAACTTCACGATAAATAAATCTTTATCGCCATTAATCGAAGGCTTATTTCCTTTATTAACGAATGTAGGGTACAATACCTTCTCGCCATCGGTATGAAGGCGATCATTAGTAAGATTCTCCATTGTTTTTGTTTCAAGAGCTTCGATGCTTTCAAAAGATAAATCTTCCTCGTTGTAAGGTAAAGCAAGACTAATCGCATTCAGTGCAACTAATCCTTTTCCACTTACCTTTATTGTTACAGTCTCACCTTTTGTATACTTCTTCTTATCAGCACTCATACTGATCTCCCCAGCTACAGGATCCTCTGAAGGAAGTTCCTCATCATCACCTAGCTGAGTTGCCACGACTGAAATATCATAAGCATCAATGCCTCCATTCTGATTCACATCACCAATGCTTACATAATCGAAATCAGCATCACCTTTACGCAATCCTGTATAGTTCAAGTATGAAGTAAAGTCGTTAATATCTAACAAGTGGTCTTTATTGATATCACCCGGAATATAGCTTTCTGTTCCTGGAACTTTAAATACATATAATTCACGACCAGAACCATAATCGCCTACAGCTTCCGACACGGATAATTTAATGTAGCGGGCAGTTGGATTACCATCGAAAGTAAAGACTTTTGTCTCAGCATTTCTTTCCCAGCTGAACTTACCTGCATTATGCCAGTTTTGCTTATCCATACTGTAGTAAACCTCTCCTTTAATGATTGTACCGTTACCGGCATTATCGCGAGGTATATAATGGAACTTATCAAGCTTATTGATCGTACCAAGGTTCACTGTCAGATCAAAAGGTACAGCTTTTGCATAATACTTACTGTGCCATATTCTTGTTTCAGCAAAGTCAAACATTCTGCTTACACTACTTTGACTCTTAGCAGAGCACTCTCCGCTTAATCCTGTAATCGCAAACTCCAAAGGATTTGATTTTGTAGTCGCCTCTATTGTTGTCCAGTCTGATACATTCGTCTTATTCACTGCGCGTAATTTAAAAGAATAAGTAGTTTCAGGCATCAGATCCTCAAATAATAGTTGATTTGTGCGAATTGTAGAATACAACATACCGTTGAATTCAATTTCGTAATAATCGGCATTTTCAACTTTATTCCATGAAGGTACAAGTGTATAAGCTTCTGTATTTTCCTCTGTTACGCTTGCATTCGATGGTACACTCAAATCTCCAGACTTTGTTACTTTGCTATTCTCTGGTGCAAATTCATAACCTTTAATAACAACACTTATTGCGTTAGAAGTTATATCAGTAGAAGCCAATTTCACCAATAACTGTGGATTTTTAGTAATCTTCACCGATGCAAATTCGGAACCTTCTGTTGCAAATTTATTCAACTCAGGAGCGGCATCGTAATAGAATACATTCGTTCCATTGTCATAATCAGCTTCTGAACTAGCTTGTGTCAGTTTAATCTTTTTACCACCAATAATCGCAGCGATCTTCTTTGGTTCAGCAGTAACATTCACCTTAAATTCAGTAACCTTCTCTGTAACCATTCCCTCAAAAGATCCTTGTGTTGGATGAACAGTTAATGTCACCTCTCCTGCATTATCAGCATTCGATTCAATTAGCGTAGTAGCACCCTCTCCCAGACGATACGCTTCGGTAGTACCATCATCATCGTACTCAGTGAAAGATGTTGATCCATAAGGATAAACTTCATATATACGAAGACTCTTATTGATCTCATACACATTATTGGTTGCATTTGCCATTGGGATAATTGCTCCCTTTTTAACAAACACAGGCAACTTCCAGATAGGAGTATTAAAGCTATTAATTATGCGATTTCCTTCATATTCTTCTCCTGAGAAATAATCAATCCATATTCCTTCTGGCAAGTAAATACCATTTCTAACATCATTTCCTTTTTTATCAACCGCTGTCTCCTGATATATAGGAGCAACTAAGAAATTTGATCCGTATAAATACTGATACTGTGTTGCTTTTCCCTTTGTATATTCGTTAGGATACTCAAGGAACATTGCTCTCATAATTGGCAATCCATCAACAGCCTCTTCGGCAACACTGTATGTGTAAGGAATCAATTCAGATTTAAGCTTCAAGTACATTCTATTGATTGAAGTTGCAGGCTCTCCTAATGCATGAGGGTACTTTTCATTAGCTCCCCATCCATCCATATTCAATTGCATTAATGAGAATGCCTTCCACTGAAAATCACGAATGTTAACAGCTGAATTTTTCCCTCCGAAGATTCCGTCCATATCTGAGCAGATATTAGGCTGTCCCGATAATCCAGATCCGATATATGTAGGGATATGGAAACGAATATATTCCCACTTACCACCAGTTTGGTCACCCGACCATACTGTTGCATAACGCTGAGTTCCTGCCCATCCATCAAGACTGATAATAAATGGGCGAGCATCACTACCATAGTAAGGCATAACCTCACCTACATCAGCAACACCGTTAAGACCAAACGAATAACCAGCACCAACCCATGCAACGTCGGTCTTTAAGACACGTACACCTGCGTCTCTTACTTCTTTAATAATATCACGCTGCAATAATGCACTGATACCATCCTTAGGATGCAAATCAGATTGAGTCCACAATCCGATTTCAACGCCTTTTTCTCTTGCGTAATCTCCTAATTCTTTCAAATTCTGAATATTACCATCCAATGTCTCTGTCTGACCATATCCTGCACCATAACCATCATTTGGAAGAATCCATCCCAAAGGCATATCATGATGCTCATAGCGATCAATTACAGCACGAGCAGAAAACTGATAATTTCCTTTCTCTCCATTTAGTGATTCTTTGATACCGCCATTATCTTTCTGACTTTCCTTGTAGCGTTTTCCATCTTCGAATTTTACGCCACCTTCTTCAACTTCTTTCCAGTAATCACGGTTATAAGCATTTAGATGCCCCTCATAAAGACCAAACTTAGGCAACAAAACAGGATTACCAGTAAGCTGATAGAAATCATTCAGCAGTCCAACGGTGGTATTGTCAACCATAAAAAACAGGTCTAAATAGTCTGTCTCATGAGATAAAAGAACTTCACCTTTATTGGCTGCTCCAAAATCGTAGGTTCCACGCTTAAAGGTGTACCACATCACACCATAACCATTTGTCGACCAATAGAAAGGAGTTGGAGATGCTACACCTCCGTCGGTCCAACTATTTTGATTTTCAATGGCAATGGCTTTACCTTTATGAGAGAAACGTCCGTTTTGAACTCCTCCTCCATAAAAGTATTCACCTTTATTCTCCTTTAGTGTTAACGAAACGCGTTTTTTCTCAAACAATACAGGAGAAAGCTGCTCAATCACAACCTGATTAGTAGACAAGTCTGTTACCGTTACAGTTACATTCTTTTTATCCACCTCTACCTTAACTCTGCTTGTTTGAAAGGCAACCTGCGAGCCTTCGTTCTTAACAGATAACTCACTTACCTTGCGGCGAGGATTATCAACGAGAATTTGCGCTTCTGGCTCTGCCTGAGGATCTCTTAAAATTCCCCCTTTTACATCCTGAAAGACTCTGAAAATGTTGTCGCCATAAAAATCAAAGGTGATTCTCTGATTATCCGACAGAATTACTTCTACTGTAGTTGGATTTAATTTCTTTACATCAACTACTGTTGCGCTTGCTGTTTTACTTTCTTCAACAGCTTCCGCTCTTACAAATGTACTTATACCGCAGCACAGCATAAGCACGAACAATGGCTTAAAAAGCCAAGACAATCGATCCATTATTTAGTTAATTGAGAGTATAACAATTATTAGTTATTCCATAACAATAATATAAGTGCACACACATCTCAATTACACCATAAAAAACCACTAAATTCAGATTGATTATGTAAAAATCGATCATTGTTAGCTTGCTCTCTCCCCTGCTGTGCTGCCCTCATATATGAATTGGTAAAGATAACACTAAAAAGATGATATTAAGTTTGACTTTAGTCATACAATACCATCTATTTGTAACGGATTCGGCAATAATTTATCCTACCAGTGACTCGACAACTCTTTAAATGTTTCCATTGCTTGTTTTGTCTTTTCACTCACAGGTTTCCCCTCAAAGGCATCCATGAACGTTCCTACTCCGCCCCAAAAGGTATGCATAACTCCTTTCATTCTTTTAGCAACTTCTTTGGAGCTTGCCTTTCTAACTGTCCTCATCTCATTAACCTGCTCAACTGCAACCGACGGTACTTGATAAGAACAGCTTATTACAGGGAATCCTTTAATAGCGAAATAAGTCGCAGTATATGGAGCAATCTTATAGTGCCAGTCGCAAATAACAATATCCTTCGACACTAAATCAATCGCTTTATGAATTCCGAGTGTATCGGCCTGCCATAAGCCTAAACCTGTGGTTTTTCCATCGATGAAACGGTCTCCCCACATCCACATGTCAACTTGTTGTGCTTTCAAAAACTTGTGTAAACGATTAACTTCTTCAGCGTAAAGCTCGGCTTTATCCTCTCCTTTACAACGCTTACATACATCTTCTCCTATTACAAACACTTCATCCATACCCACATGCAAACGATCTGTCTCAAAGGCATCAATTGTCTCTCTAAGCATATCAAAAAGAACCTCATGCACTTTGGGGTGACGCGGACAATAACTTCGGCAGTAAAAATTCTTCTCATCAATCTTTGCTTCAGGATTTTCTTCAAACTCAGGATATGCTTTCAATAGCGCTCTGATATTTTTTTCTTCTTTTCCCCAGGATTGATGACCTAAGCAGTTCACCAAAGGAATAAGCTCTATATTCTTTTGTTTACATACTTCAAGTATCCGTTTTATATTGTTTTTTGAGATGGTTTTCTTCTCACGTATCTCTGGTCTTGATTCATATTCCAGGTGATAATTTACTTTCAAAATCAAATGATTCACCTTTGCTGGTGCCAGCTCATTATTGATGAAACCAATAAACCTATCGACCTGCTCGTTTGATGGTGTCGAAATCATGATTCCTCTTACCTGAGAATCATCCTCTTTGACTTGTGCTTTTCCTACAACAATCTGAGTAACTATACAAATTGATACAAGTAATACAAAACGGATACTTTTCATGGGTTCTAGTTTATTTATTTACAATAAATGACTTTATACGACATGCATTACCTTTACTTTGTTCATTAGCATGCTCAGCCAACTTCAATTTCAAGACATGCTTCTTATTAGGATCCAACTCTGCAGCCAAAACAAAATATCTAGGTAAATGTTGGAAATAACTATTCACCGTATATTGGTCAAACACAGGATATTGTTTGCCATCAATCGTATATTCAAGGGTACCAGCATCTGGTCCTGACAATCCAATTATTCCAATTGCACTTCCTGTAAATTCCAACTTTAATGTTGGCCCTGATTCTTCACATACCAACAATGGAATATCGGTATTCCCTCTTCTCACACGTTCCTTATTACGTGGTTTCCAGGCAGGATCTATTTTCCAGCCTTTACCATATTTGGCCTTCTCAATTTCTATATACCCACCATTATCGTAGCAATAACGATCTAATTTCACAGGAAGAGCGTGAGCAACTACCTTATCATCGTCAGCAACAAATCCGAAATATGCTGTTTCAAGAAATTTCTTCATCGATTGAAAATAAACGTCTTGTCCGAATGGTGAAGGATGTAGATTTTTAAAATCACCTTCCCATGTAAACTCGCCGGCATTAATTCTTTCTGTAACCTCTTTAGCCAGGTTAATCACCGGAATATTATAATGCACAGCCACTTTATTGTGGTCTGCAATTTCAGTCGGCACAGTCCCATTGTTATAGTTCTCCATTTTTGAAGGATCAACAAAATGCATCATTACAATATCCATAGTCGGATTGGCTTTTAATGCATGACGAACTATTCCTTCCATTCCTCTTACACGATCGGTACTGTTTCTTCTCAAAGCAGGAGACCTATCATTTACGGCAGCCTCTTCAAATAATAAATCTACTTCGCCTTTTGACAATACATCGCGCATTAATCGATATGCACCTGAAGTTGTTCCTTCTGAAGGAATACCAGCAGCGATAAAAGTAAACTCAGTCTCAGGAAACTTTTCCTTTAGATAGGCACATACCATATCTCTCCATCCTTTATTGAATGTGATACTTCCACCCAAAAAAGCAACTGTACCTTTCTTTTCTTTGACGAACTTTATCTGACTGTTTTTTAATCCTTTTCGTAAAGAATGGTATTTTTTAGAATCTAATTTTGATGTTCTAAATGTTGTATTTTTGAAATCAAACTGCCAATTCTCAGGTGCTTTTTTCAATATTCCTTGCTTCCATAAAAATGTCTCCGCACAATAAAGTGTATAATTCAAGTAAGCATCGGTGTTATTCTTTCTAATGAATGTACCATTGAAAAAGCCATGGTCTTCACCAAATGCTGGTATCAACAAACAATCATTACCTTTTTCCTTCATTAATCGTTCAAATTCCAATGCATTATCAAATGGGACCGTCTTATCACTGGTTCCATGAAAAACAATACTTGGAACAATATCTTTAGTTACGTGATGATTTGGAGAGATAATCGTTTCTGCCCCCTTTAGCTTCTCCGATCCATAACCTTTTTCAGTAGTATCAAGAACTGGATTAAACAAAACCATTGCATTAGGCTTCGAACTTATATTTACTTCTTCTGTATCCTCTTCAAATTCATCAATTACACCTGTACAAGCAGCAACATGTCCTCCTGCCGAACCTCCACATGAAACAATACGATTAGGATCGATTCCTAATTCTTTAGCATGCTGTCGTACCCAGCGAATAGCCGATTTTCCATCTTTCACACACTCAAAAGGTGAAGTCTTATGAAATCTCTTTACGCGATATTCTGCAGAAATAGCTACCATCCCCCGAGATGCAAAATATGAACAATGCTGATAAAACTGTTTAGGATTACCACCTACCCAGCCTCCTCCAAAGAAACATACCATTGCAGGTCGATTTACTCCTTCTTTTCCCTCTTCAGGATAAAACATGTGCAATTTTAATTCTCCTTGTGGAGTTTTTTTATAGGTAATTAATTCATGTGGACTAAAATCTTGTGCACTTATCGAGCCAACTATACTTATTAATACTATGAAACAAACAATTAACTTCATTACAGGAAACCTCATATTACATTCCTTCATAAGATATGGATTATTACATTTTCAATTATAGGTTTATTACTTCAAAGATGAACAACTCACAGAACAAGAGGGCCTAAAATCGTCTATTATTGGTTTGATTTTGTTCAGATCATTGTTTCTCAACCAAATAAACAGATAAAAAATACCCTTCACCATAACCAGAATTACCTACTGGGTACATCATTCTCTAAAAGAGATAAGAGGAAAATTCAGGATAACAGTATGAATTTGCTGGCTGTTTGGCGTGTTGGTATTTATGAAAGAAAAGCGTTCAGTAAAGAGAATCCCCTAAAAAGCAATATAAAAGAGTTGATTTGCGATATCATATTATTGTAATCGGCCTCGAAATCTTAACTACAATAATATAATGCATATCAGTTCAAGTATTTTTAGGATACCAATTACCAGATAAAAACATATTTCTCATTTGACGCATTTATTTACATAATGAATTGCTTTCTATTTTAAAAATCCACACTAGTCCCCCCCTTGTTTGAGTTTTGTCAAATACTTCTCAATTCCTTGTCAAAGCCTTGTCAACTCCTACAAAATGGAGGGTTTGTATAGTATTTGTAGGGGTTTAGAAGCGAATAGTAGGAAAATCACATGAAGAATATCGTAAAGTGCACTTTCCATGAATTATTCGTTTTACAATGATATTCTGTCTCTCCAAACACCTCCACACATTCATTATTATTGTCATTTCCGATCAATATTACCGCATCAGCGTATATTTACTTGTCATGGATATAAAAAACCTTTAAAAACGCTCGTAATGCCCTCTCCTTTTTCAATTACTGATCATTTGGGCTATTGTGCATTTTCCGACTATTTTTTCGTATAAAAACAATACAATAATTTCATAATATAACATATTACACTGCCATACAAGTAACAATTGATTTTAGATATTGGTGTGAAATTATTTATCCGCTATGGATACGCAAAACAATTGAAAGGATACATTAATAAACTCGCTCTGTGAAACAAATCAGTACAGACTAATACAACACAACAAGATGAATCAACATATTTTCACTACGTTATTAATCTGCACCATCATTATAAAACGAATAACAATTAAATGTATCTTTTTTTTCAAGCACTAAAAATCCCCCTCAAACACATACCACACAAGCATTTCAGCCGATCACACCGCACACTTCCAACACAAAGATGTTGTAAAATAGCATTAAATAATTTGGAAATATGACAGCCTTACCTTATTTTCGCAACGTTAGAAATACTAAAATATCACAATGAAGAAGAATTTGCCCATAGGAAATGCTCAATACATTAATCACTTGAATAAAGTAAAAGTGCTTAATTTAATAAAGGAATCAAATGAGATATCCAGAGCAGAGCTTGTGGCACAATCACATCTTAGTGCTCCTACGATTACCAGAATTGTTGATAGTTTAATCAACAATGAGAAGCTTGCCATTCAAGTTGGTCTCGGCAACTCTCATGGAGGAAGACGCCCTAAAATGATAAAATTCAACGGCGACAATAATTACATCATTGGAGTTGACTGGGGGCGTACACACATTCATGGCATATTGACAAACTTGCATGGTCATACATTAGCAGAATTAGATGTTAAAACAGAAGTAATATTTAATACCTCTGCGCAACTAAATGAAGTGTATGATTTGATTGATCAACTAATTAGTGAGTCGAATATTGATAAAACTAAATTATTTGGAATAGGTGTCGCCGTTGCTGGTTTTGTTAATAAAGACACTAACCTAATTGAATATTCACCAAACTTTAAGTGGAAAAATATCAACTTGGGATTGCCAATAATGAAACGTTTCAATGTTCCTGTAATTATCGATAACGTTTCTCGCGTTATGGCATTGGGAGAATTACACTATGGTATCGGATCGCAATTCAAGAACTATGTATTTGTAAATGTTGGTTATGGTATCGGTTGTGGTATTATAGTAAATGGTGCCCCCCTTTATGGTTTTGATGGAATATCAGGTGAAATTGGACATACTAAAGTAATGACAAATGAAACAAGTAAAAGGATCTGTTCATGTGGAAAATCCGACTGTCTTGAGTGTTATTCTTCTGGACGTGGCATCGCAGAGATAGCAGCAGAAAATATACATTCTCGTCAAGACTCTATATTATTTCAGGAATATCAAAAATCAAATATAACAGCCGAAATAGTTGCTAAGGCAGCATTAGCTGATGATCAGTTTGCGCTTGAATTATATCATCAAGCTGCGCTTTACCTTGGCTCAGCAATTGCTAATCTTGCTAATACTATTAATCCTGAATGCATTATACTAGGTGGTAAAGTAGCTGGAGCTGGTAAGTTTTTCTTTTCAAAAATTCTGGAATCTTTCGAGCGAGAGAAACTTCAGCAACCAAGTCGCACAATACAACTCCTTCCCACAAAATTAGGACATAATGCAGCAGCCAAAGGTGCTATAGCACTCATACTAAACGAAATCTTAAACCTTAATGTGAAATCTATTTTTTCGAACACTTAGTTTCACTACATTAAAAAGACAACAATATGCTAAAAGGTATTTCACCATTAATCAGTCCTAAATTACTGGAGACGCTTGCCAGAATGGGACACGGAGATGAGATCATTCTTGCGGATGCTCATTTCCCGGCAGAATCATTTAACGACAATGTGCTTAGAGCTGATGGAATAAAAATTCCTGATCTACTTCAAGCCATCCTACCTTTATTTGAGCTAGATTCCTATGTTGAGAATCCTTTGATTATGATGCAAGCAGTAGAGGGTGATGAATTAGATCCTGAGGTTGAAAAGCAATACATGAAAGCTGTAGAACAAACCAATCCACAGCTGACCACTGTTGAGAGAATAGAACGGTTTTCTTTTTATGATCGTGCAAAATCAGCATTTGCTGTGGTCATGACAGGTGAAACGGTTAAATACGGTAATATCATCTTGAAAAAAGGTGTTACTCCATCATTTGAATAATAAACGCTTAAACTAAACACAATGAAACGAACATGAATTTTCTTCATTCTAAACTACACATACGAGAATGATAAAAATTTATGTGAGTTCCTGAATGAATTCATTTTTTTGAGCATTCAGAAATCATAAAATTTTAAACAGATGAATCTAAAAGCCAAAGTAGTTGAACGAGGATATCTACTTCCATTTATCCTTATCACAAGTTTATTTTTCCTTTGGGGTATCGCAAATGATCTTACCAATCCTATGGTGTCGGCATTCAAAAAGGTAATGCGTGAGTTAACCAATTTTGAAGCTGCACTAGTACAGCTGGCATTTTATGGAGGATATGCAACAATGGCAATTCCAGCTGCATTATTCATTAGAAAATACTCTTATAAGGCAGGTATTCTCATCGGGTTAGCACTATATGCTATTGGCGCATTATTATTCTATCCTGCAGCAGCAAACCAACAATTTGGTTTCTTTCTTGCATCTTTATACATCCTGACTTTTGGATTGGCATTTTTGGAAACAACATCTAATCCGTTTATCTTATCAATGGGTGCCAAGGAAACTTCCACCAGAAGGTTGAATCTAGCTCAATCATTCAATCCTGTTGGATCGTTAATGGGAATGTTAGTGGCACAGCTTTTCGTAATTAAGATGCTGAAATCTGACGATTATACAGCAGAAGCATATGCAGCACTTCCAGAAGCAGAACAGATGGCTATTAGAACCAACGATTTGGATATCATTAGCGGACCATATATTGGATTAGGACTACTTGTTTTGGTGATGTTTATACTTGTAGCCATATCCAAAATGCCAAAGGTTCAGGATGAAGCAGGACTATCGCTAAAAGAGTCATTCAGTATATTATTCAAAAACAAACGTTATTATGAAGGTGTGATTACTCAGGCATTCTACGTAGGTGCACAAATCATGTGCTGGACATTCATTTATCAGTATGTAGATAACATCAATGAGAGTCTGCCTGCCGATCAACACTTGACCGCTACCTGGTATAATATGGCAGCAATGATCGCCTTCCTTACAGGTCGTGCTGTAAGTACGTATCTTATGAAGTATATTAATCCTGCTAAATTAATGTTCGCCTTTGCACTTGCAGGAATTGCATTAACTATTGGAACGATCTTTATTCCAGGTATACTTGGATTATATAGTCTTGTTGGAGTATCAATTGCCATGTCACTCATGTTCCCTACTATCTACGGTATTGCACTAAAGAATATGGGCGATGAAGCAAAATTAGGATCAGCAGGATTGGTAATGGCCATTGTAGGTGGAGCATTAATGCCTCCTTTGCAGGGTCGAATCTTGGATATTGGAGGGGAAGCCTTCAATGATATGAGCTACTTCGGATATATTCCTGAAGTTAACATCTCTTTTGTATTACCACTATTATGCTTGGTGGTAGTAGCACTATATAGTTACAGATCATACAGATACCATTTAAATGGTGATGATTAAAAACTAAATTGATAAAACAAATGCTCAATATCAATAAGTTGAACATTGAGCTAATAAAAATTTATACTTATTTTCTAAACTTTTGTAAGATGAACAATTCGCAAAAAACAATGAAAGGGGCATTTTTGCCAGGTAATAGTACTGTTGTATTTAAAGATGTAGAAGTACCTACTCCAGGTCACGGACAAGTATTAGTTAAGACTAAGTCTTCAACTATTTGTGGTTCTGATATTCGTGCTATCTATCACGAGCACGTTGGTAAAGGTCCTGAGGGATATCAAAATAAAATTGCAGGTCACGAGCCATGTGGACAGGTTGTACAGTGTGGTCCCGGAATGAAACGTTTTAAAGAAGGTGATCGTGTGGTTATCTATCATATTTCTGGTTGTGGTGTTTGTAATGACTGTCGCCGTGGTTATATGATTTCATGTACTAGTGAGCACCGTGCAGCATACGGATGGCAAAGAGATGGTGGTATGGCCGAGTATATTCTTGCTGAAGAAAAGGATTTGGTTTTCCTTCCAGACGAGTTAACTTATACAGATGGAGCACAGATTGCTTGTGGATTCGGTACAGTATACGAAGGATTAGAGAAAATCGGTATTTCGGGTAACGACCAGGTATTGGTAACTGGATTAGGTCCTGTTGGATTAGCAGCTTGTATGTTAGCAAAAGCAATGGGAGCACAAAAAGTAGTTGCAACTGATGTTAGTGAAAGTCGCTGTCAGCTTGCTTTAGACAGAGGACTTGCTGATGAAGTATTTGTTTCAGGTGCTGATGCATTAGAAAAAGCAATGGCTGCTTCTGGAGGTTTGGGTTACGAAAGAACTGTTGACTGTTCAGGTCATACTAGCGCACGTCAGTTATGTATCCGTGCCAACCGCAAATGGGGTAAGATGGTACTTGTAGGTGAAGGTGGAACACTTGAGTTGAATCCATCACCAGATATGATTCACGATCAGAAAACTGTTTATGGTTCATGGGTTACTTCAATCTGGAAAATGGAAGAGTTGGTTGAGCGTATCGTTCGCTGGGGAATTCACCCTGAAGACCTTGTTACTGACCGTTTCACTTTAGATCAGGCTGCTGAGGCTTATGAACTAATGGCTAGCGGACAATGCGGTAAAGTTGCCGTAGTATTTGATGAAGAGATAAAGTAATAGCTCAAAATATGCGAATCCTGGGGAGTTGGTGATCACGCACCTCTCCCTTTTAATCTATAAATCTAAAGTTCTTTTAATAAGATGAAATATTCTAAAGGTACATATGGATTCGACAAAGAATTCCTGCAAAAGCATCTTAGTACAGTTGAGCTTCAAAATGGAGATTCAAAATTAATCTTAAGTCCTGATTTGCAAGGAAGGATTGTTACCAGCTCGGCCGAAGGAGATAAAGGATACAGTTTTGGATGGATCAATTACGACTTAATTGCGTCCGGAGAGTTTCTTCCTCATTGTAACAACTTCGGAGGGGAAGATCGCTACTGGATAGGACCAGAAGGAGGACAGTACTCTATCTTTTTCAAGAATGGAGATCCTTACGATTTGGACCATTGGCAAACACCTGCGCCTATCGACACAGAATCGTGGAAAGTATTAGAGCATAACGCAGAAAAAGCTGTTTTGAAGAAAGATATGGAATTGTTGAACAATTCAGGATATACTTTCAAACTAACAGCCGATCGCGAAATTAAATTACTTGATCAAGCTGCAATAAAACAAGAGCTTGATATTGAATTAAATGGAAGTGTTGATGCTGTATGTTTCAAGTCGACCAATAAAATGACCAACAATGGTGATTTTGAATGGAATAAAGAAACAGGTATGCTATCGATTTGGGTACTCGGACAGCTTATTCCTTCTGACAGAAATACTGTAATTCTTCCTTTTGAAGATCAAACTGATGGTGAGATTGTTAACGATTCGTACTTTGGGAAAGTTGATGATGATCGTCTTAAGATTTTAAAGAATGCTGTTCTTTTCAAAGGAGATGGACAAAAAAGAGGTAAGATTGGTGTGGGACCTAAACGCACTAAACCAGTGATCGGAAGCTATGACCCAATCAATCAAACGCTTACCATCGTTAAATTCACTTTTGATGCCGACAAAGAAGACTACATAAATTCTATGTGGGAGCATCAGAAGGAGCCATTTAAAGGAGATGTTATAAACTCATATAATGATGGACCTCTACCAGATGGAACAATCATGGGACCATTTTACGAATTAGAAACCTCTTCGGCTGCAGCTAATCTAAAGCCAGGAGAAACTCTTGTTCACGAACATGC
The DNA here is from genome assembly GCA_005217565.1 of Puteibacter caeruleilacunae. GTDB lineage: Bacteria > Bacteroidota > Bacteroidia > Bacteroidales > Prolixibacteraceae > Puteibacter > Puteibacter caeruleilacunae. The sequence continues at coordinate 161,978 of SJCO01000009.1, forward strand.
AACATTCCATTTCAAAGGAGACATCAGTGAGCTTGATCAGATTGCAACAACATTGTTAGGTGTATCAATCAATGATTCATTTTAACCTAATTAAAAAATATCAATTATGACAGAAGTATATAAGGCAGTTGATCCTACATTAGTGCCTAAAAAAACATTACGTTCAGGCGACCAGATTCCTGCAGTAGGACTAGGAACATTTGGTTCTGACAGATTTACTCATGAAGAAGTAGCTGAGGCTGTAAAAGAAGCAATCCGTTTAGGATATCGTCACATTGATTGTGCTGCGGTATACATGAACGAGAAGCACATTGGGAAAGCAATTGCTGAGGTTATTGCAGAAGGAACCGTAACTCGCGAAGAGCTTTGGATCACAGGAAAAGTATGGAATGATCGCCACACAGAGGTTGTAAAAGCCTGTCAGGAAACTTTAGATGATCTTCAACTTGATTATCTTGACCTCTATCTTGTTCACTGGCCATTCCCAAATTATCATGCACCTGGTTGTGATGGTGATTCAAGAAATCCTGATTCAAAACCATTTAGCATTGAAGAGTTCATGTCAACCTGGAAGCAAATGGAGTCATTAGTAGAAGCAGGAAAAGTTAGAAATATCGGTACCTCAAACATGACTGTTGCTAAATTTGAGAAGGTTCTTCCTTTAATGAACGTTCTTCCTGCAGTTAATGAAATGGAGCTTCACCCTTGTTTCCAACAACCTGCATTATTCGACTATGCAGTTTCTAAAGGTATTCAACCAATCGGATTCTGCCCTATCGGATCTCCTACTCGTCCTGATCGTGACAAAACAGAAACTGATGCCGTAGATATTGAACACCCTGCAGTTGTGAAGGTTGCAAAACGCCTTGGTGTACACCCAGCGGTTGTTTGTATCAAATGGGCAGTACAACGAGGACAAATCCCTATTCCTTTTTCTGTTCGTCCTAACGAATATTTAAGCAACCTGGAATCTTCTTTCAAAGATCCTATTACTCCAGAAGAAATGGAAGAACTAGCAACAGCTGATTGTAACTCTCGATTAATCAAAGGACAGGTATTCCTTTGGGAAGGAGCTAACAGCTGGGAAGATCTTTGGGATTTAGATGGAAACATTGCCCAGTAATCTTAGATCAATATATCAAATTCAAGAAGCTATATCGGAGCAATCCATATAGCTTCTTTTTTTATATTCATACCACAATCATAGAAGCAAAACTAATCCTATTTCTTTTATCTTGATCCGCAGTTGCTGGCTGTAGTTTACCACAAGTTCGACAATTAATTTCAACACTGCTCCCCTGTCTCTTCTATCCAGGAGTTATACCACCACTCTACTTCATGCTTTACTCTTTTGGGTATACCAATAAATGAACAATGCAATGTCAACAGTCTACTATTTTTATCGATAATATTAAAGGCTACTATCTAAACTACAGGGAACACAAATAGGATGAATGACACTATCAACATAGAATCAATTCTCGATTATCTATAGTTACAAGACATACAAACAACAAATTTCACCCAGAATTATTAAGCAACCACAGATAATATCCTCAATCTAATAATAGAGATGTATCACCCAATACCATCAATGTAACATGGGTGAAAACACTATACTCAAAGGCTAAAATACTGCACAATTTTACACCTTTTTCCCACACCCATAAAACCATAACAGACAGCATCTTACACACTCTCGCCATCCATCTAAAAGGAGTGATACTTATTCTATTACCTATCATGCACAATCTTAGATACGAATATCTAATTTGCATCAACAGTTTCTGTCATTACAATCAGTTTTCTCTTGTAGAGAAATCGAAAAAACACAATGATAACACTAGGATATATGTTAAAACAATAAATCATACAAACATGAAACTTTTAAATGCAGCAGTAATAATTCTGTGGTTTGCATGCATGAATGCAGCAAGTGCCAAAGAATTTTATGTCTCACCAAAAGGTAACGACAGTAATCCAGGAACACTGGAGCAGCCATTTCGTACCCTCGAGAAGGCAAAACGAACCATCCAGTCATTGGTGAGAAAACAATTAAATGATGATATTATCATCAATTTAAGAGGTGGACGCTATCAACTTGATAAGACATTAGTTTTAGGATTAGCACAAACGCCACAAAACGGACACTCCGTTACATGGCAAGCCTATAACAACGAAGAACCTATTATCTCTTCAGGAAAGCCTGTTAAGAATTGGAAAAAAGTTTCCACTTATCCAAAAGGAACTCCGAATGTTGCAAAAGAGAACATTTGGGTAGCGGATATTCCTAAAGGAATTAAGAACTTTCGTACTCTTTTTGATGGTAACAAGCGATTAATTCGAGCTAAAAGTGCCAAATTTCAAATGCCTCGCAATAATGATATTCGTAGGGCTGACAGTCAGAATACCTATTATAACAAAGATCGAATTCACCTAAGAATGCTACCATTCGATGATCAAATCAAAGACTGGGATAATCTAAGTGATATTGAATTGTTCTTTAATCCTGTTCCTTGGAATATGAATTTCATTCAGTTGGAATCAGTAGATATGGAAAATAAAATGGCATATCTTGCATTTGAAGCAAATGCCCTTCCTTTTTCTAGTGGAAAGCACCGATTTGCGTGGATTGAGAATGTTATCGATTATTTAGATGAACCAGGAGAATGGTGTGTAAATACCAAAACAAGAAAGATCTATTACTGGCCTGAAAATGGATCTCCTTCCCGCGACATCCTTGCTCCTCAACTAATGGAATTGGTAAAGGTTGAAGGAGATGTAAGATACGATCTTCCAACTGACATTCCTGCGAAGAATTTTCATTTTAAGGGCTTAACTTTCACGCATGGAGATCGCACGGTATGGTATAAGAACAGAAAAGGATGGGGAATCCAACACGACTGGGATACCTTCGATTATGGAAATGCTTTACTAAGATTCCGTGGCGCAGAGGATTGTTCTGTTGAGGGATGTCATTTTACAAACAGCGGTGGTAGTGCCATGAGACTGGACCTTCATGCTCAACGAATTAAAATTGAAGATAACTATATAGAGCATGTTGGCCATATGGGAATTCTTCTTGCAGGTTACGGTCCTGGAACGAAAGATGTCAATAAAAACAATACAATAAAGAATAACATCATCCATCATTGTGGTGAGATTGTATGGCATGGACATGCAGTTTTTGCTTGGCAAAGTGGAGAAAATCTCATTAGTCATAACTACATCCATGATGTACCACGTAAAGCAATTGGTTTATGTGGAGTGCGATGCCAGATTTTAATGAAGTCTGAATGCAATTTTGATGAAGCTTCCAAGACAATTCGCTGGCATGAAATTGAAAATACAATTGACAGTAGCAAGACTATTATCCAACGTTATGCTCCTTATCTACATGCTCGTAACAACACCATTGAATTTAATCGCGTTGAACGTACAATGCTAAAACTAAGTGATGGATCAAGTATAAATGTTTCAGGTGCGGGTCTGGGTAATAAAGTTCAGAATAACTACCTATACGATATTCCTTATGTTGGTATCCGAACCGATGACTGGCAAGACGGGACAATCATTCGTAACAACATTGTTCACAATGCTCGTAAAATTGGTATCATCCATAAAGGGATAAACACTATTGAGAACAATATCCTAATAAACTGTGGTAAAGGAATTCATTTCAGAGCGTATCCTCAACAATATTTCGAACCAGAATCTGACATCCGCTATAATATCTTTTACAGTACCTCAGACAAATATATTCCTAACACACTATTCAAATGGGGAAAGATGTTTCTTCACAAAGAAGGAACAAAAACAATCCCATATGAATACAACATGGATTATAACTGCTATTACTGGCCAAAAGCTGAGGCTGATTTAGCGGAGAAAAGAGCCAATGGTATCGAGGCACATGCAGTAATCATGGATCCAAAATTTAAGAACCTTGAAAAATTTGACTATCAAATTACCAACAAAAAGCTAATCAAGGCAATTGGATTTAAACCATTCGATGTTACCATTGATAATTTCGGGGTACAGAGTCGCTATCCAGCAAAATATCTCAATCTAGATAAAAAAGTCCCTAAAGAATCCATTGAGCAAGAGGAATATAGCATTCCGAAATAAACGGAATCAATGCTTGTTTGTCCGCCTTATGATCATCTTAGGCGGGCAAACACCCTAACTTATTATACATGTTTTAATTAATTCTTTCTGTATGACTAAATTCTTAAAATATAACTATCTCCTTTGGATGCTAATTATACTTAGCTCCAACACCCACGCCAAAGAATACTATGTATCCCACAAAGGTTCTGATAAAAATACAGGCTCAATAGATCAACCGCTTCGTACTATAAACGAGGCTTCAAAACGCATGAAGTCTGGCGACACATGTTATATCAGGGAAGGCCGTTATCATGAAGCTGTTGTGCTTTCGAATGTCAAAGGGAGTAATTCAAATCCGTTAACTTTCATGGCATACAATAACGAACAAGTAACACTCGATGGGACCCTACCAATACAGTCGAACTGGAAAAAGCATAAAGGACATATATATAAGACAACATTCAAAGATGATATCTGGCAGTTATTTGTTGATCAAAAAAGTATGTGTTCTGCTCGTTGGCCTAATGGAAATTGGGATGATGGCTCAGTATGGGATAAAGAAAAATCAATGAACTGGCCTGAAAATGGAAAGCTAGGTCATTACTATAATGAAAACCTCAAACAGCACGACTTCAGTCTTAAAGGTGCAGTACTAATTGTCAATTCAGGTTCTTTTCATACCTATAAAACGCTTGTAACTGCCCACCAACCAGGAACTAATAACTTCGAATACGATCGAACAAATGTAAAATCTCATTTTAGCTTTAAAGATAAGGTAAATAAACATGGTTATTTCTTCGAAGGAAAAAAGGAACTAATTGACGTAGCTGGAGAATGGTGCTATTCGAGTAAGGAAAAAACCATCTACTTTTGGCCCCCAAATAATCAAGATCCAAACCAACTGAGTATCTCGGGTAAAAACCAATCTTATGCTTTTATAGGCAAAGAATCTAGTCATATTCGATTGATCGGACTCAATTTCTTCGCAACAACAGTACATTTTAAAGACTGTACTCATATACAAATTGAAGATTGTAATTTTCTTTATCCAAGCTATTCAAAAAGAGTACTTCAGAATCTGCAACCGATCGAAGTAACTCGTTTGAAAGTTAAAAACGAATTTACTCCTGCCCACCACATTATTCGAAATTGCAAATTTGAATATATGGATGGCCCTGCCTTAGAGCTAAATGGATTGGGAAATTTGGTGGAAAACTGCTACATCCATCATGTTGATTATAGTTGCACTTATTCAGGAGGATATACCATGAACATGGTTAATGCAGCTGAATTAGTATTCAGAAGAAACACAATTCACACTACTGGAGCATCAGAGACATTTAAAGCTGGTGTTCGCAACCTAATTGAACTGAACAATATCTCACAGACCGGTTATATGCAGAATGATGGATCTATTATACAGGTTAGTGTGAAACAACAAGACAGGTCAATAACTCGTTATAACTGGGTACACAATACAGTAAAACAAGGACTGCGATTTGATAACTCAAATCGACCAAATTCACCTTGGGGTGAAAATGGTACAATGCATCACAATGTTGCATGGAAAACCGATAGGATATTCTTCAAAGGTGATAAGCACTTTATATTTAACAATCTAAGTTTCGATAGTAAGCAAAATGACTTAATCATATCATCGAATAAGGCAATTAATGGATTTAACTATAAAACCATTACCAGAAACAATATCTGTAATAAGCTTTCTGGCCATCGAACAAAACCAGGAAAAGATTATCCTGTGCCTGGTAGTGTTGATCATAATTGGGCAGGTAATTTTACACAACAAGATATTCGTTCTCAACTACGAGATCCTGACAATCTGGATTTTCGTCCCCAAAAGGATTCCAGACTAATTGATCAAGGAGAATTTATAGATGGAAAATCGTTCCCAATTACTGGTTCTAAGCCAGACATTGGCCCTTATGAATATGGCGACAACAATTACTGGATTCCTGGATTTCAATCAGAAATTGCCTCAACACCAATCCCATTAATGGGAACTAACACTGCTAAGAAAGATGCTGACCTGATGTGGCTTTCAGCTTATCAAGCGAACAGTTTCATTGTCTATTTTGGTAGTTCAAAAGACAATCTTAAAAAGGTTTCTCAGCAAAAAAATAACATTTACAATCCGGGTGATTTAGAAGCAGGCAAAACCTATTTCTGGAGAATTGACTGTGTTGTTGATGATAGCATTCGCCAAGGAGATGTTTGGCACTTCACTGTAAAACAAAACTAGATATGCATAATCAAATAGTCAGATCAATGGTATGCGTTGGAATAGGTTCATTATCTATTCTAAGCAATTCAAATGTATCAGCACAAGAAAAATCGAACAAACCCAATATAGTATGGATCATGAGTGATGACCATACTGCAAACACCATCAGTAGCTACAAGATGAGATTTGCCGAGGTCCTAAAAACACCAAATATCGACCGTCTGGCTAATGAAGGTGCCCTACTCAATAATTGTTTTGTAACCAATTCGATATGCACACCTAGTCGTGCGACAATCATGACTGGACAATATGGTCATAAAACAGGAGTTCACACCCTATGGGATGATCTTGATCCTAAACAGGAAACTGTTGCCACTCTACTTCAAAAAAATGGTTATGTAACAGCCATCATTGGGAAATGGCATCTACATACTCAACCTCAGGGTTTTGATTATTATAGCGTACTTCCTGGGCAAGGACTCTATTTTGATCCTGTTTTTAAGGAAAGTGATACTACTTGGACAACAGGTAAAAAAGGACGCAAGTATACTGGATATGTAACAGATGTTATTACCGACCTTTCATTAAAATGGATGAAAGGAAGAGATTCAGAAGAACCATTCTTCTTAATGTTGCATCACAAGGCTCCGCATGGACTTTGGGAATATGCCCCACGACACAAACATCTTTTTGAAAATATAGAGATTCCTGAACCTGAAAGTTTGTATGAAGACAAGAGTCATCGTTCTGATGGATCTAAATTCTTTGGTCGTGACATGTTAAACTTGTCACAACGGATGCATGATGGGAAAAGAGATATTGAGTATCCAACAGGAAAACTTGACATTTCAGGGATGAATGATAAACAAAGAATTCATGCAGCTTACCAAAAATATCTGAAGGATTATTTAAGAGTTGTCTCCGCAATAGATGAAAATGTTGGTCGCGTGCTCAATTATCTTGATGAATCAGGACTAAGCGAGAATACAATCGTAGTATACACATCCGATCAAGGTATGTTTTTGGGAGAACATAGCTATTACGATAAAAGATGGATTTATGATGAATCTCTTAAAATGCCTTTCCTTATTCGCAATCCAAAGGAAATAAAAGCAGGAACACAATGTGAGGATATTATTACAAATCTTGATTTTGCCGAGTTAATACTTGATTATGCAGGAATAGATTCACCAAGCGAAATGCAAGGACGAAGCTTTAGAGCAAATTTATGTGGAAAGACACCTGAAGAATGGCCTCAAAGTATGTATTATCATTATTGGATGCATTTCCAACCGTCAGGAGTACCGGCTCATCTGGGGGTTAGGACAAAAAATCATAAACTGATCTTTTATTATGGTGAAGGACTCGGATTAAATGGAACGACAAGTGATTGGAAAACACCTGTAGGATGGGAACTATATGATCTTAAAGCGGATCCTTTGGAATTAAACAATCTATACAATAATCCTTCTTATCAATCAATAATCGTGGAGCTAAAACAGGAGCTCATCAAACTTCAAAAGAAATATCAATTGGATTTAAATAAATATCCTGCCCTTCAATCAGCCTTAAACACTAATCTAAATATTAACTAATAAATATCTTAATTCATGAAATCGATATTAAAGACAAAGGTATTTATAGTTTTAATGCTATATAGTCTTGCCTTTTCAGCAAATGCACAGGCACCCTATTGGCTAAAAAATTATGAATCAGCCTATCAACAAAATCCGGCAGAAGCTGCTAAACAATGGTATAAAGAGGCCAAATTTGGTATGTTTGTCCATTTAAACCTGGCATCGTTATGTGAGAAAGGGAAAGATGACTATACCGAATTTAAACGTGGAAAAGCAAGCGACAGGTTACTTGTGCATCTTGGCATTGACAGAAAAAAGTATGATTCATCTTCAAACGTTGATGAACTGCTTTATAGTCAATATAATTTGACAAATTTCGATCCTGAAAGCATATGTCAAATGGCTAAGAAAGCCCACATGTCATACATTGCCTTCACAACACATCATTTGGGAGGCTGTTACAACTTTAAGACCAGTCTTTCTGATTTTAATAGTTTAAATGCTCCATGCAGCAGAGATCTTGTTGCTGAAATGGCAAAGGCCTGTAAGAAGTACAATATTGCACTGTTTTTATATGTTCCGCCAAGTATTTCATTAACAACTCAGGATCATTATCAGCACAACAGAACATACCTTACCGAGCTACTTACTCAATATGGAAATGTTGCAGGTATCTGGTTCGATGGTATTGGAGGATATTACAAAAATCCAGCTAACTATAAGCAACTCGACAAATTACACGCCTTAGTAAAAGAACTTCAACCACATGCGCTCATTTCTTTTAAAGAGGGAGCACTGGGTGATGAGGACTTTCTTTCGCCTGAACACTTTATGCTTCCATTCGAATATTCATGGAATGATGATGGTATACAAAAACGTTATGATATTCGTGTAAACAGATGGAAGCAGCATAACAAAGGAAGATGGGAAAATTGCATGAAGCATAAGCTTAGAGAGGTAAATACCGTAATGCAAAAATGCAAAGGTCGCGATAACTATGGAGGTGATGGTGGATGGATAAATGATGAAACTGCTACCCATTTAACAGGGAATGAGGTATACGAGTGGTTAACCTATGCCAGACACACCGGATCTAACTTGCTTATGAACATAGGACCTCGAAGCGATGGTTCTATCCACCCAGATGATCTAAAGGCATTGACTAAAGTTGGAGAGATTATTGACACAAAAGGATGGCCTAAGGTTAAACATCAAATTGAAAAATACGAAGCCAATTGGGAGTCACTGCGTCGACATGAAATACCTAAGTGGGCAGAAGATGCAAAATTTGGAATTTATGCCCATTGGGGTGTTTACTCTCAGACTGGTGCATGGAACCATACTAAAGCCAATTGGGGTAATTATTACATTACTGGCTATCATGGATATTATTCGCCTAATCAAAACAATGAACAACGACAGTTATTTGAAGAGCATGTCGGAAAAATCCAAAATGGATATGGTTATAAAGATCTGGCTAAAAAATTCAAAGCCGAGGCATTTGATCCTATCTATTGGGCTGATTTAATTGAAAAATCAGGAGCTAAATATGCTGGAATGTGTGCTGTTCACCACGATGGTTATTGCATGTGGGATAGTGAGGTAACTGATTTCTGCGCGGGAAAATTAGGTCCTAAAAGAGATGTCAATGGAGAATTACTAGCTGTGCTTAAGAAAAGAGGAATAAAAACGATAGCCTCCTTCCACCATGGAAGAACAGTTAAACACTTCGATGGTATTGTCAAGAAATTAAAATCGACTCCCGGCTACGAACAAGTAGATTTATTGAATCCTGATTTCTACAATTACTATTGGTATTTAGGTGGAAAGGAGCGTTTTACTGCTAAACGCAAGGCATTAACAATGGAATATATCGACAAATACTCTCCTGATGTTTTATGGTTTGATGGAGGCGGTGGCAAATATGATACAGAAGAGATTATTGCTCATTTCTTCAATAATGGTATAAAAAACAACAAAGAGGTATGTATTCATAACAAAGGAAACTTTGGGAAAAACTTTGGTCTTTACAGCTATGAGAATGGAGCTCACCGTCCGTCGTATGTTGATTGGCCCTGGGAAGACGATACGCCAAGCTCTACAGGTTGGTGCGACTGGCAATGGGATAAAAACATACAGTACAAAAAATCACGCGATGTTATTGTTCGCCTTTGTGATTTGGTATCGCGCAATGGAGGACTTCTCTTATCAATGAATCCTCGACCTGATGGATCATTAGATAAAGAACAAGAAGAGTTATTATTGGGTATTGGAAAATGGCTTAAACAAAATGGAGAAGCAATATACGGTACCCGTCCTTGGAAAATATATGGTGAGGGACATCTTGAGGATCTATTCTTCACTCAAACCAATCCAATAGATGGAAAAAAATCAAGACCTATTCAACCAAACACGACTTTATTCAACTGGGAGGATGTACGATTCACAACAAAGGATAATGTGCTATATGCAACAACATTAGGAATCGCTCCAGACAAGCATGTCATAATAAAATCACTCAATCAGCAAGAACAGATATCTTCTGAGAATAAAATCACATCCATAGAACTAATTGGGTATGGTAAAATAAAATACCGCAGAGATGCAAACGGCCTCTATATTACATTACCTGATGAACTACCCAATAAGGTAGCCCTCGTTTTTAAAATCAATGTAAAAGGTAAACTTATATCAAGAAAGAACACAGGAAGCAATTCTGTAATTCCTGCACAGACATAGCATATAACTCAATACTACGGAATTATAAAAACTAGATATTTAATACATCTTACTATTAAAAAATGGAAACAAGACTAAATTCAAAATCTTTGTGGGGCTTACTACTGATCTCATTATTGATCAGTTGTACTTCACAGAAGAAAAAAGAACAAATTGAACAATCAAATGAACTATATCAACCAACATGGGAATCTATTGCGAAAGCAAAACCTGCCACATGGTGGGAAGACGGTAAGTTTGGGATTTTCATCCACTGGGGGCCATATTCCGTTGCTGGTTACAAGCTAGGAAATAAAGGCTATGCCGAAGCAATAACCAACGACATGTATAGACGTCCGGAAAAGTATAAAGAGTTCTTTATGGAAAAATTTGGAGCAGCACCTCCTGAATTTGGATATAAAGATTGGGTAGATTTATATAAAGCAGAAAAATGGAATCCTCAACAATGGGCCAAGCTATTCAAGGAAGCAGGAGCTACCTATGTTATTCCAACTGGAGAACACCATGATGGCTTTGTAAACTGGGATTCTGATCTAACTGAGTGGTGTGCGACTAAAAAAGGTCCCAAACGTGACCTCATCGGTGATTTGGCAAAGGCTGTGAGAGGAGAAGGTTTAAAATACGGAATTTCTTATCACCGAGAAAGACACCCTAGTCGATTTACCGAAGGATTTCATGTATATGATCAGCCATATCCTCAAGTAAAAGAGGAAATCAAAAATGATCCTAAGTGTGCCGATTTATATGGTCCTTTTGAGTACAGCGATGATTTTATCAATGATTACGTAGCTCGCTGGAAAGAAGCAGAAGAAAAGTATCAACCTGATTTCATGTGGATAGACGACATTCCTATTTTCTACAGTGCTCCTGGTGATCCTCAGGTTACAAAATTCCAGAATGCATTCAAGGGTATGATTGCTGATTACCTGAATAATGCACAAAAATGGGGTAAAGAGGTATACTTTAACAACAAAGGGAAACACCTTAATTTCCCTGAGACAGTTGGTTGTAGAGAGAAGGATAATATGCAAGTTGACACCATTGGCACTCGCTGGCAAAATCCTGCAACTCTTGGTGTGTCATATGCTTACATGCACCACGAAGAGGTTCATGATCTATATAAAACTCCTGCTGAACTAATTCGCCTACTAGTAGACGTTGTGAGTAAAAATGGTAACCTTCTGCTGAACATTGGACCTAGAGCAGATGGAACCATACCTGAAGGGATGCAACGTCGTTTGCTAGCTATGGGAAAATGGTTAAAGACTAATGGCGAAGCAATTTATTCGTCTAAACCATGGAAATTATATGGAGAATATTCTGGTGATATTATTGAAGAAAAAGATGTTCACTATAGCAACCACAGTATGCGCATTCATGAAAATGAATATCGATACACAACCAAGCAAGGAAAAATATTTGTTACAGCATTTCAAAATGAAACGAGTCCGTTTACCCTATCTGCCTTCAAGAACTTTGATAGCAATAAGATAAAATCAATAGAAACCATTGATGGGAAATCGGTAGAATGGAATATAAGTGATAAAGGCTTAACGCTAACACCACAAAAGAATTCACAATTCTACCTGGCTTCCGTATATCGTATTGTCCTTAAGTAAGTACTTAAGGCATTGTTCTGTTTCAATAGGAAGGGTATTATGCCCTTCCTTTATTTTATTAAAAAGAACCGATAATTATAAAACCAATAACCATGTTACAATCATCAAAAATTATCTATGCCCTGCATGTTCTATTCTTTTTTACTTGCTCAATAACAGATGGCCTCCCTTCCTCCTCAAAGCGCCCAAATGTCATTCTTATAATGACCGATGATCAAGGCTATAGTAACTTAGGCTGTCAGGGACACCCTGTTATTAAAACTCCCAATATCGATAAGTTTGCCGAAAACGCTATACAACTTACCAACTTTCATCAGGAAATTCTTTGTTCTCCCTCTAGATCAGCTTTAATGACCGGTAGATATTCTGCTCGCACAGGAGCCTGGCGAACAGCTGCAGGACGTTCAATTATGAAAGATAATGAAACAACCCTTGCTGAGCTGTTTAAGTCTAACGGATATAAAACAGCACATATGGGGAAATGGCATCTAGGAACCAATTATCCTTTTAGATCTATGGATCAAGGATTTGATGAAGTAGTCTCTCATAAATCAGGAGGTATTGGTCAGATAGCAGATTACTGGGGTAATGATTATTTTGATGATACCTATTACCACAATGGTGAGCCAACAAAATACAAAGGTTACTGTGCTGATGTTTGGTTTAACAAAACAATCGATTTCATTGATAGTAATAAAGACAATCCTTTTTTCGTTTATCTGGCATCGAATACCCCCCATTCACCCTACATTGTTAGTGAAAAGTATTACAAACCATATATCGATCAGAATGTCCCTGAAAAGAGGGCGAAGTATTATGGAATGATTACTAATCTGGATGACAACATGGGAAATCTTCTCAAATATCTTAACGAAGAAGGTTTGGCAGATAATACAATCATAGTCTTCACAACAGATGATGGAGCATCGGGAACGTCGTGCAATACTCATGATGGCTCGGTAGATGGATTTCCAACTGATGGATATAATGCAGGTTTACGCGGAAGAAAAGCTTCGGTTTATGAAGGAGGTCATCGTACTTTCTGTTTCTGGAAATGGCCTAATGGTAATCTGACCAATCATATGGAAATAGACCAACTAACAGGTGTATGGGACATCTTCCCTACTCTAGCTGACTTGTGTAATATCAAAATACCAAAACATTTAAACATAGATGGCAAATCACTTACTTCTCTACTCTATGCAAGAAAAAATAATCAATGGCCTGATAGAACCCTTTTTGTTCAACTTCATGGAGGTGTAGGATTAAAATATCTTCCAGGAGCACCCCATCCCTTTCAAGAATCAGCAATCATGAAAGGCCCATGGCGATTAATCAATGGCAAAGAGCTATATCATATCGATAATGACAGAAGACAGGAGCATAATATTGCACTCCAATACCCAGAAATTGTTAAAGAACTTCGTAATTCATACAACCAGTGGTTTAAATCTACAACTAAAGATATGAATATTCCATGTCGCACCGTACTAGGTGATCAAGCCGAAAATCCTCTTGAACTTTCAGCACAAGAGATGTATACCTCTGAAGGTAATAGTCCTGCCTCAGCAAAACATGCTATTAACCTCGAACGTTCATCATCACCATGGAAAGTGCACATCGCTCAATCGGGGAAATATATGATCAAAGCCTCAAGATATCCTGTCTATTCAAATATACCGATGGGAATTAAAGCATCATCAGGGAAACAGGATCTCAATGTAAATAAAGTTACCCTTCGGATTGGGTCCAAAACCTTCGAAAAGCACGCAACTTCGAATGATGCCTACGCTGAATTTAGCGCTATTCTTACAAAAGGAGATAACGAATTACAAGGATTTATTATCGATCAGGAAGGGAAAAAATATCCTACCTATTTTGTACTTGTTGAAAAAGTAAAAAGCAATACACAACAATAAATATCGTTATACATCAAATTTGCATCGCATTTGTGCAATACTGAAATTCTCAGACTAGCTAGATTTGAAGATGTATCTAGCCAACAGAAATATGTTAGCATAACATTAATCTAAACGAATATATTTATGAAATCATTAATTACTCCCGCGATACTATTGGGAACAATTAATTTATTTTGCAGCTGCAACAAGACAACACAGCAACCTCAGCGCCCGAATGTGGTTGTTATTTACGCTGATGATATGGGATATGGTGACATCTCATGTCAGAATAAAGATGCTAAATTAAAGACTCCGAATATCGATAAACTGGCATCTGAAGGAGTAAGATTCACCGACGCGCACAGTTCTTCAGGCATTTGCTCTCCTTCTAGGTTTGCACTGTTAACGGGGCAGTATCATTGGCGTCGAATGCATGATATCGTATGGGCATTCGGACCATCTGTTTTTAAGCAAGGAGAATATACTGTTCCTAAAATGATGAAACAACAAGGTTATACCACAGCAGCCATTGGTAAATGGCACCTTGGTTGGAACTGGGAATATAACTCTGAGCCGCAACGAAAAGGAAAGCAAATTTCGGTTAAACCAGAGCAAATTGTAACTGATAGACCTATTAATGGCGGACCTGTTGATCAAGGTTTTGATTATTACTTTGGAGATGGAACGATTAATTTTCCTCCTTATGCATGGGTTGAAAACAATCGATTTGTTGAAGCACCAACAGTTCCGCTTGATTTAAAAGGAAAGAAAACTCTTGAAGGTCATTGGGAATTCAGAAAAGGACCTATGGTTGAGGACTGGGATCCTTATCAAGTTCTTCCAACTTTAACAAAGAAAGCTGAGGAGTATATTTCTAATCAAAAAGCAGATAAACCATTCTTCTTATACTTTGCATTACCATGTCCTCATGCTCCGATTATTCCTAACGAAGAATTTCGTGGAAAGTCAAATGCAGGAGCCTATGGCGATTTTGTTGTTCAAACTGATTATGTAGTAGGAAGAGTGCTTAAGGCGCTTGAAGATGCGAACTTATCAGACAATACTTTAATCATCTTCTCTGCCGATAATGGGCCTGAGCTTTATGCTTACGACCGTATCAAGAACTACAAACACCGAAGTATGGGTGAATTAAGAGGATTAAAGCGAGATACATGGGAAGGCGGACATAGAGTTCCATTTATTGTAAAATGGCCAGGAAAGGTAAAAAAAGGAGTTGTAAGCAATGAAATAATCAGTCAGATTGATATTGCAGCCACCCTTGCAGATATTACAGGTTATAATCTTCAGGAAAATGATGCCCTTGATAGTCATAACTTAAAGCCATTACTTCTTGGTAAATCGTATGAAAAGCCATTACGAGAAGCGACAGTTCAAAACACCTTTAAAGATCGTTATGCAATTCGTCAAGGCGATTGGGTTTTAATCGATTGTTTCTCGGGAGAACATACAAGGATGCCTAAGTGGTATGGAGAACAAGAAAAGTATGAAAGCTATGACAAAACAAATCCAGGACTTTTATACAATTTAGCAGATGATCCATCACAACATCACAATTTATATTCAAAGTATCCTGAAAAGGTAAAAGAGTTACAAAAACTACTCCATCAATACCGCACTGAAGGACGAACAAGAAAGTAAGTTGATTTCAAGATAAAAAATAAAGGGGTATCCGTTTGCGATACCCCTTTTTAGAATGGTCAATGATGAACTGATACTACCAAAAGTCATACAAACTCTCAGCATCTTTTTTATTTCTATGGAAATTAGCTTTTCTCCCATCATCAGGAACATCAAGCTTTAAATAATCAGCAGGATAATTTTTCTTTAATCCTATTTCTTTGAAATCAATTTCATTAAAACCTAGTGCAAATGCTGGTGAATTTGGATCTAAACGAAATCCTTCTTGTTCCATTCCTAAAAACTTAGGATCTACTGCAACACTCTCCGTTTCGATATCTGATTTGTTCCACTGCGAAACATGCTTTTCCGCATCAGATGATTTCTCCTTACACCAAAAAATATTTTGATTCGTTTTACAATTAGGAGGTAATGAGATTCCCTCAGAAGCGCGGTAAGATTCACGATAATAATTTACCTTCTTCCCTGACTCGTAGAAAATATTTTTCTGAATAAGTGATCCATAATCAGCTTCCTCATCCGGATACGATGCAAAACGAATATACTCTTTAACACTACAATCAATCAGCTTATTATTAAGTATATGATTATAACCTTTATGTACAATACCTGAAATATTAGCCATGTAAATGATATTGTTCTCAAAAGTTGTACCTCTCTGCCAATCATCCGTTCTTAATACCCCTGAAGCATGACTGGCAATATGGTGTACATAGTTGTTACGCACAATATTTCCTTCTCCCGCACCAGAAACATTTAATACTGATCCATCAGCCAAATACTCTAAAGCACGATAGACTTCATTATTCTGTACAATATTGTTTCTGGCATGTAAATATGGCAACAGTTGTTTCCAACGTTCTCCCAATGAAGTAGCTTCTACAATATTTCTCTTCTTTTGATCTTTTTCTATTTCTGCCCAACGTATGGTTTTAGATCCTTCATCGAAATCGCACCATTTCTTTTCTAGTATAGGCATCCTAACACCACATAGACCAACTCCTTTTCTTGGAACATGATGGATCAGGTTGTGTTCGATTGTATTTTCTCCACTTTGCCAAACAAATACTCCAGCACCATGAGTTATCACTTGTCCAACATGATGGATTAAGTTATTTCCTATGTAATTGTGTTTATTAACGTCTTTAGTTCCAGGACCATATCCACAAAGCAGAATACCCATATGTCCAACATAATCAATTAGGTTATTCTCAATACGAATATCCTGGCAGTAAAGATCAAGTCTGATTGCTGAGTTTCCACTGTTTGTAAACCTACAACCTTCAACAACACACTTTTTTGCTCCTCGGAATCGTAACATTGCATTGCCGTTATCAAACTTATCCCAATCGTGCTGTATACCCCATCCTTTATGATCATCTTTCCAACTATACCTATCGGTATGCGTGAAAGTGATTCCACTGAATTTCAAATTCTTTACAGGAATATCAGTTGATCCCTCATAATCAACCTCTCCTTCCACTTTTATCAATTCCTTCAATGCTGGCACAACTAAATTACCCTCTGGTATAGTTCCCTTAGGCCAGTAATAAATCTTCTTATTCTTATCAGATGTAACAAAAGTTCCCTCGGCTAAATAGTCTATTGCATTTTCAATCCAAGGTTGTGTATGTGATAATTTAGCTCCTGGAGGGGCATTTGCTTCAATGCTAAGAAAACCAACATTATTCTTGAAGTCAATTTTCTCAAGTGGCAAAATATTCATCGCCCATGGCACTGGTGCAAAACCAACTTCGATCTCTTCAATATTATCCCAATTCTTTAGAATTTTTTGAGGATCTTTAAAATGGAATTGCTTCAATTGAAATCTATCCTCATCATCATAGACATTCATACTTTTCGAAGCTTTATAGGCTTTGTTTTTATCTATTTGCGACGACTTTACATTAAAATCGATAGGTTTCATTGGTAGAATCTCAAAACCTTCCTTTCTAGCTCTATCAATTCGCCTATTACCAGCAAACATCACATAGAATTTACTAATCCCTTCCGGAAAATCAGCTTCCCACATTTTGCCTTTAGCAGCTTCTGGTGTTCCATTAGGAAATGTTGTACACCTCTTCCATTCAACGACAGGGATTCCTGAGCTTAACACAGGTTGCTCATCTTTCCATTTTTCAAAACTGTAGACAAAACCATCAGGAGCACTATTGTCTAGTCCAAATACAATGGTCTTATCAACTTGATACGTCCCTCCCCTCAGAAATACAGTTATATTACATTTCTTCTCTCTGGTAGAGAGTTTACTGATCACATTTTTTGCCTGTTCAACCGATTTAAAAGGTTGTTCAAACGTTCCTGGATTTGAATCGTCTCCGTTAGGACTAACAAAGTAGGCTTTATCCCCACCTGAGCCGCATGAGAATAACACGACGGCCATCAAAATACACAATAATAGTTTCATATCTTAAAAGATTAAAAACCACTGAATGGGAATACGATATACATGTCAGAAATTCCCAAACAGTGGCAACACACTATACTTTTCTAATTATGATCTATAACGATTTTAATACAATCTTATCCACATCAATATTCATACTTCGATACTTATGATCTTGCTGCTTAAAATCAACCATGGTAGTTTTAAACTCAAACGGTTGACCTTGCTTCAAAGTAATCGTGTAGACTCCTTTTTTGTCGAAATGAAGTTTTCCAATCACATAGCTTTCTTTGCTTGCGCCACCAGTACTATTCTTCTTATGATGAGGATTCTCATTTCCATCAATAACCTCTGCTTTTTCCTTCTTTACACCTGCTCCATTTAATGTAAATGGGATCTCCTGCTTTTCACATTCAAGAACAAAGTCCTTCTGATCATATTTCATTTTGTAAGAAATACTCACTTCATATGTCCCAGGATTTTCAACCTTAACATCCCAGGTTCTATAGTAATCCTTCAATATTGATCGATAGCTTTCTCGGCCATATTTCCCATGATTGATAACAAACTCATCAGTTAAAGTATATTCACCTGATTTCTTTGTTACTGCGCCATGCTGAATTTTCAGTTTTCCCTCGTAAGCAACCTCCAGAACTGTGACTGATTTAGATGGTGTAATATGACTTACATTTAACGCAGGCTCATTTCCATCAACCAATACCTCCACATCAACCGATTTATCAGTCAATAAGACCGCCTTAGTAATCTTATTCTTTAATCCTGGTATTTGTAACTTCCCATCCTTAGGCCAGTCAAAAACATGCAAATACAATTTCCCTGGTTTTGTTGTACACTCTCCCCATGGAAGTTTTCTAAAAGGAGTAGTGCCTGTTCCATATATTGCTTCTCCATTCTGCTTCATCCATGCTCCTATTCCCTTAAGCACATCAACCTCATAAGGTAATACTGTACCGTCTGATTTTGGCCCTATATTCAGCAAGAAGTTACCTCCACGAGCAGCAATTTGTGAAAGTTTCTTAATCTGATTAACAATTTGAATATCCAATGGATCACCCTTTACCCATGACTTATACCCCCATGTATGGTAAAATGTACCTGGAGTTTCCCAAGCTAAAGTATCGATTGGAACATCTGTACATGATTATCAGGCATCGTAATGAAATCACCTTGATTATTCATTATTCGCCCATTTATTACACATTGTGGTTGCAAGTTATGTACTACATTTGCAAATCGTTCACTCTGATCTGCTGTAGGCTCTCCCATATCAAAAAACAATTCCACAATATCTCCATAGTTAGACATTAACTCCTTTAGCTGATTTGCCTGGTAATCTTCATTCGCTTTCGACACCTTACCAAATACCGATATCTTATTGTCATCGGGATTAACCTCAACATTTGGATAGTTAAAGTGCCAGTCGGGTGTTGAGTAATAGATTCCAAGTTTCAATCCATACTTCTTACAAGCCTGAGCCAATTCCTTTAAAATATCTTTTCCATATGGTGTTGCATCCAGAATATCGAAATCAGTATACTGACTCTCGAACATGCAAAATCCATCATGATGTTTTGCTGTTAGAACAATATACTTCATCCCCGTATTCTTAGCCAGCTTAACAACAGCATCTGCGTCAAACTTTACAGGATTAAATTGCGATGCCAGAGCCATGTATTCATCATTTGGAATATGTGCATGACGTTGAATTTGCTCTCCCAGTTTCTCAATCTGTTTGCCATTCCAAACTCCAGCAGGAATAGAATAGATCCCCCAGTGGATAAACATTCCAAACTTAAGATCCTTCCATTCTTTTAAGGCTTCAGTTCTATCTTTATCAAAGGACTTAGCTACTTTTTTAGTCCCCAATACAGGACTAACATTTAGTGCAAACAATAATAACATTGCCAGTCCTACTTCTTTAATTCTTTGCATGATTAGTTAATTATTAAGTTAGTTCAACTCCTAGTCGAATAAGGACTCATCATATACCTGATAATCCTTATGGTTATGCAAGTGTTTTTCCACAGCCTTTGGCCTTTTATATGCTTTCAACCAATTCATCCCTCTTCTCGCCTTAAATACAGGATGATCTTCTGTAAGGCCAATATATTTTGATTCAAGTATTTTCCGGAATTTTCCATAAACCTCAGAATACTCCGTATTATCCTCTGCACGCACGTACTTCGTTCCATCAGCATTATCCCCACAATAGTAGAAACGCCCCTCAGGTACACCCAAAATAGGATTCACAACTTCAAGCAAATGCTCTTTCGTCCGCAATAACTGCGTTGTACCAATACATGCATGAATAACCTCCTTATGAGAATCAGTCTTGCCCGTCAAAAAAGGCTTTAAACTTTCCCCATCCAACTTACAATCTCTAGGCACATCCACTCTGGCAAAATCCAATAGCGTTGGAAAAATATCCGTCGCATCACTTATTTCGTTTGTTATACCTCTTTGCTGAATTGATTTACCAGCAACAATCAATGGGATATGAACTCCTCTTTCCACTCCTCTTGACTTAGCAGTAACGGCTGTTCCATTATCTGCAGTAAAAATTACAATGGTATTATCAACCACCCTTGATTCTTCTAACTGCTTTAGAATTCTACCCATCAGGATATCAATATAATTGATCATTTCCTCAAAACGCTGCTTATTTGAAATAGCAGAATCAGTTTCAGGAGTATTACTTCCCTTTGATGTTCTTGTGGGAACCTCAACATAAGGACCATGAGGCAAGGTCATTGGATAATAAGCTAGAAAAGGACGAGCATTCTTAGCCGAGCGATTTATAAAATCACAGATGAAATCACAAAAAATATCAGGACCAAAATCTTCGGGACCAGTTCGTACCCACTCATGATTCTTTATAATACAAGGATGCCAATATCGAGCTGTTTTATCTGGCGAGCCCTTTGGTTGTTTCAAAGAAGGAATCTCAATTCCACCGTCCCATTTTTCTTGCCCAGTTATCTTATGATACTCACCAACTCCTTCCCACATACAATACTCATCAAAGCCAACTATAGATTCATATTGATATTCGCTACCTCCGATGTGCCATTTTCCTGCTACAGCTGTAGCATAACCATTATCGTTTAATACCTTCGAAAAGGCAGGATAATGATGAAACAGATTATCTGTCCCATCCTTTTGAGGAATTGAAAAGCCATTGCTCCAAAATCCTGTTGTCGTAGCATAGTTTCCTGTTAGAATTTCAGCCCTAGCTGGTGAACACAAAGAACTGTTCCATGCTGTTCGAAACATTACTCCCTGTTGTGCTAATCGATCAATATTTGGTGTTTTTGTACGCTTATTTCCATAGCATTCAAACATATCATAACTAACATCATCACACATCACCACTACAAAGTTTGGTTGCTCGTGTTGCTTCATACGCTCAATTGCTTGACTGTTACCAACTATCCCTATTGATGTCACTCCAATTAAAAGAGCCGATGTTGCACGTCTATGGCTTTTCATATCCTTTATTTTTTTCTTCCGATTACTTTAGGTCTAATGGGCATTGGCTGCAGATGCATCAATGGGCAATCCTCTCCTCTTGCGATTGGTAACCCAGGATTCAATTACAGGAACATTCCAGTTTTTCTCAGCAAAATTCACTTTATCCCCGCTTTTGATAGCCCACTTCTGCATTGCAGTTAACATTTCCCTTTCTCTGTTCTCATATTTCTTCTCGCCCGATAAGTTCTTCAACTCATAAGGATCCTTCTTCAAATTGAAAAGTTGTATTGTCTCTTTACCTTCAACATTATATCTTATCATCTTCCAACCATCCTGATTAACATAGCCACGCTGGAAATTCTTGTAAGCAAAATATAGATCTTCATAAGGACCACTCTTTAGCTTTTCATTCTGAATATTCTTCATGAGACTATGTGTTTCGATGCTTTCAGGTATTTTAATGTCAGTCAAATCACATACCGTTGGAAAGACATCACTTAGCAAACAGAGTACATCATTTTTTACACCTTTATCAATCCCTGGACCTGCGAATATTAATGGCACACGCACAGAATGATCATAAACATTTTGTTTCCCCATCAAACCATGCTGCCCTACAGCCAGACCATTATCCCCGGCAAAAATGATTATTGTATTATCTGCCTGTCCTTTTGCCTCCAATGTCTTCATAATGCGACCAATCTGCTCATCAACCTGAGTAATCATAGCGTAATAGGCAATGATCTCCTCTTTAACCACATCTTCTGTTCTGGGGAATGGAGCAAGTAACTCATCTCTGATTATGATCTCGCCGTTATCGAAAGGATGTTTCGGCATATAATTCTTTGGCAAAGAAATCTTATCCTTATCATACATCTTTACATACTTCTCAGGTGCCATCCGTGGATCGTGAGGAGCTGTAAATGAAACAAACATGAAGAAAGGTTTATCCTCCTTGTAGTTATCAATAAAGTTTATTGCTGCATCGGCAAATAGCTCGCTTGAGAACTTCTTGCCTATATAGCGATCTGCTTTTGTATATTTTCCTGTTGAATCAAAGTCGTGTACTGGTACTTCCGCATGATTACACATTCCTCCCAAGAAGATCTTATCTCCATGAGTAAAAGAACGCACAAATCCCTCTCTATTGTTATGCCATTTTCCTGTATGAAAGGTATTATATCCATTCTTTTTTAGCGTTTCAGGCATTGTAACATGACTTGCTGGTAAATGTTTTCCATCTTCGTTTAGGTTAAACACATACTTTCCTGTCATTAACATAGCGCGACTTGGCATACATACTGCCCCACTCATTGATCCCATTATATGGGTATTTGTGAAGGTAACGCCGCTATCAGCAAGCTTATCAATATTTGGTGTTATTATTTCCGATTCTCCTAATTCATTTACCGAACTAAAACGATGATCATCGGTAAACAAAAAAAGGATATTTGGTTTCGACTTCTTCGGCTCTTTTGCTAAAGCATCGCCATGATATAATCCTAAAACACCGGCAATACCTAGTCCGACTTTAAGTGCATTAATACGTTTCATTTGTGAAATTATAGTTTGTTATCTTACCTCAAAATTATCGATACAACTCCTTTTGTGAGGGTCGCAATTGTTCAACCTTTAACAGATATGTAACAATTCGTACAAATAGCTTCAATCCTTTTATTTTAAAGCTTTACAGAACCCTTTGCTGTCTTCCTACCTTTTCCATTTTCATCTTCTGGGACAGAAAATCCACTATTTTTGAACACATCTACTACCCACTTTGCATGTAACTCTTTTAAATGCTTCACCACCTCCGGATGATCTTTAGCATGATTAATTTGTTCAGGATTCTCATCATTAAGATTTGCCAACCAATACTCAGGCATTTCGAAGTTAAGTTCAGGATGGTTTGAATACTTTCCTGTGGTATCTCGACCTTTATAAATAAGCTTCCAATTCCCTTCTCGAACGGCCCACATATGTTGCCACATCCAATGCATTACATCATGAGATGATTTAGCGTTCTTCGACTCCAATATCGACTTGATTGAACTTCCATCGAGTTTATTCTTTGGAAGTGGTATCTGAAGGTAGTCGCATATCGTTGGGAAAAAATCGAGATTTGAAATTGCCTGATCTCTCACACTTCCTTTTTCCAGATGATCGCCATAACTGATAATACATGGTACACGTAAACCACCTTCAAGGAAACTACCTTTTGCTCCCCTCCATTTTCCGGTATAACCTCCGCCACCATTGGCGCCGTAACTATCTCCCCAGTTATAATAGTCCTCTGTTGAATGACCATTATCGCTCATATAAAAAATCAAGGTATTGTCTCTAATATCTAACTCATCAAGCTTATCTAATACTTTACCGATTCTATTATCAACCGTTGAAATCATAGGTGCATATGAAGATCTTGGCCAACCTAAATCTTTATATCTATCGATAAATGCTGAGTCAGGCTGTTCTGGATAGTGAGGTAAATTCATCGCCACATAAAGAAAGAAAGGCTTTTCTTTATGCTGTTCCATAAACTTTGTAGCCTCTTCCACCTGCAAATCGGGGAAATACTTTCCATCCTCAAATACCTCTTCGTTATTCCGATATAGGTCATGAAATTGTGGTCGTCCCCAACCTGCATGCAAAAAGCGATGCGTGTAATAATCGATAAAACCTCCTCTAAAACCAAAAAATGCATCAAAACCTTGCTCCAATGGTCCGTATCCATTTTGAGCTCCTAAATGCCATTTCCCAACTAATCCGGTAGCATAACCATGAGCCTTTAGATGCTCTGCTATTGTAATTTCATTCAAATTCAGCTTTCTCCCCTCTTGATCTTTAGGTGTACAACTTGTCCAGGTATTAATCCCTCCTCTTTGTGGTTGACGACCTGTGAGTAATGCTGCTCGAGAAGGGCAACATACCGTATGCGCATAGGCCTGTGTAAAGCGAACTCCCTCTGATGCCAGCTTATCAATATTAGGAGTTTGAATATCCTTTACACCATAACACCCTGCATCAAGTGTTCCTTGATCATCGGTATAGATAATTAACACATTAGGCTTTTGAGATTCCTTAGCATAGTTATTTTTGGGTACTACACTACCTACTAACATTGCTCCTGCAATACCAGCTATCTTATATAATTCCATAATTTTTGATTGAAAAAAGTCCTTAGGAAGCACGATCCTAAGGACTTAATAATTAATACTACCTATATAATTATCTCCTTGGGTCCATAATTACCAGTCTGCCTTCTGATCTAATCACCCAATTCAATACTTTCTAATGCTCGTTCTTTACCATCCAGGATTCTGCACTAGATTCGAATTGATGTCTGTCTCTACCTTAGGAATAGGGAACAGTCGATCCTCCTCTGTAATGCCTGAAGCCGGACTCGATGGTGTTGTAGTAGCTTGAGCTCCCAGTCCTAGGGCTACCATTTCAAAATAGCTCTGCGTATTGGCATTTCCGGTTGCATTAGC
Organism: Puteibacter caeruleilacunae; assembly: GCA_005217565.1. Lineage (GTDB taxonomy): Bacteria > Bacteroidota > Bacteroidia > Bacteroidales > Prolixibacteraceae > Puteibacter > Puteibacter caeruleilacunae. Next base: position 187,209 of record SJCO01000009.1, read on the forward strand.
ATAATCCACTAATTCTCTTACATCTTCGACCAATGTTCCCATTCTAACCTCATCAAATCTTGACTGTCCTTCATAACAAAGTTCCCATTTGCGCTCTTGCATAATAATCTCTCTCATTTGCTCTTCATCAAAGTTTAATGCAATCGCTGCTGGTTCATTAGATTCAGGATAATCTAAGCCAGAAGGAGCTCCTAAAACCGTTTTGGTCTGAATACCATTACGTGCACGTTCGCGGATCATATTCACATATGCAGCCGCATCAGCAGGCTTTCCATTCTCATTTAATGCCTCAGCATACATCAGTAACACATCAGCATAACGTAACACAGGGAAGTTCACTTCATTTGTAAAGTTCACTATATGGTCTAAGCGATACTTTCTAAATGTAAACTCTTTAATTTTCAAGTGCGAAATTAATTTTGTTTTGGCATATTTAATCGTACCAATATTCCAAACAAATCGAGGATCTGTATTCACAGAATCTAATCCGTTATATGGAGTAGTTACGTATTTCTGAATGTATGATTCAGTAAATTCAGGTTGAGGATTAATTCGTCCGTACCCTCCTTCTGGCATCTTTGTGTTCCCCTGAATAGCTGACCAAATTCCTACATGACCTCCTTCTTCTGTATCTGGGCCAAATTGGATAGCAAATAGTGACTCTTTGCTATTCTCGCTTCCTTGAATGAAGTTCTTTGCATAATCATCTAATAAGCCTAAATTACCACCTGCACTTGCAATATCGATTACTGCTTTAGCATTTTGTTCTGCTAACTGATAATACTGTGACGCATCAACCCACTCGTAAGAATTAATATTCTTCAAAGTATTCCACGCATCATGAAATTTCGAGTGACGCTTATATGATGCTGCAGTCAAATAAACCTTTGCAAGCATCCCATATGCAGCAGACTTAGGAACACGGCCATTATCACTAGCTTCATAAACTGGCTCCAATGCCGATCCACCTTTATAATACAAATGTTCTGCCGCGAATTCAAAATCCTCAATAATCTGAATATAAACCTCTTCAATAGAGTTACGCGTAACAAACAAGTTATTCATATCAGTTACTTCCTCTGTCATTAATGGAACTCCGCCATAATATCTAACAAGATTGAAATAACACAACGCGCGTAAGAATTTTGCCTCTCCGATTATTCTGTTTTTCATCGACTTAGGAATTCCAGTACCAATAGGATCCATTTGTTCAACACGATTAATCACAAGGTTAGCACGTTGGATTGCAATATAAGAGTACTGGTATATTTCTTTAATACTCTTTGTAGTAGGAGTCGAAATGTAGGTTGCGATACCGGCATGCGTTTCTCCCGTAACACGTGTTCCTTGCACCGATGTTCCACCATCAGCAATTAACATGTTCACATCATAAATTCCCCAACTGGCACCCGTACCAACTGATCCATACACTCCATTTACAGCCACTACAGCATCGTCAACTGAAGTAAAGAAGTTATCAGGAGATAAAAAGTTTTTAGGATTCTCTTCAAGAAAGCTCTCACTACATCCAGTAAATAGAGCTAAAAGTAAACCAAAGATTAGTATATTATTTTTCATGATGCTTCTAAAATTATAATTGAACATTTAAACCAACTGAGATTGTTCTTGATCTTGGATAAGCTCCGAAATCATAACCTGGTGATAATGATCCACCCATATTAACTTCAGGATCATATCCACTATAGTTGGTGAACGTATAAAGGTTCTCCCCTTTAATAAAGAATCTTGCCGATGCAAATCCTAAATGATTCACCCACTGCTTAGGTAACTTATAATTCAATGTTACGGCACTTATTCTTAAATAAGACGCATCTTCAATCCAAGTATCAATTGCACTTCCCATATCCTGTGCACCTGGAACAGGCATCATCGACTCTGGATTTGTTTCTGGATCCCAATAGTTTAACACAGTAGCCAATCGATTATGTTGGTGTAAGAATCCTTCCAGATTATATCTGTTGCCATTAAATACATCCCCTCCATATTTGAATGACAGTAGAATATCCATCGATAGATTTTTATAGCTCAAGCTATTCGAGAATCCTCCAAAGAACTTAGGTTCATATTTACCAATGATGGTACGATCGTTATCGTCAATTATAATTTTTGTAGGATTTCCATTCTCATCATATGTACTTGAAGAAGGATTTAAATCAGCATACTTTCGCTGTCCTACCTTAACCTTTTTCTTGAAGCTTCCTCCTTTTGTATAAAGACTCAACTCTTCTTCATTTGCAATAATACCTTCCTGTACAAAACCATAGAAAATACCTACTGGCTGTCCTACAATTACTCTTGAGTATCCATTAACTGCCATATACTCCTGATCTTGTCCAAGAGATAATACTTTGTTGCGGTTAAAACTGATATTAAAATTAGAACTCCAGGTAAAATCCTTCTTGTTGATGATAGCACCATTTAATGCAATCTCCAATCCTTTGTTCTCCATACTACCAATATTGGTCATATACTTATTAAATCCAGAAGTAATAGGTGTAGGAACCTTCATCAACATATCGGTAGTTTTCTTATAATAAGCATCAACTGTAACCATTAACTTATTATCAAACAACCCTAAGTCGAAACCTGCATCGTACTGATCAGTAGTCTCCCACTTTAATCCTGGATTTGCTACTCTACCGTATACAACACCAGCGTTAGTTGTCTGATCGAAAGTATAATTCTCAACACTAAACGCAGCAATAGACTGGTAATTACCGATACGCTGGTTACCTGTTCTACCATAACTAGTTCGAATCTTCAAGTTAGAGATCACCTTGTTATCTTTAAGAAAATCTTCCTCAGTAACACGCCATGCAACAGATCCTGATGGGAAATATCCCCACTTATTATCATCTCCAAATCGTGAAGATCCATCAGCACGGAATGAAGCTGTCAATAAGTAACGATTCTTGTAAGAATAGTTAATACGTCCTAAGTACGACATTAAAGAGTTTTTCTCTTTCGAAGTAAATGGAATCAATGGTTCTGTACCCACACCAATGAAACTTGTTCCCAAACTTTCATATTCGAACTGAGTATTTCTTGCCTCTAATTTATCAGCATAGTTTCCTTCTGTAGTAAATGCCCCCATCGCAGTAAGACGATGATCTTCACCAAACTTCGTATTGTAGGTAAGTATACTCTCATGCACCCAGTTTCTTGATTGGTTCTGTCCGGCTATTCCTAATCCATTGGTAAATCGTCCACGACCAGTTGATGTAGGATAAAAAGCTTCATACTTAACATTATTGTGCGACGTACCTACTTTAATCTTATAATCTAAACCTTTAAGAATAGTATAAGTCAGTGCAAAATTCCCTATTATTCGTGTTGTATTGTTTAAGTTAGTAACCTCATCTACGAACATATTAGGATTAGTTAACTCATTCAATTCTACTTCATCGTTTCCTTCGGCCTCTGCAACTTCAATAGTATAATCAGTTGGTCGTAAAGGAGATGTTCTTAAAATTTGGCGAACAATACCTGAAGCCTTTGGAGTAGAACCTCCACCAGTAGCGACACCATCAGTGATAGTATGTCCAAGACGAATTGAAAACTCAGCTTTTAATTTGTCAGTTACCTGGGTATTGATCTTCACATCAGAAGAATAACGCTCAAATGTATTATTATCAACAATTCCGTCATGCTTGAAATATCCTCCGTTAATGCTAAACTGAGTATTCTTATTTCCTCCTTGTACTCCAAGTGAATAGTTTTGCACTTTACCTACTCCATACAGCTCATTCTGCCAGTTTGTATTGGTTGTATCCGGACTTGCATAAGCCTCATAATTCGCAAATGGACTTTCAGGATTCTCTCCTTCTCTTAAATAATGATACTCTGCAAATCCTCTGGAATCTAATAGATCAAGCTTCTTCGATACTTTTTGAAGACCATAAGAAGCATCAAATGTCATTTTAGTCTTCCCTGCTTTTCCTCCTTTGGTTGTAATCAGAATAACACCATTTGCTCCACGAGCACCATAAATTGCAGTTGCCGAAGCATCCTTCAAGATTTCAATCGACTGTATATTATTTGGATCGATATTACTCAATGCACTTGGTTGAGGTCCATCGATACCTGTATTAATTCCCAGAGGTTCCATTTCGATAGGAAAGCCGTCAATCACATATAAAGGCTCTGTATTGGCATTCAGCGAAGATGAACCACGCACCTGAATCGACATCCCTGCACCAGGAGAACCTTCATTCGCCTGAATTAAAACACCCGACACCCTGCTCTGCAAAGATGATGTAATATCAGTATTGGTTGTCTGCTGTAGATCCTGAGTCTTTACTGTTGCTACCGATCCAGTCAGGTCACTTTTGCGAACTGAACCATATCCTACAACCACCAACTCATCCAGCTCGGTCGACTGGGTTTTAAGTTTTACATTGATTACACTCTTTCCTTTTACTGGGACTGTTTGGTTTTCATACCCTACAAATGTAAAGGTTAGTACATCGTTCTCATTTACAGATTTTAAGGTATACTTTCCATCAAAATCAGTAACCACTCCATTGGTTGTTCCCTTAATTACTACATTCACTCCCGGTATAGATTCTCCGGAATCAGCGTCAGTAACAGTTCCCGATACTTGTTGTCCCTGTGCATTTATACTTATCAAGACAGCGAACATTAAAGTAATAGAAATCAAGATTTTTTTCATAGTTTCATTTTAATTTGTTGGTAATACCAGGTATAGGATCGCTAAAACCAAAATGATCATCACAATCACCAATACCATTTCAATAATAGAAAGCTTTTGTACTTTCTTCTGCTTGTCAATTTCTTTCATGCTTGTGCAATTTTACAAGTTCAAATTTCAGTTGATTTCCACCGAATTAGTAACTGAAATTTCTCAAATTGTGACACTTGCATTACATTCGATCAACAAACATCATTACCAACTAATCTTCAACAACTTACCTCTCTCACATTTTTAACAATGTTACAAATCTATATCCTTATACTGATACATTTGTGTTACTCTTTTGTCCAAAATCTGTTAATCAGTTTTTTGTTATTTGATAGTCTCTTAGCGATTACATTCGCTTCATATATTCTGTTGGAGTCATCCCGTAAATTTCCTTAAAACATTTAGTAAAATACGACTTATTTGTAAAGCCTATCTCATACAAGACTTCACTCACATTCATTTCCCCCTTTTGTAATAATTCAGCCGCCTTTTTTAGTCTGTAGTTTCGAATAAACTCGTTAGGTGACAAATCAGTTATTGATTTCAGCTTGCGATATAGTTGCATACGACTGAATCCAATTTCATTACCCAATAGTTCAACTGAGAATGATTCATCCATAAGGTATTTATCAATTATTGTTTCAACGTTCTTTACAAACTTAAGATCGGCCTCTTTTAATCCTGACTCATCCTTTTCCAAAAGTTGAAAATTGTTCCTGTACTTATCTCTTAATGCTTTTCTCAACTCCAACAACTTGCTGATTCTAACCTTCAAGTGCTGTACATTGAATGGTTTGGGAATATATGAATCGGCGCCTACTTCTAGTCCTTCAATACGATGATCAATACTTGTCTTGGCAGTTAAAAGAATAACGGGAATATGATTCGTTATCTCATTACTCTTAATCAGCTTACAAAACTCCAGTCCGTCAACTTCTGGCATCATCACATCAGAAATTATCAGATCTGGAATCATTTGCATTACTTGATCATATGCATCCTTGCCATTTTCAGCAATCATCACCCGGTAATTCTTTTCCAAAGTTTGCTTGACAAATTCACGCATCTCCTGATGATCATCTACTACCAATATCAATGGTTTTGATTTATCTTCTGAATCTTCAACATTTACGATTTGCTCTTCAACTGCAACCTCATCTATGTCGGGCAAGACTTCGACTTTTATTTCTTGCGACTGTAAATCAAATGCTTGAGCTGAATTCATAGGGAATCGGATAATAAAACAAGTATTACCTTCACTGCTGTAGACACCTAACTCTCCCTGATGCAGCTGTACAAGTCCTTTAACCAAAGCAAGTCCGATACCTGAACTTGCATCTGAGATATCGCTCTTATCAACATTCTCTTTACCATAGTAGCGATCGAATATATTATTCAGGTCATTTTGCGGAATTCCTTTACCTGTATCACTGATCCTAATCTCAAAGAACTCCTCCATGTTATTTTGAACACTCCAATAAGCAATCTCGTCACCTAATTCTTTCACCTTCCTTGTCTTTACACGCATCGACACAGTTATCAATCCATGTTCCGGAGTAAACTTCAAAGCATTTGAAAGCACATTGTATAGAATCTTTTCAACCTTATCTTGATCAAGTAGTAGGTTCAACTGATCTGTTGCACTGGATATTGATAAGGTTATATTTTTCTTGCTTGCCGCTTCTCTAAAAGATTTAGCGATATGAGTTATGTAAGAAATAATATCTATTGAATTATATTTCAACGATAAATGTCCTGATTCCATTTTTCTAAAATCAACCAACTGATCTATCAATCGTAGCATTCTGTCGGCATTTGTTCTGATCAAACCTAGATTCTTTCGAATCCTTAAGGACAACCGTTCTTCATCATCACAAATCTCTCCTAATGGTCCTAAAATCAAAGCTAATGGTGTTTTAAACTCATGAGAAATATTAGTAAAGAACCGTAATTTGGCTTGATTCAATTCTTTAATTTTTTCCTTTTCCAAGCGTTCAATATTCAATCTCGATATGTATTCCTGTTTAAAAACGATGATATTTCTAAACAGTAATAGGCCGAAAAACACGATTAATCCATACATTAAATACGCCCACCATGTTTGCCACCAAGGAGGTAAAATTTCCAACTCTATGGTAGCAGGATTCGAGCTCCATGTACCATCTGAATTTGCAGCTGTAACTAAGAATTTATAATCACCAGGCCTTAAATTTGCAAACGAAGCAAAACGACGGTCACTCTCAACAAATACCCATTCTTCATTATAACCTTCCAGCTTGTATTTATATTTATTCTTTTCAGGAGAGGCATAATGCAAGCCAACAAAATCGATTGTAAAGGTATTATTCGAATAATCCAATACCAGCTTGTCGATTTTGGAGATATCTCGATCTATTTCAGGTAATCCTTTGTTCGTTTCCCCCACTTTTAACTCAGTATTAAAAATCTTTAACCTAGTTATTCGTGTTAATGCCTCCTTTGAATTATCTTGTATTTCATTCGGATCAAAAACAGTAATCCCGTTAATTCCTCCAAAATAGAACTTACCACTCCCCCCGCGATGAAAGGCATATTTCCTGAAATTATTCTCTTGCAGACCATCTTCCATATCGTAATTTGTGAAAGTCTGCGTAGAAATATTAAACTTTGATATTCCGTTATTGGTACTAATCCATAGGTTCTCATTATCATCTTCAAGAATTCCATAAACAGCATCATCGGCCAATCCTACTTTATGATTGAAATGTTGAATACTTAGTTTACGCTTATTATCAGGAGGAGTAATCTTATTCAGTCCTCCTCCGAACAATCCAATCCAGATATTTCCATCACTTCCTTCATGTATTGCAAATGCTCTATTTCCTGTAATACTATTCTTCCAATTAGGACGATATACATATTGCTTTATTCTACCAGGCATTCTTGATTGATCTAATCTAACTCTAAAGACTCCGTCGTTCTGAGTACCAACCCATAAATCTCCAAGATGATCCTCACAGATGTCTACTATTCGATCGATGGTTCCTAAGTTGAAATCGGTTTTCCCCTTAAACACTTTCACATTCTGATCTGCATCCTTGGGATTGTATCTTATAAGCCCTTCACGTCTCATATTCATCCCCATCCAAAAAATACCTTCCTGATCGATCAATATTTTTGAAATATTGCCATATGAGTTTCCTGATTCATCAGTCAAAGGAATCTTTTGTAGATTTTTGATTCCATTGTCCCATTCAAATGCTATTAATCCGTCCTTATCACTTCCACAATAAATTCGACCATCTTTATCTTGTACAATACTAAAAACCCGGTCGGCTTTAAGTTGATCTTTAAGCTTATGAATTTTCCTCCCATCCTCATTGAATTCAATCATATTGAGTCCTTCATCGAATGTGCCAATCCATACATGCCCATCTTGATCTTCATAAATTCCATCAATTAAGTTACTCGCTAACGATTCCTTATTCCATGGATCATGAAAGATATGCGTAAATGGCTTATGTTCCAGATTCAACTTATTCAATCCTCCTCTCGATGTTCCAATCCACAAAACTCCAGAATGATCTTCGCACAATGCATTTACATGATTACTCCCTAGGGTCATGTTATTATTATCTTCGTGCTGATATACTTTTAATTGTTTATTCTTCAAATCAATCCTCAGTAATCCAATGTTAAAAGTTCCCACCCACAAAAATCCAGACTTATCAACGTGTAAAGACCGTACTTTAATCTTATTTAAAATAGGATATTCTGGGAATACAAGAGGCTTTGGACGCTCATTGTCATGCTTTACAAATAAACCTTGTATCGTGCTAATAACAAGACCATAATCAGGAACACTTACACTCTGACTAAGTGTAGCAGTTGAAACATCAGGATATAACTTAGGCTGGATATTACTGAATGACTCAAGAGTAAGACTATCAATATCAAATTCAAGCAGACTACTACTCGCTCCTAGATAAATTTTACCATCATGTTTCTCTATGAAATTAAAATCAGATCCTTGAGCAAAACCTCGTCCTTGAATAGTGAGTTCATGAATTTCCAATGAGTCAGTTCCTTCGATGAACTTCGAAGCGTAAATACCATCGTGAGTTCCTAAAATATAACGCTTTGGCCCAACCGGTGCCACAAATGAGATTACATTAAAAGGAAAACCTACCTGATTATGAAATCGCTGTAGTTCGGGATCGTAAATACTCAAACCAATTCGAGTAACTATCCACAATAAGCCATCAGGTGTTTCATGTACAGAATTGACTTCATTATTTATTAATGAGTTTTCATTACCCAACTCATGCTGCATGATTTCAAAGTTGTATCCATCATACCGGAATAAACCATCAGGTGATCCAATCCACATAAAACCATCAGATCCTTGAACAATTGAGGTAACTGAATTTCGGGTATATCCTTGCCTCGACAAAAAGCGTTTTATTCGCTCTGCTTCTACTCCACTGCACACCAATATCAGAAATAACAACGTCAGTATAAGTCTTCTTCCTTTATCCATAGCCAGTTTTACTTTTTAACGGTGTGTAATTTAGTCAAAAAAGAGGATTTCAACAAGTGAAATCCTCTACGAATCAATCTATGGGATGCCTTAAACTAGATATCCGACAATCTTCAGTAATATTTAAAATTACATCCCTATATAAAGTAACTACCAATTATTTAAGATTTGGATTAATGCTCACCTCATTTGATGGTATTGGCCAATTTTTATATTTATCCTGATAATTCAAACCCGCATCTACAAGAGTATTTAACTCTTCCCAGCGCTTCAAGTCGCCCCAACGATGTCCCTCGAATAATAATTCAATACGACGATCTTTTTTGATTTGGACTTTCAGTTCGCTATTATCGTTTTTACTGATACCATCCATTTTCAAACCAGCTCTATCTCTAATCTTTTTCAGCTCATCCCAAGCCTCTGCTGTCTTTCCTTGCTCAACCAGGGCCTCTGCTTTGTTTAAAATAACCTCTGCATAACGAATGACTGGAACATTTACAGAGGAACCTACAGAGAAGAATCCTCCGCCAGGTCTCCAATATTCGGGATCATGATAAAGAAATTTTCTAGTTTGTAAGGCACCCTCTTCCTGTAAATCAGTCCTAAAATCAGGATATATGCTTAAGTCAGGAAAAATACTCTTCTTTTCTGCTTTTGGGTAATAGATACTATCCTTGCCGGCAATTAAAATAGATCCTTGTCTTCGAATATCTCCATCTTCAAACTGATCTAAAATATTGTAACCATCGACTTTACGAGGAAGTAAATACTGCCCCCATGAAATTCTTGGATAGATATGCTGTAATATTGTAGTTTCTGCTTTCTCAGCATTCCAATACGCTCCAAAACCACCCGTAAATTGAACCTCGAATACAGATTCAACACTATTTTGTTTAACTCCATCAAAAAGATGCACAAAATCTTCTGTACTTACCAAATCATATCCTAGACCTTCTAATTTTGATGCTGCCGTTACAGCTCCTGCATAGTCTTTTGTCCATAGTCGAACTCTACTCAACAATCCATATGCCGAACCTTTTGTTGCTCTTCCAGTATCTTCTTCATCCGAATAAGCTTCAGGAAGGAAATTAGCCGCATCACTTAGATCTTTATCAATTTGTGCCCAGACTTCAACTGCTGGAGACTTTGTAATACTATTAGCTTGCTCGGGAGATAATATACTGGTAACCAAAGGAACATCACCATATCCAATAACCAAATTATAATGATAAAGTGCGCGTAAGAAAAGAGCTTCTCCTACATATTGATTATACAATCCCTCTTCTAAATCTTCAGCCTTATCAATATTCCCTAATACATAATTAGCTCTTACAATTCCTTTATAACATGCATTCCATCTGTTACCAAAATATTGATTTGTATTATCCCAATTATAAAGATGAATTGAAACCAAATCAGGTCCGTATCGTCCATCTCCCCACGGATTATTGATATTATCTGTTGGAGCTTCACCAAGTACAATAAATGACCAATTATATAGTCCTGAATAGCTTAACGGATCATACACCGCAGTCACCGCATCCTTAACCTGACTTGCATATTGCATGTAGGTATCAGAGTTTTGTCCATTCAAATCTACCTTATCTAACTCATCTTCACATGCAACCACCATCGCTAGCAGTAATCCCATGCATAGTATTTTATATATTTTCATGATGTCTGATTTAATTTATTGGTTTACCGATTAGAAGCTCAAATTCACTCCTAATAAATACACTCTTGATAATGGATAAAGGAAGTGATCAATCCCAGCCTTTGTATTGCTACCGCCTTGAGATCCTACCTCAGGATTTACACCTGAATAGTTCGTAATTGTAAATGGATTCTGAATACTTCCATAGATTCGCAATCGTGAAATATCAAAGCTTTTCAGCATATCTGAAGGTAATGTATACCCCACTTGAATCAACTTACATCTAAAAAATGACCCCTTCTCAACATAGTAATCTGAAAAACGCATATTTTTATTAGGATCATTGGCATGCGCTCTTGGATAAATACTTGTAGAGTTTGATACAGACCAAGGGGTATAATCCATTTTATTTTCTCCTCTGGTTACATCCAACAATGATCTTTTCGTTAGATTCGCTATATCATTTCCATAGCTTCCTGTAAATTGTGCGGTAAGAGTCCAATTCTTGTAATCAAATTCAGTATTCAAACCATAAGTAAACTCGGGAACAGGACTTCCGATAAATGTCTTATCGTAATCATCAATCTTTCCATCAGGAGTTCCTTCTGGTCCTGACAAGTCCTTGAAGCGAATATCTCCAGGAGCTGTACCTGCTGTTTGGAATGCATGTGATGTTACTTCATCTGCGCTCTGGAATAAACCATCAGATACAAATCCATAAAACTCTCCCAGTTCACGGCCTTCTTGCGTTCTCACCAATGAAGTCCCCTGAAATGGGAAGGTCTCATAATATCCTTTTCCACCTACCTTCTTTACTTCATTATTAAATGTAGTGATGTTACCTCCAATTGAATAACCAACTTCACCTAAATTTCCACGATAATCAACTGCCAATTCAATTCCAGAATTTGATAATTCTGCAATATTCTGCGTCATTGTTCCTGGTGTAAAATCGTAAGAAATACCTGTAACACCTGATTGTTGAACAGGAACAAGCATATCACTGTGGTTTTTGTTAAAGTACTCTGCAACAACATTCATCTTCCCATCAAACAAGCTTGCGTCAAGTCCAAAACTATACTGAGTAACAGTTTCCCACTTTAGATCAGGATTTGCAATTCTCGTTGTTGCCATACCATTTAATCGTGTCCCAGCTACATCTCCGAATGGATATCCAAATCCTGACTGCATAGGAGCAGAAAAACTATAGTTACCAATCTCATTATTACCTACTTGCCCCCAGCCTGCACGTAATTTCATCGAACTTATCCAACTATTCTCAGGGAAGAAATCCTCTTCAGAAACTCTCCACCCAGCAGAAACAGAAGGGAAATATCCCCACTTATTGTTCGCTCCAAACCTAGAAGAACCATCAGCTCGAAAGTTCGCTGTAATTAAGAATCGCTCATCATAATTATAAAAAACACGACCAAAGAAAGAAGACATTGAATATTCTTGCACATTGTTCCCAATTGATGGCACTTCTACTCCATTAGCATCAACTACATAATGTCCATTGTCGGCATATCCTGTCCCAACAGATAAATTCTCAGAATCATAATCTTCAAAACTCTGACCTAAAACCATTTGAAGCTTCTGTCCATTCAAGTCAAAATCGTAAGATATTGTATTCTCAATCAACATATTAGAAGAATAAGACTGACTACGACTTACATATTGGCGATCTTGTAGTGCTGCCCCCAAATCATATGTATCACTTATTCCTTTATTATGGTTACTGTTGTAGGTATACGATACTGCCGATTTAAACTTTAGATTCTCCAGCACCTTAATTTCAGCATACAAATTCCCCATAAATCGATTGGTTACCGGAGGATAGGAAGTTCTTTCCGCTATAAATAATGGATTTGCCACAGGCTTATAAAAACCATTCTTGTCTGTTGCCGAATAATCACCATTTTCATCATAAACAGGAATCGTTGGATAAAAAGAGTATGCCGATGTAATGATACTATTAAAGTTTTCGCGTGAACCACCAACGGCCCTTTGCTTTGATTTTGAAAAACTAATATTCGATCCAACTTTCAGCCAATCATTAATCTGACGGTCGCCATTAGAACGAACCGTTATCCTCTCAAAAGAGGTTCCGATAGTCGTTCCTTCTTGATCCATAAATCCAAGCGACAACAAATAAGATCCCTTTTCTCCACCTCCAGATAAAGATACCTGATGATCCTGCATAGGAGCAACTTGAGTAATCTCATCAACCCAATCAGTTCCTTCTCCAAATGATGCTGGATTATCAAATACTTGTGGAGCACCAACGGTTGCTCTTAAGTCATTAATATAACTGGCATACTGACTGCCTGTCATGGTTTTTATTGGATTATATATCTTTTGTACCCCATAGTAACCATTATAGGCAACAACACCTTTTCCTTTCTTTCCTCTTTTTGTGGTAATAATGATAACTCCGTTAGCAGCTCTAGCCCCATAAATAGCAGCTGACGCAGCATCCTTAAGAATATCCATCGACTCAATATCATTAGGATTTATCGAAGATAACGGATTACTCTTCTCACTCCCTGATGCTGCGATAGGTACTCCATCTACAACATAAAGAGGTTCACTGTTGTTAAATCCACCAATACCACGAATTCGTACTGAAACTCCACCTCCTGGTGTGGCACTATTCTGACTAACATATACTCCTGCCACTTTTCCTTGTAGTCCTTGATCTAGTGTAGCTGCAGCATTCTTAGTAATATCCTCCGACTTTACCGAGGCAACCGAACCTGTAAGATCTTTCTTCTTCATTGATCCGTATCCAATAGCAACAACTTCTTCCAATCCAATCGTCGATTCTTTTAAAGTAACGTTAATGACTTTCCTTCCAGAAACGTTTTCATCTAATGTTTCCATTCCTATAAATGAAAACTGAATCTTTTGTGTTGTCGCTGGAATGCTTAATAAATACTTTCCATCTAAATCAGTTACTGTACCAATTGCCTTATCTACAACAGCAACAGTAACACCCGGTAGTGGATTTCCCCCTTCGTCAACAACTTTACCCGTTACTTCTTTCTTATCTTCCTCACTATAATTGCCCGCGCAAACTATCGTCTGACTCACGAGAAAGATTCCTGTCAGCATTACTATTATCCGATAGTATTGCAAACTCCTTTTCATAATAGAATAAGTTTTACTCATAAAATCTGTGTTTAGAAATTTAGTTTAACCTGCTTCCATATTAATTTCAGACAATTAAAATCTAGATTACAAGAACATTAATTTTCAAAAAACTTGCATTTTAATGATATTTTAATGAATTTAGCGCACAAACAAAACAACCTTAACACCTGAACAACAACCCTATAGAAAAACCAAACACTAACTAATAGACTGAAAATAAGATGAGAAGAATTTTAATGCTTACACTTATATTTCTGGCAAATTTTCTAAACGGTAATGGTGTTGAATCATTCGAAAAGCAAAATTCTGATGTTTTTGCCATCTTAAACACCACAACATCGAATGAAACACATGCTGTAACCATTGATGAAATCAAGCAAGCAGCAAAATCAAGACCTTGGGGACTAAAAGTTTCTTTCAGTACAAAAGTTAATCATGGAGTCGTTATTTATAATAATCATCGTTCTACTGTAGATCAATTTTTCCATATTTTAGATGAAACACCATCAGATCATACAAAGTATATTCCTCTATTTATCTCTTATAATGGAGATAGTGCATCCCTTGTAGAAATAATCCCCCAATTGTATCGTGAAAAAATAATCTATGGCCCGATAAAATCAAAGCATGAAAAACATCTCTGGCAGGTAATTTATGCACTGAAAAAGGCAAAATCAAAACTGTCTTATTGTGCGATAGAACACTTGAAATTCTATAACGTAAACGCTTCACCTGTAAAATCTCACATCAATGATACCCTAAGTTATGGTCTCTACATCAAAGACAATATTACTAAACAACATGAGCAGTTTGGTAATGAAATTGAATTCATCAGTAAATACAATGACATATGGCGATCAACAGGTATCCAACCTGCCTATATTGAAGTAAACGAATACTCCCCTTCTTTTAAAGCAGTTATGAATGCTTTGAAGAACAGTCCGGTGATTTACGGCCAAATACAGCAAAAAGATGATCTTATTCGTTATATTCATTGGAAAGAATACCCTAATTGCATAACCAATAAATACTTTTCATTCCCCATAGTCGATACGCGCAAAGGCAAACTCACCCCATTTCTTCCAGGTTATGATTTCTCACCAAAAACAGCAGTATATACAGGAAAGCACGCCAAGCAAGAACAGTCTTTCACAATCACCCCTAAAAAGATCACCGACAATCTTGTATCATACTATAAGTTCAATCACAATATTAAAGATGAAGTAAGCAACAACCATGGCAAACGCTTAGTTGGTGCAACATTTAAAACCGAAACTGATAGTGCAACTTATCTGTTTCTTCCCCGTGGTGATTTCCTTGAACTCGCTCCAGTAAAAAATTATAACCTCAAAGAAAATAGCTTTACTATATCAACGAAGATTAAGATTGAATACTTTTATTCAGATTATCAAGCGATTGTTTGCAGTACTGGACGTCAGTATCGTAAAGGATTACAAATAGCTTTACGCAATCAAAAGCCATATTTCGGTTTTTGGAACCTTGATATGTTTGGAAAAACAACAATCAGACCAGGACAATGGTACAACCTGGTATGTCGCTATAACAAACCATCGGGAGAAATGGCAATATTCCTGAACGGACAACTTGAAGCTAAAACATTCAATGTTCCTGCCTTCATGGGCGATGGAGATTTAATCGTAGCACGTTCTTCCGATGGTCATGAGCTTAATGGGAACATTGACGATTTAATGCTATGGGATCGCGCACTTGGTGATTTTGAAATAGAATCACTATATGTGAATCCAACCATATGCTTAAGAAATAAGGATATATCTCAGACTAATCTCTATCTTATTCTTGCTATAATCATTCTACTGGGAACTGTTACCTATTTTCTAAGAACAATAATACTTCAATCAAGGTCAAAAAGAAAATTGGAAGAACAAGAAACAACTCCTATTTCAGTAAATCGTCAGCAGAAAGAACAAGTTTCAAAACGAACAACTTCCACTAAAGCCATTCATTTGTTTGGCGAATTTCAGATACTTGATCAATCAGGAATTAATCAAGCTGTAGCATTTACGCCTAGAATCAAAAATTTATTTATTGTAATTCTACTTCACTCTCTTGGAGAACTTGATGGTATCCAGTCTAGTCGCCTTTCTGAACTAATATGGCCCGATCATAGTCGCGAGAGTGCTATGAACAACAGAAGAGTAAATATAGCCCGCTTAAAGAAAACAATCGACAAGATTGAAGGAATTGAGCTTCTAACAACTAATAAGAAGTATCTTCTTCAAATGGGACCTGGATTTTACCTCGACTATTTAGATTTTCAGCAAATAATAGACTCAAAGAATTTCACCCAAATAAAACTCCTTATGACCATATTAAAACGTGGCGTATTTCTACAGGGAATTAATGCACAATGGGCAGATAAAGTCAAAGCTACGATCTCAGAAGAAATTCAGGACTTCCTTTCATCTTTCATTAAAGATGATCAAGTAAATGATAAATCGAAATATGAAGCTGCAAATATTATTCTCATGAATGATTCGATCAACGAAGATGCATTAACATATAAAATTCAGCATTTACAGGATATTGGTAAAAACAGTCTGGCTAAAATCACATACGAACAATTTACCAAAGAATACAAGATCTATTTTGGTGAGGAATATAGTGGATCACTACAGCAATTTTTAAAATAAAAAATAGGAGCTTATTTACAAACAAGCTCCTACCTTATATCTAGAATTATTCGGTATTCTTACTTCGTTATAACACCTATTTCTGCCATCGACAGATATGCATCATTAGATACATTTGTGATACTTGTGAAACGAATATATTGAGCGCTATACGACTTAGGGAATCGAACTTCCTGCAATACTGGATTATTCTTGATATTATCGAAAGCCCCAGTCTTGACAGTCTGCCATTTCTTACCATCACTACTCACCTCAAATTTGTACTTTTTACATACACCACCTAAGCGACTATCAGTACGTGGAAGATATGAGAAACCTTTCAACACTAATTTTTCACCAAGATCTACTTCGATGCTATGAGGATGTTTAGGTGCGTCTTTACTCCATGGCGTATGCCACATTGATCGAGGATTACCATCAATAGCTTTCTCTCCTCCATAACCTTTTTGTGCACTAGTAGTCGACTTAACAGTCCATTTATCTGAACAAATATCAAAACGTGCTTCAACAACTTCACTGGTCTGTTTACCATTATCAATCATCGCTACTGCTTTTACCACTCCTCCTTTAGGCAAGGCAATAGGCTTCTCGTAACGTTTAGAAGATGAAGTAGGATTAGAACCATCTAATGTATAACGAATCTCAGGATCAGGTGTCTTACACGACAAAGTAACAAATCCCTTCTTGTTACGAACAATCGAAGGATTTGAAAGCATTTCAGAAGCCTTATAGATTCCTAACTCTGCAATTGTTGGAGCTACACGCGACTCAAGAACTCGTATACGCACCTTAGTAGCCTTCACCATGGGGAAGCGTCTGATATTCTTAAAACCTACAACTGTACCTTCAGCTATTTCAGTCCACTCATTATTCATCCATGCATCTACTGTAAACTTCTCAATACGCTGTCCTTGTGTTTGAATACATTCACCAATCATCACCCTATTAAACGCTTTCTCTTCACCAAATGACACAATCAACTCTGCTTTCTCACTACCATCGACAGGTTTCCAGAAAGTATCCATATCACCATCAAGAACACGTTTAGCTGTATGTTTACCATCCTCCTCTGATGCTTCTATTGAAGCAGTTGATGCAATGTTATTTTTGAATGAGTTTCTGATAATCTTTCCAACCTCACGCAAACGAGCTGCATCTTTATCAGGAATTAATCCTCTGCGATCAGGAGTTAAGTTCAATAAGAAGACAGTATTACCACCAACTGAGCGATACCATGTATCTACTAACTCTTCAACAGTCTTTACATACTGCTTATCATCGCGATAGAACCATCCATGACGGATAGAAGTATTTGTCTCTGCAGGATACCAATACAGATACTTAGCTCCATCTAGTTTTGCTCTACTTCCAAGATCATCTTTAGTTTTATCTGGCCAATCATATGTTTCAGGACGAACTGGAACAGGTAAAACACTCCACTCACTCTTACGAGTGTGACCTGCTTCATTTCCACACCAGCGTACATCTGGTCCTTTAATTGCAATCACAGCTTCAGGCTGTAATTGTCTGATCATATCGTACCAAGCCTTACGATTATATTGCTGTCCGGTTCCTGGCTTAGGATTCGCACCATCGAACCACACTTCATGTACCGTTCCATACTGTGTAAGTACCTCGTACAACTGATTCATAAAAAGTGCGTCATAGTCGTCTAATTTATATTCAAATACCTTCTTCGCAGAAGCTTGAAGTTCTGGATCAGAAGGAATCTTCACCATTTTAGGTTTCGATCCATTTCCATAAGTACCACCATCACGTTCTATTTCATGAAGATCAGCAGGAGATAAATAAACACCAATTTTGATATCCTCTTTATGTGCTGCTTTTACAACCTCTCCTAACACATCTCCTTTTCCGTCTTTCCACGGCGAACTCTTAACTGAATGCTTTGTTGTATTTGTTGGCCACAAACAAAATCCATCATGGTGTTTTGCTGTTAGCATAGCCATTTTCATTCCTGCATCTTTAATAACAGAAATCCACTGTTCAGCATCAAATGCTGTAGGATTAAATACAGCAGGATTTTCCTTTCCATTACCCCACTCTACACCAGTAAAAGTATTTGGCCCAAAATGTAAGAAAGCAATAAACTCAAGTTTTTGCCATTCATACTGCTCTTTGGTTGGCACCACCAACGTACTTTTTCTAACAATCTCATCAATACCATCACCTGCATTGACTTCAATAACATTACCTTTCTCTGTCGATTTATTGGAACCTTCTTTCGAACTACATCCCAAAAACAATAATGCAAGTAAGGCATAACACCATAATTTGTTTTGTCTCATCATAAAATGCATGATTAAATTTAGCTAATTTATAATAGATGTACCTGTAGAAATCACTACACATTTGCACACCTGAATATACTGATACACAAGAATAACCCAATAATTACACAAAAATTGTCATGGGTGTTAAAATGAATGTCACCAATGTTAAATTAGCACCAATATTAAAACCGATAATTAAACTCATAATTTGCTAAAATGTAAAAGCACAAATTAAGAAAGAGTTTCAATCCTTGTGTACAATACATCTTGTCTTACTAAACAACTAAGACAAAAGAAGCAATGAGAACATAAAAATTATATCTTTGTAACTAGTAACGGTTGCGTTACCGCAACTATAGATTGAAGAAATAGATTATGGAAAAATTATTTCCCAAGGGCAGTGCCCAATACATTAATCGACTTAATAAGATAAAGGTACTTAACCTCATTCGTGAGAGCGGAGAAATCTCACGTGCCGACATAGTAAAACTAACAGGATTAAGTGCACCAACAATTACTCGTATTGTAGCCAGCCTAATTAAAAATGAGAAGTTGGCAGAACAAGTTGGTATCGGTGATTCGAAAGGAGGAAGACCTCCTATGATTGTACGTTTTAATGGTGAAAACAACTACGTAATAGGAATTGACTGGGGACGTACACATATATTTGGAAAGCTTACAAACTTAAATGCTGAACCTCTAGCAGAATTAGACGTTAAAACAGAAGCCTCAACAGACTTTGAGTCTGATTTAAAGAAAGTATTCCGTTTAATTGAGAAGCTACTTAAGAAGTCGGGTATCGATAAGTCTCAACTTAATGGAATCGGGATTGCTGCTGCTGGTTTCATCAACAAAAAAACCAACCTTGTTGAATATTCTCCGAACTTTAAGTGGACAAACGTTGATGTTAGAAAGCCAATTTTGGAGAGATTTAACGTCCCTGTAATTGTCGACAATGTGTCGCGTGTAATGGCACTTGGTGAATTACACTATGGTATAGGCGAGAAATTAAAAGACTATATTTTCATCAACGTTGGATATGGTATTGGTTCAGGAATTATCATGAACGGAAAACCTTTCTATGGCTTTGATGGGGCATCAGGAGAGATAGGTCATACGCGAGTGCTATATAATCAGCGTAACAACCGTATTTGTTCATGTGGTAAAATGGACTGTTTAGAGTGTTATTCTTCAGGACGAGGGATTGAGGAATCGGCCATTAAAATGATTGAACATTACCCTGAATCATCCCTGAATGATGTCTATAACAAGTACAATCGCATCTCGGCACATAAAGTAGCTATTGCTGCACGTGCAGGTGACAACCTTGCCTTAAGCATCATGAATCAAGCTGCCGAATATCTGGGTATTGCAGTTGCAACGATGGCAAATACATTTAATCCTGCTGCAATTCTATTGGGAGGTAAGATTATGAAGTCGGGCGATTACTTTGTTAACAAGATTGAAGAAGTATTTAACCGAGAGAAACTTCAACAACCTGAGCGTGAGATAAAAATTGTGAAAAGCTCACTAGGAGACGAAGCTGCTGTAAAAGGAGCAATCTCACTCGTATTGCAAGAAATTTTGAACTTTAATGTTTAAAATGATCATATAACAAGCAGAGGAGATTCATCAAGATCTCCTCTGTTTTTATTTTTGCCTATTTAGCTTCAATTATAAAGCCGATTTCTCCCACTTACTGATCTCAACCGATTCGATTAATTCTTCTTCTTTTGCAAAGAATGCCTTTAAATGATCACTTTCCATGTGAACATTCCAATCCTCTACTGTTGCCCAAGTCTCATAAAAGAGAAATACGCCTTCTTCCTCAATTGAATAATTCAGGTAGTATTCCATACATCCTTTTTCTGCACGTGTTGGTGCGATCAATCCTTCTAATGTGGTTTTCAACTCTTTTGCCTTACCAGCTTTAGCTGTTATTTTTGCAACTAACGTTAAATTCATAATAATCTATTTTCAGTTTCTAAACTATCCGCAATATAGCGATTACCGCTCGGTTTCTACAACAAAAAATCCATACATAGTACGTATATAATGTTCTATAAGGATATGGAAATAAACTTCGACTTCAGTACAAATAAAGATAAAAAAAAGGCTACAGCCCTAAATAGAACTGTAGCCTTGTCATTAATTATTAACTAAACTCTACCAACCAGGATTCTGTTTTAGTTGCTCGTTTACAACCAACTGACGCTCAGGCAATGGTAATAAATAATGTTTTGCCGGATCGAACACGCGATTATCTTCGATAATGATGAAACCATCAGTATCTAAAGTAACGTTGTTCGATGCATAACGCTCATCTGTCGACCATTGTGTGCCAGCCCACTTTACACCCTTAATAGGTTGAGGAAGAACAGTTTCTGCAATTTTCCAACGACGAATATCGTCATATCTGAAACCTTCGTAACTCAACTCAACAGTTCTCTCTCTACGAATTTCATTTTGCATGCTCAAACCATTAGCATTCACAAATGCATTGGTCAAGTCAGGCATACCTACACGCTGACGTATTTTATTAATTGATTTAGCTAGATCAGCATCGCCGATACTTCCTTCTCTTTCAAATTTAGCCTCAGCATAAATCAGATAAACCTCAGCCAAACGAATGAAAGGATAATCAGCTCCTAATGGAGTTTCCACCTCTTGGGTAAACTTTCTACCATTGTAACCAGTAGCAGTACGACCACCCCAGTCGTCACCGTCACCCATATAAATGAAACCATTTTTATTTGGATCTTCCCAATCTCTCCACCATTCTGCGAATTGCCACATCCAATAACGCTCTTCAGGGATATACATCATGGTACTCATACGAGGATCACGATCAACATACTCATCAGTAGTAAGTGCATATCCTTTAAACAATGGCGACTTGTCGATTGGCAGACCATCTTCACATAAAAATAGATCCATCATTGCTTTTGTAGGGTTCATTGTTCTTACGTCCTTCATAGGCGACCAACTAGTTGGTCTTAGATCTCTATCAAAACGAACAGCAATAATAGTTTCTTTCTGATCAGCTTTTGTTAAGCCCTTAGGATTGGTGCGACCATCACTGTCAAGATTAAAATACAAACGATAGCTCTCTTCTCCTAATACATCACGACGATCAAACAATTCATATTTTCCACTTGCAATTACCTGATCTGCAGCTGCAATAGCCATATCAATGAATCCATTAGCATTATCTCCACCATGATTCTTCCTCCAGGTACCTTCAAATAACGTAACCCTAGCTTTATAAGCATAAGCACCAAGTTTTGTAATTCTACCAACATTGCTACCTGTCACCTCATCAGGAAGAAGAGAAATCGCTTTATCCAGGTCTGCCACGATTAAGTTGAACACCTCTTCGCGTGAATTACGTGGTGCAAACAACTCTTCACTATCCGTAGTTAACGTCTTCGTTACAATTGGAACACCGCCCCACACTTTTAGCATTCTATAATAAGTCATTGCACGGAAGAAATACGCTTCTCCTTTATATGTATCTAGCTTATCACTGATCTCTTCGCCAGCAATTTCTGCCTTCTCCAATAAGTAATTACATGCTCTGATTGCCTTATAAGATCCATCCCAGTGTCCATCATTCTGAGGAGCAATTAGCGTACCTCTACTCACGTCATTACCACCCTCGTTATAGGCAATATCTGTTTGTCTGTCAGCATACGAATCTCGTGGTAATCTATTATAAAAATTTGTTGCAAACAGCTTAAAATCATTCACCGATTTAAAGAAGGTTGCTTCTGTAATTTCATCCTCTGGAGCCAAATCAAGATCCTTTTCACATGACCACATGATCAATCCAAAGGCCATCAATAAGTATATTAGTTTTGTATTTTTCATGAGTTGACTGTTTTAAAATGTAATATTTAAACCTGCCGAATAGTAACGTGCAAACGGCGTATAATTAAATGTATATGGTTTTTCAGGGTCAAATCCTTTTGGTAGGTTATGTGTCTCCCAAATGTCACTACCACTAACATAAACTCTTACCTTTGCCAACTTAAAGCGTTCTGTCAGAGCTGATGGTAAAGTATACCCAAACTGTACATTTTTCAATCTCAGGTAAGCATTATTAACCATTTTATAAGGAGCATCTGATGTTTGCCAGTTCCAACCATCAATTCCACCATTACTTGTCATTTTTGGCCAAGTTGCTTCAGGACGATCTTCATGCCAGGTTTTACCATACTGGTATCTCCAAGGCTGTACCCACCAAGCACCTCCAAGAGGACTATGGTTATTCTGCACTTTCCACTCTCCTACACCTTGCAACTGAGCTGAGAAATCAAAACCTCTCCAGCTTGCACCTAATGTAAAGTTATACTGATGACGAATACGGTTGGTACCTAGATAAACAAGATCACCTGAATCAGGATCACCTTCTTTGTAAAGTTTTCCTCTTTCAATTTTACCATCACCATCTTTATCCATCCACATTGCGTCACCTAATCGTATATTAGGTTGCACGCCTGTAATTTGCTTATATTCATCCAGTGTTGCCTGATCGGTAATTAAGCCACCATACTCAAGTCCGAAGTATGAACCAGAACTGAAACCTTCAACAAATCCATTATGTCCAAACTTAACGATATTGGCATCTTCTAATGAAGTCACAACATTCTTATCGTCAAAATAGGTACCTTGGATATAGTATTTGAACTCACCAATTTTATCTTTCCAGTTCAAGCTCAATTCAATACCTTTAGTCTCTAACTCTCCACCATTAACCTTTGGAGGTGTAATACCCAAAACTTTTGGAAACTCCTGATTAATAAGGATACCTTCAGTATTCTTGATATAGTAATCAACACTACCAGAAAGTCGGTTGTTTAAGAAACCAAAGTCGATTCCAAAGTTATTAATCTTTACTTTTTCCCATGTTCTGTTCTTACTAGCCAAAGCTAAAGGCTCAGTTTCACCTGCCATTTGAGTTTTTGTTGGAGAAAGAGGATCACCAAATGGACGTTCTCCACTAATCCAGATTCTTGCAAAGTGGTCAAAGCGACCTACGTTATTTTGGTTTCCTAGCTGTCCGTAAGAAACACGGAATTTCAAATTATCAAATATGTCTAAATCAGAAACAAATTCCTCTTTCGAAGCTACCCATGCTCCTGAAACACCATAAAAGTTACCCCATCTTAAATCGCTGCGGAAACGTGAAGATCCATCACGACGGAAGTTCGCCTCTATAATATACTTACGATCATAGTCATAACTTAAACGACCGAAGTATGATGAAATAGAATACTGACTCTTATACTCATCAGTATTTTGCTCTTCAGGATCTCCAAACTTCAACAATGGAACCTCATCACTTACCAATGAAGTACGAGAAGCAGAGAATCCTCTATTGTCCTCTTCTTCGTGACTGGTACCAGCAACAAGACTAGTATTGTGTTTTCCAAAGTTTCTGGTATAGGTTGCGAACAAGTTCACTACCTGATGTACATTTTTTGTATAACTTGATCCTGCTCCGTTTTTATTAGATGAACGCGATGAAGGATTCTCATTCCAGTTATGGAATTGTACAATCTTACGATTCCACGCACGATCTTTCACCTCCAAGTTCGTTGCAAACTGTCCCTCTATAGCCAGACCCTTCATAGGTGTCAACTTAGCATTGAACTGCACCTGTGTTAAATAATCAAGTTCTTTTCTATCTCCTGTTTCAGCAAAAGCATGAGGAGGAGTAAAACCACCGAAGTTATAGAAGTTACCTTCTGGTGTATATAATGGCATAGAAGTCCATGCACTAGCAATTCTACCTACAATTCCGTAGTAGTCGTTAGGTTTCTTAACTTTCTTACGTTCCAATGCAACATTAGTACCCAATTTCAATAGACCATCAATTACATTAAAATCATACTTTGTACGCAAGAAATACTTCAAGTTCGAGTTATGACCAAACTGCAACATCGATCCTTGATCAAGTACTCCAGCCGACACATAGTAATCTGAACGTTCTGATCTACCAGAAACTGACAAGTTGTGCGACTGCATAAAAGCAGTTCCCCAGATCGCTTCCATCCAATCGTTGTGTCCTAACCAAATTGTTGGAGTATCACCGAAAGGACCAGGAATAACTTTTGGATTATTAATATCGAAAGCTGGATCTTTAACTGCTTTAACCACATCCTTGAAGAAGTGATTTGAGTTACCATCATTTTCAAAAGCTTCGGAAGCCATTAACATGTGCTCGCGAACATCAGTAGAAATAGGTGTTTTACCAGGCTTATTCCACGAGAAGTTAACATCATAGTTAATCACAGGTTTTCCAAGCTTACCTTTTTTAGTAGTAACAAGAATAACACCTCCTGCAGCACGTGCTCCATAAATCGCAGCCTGCGCATCTTTCAACACTGTAATATCTGCAATATCCTGAGGATTAATATTATTCAATGAGTTTGCATTTGCTTCACGCTGTGGAATACCATCGATAACGATAAGCACACCAGGATCAGACGGTGAAGTTACTCCACGCAATTGAATATTGTTTCCTTCACTTCCAACTTCCCCATCACCACGAAGAACCAATAGTCCTGGAATAGCACCCTGAAGCGATGAAACAACCTCTGTTTGAGGCTTACTTTCAAACTGCTCTGATTTAACAGATGCAGTAGAACCTGTAAGCGTTTCTTTGGTTTTTGTACCATAACCAATAGCAACAACCTCTTGAAGTCCGATTGTTTCCTCTTCCAATACAATATCAATATTAGTTTGTCCGGTAAACTCTACTTCCTGAGTTTTCATTCCCACAAAAGAGAATAACAATACCGAATTAGCAGGAACTGATAATGAATAATTACCATCTAAATCGGTAATTACACCAATGGTAGTTCCTTTCACTACTACTGAAACTCCAGGAAGCGACTCTCCACTAGTATCCTTTACTTTTCCAACAACAGTTTTCTCTTCATCCTGAAAACTCTTTCTAATCGCTGATGACAGTACAATATGCTTATCCATAATCTTATACTGCACATTTGAGTTCTCAAACAATGATGAAAGTATATCCTTGATATTAGAACCTTTCACATTAATATTAACCGTACGATCAAGGTTTATCATATTACGGTTAAACACAAAGTTATAGTCAGTTTTTGACTGTATTTCATCTATTACTGCCTCAATAGTTGCATTCTCCAGATGAAGGTCAAGTTTAGTAGTTTGCGAATAGCCATTCGCGGCAAATAACTGCACTATTCCCAATAAAATAAAAATGGCTGTAATCTTCATTTTCAATAAAATCTGCCTCATACAGATAAAATTATCCGTACGAAGATTGAACAATCTCGTTTTTTTCATAATTTTGAAATGATTTGTTAATTTTTAAGAGCTAATAAATCACATGTTGATGCAGGAAAGAATGGCCGTTCTTTTCTGCATTTTTTTGTTAGTTTTTACATAGGCAATTGTTTATCCATTTCACATTTATCTCCTTGTTTTGTCTCTCTTTATCGTAATCTTTTGTTTGCCATAAAATCCGTTAGGCTGTCGTTCTCTTTTGTGAATCTTATATATTATAGGTTGCGAGTAGGCAAATATCTCCAATACCTCTTGAATTGATTCTCCCTGGAATGCAGCATCATACAAGTCCTTAAGCAATGTAGGATCAGCTACCTCTATCTTCACATTGTAATGTCTCTCCAGCGCCTTAAAGATTGTCCCAAATTCTTCCTTCTTAAAAATAAGCTTATCATCAATCCAGGCTCCAACACTCGACAGGTCATCAATAGGTTGAATCTTAAACTTTCTTAAGTCACTATAATAAACACCTTCGTGCCCTGGTTTAAGGAAATGTTCTTTCCCCGCTGTGCTATTATGTCGTTTCATCGACACTTTTCCTTCAACAAGCTGGGTCCAAATCCTTTCCTCGTCGGGATATGCTTTTAAGTTGAAAGTAGTCCCATACACTTTAACATCAATACCTGTTGTATTAATTATCATAGGCTTATTCTTATTGGTCTGAACCTTAAAGAATCCTTCACCTTCAAGAGTAATGTCTCTACTTTGTTCGGCAAACATGGTAGGATATGTTAACTTACTACCTGCATTAAGCCACACTGTACTTCCGTCTGGAAGTTGAACTTTAAGCTTACCTCCCAATGGTGCATACACAGTTTGTTGTGCTCCTCGTAGTTCTGCCACTGCATTCTCAAGATCAAAAAAACGATTTGCATTATATAGCATAAACAATGAGGCAATTAATAATGGTATAAATAATATAGCAGCAACGCGTTGTAATTGTTTAAGGTATACAGTTCTTCCTTTAGAAGGACGCTTTGCAGTGCGATGCTGTAGATTCTCCCAAATCCTGCGAGTACTCTCTTTATCCATTGTATCACCACCTTCTGCTTCATTCCACAATCGACGAGTTACTTGCTTCTCTTGATCTGTAGAAACATTGTTCATCAACCATGTATGAAACTCCTCTGTAGTCAACTCTCGTCCTTCTACTTTGATACTTTTATTATTGTGATTTTTGTGTTGCATTCTAATATTTCAATCTCTTTTACACTTATACTACGTTTGAGAAATGAAATCTTACTATCCAAAAACGAAAAAAATTAAAAAAAAATAAAAAGACTAAGAATATTGGAGGTTCAATAGACCTCGAAAGGAAACAGCCAAACAACACTAAATAATTAAATTTCAACTCATTACACAACACCACTCAAATCAAAAAGCGAAAGAAAACCGAAAGATAAAATATCAATGCTGATTGTGCTCAACAA
This sequence comes from Puteibacter caeruleilacunae, assembly GCA_005217565.1. Classification (GTDB taxonomy): domain Bacteria; phylum Bacteroidota; class Bacteroidia; order Bacteroidales; family Prolixibacteraceae; genus Puteibacter; species Puteibacter caeruleilacunae. The sequence continues at coordinate 214,989 of SJCO01000009.1, forward strand.
TAGCATGCTACAGAAGTATACAAGAATAGGAGTAAAGTTTGGGTAAACTTTGTTGTTTGATTAATGCTATTATGGAATTAAATGTGGAGTATAAGCAAAGTAGATGGAATCTTATTGGAACTTTCTCAAAGTTATCTCAAACACTTCTTTTCTTCGATAGGCTTCGATAGTTGCCGGGGTATTGTAGGAGATATGGCTTTTTAAAGTAACACTTTCAACGATAAATGTCCCCTTTTTAGGGATATATTGAAAAGAACGATGGTTAATACCGTACTTGTAAAGGTAACAAAATTGATGGAATTCAAGAGCTCCAAACAACGAAAAACGCCCCATATTTCTTTTTGTCTCGTTTTGCATCAAGGTGAAAATGAGAAGCCCGTTCGGCTGAAGAACAAACACTATAATCGATAAATTATCAACGCAATAACAAACAACAAATCTTTATTTATTTTCTCTCGGATGAACCTGATGGATGACGAAATCTGATTATTAACAGTATTCACAGATATATTTAGTTGCTTGGCAATCTCTTGGTTACTTAATCCATCGTTACGACTCATCTTAAAGACTAGTCTCTTTTTCTCTGGTAACTGATTAATAATCTCATTCACCTCTTGCTTTAATTCATTGAACAAGATTTCTTCTTCGGTATTCCCAACCGCATAATGAGGCTGTATATCCTCCCCTTCACGAATTTTCTTCTTTCTAATTAATGAAATAACCTCATTACGAGCAATGGTAAAAAGATAGGCATCTAAAGTATATTCATCCTTGATTTTCTGACGATGCAACCATAGTTTAAAGAAAGTTTCCTGCACAACCTCCTTACTTTCCACATCATTATGTAGCATAGAAAATGCAAAGGCATACACCTGACCGTTCATCTTATTAAAGATGAGTTCAAACGATGAAGCACTATCGCTTTTTAATTCATGAAAATGATATGTAAGTTGATCTTTATCTACCAAAATATTCCCCATTTCTATGACAAATGTAAAAATTAAATTCATTTCACAAGAGTTCAATTACCAAATTCGCTGAACTTCTCGTTCCAGTTTATCTCTTTCAATTTATCAATAATTCACAAATCTACAATTCTATATACGTTTTTACGATAATTTAATACCTTTTTCTCCTTTTATGAACATCTATAACCTATGTTGTGAATTATTTTACCCCTAAATCAAATGGTAGAAATATAGCTTTATCCCTTGAATATTAGCACAACAGCAAAACGGTGTGTGTTCATCTTATCTGGGACAATATTGCTGTACATGTAATATAATTACATGCTATTAAATGGAAATATATCACTAATCGAGTAAAGATAGTTTTACATCGACTTAGGAATTTATGTGTAAAAAATTGACTAAGAAGATAGATAATAGAGAAACAAACAATTAAAAAAAGTAATGATGCAAAGAGTATTAATAGGAGTAATTACCTTTTTACTGATTAACCTAAGCGGGTTTGCTCAGAAAGGTAGTATTGAGGGGATAATTATTGATGAAAAGCAACATTCTGAAATTCCTTACGCAACAGTAACCGTAACAAATGCAACTAACGGCGATATCATCACAGGAACAGTTTCTGATACAGATGGTAAATTTAAAGTTCCCAATATTAAACCTGGAACTTATCAAATTGCAGTCTCATTTATTGGCTATCAAAACAAAACAATAGAGTCGGTAAATATAAATAAACTAACTCCAAACGTAAACTTGGGGAACGTAACATTAAGTACTTCCGAAATTCAGTTGGAAGGAGTAGAGGTAAAAGCCATGTCGAAAACCGCTTCTACAAAAATCGATAAAAAGACGTATCGCGCTGCTGATTTCCACACTGCCAAAGGAGGAAATGCAGTCGATCTTTTAAATAAATTGCCATCAGTTTCGGTTGATCCTGATGGAATGGTATCGGTGCGAGGTACAAACGACTTTATGGTATACCTAAATGGAAAGCCAACTCAACTTGATCCTTCTATGCTATTGGGACAAATATCTGGTGGAGCTATTGAAAATGTAGAGATCATTACAGTACCTACTGCAAAATACGATGCACAAGGAAAAGGTGGTATCATTAATATTACGACTAAGCGCAGCGGTATGGATGGACTGTCAATTTCAGCTAATGGATTATTAGGAGGTGCTCCTTGGGGGAACCTTACCGACAAATACAGTAACTATGATCTTAATGATGATCGTTACGGAGGTGGTGCCAATCTGGTTTATATAAAAGATCGCTTGTCGCTTTATGGATCATTTAACTACAACAAAAAAAATGTAAACGGTGATAGAACAGGCGATGCTCGTCTGCTTCAAGATGATGGTTCATATTATCACATGGTCGCTGCTGGAGAACGTCCTGAATGGTATGAATACTACACTGCTTCGACAGGATTAGAGTACACCTTCGAGAATAATTCAACACTTGCTGCATCCTATTTTTATGGCAATCGTACCGAAGGTCGTTCTGCTTTCTACGTATATCGTAATTTTTATGCCGATGTAAACAAACAACCAATTGATGGTATCGATTACAACGAAGATTACATCTACAATCCCAATACCGACAATCGATATGGTAAATTTCACACGGCTAATATTGATTATTCCAAGCAATTCGGCAACAATGCCATCCTTAACATTTCGGCCTTGTATGAGCACTCAAACCTTAGTCGTGAATTGCACAACTTAAATTACAAATACACCAAAGCGAATGACCAGTTAGGCGCAGTAGAAAATCACTATGCTCAAACAGATGAGACTCCGCTAGATGGATTTAGATTAGCTATTGACTACACAAAGACATTTGATAACGAGAGTGAATTGTCATTCGGAGTACAGCCTCAATTCTTCAATATTGAAGGAGGTTTTAGCTATGATACATTAAATGTAGCTAGTAATAAATGGGGTGATGTTGCCAGTCTTGAAAATGCAGTAGATCTAAAGCGTGGTGTACATGCAGGTTATATTGATTATTCCGGTAAAATTGGGAAATTAAAATATATCGCGGGATTACGAGCTGAATATACCGACCAGTCGATGGAAATTGAAAATCCTGATTATTTCAATATCTTCGAACGTGAAACAAAATCACGTTACACTTCTAACAAATTACAGTTGTTCCCTACCCTACATTTAAATTATAAGGTATCAGACAATGATCAGGTTACCCTTGCAGGAAGTCGCCGTATCAGTCGACCTCCAATCAAGAACATGGCTCCATTCCTTTACCGTCGTCACTACGAAGTATATGTCGTTGGAGATCCACTTCTTGAGCCTGAATACATGAATAATGTTGAACTTAGTTGGGATAAGAACATAGGAAAACAGAACATCACATTAACAGGATTCTACCGGGGAGTTGACAATGCAGTATTCCGTGTGAATACAGTCTTCGAGGAAGAAAATGTTTTGATCCGAAGTTATACTAATTCAGGAAATTCCGACGCCTTTGGGGCTGAATTAAACACCAATCTTGTGCTAAACTCATTCACTAAGTTATTCTTAGGAGGATCGTTATATAACTATAAGATCAAGGGTGATGTATTCGGATATCAGGAAGATAATAGCAGCACCAACTGGAGTTTAAAAGGCAATTTGAACATGAATCTTACCAAAGCACTAACCTTCAATACCGATTTTAATCTTAAGTCGGCAACTGTTACTGCTCAAGGTAAGAACGACACATTTTATGCTTTGAATACAGCGTTCGACTACTCACCAGAAAAGTTAAAAAACTGGAACTTCTCATTTAGAGTACTTGACATCCTTCATTCAAATGTTCAAGGTTTAGATACCCGTGCATATAACACAAGTGGACAGCAAATATTCTATCAGGCAACAGAATATAATCGTTATGGACCAATTGTGGAGCTAGGCGCATCATTTACCCTTAACATGAAAAACAAAAAGAAGAAAGACACCAAAACATTTGGTAACGAGCAGTTTTAATTTAATACTTAAGAGCATTTATATAAATAGGAAAACACCTTTGAGGATAAAATCTTCAAAGGTGTTTCTGTTTGTTCTCTTTTTTGTTACTTTGTGTCTTCAATAATAGACGAACACAGCATGCTTGATCCACAATTATTAAAAACACTTGTTACCATGAAAATGCCTTATGGCAAATATAAAGGACGTGTACTTTGTGATTTGCCAGAGCCTTACTTGGTATGGTATCATTCTAAAGGATTTCCCGAAGGCAAACTAGGAATGTTATTATATACCCTTTATGAAATTAAGCTTAACGGACTTGAGCATTTATTAAAGCCTATTCGCCGAGCTCCTGGAAGATATTAGTATTTAAATCAACTCTCTTTAGTTATACAGCAATAAATTTTACCACATCATGAATTCGATAATACCTGCCGACAATAACCTATTGGTGTTTCTTGTGATAACCGCTGCCGCTGCATTTGGCATCTACTCTGAACACAAAAAATGGTTTGGTAAAGTATCAGGAATTCTGGTCACCATGATCTCCATGTCGATATTATCAATGCTAGGAGTGGTACCTGTTGCTTCAAATCCTAAAGTTGAGGTTGATGTTTATACAATGGTATTCTCCTACTTTGTTCCGATCTCTATTCCTATGTTATTGTTTAGCTCTAACATTCTTAAAATCATTCGTGAGGGAGGAAAGCTATTAGTTGCCTACATTATAGGTGCCATTGGAGTAGTAATTGGCTGTTTTATCGCCTACCTTTTTATCGATTTAGGTGAAGATTCAGGAAATACTGCTGGGGTAATAGCCGCTACTTTAATTGGAGGAAGTGTTAACTTTATCGCTACTGCAGAGGCCCTTAATTTCAGCACGAATCCGTTATTTACAGCAACTGTTGCGGTCGATAATTTCGTGGCAAATCTATATGTCCTATTGTTATTCCTTGTTCCCTCGTTGGGATGGTTAGCCCGCTTTTTTGTAAAACCCAAAGAGGAAAATCTGCAAGAAAGTACAAATGATCAGGAAAGGACTTATCCCATAACCTTTGAACGTATTGCAGTCTCAATATTCATTGCTGTTGCGATTGCTGGTATTGGTAAACTTCTCGCTCCCCTATTGCAAGCCCTATTCAATACCCCTCTAAATCTAAGTATCCTAATTATTACCGTATTGGCTGTTGCTGCCGCCAACATATTCCCTAAACAGCTTAAAAAGCTTGAAGATACTGCATTCTCCATCGGTTTATGGATGATGTATATGTTCCTGGCCGTTATTGGGGCAGCAACCAATCTTCACGACATACTTCATATTGGTCCTGCTGTTCTTGGATTCTATTTAGTAATCATGCTGATTCACTTTATCTTGATGGTGTTACTGGCAAAAGTGTTCAAGCTTGATGTTTACGAAGTAACCATTTCATCGGCAGCCAATATTATGGGCCCATCAGTTGCAGCACCTATGGCAGCATCGATGGGACAAAAGAAACTGGTTACGCCTGGTATATTGGTCGGAATTCTTGGATACATCATCGGAACATTCATTGGTGTTACAATAGCGTTGTTTCTTACATAAAGACAAGAGATTGTTGACATTTCACACTAATCTGATAGTTTTGCTATTTATTGAGCATCTATAATATCCTTAGTGTGTTGAAATTGATCTTTTATAACCTTTAATCCTGACCATTTATATACTATCAGAAAAAGTATACCTATAAATTCAGTATGTTTTAAGGATTCTCTGTAACCTTTTACTTTGAAATACGAAAGTAATATTGAATAGCATGCTCATTATGTAATATAATTTCTTAATCTCACTTTATGACACACCTTAATAGTGTCATATACAGATAGATGATTCTTTATTATTGCATATTCTTTATTACTGATCATATCTGTATTATTAATTTCAATACGGATAACAGGTGTTTATTTAATATAAAATCATTAAATTACAAACAATTTATTTGTGGATGGTAAGATGAACAGGGCTTAAGGATATCATTATTTCATTCAAAATAATATCCGTATAATACAACTCTATTCATCTTTTAGTATGTAACCCTAAATATCGGCACATTATGAAAGGAATAATATTTACTTCATTCATTGAAATGGTTGAGGAAGTATTTGGGATTGAAACAATGGACAATATTCTGAATAAAGCTCACCTAAAATCCGGCGGATCATATACTTCTGTTGGAACTTATGAAGCCGAAGAGATGATGTTAATGGTTGAAATACTTCATCAAGAAAGTAAGATACCTATTCCTATGCTATTAAAAGCATTTGGAAAACACCTCTTCTCAGTGTTGATTAGTCAGTATTATAGTATAATAAAGGATTTCCCTGATGGTTTATCAATGCTTGAATCAATTGAAAACCATATTCACAGGGAAGTAAAAAAACTGTATCCCGATGCTATGCTTCCAACATTTGAAGCACATCGCATCTCTGATAAAGAGTTGGAATTAATCTACACGTCTGATAGAAAATTGGCCGATGTAGCTGAAGGATTAATTGAGGCAACCATGGTTCATTTCCATAACTATTCATCAATAAAAAGAAAGAACCTTAACGAGAGTGGAACACAAGTAAAATTTAAGGTGTGCAATGCTTGATATGGCAAATGAAATTGACATATTAAAACGAAAACTTGAACGAGAAAAAGCAGCGCGCAAACAGGCCGAAAATTTATTGGAACAAAAGGCTCTTGAGCTTTACGAAAGTAATGAAAAGCTTAAGGCCTTAAACCAAGAATTAGAGAAAGAGGTTAAAGACAGGACCGAAATACTCGTCAGAAACTATACACGCCTATCCTCGCTGGTAAATTCACTATCAGGAGGAATTCTTGTGGAAGATGAGCAGCGATGCATATTTTTGGTCAACGAACATTTCCTTCAGCTTTTTGATATACAAATGCCTATCGCGACCCTCATTGGCTCCCCTATATCAGAACATGTAGAGCAAGTTCGACATCAATTTACCCATCCTGAAGCGGTCCGATTCTCAACGAAAAAAGTAACTACGCGTCGTAAACCAAGGCTCAACGAATTATTCTATCTGAAAGATGGAAGAATATTGGAGCGTGATTATATTCCAATATTTACCACTGATGCTTATGCTGGACATTTATGGCATTTCCGTGATGTTACCGAAAAACATCGTTATCAGAATGAACTCATTGCAGCCAAAAAAGATGCAGAACAGGCCCGCCTAACAGAGCAACTGTTTCTGGCCAAAATGAGCCATGAGATCAGAACTCCTTTGAATGCAATCATTGGAATGACCTATTTACTTGAGGATTCTGATCTTTCGGAAAAGCAAACAGACAACCTGAATACACTAAAATATTCGGCAAACCTTCTTCTTCAACTAATAACCGACATACTGGATCTTTCGAAGATTGAATCAGGGAATATCGTTGTAAAAAATAGAAGCTTTAACCTTCGTCAGTTAATTAAGAAATTAAAAGATTCATTTCAAATACAAATCGACAACACCCATACAGGTTTTGACATTGAATATGATGAAACTATTCCACAATGGATATCGGGAGACGATATTTTGCTACAACAGATTCTGTTCAACCTTATCGGTAATGCCATAAAATTCACTCCTCAAGGACAAGTTACAGTGCGTGTAAAACTGCTTAACCAAGAAGACGACAAACTCAAGCTTCGATTTCAAGTACAGGATACCGGTAAAGGGATTCCTAAAGAAGCTCTGGATAGTATATTTGATAAATACCAGCAAGCATCGCAAGAACATGCAGACAAAGGCACAGGACTAGGTTTAAGCATTGTTAATGAGCTTGTAAAATTCCTAAACGGTACTATAGCACTTCAAAGTGAGTTAAATGAGGGAACTTGTGTTACCTTTCATCTTGAATATACCAAGGCTTCAACTCCTACCTTACAAGAAACTACAGTTAAAGAGGTCAATGTATCTGAAACAAACCAGATACTTGTGGTTGAAGACAATAAGAACAACATAAAGTATATTACAAATTTGTTAAATCAATGGAAAATAAATTACAGAATTGCAGAAACAGCTAAGGAGGCATATAAATTTGTATGTAGCACCAAATTTGACCTAATATTAATGGATATATTACTCCCTGATTCTAATGGTTTTGAAATTGCCAAGAATATACGAGGCAATGGTTGCTCAAATGCTAACACACCAATAATTGCATTAACAGCCTCCTCACTAAGTCATCATATTCAACTGGCCCAGGAATCAGGAATGAATGATTATGTAACAAAACCTTTTATCCCTAACGATTTAAAAGTAATTCTTGAAATGTATTTGCCCTCATCAACCCAAAATGAAACTTGTGAGACCGACGAGTCGTTTGTTTTCTCTAATCAACTAGATCAGGACAGACTTTCACAATTATATAACAATAACCTGGCGTATGCTTCAGAGATGTTTGAAATATTTCTGGAAGTAATTGAACCAGAAATGAATAACCTTCAGCACCTGCTAGAGCCTTATCAGGCACAGGCTCTAAGGAAACTTATTCATAAGTTGAAGCCGTCTTTCGGCTATGTTGGTCTAACTAATATTGAGGAAATATTTGACAGATTACAACATGAATTGGATGATTCAAATCGCGATAAGAGCGAGATAATAGATAAAACACAACAAGTATTAATTGATATTGAAGAATTACTCCCAATCATAGAACAACAATTCGAACAATTACAAGAAACCCAGAAAAGCAACTAATATGGAATTGAAATGTTTGATAATAGACGATGATATAATGGCCAGAACGTCATTGAACAGACTGTGCCAAACTATACCAGAACTGAAACTTGTGGGCTGTGCTGAAGATGGAAAACATGCCAAAAGATTATTAGCAGAGAATACTGTTGATCTTCTTTTTCTTGATGTGGAAATGCCTGAACTCTCGGGAATTGATTTATTGAATCAACTCCCCGTTCTTCCAATGGTAATTTTTACCACTGCCAAGAAAGATTATGCATTAGATGCATTTCGATATGATGCCATTGATTATTTGGTCAAGCCTATTACACCCGACCAATTCAGAAAAGCAGTTATCAAGGCCATAAGTAAAGAGGCCAGCAATCCTAAAAGCGACGATTTATATATCAAATCAAATAAACGATATGTAAGAATCAAACAAGATGATATTCTATACTTTGAGAATGTTGGTGACTATATAAAAGTAATTACCGACAATAAGAATTATATCTTCTATGGTACGATGAAAGAGATTATTGAGAAACTAAATACAGAGTGGTTCATGAAGGTTCATCGCTCTTTCATTGTTAACCTGAATCATATTGATGATATAGAGGACAATACCATACAGATCGATGGTAAGATCATTCCAATTAGTCGCGCTAACCGCCCTCAACTGATGAGTAAACTAAATGTATTATAAATAGTATTCTAACGCCAGATTAACTGTCTGGCGTTAGAAACCATGCATCTTAGCCTGACTACTTGACTTCACTGGATTCCAAGGATCATCGTAAGACTTTTTAAAGACGAACTCTTGAACATACGCTATAGTCCGTACTATTCGTAAGTAGGTTCCTGTGTAAAGCGTCATCAACGGTGCATATTTCCATAATTTCAACTCCTCATTTCTACGCTCTGAGAAAATGTATATCGATAACATCTGAGCAAATGCAACTGCCGTGTAGAGCGTAAAATTCATCGGTATGATAAAGTGTAAAGTACTATTGTAATTAATGATCACATCGATGATATATATCCACCATGTTATATCTAAAATTACATTGTAGAAAATGTTCTCGAATGACGCAAAAAAGTTCAACCATGAAAAGCCAGCGTGAGGATAAAAGATATCACGATGCTTGCGAACCCTAAAGCGAATGATTGACTTATCCCAACGTAAACGCTGTTTTGTTAATATTCTAAAGTTAATGGGTACACTAGTCAGACAAACAGCTGATGGTTCGAAAACAGTTTTATAGCCTGATTTACGAATTTTAACGGTAATATCGCCATCCAATCCAGGGCCAATATCCCAACCTCCAACACCCATAATAGCCTCCCTCTTAAAGGCTCCAAATGCACCAGAGATAATCTTATAGATACCTAACGAAGATGTTGCAATACGACCTACACTAACGGTCTTAAGGTATTCAATTGCCTGTAAACGCTGACAAAGCCCATCGTCATAGTTACGCACTTTTACATTACCTCCGACTGCGCCAATCTTAGGATCCATATAAAATGGAACAACAATATTCTCAATCGCATCCCTATCGAACGAGCAATCAGCATCAAGGTGTACAATAATCGATCCTTTTGCGAACCTTAATGCCAGATTAGCTGCGGAAGCCTTCCCTCCCCTTTGCTCATTTCGCAAGAACAAATCAATCATTCCTAGTTTCTCAAGATTGCGACCAATAATAGGTGTTTGATCATCAGAGCCATCATCAACGATGATTAGCTCTATATTCTTGTAAGTTTGCTCATTGAGTGATTTCACCAATTTGTAGAGGTGCTTTCCTTCATTCTTCCCAGGTACAATAACCGACAGCAAAGGATTCTCCATACGTAGCATTCTCCTCGCATGTTCAAACTTTTGCTTGCGCTCCCTCCGAAATAAAAATCTGAAAAAGGCAACGATATAATCAAGCAATATATACCGAAACAGTTCAAATACTATGAAATACCAAAATACACGCACAAACTTCCAAATCCCGACTTCGTGCCAGTATATCAAGTACTCAGGTAATATTTGATCCCAGTTTATCATACAATTGCCATATTAGCGTTTCCACCTAACTCTTCAGAGAATACCTCCACCGAGCATGATTCTATTTGTAAGTTATCTTTTATCAGTTTTATCAGATTTACTTCAACAACATGTTTTAGTTCCTCAACATATTCGGTCGATCCCATGGTCACTATGATCTGATAGTCGAATATATTACGTGCAGCTACTAAATCGGTAGGTCTGATATAACTACTAAGAATATTCAGTACCTCGTGCTGTAATACTCCACTTTCATGAGTACTTAGCTCCCATAAAGCTTCAGCATTCAGTCTTATTGAAACCATTGCCGCCGGGGAACCGCTTAGCTGAGCTCGTTTAGTTTCCTGACGAAGGTAAAGTTTGAATAAATCCCACTCAATTACATTACTACTAACTTGTTTGTGTTTGGTAATAACTTGAGTCTTTTTACCATTGATTGCTCTTACAATCCCCTTTTCAGTTATCTCAAAGCTATTGACATCATGAGTATTCAATTCCGACAGGCTACTTTCTTTGCCACACCCCATACAATGCACAGTCATATTTGTTTCCTGAGATTGATGATTACAGGTATTACAAACGGTAATTTCAGAAGGCTTGTCATAGTCGATACCAATATGCCTTAATTCATTATCACACTTCGGACAACAAAGTTTATCTCCCTGCACAAAGTCCGACAAAGGAGCAACATGAGCACATTTAAAATGATGAATCAAATCCTCATATTTCAAGTCGATAGAACCACAACTGCTACAGCTTTCCCTAAAATGAAGGAAAGTATCTGAGCAATGCGGACAATGATTTACCTTGTCGACAAGCGTTGTATTTAATAATCCATCCTGTACAGCTGTATTAATATATTCAAGCTGACTGAATCCATCGGCATGATCTAAATTACACAAGAAAGGATAAGCATAGCCTGTGGAAGAATTACGCTTACGAAATGGCATCAACGCCTGATTTCGTGAGAATAGAAAACTCAAAGTCTTCAACACATAATCGTCGTAGTTTTCATCTCCTACTTCGCTATATTTAATCTGTCCTATACGTTCTTGAATCTCTCGTGTTTGGCGTGCTGCCTGAAAGAAATCCATGTTACGCACAAATCCATCAACAACAGTTTCCAATGCAGGCTTCATAGCAATACTTGATGCAAATACAGGCATCAGATATTCCGATACCTTATTGCTTTCTCTTACTTTTGATACCAAACCATTAATCACATCCTCATCGGTTGTTTCAATGTACATTGCATCGATATGTGGAGCTACCTCGGATAAATTAAAACCTCCGTGAGATACTCTCAGAAAGACTACTCCTTCATATTCAATGACATTGAGTCTGGCTTCACCTTGTTTTAATATCTTCAACATCACTCACTAATTTTAATTTTCGACTTAGTTACTTTTACTTCTGTTTTGTAGAAGTTCATCCATCTTTTCGCTTCTACTTCACTTAGCGGCAACACATTGGCTACCAAATTTCTTTTTACTGGTTCGTATTTCTTTTGAAATTCGACTGGCAATTCATAGGTTGAAACAAATAGGTTATCGATAATTCCTTTGCCTTTAGAACCGTCGGGGAATCGAATATTCACAAGCTCTCCACCATGAAGATGTCCAATATCTGAAGGCTCGAAATATACCCGTATACCAATCTCGTTCTCCTGATGTATGGTCATCATCTCCTGCTTCTCATAACATACTTCATTTCTACCTAAATGAATCTGACCAACAATACCTGCAACAGGTGCCACATAATATTTCTGCTCCATCACTGCATCTACCTTCGCTTGCTCTGTCTGCTGTATCTCTTTCGTAAGAAGACTTATACCGTAAAGTTTCCCTTTTAATACTTTCTCTTCCAACTTCAGTTTCTCCAACTCCAATTCATTGAGTTGTAGATTTTTATTAGCTAACATCAAATCATTGTGAAACTGATCAGCTCCCATTAATACCAGCTCTTCAAACTTCTTCACTTTTGATTGAAGAATAGCGGCTTGTTTTTTCCCGATTAATAGTTCAACCTGAATAGCTGCTAATTTCTCTTTAATATCTAATATCTCTTTTTCGGTCCAGGCTATAGGAGCTTTCACTTCAATTACCTGCTGTTCGAAACTATTTCCATCCTGTTCAAGACTATATCTGAACAATGTATCGCCTTTTGCTATTGTTTGTCCTTCCTGGATAAATAAATCCTCGATACGAATATCCTCAGTAAATGAAACAGTCTGCTTTGATAATTCAACAAAACCTGAACCATTAACTAGGAATACCCCTACATATACTCGTTTGAGAATAAAAAAGGCAATAGCAAGCAAGATAAGCACGAATGTAATTCGCTGCCATCCCCATACGCGCTTCTTCTTTGCTGTAGGAGGCTCCTTCAGCACACGTATAACTGATTGCTTTTGTCTTAATTTAAACTCTTTCATCTCTCTCAATATTTACTTTTTCATAAACTTCAATTCCTTTGTCCTCTAGCCGGACGGTCTTCTCATTTTTAGCTCGTTTTCCCGTCCTACCGTTTCCTTTTTCCCTTTTCCAGTTTCCGGTCCTCCGTTTTCCCTTCACTCTTCTCTTCTGTCCATCGCACACTAACAATCACCTTTCTACCATTTACCTTCCAACCGTTAACCCTAAAACAACTTTAACTCCAATTGTTCTTTTCTTTCATTTAACCAACTCTGGAGATTATCGACTAACATCATCCCGTCTTGATTTTCTCCTACAACGAGAAGTCGTTTTTCTCCAGCGTTGATTATCTCATACTGCCTCTGTCCATTATTTTCAATCAGGCGATAGCTATCCTCATGACTATCTCCATTCCTGGTTATCAATTTTAGCCCAGCCTCTGTTAACATTTCTGCCTCAACTGATTCTCCTTCCCAAAGCACGTAATCAACTCCATTACGTATCAGGAAAAACATGATCCATTTAATCCCATATAAATCAACATCCTGACTGGTAATTCTTAGGTATTTTTCCGTGTTCTTTGCTTTTTGTCCCTCATAAGGAGTCAGATACGAGGCAAATTCTACCCTACATGCATATCGATGCACTTTCAAAAGCAACAGATAAAGCTGGGCTTTTAGGGTTGCCAATTCCACCCTGTTCTCATATTGCTGTACTCGCAAATGGATCAAGTTCATGGAATTTATATTAGCCTCGGGATAACTCATTAATATCTCATGCATACGGTACATGTTATCAAGCTCGTGCTGCTGTTCTTTAAACTGTACATATTGCTTTAATTTATGACCGTATTCATAATAGTATCCTAATAATTCCTTTTTAATGTTCAGCTTCATCACCTCATTGTCACGCTGAATAATTTCTTCTTCCAGTTGTGCTAATCGCTGTTCTTTTTTCCCTTGAAATGTCAATGGCACCTTTAAGCTAACGCCATAATTCACATAGTCCTTTGAAGTACTCCCTTTACGAACGTTATAACTACCATACAGCTTCAGTTTCCAATCTTTCGACTGCTTATTTCGCATACGCGATTGCTCTACTCTCATCTCTGCAATTGAATCAGCTAGAACATCATATCCATTCTCACTAATCAATCGGTTGATATCCACGTCATATACAGGAATACTCACTTTCTCTATTGCCATTGCATGATATACACCATTATTGTTGTAGTTTTCTAGCGACTTTAACAATGCAGCATATCTATTAAGACGATTTTTATAATCCATCATCTTATCGAACGACAGAATGTGACTCATTGATGCCGTGTTGTATAAGCGAATCACTTGATTCAACATTGCAGTATAATCAGTAAGTAACTGAATCTTATCGTGGTTAAAAAAAGCAAGAATCCGATGATATCGGAATCCATAGTTTTCTTCATTATACTTCCACTCTGCTTCTAACTTGTCAATTGAAGACTGTAGGTATTGCTCTTGCTTTTCTCTTTTATTCTCAAGTAATCCATCTCCAATAATATTCCATTCCAGACCGGCCTTCATGCTGAATGATGTTGCAACCTCCTCGTTGGCAATCTGCTCATAATTTCCAAGCGCAGCATTCAATGCTAAACCTATATCTCGTGAAGCTACATCACCTTTATGAACTGAATGTAACCATCTTAATGAATCTTGCTTAATCATTTCCTCGTTGAAGAAAATATCAACATGACTAGCATCTTCATTATGGGCTACATTCAGTGAACCTGGGTTGTATCTATCAAGCAACACCTTAGTCACATTAGGCATAGTTCCCTCAGCAATATCGATCTTACGCCCGTGACTTACTCCTGCCAACGTCATCAATACAATCACCATATATAGATGTAGTAGTTTCATTTCAATTTTTTCGATTATTAGATTTCTCGATTATTAAACTAATAGTATTATAAGGTATAGTAATCCTCAAGCTGATCTCCGCCTTCTACAATACCTCTTAGATCGAAAATGACTGGAGTATCTTTGCTTATTCTTTGGTAATACTCTGCATCATGGAATTTAAACTGCGTGTGTGCTACAGCTACAACTACTGCGTCGTACTTAAGCATATTCACGGCATTCGATAGTCTAATACCATACTCATCTTCTACTTCCTTAGGATCAGCTAAAGGATCTTCAATAACAACCTCTGCCCCCATGTCTTTCAATGCACTGTATAACAATCCAACCTTTGAATTACGGATATCACTTACATTCTCTTTGAAGGTTATTCCGCGAACTAAAATCCTACAGTTATAGATTTTCTTATCATGCTTTTTCAAAGCTTCAGCGATACGCCCAGCAATACGTGAAGGAAGTTCTTCATTAATGTGACGAGATGTTAAAATCAAATCGGCACCTACACCTAATGCATTCGCTTTATGCGCTAAATAATAAGGATCAACTCCAATACAATGACCTCCAACTAATCCTGGGAAGAATGGCAATGCATTCCATTTGGTTGCAGTTGCTGCAATTACATCGTTGGTATTAATACCCATCTTCTCAAACATGTTCGACAACTCATTCATCAATGCAATGTTCACATCACGTTGCGTATTTTCAACCACCTTACACGCTTCAGCTGTCTTCATATTAGGAGCAACATGCACACCTGCTTCAATAATTAGATCATATACATCAGCAATAGCTTCTGCTGCTTCTTGATCGCTTCCCGATACTACCTTGGTAATTGTGCTAATTGTATTCTTCTTGTCACCTGGATTAATTCGCTCAGGAGAATATCCTACTTTAAAGTCTTCATTCACCTTCAATCCTGAAATCTCTTCAAGGATAGGAACACAAACCTCTTCAGTACATCCCGGATAAACAGTTGATTCGAATACTACATAATCACCTTCTTTCAGATATCTGGCAACCATTTTAGTCGCGCTTTTCAATGGTGATAAGTCTGGCTTATAATCGGCAGATACCGGAGTTGGTACTGCTACTACATAGAAACGAACATCTTCTAACTGATCCAACTCTGCAGAGAAGCTAATTCGCTTATTTTCAAATTCATTTCTATCAAGCTCTCCCGAAGGATCAACACCTTTTTTCATCGCTTCAACTTTCTCCTTCGAAATATCGAAGCCTTTTACATTTACTAGTGAAGCAAATTCTAATGCTATTGGTAGGCCTACATAACCTAATCCTACTACGCCAAGATTTGCTTTATTGCTTAGCAAATCAAGTACAATACTATTCTCATGATTGTGTACTATCCGTAGTACTGGCTGCTTTTGATTCTTTAAAGTTTTCATATCCCGCTATATTTTTTGTTATTCTTTTTGTTAAATATAACGGGAATAATCCGCAGCTGTTGGGATTATTAGATGAACGGTAGTAATCGCACTTTTTTTGGTTTTATTTCCAGATTTTTGGTTTTTGGCTATTTTACTCGGTATCGTAATCAAGCGCTCTCTCGTGATATTCCTGCAAGCGAGTATTAATATAGCTAGCTAATTCAACAGGCTTGTCGGTACCTATCCAAATCTTCCGACGTTTACCTCGAATAATCAATTCAATGGCTTTTCTCCCCGACACATTATACAGCGTTACTGTTGGCCGAATACGCACACCATACCCGAAAGGCATATAATCAATAGGGCGACAGGCAACAAGGTCCTTAAAGTATATTGTTTTTCCAATTATTCCTATACCAAAGGCAAATCGAAGATGGTCGTCTTTAACAATGACGGTGAGACGGTAAAACAAAAGAATGATCACTGCACAAATACATATAAGCTGCGGAGCTCCTGCTGGATTATTAGCCAAAACAAATGCAGATACAACCACACATAGTAAAATAAATATCCATCCTGTTTGTGAAAACCTCATGATTACAAGTTTTTATATAGAACGGTTCTCTCTATTTTATTCGTATATCTAGATTTAAATTTATTACAATATCATAATGGCCTTCGATCCAGTGATATTATTAAACAAATTCCCCGCTCATCAGTTTTACAATGGCGGGGAACTCGTCGTACAGAGAATATTTTTCTAACAGGTAATATGAAATAACCCGATACACTTTTCCGAAGTAGCATTAAATGCATCCACTGCTTCCGGTGTCTCCATTAGCGTTACTTCTATACCATGCTCTTTAAACAGATTCTTAGCATCATCTGATAATTCAAGGTAACCATGATGACCAGAACCGATAATCAATTTTTCAACCCCCTCTTCATAAATAAATCGAGCTTCATCTAACGACATCTTATGAGATGTTCCATATATCTCCTTTGATAATCGTTTTTTACGTTTTTCTATTTTTCCTGATGAGCGAATTAATAAATCTTCTTCGTAAGTATGATCATCAACGATAATCATTCCGAACGAGACATGTTTTATTACAGGCTTCATACTACAGATCGTTACAACACTAAAAAGTTAATTACGGCATCAGACTTCAAACAATTACTCGGTTTGAAGAAGAAACAGATCGAAATGTAAAACGCACTTTATTCTACGATAATATTAGCGCTTTTGGTACATGTTTTAGAACGTTTTTGCACAAAAAAAGGAGCTCCGTAATGAAGCCCCCTTGCATATATAATAATTCTGTTCGTTTAGAATTCTGACGTAAAGTGGAATTTGATGTCCGGGAAATCAGATTGTGCCATTTGCAGGATAAACATTGAATCGGCCATAAATACATCACGACCACGTTTATCTTTGGCCATCTTTTGATGCTTACGCTTTTTAAACTCAGTAAGAATCGCCTCATCTTCGCATTCAATCCAGCAAGCTTTGTGCATTGATAATGGTTCGAAAAGACACTTTGCACCATACTCATGCTCCAAACGATATTGAATCACCTCAAACTGAAGCTGTCCAACAGTACCAATAATCTTACGACCATTGAATACACTGGTAAATAGCTGAGCAACTCCCTCGTCCATTAATTGATCAATACCCTTATTTAATTGCTTCGACTTCATCGGGTCGGCATTTTCAACATAACGGAACATCTCAGGAGAAAAGCTTGGTAATCCTTTGTAATGGATTTTTTCACCTTCGGTTAAGGTATCCCCAATGATAAAGTTTCCTGTATCAGGTACACCAATAATATCTCCAGGATAAGCCTCATCAACTGTCTCCTTTTTAGATGCCATAAAAGCTGTAGGGCTCGATATTCTGAATGATTTATTCAAACGGGTATGTGTATACATCTTATTTCGCTCAAATCTTCCAGAACACACCTTCACAAAAGCAATTCTGCTTCGATGGTTTGGATCGATGTTGGCGTGAATTTTAAATACAAATCCAGTGAATTTCTCTTCCAAAGGTTCAACAACTCGCTCTTCAGCCTCTTTAGCTCTTGGAGTTGGAGCAATTCTCACAAATGAATCCAACAATTCCTGCACACCAAAATTATACAGTGCACTACCAAAGAATACTGGTGCTAAATCTCCTGCCAAATAGGCTTCGTGATTAAATTCAGGATATACTCCTTCTACCAACTCAACTTCTTCACGAAGCACATCAGCATCATCACCAATATGATTCTCCAGATCAGGATGAGCAAGATCTTCGAATTTCATCCCCTCTTCGATCTCCTGGATATTAGGATTAAAGAATTTCAGACTACGATCGAACAAATTATATACACCCTTGAAATCAGGACCATTATTAATTGGCCAACTCAAAGGACGAACTTTAATCTTCAATTGCTCTTCTACTTCATCAAGAAGCGTAAAAGTATCTTGTGCAGGGCGGTCCATCTTATTTATGAATACAATCACCGGCGTTTTACGCATACGGCATACATTCATCAATTTCTCTGTTTGAGGCTCTACCCCTTTTGCTGCATCAATAACAATAATAACACTATCAACTGCGGTTAGTGTTCTAAAGGTATCTTCCTGGAAATCCTGGTGACCTGGGGTATCCAGAATATTCACCTTGTAATCGCCATATTCAAATCCCATTACCGAAGTAGCTACCGAGATACCACGTTGACGCTCAATCTCCATGAAATCGGAAGTCGCACCTTTCTTAATTTTATTTGATTTTACAGCTCCTGCTACACGAATTGCACCTCCAAAAAGTAGCAATTTCTCAGTTAAGGTTGTCTTTCCCGCATCAGGGTGACTAACGATACCAAATGTTCTTCTTCTATTTATTTCTTGAATATTACTCATTTGCTCTTCAGTTTTGCGGTCGCAAAATTAATCTTTTCGCTGTAAATAAAGAATAAATAATACATCGCTTCCCTTTTTTATGACATATTTCTAACATATAGCACAATCAATCCTCTTTTCTTTGCGTTATGGTTTTAAATTATCCTGAACACCAGATATAGCTGAAGTTTTGGCTTATTTTTATATCTTTATCGGGAAAACGACGAATTAAACTGCCTATATTTATGTCAATTGGCCTGTATATCAAAAACCTGCTTGGAAAATTTCCTAAAGCAGAGGATATTGAGAAAGAACGAGCACAACTACTCAAGGACTATAAAGCATACCTTGAAGTAGCAGAGTCTGATGAATTAAAACACTTTATTAGCTTGCGCGATGAAGTACAATCGGATGCTTTTCAAAATAAAAAGAAAGAGATTATCGGATTACAGTTCAAAGGAACTCAGGAATGCAACTCATTGAAAGAATTTGAAAAACTGAAGAAAAACGGCAAATTAAAGAAATACTTTACCACACTTAAATCTGCCGAACTTAAGCGATATGAAACCATAGACTCATCCGAAGAACTTACAAATTACAAAGAACTTAAATCATTTGTTGAGTCGAACGAATACAAAAACAGTAAAAAGAAAACTGAGGCCATTCGTTTTAAAGGTTCTGATGAAGATAAAGCAGAAAGAGAACTAAAAGCGTTATCGAAGAATAAAAAGCTAAAAATATATTTAGCAGTTCAAAAGCAATTAGCCCAACACAACTACAGTAAAAAGTTCGAACAAGAGGATTTTAAAGTTTACGAGCAACTGATAAATAAGGCAAATAAATCAAAGGAGGACAAAGCTGAGATTAGTCGACTGAAAGAGAACTCTGAATTAACGAATGCAATTAACTTTAAACGTTCGAACCAATACAGCATTTATCTTGACGTTGCTAAAGGCTCACTTCCTAAGCGATATGATGAATTAAAAGAACTCATTGCTTCAACAGACTTTAAGGAGCGTAAAGCTTTTCTTCTCGACAAGAAGAAGTTTGAAAAGACCGAAGAGTATAGCAAATTTGTTGAGTACACTAAGTTGAAGCAAGACAACAACACAATCTTTCATACAAAATTTGCAAAATCAAAAGCATATCGCAACTATACTAGCGTTAAGGATTCAAACGAGCTGCAACGCTATGAAGAACTTGAGACATACACCTCTTCTCAGGAGTTTATTGATTTTAAAGCTTTTCGTGAAGACAAGAAGCGATATGAAAAATCGGAGGAATACAAAAAAGAACAAGAATTCAATCAACTAAACAAGCTTGAGCATATTCAATGCTACTTCAAATATGAAGGCACTACAGCATTTGATTCAATAACTCAGTATAATGTTTTGTTTGAAGATGACTTCGAATCGAATAAACTTGAAGACGAAAAATGGTCTACAATTAATTATGCAGTGAAAGATCATTTAAAATTTCCTTTTTCTCAGCCTCATGATATGCAAGCTTTTAGAAATGGAGGAAATATTCAGGTCGCCGACCATAGGTTAAAGCTTATCACAAAGAAAGAAAGCTGTGAAGGTTATAAATGGACACCGCAACTCGGTTTTGTCCCTGCTACTTTCGGATTTTCTTCGGATATGATGAATACAGGTGGAAACTTTAAATTTAAATATGGAGTAATTGAGGTTAAGGCGAAAATGTCATCTTTAAAGGGTATAATCTCTTCGATATACCTTTCTTCAGGGGCCGCTCTACCTCATGTTGATATTGTGCGATCAGGAACAAAACTAGAAGCAGGAACGTTTGTAAGTGGAGATCCTGTAAAGAAATTTTCATTCCCATTTCCATCGTTTGTCGACAATAAACGAGTAATCTATCGTTTAGAGTGGAACCAACAAGGTTTTACATGGAAAATTAATGGAGTAACCATTGCAGAACAACAATGTGCAATTGATAAGGAACTATTCCTTAATGTTTCATCGTCAGTGATTAGCAATGGTATTTTAGGATCAGGTCCTCATACACTGGAGATCGATTGGATCAGATGCGTCGCTAAAAAATAAAACTTTTAACCTCATATAAAAAGGCTTATTCCTAAACTGTAAGGAATAAGCCTTTTTTCTTTAGAACAACTACTTACTCTTCCTCACTCATATTTCGAAATGCCGACAATACGGCATATGCATTTTCAGTTACTATTGAAACCTGTTCTGGATTCACGTCTCCAGGCCATTGCACTGCAGTATATCCTCCCTCTTCAATTCCCTTCTTGATCTGGCGGAAGATAAAAACATGTTCTTGGGACGTTTGTTTTGCCAGTATCACAAGGTCTTTTCCATCGAGCTGTACCACAGCATCTGAAGGAACAGCGTATTGCTTCTTACTTTCAACTTCCAAAAAAGCTTTCACATAAGTTCCGGGCACCATCTCTGAACCATCCACATTATCAATCTCTGCATACACTGGAACAACACGATCTTTATCAGCAGCTTTACCTACCAATGTAACTTTAGCTACTCGCTCTTTTAAATCTTCATTTGCAAGACCAAAATGCACGTTCTGACCACTATAAATCCTCCCCATATCTTTCTCGTAGGTATTTAACCGTAACAACACCTTATCGGCATCAATAATTTCAAATAAAGCATCCTCAGGATCAACGAATCGACCATTTGTTACATTGCTTGATTTCACGTATCCATTGATAGGAGATCTCAATTGAGCTGCATCAACCATATCTCCTCCTCTAACCTTTGCTACCTCAATACCAGCCATTATCATTTTCTTTTCCAAAGCAGTTATTTTAGCTTTCACAGTCAGATAATCCGATTGCACTTTCTGAAATAGTTTTTGAGAGTTTACCTCTTTATCTCTTAACTTTTGTTGTCGCTCATATTCCTTTTTCAGGTAGTTATAGCGACTAATTCCCTCAAGATAATCTTGTTGTATTGTGAAAAATTCGGGATTTTCCACAATAGCCAACACCTGTCCTTTTTTTACGTGATCACCCTCAAGTAAAGCAATCTGATTTACATAGCCACCAAGAGGTGCTGAGATCGTAGCAATTCCTTTAGGACGAATTTCTACTGCTCCATTCACCTTTATAGCCTCACTTAGGTTACGTTTTTCCACCTTGCCTGTTTTTATTTCAGCCATCTCATACTGCTCTTCTGTAAAGTTAATCTCAGGGAAGGCAGTTTTAGCCTCAGGCTTTTCACTTTTCATCTCTATACTTTCTTTTGCCTCGCCTGAATTACACGCAACAAAGGCTATTAATGAAAGTCCGATTAATATATTTTGTATCATCTTTCTTTGATTTTTGTTTTTACAAAACAGCCAACCATTCTCGTCGACTGCACTAAATATCATTATATTATCTTACTGGTATTTATTGACCAATTAATGATTCTATGGAGATAACTGTTTTATTGTATTCATAAACCTGAGTCAAATAATCATTCTCTATAGATATTGCTAAGATCAAATTCTGCAGATGTTGCATGTATGAAATATTCCCATTTCTAAATTCCAACTCAGTGTTACTCATGATTTTTCTCGCTTGAGGTAAAGCTGTATTTTCGAAGTATTCAACGCTTTTGTTTTGTTTACTCAATTCTTTAAGCTGCTGATCTAGTTGACTTTCTAGCTCATTCTGCGTAAACTCATGCATAACATACGACTTTTCCAACGCTATCTTTGATGCTTTAATCTTTGTTTTATTTCCTGAAAACAATGGAATAGACACTCCTAATTGCACAGCTTTCATGCGATTACTTGCATCAAGTTCATTGAACGACATATCTTTGTAACCAACCTTAAAATCAGGCAACAGTTTTGACCGCTCTACACTAATCTCCTGCTTTTTCTCTGCGGATAAAGATTTGAGATAAATCAATAACGGATTTTCGCCAATAGTTCT
Organism: Puteibacter caeruleilacunae; assembly: GCA_005217565.1. GTDB lineage: Bacteria > Bacteroidota > Bacteroidia > Bacteroidales > Prolixibacteraceae > Puteibacter > Puteibacter caeruleilacunae. The sequence continues at coordinate 238,204 of SJCO01000009.1, forward strand.
GTCACCCTTCAGCACTTCTCTAAGACCCAGTTCTCCTTGTTTTGGCAGCACCATTTCTGAAGTATTCAGTAATGCTTGTAACTGACGCAATGAAATATCCAAATCTGACGTGATCTGATTAAGACTATTCTTAATCTGCATGGCTTTAGTCTGTGATGTCACTGCTTCCAATTGAGTTGACTCTCCAACCTCATATCTAACTTTACTAAAGTCGCTCAATCGCTGATAAATACTATCCTGCTGTATCAATAATTTTCTCTTTTGAAACAAATAACGATAATTGAGAAAACTACTTTTAACAGCATTTGCAAGATCTTTCTCTACAATGATTTTATTGCCTTCTTGTGTAGTAATCTTTGCTTTAGCAAGCTTAAGCTGATTAGAATATACCAATGGCAAACTAAACGATTGAGATATATCAATTTCATTATCATTAATCCCAGGACTATTAATCTTTCCTCTTGTCCAGTTTATTTCTGTTTGAGGTAGCGAAAATGCCTCTCTCTTCAATACCTGCTGACGTTGAACATCTTTATCTGCCATAATCGCCTTACCATTATTCTTGATTGCGATATCTATGGCTTCCTGTTCTGTAAGATATCGTTTTGAATAATCCTGTGCATTTACATTAGTGCCGAAAGCAAGTATAATAAGTACCGACACAATAGTCTTGGTGGTAATCCCTTTACTGCGATTAGTCTTTTTCTTCGATCTAGTGAAATAGATGTAAAGAATAGGAAGTACCGACAAGGTTAACAATGTTGCAGAAATCAATCCTCCAATCACTACTGTAGCAAGAGGACGTTGCACCTCGGCTCCTGATGTTGTGGATATTGCCATAGGTAGAAAACCCAGAGAAGCGACCAGTGCAGTCATTAGTACTGGTCGCAATCGTATTTCGGTTCCCATCAACACACGTTCATGCAAATCATCAATACCTTTCTTTGCCAATCGATTAAATTCAGCAATCATTACAATACCATTTAATACTGCTACACCAAACAAGGCAATAAAACCAACACCTGCTGATATACTGAAAGGCATCCCCCTAAGTATTAATGCAAAAACACCACCTATTGCAGATAAAGGAATTGCTGTAAAAATGAGCAAACTTTGTTTGATTGATCCAAACGTGAAATATAGCAATACCAGAATCAATAATAAAGCAACTGGTACAGCAACCAATAATCGTTTATTTGCTTCTTCAAGATTTTTAAACTGTCCTCCATAGGAAATATAATACCCCGAAGGCATAGTAATTTTATCGCCTACAACGTTTTTTATTTCACTTACAATACTCTTTACATCTCTGTTTCGAACATTAAATCCTAATGTAATTCGTCGCTTTGCATTATCACGTTGTATTTGCACGGGGCCTGGTTCAAATGAAACTTCAGCAACCTCACTAAGAGGTATTTGATTACCTTTATTGGTTGATATATACAGATTCTGGACATCTTCGATATCACTTTTTAGATTCTTATTTAACCTTACGACCAGATCAAATCGTCGTTCTCCCTCATAAACCAAACCTGCAGTTTTACCAGCAAAAGCTACTTCTATCGCATCATTCACATCCTGCACATCAAGTCCGTATTCAGCAATCTTCTCTCGTTTAAAATCAATTTGTATCTGTGGCAAGCCGGTTATCTTCTCGATATACAAATCTTCAACACCTTCAATACCACGAATACGTTGTCCTACATTTCGAGCAAGATCAGATAAAGTCTCCAGGTTTTCTCCATAAATCTTAATCACCACGTCCTGTTTTGCTCCCGTCAACAACTCATTAAATCGCATTTGAATAGGTTGCTGAAAACTAAAAGTAGCATTAGGAATGACCGATAATGATTCTTGCATTTTTTCAATTAATTCTTCTCGGGTATCAGCACTTGTCCATTCTTTCCGAGGCTTCAAAATTACCATCATATCACCCGCTTCAATTGGCATAGGATCCGTAGGGATCTCTCCTGATCCAATTTTGTTAACTACCTGATTCACCTCGGGATATTCTCTCAATAGTATTTTCTGAGCTTTGTTCGAAACATCAATCATCTGATTAATGGAACTCCCCACAGGAACCCTTGTTTCAACAGCAAAATCACCTTCATCTAATTGAGGAATAAATTCTGATCCCATATTCATAAAAGTGATTAATGATGCAACAAATAGGAATGCTGAAATTGAAACCACCATCAACTTGTGTCTTAACATGCGCAATAGAACCTTCCTGTAGATACGTTGGAAAACATCCATCATTCGATCGGAAAAATTAGGCTTATGCTCAGTCTTGCGACACAATACCAGTGCCGACATCATTGGCACATAGGTTAAAGACAAAATGAATGCGCCTAAAATAGCAAACGAAACTGTTTGAGCCATCGGTGTAAACATCTTACCTTCAACACCAACTAAAGTCCACAGTGGTAGATATACAATCAAGATGATTATCTCTCCAAAAGCTGCCGAAGAACGAATCCGTTTAGCCGAGCGATACACCTCCTGATCCATCTGTTTTTGACTCAACACTGCAAGTCCTTTGTACTTTTTCTTTCCGATAACAATACCATGCATCACTGCCTCCACAATAATGATGGCCCCATCCACAATAAGTCCGAAGTCGATTGCCCCCAAACTCATTAAATTCCCAGATATACCAAAGAGATTCATCATTGACACGGCAAAAAGCATCGACAACGGAATTACTGAAGCCACAACCAGCCCACCTCTTAGATTTCCAAGAAAAAGAATCAACACAAAGATTACGATTAAAGCACCTTCAGCCAGATTCTTTGTCACTGTGCCGATAGCTCCATCAACCAATTTCTTCCGATCAAGATAAGGCTCTATTGTCACCCCTTCTGGAAGTGTTTTCTCAATCTGTTTAATCTTTTCTTTAACATTCGTTATCACTTCGGAAGAATTTGCTCCCTTCAGCATCATCACAATACCTGTGACAACCTCTCCTTCTCCATTGCGCGTTGCTGCACCATAACGTGTTCCGCTACCAAACTGTACTGTTGCAATATCTCTTATTAATAAAGGCCCGCTATTGTTATTCTTCACAACAATTGCATTGATTTCATTAAGACTCTTAATTAGTCCTTCACTTCTTATAAAATAAGCATTTGGTCCTTTATCAATATATGCGCCCCCGGTATTCTGATTGTTACGTTCCAATGCTGTAAAGACATCGCTGATCGTCACCCCTAGACTCTTCAACCTATCCGGATCAAAGGCAATCTCATACTGTTTCACATAACCTCCAAAGCCACTTACTTCCGCAACTCCTGGAGTTCCTAACAATTGACGTTTAATAATCCAATCCTGGATAGTACGCAGTTCTGTAGCATCATATTTATCCTCATACCCCTCTTTCGTGTGAACTACATACTGATATATTTCACCTAAACCTGTAGTGACTGGTGCCATTTCTGGTTTTCCAACCCCCAGAGGAATCTCTTTCTCCGCGATAGAGAGACGCTCTTGCACTTGCTGTCGCCCCCAATAGATATCTACCTTCTCGTCAAATACTATTGTTACGATTGACAAGCCAAAGCGAGAAAAGGATCTCATCTCCTGAATATTAGGGATGCTAACCATGGTCTGTTCAACGGGGAATGTCACCAACTGCTCCACTTCCTGTGCTGCAAGCGTTGGTGAAACGGTGATTACCATCACCTGATTATCGGTAATATCGGGTACAGCATCAATAGGTAACTTATTCAAAGAATAAACTCCCCAACAGACTAATCCCAAAGTAAATAAGCCGATAATTAATTTCTTTGCAATAGAAAACTGTATTATTTTATCAAGCATAATTCAAAACATAAAATGAATAAATGACAAAACCATGCGATGCCTCGGAACACATATTGTAGATAACAACATGTATTATTCATCATCCCAAACGACACCTTCTGTATGTTCGGTTTTGTCTAAAACTAAAAACCAATAATTTATGCTTGATGAGGAGGGCCCCGATGAGACCAATTATTTAAATATGGATCTTGTATTCCAACATAGCAAGTCTCGATGTGTCTCTTACTATCTTTAATAAAGAAGATCAGTAAATTCCAAAATAGTCCAAATCCCAACAATAGAAGAACTACTATCTTTATGAATTGCTTTTTAATAGTCGGAACTGATAATACAATATGCTGTGCATGCCTTGTATGAGCGTGCGAATCTTTTAATTTGTGAAAAAATTCGGTAATTCCAAGTCCTACTCCCATTGCATGAGTCATATCCACATCATGCTGATGTATTCCTTCTACATCAGTTTCATGATGATGTTGATGATGCACATGAGGAAGCATTCCATGCATCATGATTGACACCAAGGCAACCAATAAGAAACTTGTTACTATTTTTTGAAGATTCTGCATCTGCTGCAAAACTAAGATTTTATTTTCTAAAGAAAAGCAAACTGAAGGTCAATCAACGTTAACGCTATGTTATAATAACGATTATTAACGTTTCCGAAAACCTATTTTTAATTTTCACCGTACATTAAAATAACCGAACCAATTTTCTGGTTCTCATAGTATAAACCCTCAAAAAAAGCGAAGTTATGAAAGCTAATTCAATTAGATTAATTATTGCACTATTTACCCTTGCGTTGGTTTTCCAGGGATGCTTTAAAGAACCAGTAAAGGTTGGTTTATTAATTCATTCGCTTGAAATAGAACGTTGGGAAAAGGATAGAGATTATATCATCCAGGAAATAGAGAACGCTAAAGGAGAAGTATTAGTGAAAGTTGCAGATGGTGATGCTAAAAAACAGCTAGCTCAAGCCACTGAGTTACTTTCTGCTAATGTTGATGTGCTTATTGTGATTCCTGTAAATCAATTTACTGCTGCTGAAATCGTGGATAAAGCACATCAGAAAGGAGTCAAAGTAATCTCTTACGACCGACTTATCAGGAACTGCAAACTTGATTACTATGTTTCGACCGATAACATACGTATTGGAGAGATGCAGGCTGAGTATCTAACTACGGTAAAACCTCAAGGTAATTATGCACTAATAGGAGGTTCGGTATACGATAACAATAGTCAATTCCTTTATATGGGCCAAATGAATATCCTTCAGCCTCTTGTTGAAAAAGGAGATATTAAAATCGTGTATAATGAATTTACACAGAACTGGTCAGAAGAAGAGGGATACACTCACATGATGAATTGCTTAAATGTGCATAGTGTACAACCTGACGTTGTTATCGCGGGTAATGATGCACTGGCCTTAGGAGTTATACGTGCCTTCAAAGAAAAAGGAATTAATGGAAAAGTTTTGGTTGCAGGTCAGGATGCCGCCCTTCAGAACATCCAGGAAATTATTATGGGTAACCAGACCATAACAATCTACAAGCCAATCCAATCTCTTGCTGCTGCGACTGCACAACTAGCTATGCGACTGGGTAAAGATAAATCTGTTGATCCATTTTATTCAACTATAAGTAATGGAGAAAAGTTAGTACCATGTGTGTTGTTAGAAGCAATGGTTGTACACAAGGATAATCTGAAGCTCACGGTAATCTCCGAGGGCTTCCAGAAAGAAGAAGACATTTTCGGAAAGAAATAAAGAACTGGAAAAAGCACCCAAACGGGTGCTTTTTCATTGATGATAGTTATTACCTTTGCATACTCACTTAAATGACTATGCAAACAATTAACGAAATACTTGAAAGCTTTAAAGGGCGAATACTATCTACCAGAAAAATACCAGCCCGAAAAGCATCTTTTGCTCCCCTACCTGATCAATTGAATCCAGAATTAAAAGAATGTATTCAACAAATGGGATACCAGCAGTTGTACTCCCATCAGGCAGAAATGTTTCAAGGAGCAATGCAGGGTAAATCAATAGTTATTACCACTGGAACAGCAAGTGGTAAATCCCTATCATTTTATTTACCAGTAATACAGCGAATACTTGAAAATCCCTCTCGAAGAGCAATATTCATATACCCTACAAAGGCATTAACAAAAGATCAGCTTCGCAATATTGTCGACTTTGTTGAATACTTTGGTAAGCACCGCATACAAGCAGGGATTTATGATGGTGACACTCCTGCCAATGAACGCAGTCGCATACGTGAGGAAGCAAACATCATCCTAACCAATCCTGATATGATTAATGCAACTTTTTTGCCTAATCACAACCGCTATGGATTTCCTCATATATTTGCCAACCTCGATTTTTTAGTAATCGACGAGTTGCATGCATACCGTGGAGCATTTGGTTCACATGTATCAAATGTAATGCGTCGCCTGCTTCGTATCTGCAAATATCATGGTAATACTCCACGCTTTCTATGCAGTAGTGCTACAATTGCCAATCCTGCAGAGTTAGCTGAAAATATTTGTCACCAGCCGTTTGACCTGATAGAGAAAGATGGTTCTCCAGCCCCGGAAAAGGAGATTCATTTTTGGCAACCTGAATTCTTAAAACGTGCTCAGCGTAAACGTTCAGTAACCGAGGAGTTAAAAGGATTTCTACCTGTTATTATTGCCAATATGGTAAGGGTAATCACCTTTTGTATGTCTCGTCGAGAGACAGAGGTAGTAACCAAAGAATGTCGAGATATTTTAGCCAATGATCCGTTAAATATGAGTCCTGATTTCTCAGATAAGATATCGGCCTATCGAGGAGGTTATACTCCTTTGGAAAGAGCCCGTATTGAGCAAGGTTTGGTTAAAGGAGACCTATTTGGTGTAGTTTCTACAAGTGCGTTGGAATTAGGAATAGATATTGGAGCTTTAGACATGGTAGTTATGGGAGGATTTCCTGGCACCAGGGCAAGTTTCTGGCAGCAACTTGGTCGCGCAGGAAGAAATGGGAACAAAGCACATGCGGTTCTAATGCTTAAAGAGAAACCTCTTGACCAATATGTTGGAATGAATCCTGATTGGTTAATCCACTCAGCATCAGAGAATGCGATCATCGATAAGAACAACCTTTATATTCAATTGGCTCATATCCGTGCTGCATCAGCAGAACTACCATTGAGTGTTGATGATATTAGCTCCTTCCCTGATCTTGGTGAGATTATACCATTATTGCAGAAACAAGGAGAATTAAGCGAGCATAACGCACAGTATCAGTGGAGCGGACAGGTTTCGCCGGCGCATGAAATAAGTCTTCGTAACATCACTAGCGATACGATTAAAATTGTGGATAAAGAGAAAGATCTTACAATTACAACTGTTGACCTACTTCAAGCCAAAAAGGAGTTTTACCCTGGAGCCATCTATCTTCACGACAGCGTACAGTATAAGAGTATTGAACTTGATCTTGAACTGAAGACTGCCTGGGTTAAAGAGGTAGATTCAAACTACTACACTGAGCCCCATAAACCAGGAAATATTGATATTCTGATGGAACACGATCAGAAAAATCAACTCAGAACCAACGCATTCTTTGGAGATGTAAGAGTAAGTGTGTTAGTAACCGGGTACAAGATGATTCAATTTAATACCCATCAGAACCTGGGATACGAAGCTTTAAATAAAATACTCGATTCACAAATGGAGACAGAAGCCTGCTGGGTACAGATTCCTGATAATGTTGTAGAGGTATTTGTTGCCACAGGTAAATCCCCGAGTCTAGAGACCAACAAAGACTCCGCTCAAGATAAGAAGGTTCCTCGTTTCGACTATGCCGAAGGCTTGGTTCACTGTCTTAAAGCAGCTGCAGCAATGCGCGTTATGGCTACTCCTGCAGATCTTGGAGGTGATATTTTTGGATTCACCCATCAGGAAGAAAACAAACAAAAGCATGCTGTCATCTTATTTGATGAGTATCCTGGAGGTTTGGGCTTCTCTGAAAAAGGATTTGAATTTCTGAATGACATTATTCAAAACGCAGGCAACCTGGTAAAGAACTGTCCGTGTAAAGATGGTTGTCCGGCTTGTGTAGGAGATCACCGTATAAACAAACACCTTATTCTATGGGCATTAAGATCGTTTTATAAAGAGATACCATTGCCTAAAGATATTACCATCGATGGCTTAAAGAATTATCAAAAAAGAGCTATCCCAAAGATACAGTGGAGCGATTTAAAGGAGGAATGGGATGAAGTAGTTAATAGAGTTGAAGAAAGACAGTTATTCGGTGCAAATTTTTTAAAACAATGCACAGGTGCGCAATTCAAGAGTAGTCAGCTTATTCTCTTTTACCCTGAGTCCTCACTAAAAATGGCACAAAAGCCAGAAGTCATAAAAGGGATTACAGTTACGCTTTCAAAACTTGTTAATTTACCACAACACTTTGAACTAATATTCCAACGCGACAATAGTGATGTTAACCTTAAGAATCAGGCTAAATTACACCGAATTATTAGTAATGGTAAGGGATTTCAACTTAACTAAAATGGGTCATAATTAATGGGAAGCAGACGATTATACAATAAATTTGGTCATCAAGACTTTTCGCATCCTGATTTTGATCCAATTGAAGCGTTTGAATCAAGGAATAAACCAGTTGACGATAGTTTAGTCCCCGAGGAAAGGGTAACTAAACCAACACACGATTTTAAGCAAAATATTGAGCAGGTTAGTCTAGAATACCCGCGCTTGGCAAAGGAGCTATCAAAGCTTAATCCTTACCAGCTTCAGGCAGTGTTTAGTGATGATCGAAAGGTGCTATTAAGCGCAATGGTAGGAAGTGGTAAAACCACTGTGCTTACCCATAAAATCCTGTACCTTCATTTCGTTAAAAAGGTCCCTCTTACTGAAATGGCAGTGCTAACTTTTACGAATAAAGCTGCTCGTGAAATAAAAGAGCGTATTCTCTCCTTCTATGATGGGACTCATATTCCCAACAATAACGAGATGCGCTATTTTGGTACATTTCACGCCATTGCTCGTCAGTTAAATAAAGAGCATCCTTTATTGGATAAATTAGGATTTACTGAGGCATTCTCTATCTTGGATGAAGAAGCAAAAGATGAATTTTTTCAGCGCCTTATCATCAGTCATAATCTGGATATAAAATACAAGAATAAGCTTGATCAACGCCTTAAGAGTTACAAAAGCACAAAGCAAGTACTCTATGGCAACATGAAGCATGATGATGACTTTCCACAGTTAATTAAGCTGGCACAAAAAGAAAAGCAATCCAATAATGTAATGGATTTCGATGATCTGATTAATGTGGTCAATTGGTTATTAAAAAGAGAGCGAAGTTTCTTACCCAAATGGGTTATCATTGATGAGTTCCAGGACTGTAATGAGGAACAACTTCAAATGGTTAGTCACTTGAGTAATTCTTCAACCAACTTTTTCGCTGTGGGAGATCCCAATCAGAGTATCTACACCTGGAGAGGAAGTACCAACAAAATATTCCAGACCATCATAGCTGATCCGGAAAGTGTAGTAATGCAGCTGCCATTAAACTACCGAACCTCAAGTCAGCTATTAGATGCTGCTGCCTATCTACTGCAAGATCAGCACAGGAACTTGAAAGCAACACGACCAGAAGGAAATAAACTAAACATCAGAAATCATTACGACGATAGTCAGGAGGCCTATTACTACGTACAAAGATTTAAAGAACTTCATGAAAAGGGAGCCCCTTGGGAAGAGATAGCTGTATTATTCCGTACACGTCAACAGATTGCAATCTTTGAAGCTATTTTTCAGCTCGAGAACATTCCCTGTCAGGTAGTCACCAAAACAACATTACGTGAACAACCTGTTCTTTACTGGCTGCAAAAGCTATTATTAGCAGCACTACACCCCAATGATATGGATAGCATTCTGAATGTATTTACATCCACACACTTTGGTTGTTTAAAAGCAGGAAAGCGGTTGATCAATGCATTCAACAAGTTCACTGACGATAAAGCCTTTGAGTCGAAATTGGTTGCCTTTGGAGCCTTTTTAGAGGCTAAATATCCGAAGCATCATTTACATTGCAGCTTAGCCCAAAAGATGGATCAATTTCAGTCGTACCTTAATGATAGTGGTCGTGATAAAGATATTTACCACTACTTTGATTTGGACATGTTCCTCAAGCCAACATCTGTGCATTATCAGCTCTATAAGGAGGACATAAACCAGGCTCTTGAAGACATCCAACAGTTTACCTGTAAGAATTACTATGGTAACTGGACAGAGATATATCAGGCAGCCATGAGTCAGGTTAATCTTGAAGGACATTTCCACATTAACAATGGTATTGAGATAAATAATCAAGGCATACCTTTACTAACCATTCATGCCGCGAAGGGCTTAGAATTCGACTATGTATTTTTGAGTGGTGCCAATACCGGTATTATTCCGCTAAAGAGAGCCAAAGAAGGTCCAGGTCATTTGAAAGAAGAGAAACGATTATTATTTGTTGCATTAACCAGGGCCCGTAACTATATGGAAATATCGTGGCATACTAAAAGTAGTGCATGGAATGCCGATGATGATCCTTCATACTTCTTAAATGCGATTCCTGATGTATTGATCGAATCACATAGTCAGGCCAAGAATGACAAGGAGGATAATAAACCACAGGAACCTCAATCACAAACAACAGGTAAATGGCAACCTGGAATGAAGGTTAAGCACCCGAAATACGGCGAAGGGCAAGTAGTTTCATGTAGCAATGACGAAGTGCTATGTAGCTTTGGTAAATTTGGAGAAAAAGGCTTTGCTCCACAATGGGCTCCTTTAGTCGCAATATAAAAAATGCGGGTAACTATCAATTCAGCTATCCGCATTCTTTTTTATTAAAAGATGATATCTTACTCGGTAATTCCGATTTGATCAAACATAAATGCAAATTCAAGTGCAGTCTCTTCAATCCATTTAAAGCGACCAGAAGCCCCTGAATGACCATAATCCATATTCGTCTTAAACAGTAGCTGATTATTGTCGGTCTTCATTTCTCGTAGTTTTGCAACCCACTTAGCAGGCTCAAAATACTGTACCTGAGAATCATGCAACCCTGTAGTCACAAGCATTGCCGGATAGTCCATAGCCTTCACATTATCATATGGAGAATACGATAACATATAATCGTAATACTTTTTCTCTTTAGGATTTCCCCACTCATCAAATTCTCCTGTGGTTAAAGGGATACTCTCATCTAACATTGTAGTCACCACATCAACAAACGGCACTGAAGCAATAATACCTTTCCAAAGATCAGGACGCATATTTACAACAGCTCCCATAAGTAATCCTCCGGCACTACCACCCATCGCGAACAATTTGTCTTTAGCAGCCCATTTTTCTTGAACTAAATATGCACCACAGTCGATAAAGTCGGTAAACGTATTTTTCTTCTTCAACATTTTACCATCTTCATACCATCCGCGTCCATAAACCTGACTTCCGCGAATATGTGCAATTGCATATACAAAACCTCTATTCAACAGACTCAGTTTTGAAATACTGAATCCAGGATCAATAGTAGCCCCATATGAACCGTATCCATAAAGCAATAATGGATTAGAACCATCAGGCTTCACTCCTTTTTTATACACAATACTAATTGGAATCTTTTTCCCATCTCTAGCTTCAGCATAAACGCGCTTAGTTTCATAATTAGCAGGATCAAAATCACCAAGAACAGTAGTCCGCTTCAACAATTTCAATTCCTTCGATTCCATATTGAAATCGTACGTTGAGTAAGGGGTTGTCATTGATGTATATCCCAGGCGTAGCTCATCAGTGTCGAAATCTCTGTTGGTACCGAAATTCATCGTATAAACCTCTTCGCCTAATTCCACATCAAAGGCCGACATGTCTTTCCACTTGTATACTTTAAGCTTCTTGATTCCTTCAGCACGTTCAGAAACCACAAGGTAGTTTTTGAATATTTCAAAACTGCTAATAAATACATCATCCTCCGCTCCAACAACATCTACCCAATTCTCTTTGGTCGTTTTATTCAATGGAGTTTTCACCAGTCTAAAGTTTTTAGCCTTATAATTGGTTCTGATGTAGAATGAATCACCAAAATGATCTATATCATACTCTATTCCACGCTCACGAGGATGAATAGTTCTAAACTCTCCATTAGGATTATTAGCATCTAACACACGATATTCTGAAGTCAGCGTACTTTCTGAACCAATGACAACAAATGCTTTCGACTTGGTTTTATAAACGAACACATCAAATGTTTCGTCCTCTTCAAAAAACACCTCTACATCATCACTTACTGGCGTGCCCAGTACGTGCTTCATAATGCGCTCTGAGCGAAGTGTTGTTTCATTTTTCAAAGTATAATACACCGTTTTATTGTCATTAGCCCATGTACAACCTCCTGTGGTATTAGGAATCTCATCGGCAAGCATCTCACCTGTTTCCAGATTTTTAAATCGAATAGTGTACTTGCGTCGACTAACCGTATCCTGTCCGAAGGCCAATATACTATTATTAGAACTTATTGCTGCACCACCAATCTGATAGTATTCATAACCTTCAGCAAGCTTGTTTACATCTAACATTACTTCCTCAGTGGCCTCTAAAGATCCTTTTTTACGGCATAACAGAAAATACTCAGTTTCAGGTATCGTTCTGGTATACACAAAATAACCATTCTCACGATAAGGTACAGATTCATCTTCCTGCTTTATCCTCCCCTTAATCTCATCAAAGAGCTTCTGTTGCAACGTCTCGGTATGCTTCATCACAGCCTCGGCATATGCATTCTCTGCATTCAAATGATCAATTACTTCCTGATCTTCACGATCGTTCATCCAGTAGTAATTATCAATCCGTGTATCATTATGAATACTCAATTCCTTGGGACTTTTTTTAGCAACAGGGGGTTCCACTCCTCTCTTCTTACAGCTTGTAGTAGCAATAATCATTAAGCCAATTACAATTAGTTTATAATTCATTTTTTTATAAGATTATTAATTTTCCAGATAAAATCTGTCCAACCTTTCAACATATCAGGGAACTTAAAGTTCAATAACAACCGAATTTAGTAAACAATTCAAATTATGTCAAATCATTTCTGATATTTTCTCACTTCCTATAGAACTATATCGGTTCAATATCGTTTCATTAATAAGACGATAATCCTATAAATCAGAATGCTATGGTACTTACAGAATCAAATATGTTGGCTTTAGGCTCCATTGCTCCTGATTTTGAGCTGAAAGATGTTGTTACTGGAAGAAAACGTTCATTGCAGAAGTTACGCTCGAAAAAAGGAACATTGATCATGTTCATCTGTAATCACTGTCCATATGTGAAGCATGTTCAATTAGGAATCTTAGTTATGGCTCGGGAATACATTGCTAAAGGTATCTCCGTAGTAGCAATTAGTTCAAACGATATAGAAAAATATCCGGATGACAGTCCTAAGGAAATGAAAAGAATAGCGAAACACTTTAGTTATCCATTTCCATACTTATATGATGAAACCCAAGAGGTAGCTAAGGCATATAAAGCTGCCTGCACTCCCGACTTCTTTCTTTTCGATGGAGATCTGAAATTAGTTTATCGGGGGCAAATGGATGGCTCCAGACCTGGAAATAGAATTCCAGTTAGTGGTAAGGATTTGCGAAATGCGATGAAAGCTCTACTTAACGGAGATCCAATTAGTGAAAAGCAAACACCTAGTATGGGATGTAATATTAAATGGAAGGAATAAATAAATGCAACCACCAGGGAATCTTGAACACATTTACAAACACTTGAATATAAAGGATATTCCCTGGGTTAAAACGACACCTCCCAAGGTACTTAAATCATTAATTAAAGATGGCGTTATCGCTCCTTGCAAAACCATCGATTTAGGTTGTGGTGCTGGATATTATTCGATATATATGGCAAAAAAAGGTTTTGAAGTAACAGGAGTGGATTCCTCTGAAACGGCAATTCAAATTGCCCGAGAAAATACTAAGCGTTTTCAGTTGCCATGTCAATTTGAAGTCCTCGACTTGATGAATAGTTACGCAGTAAAGGACTATCGCAATCGTTTTGATTTCGGGATGGAATGGCAGGTGCTACATCAAATCTTCCCTGAACATAGAGCGCAGTACATCGCTAATGTCAATCGACTGTTAAATCCGGATGCTTATTACCTCGCTGTTTGCTTTAGTGAGGAGAATAAAAACTTTGGAGGAGAAGGTAAGTATCGCAAAACACCATTAGATACCTTCTTATACTTCTCCAATATCCAGGAACTAAGAGAACTATATAAGCCTTATTTTGATATTATTACACTGCAAACTATAGATATACCAGGCAAAGACAATACCATCCATGCTGTGAATTATGCCTTGCTAAGAAAAAGAAAAGCATAGTTTTTTTAACACTTCACTCAACCACTAAGCCTTTATTTTGTTTCCCTTAATTAAAATACAATATACACGAGATATGTTAGAACTTAAGATAACACCTTTTAAACTGGGATGGCTCCCTGAAATTACCATGCCTGACAAAGAGCTTTTAAAACTACTTGGAGAAGAAGGCATGCGACAAATGATTAGTGATCATTATGATTTACTACGCGAAAGCGAAATTAAAGGGCTATTCCCTGCTGAAGATGAAGAATTTGAAGCAGCTAAGAAGCGATCATCCGACTTCTTCATTCAAATAATGGGAGGACCTCAGTATTTTAATCAAAACAGAGGAAGACCGATGCTTACCAAGCGTCACGCACCTTTTAAGATAACGCCTGAAGCCAGAGAAGTATGGTTACAATGTTATCAGCAGGTACTTCAGAAACAAGATCTTTCAGAAGACCTTATCATGTCGTTCTGGAATTACCTGGATCTTTTTTCTGTTTGGATGGTAAACTCACACGATAAAATTAAATTATAACAATATGGCGTGCGCTCTGCACGCCTTAATACATAGCACTCGCCTACTTTCGAAAATACCTTCTGTTTAAAATTCAATGAAAGATTTTTTGTAAACTTGCGCTTTCTAAATTAGTAAGGTATCGAAACACAACCATTCATATCAGTAATTCTGCCATTTTATAATGCAGAAAAAACACTCGACAGAGCATTAGCGAGTATTGCCAATCAAAGTTACAAATACTTTGAATGCATTATGATTGATAATAACTCGTCGGATAACAGTAACTCAATTGCCTGCGAATGGCAACGAAAAGACTCACGATTTATTCTAACGCAGGAATCAAAACAAGGTGTTGTACATGCGTCTAATAAAGGATCAGAGAAAGCTTCGGGAAAATATATTGCACGTATGGATGCCGACGACTGGTCATTCCCTGACAGATTAAAACTGCAATGTGAGTTTCTAGAGCAACATCCCGAGTATGGTGCTGTTTCAGGTTTGGTTGAATACAAAAGTCATACTGATAATACTGATGGCTTTAAACGCTATGTCGACTGGCTAAATTCTGTGATATCCTACAATGATATTCTTAAAAGTCGCTTTATCGAATCTCCTATCGTAAATCCTTCTGCAATGTGGAGACAACAAGTCGCAGCGTCTTTAGGGATGTATCATACAGGTGATTTTCCTGAAGACTATGAACTATGGCTTCGTTGGTTAGATGCAGGAGTTAAAATTGGAAAGATAGAGGCCCCCATCATTAAATGGTTCGATTCCTTTGCTCGATTAACCAGGACTGATTCTATTTACAGCGATAATGCCTTTTATCGAATCAAAACCAAATACCTTGATAAATGGTTAAAAGAAAACCATCCTGGTTATCCGTCTGTACTAATCTGGGGAGCTAGTCGCACGTCTCGTAACCGTGCAGCGGAACTCAATCAATATGGAATTAAGATTGAAGGCTATATTGATATCAAGAAAGGCCGACAACTTGATAAGGAGGTTATCTTCTACCAGGACATTCCAAAGGCAGGCAAAAGCTTTATTCTGGTATACTTCAAACACTCCACCAGACGAAAACAAATCAGCGACTTTCTACTACAGAAAGATTATGTAGAAGGAAAAGATTTCTTGTTTGTATCGTAGGAAAAATGGTTGAAAGGTGATTGTTGATCGCTCATTTTTAGTACCTTTACAATCATGGTACTTCACCATCGTTCTTTCAAAGAAGTGTTTCCAAAAACAGGACATTTCAATGAAAAAGTGTTTCGAAAAACAGGACATTTCAATGAAAAAGTGTTTCGAAAAACAGGACATTCTATCGTCCCGTCGAAAGTTCATCGAAGATACGTCGAAAGTTCATCGAAGATCTGTAGGCCTTGGTATAAATTTGAGTAAGCCTGAAGATAGCTTGAGTTCCTAAATTATCATTCCACATTTTTTTCCAAAATAACATAGCAATGACAACGCTTTTACACCAAACTTACCCCCAATTCTTACATCCCTCTACAGTATACTATTTTTGAGATTGATAGTGTATTCAAGCAGGATTAACTGCTAGAAGCGTATCACTTCACCATCTTCTGGAGCAATGATATTTAAACCTTCTTTTTTACTAACCAACCTAAGTTCATTCGTTTCTTAAGAGGCAAAAATGAAGAATCCGTTAGGTTTGAGTACAAATTAATCTCCTTCAACAAAAAGTTATGGATTATTAGGGAATTCAGGGTTTATGTTGCATATTTGTGTTGCACAATAGTTAAGCATATTTTAAATCGTAAACCCATGACAATCAGATTAATCACAGTCATCTCTCTTGTCGTACTACTAGCATCATGTACTACAAGAACCTTCAAAAAGGAAGAAATTTCTTTAATACCTGAACCGGTTAAGTTCACCCTCAACGAGGAGTCGTTTCAAATAGACTCCAAAACTGCCATTTACGTTCAAAATACGGAACAACAGAAGGCAGCATCATTCTTAACGACGCTTCTTTCCACAGCCGCAGGATTTGAGCTAGAAATCATTCTTGATGGAACGGATAATAGCAATGCAGTTGTTTTCAAAGAGAACAAAACTCTTGCTAAAGAAGCTTACAAATTAAGCGTAAACAAAAAAGTTATTACTGTTGAAGCAGCATCAACAGCTGGTTATTTTTACGCAGTTCAAACCATCCGTCAGCTACTTCCAAACGCAATTGAAGCATCGAAAACAGTTGATGCAGAATGGTTGGTGCCATGTGTAGAGATTGAAGATCAACCAAGATTCTCTTGGAGAGGAATGCATGTCGATTTCTCTCGTCACTTCTTTACAATTGATGAGGTGAAACAATTCCTGGACTATATGGCTTTATACAAGCTAAATACGTTTCACATGCACCTTACCGATGATCAAGGATGGCGTATCGAAATCAAAAAATATCCATTACTAACAGAAAAAGGAGCTTGGCGTACACATAATAACCAAGATACAATCTGTTTGAAAAGAGCAAAAGACGATAACACATTTGCGCTTCCTAAAAAGAACTACAAGCAGATTGATGGAAAAGAACAATATGGAGGATTCTTCACTCAGGATCAAATCAGAGAGATTGTAAAATATGCAGGCGATCGCAATATTACTGTTGTTCCAGAAATTGATATTCCTGGTCACTTTAAAGCTGCAATCGACAATTACCCATTCTTATCATGTACTGGCGAGCCAGGTTGGGGACAGACATTCTCACACCCTGCATGTTTAGGTAAGAAAACTACTTATGAATTTATTCAAAACATCCTTGCCGAAGTTGCTGAATTATTCCCTTGCGAATACATTCACATTGGAGGAGATGAAGTAAATAAAAAGAGCTGGGAAGAGTGTCGCCACTGTCAGCGTGAAATCAGAAAGAACAAATTAGCCAACGAACATGAACTACAATCACACTTCAACCGTGAGATTGAGAAATTTCTACACTCTAAAGGTAAAAAGCTTCTAGGATGGGACGAAATTGTTGAAGGAGGTCTATCAAAAGATGCAACTATGATGTGGTGGAGAAACTGGGCTCCTAAAGCTCGCTATATTGCCGCTGATAATGGTTGTGATATGGTAATAACACCAGACTTTGAATACTATTTCGATTTTACTTATGAAGCTACTCCGGTTTCTAAAGTATATAATTATGAACCTATTCCAGAGGACTTCACAGCTGAGCAAAGCAAGCATGTATTAGGAGTACAGGCTAACCTATGGTCTGAATGGATTCCTAACTTCAGAAGACTTCAGCATCAGGCGTTACCTCGAATGTTAGCTGTTGCAGAGACTGGATGGACTCCTAAAGATCAAAAGAACTTCGAAAACTTTGAGAGTCGCTTAGATATTCAGTACGATCGTTTTGATCAAATGGGCATCTATTATCACCTTGAATCTTTGGAAGGATTAAATAAGAAGATTGTATTTACTGATAGTGCTAAAGCTGAAATCATTATTCCTAGAAAAGATTACGCAGTACATTACACATTAGATGGTTCTACTCCTACAACAGCATCTCCAAAGTATGAAGCACCATTCTATATCAAAGAAAAGTGTCAATTGAAAGCAAGATCTTTCAAAGGAAACATCCATAGTGAAGTGTATAGTGCAGAATACGACAAGCAGTCGTACCGCAATCCAGACAAAGCTGAAAACCTTAAAAACGGAATTCAAAGGATTGCAATCAAGAAAAGATTTGGTAAAGTTGAAGAGATTGAGATCCCATCAAATGCCAAGTCTAAGGAGGTTGAAAAGATAGGCTTAGGTGAATATGATAATACTGACTTTTTCGCACTTGTATTCGAAGGATACTTCAAGGCTGAAGAAGATGGTATCTACGAATTCTATACTAAGTCGGACGATGGAGATCTTTTCTACATAGGTGACCGCCTTGTAGTTGACAATGGTGGAAGTCATGCCGATCGTAAGCGTAGTGGTATGATTGCATTGAAGAAAGGATACCATAAGTTCACACATAAATATCGCCAACTAGGTGGAGGTTTATCTTTAGAAGCGGGCGTTAAAACCCCTGCTGGTAAAGAGATTCCATTCACAAAACAAATAAGTTATATAGCGCAATAATTTATATCCCCTATGGTGTAAAATATGCCATAGGGGTTTTTATATTTTTATTACTACAAGAAAGTTGCGATATTTAGGTGTAAATTAACTTATCGCTACTAATACCTTTCATATGGGCAGAAGTGTTATTTTCATGATTCTTAATTTTTTGATTGTTGCTGTATACGGTCAACAACAAGAAATCCTTCTGATTCCACAACCGCAAAAAGTTACCCTACATAAAGGCACATTTCCAATCAACAAACGATTAAACCTGTATCCAGGAAAACTAACCAATGAAAAAGACTTGTACAGTGCCTTGCAACTGGTAGAAGAATTTCAGGCTGCCGGTACTTTTGCACCTGTAATAGAACCTAAAGTTGCAGGAGCTAAAATATTATTCAACCGTATTGGTATCGATAATGAGATTGAAGCATTCAAAGGAAATAAGATCATAGGCATTAGCAAAATTATTGGTAATCAAGGATATTACCTTACAATAACACCTCAGAAAATATATCTTGCAGCCAATACCGGAACAGGAATTTTCTACGGAGTACAAACCCTAAAACAACTTATTCGTCAATGTTCAAATTTTGAGTTACCCTGCCTTGAAATTATCGACTTTCCAAAAATGAAATACCGTGGATGGTTAAATGATATCTGTGGTGAGAGCGTCCCTTCTATACCATTCATTAAAAAACAGATAAAGGTTTTATCATCTTACAAGATGAATGTTTTCACCTTATACAATGAAAATTCAATTGAACTATCAAGTTATCCCGATCTCAACAACAAAAGTTTATTCTCTATTGAGGAAATCAAAGACATACAACAATATGCCGAAAAGCACCATATTGAATTGATCGGCAACCAACAATGCTATGCTAATCTACAGGAGATATTATCCAATCCGTTTTATAGATCATACGGTATAGACAACTCAATACTTGATCCAAAAAATAAAGACAGTCAGCTTTTCATTAGAAATATTCTTGATGAGTTAGCACCAGTTTTCGATAGCAATCTATTTCAAGCTAATTTTAATCAGGAATCACTATTCAAAAGCAACACTGAAAGCCACAAGCAATTTATTCAGTCATTTGTCCCCCATTTAAACTATATCGACAGTATCCTGCAAAGTCACAACAAAAGGACATTGATATGGGGCAATACTTTATTTGCCAATCCACAGTTGATAGAAAAGATACCAGGTAATATCATCGTAATGCTGTACGGTTATGATCCTAACAATACTTATAAGAAGATTATAGAACCTTTTGTCGATCAAGGGCTCGATTTTTTTGTAGCCGCAGGATCCTTTGATGTAAATCGATTATTCCCCAATACAAATAAAGCCCTAGTAGCCATATCTAATCTTGCTTTTTCAGCTCAGAAATACCGTGGAATAGGCTTGATAAACATGATGGATTACAATCATGGCGACGGCTTCTTCAATAAGATGTGGTATACTACCTGCTGGAGTGCAAACTGTAGCTGGTCGCAAGCATCGATAATGAATTCAGGTTCTAATCCTGGTGACTTCTACAATAAGATTGAAAGATACAATAAAGCTTTCGAAAAGCTATTCTATGGAGCCTCAGAGGGTTCGGGATCGATTACCCAGTTATATTCTGATTTTAATGCCATCTGTAACAAACAAATACGTGGCTGTATGACTGATGCATCCTTCTGGGAAAGTCCTATATCCTTCTTTGAGGAAGCACTTGAGCTTAACTATTACAGAAACAACAAACAATTAATTGATCGTGCTAAGCGACTGAGAACACTATTTGAATTACAAAAAGATGAAATAAAGTATCACAAAGAAACCATTGACAATATCATCTTTGAATTAGATAGGGCGATCTTTTCTAGCAAGAAAAACATTGCTAAAATCAAATTGAACAGAGCCTATCAATCACAGGAACCATTTACAATAAAAGACGCCCAAATAGCTTGTGAGGAATTACTAAAAGAGCTACAAAAAATAAAGCTTGAACATATTAAACTTTGGAACAGAGAAAAGCGTGATAAAAACATTAGAGAAGTTTTAAAGCAATATGATGAGTTAGGCAATGAGATATTAAACTGTGACAAGAAAGTATTTATCCTTCCCAAATCTGATGACGAAGATAAAAGCTTTAAGATAGAACTGCGTACGCTATTTAATAATCAACCTATTTATTATTCTATAAATAGTAGTGATCCTGATACCAGAACAATTAAGTATGAAGGTCCTATTGTGGTAAATCAGAATGTAAACATCAAAGCCAGGGTTATCGCCGGAGGACAGCTATACAATGTATCGGAAAAACAGTTTTTCATTCATAAAGCAATTAATAAACAAGAACGCTTAAACTCAACTTACAGTAGATTTCACCCTAGTTATGCCGCAGGAGGTAACAATGCATTATGCAATGGCGTGAAAGGCTCTTTTAACTATCGCGACGGACACTGGCAGGGCTTCCAAGGGCAAGACCTTGATGTTGTAATTGATTTCGATAAAACAGAAAGCTTAAATAACCTCTCTATAGATTTCCTAAATAACATTGATTTCTGGATTATGCCTCCATCATCTATTGAGATTTATAAATCAAATGATGGAAAAACATTCTATCACTGGAAATCAACTCCTCTGGAAACATTAAAATACACAAGAGGCACTTCCATATACAATGCCAAGGTAGACCTTTCAGGCCTCTCAACTCGCTACATAAAGGTTGTTGCAAAATCAGCAGGCAAAATTCCTGGTTGGCATTTTGCAGCAGGGAATCCCTCTTTCATCTTTGCTGATGAGATTATTGTTCATTAATTAAATACTTTACCTATCATGAATAAGTTAATATTCCTAATCATTATTCTATTTTCAATCAACTTAACCGTTTCAGGTCAATGGGCACACGAGATTACCAAGTATGTGCCAGACAAAGATCCTTTGATGCAAGAGAAGCTAGCACAATGGCAAGATCTAAAATTCGGACTGCTTATGCACTGGGGTGCCTACTCACAATGGGGTATTGTTGAATCATGGTCGATTTGTGCAGAAGACGAAGGTTGGTGTCGTCGAAAAAATCCTAATTACATTGAATACAAGCGTGATTATGAAAACCTAAAGACCACCTTTAACCCTACACATTTTGATCCTCAAAAGTGGGCCGATGCAGCTCAAAAAGCAGGAATGAAATATGTAGTATTTACAACCAAACATCATGATGGCTTTTGCATGTTTGATTCGAAGTATACCGACTATAAGGTTACCGATAAAGGGTGTCCCTTCAATACAAATCCTAAGGCCAACATCACCAAAGAAATATTTGATGCATTCCGTACCAAAGACTTTATGATTGGGGCTTACTTTTCTAAGCCAGACTGGCACAATGAGAACTACTGGTGGCCTAACTTCCCTACAACAGACAGAAACGTCAACTATGATCCTGCTGCTTATCCTGAACGCTGGGAAAAATACACTCAATTTACCCACAATCAAATTGATGAGCTAATGACTGATTACGGTCGCGTTGACATTCTTTGGTTAGATGGAGGATGGGTACAAAAACTTAGTAAGCAACAAATTGTTGATCAAGAGATTCATCAGGCACTTACAAGAAAAGGTTTCCAAAAATGTCGAGTTATTAATCAAGACATTAGAATGGATGAAATAGTAGAGAAAGCAAGAAAAAAACAACCAGGACTTATCGTTGTTGATCGTGCTGTTTTTGGTAAAAACCAAAACTACTTAACACCTGAAAACAAAGTACCTGAAGCCATGCTTCCTTACCCTTGGGAATCATGTATCATCTCTGGTGGAGGATGGTCATTCACTCCTAATGCAAAATATATGGCTCCACGCAAAGCAATCCAATTACTTATCGACATTGTTGCTAAAGGTGGTAACCTTCTATTGAATGTAGCTCCAGGACCTGATGGAAAATGGCAACAAGGAGCATATGACTTGCTTGAGGAGTATGGCAAATGGTTGTCAGTAAATGGTGAAGCTATTTACGAGACCAATGCAATTAAACCATACAAAGAAGGAAAAATAGCTTTCACTCAGAAAAAAGATGGCGCAGTGTATTTCACCTATATGCCTGATGAAGGAGAAGAGATGATTCCTGCAATAATTGCATCGTCATATTTACAACCTTCATCTAATGCAAAGGTTACTCTTCTAAAGACTGGTTCTCAGTTGAAATGGAAGAAAACAGGTGATGGTTGTAACATCTTTATTCCTGAATCGTTGAGGAAAAAGACAAAGGGCGAGCACGCATGGACAATTAAAATTACATCCATAAACCAATAGTGATTGTTTTTTCTATAACAATGAACAGTTACTAAATAATCGAAAATAAATAAAAGAGAAATGAAGAGAAGATTTAAGTGGCTTTTACTATTACCTCTGGCAGGTTTGTTTTTAGCTAATTGTATGCCAGGAAGTAAGAATCACAACGACTCAAATGGAATTGCTTATGGCGTTAAGAAACCTGAAATTCCATTTGCACCCAAAGGTTATGTTTGTTACAAGACTGCAGGGGAAATGAATATTGATGGAAAAATTGATGAAGCTAGCTGGGATAAAGCTACCTGGACCGATTACTTTGTCGATATAGAAGGTGATGCAAAACCAAAACCTCGGTTCAAAACCAGGGCTAAAATGCTATGGGACGATAATTACCTGTATATAGCTGCAAAACTTGAAGAGCCACATATTTGGGGTAATTTAACCGATAGAGACGCTGTTATTTTCTATGACAACGACTTTGAAGTGTTTATCGATCCTGATGGTGATACCCATGGTTACTATGAATTTGAAATGAATGCATTGAACACTGTATGGGACTTATTGCTTATTCGCCCTTATCGCCAAGCTGAAGCTGTTTTAGATTCATGGAACTATAACGGAATGAAGTCTGGTGTTCACATTGAAGGAACGCTTAATGACGGATCAGATGAAGATAAATACTGGACCGTAGAAATGGCTTTCCCAATGACTGTTCTGGAAGAGTATAACCATGGCAGACGTCCTAAGCAGGGAGATCAATGGAGAATTAACTTCTCAAGAGTTGAGTGGCAAACTGATATTGTAGACGGTAAGTATGTAAAACGTAAAGACGACAAAGGAAAGAATCTTCATGAGGACAACTGGGTATGGTCTCCTCAAGGTCGTATTGCAATGCACATGCCTGAGTTGTGGGGATTCCTTCAGTTTTCAGAAAAAAGTGTTGGAAGCTCTAATGAAAAGTTCAAATTCAATGATGAAGAATTTGTAAAGTGGGAGCTACGCAATATCTACTATGCTCAACAAGAATACATCAAGAAGCATGGTGGTTATGCTGCCGAAATCAAGGATCTGACTAAAGTTGGATTAAATATGAAAGCTTTGAAATACGATCCCAAGATTTATGTTACGCCATCGCTATATGAGATTACTGCACAAAAACCAGGCAGTAAATATCTTTGGCATATCGATAATTTCGGAAAAACATGGAGAAGCAATAGCAAATAACTTTTCTCAAAGCCCCATCAAGCATTAAGTCTGATGGGGCTAATTTCTTTATGCTGGTTTTCTCAATTTAAACCTGATACGTAGTATTCCATCTTCAAAAGACGAAGACATTAACCTAAACTCCCCTACCTCACTGGTATTGCCTACATGGTCACCGATACACGGACAAGCATCATAATCGCCAACTTTTACAATACGAATTTCACTTCCCGCATCCTCTGGTAGTTTGGTAAGATTAAAGTTATTTTGAGCCTCTTCAATGCTGATTACCTCTTCACACACCTCAAGGTTCATTGCCAACCACTTATTCACTTCTGATTCTACTTCACGCTCTTCCTGCTCTGTTAACGCTCGCTCAAATAGATAGTCGCACTTCGATTTTTTTCGTTCCAGGTGATTTGAAAAAGAACGCTCACAGTTAAACTTCCTGACCATCGTTTGATTTAAAACATGCTCAGCAGTGTGCATATAAGGATCATATTTCTTCATTTCTGTTAGTTTATTGATTATTATATTTTAAGTCAACTCATCTAGTCGATTTATTGCATCCAGTGAGGCAATTTCAGAGGTTTAGGCTTTCTTCCATAAAAGAAATCATCCATCCAAAGTGCAAACCTCCTGAAATTTCTAAAATTTTTAATCCCCCATCTTACAATATTATGCAGAAGATTATTGGGGTGAGAATACGGACAAACAGCCATGCATCTTCCACAGTCTGTTCCCACAGTACACCAATATGCAAAGCAGCTTTCGGAATTGATCTGCCAACGATAGGTACCATTAATTCTCTCCTGATCACCAAAAGGGATCGACTGTGAAGGACAATTCTCTGCACATTTCTTACAAATTGTACAAAAATCAGCGACACTAGCATCTGCATTTCTGGTTATTACCTTCAACGGCGCATTTGTTGTTACAACACCTATCCTCACCCGTGGTCCAAGACCTGGAGTCATCAATAATCCCATACGTCCGATTTCCCCTAATCCTGCATCTCGCGCTACTAGCGGACAGATCAAGCGGTAATTGGCATCAATATGAGCACGAGCTTCATATCCAAGAGTTCGCAAAAATTCGGCAACCTGTACAGCTATTTTTGCTGCCTCCATATACTGGCTAGCCGATTCCATGATACTTGATGCATAAGGAGAACTAGCCATCATTTGATGATCCATCTCTACAGTAAACGCAATAGCATTGTCGTGTTCCAGCTTAACCTCATCACCGTACTCCTCTCCTCTTCCTACAATGGAGTACTTATGGTAATCTTTCAATGCAGTAAAACCTACCTCATAAGCCCCAAGTCGCTTCATCCATCCTTTCAGAAATCGATTCAAATTTTTCGGTTTATTTAGCGCTGTGTTTTTTTCAACCGGGGAATCAACCAATTGCTGTAACGCTCCTACAGCTGAGAATGATGCATGACAAGCAGCCATCGGCTTTGTCTGATAGAAAGTAGAAGTCTTAGCAGCTAATCCTGGTTTACTGCGCCACTCATCATCTAAACTCTTGTGTGAAGGGCGCTGTGCATAATACTGCTTAAACTTTTCACTATCTGGTTTTAGTTCTGCACGCGAGAACATGATTTCTCTCTCATCAATCCTAATATTAGGATCATCTTCTACCTTCATTTTCTTTCCCCATGGCCAGAATAACCAACATCCAGTGACTGTACTCATTACGATAATCACCATCTCAATGGTAGTGTCATAGCTTCCATTGTAGAAATATACACTCCAAAGTATTAATGGAATAAGAGCAATACCTAAAGCACGTATAAATGCTCTTCTTTCTCGCTCTATTAGGGAGATAACTGCAAACCAAATCACAAAAAGACTAAGTGAGCAATTAATTATAAGTAAAAAGGTGTGAATAGATTTTTCCATACTCAAAACATATGGTCTCAAATATACATAAAAGAAGCCATGTAGGGAATCCTACATGGCCATTTAGTCTTTTGATGCAGTAATACCAGAAAAAAGCCATGACAAAAGCATACAGCATCAAGAAAGCTATACAGAATCACGTGGCAACAAACAACCCAGAAAATGACCTTTGTGATCCTGCCTTTGATATTGAAAACAATAATCACTACGAAATGTTTTCCCGGTGGGCACTATTTTTTCTGATTAGTATATATTATGAACGATTATCAGACTGATACCAAAACATCTAGAGATGAATATTTCTATAATTCTTTTTACTCAATAAATTTGTTTTATGTATATTCGCAGCTGAAAACAAACAATATGAAAACAACAATAATCCCAATAGTTCCTCAACAAAACCATAGTTACTTCGATTTCGCCAAGCATGGCCCATCTTGAAGCTAAGTAGGTTTGCGTTGCTTAACCTAGATTCCAAAGTATTAAATACAATTCTAATATAATTTGATAATTCAAATAGAAATGATTACATCTATTAAAAAGTTATGCTTACTTTTTGTAGGCATCATCCTATTACAAACTGCATTCTCTCAAGAAAATTACGTTGATGGCTACATCGTAAAGCTGAATGGCGACACAATTAAAGGCTTAATTGACTTTAGAGATTGGGAAAATAATCCAAATAAAATCAGCTTTAAATCAACAATCAGTGATACTCCCCAATTGCTGACACCTATGAATATTAATGAATTTGGTGTTGAAGATCAAGTTTATGAAAGTGCCGTTATTGATGCTGAATTAAATTCTCTTCTAACTCATAATTTAGAGGTAGACCAAACAATTGAAGTTAGAGTAGACACTACATTTTTACAAGTATGCATCAGAGGAGATAAGAGTTTATATCGCTACCGGCTACCTTCAAGAGAGAACTTTTATGTTAAAATTGGGGATAAATACGAGCGTTTAATCTATCACAGATCTCTTGTAGATAGAAAAATCAATGGCAGTTATAAAACAACCGTTAAAGAGAACAAAAAATTTATCGGTCAGTTAAGTGTTTATCTGCAAGACAGTCCTGGAATTGCTCAAAAACTAAGAAATACACAATACAAAACCAACAGTTTGATGAAGGTATTCCAAGCATACTATAGTAACACTGACATAACAACAACCTTCAATAAGAAGAAAGAAAAGATTATTACTTCTTTTGGTTTGATTGCTGGAGCAGCTAAAACAACACTTGATTTCACTAGTGATCATTACACATACTTAAGTCAAGGTGATATTGACTCTCCTGTTGGACCAATTGCAGGTATATCTCTTGATCTAATCCTGCCTAAGCATATGCAAAAATGGTGGCTTCATAACGAGTTACTATATTCAACCTATAAAGCTGATGGAACTCACCGAGACCTCGTTCATAAAGACAGATATACTGATTATGACTTTACACTAGAAAGTTCACAGATTAGGTTGGTTAATATGGTAAGATATGTATTCCCAAAAGAGAAATTTAAGCCTTTTATTTCAGCGGGTATTTCACAGTTGTTTACCATCGATGATTCAACTGATCTACATGAAGTAAGGACATACTACTCATCTGTTACAGAAAGAGATGGAGAAGCAATCCCTGAAACACGTAAATACCAGCAAGGACTAGTATTTGGTGCTGGTGTTATTCATAAAGACTTGTCTTTAGAGATGAGATATGAATCTACCAATGGAATGTCAGACTATACCAATCTAGGTTCATCAACAAAACATATCTCCCTATTATTAGGATATCGATTTTAAATCAAGATATTGCTCAGATCATCCCTTCTTTGATGATCTGAGCATCCCAGTTTACTTACCCTTCGTTGTTTAAAACAACACATAAGTTTTATGTATATTCGCCACATAAAACGAACAACTTGAATACACCTATGAAAAAGTTATACCTACTATTTATTGCTACCTTCTCACTTCAGATAGCATTTGCCCAGGAAAACTATATCGATGGTTACATCATTAATCCAAAAGGAGAAACCATTAATGGTGAAATTGACTTTAGAGATTGGGCAAATAATCCTGATGAAATCAACTTTAAAAGAAAAGGAAGTAACACTCCTGAAGTACTGGCACCTAATGACATTCTTGAATTTGGTGTAGAAGATCAGATTTACGAAAGTGCGATAGTTGAAGTGGAATTAAATTCACTACTCACACAACAACTTGAAGTCAACCCAAAAGTGGAATTAAGAGTTGACACTGCATTCTTGCAAGTGTGTGTAGGAGGAGAAAAAAGCCTTTATCGCTATAAACTACCATCAAGAGATAATTTTTACATTAAAGTTGGAGATCAATATGAGCGGCTGATCTATCGCAGAAATCTTATTAAGGGAAAACAAAAAACAGCCATAAGAGAAAACAAAAAATATATTGGCCAGTTAAAAGCATATCTTAATAACAATAATACTATTGACAAGAAACTAAGAAGCACACAATACACAGTTAATAGTTTAATGAAAGTATTTGAAGCATACTATGGAAATTCTGCGATTAAAACAAACTTTAAAAAGAAAGGGGAGAAAATCATTACAACTTTTGGAGTAATTGCCGGAATCACTAACACTACACTTGATTTTTCTGGCGATGCATATACCTATTTAAGTTTAGGAGATATCGACTCTCCAGTAAATCCTATTGGAGGTATCTCGCTCGACTTTATTTTACCTAAGCATATGCAAAAATGGTGGCTTCACAATGAATTGCTATTTTCTGCCTATAAAGCAAAAGGCTCCCATCGTCATACAGTTCACGAAGGCAGGTACAGCGATTATACTTTTGAAATTGGTACCTCCCATCTAAAACTTGTCAATATGGTTCGCTACTCATTCCCTTTGAATTCCTTCCGACCATTTATTAGTGCAGGAGTTGCTTCGACCTTTACCTTAAGTGAAACCAACTACCTTAAGCAGGTAAATACGCATGAATTATCGGTAACCATAGGGGAAAAAGACGCCATTAAAGAAACTCGTTCATACGACCAAGGTTTGGTAGTGGGAACAGGTGTTACAAATGAAAAACTATCTTTTGAATTACGGTATGAATTAGGAAATGGAATGTCAGACCTTGTTAAGGTAGGATCTAAAACAAAATGTATTTCACTCCTATTAGGATATCGATTCTAATTTTATCTGTAGGCTGGATTATCAATAAATCCGGTCTACAGATAAAGTATCACTATAAATCTATTCGATTCCAATCAAGTTTAAAACTCAATCCAAATCTCCATTAACTTCAGGATATAGGGAGCCAAAATAGCGGTAAAAATACCATTAAGGATAAGTCCTATGCTCGACATTGCTCCGAAATTAGGACTAATCTCCATCGATTTGGAAGTTCCAACAGCATGTGCTGCATTCCCCATTGAAAGTCCTTGTGCAATAGGATTATTCACCTTCATCAAATTCATTATACTATAGCCAAAAATAGCACCAAATATCCCCACAACAATAACGACAGAAGCAGTTAAAGCAGGAATTCCACCAATAGTCTTCGACACCTCAATAGCAATAGGTGTAGTTACCGATTTGGGAGCCAACGAGAAGATAATCTCCTTTGAAGCCCCTAGCATTTTAGCAATCAAAACCACAGAAACAACACCAGCTATACATCCCGCCAATTGAGAGACAACAATACTAATCATCTGCTTTTTTATCTTTTTCAATTGCTTATACAATGGAACCCCTAAAGCCACAACAGCGGGCTTCAAAAAGAAATCGATATATCTACTACCCCGATGATACACCTCATAATCGATATTAAAAGCCGTCAAACATAAAATGATTATCATTATTGTAATCAGTATCGGATTTAAAATAATGATCTTAGACTTTTCCTGTAGCAGCTGAGCAAGAAAATAAACACCCACAGTAAAAGCAACCACAACTATCTCGTTTTGAAAAAAAGTATCCATATTAAACAGCAACATTTTTAGTCTTAACCTCTTTTTTACTCCTACTTCTCATTTGCTGATGCACCCAACCTGTAACGACCAATACAACAACAGTACTTCCCAACGCGGCAATAAGAATAGACCAAAGCGATGAAAGAATCAAATCAAAATAAAGCATCACTGCCACACCGGCAGGAACAAAATAAAATGGTAAAGTCTTCATGAAAAATTTTGAGATATCCTTTACCCACGATACCTTAATCCACTTCATTTTCAAGAAAAAGGTCAATAATAACATCCCAATAATGCAAGAAGGAAGCTTGACATGCGTGACGTATACAATCAATTCACCAATTGCCAAGCAACCAAATATTATTGCTGCCTGTCTGATTATTCCTAACATAAATTTCTAATAATAATTCCAATTACTCCCTCAAAAAAGGACGGCAAAGGTATTATTTTTTCATTGTCGTTGTTTCGCTGATCTTCCTAAATAACACTATGGTGATGATGACTTAATCCAAACCAAGAGCAAAGTCAATTTTAACATCGATATAACAACGCCATTATCACCTGACAATCAAAAAGAAACACATTCGTGTAACCAAGTACCCTCAATGTGAGTTATTGGTTATAATTACATTATCACTTAAAATTGCATCAGTAAACAAAATTGACGATTAAAGCATTTATTAAGGAAATAGGCTCTTGAATATTCATTAGGAGCCCCAAAATACAATTAGCAATGAAAACGGGATATTTACTTACAATAGCATTAATGATAGCGGTATCGGCATGCAAACAAGCCCCAAAAGAGAAAAGTAATAACATAACAGTTGTTGCGTCTACTGAGAAGCAATGGACAGGAGTTGCTGTTAGTAGCAACGATAGGATTTTTGTTAACTACCCTTACTGGTCGGATGATGTACCTGTTAGTGTAGCTGAAATTACTGATGGCAAACCTGTTGCCTATCCAAACAAAGCATGGAATACCCGAGACAATGCCCAATCGTTTATGGCAGTTCAGTCGGTCGTTGTCGACAATAAAGATCGCCTGTGGGTATTAGATACGAGAAATCCTCAATTCTCAGGAGTTGTGGAAGGAGGTCCAATGCTATATCAGTTCAACCTGCAGAATAATAGTCTTGAGCATACCTATACCTTTCCCAAAGGAGTCTTCCAATCAAACTCGTACTTTAATGATGTGAGAATAGATACGCATGATGAAATGGTTTACATGACCGACTCTGGAAACGGGGCACTCATTGTACTTAATCTGAAAAGTGGAGAATCGAGGCGTATACTCGACAACCACCATTCAACCGAAAGCGAAATTGATTACCTCATGTGTGATGGTATAAAATGGGAAAACACTGTGCACTCTGATGGGATAGCACTATCGCCTGATAACCAATACCTGTACTATATCGCATTAACAGGACACACGTTATATCGTATTAAAACCAGTCTTTTGCGAGATCTATCAACTCCTGAGGAGCAATTGGAAAACAATGTTGAAATGGTAAGAGCTATACCTGCCACCGATGGAATGATGTTCGATTATTCTGGTAATCTTTGGCTTGGAGGACTTGAAGATAATTCGATTAACGTATTGAGGAAAGATGGTACAGTTCATAAGGTTTTAAAAGATAACGAAATACGCTGGGCCGATTCATTTGCAAAAGATTCAAATGGAAACATCTACTTCACCACCTCCCAAATACATCTGCCTGTAGCAGAAAGAAAAGCCTACACTGTTTTACGAATCAATCCAACCGATTATAAAGAGAATACGATTGAAATTAAATAATTCAATCCCCTCTGTGTAAAAAGCAGAGGGGACAAAACCTCAATCTGTTTACCTATGCCGATGTAGAACAGCTATACAAAGAGCTACATACATCTGATCTTGTAAAAAAGCCACAAAATATTGGCTTTAGAGTTGGCTTAGATAAGAACTAAAAACCAGTCCCCTTATCACCATTCCACGTAGATTGTGATAAGGGAAAATCACATCTCCTAATCTACTCCATTACAAACTTTCAATACTCCCCTTACGTATATTCAAACGATATAAAAGAATACACATAACCCTACAAACCCAATACACTGTCTGTATTCGGTTTGAATAAAACAATTCAATCATGCATTGCGAAACCAAATCATTTCAACTAGTAATGGAGGGGCCTGGCACCGAATGGAGAGTGCAAAAAGGATTAGAAGGGATGACAGTAGCATATGTTCAGCTCCCCGCAGGAACCGACTTTAGAGATAAGTTTAAAGGCCTTCCAAACGATCACTGTCATTGCCCACATTGGGGCTATGTGCTCGAAGGTGAGGTGAATGTTAAGTACGACAATGGCGATGTAGAATCGATTCCTGAAGGTTGTGCATTTTACCTTCCTCCAGGACATACAGCCTGGGTAGACAAAGATACCAAGTTGGTAGATTTCAGTCCTGAGGATAAGTATCTTGAGGTACTAAAACACATAACCGGTAAAGAACTGTAGAAAAAGAATCGTTCGCTGAGTCCTTTAAAATGGAATCAGCGATAGTAATTGAGCACTAATCCTTATATATTTGCTTTTGTTTAGTGAGTGCTTCAAATTCCAAACAACTTGGAGATACTGAAACATTCACCCTATCATCATCATGAGTAAAACGAAAGCAAAATGACAACACAATACAAAGCAGTTATTTTCGATTTAGATGGAACACTTCTTGATTCTGCTGAGGATCTGGCAGACTCAATGAATACTGTTCTTTCGAAGTACAATCTACCAACACATAGCATTGACACCTATAAAAGTCTGCTTGGAAAAGGACTCAAAAAATTTGTTCAGGAATCGCTACCTGAAGAGTTACAGCAAGCACCAGATTGCAGTAAGTATGAAGAAGACATGTACGAAACCTACAATAATAATTGTACCGTCAAAACAAAACCATACGAAGGCATCACAACCATGCTTGATCTGCTAAAAGCAAAGAACATTAAGCTTGCTGTATTATCAAATAAGGCCGATGCATTCACCAAGCGAATGGTAAAAAAGTACTTTTCTGATTGGGACTTTCAAGAAGTATTAGGCATGACCAATGAAGCACATAAGAAACCCAATCCCGTAGGAGCACTGCAAATAGCAAAGACACTAAATTTACAGTCTACCGAGATCCTATACGTAGGAGATAGTGGAATTGATATGCAAACAGCCAACAATGCAGAAATGTGTGCTGTGGGTGTTCTATGGGGATTTAAAAGCAAAGATGAATTACTTCAGAACGGAGCAAAATATATCATTGCCAATCCCGTTGATCTAATAGAACTCTTATAATACAAGGTGCAGGAGCTCTCGTTTTGCTCCTGCATGCTATTTTTCTGATACCATAAGTAGTGTGAATATGACAAACAATAGCCTTTCAATCAACAACAAACTATTCAGAGAATTCAAAGACTTATTCGTTCAACATCATGTCCCATCAAAGGTACTCTTGCTGCGGGAAGGACAGATATCGAACAAGTTATACCTCATAGAAGAAGGCTGTGTTCGCTTATGGTTCAACAACAATGGTAAAGACGTAACATTTCAGTTTTTCTTCGAAGGCGAAGGGGTGTCATCCATTGAAAGCTTTCGACTAAATCAACCTAGCTTGTTCAATATCGAAACCATTGAACCTTCTGTTATTTGGGAGCTTAGCAAAGCTAACTTTCTGAAAATACAGGATAAATCGTCTCGAATGAGGGCACAACTTGAGGAAATAACCTTTCAACGATTAATTACCTATCAGAAACTCTTCTTATCTCGAATAAAAGAGAATCCACAGGAGAGATATGAGCAACTGCTTCTCCATAATCCTGAAATAATCAAACGTGTTCCCCAACACTACATTGCCTCATACCTGGGCATCTCGCCTGTTTCACTAAGCAGAATTAGAAATCGCAAGTGACAGTAGCCTCTGGTATTTCTTAACAAATGTTATCGTCTCCCCTCCTCTGTTCACCATAGATTTGTGCCAACATTAAAGCACAAAATTATGAGAACACTTATCGTATTCAATCACCCATATGAGGGAAGCTACTGTAACGCAATATTACAATCTACGATGACAGGTTTGCGCAAAGCAAAACATGAGGTAGACCTTATCTATCTTGATAAAGAAGATTTTAATCCAGTAATGACCAGAGATGACTTGAAAGCATTTGTTATGCGAGAACCTGTCGATCCTAAGGTAATAGCCTATAAAAAACGACTGGAACAAGCCGACCAAATTATATTCATCTTCCCCATTTGGTGGGAGCTTATGCCCGCCTTAACCAAAGGTTTTATCGATAAGGTAATCTTTCCGGGCGTAGCATACGACTATAAAGAGAATGGTCTTGGCATGAAACCTCTCTTAAACAAGCTTCAAAAGGTAACCATGATTACCACAATGAATACGCCAGGACTAGCATATCGGTTATTATTTGGGAATGCCATCAAGAAAGCACTATTACTGGGTACATTCTGGAAAATGGGTTATAAAAAGAGAGAATGGATCAGTCTGAATATGGTTAAAATGGCCTCGGATAAAGACCGACAAAAATGGCTACACAAAATAGAATGCAAGTTTGCAAAGCAATAATCCCATGAAAATCACGTCTCATTAAGACTAATCGTGCTTATTCTTATGAATAATCAAGGTTCAACCCCTGTACCATTATAACCAAATTTGTATATTTGAAAAAAATACGAGATGATAAAGTCAATCAAATTAGAGAACTTCTTTTCGTTTGGAGAAACTGAAACAATCGAATTGAACTCTGATACAAATATACTTTTAGGGATTAATGGAAGTGGAAAATCAAACTTTCTAAAAGCCATTCGTCTACTTTATAATGGTATTGTCGGAGATGGATTCGAAAAGATCTTTCTAAAAGATTGGGGTGGATTCAGTACTGTCGCAAACTTTAACCAATCTCAAGCTGAAACATTCAAAATTACCTATGAGTTCGATAAAGAATCAATTCAAAAGATTGTCAATAGTAAAGGTTATCAGTTCTCCTGCAATCCAGAATATGAAATCACAATACATCGATCTGGTGCGACATCTTACTTCTTAGAGGAAAATATATATAGCAATGATTCGAATGGTGACGGCTCTCCCCCATTTACTTTCTTAAAAATGATAAATGGAAGAGGACAAATATCAACTCTGGAGAATAATTCGGTAAACATTCTTCATTATCCTCAGAAAGAGGGTGAAATATCATTTAACGACCAGGAACTTGTATTGCGACAAATATCTGATCCACACCGCTTTTTACCACTCTTCACACTGAAATCCGCTATTGAATCAATTGCAACCTATGATTATTTTGACACAACGCTAAAAAGTATCATAAGACAGCCAGTAAGCTATGGAACTGAAAAAAGGCTTTTATCATCAGGTGAAAATTTTATGCAAATATTACATCGAATAAAAAACCATCACCCACTGGCGTATGAGAAAATTGAGAACCTTCTAAGAGATATTAATCCATATTTCAAAGATATCAGTTTCGAGATCCTTGGGCACAAGCTCTATCTTGTACTTAGAGAAAAGGCCTTGGCAAAAACAGTAGGAATAGAACATATTTCTGATGGTACCTTAAGATTCTTACTCTTATTATCAATCTTGTATAATCCTGATCGAGGGAAACTAATATGCATAGATGAACCAGAAATAGGATTACATCCCGATATGATTAACACAATTGCAGAAGCGATTAAATATGCATCTCAGGATTCACAAATTATAGTCGCGACTCATTCACCGTTATTGCTAAATTCTTTTGAATTGTCTGACATTCTAATATTCGAAAAAGACAGATCGAACAAAACAATCATCACATTAAAGGATGAAGATGATTTTAAAGAATGGGATGAAAATTATCTTGTTGGTCAGCTTTGGCTTAACGGAAAGATTGGAGGCAAAAGATGGTAAATATTAAAATTGTTATTGAAGGAGGAATAATGCCCAATAGCAATGATTTAGCACTAACCGTTAATAACAGCGAAAAACTGCGTGAAAGCTTTTATAAACTTTTAAGTCAGGTAATCTCTCCTCAAGACTTCAATCTTGAAATTGAAATGGGAGCTGGAGAAAAGAATGCGTGTAAAATCTTTAAGAATACAATATCCAAACAAGAATGTACGCTCTTAATTGATCTGGATGGAGGTAATGAAATCCGCAACCAACGACTTGCTTATTTGGAAGTTCAAGAATATGCCGATTTCGTTTTCTTCATGATCCAACAAATGGAAGCCTGGATACTCTCGCAACCAACTGCAATTGAGAAAACAATGAGTCACTTAAATAGAGAAAAACAAGATCAACGATTAAATAATGATCCTATTTTCCAAACAGCTCCATATGATATTCAACATGCAGACGACAAACTGAACACCATCCTTGCCAGATATTATTCTTTTATAAAAAGAGGCAAAAAGAAGAAAAAGAAATATGGTAAACTAAAGGACGCTCCATTATTTATAGCAAACCTGGATGTTAATCAATTGATGGAAACTTTCAATGACGTAAATAGACTTATTGAACACATTCAATCACACAGAAGCAACTAAGTGATTTCATTTGTGGATTTCCAGCGCGACTCATTTTGGAATAGCAGTATTATCCATTGGACTATTATCAAAAGTATTTTGTAAATTAGTCAAAACGAATAGTTTGCAATACAATTACGTTATTAGATGATAATAGCATTTGGCTATGAATAAATCGCAA
The DNA here is from genome assembly GCA_005217565.1 of Puteibacter caeruleilacunae. Classification (GTDB taxonomy): domain Bacteria; phylum Bacteroidota; class Bacteroidia; order Bacteroidales; family Prolixibacteraceae; genus Puteibacter; species Puteibacter caeruleilacunae. Next base: position 275,126 of record SJCO01000009.1, read on the forward strand.
TCAGAAACTCTTGCACTTTCAAAGTTCCGACTAATCTCTGGATTAATATTCGGATTGCTTTATGCTATTTCATTTTATTCACTGCTCTTCATGACCAGGGAATCACTGCGGATTATTTCGATTACTCACGCCAATGATATATGGGTACTGACAGATAAACAGGTTGGTTTTTACAATCTGTTTTTCGCATATCTGGCAAGTATCGTCGGACAGTCAATATGTTTTACTATCTGGTTCGATGCTCCCCATTATGGCTATGGAAGAAACGGCTATAGAATTAATTCAATTGTAAATGATCAACGCAATCTTATCTGGTACTTCTTAAGTTGGTTCAGCAAACTGGCATTTATATTTGTTTTGCTGGTGGGAATGGTGTACCAAAGAGGATTCAACCTATTCAGCTTCCACCCCGAATATAATTTCCTCTTCATATTCATCATCATTGTCTTATTCTTCCAATCATGGAATACAATAAGAGTAACCTTTATCCGACAAAGTAAGCGGTGGATAATCATGGCATTAATCATTGTTTCAGGGCTTTCTATTGGCTTATCGAAAATAAACCTAATCGATTATAAAGCCATCAACAAGATGGTGCTCTCTAAAAATATCCACACGAATTATACATTACAACTCCCCGAATCCATGATCTATGAACCAGCAGTCAAGCAATCTCTTATGGAAGATATTAATGTGGTGTTTGATAAGAATGATTCAATCAATCCAACGCCAAAAATCATTATCGATTCAGAAGAGATTACACTCACTGAACTCCCTAAAAAAGTGCAAGAATGGCAAGAGAAGCGACATTCAGTTGCAATTCCATTTATGATATACCGACTGTATATTCATGGAGAAGTAAAAATGGCCTTTATAGGCAGACTAAAAACAGTACTCAAAGCCTGCGGAGGCAATCAAATTGGTTATGCAGTCATACCTGCTAATTATAACTACGGTCATCGTCCTTATCCCAAAGAATATATAGCAGTTCCATTGTCTAGTCAGATCACACAATTGACCATCCCTGCAGTTCCTCCAACAGCCCATCAGTACACTGCCATAACCATCAATCTACATTCAAAAGGAGATATGCTTGTCAATGAAGTACTGCTCCATGAGCAAGATCATAAATCCTATATTAGATCTACGATAGAGAAGAACCCTAACTATCGGTTTATTTGCCATATAGATCCCAATACTCCATACCGCCTCTATCTTCGCAATTATATTCAACTCAAAGAGATCATAACAGCGCTAAGAAACGAATATGCAATGGAGAAATATGGGAAGAAATATGACTCCCTCGACTGGGAAGATTCCAAATCTGTTAAGCGAATCTATCCTTTCGCCTATCGGGAAATTATTGATCAATCAAGTGAATAATACCAGTACTCTCTCCCCTGCCTTTGTTGGTTTCACAATTTTACTTTAATTTTGTGGTGTAATAAAAAGCAAGATTAGTTTTATGACATTGTCGATGTTTGTATAACAGACGGGTATTAGTAATTGCACACAACACTGTAGACGAAACACAACGCTAACAGTCAGGCAAAAATACATACCTGTCGCCACTTCCTAAAAATACCATAGCAATTCAGTGAAATACTGAACAGTTTTATGGTACCCTTATTTTAAAATCACCGATTGTACATACTAGCACTGAGTATCAATAAGATTTGCGCGTTACATGATAGCAGCAATTTATCTCAATACTTGTATCAGCGATCAGTTTCAACAAACGACAAAAAGCATTAAGTAATGTTACAACAACTAGGATATACAAACAGAGTACAAGAACGAATTAATACAACAAATACCGAAGAGTTAGCAAGAGTAATCACCGTTCATAAGGACAGCTACATTGTACGAAATGCAGCTGGAATATTTCGTGCAGAGATAACAGGTAATCTGCGTTTCTCAGCCCAAAATAGCGAGGATTTTCCCGCTGTTGGTGATTGGGTCAGAATAACCCTCATGGATAAAAATACGGCGATTATTCTTGAGATATTTGAGCGATTTTCAACACTAAAGCGACAAGCAGTGGGGAAATATGGCGAAGATCAGCTTATCGCTACAAACATCGACTATGCATATGTGACCATGTCGGCTACAAGGGATTTTAATCTCAATCGTTTAGACCGCTATATAGCCATATGCAGGGCAGGAAACATTGAACCTATTGTATTACTCACCAAGACCGATTTGAGTGCTCCTAAGGAGGTAAAACTGATGATAGATCAAATTAATCAGAGGCATTCGAACATTGCTGTTGCTACATTGAGCATTGAGCAGTCTGAAAGCTTTCAGGCATTAACACAGCAGATGATTCCCAACATGACCTATTGTCTGGTTGGTTCTTCTGGAGTAGGAAAATCTACCATCATCAATTACCTGATGGGAAACGAAGGACTGAAAACCAATGAGATCAGTGAGAGTACTCAAAAGGGAAAGCACACCACCACACATCGAGAGTTATTTATCCTTGACAATGAGAGTATTGTTATCGATACTCCGGGAATGCGTGAGGTTGGAATCAGTAGTAATGCCGAGGGAATTGCATCAACGTTCGATCAAATCGTACAATATGCAACTCATTGTAAGTTTAAGGATTGCACCCATACCAATGAGGTTGGATGCGCTATTCTTGATGCTATTGATTCAGGTGAGCTTTCTTATGGCACTTATGAGAGTTACATGAAGCTTCAGCGCGAACAGCAACACTACTCAAAAACGGTAATGGAGAAGAAACAACAGGACAAGAGCTTTGGTAAAATGGTAAAAAGAGTAAAACAGCTGAGAAAGAACAACAAATTCTAGAACTCAGGTCACACTTCCACCATTAACTGGATTGAGATAAAACAACACACTATTCCGGGATTTTCACCTTTCTGGAATAGTGTTTTTACCGCATTTTCACTACATTTACAGTGGTGAGACTTAATCATCATGGATTCTTTAATGTAGCATCAAATGCAGTAAAATAAGCAATAAAACTAGCATAAGATGCAACATTGCCGAATCTGTACCGAATGCATACCAAATCCGTACCGAATGAAAGTAAGATAAGAGCACCATAAGAGGTCATTACTTCTACCCCTATTTTCTTATTCATCAATTTCCAAAATCACACAAGTAAACAAACAAACTTTAATCAAATTTTACTCCTATTCGTACGTCCTTCTACTACTAGCTGAATTTGAGATTAAAACGACAATAAATCACACACTACAGTGTTAAAGTCACGATAAACCAATATTACCGTAAATCAAGGAAACTCGGGATACTACTTATCCTAGCAGGGCCGCAAGATTGCTGACTTTTTTTACCCTATTTTATCGTTCATATACCAATAGCATTATTCTGTTAAAAAGAGTTAAACACTGTCTAATATGTTTACATTCACTTTGTTCACCAGATATTATTTACGACATTAGTTGACATAACAGAGTATATTACATTTTTTCATCAAAAAGTGTAATAAATACAACACGAACAAGACTATTAAAGCAGCAATAAGATAAACAGACAACCCTTAACGTCTATGAAAACATTTTTAACAACCTTATTATGTATCCTTACATTTATTGGATACAGTCAATCAACACAATCAATTAGTTCAATATGGATCATCTCCGGACATCCTGGTGATCAGCACTATGAACAGAAGTATCAGCAAAAGATAGAAGAAATACAGTTGATGCTAACCACAGCCCTTAATGTTCCTGAAAAATCGATACACATCCTTTTTCACGACAACAAAACATTGGGCAAGCCCTGTACTAAAGAAAATGTACTTGAAGCACTAACATCAGTAAATAAAGAACTAACAAAAGGCAAACGACCATTGATTATTTTTCTTGGTCATGCCAATACCACTCCTAAAGATGTATTGTTAAATCTACCGGGAGAAGACATATCAGTAAAAACCATTGCACAAAAGTTAAATTCACAGAAACCTGCCAGTGAGCTTGGCATCATCTGGTCGGCCGACTCAGGGAAACGTGCAGTTAAACTACTGAGTCGTTCGCACCGGGTAATTCTTGCTGCTGTTGAGACTGAAGATCGTGACAATGAACCTGTGCTCAGTGAAGTTATCGAGAATATGTTTATGCCTGAAAAGGTAGATCAAAACAACGATCATCAAATATCCTTTATCGAGATGCACGCAATAGCAAAGGCAGAGGTCAAAAAATGGTATGCCAATCAATCATTGATTCAGCTCGAATCGATAGTCATAGAAGGAAATGCCGACGGTAAAGGAACTGCTGCTCCTGCACAGGAAGACAAGCAATTAGCAAATAAATTTATGTTGAAATATTAAAATAATCCCAGATGATTGAATCGAACGAAAATGTAGATGTAATCTTAGATGATATGCAATTGATCAAGCAATTGCGTGAAGCTCACAAAAACCTTATTGAAGAAGCTTCGAAGGTAGTATACGGACAAGAAGAGGTACTCGACTTTATGCTTATAAGTCTGCTTTGTAAAGGGCACTCTCTCCTACTCGGTCTTCCGGGACTGGGAAAAACCCTTATGGCCAATACGCTATCGAAAATGCTTGATCTTGATTTCTGTAGAATACAGTTCACGCCCGACTTGATGCCTTCGGATATTACTGGTACTGATGTTATTGAAGAGGATCCTAATACTGGTAAACGTGTAAGAAATTTCCTTAGAGGACCTATTTTTGCCAACATGGTACTGGCTGATGAGATCAACCGTACACCTCCTAAAACGCAGGCTGCACTTCTTCAGGCAATGCAGGAGAAAAATGTATCAATTGGTCGCCAAACCTATAAGTTAGAAGAACCATTCATGGTACTGGCAACACAGAACCCTATTGAAATGGAAGGCACCTACGTGTTACCAGAGGCACAGTTAGACCGATTTATGTTCTGCCTAAAGGTGAAGTATCCTTCGGAAAGCGAAGAGATTGCCATTGTAAAAGGAACAACAGGAAAAGTACAGGCGGCGGTCGATAAGATTATTGGTGTGAAAGAATTACTCCAACTTCAAGAGATTGTACGAGGAGTACCTGTAGCTGATGATGTTATCAGATACGCAGTGCGATTAGTAGCCGCAACAAGGGTTGAAAACGGCGCCAAAGGACGATTGGAGTATGTCGACAACTATGTAGCCCATGGAGCTAGTCCGCGTGCCTCTCAATACCTTATTCTAGGAGCTAAAGCCAAAGCATTACTATCAGGAAGATACCATGTAAGTAAAGAAGATATTGTAGCAGTAGCACATTCGGTATTGCGTCACCGATTGGTATTGAATTTCCGCAGTAGAGCTGAACACGTAACTGCTGATGAAATTGTTACGCACATTCTAGGACATGTAAACTTTTAATCGATGGTAAACCCCGTAAAAGAGCCAAATGTTGATCTTCACGATCCCGATCTCTTTATGGCCCTGGATGACCTTGAGGTTGTTGCCCAAGGAGTTGTAGAAGGAGCACTAAGCGGACTGCATAGGAGTAAATATGTTGGTTTTAGTAATGAATTCGACAGTCACCGTGATTACCAGCTTGGTGATGATCTGAAGCATGTGAATTGGAATTTGTGGAGCAAAACCGACAAGCTATTTGTGAAGCAGTACGAGTCGGATACTAACCTCAGTTTGTACCTGTTCATTGATCAGAGTAGCTCTATGCTGGCCAACAACGGCAAAGGAAGTAAATGGTCGTATGCAGCACGGGCATTAGCTGCATTAGCATATTTGTCGCTCCAAAATAGAGATGCTGCAGGAGTTTACCTCCTTGAGAAAAAGCTCATCAACTTTATACCACCGGCAGTCAAGACCGGTCAGTTGGCCGATATTGCGGCCCTCCTTCATCGTTCTGAGGTAAGTGAAAAGTTCAACATTACAACAGCCATTAGCGAATTAACATTGCTATGCAGGCGCAAAGGTATTGTTGTGCTGTTCTCCGACTTCTTCGACCAGGAAGAGGAACTGTTACAGTGTATGGAAAACTTCCGTCATGCCGGTCACGAGGTTATTGTATTCCAGATATTAGATCCCTGGGAAGTATCACTTCCCGACGGTGGAGAATTTGAGTTTATGGACCTGGAAACAGGAGGAAAAGTAAAAGCCAACGCTGGAGAGTTGAAGAAATCGTACGACAGGATCTTCCAGGAATGGCAGACAAAGCTAAAGAAGAAATGTACAATGCTAGGCATCGATTGGATATCAATAACCACCAATCAGCCTTTGAAAGAGATCATCATTGAATATCTATTAAAACGAATTAACCAATACTAATGAATTTCATTAACCCCATATTCTTGGCAGGACTTCTTGCAGTGGCCATACCTATAATCATACATCTTATTAAAAATAAGAAGATTCAACAGGTGTGGCTGGGAACAGTGCGTTTTTTGCAAGAAGCACAACGCCAACAAAAGCGTAATCGTAAAATCCACGAGTTACTGTTACTTACGCTTCGATGCTTAGCCTTAGCATTATTGGCCATATTATTCTGTCGTCCGTTTTTTGACGACCAGAGTTCGCTTACCAAATCAAACAGTGCTACCGTCGTCTTGATGGATGTATCGGGAAGTATGAGCGGAGTGTATGGCGATATCACCATGTTCGATCAAATGCAAAAGAAAGCACAGCAAATGATTGATGAGCTAAGTGAGAAGACTAACCTTACCCTGGCAGCTTTTGCTGATGATATTCAGGAGATCAAAAGCGTTGATGAGTTAAAGATAGCTCCGGGGTGCTGTACCGACTATGCACAGGCGCTAGGTTGGGCTAAGACTCGGTTGCTTGCTTCGGAATACCGCAATTTAAACATCATATTGTTTACTGATATGCAAACTTCAGGTTTACCTGCTGATGCATTGGAGGATTGGTCTGGTATTATCAATTTAGATATTGTACCGGTTCTTCCTGCTGCAAAGACGAATTCATCGATACAACAGATACAAGTCTCCGATGCATTTGCAGGCAAACCCACAAGTTTCTTTGTCGACCTGGCCGATGAGGAGGTGGCGCCTAACAGCACCATCAAACTCATGATCAACGATAAGGAGGTTGCATCGAAAAGCATCAGTGATGAGAAACAAGTTGAAATAAAATGGACTCCCCAGGAAACAGGTTGGCACAATGGACGCGTAGAACTTGATTCTAATGATGCCTGGAAATTCGACAACAGTCTCTATTTCCGTTTATACAGTCAGGCCCCGAAGAAGATTCTTCTGGTAAATGGCAATAAAGGAAAATCGAGATTTACCGATGCCACCTACTTCATACAGAAAGCATTGAACGTTAAAGACAATAAAAAGAAGTCAGGTATTCTAACGAAGGTACAAAGCACCTTAAAAATCGATAAAGAAGATTTGGTAATATTGTGTGATGTAAAATCGTTAAGTCGCGCCGAGACTAAGCAGTTAGAGGAATTCATCAAGAACGGTGGTAATGCACTCTTCTTTCTGGGATCCAATACCAACACTACAAACATGAATGCCCTGTACAATCAAGGCTTATTTCCTGCCAAGGTATCACTCTTAAACGACCGGTCGATGCTTCCTATATTAACGTGGGATCACAATCATGAAGCATTCCGCTTATTCAACGAACGAAGCTCGGGAGATATCTCATCGATAGTTTTCAGTGAAGCATTTCAACTAAAACCCGATGAAAAAGCCAAAGTCATTGCGCGTTTAAGCAATAACAATCCGGCCATTGTAGAGAAAACACTTGGTAAAGGAAAAATCATAGCTGTAGCCAATCCTGTTGACCGATCATGGACCGACCTGCCTGTAAACAGGTTGTTTTTACCATTTGTCCGCGAAATCATTTTCTATCTAACAGGAGATCAACAATCACGAGCACAAGAAGCTCAGGAAGTCTGCTCTATTCTAAGCCACCCATCACCAGGAATATATGGAGATACCATTCCTGTTGTAAACTATGCCAATAAGGAAAGTTTAATGGAATACACTGGTTTAGAAGCCTTCTATGCAACACTGGGAATGAAAAAACCAGAACAAACAGTAATTGAGAAAAAGCAAGTAGAGGAACAAACCTCAAAGAAAAGTCAGCAAGACTCGGAGCAACATCACTGGATTGCAGCCATTCTTTTATTGCTTTTAATCGCCGAAAGTTTCATCTCATATCGCTTTAAATAATGCAATTACTAAACGACTCAATAGATCAGCATATTAATCGGAGGAAAACAGACCGACAAGCTTTTTATTTGAAAAGAGGTCTGTTTTGGGCAGGTTTATTCTTGTTCATCTTCCTTTTCACCGTTATAATTGTCGACATTAGCATACTACTATCAGAAACCGTTAGATGGATACTTCTTGGTCAGGCCGTTGCAGTAATCGCAATCTTGTTGTGGCAATTATGGCTAAGACCTAGAAACAGGTATACCACAAGAGATGCCATTGTTGAATTAGAGCAACAATATGGCGATGATAGTCAGCTTATCCAGACAGCTCATCAGATAGAGCATAACAACACTGCTTTCAACAAAGAAATGGAAAAGAAAGTAGTACTGTCGGCCAAGTCACTACTAGGATTAAATGAAGGTTATACACCTAGTCCTTTCAGAAAATACCATCGCTATGTAAAGATACTTAAACGTTTATCGATTGTGTTTCTGATTCTGTTTATCTCCAACCGCTCGATGCGTGTAGGAATGAGCCGTATTCTATACCCACCTACGCAGATGCATTACACCCAGATTACCCTCATTGGACCTCAGCAAATATCACTGGGAGAACCTGTAAAGATTGAAGTTCTTACCAGGGGACGAAAGACCAATGAAGCATGGCTGTACCTGAGCAAAAATGATGACCAGTGGGAAAAGGTACAGCTTAAGAAACAGAATTCACGACTATACAATATCCACCTTACTGATATGGAGCGCTCTTTTAAGTACTTTGTAAAGGCTGGTGATGGAAAAACATTTTTACACAGTGTTCATGTTGTTGCTCCCCCAATGATCGACACCATTTGGGCAAAGGTAACCTACCCCACCTACATGCAGAAAAAGTGTGACACCCTGTCGGGAGGAAAATTAAAAGCCTATCTGGGATCACAAATTGACCTGCATGTGCAGATATCACAGAAAATGAAGGAAGCATTCATTTCGTTTCCTAACGGCACAAACAAGCCATTACACATAAACAAGAACAAGTTGAACATCAGTTTCAATGTAAGAGATACTACCGCCGGATCATATGCCATTTATGGTACCGATTACAAAGGGATGTTGCTAAAGAAACAAAAGTTCACAATGGAAATTCTGCCCGACAAACTTCCTACTGTAAAGATTGTTGATCCGTCGAAGGATATCCAGGTAACACCGATTACCGAGGTGCCTATAAAAATATACGCTTATGATGATTTAGGATTAAGTGAAATCGGACTGACGGCACGTATTGGAAAAGAAGAGCATCAGATAGCACATTTCACAATGAAAGATTCTATCGTACTCGATCAGACTAAAATAGCGAAGTTGCTTTTAGAAAAGTATCCTATTAACCTGAAAACGAATGTCAGGGTGTTTGCCTGGGCAAAGGATAGAAATCCAAATCAGAAGCGAAGAGCAGTAAGTATCATGCGTGGAATCGATATACGACAGTATCGTTTACGCTATGCTTTACCTGAGGAGAGTGAAGGAGGTATGCCAATGCAAGCCAGCTCACAACAGATCATGAAATTAGAGCAGATGATTCAGGTACAGCGTAATGTTCTTTCCAAAACCTTCAAATACAGCGAAGAAGGAGGGAAATTCACTGAACGCGAGCGATTTGTCAAGATTGAAAAAGATCTTAGTAATCAGGCTACCGATTTATACGGCAAATTACAAAGAAAGAATCCCAATGCCGGAGCACTAAAAGAAGCAGCTCAAAAACTTACTTCAGCAGCGTCGCATCTTCAAGCGAACAATTTAAAAGAGGCAGTAACAGATGAAGATCTGGCACTTTGTGACATGATGCAACTGCGCGACGAACTCCTAAAGGTCCTTAACAAGAAGAAAAGTGGTAGCTGTAGCTGTGAGAATAGTTGTGATGCCCTTACGGAATTGGCTCTTGATGTAGACAAGCTTATTGAACAAGAAGAAAAAACAAGAAAGTTGCATCAGCAACACGTAAATAATCCGGATAACGATAAATTCCTGGCTACCCTGGCCCTTCAACGTAAATGTTTGGTTGATGCAGGTGAATTGAATGCAATGCTTGAGATTCATCCCGACGGGACACCGTTGAACATGACAAGGATGAAGGAAACCATCGGCACCATGGAACAGTGCAAGAAACTATTGGAGGCAGATAAAAACGCCTTAGATGAGTTAGACGATGCGATCTTCCAGCTTAAAGAGTTATCGATCCATCTAAGAGGACTAGACAGTCCGAATGCCAGCGCAACGCTTAATAAAGCTAAACAGTTAGCCGAAAAAGCCTCTGAGAAATTGCGCAAGCAGGCAAAAGAAGAGAAATCTATAGGTCGAAGAGATTCAAGCAAAGAATCGTGTAATAAGCCCGACGAAGACGAGAAGAAAAAAGAGAAAAAGAAAGAGGGAGAGAAAAAGAAGGACGGCAAAAAAGAAGGATCTAAAGAAGGTAAGAAAGAGGGCGAAAAACCAGGCTCAAAGAAAGGCTCTAAACCTGGATCAAAAGAAGGTTCTAAGCCAGGACAAAATCAGGGTTCTCAAGCTGGAGGATCTTCACAAGGAGGAAACAATGCTGGCTCACTGAATAGCATGAACAACGCATCGATTGAGCAAATTGCACGCAATACAGCCATGATACAAGATTGGCTTAATAAGATGACACAACAAAATCAGCAAGAAGAGCAAGATGATGTATTCCAAAAGGAGCGCACGAAAGAGTTGATGGAAGAAGCTGAATTAGAACGCCTGGCCAAAGAGCTTGACGATGCAGGAGAGAATCCAAATCCACAGCAATTGGAGCAATTGGCCAACAAGTTCGATAAGCTTAGTAAGCTACTCGACAAGGAATTAAAGAACCTTACTATGAGTAAGCTAAACCGACTAAACTCATCGCATAAGCAAGCAAAGCAATTGTTGGCACAACATGCAAAAGGACAGGAAATCAATGGTCAAGAGCTTTATGACTTGTCGAAAGAGCTGTCGTCGTACAACGATTCGCAACTCACTCAGCTTGCCAATAAGCTATCAGGATCAGGCAATAGCAATCAAGTAGATGACCTAAAGCAAGTTGCCGGTCGCTTGAATCAATTGATAGAAGAGTTAATTGAGCAAGAAATAGCTCATGGTAAAGACATCAAAATCCCGTCGAAATACTCAAAAATGGTAGAAGAGTACTTCAAAGTATTATCCGACGATATGGATGACGAATTAGATCAATAATCTTGAAAATGAAAAGATATGCAATATAATCCCCAAATACCGATTAGTCTCATTCTGATAATGATTGCTGCAGCATTACTGCTTACCAGTTTTGCTGTATGGAAATCATCTAAGATTAAGCGCCAGAACCAGAAGATCATGCTCATTGCGATTCGGGCAGTTGTAATCATCATTCTTGGCATCATATTATTGAATCCAGTCAGGACAGAACAAAAGAAGCAGACCAAAAAGGCAAAGCACGATGTGATACTGTTGGATGGATCAACAAGTATGAATATCGAAACCCCGCAATCGCGATTAGAGCTACTCAAAGAAGAACTAGCTTCGGTATCGTTACCCTTTAAAAAGGATGTCAGCATCTATCAGTTTGATACAATAGCACGCAACATCGATACCATAAGTAGTTGGGATAAAATTGCAGCAACGGGCGACAAGTCCAACCTTGCAAAGTCTATTCGACAGGTAGTCCAGCAAGAAGGGATTGATGAAGTTCGCAATCTAATTATCTGTAGTGATGGGCGTTTGGATGATAAAGAAGAGTTAAATCAAACCATAGCCCTTGCCCGAAGAAATGAAATACCCATCTCAGTAATGGGTATAGGTAAGGAAGTTAACCTGTTTAATGTATCCATCAAAAGCTGTCAGGTTGATCAAAGTGCTGGTCCGAATACCAATCTCCCTGTAAATCTGTATCTCGAATGCAAAGGAAGTAGTCAGCAGAGTTACCAGGTAAAAATAACCGATAGCAAGGGGAAATTAAAGGATCAATACACCGGGACTTTAAGAGATGGAATTATACCCCATCAGCTAAAGCTCAATACTGGTAGACAAAGCGAACATTATAAGCTTCAGGTTGTACCCCTCGATGAGGAATTAACCGCCGCTGATAATCAAATTGAGTTTGATGTAGCCGTATCAGATCCAAGAATCAGGGTACTATACATGGAAGGAACCAATGCCGACTATCCCAAGAGTGTAAATCGCTCTAAAGGAAGATGGCCATGTTATCGCTTCATCTATGAGGCCTGTAAAGAGACTGGCAAAATTGATGTAGATGTATACGTAGTGAATCAACAGAAAAACGTTGGAGGAGAAATCTACAACGTAAAAACCAAGCGAAGAGGATATCCTAAGACAAAAGAGGAGATCTGGGATTACGATGTTGTGATCTGTAGTGATATCAATCGCTTTATCTTCTCCGACGATCAATTGAAGTGGACAAGAGATATGGTTGCTCAAAATGGAGGAGGATTCTGTATGATTGGAGGGATCACCAGTTTTGGTTCTGGTGGCTGGGATAAGACCTCGTGGGAAAAAATGATTCCAGTAGACATGAAGAATTTCGGTCGCGGAGAACAGTTTATTACCATCTATCCAACGTTCCCTGAGAAAGCACTGAAGCACCCAATTATGCAGTTCTCTGACGATCCTAATGCCAATAGAAATATCATCACCACTCACCCACCCTTCAAGGGGACCAATATGGTTAATCGGGCAAAACCAGGGGCCACAGTGCTTGCTTATTGGAAGCAACACAAAAACATGCCACTGATATGTGTACAATCGTATGGTAAAGGACGTTCAATGGCTTTTACTTCTGATGCTGCAGGAGGATGGGGAGAAGGTTATCAGGATGGCTGGGGATCATCGTATGGAGACAACAACTACTACCGTAAATTCTGGGCAAACACTGTACTATGGCTTGCCGAGAACAGTCTGGCGCATAAGGATCAGAAACTTCAATTCAGAACCAATCAGTTGAGTTACTTCAAGGGAGAAAACATCAAATGTGAAGTAAACTTGGTAAATGGTGCTAAAGCACAGAAAGTAGAAGTACGCTTAGCAAATACCAGTGAAGCAAAAATTCTCACATTCGATAGAAACGACAATTGCTATAAAGGAAATCTAAGAATTCCAGATAATTTTAGCGCCACACAGCTAAAGCTAATCTGCCGAGCCATGGATCCTAACAGTCTTTCGGTGGCTTCCGATTCATTAAAGATAAATGTAAAGCAGATTAAGAATGAATACAAGAATCCTAATCCTGATTTTGCATCACTACAACAATTAATGATGCTCACTGGTGGTCAGAATCTTAAATCGGGCGAAGACATCGCCAAACTGTTGGAGACCGATAGCTTAGCATCGGTAGTCAAGCAAAAAGCATCCGTTATTCCGATATGGGATCAATGGTTCCTATTTGCCATGCTATTGATATTATTAACAATTGAGTGGATCATTCGAAAGTTTCTCCTATGATCAACTCATAATTAGAAATAAATGGGCTAACAATAATAACATTCTATAATTAAATGCTTTTTTGATATAATTATTCAGCATAACACTTATATTTGCATTCTTATTTTACGGGCAGCTATTGCTCTATACCGAGGGCAAATACATGTTAAGCTAATGGCGTGTATTTTCCTATAACAATTGATATTAATATTTGAGAAAATAAATTGTCGAAATAGATGAAGGCAAAATTAACTGGAATTGGGAGTTATGTTCCCGAGACGATACTAGACAATAAATATTTTGAAGAGATCATCGAAACGTCTGATGAGTGGATCAAGAGAAGAACCGGAATTGCTGAAAGACGTAAAGTTGCAGATGATCAAACAACAAGCAACATTTCTGCACAAGCCGCATTAAATCTTGCAGAAGAAAATAATATCGACCTCAAAGAAGTAGACTTTGTAATTGTTGCTACCTCATCATACGATCATGTTATCCCTAACGTAGCTAGTCAGGTTTGTTATGAACTAGGACTTAAAAATGTTGGGGCGATTGATGTAACTGCTGCATGTGCAGGTTTTGGTTATGGTATTCAGGTAGCACAGGGATTAGTGATGGCTGGTAACTACAAGAAAATCTTGGTTATAGGTGCTGAAACACTTACTCGCTTTACCGACTACACTGACCGTACAACTTGTATCTTGTTTGGTGATGGTGCCGGAGCTTCAATTGTAGAAGCAGCTGAAGAGAGTAATATCTTAGCATCAGTATCTGGAACTGACTCACACTTAGCAAGTAACCTATACTTAGCAAATATCTGTAATAACCTCAACGGTCAGGATATTGATCCTAACGGATACATCCACCAAGATGGTAAGAAGGTATTTAAATGGGCTGTTGATACTGTAAGTACTCAGTTTAAGAAGCTTGTTGAGAAGGCAGGATTAGAAGTAAGCGACATCGACTGGTTTGTACCTCACAGTGCGAATATGCGTATTGTAGAAGCTGTATGTAGAAATGTAGGTTTCCCTGTAGAGCAAACATTAGCTTGTCTTGAGAACTTCGGAAACACTTCTGCTGCATCTGTACCATTGGCACTTCACAATGGAGTAAGAAACGGAAAAGTTCGCAAAGGCGATAAATTACTATTGATTGGATTTGGTGGCGGATTAACGTTTGCCGGATCTGTAGTTGAATGGTAAAATATACTTTACTTAAAATCTGTCCTATCAATCAACAGTTATTAATTGGTAGGACAGATTTGTTTTATTAATCCCCTCTACTTGATATAGCGCTTTAAATTCCTTCTCGTTATCCCCTTCCAGATATTCATCAATAAATTCCTTCATATAGTTTCCATCAAGGAACAAGTTAACTGTTGAGATATTACCTATGTCGGTACGCGACAAGAACACCAGGAATTCATTATTTGTAAAGTTCTTGAATGACATCACCAATGCATAATCAGTCTTGGTAATGGAAACCTTATCTAAAAGCTCTGTTTCACAAGGATCATCAGAAGTATTAATACGCTGAAGATAGGCTGCTATTTCATCATTATAATCAACGTCTCGATCCTTTAATATTTGCTCCAGCAATCCCATATTTTTATAGTTTCCTACAAAAATGACATGATGACTCTGCAGATCATCAGGC
This sequence comes from Puteibacter caeruleilacunae, assembly GCA_005217565.1. Lineage (GTDB taxonomy): Bacteria > Bacteroidota > Bacteroidia > Bacteroidales > Prolixibacteraceae > Puteibacter > Puteibacter caeruleilacunae. Next base: position 290,376 of record SJCO01000009.1, read on the forward strand.
TGAAGATCGGAAAGCAATTTCACATCGATATTCTTCCCTTCTGAACCAAAAGCACGCATAATCTCATGCTGACAGAAGACCGACATCTTTGAAAGATAAGTTAAGTTCGATTTAGAGCATTGCTTAAGCAACTCAGGATTTTCTACCAATCGCTTTTCAAATTCAGCTGCTGAATTAATACCAAAGTCCCTAATCACCCCTGATGAGCTTGTAGGAATAGCCCCTTGATACACGAAATAGTCGCCCACTACCAACAACGTTTTCTTTTCACGTTCGGTAAATTTCTTTAGAATTGGCGACTGCACAGTCTCAGATTGATGCGTATTACCTGAAATAAAAAACACACAGATCATTGCAATAAGCAATCCGAGTGTTATAAAAAACAACGTACGAAAGTCGGTAGCAAGGTTCTTTTTAGGAATCTCTTTTTCGATAAAATTCACACGATACTGCCCTTTAGCAATTTCAAAGATCACCTCATCGTCTTTACCATCCTCCTGATAGTAATCTTGCAATCTCTTTCTAACCTTATGAATATACACACGAATATTGGAATCAGTTTTAGCATCCTGATCATACTTTTTGCCAAATAATTCTATTCCGATAGTGTATTCTTTGGGATTTTCACCCGATAATGTTGCCTGAACCAGATAACTTAGCAAATCGCAACTAACTTTCGACTTGCAAAAGTGCCTACTCCCCTTAATCTTCTCTAAAAAACTTAATATCTGACTATTATCAACACTCATATCACTAAAAGTAACAAAATGGTAACGGTTACAAAACAGGTTTACGTGCCTACAAAGATATTCGAATATCTAAAAAATATAAATTTATCACACTGAAATTAGCAATCAATAATACCATATATAAATAGTAACCGATAGAACTTATTAGAAATAAGATTGAAATATCGTCAAGAAAAATTAACTTTGAGCGTTATCGCACACGAGAATACAGAGAGAAAAAACCAAAACAGATGAAGCTACTTTGCAAAACTACATATCACTTATACTCCTTGGAAGGAATAAATGATGATGTAATGCAAAGGACTGTTAGTTGCAATCTTGATTCAAATATCAAGGATGCAAAATCTATTAATCAGAAAATCTTAAAATCGAAAAATCCTTTGAAATGAAGAAACTATTAGTAATTCCATTGATCCTATTAGCGGTGACAACGACTTTTGCGAAGAAAGATGGGAAATGGGAAAACCTATTTAACGGTAAGAATTTAAAAGGCTGGCACCAATTAAATGGTAAAGCTAAATACGAAGTGAAGAATGGCGAGATTGTTGGAACAACAGTAGCCAATACGCCAAACTCATTCTTAACAACCGACAAGACTTATGGTGATTTTATACTAGAACTAGAATTGCTAGTTGATGAGAATATGAACTCAGGAATTCAGTTCCGCAGTCTGAGTAAACCAGATTATAATAATGGTCGCGTTCATGGTTACCAGTGTGAAGTAGATCCTTCAGCAAGAGCCTGGAGTGCCGGTATCTTTGATGAAGCTCGCAGAGGATGGTTATATCCTGTAGAATTAAATCCTGCAGCTAAGCCTGCATTCAAACATGGCGACTGGAATCATTATCGTATTGAGTGTATTGGTAACAGCATCCGTACGTTTCTAAATGGTGTTCCAGTGGCTCATTTAATTGACGACATGACTGCCGAAGGATTTATCTGTCTTCAAGTACACTCTATCCATAACAAATCGCAGGAAGGCAAACAAATCCGTTGGAGAAATATCCGTATCCAGACAAAAGACATTCAACCATCTCCTGCCGATGATGTATTTGTTGTAAACCTTTTACACAATGATCTTAGCAACGCAGAAAAGGCACAAGGATGGAAACTATTGTTCGACGGTAAAACCAACAATGGATGGAAAGGTGCGAAATCAGAAACATTCCCTACCAAAGGATGGGAAGTTAAAGATGGTCTGATTACAGTACTTTCTGATGGTGGTGACCGCTCAAAATCTGGTGGTGATATCGTTACAAAAGAGAAATTTAAAGCATTTGATTTCCAATTCGAATTCATGCTTACCGAAGCTGCGAATAGTGGTATTAAATACGGACTAGGAAATAATGGAGCAACAACAGGATTAGAATACCAGTTGCTTGACGATAAAAAACACCCAGACTCAAATAATGGTGTTGTTGGTAATCGTAAGCTAGCTTCGTTGTACGATCTTATTCCTGCTGAAAAGCAATCACGCTTTGTAAAGAAGCCAGGACAATGGAATCGTGGACGTTTAGTAGTTTATCCTGACAACCGTGTAGAGCACTGGTTAAACGGTGTTAAAGTAGTTGAATATACCAGAGGATCGGCAATTTACCGTGCATTAGTAGCGCGCAGTAAGTACAAAGGATACGAAGGATTTGGTATGTCAGAAGAAACACCTCTTCTACTTCAGGATCACCACGACACAGTACACTTTAGAAGTTTAAAAATTAAGACGTTATAATTAATCACAACCACAAAGTACATGAACTTTATTAAAAGAACATTGAAGATCACTTCAGTTGTTGCCCTTATTGTTGCAACAGCTATGTCGAATTCTTTTGCTGCAGGAAAAGCAAAGAAATCAAAGGACAACTATCAGTTTAAACTTGGTGTAGCATCATACTCGCTACGTAAATTTCCAGTAGATGAGGCTTTAAACATGACCAAGCGTTTGGGAGTAGACAACATTGCATTGAAAAGCTACCACTTTCCGATGGATGCAACTGCTGAAGTTGCTGCACAAGTAAAAAGCAAGAGTAAAGCAGCAGGTATCAACTTCTATGGAACAGGTGTAATCTACATGAAATCGAAAGAAGAAGTAGATAAAGCTTTTGAAAATGCAAAGTTAGCTGGAGTTAAGATGATTATTGGAGTACCAAATCACGAACTACTTCCATATGTTGAGAAAAAAGTAAAAGCTTACGATATCAAGCTTGCTATTCACAATCACGGACCTGGCGATAAGTTATATCCAAGCGCTGAGAGTGCATACAACTTAATCAAAGACATGGATAAGCGCATGGGATTATGTATCGATATAGGTCATACTAAGCGTATTGGTCGCAATCCAGAGCAAGACTTAGTAGATTTCTTTGATCGTGTATTCGACATCCACATTAAAGATGTAACCAAGGCAGAAAAAGACGGTCGCACTTGCGAAATTGGTCGCGGTGTAATTGATTTCCCAGCATTCTTAAAAGCAGTTAAGAAATCAGGATACACAGGAGTATTGGCCTTAGAGTTTGAAAAAGACAGCAACGATCCTCTTGCAGGAATGGCTGAGTCAGTAGGTTATATCAAAGGTGTAATTGAATCAATAAAATAAGAAATAGTATACGCTCTGTCTTTTAGGGTTATCACGCACTAAAGATAAAGCGTATATAACTTCAACAACTAAATCATATTATATTATGAGTTCTAATAGAAGAGACTTTTTAAAGAAGGCAGCTATTGGTGCAGCAGGAGTAACCATTGGTGGTGTAGCACATGGTATGTCGGCTAAGAGTTACTCAAAAGTACTAGGAGCAAACGACAAAATTAACGCTGCTATTGTCGGACTAGGAAGACGTTATGGTGCGTTCATTCCTCCATTCAAGAATAAAGACAACAACATTGAATTGCGCTACTTATGTGACGTTATGGATTTCCAATTAGAAAAAGCAGCCAAGAAATGTCAGAAAGACCTTGGTTACAAAACAAAATTGGAAAAAGATGTTCGCAAGATCTACGCAGACAAAGATATTGATGCTGTATTTATTGCAACACCTGACCACTGGCATACTCCAGGAGCTATCATGGCGATGCAAGCTGGAAAGCATGTATACGTTGAGAAGCCTTGTTCGCATAACATGCGTGAGAATGAGCTTATCGTAGCTGCTCAGGAGAAATATAACAAAGTAGTACAGATGGGTAACCAGCAGCGTACATCTCCTGAAACTCAAGAGATCATCAAAGCAATCCATAACGGAGCAATTGGTGAGGCGTACAAAGCTGTTGCATTCTATTCAAACCGAAGAGGTGAAGTACCAGTACCTAAGGCTGCTCCTGTACCAACAGGTTTAGACTGGGATCTATTCCAGGGACCATCTCCACGTAAAGAATACATGCACGATACCTGGAACTATAACTGGCACTGGTATGGTTGGGACTTCGGTACTGCAGAAATGGGTAACAATGCAACTCATGAGTTAGATATCGCACGTTGGGCACTACAGGTTAAATTCCCTGAAAGCGTATATGTTGATGCAGAGAAGCGTCATTACAAGAACGACGGTTGGGAAATGTACGATACAATGGAAGCATTCTTCCGTTTCCAGGATCAGAAAGTAATTACCTGGGATGGAAAGAGTCGTAATGGTTTCAACACTTACGGAGCAGGTCGTGGAACGATCATCTACGGAACAGAAGGAACAGTATGGGTTGACCGTAACGGATACAAGCAATTTGATCGTGGCGGAAAACTAGTTAAAGACAGTAAGTCAGCATCACAAGAAGCAGGAACTGCACTAGGTGGTGGTGGAGATATGTCGACTCAGCACGCTGAGAACTTCTTCAATACCATTAGAGGAAAAGCTGAATTGAACTCTCCTATCCTAGAAGGAGCAATCAGTCAGGCGATGACTCACTATGCAAACATTGCATCACGTATCGGTAAAGGATTTGAAATCGATACTGTTACAGGAAAAGCATTTGATCGCGATGCCATGAAACTATGGAGTCGTGAATACGAAAAAGGATGGGAACCTAAACTATAAGGATTGCTTTCTTTTAAACTCCTGCTAGTGGTTAAAGCTCCTGGCAGCGTGTTTCATACAATATTAAAAGCCTCTGCTCATTACGAGTCAGAGGCTTTCTTTTGATATCAATCTAATTTGCAACAAATTTCAAAACAGCGGTCTTTTTACCGCAACAAAGCTGGGCAATATAAACCTTCTCCCGAGCATTCTTCCCTTGGCCATCCCAGATAATTTCATGATTACCATCAATCATATAACCACAATCAATCTGACAAACCTTTCGCCCGGTTAATGAATAAATATTCATAATCGTCTTATTACCGCCTCCCAGCACACAATCAAAAACAACCTGCCCTGAATTGCAATAATAGCTTTCAATATTCAACGCTCCTTCCTGCATATCCAGCCCAATACTCGTCTGAATATCCTTGACTATAGATATAGCATCTACAATAACATGACCATCAGTATTTTCATTCGATACGGTCACTGTATTATTATCGGCTGCATCAAAACTAAACGTCCCCAGCTTCACCCACATGCCATTATTTTCCTTCTGATTAATCAATACCTCGGTAGATCCATCCTGATGATTAATAACAAAAGGCGTTTTAGTAGAACGGGAATCTCCGGTTGTGTATTTCGTGTAGATATGGTACAAACCCGACTCTTCAATAGGCAGGTTAAACACCACCGACTTCTCCCCTTTACCAGTATTACCATCATGGATATAATTACTCCCATAATAACCACCTGTGTGCGAACTGCTGGTCCACTCTCCAATAATTTCAACCGAGGAATCGGTATTATCCAATATCACACCACTTTCAGCAAGAGTATCAATACCCACCAATTCTTTCAATTCATTCAAATGATCACTATGTACGACACGAGGATCAACACTATACTTATCACACAAAGCTGCTGCACAACCTACGGCCACACCCATTTGTCCACAGGTATTCATCACACGCGGACTACCCAATCCAACATGTGAACAGCTAAAACATCTTCCTGCCATCATTAGATTGTCAAGATCAGCAGCAATAAAGCATCTAAAAGGAATATGATACAACTCGATATGAGTAAATAATGCTTTTGAAAGAAAATCATACACATCCGATTTCGGTAGATGTAAGTCGATCTCACGCTGTTCGGCAACTACCCCGTCGTTAAAATCAACCGATTGACGAACATCATTCTCTGTAAGAATATGCTCCCCTATGAGGCGCCGCGACTCACGTTTCCCTGCCACATAGCCAACCCAATTGAGGCGCCTTGTAGCATTGCTACCCGATTGCTTAGCGTTGTAAAATGAGCCATAAATAGCGCGCAATAAATGATCACGAATATCTTCGGCATCGCTAAAAGGATCTAATCCTATACCATACTCCCAAAACCACTCTCCGCTTGTTGCAGCATAATCTTTCGACACCTGCAATGCCCATGGAACCTCAGGAAAGGATGACGATTCACTGCTTGTTTTTGAATTAAACATCACCGTAGAGCCCATCATCATATTATCCTCTACTGTGGGGGCCAGACTTTCATCAAATACCTCTGAACTCTCTCTACCAATCATAAAACGATTACCGGCCCAATAACCAATCCACCCATCACCAGTACAATCAATAAACTGCGTACCATTCAGTCGGAACTCCTCATTGCTAATTGTGTTCTTCACATCAACCGATAAAATTCGTCGACCCTCTTTATTCACACCAAAGGCCCTACATGATAAATACTGAGTAATATTCGTTTCCTGATCAATAATCTCCTTACGAGCAGCACTACTGGGCACAGCCTCATCAGAACCATTCGGATAATGAGAACCATTAATTTCCGACACGATACGAGGACCAGGCATACCAATAGAATGCACACGCACCTCTTCGCTATTATTTCCACCAAGCACAGGACGATCCTGCACCAAAGCAACCTTTACTCCTTCACGTGCAGCAGCAATAGCCGCGCAACAACCAGCCATTCCTCCACCAATAATAACCACATCATAGGTAGCTTTAACAGGAGGTACAGCGGCAATATTCAATCGTTGATTTCTCCAGTCTCTTTGTTCTTCCACATTATTCGGGGGAGTTTCACCCGCATTAGTTGTCAGGTAAATTGCATCACAACGCCCATCAAAACCAGTAAGATCAATCAATTCGATGTTGTGCTCTCCGGAATTCAACTCAACAGTACCTCCGTTTACCCACTGCCATCCATCATTCAAACCAAAAGTCTGTGATAGCACATTACCATCAATAGCAACCTGGAATCTCCCTGGATGCTCAGGATAATCGGGTACCCAATCTTTCGTACGCACCCACACATGAAAAGTCGCAGTAGCAGAAGTATTAAAAGAAGTAGAAGCATTCTCCACCTTCTCTCCCATCCCATGAGCAAGCAAATAACTACTTCCCATCAGATGGATGAACTGCTGATCAACCACCCATCCACCGCGATTCTCAAAGCTTTCAGCCTCCAGTAAAATCGTCTCCTGACCATACCCCCCACGTATCGTCAGCATCAAACACAACATTATTATTAGTCTCATTGGTATAAGTTATTGTTTTTTACAACTATAAACAAAGCCACTTCTAATAAAAGAAGCAGCTTTGTCGTTTTTAAGAATTACCTTTATCTACTGATATTTAACAGTCGCATATACTTCAAGTTCAAATAAACGAACCAATGCATCACCTTCAGTAGTGACATTATATCTCACCTTAGTCGCATTAATTTCGTCGAAGTTCAATTCATACACTTTATTTGTATTATTCGTTTCAGTCTTCAAATCTTGCCAAACACCATCCACTTCAGCCTGCAAAGTAAAATTAGCAGAAGGCGTATCGTCACGAACAACAATACGGTTAATCGCATAAGCTTGTCCCAAGTCAACCTCCAACCAATGAAGTCCGGCTACTTTTGCATTCACCCATCGTGATGCAGTACTAATTACACCATCAACAGCATTAGCACCACCATAACCATCGTTCAACTGATCACTAACAGTCACCGATTTACCTAATGCTACATTAATATCCTGTTCTATTGCAGGAGTAACCATCTCGGCATAAAATGTATCAATAGCAAACTCCTCAGGTTTATACATTGAATGATAGGTAAGCGGACTAGAAAGGTCAATATCCTCTATAACCACATCACTGGCAAGCTCCTCCAATGTGTATTTAGCCGACATATCTCCATCAGTAAGACTCGTCCAGAAGATCTCAACACCTACCTCTGTACTATTCAGACTACCAGCAAAATCTAAAGACAGATTACCGTCATTCATCTCTACAGAATTGATTCTTCTATTCAGCAAAGTAGAGATATACTTAGGACCATACACATTTCCTAACTGCTCAAAATCAACCGATTTAACACCAAGATCACTCTCGGTAGTCATGATGAATGAGTGAGAGTTTTCTGCCACAGGAACATCATCACCAACAATAACCTCCAATGTATCAGAAGCTTCATGAGGAGGAACATTAACAGTCACGATTCTTTCTTCCGATTCGCTCCATTTAATATGAAGTTTTGAAACACGAGGATCAGTTACCCAATATTCGAATTTAATTCTTCCATTACCACCGTAACTTTTCACTGAATCAACGCGACCAACATAGTCAGTTTCTCCCTGACTTAAATATGGGTCATGAAGTTCGTTCATGTCTTCACAGGCCATAAAACCACAGAAGACAGCTAATTGTATAAATAATAAAATATACTTCTTCATAGTCTAGTCTCATTAATGTGTTTCAATAACTTCACCCCACCAGGTCAACTCTGCAATCCACGAACGATCAATTTTCCCCCATGTTTCCAAGGTACGGATTCGAACAAAACGAGTTGGTGAAGCCGACAAATCAAATTCAAATTCTTCTCCTGCTTTAGCATGAGCGATATCTTCAGGAGTAATATCTCCATATTCGTCATTACCAGACACTTTCTCTGTTTTCACTTCAAAAAGCAACTCCCAACCGTCGAATGATTCAGTATCTTTCGCTGCTTCCTCATCGGTAGTTCCCCAGATTTGAATATGACGAGGATGAGCTAACTGGTAGTAGTGTGTATTTCTCGACCACATTTTGAAACGTGAAATCTTAGCAGTTACACCTAAATCGTAGTTCCAATAAATTGGATCCTCTCCGTTACCGTAAAGGTCGAAACAACCACTACCTGCAACATATGATTCTCCATCCCACACTTTGTACTGAGGACCACCATAATTACTTTGTGTAAACTTCTTTGAGAAGTTCATGGTCTTGTGCAATTCCTTATCCAGTTCTTGCTCAAATAGTGGCGTTAAAGTAGCAAACAGTGTATCCGTTCTGTTTTTATAAGAATCGCGAACAACAACACCAAACTGACGCTCTTCAGCATCTAAACCACGCACTGCACCAAATCCATTCTCTGCTGAACCATAAAAGTTCTGTAAAGCATCATATTCTCCGTCTTCGTTGGATCCGATCACTTCAACCACGATATCTTCCTTCTGAGGATTTTCCCAAGTCAATTTAATACCACCAAACGATTCTACGATATTAACCGATGCATAGATATCGAAAATAGGGCTATCAAGAGGTGAAATAGTAACACTTACAGGATTCGATCTATTTTCACTCTTATCAACGGTATACAGTTGAATCTGGAAATCACCAGCTTTAGCAAAACCACTCACAACAAGCTTATTGGTATAAGCCGATGCTCTAGCTTCGATTTCTACCCCCTGTTCATTGGTATAAACAGCACTTACATATAACAAATCCTTGTCGGAAGGAATCTTATAAGATATCTCAGAATACCCCTTAAAATTCTCAACACTAACGTCTGATATCTCCGCTGGAGCATCAGCATCAACTGCATATTGGCCAATTGGCTCTTCCTTACAGCCAAAAACTAGCAATAAACACATCAATACATTTATATATTTTGCCTTCATTTTATTCAATTTTAGATGCAAATTAATTACCATCCAGGATTCTGCTTAATCTTGGTATTAACTCTTAAGTTATAGACACTTATCGGCCACAAATATTCCTTCGAAGAGAAACTCTGTAGTCCTAAAGTTCTAACAACATTAAAGTCCTCCAAATTCTCACCATTGGCATTCAATCCCTTAACAGGCTCATTCATTACCTCATGAGCAATTTTCCAACGACGGATATCCCAGAAGCGCTTTCCTTCAAAAGCAAGTTCGTTTGTACGCTCGTGACGGATAATTTCTCTCATACCCTCCTTCGAATTGATCTTTTCAGGATACAAGCTAAAGTTTGTCCAACTATCCTGAACTGTTGGAAGGCCCGCTCTTTCACGTACCGCATTAATCGCATTGTACACTTCATCATTAGGAGCATCCAAGCTCTCGTTCAAAGCCTCGGCATACATTAGGTAAAGATCAGCCAGTCGATAAATTGGGAACGTAGAACGATCAATTGCATGAGAGCCACTATTCGGACTAACATTCTCAATATGACTAGGTTTCTTAGCCCAGAAACCAGACAAACTATATCGGAAGCTACCATTACGGCCGTGATCTTCACCAGCTTTCATTTTAAAAATCCATGAAGTCTCGTCAGGATCACCATCACCAATCTCCTTATAGCGACCATTACCAAACCATACACCTCCATCAAAAGCAATATTCGCATAATAGCGAGCTTCTCTGTTCAGGTTAAGCTCCATTGTTTTATAGCCTGGCTCAGCATAATACAAATGATCATCAGGCACTTGAGTCACATCAAAACGATTATCATAGGCAAAAGTATTATCCTCCTCAATTGGTACACCATTCTTTGAATAGAACGATTCAATAATACTAAGTGTAGGACACATATAAGGATCGTAAGGCACCCATTGTACCTGACTCTTAAAGAAGTAAGGTGTAGCACTCTTGTAATAGTAATTCATTGACAGATTACTCATGGTCCAAACAATTTCGCTATTCCAACGCTCTGAAACCACTTGTTTCAAGTCCATCAACAACTTTGTTGTATCAGAGATATCAGCATATAAATCAAAATCATAGAACTCATGTCCTGCCTGAAGAGCTGTTTCCAGGGCCAGTTTACAAGCTTCTGCAGCTTTTGTCCATTTTTGAGCGTCATAAGCAGGGAATAAACTCTCATTATTCTCGTTGGTTAATTCAAATAAATCCTCATTTCCATTGAACAACGGACTAGCAGCAGTTAAAAGCACATCAGCTTTTAAAGTCAGTACAGCAGGTTTAGTAATATGTCCCAAATCAGTTGATCTGTTTTGAATTTCCAGTGGCAGATTTTCTGCAGCTTCATCCAAAAGACTAATAATGTAATCAACACAGACATCAAAATGCTCACGTTCAGTCCTACTCTCATCAATACCAACCGACACAGGTAGGTTCTCGCGAATCAAAGGAATAGGCCCATACATTCTTAAAAGGAAATAATGATAATACGCCTTCAGAAATTTAACCTCTCCAATCCAGGCCATACGTTCTTCAGCCTCCAAATCAGGACCTACATTATCGATATTGTCAAGAAATACATTACAATCGCGAATCGCCTTATAAAGCGGCTTTCCGTTTTTACTTCCATCCCAATAATTAAGCAATGGTTCATTGGAATTCTGCATTCCAAATCTTAGATGTAAAGCATTATAATACTGACCATGCCAATCGTAGTAAGAATCTTCAATTGCCCACCATTCATCACTTCCAAGTAAAGCTGGATCTTGTATTGGATGACCTAAATTAGGCATATAGCTATAACAAGTAGCCAGATATTTCTCTGCCGAAGTACGATCTTTAAATGCATGATCAACAGTAGCAACATTATCTGGTACTACATCAAGGTAGTCGTCACACGCAGTGAAGCTTACCCAGAATAATAAAAGTATTAGATATATCTTATTCATAACTTAAGCATTAAAATGAAACCTGTACACCAAAATTGTAAACCTTCTGAATAGGATATCCCATTCCGTTACCTGCCATTTCAGGATCCCATAGGTCAAAGGCACTCCAGGTAAATAAATTTGTTCCACTACCGTATAATCTTGCATTTGCCAAACCAATTCGTCTAACAAGACCTTTAGGAATTGTATAACCTACTTCCAACGATTTTAATCTTAAGAAAGAACCATCTCTCATAAACCAGGTACTTGTCTGAGTATTGTTACTCAACACCTTATCCGACAAGCGAGGCCATAACGCATGGTTATCTCTATTGTTTTCCGACCAGTGATTATCAGCATACACCTTAAGCAAAGCATTCTTCGAGATTACATTCCCATCGTCATCAGTATCCACGAAAGGAGCAGTCTTTTTAGCATCAATCCAGAAGCTTTCATTTGCCAATCCCTGGAAGAAGCAAGAGAAATCAAAACCTTTATAGCCAGCAGAGAAACCAAAACCGAAAATAATCTCAGGACGTGTTGGGTGACCAATAGGGACTTTATCCAAACTAGTAATCTGTCCGTCACCATTAATATCGCGATACTTAATATCACCAGCACCATACTCACTAAAAGTCTGTTTTGGTGAGTTTTGCACATCATATTCATCAATAAACAAACGCTCAGCAACCAAACCCCATGTTTGCGAAGTAGACTGTCCTTTGTGTGTTAACCAAGGAGTATCAGTATTATCAACCTCTTCATATACCTCATATTCCGAGATTGCATAAGTAAAGTTAGCACGCCCAGTCACCCAGAAGTCGCTGTTAAATGAGTGATTATAATCAACAGAGAAATCAATACCTCTACCCTTTGCTTCACCAACGTTGGTTTTAGGAGTTGCCTGTAATCCCATTGTTGGAGGAATATCAGCGCGTGACATCAAGATATTGCTTCGGTGCTCAGTATAAAAATCAACCGAAATATCAGCTTTCTCGAATAATCCAACCTCTAGACCGATATTCATTTTCTTAGAAGTTTCCCAGGTAATTTTATCATTAGGGTAACGCTTAGTGGTTACTCCATTAACGTTATTAGTAAAATCCTCTCCCCACGTATAACCTTTACCTCCGTCGTTCAAGTTAACGTTCGATAGATAAAAGAATCTATCCTCAGAATCACCAATCTGGTCATTACCTGAAAGACCATAGGTAGCTTTCAACTTTAAATTGTTGATTACATTCTTGATACCTCCATCGAAGAAAGGCTCTTTTGAGATAATATATCCTAAACCAACTGAAGGGAAGAATCCCCAACGTTCATTTTCAGAAAAACGTTCAGAACCATTATATCCAAAGTTGAATTCAGTAAAATACTTCTGATTATACGAGTAAGTGAAGCGACCAGCAAGTCCCATATTTCTTGAAGGTAGCGACAGCTCCAAAGACTCATCATTAGGCTTTAACGACGCTCTACGCGTGAACACTAACAATCCGGAAACACCATGCTTCTCATTAAACTCACGATTATAGTTAACCGCAGCTTCCATGTAGGTTGTAGTTGAAATATCCTTTTTATCTACATCATAACCTAAAGCTTCCGAACCATTTTCAGGATTTAGCGCCTGAAGAATGTATGAATCCTCCTGAGGATCATAGAGTGCTATATTATAGTAGTAAGGATTGTATGCTCTCTTTACATCGAAGAAAGAATATCTACTTGTACTAAACAATCCACGAATACTCAATCCTTCAACAAACTTACTAAGGTCTTGCTTAAGCTCAAACTGCGCCTGCATTTTTGATTCAGAGTACTCTTTATAACCTTTAACCATATCGGCATATGGATTGATATATTTAGCATCCAAATTATTACCAAACAAGATATGCGTTAAATGTCCGGTATACGCATCTGGCTCATAATAAGCAGGGAAGGCAACAGGATCAGAACGTAGTACTTTTGAGTACATTCCACTACCTCCATCCAAAGGACCAATATAATCCTTAAAAGTTCCATACAAACGAACTACAGCTTGCGTAGATTTCGTAATATCAATATTGATATTTGAACGAATCAAATAGTTCTTTAAATCGATATTACTATTAAAGTTATTGCGTTTATCAACCTTGAGCACACCATTATCCTGGTTGTAAGTACCAGCAATATAATATCTTGCAATTTTACCACCACCACTCACATTAAAGTTAGTACGATAGTTCAATGCATGATTCTGGAACAACATGTTGTACCAATCATTTGAAGGGTACACATATGGATTACCACCTGCTTCAGTCATCTCAATTTTCTCAAGAGAATATGGAGTAGGCTTCATCGGATCACGTGTATATACCGCCTCGTTATTCAACTTCATATAAGTAATAGGATCAGCCAATTCAATATCTTGGGTAGGCGTTGATATAGAAGTCTCATGACGAATACTCACCTGTACCTTACCCTCTTTACCTTCTTTGGTAGTAATCATGATAACACCATTAGCACCACGCGCACCATACAATGCTGTAGCCGCCGCATCTTTCATGATAGAAAAACTTGCAATATCATCAGGCTGCATTCTACTCAAATCGGATGACGACATCTCCACTCCGTCGATTAGGATAAGCGGACCACTAGCATAGGTAAAAGATGTAACACCACGCACAAAGAAACTAGCATCATCCTGACCAGGCTCACCACTACGCTGATAAGAAATCAATCCAGAAACACGCCCCGACATTGCTGTAGTTAAGTTACTTGAAGGCACCTTCAATTCACCAGGAGTAACAGTCTCGATTGACGCCATCACACTCTCCTTCTTCTGCTTACCGAAAGCCACCACTGTGATATCCTCCAGCTCTTCAGTTTTCTCCTTAAGCTCGATTTCAAAATCAACTTTTGACCCTACAGCAACCTCAAGAGTAGTAAAACCAATAAATGAAACCACAAGAACATCACTTGGTGCTGCATCAATTGAGAACATACCATCGATATCGGTAATAACACCACGAGTTTGGTTCTTGATTTGTACTGTAGCACCGGGAATAGAAGCACCATTTGAATCGACAACCTTACCCTTAACCTTCTTTGATTGAGGAGGAGCCTGTTTCACTACAGGTGCTTTCTTTACTCTTAATGCCACGGCATCTTTATGGAACTCATATTCCAATTTTGTGTTCTTCAAGCAAGATTTTAACACCTGCTCTACCTTACTATTTTTAGCTTTTAAGTTAGAAATAGTAATACCGCGCACATCATCTTCACTATAAAGGAAAACAAGACCAGTCTGCTCGTGTATTTCCCACAGAACAGCCTTAAGCTGAGCATGTTTCACATTAAGAGTTACTTCACTTTCTTGCGCTAAAGTATTAGCAGAAACGCCAATTGCCCCATAAAGTAAGAACATAGCAAGAAACTTTAGGGTAAGGAATACCCTAAAAGACCTTCGCCACCGAAGGCCTAAGTTTAGGTAAATTTTCATACTTTTGTAAATAATTAGTTAATTTAACTTAGTGTGTTGACGCACACTTAAATTGATTGGGTAATAGATGTGCCACCATCTATTACCTTTTTTTATTGCTCGTAAGCACGAATAATTAAGTTATTTCCATTGCGTTCAATTTTAATTTTATTGGTTATTCTAAACATACTCAAGACTAGCTCGATATCGCTATTCTTGTCGAACGATCCACCAAATGCAATGTCTTTAAGAGATTCATTTTCATAGGTTACATTAAAATCATGCCAGCGCATGAAGGCATTCATTACATTTTCCAATCGTTCATTTCTAAACATATATACACCATCGATCCACTGAATATACTGCTTTGCATCAACACGCTTCAGTTTCACTCCTTTTTGATTCCATTTAACTACAGCCTGCTGGTTAGGCTTTAAAATCAAGCGTTCTTTCTCAGTAGTAGTCACCTGAACACTACCACTCACAAGGGTTGTTTTAATATTGTCGTCGTTTTTATAAGCCTTAATATTGAATACGGTACCAAGAACCTTAATATCCACTTTGCCAGTCTTCACATTAAAGGGTTTATCCTTGTTTTCTGCTACCTCGAAATACCCCTCACCTTCTAATGTTACGTCGCGACTTTTATGACTGAATACAACTGGATAGGTCAACTTACTTAATGAATTTAGATGAACTAATGTTCCATCACTCAGCTTCAATCGCACCTCTTCACCCATTGGTACCATCACAGTATTGTAACGTAATTTCTGAGGGAGAATACGCTTAACCTCTTTAGGTTCGTACTCAACCGTTCCTTTCTTTTTTGAGATCTTTGCTGTCTTCGTTTCCTGGATTTTCTTCTCTGTATCGTCGTTCAATACAACTGTCTCACCATTATCTAAGATCAATACAGGTTCAGAATAAGTTACCTTTGTTTCCGCCTGCTCGGTTATATCAATCTTGCGATCGATCATCTTCATCACCAATATCCCAAGCAGAAAAGGGAGCACAATAATTGAAGCATATTTCAAGAAGCGGTTTAATTGAATCACACGACTCTTTTTCTGTGTAGCTTTCTCAAATTCTTCCCATCGCTTTTGTGTAGACTTCCCATCGTATTCCTTCTTCCAGTTCAGTAATCGCTGCGGATCATTGACCATATTCATCAATTCCTGATTAGATGTCTCCTCTTTCGTCCATCCATCAAGCTCTTCTTTTCCTGCACTATTGAGTGCATCAAAGTAATGCTGAGCTAGCCGTTTCGACACCTTATATATTTTATTGAAATCCATCATTTCTGTCTCTTTTCTGTAATATATACAACTGAGATTTGAAAGTGGGTGAATGGGAAGGAAAAAAAATGATTTTTTTATTTTAATTGTCCTGCTGGACGAGCTTCTCTTATTTTGCTTACGCAAAACTGTCCTGCCGGACGGGCTCTCATTTTTGACCTTGTCCTGCCGGACGGGCTCTCATTTTTGCCTTGATGCAAAAACGAGACAAAAAAATCAAGGCTGCCTGAAAAAAGTAATCGATTTATTGCTGTTGCTAAGCGCGGCTGGGTGATCTTCTCTCTCCGATCGAAGCTTCCCAGTCTTGCTAACCAACAGCGGCTAAATCTCTTTACTTTTTTCAGGAGGCCGATTCCGTTGCTATGGTCTGTAGATTTAATCCTCAAACTTAACAACTTGCATCTAAGTAGTAAAAGAATTACCGTTATAGGACCATCAGCTTAAAACTTTGAATCTGGAACTTCCAACCTTCAATCAGCAACACGTAGAAAGATGCTTCACAAGATAACAAGTGTACCAGGCAGCCTTAAACCGTGAGGCGTAAGACAAACTCGTTCCAGTATTCGTTATTCTCTTCCCACGCCTTTGGTCATCATCTCATCTAGTATAGAAAGATGATTTTTATAAACGCCACGAGGTAAAGTATTTTTTTCAATACATATTGAGGCAGCCATACCAACAACCTCTCCCATTATACCAGTAGTTCGCATTACCCGAACTGTTCCCAGCGCAACATGAGTAACGCTAATATTTCTACCAGCCATAAACAGGTTATCTACATTTCTTGAATACAAACATCTATAAGGGACAGGATAAGGCTTGATCTCTTTAATATCAGCCCTTGATCGATAAGGTTCAATATCTAATCCCTTTGCTTCAACAGGATAATGCAAGTCGATTCCCCACGTAGTAGTAAAACAAGCATCCTCATAAATCTTTCTATTCAGAATATCCTTCTCATTCAAGATTATATCACCCAAAATACGTCGCGATTCCCTTTTTCCTCCGATATAAGCTACCCACGACAACTCTCGATTAGCGAATTTTGCCTTTTTCTCTCCTCTATTCTTTATATAATCCCAGTTACCATATACCACTCTCATTGCATGATCTCGAATCAACTCAATTTCTTCAATCTGATCACGACGAGCACCGGCTTCCCAGTTCCAATCGCCTTTTATCACATAATGACAGTTCGATTCATCAAACTGAACCGCCCATGGGCATTCAGGAAACTTTGAATCATGTTGTGTTACTTTGGTATTCCATTGTACAGAAGTCCCCATTACCAATTGATCAGCCTCTTCAGGAGCACGTATTTCACCTGTTTCCTTTTTACTTTCGCGTCCTACCCTAAAATCAGCACCAGCCAAATAACCTAGCGTTCCATCACCAGTACAATCAACAAATAATGTCCCATAAAATTCAAGTGTCTTACCTGATAAGATATGCTTACCTGTTACCGACACTATCTTTCCATCTTTCGTTGATGCCTGATCAACATGAGTATTTAAAAACAGACTGATATTCCTTTCTGCTTCAACAGCCGCTCTCTTCTTGTCATCACGATAATTACTTGCAGGACCTGCATTATGCTCTTTTTTCTCAGGGTGCTTAGCAATAACCGCCATAATCTCTTTACTTCGTTTACTCTGAGGATTCTTCTCTGCATCTTTAATGTTCCAGTGACCAATAGGTCCTATTTCATCCACAAGATTTCCCAATTTAGGATAAGGTTCCTGATTAATTAATCCCGATAGTCCAACACGTACTTCCGAGCTATTATTACCACCCAAAACAGGACGATCCTGAATAAGAGCCACCTTTAAGCCATAACGAGCAGCAGAAATAGCAGCACAAGTACCAGCCATACCGCCACCAACAACAACAAGGTCATATTTACCTGCATCTTGAGGTTTCTTTGGGAAGTAGAGTAATCTTCTACGGAAATCAGCCATTTGAGCCCCCTCATTAGGCGGAGTGAAATTACCATCGGTAGTCAGAACAATAGCATCACAACGCCCATCAAAACCAGTCAAGTCGTGCAAGGCAATCTCATGCTTCCCTGCTTCAAGCGCAATGCTAGTTCCCTTATGCCAGTGCCAATCTTTACCCTTCGTTCCGAAGGTTGTATCATTAGCTTTACCATCAATCAATAATTGAAACCTTCCGGGAGCCCCTTTCGCATTCCATTGAGCAACCCAATCACGTGTTCTAACCCACACATGATAGGTTCCTTTTTGATTGACATCAATTGAGGTTTGTGCATCTTCAACAGGCCTACCCAATCCATGGGCTAAAACATAAGGAGATCCCATTTGATCCATCGATTGTTGATCAACAACCCACCCTCCTTTTGAGTCGAAGTTTTCAGCTTCCAGTAGAATAGTTGAATGTTTTCGGGAAAATCCCAACAAAGGCAGTAATGCCATTAAGAAAATAATTAATCGTTCCATAGTGTTTATTTATTCAGTTAAAGTGATATCGTAACTAAAGCTAAACACTTTATATTTAATTATCTACTTTTATCCTATTCAGAAGTTGTGCAGAAAAGAGAACAAGATAATATACTAAAGTACAATCAATTAAACCAAATCATCCTAAATTCACTGGGCGCTTTTTTTTGTCTTAAGTAAAAAGAGAATCAAATGAGTAATGTTTATTGATTAAATGAGTATAGTAGACCTACAGCAACAAACAACGAAATCTAATTCTGAAGAATTAAAAGGGTAAATACTGCTGATAGCGCAGCATCTTTCAAGTCGTTTTTAAGCGCCTTATAAGCATTCGACTTTAAAGTTTTAACGGTATTCACCGACACATCTAACTGGAGTGCAATTTCAGGATTCTTCATCCCCGTCATACTCATTTCAACAACCTTACGCGATTGAGGAGCCAACTTTTCAATCGCCTTCCAAATCATAGCCGAGGTCTCCTGTTCAATAATAGCATCCTTAAAGAAAGCCTCTGATTGAATCAGCTGTCCTTCGTATTCTTTTTTGATCTTATTATGCTTCAGGTAATTCAAGCAATTATTGCGGGTGGTAGTATACAGAAAGCTCTTGATCATCGCTGGATTACTCTCCTCATTTTGGTTATTCCAGAAAGTAATAAATGCCTCCTGAGCCATATCTTCAGCCAACTCACTCTCTCCCACATACTTCTGCGCAAACATAGCTAGTACAGGAAAAAACTCGTTGTAGAAATATTTAAATTGCTGAATATCCAACACCCCTTATTAAAATTGCTAATTGTTAAATGATGTTAACAAATGTATAGATTTTATTGGATATTTCAAGAAAAAAAGCCCCTGACTCACAAAGAGACAGAGGCTTTATCATTGATATCAATATCTTATTCGAGGCGCTTATTTCCTCTTAATGAATACAACACCATAGCTATCTTTCCCAAGATCGCCACGCACTTTGGCTTTCACAGTGAAAGCAGCACCTGTTTCATAAGCATCAACCTTGAAACGATAAGTATTATTGCTACTAGAACCACCAGTATGACCTTCGTGAATATCTTCGGTAATCTTCTTACCATTCTTGAAGATCTCAACACCAGCAATATCCAAACGGTAATTACCACCAGTATAAATGAACGTCAACTCATACTCTCCGTTCTTATCAATTTTACCAGTCGCATTCATCTCAAAAGTACCGAATTCTTTACCCTTGATATCCTTAGGACGCCATTCGGCAACCATCTTACCATACTTCTTAAACTGGTCGTATTTAGCAGGGAAATACAATGGCAATGAAAACTGACGACGGTTCAATACAGTAATCGCTGAAAAATCGTTCAAACGCTTCACCTTCACAGGACCTTCATAAACCTTTGAGTAAGTATTTGCTCTAATACCATCAGTAGCATAGGCAACATAAGCGCCATCAACCACATTCTCTACAGTAATCTCATAACCACCATCAACCTCTTTCTTAGCAATCAATTTAGGCTGAGGCACACGGTAACCATAACCTGCATGGTCATAGCGACTGTAATGTGATCTCATACGATTCTCGAAATCATCCCAGCTTTGAGAAGAACGAGGAGTCCATACAGTCTCAGCCAATGCCGACATACGAGGCAATGTCAAGTAATCTAAATATTGCTCAGCACGATTCTCGTTAATTGGATCGATACGAGGAAGCTTATCACCATGGATAAACTGATCAGTCCACAAACAACCGTGACCACCTAAGATCTGAGAACGATATTTAGCATCCAATCCTTCAATCATAGGATTAAACATATAAGTCTTTTCTAAAGAGATAGGAGGCAACCATGTAGCAGCTTTTACCTCACCTGGAATCTTACTTTCCGCCACATCAAAATAACAGTGACCAGTAAGTGCCATCACGATATCATGACCAGCTTCAGCACCAGTAATAGCTTTCTTCTTATTGTGCCATACCATACCAACAACCTTCTCTGTTAGTCCTGGCTCAATAATCTCATCCCATCCAAGAATTACTTTACCATGCTTCGAAACCATCTTTTGCATACGACGGTTAAAATACACTTGAAGCTCATGCTCTTTTTTCAATCCAAGCTCCTTCATGCGAGCCTGACAATGAGGACATTTAGCCCAACGATCGTAGCGAGCCTCATCTCCACCAATGTGGATATATTTTGATGGGAACAATTCAAATACCTCATCAAATACATCTTGTAGAAATTCGAAAGTAGACTCTTTACCAACACAGTAAAGCTCACGACTGATAGAGTGCTGTGTTTGCACCTTCACTTGCTCACCACGGCACGACAAGTATGGGTAAGCAGCAATTGCAGCCAATGTATGAGCAGGCACCTCAACCTCTGGAATAATCTCAACATTACGTAGCGCTGCATAAGCAACAATCTCCTTAATATCTTCCTGAGTATAGTAACCACCGATACGATCTTTACCTTCGCCTCTGAAACCACCAACCGAAGTTAGCTTAGGATATTTCTTGATCTCCAAACGCCATCCAGCATCATCAATCAAGTGTAAATGCAAGACATTCATCTTGTACATACCCATCATATCGATAAGGTGCAATACATACTCCTTTTCATAGAAGTAGCGACTAACATCTAACATCATACCACGCCATACATAGCTTGGCTCATCGGCAATCTCCACTCCAGGGATATTCCACGCTACATCCTTCTGACGACGTGCATCAAATACCTCAACAGGCAACAACTGTAATAAAGTCTGGATACCATTAAAAATACCAGCCTCTTTCACAGCCTGAATCTCAACACCTTTAGGAGTTACATTCAACTTATACCCTTCAGCAGCGATTTCATCATCTTTTACAAGATTCAAAAAGATAGATCCTTTCTGCGCTTTCGACGCTTCAGTCATCTCGAAATCCCAACCTGTAGCAGGCGATAAAGCTTTCTCCAACAACTCGGCATGTTGAGCCAAACCTTTTGAATAAAGAATTTTTACATCTGCGGTAAGTGTAAATTCCTTTCCTGTTTCAACCATTTTAACAGGCTTCGGAATTACATCAATTGCTCTCGATTGCACACCAAAGAGCATAATTGTTGCTAACAGCAACAAAACAACTTTTTGCATTTTCATTTAGTTAATTTTTTGAATATCAGAGTCTATCGACTGGTGAGAGGTGATCAACTTTCTCCGTTATTCTATTTGTACTTGGTTAATAAGCAGACAAAAATAACAATCCAGATACAAATTCAAAACTTCTTGACAACACTATTCCTCAACAACCACATCAGCGGCCTGAGCATTTACCACTTTCATCAAATCTTTTACAGGAACTTCAACACTCAATCCAATAGCTCCACCACTCACAATAATAGCCGATGCTTCCATTGCTTGTTCTGCAATAAGTGTAGGATAAAGTTTCTTCATTCCGATAGGCGAACAGCCTTTTTTGATATAACCTGTAGTCTCCAAAAGCTCTTTCTGAGGCAACATATCCACTTTCTTCTCTCCTGTAGCCTTAGCCACCTTTTTCAAATCAAGCGTTTCATCCAAAGGAATCACACATACACAAATATTCTTCTTACTACTAATCGTAACTAGTGTTTTATATATCTGAATCCCGTGTTCAACCACAAGTTCCTTCTGTAACTCTTCCTTATCCAGTTCTCGTCGATCGTATGCCTTGTAAGCCACTTTATTCCGGTCGAGAATGCGCATTGCATTCGTCTTCTTCAATTTTGCCATCACTATATCAATTATGAATACAAAGATAAAAATCAAGATTTAAAGCCAGGAAGACAATTACATTAAAGTACCTTAACGGGTATAATTATGAAATTATTTTGTATATTTATACCCTATAAGGTATAAAACTATGCATGATTTAGTTACATTTATAAAAGAGCGCCGGAAGCAATTAAAGTTCACGCAACAAGATCTGGCGGAAAGAGCTGGTGTAGGGTTGCGATTCATCAGAGATCTAGAACAAGGAAAACGTACATTACGTCTTGACAAAGTCAACCTTGTGCTTGAACTATTTGGACACACCATGGCTCCTGTTGAAAATAAATTATTAGAACAAGATGAATCGAAAGGCTAAAATACTGTTCAAAGAAACCTGGGCAGGTGTACTCTCAGAAACAGATAGTGGTTATATGTTTGAGTATCTGAGCGACTATCTTGAATCAGACTCAGCTATGGCTATCAGCCTCACACTGCCACTTCAAAAGGAGGCTTTTACAAGTAATACATTGTTCCCTTTTTTTGATGGATTAATACCTGAAGGTTGGCTTTTAGACTTGGCAAACAAACATTGGAAATTAAATATACGCGACCGCATGGGACTCTTGTTAGCGTGTTGTAATGACTGTATCGGGGCGGTAAGCATAAAACCATTTAACGAAAATGAATAATTGTTTGATCTGTTATAAACCACTAAAGCATGGGCAGATTGACTATCATCCGGCCTGCGTGAAAAAGATGTTTGGTACATCCAAAGCACCTGTACTACCCTATTCTCTCGAAGAGATGGAGAAAGTAGCCTTAAAAGTCCTGGAAAGAAGTGTTACCGTACCTGGTGTACAAGCAAAGCTATCGCTAAATCTACAAAGAAAGCAGAATCAACCAGACCGACTTACATTGGTTGGATTATGGGGTAATTATATTTTAAAACCTCCAACAAATCGTTACCCCCAGCTTCCAGAGAACGAATCTCTAACCATGAAGATGGCTGAAGTTTTTAAAATTTCAACCGTCCCAAATGCATTAATAAGATTACAATCAGGGGAGCTTGCCTACATTACCCGTCGAATTGACCGTGAAAATAAGAACCAAAAACTTCATATGGAAGATATGTGTCAGCTGACTGGTCGATTAACTGAGGATAAATATAAAGGATCAATGGAACAAATTGGAAAAGTTATATTGAAGTATTCCTCGTTTCCAAAACTTGATGCTCTAACACTATTTGATTTAGCACTATATTCATTCCTAACAGGTAATGCAGATATGCATCTTAAGAATTTCTCATTACTTTACACCAATGAAGGACCTATAACATTAAGTCCAGCATATGATCTTCTATCCACTCGACTAGTTATTCCCAAGAAAGATGATCCTGAAGAAATGGCATTGATGCTGAATGGAAGGAAGAGCAGATTTAAACTACAAGATTTCATCCAATTTAGCCAATATTTAAGACTAAACGACAAGCAAATAGAAAATAGCTTTACTCGTTTCAAAAGAGGATTCTCTAAGGCTATTTTATTAATTGAGAACAGTTTTCTGAATGATGAATTAAAACAGCAGTACATTAATTTACTAACAACACGAATAGAAAGATTATAAAATCCCATTAATTTTATCCCCGTTAGGGTATAATATGTCAAATTAAACCTCCCTCAATACCCTTTCGGGTATACTTAACTATACTACGATTCCCACTCATCAAATTCGTACACTAAAATCCATTTTTCATTTTTTCTAGCGTAAAACATACAACATCCATATCCAGCAAGTTTGCCATAAATCTCATATGTATATACAAATGCTTTATCTTTTTGGGGAGAAAAAATCGGAATACTATACCCTCTAATAGATCCAAATTTATCAACTATTCCATTCCACTCATTACTTTTCGTTCTTCTCAATGAATCGACCACATTTTTAAAAACCTCACAATTTATTTGCTTACTTGACAGATGAATATGCTTTGCTATTAATGCCGACTTCTTCCGTTGATTCTTCAAATCATTCCAAGTAAAATCATCATCCAAATATTCTTTCAACAAAGGCTTTAGCTCTTGCTGCTCAATGAGTGGCAATAGATATTCCCCATAAGGGTGGATAACAATCTTATCAATAGACTCCTCTTCAACTATAACTTTTAATACTTCAGTAGTTGCTTTTATTTCAGCCTCTGTACTCCTTCCATTGCACCCTGAAAAGAGACAGGTTGCTAGAATAAAGAGATATAATACCAATCTTGCTTTCACTAATCTATAATCATTGGTGAACAGAACACTGTTTCAATCACATTATCCTTTACCCATACCTGCAATCCTACATCGTCAAACTCATAAACGTCCTGATAGTCATTGTCGCATGGTATGAAAATTTTATCCGTTTCTACTGATTGCACCAATCCATAATATTCTAAAAATCCATCAATACGCATCCCAATAACATTCTCTCCTTTATAGTATAGTTCCTTCCTACACGCTATTGAAGCGATTAAATCATTCTCAACATATAATTCAAATCCTTTGCCTTCGTTTTTATAGGTATCCCATTCTGTTTTATCATCACATTCCTCAAAAACAAAACCTGCCGTGTAATAAGATCTTATGTTTTCACCGAAAGTAAATACTCCCATTCTCCTAAATGGAACAAATTCAAACTCTATTTCACTAGCATGCTTCATCATTTCAATTTTACAAACATTAGCACAGGATTATCGGTTACTGATGTCTTTTTCAAAAGAGAAGCAACCTCATTATCAATACAATCCACTTCAGACAGCAATGAATTATTACGCTCCATATTCCTCTTTAACTCAAAAGGGAAGAAAGACTTACACAGGATACTATCATTCACAAATCCCCGTCTATCGGGCCAGAATGATAACGCTCCATCAACATCATTCTCCAATTCAATATTCATGAAAAACACTTTAGATCTATCTCGAAAAACATCTATCACCTCATTATTTTCCTTACAAAGCAGGTAACGCTTTTTTTGTCTCTTCAAACATGCATCAATAAAAACATAACGCTGTGTTTCAATAATATTCTCAATGAAACCATACTGAGCATAGTTGATATCTTTTTTCGAGGATCTTAACTCAAAAGGAATTCGATATTTGCTGAAATCTAAAAAGTACTCCGCTACAGCCGATTTATCAGAAAGATGCCAAATTGTATCATGATTGTATTCCCAAAATGTCATTCTTTCGCCAAACCTTTGAAGATTACACAAAGACGATGGTACCATTTCATCTGCAAATGCTCGCTCCCATTCCTTATTAAGAAGTTTATTTACCTTCTGTAACTGCTGATTACAAACAGTTACACCATATGGTATTATTTTCTTTGGGAAAGGGCTAACATTATTAAAGAACAGATTACGAGAGGCACTCATTTCAAACGAAATAGGATAGAAATCAATGGCAGTTTCCTTTTCAAATTTTCCATCATAACTATATTCCTTAACACTCCTTCCAAAATTATCATAAATAAGCACCTTTTTTGAAGCCTCATCTATAGTAAAATCTGTTAGATGAAGGAATTCTCCAGGCCCTTTTCCTTTACTACCAATCTTCCGAACAAAGCCTCCATCAGCATCAAATTGAAACAAGCTCTCTTGCTGATCCTGGATAAATATAAAGTCAAGGGTGGTTTTCACATTATTAATCGATCGTATTCGACATTTTTCCGATGATTCTAGCTTCACATATCGAATAGATTGAGCTATTTCACTCAACCGAAAATCGTCCATTAACAGCTTTGCCTCTGTTAGGTCGATACGTTTTACATGCTGATTCATTTTCTTCTCATCAGTCTGTGTACAAGCAGACAATAGACTTATTGAAAAAATCAGGGATAGTAACTTCATGAAATGTAGTTTAGTTCTTTATAGTGGTCGTTTCCTTCAATTATCATCATTATTGGTTTGTTTAATGATGATCTAATGTACAAAATATAATTTACTCTAAAATAAAAACAGTAACGAAAATGCATGAACAATAGCGCTACATCTTGACAGGCACAACATAAAAATCCTCAAAGAATTTGACTACTTCAAGCGTTGTAGTATCTCGCTTTACTCTTATTTCTCCTAGGAGGACATTATACCCATCATGATATTCACCCAGTTCAAAATCCATAGAAAGATTACCACTATCGGTAGTATACCAAGTCATTTTATCATCTTCAAGATTTTCCTCAAGACTACCTATCTTACACTCAAGCCACACATCCTTAATATTTCCAAAATACCCATGAAGAGCAACCGGTAACATTACATCTGACGTTATTGTGTCAGGCACATCAACCTTAACGAAACTACTACTAGTATTCAATACCTCCATATTCTTATCATGGAGCAATGATCCCATCACTACAAAAACACTATCTTTCAAAATAAAAAATGAATGAAGATACCGTTGCTCTGTTAAAACATCTACTTGCTTCTTATTACCAGTGTAGGTACTTACAAAATTCATAACTGTATCACCTGCTTGCAAACAGCTGTACTCATTCATTAGGATAGGATTATCATCTTTCCATAAGATCTTACAGGCCAGATCTCCATTTTCAAAATAGCGATAATGGACACCATTCAACGTATCGTTTCGATAGAATTTTGAGAAGCTTTTACCATCACGCTGAAAAACAGAACTTCGTCCATTTTTATGTCCATCCTTGTATGAGATCCACTGTTCCACTTTGTCATCCGACAAATAAATCACCCCATCCAACTTTCCTTCTTCGTTATAATAACAAGAATCCTTGGTCGATCCATCCTCATTGAATGATATTTTCTTAAATGGATATTTATCCGATTCGCAAAGATACGATGCCACAGACTTTATTGCTCCAGAATCGTAATACTCATATTTCTGAACACCCTCCTGCTTACATCCAATAATCAATAGCAAAATGAAACCAATAAGATATTTCATAATGATACCTGCTTTTATTAATTATCTACACGATCTCTGCTGTTGGATCGTTTACGAAATTCTTCTCTTCTGGTGTTAGGTCCAAGTGTTCCACTAACTTCTCTCTTGAAGGTTTAAATGATAAAAGTATGATTAAGAAAAGAGCTGACACCGCCAAATACTCTAACCTTGCAGTCAGAAAATAAGCAGCTACCGCCGAAAAGGCCACGCCCTCATTTATTGCAAATCTTTGTATCAGTGCTGATCGATATAACAACAGTTTCACCTTAAAATTCATTTCTGCATTGCACTCTTTAAGTCTTTGCTTAAACAAAAGCTTGCAGGCAATTAATGATACAACTGCCAAAACAGGCATTACATACATAAAACCTATATTCATTGCTGGATCTACATGATCTGTCCCAAATTTTAAAGCATAAGTAAAAAATACTCCTAATATGATAAGTATGGTGATAAACGCAAAATGTATAATTTCATTATATCGAAAATACTCTTTAGATGTTAGTTTTTCAGTTTCCATATTGGTCTTATTGACTAATTATTATTGGTTTATTTAATGATGATCTAATGTACAAAATATAATTTACTCAACAGTATAGATCTTGCCTTAAAATCAAGGATCCTCATAACTGATTGTTCCAGGAACCTCTGAACAATTCTGCAATTCCAGATTTTCCAATATACGCTTAAGCAGTTTCTTCTCATCCGGTTCCATACGAATCATTTTCATCGGACGATGATTCAAGTCGATGATAAAATAGCTTTCTTCCCATGTGTCTGATTCCAATAATTCACGCTGATACCAGACAATTGAATTTGGGAATTCTCTAGAACAATATCCATAAAAGATTCTTGCCTCATAGATTAATTCCTTAAGCATATCATAGGTTTTCCCTGCTAGGCTGAATTTTTGCCGATCTTTTATCTTAGGATTATAAATGTACAACCTTCTCTCAGTATATGTAGGTTCTTCTATAGTTCCTTCCAGAAGATAAAATTCATCCCTTTCACTGTTAGTAACAGACGCCAGAAGATTAACTTCATCAAGCGATAACTCTTGTGCTACAGATACCGAATTAAAATCCACGGAATCAACAACCAATTCAAAATTACCAGTTTTATTTCCTAAACACAGTAATGAAGTAGCTATTAGAATCACGGTCATTAACGCTTTTCCCAAAAGCACATGCAAAAGGCTTCTATTTCCTCTTCTCTTTCTCAACTAATTCAATTGTATGTGATAATAATTCAGAACCACCAAAAGCACCGTGACCAGGAATTACAGTCTTAATATCGGCATACTCCTTCATAAGTTTCTTCACCGTTGTATCCCAGTCAGCCACAACAGCATCCGTCAAATTTCCAAGTCCTTTTGAGTACACCGATTTGATCAGGCAACCGCCAAATAGAATCTTCTTATTAGGCATCCAAACCGTAATATTATCGAACGTATGTCCTGCACCAAAAAATCGACAGACAATTGGTTCTCCGTTAAACTTGAATGACATTGCACCAGTAAAAGGCGTTGAAGGCATGGGCAAATTAAGCTCCTTACATTTTTCAATTGTCATTGAATTGGCAATCGATTCAACACCCAAACCTTGCAAATATTCCAAACCGCCCATACAGTCATCATGATAATGGCCAATAATCAGTTTCGTCAAATCAACCGACAATGAATCTTTAAGATATTTCGTTAACCTCTCAGTCTTAGCATTATCCGCAGGAGTATCAATCATTAATGCCTGGCCATCTTCTATTATAATGAGTCCGTTTGAAGGAAATCGCCCATACTTATCATCGTGATGCCAGGTAACATGTACAAAAACAGAATCTTGAAGTTGAATCAGTTGTATATCCTTATCTATTACAATTTTATTCTTTGCATTAGCAGTCATCAATGCAATCCCCATCACTCCTAAAATCAATAACAAAATTCCTTTTCTAATCATCTCTTAAATTGGTTAATAGTGTTCAGTCGGCCCTTTTCCAATGCTATCCAGACAATAATTGGAGATGCCAAAGTCAAAGGTACAAATAATGCATATAAAGTTAGATATTCATAAAAGAATCCGAACACAACTAATCGCTCAACCACGATCAACATACTGAAGGTTTTATAATAAATCAGACATTCCTTCTTACCCAATAAAAGCAACCATCCCGCAATTATTAGAAGAATAAAAAGCACGAACATTCCTATCTCAGCTTCAATACCAACATCAGTAAAATAATCCACAAATAACCAATCAAGCAACAAATATAAATCAACCAATATTCCTATTGTGATAGAGTAAATTCCAAGAATTTTGTGCGATAGACGTTTATCCGTAATCATACCATATTCGTTTTATTCGTCAAGTCAATGACGGGATCTTGATTTATTCCTTCATATATTTTATATCCATAATAGCCTTTGGATAGCATTCATCCCAATAATTTTCAACAAATTGATCTAGCTCTAGAACACAACGCACTTCCTTATCATACATAAGCACCTTAATATCATCTCCCTTTGCGGCAAAGTAAAGTTCTCCGATAGTTAGTGATAATGTAAATATTATATCCGGAGAGTTCTCCAAGTAATAATCTACCAGGTAATCATATTCCTTATACGTCCCTAATTCTCTATTATAGAAACAATAAACATAGCAGAAATATGAGACGCTCCCTATCGCTTCATTTTTCTGATTATAAATCACTATATCATGATAAGGAAATTTTTTCCTCTTGCGAAAAACATATTGCACTTCCCTAAATGCACTACCATCTTTCAAAGACTGTGGAGTAGGTCTTTCTTTAAAGTCCAAGTTATAAATAAACAGATAGTTATATTCATCTTTAGGATTATAACACTCTTTACGCCTAAATTTTCGTTTTATTTTTTTCTCCTGCTTATCAGTAGAGATAAGATTTAGATCCTTCCCTATAAATAAAGGAGTCTGCCCAAATACACTGCCTACAGACATTATAAATATCAGAATACATAAAAACTGTTTCATCCTTCAAAAGTTACTATATCTCATAATATCCCAACTCATAATACTGTGTCTCCGGATTAACACTAACCACATACAATCTGTGGCGCTTTTCATCAACATCGAAAAAATAGATATCACGATCTAGATTATATTCCGCAACGCGCTCTCCTTCCCATGTATACACGTGAATCGTTGTGCTGAAATTATAAGCATCGGGGTATTCCATAATTGTTCTACCACCATAACTCACATATACGTTATCCTTACCAGCTGCTCCAAGAAGTCCTTTTTTAGATTTTTTACTAGAAAAAACAGCCCCTCCACCAACGGTAAGTCTATATATTGGAAGTTCTTCGATGTACTCAAATATCTTAACAGGCATATTATTCTTTATCTCATAAGTCTCCAAAAAATAGCAGTGCGGACTGGTATACAAAGCCTTAGTCATATCATCATTCCACCATATCATCCCGCAAAAAGAATCCATCTTAGTAAAATTGTTTTCGCCTTTATGTTCTACCCTATTATCTTCTGGAAAATCGTAAATGTATTCAACTCCTTTCAATGAATCTTCTCTAAAGTTAAACAACGCAAACTTTGATTCCTTAAAATAACCAGTACTCCAAAAAGTGGAATCATTCATGTAATATGGATTTCTATAAAACTCATGTTCTTTAAGTTTGAATTGAGGTTTCTTATACATTTTATCAAAGACAGGAGTCCCTTCTATTAAAGATTTAACCGGCATTATCACGATCTTGTTTTTGTTAAATATCTCAATCATAGTATCTCCAATTTGAGAAAATCTAACATTTAAAAATTCATCAGGTCCCTGCCCATGATGAATACACCTACTAAGGACCTTTCCTTTATTCAAATCAACAACTGTTGCAAACTTCCCCTGATGAGGATCCCCAATAACTGCAATGCTGTCATAAACAAGTAACTCTTGTGGATGAACTAATAGCTCCTCATCTATTCCCAGCGAAGTGAACTTTAGATTTTTATGAACAGGAAATTCCGTTTTTTCCTCTTTCCGGGTACAGCCCAACAGAATAAAAATGAAACCAATAATAAGATAGCTCTTCATTTTATTGTGATTTTGAATTAGTATTCCAAACAATGACTAGCCAAGAAATTGACTATTACCCTTCATGAAAAATAGGGCGATCTACTGCAGCACAAAAGAATCCATCCACTCTACATAACTAACTCTATTGTTGTTTATTGTTGCGGTTTGAGTTTTTTTCAAATATTGGTAAGAAAAAATAAGCCAGCAGAACATAGCATCTCTCAATTCCTTATCAGCTTTAGATGCTTTTCTAAATACTCTTGAGCCCTCCTTAAATTGCGCAATGCATTAAGCAAGAAGAGTAAATCAGCAAAAAAATAACACTTACATACCCAAAGAGTGTACGAGAAAACACCATTGTAAATTGAAAAAGCAATTATGGCAACAGGGATTATAAGAAATGTCAGGAATATTTTAGATCTATTCTGTACATAAAAAATCACATCAATAACACATTCCTTGCTACTTTCTGATCTAATAGCACCCAAAAGACTTAAGTATATTATTCTCAAGGAAACCACTTAAGCTTCTCCTTACTTAAGAACAAAAGCTCTTCACTGTCCACCATTAGATTAAATGAGTCTTTATCTTTAATAACATGATCTTGTTCAGATACTCGTTCAAATAACTCTCTTGACACAGAAACATTCACCACACTGTCATTTAAAAATGTATAGTATGGTGGATATTGCGCCAAACTAAAAGTAGGTTTTTCACT
This sequence comes from Puteibacter caeruleilacunae, assembly GCA_005217565.1. Classification (GTDB taxonomy): domain Bacteria; phylum Bacteroidota; class Bacteroidia; order Bacteroidales; family Prolixibacteraceae; genus Puteibacter; species Puteibacter caeruleilacunae. The sequence continues at coordinate 322,654 of SJCO01000009.1, forward strand.
TATTTTTTTTAGTTCCAACGTTAACTCATACTTATTTATTTCGCACGCAGTACAATACGTTTTCCTTGTAATTTTCCCTTCAAATGTAAGTCGATAAATATACCCTTTATCTCGTATAAATCTTTCTTGTGTTTCTTTCTTAACTGCCTTTAAATAATCGAAATAGTTGCAAGAAGTAAGCATGAATATACTTAATAGCGAATATACAATTGTGATTTTTGCAAGTAACTTCATGGGCTTCTTTTATCTTTTGCTTTTCCTTCTTGTTATAAAGATAATAGAATTTATACAGAAGAAATAATTCTCCCCCCTGCCAAGCCTTCCAATCCTAACAAGAATCCACCCCTACTACCTTAAATCTGCGATTTTCTCTTTTAGGATTTGTTTGAATTTTCTTCCGATGGGAAGTTCTTGGTTGTTGATATTTACAACACTTCCCGATAGTTTATCAATTTTACTTAGCGCCACAATAAACGATCGATGAATTTGACAGAACTGCTGCTTCGGTAATGTTTCATTCCAATACTTCAGAGGAGAACTCACCATATACTGGTTATCGGTGCAACACAGCAGCGTGTAATCACCATCCGACTTCACATACATGATATCAGAAAGATCAACACTCACATACTCATATCCTACCTTCACCAGTAGACTCTTACTATGTCTTTCGGCCTCATCAGAGCTCAATGATCGCTTCGCCTTCTCTATCCCTTTCAAAAAACGCTCATACGAGATAGGCTTTAATAGGTAATCAATTACATCGTAATCGTACGACTGAACCGCATACTCATGAAAAGCAGTAGTAAGGATCACCAATGGCTTGTAATGTAGAATTTTCAGGAAATCCATACCCGACAGCTTAGGAAGATGAATATCCAGAAAAATCAAATCTACTCTAATCTCACGCAGATATTCCAGCGCCAATACCGGATCTGAAAACACTGCCTTCAAATTCAAATCACCATAATCAGCAATATACTTCTTCAATATACGCTGTGCAGGCGCCTGATCCTCTATAATAATACAAGAAATCATTGTTGTAAGCGGTCTAGATTAATCAATAACTCAACAATATAACGGTTTTCCGACTCATGTGTTTTAAGCTCATATGCATCAGGATATTGCAAATCTAATCGCGATTGTACGTTTTGTAAACCGATACCTCCGGCAATATCCTTTAAATTCACTTCATCATCAAAACTATTCTCACAATAAAACTTCAGTCTCCCATCACGCATTTCCACCGAAATATCAATATAAATCTCTTCGGTCTGACTTGCCAGACTATACTTGAAAGCGTTCTCAACAAACACAATCAAAATCATAGGAGCGATATAAAAATCACTCTCAATATCAGTTTCATAAGTCACACCACCTTTCCCCTCTAACTGCAATTCATTCAGTTTTATAAAGGAGTTTAAATGTTCCAACTCCTTTCTTAAGCTTACCGAATTCTCCTTGCAATCGTACAACATATAACGCAGTAACGACGATAACTCAAGAATAATTTGTGGTGTTTTCGGAGAATTTTCAATGGCATATGAATACAGATTATTCAAATTATTGAACAGAAAATGAGGATTAATTTGCTGCTTCAGATAATTCAACTTACTCTCAGCCATCATGCGGTCCATGTGCTCCACTTTAAACTGATTAACCGTAGCATCCCAAACAAACTTACTGGCAACCAGAATTAAAATCAAAGGCAATACATCAAGCAGACTTCTCAGGAAATAAAAGGCAGTTCCCCTACTTTCAGGGAAAAAGATTTGCTCCAGCACAAACTCTTCAATTACAATCCCAAGCATTACTACCATGCAGAATCCCACAGCGAAGAGGCCAAACTTTCGCTTGTAATAATATCGTGGTAACAGAAAATAATTAACAATCAATGCCATCAGAAAATAATTCAACAAGAAAAATGTCTCCTCCCAATGGAAATGCGGATGCTTCTTGTCAAATGCCACTAATAGAAATAGCAGGATCATCATCACCACCTGAAACAGTAGTTCTTTATAGATAGTTTTTATTCCCTTGTTCATATCAATGTTACAACTAAAACTTCATAATTCTGTAGTCAAAAGTAGGCATATTATCACATGTAAGCATCTCGAATCGATTAACGACCGGTTTATACCGTCGAACGACCATAATTGTATCAAAAGAACCTTCAAACAAAGATTAATTGTCGTATATCGATCTTCCTTGTCTACCCGTCACAATCAAGATAGCTTTGGACCTAAAATAGAGCAATTTAAAATCATTAACAATGAAGGAAAGAATAAAATACACCCTTTTAATAATTTGCACTCTCTTATCCCTCCAGTCGTTCTCTGAAGACAACCTCAAAAAGGTGGTAATTACAGGAAAAGTAGTCGAAAAAGAAAGCAACACTCCCATTGAATACGCAACCATTGCCCTTCTTGAGCAAAATGGAAACCTAGTTACCGGAGGAATTAGCAATAAAGATGGAAGTTTTCAGCTTGAATCGCCAAATAAAGATTTCTACATCAAGGTAAGTTTTATTGGCTATCAAGCAGTGGAGATACACGACTTTAAACTTACCAATAACCGAGTAGAGCTTAACGCCATTCAGCTTACAAGCACTCAAGCACAACTAAACGATATTGTAGTGAGGGCTGAAAAATCGAAAACCGAATTCAAGCTCGACAAGAGAGTGTTTAACGTAGGTAAAGATTTAGTTGGTGCAGGAGGTAGTGCACTCGATATCCTTAACAATGTACCATCGGTCGATGTAAGCATTGAAGGAACCATTAGTCTGCGTGGAAACACAAGTGTTCAAATGCTCATCAACGGAAAACCGTCGGTAATGGCAAGCGATAAAACACTAGGAACCATAACTGCCGACATGATTGAAAAAGTTGAAGTAGTAACCAATCCTTCAGCCAAGTACGATGCCGAAGGAACTAGTGGGATTATCAATATCATCCTGAAAAAAGACAACAAGAAAGGATTGAACGGAGCAATAACAGGTAACATTGGTACTCCCAAAAACTACAGTCTTGGTTTAAGTATGAACAGGCGAACAGAAAAGCTGAATCTTTTCACACAGCTAGGTGTAGGCGATCGCAGATTTTTATCTGAGAGCTACAACCAAACCATCAACTATAAAGATCCAATACAACCACAAGTCGTTTCAATAGGTGATACTGAGAAAAATGAACAGTTTTATAACTTCATTCTAGGGGCCGATTATCTCATCAGCAAATATCAAACGTTGAGTGTTTCCGGTCATTATGGATATGAGAATGAGAAGCATTACTCAACAACCGATTATAGCTACACTGAGCTTTCTGGGGAGAATTCAGAAGAAGCACAGCGTAACGAAACCACTACTGCAACAAATCCCAAATGGCAATACGAAGTGAATTATACCAAGGAATTTGCTGATAACAAAGAGCGAAAACTAACAGCTAGTGCTACTGGATCATTCTTCGGAAAAGATAAGACATCCACCTATAACAACACTGGTGCAGGTAATTATATCAATTTAAATGAGGAAAAAATACTCAATGATTTTTCTGATGCAGAATATAGCTTTCAGACCGATTACACTCATCCTTTCTCTGAAAAAACTACCTTGGAAACAGGAGCAAAAGTAAATATCAACAGTAACAAAAATGATCTAACTCAATTTAACCAAGTAAACAACTCCTGGCAAATCGACGAAAATAATAGTAATCGATTTAATTTTGATCAAGCCATATCGGCCATTTATGGTACATATGCCTACGAAGGTGAAAAGATAGGTTTTAAGGCAGGATTAAGAGGCGAATACGAATACCGCAAGAGTAAATTAGACGGTTCCAGTCAGGATGACACCAATAACGACACAAAGCTGTTTCCAAGCTTTCATACCTCATACAATTTCAATGAAAAGATCTCTGTACAGGCAGGATATTCAAAGCGAATCAGACGTCCACACATGTGGGATATAAATCCATTTGCATCGTATACCGATCCTTTAAATGTCAGCAAAGGAAATCCCGACTTAAAGCCTAGTCTGAGTGATTCATATGAACTTACAGCTATATCTAACTTCAAATCAAGTTCGATAAATGTTTCTCTATTTCACCGTAAAACCGATGATGTAGTGGACCGTGTATATATAGTAAGCGACAATGTAACAACTCGGATGCCAATTAATGTTGGTGAAAATAAGCGAACAGGTATAGAGATGAACAGTAAGCTTGAGCCACTAAAATGGTTGTCTTTTCTAGCTGAGGGATATTATATGTACTACAAGAGAACGGGAGAATATCAAGAACAAGACTTTAACTTTGAAAACGATGCTTGGTCGGGCAAAATGACCATGAAATTGAAGCTTCCATACGATATCGATGCAGAATATAAGTTCAGGTATTACTCAAAGACTGAAAGTCTGCAAGGCTTTTATAAGGCGGTAAACTATTCCGATTTCGGTATGCGCAAGAAATTCATGAAAGGCAAAGGAGTTGTACATTTAAGTGTTCGTGACTTATTTGATTCTCGCAAACAGGTGTTCGAATCAAAAAGCGCCGATTTCAAAACCTACCGTGAAAACCAGCGAAGTGGAAGAATCGTTGTTGTAGGTGTAAGCTTTGGCTTCGGGAAAGGCGACACCATGGAATATTCAGGAATGAAAATGTTTTAACACCCACTCAAATCATTACACATAACAGTTTATTTAAACCCATAATTTACGATTGTTTATTATGGGTTTAAATATAAAATAAAGGCTGGTAGCAATAGCTGAATAGTCATACTTCCATTGACTCTAACGTTTATTTTTACTACCTTTACAACTGAGGAAATTAACCATCGTTCTTTTCAAAATGTCCCCATTTTAGGGACATATTTCATAAAATACCCCATCTAAACAACGATATTCCCTACAGATACCCGGAAAATATCGAAGCCAATCGAAGCAAAGTAGGCTTTGATATAACTTTGATAAGGCTCCAACAAAACTCCAACAAGGCCTCAATTACTTTCTTACCACTTCAAATTTAATTTCAGAATAACATCGATCAGACAACAAAGTTTACTCAAACTTTACTCCTATTCGTATGTCCTTCTACAGCATGCTATTGTTGAGATTAATAGCACATTATAATGGTATTAAAAGAGTTGCCCTTAGGCCCTCCTAGCATAAATCATTTGCATCTTCAAATATTAGTTGTATATTGCAACCATATTTAAAAAGATATGGAAAAGCTAAATAACCAAAGGAACTCATCATCTAGTCTAATTAGTGTTGCATCGCGATTGCTATCATCGCATTTACAACAGGCATTTGCTGTAAAGAATATTGATATAACCATTGAACAGTG
>SJCO01000082.1 GCA_005217565.1 Puteibacter caeruleilacunae
GGGAATCGATACATCACCTCTGTAGCATCGTAACGCTGATGCGCTAATTCTGTCATTAAAGAGGTGAACTGACCAGACTTCAACACAGGGATTGCGTCAGGAGAAAAAGACAATCCTCCCTGCATCGATAAGTTGATCGATGTTTCCAGTCCGTCACTTTTCTTTGTATCGATGATCACCACTCCATTGGCTCCTAAAGAACCATAAGCAGCAGCTTCAGCACCTTTTAATACTGTGATATTGTCGATATCTGAAACATTCAGGTTGGCAAAAGGATTACTGAAGATACCGTCAAAAACAGGCGACTGCTCTCCGGCCATATTTACGTACACTCCATCTAATATTACCAAYGGAGAATTACTTGCATAAAGCGACGATATTCCGCGAATATCAAAATAAGCCCCCTCACCTGGCATACCTGAACGCTTGATCATGTTCACACCAGCAACCTGTCCTTGTAGTGCCTGCTCGGCAGTCTCATTTACCTCTGAGATCTTGTCGGTAGTTAATCCATCAACGGTAGCTGTRGCRACTCGCTTTTGTTGTGTAACAAAACCAAGGTCAAACTTTTGCGTAGGATTCACTCTCGCATCTTTTTGCAATAAGCTTATATTCAGTTCKGTTCGGCCCTGACTGTACAATTCCTCATGGCGATAACCTTCGGCTGTYACAGAAATAATCATCCCYTTATCAGTGCCATACACAGGAATTACAAACTCACCTTCAGAATTGGTTCTGGTGGTAATGGTATCATTAATCACCTTGATCAAAGCACCTTGAACAGGTACTTGAGCATCTCCGGTTACGACCCCTTTTATGGTCGATTTCTTCTTATTCCCRTCTTGCTGACCGGCAGCGCTTTTTGCAAAAGCAACTCCCGACAACAGTCCTAGAATAATGATTAAATATATCGTTTTCATAAACAAGTTCATTCTAAATTAAACTAGTATACACTCTCGGTTGGGCGCAGTAAAACTCTAAAAGGTACCAATCTGAATGACGGTGAAGTTCCGGCTGTTTCAAATCGCACAAACACCTGATCTGGATCTCCCTCTTCATGYGTGTAATACCCAATCACTTTATCCCATGAAAGATCATTTGGAGCGTTCTTCCAATCGAAACCGGTATTGTCTTTTCCTAAAGGTTTKGCAATAGGCTGACCATTTACATAGATCTGCACATTAGGGTGCTTATAGTCGCGTAATGAGAAAGTAACCTCATAGGTTCCTGGCACTACATTTTGTACAACAAGACTCTTCTCTCCGTTTGATTCAACCTCCTTCACTGGTAAGCACTCCATCCAAACATTTCGTGTTGATGGATCTTCCAGCGTTTCTTTGTTGGCAGTTTCATTATTGATCTGTACCCATGCGACACCACCTCTTCCCGGATCGGTCATCTTGCTACCTACCGGAGGAGTCTTCACACCTTCACCAAATTCAAAATAGTCTTCATGCATTTGATCGGTCATCAAACTATTGTACCAGATAGCTGGCCAGTATTTAATG
>SJCO01000083.1 GCA_005217565.1 Puteibacter caeruleilacunae
GTGACTATTGCAGTAGGGTCCCACCTCTTCCCATTCCGAACAGAGAAGTTAAGCCTACTAGCGCCGATGGTACTGCAGAGATGTGGGAGAGTAGGTCGTCGCCATTTTAATAAACCCAGGTTCTGAAAAGAGTCTGGGTTTTTTTATGTCTTAACTTTCCGGAGTAATGCCTGCATTCTGACAAAGGCATTGATATAGACAAACCAGGTTTCTACTAAATACAGCAACACTTCACTCCTGAGAAATTGGATTCAAGAGCATTGCAACCAGAAGAGAGAAACAGAATAACCAGAATCTTGAATCTTCAACAAGATGTAATTTCTCCTCCAGGCAATAACCTGGATAAACTGATAAGCAACGACACAACTAAACAACGACACATCAGCATAACAAGCATAATAATGGTCAGATATAAGTATTCTATAAATACCAAGTAAGAAAGAGCGATTCTGAAAATGCTTTAGTGAGAAATACACTGTACAGATAGCAACAATTAAGAAAAGATGCATTTGTTGCTATTAAAACACATTATAAAGAATAGTTTAATTAAAAAACTTACTTCAATAAGCTATCCAGCCAATAAAATGTGTCAGAATACTAAATAATGAAAGTAGATATTATTATTCCCTTTACCAATACGATGAAAGGAGCATGAATTTTCATTATCTCATCATAAACTCATGCGGATGATTAAAGATTTAGGTGAATTACTGAATGTATTCAATCTTTTTGAAGATTCAGTAGTTAAAAAAGATAGAAACAGATGAATACAACTGATTATATCATCCAATACCAGTAATCCAGAATAATCAAAAGGAGAAAAATGAATTGTTTAGATATAAATTAGTATCGTATTTAGTTATTAGGTATTCCAATATGTAGTTGTTTGCGAAAAAATAATACCATCTAAGGATAAAATTGCACTCAGGAAAACAAAAAAACGATTATAATATCACTAGAAGCAATAGTGATTTTAGTCTAAAATGACTTCTTTATTCAAAATAAGAGGTAATTTAAATAGTCTTTGTTACTAAAGTAATCACCATTCTAAGAAATCAAGACCATTCTTTACCCCATAATTACAAGAATCTGATGCAACAAAATCTATTATTAAGGAAATTATGAAACCAAAAAGTTCAAATAAATAGAAAACAAGGCATATTTCTAACACTGGATTTATTCAGGATTAGTACCATAATACTGAAACCTGACAAAAAATATATGCGTATATGCAAAAGTGTCTAAATTTTTTCTCTCAGATACAGAGTCAGTTAAGGAAAAGGTTTTAAAAAAGGAGTAAAAAGATTTGGTGTGATAGGGGTGAAGCTCTATATTTGCACCCGCTTTTACAGCAAGACGTTCAGTGAGGAAATGAAGAGGCCAATTTTTTTGGGCTGATTTCGAAGTTTGAGTTTACGGATTTTCGAGATAGAAAGTCGGGTAAATCGACTTGAAAAAGCTTCAAAAAAAATCTCAAAAATGTTTTGGAAGTTAAAGATAAAATGATTTATCTTTGCAGCCGCTTCGAGAAACTGAAAGCCGCAAGGCGMGAGGGGAAGAGAGARGCARAAAGGCGTTCAAAAACAAAATGAGAGGTTGCTGAAAAAAAGTTTAAAAAACTTTTGCGATTTACAAATTAAAGTGTTTATCTTTGCAGCCGCTTCTGGAAACAGAAAGAACGAACAAAAAAAGAGTTCATTGAAAATATTGAAAAGTATAGCACAAAATAAACAAGCTAGTTAATTCTGAAGAGACTTTGTGAGCTAAGAACATTTAACAATCTTTTCTACAACGAAGAGTTTGATCCTGGCTCAGGATGAACGCTAGCGGGAGG
>SJCO01000088.1 GCA_005217565.1 Puteibacter caeruleilacunae
TCAGGTAATATCAGTGCAAGGAAGTCCTTTGGGAAAGGATATTATTACTCCTGTTCAATATGATAGCTATGGGCGACAAGTTAGAACCTATTTGCCTTATGTTACTAACGCATCAGATGGTAAGTATCATATTGATGCAGTTAAATCGATTGGTACTTACACCGATTCAGAGCAGTATGATTACTATACAAATAAGGCAGTAAAAGTAGCTCATTCAGAAGTACCCTACAGTGAGGCAAGATTAGAAGCTTCACCGCTAAATAGAGCTTTAGAGCAAGGAGCGCCAGGTAAAACCTGGCAGATTGGAGCAGGGCATTCACAGCGATTTGAATATGGTACCAATAGTGACGATGAGGTTTTATGCTTTAAAGTAATTAGTAATCGACTTGTCAATAAGGGAGGTGCAATAGCTAGTGATGGTTATGCTTATTATCCGGCTAACTCTCTATACAAGAATATTGTAAAGGATGAGAATTGGAAGTCGGAGTTAGGAAAACTACACACAACCGAGGAGTTTAAGGATAAAAAAGGAAAAGTTGTATTGAAGCGTAGTTATGTTGAGGAAAATAATRAAGTAATCCCAGTTGAGACGTATTACGTGTATGATAATCTGGATTTATTRCGATTTGTTTTACCTCCTGGAGTTGTMGATAATTTTAAAGGTAATGCTTCATCTGCTCAGTCAAGTGAAACTTTGGTTTACAATGATGACACACAGTTAACACAGGTTCCTACTGGCAAGAAAATATTGGTTGCAGCCTTAGGTGCATCAATTACGTTGAAGCCAAACTTTACTTTTACTGCAAGCAATACTAATAGTCTTACGATTACCACTGCTAACTTTGATGAATCAGTGATATATTCATATAAGTATGATTATAAAAATAGRATGATTGAGAAGCGACTACCAGGAGCAGATCCAATTTATATGGTGTATGATGCACGTGATCGATTGGTGTTATCTCAGGATGGAAATCAAAGAGCATCAAAAGAGTGGACTTATTTTAAGTATGATGATCTTAACCGACAAACAGAATCGGGATATTTGTTAATATCAGATAAAGAACATTCCGATTTGCAGTCAGACTTGGATGATGAAACTGATTATGACCCWACAGGGAYCATTCTGATGCAGACATTCTATGATAATTACAATTGGACAGGAAAAAAGAATTATGATACARCGCATCCTAATTTTGCGACCTCACCTTTGWCAAAGGTTAAAGGACAGGTAACAGGAACAAAGCGTATGGTTCTTGGACGAGGAAAGGAACTGGTAAGTACAATTTACTATGATAATCGTTATCGTCCAATTCAAACTGTCTCAGAAATACTGGTTGATACGCTACAAGG
>SJCO01000089.1 GCA_005217565.1 Puteibacter caeruleilacunae
AATATTCCTTTATTTACAATTGAAGAAGGAGGATATACTTTGCCAATAAGTTTAAGTTACCACTCACGTGGGATAAAAGTAGAGGAAATCGCCTCTAGAGTAGGATTAGGCTGGACATTGAATTATGGAGGAGCGATAACGCGAATGGCACGTCAAGAGAAAGATGAATCTCCAGAAGGGTGCTTGGAAACGGATCTTTATCAAAATCTGTTAACTGATAGTATTTATCGAAAACAAGTAACGTCTCCATGGAAAGGAGGTTCAGGTATAGAGCTTGATTATGTTCCTGATCAGTTTTATCTCAATACAAATGGTTTAAATAATCGGTTTATTTTTGATCCCATAGATAAAGAGATCGTGCTGCAAAAGTATGATGATATTAAAATTATTGCGAAGCGAAAGCAAAACGAAATTATTTCTTTTAAGGTTTGCGATAGTCGTGGTAATATTTATCATTTTGAAGCTGTAGATTTAGAGAGTTGTAAACCAATTAGTTATAAAAGGATAGATACAGCCCCTGATCTTTCTCAGCCAAGGACGTACGATGATGATCCTTCATGTTGGCACTTGGTTGCTATTGAAACAGCTAATTATGGTAAAATAGAGTTTAAATATGAACAGGAAACAACAATTTTTTATAGAAGACAATTTGATCGATTAAATAATAAAGGACCTAATTCTCCAAATGAAGCTGAAAATCAAAATGGAGCTGTGGTAGATGATGATGTAACAAGTTTTTATTCACAAGTTACAGGATACCAATGTCAGATTTCAGAGATTATTTTTTCTCAAGGGAAAGTGATCTTTAACCGAGACTATGATCCAGATAAAGAACCGGGGCGAGAAGATCTTCAAGGAGGGCATCCATTGCAGCGAGTTGAACTGGTTAATAATAGTGGGGAGACATTAAAGAAGTTCGAATTTAAATATGAGTACATTCAAAGTGATGACGATGGCAATGCTATTCCATACTTCGCAGCTAATGAATATGATAAAAAAAGAATGTATTTAAAAAGTATTACAGAAAAAAATAGTGTGGGGGAATCAAAACCTCCATATAAATTTGATTATAATTCTGTAAAATTACCTAATCGAAATTCTACCTCTCAGGATGCTTGGGGATATTATAACGGTGCAAATAATGGTCAATTCTTATTAATGACAGAGTATTCTTCCGCTAAGGTTAATCGACAAGTCAATCCAGAGAAATCAGGAGCCGGTTTGCTGGAAAAGATAACGTATCCAACTGGTGGATGCACTGAATTCCATTATGAGCAAAATATGGGGCGAGGAAATGAAATGATGAAGGAAATGT
>SJCO01000010.1 GCA_005217565.1 Puteibacter caeruleilacunae
TACGCGCAATACCATCCAAACCAGTCAGTCGATCATACCCCCACCACTTATCATTAATCCTTGCTCGTGCATCCTTATTAAAATAGAACAACACATTTATCCATGGAATCTCAAAAGGGGATTGTGGCAAACGAGGTCCATAATTCAGCTTACTCACAACAATCTTATCACCAACAAGCAGTGTATCCTCCATCGATTCACTGGGAATGCCATAAATCTCAAGCAAAAACACCCGAACAGCTATAGCAAATAGAAATACACCAACCAGCGTAATGGGAGCCCAACACCAGGTCTTACGCCTTATCCAGTCAACCCATCGCCTTTTAGATCTACTTAACCAATAAATACATCCAAGCACTCCGACTCCTAACGTCAACCACCAAAGTCCCAACACTGCAACAAATACTCCCATTGCCAGAAACAGGATAATATTGATTTTCCTTTTATTCATAACTCATTACACCAATTCAGCTACAGTTGCTCTATATTCTTTGGAAAATCTACAGTCCCACGCACCACCAACTTCTTTGGTGAGTCTTTTCCATTGTAATACACGGTAATGGTCTTTCTAAACCTACCCGGATGATCTGTATCATACTTAATCCTAATCGCTCCTTTTTTCCCTGGAACAATAGGTTTTTTATTCCAATCAGGAACCGTACATCCACATGTTGTCTTAACATCATATATCACCAAAAGCGACTCCCCAACATTTGAAAACTCAAACTCACACTCCGCCTTATCTTTCATTTTAAGATGGCTAAAGTCATATTCACCTCTGGTAAATTTAATTTTAGCATCATTCTTTACTGGCTGATGAGTACAACCAACACATAAAATTCCGAAAAGCAACATACAACAATAATACGACATAGAAATCAAATTTGTCATTTTACAAAGAAACTCACCCACAAGAATTTAGCTGTTAAGATATTTCCTCAAGCAAATATCTAGAAATTGCCTAGATAAATCTTCAACCTCCTGGGCAGGTATAAAAACATCAATTATATCGCAATTTCTATCAACAATTAGAAATATTGGCTTCACCATCCCATTAATTGACTCCATTAAAATTGTATTATCCTTAACACTAAAGACCTTGAAACCATCTAACTTGTTGAAATATTTAAAATTTCTAATCTCTTTCTTATATCTATGCCTGGTTAGAATATAAAAAGACTTGTCTTTCAATCTTCGAGAATACTCTTTTATGCTCCTTATCTCGGAATCAACACAATATCCGCACGCATGCTCTGGAATAACCAACAATAAGCTGTAGTTAGAACAAATGACACGTTTAAGAACTAAATTATCCTTTCCTTCTGAAAACAAATTAACATCCTTCTTTAGCTTCGTTTTTACAAGACTATGCTCAAGACTATCCCTAGCTTGAATCCATCTAAGTTCTTTTGTTGAAGTTGAATATTCTTGCTGATCACTATAACAACATCCACTCAAATAAAATAGAAGAACTAGAACTCCTAGAAAATTCATATCACTCTTAATCTTTAAAACTATTCTTTGGCTTTCCATTTTCAATCTTACTATATCTTTGGCTTAGCAATAAATAAGACAGGATTCGACAGCTCATCTATTTTAGAGACTATATCATTCAAGATTTTCAATCCTTCATTCTCATTCTGTGAAAGTCCAGTGTTTTGCTTCTTATTCTGAAGAATCTGTCGACCTTTTATTATTTCCTCTGGAAAATTCTGAATACAAACAACATAACCGTCTTCACCAATATATGATGGTAAAGCAAAAACATTTGAGAACCATATATCATCACAACAACTTGAAACATCGTAGTAAATTTGGAATCCACTCCTTTCTGACTGGAAACATCCTATCATTTTCTTTTTAAGCACAAAACTCAAAAATTTATATTCAGGACACTCCGTATACAAACACTTAAATGCATACTTTCCACTCTCAACCACGTAGGCGTGAGTTTGTTGCTTTTGGTTCTGTCCTAAAGAGCAATAATCCTTCCAAGTAAAGGCTGCATGTCCAAAATCAATATAGAGATATGGAACGATAGAATTCCCTGAAACAGAAAAAATCGTGTCACAATTCGGAATATTGTATAAACATAAAGAATCACTCTTCTGTAATCCATATGGAGTAACAATTCTATTACGTAATGAATAAGGAAACAGTGAGTTCTTCACTCTCCCTTTTGAATTAGCTATTATAATCTTATCATTCTTTCCTGCCCCATAAAAACATTCATTTCTATTCTCCATTGATGCAAACTGTCTTGCTGAAAACCCATACCATAAAGTCCTTCTATACTGACCTCCTAAGTCATAAATTAATAGTTTCTTATGTGTAAGAATTTTCACCTCATTATTCTTTAAATCTACATTAAAATCATATGGTTTAACATATTCACCAGGACCATTGCCAACTTTTCCGATTTTATAAAGATATCTACCATCTGTTGCAAAAACTAATAATGATTTTGCGCCCTTTGTGTCTAGTATATATATTTTATTTTTATGAATACTTATTTTGTCAATTGATTCAATTAAGCACTCCTTCTTTGTCTCCAAAACAACAAAACTCAAAGGATCAAACATTTCACTTAAGTTAGACTTTACACTACAATTGTCACAATCTACTGCCATAGTTGGAACTTTATCTTCAATTGAAGACAACTCAACATTATTACATCCTAATAATATCACTAAAATCAATGTGAGGTTTAGTTTCATAAATCCTATATTTTTGAAGGATTAAAAAAAAATTTAATCCTTCAGTTATTACAAATTAATCGCCTGGATAAGGACAATACCGTGTTCTTTGCCCTGAGGTAGAACAAGAATTACCGTCTCCACCATATTCACATATTTCATATCGATTAACTCCGTTCTTACATATCTTTTCTTCCCATTTAAGCTCCAGTATCTGAGTTGATGTTGAAGACCCAGAACTTACAGTTGAAGAATCTGATGATGAATCTGTTGAAGAGGTAGTACCTGTACTAGTTGTCTGTGCTACCACAGCATCACTCATTAATACAAATGGATCATCCAGTGTTACTTTAATATTCAATACCAGTGCGAAAATAAATGCAGCGGCTGCAAGGTATTGTATGCCTTTTTTTATCTTTGTTTGCATAAGGATTAACGTTTGTGGATACGAGGTGATTAGTGCGACCTGTCAACCTCGTTCCGGTTAATTAATTGGTGCAATGGGATGCCTCCTGTTGCACTTTTTGTTTGTTATATGGTGCCTTCAATGGCACCTGAGTTTACCGGTCGCGGTCTAATGGGTAAACTGTTTGATCAAAATCCATATCGATCTAGAACATCATCCTAACCTCCTTTCTTTAGTTCCTACTTAAACACCCTGCTCAATAAGTGTTGTTTTACTGGTAGAGTGCTCAATATCTTTAACAGTATTTCGAATACATTTATCGCGTATGATATAATTCGGTCGTTGCTTATTTTCTATAAACAACTTACCCAAATATTCACCCATGATTCCTAACACTAACAACTGAATTCCTGCAAGAAACAGCGTACTCACAATGGTAGAAGTCCAACCTGCAATGGTTCGCTCTGTAAAAACGGCCAGGTAAAGTGCCCAGCATATAATGGCAAAGGCAATCAATGAAACGATAGAGCCCAAAATTAAAGCTAAACGTAGCGGTCGAACACTCATTGAAGTAATACCATTCAAAGCCAAACGAACCATCTTATAAAACGGATAGTGAGTCTCTCCATTGATACGCTTTTTATGATCGTAATGAACAAATCCTTTATTGAATCCCACCCATGAAAAGAATCCCCGTAAATACAGGTGATTCTCTTTCAATCGGCCAACCTCATCAGCTACCTTTCGGTCGATTAACCGAAAGTCATTTGCCTTCTTTACCACTGGATAATCACTCAGCTTATTTAACACCCAATAAAAAATATAAGAGGTATATTTTTTGAACCATCCAATAGAGTCGGTATACTCAGGTATGGCCTCAACAATCTCATGACCATCCAACCAACATTTTACCATCGCTGGAATAACCGATGGAGGTTGCTGTAAATCAGCATCAATGGTTACTACCGCTTCGCCATTTGCACAAGTAATCCCTGCTTGTAAAGCTGCCTGATGTCCAAAATTTCTGGCAAACCGAATGTAGTTTACTTCTGTTATTTCACCATATAACCTCTCACACAGATCCGACGAGTCATCACTACTACCATCATCCACCAAAATAACTTCATAACGATAGGCTCTCAAATGCTTTTGCAACTCATCAATCATCAACGGGATGTTCTTTTCCTCATTATAACAAGGAACAACAACTGAGATCAGAAAATCATTTTTCCTCATGAAGACCTCCTTTTAATGGATTATTTACTACTGGCTTATCTTGTGCTTTACGTCTTTCAATAAGATCTGTCACATTCTGTTTAATTGAATCGCTATCCTGCCAATCTTTTGTGCGTTCATGACTATGAACTCCCAAAAAAATCATCCAACCACAACAGAGCGTTATGACTATCTTGCGCCAATGTTTTTTCTTTAGGTATACCCACTGAATCAACCACGTGAGCACAATACCAATTCCAACAATGCTAACATACATGTAGCGATCAGCAGTAATCATCTTTCGGGGCATAGGAACAATATGCAATACCAACAACAGATTAATCACAAAGAGCATTATTCCAAACAGCACTAATCGATTACCTCGTTCATACTGACTCAGCACAAAGAATACACATATCAATATCAACACAGGATACCCCCAGTAATATGCCGGTAAATTTTCACCAATTTCAATTGGGAAGAAATAGAAGTAATACAGCTTTACAGGAGCAATAAACCGAAAGATATACTCCATAAAGCTACTCATGCCAAACAGCAATCGCTGATATAAAGGATAGGTCTCAACATCAAAGGTTCCCAAATTATTCGCTACCGAAAATCGATACATGAAGAAGCCGATGAGCAAAAAGAATAGTTTCTCCAAAAGAACAGTAGAATAGAACTCTCTTAATCTAACCTTCACGTTCCGGTACCGATTAAAGATATAATCAAATGCAATCAGGTTCAATGGCAAAATTATCGCCTGCTCTTTTGAGCCAAAAGACAACAAGTAACACAACGCAACCACCAATAACAATATCTTTTTCCCTGACTTAATATAGCTAATATAAAAGCGTATCGCCAATAGGGTAAACAGTGTATATAAAACAATTTTCGATGCACTGATCCAGGCAACCGACTCCACCTGCAAGGGATGAACCGCAAATATCAATGCTACCATAAAAGAGAACCATCGTATCCGAGCAATTGTCCAGTTACGCTTCACAAATGCAAGCACATTAACAATTATTCCATACACCAGCAAAGCGTTAAAAACATGTATCAACAAACACGCCGCATGATAAACCGAAGCATTAAATCCAAAGGATTCATATAACAAAATATACAATACAGTATTCACTGGAAAGTATTGCCCCTGATAAAAATTAGTAAAATGGTATATCATCGCATTATAACTATGATTTACCACAAACTCAAAATCCAGTAATTGCCACTGATCATCCCACGCCAACTGAAAGTCGTTAAAGAAGTTGGGAAAGAACACTAAAATGGTTAATAAAATCAATAATAATTGTTGTCGTTTTTCGAGAATTTTCATTGTCAGGTTGCTTAATTTTATTCAGTTTAAAATCAAAAACCAACGCCTCAACCAACCATTCACAAAAACGAACTTAACAGATTATTTTATAAAGCACAAGCATTTAACGCTTAAACTCGTGAACGTAACGTTCTTCAACTCGCGAACGTTTATTCTCCAGAACCTGCAGCTTGTAACCTGAAACTATCACCCTTTCAACTAACAGCAAACCTCAATTATTTTTTCTTTCCATTAATCTTTTTAACAGCATTACTCCCTTTCTTCTTCATCGTGAATTTCATCTCCACATTGAGTGCAACCAAAATACGATAGAGCATAGAGACGGTGAGTTTTTGAGCACCTGTTTCTATTTTGTTAATCTGTTTCCGTCCTACTCGAAGCATTTTTGCCAATTGCTCCTGGCTAATACCTTGTTGCTTTCTCTGCTCTATAATCTCCTGGAGAATCAATTTAGGTTTAAAAACTTCTTCTTTCAATGATGTATCCTCTGACGCATTAGGATCATAAGGTTTTGCAAACACCTTATCTGACTTTCTTTGGGCATACAAACTGTCACAAAACAAGGTCTTTTCCAGATTACAAAATCCTACCCAGAATTCAAGGTATGGTTCTGAAGGACCATCTGTCCAGTTATAAAAGTATTTACCTTCTTTTCGTTTAATCTTTTTAAAATCACCATAGGCAAAATAACTTGGTGGTTCGGATCCAACCAATACAAGTAAATCCTCTAAACGCTTTTCATCTTTCACACTGGTGTCCCATTCTATTAAATAACCATCTTCCCTCACCGTTGTCTTAATCCACTTAGGCGCTTCCAATTCCCCTCTGCTAATTACTAATTTCTCATAATCCAAAGTGATATTTGGATATTCTCCTTTTACAACATCTCTCAAAAAATGCGATGTAAAGGCATTGTAAGCACTTATTCGTCCTTTTCTTTGACTCGCATAGGAAACTCTTATTAGCTCCTTAATTTCTCTATAAAAATCCATTGTGACCGCCATATGCTTACGTTGACTGATCCGCTTAGGCGTTTTTTTAAGCTCTGTTCCTTGTTTAGCCATGCCTAAAATTACTCAAAACACACAATTTATCATATGACAATTGACATTATTTAACCACCAGTAATACTCAAAAAAGCACAACAATAGCATAGCGCAGAAGTGTATACGAATGAGAGTAAACTCTGACCTTAACTTGGTGTTCTATCTATGTTACATTGGAAATAAATGAGAAGTATTTGAAAAGTATTCAGTTCCGAGACCGACTCCGGACCGAGGGCAACCAAATTAACCCCAAATTTTACTTTTCTTCGAAAGTCTTCGATATTTTCCGGGGGCTTTGTAGGAAAAATCTTGGTTAGAATGGGGCTTTTTGAATTAAATGTCCCCTTTTTAGGGACATCCTAAAAAAGAACGATGGTTGATTACCATGATTGTAAAGGTAGCAAAATTGACGACAATTGTCAATGTAATACCAAATAAAATATCCAGGCCTTACCCTTGTAAAACCTGGATATTGATAAGCTATCTATGATTAGATTATTTGAATTGTTCGGAAAGTTCGGCAGCAATAGTACGACCTTGTTTGATGCGGTCGGCCATGCCAATACCATCACGTAGATTTCCTGCTATGATTAAGCCCTGGTATTGTTGCTCTAACTGCTCTACTGTGGCAAATCGCATTCCACTATCAGCTCCATACTGAGGAATAGCATAATCGTAGCGTACCAGCTTGAAAAGATCAGGCTTAAACTCAGGAAGCTTCATTAAATCGGTCAACTCGCGACCGATAATCTCCCGCGCCTCTTCGTCATTCGCATTGGCTAGCTCTTCCTTACGTACTCCTCCCATGAAAACGGTAAGCAATGCACCCTTTTCCGGCGCCCTATTCTTCAAAAATGAATTCATGAACAGTACTCCAAGGATATCACGGTTTTCCTTGAAAGGAATCAGCCCGCCAAAGGCTTTGATATCGCCACCTTGCCAATCATTGAATCCTATGGCTGCTTCTATCACCCTTGCATACTTTAGATTGGCTATTTTATCCATCATCGATGGCTCAATGAAATTCAACATTGAGGGTAGGGTATGAGCACCACTGGTGGTAACCACGTATGGTGTCTCTATTGAAGTATCACCTGTTTTTACTCTATAATTATTCGCATCGATATATTCAACCGTCAAGTCTTGGCAATTACATTGAATACAATCCTCTCCAATCTCCTTGACCAAGGCATTGATCATGTTCGTCAAGCCTCCTTCAACAGAAAACACGTCACGCGTAGCCTTCTTCTCACGATCGGTTTTGGGCATGCGACTTTTCTTTACCGCTCCGCCAACGAAACTGCCAAAATCCTGCTCCAGGTTGTAAAGCTTTGGCAATGCATATTTAGGAACCAGCAAAGACGGATCGCCTGCGTAAACACCTAGTATAAACGGATCAATAGCATAATCAAGAAATGATTGCCCCATGCGGCGCTTTACCAAGTCGGCCAACGACTCATGTGGATTTGTTCCTGGTTTTCTGAATGGTTCTCCTAACAATCGGAATTTATCATACCAGCTAAACAGTGGGGTAGTAATTCCCCCGATCAATCCACTTGGTATATCATGCCACTTCCCATGTTTCAGAATCAATCGTCGCTTGGCTTCTGGATTAGCTATTTCAAGCGTGCAGTGTTCCTTTAGGTCTTCCATTAGCTCTGCAGCCTCCGGACTTCCTAAAACACCTGTATTGGGCCCCGATTCAAATACAAATCCATTTTCATGATGTGTTTGAATAACACCTCCTGGTTGCTCCTTCTTTTCAAGAACAACCACATCAACACCTGCCTTTTTCAGGTAAAATGCTGTGGTTAATCCGGTCAGTCCGGCCCCAATAACTACTACCTGATTCTTCATGGTTATATGGTTTTTGAGAATGACTTGTTGCTATTTTTTAGTTTCGGATCAAAGGTCATCACAATATTACGGATGAAAAATTCACCTGTCTTATTCACTGTAATGTTATATTGATCATCTACCACAATAAGGTTATCATCTTGAAACTGGGTTAAACGCGTTGGATCAAATTCTGTAATGCGCTTGATTTCATCAATGCTTACTCCAATGCGTGCTGATAGTCTCTCCCAGTTTAAAATAAAGTTACACATCAACTCATTGATCACCTCTCTGATAACAATCTCCTCATGGTTTAGCACATACCCTTTAGCTGTAGCTACGCCATCTTTCTCAATGCGTTCGATATAGGTTTTAACATCCTTCTCATTCTGCACATAACCATCCCACAATTGAGTTATACTGCTAGTTCCAAAAGCATAAACCTGTCCGGTAGTTTCACGGGTACAGTATCCCTGGAAATTACGGTGTAGAAGCTTTTCATCAAGTGCTACCGACAACTCATCTTCCGGTTTGGCAAAATGGTCCATACCAATGGCTTTGTAACCCGTTTCAGACAGTAACTGATGTGACTTGATCAACATCTGTAGCTTTGCTTCAGGATCAGGTAGATTGTAAGTTTCCAGTTTCTTTTGCGCCTTTTTTACCCATGGTACGTGCGCATAAGAAAAGGTAACCAAACGCTCAGGTGACAGACTAATCGCTTTTTTAATGGCATCTAAGAATGAATCAACACTCTGGTAGGGTAGTCCGTATATAAAATCAAGGTTTACGCCTACATTGCCACCTTCTTTGATGATAGGAAGTAACTCTTCCAAAGGCAACTTCGATGGCTGACGATTTACCGCCGCCAGTACCTTGGTATCGAAATCCTGGATTCCAAGACTAAATCTGTTGAATCCAATCTTTTTAAGGTCTTGAACATACTCCTCTGTTAATAATGCAGGATTACACTCAATAGCAATTTCAATGGACTGATGAAAGTTATAGCGGTCTTTAATGGCCGTCATAATCCTATCGATCTGCTCAATTGAAATGGCATTGGGAGTTCCTCCTCCCCAGTGAATCTGCGTAACCAACCGATCGTCATTTAAGCGCTTCGATACGGTGTCGATTTCTTTAATCAATGCATCAATATATCGATCAACAAAATCGTACGATGGGTAGCGCATGGCATTACAGCCACAGAAAAAACACATCCTTCGGCAAAAAGGGATGTGAATATATAGGGAGATGTGATTAGGATTATTCTTATTGGATGAATCAATCAACTGCAGGTATTCCTCTGGAGTAAACGTCTGCTCGAAATAATTGGCAGGCGGATAACTTGTATAGCGAGGTCCCGGCTGATTGTATCGCTCTAATATTTCGGTTGTAATGTTCATAATAACTAGTTTTCTTGTTCAGTTTCATGTTCCTGTCTCCCGGTAATCTCATGAAATAGAAAACCAAAAAGTACAAGAACCAGTATTCCCAACATCAACTCCCCGGCAAACAACCCGGTATACCCAATGATATCGGTGATTTTACCACTCATCACAGCAATAATTAAACTGCTTAGGTGAGTGAGCACTATCTGGATGGTGAAATCTGTTCCTTCACGCCCTTGTCGCACCGCATTCATCGATATCGTATAAATAAATACCGAAGACATGGCATAGGCACTCCACAATAAAGCAATTCCCACATAAATCATCCATCCTGCGGCTGCTGTTGTACTATACCACAGAAAGAATAACATCGGAACAAGGTTGAATGTTGCAAAATATCGACCTCCCTTTTTATTCCCGGTTTTCTTTAGTATAAATCCTGCCCCTAAAGCACTCAAAGCTCCACAGGCGGTGCCAAATATCCCCGACATAAAACCAATCTCCTTGATACTGTATCCCAGGTCTACCATGTATGGTTTTAACATGGTCAGTGCTCCAATCAAGCCTGAATAAAACAAGACCAACAGGATAATTCTTCGTCCCATCCCTTTTTGAGAAAAGAAACGGAAAATATCAAGGAATGTGATAGGCTTAACCTTCTCTGACGGTGCTGGCTTCTGTTGTTTCTTAACCCATAGTAAAGGCATAATTGCCAATAAGACAAAGCCCGCTAACAAAAACATGATGTTTGTCCACCCAACTAGACTGTAAAGCACTAACAGCACTCCACTACCACAAAGGGTTCCTAAAAAGCTTCCGGCCGACTGCATACTGTTACCCAGACTGCGTTCTTCTTTTTTTAGTAACCTGATGGCTAGTGCATCCGAGGCGATATCCTGCGTTGCCGAGGCCACAAAGGCAATGATCATCAACACCACTATGGTGCTAAACTCGGTAGACAGGTTAAAGAAGCCTATAGAAATGATCACAACAGCATAAAATAACTCTGATGCAATGATCCATTTCTTAAAATGCTGATTGGTTGTCCCGTTTCGATCGACCATCGGTGCCCATAGAAACTTAAGTATCCAGGGCAACTTAATCAATTGAATGTACCCAATCGACTCGAGACTGTATTTTTCCATACGCATGATCACCGGCAATACCGTTGAGAAAAAACTCATGGGTATCGACTGTGCCAGGTACAGACTTAAAAGAAGGCTATATTTACGAATACTGTTCATTAGTAATATTTATAAGGTAGCTGTAAGTGTAACCCCTAAGATACGAGGTTTTCCAGCCTGCACAAATTTCTTCCCTGATACAGGAGATACATTGGCCTGGTATTCCTGATCGAAAACGTTGTTCATCCATACACTCAAGGAAAACTGATCTTTATTAAGACTTACACGGGTATTAAACAATCCATATGGATCTTGCCACATGTTGTTTACATTCTTCTTTGAGGTTACCGAATCAACAGACTCAACATTCCAGTAATGCTTTCCAATGCGCTGATATGCCACAAAAAGATTTACATCATCTAGCATTGTTCCGCCAATTGGAAACCTGAATGTTGCGTTGGTTTGAAATGTAGAGCGAGGAATATATGGCATTACATTGTCGCTAAAATTGGAGGTCTCATTCTTGATATACTCATCAAACTGAGCGAATGTATAACCATAGCTTGCATTGAATAAGAAATTCTTACAAGGATTAGCGCTTAATTCTGCTTCAATACCTTCACTATGTGATTCTCCTGCATTTTTCAACATTGATCCACGTCCACTAGGAACGGTCTGGTATACCTGTTGATCTTCCCAATTGATGTAAAATGCCGAAGTATTTAAGCTCACCTTATTTTTGAAGAAGCTCCATTTAAATCCAGCTTCATAAGTCATGGCATGTTCCGCCTCATAACTCTCATCCTCTTCACGCTCAATAGTTGTGTTAAAACCTCCACTCTTGTAACCCTTACTTACACTAGCATAGGTATTAAACGCAGGCGTCCATTGGTATTTCAATGCAAGTTTTGGCAATACCACAAAATCATCTATAGAATGTTTAAAGTCAGCTTTATCAGTCTTTTTCTCTGTTCCACTGGCATCATACATCGTGTTATAATCGTAATCTAAACGATCCTCTTCATAATCAACACGTAATCCGGCAATGATCGATAATTTACCTAAATCAATCTGCGACTGATGATAAAGCCCAACTCCTTTAATGGTGAAATCGTATAACTTTTCGTAGTGGTAATTTGGAGGTAGCTTGTATTTTGCAATACCATCAACTCCATACTGAAGTCCTACCGTACGATCTATTCCCTGATGAAAAGCAAATACGCCATTCATCCAGTTCCACTTTCTTTCTCCCTTCGATTTCAATAGAAATTCCTGGGTAAATAGGTTTTGCTTTTGATCTTGTGTTACCATAAACAATGATGCAGTCGTGAAGTCCTGGTCAATATCCTGGAAGTCATCAAAATTCTGCCATGAAGTGATCGACTTCAACTCGCTATTGCCAAGATCGTATGCGAAAGCAACACTATTTACAAAAAGGTCACGCTCATAAACACTGCGATGATCGTATGCAATATCTTCTGATACTTCTCCATTTTCAGTGATCTGAGCATATGGATAACCTCCCTGCTCAGTCAACTCCATATTAAAGATATACTGCATCTTCAATTTTGGATTGATCTGCCAATGATACTTCACCCTTCCACTTTGAGAGTTAATATCATCAACCTCTTCATTAAGGGCACTGTTCGTGAAAATCCCTTTTGAATCAAGGAAACTTCCTGCCACCGACAAGCCCATTTCATCTCCTTTCAACGGTTGATTGTGTAGGAATCTAACTTTGTATTTATCGTAACTTGATGCTTCGGTGCTAATTTTGGTATACTGCTCTTCTCCAATTGGCTTGGTCTTCACATAAATCAAACCTCCCATAGTGTTACGTCCGTACAAGGTACCCTGAGGTCCACGCAATACTTCAATACTTTGAAGATCGAATAGTTCAAAGTCGAATACGGCTTTTTCAAAGTACGGTACATCATCAACATAAAGTCCTACTGATGGAGAATTAATTCGTGAACCAATTCCTCTAATATATACTGGTGCAGTTAGCTTATTTCCGTAATCAGGCATAAATAAGTTTGGAATCTTTCCTGTCAGGTCTCTAACAGTTTCCATCTGACTACGTTCTATCTGCACTGCCGACAGAGTCGATATCGATGAAGGGATATCTGATAACTTCTGACTGCGTTTTTCTGCTGAAACATAAACTTCTTCCAGGCGAAGATTATTCATCTGAGTAGAATCCTCAGATGCTAAAAATACATATTGATCTTGAGCAAACGACGATAAACTCGCCATTAGCATTAAAGCAACGAATAGTTTTTGAAACTTCATTTGTACATGATTACATGCGGTTATTCTAACGCCGCACAGGTTAAGGATTAAAAATTAAGTGTGGTTTGATTAACTAATCCTCACTGGTGGTCCTCGAAGTATGTGTGTCCCTATCTGGGCATCTCTATATAATACAATGAGATGATCCTTGATTTTTTGCGGCTTAAGATCGGTTTCAATCCACAACTTTTCAGGTTCTTCCCATTCATTATTGGTAATATCATCGATAAAAGAATAAATACTGCTCTCGTTACCAGACTGGTACCGACATTGCACATCGTCATCTGCAATATCTTTCTCTATGACTTTGCCATTAAAAAATTTATCCAACTGAATTTTGGCACATGCAGTAGCCTCTCCCGGTAGATTATAGATTACCAGAAAGCTCAAAGCCGTTAAAAGGTACGGCACAAATGATGAAAGTGTACCTACGAAAAACATATCAATTGAATAATAATCCCACAAAAATATAAAAAATGTCGGTCTACACCTGAAATATCCTAAAAACCACACTCCTAAATATCGATGTTTGTCTACCTTAGAATCATAGCTCTCTCTAGCAATTACAATCTATACGTGGTTTACAGCACTCTTCGTTTTAAAAATTTAATATTGGGTTAATATTAAAAAATACCACCCCAATACCCCTGTAACCATATCATCGAAGCAATATTACATTTACCTGAACATGCATGAATTAGAATATATCTAGAAAGCTACATACTCAATCTTTGTAAGTGGTTTAGATTCAGCCTCAATTTCCCAAACATGACAAAAGACAGATATGCTGAAAAAACTATTTTTTTTTGATCCCCGATTATGAAAATAAGCTAATTTTACCCCCCGATTTTCTAAACAGTTACATTATGGCAGAAAAAGATATAAAATTGTTTGGTGATTTTCCTCCAGTTTCGACTGAAGACTGGAAAGCGAAGATTACTACCGACCTAAAAGGTAGAGACTACGAAAGGGCGTTGGTTTGGCGTACGACTGAAGGATTCAACGTGCAGCCTTTCTACCGCAACGAAAATCTTGAAGGATTAGATCACTTAGATACTCTTCCTGGAGAATTTCCATTCGTTCGTGGTAACAAAACTGACAACAACGAGTGGTTGGTTCGCCAAGACATCGTTGTTAAAGACTTTGCTGAAGCTAACAAAAAAGCTTTAGACATTTTAATGAAAGGTGTTACTTCACTTGGTTTCATCTTTGAAGATTGCACTTCTATCGAAAAGGCAGATTTCGATACACTATTAAAAGATATCGCTCTTGAGGCGATTGAAATTAATGTGGTTTGTTGTTGCAAAAGCACTCAGGTTGCTTCAGCTCTAGCTGAGTATATCCGTGCATACAATGCTGAAGTTGTAGTAGCATCAGCTAATGTTGATCCTCTTGGAGGTTACCTTATGACTGGTAAGCTTGCAAAAGGAGAAGAAACTTTCGACGAGTTGAAAGGCTTGATCGAAGCAACTGAAGATTTGAAAAAATTCCGTGTAATTTCTGTTACTGGTAAGAACTACAACAATTCAGGTTCTTCTATCGTACAGGAATTGGCTTTCTCTTTGGCACAGGGTGCTGAGTACCTTACTCAGTTGGTTGCAAAAGGACTTAAAGTTGATCAGGTTGCTAATAATATCAAATTCAACTTTGGTATCGGAGGTAACTACTTCATGGAAATCGCGAAACTTCGTGCAGGTCGTATGTTGTGGGCTCAAATTGTAAAAGCATTTGAACCTCTTTGCGAGTGCAGCTGTAAAATGCGTACTCACTCTGAAACTTCAGAGTATAACAAAACTACTTATGATGCACACACTAACATGCTTCGTACTCAAACTGAAGCAATGTCAGCTGCACTAGGTGGTTCTGATTCTATTACTGTATTACGTTATAACTCATTCTTCGCTGAAGGTGGTGAATTCTCTGAAAGAATTGCACGTAACCAACAGTCGCTATTGAAAGATGAGTCTCACTTAGATAAAATTGTTGATCCAGGTGCTGGTTCATACTATATTGAAAACTTAACTGCTTCAATTGCAGAAGAAGCATGGGCACTTTTCCTTGAAGTTCAGGAAAAAGGTGGTTTCATCGCTGCTGCAAAAGAAGGTTTCATCCAGTCGACAGTTAAAGCAATGGCTGAGAAGAAAGATTTGTCATACGCTACTCGTAGAGCAAACCTTCTTGGTGTTAACCAGTTCCCTAACTTCACTGAGGAGTTTGAAGGTGAAATGCCTGCTGGTGTTCTTGAAGCTAAAGACTGTACTGTTGAGGGTGCCGAAATTGAAACGCTTAAGCCATACCGTGGAGCTCAGGCTTTCGAAGCATTGCGCTACCAAACTGATGTTTATGCAAAAGAGAATAAGCGTCCTAAAGCATTCATGTTAACTATTGGTAATTTGGCATTCCGTAAAGCACGTGCTCAGTTTGCATGTAACTTCTTTGCTGTAGCTGGTTATGATGTTGTTGATAACAACGGATTCGCAACTGCTGAAGAGGGTGTTGCTGCTGCTAAAGAAGCTGGTGCTAATATCGTGGTTGTATGTAGCTCAGATGACGAGTACGCTGAAATCGTTCCTGCTGTAGCTGAAAAGCTTGACAACGAAGTTTTAGTTGTTGCAGGTAATCCAACTTGTAAAGCAGACTTAGAAGCTAAGGGTGTTGAAAACTTCATCCACGTTAAGAGCAACGTACTTGAAGACTTAAAAGGTTATCAAAGCAAACTAGGTGTTTGCTAAAACCTAAAGATTAATAGATTATTGGATTTATAGATTAGTAGATAAGCCGATTCGAACGAAGCAATGCATAACTACAAGGAATTGAAAACATACATTCCTAAAAATCTAACAATCCAGAAATCCTAAAATCAAAAAAAAAGATGAAACCAAATTTTAAAGATATAAACATCAAAGCTGCACTAGGTGGACAAGTTACTGGTACCGAGTGGGCAAAAGCAAATAATATCGCAAAAGACTGGATGACTCCAGAGCAGATTCCAGTTAAAGGCGCATATACTAAAGAAGACTTAGAAGGTATGGAACACTTGAACTACGCTTCAGGTTTGGCACCATTCCTTCGTGGACCTTATTCTGCAATGTACGCGATGCGTCCTTGGACTATTCGTCAGTATGCAGGTTTCTCAACTGCGGAAGAATCAAATGCATTCTACCGTCGTAACCTTGCAGCAGGACAGAAAGGTCTTTCTATTGCATTCGACCTTGCAACGCACCGTGGATATGACTCAGATCACCCACGTGTAGTTGGTGACGTTGGTAAGGCTGGTGTTGCTGTAGACTCAATCATGGACATGAGAATTCTGTTTGATCAGATTCCATTGGACAAGATGTCGGTATCAATGACTATGAACGGTGCCGTTCTTCCTATTATGGCTTTCTATATTCTTGCTGCTAAAGAGCAGGGAGTTTCTATGGACAAGCTTGCAGGTACTATCCAGAACGATATCTTGAAAGAGTTCATGGTGAGAAATACTTACATTTTCCCACCTGAGTTCTCAATGAAGAGTATCGCTGATATCTTCGAGTTTACTTCAAACTACATGCCTAAGTTTAACTCTATTTCAATCTCTGGTTACCACATGCAGGAAGCAGGTGCTACAGCAGATATTGAGATGGCATATACTTTGGCCGATGGTTTGGATTACTTACGTACTGGTATCAAAGCTGGTTTAGGTGTTGATGATTTCGCTCCTCGTTTGTCTTTCTTCTGGGCAATTGGAATGAATCACTTCATGGAAATCGCGAAGATGCGTGCTGCTCGTATGATCTGGGCGAAATTGGTTAAGCAATTCGATCCTAAGAATCCTAAGTCAATGGCGCTACGTACGCACTCACAGACTTCTGGATGGTCATTAACTGAGCAAGATCCTTTCAACAACGTTGGTCGTACTTGTATCGAGGCAATGGGTGCTGCTCTAGGTCACACTCAGTCGCTACACACTAACGCATTGGATGAGGCAATTGCACTTCCAACTGATTTCTCTGCTCGTATCGCTCGTAACACTCAGCTTTACATCCAGCAGGAAACTGAAATTTGTCGTTCACTTGATCCATGGGCAGGTTCTTACTATGTAGAATCATTGACTCGTGATCTTGCAAATAAAGCTTGGGCTCACATCGAAGAGGTTGAAAAACTTGGAGGTATGTCTAAAGCAATCGAGACTGGTGTACCTAAGATGCGTATCGAGGAAGCTGCGGCTCGTACTCAGGGACGTATCGACTCTGGTTCACAGACTATCGTTGGTGTTAACAAGTATCGTTTGGAAAAAGAAGATCCTATCGATATTCTTGAAATCGACAACACTGCAGTACGTCAGGCTCAGATTGAGCGTTTGAACAAGCTTCGTACAGAGCGTAACGAAGAAGAATGTCAAGCTGCTCTTCACGCTATTACTAAGTGTGCTGAAACAGGAGAAGGTAACCTTCTTGATCTTTCTATCAAAGCAGCGGAAAAACGTGCCAGTCTTGGTGAGATTTCCGACGCATGCGAGAAAATTGTTGGACGTTATAAAGCAGTAATCAGAACTATTTCAGGCGTGTATTCATCAGAAAGTAAAACAGACAAAGACTTCCAGGACGCTCAAGAGCTTGCTAAGAAGTTTGCTGAGCAGGAAGGTCGTCAGCCTCGTATCATGATCGCTAAGATGGGTCAGGATGGTCACGACCGTGGAGCAAAAGTTGTTGCTACAGGTTATGCTGACCTTGGTTTTGACGTAGATATGGGACCATTGTTCCAAACTCCTGAGGAAGCAGCAAAACAAGCTGTTGAAAACGATGTTCACGTTATGGGAGTATCTTCTCTAGCTGCTGGACACAAAACTTTGGTTCCTGCGGTAATCGCAGAATTGAAGAAGCTTGGTCGTGAGGACATCATGGTTATCGCTGGTGGTGTAATTCCAGCACAAGACTATGACTACTTATACGAAGCTGGTGTTGTAGCAATCTTCGGTCCTGGTACTAGCGTATCAGCTGCAGGTAAGAAAATCCTTGAAGTATTGATGGAAGCTTACAGCGAAGAATAAAAAGCTAAAAACGAATATCATATATATGAGCCCTGTCGACATGTGTTGGCGGGGCTTTTTTATGACTGATGGTTAACGGTAAACGGTTCTACCTTCTTTGTATACAAATCTAACACTACAATGATGGCGGTGAAGCCCCAGAAGGGAGCAGAGGCTTTGTCGGTGTCAAGGAAGTTGTTAAGAAAGCCGTGAATGTAGTAGGTGCACAGACCAATAAGGGCTGCCAAAATTAACGACTTTATTTCTCTTTCCCGAGCCCTTGTATAGGCATGTATTGCCGTGTAAATGACTGTTCCTACAATTAGCAATACCGACAGTAGTCCAAGGATCCCGGACTCAGATAGTGGGCCTAAATACTCGCTATGTGCGTTACCCACATCTCCAGAATTTGTACTAATAATTGTTCGGTTGTCAGTAATTTGATATGGTGCATATTTAAACATGTAGGTGCCCGGACCAAAACCAAAGACAGGTTTCTCTTTAAACATCGTAATGGCACAATCCCACCGGTTGAGTCTCTCCAGGTTGGAGGCATCGGTTGTAATATTCGTCATAGACGAAATGTGCTCCGTCAGATTTGCCGATGATTCTTCGGAGTTTCGTTCTAGATACATCACTATTTGTGACTGAAAGAGTATTATTACAACAAGCGTAACGAGTGATGTAATGAAGAGCTTCTGAAATCGTAGTCTAAGCTTTATAATCGCCCAAACTCCAAACGCCCCTACAAGACTAACCCATGCTGCTCGTGTATGCGATAAAACAACTGCAACAATAAAAATACCTAATACTAGTATCGAGTATATCCTTTTATTAAGTGGCCTGTCTTTTCGAAATGCAAAAAAGATTAAGAATGGAATGTACATGGCCAACATTGCCCCATAAGAGGTGTGATCATTGAAAAATGGATCAACAACAACATAGGAGGCCTGCTTGTCCCAGAAACCATAGCTTGCATGACGTACAGTGGCATAAATGATCACCAGAATAAATGGAAGAGCATATAACCACACAAATGTCGAGATATATCGCTGTTGAAGCTTAAAAACTAAAGCTGCCATAAAGTAGAATCCGACAATAAACCAGATTTTCGATATCAGAAACTTGAATGATACCATCGGCATTTCACTGGTTATACTGGTAATAAAAATCCAGAATAGGTAGAAATAAATGGTTAAGGAAACAGGGTGACTAACAAGCTTTTTATCAATCCCTTTATCTGCAACAGCCTTGATGATAAACAACACCAATATCCCCACCAACAATGGCTCTGTGGGGAGCTGGACTCCAAAGGAAAAACCAGGCTTAAACTCCACCAATGGAATAGACAGCGGCACCAAAGCAACCACAAGAAAAAATAGCTGATGAAATCGAAATACAGCCAATAACGCTACCACCAAAACAATTGGCATGACATTCATTGCCAATGAATTTCTCACAACAATGAAATATGCATTCATTGCCAGGAAAAACAATGAAGCTGCATAAAAAAGCAACACCTTATGTTTCTGCCAATCTATCAAGAGTCGTTAGTTTCGTTGATTTTCAATAATCAGAATTACTATCAAAGCCAAAAACAATGAGGAGAAAACACTCATCAATGCAATTAACCATCGAATAGGCCAGGCTTTCTTGTCGGCCACAAAAGGTTTTTGCACAACATGCGAATAAGAGATCTGACGCGTTGCCATTACCTTCGCCTTATTGTGATAAGCCTGAATTGAGTCGGCATTCGACTGCATACCTTCCAGACGCTCCTCTAATAGTTTAAAGCGACCACCTTCTTCAGCAAAATTATCTAACACCTTCTTAATATTCTTCGCTCCGCCGGTTTTTCCTGCAGCCAAGGCATCCCCATAAGCACGGGAAAGCTCTTTCACCTGCATTTCATAATCGAGAATGCCATAATCCTTCCTGATCTGTGTCATCTGTTCTACAACAGAATCGATCACCTTATTTGTTCGCTTAAGCTCTGTAGCAGTAACACGGGCAATATCGGAATACATGGCACGATCTAACATTCCTACTTTACGATTGAGCATTACAATTAATGAATCAACCATATCTTTGGCTCTGCCAGGATCCCAATCAAGCACTTTTATTTCGATGGTTTCGAACTCGGTTTTCTTGATATTCACATTCTCCTCATAATCATTGATTAGATAGGTTAGCTTATGTGGATCATCAGGATCAATTTCATAATACTCGGCCAGCTTAAATGCTTTAAACATTTCAAGCTTAATGTCCATTGAATTTAAAATCTCAAGCAACTGTTCACTTTCCGATTCTTTACTTAATGTTTCCACATTTATCGGATACAGTCTGGCTGTAGATTTAAATTTTGGCCGCATAATAAACGGCATCGTAATAATGGCAGCTAACACAAATGCAATGGCTCCAACAGCCACAAAATGCCACTTCCATTTCCAGATAATTTGAAGGATTCTGTTAGTATCAAAAAAATTCTCCATAGAACAGCTTCTGTTTAGGTTTCGCTTTAAAGAACGCTGATCAGAGAAGGTTAGTATATTTACGATAAAAAAAGACGGAATTAAATACCAGCAGCTGGTTTTAACTCCGTCTTTAAGAATATTTTGCGAATGTTATTCAGCAATCAAAAGGAAGTAATTTTTCTTTCCTTTCTGTACTAAAACATATTTATCTGCAATTAAATGCTCAGCGTTAACCACCAATTCTGGATCTCCAATCTTAGCTTTATTGATCGATAATCCGTTTCCTTTAATGGTTCTGCGCAATTCACCCTTTGATGGGAATACAGTTGCTTTCTCCGCTAATAGATCGATAACGTTTACTCCTTCATTGATATCAGCAAGAGAAACATTAAACTGAGGTACACCTTCAAATACTGAAAGGAAAGTAGCCTCATTCAATTTCATCAACTGCTCAGCAGTTCCTTTACCAAATAGAATCTGAGAAGCTTCTACAGCAGAATTGTATTCTTCTTCAGAGTGTACCATAATAGTAACCTCTTTAGCTAAACGCTGCTGCAATACTCTACGATGAGGAGCCTCAAGATGCTCAGCAATTAATGCATCAATCTCTTCTTTTCCAAGAACAGTAAAGATTTTGATGTATTTCTGTGCATCCTCATCTGAAGTATTCAACCAGAACTGATAGAATTTATAAGGAGAAGTTCTCTCAGGATCTAACCAGATATTTCCTGATTCAGTCTTACCAAACTTACCACCATCAGCTTTAGTGATCAATGGACAAGTAATAGCAAATGCTTCACCATTAGCTTTACGACGAATCAATTCTGTTCCTGTAGTGATATTACCCCACTGATCAGAACCACCCATCTGAAGCTTACAGTTCTTGGTGTTATATAAGTGAAGATAATCGGTTCCCTGTACCAACTGATAAGTAAACTCGGTAAATGACATACCAGTTTTTGACTCTGAGCTAAGACGCTTCTTTACAGAATCTTTGCTCATCATATAATTCACAGTAAGGTGCTTACCGATGTCGCGAATAAATTCAAGGAATGAAAATTCACTCATCCAGTCATAGTTATTCACCATCTCTGCAGCATTAGCAGCATCACTGTCGAAATCCATGAATTTAGACAATTGATTCTTCAAACACTCCTGGTTATGACGCAATGTAGGTTCATCCAAAAGATTACGCTCCTGCGACTTTCCTGATGGATCACCAATCATTCCTGTAGCACCTCCAACCAATACGATTGGCTTATGACCACACATTTGAAAATGCTTCAACATCATCACACTTACCAAGTGTCCAATGTGCAATGAGTCAGCTGTTGGATCGATACCAACATATGCTGCGGTGATTTCTTTTTTTAGTTGTTCTTCGGTCCCTGGCATGATGTCGTGAATCATACCTCGCCATGTCAACTCTTCAACAAAATTCATTCGTCTTATTTTAGTATACGGACTTTAAATATTCATAATGGCAAAATAGCCAACAATGATAAGAGCCGATAAAAGTACAAAATTATATGAACCTGCTAAAATCATGAGCTTTAGAAATGTCTTCCTTCGAGATTGTTGATAAAATCTTCTCATTCCAATCCATGCATATATAGGCACTAACACAATGATCCAATATATCAACTCTGCCCACTGTTTGGGCATGTACAAATTCGCAGCCAACACAATGGTTAAGATCAGAAAATTAAACGCATGAATATTTACAGCATAAATCAAATGACGCATATAATTTAGCCCATGTCTTATGTATAAAAGCTTCATTAACAATGCAAATACAGGCATCAACAGAAATAATGACCACGACAGGTATTGTAGAAACTTGTTAATATAAAGATCAGGATAACGAGAAACCTTAAGGGTATTCTCTGCCAGCTTTTTCTCTGTATCGGACCAGTCATCACTATTTTCCATTTTCTCTTCGACATATTTAGTCAAACCACTCTTGGAAATAGCAGCTATTGAATCGATCATCACTTTCGACTCCTCTAGCTCCTGCTTCATTGCTTCATCCATCTCATCCTTCACATCTTCACTCAGACTAAGTGAGATGTTCGAGGTAATAGAATCGGCCACAGCTTTGCCATTTGTGTTTATGCCATCTACCGAACGTTGTCCGCCAATACTCAGCAATAAGAAAAATATAAAACTGACAAATAGGTAGAACTTAAAAGGAGGAGTATAGCGATTTCTTTTACCCGCTAAGAAATCGGCAGTTAACCGTCCGGGTTTAGTGGTAATTGTCCATACCGTCCTTATTAATCGGGAATCAAATGCAAAGACCGTTCCCATAAAGTCGTAGACCACAAAACCAAATGGTCGATCGAATTCTCTTACCGACTGTCCACAATTGGGACAATAATGCCCGGTAAAGGTTGTTTCACAGTTCTTACAACAGAAGTCGATTGCTGGTTCCTTACTCTTATTTAATCTATTGGCTAATGTTTTACACCATTGGCGCAGGCTTTTCATCCTTTTTTGTGCCCATAATTTCATATACGTCAATATTTAAGATCGAAAAAACACGCGGAGCCAATTTCTCCACTGGAGTATATAGATATGAATTTCGTCGTGCTTCCTTACTCATTAAATCGTCATCGAGCTTTACTGCGTGAAGGATTAGTATCACCACACTAATAAAAAATGCAGATTTGAAGACAGCAAAGATTAATCCTAGCAATCGATTCAATGGCCCCAGGGCAACTGCGCTCAATAACTTATCAATAATGGTTCCGATAACATGTACCAGCCAAACGATAACCAACAGGGTAACAATGAATGCAATTATATTCAGATATTTAGGATTATAGTTGAAAACATCGATGATCAGGTTAGCGGTGTAATCGGAAAACTTTATGGCTCCCCAAACACCTAAGATTAATGCTGCCAATGATGACACCTCATATACAAGACCTTTAAACAAACCGCGTCCTGCCGCGATTACCAATATTATACCAATGATTAAGTCAATATAGTTCATATCTGTCTTAATTTCGTTTACATCAAAAATATTTCCAACAAATGCATAGGTTATAACGTTTATACAACGAACATATGCAAAAAACAATAACTATTCTGCTGAAAACTCACATGGTAAATTTAGAAAAATATACTTCAACAGAGGAATAGATATTATTTTTTCATATTTTTAATAGGAACAAACTAAAGAAATCAATATGCCTCTTCTTAACTCCTTAATCAATTGGATCAACATAAAACGGATCTACCAAATTGAGCTCTTTTGTAAATACCCAAATGATGTTCAACGTGAAGTTTTATTCAATCTGTTAAAGAAAGCCCGCGACACCGAGTGGGGTAAAAAATATGATTACCGTTCAATCGACTCAATTGAACAATTTCAGCAACGCATACCACTTCAACATTATGAAGACCTGCGACCATATGTCGATAGACTGAGAAGAGGAGAGAGGAATCTGATATGGCCAGGAGAAATAAAATGGTTTGCCAAGTCATCTGGAACAACCTGTGATAAAAGTAAATTTATCCCTGTAAGCAAAGATTCTCTTGAGTATTGTCATTTCAGGGGCTTACGTGATGTGATGGCATTGTATATTCGGAATTATCCTGATAATCAAGTTCTGAAAGGGAAAACCCTTACATTAGGAGGTAGTCACGAGATGGATCAGGTGAACAACAATTCATTTTATGGAGATCTTTCGGCTATTTTAATTGAGAATACTCCTTTCTGGACTGAATTCAGAAGAACTCCTTCAACAGAGATCGCGCTTATCCAGGAATTTGAAGAAAAAGTAGATAAGATCATCGAGAATTCAATTCACGAGAATGTTACTGCCATTGCTGGTGTTCCTTCATGGTATCTAATCTTACTTCAGAAGGTACTTGAGGCAACAGGCAAGAATCATATTCATGAAGTATGGCCTAATTTGGAGGTATTCATTCATGGAGGGATTAAATTTGATCCTTATCGCGAACAGTTTAAGCGCTTGATCCCATCGAACTACATGAGCTACATGGAGGCATATAACGCTTCGGAGGGCTTCTTTGCCATTCAGGATGAGCCTTACCGTTCTGACTTGCTATTAATGCTTGACTATGGGATTTTTTATGAGTTTATACCAATGGATCAGTTCCATCTGGATAATCCTAAGGTGTTGACCATCGATGAGGTAGAATTAAACAAGAACTACGCATTGGTGATCAGTACCAATGGCGGACTCTGGAGGTATATCATTGGAGATACAGTCATGTTTACATCAAAAAATCCTTATCGACTAAAAATAACCGGCCGCACAAAACACTTTATCAATGCCTTTGGTGAAGAGGTGATTATTGATAATGCGGAGCGAGCACTGAGAATAGCCAATGAAAGCACAGGTGCTATCATTTCGGAATATACTGCAGGACCTATTTTTATGAATGCAGATACAAAAGGAGCCCACCAGTGGGTTATTGAATTTGTTAAGGAACCAGACAATATGGAGCATTATATCTCGGCGCTAGACAATGCATTGAAGTCGGTGAATTCAGACTACGAAGCAAAACGACATAAAAGTATTACCCTGGAGAGGCCACATGTGCTGTCAGCTCCAAAAGGTACCTTTTATAAGTGGATGAAGTTGAGAAATAAAGTCGGCGGACAAAATAAAATTCCTCGTCTTGCTAACGACCGGAAATATCTTGACCAGCTGCTACCATTATTGGAAACAGCAGATATATGATAGCGATTAGCTCCGTGCACTATGCGCTTTGCCCTTAATTATGAAGGAGAAAAGTTATTAACATCCCACAGCCTCTTGTGGGATATTTTAGTACATTTAGCAATAAAAATCTCAAATCATGCATATTGCTGTCGCAGGAAACATAGGCTCTGGAAAAACCACCCTAACAGAAAAACTGGCTAAACATTACGGTTGGGAATCTCACTTTGAAGATGTAGATGACAACCCATATCTAAATGACTTTTACCACGATATGCAGCGTTGGTCATTCAATCTGCAAGTGTATTTCTTAAATAGTCGTTTTAAGCATGTATTGGACATCAGGGAATCGGGAAAGACAATCATTCAGGATCGCACGATTTATGAGGATGCCGAAATCTTTGCACCCAACCTACATGATATGAACCTTATGTCGACACGTGACTTTAAAAATTATAAGTCGCTGTTTGATATGATGAGCAAAATGGTTCAGGCTCCAGATTTATTGATCTATCTAAGGGCTTCTGTGCCTACACTGGTAAATCAGATCCAACAAAGGGGTAGGGAATATGAAAACACTATCAGATTGGACTACCTGAAACAACTAAACGAACGCTATGAAACTTGGATTGGGAAATATAACTCGGGGAAACTGTTAATCATCAATGTTGACGACACCAACTTTGCGACCAACAATGAGCAACTTAGTCAGGTTATCGATAAGATTGATGCACAAATAAACGGATTGTTTTAAATAATTAGTTTCCCCTACACCAATGGCGTAGGGGAAGCTAATTTATAATGCAGCGATTTCGCTCTTAATACAATCCCATTCTTTCTCTGGAATTACAGCACCAATCACTTCAATTACGCGACCTGCTAAGATGGTTGCAACAGCACCACATTTATCCATTGAAAGTCCATTTAATAATCCGTAATAGAATCCTGCAGCATATAAGTCACCAGCTCCGGTTGTGTCAACACTTACTTTTCCTGAACCACCTACTTTGGTTACTTCGCCATCCTTCTTGATTAATGATCCTTCTTTTCCAATCTTCACGACTGCAATTTCAGTAAATTCGCTCAACCAATGTAAAGCCTCTTCTGGCTCAAGATCTGAGATAGCTTTTGCCTCTTCCTCATTCGCAAATACAATATCTACGTAGTTCTTTACTAAACCTCGCAAAAACTCCTTATTATCTTCTACAACATTGTAGCTGGCCAAATCAATCGAAACTTTTAATCCTGCCTCTTTTGCCAATTGTGCTGAGCGCTCAATCAATTCATGATTCTGAACCAAGTATCCTTCGATGTGGAAGTAATTATATCCGTCAAACATCTCCTTATTTAAATCGTCGGCCGACAATTCAATTGCAGCACCAAGGTAAGTAGCAAATGTACGCTCCGAATCAGGACTGATTAAAGCAGTTGCTTTTCCTGTTGGATTCTCACCATTTAATATGATAGGACTAACACCAGCATCTTCCATTTCCTTTTTAAAGATTGCTCCGAACTCATCTTGATTAGTCTTTCCGATATATCCGCACTTCATTCCAAGGCTTGCTAATCCGCGCATACTATTTGCTACAGAACCTCCAGAAGTTATTTCTTTTGGTAATCCTTCAGTCTCATTGTATACTTTTTGGGCAAAATCAGCGTCCACCAAAGTCATACTTCCCTTCGGTAACTCAAAGTGTTTCAGAGAGTCATCGCTTTCAAGGCGAATCATAATATCCACCAATGCGTTTCCAATTCCTAATAATACTGGCTTCTTAGTCATATTCATGATGAAATTTTTTTTGAAAATTTTTCACAAATATATTTTTAAATTCCGAGAAAGCTATTATTTTTGCATCGCTTTAAGAAACTCAAGGACGAGATTTCAAAGCAATTATTCCTCAGTAGCTCAGTTGGTTAGAGCGGCGGACTGTTAATCCGTAGGTCGTAGGTTCAAGTCCTACCTGAGGAGCCAAAGCGTTCCGAAAAATATTTTCCTCAGTAGCTCAGTTGGTTAGAGCGGCGGACTGTTAATCCGTAGGTCGTAGGTTCAAGTCCTACCTGAGGAGCGAAAAGCTAATCATGAAAATGGTTAGCTTTTTTTGTTTTTAGCCTTTTGGTTGTTTGCGGTACAATTGCGGCGACATCCCCATAACTTGTTTAAATATCCTTGAGAAATAATAGGGATCATCGTATCCAACTTTACTGGCAATAAGGTTTATTTTCATCTCTGTATGATCCAATAGCTGACTCGCATGTTGTATCCGTAAATGAATAAGATAATCCATAGGGGAACGCCCTGTTTTTTGTCGGAATGTAGCCGAATAATGCGAAGGAGAAAGACTGGCTTCCTCGGCAAGCTCCTCTAATGTCAACTTTGATGAAAGATTTTCCTTCATAAAAAGTATTGTATTTTCAATATTATCTTTCTCCCTTACCGTCCTAATTTGCCGAAATTGGTTAATGTACTTGAAGGATGCCAAAAAATGGAGGAGACAAACATTAGCATAGCTAAGATTATCAAGACTATATCCCATATCAAGATTCTGCATAATTTCTTCAAATAACTCTATTCGATCTTCTATCCTGGAAATCTTAGAAGGTGTGATTTTAGTGGTCTGTCCAATAATATCAGTAAAATGACCTGCCAGTTCTCCGGAAAAATGCAACCAGTAAATACTCCATGGATCATTTGCTGAACTACCATACGAATGGGCCACATCTTTAGGTATGATAAAAAACTCATTCTCTTTAATGGCAGACTTCTTCCCCTCCAAAGAAAACCATCCTTCACCGGCAACGCAATAAATCAGTATATACTGACTACATCCTTCTTTTCGAATGCGATGATGAAACTGTGCATGAGGATAATAACCGATATCTGTAAGGAACAACTGCTGCCCCAATATGCTTTGCTGAACCTCTCGAATAATAAACTCCGGCAAAACAATAGTTCTTTGTCCTTTGAATCCTTCTTTTCTTCTCATGCTACGAATATAACACTATACCATAAGATAATCCATCTTTATCGTTAATAATTCCATTTTCAAGAATCACTCAAATAGCTTATTTTGAGGTATTATTTAAAACCAAATAATCAATCAGACCTAATGAGTAAATTCAACACAAAATACATCTTCACCATATCAATGGTCTCCGCGATGGGAGGACTACTGTTTGGATACGATTGGGTAGTCATAGGAGGAGCTAAGCCTTTTTATGAATTATTCTTTTCTATATCTGACTCTGCGAACCTACAAGGATGGGCCATGAGCTGTGCATTAGTAGGCTGTTTACTAGGGGCAATGGCATCGGGCATGTTGAGCGACAAATATGGTCGTAAAAAGTTACTGCTGTTCGCCGCTCTATTATTTACCCTATCCGCAATTGGAACAGGTGCCTGTAACGAATACAATATGTTTGTATTTTATCGTATTCTTGGAGGTATTGGAATCGGACTGGCATCTAACCTTTCTCCCATTTATATCGCTGAAATATCACCAGCCTCAATGCGTGGAAAGTTTGTTTCGCTAAATCAATTAACAATAGTAATTGGGATACTTGCAGCACAATTGGTCAACTGGGGGATTGCTGATTTTGTCCCTCCTGGTACATCACCTGAAGAGATCCTTCATTCATGGAATGGACAAACAGGTTGGAGATGGATGTTCTGGGCCGAAGCAATTCCAGCAACATTATTTTTTCTATTGATGCTTACAGTCCCAGAGAGTCCGCGATGGCTTGCTCAAAAGAACCATAAAGACAAAGTACTTAAAATATTATCAAAGATTGGCGGAAAACAATATGCCGAGCAAGAATACAATTCGATCTGTCAAAATACAGCATCAAAGGTGTCTAAAACCAACTTTAGGAGCCTACTGAAGCCTAACATGCGCAAGGTTTTGATCATCGGTATCACCTTAGCTGCATTTCAACAGTGGTGTGGGATTAATGTCATCTTTAATTATGCCCAGGAAATCTTCGAAGCGGCAGGATATGATGTTTCCGACATTCTATTCAACATTGTCATCACGGGTACTGTCAACCTTATATTTACCTTCGTAGCAATCTATACTGTCGACAAACTGGGAAGAAGGACACTGATGCTTATTGGTGCAGGAGGATTAACCGTAATATACCTGTTTATCGGATTATCATATTTCTTCAATATCACTGGCTGGATATTACTATTGTTAGTTATTAGTGCAATCGCATGTTATGCCATGTCGCTGGCTCCTGTTACCTGGGTTATTCTTTCTGAAATATTCCCAAATAGAATAAGAGCTGCCGCTATGGGTGTTGCAACCGTATCGTTATGGCTGGCCAGCTTTCTGCTAACCTATACATTCCCTTTCCTCAACAAATGGCTCAATGCATCTGGAACCTTTTGGCTCTATGGCGGAATATGTATGGCAGGATTACTGTTCATCTTTAGAAATCTACCTGAGACAAAAGGACGCTCTCTGGAAGAGATAGAATCAGAATTAGTCACCGAAAAATAATACACCATGAGATACTGCTACATATTAACAATTGTTTGCTTATTCATCCTTGGTTCTTGTTCTACGAAACAGGAGAACACAATTGACTTATCTGGAGAATGGAGATTCCAGGTAGATTCATTGGATAAGGGAGAACAACAAGAATGGTACACTGAAAAATTGCCTGAAACAATAAATCTTCCAGGCTCCATGGCAATCAACGGAAAGGGAGAAGACATCAGTGTAAATACCAGATGGACCGGACAGATTGTCGACAACTCATGGTTCACAGATGAGAAATATGCTCGCTACAGAAAAGAAGGGAACATCAAAATCCCTTTCTGGCTACAACCTAAAAAGCACTATGTAGGTGCAGCATGGTATCAAAAGACCGTAACCATTCCAAATAACTGGGCAGAACAACACGTTGAACTCTTTCTTGAGCGTGCCCATTGGGAAACAACAGTATGGATTGATAACAACAAAATAGGAGATCAGAATTTCCTTGGAACGCCTCACCAATATGATCTTACAAAGCATTTAACACCTGGTAAACATACCATCACAATACGAGTTGACAATCGAACAAAGGCAATTGATCCTGGAATGAATTCTCACAGTATTTCTGATCATACACAATCAAACTGGAATGGTATTGTTGGAGAAATTGCGTTAAAATCATCTCCATTAATATTGGTGGATGATATTAAGATATACCCAGATATCAAAGATAAATCTATCCGTATCAAAGGTCATGTCAACTATCAGTATGAGCAGAATATCCCATGCAAATTACATATCCAAGTTGCTGAGAAAGGGAATTCAAACAACAAACTGAAACCTTTGTCATTTGAACTGGATATTAGGCAAGCAAAAGAATTTGACGTCTCCTACTCGATGGGAGAAGATCCTCAACTATGGGACGAGTTTAACCCTTTCCTTTACGAGGCCACAATAGATTTAGAATCGACCCAAGGAGTAGCTTCCAAGACCATATCGTTCGGCATGCGAGAGTTTAAGGTAAATAACACACAATTTGCTGTAAACGGAAGACCAATCTTTCTTAGAGGCACCTTGGAATGTGCGATATTCCCCAAAACGGGTTATCCTACGACCAATGTAGGTGACTGGAAACGCATTTTAAACATCTGTAAAGCTCATGGATTAAACCATATGAGGTTTCATTCGTGGTGCCCTCCCAAAGCTGCATTTGTGGCCGCTGATGAATTAGGGGTTTATCTTCAGGTAGAATGCTCAAGCTGGGCAAACAGTGGTTCATCAATTGGTGACCAAAAACCGATAGATCAATGGCTTTACAAAGAGGGTGAGCAGATATTGAAAACCTATGGTAATCATCCATCCTTTTGTTTGATGGCCTATGGTAATGAGCCTGGAGGAAAAAACCAGGGGACTTACCTAACTGATTTTGTGAATCATTTCCGAAACAAAGATCCTCGAAGAGTATACACTGGAGGTGCCGGCTGGCCATATATCGAGTCGTTGGATTACTACAACAATGCAGCACCTAGAATTCAGGGATGGGGACAACAGCTAAATAGTATTATCAACAAGCAAGCTCCTCAAACGAATTATGATTTCAAAGAGATCATCGATAAAATACCAATGCCTTATGTGAGTCATGAAATTGGTCAGTGGTGTGCATATCCAAACTTCAAGGAGATCAAGAAGTATACAGGAATATTGCAGGCGAAAAACTTTGAAATCTTTCAAGAAACGCTCAACGAAAATAATCTTGGTCATTTGGCGGATAGCTTTTTGTTAGCATCAGGAAAGCTTCAGGCA
This sequence comes from Puteibacter caeruleilacunae, assembly GCA_005217565.1. Taxonomy (GTDB): domain Bacteria; phylum Bacteroidota; class Bacteroidia; order Bacteroidales; family Prolixibacteraceae; genus Puteibacter; species Puteibacter caeruleilacunae. The sequence continues at coordinate 31,806 of SJCO01000010.1, forward strand.
TTGTGCTATAAAGCCGACATAGAGGCTGCTCTTCGGACCAAAGGATTTGCAGGATTTCAGTTGTTGGATTTGCATGACTTCCCGGGACAAGGAACTGCATTGGTCGGAGTGCTTGATGCTTTCTGGGAAGAAAAAGGCTACATCACTCCCGAAGAATACAGCAAGTTTTGCAACTCAACAGTTCCTTTATGCAGATTAGAAAAAAGGGTGTTCTACGATAACGAAGTAATTAGTGCCCAGGCAGAGGTTGCTCATTTCGGTGCAACTAAAATTTCTAACGCAGCATCAACATGGCAACTAACCAACACCAAACAAGAGGTTATTGTAAAAGGAACATTACCTTCTCGCGATATACCAATGGCCAATGGAGTATCCCTGGGTAATATCGACATTAATCTTCCACCTCTAACAAAAGCAGAAAAACTTACGTTAACAGTGAGTGTTGAAAACTTTTCCAACAACTGGGACATATGGGTTTACCCATCGAAGAAGACAGAGCTGAACAATCAGAACATCAAGGTAGTCCAGGAGCTGACTCCTGCTACATTAGCCCTTGTGCGACAAGGTGGGAAAGTGTTATTAACGCTTCCTAAGGGAAAATTAAAAGAACAGTATGGTGGAAATATTGGAATTGGTTTCTCTAGTATTTTCTGGAATACTGCATGGACAAGAGGACAAAAACCTCATACATTAGGTATTTTGTGCAATCCTCAGCATCCAGCATTAATAGATTTCCCAACAGAATATCATTCTAACTGGCAGTGGTGGGATGCCATGACACACTCCAATGCCCTTAATTTGGATGCAATAAATCCTAAGCTTAATCCTATTGTCAGAGTGGTTGATGATTGGTTTGAAAATCGAAGTCTTGGTCTTCTATTTGAGGCTAAAATAGGCAAAGGGAAAATACTTGTTTCGGGTATTGACTTGCTAACAGACCAGCAACAACGACCAGAAGCAGAACAATTGCTTTATAGCTTGATGAAATATATGTCGGGCGAACAATTTCAACCACAAATAGAATTAAGCGAACAAAAGATAAAATCCATCTATCAGTAATATATCCTCTTAGGGCTCCAAACAAGCCCAAATCAATGATTAGGACTCTCCCTCAATTGAGGGACGGGCCCTGAGATTGGTAAATCAAAATTGTTAAACAAATGAAGCAAAGTGTAAAAGCATGGCGGGAACAGGTTACCATTCCAACTTATGGAATAGGAGAACCTGAGAAGAATCCGATATTCCTTGAGAAAAGAGTCTACCAGGGCAGTAGCGGTGTTGTTTATCCTTACCCTGTGATTGAAAAGATATTTGATGAGAAGAAAGATGAAGTATGGAATGCCATCTATCTTGAAAATGAATACCTGAAAATCATGATTCTACCAGAGCTTGGTGGACGTATACAAATGGCATATGATAAAGTTAAACAACGTCATTTCGTTTATTATAATCAGGTCATTAAACCGGCTTTAGTGGGACTTACCGGCCCATGGATATCGGGAGGTATAGAATTCAACTGGCCTCAACATCACCGACCAACCACCTATGACCCGGTCGATTCTTCAATCGAAGAGAACAAAGATGGTAGTATTACCGTGTGGTGTAGTGAGGTAGAGCGAATGTTCAGAACGAAAGCGATGGCTGGATTTACCTTACATCCCGACAAAGCATATCTTGAGATTAAAGCCAAAATTTATAACCGCACTCCATTTCCTCAGACGTTTCTTTGGTGGGCTAATCCTGCGGTAAAGGTGAATGACGATTATCAATCTGTCTTCCCTCCTGATGTCAACGCAGTCTTCGATCATGGAAAACGTGATGTTTCTAGTTTTCCAATAGCAACAGGCACCTATTACAAGGTAGACTATTCTGCTGGAGTTGATATCTCGAGATATAAAAATATACCTGTCCCAACAAGCTACATGGCCATCAAATCGGACTATGACTTTGTTGGTGGTTACGAGAATGACACCAAAGGCGGATTACTGCATATTGCTGATCATCATCAATCTCCGGGGAAAAAACAATGGACCTGGGGTAATGGAGACTTCGGACAAGCATGGGATCGTAACCTCACTGATGAAGACGGACCATATATTGAATTGATGTGTGGTGTGTATACCGATAATCAGCCTGACTTTACATGGCTACAACCTTACGAAGAAAAAAGCTTCAAGCAATATTTCATGCCATATCGTGATCTTGGTGTCGTAAAAAATGCCACAAAAGAGGCTTTAGTGAATCTTGAGTTTGAAAATAATTCAGTCAACATAAAGGCTTACGCAACTGCACGTCAGTCGGGCGCCAAGATTTATCTTTATGAAAAGGATACGTTGGTTATGCAAGATGAGGTTGAGTTATCTCCTTACAATAGCTATGAAAAGACATGTGCAGGCATTAATAATCCCAAAGATTGCTACATCAAGGTTTGTGATATCAATGACAGTATACTGGTCGACTGGAAAGTAGCAGAAGATATCGACGAGACTATTCCAGAGCCTGCTAAAGCAGCGCTTGAACCATCAGAAATAGAAAACACAGAGCAACTTTACTTACAAGGATTACATCTGGAACAATACAGACATGCGACCTTTAATCCGATAGACTATTATGAGGAAGCACTTCGGCGAGATCCTTCTGATATTCGCAATAATAATGCTTTGGGATTGTGGTTCATGCGAAAAGGTCAATTCTCAAAAGCGGAGAAATATTTTAGAACTGCCATTACAACATTAACTGAAAGGAATCCTAATCCCTACGAAAGTGAGCCATTATACAACCTGGGACTTTGTCTGAGTTATCAGGACAAACAGGAAGAGGCATATGAGTTGTTTCAGAAGGCTGCATGGAGTGGTGCATGGCAGGATAGTAGCTATTTCAATGCTGCAAAAATAGCCACAAAAAGAAAAGACTTTGAACGCGCACTTGATCTTACTGATCGAGCCCTATCAAGAAATGCGTTCAACCAAAAAGCAAGACATTTGCGGATTATCCTGAACAGGATGACGAATAATCATGAAGAAGCTCTAGAATGGATCAATAACACGCTAGCAATCGATCAATTCAACTTTGGTGCTCTTTACGAGAAGTACCTATTAACAGCTGATCCTACTGACATTGATGAATTTAAGTCACTTATCCGTGATAATGTTCATAACTATATTGAATATGCACTTGACTATGCTGAAGTAGGTCTGAATGAAGAAGCACATGCATTATTGAACATCCACATGGAAAGGAAAGATTCATGTTATCCCATCATCTGGTATTTAAAAGGATACCTCTATCATAAGCAAGGAAAGACAGACAAAGCGCTTGAGGCATTTAAAATAGCTGGAAAGCAACCAGCCGATTACTGTTTCCCTAACAAAGTAGAGGAATTAATCATCCTTCAGCAGGCCACTATGTTAAATCCACAAGATGCAAAAGCATGGTACTACCTGGGGAACTTCTGGTATGGGGCCCGACAATATAAGGAGGCAATACAATGCTGGGAACAATCAAGAGGTTTGGATAGCACATACCCTACCGTTCATCGTAACCTGTCACTTGCTTATTACAACAAATGCAACGACAGTCAACAGGCAAGAGAAGCATTGGAGAAAGCATTTGAGTTAGACTCTTCTGATGCACGTGTACTCATGGAACTGGATCAACTATACAAAAAGCTAGGTGTTTCTGCTGATGAAAGAACTATTCTTCTGGAACAGCACCCTGAATTAGTAGATTACAGGGATGACCTTTACCTGGAATTGCTTTCATTGAAGAACTTCCAGCAACAGGAAGATGAGGCTTTAAAGATGCTAATGAACCGCCGGTTTCATCCTTGGGAAGGAGGGGAAGGCAAGGTTGTTGGACAATACCTCCATGCGAGGATTGAGCTAGCGAAAAAGGCCATCGAGAATAGCAATTTTGAGGAAGCACTTGAACATCTTAAGGCCACCAACACCTATCCTGAGAACCTGGGAGAAGGAAAACTAACTGGTGCACAGGAAAATGACGTCTATTATTGGATGGGATGTACATTCGAAGCAATGGGTAGAACAAATGAGGCCAAGCAAGCTTGGGAGCATGCAGCCAGCGGTTTAACAGAACCTTCTGTTGCATTGTATTACAATGATCAACAACCAGATAAAATATTCTACCAGGCATTGGCATTGCAAAAGCTTAATCGTAATGAAGAGGCCAAAACACGATTTACCACATTGCAGGAATATGGTGAGCGGGAATTAAAGATTCCATTCAAAATGGATTATTTTGCAGTATCTCTACCTGACCTATTGATCTTTGAAGAGGACCTTCAAAAAAGACATGAGAAGAACTGTCGCTATTTAATGGCACTTGGTAATCTTGGTCTGGGCAATATCGAGCAAGCTCATGAGCTGTTCAAAGGGATACTCGAGGAAGATCCTTATTTTATCGGAGCAAGTATTCATTGTGGAATTAAAAATTAACAAGATAAGCTATGAGCAAACTTATAATAATATTCACTCTCGGATTAATCCTTCAATTATCTGCCTTCGGTCAATCAACTATTGACTTGTCAGGGAAATGGCAAGTCAGACTTGATTCCGAAAATGAGATGATCAAAAAATATCAGGGAACCTGCAAGCTGGAAGGTTCTATACAGTTACCCGCCTCTTTAGCCGAGAAAGGTTATGGAGTACCAACCAAAGGATCAAGGTATGGTATATTAACTCCTGAATTTGAGTATATAGGTAAAGCATGGTATCAACGCGAAATAATCATTCCTGAAGCTTGGGAAGATGCTACTGTTCAGCTAAAATTGGAGCGTGTACTATGGGAATCCAGGGTATTTATCGACAATATAGAGGTTAGTCGACAAGATGCACTTGGTACACCACATCACCACAACCTAGGAGCATTAACTCCGGGAAGACACCTCCTAAGTATCCAGGTGGACAACGACATGATTCACAATATTGGAGACAAAGGACATGCTTACGGCGATTATACACAGAGCATTTGGAATGGTATTGTTGGGGAGATACAACTGACGGCCTTCAAGAAAGTACACTTAAAATCAATCAAAACATTTCCTGACATATCAGGAGACAAGCTAAAGATACAATTGGAAAAATGGAGTGTTAAGGCTGGCAATGCCAATCTGCAATACACAATCACCAATTTACAATCAGGAAAAGTTGCGCTAATTGGAGAGAAAAAAGTCAAGATTAAAGAAGGTAATGAGCACCTAACTCTTGAGATTCCTGCCAATGGCAAGCTAAAACAGTGGAGCGAATTTAATCCTCAGGTGTATGCCCTTCAGGTAAGTTTATCACACAAAAAAGACAGTGACATACGTACCACTGAATTTGGATTCTGTAAAATATCACATGACGGGACAAAACTTCTGATCAACGGACAACCAGTATTCCTAAGGGGAAACCTTGACTGTGTTCATTTTCCACTTACCGGATATCCATCATGTAAACTTGAAGACTGGATAAAGATATTTGAGACCTATAAGGCATACGGACTTAATCATGCGCGTTTTCATTCATGGTGCCCACCAGAGGCTGCCTTTAGAGCCGCCAATAGGGTAGGAATATACTTGCAGGCTGAAGCTTCTATTTGGATTGACTGGTGGATGAGTACTGATATGGTGGTTCGAGGAAGACCTGAAATGGATACGAAAGGACACCCTAAAGGATTAGGCCATGATGCTGTCAGAGATAGCTTTGTTGTAAAAGAGATGTTCCGTATGATGGATGAATACGGTAACCATCCTTCTTTCACAATGTTCTGCATAGGCAATGAGCTTGGAAACTCTGATTTCGAGGTTATGGGTAAGTGGATAAAGGACTTGAAGACCTATGATCCACGCAGACTATACGCAGCATCAACTGCACGAACAATAAACAGTACTGATGATTATTGTGCTACACACTATATTCAAGGTAAAGGCAGAACAAGGGGACTCAACGGGGCCAGAACCAACTGGAATTTCGAGAAGGTATATGCCCAGTCGAACATACCAATTATTGCCCATGAAATAGGACAGTGGCCGGTGTATCCTCAATGGACAGAAATCAACAAGTACAGCGGTGTTTTAAAGGCTCGTAATTTTGAAGAGTTCAAGCTTCAGGCTGAAAAGAATGGCATTGCAGAACAAGACAAGCAGTTTGCCCTGGCATCAGGAGCTTTGAATCAGATCATGTACAAATATGAGACTGAATCCTTTTTGCGTACACCTAGTTGTGCAGGCGTACAATTGTTAAGTATTCAAGATTATCAAGGACAGGGAGAAGCGCTTATTGGCTGGCTGGATGCCCATTGGGAAAGCAAAGGAATCACCTCTCCGAAGAAGTTCAGAGAACACTTCACCACGACAGTACCATTGCTTGAGATGGAAAAGTTTATCTGGCAAAACAATGAAACTTTTAATGCCAAAGCTTTACTGTCACATCATGGAGAAAACTCATTAAATAAGACTTGCTCATGGACAATCAGAGATGAGAATGACATACTCCTTAAAAAAGGCTCTTTTTCAAAATTGGAGGCAAAGCCTGGTGACGTTAAGAACTTAGGAGACATAACCTTCTCTCTTAAGAAGATCAGTCACGCCACAATGTTAAACATTGAACTAAAAATTGAAGATACTCCATTTAAGAACAGCTGGAATATTTGGGTATACCCAACAGAAAATGATTACAGCATAAAGGATATTCTCATCAAGAATGAGCTTAATGATGAAACATTGGAAGCCTTGAAGGCAGGTAAAAAAGTACTATTGCTTGCCCATGAATTAGGATCTGAGAAAAGTGCAGTAAATGCACATTACTATCCGTTATACTGGTCATTAACCTTCTTCCCGGGGCAAGGAAAAACTTGCATTGGTTTGGCCCTCCAGGAAGAACATCCGGCATTTGAACATTTCCCAACATCGTACCATAGCGATTGGCAATGGGAATCAATTTGTAATGATGCCAAAGGTTTCATCCTGAACGATCTTCCGGCCACATACAAACCTATAGCTCAACCTGTTGATGACTTTCACCGCAACAACAAAGTTGGCTCAATCTTTGAATTTAAAATCGGACAAGGTAAGCTATTGATTTGTGGTTATAACCTTAATTCAGATAAGCCTGTAGCCAAACAACTTAGATGTAGTCTGATCAACTACATGAATTCTACCGATTTCAATCCACCGTTCGAAGCTAATCAACCTTGGTTAAAAAATTTGGTAATCAAAATTAAAGAAGCAGAAACAGCAAACCTATCGGATGAAGCCAAAGATGCGATACTATATGTAGCTGCCGGAAAAAACTTAGCCAATAATAAAGAGGTTAAGAGCTGGACACAAAATGCCGACAGTGTATATGTTGCAGAGAAATGTTCGTATAAGGTAAACTGTCAGCATGTTGTTAACAAAGATGACAAAGCATATTGGGCAGGAAAACAGATCAAAATAGAAACTAGTTGCCCTGATGGAATTCTTGCGACAATGTTTGTCGAACTTCAAGTGGATAAATCATCATCAAAGCAAGCATTACTAGAGTTTGAAGGACGACAAGTTAAATTTCAACCAACATCTGCATCTTCACAATGGGTGAAATTCCATGTCATGAGAGAGGATAGTAATGATGGAAAGCTAATATTTAATGTCGACACAAAGGACAATAAGCCATTAAAAATATCGAAGATCATTCTAAAGAAACAGTAGTATAAACTTCACCTACATGTTAAAAGAGACCATTTCGAAAGAGGTGGTCTTTTTTGTAACATATTCCCACCTTTTAGGAGAACCTCAACAATCATTCTGCGTAGACAATAGAACAACCACTAAACACCTAGCTTCCTTTACGTTGCTCTATATAACAGAATACTTTTTACTGATTTGTTAACGTCTTAACTTTAGAAATCTATTTTACTCAATGAATTCTGATTTTACAAGAACACTTGGAAAGTCCGGTATTGAAGTCAGTGCATTAGGACTTGGATGCTGGGCAATAGGAGGTCAATTAACCATTGGAGAGATGGGCCCTGACTCCCCTTATGCCAACTCTGTGGGTGCACCTCTGGGTTGGGGAAGAACCAATGATAATGAATCGATTCGCGCAATCCATGCTGCAATTGATACAGGAATCAACTTCTTTGATACTGCGGATGTCTACGGAGCTGGACATTCAGAAATACTATTGGCTAAGGCTCTCAAAGGGAAAAGACATGAAGTGGTAATTGCCACAAAGTTCGGAATGAGATTCGACACGCATACCAGGGAGTGGACTGGTATCAATGGTACCCCCCGCTATATTCGTAGGGCTATTGAAGCAAGTCTTGATAGATTAGATACGGAATATATCGACCTATATCAATTTCACATTCCCGAATATGACGAAGAAGATGCAATTGAAACACGCAACTGTCTTGAAGAACTAATAAAGGAAGGAAAGATTCGCGGTTATGCCTGGAGTACTGATATCCTTGAGAACGCACACATCTTTGCAGATGGTGAGCATTGCTGTGCCATGCAACAAGCGCTAAATGTATTTTCAGGAAACCGACAGCTATTGCGTTTCTGTGAACAAAATTCTCTCGCCAGCATAAACCGATCACCGTTGGCAATGGGTATTCTAACAGGAAAATTCGATGAGAACTCAGTATTTGACATCGACGATGTAAGAATCAATCATTTGAAATTTTTCGACTGGTTTACTCCTGAAGGAGGTATTGTTCCAACCTACTTAAAACAACTCAATGACGTAAGAGACATCCTTACCAGCGACGGTAGAACGTTGGCACAAGGAGCAATCTCATGGTTATGGGGACTCAGCAAAAACACAATCCCAATACCTGGATTTAAGTCAGTAAGACAAGTCCTTGAAAATGCCGAAGCCATGATGTTTGGCCCACTTAAGAAGGATCAGATCAAGGAAATTGATCGAATTCTAAGACGTAAACATGAAATTCAGAATTACTAACCAGCACATTATTAAGCCATCAGCACGATGGCTTAATTTTTTCCCATCTATCAACCATTTTTATTCCCAATTCTATCTTTTTTAAGCAGATATCAAATTTATTTTTAAATTTGTTGACTGCAAAAGCGTTCAGTAATTTAAAACGGTTTAGTTAAACACAAATTACAAATCATAAAATAAACAATAAAACAAATGAAACAAGTTGCAATTGGTATCGATATAGGTGGTACAAATACTGCTTTCGGTGTAGTTGATCAGGAAGGACACGTAATGGTGAAAAACTCCATTCCAACTCCTAAACATGGTGATAAAGAACAATACGCTGAAGACCTGGCTACAGCAATCAACGAGATCGTTGAATCTGTAAAGCTTATGAATCCTGAGATTGAAATCTTAGGTATTGGTATTGGTGCTCCTAACGGTAATTACTATACTGGATCAATTGAATTTGCTCCAAACCTTGCATTCAAAGGAGTTGTTCCTTTGGCACAAATGATGAAAGATAAATTCCCTAACATGAAAGCAATTGCATTGACTAACGATGCTAATGCTGCTGCACTTGGAGAATTAATCTACGGTGGTGCAAAAGGTATGAAGAACTTCGTTATGATGACGCTAGGTACTGGTGTTGGTAGTGGTATCGTTGTTAACGGTGAAGTTGTTTATGGTCATGACGGATTTGCTGGTGAGATTGGTCACTATACTGTTGAGCCTAATGGACGTGACTGTGGTTGCGGACAAAAAGGACACCTTGAGACTTACTGTTCTGCAGGTGGTATGAAGCGTACTGCTTTCGAATTGATGGTACAGCATAACGCTGAGGATAGTCTTTTGGCTGACAAGTCATTCAAAGAATTGCAATCTAAAGATATCTATGAAGCTGCAGTAAAAGGTGATGCTATTGCATTGGAAACATTCGACTATACAGGTCATATCCTTGGTCGTTCAATGGCTGATGTTGTTTCATACTTCGCTCCTGAAGCTATTTTCTTGTTTGGTGGTCCTACTGCTGCCGGAGAATTAATCTTTGGCCCAACCAAGAAGTACATGGAGCAATATAACCTTCCAATCTTCAAAGACAAAGTTAAAATCGTTAAGTCTGAATTGAAGATGGGTGATGCTGCGATCGTTGGATCAAGTGCATTGGTATGGAAAGAATTGGATAAATAATTTTCAGATACACCATATGAAGAGGCGGGAACCTTTAGATAGGTTTTCGCCTTTTCTTTTGTCTATTAATCAGCTACCTCTCCTCAAAATTCCAACTCTTCATTCAATTGGTCCAAAAACTTCATCCTCAGCCGATCCTGAATATAAAATAATGTCTGCAACACAAAAAAAAGTGTCAAAACTCATAACAAGTAAGCAATGTAATTGCTTATTTTACCATCGATAACTAAAAGACACCAAATTAAGACAGATGAAACGAACATGAATTTTAGCATTCTAAAATACACACACGAGAATGATTAAAATTCATCGAGAGTTCCATCTTATGCAATTGGGAATAATAAATTTAATAAGATGAAAAGACCTTGATTTTATCGAGACCGTAAAAAGTTGAGATACATTTCATGGAATCTTTACATCTGAAGTATTTCAAATTAAAAGACTTATTCAGATGAGTGTAAGAACAAGTGATGCAGAAATTATAGCACTGATCAAAAGGGAAGTTGTTCCGGCATTAGGCTGTACTGAGCCAATTGCTGTAGCACTGGCAAGTGCGAAAGCAACCGAAGTTCTCGGTTGTATTCCAGAGAAGATAAAAGTATGGGTAAGTGGTAATATCTTAAAAAATGCCATGGCTGTTGGGATTCCAGGAACAGGCATGACTGGTTTACCGATTGCTGTAGCCCTGGGCTCAGTAGGAGGTAATGCTGACGCCAAGCTTGAAGTGCTGGCAAGTGTGAATGACGATCACATTGCTGCAGCCAAGCAAATGGTTCGCGAGAAAAAGGTATGTATAAATCACAAACCTGAAGCAGAGTTGCTTTACATCGAATGCGAAGCGACCCATGGAGAAGATATTTCACGTGTAGTAATCTGTAAAAGTCACGATAACATCACTTTTATCCAGAAGAATGACGAGACTATTTTCGAAAGTGACGACAACAAGCCAGGCAAAATTGCTAAAAAAGATTATCCAGATCTATCCATAGAGCGTATTCATGAATTTGCCACTACGGCTAAGTTTGAGGATATAAAATTCATCCTTGAGGGAGCTAAGATGAACCGAGCTATTGCTGACGAAGGTCTCACAAGACCTTATGGAATGCAAATTGGGAAACAGGGTATCGCCAATATGATTAAGGGAATTCTTGGTAACGATATGATGAACTATGCCATGTGTTTGACTGCAGCTGCATCTGATGCAAGAATGGATGGATGTACATTACCAGTTATGTCGAATTCAGGAAGTGGTAATCAGGGACTAACTGCAACCCTACCTGTTGTAGCCGTTGCAGAACGACTAAAAGCTGATGAAGAAAAACTAGCTCGTGCATTGATCATTAGTCATACAGTAACCATTCATATCAAAAGCTTTTTAGGGCGATTATCTGCATTGTGTGGAGTACTTGTTGCTGCCACTGGCGCAAGTGCAGGGGTTGTATATCTACTTGGAGGAAACTATAAGCATATCATTTATGCCATCAAAAATATGGCAGGAGGCATTACCGGAATGATCTGTGATGGAGCGAAAGTAGGATGTGCATTAAAAGTATCTGCATCAGTTGGGTCAGCAATCCAAACTGCAGTATTGGCAATGGATAATATCGGTATTTCTCACCTCGACGGTATTATTGAAGAAGATATTGAGAAAACGATTCGTAATGTTGGTCGCATTGGCTCAGAAGGAATGATCGAGACCGACAAGCTGATTTTGCAGACCATGGTTTGCAAATAATATGAAATGTTGTAAATACCTAACCATTGATTGGTGGTTAGATTAAAATATAAATGATCGGTTTCAACTCACACTTATGAATTGAGACCGATTTTTTTATTTCTTCAATTGTTGAGTCAGTTTCGTTGAAAATATAAACTCATTCAATGGTTTGTTTTCTGTTCTAAGGATATCCTCCTTCGAACCTTCCCATTCTTTTTTCCCCTTATGAATAAAAAGAATCTTTTCTCCAATTTCCATCACAGAGTTCATATCATGGGTATTGATAATGGTCGTGATATCGAATTCTTTGGTAATTTCATTAATCAGGTTATCAATTACAATGGCCGTTAAAGGATCTAGTCCTGAGTTTGGCTCATCACAAAACAGATACCTTGGATTTAATGCAATGGCACGTGCTATAGCCACTCGCTTTTGCATTCCACCACTAATCTCTGAAGGGAATTTATGGTGTGCATCCACAATATTCACACGCTCAAGACAGAAATCCACACGATCTTGCTTCTCCGCTTCAGTTTGATCAGTAAACATATCTAAAGGGAAACGAACATTTTGCTCTACAGTCAGAGAATCAAAAAGGGCTCCCCCCTGAAACACCATTCCTATTTCTCTACGCAAGGTCTTCTGATCACGAAGATTCATGCCCAGCAAATCTCTGCCATCATAAAGAATATTCCCTTCGTCAGCCTCATGAAGTCCAACGATAGACTTCAACAAAACGGTTTTCCCTGATCCACTTTGTCCGATGATCAAATTGGTTTGCCCCTTCTGAAAGACAGTAGAGATATCATCCAATACTTTCTTTTCACCAAAAGACTTTGATATATTTTGAATTTCTATCATTGCAGTAAAATTTGTGTAAGCAACAGGTCAAAGACCAGGATTAAGATACTAGTTGTCACAACCGCTTGTGTGCTTGACTTACCAACTTCTAAGGCTCCTCCCTCAACATGATAGCCGAAATAAGACGGTACACTTGAAATCAGGAATGCATAAAAGAAAGCCTTAATGATTGAGAAGGTCACATAATATGGATTGAATACATAAGTAATACCATCCAAATAATCCGACACTGTCACCGCTCCGGCTAGAGGTCCGGCAATCAATCCTCCTAATATTCCAAGGAAAGCACTCATAATTGTTAACAGTGGCAAAATCAACATTACAGCAATGATTTTGGGAAGAATTAAATAACCTGCAGAATTAATTCCCATCATTTCAAGAGAGTCAATTTGTTCTGTCACTTTCATACTTCCAATCTCAGAGGATATGTGAGAACCTATTTTCCCCGTTAGGATTAACGCCATAATAGTCGACGAAAACTCCAATAACATGGTGTCCCTGTTACCTAATCCAACCAAGTAATCCGGGAGGAAAGGATTATCCATATTATAAGCCAATTGCAGAGTAATTACAGCTCCACTAAACAATGAGACAATAATAACGAGACCTATAGAATTTAGTCCTAGAAGCTCGATCTCTTGAAGCACTAACTTATAGTATATTTTTACCTTTTCAGGTTTTGAAAATATCTTCTTCAGCAGTAAGCCATATTTCCCAACGTGCACTAAAAATCGCATAAATCAGAATTTTCAATAAAAATACAAATTTTAATTAGGTATGGAGCAAAGAAAACCAGAGAAGGGAAAAAGGGAACCGGAAACAGGAGAAAAGGAGACGGGAGAACGGTTGAAAGGTGATCGTTGGTGTGCGATGATCTGAACAAAAAAGGCAAAGGGTAAAAGGGCATGGAGTGAAGAGCTTGGGGCAAGGAGAGATGAAAGATTGGAAAAGGTTTTAATTCGGCTGACGCCTCACTGTTTCAGGTTAAAAGTTTCACGTTCCAGATTACGTTTTGATGTTCCTGAAGTGGTAGTTGAGCAACATCAGCGCACCGCTGCCCGTTGGGGCTGCTAATGCCTGTAGCAAAAATGAAGCGCCCGTCCGGCTGGAGGACAAAGGTTAAAACGAAACACTTTGTTTTTCCTTTATATATTCAAAAAATAGGTATATTTGAACAGCCTCATTTATATCTGAAAGACTATGAACAACACTTATTGCGTAATAATGGCTGGTGGTATCGGAAGCAGATTCTGGCCAATGAGTAAAAGCACCAGACCAAAACAATTCATTGATATTCTGGGTACGGGACAAAGTTTAATTCAGCAAACATTCGACAGACTCAAAAATATTTGTGCTCTGGAAAATTTTCTTGTTGTAACTAGTCGTGATTACAAAGACCTTGTAAAAGAACATCTTCCTGAATTACAGGATCACCAGATACTATCTGAACCATTGCGCAGAAATACAGCTCCATGCATTGCTTATGCCTGTTATAAAATAAAACAGCTTAATCCCAATGCTAAAGTTATTGTTGCTCCTTCTGATCACCTTATCACCAAGGAAATTCAATTTCTTAATCAGCTAAAGAGAGGCTTAAACTATGTTGAAAAGAACGATGTACTGTTAACATTGGGTATTCGACCACATCGCCCTGAAACTGGTTATGGTTATATCCAGATAAGCAATCAGATAGATTTTGAAGGTGCAACCAATCTGTATCAGGTAAAGACCTTTACTGAGAAACCAGATATTAAAATGGCACAGGTTTTCATGGAAAGTGGAGAGTTCTTCTGGAATTCTGGCATCTTTATCTGGTCGGTAAAAACCATTGTAAAAAGCTTTGAAGAACATCTACCAGAAATCAACAAACTTTTCAAGAAAGGGAAAAAGCATTACAATACTCCCGATGAAATACATGTAATTAATAAAGCATATTCGGAGTGTCCAAACATATCAATCGATTATGGTATCATGGAAAAAGCAGATAATGTTAGTGTATTAACTGCTGACTTTGGATGGTCGGACTTGGGTACCTGGGGCTCGCTTTATGAGAATGTAGAGAAGGACTCAAATGGGAATGTAACATCTGGAGATAATGTGATTGTTTACGACAGCCACAATTGTATCATTAAGGTGCCCGACGAAAAGCTTGTGGTAGTTCAGGGTATGGAAAACTATATTATCGTGGAGTCGGATAATACAATGCTTATTTGCAACAAAGAGGAAGAACAACAGATTCGCCAGTTTGTAACTGATGTTCGCATCAACAAAGGCGATGAATTTGTATAATATTTCGTTAGCACCCAGTGGGTGCTAACTTTTTTCTTATATCATTCTTATTTCCAGTGATCAATTGCTCTGTTGATAAACAAGTTGAAATCATATAAAACTTCAAAACCTTCAACGATATGTTTTACCAATTGGTCCGACTGTAGAATCTCATCGTCAACCAGTGATACTGTAGCGTAATGCTTATACCTAAGTAGGTCGATATGCTCAAAATCCTTTGGGAATCCTTTAGGAGCGATCTTCAATTTTCCATCAGCAACTAATTCAGGATACCATTTTTTAAAGGATGGTTGCTCAATCAGCTGAATAAATTCTTCTGGATTCTCATAGATCTCTTTTCTCACTGCTCTTAAATTTGCTGGCTGTGGACAATAAATCCCACCGCCAATGAATGACTGTCCCGGTTCAAAATGTATATAGTACCCTGCCCGAGAAGATTTTCTTCCCCCTGGCGCAATAAAACTTCCATAATTCGCCTTATACGGTCTTTTATCCTTCGAAAAACGTACATCTCTGAAAATGCGAAACATACAATCCTTACTATCCAGTGACTTAATAGAGTCGTCAATTCCACGAACCTCGTTAATAAGAATATCGGTAAGTGTAAGAAACTTCGTTCGTGTAGACTGATATCGATCTCTGTTTTGGTCAAACCATTCTTTATTGTTATTTTGTTTTAAATCGTATAAAAAATCAAATATTTCCTTCATATCTTTTGATTTAAATGCACATAAAAATAAGGTAATTTTT
This sequence comes from Puteibacter caeruleilacunae, assembly GCA_005217565.1. GTDB lineage: Bacteria > Bacteroidota > Bacteroidia > Bacteroidales > Prolixibacteraceae > Puteibacter > Puteibacter caeruleilacunae. The sequence goes on from SJCO01000010.1 coordinate 47,538, forward strand.
GATGTTTTGTTCGGAGCGCTATATTTGTTATAAACTTATACCTACTTACTATGATAAAAAAAACAGCCATAATTGTTGCAGGAGGAAGTGGAGTCAGGATGGGCTCTAAAATTCCAAAGCAGTTCTTGACAGTTAAGAACAAGCCGGTATTAATGCATACCATCGAGAAGTTTTACACTTACGATCCACAAATAAATCTTATAATCGTTTTACCAGAGTCGCAGATCGCATATTGGAAAGATCTTGTAAAAAAGTACCAATTTGACATCTCACACCAAGTGGTTTGTGGCGGACAATCGAGATTTCATTCAGTAACAAACGGATTGAATGCCGCTGAAAGAGAAGGAATCATCTTTATCCACGATGGGGTACGTCCATTAGTGTCGCATGAAACCATTGAACGCTGCTATCAACTTGCCAATGAAAAAGGTGCAGCGATACCTGTTCTCCCGGTTTATGAATCATTACGTAGACTAACAAATGACCATAATCAGGCTGTCGACAGAAATAGCTATGTCAATGTACAAACTCCCCAGGTATTTAAAGCTGAAGTAATCTTTGATTCTTATGATACCGACTTTCAAGATTGGTTTACCGATGATGCTTCTGTGGTTGAAGCGGCAGGAATGCAAATTCATCTGGCAACTGGAAACCGTGAAAACATTAAGCTTACCCATCCAGGAGATTTACAAATTGCTGAAGTACTATTATAATTATACTCTTTCCCTGTTCTTTTACAGGGAAAGCTCCCAATTTCCGATAGATTTAATTTCTTCCTTGAACATTTTAACTGGTTTTTTCGGTCGATTACCGAATATTTCTTCCCGTCCAGCGAAAATTATTATCACTACACCTATTTATCTATTAAACTTGCAGCGTATTTAAAAAGAGTATTACAAACACCTTTCCAAGGAAAGGTTTTATTTGAGACATATGGAAACTCTAAAGACAAAAATAGTTTCCATTATAACAAAATCATGTAATTGATGGACGATCGATCAGACATATTACAAAAGGTAGGAGTAATAGTATTTGAAACAGGTGTAAAATCGCTGACAATGGATACGATTGCCAAAAAATTAGGTCGGTCGAAGAAAACATTATATAAGCATTTTGGAGACAAGGAAGAGTTAATATCATTAGCAGTGATGCATCGACTAAGTGCCATAACCACAGCTGCTGAAAAGTTAACCCCCGACACAATGAATGCCATTGATAAAGGTGTTGCGATCCATAAAATGATGAGAAATCTTTTGAGTGTGTACAACAGTCATATTTTCATGGAGCTTAAAAATTGCTTCCCCGAAACATATGACCAGGTTAACCGCTGGAAAAAAGAACAATTCTTTCAAGGGATGATTGAACATCTCGATGAAGGCCAACAACAAGGCCTTTACAGAGAAGACCTTAATATTGAAGTAGTTGCCAAATTCTATCAGGCTCAAATGCTCCTCACATTTAACCCTGAATTTGATGTCCTCTCTGAGCGGGAAGTAAAATCGATGGACATTTTGAAAGAGGCACTTGATTATCATCTAAGGGCCATTTGTACTGAAAAAGGAATAGAGTATTATAAACGTGTAAAAAGTGAATTAAAATGAGTAGACTTGCCTTATGGCTTGGAATTTTGCTCAGTATGTTGTTATCATCAAAGTTATTTGGGCAAAATGATCCAATAACATTATCCGTAAAGGATGCACAGGATTATGCGATGAAAAACTCGTATGAACTGCGCGAAGCAACAATTGAGATTAACAAAGCCAGGAAAGATGTGTGGGAGACAATAGCAGGAGGATTACCTCAAGTTGAAGGTACCGCAGATTATTCCAAGAATTTAGATTTGGCAGTATCGCTGTTACCTGGTGAAATAGTTGGAGAAGAGAAAGGAACTTATGTTCCTGTAACTTTTGGACAGAAGTATAATTCCAACTTTGGATTTAAGGTTACCCAGAAAATCTTTGATGGGAGCTACATTGTAGGAGTACAGTCGGCCAAAATCTATTTACGTCTGACTACTACGACAAAAGAAAAAACTGAGATTGAAGTACGTGACGCTGTGGCTCAAGCGTATTATGCAATTTTGGTTGCCCGTGCCAACAAAAAGGTTCAGCTGGATAATATGGAGAATACAGCTAAATTACTTGCTGACACAAAAGCTTATTATGAGAATGGTTTCCGTGAAGAGCAGGATGTTGATCAGCTTGACTTGATGATGAAGCAATCGAAGAACAACCTGTTACAAGCAGAACGTGAGATTAAGATTTCAATGGCTGTATTGAAATATGTTCTTGGTATGCCTATGAATCAGAAATTAGAATTATCTGATGATCTTTTAGGACTTACCAACTTAATCCTTGCAACGAGTCAGGAGAAGAATAGTTTTGATCCCACAAATCATATCGATTATCGTTTGTTAGAATCACAATTGGCAGCCAATAAAAAGCTACTTGATCTAGAGAAATCAAAGTATTTACCTCAAATCAATGCATTTTACAACTGGCAAAAAACAGCATACGGAAACAAAGCCAATCTTTTCAATGATGATACTCCTTGGTTTAAGTCATCAATGATAGGAGCCAATGCAAGTGTTAACATTTGGAGTTTTGGTCAAAAAAGAGCCCGTATAAACAAAGCGAAACTGGATGTTGAAAAGGTAAGAACTCAACAGGAAAAAGAACGTCAGAATCTTGAGAAAGAATACTTATCTGCAGTTGCCAATTTTGAAACTGCTGTAGATAAATACCTCAATGATGTTGACAACAGAGATTTGGCCGATAAGATTTATGGTAAAACAAAGATCAAATTCAACAACGGAGTAACAACAAGTACAGAATTAAGTCAGATGGAAGGTCAGTATCTTCAAGCTTATGGTACCTACATTGGCTCAACACTGGAGTTATTACAAGCTCGTGTACGTTTGGATAAAATTCTAAGTAAACTATAGTGAACATCAAATTGTCTAATCTATAGATTAATCATTGTAAATCAAGCAAAATGAAACAAATAGCATATATCATCATAGCAGTCTTTCTGATGGCCTGTGGAAATACAACAAAAGAAACCGCAGACGACAAAAAGGAAAGATTAGTGGAGTATAAGACTCAACTTAAAGAGTTAAAAGATAAGATCGCTGAATTAGAAGAGGAGTTAGGAAGAAACGATGCAACAGAAGAGATCGTTTCTGTAGCCACTATTCAGCTTTCTAAAGAAAAATTCGAGCACTTTGTTGAAGTTACCGGAACAGTAGAGGCCGACTTAGATATTAATGTAAGTCCTGAAGCTGCAGGTGAAATTATAAGCATCGATGTAAAAGAAGGAGACTGGGTAAAGAAAGGACAAATTATTGCCCGATTAAATACTGAAACAGTGGCTCGATCAATTGATGAAATTAAGATTAACCTGGCATTGGCACAAACAACTTTTGAGCGTCAAAGCAGATTATGGAAGCAAAAAATCGGTTCAGAAATCGAGTATCTTCAGGCTAAAGCCAACAAAGAAGCATTGGAGATGAAGTTACAATCATTGGAAGCTCAATTAGATATGGCTACAGTTAAATCGCCTATTGATGGAGTACTTGATATCATCTATCAGAAGAAAGGTGAGATTGCAAGCGCACAGGTACCATTTGCCAAGGTAATGAATATCAACAAGGTTAAAATATATGGTGATCTTGCTGAAGGATACATTACCAAAATCCGTAAAGGTGATGATGTTCAGGTATTTTTCCCAGCACTAAATCGCACTGTGACGGCAAAAATTGAGCGTCTCGGAAATGAGATTGATTCAAAGAACAGAACATTTAAGGTTCGTATTAACATCGCCAACAAAGATAATCTGATCAAACCAAACATGATCTCAGTATTACAGTTTAGAGATTATCTGGCAGAGGATGTAATTACCTTGCCTGCCTTGTTGATTCGTGAAGATTTCAAAGGATCATATGTCTTCGTTGTGAAAAAGGAAGGCAACAAGCATATCGCTCGTAAAGCTTATATTAAGACTGGTATGACCAATAACAACATCACTGAAATTGTTGAAGGTCTGGATGAAGGAACAATGGTTATTTCAGAAGGTCTTAATATGATTTCAGAAGGTACTCAGGTAAAGATTTAAGCGATAAAAATTAGCAAAAAATGACAAAAGATAAACATGAGCAAAATCCTCAGGATATCCAGAGGAGGTTTGGTCCAACATATTTAGCACTTAAGAACAAGACAACAATCTACATTCTTACTGTGTTGATCAGTTTATTTGGATTGTTTTCTTATGATCAAATGCCTCGAGAGCTGTATCCAGAGATCGTGGTACCAAATATTATGGTTCAAACCATCTACCAGGGAAACTCTCCGGTAGATATTGAAAGTTTCATTACCCGTCCTATTGAGAAAGAATTAAAAGGTCTCAAAGGTGTTAAAGAAATGAAATCAGCATCTTATCAGGATGTCAGTCTTATCATCCTTGAATTCGAAACAGATGTTGATGTAAAGCAAGCGCTTCAGGATACCAAGGATGAGGTAGACAAAGCCATGTCGGAATTACCAAACGATTTAGAAAAAGATCCTTTGGTAATGGACCTTGACTTCTCTGAATTCCCAATTATGAATGTTAACCTTACAGGGGATTTCAGTATTCAGGAGTTGAAAAAATATGCCGAAGATCTTCAGGATGAACTTGAAGGACTATCTGAGATCTCGGAAGCGAAAATCAATGGTATCGATGAACGTGAGATTCAGATTAATCTGGATCCATACAAAATGGAAGCGCACGATGTAACCTACCAGGACATCGCTGATGCAATTCATTTCGAGAACATCACGATGGGAGCAGGTGAATTTACATCAGAACAGATTCGTCGTGTAATTCGTACGCAAGCCGATTATGTGAATATGGATCAGATCCGTAATACGATCATTAAAACCCATAATAGTAAAAAGGTATATGTTCGCGATGTAGGTGAAGTAGTTGATGGCTTCAAGGAGCGATCTACAATATCTCGCCTAGATAACAATCCGGTAGTATCACTATCTATTGTAAAAAAGAGTGGTGCGAACATTCTTGATGCCACCGATAACATTCGAAAGGTTATTGATGAACAGCAGGAAAAAGGTTACCTTCCTAAATCACTAAATGTAATTATCACTAGTGATCAATCGACACAGATTAGGGATCAGATTAGTAACCTTGAGAACAGTATTATATTGGGTGTTATTCTGGTAATATTTGTACTGTACCTGTTCCTGGGATTCCGAAATGCAATGTTTGCAGGGCTATCTATTCCATTATCAATGTTTGTGTCGTTTATTGTGATACAACAGAATGGAACCACCCTTAACATGATGGTACTATTCTCGCTAATCTTAGCACTTGGTATGTTAGTAGATAACGCCATTGTGGTTGTTGAGAATGTATATCGATTACACTCTCAGGGATATTCACGCATGAAGGCAACCAAGAAAGGTGTTAGTGAGATTGCATTCCCGATTATTTCGTCAACACTAACTACATTGGCTGCATTCTTCCCATTACTACTTTGGAAAGGTATCATGGGAGAGTTCATGAAGATTCTACCTCAAACATTGATTATAGTACTTTCATCGTCACTGTTTGTTGCCTTGGTATTAAGTCCGGCCTTTGTATCATCATTTGTAAAAGTTGAAGATATTAACCGTCGTATTAAATGGCGCAAGTCAATGTTAATATCCGCAATATTTGCCGTGCTTTCAATTCCATTTTATATCGCCACCTGGTTTACGTTTGCCAATATTCTTATGACGATTGCCCTGATCTTCGTAATGAATGTATTGGTATTAAGACCTCTTGCTCGATGGTTCCAGAATAAGCTTTTGGTTTGGATGGAGCAAATGTATGCTAAGCAGCTAAAATTTGCCTTGAAAGGGTACCGTCCGGTATTTTTCTTCGCTGGGACATTTGTGTTAATGCTTTTCTCTATGAACTTCTATTTCGCAAGTAATCCAACGGTAACATTCTTCCCTGAATCTGATCCTCAGTCAATCTATGTTGTTACAGAACTTCCAATTGGTACTGCAATTGACAAGACAGATAAAGTATCGGCAGAAGTTGAGAAAATCATCAGTAAAACCATTGCTCCTTATAAGGACATTGTAAAATCCATGACGACTAACGTTGGAACTGGTAAGGGAGATATGTTCGACAATCAGGCTAAGCCTAATCAGTCACTTACAACCATATCATTTGTTGAATACAAAGATCGCGCCGACTATAATACATCAACAATTATGCAGGAGATCTCGGATAACCTGGATGGCTTTGTAGGTGCCAAGATTTATGTTGAAAAACAAGAAGATGGACCTCCTGTTGGTGCTCCAATTAATATTGAGGTTTCTGGTGATGAATTTGATCAGTTAACTAAGATCACGGATGACTTTATTAACCTGATCGAAGATTCTAAGATCCCTGGAGTTGATGAATTAAAACTTGACGTTAATTTGAATCAACCTGAGATGTTAATCCATGTTGACAGAGAGCGAGCAAGAATGTTTGATCTTTCAACACAAAAGATTGCTTTTGCACTACGTAACTCTCTTTACGGATATGACATTGGTAATTATAAGGATGGAGAAGATGAGTATGACATTTTCCTTCGTCTTCAGGAGAAATATCGCAATGATGTATCTACCTTAATGAATCAAAAGATCATTGAGAATGGATCAAAGATTCCTATCTCTGCGGTTGCTGACTTTACTTATTCTACCACTTTTGATAAGATTAAGCGAATTGACAACACGCGTGTGATTACCATTTCATCAAATGTAACTGAAGGCTTTAATGCCAACGAGATCAATGCTGAAATTAAGCAGTTATTGAGTGATTACAATATGCCAGCAGGATATAGCTTTAAGTTTACCGGTGAGCAACAGGAACAACAAGAGAGTAGTGACTTCCTAATGTTCGCTCTATTCGTGGCTGTATCGCTGATCATGATTATCATGGTTACTCAGTTTAACTCTTTCATCAGACCATTAATCATTATCATGACTGTACTCTTCAGTACTATTGGTGTGTTCCTTGGATTGGCAATATTCCAAATGGAATTCGTCGTAATTATGACAGGTATTGGTATTATATCACTTGCAGGTATTGTTGTTAATAACGGAATCGTGTTAATCGACTATATCGATCTTACGAGAAACCGTATGAAGCGTGAAAGAGGTATTCCTGAAGATGCATTTATGCCAGTTCAGGATCAAATTGATGCTATTGTGTATGCCGGAAAAACAAGGTTAAGACCAGTATTGCTAACAGCAATCACAACGGTACTTGGACTATTACCATTGGCAATTGGTTTGAACTTTAACTTCTTCTCATTATATGCAAACTTTGATCCACAAATTACTGTAGGAGGAGAGATGGTTGCAATATGGGGACCAATGTCATGGACGGTTATTTTCGGACTTACATTTGCAACAATTCTTACATTGATCATTAATCCAGTGATGTATATTTTAACGGTAAAAATTAACTACCGAATCAAGAAATGGACTGGTAATTTGAAAGAAGTAAAAAAGGATCCAAATGCTACTTCCAGCATTTAGGGTAAAGTTTCAATATACAGATAGATGAGAGGGTGTTCGTAATGAACGCCCTCTTTCTTTTTATATGACTTCGATTACGAGTCTTGAATCTTGCCTCATTTCTCATTACCTTTGGTTAAGATTGTCGGACATCCAGCAATCCAATAATCAATTTGTCTAAAAGTCTTTTTTATCCTTAAATCTAAAATTCGTCAAATGAAGATAGTCATATTAACAGGAGCAGGGATGAGTGCAGAAAGTGGTCTGCGTACATTCCGCGAAATGGGAGGCCTCTGGGAGGAATACGATGTCATGGAAGTAGCCAGTCCACAAGGTTGGCACAAAGATCCAGAATTGGTTATGCGATTTTACAATGAGCGCCGAAAGCAACTGATGGATTGTAAACCCAATGCTGGTCATTTCGGAGTAGCAGAACTCGAAGAAAATTTCGATGTTCATATCATCACACAGAATGTTGATAACCTGCATGAGCGTGCTGGTAGTACAAAAGTATTACATCTTCATGGCGAACTCATGAAATGCCGAAGCAGCATTGATGAGACTTTGGTTTATGATATGGATCACTGGGAATTGAAGATGGGTGACTTGTGTAATAAAGGCAGTCAGCTTCGTCCACATATTGTTTGGTTTGGAGAAGCAGTCCCTGCCATGGAAGAAGCTATACCAATCGTTGAGACCGCTGATATTCTTGTGGTGATAGGTACTTCTCTAAATGTATATCCTGCTGCAGGACTTATTAATTACACCCGTTCAGGTATTCCTATCTATTTAATTGATCCCAACAAACCAGACATCCCAATGAATGGCATCAACTTCATTCAGGAAAAGGCTGGTAAAGGAGTAGATATTTTAAAAGAAGAATTGCTTCAAAAATATAGATAAAAAAAAACGCCCCGACTAACTCGGGGCGCTCCACACAAAATACATCAGGTTAATAACCTGGATTTTGTTCCAACTTATCATTAATATCTCTTTCTGCTTGCGGAATAGGCCACAAGTAATCTACGTCTTTTCGGAATGCGCGTTCGGTAACAAAGTAGTTTCCATTATCATTAACAACATAACTGGTAGACGATGGACCATCTGCAATCTTTGCTCCATAAAACTTGCCAGTCATAACCTCATGAGCAATATTCCACCTAAGCAAATCCCAGTAACGAATACCTTCGAAAGCAAGTTCAACCCTACGCTCATTACGTAACAACGTGCGCAATGCATCAGGATTAGTCTCTGTAATCGCAGGTAGGTTCACGGCTGCTCTTCCTCTAATCTTATTGATGGTTGCATCCAACAAAGCCTGATCAATTGAAGCTCCAGACTCAATCATTGCCTCCAGGTAGCTTAACAGCACCTCGGCATAACGTATAATTGGTACATCATTTCCAGATTTATAGGTATCACCATCATAATTCTCATCGTTATATTTACGTAAACCATAACCTGTTTTCGTCTTATTAGGCACTCGGTCCATGGCTTTTGTCGAATCAGGATGTGTCACATAAAGAACACCATTAAAGGTGGATGTATTCGGCAATAAAACCGACATCGCCAAGCGAGGATCTCTATTCTCAAAAGGTTTTGAAGCATCGTACAATGGAGATTGTGAGATTGGTAAACCATCAACGCAGTCATATGCATCAACGATTTCGTTCAACGGACAATGGATATGCCATCCACCTGCGATATATGGTAGAAAATGCTGCATGATTGCATGTCCCAAATCATCCTGTAATACCTGTGAAGCCCATATAATCTCTTTGCTGGTTTCTCCAGAAGTTAAGAATAATTCTTCATAACGATCATCAATCTGATACTCTCCTAAATCGATAATCTGCTTAAAAGTATTTGCGGCATCACCCCATTGTTGTTCTGCCATCTGTAAACGTCCCAAGAAAGCCAATGCGGCAGCTTTAGTTACTCGCCCCTTTTCTTCGGTTGGTCGCGACGATGGTAATCCTGAAACAGCCTCAGATAGCTCAGTTCTAACGAAACTAACAATATCTGCTTTAGATGCTCTGGTTACGTTATTTGCTTCCTCGATGGTTTGCACTTTGGTTACCAATGGAACACCTCCCCAATACTGACACATATAGAAATACTGACAAGCCCTAATGAAACGCACCTCGGCGATCATCTGTGCTTTCAAATTCTCATCCATCTCAGTATGCACGATATTCTCAAGGAAATTATTACAGCGACCTATTTTCTTGTATGAGGCAGTCCAGTAATTCTTAACAGCTCCATTGGTTGATACATTAAGTCCGTTTGCCAACTTTGATTGATTCGATTTATTTCCTCGACGGTCATAAGCATTATCTGATGCAAACTCTAACCATAGCAAACCGCGGTACGACCACCAGTCACCCTCGCCCCACATATTATGATCGATCGCATACACTCCGGCTAAAGCTAACTTTGCATCATTCTCACTATTCCAGAATGACTGATCAGAGAGTTTATCCAATGGATTTTTTTCCAGTACATCATCACATGCATTAAAGGTGATGAGTATTCCCAGTAACAGGGCTATTTTGAATGTATATTGTTTCATTTTAATAATCTTTAGATTTTTTGATTGAAAGATTTTCAGACTTTTAGAATGTTACATTTACTCCAAAAGTGTACACCGCGGTCAAAGGATAAAATCCTCCTGATACATTCTGCTCTGGATCCCAACCTTTGTAATAGTCATCAAATGTGAACAGGTTCTGTCCACTAAAATAGATACGCATCTTATTAATTCTAAAATCATCAAGAATACTCTTTGGGATGTTATACCCAACCTGTAAGTTCTTCACCCTCAAATAGGATGCATCTGTCGCCCAGAATGTAGAGGTATATAAATTTGGTTCTCCTGAGTTACTCAATACCTGCACTCTAGGATGGGGTGCATTGCGATCAGGATTCTCTTTTGTCCATCGCTGAAGATGCCAACGTTGCGCTTTTCCTTTATGATAAAATGCAGCTCCCGCATAACCTGAAAGCATACCATCAACACCTGCCACTCCTTGCAGTTGTACCGAAAAATCGAAATTACGGAAACTTGCACTCAAGTTTGCTCCATAAGTATATTTTGGAATCCGACTACCAATCACCTTACGGTCGTAATTCGGATCAACAACACCATCAGGAGTACCATCAGGACCACTAATATCTTTATAGCGTATATCGCCAGGTTCGGCATTATAAGGTTGTGATGCATAGCTTTCAACATCTGCCTGATCAACAAATAAACCATCTGCAACATAACCATAGTAAGAGTTCAGAGGTTCTCCAACAAATAAACCTTTTGCAATATCTTTCTCTACATTGGCCAACTCAAGCACTTCGTTGTGTATATACGAGAAATTGACACCAACATTGTAACGCAATTCTCCAACCCTATGCTTATGGGTAACATTCACCTCAAAACCTTTATTTAGTACCTCTCCGGCATTGACTTCTGATGGAGTTAATCCAAGTACCTTAGAAGATGAAATCTTATATAGAATATCGAGTGTCTTCTTCCTGAAATAGTCGGCTGTTACATTCAGCAAACCTCCATAAATTGTCGCATCAAAACCAAAATCCAACACCTGTGTTGTCTCCCAGGTTATTGACTTATTAGGCAAAGTATTTACTGCTGCTCCAGGAGCTAACGCATCTCCAAAAGAATAATTCTGTCCTAATGCTATCACCGACTGATAAGGGTAGTTTGAACCTATATTCTGATTTCCCAATTCCCCCCACGACGCTCTTAGTTTTAAATTGTCAATCCAACTTGCGTTATCCTTAATAAAGCTTTCTTCTGATACACGCCACGCTCCTGAAAATGAAGGAAAGAAACCATATCGTTCATCATCTGAAAATCGTGAAGATCCATCATATCTTGCATTGGCCTCAAACAGGTATTTCCCTTTATATGAATATCCTACTCTTCCAAAAACCGACTGCAATGCCCACTCTTCTGCTGATCCAGAAGCTTTCATATTCTCTTCTGATCCACCATTGATCTCATGTAACTCATTATTGGCAAAATTGTCTCTTGATGCCTTAGTCCAGTCCTGACGATATGTTTCGCGAGAAAAACCACCCAATAAGTGAATTTCATGATCTTCGATTCTTTTATCATAGTTCACCAACGACTGTAACGTCAGCGTTTTTGCATCCAGCATATAGTTCTCTACCTTAGCTGGTCCCTGGGTAGTAGACACATCTAATTGAACCTGTGGATTAAATGTAGTCCTATTTACGTCGTGAAATTTGTAACCAGCCATTCCTGACACCTTCAACTCAGGAGTTAATTGCCATCCTAAATTAGCACTCCCCAGAAAATGATGAATATTATTCTCTTTAAATGATTCGCTATCCAACCAGGCCAAAGGAGCTCCCTCATTCATAAAGCCATAGCTACCATCCGACTTCCTTCCTGCAATTACAGGTGGCATCCTTACAGCATGACTAACCAACGAAGTAACCTCACTACCTGAACCTGTTCCTCCTGCCGGAACAGGTTCATTTTGTTCTGATCGATAACCTGAAATATTGAAAGCCAAATCAAGATCCTCTGAGATGTTGCTATTCAGATTTAATCTGAAATTATATCGCTTGTAATTGTTCTCATAGGCCAATCCATCCTGATCTAAGTATCCTACCGATAAGTTATAACGATTCGCTGCTGATCCTCCATTTAAGGAAATATTGTGACCCGTTTGAAGTGCGGAGGATTTGAAAATTTCTCCAAGGAAATCAGTATTTGGGTAATAGTCAGGATCACTTCCATCCTTAAACTTTTGTATCTCTTCAGAAGTGTACATTGGCTGTTGCCCATCATTGGTCAACGCTTCATTATACAATTCAGCATATTCCGATGAATTTAGGTAGTCAGGGAATTCAGTCGCTTCCTGCCATCCTGCATAACCGCTATACTTAACTATTAACTTCCCTTCTTTACCTTTCTTCGTAGTAATCAGGATAACTCCATTTGCTGCACGTGAACCGTAAATTGCAGCTGATGCAGCATCTTTTAGTACTGAAATACTTTCAATATCATTAGGATCAACAGTGTTTAAGGATCCTTCTAATCCATCCACCAAAACTAATGGATTACGTCCTGCTCCACTGAAGGTACCTTCCCCACGAATCCTGATTGTTCCGGCATCACTTCCCGGCTCTCCCGAACGCTGAATGATGGTAACTCCAGACACCTGCCCCGTCAGAGCCTGTGACAACTGAGTCACTGGTCGATTCTCCAACTGCTCGTTATCCACTGCTGCAACCGATCCTGTAAGGTTAACCTTCTTCTGTACACCATATCCAATAGCCACAACTTCCTCAAGACCAACAGTCGACTCTTCCATTTTAATATTAATGGTACTTTGTCCCGATAGTTCCACCTCTTGAGTCTTCATTCCCATAAACGAGAAAACAACAACAGTATAATCAGCAGGGACTTCCAACTGATAATTACCATCCAAATCGGTAACCACACCAACGGTAGTACCTTTCACCACAACAGAAACTCCTGGCAACGGTTCCCCATAAAGATCAGTAACATTTCCCGAGATACTCTGTGGCTGACTCTGTTTGACTTCCTCCTTGCTGTTTTTGGAGGTAATGATGATATGCCTGTCGATAATCTGATAAGTCAAACCGGTATCCTCAAATACTTTATCAAGAATTTCATTCACGGTACGTTTATTCATCTTGATGTCAATATTTTTATTGACATCTACACGACTCTCGTGGTAAAAGAATTCAAAATCAGAATCCTTCTCGATTTTCTCGAAAAGCTCACCTAGTGTACCTTTGTGAAGCTCAACCGATAATTTTATCGACTGTGAATAAACACTCGCCGATACTTGCATAAAAGTTAAAAGCATTAATACTGCCGTAATCCTCATAATCATAAAGATTTTACGAAAGCGACAAAGCCAATGACTTTGAAGCCCTACATCAAATTTTTTCATAAATTTGTCTTGTTTTTGGTCGTTATTAATTCAAAAACAGGAAATTGTTGGTAGCAATTTCCACCTGAGCGGGACGTGTTGGTAGCACTCCCGTTTTTTATTTTTTATAGCTCAAATAAATTCGATCTCCTTCCTTTTTGTATTCCAGTTTAAACTCTGAGGTCAGTTTCATTATCTCAAAAATCTGTTCAACCGACTCATGTTTATCCATGCTTCCGGTATATTTCTCATTCTGCAAATCTTTATCTTTAAACACAACCTTTACTGCATACATGCGTTCAATTACCCCTGCCAGGTATTTAAGTGTGGCATTCTTAAACTTATATTTACCATCAATCCATAGTGTTGAAGTTTCTCCTGCAACTGAAACAATGTTCATTGATCCCCATTTTTTGCTGTATACAGCCATTTCATTAGGCTTTAACAGATAGTTTTTTTTCTTTATATCAGCCAATTCTACACTTCCCTCTAGAAGAGTCGTAACAATTCGGTCTTCATTTGCATAACTACTCACATTGAATTTCGTTCCCAATACCTCAACATCCACATAACTGGTATTGACAATAAATGGCAATTTTTTGTCGGAATGAACATCAAAGAATGCTTCTCCTTCAAGGGTCACATAGCGATCTTTCACTCCATATCGATTATCAAAAGCTAGTCTACTATCTGCGTTTAACACCACCTTTGTTCCATCAGGAAAAGTAAATGTTGCAATCTGCCCTTTACCCGCTGAAATTACCATCTCGTTGTTGTAGGCTGTCTTCAGACTAGTGGTTTCCCATACCATCCATGATGAAACGATAGCAACAATAAATACAGCTGCATATTTCCAGTATTTATTTAGCATAGTCACTACCTTGTTACGCTTCTCTGCTTCACGCTGATCCACCCATTGACTAAACTTTTTATAAGCTTTTTGTGCATCATATTTCTTAGATGCATCACCAATGGTTAGCGACAGCCATACTTCGCGCATTTCGTCATAATAGCGTCGGTTCTCCTCACTTGACTTGATCCACAAAAGAACAGCCTCCTTTTTTGCAGCGTCAAGGTCTCCTGTGACAAAAGCAACCAAATCATTTATATTGTCATTTTTCAATGTCATATGCTAATTTTTAATCAGATCAACAGTTTCGGACCTTCACCAAAAGCTGGATTGTCGTGCTAAAGCGTGATTAATACAGCCTCTTTTCCCATCAATCTCATTACTAAGACAACCTATAAGAATTTTACCGCTACAAGAATTTAATTTTTTTTGAAAAAATTTTGCTAAAAATCATTTTTTGAAAGGCTAATCAAAAGCTTAGCATCGTTTTCTTGTCGTTCAGTCAGGCAGACTTTTCATTTTTATATCTTAAGAATCGATGTTACTTTTATCTGATATGGTATTTGCTAAAATGTGGGGCTTAACGTAAAAGCGAAGCAAAAAGTCAAGGCGAAACATAGACCTGGAACGTTTCTATTCCCCTTGTCTTTAAAATGCAACCTCTTCAGGAACTCCAAGGTGCAATCATAACAGCATCAGCATGTGTAGATATTTTCTCAAGGAAGTACGAAGTTTGGATAAGGCTCTGGACATCTGTGTCTCAACAGTATTAACTGAAATTCCTAAAATCTCAGCTATCTCCCGGTACTTTTTCCCTTCAAAACGACTAAGTGTTAAGACTTTTCTGCATTGCTCTGGCAATTCTGCAATAATACTCAAAATCTCTTTTTCCACTTCTTTACCAATAAGGGTTTCATCAATCAGTTCTCCCGAGGCAAACTCTACCGTATTTTCCTCTGATATACCTTGAGTACTCTGCAATTCTTTAAAGCGACTTGATTTTAAATAATTCAGACTTCTGTTTTTCACTGCAGCAAACAGATAAGCTTTCAGTGAAGTGTATATTTTTATTGCTTTCCCTTTCTCATATAGATCACAAATCACTGCAGAAACAACTTCCTCTGCAATATCCGGATCAATCACATATTTCTCGGCATAAACACATAATGAAGCATAGTATTCCTGAAACAGAGATTCGTATGCACGCTTATCTCCGCGTCTCAAATCTTCAATAAGTTGTTTCTCGGAATTATCCATCTTCAGGTTTAGTTCAAAGGGTGAATTGACGAAATTATAAAATTATTTTGGATCTAAATGAATTTGTGAGGGTTTGAACAACAATGGCTCGTGCCCTCCTGCAAAAAGTTCAAAAACATCATCATGAGGGTTTTAATTGTAGTTTTTTTTTCAGAATTTTAGAGAAGCCAATTACCTAAAAACAAATGCAATGGATGATACTTTAAAACGCCAAATCAGAGAATTTATCTCTACAGATCTCACAGAAACCCCGATTATTACCCAAGAAGATACTTTCTGGCAAAAACTAAAGCGCGTTGGCACAGAACTGTGGTTAGACACAGGAGACATGGAAGAAGCAGAAAAAAACTGGACTGCAGAAATGACTGCTCTTACTACCAATAACACGCTGATCAACAAAGAGATTCAGAAAGGAATCTACGATGAATTCATTGCTAAGGCGCAAACCATCGTATCCGATTTACCAATCAATGATCAGATCATTGAAATCGCATTTATTCTGAATGCCCGACATGGCTTACGATTGGCGAAACGATTCGGTGGCTATGTTAGCGTTGAATTACACACCAACACTGCGCATAACTTTGATGCTATAATCGATTACGGACTCCGATACCACGAGATATGCCCGGAACAATTTATTGTAAAAGTTCCATATACCGCTGCAGGATTATTAGGAGCCCGAAAGCTCAGGGAGTTGGGTGTAAAAATCAATTTTACGCTTGAATTCTCTGCTAGACAAAACGTGATGGTGGCAGCTATTGCTCAACCTGACTATTTGAATGTATTTCTAGGTAGGCTAGGTGCATACATGAAAGACAATAACTTGGGAGATAGTAAGGGGGTTGGAGAACGGGCAGTTCTCTCTACTCAAAATTGGCTCAATAAACTAAAAGGACAACTTGGCTCTAATACAAAACTCATTGCTGCCAGTCTGCGCAGTGAATCTCAACTTGAAGCGTTAGCTGGAACTGATGTATACACTATGCCTATTAAGGTGGCACATCAAGGGAAAGAGACACTTTCAGGAGATTTCCAAAATCAACTAAAAACAGTATATGATATCGATCTTAACGAAAATGCCAACGGTTGCTCCGTTGAAAAGCTATGGGAAGTATCGAAAAAAGAACTGATGCTGGCAATGGACCTAAATAAAAATCTGCCCAAAAATGGCTCAGAATTAATCGATCGGGTTCATCAGGCAGACTGTAGGGATATGTTCCCTTATCTATCCGAGAATGATTATCGTTTCATTGCTGAGGATGGTAAAATTCCTCCTCACGAACGTTGGAGCGAAAGAATTAAGTA
The DNA here is from genome assembly GCA_005217565.1 of Puteibacter caeruleilacunae. Classification (GTDB taxonomy): domain Bacteria; phylum Bacteroidota; class Bacteroidia; order Bacteroidales; family Prolixibacteraceae; genus Puteibacter; species Puteibacter caeruleilacunae. Next base: position 64,454 of record SJCO01000010.1, read on the forward strand.
CGGGGATATCGCCATTGATACATTACTCAACCTGGCTGGTTTGGCAAGCTTCACTGCCGATCAGGCTCAACTGGATGATCGCATAAGAAACATCATTTCATAATAATTAGTAAAATTATCACAAAGCCGTTTTCATTTCTCTGAGAACGGCTTTATTTTTACATCTTTATCGGTGTTATGAGATTTAAACTATTCTATATATTTCTTTTATCGTTCTTCACGATGACGTTTGTTCATGGGGAAGAATCAATTTCGTTGTTAAAATTCAGAACATTAACGGTTGAAAATGGCCTCCCCAACAATACAGTTAATCATATTGCGAATGATTCATTGGGATTTATATGGATCTCCTCACCTGGAGGGCTTACTCGTTTTGATGGTCATTCATTTAAAAACTTTAAGGCTCCATTTCGCTTTGATCACACCAACACTCAGTCATTTATCATAGCCAATGGAAAAATTGTTTTCGCCAATGGTACTGAAGTATATGGATTTAATTTGGACAACTACCAATGGGATCATCTCTTTGATGCTCCTTTATCTGGAAAGATTCGTAAACTAACACATACACCAGATAGGCGACTTGTTTACTCTATCGAAAATCAATTGGGCATTTTTGATGAATCAACACAGCAACTTAAGTTTAAAGAATTTAACGAACCAATTATTGATTACCTGTTAAGGGCAGACAACACAAGTGTATTGTTATTTAAGGATTCTCTTGTTCAGGTTAACCTTAAAACATTAAATATCACAAAAAGTATTCCCTGTAAACAAATCAATCAACTCATTGATGCGCATAGTAACGTGATATATGGAATAAATCAAGACAAAATATTTACGTTAAATTCTGAAGGTACATGGGAATTATTCTGCGATATCAAACAACATATCACATCAATTGTACAATCAGAGAATTCCTTGTGGATTGGAACAGATAAAGCAGGTATTATTCGCCTGGATGTCCAAACCAAAGAAGAGCAGGTTTTAAATTCTACCAATAGTCAATTGGGAGATGATCATATTATCAGCCTACATCTCGACAATAACAATCATTTGTGGGTTGGATCACGATACGGAGGAATTCAGCAGCTATCTATCAAACGTAGCTCTTTCCTTCATCTTCACCCCGGTAATATACCAGGATTAAACAGTGATAATATTGTTGGCATGGCAGAGTTGCCCAATCAGAAAATTCTACTTGTCACTCAAAAGGAAAGCTATATTTGGGATAGACAAGCAGGGACTGCAACATCCAACATGGAGTTGCAACCCGGTTCAATTTTCACATCAGTGTACCAACATAATGATCAGTGCTATGTTGGCTCAAACCGGGGAATCTATCAGTTAAATGACCAAAAATTATCCTACGTAAAGGGTACACGGATTCTTAATATTCATTCTTTTGCCAGAAGAAAAAATGGTATTTGGATTATCGTAACCAATGATAGCGAATTTATCCAGGCGGATTCCCTGTTTAACGTACGGAGCAGAATAGTTCCTGGCAAGATGAGATCCGAAGAAAGTCGGCCTGGGCATATTAACAGTCTGTTGATAACTCAGCAGGACCAAGTATTTCTCGCTACAGAAAACGGACTTTTCCAGTTCCAGGAGAATCTTATGAATTTCAAGATTACCAAACATTTAAATCGTAATCAACAGGAAGTTTCAAATCAAATTAACACCCTCTTTGAAGATCGATCAGGAAACCTTTGGGCAGGCCTTAAAAACGGAGGTCTTTCTTTTTTCTCACCAAAAGAGAACTCTTTAGTTAACTTCGGAATAGAGGACGGTTTCTCAGGTCAATCAGTGGTTTCGATTGAGCAAGATAACAATGGATTGCTTTGGCTTGGTACTACCCAAGGACTTTCAAGATTTACCCCGGGAGAGAATCGTTTTACTTTATTTACGACAGCCGATGGCATCCAGGATAATCAATTTAACATCAACTCTTCTGTAAAACTTGCCAATGGAGAACTCGTGTTTGGAGGAATCAATGGAATAAACTTGTTCAATCCTTCGAAATTTCAAATTAATACATTTAAATCTCCAATTGCTGTTACCGCTTTTCTTATCGACAATAAGGAATATGTTGACCTCAACGAAACCATCACATTAAATCATGATCAAAACGATATATACGTCGAGTTTTCTCTATTGAACCACACGCAGTCGGGAAAAAACACTTACGCCATATGGATGGAAAACCTACAGGATGATTGGCTACAATTGGCAAATCGCCATGCTTTCTCATTCAATAATATCGCTCCTGGCAATTATACATTGCATATTACCGGATGGAATAATGATGGGGTTGAAGGACAAACAAAAACAATTTCAATCAGTATTAATCCGCCATGGTGGAAAACCTCTTGGGCATATTTTATTTACCTGCTTATCAGTGTAGTGATTATAGCTGTTATCTTTCGTTTCGTTGCTCAACGTATACGACTCAGAAATCAGCTTCAAATAGAAAAAATCAAAAGACAGCAATCGGAAGAGCTCATCAATTTTAAGCTCCGCTTCTACACTAACGTATCTCATGAAATAAGAACTCCATTAACCCTTATAACCGGTCCATTAAATAAACTAACCGGTTTGATAGCCAAAAACTCAGAGGCAGGTCGCCAGGTTGATATAATGAATCGTAATACTGAAAGGCTCCTGAAACTTGTTGAACAGTTACTGGATTTCCGTAAACTTGAAAGCGATAAGCTTCCCTTTCGTCCTGTTAACATGGAGATCAACTCATTTGTCAAGGAGGTATTGATGGCATTTGAAGGATTGGCTGAGGCTAAGAGCATCCATTTAATATCTCACATTCCCTCTGAAAGATTAATTGCTGGCTTTGATCCCGACAAATTGGAAAAAATAATTTTTAATCTCTTATCGAACGCTGTAAAACATGCTCCTGATGATAACGGTGAGGTATCCGTTGAATTGATAAATATTGACAATATCATCCAGCTAAAAGTTACTGACAATGGCCCTGGAATTGATAAAGATCGAAGAGAAAAGATTTTTCAACGTTTCGAATCAGAAGGAGGCTTTGGTATTGGACTGGCCTTAACCAGAGAACTAGTATCAATGCATGAAGGCTCTATTCAATTTAAACCTGTATCAACAGGAGGAAGTTGTTTTATTGTTGAAATACCGATTAAGAAATATACCGATGCTGTTGAGCCTGTAAAAGAAACTGAGATTCAATCGGAATTAATAATTCCTGCCAATAGTAAAACCATATTGATTGTTGAAGACAATGAAGAGTTAAGAACATATATTGCAGGAATATTCAGCGATAATTTTAAGACCATTGTTGCAGGAAATGGGAGAGAAGGTTTAGAGTTAATCTCTTTGTATAATCCTCAGCTCATAATTTCTGACGTAATGATGCCTGTTATGGATGGTTTTGAGCTTTGTAAAGCCGTTAAATCAAACATTGAAACATCTCATATCCCAATCATTCTTCTTACAGCATATGCTGATATTAAGCATCGCTTAGAGGGGGCTGAATCAGGTGCCGATTTATATGTTGCTAAACCTTTTAACAGCGAACTACTGCTGTCGAATGTAAAAAGCATACTAACGAACCGACAGCGAATGCAGGAACGGTTCTCTTCTGCCACGTCAGTGGAGCCAGAAAAGATATCAACAAACAAGCTCGACCAAAAACTTATTGATCAGGTCATGAAGATTATCACTAATCATCTTGACAATCCAGAGCTTGGAGTTGAGTTACTAGCCGCAGAAATCAATCTTAGTCGCTCGCAATTAACCAGAAAAATGAAAGAACTATCGGGCGTATCACCCGGTCAGTTTATTCAGAATTATCGCCTACGCAACGCAGGAAAGCTTCTAAAAACAACAGAACTAAATATTACAGAAGTTGCCTATAAATGTGGATTTTCTGATCCAAAATACTTCTCTCGAAACTTCAAGAAACTATTTGGAGTATCACCTTCAGATTACAGGGGATAGGAGCATGGAACATGGAGCTTAGAGTAATGTGTAAGGAGCGAACAGCTTCCAATCTGTCAATCCAACAACATGGCGTGCGTTGATTGAAAAAGTTTCAGGTTGTGCATTTATGTTGCTATAATGGTAAATTTTCCACTACCGCACAATCGAGCTTCAGGTTAAATATTCAAAGCTCCAGACCATAGCATCCGAATTGGCCTCCTGCAAAAAGTGATTGATTTAGCAGCTAGTGCTTAGTAAAACTGGGAAGCTGAAAGCTCCGCTCAAAGATCACCCTGTTGCACTTAGCTACAGCAATAAATCGATTGCTTTTTGCAGGCAGCCTTGATCTTTTTGTCTCGTTTTTGGATCAAAGCAAAAATGAGAAGCCCGTCCGGCTTGAGGACAAAAAAACTTTGCGCAGACAAATCTTTCATTCCAACACTAACGACTTGGAATAATTAACTTTGCTACTGCATAAATCACTACAAGTGTAAAGATAATCGATGCTCCCGATGGTATATCTACAAAATACGATACCAACAAGCCTACAAAGGCGCCAATAAAACCCCATCCCACCGACAAGAACAACAGTGTTTTAAATTGCTTGGAAAATAATCCAGCAATGGCTTGCGGTATTGTTAATAGCGAGATCACAAGAATGATACCCACAACCTTGATATTAAAGACAATTGTCAGCGCAACGAGACTCATTAACACACCACTATAAAAATTAACAGGTAAGTGATGTGCCCGCGCATAATCTTCATCAAATGCAATATACAAAATGACATTATAGAACAAATAGAAGACCAACATCAAGATTACCGATAAGCCAGCTAACAATGATAAATCGAGAGAAGTCACGGTTAAAATATTTCCGAACAAATAACTCATCAGGTTTGGAGCATAGCCAGGAGTTAAAAAGATAAAGATAATACCAACAGCCATACCCAGCGACCAGAGGATTGCAATAGCAGAATCCTCTCGAATATTTGTTTTTCGTGATAATGTTTGAATCCCTAAAGCAGATAAAACACCAAATACCGCGGCACCAAAGATGGGATTAAGTCCCATAAAATAAGCGATTCCAACACCTCCGAACGATGCATGCGTAATCCCTCCGCTAATGAATACAATCCTTCTGGATACAATATAGGTACCAATGATACCACAGCTTATAGCTGCAAATATTGCTGCCAGAAAGGCATTTAGAAAAAAATCATATGAGAACAGTTCAAGAATTTGATTCATGAGAATGATTATGATGTTTTAATACTGTATGAGGTATTTCCCCGTGACTAATAATTTGGATCGGACATTCATATCCTGCCAATTGTTCTGGTGTTATAACATTTGATGGATGATAATGCAAGTGCTTATTCACACAAGCAATGGTCTTTACATAACTTGCAATTGTGCCCAAATCGTGAGACACAAGGACAATGGCCATCCGCTCATTAAGCTCGGATAACATAGAGTATAACTCATTTTCGAATCGATTATCAACATAGGTGTTGGGCTCATCCAAGATTAACAATCGCGGATCACTAACAATTGCTCGACACAAAAAGGCTCTCTGCATTTGTCCACCTGAGAGTTCTCCAATTGGTCTATGCTTAAAGTCAATCATTCCCATTTCTTCGAGAACACGCTCGGCCGCCATATTCTCGTCTCTGGTATACCGTTGCCAAAACCTCTTTCCTGGGACAAAACCCGATCTTACAATATCAAATACAGAAATTGGAAACTTAAGATCATTTCGTTGCAGCTGAGGAAGATATCCAACTCTCGAACGTACATCATCACTTACAAATCTAACATTCCCTTTCTTTGGTTCTTCCAATCCCAGAATCAGCTTTAACAATGTAGTCTTTCCTCCTCCATTCGGACCGATTATGCCAAGAAAATCCTGTTCCTTGATTTTCAAGTTAACATCCTCCAAAACGAGTTGTCCGTTGTAAGAGAAATCTACATTTTCTATTTTTAGCAGTTCCTTCAAGGGATCTATTTTAAAGCAGTTCCTAATTTATTAATAATATCCTTCATCTGTGTTGTCCATTCGTATGCCAAAGGATCAATCTGAACGACCTTACCATTGATCTCCTGAGCAACACTTTGCGCCTGTTCTGCATTAAACTCCTTCTGTATGAAGATCACATTTATTCCATGCTCATTTGCCTCGTCAATAACATGTTTCATGTGATTTGCTGAAGGTTCTTTCCCATCATCTTCCAATGCGATTTGTGTTAATTGATAATCCCGTGCCAAGTAGGTCAATGCCGGATGAAAAATCATAAACTCCTTTTTATTCACCTCATTCAGTTCTGCATCGGCAATTCGTTTAATCACCTCTATCTCATCCTTCAAGTTCGCATAATTCTTTTCAAAAACAGCAGCTTGTTCTGGTGCCAGCTTAACCAGAGCCTCATAAGCATTGGCTGCAATGACAAGCATATTCTTAGGCGACATCCAAAGGTGCGGATCAATACCATGATAATGTACATGATCACCATGTTGAACTGTCTCGCCTGCAATAATCTTTATTCCATAGGATAAATCAAACATCCTCATTTCAGTATTTGAAGATTGAAGTTTTTTCATCCAATTCACTTCAAATCCGATGTAACCTATTTTTAAGTACCCCAAGGCGTTTCCCACATCTTTCATTTGCCGTGGTGTAGGAGCATAAGTCGCAGGACTCGCACCAGGCTTAACCATAACCTGTACATTAAAATAGTCTCCTGCAATTTTTTCTACTACATACTTCTGAGGAATAATTGAGACAACCACTACGGGCTTTTCGCTATCTTTTTTTGTTGAACATGATATCGCCAATATCATGACAAGCAGTCCTAATACAACCTTATTCATCTGACTAACATCGTTTTAAATCACACAATTATTAAGCAGTTATTTCTTCTTCCTGCTCAAAATTTCTTATCCCAAATTACCAAAAATTTGTTGCATCAACACAAACATTCTCTGGTAAATAATTATGATTTAATAAACAACGAAACAGCGATGATGTTTACCTCCTTGTAAGTGAATATTATAATAGTAAAGATGAAGAATCTATTCTGGTGGTTATTTTTTCTTCTTGGGAGGAACGGGATCATAACCGTGAGTTCCCCAGGGATGACATTTTAGGATTCTACGAACAGTTAACCAAAGACCTTTAAGCGGACCATGAACTTTTAAGGCCTCTAAAGCATATTGAGAGCAGGTAGGAACATGCCGACACGACGCAGGAGTCCATGGAGAGATAGCATGTCGATAAAAATGAATCGGCAAACTCAACAACCATATTCCAATTTTGCGCAGTGTTTTTAGCATTTTCTTTGTTTTTAATTTGCCCTTTGCACCATGCTATTTGCGATTAAAACGCTGTCAGTTCTAACGACGCCAGATTTACGGTTGGGATAGGAGACACATGTTTACGTCTCTTTCCTTTCATCCGTTTTTCTTGCTACCGTTCTAACCTCTAGAAGAAGTCTTCTTCTTCCTCTTCACCAACTGCTGCATCCTCATTGTTATCGTCACAGTTTAGGTCGATGTTGAAACCTTCCGGTGCTTCAAACTTCACATCTTGAGAATAAGGTAGCTTATCATCGGCATACACCTGTTTTAAGAATCTACCTACAATAGGAAGAGCCATATTTGCTCCCTGACCAAAACGAAGGTCCTCAAAGTGAATACTCCTAATATCAGCACCTGTCCAGGCTCCTACAATTAACTGAGGGGTTACTCCCATAAACCATCCGTCTGACTGATTCTGTGTAGTACCTGTTTTTCCTCCAATCTGAGCAGTCAATCCTCCATATACAGGATGCCATCTAAGTCTTCCTCCCGATCCTTTATTCACAACTCCTTGCAATAGGTTGACCATAAGGTAAGCAGTATTCTCATCAATGGCATCATGTCGCTCTGGAGAAAAACGAGCAACAACATTACCATTCTTATCTTCGATATGTGTTACAAATATTGGTTGTGTATAAACACCTTTATTGGCAAATGTTCCATATGCACCAATCATCTCATAAAGGGTAAGATCAGATGTTCCAAGGAACAATGAAGGAACAGGGTCAATCGGACTTCGAATGCCCATCTTCTTCATTACATTAACAACGCCCTGTGGATTAAATTGCTTCATCACCCAAGCAGAAATCTGATTCACTGAGTGAGCCAATCCCCACTGTAAAGTCACGATCTTGCCATCCATGTCACTCTTATCTGAGTTTTTGGCTGTCCATGACGTTCCATCTGGCAAATCAAATGTAACTGGGACATTAGGTACTTTTGTACACGGACTCAAGCCATTCTGCATCGCCAAAGTATATAGGAAAGGTTTCACAGTAGATCCAACCTGTCGTTTTCCATTTTTAGCCATGTCATACATGAAATGCTTATAATCTGGTCCTCCCACATAAGCACGCACATATCCATTAGTTTCCATTGCCATAAATGATGACCTTAAGTACCCCAGATAATGCTTAATGGAATCTGTTGGCGTCATGATCGTATCTCTCTCGCCTTTCCAGGTAAACACTCTCATTTTGACTGGTGTATTAAACACCTTCTTTATTCTCTTGAAGTTTTTACCCTTTTCTTTCTCTACACGATATCTTTCTGATTGCTTAATTGCTCTATCCAATAATTTTTGGATCGATTCTTCACCCAGGTCATTAGAGAACGGTGCATGTCTTAACTCCTTCTCAGCTTTTTTATCGAATGAAGGTTGTAAATCTAATTTCAAATGATTCACCACAGCATTTTCGGCATAGTGCTGCATCCTTGAATCAATCGTTGTATAAATTTTCAGACCATCCTCATACAGGTTATAGTTCTCTCCATTTGGTTTGGTATTCTTTTTACACCATCCGTATAAAGGATTAGTTTCCCATTCAATTGAATCTTCAATAAATTTTTGCGTCTGCCATGAAGCATAACGCTTTCTATCTGGCTTACTTGCATTTATAGCTGTTCTTAAATACTCTCTAAAATATGGAGCCAAACCACTTTTAAAATCTACTTTTTGATACTTTAATCCTAACGGAAGTGCTGCTAATGAATCAAATTCTGCTTTGTTGATATAGTCATACTTCAACATTTGCGATAGCACAACATTTCGACGTTCCATTGTTAATTCAGGTCTGCGCACCGGGTTGAATAATGAAGGATTCTTACACATCCCCACAAGCATCGCAGCTTCATGAAGTTCCAAAGCATCAGGAGTAGTACTAAAATAAATACTTGACGCAGATTGAATACCAACGGCAAGATTTAGAAAATCGAACTTGTTCAGATACATCGAGATAATCTCTTCCTTTGTATAGCTTTTCTCAAGCTTCACGGCAATGATCCATTCTCTAAACTTTCTGACAGCTAATTTTAACGCATTGCTATTGCGTTCCCTTGGGAAAAGTAGTTTTGCCGTTTGCTGACTAATAGTACTACCTCCACCTGAACTTTTATCACGAGTAACGATCCCCTTAGCCACACGAACCAAACCTCTCAAATCGATTCCTGAATGCTTGTAAAAACGAACATCTTCTGTCGCGATTAATGCATTGACCATATTAGGACTTATTTCATCATAATGGGTATAGGTTCGGTTTTCCTCGTAGAAATACTTCCCCAAAACCACTGAATCGGCCGCAAAAATTTCTGATGCCAATACACTCTTAGGGTTCTCCAACTGTTCAAACGAAGGCATAAAACCTAGTTTCCCTTGAGCCATTAGATAAAAAAACAACACAACTCCCAATACTGAGATCGAAAAAGCTATCCAGAATAGTCTGATGTATTTCGTAAAGTTCGGCTTCTCTTTTGTCATAGTACAGTCACTCTGATTTAAAGTAATTACGCAAAGATAAAGATTCTTGGCAGTTATCGTCAAAAGATATAAAATAACAAGCCCGATCATACCCCCTGTTATACTCAAAGCCGTGACAGAGTCGTGAAAAAGCCGTGTCAAACTTGACATATAGGCACATTTGATACACTTTTGTCGCGACTTTGTCACATAATTGTTAGGGGCTAAGGATATCCCTTAGTTTATTTCTTAATATGATTTTTTGATTGAAAAGATTGAGTTGTCACTCCGAGAAAGTATTTCAAAGGTAGTATTATTCTTCAAAATTGCCAATGAATATCTCTACTTGTGAACGCTTCATCCTGAGAAAAAGAAGATACCTTATCTGAGACAATTGACATTGGCCAGGTATTTCAAAAAAGGACAGAAAGTAATTTCTAAAAAAATATGATATCAAAACCATAAACAACGATGCATTACAATCTGAATATCAACCCACAACATCAACAATAAGTATAGGCATCTTTGGGGAGGTGAAAAATCTTTATCTGATAAAATAACCGTCAAAAATTTTGAACTTAGCTTTTGATTTGCTTTAATTTGCAAAAAATTTAAGGATTTTTAAGCGAGCTATGGTAGAAAATCTGGTCATTGTCGAGTCGCCTGCAAAGGCAAAAACAATTGAAAAAATTCTTGGTAAAGAGTTTCTGGTGAAGTCCAGCTTCGGACACGTTAGAGACCTTGACAAGAAAGATTTCGGAGTTGATATCGAGAACAACTATCAACCAAATTATGTCGTCTCATCCGACAAAAAGAAAGTAGTAACAGAACTGAAGAAACTGTCGAAGGATGCTAAGACGGTATGGATCGCATCCGATGAGGACCGCGAGGGAGAAGCTATTGCTTGGCACCTCATGGAAGTATTGGGTTTAGATGCGGACAAGACAAAGAGAATTGTCTTTCATGAGATCACGAAAGAAGCGATTCTTGATGCTGTTAAAAATCCAAGAACATTAAATAAAAACCTTGTTGATGCGCAGCAAGCACGCCGTGTACTTGATCGCTTGGTGGGATTTGAAATCTCTCCTGTACTTTGGAAAAAAGTAAAACCATCTCTTTCTGCAGGTAGAGTACAATCTGTTGCAGTAAGATTGATTGTTGACCGCGAGAGAGAAATCAACAACTTTCAATCGACTTCAAGTTTCAAGGTTACTGCGATTTTCAAAGTAAAAGATGAGAATGGCAAGACTGTAGATCTAAAGGCTGATCTTCCAAAAAGATTTAGCACCAGAGAAGAAGCACTAGCTTTCCTTGAGAAATGTAAAAGTGCTGAATATTCTATTGCAGATATTACCAAAAAGCCAGGGAAAAGATCTCCTGCTGCGCCTTTTACAACATCAACCTTGCAACAGGAAGCCTCACGTAAACTAGGTTATTCTGTTTCGCAAACGATGACCATTGCTCAGCGCCTTTATGAAGCAGGAAAGATCACTTACATGAGAACTGACTCGGTAAACCTGTCGACCTTAGCAATTAATACAGCAAAGAAAAAGATCTTAGATACTCACGGAGAAGAGTATTTGAAGATCAGAAATTATAAAACCAAATCAAAAGGAGCACAGGAAGCTCACGAGGCGATTCGTCCAGCCTATATCGACAATGAGAATATTGACGGTTCTGCACAGGAAAAGCGTCTTTACGAATTGATCTGGAAAAGAACAATTGCATCCCAGATGGCTGATGCAAAATTGGAGAAAACCAACGTAACCATTGATATATCTACTGCAGATGAGCACTTTGTTGCTACTGGTGAGGTATTGAAATTTGATGGTTTCCTTAAGGTTTACATGGAATCGACCGACGATGAGGGTGAAGACAAGGGAGAAGCAGGATTGCTTCCACCATTAAAAGTTAATGATATCCTTGATCTAAAATATATTGATGCAACTGAAAAGTTCTCACTAAAACCTCCTCGTTTTACGGAAGCTAGTCTTGTTCGTAAACTAGAAGAACAAGGGATTGGTCGACCATCAACATATGCCCCTATTATTACAACAATTCAGCAACGTGGATATGTTGTAAAGGAGGATCGTCCTGGAGTTGAAAGAGACTACACATCATTGACACTTAAAGGTGGAGAAATTAAAGAGGTAGTAAAACAGGAAATTGCTGGAACTGAAAAATCAAAATTATTCCCAACCGACATAGGTTTGGTTGTAAACGATTACCTTGTTAAAAACTTCGATATGGTAATGGACTTCAACTTCACAGCAAAGGTTGAGGAACAATTTGATGAAATTGCTGAAGGCGAAGCGATCTGGAATGATATGATTGATGATTTCTATCAACCATTCCACGTAAAAGTTGACACTGCGTTGAAGAATTCAGAGAAGGCCAACGCTGAACGAATCCTTGGAAATGATCCTAACACCGGAAAAGTAATCTCAGTGAAGATTGGTCGTTATGGACCGCTTGCACAACTTGGAGAAACAAACAACGACAAGGAAGAAAGTGACGAAAAACCACAATTTGCAAGTCTTCGTCCTGGACAGAGTATTGAAACAATAACCTTAGAAGAAGCTGCAGAGCTATTCAAACTTCCTAGAGATTTAGGAGAGTATGAAGACAAGAAAGTAACAGTAGCAATAGGTCGTTTTGGTCCTTATGTGCGTCACGACAACAAATTCGTTTCTCTGGAAAAAGGTGTGGATGATCCTTTAACCATTCTTTTGGATAGAGCAATAGAGCTTATCGAGGCTAAAAGAGAAAAAGACCGCAAAGCTATCATCGCTACATTTGACGAAGAACCAGATCTTCGCGTATTGAATGGTAGATGGGGGCCTTACATATCATACAAGAAAAAGAATTTCAAGATTCCTAAAGGAACAAATGCGGAGGAATTGGATCTTGAAGCATGTATGAAAATTATTGAAGCTGGTCCAACCACTGGAAGAAAAACGCGAAAAACGAAAAAATAAGATATTTTGTGATCTGCTGATAACTCTCATCAGCATTAAAAAGGCAGGCTGTTTGTTCAGTTTGCCTTTTTTTATTCCTCAAGATAAAATATTTTTGAAGTAAATCAGTTCTTAAGAAAGACACTCAAAAACGATAAACAAGAATAATGGAACTTACCCACTACCTCATACCTGTAGATATCGACCAGTTTGCGTCAAAAGATTTTCTTCATCAAAGAGGATCATTTGGAACGTCAATTGATCGATTCGGGATCCATTCTAAAGTGGAGAATTTCAATCGTTACGATCTCGCTATCATTGGTGTTACAGATGAGCGCAACACATCAAACAATGGTTGTAGTAAGAGTGTACTGACAATCAGAGAGCAACTTTACAAACTTGCTCGGTTTGACAGTCAGGTTAAAATCATTGATCTTGGCAACATCATGCAAGGCAACACAATAAACGATACCTACTTTGCATTGAAAGATGTCTGCTCATTCCTTGTTGAACAAGAAATTATACCAATAATCATTGGAGGTGATCAGGATTACACTCTGCCTTTAATAAAGGTATTTGAGAATTCTTCCACTGACACTAATCTGGTCAGCGTTGATCCGAAATTTGATTTCACCCAGGATTTAGAGCCTGGAGACAGTACGGTATATTTAAATACCATCTTCACAGAATGTAATAATACATTATATAATGTGAGTTGTTTGGGCTTACAAGGCTATTTTATGCCTCCTGAGCAAATCGACTACTTCACATTAAAAGGCTATGATTATCTGCGACTGGGAGAGATACGGAATAATATGGAGATTGTTGAGCCCATTTTAAGAGATGCTGATGTAGTTGGATTTGACATTTCGGCAATTAGGGCATCAGACGCAGGAGCACATATCAACATGGGCCCCAATGGCTTTTACGCTGAAGAAGCTTGCAGATTAATGCGCTATGCAGGAATAAGTGATCGGGTAAAGATCACCGGTATTTTTGGAATTAATCCCAGATTAGATCCAAACAATACCACATCAATGCTTACCGCACAAATGATCTGGTACTTTATCGAAGGATATATTAATCGCATGAAAGATTACCCGGCAATACCTTTATCAAACTATCTGAATTATCATGTGGAAGTTGAAGAGATTGACTTCCCTTTGATATTCTATCGTAGTCAGAAAAGTGAACGTTGGTGGGTTGAAATTTCATGGTCGGAAAAGCAAGATGATAAAAGGGTTGTTTCGTGCACCAAAGAAGATTACGAAATCGCCGGGAATAACGAAGTTCCCGAGACATGGTGGCGAAATTTCAGAAAAAAACAATAAAAATTATGCAACAATTTTGATTTAGGGTTAAGATAAGATTTGTTTAGAACAATAAATATCACTTAATTAGCTCCCTGAATCCGTTGTAAAAACAGAGGCTGCGAAGGAATTATGAAAAAATTTATTTCTTTTTTATTTTTGTTAATAATCGTTAACTTAGCAGCAATTGCGCAGCAAGACCCGCAATTCAGTCAAAATATGCTTACGCATATTGTAGTGAATCCGGGCTCTGCAGGTGCAAATGAGGTGGTAAATGGATCAATCATAAGTAGAATACAATGGGCAGGCTTTGAAGGTGCTCCGAAGACAAATGTATTTGCGGTTGATGCGCCCTTACGTTTATTCGGACAGGATAGTGGGCTAGGATTAACAGTGATGAGTGATGAGTTAGGTGTTCAGGAAGATGTTGCCGTTAATCTAAGTTATGCCTATCGCCGGGTATATAATACTGGAAGTTTGGGTATTGGGTTTTCTTTAGGTTTTTATAATTATTCTGTAGATCCAACAAAAGCGTCGCAAGGAGATGTAGATGTGAATAGTGTCTATATCCCAAAGGAAAAAATTAGCGAGATGCTTCTTGATGTTGGTTTTGGAGCTTTTTATAAGCACAGGGATTATTATATCGGGGCGTCAGCAAGACACTTGAATCAACCTGAGGTAGAAAACACCAGCACAGTGGTATATTATCTTTCAAGACATTACTATCTGACAGCCGGATACAATATTGATCTCACCTCTCCGTTATTTGAATTACAACCATCAATCTTTTTTAAGTTTGATGGGACAACAACACAGCTAGACTTAAACTGCAATTTGATGTACGATAAAAAGTACTGGGGAGGCTTAAGTTACAGGTTAAATGAAGGACCAATAGTGATGCTGGGTACAGAGTTGGCGAATGGAATAAGAATTGGGTATGCTTTTGATCTGACCTCGTCGGAGATGAACGCAGATACATTCGGTTCTCACGAATTTTTCATTGGCTACTCATTAAGTTTACAAAAAAGACGAAGTAATAAATATAAGAGTATTCGATACTTGTAGAATATTGACCTTGCTAATACACGGCAGATTATGAAGAGAATTCTTTCTATAGGATTAGTTATTACAACATTCTTAGCCCTGAATGGTTGTAAGAACTCTGGTAAAGGAGAGCTTATTGGATCGTCAAGAGGAAGTAAGTATGTTGAACCTACTCCCTCGGGTATGCAATTTGTCCGCAGAGGAACGTTGAATATTGGTCCTAGTGATCAGGATCCATTATCAACCAACAACATGTCGAAAACAGTATCTGTTGATGCATTCTGGATGGATGATACCGAAATCACCAATGCAGAGTACCGACAGTTCGTTACTTGGGTTAAAGACTCAATTGCGCTTAGTATGACATTCGATATGAGTGACGATTACAAAATGTTGGATGAAGAGGATAATCCAACAGATCCTCCATTGATTGACTGGGAGCGTCGTGATGACCTTTGGGAGGAAGAAGATGAAAATATCCTTAGTGCTCTCGAAGAGATCTACATTCCTGAGAATGAAAGATTCTTTAAGAAAAAAGAGATTGACGCACGAAAACTATTCTTTGAGTATGCCTGGATTGATTATCAACAGGCAGCAAAATCCTCAAATTCATACAACTACGAAACACAAAGTTATGACGGACAGGTCTTCAAAGATGGTGTTTACTCACCTATTCAGGACAGGTCTTCATTTATCATGCGTGACCGTACTCATGTGTATCCAGACACGTTAGTTTGGATTCGTGACTACACTTATGCATTTAATGAACCATGGACCAGCATGTATTTCTGGCACCCTGGATTTGACGACTATCCAGTTGTTGGTGTTACCTGGAAGCAGGCAAAAGCATTCTGTAAATGGAGAACACTTGTTCTTAATAAATCACTACGTGAGGAGGGTGATTATGAAGTACAGGACTACCGACTACCAACCGAGGTAGAATGGGAATATGCTTCTCGTGGTGGACTACAACTTTCCATGTATCCTTGGGGAGGTTATTACACACGCGATCCTCAAGGAACCTTTATGGCCAACTTCAAACCATTACGTGGTAACTATGTTGAAGACGGTGGACTCGGAACACTTAAGGTAGCTGAATTTGATCCTAACGACTTTGGATTATATGATATGGCTGGTAATGTAGCAGAGTGGGTAAATGATGCTTACGACGAGTCGGCCTATAATTTTATAAGTGATATGAATCCAAGTTTTGAATACAATGCATTACCTGATGATCCTCCTGCATTAAAAAGAAAGGTTACAAGAGGTGGATCATGGAAGGATATCAGCTATTTCCTTCAGTCAGGTACACGAACGTACGAATATCAGGATTCTGCGAAGTCATTTATTGGATTTAGATGTGTAAGAACATCATTTGGAAACGAATTTAAGTAAGAACTTGCTTCAAAAAAAAACGCTATGAATATTGCTGAAATGATGATATCCAAACGTTGGAAAACGTTTATGGGTTATGTTTACGGATGGGGGGCAGCAGTTGTAATGATCGGTGCTCTGTTTAAGCTACAACACTGGCCATACTCTGGTTATTTTCTAACCTCTGGTTTATGTGCAGAGGCTTTAATTTTCTTTTTATCGGCCTTTGAACCACCAGTTGAAATTCCAGATTGGAGTAAGGTATATCCAGAGTTACGTGAAGATTCAGGTTTATTCGATGATGAATTTGAAGAAGAAACTTATAGCAAAAAGGCTTCACTTACTGATGTATTATCAGGTTCAGATCTGACCCCTGAATTACTTGGTAAATTAAAAGATAGTTTGACTAACTTAACCAATACAGCAAATGGCTTAAAAGAAGTTTCAAATGCTTCATTTGCTACTGATCTGTATGTAAAAAACATCAACTCAGCATCTGAGTCAATCGGGACATTTGCTCAAATTAACAATCGTGCAAATGAATCGGTGAATGAAAATATCGATAAACTAATTCGATCTTATAGCGAGACTGCAAACATTGTTACAACACAAGGTAAAGATGTTGCTTCGAAGTTAGCAGAGAGTGGTAGCCGTATCGCAGGAGATTTAGATCAGTCAGGTAAACTACTTAAAGACTCTTACGATCAACTAGCCAAAAACCTATCAACAGGTATGGAGAGTGTAAGTAAGAATACCAAAGATTATGATGACGGCGTTGCCAACATGAATAAAAACCTTTCGGCATTAAATGCTGCATATGAATTACAGCTTAAGAATACGAAAGAACAGAATGATATTTCAGGTATTCATGCAAAAGAGATGGAGTCATTAAATAAAGCATTATCAGAAACCTTACAGCATGCTATGAAATATCAGCAGCAGGCCAAAACGTTAAATGATAATCTGGAAGCATTGAATTCCATTTACGGAAACATGCTTGGAGCAATGAACCATCGTAGTTAACAGAAAAGTATCAGTCAGATATGGGAGCTAAATATTGTCCGGAGACTCCGAGGCAAAAGATGATAAATATGATGTACATCGTGTTAACAGCAATGTTAGCACTGAATGTAGCAACCGAGGTACTGGAGGCATTTAAGGTTGTAGACATGAGTCTACAGAAAACAATCAGTAACTTCGAGCTACGTAATGCTCAAATTTATGATGCTTTTAAAGGAGCTTACAGAGAGAATCCGAAGAAAGTTGGAGAATGGAAAGATAAGGCTGATAGCGTTAGAAATCAAAGTCGTGACTTAGTAGCTTATATCCAAGGCATAAAAGAAGAATTGGTAAAAACGAGTGGCTATAAGGTTGCCAATCCTGAGGAAGAAGTTATGGTTACAGCCGATGATGCATACATCATTAGCGGCAGTGGCGATACCTTAATCATTCGTAGTCAGGATGACTTGAACGTGCCGTCAGAAATAATGATTGCCAAGAAAAGAGCCGCGGAACTAAAAGCGGCGATTGCTGATTATCGAGATCACATGGTTTCGATGATTGATAATCGCAATGCTGGCCTTAAGAGTACAATCAACCAGAACATGGCGACTCCAGATCCCAAGAGGGATATTAAAGAAGGAGACAATCCAATTACCTGGGAGATTGAAAATTTTGAGAATAAGCCTTTAATTGCGATTGTAACGCTTCTATCGAAATTGCAGATTGATACAAGAAATACAGAGTCGGATATGATTTCGTATTTGTTTCGACAAATAGATGCAAGCTCGTTTAAGGTCAGTAGCATTGAGCCTATGGTAGTTGCTAAATCCAACTACATTTTGCTAGGAGAAGAGTACGAAACACAGATCTTCTTAACTGCTGTAGATGCAACTCAAAAACCAGACATCTATATCGAAAACCAAAAATTAGAAGTTAAAGAAGGACGCGGAATCTGGAAGTTTCCAACGACATCTGTTGGTAAGAGGAGCTGGAAAGGAGTTGTTAAATACAAAGATCCAATGAACAACACCATTACTGCACCTATTAATGGTGAGTATGAAGTTGCAAGTCCTAGTATTTCGGTATCTCCAACAAAGATGAATGTTTTCTATCTAGGTGTTGATAATCCAATTGACATCTCTGTAGCAGGAGTACCAATGAGTAATGTTCGTCCAATGGTGACCAATGGTACAATTACTGAAACAGAAAGCGGTTTTGTTGTAAAACCTAAGACGGAAGACATAAGTGGAAAAAAGACAAAGGTTACACTATTTGCCAAGCTAGGAGATAAGGAGCGTGAAATGGGATCAATGGACTTCCGTGTAAAACGTGTACCTGATCCAATTGCAACTATCGCTGGTAAAAATGGTGGCAACCTGAAGCTAGAAGATCTTGAAGTTGAAGAAGGAATTTATGCCATGCTTAAAGACTTTGATTTCGATCTGAATTTTACTGTAACACGTTTTAACGTTACTATACAAGGAACTGGAGGTTTTTCTCGCACTTGGCCTGCTAAATCTAATCGATTCACTCAAGAACAAAAGAAACAGTTGCTTAGACTAAAGCAGGGACAATTTATAATTATTGAAAATATACAAGCTAAAGGTGATGACGGAACATTACGCGATCTAGCACCTATAAACTTTAAAATAAGATAGACTGTTATGAAAAAATTGGTAGCAATATCTTTACTGTTAGTGTCAGTGCTTTTAGGATCTGAAACTGTTAAAGCACAAGCATTCAACGACTTTTTCAAAAAGAAAGACGTTTTAAATCGTAAACCGATCGAATTACCAGCTGTTCGTGAAGCTGATATTATATGGGCAAAACAGATCTGGAGAATTGTTGATCTTCGAGAAAAAACAAATCATTCTCTATACTTTCCTACAAAGGAACTTGATGGTCGCACCAATTTAATTAACCTACTTTTAGAGGGAATCAAGGATGGTGTATTGACTGCCTATGATGCACGAGAAGATGAAGAGTTTAAAACACCAATTACCTATGAGCAGGTAAGAGAGATGTTTGGAGCTACAACTACAACTCGACGAGTACGCGACTTTGACACTGGAGAATTGGTAGATAAAAAAGTTGAAGGAAAAATCCGACCAGAAGAGGTGAAGCAGCTTATGATTAAAGAGGTATGGTACTTCAACAAACAATCATCAGCTCTAGAGGTTAGAATTCAAGGCATTTGTCCAATCCGCGTATTCTATCGCAATGATGCCATTGCACAAGATATTGCTCAGCGTCAACAAGTATTCTGGATCTCTTATCCTGAAGCACGTGAATTACTTGCTAAGAAAGAGGTTTATAATCCGTACAACGATGCTATCTCATTAAGCTTCGATGACCTGTTTATAAAGCGCAAATTTAACAGCTATATTGTAGCTGAATCAAATGCCTTTAACAACCGTATGATCAACTCATACCTATCAGGCACAGAAGCCATGATGGAATCGAAGCGCATTGAGGACAAAATGTTCAATTTCGAACAAGATTTGTGGGAATACTAATCGTTTTAGAATATTCCAGGCCTTACAGGGATCTGTAAGGCTTTTTTTGTCTAAAGCAATTATACCTTAATTGAATGATGAAAAAGTTTGGCACCATAGGATTAATCATGATTTTATCTTTCTTGCTCTTTTCTTGCAAGAAGGATCAGGTGCGATTGCTAAAAGATCCTGCCAAACGATTCTGGTATGAAACAAGGCCTCATGGAATGGTGTATGTTCCCGCTGGTAGCTATAGCCTTGGTGTGAGTGACCAGGACATCATGAATAGTTACGCCAGTAAAAGAACCGTAAGTGTTGGTGCCTTCTGGATGGATGACACTGAAATTACGAACAGTGAATACCGAACATTTGTCCACTATGTAAGAGATTCCATTGCAAGAACGCTATTGGCAGAACAGTTTCCAGAGTTTGTTTATGAAGATGAACTAACTGGAGAAACAACTCTGAACTGGGAAGAAAAGATCGACTGGAAGGATAATGAATATCAGATTGCTCTGGAAGATTTATTTCTAAACGAAAAAGAGAGATACTTCTCAAGTAATGAAGTAGATGCCAGAAAACTAGTCTACGAATATTACCACATCGACTTAAAACAAGCAGCCAGAGGTTCAAACAGATATAATTATGAATCTCAATCCTACAATGGAACCGTTATTATTGATGGAGTAGAAACACCCATTGAAAATCGATCCTCTTTTATACAACGACATCAAGTCCCTATTTATCCTGATACATTGTGCTGGGTACGTGATTACTCTTATGCCTATAACGAGCCTAAAGCAATAAAATATTTCTGGCACCCTGCCTTTTCTAATTACCCTGTTGTTGGCGTAAGTTGGAAACAGGCAAAAGCATTTTGTGACTGGCGTACACAAAAAAGAAATGACCACCTTAAGACATTAGATGAACCTGCCATGAGCGCTTACCGTTTACCTACAGAAGCAGAATGGGAAATTGCAGCCAGAGGAGGGCGTATCGAAGCAATGTATCCATGGGGTGGGTATTATACCCGCACACAACAAGGATGCTTTATGGCCAATTTTAAGCCAATGAGGGGAAACTATGTTAGTGACAACATGTACGGAACGTCAACGGTGAAAGTAGCCACCTACATGCCGAACGATTATAATCTATACGATATGGCTGGTAACGTTGCAGAATGGACAAGTACTGCATATGATGAGTCGGCTTATGATCATATGAGCGATTTCAATCCTTCGTATGAATATGAGGCTGCATCCGATGATCACCCTGCACTGAAACGAAAAGTAATCAGGGGAGGTTCGTGGAAAGATATTGCCAACTTCCTGCAGGTCTCAACCAGAGATTATGAATACCAGGACTCAGTAAAATCCTACATTGGATTTCGGTGTGTTCAGTCCTCATTCGGTAATATCATTCAATATTAGAGATCATCACCTGTGGCAAAGCATCTGCCTTTTGCTCCATACTCGATGCGTGCTTACTGGTTCGTATAATGCTATAAAAAACCTTTTACTTTGGTATAACTGCGCACCCAATCATTCATCCTTTTTCCTTTCATCCTAATGCCATAATTAATTTAAATCAGTTAAAAATTAGTCCGTTAAGCGAGAAATACAGGCCATTTCAGAGTTTCTAATCTGATTCCTCTTGCTGTCAGCTGGTTAAATATTGTTAAAAAGTATTATTTTTGGCTCTTTATTTCATTAACCCTGAATTTATAATTCAAAAAATGAACGTAATGAAAAGAGTTTTACTAGTCTTAATCGTTTTTTGTGCAGCATTGACTGCAAAGTCTCAGAACATCCAAACTCATTATGATTTTGGAAAAGATAGAGAGTATTTAACTACCACAGTTGAAATGTTCAAACCAGACAAATTGGGTAACACATTTTTCTTTATTGACTTTAACTATGGTAAGGGTGATGTAGAAGGAGTAAGTGATGCATATTTTGAGATTGCTCGTTGCTTCAAGTTGGGAAAGAAAACTCCTCTAAGCTGGCATGCTGAGTACAATGGCGGTTTTGGACAGTGGAAAGCTGGTGACGCAGGTGGTGCATTTACCATTAACGATGCCTGGCTTACTGGTTTGGATTACTCTTGGAACAACGAAGATTTCAGCAAAGGTTTCTCTTTGAAAGCATTGTTTAAAACTATCCGCAACACCAACGACGCTTCATTCCAGTTAACTGGAGTATGGTATGTACACATGTTAGACAGAAAATTGTCTTTCACAGGATTTGCTGATTTCTGGAAAGAAGACAACCCACATGGTGACTACATCTTCTTGACTGAGCCTCAGTTGTGGTACAACGTATGTAAGCACTTCTCATTCGGTACGGAGGTTGAGATTTCAAACAACTTTGCCGGAATGGACGGATTCAAAGTAAATCCTACTGTCGCTGCAAAATGGACTTTCTAGTCAACTAAAGCAATAAGCTCATGTTTGAAAAATTCTTTCAACTATCAAAAAACGGAACTAATGTAAAAACTGAGGTTCTGGCAGGGATTACCACCTTTATGACGATGGCATATATATTGGCGGTTAATCCAGGTATTCTTAGTGCAACAGGCATGGATAAAAATGCCTTGTTTACAGCTACAGCATTATCAGCTGTTGTTGGTACTCTTGTGATGGCATTGGTAGCTCGCTTACCATTTGCTTTGGCTCCTGGTATGGGACTAAATGCTTTCTTTGCATTCTCTGTTGTATTAGGAATGGGATATAGCTGGCAATTTGCTTTGACTGCTGTATTGTTAGAAGGTATCATCTTTATTGCGTTAACTGCATTTAACATCAGGGAATTAATTGTAAATGCGATTCCTTTAAACCTTAAACATGCTGTATCTGCCGGTATTGGTTTATTTATTGCCTTTATCGGATTACAGAATGCAGGTGTTATTGTAAACAATGATGCAGTATTAGTAGGATTAGGAGATGTTAAATCTCCAACTGTAATCGTTGCTGCTGTAGGTATTATCTTGACTGGTGTTCTTTTGGCTAAGAAAGTAAAAGGAGCATTATTGATTGGTATCTTCGCTTCAACTGTTATTGGTTTTCCTTTAGGAGTAACGAAGTTCCCTGAGGCAGGTTTAGTAAGTGCACCACCTTCATTGGAGCCTATCTTCTTCCAATTCGATTTCTCTGAAATATTCTCTATGAAAATGTTGGTTGTTCTATTTACTTTCCTTTTCGTAGATATGTTCGATACTGTTGGAACATTGGTTGGAGTAACTTCTAAAGCTGGAATGTTAACTAAAGAAGGAAAAGTACCTCGTGTTAAGCAAGCACTTTTTGCTGATGCAATCGGAACTACTTTTGGTGCAATGGTAGGAACAAGTACTGTAACTACATATGTAGAGAGTGCTTCTGGTGTTGCTGAAGGAGGAAAAACTGGTCTTACTTCATTAACAACTGCTGGAATGTTCCTTATCGCGTTGTTCTTTGCTCCATTGTTCATTATGATTCCTGGTGCTGCTACTGCTCCTGCATTAATTCTTGTAGGTCTGTTTATGCTATCACCAATTATGAACATCGACCTAGAGGACTTCACAGAATCAATTCCTGCATTCTTTACCATCATCATGATGCCTTTAACTTACAGTATTGCTGAAGGTATCGTATTCGGTATGCTTTCTTACGTTGTATTGAAAGTGCTTACTGGTAAATTCAAAGATGTATCTATTGTTATGTACGTCTTGGCAGCATTGTTCATACTGAAGTTTTTCATGTAGCAAACAATTACATGCTAGATATAGAAAAGGCTGTCTCGAAAGAGATGGCCTTTTTATTTTTCCCAAAGGTAAACTTGATAAAGACTATAGCATTCTTCTTAGGGAAACTATAATGCCTCCTGTACTATTGAAGTAATTGCATCGACCCAATGATCGGTAGCATTTAAAGACGGCACTAAATGAAGATATTCACCTCCAGCTGATTTAAAGTCCTCCTGAACTTCCTCTTCTATTTCATATATTGTTTCCAAACAATCAGTAACAAAGGCAGGACAAACAACAAGCAATCGACGTTTACCTTGTTTGGCCAACTCCTTTACTATTTCATCAGTGAACGGAGTCATCCAATCTTTATCTAATCGAGATTGAAAAGCAACAGAATATTCAGGAGCCTTTCCCAGACCTTGATGTATTAGTCTGGCCGTCTGATAGCAGGCATTGCGATAACAACTTCTATGTTCTGGCTTAAACTCCATATGGCAGTCACACTCTTTTACGTCAGTTTCTGGATGTATCTTTCTGATATGTCGATTAGGTAATCCATGAAAAGAATATAAAACATGATCATATTGATCAGGAGTACAATCTATTGTATTCTGAACAAAAGCATTGATAAAATCAGGATGATCAAAGAAATCTTTAATTACTGTTAGTTGGGGCGACTTATTCCAGTTCTTTAATTCGTGTTTCACTTTTTCAATAGCAGTCAAACTCGTTGATGACGCAAATTGAGGGAATAGAGGCAATAAAACAACATGTTCTACTCCATTATGTCTCCAATCATTTAAAATGCTTCTAATCGACGGATTTTGGTATCTCATGGCAAGTTTCACTTCTGCTTTGTCTATGAATCGCGCCTTCAGCTTATTTTCCAGTTCCGATGAGTATACAGCAATAGGAGATCCCTCCTCTGACCAGATCTTATTATACAGCTCGCTTGATTTCTTTGCTCGAAATGGAACAATTACCCCATTTACAAGAATTTTCCTTGCCAGCCAAGGAATATCAATCACATACTTGTCATTGAGAAATTCGGTAAGATATCGTCTTACATCCTTAATATTTGGGGAATCAGGAGTCCCAACATTAACCAAAAGTATTCCTGTCTTGTTCATTTTACATGATTGAGTTATTCCAAAAATACAATCATTATAGATTATTCACCCAATAATAGAGGGAAAAAACCGAAGAAGGGAGACGAAAAAACGGCTTCGAATGAGAACTGGGAACACGAAACAGGTAAGGAGCAAAAGGCAAAGAGCATAGGGCAGGGAGGGTAAGGAAGACAAAAATCGCCAGGTATCGAACAAAAAAAAGAGGTTCCTGCCAGTTTTATGGCAAGAACCTCTCGTTTTATCTTAATACAGTAACTAATTAAGCTTTTCCAGGAACCGGTACTTCAGGTTTCAAGTTTACCGGACCAAAACTGTAATGAGTAGGTCCAAGGCGTAAATCTGAATTCATCACCTCTTCCCAAGTCACTTCATTACCGGTATAAGCTGAAATACGCCCCATAATACCAGCCATTGTTGACAAAGCTGTAGCCTCTGCAGTGTTATACGGTTTATTGGTTCGAATAGCTGTTACCAAGTCGATATGCTCTTGTACATAAGGATTAACAGCAACACGCCCCGTAGACTGCCCCTTCTCATCAACAGGATATGGATAAGTATACTGCACACTACCATCATGATTGTATATGGTATTGCGAAGGTTAGTATACCCTTGAGTTCCCATGATTTGATCAGAGACATTTTTACTACATCCGTTGATCTGACGACACATATTATGATAGTGTACATCATCGTCAAATACGAAATCCACACTAAAGTTATCGTAGATATCGCCTGTCAACCTTCTCTGACGAGAACCAAATCCTAATGCTTTAACAGGATGCTTGTCCATAAACCACATCACATTATCGATGTTATGCACATTCTGCTCAACAATATGATCTCCAGCCAACCAGCACCAATTCATCCAGTCGCGTAACATATATTCCATTTCAGACCATTCGGCCTTAGGATTACGATGCCAACTCTGAACAGTGTTGTAATAACTATTTGCTGATACTATATCACCAATAGCTCCCTGACGTACTTTCTTGTACACCTCAATATAATCGAGGCGATGACGATAAATAGTACCCGTAACAACACTTAAACCAAGTCCATCGGCCTTCTTGCCAGTAGCCAACACAGAACGCACTCCTGCAGGATCAACAGCCAAAGGCTTTTCAATAAATACATGTTTACGAGCCTGAACAGCTGCAGCGAAATGCTCAGGACGGAAATGAGGAGGTGTAGCGTGAATTACAATATCAACACCAGAGTCAATTAATTTCTGATAAGCATCAAAACCAACGAAACACTTTTCATCAGCAACTTCAATCTTTCTTTGCTCTTTCAGTTTTACTCTACATTGGTCAATTTTATCTTGAAATACATCTGCCAAGGCAACAATTTCAAGGTTAGGACCTGCATCTACAAAGTTTATAGCAGCTCCGGTTCCTCGACCACCACAACCAATAAGACCAGCCTTCAAAGTAGGTCCATCAGGTGCTACAGGATTTAATGTAGGGATATCCAGTTTCACATTCTCTGATTTACTTTGAGAACATGAAGACAATAATTTTACTCCAGCGACTCCAGCAATACCTGCAATTGCAGTTTTGCTCAGAAAGTTTCTTCTTGAAATTCGACCATCTCTTTCCATCTTCGCAATTCTGTTTAATATTTTTGTGTATTATTTTCCGGTTTTCTCGTCAAATTCACACACAACACGGAATCCCACATGGACACAATCAGAGTACCACCAAATACTCTTAGGCATCTGTGGATCTGTCTTTCTCCAGGCTAACTCCTGTGTCATTTCCCTATCAGCACATCTTAACTGATCTGGTGTACTTTTGAAAGATCCACCTCTAAGTACATAGTGTTTTCCTGAAGCTGGTCCTTTGGGATTATCAGTTCCTCCTTTTTTATAAGTATCAACCGAATACCAGTCAAGACAGAATTCTGCTACATTACCTAGCATATTCTTTAGTCCGTAAGCATTAGCTTCTACCATGTCAGGAGTACCTGTTTTCCCCATGCTGTTTCCTGCATGAATTACATATTTATCAAGCTCTTCAGTGTCTGCACCAAAGATCTTATTCATCAATCTATTAGGATCATAATCTGCTGCATTTCCAGCAAAGAAATAAGGAGATTCTGTTCCTCCTCTAGCTGCATATTCC
Source organism: Puteibacter caeruleilacunae (assembly GCA_005217565.1). GTDB lineage: Bacteria > Bacteroidota > Bacteroidia > Bacteroidales > Prolixibacteraceae > Puteibacter > Puteibacter caeruleilacunae. The sequence continues at coordinate 91,384 of SJCO01000010.1, forward strand.
CATTCGGCCTCAGTTGGTAAACGATAAGTTTTACCAGTTACTTGCGATAACCAACGACAGTAAGTCTCGGCACCATGCCAAGTCATCGTAATAGCTGGGCGTTTTCCTAATCCCCAGTTCTGATCAGGCTGTCCGTATGGAGGAGTAGCACCCGAAATTGCATCTACATCACCTGTCTTACGTACTCCTTCAGTATCAGTACTTCTTCCTTCACCACCTGTCTGACGGTAAAATGCAAGATATTCGTCCCAACTTACCTCTATCTCAGCCATAAAGAACTGCTTAACTTTAACATCGCGAACCGGACTTTCATCCTCCCCACGACCTTTTTCTGATTCAGGACTTCCCATCTTAAACGTTCCTCCAGGAATCGCCTTCATTTGGAATGATACACTTGTTCCAGGAATTTTTTCTTCAAATGATTCAAAGTTATTTACAGTTGCGGCTTCAGTAAACATTTCTTTTTCCTCATTATCAGATCCAAATCCAATATTAGCATGATGACTCGCATTAGGATCATAGTGACCAACTGTAATGTGACAGTTGATACAGTGTAGCTCCTCTTCATGCTGAGTGTAATACAAGTGCGCCTGTTCTCCTTCCTTACTTAAGCTAAGAGGGAACAGATTAGAGTGACAATTTGTACACGATTTCTTGAAAACAAACTTGGTCGCCAATTCTGGTTTACTCTTGGCTTCCCAGTTGAATTCCGTACTATCTTTAAACAAATAGCCATAAAGATCCTTGGCCCCGGCCTTAATTTTCTCTTTTAAATAGCCATGACCTTCGGGAGGTAAGTGACATTGTGTACAATGCACCTTAATTCCCATACTGTTCGAATAGTGTGTCGATTGTTTCCAGGATTGAGTTGAATGTGGATGCACGTGACATGCTTCACAAGACTCGTCGGTTGATGTAACCTTAACTGCTTTGTGACTTCCTAGCATTCCCAAAATGCCAATAACAATACCCACCGAAAGAAGCATAAGGCCCCTTCCCCTTGAAAATTTCAATTGTTTCATGAGTGTTTAATTAAATCTGGTTAAAATACACCCAAAGATATTTATTCAATCCAGAATCTGAAAATAATCTGATTTTTAGACACAAAACTAATTCGATCTGGTAAATTTTAGGGGCAATACAAGGGGTAATACTCGGAAAAATCGTGCAGAAAAAATAAAACCACCCCAGGAAGGGGTGGCACACACAAATAGTTTCATCGTTAAATGAGAAGAATCGCATTATTCTTTACATCAGCAAATATAAAGGACGATTGTAAGCTAAAGATTACGCAAGTCTTATTTTGATCTTTCACATTCAACATTACTGTTACCTCTGTATTAATTCCTGATCATTCAAAAAATTGTTAACTTAAATGCATGAAATCCTCAAACCTTTTAAACAGTTTTATTGATCTAATCTTTCCTCGGACATGTCCGGGCTGTGGGAAACGACTATTGATACACGAAAAAGGAATATGCACACATTGTCTATTTCATCTGCCCAAAACCAACTTCATCATTAATGAGGACAATCCGGTAGCGCAATCCTTTTGGGGGAGGGCATATCTTCAACATGCGGCAGCCTATATCTACTTTCAGAAAGGAAGTATTGTTCAGCACATGATGCATCAGTTAAAGTATCATAACAACACAGAAATAGGGATTCAACTAGGAAAGAAATACGGAGCAGAATTAGCTAAGTCTTCTTTGTTCACAAATATCGACTGCATTATTCCGGTTCCTTTACACCGTAAACGATTACGTAAACGGGGCTATAATCAAAGTTCTTGTATTGCTCGTGGAATATCCAGCGCTTTGGAGATACCTGTTATGGAGAAAGTCCTTATAAGAGGGACAAATTCAGCATCGCAGACTAAAAAGAGACGTTATGAGAGATGGGATAATGTCAAGACTATATTTCAAGTAGAGAATCCCGAAATAATCAAGCATAAACATGTGTTATTGGTTGATGATATTATCACCACAGGGGCAACCCTTGAAGCTTGCGCTCAACAATTACTATTGGTTGATGGCGTAAAGGTAAGTGTTGCTGCACTTTGTTATGCTGACCAATAAAAAACGCCTTCCCGGAAATCCGAAAAGGCGTTTTTGATATCTTTAGATCAGATATTATAAGCTAAATGCTTTTTTTACCTCATCAACATAATCCAATTTCTCCCAGGTAAACAATTCTACTACCTTCACAAGATCACCCCAATATGGTGAACTGTATTTTTTAGTAATTACCTCTGGTTTGCGTCCCATGTGACCATAAGCCGCAGTCTCCTGATAAATAGGATTACGCAACTTCAATCTCTCTTCAATTGCACGTGGACGAAGGTCGAAGATCTGTCCAACCTTTTCTGCAATCTCACCATCAGTAAGCTCTACCTTGCTTTTTCCGTAAGTATTTACGAAGATATTAACAGGCTCAGCAACACCAATTGCGTAAGATAACTGTACCAAGATCTCATCAGATACACCTGCAGCTACAAGGTTCTTAGCAATATGACGAGAAGCATAGGCTGCAGAACGGTCTACTTTTGATGGATCTTTTCCTGAGAATGCACCACCACCGTGAGCACCTTTACCTCCGTATGTATCAACAATAATCTTTCTTCCTGTAAGACCAGTATCTCCGTGAGGTCCACCAATCACAAACTTACCAGTTGGATTAACATGAAGAACCATTTTATCATCGAACAATGCCTTAACACGCTCTGGAAGTTTAGCAACAACTCTTGGAATTAAGATAGTGCGAACATCCTCTTTAATCTTAGCAAGCATGCGAACATCATCATTGTCGAATTCATCATGCTGAGTTGAAACAACAATTGTGTCGATACGAACTGGATTATCATTGTCGTCATACTCAATAGTAACCTGAGATTTAGAATCAGGACGCAAGTATGTCATCACCTTCTCTTCTCTTCGAATGTCAGCCAACTCAGTCAACAAAAGATGTGACAACTCAAGTGATAATGGCATGTAGTTGTCAGTTTCAGTAGAAGCATAGCCGAACATCATTCCCTGGTCACCAGCACCCTGGTTCATAGGATCTTCACGCTCTACTCCTCTTCTGATATCTGCCGACTGCTCATGAATAGCTGATAAAACGCCACATGAATTACCATCAAACTGATATTCTCCTTTGGTATAACCAATTTTATTAATTACCTCACGAGCAATCTCTTGAACATCAATATAAGTCTTTGTTTTAACCTCACCAGCAAGAACAACCTGTCCGGTAGTTACCATTGTTTCACAAGCAACTTTTGATTCTGCGTCGTAAGCTAAAAATTTATCCAGTAAGGCATCAGAAATCTGATCTGCCACTTTATCTGGATGTCCTTCTGAAACCGATTCAGATGTAAATAAATATCCCATTGTAATAAAACATTTTTAATTCAACCCGAACAATACGGGTCAACAACATTTAATAAAATTTGGGCTATTGGGAATGAAAAAAATCGCGGAAAAGACAAAACAATACACGATTGTTTTAGCATTTTTTTCTGTGGTTGCAATCAATCCCAAATCTGTCCACATTTTTCCGGCCACAAATGTAAAAATTATTTTTAAAAGTTCTAAATAATTTACTGTGTGATTCGTTTAAAGATATTTTCCAGCTCCTCCTGCATCTTATTTAGGGTTAGCAAAATGTAGTTATTCTCCACTGCATACTTAAACAATAATGGGCGTACATCCTCATCATGTGTTGATGTAATCAGATACCCATTCTCTTTTTGTTCAAGATTATCTATAAAGGATAGACCTCTTAAATTCTCCTGATCTATTTCTCCTTCGAATTCGATATAGATTCGCTGAATCCTTGCTCCTCCATGTTGTTTCAATAGAGATAATTCATCATCTGCCACAATGTTTCCCTGATCTACTATGATTACTCTATCGCACAACTGATCGACTTCCTGCATAATATGTGTTGAGAGCATCACCGTTTTTTCATTGCTAACATCACGAATTAATCCCCTAATCTCATCCAATTGATTGGGATCTAATCCTGTGGTTGGTTCATCCAGAATTAGTACCTCTGGATCATGAATTAAAGCTTGCGCAATCCCCACTCGCTGTTTATAACCTTTCGACAAAGCCTGAATCTTCTTATGGCGTTCTGGAGTCAATCCTGTTAATCGCACTACCTCATCAATTCTTTGCTTCTTATTTTTAAGGTGATAAATACCGGCAATAAATTTTAGATACTCCTCAACAAACATCTCCCCGTACAATGGATTATGTTCTGGCAGATATCCAATTTTGGAGCGCAGGTTAACCACATTGGTATCCATAAGTTCTCCATCAACATGAACGGTTCCGTCGTCTGCCTCCAAACAACCTGTTATTATTTTCATCATTGTTGATTTTCCGGCCCCATTAGGCCCAAGGAAACCAACAACTTCGCCTTTCTGTATTTCAAAAGAGACTTGATTTAATGCACACTGATTGCCGTAATATTTTACGATATTTTCAACCTTTACCGACATGTTTGTATTGTTTATAAAAACAAATTTAATGATCTGCGATCAATAATTTAGCCTTCTATCTGCAAAACCTTTGAGATTATTGATCTTATTACTGCCATTAAGATTTTTATTCAGATTTCCATTCAATCATTTTTACATGTAGTCATCGTCAGAAAATACCGATATTGACTCCATTATCTTCGATTTCAACACCAAGTAACCAAATTACCTGATTTTATTTCTTCGTTCCATATAGCGTGCTATTTCATAATTAGCAACAATTTGTTAAATTTGCTCGTTCTATAATGCGCAAGAAATGAAAGACCGTAATTTTAACTACATTCAAGACCTTACTAAATATGAGAGGCAGAAAACATCGGTCGTTCAAATAGGTAATGTACCTTTGGGAGGAAATCATCCCATCCGTATACAATCAATGACTGATACGGATACTAAAGATACGGAAGCTACTGTTGAACAGATTATCCGAATTGTTAAAGCTGGGGCAGAGTATGTACGTGTTGCAACTCAAGGAACACGGGAAGCAGAGAATTTGAAAAAAATCAAGGAGGAATTACTTAATCGTGGTTACGAAGTTCCACTTGTGGCCGATGTACACTTTAATCCAAAAGTGGCCGATATTGCGGTAAAATACGTAGAAAAGGTAAGGATTAATCCTGGAAACTTTTACGACAAGAGAGCTCAATTCAATCATCTGATCTATACTGATGAAGAGTATAAAGAAGAATTGGAAAGCATTGAGGAGCGCTTTTTACCATTCCTGAAAAGGTGTAAGAAATACAATACAGCACTTCGAATTGGAGCAAATCAAGGATCCTTATCAGACCGAATCATGAGTCGTTTCGGAGATACTCCTGCAGGTATGGTAGAGTCTGTAATGGAATTTCTTCGTATCTGTAAGAAGGCTAAATTCGAAGATGTGGTAATCTCCATCAAATCGAGTAATACACGTATGATGGTTTATACCGTTCGTATGATGAACTACAAGATGCGATTGGAAGAGATGAGTTTCCCATTGCATATTGGTGTTACCGAAGCAGGAGAGGGTGAAGATGGACGAATCAAGTCTGCCGTTGGATCAAGTGCATTATTAGCAGATGGACTAGGAGACACGATCAGAGTTTCTCTTACAGAGCATCCTGAGAACGAGGTTCCTTTTGCACAAAAGCTGGTCAACAATATTAAAAGCATGGAGAATCATCAGAAAATCGATGCTCCTTTGTTTGCCCAGACCAATCCTTTTGAATATGAAAGAAGGTCAACCAGACCTGTATTAAATATTGGAGGGAAACAACTCCCAGTTGTAACTGCTCATCTAGGAGAGATGCAACTTCAGGAAGTACTTCCTATCTGGGGTAAGCTTCAGCCTGACTATTTCTATGATGGAAGAAAAATCCTCGCAGAAGATGGCACTGCATACCCAATTCAGACCCTTGAAGAATATCTTTATGGAGGGACTCACTACAATCAGATTAAGTTTATTCGATTAAATAAGCAAGAATTTGATGAGTTCCACGACAGAAATCCAGAGATCATTACCAAATTAAAGCAAACCAGAAAAACGGTTCTGATTTTAGAAAGCTTTAACGAAAATGCGATGGCAGAAATGCGCGCATTCTGTATGTTCCTGGATGCTCATATTTGTAAGGTACCAATCCTTCTTTATCGCAAATACAATGAAACTCGCATGGAGGATCTAATCATTAAGGCTTCAACCGATTTGGGAGCACTATTACTTGATGGTTATGGAGATGGTATTTGCATTGGTAATGAAGGTGACAGTATCACATTCTCTGAGTTAAAAGATTTAAGCTTCAACATTCTTCAGGCAAGTAGAATGAGGGTTAGCAAAACAGAATTCATTTCTTGTCCTGGTTGTGGTAGAACATTATTCGATCTACACAAAGCTACAGCTATGGTAAAAGAGCATTTTAACCACCTTGATCACCTTAAAATTGGTGTTATGGGATGTGTTGTAAATGGTCCTGGAGAAATGGGAGATGCTGATTATGGATTTGTAGGTGCGGGACCTAATAAAGTGAACCTTTATAAAGGACAAAGACTACTTAAGCGCCATGTTCCATATGATACAGCATGTGAAGAATTAGAACTAATTATAAAAGATAGTGGAGATTGGAAAGATCCTGTTTAAAGCAGGATCTTATCCACCCCATATTCCGGGGTAACCAAATTCGTTTGTATTCCTAACTTCTCTGCAGCACTTAAATTCTCCCTTAAATCATCTAAAAAGAGTGTTTCCTGGGCATTTAAACCGTTCTCATTTAATATTTGATGAAATCCTTCACTGGCTGGTTTCCTTTGTCGAATTTCATGGGAATAATACACCTGATTAAATAAGTCGTGCAGTGAATAACCAAATTCATCAATAAATCTATTCTCGAAATGAATTTGATGAATTTCATTGGTATTGCTATATAGAAAAAGATTATAATTATTCTGAATCGATTTTATAGTATGAATAGCCTCTTTTCGAAAAGTCTTCAACATCGAATTCCATATTCTATTGATATCATCATCATTAATCTGCACCTTAATTAAGGAACGAACAAAGTCACGAAATTGAGCCGCACTAATCTTACCTATTTCAAAATCTTTAAAATTATCATGCTGTATGAGTTGATCAAAATTAACCTCTTCTCTCCAACCTAACTGCTCAAATTGTTTAAATGGATCGAAAAAATCAATATCAATCAAAACACCACCAAGGTCGAAAATTATATTTTTTATCTTTGAATTCTCAGTCATTTTTTCTGGCAAATTTAATTCATTTATCATTGACACCGGAAGAAAATGTCTTTAATGTAAAATAACAAGAACAACATATGCTTATAAACGAACAAGCCTATCACACCATTTGGTACAATAATGAGAATAAATGTGTTGTGATCATTGATCAACGCAAACTACCTTTCTCTTTTGAAACAATTGAATTAAAAGACATCAAGGAAGCTTGGCATGCGATCCAGGATATGGCTGTTCGTGGAGCCCCGTTAATTGGAGTAACAGGAGCTTATGGCATGTACCTGGGGATCACCAACCTAGATCCCTCTGAGTTAACATTAGACAAGATCAATAAACTTGGTGATTATCTAAAATCATCACGTCCAACGGCAGTTAATCTGGAAATTATTATCGATGAACTGATTGCCAATCTGCAAGCTTGCGAACCACAGTCTTGGGAAAAAGAAGCACTTGTGTTTGCTGAAAAGATCAAACAAAGGGAAATTGATTACTGTTCGTCGATCGGGGATCATGGACTTAAATTGATTGAAGAGATAGCTGCTACAAAGCCAGGAGAAACAATCAACATACTCACCCATTGCAATGCAGGATGGTTAGCATGTATTGATTGGGGAACTGCTACTGCTCCTATCTATAAAGCACACCAAAAAGGAATAGACATTCACGTTTGGGTAGATGAAACACGTCCACGAAATCAAGGTGCAAAACTAACAGCATGGGAATTATTACACAATCATGTTCCTCACACAATTGTTCCTGATAATACTGGTGGACATTTAATGCAGCACGGCATGGTAGATTTGGTTATAGTAGGTAGTGACCGAACAACTAGAGCAGGAGATGTGGCCAATAAAATAGGAACATACCTAAAGGCACTTGCTGCTAACGATAACAATGTACCTTTCTTTGTTGCTCTTCCGTCAACAACTTTCGATTTTAATATTAGCGATGGTGTTCGTGACATTCCTATAGAGCAACGTGATGAGAATGAGGTGAAATACATGGAGGGTATTGCTTCCAACAAGTTAGTAAACGCTCTAATCATGCCTGAAGATAGCAAGGCGGCCAATTATGGTTTTGATGTAACTCCTGCACGTCTGGTTACTGGTTTAATTACCGAACGTGGCATTTGCGAGGCAAATGAGACTGCCATTTCTGAAAAGTTTAAAGACCTGATGTCATGAAAATAGATGAAGGATACATCAAATTTACATGTCAACGAGATCATTCAGAGCTAGATCTTCCAAACAATTTTTTAGTAGATCTAAACATCTGGCGAAGCAAGTTAAAAGAGAACAACCTTATTGGAGAAACTCCTGAAGGAATAGGCTTTGGAAATATCTCCTTAAGAAGTGAAGAGCAGTTTTACATTACAGGAAGTGCAACCGGAGGTATCACACTGCTAGGGTCTGAGCACATTGCTTTGGTAACAAACTGGAATTACTCCAAGAATACACTAAACTGCACTGGATTCATCGATGCTTCATCAGAGTCACTTAGTCATGCTGCAGTCTATGAGGCAAATAGTACTTGTAAAGCTGTAATTCATGTTCATCATAAAAGAATGTGGAATAAATTCTTGAATAAAATGGCAACAACGCCTGCTTCTGCCAAATTTGGAACACCTGAGTTGGCTTTAGCAATTCATAAAATTATCTCTACGAACAAACATGTCGATAACATCCTGTTTACGGCTGGTCACGAAGATGGAGTTATTGCTTGGGGAGAATCTTTACAAGATGTTTACAACGTGTTACAGAAATATCTAGAGAAATAAAATAGGCAAAATACATAACAAATGAAGAAAATTGCAATTATAGGAGGTTCAGGATTAGAAAATCCAGAACTATTGCGTGATGCGAAAAATATAAAAATCAATACACCATACGGAGAAACAAGCTCAGACTTTCTAACGGGAAGACTAAACGGTACAGAGGTGGCAATTCTTTCACGACATGGGCGCCAACACACGATTCCGCCAACTCAGGTTAACAATCGTGCAAATATCTGGGCAATTAAGGAATTAGGATGTGAAGCTATCCTGACAACCACTGCATGTGGAAGTCTTAGAGAGGAAATTGATAGGGGAGATCTTGTTATCCTTGATCAGTTTATTGACTTTACAAAGCATCGCATTGCGACATTCTACGATAAATTTGAGCCAGGGCAATTGAACCATACACCAATGGCGGATCCTTTCTGTGAGAAAATGCGTACTGCACTTATCCGAGAGGCTCAAAGCCTTAATCTTCGTTTTCATGAAACAGGAACAGTAATCACCATAGAAGGTCCTCGTTTCTCTACCAGAGCAGAGTCAAAAATGTTCAGACTTTGGGGAGCAGACGTGATCAATATGTCGGTTGCACCAGAATGTGCCTTAGCCAATGAATTAGAAATACCTTATGCAGCAATTGCAATGGCAACAGACTATGATTGCTGGAAGACTGATGAAGCTCCAGTTACGTGGGAAGATGTGCTTGCTGTATTCAAAAAGAATGTAGACAACGTGACAAAACTGCTAATTCAGGCAGTTCCTCACCTATAAAAGCATAAAGAGGCTACCTGAAACAGATAGCCTCTTTTATATATTACTTAAATATCAGTCTTAACGTACTTCTGATCCGTTTTTAACAGCATCAGTAGGTGCTACAAATTTCAAAGATCCATCCGCATCTTCAGCCATTAATATCATTCCTTGAGACTCAATACCACGTAATTTCTTAGGCGCTAGATTTACAAGAATGCTAACTTGCTTGCCAATGATTTCTTCTGGCTTGTAATATTCTGCAATACCCGAAACAACAGTACGAGTATCAATACCTGTATCTACTTCCAGCTTCAATAATTTCTTGGTCTTGGCTACCTTTTCAGCACCAATGATAGTACCTACACGGATATCCATTTTAGTAAAGTCATCGAACTCGATATTCTCTTTCGCTGGAGCAGCCTTTGCTTCAGCCATCTCATTTGCTTTTTTGGTATCCAACAATTTCTGAACCTGTGCTTCGATTACTGAATCCTCGATCTTCTCAAATAATAACTGAGGTTTGTTAATCTGATGACCCGCTGCTAACAAATCAGTGCGTCCCAGATCTTCCCAATTAACTCCCTCAACATTCAAGAAACTTCTCAACTTCTCTGCAGTAAAAGGCAAGAATGGTTCAAATACAATTGCAAGGTTTGCTGTGATCTGAAGACATACATTCATAATTGTTTTAACACGCTCCTCGTCAGTTTTAACAACCTTCCAAGGCTCTTCATCTGCAAGATACTTATTACCCAAACGAGCAAGGTCCATTGCAAATTTCAACGCCTCACGGAAACGATAGTTCTCAAGACTCTTCTCTACCTGCTCTCTGATCGATGCAATCTCTGCTAGTGTTTCACGGTCGGTATCATTCAACTCACCTAAAGCAGGTACTACACCTTTGTAGTATTTGTTAGTTAAAACAAGCGCTCTGTTCACAAAGTTACCAAGCACAGCTACTAACTCATTGTTATTTCTTGCCTGATAATCTTTCCAGGTAAAGTCATTATCCTTACTCTCAGGTGCATTAGCTGTCAATACATATTTCAGTACATCTTCTTTCCCTGGGAACTCTTCCAAATACTCATGTAGCCAAACAGCCCAGTTTCTTGATGTTGAAATCTTATCTCCCTCAAGATTCAAGAACTCATTGGCAGGAACATTCTCTGGTAACACATACGAACCATCAGCTTTCAACATTGCTGGGAAAATAATACAGTGGAATACAATATTATCTTTTCCAATGAAGTGTACCATTTTTGATTCCTCATCTTTCCAATACTTTTCCCAGTCAGGAGTTAACTCTTTGGTAGCAGAGATATAACCAATAGGAGCATCAAACCATACGTATAACACTTTACCTTCGGCTCCTTCTACTGGTACTGGTACCCCCCAATTAAGGTCACGTGTTACCGCACGAGGATGAAGTCCGCTATCCAACCAAGACTTACACTGGCCGTAAACGTTAGGTTTCCATTCCTTGTGATCTTCAAGAATCCATTGTTTCAACCAATCCTCATATTTATCCAAAGGTAAATACCAGTGCTTAGTTTCTTTTAATACAGGAATATTTCCGCTAATTACAGAAACCGGATTAATTAGATCGGTTGCATTCAACGATGTTCCACAACTCTCACACTGATCACCATAAGCACCCTCACTATTACAATGAGGACAAGTTCCGGTTATATATCTATCAGCTAAAAACTGATTATTTGCTTCATCATAGAATTGCTCAGAGGTCTTTTCTACAAACTCACCTTTTTCGTAAAGTGTCTTGAAAAACTCTGATGCAGTCTCATAATGTGTATCAGTTGTTGTTCTTGAATACACATCAAATGAGATTCCAAAATCTTCGAATGATTTCTTAATAATTCCGTGATACTTATCTACAACATCCTGCGGAGTAATCCCTTCATTTTTAGCCTTTAGCGTAATCGGCACACCATGTTCGTCAGATCCACCAATTAAAATTACATCTTTGCCACGTAAGCGAAGATAACGAGCATAAATATCTGCAGGTACATACACTCCTGCCAAGTGACCAATATGTACTGGTCCGTTAGCATAAGGAAGTGCAGTTGTAATTAACGTACGTTTGAAATCCTTCATAATATTTTGTTGATCTTTTCTGATTTTCAATTTTGAACTGCAAAGATAATTAAGTTATTAGAAAATTATACTGCCTCGATTTGGAATCAGGAAAATCACGTTCAAAATTAAGACCACCCACACGAAATCGATTGCTTTTTTCAGGCAGCCTTGACTTTTTTGATTCGTTTTTGAGGCAAGCCAAAAATGAAGAGCCATCCGGCCAGAAGACAAACATTGTATAGTTACAGCTTTTTAACTACATTTAATCTGAAAAACACATTTCACGTATGATTCAGCCCAGTCCGCTACAAAAAGGAGACACAATAGCCATTCTTTCTCCTGCTGGAAAAATAGACGCAAAGCATGTTCAGCCAGCAGTTGAATTACTTAAAGAATTAGGATTTCTGGTAAAAACAGGAGAGCACATCTTCTCCTCACACTTTCAATTTGCAGGAACCGACGAACAAAGAGCCTCAGATTTACAACAAGCTCTTGATGATGAAAATGTAAAAGCCATCATATGCTCACGTGGAGGATATGGATCATTGCGCACATTACAAAAGATTAACTGGGACAGCTTCCTTATCAACCCGAAGTGGATTGTTGGCTTCAGTGATGTTACTGTATTTCACAACGCACTACATCAAATGAATATGTGCTCTGTCCATGGTTCTATGCCTCGCTTTTTCTTTACAGAGAAGAAGCCCAACGATAGCTTTCAAGCTATGCTCAACAGCATAACCGGTGAAGCAAACAAGTATCAAATAGATAATCATCCGCTTAATCAAACAGGCAGTACCACTGCTCCAATCATCGGTGGAAATCTATCTATTTTGTATAGTCTAAGAGGCACTCCTTATGACATCAAAACCAAGGGTAAAATACTATTCATTGAAGATCTCTCTGAGTATTTATACCATCTTGACCGTATCATGCTTAATTTAAAAGTTGGAGGAAAACTTAATGATCTGGCAGGTCTTATTGTTGGTGGTTTCACTGACATGAAAGACAACGACAATCCATTTGGTCGGAATGCCTATGAAATTATCAGCGATGCTGTAAAGGAATTTGATTACCCGGTTTGCTTCAACTTTCCTGCCGGACATGAATTACCAAACATGTCGCTAAAAATGGGAGCTTTGGCACAACTAACTGTTTCGACAGATTATGTGGAACTAACACAGCAATAGATGGCACGACATAACGACTTAGGAAAAGAAGGAGAAGATATTGCAAGAACTTATCTCATGAAAAAAGGCTTCAGAATACTGGAAGTTAATTGGAGATATGGCAAAGAAGAGATCGACATTATTGCACTTGATAAAAACGAGTTGGTTATTGTAGAAGTAAAAACAAGAAGTAGTGCTTACTATCAACATCCTTGGGAAGCAATCACCAATCGCAAACAACGCTACTTAATCAATGCTGCTGATGCATATATTCAAATGACCGAAAGTGATTTGGAGACACGATTCGATGTAGTATCAATTATTTATAGCAATGGTTCCTACCAGATAGAACACATTCCTGATGCCTTCTATCCGGGAATCTGCTAATCTAAATACTTGGCAATGGTGTCCATCAACACCTTAAAACGTATTGGCTTAGAAATATAATCATTGCACCCAGCCTTCAAGATATTCTCTCTTTCATTGGCCATAGCATAAGCTGTTTGTGCAACAATAGGAATCTCAGGACGCTTTTCTTTAATCTGTCTTGTTGCTTCATAACCATCCAACTCAGGTAGTCTGATATCCATTAATATCAAATCAATGTGAGTATCTGAAGTCGCCAGGTCAATCGCCTCCCGACCACTTGATGCAAAAAGCAGTTTTGCCTCGGTTTTACGCAGTGCAGCTTGAAAGAAATACGTATTTACCTCTTCATCTTCCACCACCAAGATGACTTTATCTGACCAGTTGTATACTTCTGTATTGCTCATATAACTTCTACCTGCTTAAATTTTCATCTAAAATAAGACATCTTTATCAATATATTAAGGCAACAGTACAGAAAAAATCAAAAAGTTTCAGTAAGATCTTGAAAAGTAAAACTTATTTCTGAAATTAGAGCCCAATTCTAATCTAGTCATTCTATGAATATTGAAGAATTAAGAGACTATTGTCTCACAAAAAAAGGGGTAAGCGAAAGCTTTCCATTCGACGAAACGACGTTGGTATTCAAGGTGCTTGATAAAATGTTCTGCTTAACAGATATTGAGAAAGAATTTTCAATGAACCTGAAGTGTGATCCGGGAAAAGCAATTGAGCTCAGGGAACTATACACAGCTGTTCAACCTGGTTATCACATGAATAAAAAGCATTGGAACACCGTTAAACCCGACGAATCAACTTCTAAAGAATTAATAGAATCATGGATTGATGATTCCTATAACTTGGTTGTTTCATCATTCACAAAGAAGAAAAAAGAAGAGTTAAACAGTCTATAACACACATAAACATGTTAAAATCATTAGGAATAGCACTAACCACCGCACTTTCATTGCAAGTGGGTATAGTAAATGCTAAAAAAGCTACAATAAAAGAGACCAAGCAGAATCCAACTACTGCGGTCAAAAATCAACAACGAACAGGTACCTGTTGGAGTTTTGCGACTACTTCATTCATTGAGTCTGAATTAATGAGACTTGGTAAAGGAGAATTTAATCTGGCAGAAATGTACTTTGTTCGTTATGCATATGAAATGAAAGCCGAGAAATACGCCCGACTACAAGGAGTAGGAGTATTTCGTCAGGGAGGACAAGCACATGACGTTATGAACGTGGTACGCAAATATGGTATGGCACCACAAGAAAGCTATGAAGGCTTAAATTATGGATCTACAGTTCACAACCATACCGAATTAGAATCAGTTGCTAAAAACGCGATGGATGGCCTCTTAAAGAAAGGAAAGAAAACTATTTCATTAGGCTGGAAGAGTGCTTTTGCTGGCATCATGGACGGTTATTTTGGACAAGCTCCAATCACTGTTCCTCTAAAAGATGAAAAAGTTAGTCCCAACGAATTCAGAGAAAAACTTGGCATAAATCCCGATGACTATATCGAGCTGACATCTTATACGCATCATCCATATTACCGACCTTTCTCTCTTGAGGTACAGGACAACTGGTCTGATGATCTATATTACAATTTACCTATTGATGAATTCATGGAGGTGATGTATAATGCTATTGATGAAGGATTCACTATCTGCTGGGATGGCGATGTTAGTGAAAAAGGCTTTAAACACAAAGAAGGTATTGCAACATTACCAATAGGGGTAAAAGATAGTGATGTACAGGAAGTACGTCAAGTAACATTCGATAACTGGGAAAGCACCGACGATCATCTAATGCACATCACCGGAATTGCTAAAGACCAGGATGGAACAACTTACTTCATTACTAAGAATTCATGGGGACCATCGAGCAACAATAACGGTGGTTACTTAAATATGTCAGAAGACTACGTAAAAATTAAAACGATTGCAATTATGGTTCATAAAGATGCTATACCATCAAAAATTGCAAAAAAACTACACATTTTATAAGAGATGAGAGAGTTTCAATTAACAGAAGAATATATTGAACTAATCAGGTTACTAAAGCTCATTCGCATAGCAGAGAGTGGGGGACAAGCCAAATTAATGGTAGAAGATGGTATGGTAACACTGAATGGAGAAGTTGAATTTAGAAAACGAGCAAAACTCCGAAAAGGAGATATTATTGAAATATTTGACCAGCAGATAAAAATCATATAAAAAAAAGAGGTATCATTCCGATACCTCTTTTTTTTCATGTAACATCACATATAAGTGTTCATCTTGTAATTCATTATTTTTAAAGATCGCATTCCTTCGAATAGCCTCTAGGTGATAACCTGCATTTCGGAGAACCTTCATTGATCGAATATTATTAGCAAATACACAAACCTGAACACGCACAATATCCAATGTATTGAACGCATATTTCGTAACAGCCTTGACTGCACCTGAAGTGATTCCTTGCCCCCAATATGGCTCGCTTAACCAATACCTTATCTCCGCCGATTTACAATAGATATTACTATACAAAAACACCCCAATACTACCTACAGCTTCACCATCAACTTCTATAGCCAACACAATGTTTTGTTCATCGTTAATGACATTATTCAGCCATTCTCGGGCATGACCTATAGTGTATGGATGAGGAAAATCGTCACGCAGACTACCAGAGATATTCTCATTATTTGCATGACGAGCCAACGATTCTGCATCGTCGATTGTCCAGGGGCGTAATGTGCATTTTCTCAATTGAAACTCCATAACGGTTAACATCTTTTGTTCAAGATACAAATTTTCAAGCGATAGTCAATATCAAATTTAATGAACCAATTAAATTGAATCTGTTGCTAATTAATATTTTTTCACTAGTTTCGCGGCCCCGGAAACGGGCAGCAAGCAGAAAAAGTATGTTCGCATATTTTCTTACGTAAATTCAGATAGAATTGTTTTAAAACTTCTCTACTTAAGAACTGTATTAGGTGACAATACTCCTCTTCACGAAATTAACACTATTGTTGAAAACATTTTCAACCTTTACAAATACTTCTACAACTGAAATTTAAGCACCAGCAGATTATAACACATTAGCCTTTTTAACAGGATATCAACATTCATGTTAATTTAGAATTATGGTCGCAACATTATTCTAAATTCCAACTTAATATCATCATAGATCAACTTATCACCAAGGTTCTCGAAAAACTTACCGGATCCGAACTTTACATTGTAATCCGAACGATCAATAACCATCTTTCCTGAGGCAAAATACTGTCCATTAAGCCTTCTTACATTAGCAAGGAAAGAATATGGTCGAGTCACATCTCTAATGGTTAGTTCGCCTGTAAAAGAGTAAATGCACCCCGACCTCTTTTTGGCACGTTTCAATTTATAAACTGCAGTTGGATACTTCTCTACATCGAAAAAATCTTCCGATTTCAAATGATCCACAAGCTTAACACCCCATTCTTTACTGTCTAAATCTTCATCCTCGATTGTATTCATATCAAGTATAAACTCTCCTCCAGTAATTACTCCATCTGTTGCATTAAGCGTGGCAGACTTAAAACGAATATAACCGTAGTGTGCACCACCAATTTTTTTGCCATGCCATTTCACATGACTCTCTTTCTCGTTTAATTGATAGGTTTGAGCTGTAATCTTTGAATTAATTCCTCCCACCAAAAGGAATAACGATAGTAGACCAATCTTCACCAAATTCATCTTAAAAATGTTTGTACAGCAAATTAATTGCAAAGATTCAAGCAATAGACTGCACACCACATCAATACTCATCATATGCATCCACACATCCGAATGACGAGCAATTATGCTTAACTCAACCTAATTGAAATCCCCCCTGCAATAAACCTGCAAAAGTTTCTGATTATTTAATTACGAATATGATAGTGTTAGATAACCACTATACATACCACCATTTACCAATTCAATAATAGTAAGTAAATCTCTGAATTCCTCATTTTGGATGTAAAACTTTAGTCAAAAAAAAAGCCCCTCCATAAGTATGGAAGGGCCTTAAGCTTTATTCTGATATTATCTGTTTACATATCTTTTGTATGCTGCACGAAGTCTCGCTGTGATTTAACTAGGTTACCTGCATTTAGAATCAGACTCTTAGTTTCAGAAATTAGGTTAAAGAACAATAATGAATTCTTGGTACTAACCTCTTTTTTCTTGATCTTCTTAATCTGTGCTTTCTCTAAAGCTGCCAGATGATCAATTAGAACTTGCTGTTTCGTACTTAACTCTTCAAGTTTTTCAAAATCCTCTTCCTTCAACAAGTGCAATGCAAAGTTAAAGTACTCACTAACTTTCGCATTAAAGATGGTCAGTTCACCAATTTGCTCCTCGTTAAGTGGTTTATGATTATTCTCAACATGCTCGTATACTGGTCTCACAACAAAGTTTACAGAATGAGCCATCTCTCTAAGATAATCCAGTACCTGTACATAGTAATGTCCAGTTTCAATATCTTCCTGTTGAAGCTTTTGAATTGTCTTAAATAAGTTCGCTTTAAGCTTCTTCGCTTTCTTATTAAACTCATTCACCAACACCTTAGCTTCTTTAAGTTGATTTCGATCTTCTACAAAGAAACCATTCAGACAAACATCGTATGCTTTTGATGATGCGATAATCGCATTAACTGCATTACGCTTACTCTTATCTAATACCTTCTGAATATTTACAATCGACTCTGATAGTTCATCTTCATCAGCCTCGTCTTCTTTTGCTTTGCGCTTATTAAACAACGTATGTGTTCGAATAATCATGAATCCAGCAATTGCAACAAAGACAAAGATCATGAAGTTACCTCCTAGAGATATGAATGTTGCCACAAAACCTGCCACAGTAAAGGCAATGAATGCAGTTAAGAACCATCCTCCAACAACAGTAAACACTCCTGAAATACGATATACAGCACTTTCACGATCCCATGCTCTATCAGCTAATGAAGTCCCCATTGCCACCATAAAGGTTACGTATGTAGTAGACAATGGCAATTTCAATGAAGTACCAATAGAGATCAAGATACTAGCCACAACAAGGTTACATGCTGCACGAATCAAGTCAAATGCAGGTCTGTCTTCCTCTTTTTCTACAACAATTTCTGATGGTTTTACAGGATCAAATCTATTTTCGATTCCTTTAACAACCACTCCTGGCATTATTGCTTTCAACTTCTTATTGAATGAGATTGTATTTCTTACCAATAATCTTGAGAAATAAGATGATCCAAATCGCTCATCACCTTCCTCCTGACGAGAAAGATCAATACTGGTAGCAACTACCTGCTTTGCTTTCTTTGAAGTAATCAAAGTAATAATCATTACCAATCCCGAGATTAATAACATATAAGTAGGTGTTGCAACCTTACCTCCCAAAGCCTGCATGGAGAACGCTCCCGCATCAAGTCCTGAAGCACTCCACTCCTGAAATGAAGTAAATCCAGCCAATGGAACTCCAATAAAGTTTACAAGGTCATTACCTGCGAATGCCATTGCCAGTGCAAATGTTCCAACAATTACAATCATTTTTAAGATGTTTACCTTAAAGATTGACTTCAGAATTTCCATCACAATGGTCCATCCAATGAAGCTATAAAGTAGCAACTTAAATGAGTTGTCTCCTACCCACTCCTTAACAGTCATACCACTGCTCAACTCGATTGCTGCGAACGAAGATCCCTTCATTCCTTTAATCAAAATGAAATAAGTAATAGCGGCAATTGCAATACCTCCGAAAATAGAACCGTAATATTTTAGTCGCTTCTCAAATCTAAAGGTAAATACCAAACGAGCCAAGTACTGTACAAGGGCTCCGACCGAGAATGCAATAACTACCGACAACAAAATTCCGGTAATAATAGCTAGTGCCTTATCCGAATTGATGTAATTGGCCAATTCACTCAAATCAGCAGCCTGGCTCTTAATTTTTATAATTGATACGGCTACTGCGGCTCCTAGTAACTCAAATACAATTGATACTGTAGTAGAGGTAGGCAAACCAAAAGTGTTAAACATATCCAACAGAATAACGTCGGTTATCATTACTGCCATGAATATGATCATGATTTCTGAGAAATAGAACATATCCGGATGGAATATCCCTTTACGTGCAACCTCCATCATCCCACTTGAGAATGTTGCTCCAACCAACACTCCAAGACTGGCAACTAAAAATATAGCCCACTTAGGTGCGGCTTTCGATCCAATTGCCGAATTCAAGAAGTTTACGGCATCGTTACTTACCCCTACAATAAGGTCCGAAATGGCCAGGGCAAATAATACAACTACTAAAATCAGATAAAATGACTCCATGCTATTTGTGTTTTCTTAATTTGATCGCTGCGAAAATATATTTATCAGTAGCTTAGGTCGTTAAATAAATGTTAACTAAAAGTCAACTAATGGTTACGATAATTCAAACCTCCCGCCATTCCCACAAAACCATGATATTTTGAACTTGCTTTGCTACCTGAAATTTAAGGCATTTACTTTTAAGAACCACTATATTTGCATGAGATTTCAGAAAAAACATTGCGATTACAAATTTTTAACTCTAGATTAAAGTTGATGTGCCGGAAATTTTATTGTTTTGACAAATCAATTAATACTGAGTGATTTTTATAATTTTTTAAACATATGAAGACATATTCTGCGCGACAATTATCATTATACATGTCGTTATTACTTGCTGCAGTAACAATGATATTCTTGATTGTTGAACACTATTTCGATAGCTTATTGCTATCAATGATTGTTCTTTTACCTATCTTCTTTGGTCTTACCTACATTGTGGTACTTTACATTTTAAATCATTACATCTACCACAAAATTGTTCCAATTTACAAAACGATCAGATCAACACCCTTAGATGAAAAGAAGAGGTTAAAACTTGAAGAATCAGGGTCTAACATTATTTCATCTGTTAATCAGGAAGTAAAAGCCTGGGCAAAAACAAAAGAAAAAGAGATTGCTCGACTACGTGATCTGGAACAATACAGAAAAGAATTTGTAGGTAACGTTTCTCACGAGCTTAAGACACCTATTTTTAACATCCAGGGATATATTCTTACACTTTTAGAAGGTGGACTGGAAGATTCTAAAGTAAACCGTTTTTACCTTGAAAGATCGGTAAAAAGTATTGACCGTATGATATCCATCGTAGAAGACCTTGAGTCAATTACCAAACTAGAATCAGGTGAATTAAAGCTTCAGCAGAAACAATTCGACGTAACTCGTTTGGTTGACGACGTATTTGAATTACATCACATGCTTGCAAAACAGAATAAGATAGATCTGGAGATTTATACAAAGGTTGATCGTCCTATTAATGTTATTGCTGATAAAAAAAGAATGTTTGAGGTAATCAACAATCTGGTCGCAAACGGTATTAAATATGGAAAAAGAAGAGGTTATGTAAAGGTTGGCTTCTTCGACATGGATGAACATATACTTGTTGAAGTCTCTGATAACGGAATAGGAATAGAGGAAAAAGATATTTCACGTGTATTCGAAAGGTTCTACCGAGCAGATAAGAGTCGCTCAAGAGAACAGGGAGGAACAGGTTTAGGACTTTCGATTGTGAAGCATATTATTGAAGCTCATGGACAAACGATTAATGTAAAGAGTGTTCCTGATCAGGGAACAACATTTACCTTTACAATCGACAAAGCATTGGTGAAATAAATATTTTTAGTACTTTTATTAGCACACTAATAACCATGGCTTAATGAATAATTAACAAGCTTTCTCTTATTTTAACTTTTGTAAAAAAGATGTTATGACTGATAATACACACAAAATTTTGTTAGTTGATGATGAGGTAGATATTCTGGAATTCATCAGCTATAACCTGGAGAGAGAAGGATACAAAGTATACACTGCAAAGAATGGGATAGAAGCCATCAAAGTTGCAGAAAAAAAGCAACCAGACTTGATTATTCTGGATGTGATGATGCCTGAAATGGACGGTATTGCTGCTTGTGAAGAGCTTCGTAAATTACCAAATCTACAGGAAACAGTTATTGCTTTCCTTACTGCAAGGGGAGAAGACTACTCTCAAATTGCTGGTTTCGATGCTGGTGCTGACGACTACATTACCAAGCCAATTCGACCAAAAGTATTAATCAGTAGAGTAAAAGCCCTTCTTAAGAGAAGTAGCTCTGTTGCTGCACCTCAGGCAGAAACAAGTACAAACACTGTTACTGTTGGAGAGCTTGTCATCGACAAAGAACGTTATGTAATCAATACCAAAGGAGAAGAAATGGTATTGCCGCGTAAAGAGTTCGAACTGCTTTCTCTACTTGTTTCTAAACCAGGTAAGGTATTTACTCGTGAAGAGATCTATCACAGTGTTTGGGGTGAGAATGTTATCGTAGGTGACCGTACAATTGATGTACACATCAGAAAACTTCGTGAGAAAATTGGGAACAATCATATCAAAACACTAAAAGGTATTGGATATAAATTCGTTGAGTAAGCGATTTTAAAACATACAAAAACACATAAAAGACAATAGAGTCAGTTATCAAATTTGACTTTATTGTCTTTTTTTGTTTTACCTTTGAGAGAGATAAGAGGAACCTCTCAATGAGGTGAGGCTTGTCTTGTTGTACCAATCGAAAATATTTAAATCTTAAAATCATTCGAACAATGAAGATAGCTATAACCATTTCACTTTTCAGCATTATGCTCTTTGCTGTTAGCTGTAAACCAAAAGAAACTCCTCCACAAAAAGTAGAGATCGTAGAAGAAGAGGTTAAAGAAGTTGAGCCACAGCCTGAACCACCTAAACCAAAACCAATCGATGAAGGTGTAGATCTTGAAGACAAATACTTTATTGTGATAAATAGCTATACAGTTGAAGATTTTGCAAAAGAACAAGCAGAGCTCTACAATGAAAAAGGATTTAAGACTGGTATTTTCATGCGTAATGAAGATGGCTGGTACCGATTAGCCTTAAAATCATTTAACGATTATAATCAAGCGCTAAAAGCCTTAGAAAAGCTAAAAGAAGATAAAGACTATTCCAAGGCCTGGCTAATGGTTAAATAAAATAAAGAATTGAATACATAACAATCATTCCCATACTTAGCCCTGCGTACACCTGCGTGGGGCTATGTTTTTCCAGATAAATCCGTGAATGTGCCAGTAAACCGGTCCCCACAATTAAAGCAGGAACAATCACCCCTGGATTCAATCCATATCTGAATGAGATCGCTAAAACAGCACCAAGTAAACCACCCATTCCTGCCATATGAATGCTTATCTTCCAATAGGCAGAAACCATCAGGCTAATTAAAATTACAACCAAAGAAGCCAACAACATGATTCTAAAAAGTCCTGTTGCAGGAATCCTTCCTAACAAATAATATCCCATGTAATAGTAAACACCCGTAAACAATAATGGAATAATCCTATCTCTACTTTTATTTACAAAGGGATCAAATTTCTTATTCAAACTCAATGCTGCAAAGCTGAGTATTGGCAAAAAACATGTAGATGAGAATGCGATAACTAACACAATACTCTTCATAGTCATAGGTATATAAACCAAATGACCTGCAAAAGAAAACAATAAAGTAAAACCTATTGTAGGAATTAAAAATGGGTGAAATACAAATGACACCAATCGGGCAAACAAACGCTCCATACTATAAAACCTCCTGATTATAATTCTTTTCTCAATCGAGCAACCGGTATATCCAATTGTTCGCGATATTTTGCCACAGTTCTTCGGGCAATAGGATAGGATTTTTCTTTCAATATTTTAGCCAATTGTTCATCGGTTAATGGCTTACGCTTATCCTCTCCATTAATACACTCCTGCAATATTTTCTTTATCTCACGTGTGGAAACCTCTTCTCCGGTATCTTTTTGCATACCTTCAGAAAAGAAGTACTTAACAGGATAAATTCCGAAATGCGTTTGAATATACTTACTATTAGAAACACGAGAAATGGTCGACACATCCAATCCAGTTCTATCCGCAATATCCTTTAAAATCATCGGCTTTAATTTGGCCTCATCTCCTTCCATAAAATACTCTTTCTGGAGATTGATGATTTCACTCATTGTAAGCAACAAAGTATGCTGTCGCTGACGAATCGCATCTATAAACCATTTGGCAGAATCAATCTTTTGCTTCACAAAAGTAACTGCATCTTTTTGTGTCTTCGACTGTGTTTTTTTGTTATCCTTATAAGATTTAAGCATACCCAGATAATCATCATTGATATGCAAATCAGGAACATTACGTTGATTAAGCGTCAATCGCAATTCCCCCTCCTCCAGATCTAAAAGGAAATCGGGAATGATTTGCTGGTTCGCTTTATTTAATGGATTTGAATAGGCACTTCCAGGTTTAGGATTCAGTTTAAGAATCTCATTAATGGCATCCTTAAGTTCCTCCTCTGTCAACGAAAATTTTGAAATAATTTTCTTGTAATGCTTTTTTGTAAACTCATCGAAAGTATCTTTCAGGATCTTTGTTGCAGTTACTACAGAAGCTCGCTTTTTATCCCTGCGTTTTATCTGCAATAACAAGCACTCTCTTAAGTTCCTTGCACCAACTCCAGGAGGATCAAAATCTTGAATCTCCCACAACAACTGATACATTTCTTCGTCAGCCGCTTCTACATTGTGAGCAAAGGCAACATCATCAACAATCGATTCTAGTTCCCTACGCAGATAACCATCCTCATCAATATTACCGATGATATACTCAGCCAACAACTGCTCTTCTTCATTCAAAGGCAACAATCCAAGCTGTTCGTGCAGAAACTCATGAAATGATGAGCCTACACTAAAAGGAATATCTGTGAACTTATCATCCTTCGAATAATTTTGCGCATTCAGTTTATAACTGGGAATATCTTCGTCGTTAAGATAATCTTCGACCGAAAATTCTTCCTTATCAGCATCTTCATTCGATTTAAGTTCCTGAGCTTCTCCTTCCTGAAGTGTTTCAGGTCCGTCTCCGGCGATCTCAAGCACGGGATTCTCCTCCAATTCCTTCTTGATCCGTTGCTCGAGCTGCATAGTAGGAATCTCCAACAGCTTAATAACCTGTATTTGCTGTGGCGATAACTTCTGTAATAGCTTCTGTTGCAGACTCAGTTTTTGCATATATTCCGGTATTAATAGACCTTAAAAATATAAAAAAAGGGCAAAAAAAAGCCCTAAATTTTGAATTTAGGGCTCAACATTATGCTAACTTTTTAAAACTCTGCATTCTTTGGTGCTCTTGGGAACGGAATTACGTCGCGTATATTACCCATTCCAGTTACAAATAACAAGAGTCTCTCAAATCCTAAACCGAATCCAGCGTGAGGAATACTACCGAAGCGACGAGTATCAAGATACCAGTCCATTTCTTCAGCAGGAACATCCATCTCCTTCATTCTGGTTAACAATTTCTCAAGATTTTCTTCTCGCTGTGAACCACCAATGATTTCACCAATACCAGGGAATAGAACATCCATTGCAGCAACAGTCTTACCATCATCATTCTGCTTCATGTAGAATGCCTTAATCTCATTTGGATAATCGGTAAGGATCACTGGGCACTTGAATTTTTTCTCTACAAGGTAACGCTCATGCTCTGATTGTAAATCTGCACCCCATTCTTCGATAACAAATTGGAATTTCTTCTTTTTATTTGGCTTACTGTTTCTTAGAATATCAATAGCCTCGGTATAAGTTAGACGAACGAAATCGTTATCAAGAATAAACTTCAACTTCTCAATTAACTCCATTGAGCGCTCATCAGCCTTTTTACCTTTCTCCTCTTCCTGCTGACGCTTACTCAAGAACTGAAGATCTTCCATACAGTTATCCAAAGCATATTGGATCAAGTACTTCATAAAATCTTCTGCCAGATCCATATTGTCTTTCAGATCATAAAAAGCCATCTCTGGCTCAATCATCCAGAACTCTGAAAGGTGACGAGTTGTATTTGAATTCTCAGCACGGAATGTAGGACCAAAAGTATAGATTTCTCCTAGTGCTGTTGCACCTAGCTCACCCTCCAACTGTCCAGAAACAGTTAAGTTTGTAGCTTTACCAAAGAAATCTTGTTTGTAATCCACATCTCCCTCTTCAGTCACAGGAGGATTTACTGGATCAAGTGTCGTTACTCTAAACATTTGACCTGCACCCTCTGCATCAGAACCTGTAATTAATGGTGTATGTAAATAGTAAAATCCTTTATCGTTGAAATATTTATGGATCGCATAAGCCATAGCATGACGAATACGAAATACAGCACTAAATGTATTGGTTCTAAAGCGTAAATGAGCATTCTCACGCAAGAATTCAAGGCTATGCTTCTTTGGTTGAATTGGATACTTGTCAGGATCTGCACCTCCAATAACTTCAATATCCGTAGCTACAATTTCTACTTTTTGTCCGCTACCTTGTGAAGCAACCAATTCTCCTTTTACAGCCAAAGCTGCTCCGGTATTAACCTCTTTTAAGGTCTCCTCATTAAAATTATTTACATCGGCAACAACTTGAACATTTGCAAGACATGATCCATCATTCATTGCAATGAAGTTCACATTTTTACTTCCGCGCTTAGTTCTTACCCATCCTTTAATCAATACCTCACTACCTACGGCATCTGATTGTAGAAGATCCTTAATTTTTATTCGCTTCATATTACTTTTGTTTTGTCAATAAAGGTCATTTCAAGACCTTAATCCTTTAAAACCTAATTTTTTGAAGCAACAAAAGTACAATTTTTTATTTTTTGTAGTGTGCACATTCTCTTTCAAAAATACATCACACACGATAATTTTAAATTTCTTTGATCTCAGACCGGATGGACTTCTCATTTTTGCTACAGACATTCGCTCCCCCATAAGGCAGCAGTGCGTTGATGTTGTTTAACTACCACCTCAGTAACATCAAGGCGAAACCTGGAACCTGGAACTTGAAACCTGAAACTTTTAACTTCGAACCGTGAGACGTCAGCCCAATTAAAACCTACCACACACCATATCACTAGTCCGTACCCTTTGCTACCTGCACAATACTCTTTGCTCTTTGCTCTTTGCCCTTTGCTCTTCACCCTTTTTCTTCTGTTCATCACACACTAACGATGACCTTCCTACCGTTAACCTTTCATCCTTTCGCCCCTTTTCCTGTTTCCCGGCGAAGCCGTTTTCCCTTTTCCTTTCTCCTTTCTTTGATAAAGTTTTATCTTTGCTTCAAAACACTATTGATATGCACACAAATAACGAGTGGACAGAACTTTGCGATAAAATAAAGCAGCAATTCAACCTCAATGCTGGAATCAATGGCGTATTGTTTCTTATAGGCATTCGAGAAATGCAGTTCCCTCTAAATAATTTCAATCAGGCTGAACGCCTGGATTTAATTAATCTAGGATGTTGCACTTTACTCGGAGCTCAAGGTTATTGCACCAAGGAAGGTGAAGATGGATCAGGTTGGCCAATCTGGGAAAAGACCGATAAACTTTCCTCTATATCGGAAGAACAAAAAGAAGAGATCCTCAAAAAAGAGGCAATCAACTACTTCAAAGATATACTATAACAAATCAATATTAATCACATAACCACAAGTTAAAATGAAGTTGTATAGCTTTTTAATCTTAATTTGTGCTACAATGATTACCTTCTCATGTAGCACGAAAGATCAGCCACTGGTCTCTAAGATCAGTTTAAATGACGGTTGGTCATTTGCAGAAAACGGAACAGACCAATGGCTTCAAGCCAAGGTACCTGGCTGTGTACATACCGATTTACTTAGAAACGGTAAAATTGAGGATCCATTCTATCGCCTGAATGAACATGATGTTCAGTGGGTAGATAAAAAAGATTGGGTCTACAAGAAGGCAATAACTATCGACAAGCAGACGCTAAAAAAAGATCGTATCATCATCAATTTTAAAGGACTTGATACCTATGCTGATGTGTTCATTAACGAAACAAAGGTATTGGAAGCTGACAATATGTTCAGAGCCTGGGTTGTTGATGCAAAACCTTATTTGAAAGAGGGAGAAAATGTGTTGAAGATTCTTTTTCACTCTCCAATTAAAGTAGGTTTAGACAAATACGACAACTACCCACACGTGGTACACTCTTCTGCCAACGATCTTGCGGAAATCGGGCAGGTACCTGGGAATAAATGGGTGAGTCCACACGTTCGTAAAGCACAATGTCACTTTGGATGGGACTGGGGACCACGACTAGTAACCAGTGGAATCTGGCAAGATGTTACGCTTGAGGCATGGAACATGTCTCGCATGCAAGATCTATTCATACGTCAGGACAAAATCACCAAAGAGAATGCTGCGATTACAGCAATCTTTGAGATTGATGCACAAAAAGAGCAAACAGCAACTCTTGATCTTCAGGTTAATGAAAAAGTTGAAGCAACACAACAGGTACAGTTAAAAAAAGGTACACATACCTATGAGATCAAATTAAATATTGCCAATCCTGAATTATGGTGGACCAATGGATTAGGAGAGGCTACATTATATCAGTTTACTGGTAAGCTAAAAACTGATGCTGGAAAAGACTCTATTTCACATCAGGTAGGACTACGTGATGTAAAAATCATCCGTGAAAAAGATAAAGATGGAAAATGTCTTTACGTTAAGTTAAACGGTATTCCTGTATTTATGAAAGGTGCCAACTACATTCCTGCTGATGCTTTCCTTGATCGTGTAACTCCCGAGAAATATGAGAAGATTGTAAAAACAGCTTACGACTGTAACCATAATATGCTTCGCGTATGGGGTGGTGGTATCTACGAAAAAGAGATTTTCTATGATCTTTGTGACAAATACGGTATCCTGGTATGGCAAGATTTCATGTTTGCCTGTAACATGTACCCTGGTCACCCTGAATTTCTTCAGAGTGTAAAAGAAGAGGCAGAATACAATGTAAAACGCCTGCGTAACCACCCTTCAATTGCACTTTGGTGCGGTAACAACGAAGTACTAGCTGCGTGGAAAGCCTGGGGATGGGAAAAAGAAGTTGCAAAAGAAGATCCAGAAGGAGCAAAAGCACAATGGAAAGCATACAAAGATATCTTCCTTGATGTTCTACCTGCTGCTGTAGCAAAATACGATGCTCAGAAATTCTACTGGCCTTCTAGTCCACAAGCAAACGACACAACAGTTAACGTATACAATGAAGGTGACAACCACTACTGGGGTGTTTGGTGGGGAAAAGATCCTTTCTCTAAATACCACACTGAGCTATCTCGATTCATGAGTGAGTATGGTTTCCAATCATTCCCTGAATTCAGAACAGTTAAGAAGTATACCAAAGAAGAAGACTGGGACATCTACTCAGAAGTAATGAAATCACACCAACGCTCTTCAATTGGTAATGGTACTATCGAGTTATATATGCTACGTGACTACAAAAAGCCAAAAGATTTTGAGTCATTCCTATACGTAGGACAAGTTCTACAAGCTGAAGGTATGCGCCAGGGTATGGAAGGTCATCGTATTGCAATGCCTTACAACATGGGAAGTCTTTACTGGCAGATTAACGACTGCTGGCCTGTTGCCTCATGGTCAAGTACCGATTACTACGTAAATTGGAAAGCAATGCAATACTTCTCGAAGAAAGCATTTGCTGAGGTATTGGTTGCTCCTCGAGTAGAAGATAAATTCTTCAAAGTACATGTGGTTTCTGATCGTTTAAAGCCAATCAAAGGTCAATTAAACCTGAAACTAATCGATTTCAACGGTAGAGTTGTATGGGAAAAAGCTGTTATGGCTGAAATTCCAGCTAACTCAAGTCAGTCTTATTTCGATATTGACAAATACGACTTCCTAAGAGGGAAGGATAGTAAAAAGCTTCTACTTAAAGCTGAGTTGATGGAGAATGGTAAAAAGATTGCTGATAACATCTATTACTTCAGACCTGTTAAAGATCTTAAGCTTCCAAAACCACAAATCGAAACTAAAGTCGTAAAATCAGAAAATGGCTACAAGATTACGGTTAGCACGGATAAGTTAGCTAAGAATATCTATTTCTGGATCGATGGAATTGAAGGATTCTTCTCAGATAATTACTTTGATGTATTGCCAGGACAGTCAACTGAAATAGAATTCCAGACGAAAGAAACAATTGAAGATTTCGCAGGAAAACTTAAGACTATTACAATTACTGATACTTACTAATAATAAAAAGTCATTGCCCACAGGGCAATGACTTTTAAAAAAACAGCCAAGCATCAGCCTGACTGTTTTAAATCACGGTATTTTGATTGGTTAAAGGTTTCTGATTTTTATATTCTTAAACCAGATATAGCTTCCATGATCCTGAAGACCTATTAGTCCTTCTTTCATCATACCATATTCTGGATAATCTTTCCATTTTCCATTTGCTTTAAGCGACTTCCACTCATCTGTCCACACATCAAACTCCACAATTTTCTTTCCATTTAGCCAATGCTGAACATGTCCATCTTTAAAGATAATTCGAGTTGTATTCCATTGTCCCGCAGGATTCAATCGCTTTTTCTCTCCATCCGCTGGATGCATCGCATAATCTGCTCCTGTTTGTTGCCACAACTCAAGGTTACCTGGAAAACCAATATCATCAATCAATTGATATTCCGGTGCGGTATAGTAAGGAGACTTGTAATCCGAGCCTTCCTTAATATGATAGAAGATTCCGCTATTTCCTCCTTTAGATATTTTCCATTCAACACTAAATTCGAAATCTCCAAACGCCTTGTCATAGACAATATCACCACCAATATCTCCGCCTTTTCCAAGCGACATTAGTGTTCCATCTTCAACTCTCCAACCTGATGGCAATTCTCCTTTGTTAAAGCCTCGCCATCCATCAGTACTTGAGCCATCAAATAATAACTCCCATCCGTCCTTTTTTTCTTTAGAGGACAGGGTATTATCTACCTGTTTTGTAGAGCAGGAATATAAGAGGGTGATTATTCCAATAGCTCCAATTAATCTTCGAAAATTCATTCTATAGATGATTATTCTTTATTATTTCTGAGGCAAACATACAACCTGTCAGGATAGCTTAAGGGGTAATCAAAGGGGTAACACCTTCAAATAATCAGATTATTTTTTACAATTTCAGTGACAGATTATAGAAAATCTTTGTAGTCGCGGGTAAATTCTTCTCCGTAAAAATTCATATAAGTACGTTGGAAGTGCTCAAACACATCCAATGCTAATTTCTTTTTTCCCTGCTTGTTCAACGACTGAATTTTTAACGTCAGCGCCTGTTCGTTAATTGGATCAAACAAGAATAGAGCATCAGCAACTTTATCGGCATATATCTCATCTTGACCTTCAGCCAAACTCTGCAGGATATCAAGTACCTCTTCATTGATCTCATTCTGGAAATGATCCATCCATTCGTATTCCATATTAGGCAATAGGGGACCGGCAGCTATAACATGAAAGAACTGCTCCAAAATCTCGCGATCAACACGCCCTTTAGCCAATCCAACACGCAACTTATCTTTCAGTTGTTGATAATGTACAAAGTCACATTCCACCCAATCAGCCACAACTAATCGCCAATGCTTGTCGGCATATTCAACCTGGATACCTGAATCTTCATTTAAAATATCCCTTAAACGCTGAATATTCGTACTTCTGTTATTCTTTGCACTCTGAGCCGAATGACCTGCCCACAGACAATCTGTAAGCTTTTTAGAAGTTACTCCCTTTCCTTTATATAGACTATAAAGCAAGATCAACATCAATAACTGTTTACGCTTAGGAGAAAAACGATTGGTTAGATCTTCGTCATTCTTATTCTTAAGTTGAAATCCTCCAAATAAGCGCAAATTGAAATCAACCAACAACAACTCTTCAATTTCCTCTTCAGCAATATTCTTTTCAATGATGACGCGAGATGGTTGTTCTTGCTCTTCCTCTACTGCCTGATTTTCTTCCAGCGGTTGTTCCGACTTTCCTTTACGGCGAATCCAATAATATATTACGACAAAACCCAGAAGAATCAGTAACACTATCAATACAATATAGAATACACCTAAATCATCTCTCTTCGAAGTCGACTTTTTCTCAGTAAAAGGTTTAAGTCCGTATTCATATATGGTATAAATCTCATCGCTATTCAGTGCTCTTTGCCAAATGCTAAGATCATCCATCATACCTGAAAAATACTCATCCCAAAGGTTACTTCCAATCAACAAAGAGTGCTCGGTATGATTCATGTCTGATGCTTCGATTTCTGATACCAACACACCATTTCTATAGAGCTCAATATTTTGCCCTGCATTCACAACATAAGCCACATGTTGCCACTTATCCAGCTCCATGTTAATCCTGTTTGAGGTATGATCTTTCAAGCCTGGCATTGTAAACACCAGAGATCCATTTCGCGATTTAGCAGAAAAAGTTTCTCCTTTTCCAACAAAACTTCTGTTATTATCTAGCTGATCAGGTTTTACCCAAAGACATATGGTAAAGTCTTCGTTAAAGTAGTTTTCTTTGGGTAATCCACAATCAATATAACTATTGTGTCCATTAAAGGTAGCTACGCGACCTCGTTCCTTATCCTTAATTGTCTCAACCTGGTAGGCTATAACCTGATCATTCTCCGGGTCAATAACATTTCGGAAATCATCATCAAAAGGATAATGCACAACAAGATTATCCCTTAAGTCGAGACGAACTGCCTGGAACACCTTAAGCACATCTGCATTAATAGCAGTGAAAGACATCACATCAGGAGAGAAACGAAATCCTTTCTTAAACGGACTAATCTTTCCATACTTTCTTGGAATTATCAAGTTTCCATGCGATATCATCTCAGGCATCTGTTTCCAGCGTACTCCTCCCAGCTTATATCCATCCAGCAACACTGTAGCCTTATATTGTCTTTGCTTATTCTTTTGATTGATTATCGAGAGAATATTGGTGGTATCATTAACAAAGACATAGTTCGATACTTTTGCTGTTTGTTCATTAAACAACTCCATCCAGGCTGCTGTATCGATAGAATCATTTACCTGTGTAAAATCCACTAGCGTTAAATCAGATGAAGGATCTCCTACATAACCGAAACGCTTTTTATCTGTAGGAATCTTCCATTCACATATCAGTCTTGCCAAAGGCAGATACTCATCCCCTGATTTTTTATCTGTAAACACCAACAATCGGCGATTATTGGCAACCATCTCTTTCATTGCTGGCCAATAATTTTCCTCAGGAAATTGATTGTAGACAAAATCCTCAAGACCATACTCCTGTATCATTCCATCAACATCGACATCCTTACAAATCAAACTAACAATTGCGTGGGCATCTGATTGTAGAAATTCATTGATTGTCCGAAAAAAATCTGATGAAGGAACTCGATCTTCCAACCAAAAAGCACGATATCCCTGCTGTAGTAATAGTTCGGTATTGGTTGTTTCGCGGGTAGTTAGAGAGATAATCTGATTAAATCCTTTGTGTTCAACATACTCAACAACTGTATTTCCAACAGCTACGCTGCAGAACACAAATTGAAGTAAAATCCATATGTTTAAAACAAATCTAATCGTGGATTGCATCTTTCCTCCCGGGTTTTTTACAAAGCTATAATTTTCCTGAAAAAAATTAACCAGTCAAACAATAAGTTTAACCAAAAGAGACAGGAGAAATAAGTTTTATTAGTAAAAAGAAAGAATATAGCAGCAATTGGTTCTAAGTACCAATATCGCTCAATTTAATCTTTCAACACCCATGCTGAAAGTCCGCTATTGTTTTCCTGAAGCGCTCTTGCTGCACGCAAGGCCTCACGTTCAGTTGTGTACGAGTCCATCGAAACCCTAAAATAGCCATTACTCAATTTAAAAACTTTAGGCTGATGACCTTCCTGGGTTAATTCCGTCTCATATTTGTGGGCATTCACTTCACGCTTAAAACTACCAACAATAAGATGAAACTTCTTCTCCTCAACAGCTTTGCTTTTCTTCACTGCTATTAATTTCGCCTCTTCCATATCTTTCACTGCATCAGCAAGTGTAATCTTAGGCATCTCAATGGCAGGATCTACATTCCTTGTCATCGTTATTTCTGGAAGAATACTCGACATTTCAGACTTGGCGATATTTTTATTCTTCACCGGAATAGTACATAAGGCAAACAACAAAGGCAAGGCAACTGTTAATTGCTTAATTCGTCGTTTATTGAACTGCACTTTTACAGCCTCACGCTTTGGCAGGCTAACAGGCGCAGGATTCAATGCTTCGCGCATACTAAGTTCATGGAAAAATATATTGTCTAAACCAAACGAATCGGTTAGAAGATTTTCTTTCTGCTGTGGTTCAAAAAGGATATTATGAGACTTATCATAGCGAATATTACCAATATTCTCAAACTCTACCACTTCACCCTTTTCCAACAAATGCAACGTCTCCTCAACAAACGCAGCAACTTTATTTTTCGCATCCAAATAGCCAATACCTTCCTCCTCAACAATCCAGTTTATTAACAATCCATCGTTTTTCGAAAGCTTACTGTTGAAAACAATTTCGCGCGATGGTGCCATAAAACGATGCGTTAACTGATCCAATTGAGCAGGTTTATAGTTAGCCACAAAACCGCCTAAATCAGGGATAATCACACAGTCATGAAGAAGAATGATCTTACTTATTGATGTTCGTAATTCTGCCATTTGGTTGCACTTGATTTAATTCAAAGATAAATAATTTGAATTTGACTGCCAAGTCTAAGTTATTAACAATATACACTCCTCTTTCGGTCACTATCTGATAGTTACCAAATTCTGAAATTTATTTCACTCTTTTAGATATTGCATCCATCTGGAATATTATAATTACTATTTTTGTGGCTAAAATTAACCGGAATAACAAAACATTTTGATTAAGGAGTTTTTTAGCATGAAGAAACAAATATTAGTTACCGGTGGTACTGGGTACATCGGATCACACACAGTGGTAGAGTTGCAACAAGAAGGTTTTGATGTTGTTATTGTTGATAACCTTTCAAATTCTAAAATTGAAGTGCTTGACAGCATTGAGAAGATCTCAGGAATTCGTCCTGCATTTGAAAACTTCGACTTAGCTGATGCAACTAAGACTGATGAATTTTTCGCCAAATACACCAATGTAGAGGCAATCATTCATTTTGCTGCATCTAAAGCTGTAGGAGAGTCGGTTGAACTTCCATTGTTGTACTACCGAAACAACTTGTGTTCATTGATGAACCTAATGGAGTGCATGAAAAAATATGAAGTTAAGAATTTGGTATTCTCTTCATCATGTACAGTATACGGTCAGCCTGATGTATTGCCTGTAACTGAAGAAACACCTCGTAAAGATGCTGAATCACCATATGGTAATACTAAGCGTATCTGCGAAGATATTATTAGTGACACAGTATCAGCAAATCCTGAATTGAATGGTATCGCATTGCGTTACTTCAATCCAATTGGTGCTCATGAGTCGGCATTAATCGGTGAGTTCCCTACAGGAGTTCCTAACAACCTTGTGCCATTTATCACCCAGACTGCTGCAGGTATTCGTGAGCAGTTGAGCGTATTTGGTGACGACTATGATACAGCTGATGGATCATGTATCCGTGACTTTATCAACGTTGTTGACCTTGCTAAAGCACACGTTGTTGCTATCAAACGTCAGTTGGAAGGTAACTGCAAAGCAAACTACGAGGTATTCAACCTGGGTACTGGTAACGGAAGCTCAGTATTGGAATTGATCAACGCATTTGAGAAATCAACTGGTGTTAAGTTAAACTACAAAATCGTTGAGCGTCGTGCAGGTGATATCGAAAAGATCTACGCCAACACTACTTATGCTAACGAAGAGCTAGGATGGAAAGCAGAAAAAGGTTTGGAAGAAACTCTTCTTACTGCCTGGAACTGGGAAAAAAACATCCGAGGCATCAAATAAGACAACGTTTATAACATTATAAACTGCAACACCCCAGGTCTTCTATAGATCTGGGGTGTTTTTTTTATCCCCTCAATGACCTTTCTGTCTTCTTTTCACTATTTCTACCCTATACATTCCCTATCCTTTCCCTATCTCATCTCTATTAGTTTAATAGGGAAAACATAGGTTTTAGACGGTTTTGATAGGGGGAAGAGATCCCGAAAAGAGGAGTTCTGGGTACCCAGATCCTTCCTGAGTCTTTACCAATACCACCAAGTAACACTTCCCTCTAACATTTCTATCGCTTTATTTTTCATTTGCATAAAATGCTTGTAAATTCGCTCACAAATTAAAAATCACAGCAATGGGTAAAACAATTCTCATCACCGGAGGAGCCGGATTTATTGGCTCTCATGTTGTTCGTTTATTCGTCAACAAATATCCTCAATATAAGATCGTTAATCTGGATGCATTAACCTATGCAGGTAATTTGGAGAATCTGCGTGATGTGGAGAATGCTCCCAACTATGAATTTGTAAAAGGAGATATTACAGATGGGGATTTCATCCAAAAGCTGTTTGCCGATTATACATTCGATGGTGTACTGCATTTAGCTGCAGAATCACATGTCGATCGTTCCATCGCCAATCCAATGGAATTTATCATGACCAACATCGTAGGAACGGTAAATCTGTTAAATGCAGCACGTCATGCATGGGATGGTAATTTTGAAGACAAACGTTTTTACCACATCTCAACCGATGAGGTATATGGATCGCTGGGAGATACCGGCTTCTTCACCGAGGAAACTGCTTATGATCCTCGCAGTCCGTATTCTGCATCAAAGGCAAGTTCAGATCATCTGGTAAGGGCTTACTTCCACACGTATAAATTACCTGTGGTATTGTCGAACTGCTCGAACAACTATGGACCGAACCAGTTCCCTGAAAAACTCATTCCACTGGCCATTAACAATATTGAGAATAACCGCCCAATACCTATCTATGGTAAAGGTGAGAACATTCGCGACTGGCTGTATGTCGTTGATCATGCACGTGCCATTGATGTGGTTTATCACCAGGGTGTATTGGGGGAGACATACAATATCGGTGGAAATAATGAGTGGACTAACATTGATTTGATTCATGTACTTTGCGAAGTAATGGACAAGAAACTGGGACGAGAGCCAGGTACTTCTGCCAAGCTAATCACCTTTGTAAAAGACAGGGCAGGTCATGATCTACGCTACGCTATTGATGCAACAAAGATCAAGAATGATTTAGACTGGGAACCATCACTTCAATTTCCTGAAGGAATTGAAAGAACTGTCGAATGGTACCTTAACAATAAAGAGTGGATGATCAACATCACATCAGGAACCTACCAGGAATATTACGACAAACAATATACTGAAAGATAAATTCTTCCAAAGGCTGCTCAAATATTCGGGCAGCCTTTTTTATTCCCAATTATATCGCATTAACGATTGCTCAATGCTCTTGTCCAGCGAACCTTTCCCTGCGCTTCCCGTTAAATAATTATCCTATATCTGAGAACTTGAAAAAGCTTGAACATATGAAAAAACTAGTTACCCTAATTATGACCGTCCTTATTCTGACGGGGTGTGCTGAGTTACAAACAATAGTAGATCAATACGCCGCTGTATCTCCTGGTTTAACCAGTCAGGAAGTATCAATGGGACTCAAGGAGGCACTGCGTGTTGGAAGTGTAAATGCAGCAGATATATTAGCTAAACCCGATGGCTTCTTAAAGGATCAGGCTGTTAAAATCTTATTGCCTCCAGAAGCCCAGGAAGTGAGTAAACATATCAAACTAATTCCTGGAGGAGATAAATTGGTACAGGAAGTAGAACTGCGTCTTAATCGCGCTGCTGAAGATGCCGTTAAACAAGCTGCTCCTATATTTGCCAATGCCATCACATCGATGACCATCACCGATGCGTTTAATATTTTGAAGGGACAGGATAACGCTGCCACTGAATATCTGAGAAGAACAACATCACAGCAGTTGACAGATCTGTTCCAACCAAAGATTGCAACATCATTGGATAAAAAACTTGTGGCTAACATTTCTACCAATGAATCATGGACTGCTCTTACCACAGAGTACAATAAAGTAGCTAAGTCGATGGTAGGACAGTTGGCCAACATGACGCCCATCAATACCAAACTGGATGAATATGTAACGCAAAGAGCCCTTGATGGTCTGTTTATGAAGGTAGCTCTTGAAGAGAAAAAGATAAGAGATAATCCGGCTGCCAGGATAAGTGATATCCTGAAAAAAGTATTCGGCAGTCAGGATTCATAAAATAAGAAAGAGAGGTCTTATAAGTCGACCTCTCTTTTCTTTTGCTACTCTTTATCGGTAATCACGCGACTGGTATCATCGGTGATCAACTTCATTTTTGAATTGAGGTCGACGGTAAGGAACGACAGATAATGCAGACTCCCTTTAATCTCCTTGATCTTATTTTTTGTGGCGTTGCACTCGGTATTATCCAATTTCAAATCCAGCACTTTCATAGAGGAATCATTTAATCTTATGCGTGAATTGTTGGCCTCAATATGCACCACTGGCTCAATATTGGGATCAAAGCTACCATCCACTCTTCCGCCCTTAATCTTTATAGAAAACTCATCGGTCTGAAGCTGTAAAAAGTTAATTCGGTTTCTTTGTTTCCCTTCAATATAGGTTACTTTCGGCGAGAAAAACCGAGGTTTCACATCGGCTGGCAACCCCACATCAGTCACATACAAAGTATCATTACTTATCTTAAATTTAGGTACCTTCATCCCTCCCGTATTGTGAAGATATACCTTGTGATCGTAATCATGCTCAACAGAAAAATGCATGCCTGAGTCTGCAACAATCACTGAAAATGGCGGAAGAGATCTCTCATGATAGGTTATTGGCTTACTGGCCTGAATGGTTCTTACATCAGGTCCGTGCAACTCAGAGAAAACATATAATAGAAATACTCCTCCAATATTTAATATCAGGTAAGCAATTAACAGCTTGTTACTTTTTTTCATGGTCGTTGTTTTTTACTTCTGTGATTAATTCTTGCAAATCTTCGCTAGTCAGATTTAGCAACTTTACCTTATGTATGATCTCCGGGAGTACATTGGAGAAAAATTCGTTTCGCTCTTTATTCTTGATGATGTCCATGGCATTGTCTGATATAAAAAATCCTATACCTCGTTGATTCTTAAAAAT
The DNA here is from genome assembly GCA_005217565.1 of Puteibacter caeruleilacunae. Lineage (GTDB taxonomy): Bacteria > Bacteroidota > Bacteroidia > Bacteroidales > Prolixibacteraceae > Puteibacter > Puteibacter caeruleilacunae. The sequence goes on from SJCO01000010.1 coordinate 129,965, forward strand.
TCCCTGCTCCTGCAGGTAACTATAGGTACGCATAGCGGTGTTGCGATTCACCTGCAACTCAGCCGCAATATCCCTTACAGAAGGCACCCGATCGCCAGCCGTCAAACTACCCTCCAATATGCGGGCACACAGATTATCGGCAATTTGTAGAAATATACCTTTTGATGATTTAAACTCCATTACGCCTCCTTCTCCTTCAGTTTATAATACACAAAGAATAATAGAATCAATGCCCCTCCTAAACCAACTAAATAGTGGTACCACTGGGTATTGTAAAGATTCCAGAATGATTCATACTCATTGACCTTAATACGCAAACCTTTAGCGTAAACAGGGAAATAAAATTTGGTCAACATTAACTTCACCACCATATCTAGAATATATAATCCGGCAACCAATAAAGTTGTCTTAAAAAGCTTATATCTATCAAAGAAAATCGAACCAGCAAATGCAAAACATAGTGTAGAAAGCATGGTTACAAAAACATCAAGCGGACCATGGATCTTTGATAATACAGGATAAATCTTTGGATCAAATAACAAGGAAAAACTAAACCTTGGGATTATACTTGTAAGCTTAATTAAAGTGGCATCTACTGCAAACCAAGCCACATTGGAAGCAATCCAATAAGATAACAGCAATATTGGGAAGAACAGGATAATCTTAAAGGCAAACTGCACCAAATACTTTTCCAGGATGGATCCTGGCTGCGACAAATATCCACTTAGTAAATCGCTGCTTCTTGTTTCCTGAAATGCAGATGTTCCATAAATCAATCCTCCTATGGTACCAAAAAAAAGCATCATTGTTACATAACTTGCTTCATCATAGAATTTACCCATCCCGGATATCGCGAAAAACATCAGTATGCAGCAGCTCACAGTTAATACACTAAAAAACGTGAGATAAAACCGATTATTCATCACTGCCTCTTGCTTCAACAGAAGGACAAAACGTTTAAAACTAAATTGCTTGTTCATAATTATTGGATTTGTGTTTTAGGGACTGATTGGTTAATACTGCATTAAAGAGCAGTTCAATATCTACATCGGTTTCTTCTCCGTCGGCAGGGGCCATTACACGGTACCCTCCGGCATACGATTCATGGTAAATAACATCAGGAACATCCTGCAATGACGCTACCCGCTGAAACTGATAATCACTAGAGATGTTAAACATACTTTCCTGCATGAGTAATTTCCCATTATTCAGAATAACCAACTGATCGATAATCGCGTCAATGTCTTTTACCTGATGAGTAGAAATAATCACCAACTGTTCATCACATACAGCGCTTACCAATACCTTACGGAAGATACTTTTGGATGGAATATCCAATCCGTTTGTAGGCTCATCGAGTAATAACAACTTGCAATTGGTTGCCAAAGCAAATGCAATCAAGAACTTCTTTTGGGAACCATGAGACAGTCTTGTTAACTTTTGCTTTTCATCGATATCGAACTGGTTTAACAAGCTTGAAAGCTTTTCCTGATCAAACTGAGGATAAAAAGGAGATTTAATGCTTACATACTTTCCGACTGATATAGGTGGGAAACTATATGTTTCCGGTACAAAGAATAGATCTTCCAAAAAGTTGGGATCACGATCGAATGGTACATAATCATTCACTTTAAATCTGCCATTCTTGGGCGATAGCACTCCTGCCATTAGTTTTAACAGGGTTGTTTTGCCAGCACCATTGGTGCCAAGCAGACCAGTAATAGTTCCTTGCTCCAACTTCATATTAAATCCATTGAAGAAAGCTCCCTGTTCCTGGTAATTAAATGTAAGGTTGTTAATAGAGATCATATGAGTAATTGTTTAGTGTCCTATGCTTCTATGACACGAAAGTCTAGCTTTTTATTTTAAAAACAAAATAATTGGGCACATTTTTTCACTCTCACCAACCACCAAAACACCCTAATACACCTTTATTTACAGGCTTTACAGAAGAATAAAAAAAGAGCTATCGAATTTAACCGATAGCTCTTTTTTAGCACGATAAGGTGTCCTATCTAGTAGTAATCACGTTGACTTTTACTAATTCGAGCCTTATATCGACGTACTCCGTTCATGTATATTTCAACGATATAACGCTGATCTTTCAAGTGAGAAATATCAATGTTATAGAATCCCGATTTGGCTTTCACATATTGATGTCGCTCCACCGGAACGCCATTGGTCATGATCACCACCTCCATGTCTTCTGTCCTCTCGGTGTACACCTCCAGGGCAAACACATCTTTCACCCAGCGTGGGTAGATGATAAAATCATACAATGGATTCTCAACATCAGTCTTAAATTCATCAACAGTATTAAATACCAACAACTCACCGTCGCCACAATCATTCTCAAAGCAATGTACCATATGTCCATCCATATCAAATAAACGCAGATACCCTGTACCTTGCTTCTTCATAAACCAAAATTCCAGTCCATTGCCAGCAGTATCGGTTAATGCCATTTCATAAGCACCAATCGGCAAATGCAAAGTATCGGTATAAATTGAATCAGGTGCAAGCGAGGCGCCAAGCTTTTGAAATAGTGTATCTCCTGCAAAATTAACCAGGTTAATATCATTATCCTGAGGCATAAAATTGGTTCTGTATTTTACAATCAGATCTTTAGGCAACGACTTCGCAGGTGTGAAGCGACTGGTCAAGGTATTATCGCCAGTCCATGCATCTTTCCTTCCATTAGGCTTTTTACAGGTAACCATAAAGCGATTAGGACCTTCACTGTGCTTGATTATCCCTGCTAAAGTTACCTCTTCAGAAGCATAATAGGGAAGATCCCCTTTCCATTTGTACACCTGGGTCTCGAATCCTTCAGTACCATAAACAATGGTTAGTGATTTTAGGTTTTCGCTTCCCAGGTTACGAATCCTAACCCTAGCATCATAGCATCGAGGATTTGATCGACGATATAAAGGTCTATCGTTAGGAGTAATAATAGCCTCCAATTCAACATCATGCTTATTCACAGGAGCAGAATACTGAATCAAACAGCTGTTAATTCTTTCATGAGGTTGATTCTTATTGGTTGCCGTATAAGGCTCCATCGTCATTGTAAATTGATGTTTGCCTTGGTTTGTCTTCACATCAACAATATCCGGTTGTTGCAAATCTCCTGGACACCAAAGTGCACGATCGAAGATCCAGGTACCTCCCTGTGGATACAGCGGATTGTCTCCACAATTCTTCCAAAGATCACGATAATGGACCTCTTCTCCATCAAACTGAATAGCTCTCCAGCGACTACAGAATTCGCTACATCCTTTAGGTTGATCCATTCCATGACCTGTATGCTGAATACGAAAACGACTAACCTCACATCCCTTAACAGGAGTAAATTCCTTTGCACCTAATTCCTCTTCAATGGGCTTTTCAGGATCTCCGTAACGGTAACTTCCATTCCACATATTTTGAATGGCCAATGGTTGAATGTGAGGAGGTCCAGGAGTAATTTCAAAGTCGATAGTCAGTGCCCATCCCACTGAAGTTGGCTCATAGCCCGAGTGAATATATTCAATCTCTACACTATCACGTAGCACCATTGAAAAATCAGTTACATCAACCGACCATTTAAACTCCCAACCTTTACTATATACGCTTCCGTATGGAGTAAGCATACGTCCAATCTCAATATCCTTAGATTCCGCATGTTCTCCTCCAACTCTTCGAATGGTGATATGGTCACAATAATCCCAGTGCGCAGTGGCAATAGAATCGGGTGTTCCCAGCGTTACATGCATCATGATTTTCCGAACCTGCTCATCGTCATTTGGAAATACGCCCCAGGCAGGGTAAGGATTCTGCCCATTGGCAGGTTTTGTAGTAATGGTCTTCCGCTTATGCGTAATTACATGTTTGGTGTTTGTTGACTGTCCCAAAACACTGGTTGATAAACATACCAACAGCAGGTACAGCCAAATACTTTTGCGATTCATCTTCTTAATATTTACGGTTTGTGTTTAATATTCTTATCCAGAATATAGTTAACCACAAAGTTAAGAAGATATTACAACACGGAGAATGCTAATATCACATTCTGATAAAAGCTTAACCAGATACTTGTACATCAAGTCCTGATGCTCTAACAAGCTCAGCTATTTCATTCAACTTATCAACACTTACTTTCTCTAACGTATCAATTGGAGTATCACGAGCAATTGTGTAGATCATCACTTGCAATGGATTTATCTCTTTCACCAGCTTCAACCAGGCCGTTACCTCTTCATTCGTGGTGTTATCGAAAGCTTCACCTTGATAAGAACCTTTTAAAAACATGGTCTGTACAATCAGGTTCCCTTTAAATCGCTTAAGGTTTTCAACAACATGATCCAGACTGAAATTTTTATTCGGACAATCCATTATTCGCACCGTAGACTCAAACGCTGAATCCAACTTTAGAATATTATCATCAATCTTATTCAATGCACTAAATACCGATGGCTTATCAAGCATTGTTGAATTACACAACACTGCAACTCTGGCCTTTGGAGCAAATTGGTCACGCACCTCCAACGTATCATCAATTACACCTTCAAATTCAGGGTGCAGGGTAGGCTCTCCATTACCAGCAAAAGTTATCACATCAGGCTTTTGCCCCTCGGCAGCCATATCCTCCAGTTTCTTTATCAGCAGTTTTTTTACCTCCTCGCGTGTAGGCAGAATTGCTTTACGCTCTCTGTTTTTAGGATTTAATCCACACTCACAATAGATGCAATCAAAAGAACACACCTTTGAATCATTAGGAAGTAAGTTTACACCCAATGAGACTCCTAAACGCCGACTAATTACCGGTCCGAATATTGTTTCGTCAAAAAGAAATGTTGCCATAATGGCGACAAAGATAGCTATTATGCCAATACGTTGACCCTGCTATTACTGGTAAGTTTAAGTTCTTTAAGGTTTGCTCCTGATATGAGATTCACTCCCGGCCTTTTCCCTGGCTCAAATGATCCCTGCTCTTCAAATCCCAAGGCTTCAGCTCCATTAACTGTTGCCCATGTAATCATGTCTACCAAGGCAGTCTCGGGGTATTGCTGTTGAATAAGCCTCATTTCATCTAATATACTTAATCCATCATTTGAAGCAAAACTATCAGTCCCTAGACACAGTGGGAAACCGCTCCTCATCAATAACGGAATGTCAGGTAATTGTTGCTCAATATGGATATTTGATTTAGGACAAAGAGTTAACCAGGTATTATCAGTACTTCTATCTTTCTTTAATTCATTTAGTGCATTATCATTCATAAAAGTATTATGCACCAGCAAAAGCTTTTTATCTACTCCTATCCACTTATTCAAACGGTGAGCATGTGATATACCAGGATGTTGCCATCCACTTAATTCAAGTCCAATGGTATTCTCATAATGTCTGCGCAACGGTCCTTCACCTGTCGACATCACCTCTATTTCTTCTCGTGATTCCATGTAGTGAAGAGAACATGTATCTTCCTGAACCTTGTCTATCATTTCCAACAACTCATCAGAAACAGCGTAGAGAGAGTGGGGGATAATGGTAGCCTTTAAACCATGTTGAATATAAGCTTCTCTTATATCCAATGCTTTTGAAAATGCACGTTCTGCCCGTTCCTTAAGGATACCAAAAGCTTCGCAAAACGTATGGTATTTTAAAAGAGACTTTCTTTTTACTTCAAGAGCATTAACAGTATTAGTTACATCACCAACAGCAACAATTCCATTGCGCTGCATCAACTTGTCAGCCTTACGTGCTGCCGATTGAATCAACTCAGCATCATCACTCCATTGTTGTTTCACCTCCCCCAGAAAAGCAGCAAGTCCGTTTCCTCTAGAGATTCCATTCTTAAGATAGGAGAGTTCTAGATGACAATGCGTATTTATAAATCCTGGAGTGATAATTCCCGGGTGAAATTCTAATCCCGAAACTTCTTTATTGGAGCCTTGTCTATCAATCAACTCAACAACCTTACCATCATCATCCAGGACAAGAATTCCATTTTTTAGTGGCTTTTCTTTTCCTGAAAAAATATAATGAGCTGAGAGTTTGCGCATTTTATTTCGTTTTTGCCTTTGGAGCCTTTTTGATATCCTCTGGCTTTTTATCTTTTGCTTCGATATCAATCTTTTCCTGCTGCTCCTCATTCAAGGTTTCTTTCATCGCTTCGAAACGATCACTTACTTGCTGATAGATACGATCGTAATCCTTCATTCGTCGTGAATAGAAATATACCGATTCCTGAAATTCCTCTGGTGATATTTTATGTTTCAGTAAGACAGATTTATACAGCTCTGTGGATTCAAAAAGATCTTTCTTTTTAGGCATCCCATAGCGAGAAGAGTACATTGCTTCTGCAAGATGAACATCCATCAACACTTCAATCATCTTCTCTTCGGATATCACATCTCCCTTTACTGCTTCAACTGGCTGTCTACATGAAAAGGTTCCAATTATAACTAATAGCACCAATAGATATCTTAATAATTTCATCTTTTTAATTTTTTTTGATTACACAATTTTTGTGTTCTTCTTTTTTCGCTAAACACTTCAATCACAATCCCAGTGTTTACAAATCTTCCATACTCTCAGAAATGAATCTCATGAGAGACAGTATTTGAAATTAATGTTCAAAATTAGTTTTCACAAGCATCATTTCAAACACTTCCCGAATAATTTTGTTATAATTGCACTCGAATTTGGTTCCTTAACTAAATGGATCAAAAGGGAATCCTGTTAAAATCAGGAGCTGTCCCCGCAGCTGTAAGACCTGCAATAGCTTTCTGAAAATGATGCCACTGTGAGAATGATCGAATGGGAAGGCTTCAGAAAGTGGGTTGAGCCAGAAGACCTGCCATATTCGTAAAAGGCTTTCGGGGTAAAAAAGCGGAACAAGACAAAAAGTCAAAATTCCCTGCCACAAAGCTTTATATTTTGGGAGTTTCTGCCAAATTCATCCCAGAATATCAAGTAACTGTTTGAAATGCTGAAGGACAGGGGTCTTCAGCTTTTTTTATGCCTTTTAGCTGAATACCCGCTTAAATACTTCTTCAACACGTGTTACCTGGTGTACTTTAATTTTATATTTCTGTTGCTGAATACCACTATTAAATTTTGGGATAAATATCTCGCTAAATCCAAGTTTCTCAGCTTCACCTATACGTTGCTCAATACGGTTAATTGGCCTTATCTCTCCTGTAAGACCAACCTCTCCGGCAAAACAGAATCGTTTATTGATGGCAATATCAAAGTTAGAAGAGAGAATTGCACATAAAACGGCTAAATCAATTGCCGGATCATTCACCTTCAATCCACCAGCAATATTTAGAAAAACATCCTTACTCATAAGTTTAAACCCTGCACGCTTCTCCAGAACCGCCAACAACATATTCATACGCCGTAAATCAAATCCTGTGGCTGAGCGCTGTGGTGTTCCATATGCTGCAGAACTAACGAGCGCTTGTATTTCTATTAGAAATGGGCGCAAACCTTCAACTGCCGCTGATATTGCTGTTCCACTCAACTCATCGCTATGCTGCGACAACAATAACTCCGAAGGATTGGTTACTTCTCGTAATCCCTCCTGGTTCATTTCAAAAATTCCCAACTCAGATGTAGATCCAAAACGGTTTTTTGTGGATCGCAAAATACGATACATATAATTTCGATCCCCTTCAAACTGAAGCACTGTATCAACAATATGCTCTAGCACCTTAGGTCCTGCAAGACTACCTTCCTTGTTGATATGACCAATTAACAAAACTGGTAGAGAAGCTTCCTTGGCCAGCTTCAATATAGAGGTTGTACATTCACGTATTTGTGCCACACTTCCCGGAGAAGATTCAACCCTGTCGGTTGCAACTGTTTGAATAGAATCAATAATCACCAAATCAGGCTCCAGCTGTTTTATCTGATTCAGGATATTCTCAAGCAATGTTTCACTTAGAAAATAGCAAGGACGACCTCCTCGATGTAAACGTTCTGCACGGAGCTTGATTTGTTGCATGCTTTCCTCTCCTGATACATAAAGCACCTTTTTATCAGCAATATCCAATGCAACCTGTAGCACCAAAGTAGACTTCCCAATACCAGGCTCTCCGCCAATCAATGTTATAGATCCGGGAACTAATCCTCCTCCCAAGACTCTGTTCAACTCAGCATTACCTGTATCAATACGTGTCTCATCATTCGTTTTAATGTCTCCTAACAGCATCGGTTTACTACCTGTACCAGAAACTAGTCCAGGTACTTTATTGCTGGTTTTTGTGACTACCTCTTCAACATAGGTATTCCACTCTCCACAGTACGGACATTTACCAATCCATTTTGGTGAATTGGCTCCGCAATTCTGACATGCATATTGAGTTTTGGTCTTTGCCATCTTCTATAATTTAAAAAGCCTCATGAAGATTATCTCCATGAGGCTATTAAAGGTATTCAATATTTTTAATTTGATTGAAAGATTTTCAGATTATTTAAATCTCTTCAATCAGAATCCTTCTCCCTTAAGGGATAGTGTTAGTTTCTGGATCTGGGAATACCAATCTAGGCTCCCACGACTTCGCCTCCTCGAAATCCATTGAAGCGTAAGAGATAATAATAATGATATCTCCAACTGCAACTTTACGAGCGGCAGGTCCATTTAAACAAATAACACCTGAAGCACGTTCTCCTCGGATTACATAAGTTTCCAAACGCTCTCCGTTATTAATATTCACAACTTGTACCTTCTCATTTTCGATTAGGTTAGCTGCATCCATCAAATCTTCATCGATGGTAATACTTCCCACATAATTTAAGTCCGCCTCGGTTACTTTTACCTTATGTATTTTCGACTTACAAACTTCAATATTCATGACCAAGCTCTTGAATTTTTATCAGAAAATAATATTATCAATTAATCGAATCTCTCCAGCAAAGACTGCAATACATCCAACTGTACAACCACTATTCCAAGCATTAACTGGCTGTAGGTCTTCGTCATTCACAATCTCAAAATATTCAACTTCCAACAATGGATTGGCATTCACTTGTGAAACCACCCACTCTTTTACTTCTTCTACGCTACGCTCTGGAATCAGGTTGCGAGCCTCCTTTAATGTTTTATTAATCAATGGAGCAACATCGCGATGCTCACTGGTTAATAAATTATTTCTGGAACTCATCGCCACACCATCAGACTCCCTTACCGTATCGCAAGGAACAATCTCCACCTTACTGTTCAATTGCTTCACCATCGCTTTAATAACAGCCACCTGCTGGAAATCTTTCATTCCAAAGAAAGCTTTATCTGGTTCCACAATATCAAATAGTTTACTCACTACTTGCGCAACACCATTAAAGTGTCCGGGCCTAAACTCTCCTTCCATCACATTCTCTAATGCACCAAAATTAAAGATTCGTTCATCTTTCTCTGGATACATCTCTTTCACCGAGGGTGAGAAAACATATTTACAAGGAGTAGTCTCCAATTTTTCCATATCAGTATCAAGATCACGTGGATACCTTTCCAAATCCCCTGGATCGTTAAACTGTGTTGGATTCACAAAAACGCTGACAACAACAATATCACTATGTTCTCCAGCTTCGCGCACCAAAGTTAAATGTCCTTCATGTAGTGCTCCCATTGTAGGAACAAAACCGATACTTTTACCTGATGCTCTATCCTGCTTTAATTGCTCTTTTAGGTCAACTATTTCGCGGAATAACTTCATATTATCTACTATCATTTCCAATGGCTTACCTCAAATTTCAATTCCTCTGTCATTTTGTTTTTTTTCAAAAACACCAGATCTAAATTTGTGCTCACCAAAATTCGTTGCAAAGTAAATAAATAATTTCATGGAAAAACAAGATATTTGCCCCCAAACAGCCCTATGTTAAGTTGCTAACACCCTAAAATTGAATTTTTCCGATATTTTTTCTAATTTTGCATCGAGAATATAAAACGTTGTAATGGAAAAGAAGAGAATATTATTTATCTCACAGGAAATTACCCCATACCTACCAGAATCAGAAATTTCGTCTATCGGAAGACATCTTCCACAGGGAATCCAGGAGAGAGGCAAAGAAATCAGAACGTTCATGCCACGCTATGGGTGTGTTAATGAGAGAAGAAATCAATTACATGAAGTAATTCGTTTGTCAGGAATGAATCTTATCATTGATGATACAGATCATCCGTTGATTATTAAGGTTGCATCAATCCAGGCAGCTAGAATGCAGGTTTATTTCATCGACAATGAAGATTACTTTCAACGTAAGCATGTCTTAACCGACGAAAATGAACAATTCTTTAGTGATAACGACGAAAGAGCAATCTTCTTTGCTAGAGGGGTTCTTGAGACAGTTATTAAATTGCGTTGGGCCCCTGATCTAATCCATTGCCACGGTTGGTTGACTGGACTTGTACCTTTATATATTAAAACAGCATATAAGGACGATCCATTATTTGCCAACTCAAAGGTTGTATATTCAGCGTATGACGAAGATATGTCTCAAACTGTTAGTGACAGCTTCAAAGATAAACTTCTTCTTGAAGGTGTAAGTAAAGATGATTTGGGAATTTTGGAGGATAATACTTACAACGGACTAAGCAAATTAGCAGTACAACAGTCAGACGGTATTATTCAGGGTAGTGAGACTATTAATCCTGATCTTGCGAAATACATTGCTGATTCAGGTAAAGAATTCTTAGGACATCAGCCTGCGGATTCTTACATGGATACATTCAATGAATTCTACGATAAAATTATTGGATAACTCGGTTTTTCTAAACACGATATACAAAGGGTTACATATTACATGTGACCCTTTTTTATTTAAAAAAAGTGATCCCATTTATGGAACCACTTCGCAAACTATTATAAACAATCTATCAACTATTAAAACTATCTTCTTCCTTGCCCCTGGCCACGTCCCTGACCTCGCTGACCTTGTTGTTGTCTTCGTTCTTTCTGCCAGGCCTGGTACTTTTTATATTGTTCTTCAGTTAATACCTTTTTAATTTCAGCTTCCTGATCCTTACGCATGGTTTGCATCGAGCTTCTCATTTGATCGCGATTACCTTTACCTTTTTTAAAGATCTCCTGCATTTTCTCGGCATACTTCAGGTTGATCTCACCAATCTTTTCTCCCTGCTCTTTATTTAACGACAACTTTTCAATCATTGCCTTTGTACTCTTCTGGGCACGCTCCTTAGGATCAAACTTTGGTTGAGCTACTACCATGTTAGCAAACATAACTGCAACAAAAAGGAAACTTCCAATTAATGATATTACTCTCTTCATCTTTAAGTGTTTTTATTGATTTTAGAATATTTTAATATTAAGTTTAAATACCCTTCTATTAACTGTTTCAATACTGAGCAATGCTCCTGTCATAACAGTGAGGATCTTAATAATTTATAACACTTAGATAAAGCGGTTCGACAAAGGTTTAATTTGCACATTAAACTTTTTTCGCTGTTCTTATTATCAAACCAAATGGGAATAAGGCGAACTCCAACCTAATTATTTCTCGTATTGATCTAAAAAGTCATTCTCTACTTTCTTCCATATGACTTCGGCATCACGTGTTTGCGACATCATTTCATACGCCTGATCAGTCATCCAGTCTACCTGTGATCCATATAAATAAAATAGCTTGGCAAAATCAGAATAGGCAATTCCTGTCTGCTTTGCAATATCAAATTTTTCATCACAGACTTCCGATAATGACCTGTAATCTCCTGTAAATTCGTAGGCTGCACATGGAAATTTTTCCACCATTTTGAGTTCTTTCAAGCCTAGTACCTTTTTCATCATTTTCCTGGCTTGCTCTACGTGTTTTAATACCGTGCCAATCCCCTGATCAACAACTTTCATCACATGTTCGCATTGAATAGAATTGATTGCAACGTTATCAATAGAGTCCTTTTCGATTCGTTTAAGCTTAACTGGTTCTTTAAAGAAACCATCAAGGCATTCCTGTACCTTATTTACTGAAAGTAAATTTCCATCCTTCTTCGTTGTTGCATAAACCAACACATGATCTTCTCCCGGAATGATATGAACAGCATTATTGCCATCATCAATTCTTAGGTCGTTTGAAAATGCTGGCTTCAAATCTACCATCTCATAGCAATTTGCTTGATCAATCGCTTCTGACGCCTCATACCATAGCAATCCTTTTACGTCCTCTTCCTGATCAGCCATGACTACGCAGCTTCCTTCCTGACAACATAACTTCTTGATTTCAATGGCAAATCGCTCTTGGTCTATCCTAAATTCAGGAACGACCTTGCCTTCCTCATAGCTTTTGCAGTCAACTTGAGCAAAGTCTTCTAAGCGGATTGTTTCAAACGCATTAACTTTCTCATCAAGATTTAGACCTAATCCTAACTGAATAATCCGGGAAAAGTTTGAAGTATTAAAAGCAGCGACCTTACGCGGTAGAATGAGGTGAGGACAGCAATCCCTAATCGTTTTAAATTCGCGATACGCATCCTTTGCTAGAGATAACTGAGTAATTGAAGTTGGATAAAAATCGGTATTCATGTAGCGCACCATTCTATTTTTGAATGATTGGTCCGACGCAATCCACAATGCATTTATATCATTGGTAAAAGCAACAAAAGCTAAAATAATGCTACTTAATCCTTCTCCTGAAATAATCAGGTCGTATTGTTTGTTCTGATGCAAATTATGCTCGCTCTTCATTTTCACTTTATGTTTTATATCAAAAGATGCTAAAATTAGTTAAATTATTAGGATGGGGTAAAAGTACATTTTAAAGTTATTCGTAAGTTTGTGGCAAATAAACAATAAAAGCGAAGTAAAGTTGGGAAAGAAAATTATATACCTCATAATCATTTCCTTTATCTATTTAGGATTTTATTCATCATGTGCCAATCAGGGAATTCCATCAGGAGGTCCCAAGGATAGCATTCCTCCAGAGTTGACAAAAGCATCACCTGATTTGGGAGAGCTTAACTTTGACGGAGATGAAGTAGTGTTGACATTTAATGAGTTTGTTGCTCCGGAAAGACTCAACGAGAAGTTAGTAGTCTCACCTCCAATGAAGCAAAAACCAACATACCGAATGAAAGGTAAGTCAATTATTGTCACATGGAAAGACACACTAAAGGAGAATGTTACTTATTCGTTCGACTTTAAGGATGCCATTGAGGATAATAATGAAGGAAATCCTATTAAAGATTTCAGAATCGCCTTCTCTACCGGAGATCAGTTCGACACCTTGAAAGTAAGAGGACATGTATTAAAAGCAAAAACACTGGAACCAATGGAAGAGGTTACAGTAATGCTATACAAAAACCTTGAGGATTCTGCCTTCATCAAAGAACTACCTGATTACATCGGAAAAACAGATGAAGAAGGGTGGTTTACAATTTCAAATGTTCCTAAGGCGACATATAAACTTTATGCATTGAAAGATTTGAATCAGGATTATAAATATAATCCCGGTCTGGAAGAAATGGCTTTTCTTGATTCTGTTATTATTCCTGACGCTACCTTTTCAAACATCAATGATACCATTATCAGAGATCAGGACACGATTGTTGTTACAGGTAAAGCAACTTATCTTCCAGAGCCTCTTCATTTGTTAACTTCAACAGAATATGTATTTAATCAATACCTTGATGGCTATAAAAGAGATCGTCGTGAAAAAGTATATTTTGCCTTTTCTCAGCCAGTATCTGAAGTTTTCAACATGGAACTTTTAGATGTTGAACATGGTGAAGATTGGAAATATGAAGACTGGAATCTGGAAGGAGATTCTGTTAATGTATGGATCAAAGATACACTGTTAACTAAAAAAGATACGTTGAATTTCTTATTGACCTATCAAACACCTGACTCATTAGGAAATCCTATTGTAAAAAAGGATACACTAATGATGTTGTACACTCTTGATAGGGTAAAATCAAAAAAGAAAAAGAAAAAACGTAAGAAGAAGGTTGCGATACCAATGTTGAATCCGGTATTTAATACAAGCAACAAGTTTGACATTTACAACGACTTAACGATAATGGTTGATGAACCATTAGAGAAGATCGACAAAAGCATGATTCACCTTGAACAACAAGTGGATACTGTGCGTATACCTGTTGACTATACACTCACGGAGGATAGTGTTGTGAGTATGAAATACAACATTCATCATGAATGGGAAGCAGAAGGAACATACTTCTTATCGGTTGATTCTGCTGCAATGATCAGCATCTACGGCAAGGCTAATAAACCTTCAGAGCAAAGTATGGTTGTTCAAAAAGAGGAACACTATGGTAGCATTCCTATTACCTTGACTAATGTTCTTCCAAATAGCTACATTTTGTTGCTTGAAGGTTCTGATACAGAAGAGGAGTTACAACGGATAAAAATTGATGAAGATGGTGAAGTAACCTTCCCATACTTGTCACCAGGAAGATATAAGATAAAGATATTTGTTGATGAAAACGGCAACGGAGTTTGGGACAATGGATCATTCCTTGAAAAACGCCAGCCGGAGAAAGTGCTTTACTTTAATAAGGTAATCCCTGTCCGATCAAATTGGGACGTAAAAGAAGAATGGATTATTGATTGGGGTAAAATCACTGATAAGTCAACTTTAACTCCTCCAAAGGAAGAAAAGGATAAGAAAAGAAGAGGTAGCTCAAGTAGAAGTAGGCCTTCAGGAAGAGGTGGCTTAAGTAGTTTCTAATCCTTTGGTGGGTAAGATCATGTTAAAAGTAATTTCTCTCATTACATTAGTTCTGTTAACCTGTCGTACTTATGGACAGTTAGAGCAAAATTACGCCTTTAAGGCAGGAGAGAGCATTACATACGGAGCCTACTATAACTGGCACTTTATTTGGATTAATGCAGGGAAAGTTGATTTTTCTGTCGATACGACATCATATAATGAAAAACCTGCTTATCGATTCCTGGCAAAGGGTTACACCTTTCCTGGATACGATAAGATCTATAAAGTGCGTGATCAGTTTGAATCATATACCGATTACATGACTTTGGCTCCTTTGGCCTTTTACAGGCAAATGAAACACCGAAAGAAATTTTCCAGTCATCAATATACCTTTGATCAATCCAATTCAAAGGTATATAGTAAAGTCAAGCGATACGAAGAAGCGGAAATCCAGGATACCTTACTGTTAAATAAGGGTGTTCATGATCTTCTCTCCTCGGCCTACTATGCCCGATGTCTGGATATATCAAAATACAATAAAGGGGATAAAATACCCTTTGATATGATCATCGACAATAAGGTATCTAATTCATATCTTAGGTACCAGGGGAAGGAAGTCGTTAAGACAAGAAATGGAAGAAAATTTCGATGTATCAAATTTTCTGCTTACCTTTTGGAAGGTGATTTTTTCAACCAAGGGGAGAGTATGGTCATCTGGGTAACTGATGATAAAAACAGATTACCAATCATTGTAGAAACAGAAGTTCTCATTGGATCGGTAAAGGCAATACTCGAAGATTTTAAGCATATCAAATATCCCCTGGAATCAGAAATCATCAAGTAAAAACATCTAAAAAATATAAGATTATGGCAAGTGTTCGAAAATTAAAAAAAGACATTGATTATCTTTCAATGGAAATTATCACGTACTGTTTTCATTATCTCGATACTCATGCAGAGGCTAAAACAGAAGATGCGATTGCAATCGTTGAGAAAATTATCGACTTGCGCAATAACTTAATTAATCGATGTAATCATCCTGACGGAAAAGACAATCCTAAATTGATTAAGAAGCACTATCAGGCAATTGTCGCAGATTTTGGAAAAGGATGTGGTGAGGCTTACGATAAGCTTGAAGAACTTTTAGATATTAAATCAGAATAAACAGCATTAAAAAAACTTATTAACGATCATGGCTCAAGTAAAACTTTCGGATATTGCTAAGGAACTTAACGTTTCTGTTACCCTTGTTTCTCTTGTATTACGCGGGAAGGCAAAAGAAAATCGTATAAGTGATAAAATCAGTAAGGAAGTTTTAAAAAAGGCCAAAGAGATGGGGTATCAACCAAATCAGATGGCTAGAGGACTTCGAACTGGGAAATCTCATATCATTGGTTTGGTTGTTGCCGACATCTCCAACCCGTTCTTTGGAAAGATAGCCCGTCAACTTGAAAATGAAGCATGGGATAATGGATATCAACTCATGTTTGGAAGCTCTGATGAGAATCCTGAAAAGTCGCAACGTCTTATTCAATCATTTGTAGGAAGAAGTGTTGACGGACTAATCATTGCTCCTACGGCTGATTCTAAAGAGCAAATAGAACGGCTACAGCAACAAAAGGTTCCTTTTGTTCTCATCGACCGTTACTTTAATGATTTGAAGACACCTAATGTGGTTGTTGATAACTTTGACTCATCATATGAAGTAACAAAACTGCTAATTCAAAAAGGATACCGCAGAATTGCTGCCATTAGCTATTCTTCGGGATTACAACATATCGACGATCGCGTAGAGGGCTATAAAAAAGCACTTGAAGACTACAGTCAGGATATCGATCCGCAGCTCATGCGAGCAGTAACTCCGGAAAACATCGATACCGATTTACAAGGAATTATTTCTGAACTATTGTCAGATGATGTAAATGCTGACGCAATTTTCTTTGCAACCAACATTATTGGTATCAAAGGACTGAAGATCTTAAATAAAATGAATAAGAAGATTCCTGAAGATATCGCTATCGCAAGTTTTGATAATCCAGAGTCGTATGCTTTATTCCCAACATCAATTACATGTATAGAGCAGCCAATTGAAGAAATTGGTAAAAAAGCACTACAAGAACTGCTAAAACAGATAAATAAAGGGAAAGAGAAGACTGAGACCAAAGATTACGTTCTGAAAACCAAACTACTAGTTGGCAACTCTATATAATTTTTCTATCTTCGCTCTATCGTTTTAGCTAACATTAAAGCAAATGGAGAAGATATTATCACTAGGGATTGATTTTGGATCTAATGCAGTACGTGCATTATTCCTAAATGTCAGAGACGGAAAAACTATAGCAAGCGCAAGCTGTACCTATCAAAGAGGCAATAAAGGTGTATTCTCAGAGAATCACCATATGGCCCGTCAGCATCCACAAGATTACCTGGATTCAATGACTGTTGCCATTACTGAGGCAATCAGTAAGCTAAAAGATCAAGGGTACTCAGCAAAGGATGTTCAGGGAATTGGTGTTGACGCCACTGGTTCAACGCCTATACCTGTAAAAAGCGACTTAACACCTTTAGCAAATCTTGAAGCGTTTAGTAACAATCTTAATGCTTACGCCTGGATGTGGAAAGATCATACATCGGCAAGTGAAGCAGATGAGATTACAACGAAAGCTCAGGAGTTAAGACCACAATACCTAACAAAATGTGGTGGAGCTTATTCTTCAGAATGGTTCTGGGCAAAACTATTGCATTGCGCAAGAACCGACAAGTCGGTATTTGATGAAGCTGATTCATGGCTTGAGTTCTCCGATTTTGTGCCTGCTGTTCTAGCTGGTATCAAAGAGGTAAGTCAAGTGAAGAGAAACAAATGTGCAGCAGGTCATAAGGCATTCTATCATTCATCCTGGAATGGATTCCCTGATAAAGAATTCTTATCAGCACTCGATAAAGACCTTGTTAAGATTGCTGATACCATGGGGCAACAAGCATATTCAATTGATGAACAAGCAGGACTCCTTTCTGAGGATTGGGCTACGAGACTAGGTCTATCAGCTGGTATTCCTGTTGCTGTTGGAGCTTTAGATGCTCATATTGGAGCTTTAGGCTCTGGTGTAGGAGAAGGTACACTTGTTAAGATTATTGGAACTTCATCATGTGATATTATGGTATCACCAATGGATAAGAATGTTCCTGATATTCCTGGTGTAGCTGGTATAGCCGAAGAATCGGTTGTTCCAAATAACCTGGGTATTGAAGCTGGGCAGAGTGCAGTAGGAGATATCCTTAACTGGTTTGTTTCCGAGTTGCTTTGTAAAGATGGAAGTGCCCATGTAGAGCTAACAGAGAAAGCATCGGCTTTAGCTGTTGGTCAGACAGGATTATTGGCTCTTGATTGGAACAATGGAAACCGTAACGTATTAACAGATCCAAATCTTAGTGGATTACTAATTGGTCAGTCACTATTTACCAAGGATTTTGAAATCTACAGAGCGCTTATTGAAGCTACAGCCTTTGGAGCACGACGAATTATTGAGCAGATGGAGCAATATGGTGTTGAGATTGAAAAGGTAATCAACTGTGGAGGTATTTCACAAAAGAATGCACTTTTCATGCAAATCTATGCTGATGTAATCAACAAGCCAATGCTAATTGCCGACAATGAAGAAGCCGTAGCGTTAGGAGCAGCAATATTTGCAGCCAAAGGAGCACTGGAAAGTAATGGTGAATCATATAGTCTTGAAGCGCTGCAAGAAAAAGCTTGTACGGTAAAAGAAAAGATCTTCACACCAATTGCAGAGAATGTGGATACCTATAACAAGCTTTACGAGCTTTATAAGCAATTGCATGATTCATTTGGAGTGAAAGACCAAAAGCAGGATCTTTATGGTATAATGAAAACATTGATAGAATTAAAAAACTCATCAAAATCATGATGAGGTAAATATTCTAAATAGGATATTAGGAGGCATACAAAATTTGTATGCCTTTTTTTCAATAATCCTAAATGTTAATCCTTCTAATATCACAATTCTGGTACCTACACAAGTGTGATGGTTTTTTCTGCGATCACTTTCCCGTTATGATAGGTGGTCATGGTCCACTTCCCTAACTTATCCTCCAATGGTTCCCACACACAATCACCTAAAAAGAATTCAAAATCGTTACTATTCACGTAATACTCTCCTTCAAATGGAGGTCTCACCTTACCATCATCATCCTTAAATGGGGGATGGTCAATTCGAAAGGTTAATCTTTCTCCTTTGCCCTTTTTTATTTTTAAAATATATCCGAACTCGGTTCCGATATCAGCTTTAATACGATCTGTAATATCCAATAATTTAGGAAGATCACGACTTTCTCTATCCCAACGGGAGTATTCCCCGTAGCTATACATTTCAACCGTCATCTTTGATTTTGCCATATTTTATCTCTTTTTTACAAAAATAACTATTTAGAATCATTATACATCACATAGAGTTAACATTACAAAAACGCACACTTTCCTACTGACTACCTGACACTTACATAAGCACACATCCACAATTGAGACTATTTACCTTTCTAAATTATACTCATTTTAAATAAAAACATTGCACGCTATTTTCTTTCCATCTATATTTGCGCAGTTGATTAGAAAAGGTGAAGAAGATTATAGGACATATTAGAGTTTTGTTTTTGCTCGTGATGTTACCTGCCTACTTTTTGGTACTTCACAATTCGGTGAGCAATAGACACTGTCATGTGATGCCTAATGGAGTGATTATTACTCATGCGCATCCTATGTCTCAGTCCGACACTCCAGCACATCCAACACACAAACATAGTAAAGCTGAGCTATTTTATTTTGGTACTTTCAGTAAAGTATTAAGTAGTATTGTTGGTGTTATTTCACTTGGAGCTGTTGTCTTAATTCTTCTGGAACTAATTGAAACACCTCTGAAGGCTATAGCCGGAAGAGCTATTCTGCGCACGCGTAATGGTCGTGCACCCCCTGTTGTTATTGCATAATCCAATCTTTTATATTTAGTGTAATCATCAGCACTTACACGATGATTACACTCCCTTATTTGTTTTCTTGCAGTTTCATCATATTCGTTACGAAAAAACGTGACAAGAATATAACCGTTGGAATGAGCGAACTTATGTTTGTTCCAACAGCAGTGTGGTGTTACCTGCTTGACCTATTATGTTAAAATTTAAACGTTATAAAAATGCGATTTCTAAATCTTTTTGTGGCCCTGCTTTTTATTCAGGCCCAATTGTTTGCTACAAATGTAAGCGAAGAACCTGTTAAGATAACTAAAGCTAGTGTATCTGGAACAGTAAGTTGTGATGGAGAACACCTACCATTCGTTACAATCATGGTAAAAGGTAGTTCAATCGGAACAGCAACCGATAGTGAAGGTAATTTTAAACTTAAAGGTTTACCTGAAGGTGATCATACCATTATTATTCAGGCTGTAGGCTATGAGAGAAAAGAGGTTACTATCCATGCAGGAGTATCTGAAAACAGTCCAGTAGAATTGAGTCTTCAAGAAGATGTTATTGGTCTTGACCAGGTGGTTATTACAGCCGACAGAAATGAAAAAAACAGAAGAGAAGCTACAACTATTGTTAGTACTATTTCTCCTAAGTTGTTCGAAAGAACACAGTCTGTAACATTAAGTGAAGGATTAAACTTCACTCCAGGTTTACGTTTGGAGAACGATTGTCAGAACTGTGGTTTTACGCAGGTAAGAATGAATGGTATGGAAGGACCATACTCACAAATATTGGTTAACAGTCGTCCAATTTTCAGTGGTCTTGCTGGTGTATACGGATTAGAATTGATTCCTGCCAGCATGATCGAGCGTGTAGAAGTTGTTCGCGGAGGCGGGTCTGCAATGTACGGTAGTAACGCAATTGCCGGAACAATTAACCTGATCACTAAAGATCCTATCAACAACTCTTTTGAAGTTTCAACAAATAATGGTTTTGTTGGCGTAGGTGTTGATGGCGCAGGGGATGCAGCTTTTGATCACTCGTTGAGTTTTAACACAAACATTGTATCTGATGATTTCAAAACAGGACTGGCAATGTTTGGTTTCCATCGTGACAAAGAAGCTTTTGATGCCAATGATGACAGTTTTACTGAGCTATCAGAATTAAAGAATTCAACGCTTGGATTCAGAGCTTACCACAAAACAAGTGACCGCAGTAAATTAACCATCGACTATTTTAATATCAATGAAGATCGCCGCGGAGGTAACGACCTTAATTTACCTGAACATCAAGCTGATATTGCTGAGGCCATTACTCACAAGATTAATACTGCTGCAATTGCCTGGGATATGTTCATGGCAGAACACAATAAACTATCGATCTATTTCTCTGGACAACATGTAGACCGAGACACTTATTATGGAGCAGGGAAAGATTTGTCTGCCTATGGAAAGACAAAAGACTTCTCGTTCTCTACCGGAATACAGTACACTCATCATTTTGATAAGTTCTTTGGAGCGCATGCTCACTTGACAACAGGTATTGAAAATAACGGTGGTAATCTTAAAGATAAAAAATTAGGTTACTATGATATAAAGGAAGATGTTCATGAGCCTAATAAAGTTGTAGCAGATCAGAAATCAAATACTTTCGGATTCTACGCTCAGAATGAGTGGAAATGGAATAAAGCTACATTATCAGCAGGATTCCGTATTGACCATTATAAGATTACTGATGATGCGAAACATGAAATGGAAGATGGAGAAGAAGCCCATGGTGACACCGACGGTACAGTATTCAGTCCTCGCGTGACTTTCCTTTATAATTTCATGAAAGAATTGCAAGGTAGAGTGAGCTACTCCAGAGGTTATCGTGCACCACAAATTTTCGACGAAGACCTTCATATCGAATCGTCAGAAGCAAGAACAGTTGTTCATAAGAATGATCCTAACCTAAAGCAAGAAACATCTCAAAGTATCACTGCATCACTTGATTTTTCACCAAAGATTGGTGAAATGCAGACTGAGCTATTGATCGAAGGTTTCTACACTAAATTGGAAGATCCATTTGCAAATGAACAGGGAGATATGGACGAAAATCGTCAAATTGAATACACTCGTATCAATGCTGAAGATGGAGCAAAAGTACAGGGTGTAAACATTGAATTCAACGCTGTTCCTAGCCGTGAATTACAAATCCAATTAGGCTTAACACTTCAAAAGAGTGAATACGAGTCAGAACAGGACGAATTTGATGAAAAACGTTTCTTCAGAGTTCCAGACACTTATGGTTTTGCAACCATTAACTGGGCTGCAACAAAGAAATTCAATATTGCAGTATCAGGAAATTACACAGGTTCAATGTTAGTTCCTTATTATGGTCCAAACGTACCAAATATTGAACCTGACAAAATTGGAGAAGTTGGGGAGTTACGAGAATCAGACTCATTCATGGAAGTAGGAACCAAGTTTTCATATGACATAAAACTTAGCAAGAGTCTAAAAATGGCGCTTAGCGCAGGTGTTAAGAATATCTTCAACTCTTATCAGGATGACTTTGATAAAACAGCGAAACGTGATCCTGGTTATATCTATGGACCTAACCAGCCAAGATCAATTTATGTTGGTGTTGCGATCAAAAGCTTTTAATTATCTAATATAAAATACAAGTCATTAGCCATGACTTAAATCCTTAGTATTGATCGAAAGATCATATAACTTAATACCAAAAGGTCGCAAGCTTATCGTTTGCGACCTTTTTATAAACATCTAATCAACTTTAAGGAACAACTCCTATAAGTAGTATCATAGAGAAATTTAAACGTTAAAAAACAACCTTTAGAATAATATTATTCCTTTAAAAGAGGCAAAGAGTTATCCACTTGAAAAGCTTATCAATACATATCAGATTTTTAATATTGCTTGTAGTAGCAATAGCCTATTTTCATACCCAGTACAATTCCCTTATAAATAGGCATCTTCACATTTTGCCCAATGGATTAATCGTGGTTCATGCACACCCAATGTGCTCTTCAGAAACTCCAAACAATCCAACACATAAGCACAGTCAGACAGAATTTTTCATACTTCACTCATATGTCAACATACTCACAACCTTTGCGGGTATAATTTCAATTGCTGCGGTAATTTTCATTCTTCTTGAAATTTACCGACAGAAGAGGTACTCACATGGTGAAACGACATTAACCAGAACACATAACGGAAGAGCTCCTCCATATTTGCATACATAATAATTAAAAATTATGTGGATACAGCATTTCTAAATCCACAATAAAACAGATACATAATCGAATATGATTGTATGTCCATTATTGATATGTACATACATTACTAAAAATTTTTAATTGACATTATGCGAATATTAATACTTTTCGTAACACTACTGTTTGTAGAAATCCAGTTATTTGCAACAACTAATATAGTAGATCCTGTAAAAACAACAAATACGAGCATTTCCGGTAAGGTTAGCTGTGAAGGAGAATCCTTGCCGTTTGTTACTATACTCATAAAAGGTAGTTCCATAGGTACTGCCACTGACAATGACGGTAATTTCAAAATAAAAGGATTACCTGAAGGAGATCATGTAGTAGTTGTTCAAGCTGTAGGGTATCAAAGTAAAGAAGTCACCATTCATACTGAAACAACACAAAACAACGAAGTAAGCATAGAACTCAATGAGGATGTTATTGGCCTTGATCAAGTTGTTGTTACAGCCGATCGAAATGAAAAAAACAGAAGAGAAGCAACTACAATCGTAAGTACAATCTCTCCAAAACTATTTGAAAGAACACAATCTGTAACATTGAGCGAGGGATTAAACTTCACCCCTGGTTTACGCATGGAAACAGACTGCCAGAACTGTGGTTTTTCACAAGTCAGAATGAATGGATTGGAAGGACCATATTCACAGATTCTAATCAACAGTAGACCAATCTTCAGTGGACTTGCAGGTGTATATGGTTTAGAATTAATTCCTGCAAGTATGATAGAGCGTGTTGAGGTTGTACGCGGGGGAGGATCAGCAATGTACGGTAGTAATGCTATTGCAGGAACAATCAACCTAATCACCAAAGATCCTATTAACAATTCTTTCGCAATTGAAACAAAGAATGGTTTTGTTGGAGTAGGGGTAGATAATGCCGGAGATCCTGCAAATGATTTCTCAGTTAACTTTAACTCTAACATGGTATCTGAAGATT
Organism: Puteibacter caeruleilacunae; assembly: GCA_005217565.1. Taxonomy (GTDB): domain Bacteria; phylum Bacteroidota; class Bacteroidia; order Bacteroidales; family Prolixibacteraceae; genus Puteibacter; species Puteibacter caeruleilacunae. The sequence continues at coordinate 153,828 of SJCO01000010.1, forward strand.
TCAAAACAGGATTAGCCATGTTTGGATTTCATAGGGATCGAGAAACATTTGATGCCAATAATGACGGTTATTCTGAGATTCCTGAGTTAAAGAATACGACACTTGGATTCAGAGCTTATCACAAAACTGGAGACCGCAGTAAGCTAACCATCGACTATTTTAATATAAACGAATATCGTAGAGGTGGGAATAAATTAAACATGCCTGAACACGAAGCCGAAATTGCAGAATCCTTAAATCACAAGATCAATACAGGATCTATTGCCTGGGATATGTTCTCAGGAGAACACAATAAGTTCTCTGTTTACTTCTCCGGTCAACATGTCGACAGAGATGCCTATTACGGCGCAAATAAGGACCTTTCTGCTTATGGCAAGACCAAGGACTTCTCATTCTCCACTGGCGTCCAATATACGCATCATTTTAATCAATTCTTTGGTGCACATTCACATCTAACTGCCGGTCTTGAAAATAATGGTGGCAATCTAAAAGATAAAAAATTAGGCTATCTAGACATCAAAACCGGAGAGCATAAGCCTAATAGAGTCATCGCAGACCAGAAGACAAATACTTTAGGTTTCTATGCACAGAATGAGTGGAAATGGAATAAACTAACACTATCGGCAGGGTTTCGCTTAGATCATTATAACATAAAGGACGAAACACCCCATGAGGCAGAAGATGATCATAGCACCAATACTGAGACCAGTGGTACCGTATTTAGTCCTCGCTTAACTTTCCTCTATAATTTCAAAAAAGAATTACAGGGTAGAGTGAGTTATTCCAGAGGTTATCGTGCACCACAAATATTTGATGAAGATCTTCATATTGAAGCATCTGGGGCAAGAACAGTTATTCATAACAATGCACCAAACCTTAAGCAGGAAACTTCTCAGAGTATTACAGCTTCATTAGACTTCTCCCCAAAGATTGGAGAAATGCAAACAGAATTATTACTTGAAGGTTTTTATACATTGTTAGAGGATCCTTTTGCCAGCTCTCCAAGTGAAGCTGACGAAAATGGCAAAGTTATTTACACACGTATCAATGCCGAAGAAGGTGCTAAAGTACAAGGAGTAAACATCGAATTCAATGCTGCTCCAAGTCGTCAATTACAGGTACAATTAGGATTAACACTTCAAAAAAGTGAGTTTGATAAACCTCAGAAAGAATTTCCTGAAAAAAGTTTCTTTAGAACTCCTGACACCTATGGATTTGCTACCATCAACTGGGCACCAACAAAGAAATTCAACGTTGCAATGACTGGTAATTACACTGGATCTATGTTAGTTCCTTATTTCGGGCCAAATGCAGGAAAGAAAGGAGAACTCAGAGAAGCGGACTCATTTATGGAAATGGGAACAAAATTTTCATACGATTTTAAACTTAGCAAGAGTTTAAAATTAGCGCTAAGCGCAGGAGTTAAGAATATCTTCAACTCTTATCAGGATGATTTTGATAAATCAAAAGATCGCGATGCTGGCTATATTTACGGACCAGGCCAACCAAGATCAATTTATATTGGTGTAGCAATCAAAAGCTTTTAATTTTCAATTATAGAATACAAGTCATTAGCAATGTATTGATCGAAAGATCAAATAACTTAATACCAAAAGGTCGCAAACGTTAAGCTTGCGACCTTTTTTATTTTAGTGATATCAGCCTTTCTTAAAATACTGTCTTGGCGATCTGTGCTGTATTATCTCCAATACCGTAGGTGTATACATGCAGACAAGGTACACCATGTGCGATCAAGTCTTTTGCCTGATGAATAGCCCACTCTGTTCCTACCTCTCTGGCTTGCTTGTTATCCTTACATTTTGCAACTTCTTTACTGAACTCCTCAGGAATATCAATACTGAAGATCTTTGGCAATACAGTAATCTGATTAATCAGTGAAAGAGGCTTAATACCTGGAATGATTGGTACTGTAATACCAATTTCACGACAGCGATCAACAAAATCATAATACTTTTGATTATCAAAGAACATCTGTGTAACGATATAATCTGCTCCGGCATCAACTTTCTGCTTTAAGTACATCAAGTCTGTTTCCATGTTAGGAGCCTCGAAATGCTTCTCAGGATAACCTGCTACCCCCATACAGAAGTCCATTGGAGTATTGTTCGTCAACTCACTATCCAAGTACTTACCCTTTCTTAAGTTGGCAATTTGATCTACCAATTCATTAGCATTAGCGTGACCACCTTCTTCTGGTTTAAATACCGTCTCTGTTTTTAAACCATCACCCCTTAAGGCCAATACATTGTGAATATCTAAGAAGTTAAGATCAATCAAATTGTACTCTGTTTCCTCTTTTGTAAATCCACCGCAAACCATATGAGGTACAACTGGGATACCATACTTGTGCTGAATGGCTGCAGCAATTGCAACAGTCCCTGGACGCTTTTTCACAATCTGACGTCTTACAATTCCATCAGACTGCTCTTTATATTCTACAACATCACGGTGAGTGGTAATATTGATAAATTTCGGATCATACTCTAAAAGGCTCTCTATCGTTCGATGCAATTTTGAAGCATCCTGTCCTTTTAGCGGCGGTAATAACTCAAAAGAGAATACCGTCTTATCTGTATTATTTATGATATCTATAACCTTCATCGGTCTTCAATATTTTTTCGTCTATTCTTTATCATTTCGTTACACGCTGTCAGGTTTTACAAACGCTGACAGGTGTTATGCTCCGGTTGGCGGTTTTCCTTGTTCCTTACTTTTTATAATTTAAATGCATCGGCAACAAACGTTCGGCCTCCTCTGGTGTGATATTTTTACGTTCAGCATAGTCTGCTATCTGGTCCTTTGATATTTTTCCCAGGTTAAAATACTTCGATTGAGGATGTGCAAAATATATTCCTGAAACTGAAGCTCCAGGATACATTGAATAGTTCTCAGTCAACACAATCTTCGACTGCTCTGTTGCATCCAGTAAATCAAACAATACCTTCTTTTGAGTATGCTCAGGACAAGCAGGATAACCTGGTGCCGGACGAATTCCCTGATAGTTAACTTTAAATAATCCTTGCAGATTAAACTCTTCCTCTGGTGCATAGCCCCAGTATTCTTTACGTACCTGCTCGTGAAGATATTCAGCAAATGCTTCAGCCAATCGATCTGCCAATATTTTCAACATAATCGCGCTGTAGTCATCCCCTTTCTTCTCATACTTCTTCACATGCTCATCAACACCCAGACCTGCAGTTACTGCAAACAATCCAACATGATCCTTCAATTCAGTCTGTTTTGGTGCAATAAAATCTGCCAGACACAGGTTTGGTTCCCCTTCAGCCTTCTGCTCTTGATTACGCAATTGATGCATTACTCCTGCAACTTCAGTGCGACTATCATCTGTCCAGATCACTAAATCATCACCTTCAGCATTGGCAGGAAGAATTCCAAATACCCCATTAGCTGTCAATAATTTATTATCGACAATCTTATCAAGCATTTGTTGAGCATCAGCATAAAGCTTTCTTGCTTCTTCTCCTTTCTTAGGATGATCAAATATATCAGGATATTTACCAGTTAAGCGCCAAGAATGGAAGAAAAAGGTCCAATCGATATATTTCCTTAGCTCTTGCAAAGAAAAGTCGTTTATGGCCTTAATTCCGTTAAATTTAGGTTTTACCAACTCCTCCTCACTCCAGTCGATATTTAAACCATTCGCTCTTGCCTTCTCAAGCGAGATATATGTCTTTGATGGTTTACTTTGGTCATGCTCCTCTCTAATGGAACGATACTCCTCGATCAATGAATCGAAATAATCGTTCTTAAGCGCAGCTGACACTAAATTCGCGGTTACACGTACACTTCGTGAAGCATCCTTTACATACACTGCAGGAAAGTCGCATTTCGGAGCAATCTTAACAGCTGTATGAACTTTAGAGGTCGTTGCGCCACCAATCATCAAAGGAATATTCAGTTCTCTACGCTGCAATTCCTCTGCAACATGAACCATCTCATCCAACGAAGGTGTAATCAATCCACTTAAACCAATCACATCTGGTTTTTCTTTTATGGCCGCCTCAATGATCTTATCAGCAGGAACCATTACACCAAGGTCAACAACATCGTAATTGTTACAAGCCAATACAACACCAACGATATTCTTACCAATATCATGGACATCACCTTTCACTGTAGCCAATAAAATCTTACCAGCTTTTTGCTGACCTCCTTCGGCATTTTCTTCTTCGATAAATGGAGTAAGATAGCCCACCGATTGCTTCATTACCCTAGCACTCTTAACCACCTGAGGAAGGAACATCTTTCCTTCACCAAACAAATCTCCAACAACGTTCATTCCATCCATTAAAGGACCTTCAATAACCTCTAACGAACGATCAAACTGTTGACGTGCCTCTTCTGTATCTTCTTCAATAAACTCAGTAATCCCTTTAATTAAAGCATAGGTGATTCTTTCATTTACTGGCTTTTCTCTCCACTCATCCTTTTTCTCGTCGGTATGACCTTTTTGACCTTTCACAGTCTCAGCAAACGCAATCATGCGTTCTGTTGCATCTTCCCTGCGATTTAAAACCACATCCTCAACCAAGGCAAGCATATCCTCAGGGATGTCATTGTACACCACCAACATTCCAGGATTAACAATACCCATATCCATACCATTCTTAATGGCATAATAAAGGAATACTGAATGCATGGCTTCACGCACTACATTGTTACCTCTAAAAGAGAAAGAAAGGTTACTTACACCTCCACTAATCTTTGCGTAAGGTAGATTCTCTTTAATCCACTTGGTAGCTTCAATAAAGTTCACCCCATAATTATCGTGTTCCTCAATCCCTGTAGCAATGGCAAGTACATTAGGATCGAAGATAATATCTTCTGGTGGGAAACCTGCATTGGTCAATATATTGTACGATCTTTCTGCAATCTTTATCTTTCGCTCATACGTATCAGCCTGTCCTGTTTCATCGAACAACATAACCACAACCGCGGCTCCATATTTTCTTATGGTCTTTGCGTGAGCAAGGAAAATCTCTTCTCCCTCCTTAAGACTGATAGAGTTAACGACAGCCTTTCCCTGTACGCATTTTAATCCTGCCTCAATGACCTCCCATTTCGACGAGTCAATCATAATAGGCAAACGAGAAATTTCAGGTTCTGAAGCAAGAAGATTCAAAAACCTCACCATCGACTTTTCTGCATCAAGCATGGCCTCATCCATACACACATCAATGATCTGTGCTCCGCCCTCTACCTGGTTACGAGCAATGGTTAATGCTTCATCAAATTTCTCTTCTCTAATTAAGCGGGCAAACTTACGTGAACCTGCAACATTTGTACGTTCACCAATGTTTACATAGTTCGATTCTGGACGGATTACCAATGGCTCCAACCCACTCAATCGAGTCAATACCGGTATCTCAGGAATAATACGAGGTCCATACTGACTTGCAACCTTGGCTATCTCAGCAATATGTTCTGGAGATGTACCACAACATCCACCAATAATATTGGCAAAACCGTTCTTAAGGAAGTCATCAATAATTTCAGCCATCTGCACTCCCGACTGGTCATACTCTCCAAACTGATTAGGTAAACCTGCATTAGGGTGTGCACTCACATAACATTCCGCCAGTTTTGACAATTCCTCCAAATAAGGGCGAAGTTGTTCCGCTCCAAGCGCACAGTTTAATCCAATACTCAACAAATCGGCATGACGTACTGAGTTATAAAAAGCCTCTAATGTTTGTCCCGATAAAGTACGGCCACTAGCATCGGTAATGGTTCCCGAAATCATCACAGGAACCTTAACTCCTAATTCCTCACAAACGTTATCAATAGCGAATAAGGCAGCTTTTGCATTCAAAGTATCAAAAACAGTCTCGATCAATAAGGTATCTACACCTCCTTCAATCAATCCCTTTGCTTGCTCCTCATAAATCTCTACCAGGTCATCGAATGTTACGGCACGAAAACCGGGATCATTAACATCAGGAGACATGGAAGCCGTTTTATTTGTTGGTCCAATCGATCCTGCAACAAATAAACCTTTTTGAGGATTACTCTCAAGGTACTTATCAATAGCTTTTCGGGCTAGCTTTGCTGACTCAACGTTAATCTCATAACTAAGATCTTCCATATCGTAATCAGCCATTGAAATTCGGTTTGCATTAAAGGTGTTGGTCTCGATTATATCTGCACCAGCCTCTAAATAAGCCAAATGAATCTCTTCAATGATTTCAGGACGACTAAGCGACAATAAATCGTTATTACCCTTCAAATCACAATGCCAGTCTTTGAAGCGCTCCCCACGATAGTCTTCTTCCTGCAATTTATATCGTTGAATCATGGTTCCCATTGCACCATCAAGCACAAGGATTCTATTCTTCAACTCTTCTCGTATATTATTTTTCGTACTCATTCAAATGATTTTCTTCAAAATTAAGCTTTAATTGGTTGTATTTCAAAAGATCCACACAATCCAATTTTATCCCCACAAATGATTAATAAAGACTTTACAAAGGTATACTTTTCAGCACGTTTCATTACATCTCCGATATCCTCTCCAGTTTTTACCTGATTCCCCAAAGCTGTAGCCAAAGAATCAGCAAGAAGAGTATCTTCACAAGCCACCATAACGGCATCAGCCTTACCATAGCTTTTTGAAGGCCCTACTGTTCCTGCCGAGGTACAAACTCCCAATGGAGCGGCACTGGCCGGTATTCGTATGCCTATCTTCTCACTTAAAGGTGAAGTTCCTGCATAAACCGATAAAACCAGGTCTTCCTTAAGATACATATACAGATCTCCTCCATTTTCTAACACTAACTCATTGATCGAAAATTGCTTCTGAATATCTTTTCCAATAAACTCTGAAAATGCCCCAGCAACAGCTCCCATCGGACCAATTCCAGCTTGTCCTGCCTTATCAGCCATCATGATCGCAATTTCAGGAGCATCACTTTTTACCTTTAAAGGAGTATGACTCTTCCCAAATGCTGGATCAGTTAACAGGTATTTCTCAAGCTCATGACGATAAGCTCGGATGCGTTCTTCTGCAAAAGCTTTCAGATCGTCACAATATGATGCTGGATCTACTCCAATCCATAGATCTGTATCTTTATAGCCCACAACAAAACCTGTAAACCTATTTTCATTAAAAGAATTTCGGTATGTTCTCGTCTCTATCAATCCGCTTTAGTTAAAATCAATTGTAAATAAATTCAACGGACATGCTGGAACACATAATTCACAAACCACACATTTCTCTGGCTTGAATTTCAATTCCCAATTGCTACGATCCATTTTTAAGGCGCCGGTAAAACACACTCCGGTACAGTTTCCACAATTGATACACTGCTCCTGTTTAAAAGTAATTTTCTTTTTCAGAGGCTGACACTGTACCTGATTCTCCTCAAGATACGCAATTCCCTTTTTCAGGTTTTCTTTGGTACCTTCAAGTTCCAAAAGTAACGTTCCTGTTTTACCAGGTTTCACTTCCGCCTTTAATATGTTGATGCTAATATCAAATTCTTTTACCAAACGGTAACTCAATGGTTTGTCTCCACTTTGAGGTGGAAAATTTAGCACAAATCTCTTTTTAACAGTCTTCATTAGTTTTCCTCCTCTACTTCTTTCAATGAATTTAACGATGTTCCTGTAGGAAACATTTGAACAGGCTTAGTTACTTCGAACTCTCCTGCCTGTAGTTTTTCTTTCAAGATATTGGCAATCTTACGTGCTTTCTGAAGACTAGCAACAGGTGCCGTTCTAACTTTCTGTCCGTTTATCTTGATTGATCCAGACTGTAATTCAGCATAATTAGTACGACCTAATGATGGAGTCCCTGCCGATCCATAATCTAATATTGTTGTCTCGATCTGCTCATTACGAATAGAAACACGTTTCGCAATATCTTCATCTAATACAGGAATAGGAACACCAATACCAACAAATAAACTAGTTCCATATTTCTCATAATATGCAGCACTAATAAACTCACTGCTCATCGCCTTAAGATTTCCAATCACCGCAATAGTTGCAGCATTGGTCACCGGAACACCCAATTCATTCTTCTCTTTGGTAGTATGAAACTGTGTTCCCTGCCATGTTACAAAACCTTCCGTTCCACCAAGGAATATACGCGTTCCAATACCAATAGTACGCATCTCCGGATCATTCAACAGCGGACTCAACTCTCCAGCTGTAGAATAATTTGCATTCTTAAGCTTAGGCAACAAAGTACCCATATAGGTATACTTAATCTCATCTGTGGTATTAACTGCCACATTATAGTTTTGATACGCATTTCGAGGATTAAACAGATACATCTCGTTCACTGTATCCTTATTGATTATTGTCTTGATATGTTTACGAGGATAGCAGTCAGTTCCTTTTCCCCATGCTTCAAGTTCAATATCTTTTCCTTCAATTAAATCCTGAATAACGTGAGCTCCACCATACTTAGGATTTTCCTCTGATACAGCAGTTGCACCAACATAGGTATCAACAGCAGCTAGTCCTTCATATGCAGGTACTTTATTCAGTCTGATTTTTTCCATACGAATTGGAGGATTCGCATGTCCAAAGTTTATAACGGCTCCCGATGAGCACATTGCTCCAAAAGTAGCCGTAGTTACTACATCAACTTTCTCCGCGATCTCAGCAGGAGAACATTCCTTCGCCATTTCAGAAACTTCTTCAGCAGTTAAAACAACAGCTGTTCCTTCTTTGAGTTTCCTATTAATTTCTTCGTACGTCTTTGTTACTGACATGGTATATAAATTCAGGATAAGTTATTTATTACAATACTATCATTCGAGTTAGCCTACTTGTGTAAGCCATATGTCGGACCAATCTCTTAGATCTTTCCAACACATTGATTGAGATATAATATACAGCGCATCAGCGCATACACATATTGGAAAAATGCATAAAGCTTAACAAGAATAAACCTGTTACGAAAACCGTAGTATGTTTTGAATAATAGTTCATGATGTTGTGTTAAAATTATAACTCCGTTATCCGGCCAGGTATTGGCACCTTATCCTCAATCTTAGGATGGTTGCCAGAGGTTCTCTGAGCCTGGTCTCTCCCCCCTTCTTTATAATCAAACACCTTTTCAGGAATTTGAAAGTGTTGCAAAAGTAATCTATTTTTTTGAAAATCGTTATAAAACAATGCGTTGAATTGATAGTTTAATATTGGATTAATATCCTTTAAGACACTTAATAGACATGCGATTTCCTTCTCATAAGAATTTCTTAACTAAAATAACGGGAAACCAGAAATTCCAGTAATATACTGGTTAATTTCCTGTAGTATTGTAACTTTGTGGTCGATATAAAAACTTACAACATGGATAAGAAGCTTTATCTATACAACACACTTTCTAGAAAAAAAGAGGAGTTCAAACCTATCAATCCCGGAAGAGTAGGGATGTATGTTTGTGGTCCTACAGTATATGGAGATGCTCACTTAGGGCATGGACGTCCAGCCATCACTTTTGATTTATTATTCAGATATCTTCAACATCTGGATTATAAGGTTCGCTATGTTCGTAACATTACCGACGTAGGTCACCTTACTGATGATGGCGATCAGGGAGAAGATAAAATTGGCAAGAAGGCAAAACTTGAACAGTTGGAGCCAATGGAGGTTGTACAGCGCTATAAATTACGCTACCAACGCAACATGAGCCAGCTGAATGTACTTTCTCCAAGCATTGAACCGACAGCTTCAGGACATATTATTGAACAGATTGAGACCATCAAGGCCATTCTTGATGCAGGATATGCCTATGAAAGTCGTGGTTCAGTATATTTTGATGTAGAGAAATATGCAAAAGATCATGACTACGGAAAACTGTCAGGTCGCAAGATCGAAGATCTTTACAGTACCACAAGAGAATTAGATGGACAACAGGAAAAACGTTCAAGTCTCGACTTTGCATTGTGGAAAAATGCTTCTCCGGAACATATCATGAGATGGCCTTCACCATGGGGCGATGGTTTCCCTGGTTGGCATACCGAGTGTACTGCAATGAGCTGCAAATACCTGGGATCACAATTTGATATCCACGGTGGTGGAATGGATCTATTGTTCCCTCACCACGAAGCTGAGATTGCACAATCAGTAGCTGCACACGGACATGAAACGGTTAATTACTGGATGCATAATAATCTGGTTACAATTAACGGTCAGAAGATGGGAAAATCATTAGGTAACTTCATTAACCTTGATGAATTATTTGAAGGTACACACAAACTTTTAGAGCGCCCTTACGGTCCGATGACCATTCGTTTCTTCATCTTACAAGCACATTATCGCAGTCCGCTTGACTTCTCAAACGAAGCTCTTCAGGCTGCTGAAAAGGGAATGGATCGTTTGATGAAAGCAACGGCATTGGTATCAGCTTTAAAAGCATCAGATGAATCAACTGTTGATGTATCATCATTGCAAGAAAAATGCTATGCCGCAATGAACGACGACCTAAACAGTCCGATTTTGATAGCTCACCTTTTTGATGGAGTTAAAATGATCAACTCGATTAATGATGGTAAAGCTTCTATTAATGCTGCTGATTTGAAGATACTACAAGATTTATATCAACAGTTTGTATATGACATTCTTGGATTGCAAGGAGAGCAACAAAGCAATGAATCATCAAGCGATGCAATGGATGATGTAATGCAACTTCTTCTAACATTGCGTCAAGATGCAAAAACCAACAAAGATTGGTCTACTGCTGACAAAATCAGAGATGAGTTAAAGGCAATGGGTATCGAAGTAAAAGACACCAAAGATGGTGCAACATGGGAATTGAAGAATTAATAATTCTTAGATAAACACAAAGCCCTCTTCCGATAAAGAAGAGGGCTTTTTTTATTTTAGCCTTTTACAAGTACTATTTTCTTTTTATCTGCTGTAACAATCTTCTTTAAGAAATCGACCAGCTCATCATATGTTTCAGGGGCATATCTCCCTTTTGATAAAGTTTCTTTCCTGGTGTATACCAACTCATTATCTTTAAAGACAACTGAACACTCATATGTTCCAAACTTTGAGTCTATTTTCAAAGGCTCCGGCATAGCCTCTGGTACAAATCCTTCGGGTATTTTGTACACAACAGTATCGACATCAGTATATGGATATCGAATCTGAACATCATATTCCCGCTCGTCATATTTACGAGGAACATAGGTGCTTCGGTACAGACGGTTGATTGGCAAAAACATGCGTTTCCCCATTACAGATGCATATCGTCGAGAACTAAATTTCATGTCTCTTGTAGCCTTAGGAAGACGGTCAGGTTCGTCCTTGTATGCTATAGACTCAATCTCAACTCCAGAGAGCCTGGCATTTTTGTAAGCCTGCTCCAATTGCTTATCATTCGTTTTTCTTAACTCGCTACGAACATTATTATAACGTGTTCCCTGGTATGCTACAGTCTCGTTTATTATAGCATCTCCTTTTTCTGAAATTTCAATAATGCTTGACGACTCGCGCAGGTTGTCATCAATTGAATAAGCAGGAGTCCGCACAATCTTACATTCTTTCTCCGATACCAACAAAACATTCCGGTCACTGGTAAAGGTTCCCAAATATCCACAAGGATTAGTCTGACTTGTACACTCCAGGAATAATGTGTCATTCTTTAATGGCACAGTCAATATTACATGATTAAATGCCTGGTCACAGAAATCAACATCAGGATCCAAAGCACTTTTTCCTGCATGTACCAAAGTATAAAAAGACTGAATTCCAACAGCATCAAGCAATACCCTCATATAATTCGATAATGCTTTACAATCGCCATAACCAACTTCATCTACCTTACTTGCAGGGAACGGCTGAAATCCTCCAATACCTAATTGAATACTTACATAGCGGGTTTTATCCTGCATATACTTATACAGGCATGCTACCTTCTCGGCATCCGTTGTTAGGTCCTTTACCAAATTCTGAATCTCCGCTTTTCGTTCAGGAGATAAATCAGAACGTACCTTAACCAATTCCCAGCACCAACGCCCTAAATCTTCCCATGAAGTAAGTTTTCCAGGATGACCTTCATATTCAAATCTATTAACTCCCAGTTCAACATGTGGTATTATCTCGGCAAAAGCAGGAGCATATGATTCAGATTCAATTGCATCCATATTTTTCACAGACCAAGAGTGAATCTCCATCCCATCGTTAACTTCATGCTTTCCTTCAAGCTGACATTCCTTAAAGCGAATAGATAATGATTCAGGAACCCGTAATTCAAGAGAAGAGTTTTCAACAGATATTTTTGTTCCCCTAAGTGGATACCAATCCGCCAATGAAAGATAGCCATCATATTTTACGTCATACTCATACACAACCGTATATGGATACTGACTACACATCGGGGTAATCCGCTTAAACCTGGCATCATTGAAAAGTGAAAATCCATCGAACATACACTGATCATAAATATCACTCTTCTTTACCTTGTCTATCAGTCGCCCCAAAGCATCATAAATGGATGCTTCTGTGATATTCACATCCATATGTGTGTCGTAATACTGAAATAGTACGGCATCCTCATCTCCATTCTTATTTAGAACGGTATATGCCACTTTGTTATGACGAACAGCTTCCTTTTCATTAAGAATTTCCAACACTGTTTCATCGGCTCGAACAACCATATTGGCATCTTCTTTCAATGAATCAGGTATTGTAAATACAGGATAAACAAGTTCCTTGCCTTTACTCATCCCCGTTATGGAGATGAGTAGACAAATAATCAATAATTGTATCTTCATAAATACTAAGCTTTCTTCTTTAAAATAATCTGTTCACTTTCTTTTTGGATAATCTGATTGTAGAATTCTTTAAGAATCTCATATTCTTCTGCAGTAAAAATTGGTTTATTAATTGAGATTCGATTCTGAATCTGAAGCATGTTGTTTCCAGCATCCCTTATAATTAAGGTAAATGCACCTCCGTTTTGAGGTATCTTCATATTGATCGCTTGAGGCAATTCTTCAACCTCATATCCTTCAGGTATATTGATCAAATAAACCTGATTTTCTTTAAAGGTATAACCAAAATCAACTGGATACTTTCGCTCCTTCAACTTAAACGGATTCTTTTCTTTCTGATCAAACAGGGTAGTCTTGATATAAATACGATCACCACTTGACACAGCAACATCGCTCATATTAATATCAAATGATTCATTCAATGGCATAGCAGTCTGACCTACATTCTCAACATCAAATTTATCAAATTCCCAATCCTGGAAATCAGCAGTGTACTTTTCTTTATACTCATCAATATCTTTATAACTTAAGATACTCGCTCTCTTACCCATAGCAGAGTAACCTTTTCGGGTTATTTTGCAGCTACCAGTAAGTGATCCATCTTCATTCAACGACAACTGTGCACGTGTACTTTTAATAGAGGTACCAACTTGCCATAAATCAATCCACTGAGGTTCAGTTCCTGGATGCTGTACGATCATACCTTTGTTATTCAAACATCGGTAAGGTAATTGGTTAATCGCACTACACTTATCTGTTGCATCCATTAATAAACGTTTTCCATCAATTATACAGCTGGCAATTACATAATTAAATCCTGTAGATGTTGGATATACAAACAAGCCATTATCCCTGGTACTCAAAACTACTGGCATTGCATTAATTCCTGCCTTTTTCAGCATTAACGTAAGTACCAAATTAATATCCGCACAATTACCTGTTTTATCTTTCCATGCCTTACGAATTCCTGTTGTATACTTAGCTCGCATTCCATTCCACTTCATATGGTTACGAACATATTCGAAAATTGCATGTGCTTTCGCAAGTTCACCTTCTTGTCCGTTTACTGCAACAGCCAACTCCTCTTCAATAAAGTTACCTGGTAGGTTCACAATATCACCTAAATCAGAATCATTGTATAATTTTTCATTGATACTCTTCCATGATTCAGAATAGTTATACAACTTACTTTGTGGGAATTTTACCGACTGTAGCTCAAAACCTACTTGCTGAATGTAGTTATCAGATGTAGACAAATAAGCTTCTTCCTCAAACGCTGGCATAGCTTTAGCCACCCAATGATAACGTTTAATTCTGAAATCAATATTGGCAGTTCGTAGCTGTGTTTGCCCCGTTAAAGCATTTTTTGATTTTTCTGTATCTGAAATACGACCTGACACATCTTCTTCTGTATAATCAGCAATACGTTCAAAGCCTTTTGTAAACTTTCTGAAATGAAAATATTCAGGTATTGAAACATCATACTCACTATACGCTACAGGAATATCTTTTTGAAAATACCAGTTTCTCATATTTCTGAAGTATCCCCGGGAATTGATCATATATTTTACTTCAATAACAGATCCCACTTTTACATTTGGCAATGTAAAATTCTCAGAATTCCAGTACTTATTAATACTTTCATGGATAAGGTCCTTACGCTCAAATTTTGTCATAACGACTTTTCCGTCTTCCATATTATAGGTAACTGCCTTTAAGCCCGACAGCTCCTCACCATTTCCTCCACTAGTATATAAGCTAATTTTAAAGTTAGCTTGATCAAGCCCTTCTTTTTTTAAGATTTTAATACGTACATGCCTGGTATTATGTAATTCCCATCCTTCACTTCGTACAAACTCAATAGCTGCATCACCTTTGTCGTAAAGCACTACTGCAGCTGCACTACTGTCAGGTTCATACGTGGTCATTTCCAATAAATCGGCATCGATTTTTCCAAACTTGACTTTTTTCTCTTTACCAATTGATGTAAGGGTGAGTAGACAAAAGAAAATCAAGCAAATAATAGAACTTTTCATAACTGAATATTATAAGGGTTAATGTAATTGTTGTTCATTTTTAAAAGCTACATGAAAACACGCTCTAAAACCCTCTAATCCAACACCTAACACTCAATACGATCGAAGTTTCCATATCACAGATAAAGTGAAGTTAAGGAAAATCAAGCAATTCCGTAGCAGTTTAACAGAATTCGATTTACTATAATTAGCATATGTCCAACATTTTAAAGAATTAGCATATGTTGCATAACAGGTAAAACTTATGGCTATTACTTTGTTTATAGTGTTAACAAAATCAATCGCTATGATCATTGGACTATTAAAAGAATCTCATCCTGAGCAAAGGGTAGCAATGCTTCCTGAGAATATAAAATCACTGGTTGACATGAATGTCGATATATGGATTGAAGATCAGGCTGGCGTTAGTGCCTTTATCAGTAATGAAAAGTATGAAGAAGTGGGAGCCATAATCAGGTCTAGGAAAGAGATCCTCTCTGAGGCCACAATCATACTACAGATTAACCCAATATCCGAAGAGGAATTGTCACATTTAACCGATCATCAAGTAATTATCGGAGTATTAAATCCATTACGGGAAAAAGAACTGGTCGCATCCATTAAAGAAAAGAACCTTACTTCTTTTAGTCTTGATTCCATTCCCAGAACAACCAGGGCACAGGCAATGGATGTATTATCCTCTATGGCGACAGTTGCCGGTTATAAAGCAGTACTCGAAGCAGCCATGCAATTGCCAACATTCTTTCCGATGTTCATGACAGCTGCTGGAACGATAAGACCAGCTAATGTACTCATTCTAGGTGCAGGAGTTGCCGGATTACAAGCCATTGCTACAGCAAGAAAACTAGGAGCACAGGTATCGGTATTTGATGTTCGTGCTGCAGTAAAAGAAGAAGTAATGAGTCTGGGAGGCAAATTTGTAGATGTCGAAGGAGCCAAAGAAGACAGGTCCGCTGGAGGTTACGCGGTTGAGCAGACTGAAGAGTATAAACAAAAGCAGCAAGAAGCAATTAATACACATGCATTAAAATCGGATGTAATCATTTGTACAGCACAAATTCCCGGCAGAAAAGCTCCGCTGTTGATCAGTAAGGAAATTGTAGAGCAAATGAAACCAGGATCAGTGATTATCGATCTCGCGGCATCAACTGGGGGGAACTGTGAAGTAACAGTAGACAATCAAATGATCAGCCATCATGGTATCAACGTGATTGGAAACTCAAATTATCCATCATCAATGCCGCTAGATGCCAGTCGTATGTTTTCAAAAAATCTATTCAACTTCCTTAAGCTAATAATCAACGACAAGGGAGATTTGAACCTTGATTTCGATGATGATATAGTCCAGGGGACCTGCATCACCCACCAAGGAGAGATTATTAATGAAAGAGTTAAAAGTCAGCTGACATAAACTATAAAATTCACAACAATGGAAGATATTCTCATATACTTTTTTACCTACAAGGAAGCAATATTCATTATTGCACTCTCCATTTTCCTGGGAATAGAGGTCATCTCAAATGTGCCAGCGGTATTGCATACTCCGTTAATGTCGGGAGCTAATGCCATCAGTGGTGTAATTATCATTGGTGGAATAATTTTAGTAGGTCATGCTGATGTTTCACAGCTATCTATTGAACTTATACTTGGAATACTGGCAGTATTTTTCGGGACATTGAATGTTATTGGAGGATTTGTAGTTACCGACCGAATGTTGGAAATGTTTAAGAAGAAAAAGAAAAAATGATGGATACAATTCTAGGAACAATTAATGGTGTGGATTTCACCATTGGAGAAACCATTCTTGAGTTAAGTTATCTTTTATCTGCAATATTCTTTGTTGTGGGTTTAAAGTTGCTTAGTCATCCCGAATCGGCACGCAAAGGAAACTTTTACGCTGCAGGAGGCATGTTGCTTGCCATGATCACAACTATACTGCTACACAAAAATGAAAGCGGACAAGCAATAGGATTAGCCAACATAGGCATCATTACAGCAACAATTGCTGCCGGCGGTTTAGTCGGCTCTGTTATTGCGCGCAAAGTAAAGATGACCGCGATGCCTCAACTTGTATCCTTTTTCAATGCCACAGGAGGTGCAGCCTCTGCGTTGGTTGCACTACTTGAATATCCAAATGCTGATCCTTCAAATACCGGATCTATGCTGGTAACTATTCTGGGATTAATCATTGGTAGTATTGCCTTTAGTGGAAGTATGATTGCTTACGGAAAACTTGATGGTAAAGTGGGCGACCTAACGGCAGGCTATATGAAATATATAAACCTACTATTTTTGATTCTTGTTACAGTAACTGGTACCTGGCTGGTCGTTTCTAATACTCCGGTTGAAGAAATGCAATGGGCAATATATTCTCTATTTGCGCTCACATTGGTATATGGAATTCTATTTGTCATGCCTATTGGAGGAGCCGATATGCCTGTCGTCATTTCACTCCTCAATAGCTTCACAGGGATTGCAGCGGCAATGGCCGGTTTTATCTACAATAATCAGGCAATGATACTTGGTGGTATCTTGGTAGGAGCCGCAGGAAGCATCTTAACCATTTTAATGGTTCGGGCCATGAACCGATCGTTAGTTAATGTTTTGGTTGGTGCTTTCGGAGGTGGCGGAGCCAGTGCTGATCAAGTACAGGGAATCATCAAAGAAATCTCAGTGAGTGATGCATCGATACTTCTAAGCTATTCACAAAGTGTTGTGATTGTTCCTGGTTATGGATTAGCAGTAGCACAAGCACAACATGTTTGTCATGAACTCGATAATTTGCTAGAAGGGAAGGGTGTTCAGGTGAGGTATGCAATACATCCAGTGGCAGGTAGAATGCCAGGGCATATGAACGTACTATTGGCCGAAGCGGATGTACCATACGATAAACTTGTAGAGATGGAAGACATTAATCCAGACATGCCTAATACCGATGTGGTAATTGTCATTGGAGCTAATGACGTTGTTAATCCTGCAGCAGACGATGATCCATCAAGTCCGATCTATGGTATGCCAATTATTCGCACACACGAAGCAAAAAATATCATTGTAATGAAACGAGGAATGGGTAAAGGTTATGCCGGTATTGAAAACTTCTTATTCTTCAATGATAAGACCCGGATGCTATTTGGTAATGCAAAAGACTCGATACAGAAATTAGTAACAGAAATAAAAACACTATAAAAACAAAGCCCCTCGCTTAATACGGCAAGGGGCTTCAATATTTTAATTTTGAGATTCAACTGTTTCCAATCCTTCAGCCTTCCAGCCTTTTATTCCTCCAGCCAAATTAATTACATGTTTGTATCCCAAATCAGCTAACAATTTCATTGTTTTTCCACTGCGGTTACCTGAACGACAGTATACACAAATTGTTCTCTTCTTTGAAAGACTAGAGATATTCTGCTTAAAATTCGGATCAAAGAAATCGATCAAGATTGCACTCTCTAAATGAGCATCTTCAAACTCACTGGCAGTCCTAACATCAACCAATACAATATTTTTTTCCTTAATCATCTTAGCAAATTCATTAGCTGTCAAATCCTTTCCTTCACGTGGCTTGGCAACACATACAATAACATTTAGCAAAAAGAATACTAATACAGTTAAAATTCTCATCATCTCACATTTACGATTATATAAAGCATGCAAAAATAAAGGAATATTTGAATAATCGTTGCTACCAACGCTTACAGTTTCCAAACTAATGCATCGCCTTTTTCAGTAACAATCCCGTAAATTCTATTTGTTGGGATACTTCTCCTTCAATCGCTTCAATTCTTCCGCTGTTATCGGTACAAAACTACAGTGCTTTGACTTTGCAGGAGTCTTGACTTCAATCTTCTTAAACGACTTAAAGTCTGTGGTCTCCCATGCTTCCAATGCACTCCCAAATGGATCACCATAGATATACCAACGATCTTCTCCAATCAATTTGATAATCTCTGGTCCTTCTGTAGGGCGTGATTGATTTGGTAGCACCTCTTTTCCATGATCTTTCTGACCGAAAGTAAATCCTTCCTCATTAGGATCTAATGTTGGCGATACATACATTCGGTTACCCTCCTTATCTTCGGTCATTGCAGGCTTGTGGAATCCATAATACAATCCTTTATGCTCAACAATTGTCAAGTCAATACTCGAGGTACCAATATCATAATACACCCCATACTGATCAGTAGTGATGTTTTTCCAATCTTTGGTCTTCAAATAACACATTACATTGTGACCATCTTTGATCGATGCCCAGAAAACATAGAACAACTTCTCCTTCTTAGAATAAAAGAACTCAGGCGCCCAAGCTCTTTTCATTTCTGCAGGTACTACATCAATAGGTCCACCTTCCCAGTTTATTAAATCATCCGACTCCCAATGAAAGATTGTCGGGTGATCCCATCCCTTGGTATGTACCAAATGAAATTTTCCATTTACACGATGTACATAAGGATCGCGAAGCCTCACTTTTGAATCGAATACAGGTTTTCCGTTATTCAACATATTCCAATTACGAGCATCAGTACTCCAGGCGTAATACAATTTCTCTTCAGGACTGAAGTACGACATGAGATATGCCACGCAATCTTTCTCTTTTACCTTTTTATTCTTACCTGCCGCGCTGACTTTTCCTATTGAGCTAACCAACAAGCATGCTAATAATATGATATAGATTTGCTTCATAATTTCCCGAATTTCTATTTCAACATTTGCTTGATGTAATCAACCTCTTCCTGGATATAAGCCTGTCCATTTTTACGGAAAATGTCATGAAACCAAAGCTCAGGTTCTCCCTGATATTGCTTATGCCATGAATCCCATGGATAAATTGTTTGAGATTTTCCTGATACAAATCCCCAGTTGTAAGCCGCAACATTGTACTTCTTAAAAATAGGTAGAATATTCTGGAAGGTAGATCCGGTCTTACGTGCCATATACTCAGTACAGATCAATGGTCGATTCGATTGCGCCAATCGCTTCACCATTTTTTCAGTTGCTTCTGGACCAGAGTAACAATGAAAGTTAATCACATCTGAATTGTTATACGCAAATTGATCGATTGCACTCATCTGATCAAGCTCCTTATGGATAGATGTCCACACATCCACACAAATAGGCTGAGAAGGATTCACCTCACGCACCCACTTATATACTTTCTTCAGTAATGCCAGGGAGTATTTCCCCTTATTCTTAGGTTCCATTTTACCATAACTACTTCCATTGGTATTTCCTGGTTCATTATAGATATCCCAGATAATCACACGCTTATCTTTCTTAAAGTGTTTTACCACACCTTTGATGTATCCTTCAAGGGCATCACACTTCTTTTCATCAATTAATACATCATGACCGGGACTCTGTACCCAGCCCGAATTGTGAACATGAGGTTTTGGATCTGGTTGTTTTCCAAGCTTTGGATAAGGGTGCCATACATCATCTAACAACACCAACATGGTTTTAATCCCGTGTTTGTCAGCAATTTTCAAATACTGTTCTACACGATCAATAAATCCTTCTTTATCCTGCTCCCACAGTAAATTGTGAAGAAAAACACGCATGGTATTGAAACCAAGATCTTCGGCCCAGGCTAATTCTCGATCTATGGCTTCCGGATCAAAAGTATCAGCCTGCCACATCTCCAACTGGTTAATTGCAGAAGATGGAGCAAAATTAGCTCCTACAAGCCATCCTTGCTTTTTATACCACTTATTTACCTTTTCTTCACTCCAACGCTGGGCATACAATCCCATAGTCGTGCTCAAAAGCACAACCCAAATAACTAATCTCTTCATCTGGTTAATACGTTAATAGATTGCTAATTATATTTCTTCAAAAGTTTCTTTGCTATTTTTGCAGGCACTTTAAAAACTGTTCCATGACGCACTCCGCCGGTAAACGAAATCTGATCAGAGATATCTTTCCAGTTCTTAAGATCTGTTGATTCTACAGCCCCCATACTTTTCTGAGTATACTTATCGAAATAAACGATGTATTTGCCATCCCATTTAATACAGGTAGGTCCTTCAGCCCAGTATTTTCCAGTGATTGGTTCTGATGGAGCAGTATACGGTCCTTCAATTTTATTTGCAGTTGTCCAGCGTATATTCTTCTGCGCAACAGGAACTTTCGTCTCGTCCTTAATAAACATCATGTACCCCTCATCCATTTTCAGAATAGATCCATCAATTACATTAAAGCCATGATCATAAAAGAGCTTAGTCTCTGAGAATGTCTTAAAATCTTTAGTAGTGATGCTATACATTCTATGATTATATTTATTGCCCCCTGATCCTTTTGTCTCTGTGAATTTGTCAGAAATGGTTGTCGACCAGAAGATCATGTATTGTTGTTGTACATCATCATATACAATCTCAGGCGCCCAACAATTCTGAGCATTCTCTTCATGTTTCATCACAGGGATGTAAATCTGATCAGACCAGTTAACAAGATCTTTTGAATTGGCATAGCCGATTCCTTTCTCATTCCATCCAGAAGTCCAAACCATATGGAAACGCTTATCCGGCCCATAAATGATACATGGATCGCGCATCAATACACTTTCTCCCACTTCTGGTTGTAGAAACGACTCGTCATTTTTGAGAGTATTCCACTTATACCCATCCTCACTGAAAGCTAAATGCAAACCATCTTCTCCATTTCCCTTAAAGTATGAGAAAAATAATACCTCTTTCTGTGCAAAACTCAACATAGGTGTTAAAAGTAACACCAGTAAAAAACGTTTAATCATCATCCTATTTTTTAGTTCTTCATATTACTTCTAAGGGAGGCTTATTCCAATGCCTTGAACCTGAAACTGTGAGGCGCTAGCCGAACTGGAACCTGAAACCTGGAACCTTTACAACTCAACTCCCATTTCCTCAAACTGTGCTGCGGCATGCAGGAAGTGTGCTGTAATCCAGTACACAGTCCATCCTTCAGAGTAACCACCACGTAGCTTATAAACATTACTCATATTACCATGCTGAGCAAAGTTGGTTTCCTGTATCTGTTCTCCCTGTGAACCAAAAGGATCAATCATTTGTCCACAGCTACGGTACATCACCACAGCCAGTTTCTTTAGTGCTTCATTTTCGGTATACATCCCCAACTTATACACCATTGGAGTGACCAATACTCCATAAACATCCAGGTGTTGATTTTGAGGAGATACACCAGTCCATCCTCGAGTCTTTAATCCATGATCAGCCAGACGACCTGCAGGTAAAGGGATGTCCCATACAACGGTATAGCTAAGTACAACATCACCTGCATGTTTAGCCCATTTCAAGTATTTCTTCTCCTTGGTAAACTCATAAGCAGTCATGAATCCCTGGAAAGCCCCCCAGGCACCCTCTTTATCCTCACAAGTTGCATCCAACGTACCACCCCAATAAGGTTCATCCATACTCACATGTCGCTCAGCATAATAATCTGCTAACTTCAATGCCAGTTTCTTATATTCCTTGTTTCCAAACAACTCATATGCATACAAGAATGGGGAAATATAAAAGGCCTCAGCTGTATTTCTTGGATTCCATTCAGGCGCATTAATACGCTTCAAATGAACGTCACACGCTTTCTTCAAAAACACCTCCCATTTTTCAGTGTTCATGCGTTTATCCTTGCGACCGGCCCGAATGGCCAAAGCAATACTGTTCATAGCCTGTCCTTCCGATACCGGATCTGACTTGCTCCATTTCTTTGTCTTGGTATTATAGTTCACCATAAAACCTTTTGGAGTAACTGGTGAAGTCGTAATATGATCCATTGACTTTTGCACCATCGCCCTGATGGTTGGATCATTTAATCTCTTTTGAAGCACCTGTAAAGCGTAAATAGGAGCCTCCGATTGTCCGGCCCATCCCATCACTACCTGTGGTGTTATACGAGAAGGAAACATATTGAATCCCGCATAATCAGCATCCTCCATGTACCTTGACTTGGTAAAACGATATTTATCAGTAATTATCTCATCTAAAGATGGGAAGTCATCCACATAAAATGGCTTGAAGATATCGACAGAGGTATACATTGGTGTCTGAAATCCAGCACCTTTCTCTTCCACATCATATCCTTCCAGGTAGAATGTCTTCTCGATAATTGTTCCTGGCTCAAATTTCATCCATGTTGCTCCGTATGGCATTGCTTTATGCTGAAGAGCTTTCGCCACACTTGGTTGTCCGTTATAAGTAATGGGACCAGAAAGTAAGACTAACTCTGAATATTTTTCATACGACTGAACTCCCAACGACCACCATTGATCGAAATGATTTCCTCCATAAACAGGACTTGGCTTAGTATGTAGGGCAGCACCATAGTACTGATTGGCATCTTTCCACTCAAAACTTGCAAAGGGTAGGGGATAGCGGTGCTCTTCAAAGATGGCTTTTTCTCCGGCTTTACCATGAAATACAGGTACCTTGTGTGAGCCATTCTTCTCTCCTGATGGGTTGCCGTAATAGATAATTCCTGGTAAGAATGTACTTGGCTTCACTGCGTTGATCTGCCAACGCACAGCTAAGGTTACACTATCAATTGGTTGTTTTCCATGCCATTGAACACGACGCACACACTTAATTCGGTTGCCTTCAGGACGGTAAGCATCTCTTAACTTAAAAGACCCTGAAGGTAATTTCATTTCACCATAAATAATCGTCCAATCTCCGGAGGTTTCAACCTTCTCAGGTAATGCATGCTTCCATTTCGCCGGCCACTCCTTTTGCCATGCGGTAGCAATAGACCATAGTCCTTCAGATGGAGATGTTAACATCACTTTTCCATCTACAACTACACTCGCTTGATTATTTTCCTTAACCTCCAGGTTCACCTCTTTTGCAAGAATTGTCCCTGCAAAAAGCATCGCTCCAATTAGCAGTAATTTCTTCATCTTTCTTATTATGAGTATATGTGATTAATCTTGTTTGTTAATTTTTTTATGTCTTTCGAGAGAAGACTGCCACTGAGTGAACATTCAATCAGTAGCAGTCTTTTTTAACTAGTTATCAATTGATACTTTGTATAATTTAGAGTTAACCTCTTTCATCTTTGACAACTCCATTTTAATTATTTCTCTATCGTAAGTCATTAATCCATTTACCTCACCCTCAACATCTGTTGTCTGTGTGTAAATAGCCGCCGACAATCCCTTCTTAATTAAAGCAGGAATCTTTTCAATAAGTCCTTGGTAAGAGCTCATCAATCGATCTTTGTCGTCATAATTGCGGTATCCCCAATTACGATCTTTCTGCCATAAATGACCTTTAACAGGCATTCCTAGACCTCCAAATTCTCCAAGAACAAGCACGCGACCATCCATAATCTCAGGAGAATGGTATCTTGCATTTGGCATTCCTGGTCCTGGATACTGGTGTTGATCAACCGTATGACCAGCAGGGAAAAAGTTTCCTCCACTAGGACCATTTACCAATCTTGATGGATCATACTTCATTGTCCAGTTGATAATCTCAACTGTGTTGAACTGTCCCCATGCCTCATTGAATGGTACCCACATCACAATACTTGGGAAATGATAATTGGCATCCATAATCGCCTTCCACTCTTTTCTAAATTGATTTGCGGAATTAGCACTACGCTTCATCTCTCTGCCATCATAACCTGAAGGACCTCTCCAATCTGCACTTTTATCTCCACTAGGCATATCCTGCCATACAAGCATTCCCATCTTGTCACAGTGATAATACCAACGTGCAGGCTCTACCTTAACGTGCTTACGGATCATGTTAAAGCCACTTTGCTGAGTAATCTCGATATCATATCTCAAAGCTTCATCAGATGGTGCAGTATAGAGACCACCTGGCCACCATCCCTGATCAAGTGTTCCCAATTGGAAAAGAGGCTTGTTATTCAACAATAACCTTTCATGTCCCTGCTTATCTGTCCCAACGCTGATCTTACGCATTGCGAAATAACTCTTCACCTGATCAACAGTCTTACCTTTCTTCAACAACGACACCTTAAGATCATATAAGAATGGAGAATCAGGAGACCACAATTTAGGAGCATTAATATCCAACAGCTGCTCATCACCCAGATTTCCCTGTGCTGTTTTAACCAACTGCTCTCCATCAAACACCTCTAATTTTACCTGATATCCCTCAACATTACTCAAGCGTCCCATGGTCTCAATATGCACCTGTCCGCCATCAATATCAGGTGTAATCTTAAGTCGCCCAACAGCCTGTTTTGCCACTGGCTCCAACCAGACAGTCTGCCAGATACCTGAAACAGGAGTGTACCAAATACCGTTAGGTTTAGTAACCTGTTTTCCTCTTGGCTGAGTTCCATTACTTGCAGGATCCCATACTGACACCACAATTTCCTGAGGCCCGGAAGCAGATAATGCATTGGTAATATCAAAACTAAATGGATCATATCCCCCCTGGTGTGATCCAACCTTTTTGCCATTCACGTAGACTGTTGTTTCCCAATCTACCGCACCAAAATTCAAGACGATATCTTTCTTCTTCCACTTAGTTGGCAACTCAAAGGTTCTTTTATACCACAGGTAATCCTTATCTGAAATTCTCTTTTGAACTCCCGATAAAGCAGATTCAATGGCAAAAGGCACTAGAATCTTACCCTCGAATTCTGCAGGCATATCAACTCCGTTCTTCACAACAGCATATTCCCACAAACCATTCAGATTCATCCAATCGCTACGCTGCAACTGCGGACGAGGATACTCTGGCAAAACAGCTTCTGCTTTCACCTCCTTTGCCCACTTACTTACAATCTTATCGGTCTTGAGCGACCAATCACCCTGAGCAACAGCTGTTCCAGCTACGGCTCCAAACAACAACAACAATCCCAGATTTCGAAATAATCTCATAATTAATCAGTTAAAAATTTATAGATACATATGGAATAGTAATTTTCACCTGGATTAAGTCGGGTTGTAGGGAAGTTTGCATGGTTTGGACTATCTGGGAAATGCTGGGTTTCCAGACAGAAAGCTGTGCGATGTTTATAGCTTAAACCATATTTACCTACATCATTTCCATCAAGGAAATTCCCTCCATAAAATTGCAAGCCTGGCTCATTGGTATATACCTCCATGGCTCTTCCTGAAGCAGGTTCAGCAATACGCGCAGCTAAACGTACCTTCTCTTTGGCTGGATTCAGTACCCAGTTATGGTCATACCCCAAGCCATACTTTAGCTGTTCAAAATCGTTATTTACCCTTTTTCCAATGGCAATTGGCTTTGTGAAATCCATTGGAGTTCCTGCAACAGCAGCAATTTCTCCAGTTGGTATTAATCCTTCGTCTACAGGCGTATAATCGTCGGCATCAATAAACAATACATGATCATTAATCGATCCTTTTCCTGCACCATGAAGGTTGAAGAAACTATGGTGTGTTAGATTAACATAAGTAGGAGCATCTGTCGTTGCCCAATATTCAACCTTCAACTCATTTTCATTGGTTAGTTGATAAACAACGCGTATCGATAAGTTACCTGGATATCCTTCTTCCATATCCTTTGATAGATATTGCAATTCCAATGTTTGATCATCAACCTGTCGGGCCTCCCATACAACATTATTGTAACCTGCAATACCACCATGCAAATGGTTCTCACCATTGTTAATAGCCAGGTCATAAGTCTTTCCGTCAAGCTCAAATTTTCCTTGAGCAAGTCGATTGCCATATCGCCCAATTAAAGCACCATAATAAATTTCATTACTCTTGAGATAACCATCAATAGATCCATACCCCAGAACAATATCTTCAAAATTACCTTCTCGATCAGGTACCCATAAGTTGACCACTCGACCTCCATAGTTAGTAATCTGCGAAACCAATCCGTTGCTATTTTTCAGCGTATATAAACTCACTTCTTTCCCATCGATAACAGTCTCAAATGTTGAACTGTCAAACTCTCTGTTTTTTGTTGAAGTACAGGAAACTGCCGCCAGCAGTACCAATGCCATTAGAAATTTTCTCATCTGTTTAAAGATTATCTGTTTTATTTTTCATAGTCAATTTCAACATCCAGGATTCCAACAGCAGCATTCGCTTTTGGAGTCATCAAAATTCGAATACGATCACACGACAATTCATTAGCCGGATGTACCATATTGTATTGATCCTTGAAGCTATTATAGGAGTCAGTTACATACAATTCAAAAGGCATATATCTTCCATCCTTATAGTACTCCAAACTCCATGATTGAGGTACCTGTACCCCTCCTTGATCATCATACCAGTACACGCTAATACTTCTGATAGTACGCTCTTCTTTAAGCGCAATTTCAACCCATTGCTCTTTACCTTTCTCAGCCCAGCTAGTCCACCTTGGTATTGTAGTATCAAATGATTTCGATGGTTGCTTTCCATCACCTATTGCCTCTACTTTATCAAGCTTAAAGGTGTGTGAAGCAATAATCTTCTCGAACTTTACATTCTTGGTTACCTCTGGTACATTTTCTTCTGCCAACTTCTCATTATCTGGAATCCACACAATCATCGAAGCATCTCCACGGTTATTCCATGCATAATATGGTATTAATGTTGCCTGGGAGGTTGTTGCTCCTACCGACTGAATAGGAAGATTTACTTTTACTACATCTTTTAGAAGTCCAGCATGAAACGTTTCTTCAGAGATCTCATCGTCCTTTGGTAGCTTGTCGATATAGTATGCCTGAGCAACCAAATCATTATCCGGCTCTTCAATACAATAAACAAGAGGACCTCTTGTCACTGCAATACGTTTCTGATCAGCCTCAATACGCTCATCTGCACGATTAAATCGCACTGTCATAGGAAGCATAAGTTCCAACTTATCGCCATCATTCCAACTGCGTTCAACGGTTGCAAAACCATTATCAAGACTCGCAGAAACCTCCTTGCCATTGACCTTAATTTTCCAATCCTTGAAGTTCTTATTTTCAAATTGGTACAATGCACCCGGAACAAACTGACTCGTAGCCCATGAAGGAATCCTTATCTTCACAGCAATTTGCTGGTTCTTTTTCTCAGGATTAACAGTTAAAGTTACGTGACCTTCAAATGGATAATTGGTC
Source organism: Puteibacter caeruleilacunae (assembly GCA_005217565.1). GTDB lineage: Bacteria > Bacteroidota > Bacteroidia > Bacteroidales > Prolixibacteraceae > Puteibacter > Puteibacter caeruleilacunae. The sequence goes on from SJCO01000010.1 coordinate 181,681, forward strand.
TCCTGCTTTAGTGAAACTTTTCCTCCATCCAATTGAAGAGTTGTAGCATTACCGGCATAGAAAGAACAGTAGATATCATTCCCCGAATGCGCATACATCATTCCACTTACCTGAGGAATCAATCTTGCAATATTAGCCGGACAGCAAGCACATCCGAACCATGGAGAACGACCTTTGTTTCCATGATTAAATGGTTTTACTCCATCGGCTTCCAATGGATTCACGTAAAAGAACTTGTTTCCTTCAATGTTTACTCCTGCCAATGAATTGTTATACAAAGCCACTTCGGCAACATCCAAAAATTTGGCATTCTTCTCTGCTAAAAACATTCGATAGTTAAAGAAGACATTACCTACAGCAGCACAAGTTTCATTATATGCATCCTTGTTAGGTAAAACAAACTCAGGTCCAAATCCCTCAATACCATGAATAGCACCTAAACCTCCGGTTATATGCATTTTCGTATCGACGATATTGTGCCATATTCTGTCCAATGCATCTCTGTAGATAGGTTGCTCGCTTAAAGCATCAACATCAGCCATTCCGGCATATAAATAAGCAGCCCTTACAGCATGACCTACAGCTCTACTTTGTTCAACCAATGGTTTATGTTGTTGTGCATATTCAGGAGCCATACATCCCTCTCCATCCGGAACAAAAGTCTTACCTCGTATATCCAAAAACTTTTTAGCCATCTCCAGGTAAAGCTCATTCTTGGTTGCCCTGTAAAGCTTCACTAAGGCAAGTTCCATCTCTTCATGACCAGGTGCCTGATTAACCGGTTTCCCATTATTGTAGTTAGGATCTCCTTCAAAAAATACTCTATTCACATGCTGAGCACTCTTTTCTGCAACATCCAGCCATTTTCTCTTGCCTGTGGCTTGAAAATAAGCAATAGCCCCTTCATACATATGGCCAATATTATATAACTCGTGACTATGAACAACCCATGAATAAGGTTTATCACCCATACCCGAGCTTCCCCATGAAGCATGATTCTTTGCAACTCCTGTTATATGTGCCACATATAAATAACCATCTTCCTGTTGGGCACTGGCAATTACATCGATAATTTCATCCAGGCGAGCCTCCAGCTCAGGATTACGTTCAATCTTGAGTAAATATGCTGCACCTTCCATTACTTTATACAAATCGGATGATACGAAACGGTGAGGTTTGGGTAAATCAGTTGTATCTCCTTTCAGAAATTTTGCTGCCTGCTTAAGCTTCTCAACAGCTGGAATAGTTTTATCCAGGGCAAATGGCACCAATGTTTCAGCTTGTGTTTTCAAACGAGGTAACCAAAAGCTATCTTCCAATTTTACCTCATTAAATGGTACAGGAGTCAGTAAACCACTACTCTCTTCCGACTTTTGAGTGGTACAACTAAAAAAGACTCCCAATAGCAATACTCCTAGTAAATTATATTTCAAATTCATTGTCATAACCATGTACTTTAAAGGCTACGTGCTCATTACTGAGACACGTAACCACTACCTATATTATCTGTATTACCAGCGATTTGCTTTTTCATCTCCAACTACAGGGAATGAGCAGATTCTTAATCGTGCTGCACCCATAGGAACCAATTCAATATCCTCTGTTTTTTCCTCTGTATAAACCGGACTATCCTTTAATTCACCACATAATCCGTGTTCATCAATCTTCCAACTTGGGATAAGTTTTCCTTTTGCCTTAATTACAATAGGAACTTCATCGAGCGTAAACGGGAAATTTGATGAAGGCCACTCTTTCCTCTCAACTTTAAAAGAACTCTCAAGATTTACTTCATCGTAAACTAATCCATAGTTCCAATTAGATGTAGGAAGAATCTCATACGAAGGCCAGTTATGCTTATCAACGCCTTCCTGCCAACGAGAGTCACCAATTGCAGTCTTATCACTCTCTTTACGGTCATAACGTTCACCGATCTTCAAAGAGTAGGTTAGGGGACCATAACTTACACTCACACTATTGTGATTTTTCTCCCATTTAGTCACATTTAATTGCATAGGAAATTCTAACACAACCTCATCGTCATTTTCCCAGTTGCGTTCAATTACCACATAGCTCTTTGCTTTCGCCACCACATCTAGCTTCTCTCCATTTACTGAGATTTTTGCATTGGTACACCATGCTGGGATTCTCAAATACAATGGGAAATTAACAGCCGATTCTGTTTCAATTGACAATTTAATATTTTCCTCAAAAGGGTAGTTTGTCTTTTCATGAATAGTCACCTCTCCTGATTCGCCAACCTTAGCAGTAACCTTACTTGCACTATAAATCGCTGCAAGCAATCCGTTATCAGGTGTAGCCATCCATAGATTCTCCACAAAATATGGCCATCCCTGAGCATGGTTATGCTGACAACATCTTGAACTAAAAGGATTCATCATCAAGAAAGGACCTCTGTTATCAATTCCTGGATGGTGATTTGCTGCATCACACAATACCATATTCGGAGAGGTAATGTAGTGTAACGACTTAAAATCAGGCATTGTAGCAGCCGGATAGGTATTGAATGCCACCTCTTCAGTGTGATCTGCCCAGAATGGATCACCTGTGATCCTCAACATGTGTTCATTCGAATTCATTTGCTCCACAATACCGCAGGTCTCAATTCCCTGACGAGGATCATCATACCCAGGACGAGCATTCTCATCAGATCCAAACATTCCTCCAGGAACCTGTCCGAAATGCTCTCGCATAATATCGAAATTATCATATGAGGCAGCTAAATCTTTTTGATCACCACTCAGCAAATAATACTGTGCAGGCTCTCTGAAACACTGTGCATGATTCACGTTATGCCAGTCAATTTGATCATGAAACCATGCAGGCCACTCTTCAACTGTTTCTCTTTTATGCTTGCGACAATGAATTGCGTTTAGGTCATGCCCACGACTTGTCCAATCTGCTGTATTGCGGTGAATCTTTTCAGCAAGGTCCAATAAAAACTTGTCGCCAGTTCTGTTGTATAACCAAAATACACTATGAAGGTTATCCCCACCTCTTACTTTCTGCCAGTACCAGGTTAAGAACTTATCTTCAGGGAAATCCAACTGATACTTAAAATACTTTGTCATCAGATCAATCACTCTCTGGTCACCGGAATATTCATAGTAGGACTGCAAACAATATAGCATAATCATATTCCCCCAGAAGTCTTGTCTTCCATCTTTTCTTATTCTCTTAGGACCAAAATTACCATTCTCACGCTGACCGTTAATGGCTCCATTGATCCATACCATAGCTTCGTTAATCATCTGCTTATCGTCAAGCAAATAACCAATGTTAGCATATCCTTTCAACCAATAAGGCACCTCTTCCCAGCCCCATTTTCCTTCACCGCTCTTTGATAGCCATGCATTGTCCTCCTTTTGAAGCCATGCACTTATGTTACCAAGGTTACCGGTTAAGCCATCCCGCTGTCTTTCCAAATAGGTCTTCACCCATCCTTCAGGACGAACAGCACCAACAGGTAACTTGATGAAAGCACTTGGTTTTAATGGTGCTTTGTTACTCACATAGTGTTTGTTCACCACATCAGTATTCGGTCTTTCCACAACCGAAACCTTACTTACTTTGCTTTCATTCTGACTGCTACACCCTATAAAAAAGGGCAATAGAATACCAATCAGAATCGTACTAATTCTTAAATCCATACTGTGTAACTCTATATTTATTTGAACTCTATCTCATCGGTAAAGATCCAGGATTTACCTCCTGGACTGGTGTGCCATTCAGGACATTCCTTGATATTGTGGGCAAACACACGGATGTACCTTATTGGTTTTCCGGAATAACTGGTCTTAAACAGCTTCACATGTCTTTTCGACTTGTGAATTTCATTGTGCACCTGACTTAATGTTTCATACATGCTACCATCAGTCGACACAGAAAAGGTCACTGAAGAAGGTAGAAACACCCAGGAAACCTGATCGTCCAAAAAGCGAATACTGATTTCCTTTATTGCTTTCTCTTCCTGTAAATCGATGATGATATCAAGATCTTTTCCTTCAAACCCCTGCCACTTCTCTTCGTCAAGCGCATTACCACCTTTAATACCATCAATTAACGCGAAATCACCTCCTGCTTCGTACTTTTTACTGTACTGGGTTTTATATACAGGTCGCTTTATTTCTGTCTGCTGAAAGATTCTGGTTATAGTTCGACTTTCATCATCTGCAGAGAATGCTTTTACCTTAATCGGTCCGGAATCTTTTAGTAAAATTGGTCCATCATATCGACTAGAAGACCTTGTTGGTTCTGATCCATTTGTTGTATAATGAATATTCAAACCTGCTCCCGCTTCAAAGACTAATGTGTCGTTCTGATTAAAGAATCCACCATTAGGCTTCATTACAGGAGCAGTAATAAACGTTCCTGTATTGATCTTTCGTGCAGATTCCATATTCAGCTTCATGATCTCTCTATCATAGGTCATCAATCCATTGGTCTCTGTCTCCACGTCGGTTGTCTGCGTATAAACACATGCCGATAAACCCTTCGAGTCTTTTAGTTTCCATACATCAGCATAAAACTCCTCGTAGCGCGTCAATAGTTCTTCTTTTGTTTTTAAAGTGCGATAACCCCAATTCGCATTCTCCCACATATGTTCTTTAATTGGAAGTCCCAGACCACCAAATTCACCAAGTACCACAGCACGATTTTCTTCTGGTTCGGGAGATGCAGGATGTGGATAATTATGGATATCATGAATATCACCAACCTTTCTATCAGTCCATCCACTAGCATTATTTACCAATCGGGAAGGATCATATTCTTTGATCCAGCTAACTATACGTCTGGTATCATATTGTCCCCAGCCCTCATTAAACGGGATCCACATCACGATAGATGGATGATTGTAGTGCTTATCAATCATCTGCTTCAATTCATACTCAAATTGTTCTGCAGACTCTTTAGAGCGAATAATATCCGGATCCTGAGGACCAATTTTCTTATCTCCATTGGGCATGTCCTGCCAAACCATGATCCCCATTTTATCGCACCAGTAATAGTATCTGCGTGATTCAATTTTCACATGCTTACGAAGCATATTAAATCCTAACTGTTTGGTGATCTTTATATCATAGATCATCGCTTCTTCTGTAGGAGGTGTGTATAATCCATCCGGCCAGTAGCCCTGATCAAGTGGTCCATTATGAAAAACCTCCTGATTATTCAGCATTAGCCGCACATATCCCCCACTTCCTTTAGCGATCGATACCTTTCGCATGCCAAAATAACTATCCACTTTATCGATGATTTTACCAGAGCGTACAACCTGAAGCTGCACATCATATAGTTGAGGATTTTCAGGAGTCCATAATTGAGGATTTTTAACAGGTACTATTGCTGCAGCATCCCCCTTCAAAGTAACTTTACCAACCAATACTCCTCCTTTTGAGATTGTAATTTTCAATTGATCTCCTGATTGTTTATTGCTAATATCTGCCTTTATGTAAGCAACCTGAGCATCAATATCAGGAGTTATATTGAAGGATGATATCCTGGTTTTTGATACGGGCTCAAGCCAAACTGTCTGCCATATACCTGTCACCGAAGTATAAAATATTCCTCCTGGTTTCGAAATCTGTTTCCCTAGAGGTTGCCAGCCATGATCAGTTGGATCAGTAACCTTCACTACAAGTTCATTTGTTCCTTTCCTGAGCAATGTACTTACATCAAAGTGAAATGGATCGTATCCACCTTTATGTGCTCCAACTTTTTGATCATTCACCCACACCTCGGAGGCCCAATCAACAGCCTCGAAGTGAAGAAGGACATCTCGATCCATCCAGCTTGCCGGAAGTTCAAACGTTCTTCGATACCATAATTCTTTATTTGCACCAACTGTTTTCTGCACACCTGATAGTGCCGATTCAATAGCAAAAGGAACTAAGATTTTACCATCATACTTTCCAGGAATCCCCTTTTCAGTAGTTTCTGTTATCTTATAATCCCACAAACCATTCAGATTTAACCATTCTGCCCGTCTCATTTGCGGTCTCGGGTATTCTGGCCATGGATCGTTAGGATCAACATCCTTTGTCCACCGAGTCACAATCTTCCCTTCAACAGGTTTCCAATCCTGTGCCGAAATTGTCATTGCGACAAACATCATTGCGAATATTACAGATAATGTCTTCATGGTTTCCTTTAGTTTAACTCGTTCTGTTGGTTACTTATTGCTTAGCTTGCATCAACAAAATTCACAATTATCAGTACGTAATAGGGGGTAAGATTGATGCACATTGGTGGATTTTTGAAGCAAATAGTAGAGAAACACGCTTCCAAGTCGTTATGACGCTGGAAGATGTATCTAAAAACAAGCTATCAGTATTGTAAAGATGACAGCGTGTAAATCTAAAGAAAACCCAACCCAAAGGCTGGGTCTTCATTAATCATTTTTATAGATCCAGCTTTACAGCTTCAGAAAAAAGCATGTCCTCGGTATTCGCAATCTTTATTCCGAACCGGGCAAAAATATAGGTCTGTGCATCCAACAGCTCTGGGACCTCGACCTGTAGGTTTATATCACTTAGGCTTGAAACATCTGCTCCCAAAACAGCACTATTTGCAATATTATTTCCATTGCCATCAACAAATGCTGTGCTATTGATATAAAGAAAAACCTTCTCAATATCACGGGCGTCACTACCTGTTAATATCTGATCAAGTGTCAGCTTACCTGAAACAGTTGTTCCTGCAGCCGAAAAGTTTGCAGACTCCACCATATAATAAGGCTCAACTGCGATATCCAATTTAGTATCACCATTAACCTTTACTTCGGTTGTGTCGGCCTGTGTCATTTTCCATGGACCCTGTCCCGGGGTTAACACAACCTGATAATCTCCATCAAACAGCTTGCTGGAATAGCTTCCATCCTGATCGATATTTATTCCAATGTTATGCTTTTTGTCCCAACCATGTTCATATAGCTCCATTCCAACTTGTTTGGAGGCCACATGAATAGGTTTCCCATTATAATGAACCACTCCTGAAAGAACTGATTCAGGCTGACTATAATTATCATGCTCACATGATGCAAACAACATCAATGAAACAGCGAGTAGTATTAATAATTGCCTCATAGTACTAGTTTTGATTTGGGTTTTTAACAATTTTAGGATTCTTACTAATCACATCTTCACTTATAGACGAATAGTAATTACCCATTCTAAAACGATCAGCTTGTTTTACTCGTGAAGGTAACACCTGCTTAAACAGATATTTTCCATCATTAGGATTACCTGGATCATACAATTTGTAAGGCCATAATCCATATGGACGATTACTTACTTCATCTGCTATACCAATGTTACTTGTCAGCTCTACCTGCTCTCCATTCCATACCTTATGAGCCAATCGCCATCTTTTCATATCCCATAACTGATGACCTTCAAAAGCCAGCTCCACCTTACGTTCATGAACGATTCTGTCGAAGGTTAAATCTGATGCAGTTAAATCTGTTTCGAATCCGGCTCGTTCTCTTACCTCGTTGATATATGATAAAGCATCAGTAGTTTGTCCCAATTCAAAAGCTGCTTCCGCTGCATTTAACAATACTTCTCCATAACGGTAACGAACCCACCATACTTCACTTCCTGTTCCTCGCTCTCCAGATCCAATCGTTGGATCAAGGTGTTTACGCACATAGAAGCCAGTCTGTGCGCTAAATTCCAATCCATCAACTGGTCCATCATAACCAACTACCTGCTGAGGAAGATCCTTACCTGGCAACGTTTTACGTTCTCCGAAATTTGTTCCTGTTACAATTGAACCGTCAGCCAGAACATAACCAGCCCAAATATCTACCTGCTTGCCTTTAAAGAAGGTACCTGGAATAATAATGGTTCCCTTCAAACGGGCATCGCGACCGTCAAACATTTGTCCTGGTTCATCAAAATACAATGTATTACCTGCTGCATCTTCTGTATCGAATGACTTATAGGTATTGTCAAGCATCTCGAACGACTGTACAAGATTCAATGATGGATTAATTCTTCCACCTTCCTGCTCCTCTGCCATAGAGTAAGGTTGATTGGTTTGCGTCCAACGTTGTACTGAACCCGACTGTAGTTTATAGTCGCGTACCCATATCACCTCTTTATTCTTTGCTTTATCTAAGAAGATATTCGCGAAATTATCCGATAAATCGCTCTTTTTCTTATACAAGTCATACGATCCATCCTGCATCAATTCCTTGGCTGCATTTAATGATGTGGTATAGTATTGATCAGCTTTTGAGGCTGCAATACCCACTTCTCCACCTGGTAGGGTTACTGAAGGAGTATTTACGCCATACTTTGCAATAGAAGCTGCATATAAGGCAGCGCGACATTTTACCGCTAATGCCAAACCTTTTGTTGCTCTCGATTTTACCTCCCAGTTATTTAATAGAGTACCTTTGATTTCATCCATTTCCGAGATTATAAAATCATAGATCTCATGCTCCTTCTTTCGTGGATACTGTAAATAAGTTGGATCACCACCAAAGTCATACACCAAAGGCTCCAGGATTAAAGGAACACCTCCCATACGCTTAACCATCTCGAAGTAAACAATTGCTCTAATAGCACGTGCTTCAGCAAGAAAGACATTCTTATCGGTTAGCAATTTTTCATCTGCTTTTCCACAATTCTCAATAAAGAGGTTAATCTCACGGATATAACCATAATCCCAGTAACGCCAGTTACTATATCCATATGTAGTATTCTCAAATTGTCCGTACCAGCCTGAAAGAAAGGCCTCATCAAAATCACCAAACGATCCTGAATTATTCACAGTCTGATATTCCGGAATGCGCGCATAAAGATCTGATAACAGCGAAAATGCCATATCATTGTTCTCCCATATCGCTTGCTCTGAAAGAATATTTGTTGGTTGTCTTGTTAAGAACTTGTCATCATCACAAGCTGTAAACACAACCACCAATAAAGCCAGTAGTGATATATATCTTTTCATGTTTTATTTTTTTAGAAAGTTAGATTAACACCCACGTTAATTAAACGACTCTGTGGATACTGAAGTCCTGCACTGTTTGTAATCTCAGGATCAACACCAAACTCTTTCACATTGTCAATTGAGAACAGGTTATATCCATTCACATAAACACGTGCCTTTTTAATATGAATTAGATCAAGTACTGAACGAGGAATGGTATATCCCAGTTCAACAGTTCTACATCTTAAATACTTCACATCCTTCATCCAGAAGGTCGATTCCCAGTTATTAGAATGCCATCTGTCATTAAATCGAAGTGCTGGATATTTACCCGCAATCCAAGGACTATTTACATCATATGGATCTTCATGTCTCCAACGATCCTCAAATATTTTTCCTAAACCTCCATTGTTCTGGAATGGCCATCTTCCTTCCCATGATTGTACTCGAGTATACATTGATCCGAAAGAGAAATCAGCCTTAAGGTCAAATCCACGCCACTCTGCGCTAAAATGTAAACCTCCATTGATTAATGGATTGCTACCAGTACCGAAACCAACATATCGTTTATCCAGGTCAGAGATTACACCATCACCATTCTTATCCTCATATTTGATATCCCCAGGAAGCATCGTTCTGTTTCCTTGTCCATCATTATTGATCTGATAATTATCAATCTCCTCCTGCGTCTGGAACTGTCCGATTGCAGTTAATCCCCAATATCTGCCATTCCAACGGTCTTCGCTTGAGTTACGATAGTGATCCCATGAGTTACCAAACATTGGTTTGTAAGAGCTCAGGAATTTACTCCTTGCGAATGACAAGTTAGTGCCAACCTGGAATTTAACATCACGGAATTCTCCATTGTAGTTGAAGGTTATTTCTCCTCCCATATGGGCATCACTACTCACATTTTCCTTCGGTAATCCATATCCTAACTCATCAGGTAAAAGAATATCATATTTGTTACCCAATAGTCCTTCTCTCTTACGGTGGAAGTATTCAATACTACCCGAGTATTTACCGCCAGCCAATGAAAAATCGGCTCCAATATTCTTAATCTTACTGGTAAACCAAGAGATGTTCTTTACAGGCATTCCACGATCACGAGATCCAACAATAACATCACCATCCATCACTACTGTTGAAGTGTTGTAGTTATAACCTGTCAGGTAATCAAAAGCGCCGATACCAATGTTATCATCTCCAAGTTCTCCATACGAACCTCTAAGTTTAATATCCAGCGTGCTCTCTCCGAGTAGGTTCTTCATGAAAGATTCACGGGTAATTCTCCAACCTGCCGAGAAACTTGGGAAGAATCCCCAACGCTTATCAGGATGAAATTTCCAGGATCCGTCTCTACGACCACTAAACTCAAAGTAATATTTGTTGTCGTAGTTATAAGTAAAGCGACCGATATATCCGATTCTTGCAGACTCCCACTCCTGATCACGGTAAGTATCCATATCATCAAAGTATAACAAAGGCAAAACATTGGTCTTAGGAACTGAGTGTACCCAGATATCCTGTTCTTTTCGCTCAATACGTTCAGCCATCGCTAACGCTGTGATATGATGCTTATCAAACTCTCTGTCGTAATTTAAGCTTCCCTGGTAAACATTCTCGTACACCTTATGCGTACCTCTTTCTCTCCATGGATTTGAACTACCTCCAGTAATGCGATATTCATCTTCCTCTTCAAAATACGTGTAAACATCATAAGTATACTCATGACCATTCATCAAACGGTCGGCCAAGTAATAAGAGTAACGACCAGTAGCTTTTAGTCCTTTGATAGGGAAGTCATAGGTACCATTGAAGTTAGCCTGTAAAACCCTCCAGTCTTCAGTCCAGTATCCCGAAGTTTCTTTATTCAGGTATCCCCAGTTGGTCTCATTGTGACCGATATTATTGATATATTCTGGATTATCATTGGCATATGGTCTTTCCATTGGTGTATTTCTAAATAGCGCAAAAATAGGCTGCCAATAGTCATCAACTCCAGGAACACCAGGTTGATCGCGTGATTCAATACGACCATTAATTTGCACACCCACAGTCAGGCGATCAGTCACATCAGCTTCAACATTCGACTGGATATTCGTTCTGTTGAAAACAAATTCACGACCTAACACTGACTTCTGATCAAACCAGGTAGCTGACAGGTAATAACGTACATCATTAGAACCTCCTGTAACATTAATATTTGCTGATGTTTGAGGAGCATTTTCTTTTACAATGAAATCATACCAGTTAAAACTCTGATATCCCTTTTCTGTTCCAGCTTGCCATTTAGCCAATTCCTCTGGTGTGATATCAGTCTTTCCATACTTGTTCATATCAGCCTCAACCTTACCCAACATCCACTTGTCGGCCCCTACAGTTTTAGGGAAGCGAGTCCAGTTCTGCCAACCATGATATGCATCTACATTAATTGAAGCCTTAGTGTTTTTCGATCCACGCTTAGTGGTTACCACAACAACACCATTTGCTGCTTTCACACCATAAATCGCAGCCGAGGCATCCTTAAGTACAGTAATACTTTCGATATCCTGAGGAGCAATGTTGTTAAACTGTCCCTGATCCTTCTGTACACCATCAATTACAAATAATGGGGTACCCATATTACGAATCTGGATGTTAGCGCTGCTTCCAGGACGTGCATCTGCATGACGAAAAGATACTCCTGCAATCTTACCGGCAAGTGTACTTGCCACTGTACCGGCATGAACACGTTTAAGATCATCAGAAGTAACATTATCGATCGATCCGGTAATCGACTCTTTCTTTACAGTAGCATATCCAATCGCTACAACTTCCTCAATACCAATGGCATCTTCTTTCATAGCAACGTTGATAACCTGTTGACCATCAACCGTAACTTCTTCATCCTGCATTCCCACAAAAGAGAAGACCAATACTTTGGCATTACCTGGAATGTCAAGCTTATATACACCATCAAAATCAGTGGTAATACCAATAGTTGTACCTTTTACCACAACTGAAACACCAGGCAATGGTTCTCCATTCCCGTCAGTCACCTTACCGGTGATCGTTCTATCCTGCTGAGCAGCAAAACCATTAACTGATTTCGCCATATCACTCTTTGTAATTACAACATGGCGATCGGTAATTACAAAATGATTATTGGTTCCTTCAAAAACCTTCTTCAGCACATCATTCACAGTAAGGTTCTTTGCCTTAACACTTACTACCCTGGTCAGATCGATCTGGTTGTCATTGTATAGAAAACCATATTCGCTCTGACTCTCGATTACTTTCAACACCTCTTCAACCGAAGTATCCTTCAGGTTAAAGGTAAATCGTTTCTGTTGTGCATAGGTCGCTGCCTGCACCTGAAACATTGTTATAAACAGCAATATAGCCGTAATCTTCATAAATAATAAAGTTTTGAGCATACTCCGTCGAAGTATGCGCTGCATACAATTTTTTTTCATAAATTTGAATTGCTTAATGTTAGTACTTGTTACTACATTTCTCTTAATCCGGGTTGATGTTGGCGCACTACCCGGATTTTAAGTTTAATAAGTTTACATAGGCCTTATTTTTGATTCTTATAATAGATTTCAATCTCTCTCTTTCCTGGTATATATTCAATTGGAAGCATCAGCTTGATTAGATCAAGGGTTTGCCACACAGACTGATCCCGGAAAAATTTACCTGTAAATTTCTCTTGCTTTAAACGCTCATCTTTGATGATGATTTTTGTACCATACCATCGCTCAATTTTACCAGCTAACTCATCAAATGAAATGCCGTCGAAGTAGAGGATACCATCTTTCCAGCCAGCATCTATTTCAAATTCTGCCTCGGTAACATAAAGTTCATGACTTCTATGACTTAATATCGACTTCTCTTTGGGCTTTAGCGTTACTACCTCCCTGTCGCGTTGGTCATAAATACGTACTTCTCCATGTATGAGTGTTGTTACGGTTTTGGCTGCATCCTCGTAGGCGTCAACATTAAACTGAGTTCCAAAGACCCTTATCTTTTGATGTTTCGTTTTTACTTCAAAAGGATGCATCCGATCACTTACTACATCAAAGAAAGCCTCTCCATTCAGGTTGGTTTTTCTATTCTCTTTTGAGAAGTCCACAGGATAGGAAAAAGTTGTATTGGCATTCAGCCATACCTTGGTACCATCCGCAAGGATAAGCTGACTCTGTTCTCCTTTAGGCACCACGATCGTGTGCATTGCCATATTTTCTGATGTGAATTTTGGTAAAATACTATTGGCTAGCCAGCCAGCAAAAAATAGAAGCAGAAAGGAAGCAGCTATACCAACTCTCTTCCAACTCATAAGCTTAATCTTTCGTGGATTCTCTTTCTTATCCTCAATGCGCTGAAGCAACTTGTTCCAGTTGAGCTCTTCTCTTTTTTTATCAACATACTCAAGTTGACCGGCATCCCACATATCTTTAAGCTGAAAAAATTCTTTTTCATTCTCATCAGACAGTTTAATCCACTTTAAGATTTCCAGGTGATCCTTTGCATCTGAATTTCCTGAAATATAGCGGATAATCGTCTGTTTTATCGTCTCATTCATCTTCATAATGATGGTTTGTTATTGTTATGGTGCGTTACTTTTGAAATACCCTACCTCCTTTGGAAAGATTTTTGGATTTTTAGCTTGTTGGCTTAGTAGATTGTTCTAGCACCTGGCAGCATCGAAGACTGACAGCGTGTCTTTTATAAGCATCCCTCTCTATCTCAACAAAAGAAAAGAAATCAGTAATGGCATATAATCCTTAAGATCTGATCGTAAAGATTTCAATGCCTTACTCATATGTTTTTCAACGGTCTTAACGGAGATATCTAATTTCTCGGCAATCTCTCTATTTTTTAAGCCTTGTAGTCGGCTTAACCTAAATACTTCCTGACATTGTGGTGGTAATTGCCCTATTGCAGTTTCAATCTTGTCTCGAAGTTCTTTTTCAATGATACTCTGATTTTCGAAACCATAAAAATTCAATTCCCTTTCCCTAAGTTCCAATAGGGCCCAGTCTTTATATTTCCCCGAGACCTTATCCTTCCGAATCAATTGAAGACAATTATTTCTAACAACAGTAAAAAGATAACTACGAAGTGATGTTGTTATCTCGATCTCATTTTTATGTTCCCAGAGATAAACAAAGGCATCCTGAACTACATCATCGATACGTTCTTGTTCATCTATAAACTTTCCTGCATACGCATATAACTCGGCATGCATTTCCCGGAAAATGAACTCAAATGTGTTCACATCGCCCGATTCCAGGTTTCTAATAATCAACTGCTCTGAGATATTCATAAGGTTGTCCTCCACACTAATGGTTCACTACTACTGCAAAGCGAAACAAAAGTAGACAGCCTGCTTTTTAGCTATGGGGGATAAATGACGCACATTAGTGGATTTTTGAAGCAATACGCGCCGTGTACTTGAAAACACACTTCCAGGTCTCAATGGACGCTGGAAGGTGTAATTGGTTCACTTGTCAGCATCGACGAGCTGACAGTATGTTATCTTTATTACCAAGCGGGGAATTGAGAAACTCTAAGCGTCGTGCACCCATAAGGCACTAAAACAACCTCCTCTTCGGGGGCATAAGGGAATCGGGTAGGGCGAGTATTGGAAGGAATTTTTCCTGCTGAATTATTTTCAATCTTCCAGCTATCAATACGTTTCGCTTTAATCCTTAATTCGATTGGTGCATTGTTCAAGTTCCAAGGCATATCATCAATATAGTCTTTTATTGATATCTTGAAATTCTTAGCCGAAATCCTTCGTGGTAGTGCATAATTCCATGGCGACTTGGGATAAACCTCCCAGAATGGATCTTCATATCCCTGTTCTCCTAAAAAACCATGATTCTTCTCTACCTTTACCCAGTTCTCCTCAACACGCAATCCATATACTAAAGGTCCTCGTTCTACCCCAATGGAACCTTCATACCATGTTGAAAACTTAATCTCCATTGGGAATGACAACTCTACCTTGTCGCCCGCAGACCATTTACGGTTGACGATGATGATATTATCCTCTGTATTACACTCAAAACGCTCTCCATTAACCTTCACCGTTGCATTTTTACACCATCCAGGGATTCTCAAGTGAAGTGGAAACTGAACCGACGAGGCCTTTTTCACAGCAATCGTCACGTCTCCTTTAAATGGATAGCTGGTCTCCTGCTCCAATGTTACCTCCTCACCATCAGCCACCTTCGCCGTAACTTCAGATGCACCATAAACCAATGCAGCCAAACCATTATCAGCGGTAGCGTACCATAAGTTTTGCACAAATTTTGGCCATCCCTGGTGCATATTTGTCAAACAACAAGGATAACCTGATGTTGTTCCAAATACAAGTCGACCATTATGATCATTGAAAAAATTTCTCGACTCATCGGTAATCACAACTTGGTTAGCCTGTTGAAAATATTGCTTTGCAGTATAATCATCGGTATGCTGAGTTGGTAGTACATTATAGGCCAGTTTTTCCAAATAATCGGCATAGTATGTATCCCCGGTTATTGGTAATATACTTTCAAATGAATACATCATTTCAGTCGCAGAACAAAGCTCTGAACCCTGTGTCGGATCATTCCCATGTAGATGTTCATCGCCACCATACATTCCATTCACAAAACCATGTACATCACGCAATGCCGACAAGCCTTCCTTTACAGAATTCAACAATTGTTCATCCTGATTTTGCTGATAATAAATAGCCGGAGCTTTTAATCCTTGTGCTACGTTAACACAATGCAATCCAGGTAGCGGATTCAACCGTCGGATAGTATTATCGGTAAACACACGTTCCCATTTATAAGTCTGTTGATGTATCAATTCACCCAACTCTAAGAGGTACTTTTCTTTGGTGATATTATACAACCAATAAACCACAGCCAGGTTATCAGCCCCTCGACGGTTACCCCAGTAGGAATAGTGCCCCAGAGGTCTGCCAGGCAACTCCTTTAACATGTATTTAAAGTAGTTGGTCATTAAGGTCAATACTCGTTCATCCTCAGTGGCAGTATAGTATTGTTGCAATACCTTTAGCATAACCATTTTGGGCCACCAATCTTCTCTTCGGTCCTGTTGAGTTCCCGGAATTCTTTTAAATCCTTTTTTCAAAGGCCGCGGTCCAAAATATCCATCTGGTTGCTGGTTTTTGATACTCCATTCAATCCATTCCTGTGCTTTGGCTTTCAGTTTCTCATCATCCAACTGATAAGCCAGAGGTACCAATCCGTCTAACCAATATGGGCCACGTTCCCATCCATCACCAGTACCACCAAGCCATCCATTATTTGAACCACAAACCACGCTGTATACACTATCGATATTTCCGGTCAATCCATCACGCTGTGTCTCCAGCATTCGCTGCAGCATTCCTTTAGCCTTGATAGTACCTAATGGTAAAGCTGTATACTTCTGTACAACCAAAGGTGCCTGGTTCGTCACATAATGCTTGTTTCTTTTCTCTTTGGCCATGATATTTCCTACAACCAGAAATACCATGCATAATAATGTAATTCTCTTTCTCATAACTATTATCTCCTTCTTATCGGTTCTAATGGTGCTAAAGGGCCAAACTCTCCATGAGCGCCCGCTTTGATACTATACGACTTATACATCCAATGATCGCGATACCAGGTCACAGGCTTAAATTCGTCGCCCAATTCTTTCATTTTCTGATCCATGCACTCGCGTAAATGTTGAAGTACTTTGGCGTATCGACTATCCGTTGCCAGGTTGTTGATCTGATATTTATCTTTCGAACGATCGAACAAAAGCTCTTTGCCATCTTTCAGATATTTAGCGTAGGTATATTGTTTATCCCGAATAGCTCTCCACTCATAGCCGTCTTTCCATTGCCAGGTATGTCCCATTCCTTGCATAAAAGCAAATTCCGGTTCTTCACCTTTACCAGTAAGTACCGTCTCACTTAAATCCATTCCCTCAACCTCCTCAGGTATTTCGTTTGACAATCCCATTAATCCTAATAAGGTAGGCATCAAATCAGGAGTATTGATACACGCGTCGTTTACTGCTCCTTTCCTCTGTTGAGGATATTTTATTAACAATGGAATACGCGCAGCTTCTTCATAAAAGGTTAATTTATACATCCTTCCCTGTGAAGTAAACATCTCACCATGATCACTTGTGAAAACAACGATTGTGTTTTCATCTAAGCCTAACTGCTTCAATTTCTCAACAATCCTACCGAACTGTTCGTCTATCGAATTTACCATGGCATAGTATGAGCGCATGACATCCTGATAAAGCTTTCCCCCCATCATTTCATCTCTCCATTTTGCATCTCCGTCAAAGAATCTTTGAGGGAATCGATCCATGTAAGGATCAGGCGTTTTATTAAAATTAGGAGGTAAGTCAAAATTGACATCCTTAAATCTTTCATAGCAGTCGGCAGGAACATTATTTTTTACCCAGGGATCATGCGGAGGATTCCACGATAGAAATAAACAAAAAGGCTGATCCTTTTTCGACACTTCATCCAAATAATTGCAAGCCAATGAGGTAAATTCTTCTGGCCCATATTTACCAGTTAAATCAACCTTATACTCATTACCATTTTCATCATCGGTGTAATAGTACGACTTATAGCTCTCGTGATTAAATGAATATCCAGCCCAGTAATCATCAAATCCAAATCGTTCTGGCCCCTTATGGTAACTTCTGGTATGGGCATCATTAAGATGCATCTTTCCAACATAACCACAACGATATCCGGCATCATTCATTACATGAGCAATTGTCCTATGGTTCAGATTCATATTCAGCTCATTGATTACCATTCCTGTTGAACTGATATACTTCCCGGTAAACAGACTTGAACGGAAAGGGGCACACACAGGACTCACCGCCACTGCATTACTACAACGAACAGCCTCTTTCGAAAATTGATCAAGATTTGGTGTCTTTGCCTTCTTATCACCGGCATATCCGAGTACATCGGCTCTAAGTTGATCTGCAAATACGAAGACTAAATTAGGTTTTGTTGTGTTCTTCTTCTTTTGTTGCTTCTCGCCTGAATGTTCAACACCCGTAGCAAAAAGTCCAATTACCTGTAGAATGCCTCCCACCAATAAGATTACCTTTTTCATACATTTAATTTTTCTGCAATTTACGCTGTACACTGGTCCCCAACAGGGTATTATTGATGCACATTGGTGGATTTTTGAAGCGTCGTAATCTAATTGTCCACCAATGTCCTTCAAACAAGAATGTCGATTTTTTTACATAAATTTGCGTCGATTAGTTAATGCTACATTAGCTATCCCACTGCCATACAGTGGACTCTATCTGAAGGAAATGTAGGTGACAAAGTAGGACGTGGCACTTTTCATTTCCTTCTTTTTTTCTCTCACAAAAATCATAATCTCAACCATTATCAACGGGTAACTTTTAACGCAAAAAGGTGGATAATTGAGGCAAAATCCGTCATGCTTGTCGGAATTGATATCTGTCGTGCTCCTCTCCATCTCTTGGTAATAAAACAGCAACCTTTCAGGGCCAGTACTCTTTACGTATTCTTTAGGTAAATTCTAGGTAAACTTTATCTTCCTTTTATCCTGAATAAAGTTTAGTTAAAGTTTCGATACAGTTTCATTACAGAATGAATACAGAGTGCTGTCGGTAAGGGGTTGTTACTTTGTTACTGAGAGAAGATAAATTTGTATGAAACAGTTCATTTTCATAAATTGCCACTATACCTTAAGTCCTCAAAATGAAATATGTAGTGAAAAATAACCAATCGTCCAGGAGTATTCAGGTAGACCAATACCCTCCACAACTCATTAATGAGACGCACTTTTTAAAGTGGTATATCTTTCTTACACTAAGCACGAGCTAATCATTTCATTTATTTCTGAAACGACTTACAATAATGCTACTCTAAGCATTGTTGATTAATGCTATATGTTAAAATGTTCCTGATACAGCATGATTTGGAGATGCATCTTTAAATCTTGTTGCTATCATTTTGTCCTGAATATTTCTTCGTGGTTGTTATTGCGAAGGATATGCGCTTATGCCTCCGATAAGACTTTAGTCCTCAAGCCTTATTCCCAGGTAGTACATCTACAAAATTCAATAAAAAACAGTAATGCATTCTTTAAAATTTATTCATGTCTTCAAACACCTTAATCACGGTGTGACAATCCAACACATCCTAATGAATTGGATCTGTTCAATAAGTCTATTAACAACCCTCATTCCCTGTTCATCTTTAGCAGCAGATGTTTCTGATGATAGTCAACTTTTTACCGTTCAGCAAAAAACGGTAACCAGAGCGTATGTTATCTTTAACCATGGCCAGTCGGATTTAATACTAAATGATGAATCCATAACAATTACTGGGCCTGCAGCAGATGACTTCTCGATCTTACAACTACCAGCGCAGATGGTTCCTCCCGGAGAATCAACCAACTTTACAGTAGTGTTTAATCCTAAGGAATCGGGATTGCGATTGGCTACAATTACAATAACATCGGCAACGACCAAACTCACTATTCCTCTGGAAGAATCTGCGACAATTGTTAAGCCTCCATCGGTACTCACCATTGCTGCAACAGATGTAACAAGTTCATCAGCTGTTATCGCGGGAAAAATAACAGACAATGGAGGCCTGACTGTTACTCAACAGGGATTTGTTTATTCCGCATCAGATAATACGCCTACAATAGGAGAGGAGCGTGTTGCACAGATAATCGTTGACCAACATGACGCAACCTTCTCGACTACCATAAGTAACCTAAATGGCACCTATTATTATCAAAGCTATGCCACCAATGCAAAAGGAACCTCTTATGGAGGTGTTGAACAATTCTCAACTCTTTCTTTGAAGATGAATGTTAAGGGAAATAACCAACTTATTGCTTCTGATGATCAATCTCCATCGCTTGAAGATCATACTGATTTCGGAAGCGTTAAATTGGAAGAAACATCTACTGTGCATGAATTTACCATAGAAAACCCAGGAGAAGCAACAATCAACCTGCCAGAGCAGGCGATTACTATTTCTGGTGATCATGTAAATGATTTTCGCATAATAGACCAGCCAACCTCTTTAATTGAAGCTGGCTCTTCTGCTAAATTCTCCATTGATTTTCATCCATCCGAGACTGGCGTGCGAAGTGCAATGGTTTCCATTGTGTGGAATGATAATACCTATACTTTTGCCATTCAGGGAACCGGACAGGTTAATCCACCGCAAGTCATCATTAATGAAGTAAATGTAACACCTACCGACCAGGAGTTTATTGAAATTTATGATGGAGGTAAAGGAAACTCACCGTTAGATGGTCTGGTACTGGTTTTATTCAATGGAAGTGACCATGCATCATACAAGACCTTTGACCTTTCGGGTGAATCAACTAATAAGGATGGTTATTTTGTGTTGGGAAAAGAAGGAGTCCCTCATGTTAACAAAGTATTTTCATCTCCAGACTTGCAGGATGGTCCTGATGCCATAGCTATTTATGAAGGCAAAGTTGAAGACTTTCCTAATGATTTTCACCTCTCCACGAGCAACCTTATGGATGCATTTGTGTACAATACCAATGGCAAAATAGATGCTGCTTTCAATGATCTTTTGAATGCCAATCAACCACAAGTGAATGAAGACAGCAACAATAAAAAATCAGAAGATTCATCGCAACGCATCCCCAATGGAGAGGGTGGTCCGAGAAACACTGCAAAATATATGCAGTCATTCCCAACACCTGGAGAGGCCAATCAGCTCATTAATGATCCTCCAGTGATCTCACCCTACCAGGAATTCGATGTCTTTGAGAGTGCCAAAAACTACGATTATATCGCGACTATTGAAGCAACTCCTGCGGATGCTGAGTTTTCGAACTGGAAAATTATTGGAGGTAATACAGATAATGTCTTCGGTATTAGTTCAGATAAAGGAGAAATTTTCGTCAACGACAACCGCTTTCTAGATGCTGAAACCACCAAACAATACATCTTACAGATTACGGTTAGTGACGGCAAGATAACCAGTAAGCCAGAAAAAATAACTATTAATGTTAAAGATGCCAATGAAAAGCCTATTGCAATCATAGGAGAAGATCAATCAGTGGGACCCAATACTCTCATTCAACTTGATGGTTCTAAATCGTACGATCCGGAAGGAAAGCCATTGACTTATACCTGGACAAGTTCGTCGTTTAGGGTTAAATTTTCAGATTGTCATTGTGCAAAACCTACGTTTATGACGCCTGATGATAACTCCAAACATTTCTTAATTATATCACTCGTTGTGAATGATGGAGAACAAGATTCTGAAAAAGCATCGATAAAAGTAATAGTTGATCCAAAAACAACAAAAGTCGATCGGGTAAGTTATGATTCAGAGGCAATAAAGATATATCCCAATCCCTCTAAAGGAGACTTTTCCATCAGACTTAAAGAACCACCTACCAATGATGTTCTCATGAAAATAAGTAATGTTGGTGGCCAGGTAATTCATACCCAGGAGCTATCTGCTCAGGAAACGCAAATAGAGACCAATCTAAAATCAGGAATCTATTTAATACAGCTTCAAATAGGGCACAACCTTGTTACGAGGAAAGTATGTATTAATGAGGTAAGATAATCGCTTTAGATGTAACAAAATAGGGTATTCTAGCATCAACAGAATACCCTATTTCCCTTATCTTTTTATAATCTTCTTGAACTGTTGTCGTTCATCCTCCGTTGTTATTCGAAGAATATACAAACCGTTGGTGAAGCGCTCAATATTTAGTTGTACTTCAATATCGTTGATTTCTTCTCTTTTCAGAATCGTTCTTCCTGTGACATCTAAAACCTCAACTGATTTCAGATCGTCATCGCCCTGCACCCAGAATATTCCCTGGGTAGGATTAGGATATACAACTACGTTGGATGTTTCAAGCTCTACTTCATGCACCGCAGTAACCTGTCCGTTATAACTACCAATATCAAAGTCTGCATAGAGTCGATATTCTCCTGGTTGCAATGTTATTGGTGCCACTACATTGGATACACTATATGCTGTACCTGAATAGAACTCATTCCACTGACCAGTATGGGCAAAGTTAGGAACAACATCCTGAACTGTGGTACCAAAGTTTCCAATCACTGTTATATGCTGATCTCCCAATGTAAGGTTGATTCTTTTTCCTTCATCAGATAAATTGCGGTCTTCAGTCCCTTTCGAAAAGATATCGAATTGCTCCCTTAAATCAAGTAAGGCCTTATACACATCATGCAATCGTACACGATTAACGTTATCCAGGTAATCCCAATGAACAGGCTTTTCACCAGTGCGACCATTCTCGTCGATTGAAACATCATATCCCAACTCTCCAAACTGCCAGATCATCTTAGGACCTGCAAGGCAGAAGAAGAAGTTGGCAGCCATTTCATTTCTCTTCAATGCAGTATTCAGCTCTTTGATGTTATAGCTTCCCGATGAATTACCATATGCAAGATTCTTGAACATCAAACGCTCCTCATCGTGACTCTCCATATATGCCACCAGGTTAGGCTGTGAAAATGATCGGTTCTGATAAGACGCCCAGGAGAAATCAGATTTTCCATTATCATGATATCCCATGGTTGCTTCATTAAAACTGTGATTGGCGTTTCCCCAAAGCATGATTCCATGATTAACCAATTCCAGTTCCTCACTCTGATCAGATAGATGTTCGAAAATATTCACCGCATTTGGATTGGTATTCCAAATTTCATCAATCATTCTTTTCAACAATGCGATACGATCTGCATCATATTTGCTTCCCCAAGGATCAGAAGAATCCTTTATGTTATTACCAAAACCCTTGGTAAAATCGAATCGGTAACCATCAATCTTATATTCATCCATCCAATATTTCAGTACCCGATCAATGAAATCTTTTGTAGCCTGACTCTCATGATTAAAGTCGGATCCCCAATGGGCATCAGGATTGGTGAAATTGTGCTCAGCATTAAACCAAGGATTATCAGCAGCCGGACGGTTATTGGTTTCATCCCAGTAAAGCTTCACCATCGAACACGAATTAAAGGCATGATTAAGGACGATATCCTGAATCACGATAATTCCACGACCATGACAATCATCAATAAACTTTTTATAGTCGTTTTTGGTCCCATAGGCCTTATCCGGCGCAAAATAATAGTTAGGGTTATATCCCCAGCTACTATTGCCTTCAAACTCATTAAAAGGCATCAATTCAATGGCATTTACTCCTAATTCTTCCAGGTAATCCAATCGTTGACGTGCTGCTTCGATTGTTCCTTCTTCAGTAAAGTCGCGAATTAACAATTCATATACCACCAGCTTCTCTTTTTCCGGATAGGTATAATCTGTATTCAACCAGTTGTAGGCAGTCTGATTTGTTTGTAATGTCGTTGCCCTACCTTCAGTCTTGCCAGTCGGATAATCAATCAAATCAGGGTATACTGCATCGGTGATATACTGATCATCCCATGGATCAGAAACTTTATCAGCGTAAGGATCACCAATTCGCAGTTCTCCATCAACGAAATACTGGAATACATACTCTTTACCAGGCTCAAGATTAGTTAGTGTAATCCAAAAGCGGTCGCCATCTTTTTTCATTTGATAGCTATTCGATGTTTCCCAGTTGTTAAAATCACCCAGTACGTATACATATTCCTTTCCTGGAGCATATAATACCAGCTCCACAGTAGTTGCATCATCGTCGTAGTTTATTCCATCAACCAATCCAGCAGGCATTGGTTCTGAAGTGGCATCTTCGCGGACAGTGATGAATACTGAATCTTTTGCTACAGTTTCACCTTGTGTTGCAATAGCCTTTAGCCAATAAACACCAGCATCGGCCAATGTAAGTGTATGGGTAAGTTCTGTACCGTTAATATTTTTAAGGGCAGTATTGTTTAAAAGGAGTTCGATATCGGCAGTAGCCGATGCTGTAACACTTACTGGGATAGCCTCATCTTTAGCAACCAAAACATCATCTGAGGGATTCACAATATCAACAACCAATCCCTCTTCATGCACCTCAACAAAGATGTCAGATCCTCCAGTGGCTTTTCCCTCTTTTGAAGAATCAGCACTTCGGAAGACAAATGCCAGCTGTTCAATTTTTTCACCAGCAGGTACACCGTAGTAATCTCTTATTGTTGGAGTTATTTCGAGGGTATACGTATTAGTCGACACTCTCGTGAGTTTAGTTTCGGCAGTATTTACGCCCCAGTTGGTCTTTACATATTTCCAATCTGATGTACCGGTACTTTTATCTGTAATTACACCAGTATGAGCATATACATCTCCAGTAAAATCTTTTAATCCACCTGTTCCCTGCGTAGCATCAAAGGTTATGGTAACCTTGTTGGTTTCAACAGGAAATGAAGGAGTTGGGGTTACCTGGGCAAAAGTCGACACTTTTCCGCTCCAGATAAAAAGGATAGTCAATATGAAGTAAAGATTTCTCATTTCACACAGTTCTAACAGTTTAACCTTTCCTTTGTTTACAAAAAAGTCACGA
Organism: Puteibacter caeruleilacunae; assembly: GCA_005217565.1. Taxonomy (GTDB): domain Bacteria; phylum Bacteroidota; class Bacteroidia; order Bacteroidales; family Prolixibacteraceae; genus Puteibacter; species Puteibacter caeruleilacunae. The sequence continues at coordinate 206,163 of SJCO01000010.1, forward strand.
GAGCCTTTGCTCCCGTGACTTTTAATTTCTAGAAATATTCTTAGTTCTTAGTTACTGTATAAGTATAGTTACCATTGTAACCTAATTCCATTGTAATGGTGTAGTTTCCTGCTTCTGTCATTTCCAGGTTAGGATCTCCACCTACATTCTCAAGAATTCCATCTAGATCCTCATCTTTCAAGGCAATAGCCCAATCATCATTTGCTCTGATTTTCCATTGTCCTTCTACCATATCAAGAGTAACAGACCAAGTATTAGAATCAACATCATATGTCATATCTACATCATTGTCCCAGCCTCCAGCTGCAGATCCAATAATACCCCAGCTATCGATCTTTGTCTTTGTGATTGTCTCTTCTCCTTCAGTCATATCGATCTCAATCAAGTAGAAACCTACTTCAGGAAGAGCAATATTAGGATCACCTTCTTCAAAGATTAACGTTCCTTCATTTTCAGTATCTTCTTTCCAGCATGATGACCAGTCACCAGGAGTTTCACATACCTTGAATCCTTGATCATTTGGATTGTGAACAAATATCTCATATTTATTTTCTCCTTTATGAGCAAATTGATAAGGACTATCAATAGCCCATCCATTTGGTCCTCCTACTAAATAGAATGGTTTAGCTTCTTCCTCTCCTGTTGCCATTTCATAAGCTGTAGCATTAATAGTAATAGGATTTGAGAAAGCAAAATCTTTATCGAGATTCAATACCGCCATAATTCGTAATTCAACATCAGTAGCTTCTCCTGCTTTTACTCCCAAGTCAATTAATGGCTTGTTCATTTGAACATGAGTTACCTCAACAGTTAAATCAGCAGTACTTACATCCAATGTCTCAGCTTTACTGAAATCAAACGATTCACCAGCTTTACTTGCCACCAAATAATAAGTGATATTTCCATTATATTCTCCTTCTGCAGCTTTCCACGAAAAACTTGCTGCAACATCGTCAGGTGTCTCTTCCGAAAGAGTAAATTCAGTCGCCTCTGGTGTATTAAACTGGGCAGGTACAATTACATCCTCTTCTCCGAATACATTGATATCTGGATCTTCGTCTTCACATGAAGGTGAAACAAACGCAAATACAAGTCCTAATAGTAAGTATGTTATTTTTTTCATCGTCGTAAATTTTTAAAGTTGATTAATAACCTGGATTTTGTGGTAATAAATTTTCATTCGTGTTAATCTGATCTTGAGGTACTGGAAGAAGGTTCCTATAAGCTGGTGATTCTGGTTTTTCCCACCAGGCCATATTGTATTTACCAAAACGAATAAGGTCTTGACGACGCTGTCCTTCCCAAATCATTTCGCGACCTCTCTCTTCTAAAATCTGATCTAATGTTGCATCAGTCAAATTAGCCAGTCCCGCACGATTACGCACCTGGTTAATATACTCATCTCCATTCTCTCCCATTCTAACTAATGCTTCTGCCTTCATCAATAAGAAATCAGCATAGCGGAAGATTGGATAATCATTACTAATATCTTGTCCTGCACCCGATGCAATTTCGAATTTAACAACCCTTGCTCCTGAATCTTTGATCTCTTCATCAGAATAAGTATTATCCATGTTCAATGCTGGAATTTCAGGATTAATAGTAAATCCTAAATCTGTTCCGTCAAATGCAAATTGTGGACCATACAAGAACCAAGCTTTACGCTTATCATTATCTGCATAAGTATCAAAATGATCTTTTACAACAGCAAAACCGTTCCATGGCTGAACTGCCATGTTAAATGTTTTCTCTGAGTTATAATGCAACGTTCTCATATGTAGGTTAAACTCCTTCATATTGTCTTCATCATAAGGGATAGTGTAAATATTCTCCGTAGAATTCTCATTCTTTGTGATGAATGGAGCCTTTACATCAGCCTCTAATGAATATTTATTCAATGCCATAAGGTTATCAATCATCTCACTTGCTTTTGCCCACTGAGCTGTACCTGTGTAAACCTCTGCATTCAAATATAGTTTGGCCAATAAGGAATATGCTGTTCCTTTACTGATTGCTGAAGCCAATGAAGGATCAGGTAGTTCATCAATTACCGCTGTTACTTCTGTTACCAAGTTATTGTATACCTCAGCTCTTGGATCTCTTGATGGATTTGTCTCTGCTTCTTTGAATGATGTTACATATGGTACATCACCATAGTTATCAATCAAAATATAGTAATAAAACGCTCTCATTACCTTGAGCTGAGCTAACACTGCCGCAACTTCTGGATTCTCTGCATTAGATTGCAAAATTTCAATTGCCTGGTTACATAACACAATACCCGAGTACTGCTCTTTCCAAATTCCTTTAACTGCCTCTGTACTTGCACCCCAATTATGAGTATGAAGGTCTCTCCATTTTCCACCGTCATCCCAGTCTTTTGCTCTTGTAGGAGCAACAATCTCATCACTGGTAATTTCCTGAGCCATCCACCAGCCACCCCAGTCGGTAGTCAATCCTTGAACCTTTAGAAATGCTGGTGCTGCAATCCTACTTGCCTGTGTTGCATTCTCAGGATACTGATCAGCAGGAATGGTATCGTATAACTCATCTGAAACGTCTGTACAAGCTGATAAAGCTAAGACGGTCAAAGTTGTATATGCTATTTTTCTTAGTAGTTTCATCTTACGCTTAGTTTTGAATTAAAATGTCAAATTAACACCCAAGGTAATTGTCCTTGTTTTTGGATAGATGTTATACTGATCAATACCAAAGTGTACTTCTCCTTTGTCTTTATCTCCTCCGTCGAAATTCACCTCTGGATCAATACCATCATAATTAGTCAGAGTAAAGATGTTGTTTGCAGAAGCATAAACTCTCAGCTTATCAATCATCTTCCATCCATCAGTCTTGAAAGTGTAACCAACATTCAAGTTATCAAGCTTAATAAAGCTTCCGTCTTCAAGGTAGAAATCACTATAAACACCACCTTGCTGCACATATTCTGCAAATTTGGCTGCTTCTTGCAATCCGTTTACTCCACCTTTTAGCTGTGATGGATTTCCAAATACCAATCTTGAAACATTTAATACGTCATGTCCTACGACTGCACGGAACGCAAAGTTCAAATCCCAGTTTTTATAATTAAATCGGTTTGACCATCCTAATTCAAAATCAGGTAGCGCATTACCAATAACCTTTGTGTATTTCGAATCTGTTACGTCAATCTCTTGAGCTCTGTAGGTCTTTCCATCGTTACCTTTTATTAACCAAAGACCATTATCGTCGATACCAGCATACTCCAAACCATAGAAAGTACCTAAACTATGTCCTGCCATAATTCGCTGTGAAGGAACACCCACAAGACCAGGTCCACTAATGTAACCTACGTCCTTGAATTTAATATCAAATTCACCTCCTGTATCCAATGACTTAACCTCATTCTCGTTGGTTGAGAAAGTCAATGTTGTATTCCACTCAAAATTCTTTTGACGAATTGGATAACCATTTAAAGTTACCTCTAGACCTCGGTTCTTAACCTCTCCATTATTCGCAAAAATCACATCATGGTTATATGGAGGCGTTGGTACCTTATAAGGAGCTAACAAATCTTTTGTGTCTTTGATATAGTATTCAACAGAACCACTAATTCTATTCCGAAGAATTCCGAAATCTAATCCAAAGTTCCACTCATGATTCTCCTCCCATTTCAATTCTGGATTAGCATTTGTCTTATAATCCATTGTCACGATTGGTTCTCCTGTGTTAGGATCAACACCTGCTCCATTGTATCCAACAATCGCAATATCCTTATAGTTGGCAAAATCCTGGTTTCCGGAAACACCCCAACCAGCTCTTACTTTCAACATGTCAATAAACTGGAAATTGTCTTTAATAAAGTCTTCCTCAGACAAGCTCCATCCTACTGATGCAGATGGGAACCATCCCCATTCATTATTATCTCCAAATTTAGAAGATCCATCTCTTCGTAACGTTGCGGTCACATAATACTTCGACATATAGTCATAAGTAGCACGACCAAAGAATCCAATTAACTTATTTGATCCACGATATGATGAAATATCTCCAAGAACAATATTGTTGAATACTTCCAAATTGTTAGCACCAATTTGATTTGATAGTGGTTCTCTACCCTGAGCCTTAAATCCATCGTAATTAAACTCTTGGTATGAATATCCAGCCACAGCTCCAACATTATGAACTTCGTTGAATAACTTTTTAAAAGTCAATACAGCCTCTAATGATTTTGTTTCATTATTCTTGTATTCACGATTTCCATACCCTTTCTTATTATACTTAGATCCCGCCGGTTCGAAGTAAGTCTTTTCTTCATCATCTCTGATATATCCTAAAGTAACTTTTGCATTCAATCCTTTGAAAACTTCGTAATCTGCACTAAAAGTACCTAACAAACGTTTTGCTTCACGCTTATTGTCTAGACTCTCAATAATCGCTATAGGATTGTTGTAGTTAAACAGACCAGATTCATCTTCATGAAAAGTTCCATCCTCATTATAAACTGGTAGGGTAGGATTTCTTTGAAACGCCTGGAATAATACATCAGCACCTCCATTACCTTCATACTTGATGTAATTGTTGTTCTCAATCGTAGCGCTAACTCCCATGTTAAAAGTAAGCTTGTCGTCCAATGCCTTTTGTGTTAAATCCAAACGACCAATAGTGCGCTCTTTCTTACTTCCATAAATTACACCTTCAAAGTTTGAATGTGTTACAGAGCCACGATAGTAGAACTGCTCATTACCTCCAGTTAATGCCAAGTTATTATTGTGCGTCAATCCCGTTCTGAAGATCTCATCCTGCCAGTCTGTTGAAGCACCTCCATCTGTAATGTTAATGCCATTTTCCTGTGCAAAGCTGCGATACTCATCTGCAGATAATAAATCCAACTCTTTAGCTACATTATCAACTGCTACATAAGCATTATACTCAACCTTGGTTTTTCCTGATTTTCCTGATTTTGTCGTAATAAAAATAACCCCGTTTGAACCTCTCGATCCATAAATAGCAGTAGAGGAAGCATCTTTTAATATATCATACGACTCAATATCTTCTGGTGCTATAGTTGTTGGATCAACTCCTGGGATTCCGTCCACAACATATAAAGGACTAACATTAGAAGAGAATCCAGCAGATCCACGAACTCTTACGTTAAATCCAGAGTTTGGATCACCTCCCTGCTTAGTAATAACAACACCTGCAGCTTTTCCTTGCATCGCTTGCATTGGATCTGTTAATGTTCCACCATTCAGATCACTTGCTTTAACCTTTGCAACAGCTCCAGTCTTGTCTTTTTTCTTCTGAACTCCATATCCCACAATTACAACCTCTTCAATATCCTCTGTGTCTGATTTTAGTAACACATTTATTGAACCGGCTTGAGTAACAACGATTTCCTGAGACTTATATCCAATAAAAGAAAATATAACCGTCTCACCGTTTGGTACATCTAACGAATATTTACCGTCTAAATCAGTTGCAGTTCCATTAGTAGTTCCCTTCACAATAACTGAAACTCCCGGAAGGGCTTCCCCTGTGGAGTCATCTGTAACTGTACCGGTAATCGTACTGACTTGTGCAAATGTCATACTACTTATAAACATTGCCAGCATCAGTAGCCATCCTGTTTTTGTTAATCTAACGATCTTCATAGAATCAAATGCTTGTTAGTTTATCCTCAATCTCTGTTAATAAAACACTTGTGATTTAACCTTGTTTAAATTTATTTAACCTTGGTTTTCTGTTTTTTAACATTTCGTTAATGCAAATAATCATCTTTTATCCGAAAGAATTACTACACTTTTTTGCAATTTTCGTTGCAAACGAATTCGCAAACGTTTGCGGTGAAAGTGTTGTGGAACAGGTATGTACTGGTGGGTAACACCATAAAATCCTCCTTCTCAATCTTTTTATTAAACTTGTACTTTCAGCTATCAAAAAAGATTTATATCTTGAAACCACTATAATTACTGACATTAACGAGACTAAAACCAAATCAATTAATTATGCGCAGCAGCCAGGTAACTATCAAAGATTTAGCCAAACAGCTTGGTATTTCACCTTCAACAGTTTCAAGGGCGCTAAAAGACCACCCCGATATTAGTGAAGAAACAAAAAAGGCTGTTAAAGAATTGGCCCAACAATTAAAATATCAACCCAATGCTGTTGCACTTAGTCTAAAGCATAGCAGGAGTCACACTATCGGTGTTATCATACCAGAAATTGTACATTATTTCTTCTCACAAGTAATATCAGGAATTGAAGATGTAGCTTATGATGCAGGCTTCACGGTTATTATTTGTCAGTCGAATGAGATGTTCGACCGGGAAGTAAGTAATGCAAAGGCCCTACTTTCTCATCGTGTTGATGGTATTCTTGTATCCATATCCAAAGAAACATCCGACTTTGAACATCTCAGAAATGTTGAAGATGGTAATATTCCAATGGTATTTTTCGACCGTGTATGTCCTGAGATTGAAGCCGACGCTGTAATTATTGATGATTATCAGGCAGCCTATGATGCAACACAACACCTAATTGAACAAGGCTGTAAGCGTATTGCTCATTTCGCTGGTCCACTAAATCTTATTATTGGTCGTAAGCGTAAAGAGGGTTTTATTCAGGCTTTAAAAGATTATAATATACCTGTGTATGAGGATTTAATAGTTGAAGCTGACAGCTTTGAGACTGGTCACCAAACTGTGAAGCAATTATTTAAAGGGCCTGATCGTCCGGATTCTCTGTTTGCAGTAAACGACCTGACAGCCATTGGAGCTATCCAGGCAATTCATGAACTGGGACTAAAAATACCAGATGATGTTGCAGTGACTGGTTTTAGCGATGGTAGATTCTCTAATATTGTAAATCCTAAGTTAACCTCTGTTGATCAACATGGTTATGAAATGGGAAAGACAGCTACAGAGATACTGTTAAAACGTATCATGGAAGATCAACGCGAATACACACCTGAAACAAGAGTATTAAAAGGTAATTTAATTGTGAGAAATTCATCAGTAAAAAAATCGTAGCTAAATATTTTTAATTTTTTTTTGAAAATTTTCACTTTTCTCCGCAAACGTTTGCAATGGGGTAGAGCACGCTATAATCCTTTGTTTATGGGGCTTCCACATGTTTTACAACCACTTTTTAGATTTGTTTTTTTCATCAACACACCTTTTATTTGTGTTGTGATTTAACCAAATAATGTTCTTTTCAGGACATTTTCTTTTTAACTTTCAGTTTTCTGTCCATAACGGGATAGCAATATCCTTATGTGGTTTTTCGATGTTACATGATTGAATAAAGCAATATTGTATGAAGAAGAAACCTGCACTTAGTTTTTGGCAGATCTGGAATATGAGTTTCGGATTTTTAGGAATACAGTTTGGTTTTGCATTACAGAATGCAAACGCAAGTAGAATCCTTCAAACCTTTGGGGCTGACGTAGAGCACCTGTCGTGGTTCTGGATTGCTGCTCCTTTAACCGGAATGATTGTACAACCAATTATTGGACATTACAGCGACAAGACCTGGACTAAATTAGGAAGACGTCGGCCGTACTTTTTAATTGGAGCAATTCTAGCTTCAATAGCATTAGTACTGATGCCTAATGCATCGATGATGGCTACCGTTTTACCTCCGATGTTTATTGGTGCTGGTATGCTCATGATTATGGATGCTTCCATTAATGTAGCTATGGAGCCGTTCAGAGCTTTGGTTGCCGATTTATTGCCATCAGAACAGCGTACGCTGGGATTTTCAGTGCAGACTTTCCTCATTGGTATAGGGGCCGTAATTGGTTCCTGGCTACCATACATTCTTGCTGAATGGATAGGGATTTCAAAAGTTGCAGCCGAAGGAGAGGTTCCCGATAATGTGATCTTCTCGTTTTATGTAGGTGCTGTGGTTTTTGTGGCTACTATTGTGTGGACAGTTATCAGAACAAAGGAATATCCACCAGAAGAATATGAAGAGTTAAACGGTGAAGCTGATCCGGAAGAATCAAAAGAGAGTGGATTCTCTCAAATCTTTAAGGATTTTGCTGCCATGCCGAAAACAATGAAACAACTGGGTGTTGTACAGTTCTTTTCATGGTTCGCTCTTTTCTCAATGTGGGTATTTACAACTCCAGCAGTTGCAGTTCATGTGTATGGTGCAGAGATAGGTGACACTTCATCGGTTACTTATCAGGATGCAGGAAATTGGGTAGGAATCATTTTTGGTGTCTACAATGCAATTTCAGCTATATTTGCACTTTTCCTTCCGGCCATTGCCTTAAAGATTGGTCGTAAGCGAACTCATGCAGTATCATTGCTGGCAGGGGGAATAGGTCTAATTTCTATTTACTTTATAAAAGATCCTAATTTATTGATACTACCAATGATTGGTATTGGTATAGCCTGGGCTAGTATTCTGGCTATGCCATATGCAATTCTTGCAGGTTCAATTCCTGCACGCAAGATGGGTATCTATATGGGAATCTTTAATTTCTTTATAACCATTCCACAAATACTAAATGGAATTATTGGTGGTCCAATCGTGAAGCGTTTATACGATTCACAAGCAATTTATGCAATTGTGGTTGCCGGTATATGTCTGTTTATTGCTGCCCTTTCAGTCATTTTCGTCGAAGATAAAGATGATGTTGTAAAAGCGTAAAAATGACAGAAATAAAAGCTTGTATCTTCGACCTCGATGGAGTTGTCGTTGATACCGCCAAGTACCATTTCATTGCATGGAAACAACTGGCGGATAAATTGGGTTTTGAATTCACCGAAGAGCACAATGAGCTACTTAAAGGTGTAAGCAGAATGCGATCTCTTGATATCCTTTTGGAAATAGGAAAGGTAGAAATTTCACAAGAGGAGAAGGAGCGATTAGCAGCCGAAAAAAATGACTTGTATATAAGTCTTATTCTTAAGATGACTCCTGAGGAAATCCTTCCTGGAGTAGAAGACTTCTTCAAATCATTGCAACAAAACAATATCAAAATTGCTTTGGGATCGGCTAGTAAAAACGCACCATTAATTCTGGAGCGCATCAATCTGACTCACTACTTCGATGCTATTGTCGATGGTAATTCAATTGATAAAGCTAAACCTGATCCTGAGGTATTTCTAAAAGGAGCAGAATATCTGGGAGTTGATCCTGTACAGTGCGTTGTGTTTGAAGATGCAATTGCTGGTGTTGAAGCTGCAATAAATGGTGGTATGAAATGCATCGGTGTTGGTGATGCAAATACCCTTAACCATGCAGACTTTGTTATCAGTGGATTTAATGAAATGTCACTGGAACGACTTGCATTTTAAGCAATCCTAAAGAAAAGTATTGATCGTTTAAGTTTAGTTAGACTTGTTTTGACAACCCCGATAGAGAATCGTTTTGGTTGATCGGAATTAAAAATGGCAGTAATGAAAAATTATTTAATACATCACGAATGGAAGGTTATTGAGGAAGGCTTTCATCCTGAATTTAACCGTATAACAGAAAGTGTATGCAGTCTTGGGAATGGTAGAATGGGACAGCGTGCCAATTTTGAAGAATTATATACTGGCGATACCCTTCAAGGAAGCTATATTGCAGGTGTTTATTATCCTGATAAAACCAGAGTAGGTTGGTGGAAAAATGGTTATCCTGAATATTTTGCTAAGGTACTTAATGCAACCAATTGGATAGGAATTCATGCAGTTGTTAATGGTGTAGAACTGGATCTTGCAAAAGCCGATATCCTCAACTTTAGAAGAGAATTGGATATGCAGCATGGTTTATTAACAAGAAACTTTAGCGCAAAACTGTCAAATGAAAATGTTGTTGAGGTAGAATCTCAACGATTCACCAGTATGGCAGATCCTGAGGCCGGTGCTATTCGTTACAGCATCAAAGCAGCTAATTTCTCTGGAAAAATGGATTTAATTCCATTCCTTGATGCTGATGTAGAAAATGAAGACTCCAATTATGATGAAAAATTCTGGGATGAAGTAGAAAAAGTTAATCACCCCAACGAAGCTGCCATCATCGCTAAAACACGCAAAACTGGTTTCCAAGTAGGAACAGGTATGCGTTATAAACTCTTTAAAAATGGAAAAGAAATAAGCATCAATGCTTTACTTTCCGACCGATCAAAATTTGTTAGTCATACGCTTTCTATTGATGTGGTAGAAGGTGACATCATTACAATTGAAAAATATGCCATCAACCTCAGTTCTCAATTCTATACATTGAATGAGTTGATGGAAAAAACTTTACAACAAGTTAAGGAAATTACAGGCGAAGGTTACGACTCCTTGCTAGATGCACATAAACAAGCCTGGTTGAATAAATGGGAAGACAGTGATATCAAAATTGAAGGAGATGTGGCTGCACAACAAGGTATCAGATTTAACATCTTCCAACTGAATCAAACTTATTCTGGTAAAGATGCACACCTGAATATCGGACCAAAAGGATTTACCGGTGAGAAATACGGTGGATCAACATATTGGGATACTGAAGCCTACTGTTTGCCATTCTATTTAAGTACATCATCACAAGAGGTTGCGCGTAATTTGTTGGTATATCGACATAACCACCTGGAGCGTGCTATTGAAAACGCACAAAAACTAGGTTTTACCAATGGTGCAGCACTTTACCCAATGGTTACCATGAACGGTGAGGAGTGCCACAATGAGTGGGAAATTACTTTTGAAGAAATCCATAGAAATGGTGCAATTGCTTACGGTATTTACGATTATATCCGTTATACTGGAGATCAGGATTACCTTGCACCATTAGGTTTCGAAGTATTGTTAGGTATCTCCAGATTCTGGGCACAACGTGTTAATTACTCCGAGGCTAAGCAGCAGTATGTGATGCTTGGGGTAACTGGTCCTAATGAGTACGAAAACAACGTTAACAATAACTGGCATACCAGTAAAATGGCAGTATGGACTTTAGGGTATACACTTGAAGCCATTAATTACCTAAAAGAGAAGCATGCCGAACTATATAGTGAGGTGAAGGAGAAATGGAATTTCGATGAGGATAAGGAAACTGCAAAGTGGAGTGATATCATTGAAAAAATGTATTTCCCATATGATGAGCAACGCGAAATATTCCTACAGCAGGATGGTTTCCTTGATAAAGAAATTAAGCCTGTGGCTGAGCTGACTGATCAGGACCTTCCTATCTGTCAGAATTGGTCATGGGATAGAATCCTTCGTTCATGCTATATCAAGCAAGCTGATGTACTGCAAAGTCTTTTCTGGTTTGAACAAGAATACGATAAAGATACCTTACAACGTAATTTTGATTTCTATGAACCACTAACGGTACATGAATCATCATTATCACCTTGTGTTCACTCTATCCTGGCTGCTAGTCTTGATATGGAAGAAAAAGCATACGAGATGTATGTTCGTACGGCACGTTTGGATCTTGACGACTATAACAATGATACCGAAGATGGATGTCATATCACCTCAATGGCAGGTACATGGATGAGCGTTGTTTACGGATTTGGAAGGATGAGAATCGTAGATGGTAAATTACATCTTAATCCGTTTATTCCTAAACAGTGGAACTCTTATTCCTTTAAGGTTGTCTTCAGAGGTGCACATCTAAAAATCAACGTAAATGAAACTTCTATCAATATAGAAAATCACGCTGATGTTGATGTTGACATTGTATTGAAAGGTGATGCTAAAAAAGTATCTGCAAAAGAAAATCTTGAACTTACAATTGCTTAATCATAATGTTTTAGGGCTTTTCTTCTTATCTTTAGAAGAAAGCCCTTTTTGTATTTATTGAACAAAGTAATCCATAGAGTATGAAATATCTATTTACAATAATAACTGTTGTCTTATTGACTATAGGGCACCAAGCTAATGCACAAATAAACCGTGTTGAACCACCAAACTGGTGGGTTGGAATGAACAATAATTCATTAGAATTAATGGTTTATGGTGATGAGATCTCCAGCTATGATGTTGCAGTGGAATACCCGGGTGTATCTGTTGAAAAAGTAACTAAGGTTGAGAGTCCTAACTACCTTTTCATCAACCTTATTATTAATAAAAATACCAAGCCTGGTGATTTTCCAATTGTTTTTACCAAAGGAAGAAAATCACTTACGCATAAGTATACATTAAAGGCACGTGAGACAGGTTCTGCTGAACGCACCAGCTTTGACAATTCTGATGTGATTTATCTGCTCATGCCTGATCGTTTTGCAAATGGAGATACCGCAAATGATTCAACCAATGATACTGCAGAGAAGGCTGACAGAACCAATCAGGGAGGAAGACATGGCGGAGATATTCAGGGGATCATCGATCGTTTGGATTATTTAAACAACATGGGGGTAACAGCAATATGGAGTACTCCGTTGCTTGAAGATAATGAGCCTGTTTTCTCTTATCATACTTACGCTTGTAGTGATTACTATAACATTGACTCTCGCTATGGGACTAATGATCTGTATCGCACATTGAGAGATGAAATGCATAAGCGCGATATGAAACTGATCATGGATATGGTACCAAACCATTGTGGAACAGCTCACTGGTGGATGAAAGATCTTCCAATGCAATCGTGGATACATCAATTCGATGAATTTACGCGTTCTAACTTCAGAATGGCAACATGGCACGATCCATATGCTTCAGAAAAAGATAAGTTTTTAAACCAAAATGGATGGTTTGATACTTCAATGCCTGACTTAGATCAGGAGAATGAATTGTTATTAACTTATTTGAAACAGAATGCTGTATGGTGGGTTGAGTTTGCGGGATTAGATGGTATTAGGGTTGATACCTACCCGTACAACAACAAATGGAAAGCAGCTGAATGGATTAGTTATATCAGAAATGAATACCCTAACCTGAACATTGTTGGAGAATGCTGGCAGCATCGTCCATCAGAAATTGCATACTGGCAGAGTGGTGTTAAGAATCCTGATGGTTTCGATTCACAACTACCTGCAGTGATGGATTTCTGCTTGACTGATCAGATGGCTGAGGCTTTTAACGAAGATGAGCAAGGATGGGACAAGGGAGTAGGTCGTTTCTACCTGAACTTTGTAACCGATCATCTGTATGCCGATCCTATGAACTTGTTAATCTTTACCAGTAACCACGATACACAACGCTTTGCTACACTAGTAAACAATGATGTTGATAAATATAAACTGGCTTATACATTCTTGTTCACAACGCGTGGAATACCTCAGGTTTATTATGGTTTTGAGATCATGATGGGAGGTGATAAAGGAAAAGGTGATGGCGATATCAGAAGAGATTTCCCTGGTGGATGGCCTAATGATTCACGTGATGCATTTACTGCAGAAGGTAGAACGAATCAGGAAAATCAAGTGTTCAACCACATCAGTAAGCTATTAAACTGGAGAAAGAAGAATCCTGTTGTTCAAACAGGAAAAATGCGTCACTTCATCCCTGAAGACAATGTATATGTGTATTTCAGGTACAATGATCAAAAGAAGGTGATGGTAGTATTGAATAATAAGCCAAGTGAAAAAACGATTCAAACAGGTCGTTTTTCGGAGATGCTTCAAGGAGTATCTTCCGCCACTGATATTATTACAGGTAAAACATACTCAGATATTCAGGAATTAACAATACCTGCAAAGGCAGGATTGGTTCTTGAACTCAAATAGTAATGCTAAACTCTCTTCATAATGGGGGATAGGAATAACTTCTTATTCCCCATTTTTATGCCTTATAGCACCTTTAATAATGCTTCCCTATACGAGATACCCACAGGAAGCTTTTCGCCCTCCAGGGTGAGCATATTACCCTCAAGAGAAGATATTCTATCTACATTCACAATGTATGATTTATGCGTACGTAAAAAGGTATTGGGCAACTTCTCCATCAGACTTCTCATGGTTGAATGAACAAGAAGAGAATCATCTCCATAAATAACCTTCACATAATCCCCACATCCCTCAACATATCTAATATCATCACATTTTATGCGATACAGTTTCTTATCAACATTCACCGTTAAAAACCGTTTATCTTGTCGCTCGACCTCTGTTATATCCATTCTCATTTTCACCTTCTCAACTGCTTTTCTAAATCTTTCAATTGAAAATGGTTTTAACAGGTAATCAACAACATCTAATTCATACCCATCGAAAGCAAATTCAGGATAGGCAGTTGTGAATACGGTAAATGGTGGATTAGGTAGACTTTTTAAAAAGGTTATACCTGATACTTCAGGCATGTTAATATCCAGAAAAAGAATATCGATATGATGCTCTTTAAGTTGTTCTCTCGCTTCTATGGCATTCTTGCATGTTACAACCAACATCAGATCATTCGATTCGGCAATATAATCCTCCAATATCTGTCTTGAAAAGGCTTCATCTTCTACAATCATGCATTGAATTGTCATTCCTTTAGGCTTTGAGTTCTGTGAGTAAAGTTAATTCCATTGTCACACTAAAAGTAGTGTCATTTTCGGTCAATTCAAATCGATGCTTATCGGGATACAATAATTTCAACCGTTTTTTTACATTCTCAAGTCCGATACCTTTCCAATTATCTGTTATTTCGTGGGCTGCCTTGCCCTTATTATTGATTAGATGAAAGGATAAATTGTTTTCATTCACATCGATATTAAGATGAACAAACCGTTTATCATGACTTCCCATGATACCATGTTTAAAGCTATTCTCAATGAGTGGTACAAATAATAGGGGAGCGATCATTCTTTCTTTAGAATCACTATTGATGTTTAGTTGAATATCACAATCATCTCCAGTTCTCAGTTCCTGTAAATCGAAATAATGACGAATAAATCCCAGTTCTTTATCCAGGGAAACATAATCATTGTCTGCTTCATAAAGCATATATCGCATCATCTCTGCCATCTTCAAGATCGTTTCAGGAGCTTTTCCTGATTTACTTCTGGCCAATCCATAAATACCGGTTAAGCTGTTAAAAATAAAATGAGGATTAATCTGCGATTTCAAAGCTTTTAATTCATACTCCAGTTTCTCCTTTTCGGTTTCTGCTAATCGAAACCATCCTTTCGACATCTTCAGCAGGGTTGTAACACCTAAATAGACAATATAGAACTTCGACAGATCAATGAAATTATAATAAGAGATGAAATAATAACCAGGCAAAATCCAGTCCACCAATACACTAAACATGAAATAATTAAACAAAACTGAAAACACCAGTAATGTTAAAGACACCAGTAGGTAGGTGACATAATTATTTCGAGCCAGAATACGAGGAATGAACAGCTCGATATTTATATATACAGGGATAATAAGTGTAACATGAAAGATTAGTGTATACACCACATCTACCTCCTGAATACTAACAGAAGAGGCAAAACTCGTTAGTAAAATATAAAAAGAAACCAGCCAAAACGACAAATGCTGTAATAACCGGTTTCTTAAAATCTTATCAATTAACTTCTTCATTGGTCTTCGTGTTACGTACCAGCACTACTCCCAATCCTTCTCCTGTAAAAGCATCAGGGTGATCTTCATATTTGAGGATGAACTTCTGTAAATCTTCGGTTGAGGCTGTCAATAAAATGTCTTCATCCGAATCTGCCTTCCTTAGATGATCAATTCGAATCTTATTTTGCTTGATCATATCCTCAATAAACTCGGAAGATAACCATTGAAGGATTAAGGTATCATTACGCATCTCAACACGTGAAATAGTATGAACTGGAAGTAAATGGAAACTCGATAAACCTACCTCTTTTAAGTCCATTTCATCAATAGTGAAATCCATATATTGATACTTTCCAAGCTGAAAAAGTCCAACATTAAAAACAGTTAATTCATCCAACTCATTTTGTGGTTTATGAATCTTCAATTTCATCAATCGATCTTCTGGTTGCTCTTTGGCATCTTTGTTTTTTTTCTTTTCAGGAAACTTAAACTCCCAATAGGTACTATCTGTTTTTCCATAAACAGTTACATTATTCTCTTTCCACTTCCCAACAAATCGATCATCTTTAATTAAATCATCAGGTTTATAAAAGGGAAAGAAGGAACTAATCGTGCAGCCTGCAAGTAGCAAGATACAAGCAATTAAAAAGGGTATCGATTTCTTTGTCATTGTCAGTTAATTTCTGTTTCGCATGATAAAATTGCAAGCTTTCCATCAAATGAGAAAATAATATCGTTCAATGTGACGTTACTATCGATTTCTTTTATTTTGATATTGACAAAGTAATTATAACTCTTCGACCGTTCCTTTAATCTGGAAAGAAAAAGTACTACCAACATCTGGTGTACTCTCTACATGGATTGATCCACCATGACGATCAATCATATCTTTACATAGCACAAGACCTAATCCGGTTCCGGTTTCATTATCCGTTCCAGGTAAAGAAAAGTTGGTATCTAACGAAAATAATCTTTCCAACATATCTTCCTTTAAACCAATTCCTGTGTCACTTACTGATACGCAAACATTTTGTCCACACTGCTCAGCTTTAATATTCACTTTACCACCCTTATTGGTAAACTTAACCGCGTTGCCAAGTAAATTCCTTATTACCGTATTAATCATATTGAAATCGGCAATAACTTTGGTACCCTCATGAATAACCGAAGTAACCTCAATATCTTTTGATACTGCATTCATCTTAAAGAGATCAATATTCTCCTGAACGATATCATTCAGTTCTATTTTTTCAGGATTAAACATGATCTGTTCTCGCTGCGTGTTGGCCCAATGAAGTATATTCTCTAATAGATTATAAAGTTGCCCGGATGCTAAGATAATGGCATCATTAAACTCAGCAATATTCTCTGTCTTCACCTCTTTTTCTTTCAATTCTTCCTGAATAAGATCAGAGAATCCCATGATGGCATTAAATGGAGATTTCAAGTCATGAGCAATAATTGAGAAGAACCTGTTCTTGGCAGCATTTATCCGCTCCAATTCATTGTTAATCTCCATGATTCGTTCATTGTTCCGCTTATGTTTTTGCCACAATATGGTAATAATGATCAGAGCAATTATCGCTATTATTGTTAACAGTAGATGAAAACGACTAATGTAGGCTTCTTCCCTCAACTTTAACTCAGCATTCTCTTTCTCTACCCTCAGCAATTCATTCTCTTTTTCCTTTTCGCCCAATTCATAGCTTGATCTCATTTCCTCGATTTTCAACTGCTTCTCAATATTCATTAGGCTATCCTGAAGAACAGTATACTGCTGCTGATAGTTATAGGCTTCCTTGAAGTTTTCCTGAGCTTCATGAATTTCAGCAAGCATTCCTAACATGTCTGTTTTATAATTAACCAGATCTCCTTTATCTGCAATATCTAATGCTCTTTCTGCTTTTATTAAGGCTCTATTATAATCTTTTCTTTTCAGGTAATACGATACTAAAAATGACAAATTATTGATCATTTTCTTTGATTCACCTCCCTCAAAAACTCTCTTCTCTGCCGCTTCTGCATACACTTTGGCAGAATCCATTATTCCTAAATAATTATAGGCTCGTCCTACATTTACATGAGCTGTTAGTGCCAGCTTATTATTGCCTAATTGTTGGTATGATGCATAAGCTTTTTTACTGGCCTCTAATGCCTCTTGATATTCATCACGCTGGAAATAAATAATTGACAAGTTGTTTTGGACGCTTGCCAGGATTCCAACATTAGAACTCTCATTTGCTAATCTTTCACTCTTCTCAAAATAGGAGATTGCCTTATCAAATTCCTGCTGATTTAGACAAATATTCCCCATATTGAACACAGCATATAGTACCACCTTTTTATCTCCAATTGAATCGGCCATTCGGTAGGAGTTTGTATAGTACTCAAGTGCTTTATCTAAAAAGCCTTTATTCCAGTATATCGAACCAATATTTGTTAACGATCTTAATCGGAAGGTTTCATCGTCTAATTCCTCAGATAACTCTAATGTTTTACTGAGAAAATACAACGAACTATCTAACTCTGTTTTATACAGATGTATCACACCTCTATAAAAATGATAGAACATATTTTTGTGCTGAGAAGGAGTGTGCTGGTAGATAGAATCGGCGTAGTTTAAATTCTTATTGTGGGTGTCGGTTTCTCCCTTAAGATAATGGGAGAGAGCCAAAATCATTCGACCTTTCAATTCTTCCGCAACGTTATCATACTTGAGAGCATTAGCAACCGCCTTGTTGGCATAACTAATAGCACTATCCTTATTCTGATAATAATATTCTACTGCAATCTTGTTCAATAATGTTGAGCGATCAGCATCGGCTACAGCTACCAAATCATTCTGCAATTGCTTTATTGAATCATTCCCATATACAACTTGAATACCTGTAATCAGTATAACAAGCCATAGTGCCCTCTTTAAATTCATAATTTGTCCTATTCTGTCCAGAAATTACATTTGAACAGTCTCAACCCAATAAAACTGTTTTGCGAAATCACCGAACAATTTCTCTTTTTCACATTAATTTATGCCCGCATAAATCAACTTATATCACATATGGGGAATAGTACGCCTATGCTAAAATAGTCAATCTCACCTTAATTGATTACTAAAAATAATACAGTTATGAATTTCTTAAAGAATCTCATCCACTGTTTGTTGAATAAAACTGCGCTCATAGTAATCATCATCAATAATCTCGCTGTTCCAAACAATGATATCTAAATCAATACATCTGGGCCCATACTTTTCTACAGTTCTATCTCTACCTAATTTATCTTCCAACATCTTCAAATAACGTTCGAACATATCCTTTTCAAGCATCGTTTTTACCTTAACAGCTCCATTGAGAAACTCAGGTTGATCAACAATTCCAATTGGTTCAGTTCGAATGAATGAGGATACCTTTACTACTACTTGCTCCTCCTTGAGAATGCCTAGCATCTTGTAGATATTTTCCTCTGGTTTGATATTTGATCCTATCGCTACGATACATATGTTCATGATAATTCTCCTTATCTTTTACCTATTCGTTCTATGTTGCTCTAATTCAACCGATACAGACTCTGCAAACCGCAGAGCATGAGGTTTATCGACCTCTACCTTAGCCCATTTTACCCGAGTATCTTCCATCACTATCTCCAGAATCTTATTGGTCAATGTTTCCAGCAGATTATACTTACTCTCCTGAACATGACCAATTACCTTTTTACAGATGGAGCGATAATTAACAATACCATCCTCCGAATCATTAACAATGGCCTCCTCCACATCTGTTTCTAATTGAATATTGATAACTACATCTTGTTTGTTCTTTCTTTCCTCGGGATTAAATCCGATGTAAGTTCTCAAAAGTAAATTCTTGATTCTTATAATAGCCATGATAATAGGTATTAGATAGATTCGTTACTTACTGATATTTATTCACACTAAATTCTCACCACCATCACAAAATAAAAGTTGTCCGGTTAAGAATTCATTGTTTATGACATAGTCTATACTTTTCAATATAGGATCAACACCTGTTGGTTTCTCCATAGGAGTATTCAGTGCAAGCTTCTCTAAATACTGCTTGTCTTTATCGGCAGGTGGTAAAGTAGCTCCAGGAGCAATCCCATTTATTCTAAAAGCTGGTGCATATTCTACGGCTGCCATTTTAGTAAATTCCCAGAGTAGTTTTTTCGACAAGGAGTATGCAGCATAGTCTGACTGATTTCCGGTCACTCTCGTATCAAGAAGATTTATAATCAATCCTCCTTCCTGTAAACGCGAGTAAACCTGAGTCAGAAGCATAGGCGCTTTAAAATTCACTTGCATCTGTGCATCAAAAAAATCAATAGTTGTCTCCTTCAATGACTTCTTATTAAATATTGATGCATTATTGACAATTAAATCCAGTGTTCCAAACTCCTTAATTACCGTTGGAACGATTTCCTCTACTGCATTAAGATCATTTAAATCTGCACTTATTAACTCAAACTTTCCATCTGGATTTTTACTGGATAAATCATTCTTCAAGCGCGCTGCAGATAAGACCGAAGAATGATAATGGATCGCAATATTCCATCCCTGTTCTGCCAAATGCCGGGCAATTGCATTGCCTATACGCTTAGCACTTCCTGTAATTAAAGCAGTCGGTTTCATTAGTTCTAAATTTTTTGACTTTTGAACGTTCAAAAGATTTGAATACATCCAGGAACTCTCATAAACTTTCATTATCCACATTCACGTACTCTCGGATAATGAAAATTCATGCTCGTTTCATTAGTTATTCTTTTAGCGTCCTCTTAAAAATATGGATTTTTTTTTGAAGACCAATATTTTCCTCTTATGAAACATATCCACAAATATTGGCTTTACCACTGAAATTAAGTATTTTAAGACACTCATCAATTCTTCACACTCATGAAAAAAAATGAAACGCTTACCAGAAGAGGTTTTCTAACAACATCAGCTGCTGTAACAACAGGAGCAATGCTTACTGCATGTGGCGCATCTAAAACCTTAACAAACGAAACTAAGGAAGAGAAAATTATATACCGTACCCTTGGAAGAACCAATCTAAAACTACCAATTGTTAGCATGGGTGTTATGCGTGCAGATAATCCGAACCTGGTTACTGCTGCATTAAAGTTAGGAATGACACACTTCGACACTGCACATGTTTATCAAGGTGGTAAAAATGAGGAAATGGTAGGGAATATATTTCAAAATATCCCCAGAGACTCATTTACAATGGCCACAAAGATCCATCCGGGACGTGAGCAACTATCTACTGCCAAATTTCTTGAGAAGCTCGATATAAGCTTAAAAAGACTAAAAATGGACTATGTAGATATCCTCTATCTTCATTCTGCAAAAAACAGAGAATTCACCTTAAATGAAGAATATCTCAATGCCTTAACAAAAGCTCAGGAACAAGGAAAAACAAGATATATTGGTGTCTCTACTCATAGTCATGAACCTGAGGTACTGCAGGCAGCTATTGATGCTAAAATCTATGATGTTGCGCTTGTTGCTTATAACTTTAAACAAGATCATCGCAAAGAGATGGATGAGATGATTGCAAAAGCAGCCAATGCAGGTATTGGGATTGTAGGTATGAAGACCATGGCCGGAGGATTTCTGGATAAAGCCAAAACAAAACCTGTCAACTGTAAAGCTGCATTAAAGTGGGCGTTAAATAATCCTAACATCCATACAACAATTCCTGGATTTACAACATTCGACCAATTAATGGAAAACTTCTCTGTTATGGCGGATTTAAAGCTAACAGCTGATGAAGAAAAAGATTTAGCCCTTGCTTTTAATGAATCAGGACTCTTTTGCAATGGTTGTAAGCAATGTGTTGCACAATGCAAGAAACATCTACCTATACCGGATTTAATGAGAGCCTACATGTATAATTATGGCTATAACTATCCAGCTAAAGCTAAAGATACGGTGGCTGCATGTAATATCAGTAATAATCCTTGTGAAGATTGTAGTGAATGTATCGTGCATTGTGTAAAACAATTTAATGTTGCAGAAAAAATAGCTGACATTTCACGTATACAGCATGTTCCAAATGAGTTCCTTGCTTAGAGTCAATCTTAAAATCTAATGATCAAAAAAATCTTCTAATAAGATGAAACGAACATAAATTTTCATTATCCGAAAATACACACACGCGGATGATTAAAATTTATGCGAGTTCCATCTGATGCAAATGGAAATAATAAAATTAATCAGATGAAACGAACATGAATTTTAGCATTCTAAAATACACACACGAGAATGATTAAAATTCATCGAGAGTTCCATCTTATGCAATTGGGAATAATAAATTATAATAAGATGAAAATTATCCTATTAACTTTGACTGCACTGTTCCTTTCAACTACTTTGATTGCACAAACGTGGAATGCTCCATCTGTAGAAGGATGGGAAAGAGGTGATACTAAATCATTCGATAGCGAAAACCTTTATGAACATATCAATGGAGCTGCAGGCTTTTATATCGACTATGGATTTCAAAATCTTTGGGTAACCTACTACAAACATGATACCCAGGAAATGACTGTTGAGATCTATAAACACCAGTCTCCTGCTTTTAGCTTTGGTATTTTCCGACAGGAACGCCCTGATCAGCCTAAATGGATACCTCTCGGGACTCAAGCCTATGAAGACCTAAATCTTATCAATTTTCACAAGGGACCATTTTATGTGAAAATTTATGGACATGGAATGAAAACTCAAAGTACTGTTAAGATGTTTGCTGAGCGTGTTTGCAAAGCACTTGAGGTAAAATCAGAAATGCCTGATCTTGTTAAAATATTTCCCGTAGAATGGAAAATAAAAGACAGTGAACAGTATATTCCTAAAGACTTTTTAGGATATAGTTTCTTCAAAAATACCTTTGTAACTGACTACAATAATAACGAGAAGGATTTTAAGGTATTTATTGTCACCACTGATACTTCTGAAGATGCAAAGCAGGTACTACGTACTTATTTGAAAACAATAGGTAAAGAAGAAAACGACATTGATGAAAAAGCCTATACAATAGACGATCCTTTTAATGGTTCTCTTGTCATATATCCTTCTAAAAATTACCTTTTGGGAACGCTTAATTGTACGAATAACAAACTAAGGAAAGATATCTTTAAGTCGCTAAGAAAGCGTATTAAATAGTCCAATAACAAAATAGATTGTAACAAAAAAGGTGTCCCAATTGAGACACCTTTTCTTATATATCTTTATTTTTTCTAATATGCTGAGTTAAACTGATTCAGGAATCGCGTATCATTCTCGAAGAATAAACGCAAATCTTTGATACCATACTTCAACATGGTAATACGCTCAATTCCCATACCAAATGCAAAACCAGTAAATTTCTTACTATCAATATTACAGCTTTCCAAAACATTTGGATCAACCATACCACATCCAAGGATTTCTAACCATCCAGTGTATTTACATACATTACAACCTTTTCCACCGCAAATAGAACAGCTAACATCCATCTCTGCTGA
The DNA here is from genome assembly GCA_005217565.1 of Puteibacter caeruleilacunae. GTDB lineage: Bacteria > Bacteroidota > Bacteroidia > Bacteroidales > Prolixibacteraceae > Puteibacter > Puteibacter caeruleilacunae. The sequence goes on from SJCO01000010.1 coordinate 229,072, forward strand.
AGGCTCAGTAAATGGGAAATATGAAGGGCGTAGACGAATTTTGGTTTTTTCTCCAAACAATTCCTTAGCAAAATACATCAATGTTTGCTTCAAGTCAGCAAACGATACATTCTCATCAACGTATAGTCCTTCAATCTGATGGAAAATACAGTGTGCACGAGCTGAAATTGCTTCGTTTCTAAATACACGTCCTGGGAAAATAGAACGAATAGGAGGTTGCATTTTCTCCATCACACGCACCTGTACACTTGAAGTATGGGTACGAAGCAAAACATCTGGATCTTTCTCGATAAAGAACGTATCCTGCATATCTCTTGCCGGGTGCTCTTCTGGAAAGTTCAATGCAGAAAATACATGCCAGTCATCCTCAATCTCTGGTCCTTCAGCAATGGTAAATCCTAAACGAGTAAAAATACCATTGATTTCATTACGTACAATTGATAATGGATGACGAGAACCTAATTTCATCGCCTCTCCAGGAAGTGTTAAGTCAATTCCCTGACCAGCACTTTCATTGCTCTCAAAACCAGCCTTCAACTCATTAATTTTATCTGTAGCAAATACTTTTAACTCGTTGATAGCCTGACCAACTGCTTTCTTCTGCTCGACAGGTACTGTTTTAAACTCTGAGAATAGTTGAGGGATCAATCCTTTCTTACTCAAATATTTAATTCTCAATTCTTCTGCCTGGTCACTATTTTCAGCTGTTAGTGCCGCAATTTCTTCTTTAAGTGCTGTTATCTTATCTAACATCTTCTGTTATTTTCTAAAAATCAAACGAATCGCAAATTTAATAATTGCATTTTAATCTCACCTCAAAGTACTTGTTTTTTCACCGGATTAATTAATATTTTTAATTTGTATCTGATAAAAACAAAGATGAAATACAATTATCTATTTGATTATAGTTATTGTTTTTATGCGAATGTCCGCCCTAGGTCGGTAGTCGCCATCAACTGGTGTTAAAGAGATGGCATCAACGATATCCATTCCTGATGTCACTTCTCCAAACACAGTATAGGTACCATCCAGGTGAGGAGCTCCACCTGTAGTTTTATAATATTCGCGCTGTTGTCTTGTAAACTTATAATTGTTTTCTTTTTCAATATCATCCAACTCATCATCGGTATATTTTCGACCAGAAACAATATAAAACTGTGAGCCATCAGATCGCCTCTTCATATTCTTCCTATCAGGTTTACGGGGTGATCCTACAACTCCTCTTCGGTGAAAATATTTAGGCACGATATGAGCAGGTAGGGTATATCCCGGACCTTTCCACCCAACCACATCTGTAGCTGTAGCATATCTGGTATCAGCAGCACCCGATTGAATGCCAAATCCCTTAATGACACGATGTATCAATAGACTATCAAAATAATTCTCTTGTGTTAACCGGATAAAATTATCACGATAGGCAGGTGTTTCGTTATACAATCGGATGGTAATATCTCCAACTTCAGTACTTATTAGTAAACCTTTTACATCCTTGTATCTTTTTGCCTGAGCACTACTGCTAGCTACCTTTAACTCTTCCAGACTCTTCGAATTATTTAAATCATTCTTTGCTATTAGCTGATTAATAAATTCGGCAGGTATAGCAAAATTTTGTTTCTCGAAATCCACTACCTGAGAAATACCAATACCTAGTATTTTACCATTGACAAATACTGGTATACCTTGCTGCTTCGCATGGATATTATTCGATATTTTATAGAATTTATTCCCCCCATGACGTTGGGCTCCTAAAAGTTTACCTTTGTGCAGCGGCAACGTATTGTTTCGTGGACGGGCAATACAAACCGACTTACTGCCACTTTTGGGCTGACTCTCCCATACTGCAGGAGCATTAGCTTTATAATTACTAACCTTAATCAGTATTAAATCATTAATACGATCAACAGCAACATATTCTGTTACTTCATATTTCTTATTGCTATTAAAAGGAACAACATAAGCCTTATTGGCTGCTAAAAAGTGACTATAATTGGTGACAGCAACATCTTCTGAAATAAATACACCACACCCTGATTCAAGTACCCTGGCTCCATCATAGGTTTCTAATTTAAATACTGCTCCAGTGTAATCATTATAACTCACTTGTTCAGTTTGAACAGGTTTGTTAACATCTTTTTTCGAATCATTCTCTCTTTTCTTTGATTCAAAACAAGCAGTAAATAACACTGAAATCAACGCACTTATTAGAATAACCTTCCTCATGAGTAATTGTATTTAATTAAGATACCTGAAATAACCAGGAGGTGTTACATAAAAAAGATTCCGAACTCTTACTTGATAATAGATACTTTTATCCTAATATCGGTATAAGGTCGATCAAACTTATCAGTTTTTAGCTGCTCAATACGTTTTACGACGTCCATTCCTTCAATAACTTCTCCAAAAATCGTATAATTTCCATCAAGTTGAGGATATCCACCAACTGTTGTATAAGCCTTCATCTGCTCTTCTGAAAACAATAATTTTCCATGAGCCATCTTAAACCGTGTATCTATATCCTTTTTGATAGATGTAGCAAGATCCTTTGCTTCGGTAAGTTTTTCCTCCGCTTTTAAACGCTTCAGTTTCTCTCTCTTCTCCTGTGTAAACACTTCTTTGATGATCTTCTTTCTGATCGGTCTGTTTACAGCCATCATCATGGTATCTAATTCTCCCTTACGATACACTTTACCTGTAACGATGAAAAACTGAGAAATATCTGACTGTTTAAAGGGGTTCTCTTCATCAGGTTGGCGCGGAGCACACAATACCCCTGCCTTATGATAATAATGAGATAAGATCTCATCATCAACAGTTTTATCGGGATCTCCATAACCAATTCTTCTTCCTCTTGGAGCTTTACGAGAATCTCTTGATCCTCCTTGAATCATAAACTCTTTTATAACACGATAAAACAGCGTTTCATTGTATCTTCCTTTCGATGCTAATTCAATAAAACCATCCCGATGTTTTGGAGTATCATCGTGTAACCTTACTTTAATGTTTCCCAGGTTAGTTTCAATGAGTGCAACTCGTTTCCCTTGTCCTGATACTGCTCCACTGATACAAAGAATGAATACAATTATATGAAGAATACGACGAACCATTTTGCTATTCAATTACTTCAATTTCCATCTTAATATCCTTCACTGGTCGATCGAACTGATCTGTTTCAACTGAAGAAATTTTGTCCAGCACATCAAGACCTTCAACCACTTCTCCAAAAACAGTATAGTTTCTATCTAGATGAGGTGTACCTCCAACTGTTGTATACACTTTTCTTTCCTCTGGAGAGAAAGAGAATTTTTCTGCATCGTTATATTCTTCCTCTGCTTGCTCTTCGATCTCTACCAACAGTTCATTGAATTTATCAGTATTTCCTTCTTGCTGCAGGCGCAATAGTTCACCTCTTTTCGCCAATTGAATAGAACGTAGAATATCCTGACGTTTTCTTGAGTTAAACTGAATCTCCAGACTATCTAGTCCTGCTTCAGAATAAACCTTTCCCTGAACAATATAAAACTGTGATCCGGAAGATTTTTTTTCCGGATTTACCTGGTCACCTTGTCTAGCTGCTGCTAATACACCTTTGTGATGTCGTTTCCCCTCAATAAATTCAGCAGGAATGGTATAGCCAGGGCCTCCACTACCTAATCGCTGTCCTTCATGTGCTTCTTTTGAATCAGGATCTCCACCCTGAATCATAAACTTCTTAATCACTCGGTGGTATAATGTACCATCGTAAAATCCTTCTCTGGTTAGTTTCAGAAAATTATCTCGATGCAATGGAGTCTCATTAAAGAGTTTAACCTTCATCTCTCCAAACTCTGTTTTAATAACGACCATTTCTTCTTTCGATGCTTTTTTGTTACATGCGGTCAATAAACATACACCACAAAAAACAAGTATTATTAGATTTCGCATTGGCTTCATGTTTAGGTTGAATTGCAAATATATTTAATTTTAGAAGAACATTCATTACCATTGTGAAGCAATACATTAAACCAATAACAGATGCTACGAATAATTATTAACGAATCAATAGAACTCAGAGCCCTTGAGATGGCCGACAATACTGATATTTGGAGTGCGATTAATAACAATCGTCTATTCCTTCGAAAATGGCTACCTTTTATCAATTACATGCATTCAAGCAATGATGTTAAACGCTTCATTAACCTTCTCTTACAGAACAAAAGGAGTAATGGAGATGAAATATTTGTAATTCATTACAACCATCAATTTGCTGGAATGATAGGCTTTAAAGAAACCGATAGCTATAATCAGAAAAGCGAAATAGGTTATTGGCTAACAGAAGAAATGCAAGGAAAAGGTATTATTCTTCAAGCGACAAAAAAACTTACTGAATTTGCCTTTCGGAATATGGAACTTAATCGTATTCAGATTAAATGTGCAACCAAGAACTATAAAAGCAAAGCAATACCCGAGAAACTAGGTTTTAAGTTTGAAGGGACCGAAAGGGAGGCTGAGAAACTGGGTTCAAAATTTCATGACCTGGATGTTTACAGCTATCTGAAAAAAGAATGGAAAGAGCAGTTAATTGCAAAATGATTCATTAAAAGGGTAGGGTGATCGCTTTTAAAGTTTAGATATAATTATCCCTAGATTCTCATTGCACGCGAGAAAGGACAGGGCCTCTCCCCCAAAAAAAACATGCGAATTGAAGATGTACAACATAAAGGAGAAGGCTCTTTTCTACCCCCTTGTATGACCAAAGCCGCGACAGAGACGTATCAAACCCGCGTCAAACTCGACATATAGGCGTATTTATCGCACTTTTGTCGCGACTTTGATACGATTTTGTCGAGGGCAGAAGCTTCCTCTGTCTATATTTTTAAGTATGATTTTTGTTTGAAAAGACTTTGAGTTGTCACTTTTGAGTAGGTATTTCAAAGATAATATTATTCTTCAAAAGCGCCAATGAATCCAACATATGCTATCCCAAAAGTTTAGCACTACCTTGATGATAAGTATAGGGAGATATTATTATTTTCTTAAAAGCGATTTTACTGATTACGGGGATTATTTTTTAAGAAACCAAATGATTTTCAACAATACTGTTCTTACGAATTCTAGAAATATCCCTACGCTCTCTATTTGACAAATACACTTTACTTATTTGTCTATAAATGTGAGAATAACGGTAGCATTTTCTTATTACATTTGAAGCATAGAAATCTTCACCTCAGAAGAACTAGCTTCTCTTATTATTACATACATCTCAATTAACCCCCAAGATGAAGCGCAAAAAAATGAGTCGGTAGTTGCCCCTGCCGACTCTCCTTTTTTATACTCCTACCCAATAAATAAAAAAGCCCCTTACGGAGCTTCTATGATATCCTCAAAATTTATTAAGCTGTTATTTTACACATTCAATTACTGAACAGTATAGTTTGTCCATGCAAATACACTAAAATCAGCTCCACCTGTTGTACCAGCTGTTGCATTGATAGTTGCTCCTGACTCATTCTTGTTATCTGTAATATCAATATTATCACCAACAACAGTAATTGAAGTTGAACTGTGAGCATTTCCTTTTCCATCTGTAAGATCAATAAAATCACTTGCAGTAGCATCATCTCCTAATTGAACAAATGCATTGGTAATAATAGCACTACTTCCACGACGAACTTTAATCATGTCAGCCATTTCTACTTTTGCATTGTGTACAATAGTGATCTTGTCAATGGTAGGATTAGAACGTGGATCAGCATCGTTATCTGAACTATTGCTATCACCTTCGATTCCTCTTGGATCCTCAGAAACATCGGTATATCCACTTTCGCGAACACCGTAAACATTAGTTGCTCGTCCTGCCCATCCATCAGTCCAGTCGAACATATCATCTTTTGCATTTACGATAAGTACATTTGAAACTTCAGCTGTTCCACCGAAAAATTCAACACCATCATCATCACCATGGAATACAGCAATGTTGTTGATAGTTGTACCTGAACCTACTGAATAGAATGTAAATCCGTTAAACTCTTTATCCTGGTTGATACGAGCTCCTGTATATTCTAAACGAACATACTCTAATACTCCAGAGTTGTCATCAGAAACGTTTCCACCATACGTTAAGCTAACAACCTCTGTTGTAGCAGTAGCTCCTTTATTGATAGGTGCTTTACCAATCAACATTAATCCACCCCAGTCGCCTGCTCTAGGATTCGATGCTGCAGAAGTAACAACAATTGGCTTCGACGCTGTACCTTTAGCGTCGATTTTAGCTCCTTGCTCAATTGCAATATATACATCAGTTCCACCAACTTTTGCTTTAATAGTTGTACCTGGTTCGATTTTTAAAGTAGCTCCACTCTTTACATGTAATGGTCCACTCAATAAATAATCAACACCTGCACTCAACGTTATATTACCTGTTACATTACCTTTTAGATCAGATGCATCCATATCAGGATCAGTTAACGATTCGATTACTCCGTCTTTTTGTGGAGTTGGTTCAACTGGTAAATCATCATCATCGTCAGAACATGCAACGAACATTGTTGCTAGCAAGGCTAAGAATAATACTTTAATTTTCATTTTTAATAGATTTAAGAGATTATTTTCTAGAATTTGTAGGTCGCTCCCAATGAGAAGCTTAGACCTTTTTTATATTTATTTACTGTTATTGTTTCTCCTGTATTTACTTTCTTGGTTAACTCATAGGCAGGATTCAGAAGATTCTTTGTTGAAACCTTGAACGATAACTTATTGCTCACACTAGCCTTGTAAACAAAATCCACCGTTGGAATTCCTTTTTCTTCTATATTCTGATTGTTCTGTGTTCCTATGGAATAAATTCGGTCACTGAAATAGTTAACCACAAGAGTGAAAGTAGATCCCAAGTGTTCGCGTTTAGAAGAATATGAAAGATCTGCATTTACCAATAGCGGAGATGCCCCCTGAAGCTTATCCTCATCTTTTGTAAACGATGCATCAGGATTGGTTAATTTTTGAATGGAATATAAATACGATGCATTTAATCCTAACATCAACTTATTCATTCGTTCCCCTTGAGAAGTCTGGAATATATTTTTCCGATACTCTAATTCAATACCAGCTACTTTCGCATTTTCACCTGAGTTTATATAAGAAAGCTCATTGGCCGCAGAATTCACCTGAGTTCTGTTGATTGGATTTTTAATATACTTTCCGAAAAGAGTCAATGACAACAACTCTCCTGGTTTATAGTATCTATCCCATTTTATATCAACATTGTAATTATCAGATGGCTCGAGATCAACGCGACCAAAACTTGCAAAGTTTACATCTTCATATAAAAATGGTGCTACCTCTTTAAACTGAGGTAATGTATATGATTTGCTCAATGCTAGTCTGAAGATATTATCTTCTTTAACTACATACTTCAACATCAAACCAGGTAAAATAAATGTATCATCGATTTCACCCAGACCTTCAGGATTATTTTCACTTGACGATAAGTTGGTGTTCCAGTCTACTTCTTGATTCACCTTCTCGTATCTACTTCCTACAACTAAGGTTAGTTGTTCATTGAACTGATAGTTCAGACTAAAAAGTGCTGCGTGAATAGTTTTAGATCCATCATAGGTAAAAGGATTGAACGCTGTTTCCGGATTGTAGCCTCTACCAGTAATTAATCGGAATACATTATTATCGAGTGATTGTTGATTAAAGACCTGGTCTGGATCCTCTGGATTAATTTGCGTTGGAGATGGAAAATCATGATTAAACTGAATAGCTTCAAAATCACGTTCCGTATTTCTAAGGTTATAACCTACCTCAATACGCCCTTTCTTTTCACCTTCATTATTTTCTTCAAAATTCATTCCAATGATAAACCTGGCAGCCAAATCATCTTCATTCAATTTTGAGAAATATCTGTTGTTATATCCAGCGCTACCTGAGGCTGTCTTATACACTCCATTTCGAGTATAAGTATTTGTTCTTCTATCTGGTTCATTTCCTTTTATTTTATTATAGGAAATACCTAGATTCAGATCAAACGTGTTCAAATAGAATTGACCTAGAAGTTGATTTACCCAAACACTATTTCCATTGATTTGCTGACGTCTGATAAATGCACTTGTACCATCAACTTCTGTTAGTCCTGCCTGTTCTCCAGAATAATCAGATACCCCCTGAGTTAAATTGTATATATATACACCATTGTACTCAAGCTCTCCTCCTTTTGCTAATTCATATTTTAAGTTCCCCAGTGCTACCTTACTTATCTTGTTTGAATATTTCTCAAACTCAAGATCAGTTCCAATATAGCCTTGTGCATTTGTTGAACGAGTTACCCCATCCTTATATGAGTAACTATTATCATATCCTACCAATCCAAAAGCACTTAATGTATTGTCATTAATTTTGAACTTTTTACCTGCCATAACAGATGCTCCTCCGTTCAATGGTAATTTCTGTTCTTTTGGTGAATATGAATTTTTAAAGGTGTAACTATTCAAGTTTGATATCCGACTTTTTTTGTCACTTATACTTCCAAAAGCATTAGCTCCTTCCGGTTTTACAAAATCTTCTGATAATCCTGAAATGTTTGCTCCTACAGAAAGATCGAATTGTAGCATCTTTTCTTTGTGAAGTTCTTTTGAAGCTATATCAATATTGGCTCCACCAACATCTCCATAAATCGAAGGATTAAATGATTTGTTTACATCAACACTGTTGATCACATCTGAAGAAAAAAGATCTAGAGATATATTTTTATATTCAGGATCATCTGAAGGTAACGGAAGACCATTTAATGTTGTTGAATTGTATCGATCACCTAAGCCTCGTACAAAAACATTCTTAACTCCTTCTTGCTTGGTTACTCCTGAAACTTTTGTAACGGCTCCTTCGGCATCACTAACTCCTTTACGTGAAATTTCCTGAGCACCAATAACCGTCTTCATTTCAACTGCTTTCTTTTGATCTAGAAGTAGTATATTTTCCGACTCTCTGTTAACTTTTGCGATAACATTGATATCATCCAGTTCAACCTCTATCTCTTTTAATTCAAAAACAACCTTAACCTCTTCTCCTTCATTTACCTTGACATCATACTTCACACTTGTATTGTAAGAAACATAAGAGCATTTTAAGGTATAAGTTCCAGCTGGAATTTTTTCAATAACATAATTACCATCGAAATCACTTGTTGTACCAATAGTAGTACCATCTAAAAACACGGTAGCTCCCACTAAAGCTTCACCATTATTTGCGTCTTTTATATTACCTTTTATAATACCATCGTTGGCAAAACCTGCCAATAATGTTCCTACTGAAAGTAGTAGTGAAAAAATAACTCTTTTAATCATCTCAATTTTAACTATTTGTCTCTATCAATTTATCTATGGTGATATTAGGAAAGCTATGTGATGTAATTGAGATACAAATTTTAAGATAAGTTAAAAATCGCTACCAAATGAGATTAGCTAAATGTTAAGTCAGGCTTTGTATGTAAGGGAAATATCTCTTTTGTATTAATATAGTTTTATTAGATAACATAATACAAAAACAAATAATTCTAAATTTCAATCACTTATCCCTATTTAACATCAATTATGGGAATTATTAGATATATTGTTAAATAATCAATTCTATTGAAGTCATTTTTCTCTTACAGCTCTGGTTTTTCTGTAATTTTTCAACAAATAAAAAGTTGCTGATACGAATCCCAACGGTTATAAATTAATGAGACATCAGTGTTAGACCATTATAATATTATAGGAGTTTTCTCGCTGCTGAGTTTTAACAGAGTAGTACAATCAGAAAAGAATATATTGAAATCATGCATTGAGCAATACCTTTTGGGCGAGATTGTTTATTCACTTAAGAGGAGAACACACTCATTCGAGTGTAAATATCCAATGAGTATATTTCCTCTTCAACTATTACAGGTCAAATCACTCATTAATTCTAATTTCAAATGATAACTCAATACTATCCTTATAAGCTGCACTTACTCCACAATATTTATCCTTAGAAAGAGAAACAGCCTTTTCCACTTTATCGCGTGGTATATCAGCACCTGTTAGTTGATATATAATATTCATCGAGTGATACTTCTTGGGATGTTCCTCAGTTAAATCCCCCTCAACAATAACATGAAATGTATCAAAATTGATCCTCATTTTTTTCAATAAGGATACAACATCCATAGCTGTACACCCAGCTAAGGATGCTAACATTAATTTCTTTGGACGCATTCCTGTATCATTTCCTCCAAATTCCTCCGAGGCATCTAATTGTAATACATGTCCATCAATCTCTGTGGCGAAAGCCATATTTTCTTTCCAAGCTAAATCAACAGCGTGCTTCATATCTTATAGTTTTATAATTTACTTTGTTCCCTATAACACTAAAGCTGTTATTTCTGTTCAGTAGAACCGGGTAATCGCTTTAGCGAATAGCTTTTAAATCCATAATAAACAGGAGAAAACTAAAAGAAACATAGGCCCTTGTAAATTTAAACTTATGTACTACTTTTACGTTAGAATATGAAACGCCCATAATGAGTTATTATTTAACTATCTAAATTATGATTTTGAGATGAGAAGCGTAGTCAACAGACCCACACCGGAAGAAAGCGATTTGTCTGGATTCAAAATCTTTAAGCCACTTTCAGAAGACGAATTCAATAAATTGAACTATGAAAAATCTTGTTCTTTTTACAAGAAAGGAAGTGTTATTTACAGAGAAGGTAGTCGCTTAACCGGCTTTTACTGCCTAACAAAGGGAATTGTCAAAATTTACAAGACAGGTATCGATGGTAAAGAGCAGATCATTCGATTTGCAAAACCTGGTGACATCATTGCTTACCGTTCGTTATTGAGTAATGAACTAGCCTGCACTACTGCAAAGGTTATCGATGAAGCAATACTTTGTCATGTACCGTATCAAACCCTTACTTATCTGATTGATAATAACACCAAGTTTTCATTACACCTTTTGCAAATTGCATGTAAGGAGTTAAAGGAAGCTAATGATTATATCACCGATATTGCGCAAAAGACAGTACGCGAAAGATTAGCTGAGGTATTACTTATTCTGAAGGAGAACTTTGATCTGGATGCAAGTAATACGCTTCAGATTTCACTAACAAGAGAAGAACTTGCCAATATGGTAGGTACCGCTACTGAATCTGTTATTAGATTATTATCGGAGTTTAAACAGGACAGACTTATAGAGTTAAATGGCAGGAAAATAAAATTCCTCGATATCTCTGGTCTTACAAAAGTTGCTAATATTTAACGCATATATAATAAGGGAGCCTTTGGGTTCCCTTTTTTCTTTTTATTTCGCAATCCAAAATTCAGGATTCATTTTCTGACTACCTTTCCAGACCTGAAATTTCAATACTGCTTTTTGTTCATCTGTTTTATCTGTAAATACTGATCCAATCTTTTGCTTTGTATCTACATGATCACCCATTTTAACAATCACATTTTCAAGATTAGAGTAGACCGATAAAAACTCACCATGCCTGATAATTACAGCCATATTTCCTCCTGGAATTAATACTACACGACTAACTTCTCCTTTGAAAACTGCACGAACATTTGCATGAGGATTGGTCGCAATATCAACACCATTATTCTTGACCTTGATGTTCTTTAAAACAGCATGGGCATGCTCTCCAAATTTATCAACAACGATTCCTGATTCAACTGGCCACGGTAGTCGACCTTTATTTTGTACAAAGTTATCTGATATCAACTTCTGTTCGGGAGTAAGTTCAAATCCCTTTCCTTTTCGGGCTTTTCTCTCAGCCTCTGCGATAAGCTTTTCAATTTCGCGCTGTAATTTTAGCTCTACTTTTCGCTGCTCTGCTAGTATTTTCTTTAATTCTCGCTGCTTCTTTTTCAACTGAGCGACAGTAACAAGCTGTTTCTTTTGTTCCTGTTCCAGCTTCACTCTTTCAGCCTCTTTTTCTCCTAACAACTCCGCTTTCTCGTCTTTTCGTTTTTGCAAGTCGGCTACTTTAATTTCCATTAATTGCTTTAATGCATCAATGGTCTCAACCTGCTTTTTACGAATACTAACATATTGCTTCATGTAAAGCAACCGCTTATAGGCCTGATTTAGATTATCTGCAGATAGAACAAACAATATGGCATCATACGTTACATTACTTCGCTGAGCATGCCTGATCATATTTGCATATTCCTTACGCATCAACTTTAAATCTTCCCTCATGAGGTCGATCACTTCTTCATTCTCACCTATAACCTCATTTAAAAGGCTTATTTGCCCATTTATACCTTCAATAAGACTTTTCCTTGATTGTATATTCTTATTGTAAATAGCCAGCTTATTAAGCGAAGTACGCGTACTTTTTGAAGTCTGAGCAAGTAACTTACTGGTCTTCCTAATGGATTGCGCTGCTTTTTCTCTCTTTTTACACAAATCTTCTATTGATTGTCCGTTTGCCACGCACACAATCAAATTGAAGATGATTACGATGATAAAAGCACAACGCCCCATACTTAGTTTAACGTTTCAATTTTTTTGAATTTCTCGGGAATATTAAAATTCATTGAGACAGGTTTGTTTAAGACAAATCTACTCAATCCTATTTTCAATTTTAGTGAAGAGGTAGTACTCTTAAAATTGGCATTGATCTTATCCGGAAAGAACTGTCCCTCCAGATCTACAAAATGCTCAAAGTTAATTTTAAATTCTCTATCTTCATTTAAATCTTTAATTGATACTTGCTGTACTTTGAACGTTTGTGGATTAATCAATAAGGTCTGAACAAGAAGGTCTAATTCATCCTTCTTCTTCATATAGCGATTCAGCTTTTTCTCCTTTCGCATCAATCCACTGATCTTTCTCTTCTTTTCTGAACGCACAACATATGCTCCTGAGTCAACGCGACAACTATATTTTTTAAATCCTTTGCTATTGGTAACATCCTTAGCACTGAAAACGTCATTGGTAATGATTGATTGAATAGTATGGTAATTCAAGTCGGCATTAAGCAAAGCACTCAAGTATTCATAACTTCCTTTGAAGGTTGTTTTATCCAGGTAATTAACAAGCTGGACCTCATTGGGCTTTAATAAAACACGGGCAACCGACATATTAAGTTTACTAAGATAAATGAGGATAAACTTATCCTTCTCCATCTTCAGATTACCTCTTATGGAAACTTTCTTACCATCATTCTCAACACCTACCGTTAATCGCTTTACTTCAAGACTTGAAAAATCAAATGCATTATCCTGAACATTCGCAACTACACGGTTCACCCCCATAGGCTTAACCTTTTCAACAACCGCTATCTTTTCTACTGATCTACATGAGAAAAAGGATACCATGATTAATGCCCCCATGGCAATCTGCTTCATCTTATTCATTACTCGTCGTTATTTTCAAAATATTTCTCTTCCTCAACCTTTTTCTTTAAGATCTCTGAGTCACCTCCAGCTGATATAGCTTTTTTCCAGTAATTTATTGCTTCTTGTTTCTCTTCAAGCATGTAAAGAATATCGCCATAATGTTCTAACAATACTGCATTCTTGTCACCGCCATTAGACAGTGCTGTTTGCATATAGAATTTGGCTAAACGATAATCTTTCTTCTTAAATAATACCCATGCGTAAGTATCCAGGTAAGTAGCATTTGAAGGATTAGCTTCTACAACTAAACCACTAAGTTTTTCTGCCTTATTGAGATCCTTACTATTTAGCGATAGATAATAAGCATAGTTATTCATCGCCATATAATTAGCTGGATCCAGTTCTATTACCTTTTCAAAGGCAGCATAAGCCTCTTCCGTTTTCCCTGTCTTATAGTATGCCTCTGCTTTATACATAGCAAACTGTGCAATCATTGCAGGATTATTCTTGATATATTTTTCACCTGCATTCAAAACAGTAAACACCTCCTCATACTTCTCTTTTTGTAAAGAGGATATAGCATTTAACAAATAAAGAAATGGCTGCTGAGGGAAAAACTTAATAGCTTCTTTACTCTCCTTATACATCGAATCAAAATCCAACAACTCGTTGTCCAATAATAGAAGTTTCTCCCACATAGGATACTCCATACTTTGGAACTTTAAATAGTTGCGTAATTGAGATCGTGCTTCTTCCAGCTTTTTTTGTTGATACAGATAATCAGAATAAAAAGCATACATGGTCGGTTCCTCAGGATGAGCACTAAGCATTAATGCCATAATTGAATCAAACAATTCATCCTTAAGTTGATATTTTTCTTTATTAGCCAGTAATATTTGAAAGAAGTGAACCTTATTTCCCAATTCAAGTTTCTTGTTTACAAAACCTTTCTTTGCAGCTTCGATTCCTTTTTCTACTTCATTATCTCCCAAATACAAATTAGCTATAGACAAGTATACAAATCCATTTTCAGGATCAACCTTAAGTACCTTTTTGTAAAACTTTAAGGCTGCATCCTTGTCTTTTAAAGCAAGATACATATCTGCCATTAAACCATAATAGCGAGGTTCCGATGGATTGCTGTCAATTAAACGTTGAATTTCTTCAATTGCCTTTTTATTCTTTCCTTGTTTCAATAATAGCTGCTGCTTTGCCACCGATAACTGGTCATTTATTCCCATCTGTTTTTCCAAACGATTATAGAAAGAAATGGCCTCCTCATATTCTTTAGCCTGAGATAGAACCACTGCATTGAGATACAAATAATTCAAATTCTCAGGATTCTTTTCTGACAGTTCTTTCAATAATGCTGAAGCCTTGATAAAGTCTTTATTCTTTTCATAAATCTGAACCAGTAATATCTTATACCAATCATTATCACCATTAATTTTAATTGCCTTTTCCAGCAATAACATGGCACTGGTATAATCACCTTTTGACACATGAACATTGGCCAATTCATACATTGAAGCAGCCGATGTTGGATCAATTTCAAGACAACTGGCCAACAAAGAGATTGCCTTATCTGCATTGCCAATCATTTTTTGTTTGATTGCCTCTATGAACAGATATTCAAATTCCTGTCGTTTAGCATCATCAAGAACAACCTCTTTTTTCTTTTCATCCTTCTGTTTGTCTTTATCAACCTGTTTATCTTTCCACGAAGCAAACACACTGTATGAACAACATAAAAGAACGAATAAAGCACTTATTTTCAACTTCATCATTATAATTTTAACAGCTCTGGAATCAATTAATTTTTACCAGTATGCCCAAAACCTCCTGCTCCTCGATCTGTCTCCTCTAAAATCTCTACATCTTTCCAGCTAATAGTTTCATGTTTTGCAATCACCATCTGACAAATTCGCTCACCTGGCTTAACGGTAAAATCTTCATTAGACAAGTTTACAAGAATCACACCAATCTCTCCACGATAATCCGCATCGATAGTTCCAGGAGTATTCACCAAACTAATACCATGTTTGTAAGCTAATCCACTTCTAGGACGAATCTGTGCTTCGTAACCTTCAGGTAATTCGATAAAAAGTCCGGTAGGAACCAATGCTCTTTCCAATGGTTTCAACACAATATCTTCTTCATTATTCGCTCTAAGATCCATTCCTGCCGACAAGGCTGTACTATAAGCTGGCAATGGATTTTTTGACTTGTTAATAATCTTTACTTCCATAAACTTTTATTTCAAAACGCTAATATATGAATAATACCCTTTAAACGACTATTCATCCATTCAAAGATTTGGGATTACTTGATTATTGGGTCTTTAGATGACATCATCAATTAATCTGCCATAAATTCCATCATCAATTGATCGGATATAAACAATCCCTTTGTTGTTAACTTAATACTATCACCTTCCTTAATGATATCACCAGAATGAGCATATTTTCTGACCATAGAATCAACATGCTTCACATAACGATCACCGAACTTTTCTTGAATATGCTTTATCGATAATCCCCATATCGTTCTCAATGATGTTATAATGTAGTCATTAAAACGATCATCATCACTCAATTTTTCAATCTCAAAATAGGATTTGTCTTGCGCGATAGCAGAAATATACTCGTTGTTGTTGGCAACATTCCACTGTCTTGATACTCCATCAAATGAGTGAGCAGATGGTCCTATTCCTAAATATTTTTCACCAAGCCAATAGGAGGAATTATGCTTTGAGTAATACCCCTCCAAAGCAAAGTTGGAGATCTCATAATGTATAAATCCATATTCTTTAGCTTGTTCAATAAGCATTTCAAACTGCTTAAAACTATCATCTTCCGGAACTTGTTTTATCTTTCCTTGCTTTAGATAATCATAAAATAAAGTTCCCTGATGATAGGTAAGGTGGTATGCTGAAATATGTTGGATATTTAATTTAAATGCCTCTTCCAAATTCATTTTCCACCTTTCTGTGGTCATATTGGGTAAACCATAGATTAAGTCAATACTTATATTTGAGAATCCTTCTTGTTGCGCTATTTGCACTGCTTGTCTGGCTTGTTCCGCTGAATGTCTGCGGTTCATTATCGCCAGATCATCCTGTTGAAACGATTGTATTCCTATACTTAAACGATTAAAACCAATTGAGCGTAATTCACGACAATATGCTTTTGTCAGATCATCAGGATTTGCCTCCAATGTTACTTCTGCATCTCTACTAATTTCAAATAATCCACCAATGTGATTTAGAATATCAGTAAGCTCTTCAATTGATAGGAGAGAGGGCGTTCCTCCACCAAGGTAAATCGTGTTTACAACCTCCCCTTTTATATAATCAACACGTTTAGTAAGCTCTGTTTTAAGTGTTTTTATTATTAATGATTTATCATAAAGTGAAGTAGATTTATGGAAATCACAATAATGACACTTACTTTTGCAAAACGGTATGTGTAAATAAATACCTGCCATTAATATAAATATCGATGTTCAAAACTATTTTTAATTATAGAAAACCGATCCTTTGGATCTTTGTAATATTTGCACTTTGCCTTACCCCAGGCGATCGTATACCTAATACGAATCTGCAATTAATACCACATTTTGATAAAATAGTTCACAGTGGATTGTATTTTGTGTTAATGCTATTTTTACTGGCATCAGTTCATACCAGAACAAAGTTTAATATCCTCACCGCAATGTTATGTGGACTTATCCTGGGATTGTTTGTTGAATTAGCTCAATATTACTGGATTCCTAACAGGAGTGGAAACTGGCAGGATATGCTCGCCAACTTCAGTGGTATACTGCTCGCAATTTTTCTTTTCAAACCGCTGCTTAAGCATCGCCTGTTTAGAATTGTCTGCACTCCTTAATACAAAATATATGGATATCACATCCATTAAGGTCGGATTATAAAATCACATATTTGTTAGAATCATCCATATCATCAATAATTGACTGAATTGTTGTGTCAGTAAATAATGATGTCAGTTCAGTTCGAATCTTACTAAAACGACCATGAACCGGACATTCATGCTTAACTTCTCCTGTATTATTACAAGGTTGAAGTCCAATCAAACAGGTCTTGAAGAAATCTTCTCCATCAATTATAACAACAATATCATAAAGTCTTATATCCTGAGCTTTCAGTCCCATACCAAAACCACCATGAGGTCCTTTTGTGGATGACAATATTTTCTGTTTAGCCAGACTTTGTAAGATTTTTCCCAAAAATGGAGATGGAATACCCAAATCCTCAGAGATCTTTTTAATTCCTATTTTCTGATCTCCGCTAGCATTCTTAGCCAGGTAGATAAGTGCTCTGATGGCATATTTACAAGTATTTGATAGCATTGGTCTCTATTTTTTAGTTTTTTTCCACTGTTTACTAAACGAATCTTTAGGAATATCCCGAAGCTTCTTCTTTTCACCTAAAGCATTTGGCATCATTAGATTCACGGCCATATTTTTAACATTTCCGTTCACTAAATCCAATAACTTTCTTCTTCCAAAAATAAACTCAAATCCTTTCATTCCCAAATTCCAGGAAACAGGATCATTTCCTTCCTCTACACTTTTCCTTCGATTTTCAAGTAAAAGATCATGTAACGGAACCCGTACCGGACATTTAGTTGTACACTTTCCACATACCGAACATGCATAGCTAAGATGTCCATACCCTTTAAATCCTTTAAAGAATGGGGTAAGAACCGAACCGATAGGACCACTATAGGTTGAATCGTAAGTATAGCCACCAATGGTTTTGTAAACAGGACAGGCATTAAGACAAGCACCACAACGAATACATTTCAATGCTTCATATTGGGTTTCCTGTTTTAAAACTTCTGTACGTCCGTTATCCAGCAGAATCACATACATTTTCTCTGGTCCATCAACTTCATTTGCCTTTCTAGGACCAGTTATTAATGAATTGTAAACGGTTATTTGCTGTCCTGTTCCATGAGCAGCAAGTAATGGCCAAATTAAACCTAAATCTCTGTAGCGTGGAACTACCTTTTCGATACCTGCAATTACAATATGAACCTTAGGAAATGAAAACGACATCATTCCATTTCCTTCATTCTCTGTAAGCGCAATTCCTCCAGCATCAGCAACAATAAAATTAGCTCCTGTTACACCAACTTGTGCCGATGTGAACTTTTTGCGAAGTTGCTCTCGTACATAATTTGTTAAGAACTCAGGTGTACTGTCCTTTGGAGTATTAAATTTTTCATGAAACAGATCTGCTATATCATGACGGGATTTGTGCATAGCTGGCGTCACAATATGATATGGTTTTTCCCCAGCTACCTGCACAATATATTCTCCCAAATCAGTCTCAACTGATTCAACTCCATTTTTTTCAACATGGTGATTAAATTCGATTTCTTCAGTAATCATCGATTTACTTTTAACCACCAACTCTGTTTCATGCGCTTTCAGAATATTAACAATATTCTCAATAGCTTCATCACTATCTGAAGCCCATAAAACTTCTGCACCATTAGAAGTTATTTTCTCTTCAAATTGAAGAAGGTATTTATCCAGGTTTAAAATAGCTTCCTCTTTAATAGCTGAAGCTATATCTCTGGCTTTTTCCAAATCGGCATACCGCTTCTCTCCGGCAGCAACAGCTGCATCATATTTAGATATATTAAACTTAATAGTCGCCCTATGTGCCTCATCGAACGCAATATCTTCCGATTTTTTCAGAAAGTCCTTCTTCTCTGTCATAGAAAATCTTAAAGTGGTATTTTATTAATTCTTCTTTCGTGGCGTCCTCCTTCAAACTCTGAGTTTAAGAAGGCATCCACAATTTTGATGGCCAATTCTATCGAAATAAAACGCGATGGAACAGCCAATACGTTGGCATTGTTGTGTTCTACTGCTAACTCTGCAAGTTCTACTTCCCAGCATAAAGCTGATCGTATTCCCTGATGTTTATTAACAGTCATGTTAATTCCATTACCAGAACCACAAATAGAGATTCCTAGATCACACTCACCTTTTTCTACAGCACTAGCCATAGGATGTGCAAAATCTGGATAATCACAACTTTCATCTGAATCACATCCGAAATCACTTATCTTAAACCCCTTGCTTTCCAGATATTGAACAACCTCTTTTTTCATTTGATAACCTGCATGATCACAAGCTATACCTATACATCTCTTTTCCAAAACAATATCATTAAAATTTTATAAACAGGAAATGCTGCAAAATTAATACTTCTATGTCGTAATTGAAACTAATTATCTATTTTCCACCTTTTTTAGGTAATAACTGTCGAATATCAATCCCCTCATATCTTGCTACAACGGCAATAAAACACCCAATCAATGCGGTATTTAAGGATAAACGAACAATAATGTTATCGGGATATAGGATATATGCAACTCCAAACATCAATAGAGCCATAATCAGGTAAAATACAATTCTTTTCAAATTATATGGAACCGGATAATACTTTTGTCCCAATATATACGACACCACCGTCATTGCAAAGTAACACACAAACGCAGCAATCGCCGCTCCGATGTATCCTATTACAGGTACCAATACGAAGTTTAATACCAAAGTTATTACTGCTCCCATTATTGCCAGGTAAGCTCCAAATCTTGTTTTATCTGTTAATTTGTACCATAACGAAAGCGTATAGAAAATTCCTAAAAACAGATGTGCCATCAAGATCCAAGGTACAATATGCAGTCCTTCCTGGAAACGTCCTCCCAACAGATATTTGATGATGTCGATGTAAAATGTTATACCCAGAAAAATTAACAATCCGAATATGACAAAGTACTTTAGAATGTCGGCATACATTTGCTTGGTATCTTTTCCATCTTTCTGTGAAAAAAAGAAAGGTTCAAAAGCATATCTAAAAGCCTGAATAAACATCGCCATAAGTACTCCTAACTTATAATTGGCTCCATAAATACCTGTCGCAGCCATTCCATCTACACCTTCAGGTAATAACTCTTTTAATAAAACCTTATCAATACTTTGGTTGATAACTCCAGCAAATCCCACCAACAAGATTGGGAAACCGTAATCCAACATTTCCTTAAGTTTCTGCTTTTGAAATATTAGAGGAACAGCAATAAGTTCTGGAATAAGTAAAATCAAGGTAATTACACTTGCCAGTAGATTACTTATAAACACATACCCAACACCAATATCGGCACTGTAAACAGCTGAGATAATTGAGCTTGGATATCTCTCAAGCCAATAGGGACAGAAGGATATAAAGAAGATATTAAAACCAATATTCAAGATGATATTTGCCATTTTTATAACAGCAAATCGAATGGGCCGGTTACTCAATCGTAATCTCGCAAATGGAATAGCAGTAAAGGCATCGATAGCGACGATAATTCCAAACCATCTTATATACTCCACATGATTGCTGTAATCCATCCATGATGCAATGGTTTCATCCCACAGCATGACTGCCAATACGAACAATGCAGAAGTTGTGAATAAACTAATTATTGAGGTGGAATAAACTTTATCTGGCTCTTCGCTCTTCCCTGCAAATCGAAAAAAGCTGGTTTCCATTCCATATGTTAACAACACCAGAATAAAAGCAATATATGCGTATATATTAACAACTACTCCATATTCCCCTTCTAAAAATACCCTTGTATAGTAAGGGACAAGAAACCAATTTAACAACCTACCTAGAATACTGGATACTCCATAAATAGCTGTATCTCCTGCTAATTTTTTAAACTTATTCAAAGCTGCGTACTATTTGATCGTCAATACAATTAGAAATCGTTTCAAAATTATAATTAAAAAAGTAATAACGGATGTGTATCCTTGCTATCTTTGAAAACAAATTCAGCTATCAACAATTAATTAACACCATGAATTTTTATAAATTAATATTTTTGATTCCAATTACTGTTGTCTGCTTTTTATCTTGTTCCGGGACAAAAAAGAAATCACGACAACCTGTTTCACAGATTTTACTCTCCACTAAACATCGAAAAATTAGTTGTGGAGATTCAATAACCATCAAGATAAACACCAGGCTAAAAAATGGTGTGCTGAAAAAATCAGAGCTTTATCTGGACAAACAACTGTTAGCAAATAAAAAGGATATTTCATATTCGGTAAGTATATCAACAGCTGACCTAACAATGGGAACTCATACCCTGAAAACAGTTGTTACCAAAGAAGATGGAATGATTGGTACAAACTTCAAAACCATAGAAATTATTTCTGAAGTTATTCCTGAATCTTTAACATACAAGGTTATTAACACTTATCCACATGAGCATGACTTCTTCACTCAAGGATTAGAGATTCATAATAACGCGTTCTATGAAGGAACCGGCGAATATGGAAAGTCAGGATTATTCAAGCTGAAGTTTCCAAGTTTTAAAATAGAACACCAGATTGCAATGGATGAGGATTATTTCGGAGAAGGAATAACAATTATCAATGACAAAGTTTATCAGCTAACATGGAAAGCTCAAAAAGCATTTGTTTATAACTTATCTGACTTTTCACTTATTCAAACCTTTTCATATTCCAACAAAGAAGGTTGGGGACTAGCAAATGACCAGCAACAACTTTACATGAGTGATGGAAGTAGTACTATTTTTGTTAGAGATCCGGAAACATTTAAAGTGATTCGAACTTTTGGAGTTGCCGATAATAAAGGTCCTATTTCGCAACTCAATGAACTGGAATTTATTGATGGCTATTTGTGGGCGAACATCTGGACAACTGACAATATCATCAAGATAGATCCTCAAACAGGAAAAGTACTTGCAGTTGCAAATCTAAATGGTTTAGTTCCTTTGATGGAAGAGCCAGGAGAGAAGAGAGATGTATTAAATGGAATAGCATACAACCATTCTACAAAGAAATTATATGTGACAGGTAAGCTATGGCCCAAACTCTACGAGATAGAATTAATTGCAAAATAAAAAAAGGAGGCTTGATGAAGCCTCCTTTTTTTAAAATAACGACATTTCCTGTCCTGGTATTATTTTTCCTAAATGTTGATAAGCTAACTCTGTTACCTCTCTTCCACGAGGTGTTCGTTTTATAAATCCCTCTTTAATCAAGAATGGTTCATAAACTTCTTCAATAGTTCCAGCATCTTCACCAACAGCAGTAGCAATTGTTGAAATACCAACTGGTCCTCCTTTAAACTTCTCAATAATTGTTGACAAGATCTTATTATCCATCTCGTCTAATCCGTGTTGATCGATATTCAATGCATCCAGTGAATACTTAGCAATCTCTAAATCTATTTTTCCATTACCTTTCACTTGTGCAAAATCCCGCACTCTCCTTAACAACGCATTTACAATTCTTGGAGTTCCCCGACTCTTCGAAGCAATCTCCTTTGCTGCACGATCTTCAATCTCAACTTCAAGGATACGAGCAGACCTTTTCACAATGTTTGTTAATATCGTAACGTCATAGTACTCAAGATGTGAGTTGATACCAAAGCGAGCTCTCAACGGACTTGTTAACAACCCGGATCTGGTTGTTGCACCAATCATTGTAAATGGATTTAACTCCAACTGAATAGATCTCGCACTAGGACCTTTATCAATCATGATATCGATCTTATAGTCTTCCATAGCAGAATATAAATACTCTTCCACAATAGGACTAAGTCGGTGTATCTCATCGATAAATAAAACATCCCGTGGTTCTAAATTGGTTAATAAACCAGCAAGATCGCCAGGCTTATCTAATACAGGTCCAGAGGTAATCTTTAAGCCAACTCCCAATTCATTGGCAATGATATTTGAAAGTGTCGTTTTACCTAGTCCCGGAGGTCCATGTAATAAAACATGATCAAGGGCTTCATCTCTCATATTGGCCGCTTTCACAAATACCTTCAGGTTTTCAACAACTTTATTTTGTCCACTAAAGTCGCTAAATGATAAAGGTCGAAGTCTGCGATCCAGTTCATTCTCTCTTTCCGAAATGTTCCCACCTCGTAAATCAATAAAATCGTCCATCAATAAAAATACAGTTCTTAATTACCTCTATTAACAAGTATTCACAACATTAATCCATCAGAATGTTTAAATCTGAAAAAATCATGTTGAGTTTATCCATATCAAACGGTTTCGTCATAAAGTCGTCCATTCCAATAGCAATACACTTTTCTCGATCATTATCTAAAGTGTTAGCAGTAATTGCAATGATAGGAGTCTTTTCTCCATTATTTTGACTTGCTTCAAACTCTCTAATTTTTTGTGTTGATTCCAATCCATCCATTACAGGCATCATGATATCCATCAAAATAACGTCATATGAGCCATTTTTAACCATATTTAAAGCCTCTAAACCATTATTGGCTATCTCTACCTCGTGTCCATGCCTTTGAAGGCTTATAGTCGTTAATCGCTGATTAAGCAGATTATCTTCAACCAAAAGTATTTCTAATTTTTTATTCATCACCAGTAACTCGTTATCTCCAATTTTAGAGAATCTCAATTTGTCTTTTGCAAAACTGCATTCGTAAAAATATAAATATCATTTTTAAAAACTTTTATAATAAAGAAAAATGTAAATAATAATAGGCTGTTGATAGGGTGTAAAAAAAGAAAAAATAATACTTGTACATGTTGTTATTAAAGGCTTATAGAAGGAGTATAAACAGTTTATGAATAATGATTTTTTTGATTCTTAAGTAGTTAGTGTGATTATAAACATCGTGTTAAAAACCGGTAAATTGAAAACTTTGATGACAACAAGAGTATTCATAACCATAAAAGATGCTGTTAAAATCGAAGTTTTAAAAAATAGAAAATTCTTCTTGGTTTTTCGAAAATGGGAATCTATAGGAAAATTTGAATAATAAACTAGAGAGATGTTTTAATTGTTATCGATAACTATTAACTTGTTTTAACAAAGTAATGAAACTAGTAAAACCCTGAAAAATCAACTACTTTTGTTTTTACAAATTCATGAGTGACTGTAAATCAATAGTTTGTATTTTCAACAGGTTGTTCATTAAATTGTATGTGATTGATATTCAGTGTTTCTATAAGATAATAACAAAGCATGAATTCAAAATTAAAAGAGCTGTTACTGCAACTTAGTCGTGTGAAGCGATCATTATATATAAAGACATTGTTGAATGGTGTTGCTTATTTGTTGATCTTCATTGGATTAGGAGGTTATTCACTATTGTTGGCTGAGAAAGCGTATTATCTACCACCAATGGTAAAGATTGGTTTCCTGTTGTTATTAATAGTAGTTGTTTTAACTATTATGGTTGTTTATATACTCATTCCAATACTCAAATTTAGTGGTGTAATTAAAGGCGTATCAGATACTGACATCTGTGAATATGTTGTTAACAGATATCCACATGTGGAAGACAAGCTTTTGAATATCATTGAAATGAATAAGGATTTCGATATTAACAACAGTGTTATTAACGCAAGTGTTACACAAAAGATCAATCAGATTGAAGATATTGAATTCTGCAGCGTTATTTCATATAAATCTACTAGAAAGATAATGGTTAGAACCATTCTTCTTTTTGCACTTATTTGTTTATTAGTTGTGAGTAACAGTGTTGAAATAAGTAAAGCAAAGGATCGGTTATTGGATTATACTGCACATTATCAGCCTAATGCACCTTTTTCTTTTGTTTTTAACAAAAACACATTGGTTGTTGAAAAGGGTAAGGATCTAAGTATTGATGTTCGTGTGGAGGGAGAAAAACTGCCTGACCAGTTATATGTGAATAGCGCTGGTAACCTGTTTATGATGAAATCTCAGGGAAACGGTAGGTTCAGTTATTCATTTAATGGTGTTAATAATCCATTTCAATTCGTATTTACTGATAAGCAATATAGTTCAAGGACCTGCAAAGTACAGGTTATTTCTCGGCCTTCAGTTCTAGGTTTCTCAATAGTAATTGATTATCCACATTACACTGGTATTAAGGATGTAAGACTTACTAATGAAGGGAATATAGAGTTGCCAGTTGGTACTAATATAGAGATCCGAGGAACTTCGATTGATGCGAAGTCCACCATGTTAACATGGGGTGTTGATACGTTAGTAAATAAGAATGAAGGTGACCAATTTGTATTCAATAAAGAAGTAGTGAAGTCTGTTAATTATGGCTTTCTTTTAAGTAATGAGTTTTTCAAGGATGTTAAAGAGGTTGATTACGCTGTGGATGTTATACCTGATTTTCATCCATCAGTTCAGGTTATTCAAATGCAGGACTCGTTACAACTTGCCACTTATTACTTTAAAGGCTTAGTTGAAGACGATTATGGTTTCTCAAAGTTGCTATTTCATGTTGATATGGGAGATAGAGACTCTGTGTTTGTACTACCTATACAAAAGAACCTACTAACCCAAGAGTTTTATTATTCTATCGACTATTCGATGTTTAAAGAATTAACAACATCGTTAACATCTTGCTTTGAAGTATATGATAATGATGGTGTGAATGGAGTCAAATCATCTAAAAGTGAGCTATTTAACTTTGTATTCCCAGATATTAATGACGTTGTTAATAACGAGAATAAGGCTTTTGAAGAAATAGAGCAATTGATTCAGAATAGCGCAGAATTAAATAAACGCGTACAAGAGAAAATGGAGTCTTTTAAAAAGAAATCAATTCAGAATAACCTTAATGAATATGAAAAGAAGCAAATGCTTCAAAGTATAGTTAATGATCGACAAGCATTAGAAGAATCATTGAATAGCATCAAAGAGAAACAAGATCAACTTAATAATTACCTCAATACATTTGAGGAGAAGAATTTTGAATTGTTAGAAAAGCAACAACAAATTAATGAACTTGTTGAAAACGTATTCTCCGATGAGTTGAAGAAATTGATGGACGAATTTAACGAGTTATTAAAAGACTTTGATCAATCGAAATTTAACAAGCTTCAGGAGAGAGTTGATCTCTCAATGGAGGATATGGAAAAGCAATTGGATCGAAATCTTGAGATGTTAAGACAAATGCAAATCGAGAGAAAGTTGAATAGAATTGCTGATCAGTTGGAGGATATTGCTGAAAAGGAAAGAGCACTATCGGAAGATTTACCCGCGAGAGAGCAATATGATGAAGTAGGGGAGAAGATAAAAAAAGATGAAGATTTGTTTGATTTACTTCAAGAGGAACTCGAAGAAGTCCAAAAACTAAATAATGAATTAGAGAAACCTGCACCTTTAGACTTCGAGAATGAGAAGAAGGAAATTAAGAAGAATTTCAAAAGTATTCAAGAGGATGTTAATAACAAGAAGAAGAAAGAGCTACAGAAGAATATGAAATCTAATGCTGAGTCGTTGGAGAATTTCGCTTTTGTATTAAAAAGTATGATGAAATCGGGTAATCAACAAAAGATGAAGATTAGTGTCGCTATGTTGCGACAGATATTATCTGACCTTATTTATTGTTCATATGAACAAGAGAATATCATTGCTGATTCACGCATATTTGGAAATAGCGATGAGGAATTAGGTAAAGTTCAATTGGCACAAAAGAAGTTAATATCTAACTTTGGCATTGTTAAAGATTCTATTTATGCTGCAGGAAAAAAGGTTCCACAAATCGGAAGTATTGTTAATAAGGAATTGGTGGAAACCGAATATCAGTTAAAGATTATATCAGACTATTTTAGTGAAGGACGGATTAGCTCTTGTAGAATTCACTTTCAGCTGGTGATGACATCTATTAACAATTTAAGTCTTATTCTTGAAGAAATAATAGAATCTATCGAAAGACAAATGGCCAATGCAATGCCTGGTGACCAGCAATGTGAGAATGGTGAAGGGACAGGAAATGGAATGATGCCTTCACTAAAGGAAGCACAGGAGTCGCTTAAGAGTAAAATGGAGAAGATGATTCAACAAATGAAGAGCGGAGGTCAAGGTCAGCAAATGAATAGACAAATCGGACAAGCAATTCAACAGCAGGAGATGATCCAAAATATGTTGCAGAAGATGCTTGGAGACTCTGAGGTGGGATCAGAATCGAAGAATATTCTGAGGCAGGTTAATCAGATGTTGGAAGAGAATAAAAGAGATTTGGTTCAGCAGAATATATCACGTCGTCTTATTGATCGACAGAATTTGATCTTCAATAAATTATTGAAGGCTGAGAATGCTGAAATGGAAAGAGAATTAGACGATAAGCGAGAATCTACTGCAGGCGATGATCAACGTAGAAGTAGTCCTGCTTCTTATTTTAATAAAAAGGATACGACCAAAGTAGGAGTGGAGGATATGGAATATTCGAGACTAAAGCTCAAGCGTTTTTACAGGAGAAAGTATAACGAGTTTAAAAAGGATTTAAATACTAATTCGAATGATTAATTTTTTTACAGAAGATATCGAATTTGAAGATTACGATAAGAATAGGATTCAGGATTTCGTACAGAAGGTGATAGACCGTCATTACAAACTTCTGGGTGAAGTTAATTATATATTTTGTTCTGATAAGTATATACTAGAGGTGAACAAAGAGTATCTGAATCACGATTACTTCACTGATATAATTAGTTTTGATTATTCGGAAGGTGATCTGATTTCTGGAGATATTTTTATAAGCATTGATACTGTTAAAGATAACGCAGAGACATTTAAAGTATCTTTTGAAAATGAACTATACAGGGTTATTATTCATGGAATTCTCCATTATATAGGTTTCAAGGATAAGACAGATGAGGAGCAAGAGATGATGACTAAAATGGAGAACGAAGCTCTTGCAATGATTAATATTTAGTTATTTTAACTCAGTCTAAATTATTATTTATCAAACATTTTGGTAATTTTGCGGAAAATTTAAGATATGCTTCAGGAGTATGATGTAATTGTTGTTGGTGCAGGACATGCGGGTTGTGAAGCTGCTGCTGCTGCTGCTAATTTGGGATCTACTACTTTGTTAGTCTCAATGGATTTAGAGAAGATTGCGCAAATGTCGTGTAATCCAGCAATGGGAGGTATTGCCAAGGGACAAATCGTTAGAGAGATTGATGCCTTGGGTGGTTATGCAGGAATGATTACCGATCAATCATCTATTCAATTCAGAATGCTTAATCGCTCAAAAGGACCTGCTATGTGGAGTCCCCGATCACAGTGTGATAGAATGGTATTCTCAAAGAATTGGAGAAAACAGCTTGAGGAAATTGAAAACCTGGATTTCTGGCAAGGAACAGTGGTTAAGCTATTGTTGAATGAAGGACAGGTAGAAGGTGTTGTAACGGATGTTGGAATTGAGTTTAAAGCAAAAACTGTTATTCTTACTAACGGTACTTTTTTGAATGGTTTAATTCATATAGGACGCACACAATTAAAAGGTGGTAGAATAGGAGAGAAGTCTAGTCATAATATTACTGAACAGTTGTTTGATGCCGGATTCAAAACCGATCGTATGAAGACAGGTACTCCTGTTAGGATTGATGGACGGACAATCGATTTTTCTAAACTTACGGAGCAGAAAGGAGAAACTTCATTTTATAAGTTCTCCTATATGAGTCATACAAGAGAGGTGCTTGAACAAAAAAGTTGTTGGATAACTTATACAAATCCAGGAGTGCATGATTCTTTAAAATCAGGATTCGATGATAGTCCACTTTATAATGGAACTATTAAAAGTATAGGTCCCCGTTATTGTCCTAGTATCGAAACAAAATTAATAACATTTGCTGATAAGGATCAGCATCATCTTTTCCTTGAGCCGGAAGGTGAAACAACTATTGAGTATTATCTTAATGGATTTTCATCATCCCTTCCATGGAATGTTCAGTTGGAGGCATTGCATAAAGTTCCAGGATTAGAGAACGCAAAAATTTTACGTCCTGGTTACGCAATAGAATATGACTTCTTTGATCCGACTCAACTGTATCATACTTTAGAGACGAAGCTAGTTAAGAATCTTTATTTTGCTGGACAGATTAACGGAACTACAGGATATGAAGAGGCAGGAGCACAAGGTATGATGGCGGGAATTAATGCACATCAGAAATGTGTAGAAGGTGATGAATTTATTCTTGGTAGAGATGAAGCATATATAGGTGTACTAATTGATGACTTAGTTACTAAAGGTGTTGATGAACCTTATCGTATGTTCACTAGTCGTGCTGAGTATAGAATTCTACTTCGTCAGGATAATGCTGATGCGCGTTTGACACCAATGGGGTATAAGCTTGGACTTGTAAAAGATGATCGATATAATGCATTGCAGGAAAAACTGGAATGGCGTGATAAGGTGATCGAGTTCTGTAAAACGTTTAGTCTTAAACCTAAATTTATCAATGATGCGTTGAAGAAATATGGAACTACTCCATTAAAGCAAGGCGTAAAATTGATTGATATTATCTTGAGACCACAGCTTACTATTTTTGATGTTATCAATGAGGTGAAACCGTTTAAAGATTTTTGTGATCAAATACCAAATCGAAGAGAGGAGATTATTGAAAGTGCCGAAATCTTAATGAAATATTCAGGCTATATTGAGCGTGAAAAATTGCTTGCTGATAAATTAAAAAGACTAGAGAATATAAAGATCGAAGGTAAGTTTGATTATCAAACAATCCATACTTTGTCGACCGAGGCAAGACAAAAGCTTAGTGCTATTCAGCCTAAGACCATAGGTCAGGCTAGCCGAATTACAGGTGTCTCTCCATCCGATATAAATGTGCTTTTAATATTGTTAGGAAGATAGTGTTCCACGTGGAACTGTTGTTGGAAATCGATAAAATAATATTCAAATAAGATAGGCCCTATTAAGTTTACTATTGACTTTTTAGGGCTTATTTATTATTTTGAGTTCTGTTTTGAATTCTATGTTTTTGCGTTAATGTAAGAACAAAAGCCTGTCCGGCTTGAGGACAATGGTTGTTTGAAATGATTAACTTATGTGTTAATAAAAATCAAATGGGACCGTTATTTAAAGGACTCATAAAATTAATTGGAGGTGTAATATGAATACATATAGAGGAAATATTGTAGATGTAGAAAATCGAAAAATATTTAAAGGGGAAGTAGTTGTTGAACGTGGTAAGATCTGCAGCATTACAAAGAAAAATGTAGAAGAGGAAGTGTATATTTTACCTGGGCTTGTAGATGCTCATATGCATATTGAAAGTACCATGATTGTTCCTTCTTCTTTTGCTCGTTTAGCTGTCAGATGTGGAACTGTAGGTGTGGTTGCTGATCCACATGAAATAGCAAATGTAATGGGAGTGGATGGAATTGATTATATGATTCAGAATGCAAAAAAGGCTCCATTGAAATGCTTCTTTGGTGTACCATCATGTGTGCCGGCAACTCCATTTGAATCTTCAGGAGCAGTACTTGATAGCTCTATTGTTGATGAATTATTACAGCGTGAAGATCTTCATTTTTTAGCTGAAATGATGAACTTTCCTGGTGTAGTTTATAATGATGAAGAGGTGCATAAAAAGATAAATTCAGCACTTAAATATGGGAAGAGAATAGATGGGCATGCACCTGGCTTGAAGGGTGACGATTTGACAAAATATGCAGCAGCTTCGATTACTACAGACCATGAATGTTTTAGTTATGAAGAGGCTGTATCCAAGATTAAGTTAGGGATGAAAATTCTGATTAGAGAAGGTAGTTCTGCCAAGAATTTTGAATCCTTGTATAAGTTAATTGATGAATATCCAGATGATGTAATGTTATGTACTGATGACTCCCATCCAGAGGATTTAATTGAGGTTGGTCATGTTGATAAGATCGTAAGAATGGGCGTCAAAAAAGGTGTTGATATTTTCAATTTATTGCGTGCTGCCACACTTAATCCAATCGAACATTATGAGTTAAATATTGGAAAAGGTAGAGTAGGGGATTCGGCCGATTTTATCATTGTAGACGATCTGAATGAGTTTAATATTTTAGAAACAATCATTGCTGGAGAATGTGTTTTTGATAAGGGAAAGGTTTTGTTTGATGCCGTTGATGAATGTCCTGTTAATAGATTTGACAGGGATCCAATAAGCATAAATGATCTAGCTGTAGAACTCAATAGTGGAGATAAAATTAGAGTAATTACAGTAGAGGAAGGGGAGCTGATAACCGGACAGAAACTTGTTGAAATAGCAAAAGAGAAAGATAAAATATCCTTTATTGGAGAAGAAGATATCCTAAAAATGGTTGTATTAAGTCGCTATGATAATGCTCCGGTGCAGGTAGGATTTATTCAGAATTTTGGACTAAAGAGTGGGGCAGTGGCAAGTAGTGTTGCCCACGATAGTCACAATATTATCGCGATAGGAGTTGATGACGAAGCCATATTACATGTGATTAATGAACTGATCAAAAATAAAGGAGGATTGGTGATCGGTGATAAAAATGAAACCGATTCATTACCACTAGAGGTTGCAGGATTAATGAGTCTAAAGGGTGGGGAAGAGGTTGCCAATATTTATAAAAAATTGCTAGAAAAAGCGAGTGCAATGGGAACTTCATTGAAGTCTCCTTTTATGACTTTGGCCTTTATGTCTCTACTTGTAATACCAGAATTAAAACTTGGAGATCGAGGTTTGTTTGATGTGAATCAATTTAATTTTGTGGATTTAAAAGTTAAAAATTAATCACAGTTGTGGGGATTACAAATAAGCATATCGACTATCTAAAAGGTCTTGTAAAAGTATTGCCAGGAAGTCCGGGAGTATATCAATATTTCTCTGACGATGGCAAAATTATATATGTAGGAAAGGCTAAAAATCTAAAAAAAAGAGTCTCCTCTTACTTTTCAAAACGGCATGATAATCGCAAAACAGAATTACTTGTTCGTAACATTGCCGACATAAAACATGTGGTTGTGGAGACAGAGGAAGATGCTTTATTGTTGGAGAATAATCTGATAAAAAAGTATCAGCCTCGATACAATGTATTGTTGAAAGATGATAAATCCTATCCATGGATTTGCGTCAAAAATGAGCCATTTCCACGCGTATTTCAGACTCGAACGGTAGTACGTGATGGTTCACTCTATTTCGGTCCTTATACGTCGGTTTTCATGCTTAAAAACCTCTTAGAGCTGTTTCGACAACTCTTTAAATTGAGAACATGTAACTACCAATTGTCTCCCGAAAATATTCAAAACGGCAAATACAAAGTTTGTTTGGAATATCATATAGGTAATTGTCTTGGTCCTTGTGAAGGACATCAAGAAGTGGAAAATTATGATATAGGAATAAAGCAAATAAAGCATATTCTTCGTGGAAATCTTCAAATGGTTATTGATCATTTAAAGCAAATCATGTCGAAATATGCAACGAATTATCAGTTCGAAGAGGCACAACAAATTAAAGAACAATTAGACTCTCTAGAGAAATACAGAAGTAAGTCCACGGTGGTTAGTCCTACCATAAATAATGTTGATGTTTTCTCAATTGATGAAGATGAGAAGTTCGCCTATGTGAACTTTCTTCGTGTGATGAATGGAGCCGTTATTCAGGTTTATACCATGGAGGTAAAAAAGAGAATGGATGAGTCTCCTGAAGAAGTATTACCTATCGCAATTACAGAGATCAGACAAAAAATATTCTCTAATTCAAGAGAGTTTATCATACCATTTGAGCTGGATTATGACTTTGGGAATGTAAAATTGACAGTTCCTCAACGCGGAGATAAAAAGAAATTATTGGAACTATCACAGCGAAATGTGAAGTACTATAAACTAGAAAAACGAAAATCTGCGGAGCAATTGAATCCAAATAGACATACCGATCGTGTTTTGGAAACACTGAAAAAGGATCTTCAATTGAAAGATCTACCTCGCCATATTGAGTGTTTTGATAACAGTAATTTTCAAGGCTCCTATCCTGTTGCTGCATGTGTTGTTTTTAAAAATGCAAAACCTAACAAGAAAGAGTATCGACATTTTAATGTTAAGACAGTTGAAGGTCCAAACGACTTTGCGTCGATGGAGGAAATTATTGAGCGTCGATATCGACGTTTGATGGAGGAAGAAAAAAGTCTTCCCGATTTAATCGTTATTGATGGAGGTAAAGGACAATTAGGGGCAGCATTGAATGCTCTCGAAAAATTAGATTTGAGGGGGAAGATTGCGATAATTGGTATAGCTAAAAAGTTGGAGGAAATATTTTTCCCAGGAGATTCAGTTCCATTATACCTGAATAAGAATTCTGAATCATTAAAAGTGATTCAACATTTGCGTGACGAAGCACATAGATTTGGAATTACTTTTCACCGCCAAAAACGTTCAGCTGATTTTATAAAATCAGAGCTGGATAATATAGAAGGTATAGGACCAAAGACGAAAGAACGGCTAATTCGACGATTTAAAAGCGTTGAGAATGTGAAAAAACAAAGCTATGCTGCGATAAAAGATGAAATAGGCCATTCTAAAGCAGTTAAAGTCTGTGGTTTTTTCAATATTGAGTGCGAAAAATAGCAGTTTTTCAGTTAGTTAAGGGCGGTTTGTAGTCTGCTTTTAATTGTCTGTGTAAAAATAGAATCTAGCAGAGAAAAAACGGAAAAAGGGACTAAATCATCAATTTACAGAGATTTGGTCCCTTTTTTTAATATTAGAGACGATATTTGCCTTCATCTCCTTCTATTAAGCTTAAATAGCTATTGTATCTGCTTATGTTAATTTCTCCTTCTCTTATTGCTTCCTTAACAGCACAACCTGGTTCATGGGTATGTGTGCAGTTATTGAATTGACAATTTTCAAGGAGCGCAAACATTTCTGGAAAATAGTGACTGATTTCTTCTTTTTCCATATCTACTACTCCGAAACCACGAATACCTGGAGTATCGATAATGTAGCTTCCATTACATACCTCGTGCATCTCTGAATAGGTCGTGGTATGTACTCCTTGGTTATGATAATCAGAAATTGCCTTGGTGTTAATATTGATTGCAGGATCGATATGATTAATAATTGATGACTTCCCTACTCCAGAGTGACCAGAGAATACATTAATCTTTCCTTTCATCACTTCACTAACCTGGTCAATGTTTTGATTCTCTAAAACCGATGTACTGAAACAACGATAACCAATGGACTCATATAGCTCAATTAATTCCTGAAGCTTTTCCTTTTGCTTATCATTGTAACGATCAACTTTATTAAAGATGATATTTACGGGAATGCGATATGCATTTGCTGTTACCAGAAAACGATCAATAAAGGTTGTAGAAGTAACAGGGTAATCAATGGTTGCAATTAAAAAGGCCTGATCGATGTTTGCAGCGATAATATGGCCTTGTTTTGATAGATTGGTAGGTTTACGTATGATATAGTTCTTACGTGGCTCAATTTTGGTTATTACGCCTGTAATAGTCGCATCTGAACCTGTATTTTCCTGTTTGTTGAAATGAACTCGATCCCCTACTGCAACCGGATTGGTTGTTTTAATTCCTTTGATACGGAATTTACCCTTGATTTTACACTCAACACGTTCTCCCTGGTCCGATTTTACGGTATACCAGCTACCGGTTGATTTTATTACTGTACCTTTATCCAATCTTCTTAATTTTTTGTTTGATGCCTCAAAATTAAGAATTTGTATTGAATCTTTTACAAAATAGTAGATATAACAAAGTGGATATCATCTATTAGATAATACCCACTTTGTGTAAATTGATATTATTCCCAGTTAAGGATAATCTTTCCGCAATTACCCTTTTCCATAATTTCAAATGCTTTTTGATAATCATCGGCTTCAAATTGGTGTGTAATTACCGGACTAACATCAAGTCCTGATAATAACATTTGCTCCATTTGATACCAGGTCTCATACATTTCGCGTCCGTAGATACCTTTCATGGTAAGACCTTTAAAGATGATATTATTCCAATTGATTTGGGTTGTTGTAGGAAGAATTCCTAATAATGAAATCTTACCTCCATTATACATGTGATTTACCATATCATTAAAGGCTACAGGAGATCCTGATACTTCCAGACCAACATCAAATCCTCCTACCATACCCATACGCTGCATGGCCTCTTCAATACTGTCATTAATTGGATCGATTACTTTGGTCGCTCCCATTTGTCTTGCTAAATCACGACGATATTTACTAATATCAGTTCCTACTACATAGCGTGCACCAACAAACTTGCAAATGGCAGCTGCCATACATCCAATTGGACCACCAATACCAGTAATGATGACATCCTCACCAATCAAAGGAAATGATAATGCTGTATGAGTTGCATTACCGAGAGGATCCATGATGGAAACAATTTCATCAGGAATACGACTGTCAACTTTCATTACATTGGAAGCAGGAACTGAAACATATTCAGCAAAACCTCCATCTCTGTTAACACCTATTCCAATGGTATTATCACAGATATGTTGACGTCCTCGTCTACAATTACGACAGTGTCCACAAGCGATATGCCCTTCAACTGTTACTCGTTCGCCAACCTCTAAACTGTTTACTTCAGAACCAACTTCAGCGATAACACCTACATATTCATGACCAATGGTCATAGGAGTTTTGATGGTCTTTTGTGCCCAGTCATCCCATTTATAGATATGCAAATCGGTTCCACAAATTGCCGATTTGGTAACTTTAATTAATACATCATTTACACCTACCTTAGGAATTGGCTTGTCTTCCATCCAGATTCCTTTTTCTGGTTTGCTCTTTACTATAGCTCTCATAGGTCAGTTTTTATTATATGTAACGAACATGAACTTTCTTCATTCTAAAATTCATACCTGAGAATGATTAAAATTTATGTGAGCTCCTGAATGTATTTAAATTTTTAGCACATTCAGAAATCAAAAAATTTTAAACAGACGAAATCTCTTAAAGCTAATACTCTAGCAAGTATATTTCACTTGCTAAAAGATATCGGCAAATTACCGCTATTTTTAATAATGATATAGAACATTTATCAGCTTTTTGTGGCTAATTAAATATTGAAATGTTCTTTAGTTTTCTTTACGCTAATTTGATGTATTATGTTTTGGGGAACACTATAGTGTCTACAATTTCTTGTTACTGATACATTGAATTTAGTGTGTGAATAGTTAACTCTTCTACAGTTAACTCCCCCCCTATTGTAAACAAGTTATATCTATTTTCTTTTGGATCTGCAGTATAACATGAACTCATAACTTTTTGTCCACCGTTGGCAAACAATTCAAGTGATGTTCTGTCAACTAATATCTCAAGTTTTATTTTACCATTAACTGGTTTGAGTTTTATTGTTTTTCCTAGGCAGCTTAATGTTTGTGTATCCACCGAATAAACAAGTTCTACACCTTGCGTTTGTTTCCCTTTTCTAAGTAGTAAACCAAAGTTATTGCATGAGTTTAAGTCAAATGTTCCTTGTATGTGTAAACAATCTCCAGTAAGACTTTTGAGTATATTTTGATTAACTCCAGGTAGAAGGTTTTTATTTTTCCAATACGATTTCTTTTTATAGGCATTGGTAATTTCATGAGCAGGTATTCTGCATACTTGATATTGATCTCCTATGCGTTGAATCGATAATTCTACAGGAAAAGTTAATTGTCCGTTGAAATTCATACCTGGAAATTCAGCCCCTTTCATCCATGCCATTTGAATTACTCTTGAGCCGTTTGAATCATCCACCTTAAAAGTTTTTGGTGAATAAAAGTTCTTTCCTCCATCAAGTTTTAATATTTTCGATTGAGGTTTAAACATTTGACCGTTAAACTCTCCTAACATATAGTTGCCGTGATCATCTGATAGTACCCATTTCTTTGTAGAAGGTTGGTTTTTGATCGGTAACTCGAAAAAATCAGGATTGCTGTCGATTCCTATAACCTGACTGGAAAAATCCCAATTGATTAGATCTGATGACGTGTAAAATGAAACTCCATTGATTGTCGAGTTTTCTTTGTCTTTTTCAATTGTAAGAAGAATCCATTTTTGGCTATTTTCATGCCATATAATACGCGGAGTATGTGGTATTAATTGAGAATTTAAATGAATGTTTAGTTTTTGTTTGCCTTCGATCCATTTATTATCACTTAATTTTGCATACTTGAGCTCCAAATCAGAGGATACAAAAAACGAAAGGAGTTCATTATCTGAACGAACTATAGTGCCTGTCTTCATTGCTTCTGGTACATCAATTATCTGCTCCTTGTCGATATCCCAATTTAATAGGTTTGTACTTCTGAGAGATCTGAACTGATATGAATCATTATTTGTCTTGGCTACGTAATAAAGCGTATGATTTCCTGAATTACTAATAACACCTTGAAACTGATACAGCTCTGCAGTGGATGGCGAAACATGATATTGAGGACGGAATACTTCTGTTTTACGGGGATTGTCTTTTGCATTTAATTGTAGTTGAGTTGTGAAAAGCAGAAGAATGAAATAGGCATATCTTTTAATCATGAGTATGGTGTTTAAAAGTTTGTTTAAGTGTTTTATAAATATTCAATATTTTTTTCGTTGTCGCAAGAACTCTTTAAATTTAATTAATTGTGTAACAACATTAAACTCATTTGCTATGCGATATATACTTTATTATCTCGTTTTGTTGTTATTACTTCCGGGATCGATGCTAGCGAAAGATAATAAAATTCGCAGGCTTATGACGAACAAAGTTCATTGCTATGCATCAAATAAGGTAAATAAATCATTTACTCCCCCACCTGATGAATACTATCTAAAAAGTACCGCCGAGAATGTTGTGATAAATGTTACTTATATTGATTTCACAGAGCAAGCTCGAACTGCTTTTCAACATGCTGTTGACATATGGTCGACAATGATCTCCAGTGAGGTACCAATCTATACTACTGCCAGGTGGAGTAAGTTAGATGAAGGTGTTTTGGGAAGCGCAGCGGCGACTGTGTCTTTAGCTGATTTCGGACAGGCTCAGTTTCAAAATCGTTTTTATCCGGTTGCACTCACAGAGAAAATGATTGGTGTTGAGATTACAGCAAAAGAACAGCCTGATATTTATGCTGAATTTAGCAGTGAAATACAGTGGTATTATGGTATCGATGGAGATACTCCTACTGATAGATATGATTTAGTATCGGTGGTATTGCATGAATTGTGTCACGGTTTAGGCTTTAATGGATTACTTACTGTTACAGGTGATAATGGAGAATTAGTGGGCAGATATCCAGGCATATTCGATGAGTTTTTAGTGAATAAGGATGGAGAAAAGATTCTTGATAATCCTGCATTTCCAGTAGGAACTGTTGAACTAAAACAGCAATTGGTCGGTAGTAAATTAAGATTTTCTGGGCCTATGGCTGTTAAATCATATGGTGATCTAATCCCGCTTTACAGTCCGCTAATATTTGATGATGGATCAAGTATTTATCACCTTGATGAAGCAATATTTAAAGGTGATAATGCCTTGATGACCCCATTTTTAGATAAAGGTGAAGCAATTCACAATCCTGGTGATTTAGCTTTGGCAATGATGAATGATATCGGATGGAAAAGTATACGTTTCTTTCATGAGGAGTTAATTGATCGTATTACAATGCCTGAACCTGCGGTTGTGTCAGCCACAATCAAGAGCGACTATTCACTTAAGACTGATTCGATATTTCTTATTTATTCAACAGATGATTTTAATGTAGTGGATAGTCTTCTATTATCACCAACAGGGAAAAATGATGAGTTTAGTGCTGCTATTCCTGTTGTACCTTATGGAACTACTGTAAAATATTACTTGAGTGCGATGGATGATCAATCCAGAATATATTTATCCCCAGCTAACGCTCCACAATACTATTATTCATTTGTTCATGGGCCTGATGTAGTTAGTCCTGTAATAGTACACCAACCTGTTAACAGAGTTTTTGTTGGAGAGGGAACGGTAGAATTAACAGCAAATGTTACAGATAATATCTCTGTAGAATCTGTATTGCTAAACTATATAATAAATGATGGAGATGTTCAGCAATTAACATTCACTGCAGAATCTGGAGATAATTATGAAGTAGTAATTGACTTTTCAAGTGCAAGCCTTCAAGATGGGGATTCAATTCGATACCAGATTGTAGCTAAAGATACATCGGAAAGTAGTGATGTTACAATTATCCCTGATCAAGATAGGTATTATACGATCATGGTGAATGATTTTCTTGCTGCGAAACGAAGTTTTTACAGTGATTTTAATGATAAAGATGAGTTAATCCTGGCAGGGAATCTGTTTTCTATAGAGCAGCCCAATGGATTTGATGATCCTGCATTACATTCTCCTCACCCCTATGAAAGTCCAGAGACAGATGGAGGTGAATTTGAGTATATCACAGTAATTAAGCAGCCTGTAATTGTTGAAACTGGTGGAATTGTTGAGTTTGATGAGATCGTCTTGGTTGAACCAGGAGAAGAAAACAGCGTTTTTGGTGATGTACATTTCTGGGATTATGTGGTTGTAGAAGGATCAATTGATAAAGGGCAAACTTGGAATCCTTTAGCAGATGGTTATGACTCCCAGTTATTTAGCGATTGGAAAGAGCTTTATGATGGAGGTGTTGTTGGCAATAATTCAACCTCTATAGGTACCAAGGAATTATATAAGCATCATCAGTTTGATATATTGGAATCTGGAGATTTTAATGTGGGTGACGAATTGCTGGTACGATTCAGACTTTATTCAGATCCTTATGCCAATGGTTGGGGATGGTGTATTGATAATTTGTCTATTCAGCATAACGTTACTGCCGAACCAGAACAGATAGTTCAATCATCAACGTTTGAGGTAACACCTAATCCTGGCGATGGAATGTTTAAATTACATTTGCCTCATTTAGAAAATAATGGAGTGTTGCGGATTTTTAATGTCCAAGGAATATTGATGATGGAATACAAGGTAGCAATGGGGGATCATCAGGTTTTACCAATAAATATTTCGTCCTATCCATCAGGGGTATATTTATTTTGTGTTGATATTGGTGCAAGATGTTATGTGTCAAAGGTTTTACTGCGATGATATGTTGTAAAATAATATTTCTAATGTATCATTATAATGGTTATGTCGGTATAATAGAATATCCATAAGGAAATCTGAGTTAACTTTTTAAATCCGATGAGGACCATTATACTTCACATATTGGCTTATGTGTTAGTTACTTTTGGATGTATTGCGCAGGAAAAGAAGGGTGCTTATGAGTGGGAGAATCCAATCATTCATGGAATTAACCGGGAGAATGCAGGTATTATTTATATACCTGTAGTGGACAATGATATGGATAATAAAATAGTACTGGATGGTGTCTGGAGATTTCATTATTCATCGTGTATCAATGATCGTCCTGTCTTATTTTATCAAAACGAGTATAATGTCAATACTTGGAAATCAATACCCGTACCCTCTAACTGGCAATTGCATGGGTATGGAGACCTTTCAATAAATCATCGAGAGTTACCATTTGTTTATAGTCCCCCTAATGTTCCACATACAGGTAATGCAGTTGGTAGTTATGTGAAAGAATTCTCTTTACCTAATCAGTGGCAGGAAAGAGAGGTATTTATCAATTTTAATAGTGTTAGTTCAGCATATTACTTATGGGTAAATGGTCATTATGTGGGATACAGCCAGGGAAGTAAAATTCCATCGCGTTTTAATATTACTAAGTACATAAGAAAAGGAAAAAATCGACTAGCTGTTGAAGTGTATGAATATAGTGATGCTTCCTACCTTGAGAATATGGAAACCTGGAATCTGAGTGGAATAGAAAGAGAAGTTTATTTGTATTCAACTCCAAAGGTTCACCTTAAGGATTATCATTTTAAGACTTATTTCGATGAACAACTTAAGGATGCAGTTCTTGAAGGAGATTTAATGTTATTCAATTATGACAATCAAAGTAGGAAAAACTGTCATTTGAAGATTAATCTCTATGATATAAATGCTGAACTGGTAGCAGCGCAAAAGGTTTCTTTCAATGAATTAGAAGCTGGTACAAGTCAAAATCAACGTTTCTTGATACCTATCTCCTCTCCAGCAAAATGGTCTGCAGAATCACCCAATCTTTATAAGATAGAGATGATTCTAACACAAGACGATCAAGAGCTTGAAATTATAAATGATATGATTGGATTTCGACAAGTAGAGATTAGATATGGTCACCTACTTATCAATGGAAAGAAAGTCATTTTAAAAGGAGTTAATCATATTGCCTTTAGTTGCACTGATGGCGCAAATGTTTCAGAAGAGGAAATGATTCGAGAGATCTGCCAGATGAAACGAAATAATATTAATGCTGTACGTACCTCAGGAGGTACTCATCCCAGCAAGTGGTATAAACTCTGTGATAAATATGGATTATATATTATTGATGAAGCCCCCATTAGTATTGGTATGAATCACGGTAGGAAGGCAAAGCTTATTTCTAATTCAAGAGCCTGGAGTAAATCTATGTCGGATAAGGTTATGGGGATGTTTGAAATGAATAAAAATCATCCTTCTATAATTGTATGGTCAATAGGTACTAATTCAGTCGATGGTTACGCCTTTACACAGTGTTCTCAAAAACTAAAAAAGAGGATTTTTGATCGACCTGTAACATTTGATGGGAAACAGTTTGAATCTGTTTCTGATCATATAGATATTCACTTTAAATGCTGTAAAGAGATTAAGGAGTTGAAGTCATATGTTATTAACAAAGGACATAAACCAGTTATTGCCAGTGAGTTTATATATGCTCAAGGGATATCCTGTGGTGGAATGGGAGAGAAATGGAGTAAATTAAAAGAGATATACGGCGGACATGGAGGTTTTATCTCGTACTGGAAAAATCAGGAGTTGAAACAAAGATATCCTAATGGAGGTGGAGAATATGAGCAAGTTAATTTCAGGGAGGTAGGAAAACGATCATGTGTAAATCATGGTATTGTCAACTGTCTGGATCAATCAAATGGTGAGTTGGTGGCCGTCAAAAAGCTTTTTGAACCAGTAAAGATTGAGATCAAGGACTCAGAAAAAGGAGTGCTTACTATATTCAACAACCACCTGTTTTCCGATTTAAGTAAGTTTGACCTTTACTGGGATATCAGTGAGGATGATAGAACCATTCAACAAGGAATTATCGATAGTTTGTTGATAAAACCCGGAGAACAAAATGAATTATATTTGCCATTAAAGTCTTTTGAAAAGAAGAAAGGAGCTGAATATTGGCTGAATATCTCTTTGCGAACAAAGAATGATGAGATTTGGGCAGCTGCAGGACATGAAATAGCTTTTAGTCAGTATAATATACCAAATCCTCTAATAAATGGAGAGATATTGTCGAGTTCCGGACCAGTTAAAGTAAAAAAGATAGATGATGGTTTTGTGGTGATGGGAGCAAAGTATAAAGCAAGAATAGTGAATGGAGTTATTCAATCATACCGATATGAGGGAGACGACTTGTTTGTGAAAGGAAAAATAGGATTATTAAATGTTAATCGTTCTCCTATTGATAACGATATAAGGGTTGGTTATTTATGGAAAGAATACGCATTGGATTACTTAAAACGGATTCATGAGAACACGAGATTGATTAGCGAAGATAAGAAACAGGTTATCATTGAGTGTGAAAATAAATATGAATCTTCAGTGGATGCAGGTTTCAAGCATCAGTGTACCTATCGCTTCTTTTCTGATGGTTTGGTGCAAGTTGATAATGAAATTATTCCATATGGTGATTTACCTGAGTTGGGAAGAATTGGTGTGAAATTTCACATTCCTGATAATTACAGGCAATTGTATTGGTACGGAAGAGGACCATATAACAACTATTGTGATAGAAAATGTGGAACCAAGATCGGATTGTATCATGAGTTATTGACGGATGCAATAACTAAGGAGGGTAGATCAGGATCAGTTGGGAATAAACAAGATATTAGATGGCTCAGTTTTAGAGATGATAGAGATAAAGGACTGTTATTGAAACTAACAAACAACGCTTCTATCTATTATTACAAAGAAGGAAATGGGATCCAGTGGGGGAGAAAATCGCAATCTCTGAATAAAGAAATCATTTATCTGGAAATAAATGCAAAAGATCGAGGAGTTGGTAACACATTGGGGGGAAACGATGTAGCGAATCGGTTTAAATGTATGCCACAAACCGTGAAGTTTACTTTTTTTATTCAACCATTGCGAGAAAAAAGTAATTCTATTTTGATGGGAAGATCACTGAATTGTAATATGTAAGTATGTAAAGTAATTTTTAAATAATCTGTTATTAAAATGAATTTCAGAATTTTATTTCTATATTTGAGCCATCAAATTAAATGAGAATGGTACACAATTTTTGTAATAGCTACTTTTATTTTTATTACTGGTTCCAGTTTAACGCAGGGGTCGGAAGGTAGTTTATTGCATAAACGAAAATATTAAACCGGAAGGTCCCTGAGTAATCAGGGGCCTTTTTTTGTATCTAAAAAATAAGAAGAACTAAAAATAGTTAGATAATAAAAAAGGGAAAAGATGAATCTTTAATCTCTTCTTCTTTTTTAGACATCTAAAAAAAAACAAGAAAAATGAAATTAACTGTAATCGGCTTGGGACTCATTGGTGGTTCAATGGCAAAAG
The DNA here is from genome assembly GCA_005217565.1 of Puteibacter caeruleilacunae. GTDB lineage: Bacteria > Bacteroidota > Bacteroidia > Bacteroidales > Prolixibacteraceae > Puteibacter > Puteibacter caeruleilacunae. The sequence continues at coordinate 272,940 of SJCO01000010.1, forward strand.
ACCTTCGAAAGGCAGGTTTCGCAACCGAGATCATCGGACTTGATGCCAATCCTGGTCACCTGAAGGAAGCGTTAAAACTGGGTATTGCAGATCGTACAGCAGGAGTTGAAGAGGCTATTCAGGAAGCTGATTTGATCTTAATGGCAATCCCCGTTGATCGAATGATTGATGTGTTACCGAAAGTCTTGGATAAGATTAATCCAGGAACTACAGTCACAGATGTTGGTTCTACTAAGAAGCTTATATGCGAAGCAGTGGATAACCACCCAAATCGAGGTAACTATGTTGCTGCCCATCCAATGTCGGGTACTGAAAACTCAGGACCAAGAGCTGCAATTGAAGGATTATTTCAGGATAAGATATCAATCATCTGTGATCAGGAAAAGTCGAAACCACAGCATATTGCTTTGGTTGAGAAAATGTTTCAGTCTCTAGGAATGTCAATAGCTTATATGTCGGCTGATGAACAGGATCATAGTACAGCCTTTGTTTCACACTTGCCTCATGCCACATCATTTGCTTTGGCTAATGCTGTGTTGGCTAAAGAAGATCGTAAAATCATTTTTGATCTGGCAAGTGGAGGTTTCCGTTCAACAGTTCGTTTGGCAAAAAGTTCTCCTACAATGTGGGGACCAATATTCAAACAAAACAAGGAATATGTTGTTGAAGCTCTCGAGGTGTATCAAAAGCACTTAGAGGAGATGAAACAAAGTATTATGGAAGAGGATGATACTCGCATGAATGAATTGATTCATAATGCAACTAAAATCCGAGAGGTATTGGATAAGAAGAATCCATATCTAGTTAAAAGTGAAGAGAAAATAGTTAGATTATTTACCAGATAAAAGAGAGAAATCATGGGTATTGAGTTAGATATCTTACCAATTAGTAGTTGGATTCCAGGAATAAAGCATCCACTACTTATTGCAGGTCCTTGTAGCCTGGAAACAGAAGAGCAGGTAATGAACACTGCTAAAGAACTTGTTAAAGATGAAAGAGTTCATGTTTACAGAGGTGGTGTTTGGAAGCCTAGAACAAGACCTGGTACATTTGAAGGTGTTGGTTCAGTTGGATTGGAATGGTTGAAGCAGGTAAAACAGGAAACTGGTTTATTAGTTGGTACAGAGGTTGCAAATGCTCAGCATACAGAAGAAGCTTTAAAAGCTGATATTGACGTGCTTTGGATTGGTGCCCGATCAACAGGTAGTCCTTTCGTTGTTCAAGAGATTGCTGATGTTTTAAAAGGATCAGATAAAGTAGTAATGGTGAAAAATCCATTGAATCCAGATGTACAACTATGGATGGGAGCTCTTGAGCGATTGAATCAAGTTGGTATCAAGAAATTAGTTGCTATTCAACGTGGATTCACTCCATTTAGAGAGACAAAATACAGAAACTTCCCTAGCTGGAGAACAATGATTGAGTTGAAGCGATTGCTTCCTGAATTACCTATCATCTGTGACCCTAGTCATATTGCAGGAAAACGCGAGTGGATATATGAAGTAGCTCAGAAGTCATTTGATATGGGTGTAGATGGATTGATGATTGAATCGCATATCGATCCTTCATGTGCATTGAGTGATAAAGCACAACAGTTGACTCCACCTGAGTTGGGAGCTGTACTTGATAGATTGGTTATTCGTTATGCTAATTCTGGTAACAAGGAATTTGAAGGTCAGTTAGGTAAACTTCGTGACCGTATCGATTCGCTTGATGGAGAATTATTGGAAATACTTGCAGCTCGTAACGAAATTGTCAAAGATATCGCACGTTATAAATTGGAGAATAAAGTAACAGCTCTTCAGATTGATCGTTGGTCGAAGATGATGGAAGAACGTACTGATTTGGCAAAAGGATTGAAACTGAACGATTTCTTCGTTAAGATTCTATTCCAGCTGATTCATGAGGACTCAATTCGTCAACAGTCTGAAATTATGGATCCTAAGTAAACGATATATTAGAGATTAATAGAAGGTCATTCTTTATAAAGGATGGCCTTTTTTTATGGCATATTAATAATTTGAGAAGTCGCTTTTTTTCTGGAAGGTGTCCTCTTAATGTATGAAAGGTGTCCAATCTCTTACGCTACTCTTACGCCCCTCTTACGGGACACCTACGGCATTATAGCGTAAAAGGCCCGTATTTGTAGTGTATCGGTAGCAAAAAGGCGTAGGCACCTAGTTAAATTTGAGATATTTTCTGTGTGATAAATGTGATTGTGAAACGAAATTTGTGAAGTGATTTAAAGGTACAAAATAGATACCATAAAGCGACGAATAATTTTGTAATATTGTATGTTACTATTGATGATAGTTGTGAGGATTAAAATTGAGAAATAAGATATGCGAGTACTTATACAGCGAGTATCAGAGGCTTCTGTTACGATTAACAATAATGTAAAATCAGCTATAAAACAAGGGATGATGATCCTTGTTGGAATTGAAGATGACGACAACGATGAAGACATTAATTGGTTATGTAAGAAGATTGTGAATCTAAGGATCTTTGCAGATGAAAACGGAGTGATGAATAAATCTGTTTTAGATGTAGGAGGAGATATTCTTGCAATTAGTCAGTTCACATTACATGCCAATACAAAAAAAGGTAATCGTCCGTCATATATAAAAGCAGCAAAGCCAGATATTTCTATTCCGCTGTATAATCAATTTGTTGAATGTCTGGAATCTTGTTTAGGGAAGGAAGTAGGTACCGGTGAATTCGGAGCTAATATGCAAGTAGCATTGATAAACGATGGACCAGTAACTATCATTATTGATTCAAAAAATAAGGACCTATAGATGAAGCAGTTGCAGATAAAAGAAGCTCAGGAGTTAGTCGATAAATGGATAAAGACCTATGGAGTTCGTTATTTCAGCGAACTGACTAACATGGCCATTTTAACAGAAGAGGTTGGTGAATTGGCGCGCATTATGGCTCGCACGTATGGAGATCAATCTTTTAAAAAGTCGGATCTAAAAAAGAACCTGGCAGATGAAATGGCAGATGTTATGTGGGTGCTTATTTGTTTGGCTAATCAAACAGGTGTAGATTTGAATGAAGCACTGCTTAAAAATATTGAGAAGAAAACCAGTCGTGACGCAACCCGTCATAAGGAGAATGATAAATTAAAAGATTAACCATGAGTGAAAACAATCAATCCTTTCCGTTGACAAGGGAACAGATATCAGAAGAAGTAAGTAATATAAAGCTTCTGGCCAGGGAACTGTTTAATAAAGACTATTTGAAGCTGGCATTGAACTGTATTGATTTGACTACATTAAATGCGACAGATCACGTGGAGCGCGTGAAGGAGTTCACCGAAAATGTGAATAAGTTCGCTGCTGAGTATCCTCAATGGGGTAATGTTGCTGCTATTTGTGTATTTCCTAACATGGTTGCATCGGTAGAAGAGACTTTAGAGCTTCCAGAGGTAAATATTGCATCGGTGTCGGCAGGTTTTCCTTCAGCAATGACATTTCCAGAGGTGAAAGTGTTGGAAACAGAACTGGCCATAAAGGCACGCGCAGATGAGGTTGATGTGGTTATTTCGCAAGGCGCTTTTCTGGCGGGAGATTATCAGTTGGTTCATGAAGAGATCTCACAAATACGAGCAGCTACAGGAGAGGCTCATCTTAAAGTAATCATTGAGAGTGGGGTACTTGATACTCCTGAGAATATATGGAGAGCTTCACTAATTGCAATGAATGCTGGTGCTGACTTCATAAAAACATCAACAGGAAAAGTTGCTCCTGCAGCAACACTGGAGGCTGCTATTGTAATGTGTTTAGCTATTCGTTATCACTTTGAGGAAACAGGTGAACGTATTGGTTTTAAGGCAGCTGGAGGAATAACTACTCCACAAGAGGCACTTGAATATATGGCCGTAGTGAATGAAATTCTTGGAGAAGAGTGGTTAAATCCATTATTCTTTAGAATTGGAGCGAGTAGATTAGCCAACAATATTCTATCAGAGCTAGAACAAAAAGAGATTCAATTCTTCTAAACAATAGATTAAAGAGACGCAGCTAAATGTGTCTCTTTATTTATTTCTGTTGACCACATAATTTACAAGTTCAATAAAACTTTCTCTTGCTTCACTTTCTGGAAACTCATTGAGCATCGAAATAGCTTTATCCCTAAACTCAATCATTTTTTGCTCGGCATACTCAATACCACCATTGGCAATAACGAACTCAATGATCTCGCGAACCTTCTCTTTGTTTTTGTTTTTTCTTCGAACCAGGTTAATGATTCTTCTGCGATCTTTTGATGAAACCTTGTTTAGCACATGTATCAAAGGTAGCGTCATCTTTCTTTCTTTGATATCATTACCTGTTGGTTTTCCAATAATTCCTTTTGCGTGATAATCAAAAATATCATCCTTAATCTGGAAAGCCATTCCGATATACTCACCAATGGTACTCATTTTCTCAATAAGCTCGTTGTCTTCTGTAACAGAAGCTGTACCTATTGCGGCACTAGTTGCCATAAGTGAAGCTGTCTTCTTCTTGATAATATCAAAATAAGTCTCCTCGTCGATGTCAAGCTTTCTACTCTTACGCATTTGAACAATCTCACCCTGACTCATATCTTCTACTGAACGGGATATAAGCTTTAAGAAAGTGAATTCTTCAAATTTAATAGAAAGCAAAAGACCTTTGGCTAGGATATAGTCCCCTACGAGAACTGCAATTTTATTCTTCCAAAGTGCATTTAAGGAGAAAGCACCTCGGCGTTCGTAGGTTTCATCTACAACATCGTCGTGCATCAATGTTGCTGTGTGTAATAACTCTATTGCACATGCAGCATGGTATGTCGACTCACAAATTTCACCATTAAGTTTGGCAGATAGGAATACAAACATGGGGCGAAGTTGTTTACCTTTTCGTCGAAGCACATAATTAAGAATTACCCCAAGAAATGGGATATCCGATTGTACCGTTTTTTTAAAATGCGGCTCAAAAGCTTTTAATTCTTCACGAATAGGTCCTTTTATTTTATCAATGGGAGCCATGTATTTTTCGATGTCGATGCTATTGTAAATGTTGACTTGAAAGGGTCAAAGTTAAAAATTTTTTTCTGCCAGCCTATGATTTACCAATTCTATTAATGGAAAGTCTTTCTTTGTCCTGTTCAGCCGAATGCGCTCTTCATTTTTACCTTATGGCAAAAACATAGCAGAAGAGTCAAGATTACCTGAAAATAGTAATCGATTTCAGGAGGCCAGTCTAGTTGTTGTGGCTTGAAGCTTCAAACCAGTAACCATAAATATTTAGATAGAATCTAAAATATTCATATATTTGCATTTATTACTTAGAACAGGATAGAAGATGGAAAACAAAATTGAGATTGATCCTGAGAAATTCGAGAAAGCTGCCAATATGCTAAAAGCAATTGCTCATCCCATTAGGATAGCAATTATAAGTAATTTGGAGGAAGGTAAGCGATTGACTGTTACAGAGATCCATCAATTGTTGGGGATTGAGCAAGCATCGACTTCACATCATCTCGGAATATTAAAGGATAAAGGAGTATTATGCTCTAAAAGAGAAGGTAAGAATACTTATTACTTTTTAAAGCACAACCGATTAATTGAAATTATTCAATGTATCGGTAGTTGTACTTGTGAATAGATCCTTATCATAGTTGCTTTTGCATCCGTGATAGTAATGATATTAGCCTGATGGTTTTCAATACCATTGGGCTTTTTTATGCTTTTGTGTAAAAGGTAAAGCATAAATTGAAAAAATGATTTTGAGAATAAAGTTTGGCACAAAGAACCGGGTACTTTATTTTTACAAATGAAACGAACATGAATTGGAAATCGTGAAAACAATTTTCATTATAGCAAAATACAAATGCGCAGATGATTAAAGTTTATGTGAGTTTCTGAATGAATTATAAATAAGAGATGTTACAGATAAGGAGCTATTCTGATAATTCCTCGCAACATAAGAGACCAAATCAGAATATCTAATAATCTAAAGATCTTTTAATCAGATGAATCAGTCTGTGCGTATATGTGTTGTATACGACTGGATTACAATTGATTTAACATGGCAGAAGCAATAGAACCAAAGAAGAAATTATTTCTTTTAGATGCGTATGCACTCATTTATCGAGCTTATTATGCGCTTTACAAGAATCCTCGTTTTAATTCGAAGAAACTAAATACCTCAGCAATAATGGGATTTACCAACACGCTGGATCAGTTGATCAGGTTGGAAAAACCAACGCATATTGCTGTTGCATTTGATATGAAAGGACCCACTTTCAGACACCAAATGTTTGAAACCTACAAGGCTAACCGGCAAAAAGCACCAGAGGAGATTACTATATCAGTCCCTCACATTAAGGATATTATTAGTGGGTATAATATACCTATCCTCGAATGTGCAGGATTTGAAGCTGATGATGTTATTGGTACCATGTCGCGTAAAGCAGAGCAAGCTGGTTTTGAGGTGTACATGATGACACCAGATAAAGACTATGCACAGTTGGTGACCGATCATGTATTTATGTACAAACCTGCCAAATCAGGTAGAGGTGCAGAGGTGCTGGGAAAGCAAGAAGTTGCTGCCAACTTTGGACTAGAGCGTCCGGATCAGGTTATTGACTACCTGGGGTTAATGGGTGATAGTTCAGATAACATTCCTGGTTGTCCTGGAGTCGGACCTAAATCTGCAGCAAAGTTGTTGGGAGACTTTGGTAGTATTGATGGTATTTACAACAATATTGATCAAATAAAGGGTAAGCAAAAGGAGAAGTTAATCGATAACGAGGAACTTGTTCGTATGAGTCGCAAGTTGGTGGAGATTGTTGTGGATGTACCTGTTGAATTTAACGAACAGGAATTGAAACGCGATAAACCCAATGTGGTAAAATTGTATGAGCTGTTTAAAGAATATGAACTGAAAAACCTGGAAAAGAAGTTGGTTGCTGAATATGGTGAAGAGCTTCAAGAAGGGTTATTTAGTGCTGTTTCAGAAATAAAAGATACTCCTGCTGACAATGATAGTTATTATACAATCATTACAGATCAGCAACGTGCCAGTCTTCGGGCTGAGTTGGCTGTAAGTGATGAGATCGTATTGCAGACACTTCGTGATCATGAGGATCCACATCAGGCATCATTGGTTGCACTGACTTTTTGGTGCAAAGAAGGAGAGGTCTATCATGTTCCATTGCCAAAAGATGAGGAGGAAGCAAAATCAATAATTCAAGAGTTTAAACTGGTATTGGAAGATCCTCGCACAACCAAAGTAGGTTATGACCTTAAGCAGGATATCTTGATGTTGAAATATTACGATATTGAGCTTGAAGGTGCTTTGTTTGACGTGATGATTGCCCGATATTTACTACGTCCGGAACAGAAAAGAGATATGGAGTATCTTGCTGAGAGTTACCTTGAACTAAAAGGACTTTCGGGTGAGAGTGTTTTGGGTAAGAAAGGAAAGAATCGTCCAAAAATAAGGTTGATAGATGAGAAAGTGGTTAAGCGATTCTGTTGTGAACAGGTTGATTTCATTGCTCAATTGAAGCCTAAGTTTATTGAGGAGTTTGCAGATTCTAAAACGGGAGATGCTGTTGCCAAATTGTTTCATGACGTTGAAATGCCATTGCTTCGTGTATTAGCGGATATGGAGAAAGAAGGCGTAAGGATTAATCCTCAGGTGTTGATTGATTATCAGGAGGTGTTGGAGCAAAAGATTGATGAACTCAGTAATGAGATTCATGAACTGGTAGCAAAGCAGGAAGAACAAGTGGCAGAAAAGCAAGAAGAAGAGCAGGAAGCGAAGAAGCTTAATCTGAATTCTCCAAAGCAGTTGGGAGAGCTGCTGTTTGATAAGATGGATATTGAACCGAAGCCTAAGAAGACAAAGACTGGTCAGTATTCTACCAATGAGGAGGTGCTTGTAAAGCTGAAAGATAAACATCCGATTATCAATACTATTCTGGAATATAGGATGTATTATAAATTGAAATCAACCTATGTTGAGCCGCTACCAAAGATGGTTAATGAGGTTACAGGAAAGATACATGCATCGTTCAATCAGACAGGTACGGCAACAGGTCGATTGAGTTCGAATAATCCTAACCTTCAGAATATGCCAATTAGAGATATTCAGGGGCAGGAGATTCGTAGAGCATTTATTCCATCTGATGATGAACATATCTATTTATCGGCCGATTACTCACAGATAGAACTTCGTTTGATTGCGGCATTGAGTAAGGATCCTAGTATGATTGCTACCTTTAAAAGAGGAGAGGACATTCATACGGCTACAGCAGCAAAAATTTATGGAGTAGCATTGGATGATGTGACTGCAGATATGAGAAGGAAAGCTAAAACAGCCAATTTTGGTATTGTTTATGGTATATCGGCTTTCGGACTTTCGCAGCGATTAAATATCCCAAGAACTGAAGCAAAAGAATTAATCGAGGGGTATTATCAGAACTTCCCGGATATCAAAGGATATATGGATGGAGTGCTTAAAAAAGCACAATCCGATAAGTATGTGGAAACAATATTAGGTCGTAGGCGTTATGTAGATGACATCAATTCTCAAAATGCAATTGTTCGAGGAGTTGCAGAACGAAATGCGATTAATGCTCCGGTACAAGGATCAGCGGCAGATTTGATAAAGATGTCAATGATAGGAATCTGGCGTCGTTTTAAAGAAAAGAATCTTCAATCAAAAATGACAATCCAGGTGCATGATGAATTAAACTTTGATGTGTTGAAGACTGAGTTGGAGCAAGTGGAGCAGATCGTTAGGGAAGAAATGGAAAATGTAATGGAATTACCTGTACGTCTATCGATCGATATGCGAGCTGCTGCTAATTGGCTTGAGGCACATTAGTAACAGAGAAGTAAGCCATATGGATTATGACCGGATAAAAGATGAGGAAGAGTATCGAAGAGCGATTCTTCGGTTTTTGGAGTTGTATGATGCTCCGGAGGGAAGCTTGGAACGTGAAGAAGCCAAACATCTCGCTCGGTTAATGGAGGAATATGAGAATAGAAATTATCGGGAAATGAGATATGGTAACTCTTTGAATTAATATAAAAGATTTTAATACCTAAATATGGAAGAGACCGCTTCGTTGTATTTTGTCAATGAAGTGGTCTTTTTTATTTGCTTAAGCGCCTTTTTGTGCTGCGGGAAATATACCGACAGATAACTCCAGAATTGTTTCATTTTCTGAATCAGATGTGAATCTCCTGAAAGATATGAGTCATATTCACTGTATATTGCTTCGTGAAATGTAGCTACTCTTTCAACTGATTGTTGTTGTGATGGCTCCTGATCTCCTTTTAATATTGATGGAAGAAAAGGATTCATTAATACACCTCTTCCAATCATGATCTCGTTGACATCTGGGGCTATCTCAAGTAATTTACGATAGTCCGCAGTATTGTTGATATCGCCGTTGTAGATTGGTTTTGGTGAAATTGATTGATAGTGGTCCACAAATAATTGTTGATCAGGTTTTCCTTTGTAGAGTTGTTTTGCCACTCTGGGATGCCAGATAATATTTGCAAAAGGATAGGCATTGAGTATGGGAACCAGTTGGGTAAATTCATCGCTATTGAGCATTCCTGAACGTAGTTTCACCGAGACAGCTAACTCCGTTGTTGAAAAAATTTCATCAAACATATTCTTTAGTCGCTCGGGATGAGCAAGCAAACCAGATCCTCTGCCTTTGTTGGTAACCATGGGATAGGGGCAGCCCAGGTTAATATTTAATTCTTTGTAGCCATATTGTTTTATTAGATCTTGCATTTTTATGAACTCATTTGCATCCTTGATGAGTACCTGAGGTATTAACGGTGCATGTTCATTAAGTTTTGGATCAATTTCTCTGAGTCGTGAAGAGCGTATTGAGCCATCATTTTCAAATACCAGGTAAGGTGTGTAGTAATAATCAATGTCACCAAAGACTTTGTTGTACGCATTTCGATAAACAAAATCGGTGAAGCCCTGTAATGGAGCCAGATGTATGATCGGTTTCGTTTGCATGATTAGATTTTCCACATTGTACGGTTTCAAAAATAAATTAATCTATCTTTGTGGCAGCATAAAAACCGATTCAATGTCACTTTCTTTTTCTACAGGGAATATTTTATGGGTGGAAGCTGAAACATCTCAGGTTTCTGATACCACACAGACTAAACCTCAGAAACTTGAACTGGGGCGGAAAAAGATTGACCTTAATTTATTGGACCAGTTGGATCAATTTCATAAAAGAGATTCAATAAGACAGGCTGAACAGAAAAAAATTGAGTGGCAGCAAAGACGTGCTAGAATAAAGTATTACAGGGAAGCTCAAAAACCAGATCCAATACCGTCGATATCAGCGACTGGCGAATATGTGCTGGGAGATTCAACCTTAGTGAAAACTGATAGCCTCCAACAGGTTAAAAAGGCGAAGACCATATTTATTGCAGAAGAGTCTTCTGATCCGGCAATTGTATTACCCGAGCGGAATTTTCAAGCAAGAAACAGTGATTGGTTAACGATAATCCTAGTCGTAGCCTTAGGTATAGTAGCATCAGTTCGATATACATTTTCGAAATCATTCACAGCACTCTTTGAGAGTGGTATTAGTTATAATGCCTCCAATAAGATGATGCGTGAGAATATGGGGAGTACTTTTCAAGGATCATTTCGCTTGACAGTCTTCAGTTTTCTAATGATTTCTGTATTTGTTTACCAGTTACTCAACTATTATGAGTTAGAGATAGGAATTAGTGGATTATTGTTATTTGTAGCATGTTTTGGTGCCGTGCTTGGGTATTTCGGACTGAAAACCTTGATTTACAGATTAGTGGGTATTTTAGGTCGTGTAAGGACGGAAACCTCTGAGTATCTGTTTGGTATGGCTGTTTATAACAAGATCTTAGGAATTTTGTTGTTTCCAATAGTAATAGCAAATGCATATATTTCATCAGAGGTATTAAAAGGAGCTGTAATAGCTGGTTTTATTATAGTTACAGCAATATATGCTATGTTGCTTGGGAGAGGTTTTTTAATATTTATTCGAAAACAGTTTCCTATTTTTTATTGGATTTTGTACCTTTGTACCCTTGAAATTCTACCCTTATTTTTGATCTTAAAATTACTGGTTATAGTAGGGAATTAATTGACGCACAGACGAAAAAATATATTTAATGAAGATCAAGAAAATTTTAGTCTCACAGCCAGAACCTAGTTCTTCGAAGTCACCGTACTTTGATTTGGCTGAAAAAAATAATGTAAAGATTGACTTCAGACCTTTCATTCAGGTGGAGGGAGTATCATCAAAAGAGTTCCGTCAAACGAGAATACAGATATTGGATCATACTGCAGTTATCTTTACAAGCAGAACTGCAATCGATCATTTCTTCCGTATCTGTCAAGAAACACGGGTTACTGTTCCTGATACCATGAAGTATTTTTGTATCTCTGAAGCAACCGCCTTTTATCTTCAGAAATATATTGTATACAGAAAAAGAAAGATTTTCTTTGGTAAAGGAACGTTTGCAAACCTTGTTGACATCTTGAAAAAGCATCTGGATGAGAACTATTTGATTCCTCTTTCGCATATTCATAAGCAAGAGATTCCAGAATTGTTGACAGCTGCAAAGGTGAAGTATACGAAAGCAATCTTGTATAAGACAGTGAGTAGTGATCTTTCTGATTTGAAAGACGTAAACTATGACATTTTAGTGTTCTTTAGTCCTTCAGGAGTTAAGTCATTATTGAAAAACTTCCCTGAATTTGAGCAAAATAACACTAGAATTGCATCCTTTGGACCAACAACAGCTAAGGCAGTGAAGGATTCAGGTTTGAGATTGGATATCCAGGCACCAAACCCACAGGCTCCATCAATGACTATGGCGTTGGATCAATATATCAAGAAGGCAAATAAGAAGTAATTTATATTGATATAAACTACAGAAAAAGGGAAATAGCTATTTCCCTTTTTTTGTTTTTAGCAAGTTAAACTCTGGTTGATGAGCAGATTTTCATTCGGTAAATCCGAGAAGCTTTGTAGCAAATTGGTTATTGAGAAGTTATTCTCAGAGGGAAACTCTTTTGTGGTTTTTCCATTGAAATTTGTTTGGGTAAAGCATGAGTTATGTGCAGATACTCATGTTAAATCGGCATTTACAGTATCAAAAAAGAGTTTTAAACGAGCAGTAAAGCGTAACCTGCTGAAGCGCAGAATGCGCGAGGCTTTTCGCTTAAATAAGCCTGATTTTATCGACCGGTTACCAAAGAGTGACGACGCTGGTATTGGTATGATGGTTATTTTCCTTGGAAAGGAATTAATGGATTATAGCAGGATTGAACGTGCTATGAACAAAGGCTTACAAAAAATGACCGACAAGATTCAGTCAACTCCATAGTTTCAGATTAATCTCTTATATTGCCAAAAATCCAAAACCTATTGAATTAGATGCGATTAATTCTGCTTAAAAGTAATGATCCCTATTTTAATCTGGCTGCTGAAGAATATTACATGAAGAGTCAGAAGGATGATATCTTCTTGTTGTATATCAACAATCCTTGTTTAGTTATAGGGAAGCATCAGAATACTGTCAGAGAGATTAATACACGATTTGTAAAGAATAATGAAATTGATGTTGTTCGAAGATTATCGGGGGGAGGAACCGTTTATCACGATCTTGGTAATGTGAATTTCTCATTTCATCAATCGGTAGAAGATGTTGCACGACTTAACTATAAAGTTTTTCTGGAGCCCATGCGACAGGTGGTTGAATCGTTGGGGGTGAAGGTAACATTTAGCAAACGCAATGATCTGTTGATTGATGAGAAGAAGATTTCGGGAAATGCCGAGCATGTATTCAAGCGACGGGTTTTATGTCATGGAACGCTCTTATTTGATAGTGATCTCGATAATTTAGAGCAGGCGATACAAGTTAATGAAGATGGATTAACAGACAAAGCAGTACGGTCGGTCAGGTCAAAGGTAACCAATATCTTACCTCATCTTCCAGTCAAAATGTCGGTTGTTGAATTTAGAGATTTCATTATACAGTTCTTCCAAAAGAATCATCAGGCTGTTGTGTATGAGCCAACCATAGAAGATACTCAGGAGATCGAGGAGTTGGTTCAGCAGAAATATAGAACATGGGAATGGAATTATGGCTATTCTCCAGGTTTTGTAATTAAGCGTACGTTAAGGCTTGATGATGAGAAGATAGTAGAAGTAGATCTTAGAATAAAGAAAGGCGTTATCCAGAAGGCTGAAGTGATGAACATATCACAGATAGAAATTAATACCAAACAATTAGAGAATCATCTGATTGGATGTCGTCATACAGAATTGGATATAAGTAATGCTTTCAAAGCAGTTGGTCTGGGAAGACAATCAGGAAAGGAAACCACAGAATTGGTTGAGCAATTGTTTTAAAAGCTGAAAGAGACATGCTCTTCCAGCTTCCATGATATCATTATTTCAATAAGAAACTTAAATCGTCAGTTGGATTAAGTTCCTTAGGAGTCATATCTTTCTTGAAAATACGCAATGGTCTAGGTCCGATAAGACTTAGGTTACCATCTTCATATTTCAACATTGTTGCCTCTCTTAAACCTACAACATAAACATCTGGATTGATTTCCAGGAATTCTTCGATACGTTGCTCTCTGGTTTCACCACCATGTCCATCAGGGTGTGCATCCAAATAGTGAGGATTGATTTGGAATGGAACTAGATTCATGCAATCAAATCCTTTAGGATCGATAATAGGCATGTCGTTAGTTGTACGTAATGTTGGACAAGCTACGTTTGAACCTGCACTCCAGCCAATATAAGGAGTATTATCCTGAAGTTTTTCGGCAATTGCAGGCATTAATCCTTGATCATGCATCATTCTTACAAGCTGCCAGGTGTTACCGCCACCTACTACTATAGCTTTTGCTTCCTGAACGGCTTTAACAGGATCGTCGAAAGTGTGAATACCTACAACATGATGTCCAATTTCGGCAAATCGTTCTTCTACCTTTGCTACATAATCATCGAAAGAAAAGGTTACAGCTGCATAAGGAATAAACAATGCAGTTACAGGTTCTTCTCCCAAAAATCTTTTAATCTCCTCTTTTGGATAATCCAGGTATGCTTCACCTGGATTGGTTGAATTACTGATTAATAGTAGTCTCATTGTTTTTTACTTTTTTATTCAAGAAACATGTTTGTTGATAATTACATGCTCCGATGAGCTGCTTATTAACGAATGTTTCTTTGATATGAATGGTGTATATTTATTTTTTTACTACCAACTCATCAAGGTTAATCCTACGGTGACAGGGTGTACAATAGGACCTTGATTTGTTTTAATGATATTTTCAGGTGTGTACTCTGCAAAGAATTTAAATGATCTATATCCTATGCGTAGCATATAGGTGTAATTAAATCTTTTCAAGTTAAAATCGTCTGTGGTCTTCAGTTTTTGTCTTGTATGTTCATTCTTTTTGAACTTAATCTTGGTGTGTGCGTCAATACGACATTTACCAACAATACCACCTGAGATAAATAGTCTGTTCTGCTGACTGCCAATTGGTATTTGAAATTCAAGTAAAACAGGAATACTTACCGATGAGATAGATAATTTAGACTTGATATTTTTGTGGTAGTCTAATGTTATCGGTTGGAGAATGCCATCTTCGTCTTCAACAATCGATCTGTCTTTATCAAAATGGAGTGTCTGAAATTCAACACCAGGTGCTGTAACAATACCGATCATGTTTCGATAGCGTTGTAAGCCAATATTGAACTGCACAGGGTAGATACTTAATGATGTTGATCGAGGTGTTTTGGGATCCAGGAAATCATTATCCTCTTCAGAATACATAGAATAACTGGTCTCTATGAGATCAACAAATCCTAGATGAACACCTGAAAGATGTCCTTTAAATTTGGTTTCAAAGTAATTGGTTTTACTTTCCCAAACATCACGCAAGTCAATCAAAGATGTCGTTCTCTTTGATGATGTTCTTGCTGGGATTGTATCTTGTTGCTGAGCCTGACTTTGAAGACAAAGGAACAGTAGCAGCAATAATGCACAATATTTCACGCGTTTCGTTTTTTTGATACGAAACAAAGTTAAGGTACAGATTGATTAATTCATAATAAAAAAGCCTGTCAAATAACTGACAGGCTTTTTTGCTTTATTTATTGAGTGAGAAAACGCTAATTTTCAAGTAGTAAATCTCTAAAAGAAGCTGAAACCAAATGAGAATGGATAAACTTCCATACCCGGTGCATGATTTCCTTTTTCGAATAGTGGAGTAAAAGAGTACTTAGCAAATAGAGCAAAGTCCCCAAAGCCAATTTTAACGATACCTCTGGCACGGAAAGGATTGACATTGAAATCGCCATGATCCTTATCTTTTCCTCCATGATATCTCACCTTAGTATGTGATCCAAGGTTAATACCTCCCTCAACACCAAACTGAATGAAAGCATTGTGGTTATTGCGAATAGGATCCTGAATTTCAAATAGAATTGGAATGCTAAGATATGATACAGTAAATTTGGTTCGCTTCATTTTGGAAGGATCAATTGTTAAAGGAAAGGCTTGTGTTATTCCATCAACTTTATCTAATGTTATGTGATTCTCAAAATGATAATCATTGAATGTTAGTCCTAATCCTGTTACGAAACCAATATTATTGCTATTCTTTTGTAGTCCAATACTATACTGACTAAAGTTAAAGCTCCATTCCATTGATCGTGGCATTTTTACCTCCATATTACCTGAGTTGATAAGGCCCATATCTTGATCCATAAAAGTATTCACCCCCCAGTCAACACCTTCCCAGTGTCCATTAAAGCAAGGTTTCTTTTTCTTTTCCTTACCATCTTTCTCAAGCAATATTATTTTATTATTCTTCTTTCTGAGAATTCTGAATGATTGTCCGTCTACATCTATAATAGTGGCAGAGGAGTCTGTTACACGAATTGTATCGTTCTTGGTTTCCTGATTTGAATCTTGATTAACAGGAGTATCTTGAGCTGTGGTAATTGTAACTGCTGTAATTAGTGCGATTGCAAGTGTTAATAGTCGTTTCATATTATAAGATTATTAGATTACAAGATTATAGATTTTTAGACTTTCTTAAGAAGACTGTAAATCTGTTTTTGTTATTGTTTGACCGTAAGACGGAGTGGTTGTGAGAAATGTTACAGGAAATATTTATTTTTTTTGATTTTTATGTTCGGGGCAGTCTAACTGGCAGTAAATCAATAGAAAAAAAGATGGGTTATTTTAAAAAAGAGTAAGTGGAGGTAAATTTTTAATGATGAATAAATCGTATGATTTCAATTACGATTGAAATCATACGCTACTTTTGAACAGGAAGGTCAAAGGCAAGAAGTTTAGAATCCATTTTGATTGATTCAATTGCTCCTTTTTCATTTTTAGTATACGATAAACGGCGTCCTGTTAATGAAGAAAGTACTCCTAATCCAGTTCTGGATAAGATATTAACACCTTTGTTCAACATTTTATCAGTGTTTTGTACAATATGATTATCCAGGAAATCCTCAATCTCCTGGAAATCGTTGGACTGAATCACAGGGATGTCAGATGGTATAAATCTTTCTACCTCTTGTAATGCAAGCATTTGAGGTTCTACACCAATTTCTTTCGCTTCAATTAGAGTTAATTTCTCAGGAACAGTATCTCGAATGATAGTCGCTTTATTCTTGTTAATATTTGGTTTATCAACAAGCTCTGCGGTTTTTATTACTGATACCTTTTTATTCGTATTGACCGAAGCAACAATTGTAGTTGGCTTAGGCTGAATTTTTCCTTTATTGTTAATCACTATATCAGAGGGTACAACTTCCTCTACAGGCTGAGGTTTTTGTTGTGGCTGTTCATTTGTCGCAATAGAATTAACACCAGACGGGATTTCTGTTTTTTGCATCATCAAGATAATTGTAAAGACAATTAATAGTAATGCAGCCACAGAACCTATTCGTTGTATATAGAAAACTGCAGTACGTTTCCGTTGATAAAGCTTTCCTTTTTGCTCATAGGTAATGCTCATATCTGGGATCAGGTAAACCTTCTTAAACGTATCAAATTCTTTCTTCAGCTCAGGATGCTGACTGATATAGCTTAATAATGCCTCTTTGTCGATTGATGAAAGATCATTCTCGTGATATGCAATACATTGCTGCTGGAAGTACTCCTCATCTTCAAAAGCTGACTTTTTGAGCGATTCCTTAGCAGAGAAAAAGGTGTTCTCATCCAAATCAGAAAGTATAGGAAGATCTTCCATATCAAGCTCAGGATGATCGGCGAGAAACCTTTCCATCTCAGCTTTCAATTCTCCATGTAGATTACCTTCCAGATAATCCAACATATATTCTTCGTAATTGTGAATATTAATTGTCATATCTCTATACTATATTAAAACCTCTAAACTACCAATATATTTCTTTAAAGCTACACGTCCACGGTAAATATATACTTTTACCTGTGGTTCGGTTAGCTCACAAATATCAGCTATCTCTTTGTAGGAGTAGCCTTCATAATCCCTCAATAGGATTACAGAACGTTGAATTTCTGGAAGCTTATTGATGGCTTCATTCAGAATTTCTTTGAGATCAGAATATTGGGATGTATGTGCATGAGTGCCAATATCAGAAAGTTCGATATTGGTTTGGCGTTGTTGTAACCGAATGGTGTCGACCGAAATATGATATGCCGAAGTAAATAAATAAGATTTTACCTTCTTTGCATCCACATTTTTATGGTTTTTCCATAAACGGGTATAACTTTCCTGCACCACATCCTGAGCTTTTTCATGATCGTTTAAGGTTTTCAGTGCAAATCGATAAATACGATCAGAATACTGATCTACAGCGCTGTTGTAATCGTCAAGTGTCATTCATTTATTGTGTTGTAATCCGTAAGACGGGGTTTTGCTTGATTTGTTACAATAAAAAAACAAAACTTAAGCAGTTTATAAATTTTTCGGATATTTGTTAAAATCTTTTAGAGAAGTAGATTTTTAATTTAAAATCCAAAGAAATGAAGCAGGATCAGATTTATCCGCAGGATGTTACAGTAGATACTCCCTTGGAAATATTAAACTTGTCGAACAAGGATACATTGATGGAGTCGCTGGGTATGGAATATACATCAGTAAAAATGGGTGAAATATGTGGGAAAATGATTGTAGACAGAAGAACGCATCAACCCGCAGGTCTGTTACATGGTGGCGCAAAGCTTGCTTTAGCAGAAACGCTGGCAGGAATGGGATCAGCAGTGATGGTTGACCTTAGAGAGTACTCTGTGGTCGGATTTCAGGTGTCAGGGAACCATGTGGGAACTGTTCAGCAAGGATTTGTTTATGGATTTGCTAATATCCTTCATAAAGGAAAGAATACGCATGTTTGGAACATTGATATAAAAGATGAGAACGGCAGACTAATTTCAACATGTAGGGTTACCAATATGATTATCCCTCGTAAGAAGTAAAATAAGATTCGTTTGATTCTAAGGAGGCTGAGCTTTTCTGGTTAATTAAATCTGTATCTAAAACATGCATATAGAAATAATGATCTACTCTTTGCATGCAGGAGACGAAATCAGAAAATCTTAAGATCTAATAATCTAAAAATCTTTAAATGAAAGAGTTTGTAGATAAGATTGATGTATTGCTGGATGCAGGGTGTCCGTTTGCACTATACTTTTATCCTGGAAGTCAGAAACCTGAGTTGGTATTTCAGGAGAATCGAACACTTGAAACAGTAAATTCGATACATCAGCTGGACGGGAAGAAAGCTTTTGTGATGGCTCCTTTTCATGTTTCAGAAGATGAACCTATTATCTGTATAGAGCCTGATGAGGTGCTGCATGGTTATAAAAGTATAATGCAGTTCAAGGTTCCTGTTGATGTTAAACTTGATAATCAGTGGGAGGAGATTTCTGCATTATCGGGAGGACAATCAGAGGAGAAAGAAGAATACACACAAAAGATAGAATCTTTAGTACAGGATATTCAGCAAGGGAAATTTGCAAAAGTGGTGTTTGCCCGATCTATTGAGGAGACATTCAATCCCAATTGTCAGCTGGGTAATTTACTATTGGAATTGAAGAAGAAGGCTGATCAGGCATTTGTTTATATGGTTAATCTTCCTGGCCGTGCCGTTTGGGTTGGTGCAACGCCTGAAATTATCTTGGAAAAACAAGGCGACTGGCTTAAGACTGTTGCATTGGCTGGAACTATAGATGCACAGAATAATCAAAGTGAATGGTCGGATAAAGAGATAAAAGAACAGCAATTTGTTGTTGATTTTGTCCGCGATCAATTGCGGAAGAATGGTGTAGAAAGATATAAAGCCTCAGAAAGAGAAACGGTAATTGCAGGTAATGTGGCACATTTGAAGACAAATTTTGTATTTTCGGAGGTGGATTTGAAGAATGATTTGGTAGCATTACTTGAAGACCTTCATCCAACGCCTGCAGTGTGTGGTTTACCTAAAGAAGATGCCCGAGATTATATACTGGATAGGGAAGTTCATAATCGAGCGTATTATTCTGGATTTATAGGGCCATGGTACGTTAGTGATGATGCATGTAGATTGTTTGTTAATTTACGATGTATGAAGCTAACCAGAGGCAATGCTCAAATATTTGTGGGAGGAGGTATTACTGCTGGATCTGATGCTGCCAGAGAGTGGCGAGAGACGGAGTTGAAAGCTACCAACTTACAATTGGTACTAAAAAAATACGGAAGTGAAAATATCATCTAAGAAGAGTGTCCAGATTCTGGCATCTTTACTGTTAAAGAATGGAATTGTAGATATTGTTATTTCTCCTGGATCGAGAAATGCTCCATTGATAAATACGTTTACAGCTATTCCTGAATTTAACTGTTTGAATATCGTTGATGAAAGAAGTGCAGGATTTTTTGCATTAGGAATGGCCTTGGAGCGACGCAAACCAGTGGTATTGGTTTGTACTTCGGGCTCGGCATCATTAAACTATGCACCTGCTATTGTAGAAGCATACTATCAGAAGGTCCCTTTATTGGTTGTAACAGCTGATAGACCACCGGAATGGATTGATCAAGGGGATGGGCAAACAATACGACAATCGGGAATCTATAGCAATTTTATAAAAGAAAGCTATAATATTCCTGCTGAGATAAATTCACAGGACGATGAATGGTTGGCTGTGCGATATTTTAATCAGGGAATTTATCAATCGCAATATGCCGAAGCTGGTCCTGTTCATTTTAACATGCCTTTTGTAGAGCCAATATACGATTTAGTGGAGGAGGATTTACCTGAAGTCCGCACAATTAATCTTCATCAAAATGAAGCTAGTCTTAGCAAAGAGAGTATTGACTCTCTGCAGAGCCAATGGGATGATGCTTCTCGTATTTTAATAATTACAGGGCAAATGTCTCCTGATGGTGCTCTCCAGAAAGCATTGATTCGTTTAGCTGAAGATCAGAATGTGGCTATATTGACAGAGACGACGTCAAACCTGATATCTGTAAATTTTAATTCTTCAATCGACAATATTTTATTTTCATTTGGCGAAGGGGAAGAAGAAGAATTCAGTCCTGATTTATTAATTACTTTGGGAGGTCAGATTGTTTCGAAGAAAGTAAAAGCCTTTCTAAGGAAACATCAACCTCAGCAGCATTGGCATTTTTCTGCGAGTGGCGATTATCGTGATTCATTCATGGTGTTGAGTGATGTTATTACGGTTGATCCTATAAGTGTTTTATCTCAGATTAAGATTGATACGAATCGTTGTTCTGGTTTTAAGACATGCTGGAAGAACAGAGATCGTCTCACAAAGAAAAAGCATGATGACTTTCTTCAGAAGACTGAGTATAGTGATTTGAAGGTGTTTGAAAAGATTAGTGCTCATCTGCCATTTGGATGCAATCTACATCTTAGTAATAGTACCCCGGTGAGATACTCTCAATTATTTGCTTTAAATAATGGAATGACCTGCTTTTCTAATCGTGGGGCAAGTGGTATTGATGGGGTGGTATCAACGGCAGCAGGTGTGGCTTGGATATCGAAAAAGGAAAATGTGTTGTTAGTAGGTGATCTGGCATTTTTCTATGATTCTAACGCATTGTGGAATCATTACTTAAAAAAGAATTTTAAGATCATACTTATCAATAATGGAGGTGGAGGTATCTTCCGATTTATTGATGGACCTTCGAGAATGACTGCTTTGGAAGATCATTTTGAAGCGAAACATAAAACGTCGGCTAAAGGATTGGTAACATCCTTTGGTTTAGGATATTTGAAGTGTACTTCTGAAGAAGAACTAGAAGATTGCTTGAAGGAATTATTTACTTCTTCTGATGGTCCTTCGTTGCTGGAGATTGATACTTCAAACGTTGATAGTGGAAGTATTCTGAAGGAATATATGAAAGCATTGAAAACAAATTAGATTAAGAGATATGAGTCAAACAAGAAAATGGGAAGAAATTAAGGCATACGAGGAGATCATCTTTGAGTTCTTTGAGGGTATTGCCAAAATTACGATCAACAGGGAACGTTATAGAAATGCGTTTACTCCAACAACAACGACAGAGATGAGCGATGCTTTACGTATCTGTCGCGAAGATCAAAGAATTAATGTGGTTGTATTGACTGGAGCTGGCGACAAAGCATTCTGTGCTGGAGGAGATCAAAATGTTAAAGGTCTTGGTGGCTATATCGGGAAAGATGGAGTACCTCGCTTGAATGTATTGGATGTACAAAAGCAGATTCGCTCTCTTCCAAAACCGGTTATTGCAATGGTAAATGGATTTGCAATTGGTGGCGGACATGTATTGCATGTTGTTTGTGACCTTAGTATCGCATCTGAAAACGCTATTTTTGGACAGACAGGGCCTAAAGTAGGAAGTTTCGATGCTGGTTTCGGTTCTTCTTATTTGGCTAGTATTGTTGGTCAAAAGAAAGCACGAGAAATCTGGTTTATGTGTCGCCAGTACAATGCTCAAGAGGCTTTGGATATGGGATTAGTAAATAAGGTAGTACCATTCGATCAATTGGAAGACGAAGTTGTAGAATGGGCTAAGCACATGATGAAACATTCACCAATGGCATTAAGAATGTTAAAGCTTGGTATGAATGCCGATTTAGATGGTCAAGCAGGATTACAAGAGTTTGCCGGTAATGCAACACTTCTTTATTACCTAACAGAAGAGGCACAGGAAGGAAAGCATGCATTCCTTGAAAAGAGAGATCCTGACTTCCACAAATATCCAAAATATCCATAATCTATGGGAAAAGTAAAATCCTGGATTAACGCTTTTCGATTAAGAACATTGCCATTGGCTGTTTCCAGCATTATTGTTGGATCGGCAATGGCATCATTTGATGGACGAGATAACAACAAAGTATTTATTCTGGCACTGATCACAGCTGTATTAATCCAGATATTATCAAACCTGGCCAACGATTATGGCGATTTTGTAAAAGGAACCGACAATCAAAATAGGGTTGGCCCTACCAGAATGATGCAGTCAGGTGCAATCTCCAGGGAGGAGATGAAGACAGGGATGATGGTAATTACAGGATTAGCTATATTTACAGGTTTATGGCTGGTGTATGAGGGAACATATGCTTTACCATTGAGTCGTATGCTACTGTTTATTCTTTTTGGAGCATTGGCTTTAATTGCAGCAGTAGCCTACACTGTGGGTAAGCGCCCTTATGGATATCTTGGATTAGGTGATTTGTTTGTGTTTATCTTTTTTGGATTGTTGGGAGTAATAGGTACCTATTTTCTTCAGGCAAATCAATTGCAGACTGAGGTTTGGTTATTGGGGATAACACTGGGCTGTTTTAGTACTGGTGTATTAAACCTTAATAATATGAGGGATATGGATAATGATATCGCTTCAGGAAAGGATACACTAGCTTCTCGTTTAGGGTATGAGAAGGCCAGATATTATCACTTATTGATCATGATAGTTGGTTGGGGATGCGCTTTGATATATACTTTCGTGAACTACTCTTCATGGATTCAACTGATTTTTGTTCCTGTGATTATTCTTTTTATCCGCGATTTAAATTGTATTTTTAGTCTGGAAAAAGAGAAACTTGATCCTTACTTGAAGCGTTTAGGAATCTCGACCTTCCTTTTTTCCGTATTATTTGGTGTAGGACTAATTCTTAGCTGATGCTTAAAGCAAAATTTCGAAAATATACGTTAAAGTTTAAACAGCCAGCAGGTACTTCAAGAGGTATCTACAAAACTCGTGATAGTTGGTTTATCTTTCTTTGGGACTCAGGAGCTCCTGATGTAATGGGAATCGGGGAGTGTGCTCCATTGCCATCTCTTAGTTGTGATGATGTTCCCAACTATGAGGAAATTTTAGACGATGTTTGCCAAACAGTGGTGAAGCACAAGTACTGGATTACAGAAGGTCTGGTAGATTATCCATCAATTAGGTTTGGCTTGGAAACGGCCAAATTGGATCTGAGAAACAAAGGAAGCAAGCTGTTCTTCGACAATGAATTTTCTAATGGAGATAAAGGTATTCCAATCAATGGATTGATCTGGATGGGAGAGATTGACTTTATGAAGCAACAGATCCAACAGAAGTTGAAGGCTGGCTTCGACTGTATAAAGATCAAGATTGGGGCTATTGACTTTGATGAAGAACTAGAATTAATCAGAGAAATCCGTAAGGAGTATGGTCCTGATAAGCTAGAACTGAGGGTAGATGCCAACGGAGCATTTGATCTGGATACAGTGAAAGAAAAACTCAACCAGCTAAGTGAATTAAACATCCACTCTATTGAGCAACCGATAAAAGCTGGTCAGGTTGAAGTGATGGCTGATTTGTGTGCTGATACTCCAATACCGATTGCATTGGATGAGGAGCTAATTGGAGTCAACACTATTGAGGATAAAAAGAAACTTCTTGAAACTATACATCCTGATTTTATAATATTGAAGCCTTCCTTACATGGTGGTCGAAGAGGCTGTGAGGAATGGATTCGTATTGCCGGAACTCATGGTATTGGTTGGTGGATTACTTCTGCTCTTGAGTCAAATATCGGTCTTAATGCGATAGCACAGTGGACTCAATCGTTTTATCCTCGATTGAAGCAAGGATTAGGAACAGGACAGCTTTACGAGAACAATTTTGAGTCTCCATTGGAGATTCGTAAAGGTGAATTGTTTTATAATATTAACCGTCCATGGAACCTAACCCGCTTGCTTAATGAATAGTGATTTTTCCACTGTTTTTAAGATTAATGGGCAGGAGGTAGCTTTGAGTAATCTTGCTGATCATTGTACTGGTATTATTAATACCACGGTGCAGGATTGGGAGAAACAGCTTTATGGTTTTATACTGGAATTCATAAATCCTGAACCGTATATTGTTGTTCAAACCTCAGGTTCGACAAGTGTGCCAAAGGAGATAAGCATTGAAAAGCAAAAGATGATTGCTAGTGCTCGCATGACGTTGGCGTTTTTAGATTTAAAGTCTAATGATCGTGCATTGCTTTGTCTGCCGGTTACCTATATTGCAGGTAAAATGATGGTTGTACGAGCGCTTGTGGGTGGCTTACATTTAATTGCAACTGAATCGACAGGCACTCCAGCCTTAGGTGAAGTAAAAGAAGTTGAATTTGCAGCAATGGTACCTATGCAGGTTCATAATTTAATGAAGACTGCTGCAGGGAGATCTATTCTTGACGGTATTAAAAAGTTAATAATTGGAGGAGGACCTGTTGATCAAAAACAGGAGAGGCAATTGAATGATCGACTCTGTGAGGCTTTCTCCACTTATGGAATGACAGAAACACTGTCGCACATTGCAATGAGGAGGTTGAACGGAGCAGGTAAATCGGATTATTATAGCATATTACCCGGAATTGAGATAGGACAAACCGAAGAGTCGTGCCTGACAATAGATGCTCCACATCTTGTTGAGGAGAAGCTAATAACCAATGATGTCGTGGAGTTACTTTCCAAAGAGCAATTCAAGATAATAGGAAGGAAAGATAATATTATTAATTCTGGAGGCGTAAAAGTAATGCCAGAGAAGCTTGAAAAGCAGATAGGACAGTTTATATCTTCAGGTTTTGTGTTGTCTTCAATACCTGATGATAGATTAGGGGAAAGACTAGTACTGGTTATTGAAGGAGAACCACTACCTAATGAACGGGAAGAAAAGCTAATAGAACTGTTGAGAGGGATACTGAATAAGTACGAGATGCCTCGAAAGATCTGTTATCTGAGGCAGTTGCCTGAAGTGGGGAATAATAAAATAGACAGAAAAGAAATAAAAAGGCTGATCAAGTGATCAGCCTTTTGAAATATTAAGAATTCTCTAATTTTTCTTGCTTTTTACGGTCATGTTCATTCAGGAAGATCTTTCTAATTCGAATTGATTGAGGAGTAACCTCTACATATTCGTCTTTCTGAATGTATTCCAAAGCTTCTTCCAATGAGAAAATAATTGGAGGAGCTAACTTAACCTTGTCGTCTGAACCAGAAGCACGCATGTTGGTCATCTTCTTGTTCTTTGTAACATTCACAGTTAAATCATCTCCACGGGTATTTTCACCAATTACCTGTCCTGCATAAATGTCGGTTTGTGGAGGAACAAAGAATTTACCTCTATCCTGAAGTTTGTTCAAGGCATAAGCAAATGCAGTTCCCGATTCAAGAGAAATGATCGATCCATTCTGACGGGATTCAATTGGCCCTTTAAATGGTTCGTATTTCAAGAATCTGTGCGACATTACAGCTTCTCCGGCAGTGGCAGTAAGCATATTGGTACGTAAACCAATAATACCCCTTGAAGGAATGTGGAATTCAAGATGGATTCGGTCTCCCTTTCTTTCCATATTCATCATTTCACCCTTACGCTTGGTAACCAACTCTACAGCTTTACCTGAAACATCTTCTGGTAAGTCGATATGTAGTTCCTCGATTGGCTCACAACGCTCTCCACCAATTTCTTTGATCAAAACCTGTGGCTGACCAACCTGAAGCTCATAACCTTCGCGACGCATTGTTTCAATCAATACTGAAAGGTGTAGTACACCACGTCCATAAACATTAAATGCATCGGCACTATCAGTTGGAACAACTCTCAATGCAAGGTTTTTTTCAAGCTCCTTATGTAGGCGATCGTGAATGTGACGAGAAGTAACGTATTTACCTTCTTTACCAAAGAATGGTGAATCATTAATTGTAAATAGCATACTCATTGTAGGCTCATCAATTGCAATAGGATCCAATGGCTCTGGATTTTCCCAATCACAAATTGTATCACCAATATCGAAACCGTCAATTCCGACTAATGCACATATATCTCCCGATTCTACTGAATCAGTTTTTTCTCTACCTAATCCAGAGAATGTGTGGATTTCTTTAATCTTAGTACGTTTGATGCTACCATCTCTTTTAGCAAGAGATACGTTCATGCCGACCTTTAATTCACCTCGGTTAACTCTACCAATAGCGATACGACCAACATATGAAGAGTAGTCAAGAGATGTAATTAACATCTGTGGAGTACCCTTATTTTCTTCTGGTGCAGGAATATGCTCTACGATAGCGTCAAGAAGCGGACTAATGTCACTTGTTGGATTTGCCCAATCAGTCGACATCCAATTCTCTTTTGCTGATCCGTAAACAGTTGGGAAGTCTAATTGATCTTCTGTAGCATCAAGACTGAACATCAATTCAAATACCTGCTCTTGTACTTCCTCAGGGCGACAGTTTGGTTTATCAACCTTATTGACAACTACTACAGTCTTTTTTCCTAAAGCTAATGCTTTGGACAAAACAAAACGGGTTTGTGGCATGGTACCTTCAAAAGCATCTACCAACAAAAGAACCCCATCTGCCATGTTCAAAACACGCTCAACCTCTCCTCCGAAGTCGGAGTGACCCGGAGTATCGATGATATTAATCTTTACTCCTTTGTATTCAACAGATACATTTTTTGAAAGGATTGTAATTCCGCGCTCTCTCTCTAAGTCGTTGTTATCAAGAATTAACTCTCCTTTTTTCTCACGTTCCCCAATTAAATTACAATGGTAGATCATTTTATCAACCAATGTTGTTTTTCCATGGTCTACGTGAGCAATGATCGCAATATTTCTGATCTTTTGCATAAACTATTTTCCAATTTTGGCGAGCAAAGATAGACTTTTTAATGATAGGTGATTTTTATTGTGCTGAAATTCGGTAGGTTAATTGTGATTGTTAAGGAATTGTGCAAATAATTTAACATGCTTTATAACTTATGTCATTTTCTACCTTTTTCCATTAACATTTAGGACTAACTAGTCCTGATATCATGATTATTACAAAGGAATTTATAATTTTGTCCCTCAATCTATGCGTATGCTTATCGAATTATAATTTTGAAGAATGGAAAAAGGTAGCATCCAGCAAATGTTGGAAGAGAAAGGATTTATTGATGAAAAGATTGATGATAACATTGATCTGGTACAAGAGATTCTTCGACTAAAGAAAGAAAAGAATGCCGTTATTTTAGGGCATTTCTATATTACTCCTGAATTACAGGATATTTCAGACTATTTGGGAGATAGTCTGGGGCTGGCGCAAGCGGCTAAAGAGACCGATGCCGATATTATTGTATTCCTTGGAGTACATTTTATGGCAGAAACAGCGAAGATACTTAATCCGGATAAGAAGGTTATTATACCAGATCTTATGGCCGGATGTTCATTGGCTGCATCGGCACCTGCTGATAAATTTGCAGCTTTTAAAGCAAAGTATCCCGATCATAAGGTGATTAGCTACATCAACTGTACTGCAGCAATCAAAACGTTGTCGGATGTTATTTGTACTTCATCCAATGCAGAGAAAATTGTTAATAGCTTCCCTGAAGATCAACCATTGATTTTTGCTCCAGATAAGAACCTAGGTAATTACTTAAATAGTAAGCTGGGTAAGGAGATGGTGTTATGGGATGGTGCTTGCGAAGTACATGAGAAGTATTCGCTTGAGAAAATTGTTGCTTTGATGGATGAACATCCAGAAGCAGAATTTATTGCTCACCCTGAATGTGAGAAGCCAGTGTTAATGGTAGCAAAGTATATTGGCTCAACAACTGCGTTATTAAACTACGTTCAAAAGAGTGATGCGAAAGAATTCGTTGTGGCAACGGAAAGTGGAATCCTTCATCAGATGAAGAAAGCATGTCCTGATAAGGTATTCATTCCTGCTCCATCAATTGATTCAACCTGTGGTTGCAATGACTGTGCATACATGAAGCTTAATACGCTTGACAAGTTGTACACTGCATTGAAATACGAGCAGCCTGAATTGAATTTGTCGGCAGAGGTGATTGAAAAGGCCAAAGAGCCAATCCTTCGAATGCTGGAAATAAGTTTATAATGAGATAAAAAAAGAGCGATCATTGATCGCTCTTTTTTGTTATTCTATAACTGTGTTCCAGTTGTGTTTATCTTCTATCGTTCCGTATTGAATACCTTGTAAGGTTTCATACAGTTTCAATGACCATTTACCTGGATCATCACCATAAACATACTCTAAATTCTCATCAGCATCTACAATCTTGCGAATTGGTGAGATCACTGCAGCAGTTCCACATGCACCAGCTTCTTCAAAGGTTGCCAATTCTTCAACAGCAACACGTCGACGTTCTACTTCCAGACCTAGGTCAGTTGCAATCTGTTGTAAACTCTTATTGGTAATTGATGGGAGAATAGAATCCGATTCAGGTGTGATGAATTTATTATCCTTAATACCAAAGAAATTGGCAGGACCACACTCATCAATATATTTCTTCTCTCTTGAATCAAGATACAACACGGCAGAGTATCCTTCAGCGTGTGCTTTGTGACCTGCAACAAGACTTGCTGCGTAGTTACCACCAACTTTGTATTTTCCTGTTCCTTGAGGAGCAGCACGGTCGAAATGACGGTAAATCACATAATCAGTAGGTTTAAATCCTTCTTTGAAGTATGGTCCTACAGGCATTACAAATACCATGAACAAATACTCGTCAGCAGGTTTAACACCAATTTGAGGGCCTGTTCCTATTAATAATGGACGGATGTAAAGAGATGCTCCCGATCCATATGGAGGTACCCATTTTGAGTTCAACTCAACTGCCTTAATAATTGCATTTTTGAAGATGTCAAGAGGAACTCTTTCCATCATTATACCATCGCTGGATGACTGAAGACGCTTACCGTTTTCTTCTAAACGAAAGATGCGGACTTTTCCGTCAGGTCCTTTAAAGGCTTTCAATCCTTCAAACGCTTCCTGTCCGTAATGTAGCGTTGTTGCAGCCATATGTATTGGAATCATTTCAGACGAGCTTACTTCTAACTCACCCCATTGACCATCACGATAGTAACAGCGTACATTGTATTCGGTTTTTTTGTAGCCAAAACCGATATTTTTCCAATCTATGTTTTCCATTATCTTTGGTTTATTCTTGTTATTAGGCTATAATCGACTCTTTTGTTCAAAATAACGAAAAATATCTCGTTTTAGAAATGAGATAGGCTTTGAAAAAAGCTATTGTAAAACATTTAATAACGCTTGGCTATTAGTATTCTATCTCGACAAAGTAGCCATTGTGTTTACGTATATTTAAAACATCACCACCTTCAAATAAAAGGTATTGTCCTTTTATACCGATTAACTTCTTTTCAATCGTATTTTCCTTATCCAGTGAAAGTGAGTTTATTTTCGTTGGAAACTCTTCTACAGGATAGTTTAGTACTGTAACACTATCATCATCTGATGAATATTGCTTTAACTCGGCTGGTAAAAGCTCAAGGGCTCTGTATTTCTCTTCCTTTAAATCAAAGCTGTTATTTACTTGGTTGGTAAGCATTGCCCGCCAGTTGGTTTTATCCTTGTAGTATTTCTTAAACCATACTTCCATGATTCCTGCCACATGGCGATTAGGTACTTTGGCAACTTTTATAGCATATGAAGCACCCTGATCTATCCATCGGGTTGGAATTTGATGATGACGAGTAACACCGATTTTTAAATCGCTCGATACTGCTATGTAAACATAGTGATCGATAAGATCATGTGTTTGTGCCCAGTTTAAATCGCGTGCTATTCCAAGGTGAACTTTTGATAATTCCGGTTTAACAATACTTTCATCGGCTTCAGGTGCTGTTTGGAAGCATTGAAAGCAGAATCCCTGATTATAGGTTTTCTTAATCTTTTTACCACAACAGACACAGTTAATTGTTCCGTTGAAGTGTAGTTTGATTGATGAGCCTATATGGTCATTAAGATTGACCAATGAATCACCTAATGGTAATGCATATTGTATGGGATCACCTTGTATGGATACCATTTTTCGAAGGTTGCCGGCATGTATCATGATGTTACACTTTAATGTTATGAAAAAGAGCTTATTTTTTAGTTCGCTGTCAAGTTCATCGAAGCAAACAGGCAAAACATGACTGATGTTGCTTATCAAAAGTAAATCAATCTGTTTTTAAAAACAATAAAAAAGCCGGGATGTTATCACCCCGGCTAGTATTATTTGGTGTGAATATATCCACTAATAGAATTTTCTGAAACCAATAATGCTTCTGACTTCCTGGACTGTTTTTGCTGCTGATTCACGTGCTTTTTCAGCTCCTAATTTCGCAACCTTACCAAGGTAAGCATCATCTTCCATGATGTCAATAATACGATCACGGATTGGAGACGTGAAGTTCACGATATCTTCAGCCAACTGCTTTTTCATGTCACCATATCTGATCTCACATTTGTTGTAAAGATCATCGAAATGTTGAACGGTGTCAGGAGTTGAAACAACACTCATTAATGAGAACAGGTTCTGAATAACCTCTGGTTTTTGCTGGTTCATTTCAGTAGGACCTGCATCAGTTACTGCTTTCATTACTTTTTTACGGATTAGCTTAGGATCGTCATACAGACAGATCGCATTTCCTTCTGATTTTCCCATTTTACCTGAACCATCCAATCCTGGAATTTTAACCATATCGGCTCCGTCAAAGGTAAATGGTTGTGGTGTTGGGAATGTGTCTACCTTATACATGCGGTTAAAGCGACGTGCAAATTTTCTTGCCATCTCAAGGTTTTGCTCCTGGTCTTTTCCTACAGGTACAAAGTTCGCCTTATGAATAATAATGTCAGCAGCCATCAATACAGGGTAGGTTAACAATCCTGCATTCACGTTTTCTGGATTTTTACGTGCTTTATCCTTGAATGATGTTGTTCTTTCCAACTCACCAAGGTAAGCATTCATATTCATTAACAGATACAATTCTGGTATCTCAGGAATATCACTTTGAATAAAGATTGTTGATTTCTCTGGATCAATACCACATGCAAGATATTCTGCCAATACCTGTTTAACCTGCTGATTTAGGTGTTCAGGTGTTGGGTGAGTGGTTAACGAATGATAGTCGGCGATGAAAAAGAAACAATTATAAGCATCCTGCATATTAATAAAGTTCTTTATCGCTCCAAAATAGTTTCCGAGATGTAGATTTCCCGTTGAACGGATTCCACTAACAACTGTCTTCATATCTAATGTCTAATGCTATTACTTAATTTTAAATCAGGCACAAAGTTAATAATTGTAGTGGATAATCATGGGAGTAAGTTGTTGAATGACTCTTTTGTTAACGATTTGGATGGCAACTTTATGCCATTTTAGTCGTAACCTCATCAACTACTCTGATATTTTCCTTAATTTTGAGGCCAAATTGAATGAAGAATTAAATTATGGATCAGGAATATTCTACCAGACAGCATAAGATTTCAAGGTTAATTCAGCGCGAGATGGCTGACATTTTCCAAAAAGAAGGTCAAAGCACTTTTAGAGGAAAGATGATTTCGGTAACACAGGTTCGTGTGACCAAGGATTTGGCTATTGCCAGATGCTACTTGAGTATTTTCCCTTCGGATAGTGCAGAAGAGTTATTGAACGAGATCAATTCTATCAGAGGAAAGTATCGGGGAGAGATGGGACGACGAGTTGGAAAACAATTGCGTGTAGTGCCAGATTTAGAGTTTTATATCGATGACAGTCTCGATTACATTGAGAATATCAATAATCTTCTGAAAAAATAAATTATGCAGTACGATCCGATAAAAAGAAGTCTGGGAAAAGTTTTTAACCAGTCACCTTTTTTACGCAAAGTGTTTTATTCACTGCTTGATCTGCTGCTTCTAAGAACCTGGCACATCAAAAAAGAACTAAAGTCTTTTGCTGCTAGTCGTCAGGTTAATGGAGAAATTTTAGATGCAGGTTCTGGTTTTGGACAATATGTGTATCGAATGTCTCGTATTTTTCGATCAGCCAGCATTGTGGGTGTGGATGTAAAACCAGAGCAGATTAACGACTGTAACACATTTTTTAAGCAGTTGAAGGAGGATGATCGGATTGTATTTCAAGAGGCTGATCTTACGACTTATTGTAAGCCAGATAACTATGATCTTATCCTTTCTGTTGATGTGATGGAGCATATTGAAGAAGATGTTCAAGTCTTCAAGAATTTTCATGCATCCTTAAAGAATGATGGGATCTTGATGATATCAACACCTAGTGATCAGGGAGGAAGTGACAGTCACGACCATGATCATGAAGAAGGAGCTCATGGTTTTATCGACGAGCATGTGCGTGATGGTTATGCCATTGAAGATATAGAGCAAAAATTGAAAGAGGCTGGCTTCAGCAAAGTTGAGGCGCGATATTCCTATGGTAATCCTGGAAATATTTCCTGGAAACTATCAATGAAGTATCCAATCCTTATGTTAGGTGTTAGTAAAGTGTTTTTTATTATCTTACCGATCTATTATTTGGTGGTTTTTCCATTTGCTGCTTTGTTGAACTATTTCGATGTTCGGATGAAACATGCAAGTGGTACCGGATTAATTGTAAAAGCCTGGAAATAAATTGAACTTTTCACTGTACATAGCGCGTAGGTATTTAATTGCCAAGAAATCTCAGAATGTTATCAATATCATTTCTGGTATTGCTGTTGCAGGCGTTGCTATTGGTACAGCGGCTTTGATTATTATTCTTTCAGTAATGAACGGCCTGGAGGAGGTGACAGGTTCATTACTAAACTCATTTGATCCACAGTATAAGATTGTTCCTGTGAAAGGGAAGAGGTTTGCCACCGATGAGGATGCTTTTACTAAAATAAAGAATCATGAGTCGGTAGCACACTATGTAGAGGTATTGGAAGAGAATGTTATTCTACGCTTTAATGATCGTCAGTATATTGCCACTATGAAGGGAGTGAGTCCTGAATATGTGTACATGTCGGGTATTGATACTATGATGTGGGATGGAAGCTTTATTTTAGAGGCCGATGATCATGATTTTGCTGTGTTGGGAGGATTAATTGCATCAACACTGGGATTTAATCTCAATCGCTTTAATCCCATCCAGGTTTTCTCACCTAAGACCGGAAGAAGGGCTGTTGTTAATCCGGCAAGTCAGTTTAATAGAGATATGATCTTTCCTTCAGGAATTTTCCGTATTCAGAATGAGATTGATGCCAAATATATTATCGTTCCGTTGCGATATGCCAGGAAGCTATTGAAAGATCAAAAGAAAGTTTCTGCTATCGAATTAAGCTTAGTTGAAGGTTGTGATGGAGATGATGTTCAGAAAGAGCTGCAGACAATCCTGGGAAGTAATTATCGGATAAAGAATAGGATTCAACAACAGGAGTTAGTCTACAAAACCTTTCAGAGCGAAAAATGGTCAATATTCATGATTCTGGCATTTATCCTGGTGATTGCATCTCTGAATATTATCAGCTCACTTACGATGCTTATTCTGGATAAGAAGGATGATATAGAGATCCTCAAGAGTATGGGGGCCACAGTTCGAACCATTAAACGTATCTTTTTATTTGAAGGGTGGTTGATTTCGTTTATAGGGACGATCCTGGGAATGATTCTTGGACTGATCTTCTGTTATCTTCAAATGAATTATCAACTGGTGAAGTTGCCTTCTGAAGGAGGATTTCTTGTTGATGGTTACCCAGTTGCTATAAGCTTCCCTGATATTTTAATTATCATGACCATTGTGTTGTGCATTGGATGGGCAGTTGCTTGGTATCCTGTACGATATATATCTGGTAAATACCTTGAGAAAAGAGAGTCGTAAGCCTAGTTGTCACTTCTTACGATTTGAGCGTTTCCATTTTTTTTTACTCGATTATTAAATCTGTTAATGGCTTTTCGAAGATCTTCTTCGGGTTGAATCGTATTGTATTGCCCCCAGAATTCGTTATCGAAACCGTCTAGCATATCGGCAAATATAAACCGAGACCGGAATACTTCTTCACGGTGAAATGGTAAGATGTTGTTATAGTTTCTATCGGTAATAAGTATTTCTGATCTTGCATGGAATGTTGAGTTAATCAGTTGGTTTTTACTTCTCACCTTAAATTTTACATTGTTATGGGCTGTATTCAGGTGCCATTTGCTTCCCAGTTTAATGTATGAAACCTCATATTGAGCCGTTATTGGCCTTGCTTTAAGATTGCGAGATATCCGCTTAATGAATGAGGTCCTGGATTGCCTCAAAGCTTCCTTTGTTAGCTGATATTGTGCTCTGGTTATTGCAAAGGAATAAGCATCCACATACAATTTCCCTTCAAATAGGGCAGTGGATAGGTGCATTATCTCTGGTTTGAATTTGATGATGTATGTTGGGCGTTCACGGATAGTAATCACATCCTCTAATTCATATTTGTATTTTTGCCAATCTGATTTATTGATAAATTCTTCACTGTTGCGGATTATATCAAGCTTGTTGATATAAAATGGGCCTCCCATGAATTTAAATTTGACTTCTCGGACTTTTTCCACCTGATCATTTTGACGCCCTTTAACAATTTTAACCCTGTCGCTTCTGGATGAAAATGCCGGATATTTCAGAATATCCATGATTGCCTCAGATACGGTAGAGTATTTCTTGTCGACTTTGATGATCTCTCGGTAATAGGAATTAAGTAAGATTTCGCGGTCAGGATAATTGGTGGCTATATTAGCTATCACGCGCTCAATTACTTCTTCAGGTTCAACCTTTGTTACCTGTATCTCCTTAAGTTGAACCGTTAAAGGATTCATTAAGATTGTTTGATGGTCATGAACCAAATCATTTGCCCTGTAATGTACTTTGTGATATCCTAAACAAGAGAAGATGATCGTATCATTCTTTAATTCAGGATCTAACTTGAAAAGAAAGTCTCCTTCCATATTCGATATCGTTCCCAGGAACTTATCTTTCACCGTGATATTCACGTACGGTATTGGACGACCGTTACCCCGATCAAGTATCTTACCGTTCATTTCAAGGATGATCTTGGGAGTGGGGGGCTTCTGTACTGTAGGTCTTTCCTTTAAGATAACCTGATTTTTAAGTACCTCAATGGCGATATTCTGTTCCTTGAACAACTGTAAAAGGATATCTTCAATCGAAACATTGTTCTGATGTATAGATACAATACGATTACTCTTTACAACATCAGCATCGTACGAGAAGTTGATGTTGCCCATCTCTCCAATTCGATCCAGAAGATCAGAGATGTTAATTGAATCGGCATGAAACGTAATTTTCCGTTCAATTATCTCTGATTGACCCTTCGATTGAATCGACCATGTCATCAGCGAAATGAGCAATATGAGTAATGTTCGATAATACATACTAGAGCTCCTTCTTTAATAGGAATGATGTTTTAATCTTCTCTCCATTTCTAAGTACGGTCATTTTTATCTTTTTGTTTTCCTTACTCTGCATCAGCATATTAATATCATTCAATGTGATATGTTTGTGAGAACTGTTATTGACCGTAATAATCTGATCTGCCGTTCGAATTCCTGCAAGGAAAGCAGGTGATCCTTCTCTGACTTCACTTACAGTATAGATTGGGAAGCCCGGCATAGGATTGATAATTTCCAGTCCACTCATATTGTAATTGAACTTTTCTTTGATATGCTGGTTGGGACGCAATATCAACCTTTTATTCGGATAATCAAAGGTAACATAGAATCTTCGAAGAATCTCAGCTCCGATGGTTCCATTTCTGTTGTTCTTGAACACAATATGATTGGTGACCGAGGTATCTGGGAATGAAACAATCGGATCAAAAAGTACAGTGCTACCCAGATTAACTCCTGTTACCCTTCCTTTTGCTCCATATAAGTTTCCACTAAGACCTTTACCCAGGAAGCTTGAGATATGATTGTCGGGTAATTTCAGCTTCTCATTGGTACTTGTTGCCAGCCATAGTGCATCGCTGGCTCCTGTATCAACTAATAGCTTAACACGTACCTCACTTAAATCATCCTGCACGATTGAGGTTGTAATATATGGTTTATAACCTTCAAATGTAATCGGCAATACGATATCCTTTGATCTCGGCTTGTATTTAAATTTATCAGGTTTGATGATGTGTAGTTTTTCATTTGGGTAATCAACCTTAACAATGTAATTGTTGAACATGTTAAAACCAATGAGTCCGTGAACAGGGATTCCCAGGATTTGTGATACTTGGAAATCCTCATTGATAATCATTTGGATATCCTGATTCTTTGCAGAGAATCCTGCAATTTGAATCTCATTATTTCCTGATCGATATGCTGTTAACGGTTCTCCACCTCCAAGACCCCGAACTTCAATTGGGCGCATGTATTTTAGGTTCAATTTATTGATGTATGGAAGCTCCGTAATGATTGGATGACGAACACCGGAATCAAGGATAAAGTTCAACGTATCTGACTCATTAACCTGTACTGAGATGATGATTAGGTTGCTGGCAGACTTGAACTTGATAGTATGCTCTCTTTTTTTTAGGTCGTTGGCAAAGAATCCCAGGTTTGGCGCTGTAAATTTACTTTGTGCGTTATCAGACGATTTATCCATAGGAACATAGTCTCTAACAACAAGGATGTTATTTTCTATTTCAAAGATGAGATAGTAATCTTTCATTAGTTTCTCTAAAACTGATTTCAAAGGCTTGTTAACGATGTTCAAGTTAACTTGTTTGCCTTCAAGAATCTTAGAGTTATAGGAATAGTTAAGGTTGAATTGATCGCAAATCTGTTCAATCACCTTCGCCAATGCTTCATCTTCAGCATAGATGCTGATATTTTGATTCATTACATTCTTCTTGCGCTGCGCATGTGCTTCATTGGTTGAAAAGCCAACAATTAACCCTAGAAGAAGTATCGTCACGATATGTAATATTCTGTTTTTCATAGCCACCCTTTTTTATCGTTTACTTCTTTACTAATCTGTATATTTCATCATCATACGTGACTTTCACATCCGGGAAAGTCATGCTGATTACTTTTAGAACAAAACTGAGGGGTTGTTGATCAAATTGTGCTGTAAGCTTTTTAGTTTTTATGTGATCATCAGCAATCGATAAATCGACATGATAAACTGCTTCAATGTGTTTTACAACTTCTGTAAGGGGAGTTTCTTTAAATATCAGACGATGAGTCTTCCATGACAAATAATTGATGTTCTTGTTTTGTCGTTTTTGTACCCTTTTTGATTTAGCAGAGTAGGTTCCTACCTCTCCTTTATTAAGTGTAACTAGCTTTTCTTTTTCAGTTCCAGCTTCGCTAATCAATTCAACTCTTCCTGTTCTTACAATCACTTCTACGGTATCCTGGCCAGGTATTGCTCTTACGTTGAAAGAGGTTCCCAGTACCCTGATTAAGCTGTTGCCCGCACGAATGATGAATGGTTTGTTCTTGTCTGGCTCCACATCAAAAAATGCTTCTCCTTCAACAAAAACCTCTCTTGTATCTCTTGAAAATTCTTCTGGATATTTCAATGTTGAGGATGAGTTCAAGCTTACGTTAGTACCATCAGGTAACGATACAGAAGGAATGATACTTGCTGTCTGAGATTGTACGCTACGAAGATGGTATTCTTCCTGGTTGTTGAAATAGTAAATCACACTCAATGATACAACCAACAGAATGGTTGCAGCAATTGAGGCTATGCTTCTCCAACTGTATTTGATTGTACGTGTAATCGATTTTTGTGGAGATATTCTTTGATGAACCTCTTTCCATCCCTCTTTTTTGCTGAATAGATCCATCTTTATCTGAGCATCGGCTTGCTCAAATATGTGGCGGATATGTGTAAATTCAGACTGATTATGGGTAGACTCATTGAGCCATTGCTCAAACCTTTCCTGTTCTTGCGTTGATGCCTCTTCTGAAAGAACTTTAGCTATTAATGTATAATCTGCTTTCATAATCTCTCTCTTTGGATTCATAAGGAAGACAGGTCTGCAGAATTTTACCCTTATTGATGAAGTAATTTATATAAAAAAACATGCGAATTGTAGGAGTACAACATTAAGCAGGAGACTCTTTTCTACCCCCTGGTATGACCAAAGCCGCGACAGAGACGCATCAAAGCCGCGTCAAACTCGACATATAGGCGTATTTATCGCACTTTTGTCGCGACTTTGATACGATTTTGTCGAGGGCAGAGGGTTCCTCTGTCTATATTTTTAAGTATGATTTTTGATTGAAAAGACTTTGATTTGTTCCTCTGGAGTAGGTATTTCAAAGATACTAATATTCTTCAAAAGCGCCAATGATCTCACAATTTGCAGCCCCAAATGATTAGCATTACCGTGATGATAAGTATAGGGAGAAATTGATATTCTCTAAAAATGATTTCCTGATATGCTATTGTTGAGAATCGTTTTACTACCCCCAGGTAGACGTGGTGACAAATGTGGATCAGTAACCTGATTATAACTAGAGAGTTCCTTTAGTTATAATCAGAAGCTCTTCGGATCCAAAAGAACAGGTGCAGATCGGAATTGTAATCTTTTAGTTTTTCTCGCAGATCTTTTAGTGCTTGTCCCATTTGAACTTCAACAGTCTTGACTGAAATATTGAGCTTTTCTGCAATCTCTTTGTATTTAAGTCCTTTTTCCCTATTCAAGCGAAAGATTTCTCTGCGTCGGGGAGGTAACGAATCAATCGCATCTTTTATCTTCTCGGCAAGACCAACTTCATAGTAGAAGTCCGATGAGCGACTGTAATCAGTTTGTCGGAGTTTATTGTTTTTTTCGAAGTAATCTTGTCTTACCCTTTGATGTTCCAGCTGGTTTAAACATCGATTTTTTACAGCACTAAAAAGGTATACCTTTAAAGAGGTTGTGATTTCTAGTTCCGTTCGTTTTTCCCATATGCGCACAAATACGTCTTGAACGATATTCTCACATATCTGATTGTCGGTGAAATAATGTTTACAGTAAACACAAAGGATTTGATAATAACTGTTGAACAGTTGCTCAAACGCCTTGGTGTTGCTATCGGCAATGTGTTTTAGTAAAAGTTTTTCCTCCGGAACCATTCGGTTGTGTTTAGTATATCTGAATTGTGCACTTAAAAATATAAAATCTTTTGGTTGATAAAAACTGATGAATCGTTTAGAGGGCCAGGTTGAAACTTTTTTGAGGCTTATAAAAATTTAATTTGTATCCTTCGATATGAAAAAAAAGGTATCAAATTTGGCCATTAGTAGGGATTGAGATGACTTTATCGTGAATTTATTCTTTAAGAAAGTAAGTGGAGAGATAGTAATGTGTATCTATTAAGCCTTTTTATGGTGAAAAAAATTGGCAACTGTATATTTGTGCTTAATGTTTTTGGAATCAGCTGTTTTAGCTATGAATAGAGGTGGATTGGCGCATAGAACATGAAAAAAATATTGAAATTTCTTGCGAAAAGTTTTGTGAGTTTCGAAGATTCCTATATTTTTGCACACCGTAATTCTAGCCCAGGTGGCGGAATTGGTAGACGCGCTGGTCTCAAACACCAGTGATAGCAATATCGTACCGGTTCGATTCCGGTCCTGGGTACTAAGCCTCACTTTGAGTGGGGCTTTTTTTATATCCCAATTTCTGCATTTATACACATTCATAACTATTAGTTGTTTTGTTTATTTTCCCCGCGGGATAGGCTTTGCAGAAAACAATCCAGCGTGCTTAGGATAGTTGTTGATGATTTATTTGGTCGTATATTTTCAGATAGGAGAATCAGTGTGATCATATTCAGTAAGAGTAAATGTTATTATTTATTGCGTAATTAAACTGATTTCAGTAACTTGAAACCAGTTTAATTGAGAAAGTATGAACGAATAATGCTCCTTTACTGTGTTCGGAGATCCTGTTTATGCGATAAAAGCTGAAGTACTGCTGAAGAGAACTATATGCAAGAGTAATTTATAGAAAGCGTTATAGCGATGTTACCTTGTGGTGATTTTTGGATGAGATAAAATGAATATGTATTTTTGAATTGATTAATGTGAAGAATGATAAATTCTTAAAGATTGCTGCAAACATAAAACTATAGGTAAATGAAATTAAACCCCAACATATTGATCGCTGAAGATGTTGAGTCAAATTATCTTTATCTAAATGCGGTTTTAAGCAAAATATCGGCAAATATATTCTGGGCAAAGAATGGACTTGAAGCTGTGTCATTATGTGAAGATAATGAGGATATTGATCTTGTATTAATGGATTTACAGATGCCAGAGATGAATGGCTATGATGCAACCAGAAAGATTAAAGCATTTAGGGATAAACTGCCTGTAATTGCACAGACTGCTTTTGCTATGTCGGATGATAAAGCTAAAGCAATGGAGGCTGGGTGTGATGATTATTTGGCAAAGCCTATAAAATCGAAGGATCTACTGAATGTAGTAACAAAGTATTTAGAGAAATAGAGGATATTGTGATATAAAGTAACGAAAGAAACGCTCAATACTGATTGTAATGAGCGTTTCTTTTTAACTACTTATATAAGGTCATAATAAAATAAGCATATAAAAATAAAACAGATGAACGAAGTTGAATTGCTTGAGGATAAGAAGGAAAAGCAACGATTGCTGGATCAAAGATATTTGAAAATGGCACTAATATGGGCTCAGAACTCATATTGTACAAGAAGACAGGTAGGAGCTATTCTTGTAAAAGATAAAATGATTATTTCTGATGGCTATAATGGAACTCCTTCTGGATTTGAAAATGTATGCGAAGACGAAAACAATAGTACGAAACCATATGTTCTTCATGCAGAGGCTAATGCAATAACAAAGGTAGCTAAGTCGAATAATAGCTCGGAAGGAGCAACACTATATGTTACTTCATCACCTTGTCTTGAGTGTGCCAAGTTAATTATTCAGGCAGGTATTATTCGTGTTGTATTTACCGACAAATACCGTCTGGAAGATGGTATCGACCTATTAGAAAGAGCTGGCATAGATGTTGTTTGGGTTGAAACTAAATAGTATTAGAGGTTAGACGAAGGATCTGAAAAGTATTATATAATGAATGGAAAATTAAAACCGTATTATACTCCCATAATAATTGCATTGGCAGTTACACTTGGCTTTGTGTTGGGGAATAACATGAAACAGAACGCTTCTTTGAATTTGGATTCACAGCGCTTGTTTTCTATGGGAAAAATGAGCACTATTTTGTCATTAATCTCGTCAGAGTATGTCGACTCGGTGTCGGTCTCTGAATTGGAAGAGAAGGCCATACCGGAGTTGTTGAAGAACCTTGATCCGCATACCGTGTATATTCCAGCAAAGAAGATGAGGGATGTTACAGAGGAAATGTCTGGTAACTTTGGAGGAATTGGAGTACAATTTAGTATTCAAAATGATACTGTAATGGTAATTGATGTTGTTACAGGAGGTCCTTCGCAGAAGCTGGGTATCTTAGCTGGTGATCGTATCGTGGAGGTCGACGACACACTTATTGCAGGTATTGGTGTGAAGAATGAAAGAGTAATGAACTTGTTACGTGGTGAAATCGGTACAGATGTAAATGTAGGTATTGCACGTAAAGGGTATAAAGAATTAATTGATTTTAAGATCACGCGTGGAGAGATTCCTTTAATTAGTGTTGATGTATCTTATATGATGGATGATAAAACCGGTTTTATTAAGGTGAGTCGTTTCTCGGAGAAGACGTATGAGGAATTTTACGAGGCATTATATAAACTAAAGGAGCAATCTGCAGATCAGTTAATCGTAGACCTAAGAGGAAACACTGGAGGTTCGTTAGGTGCTGTAATCCGTATGGTGAATGAATTCCTTGATGAAGGAGATTTGATCTTAAAGACAAAAGGAAACAGTCGCCCAGAGAAGTCACTAAAAGCCGATTCAAAAGGTATTTGGAAAGAAGGAAAAGTGATGGTATTAATTGA
This sequence comes from Puteibacter caeruleilacunae, assembly GCA_005217565.1. Classification (GTDB taxonomy): domain Bacteria; phylum Bacteroidota; class Bacteroidia; order Bacteroidales; family Prolixibacteraceae; genus Puteibacter; species Puteibacter caeruleilacunae. The sequence continues at coordinate 315,208 of SJCO01000010.1, forward strand.
TGAATTTTCGGCTTCAGCTAGTGAGATCTTTGCAGGGGCTCTTCAAGATAATGATAGGGGAGTGATTGTAGGACGTAGATCGTTTGGAAAGGGATTAGTACAGGAGCAGATTCCTTTAATGGATGGATCAGCACTACGATTGACTGTAGCTCGTTATTATACTCCAAGCGGAAGAAGTATTCAGAAACCTTATGATTTGGGACACAATGATGATTATTTTAAAGATATCTCAAATCGATATGTACATGGCGAATTCTTAGAGAAGGATAGTATTGAAATGAAAGATACGCTTAGGTATTATACGAAATCGGGTCGTGTAGTATTTGGTGGTGGTGGTATTATGCCTGATCATTTTGTACCGGTTGATACTACTGGTTATTCTGACTACTTTTATAAGGTAACCCAGAAAGGTCTAATCTATCAGTTTGCATTTAAATATGCAGATGAACACAGAAATGAACTGAAGGATAAGATCGATGCAATGGCCTTAAAGGCAAAGCTGGAGAAGGATCATATATTTGATGAGTTCCTAAAATATGCAACCAAGAAGGGAGTAAAAACCAATTGGAAAGATCTGAAAATTTCAAGAGAGATTCTTGAGACACAGACAAAAGCATATATAGCCAGAAATATACTTGGGGAGGAAGGTTTTTATCCTATTATTAAGGATATAGATAAGACATTGAATAAAGCTCAGGAAATATTGAAAGGCGAATAAAGTAATCGCAAAACGCTATAAGAAATTTAAAGGGTGTCCTAACGGATACCCTTTTTTTTGTGTCCAAATTGTAAGAAAATGGTGAAATGAACCTGAATTTTGCCCTAAAAGAGAGGCCAATTATTGTTAAGTAGATATGTTTTTGACGTTTTTTTGAGAAAATTTCAAAAAAAGTAGAAAAAAAACGAAAAAATATTTGCACGTATAAGTATCAATAAATCAGTGGTTAGTGTGTTTTGTGTGAGACTGTAATGCTAAACAACATACTACTATGTATTGCAAAGTACCGTTTTATGTTTATATATTTGTAATGCAAACAACAGGGTAAAGACTAGTATTATAAAGAAAGAGTTAAGAAATTAAAAGTTTACAAATAGAGTTAAGGAGGTTATCATGAAAAAAGAAGTTAAGCAAATCGGTTTTTTCAGAACAACATTGGTAGTAGGTTTAGTAATGTTAAGTATGAGTGTATCGGCAGATAACTTGATCAAGAAGTTTCTTGTTGATAACGGAATAGGCACAATGATGGAATTGATGATTAGTAATCTTCCTGATTTTGGAATTGAAGAAGATGTAGATGCAAATGTTATTGTAACAAAAGAAGATGGAATTCTTCCATTTATTACTTCAAATTCGATGGCTTTAAATAATCTAAGAACTCCTTATTTGACAGTTGGAGGTTATAGTTCGATGGTTTATGGAATGGCACTGGCCGACTTGTTCGCATTTGAAGAAGAAGAGGAATTAGCAATTGAAGAGTGGATGACAGATTCAGATTATTTCAAGAATACAGTTGAAGAAGAAGTTCATTACTTCAATATCGATAATAACATGTTTGAATATGAAGTTGAGGATCCGCTTCAAGTAGAAGAGTGGATGGTGAATGAGCACTACTGGAATTAACATGGTCTGTAGTTAATGACTATAATTAAAACAGGTTTTGAATTTATGCCCCTTCGGGGGCTGTTAAACTCCATCATAAGAGGCAATGTTGGAGAGTGTTGAAAATCAAAAAAAATTAAACAGATGAAACGAACATGAATTTTAGCATTCTAAAATACACACACGAGAATGATTAAAATTCATCGAGAGTTCCATCTTATGCAATTGGAAATAATAAATTTAATAAGATGAAAATAGAGAATACAAAAGCACAAATGAGGAAAGGGGTATTGGAATATTGTATTCTATCAGTTCTTGCCAAAAAGCCATCTTACGCATCGGATATTCTTGAAGAATTAAAAAATGCAAAGATGATTGTTGTGGAAGGAACCTTATATCCCCTTCTTACCCGACTAAAAAATGCCAAGTTACTTGGATATAAGTGGGAAGAATCTACTCAGGGGCCACCAAGGAAATATTATGAATTAACCGATCTTGGTGCGACATTCTTAAGTGAGTTAGAGGTTTCGTGGAATGAATTGGTTGAAGCTGTAGACCTTGTAAAGGACAGTAAATAATTCATAAACCCATCAATAATTAATTTTTGCAAAAAGATTGCAAGTAAAAACTTTGACAGATGAAGAAGACATTTACAATAAATATTAGCGGTGCAGTATTTCATATAGAAGAAGATGCTTATGAGAAACTCAGGGAATATCTGAATGCAATAAATGGGCATTTTGGCACTAGCGAAGAAGGAAAAGAAATCGTGAGCGACATCGAAATGCGTATTGCAGAATTATTCCGCGAAGAGATGAAGCACGGTGATGAGGTGGTTACCATTGAATGGGTTGAGAAAGTAGTTGAGAGAATGGGTACACCTGAAGATTTCATGGAAGAAGATCTTGACGATGAAGAACCAGTTAGTCAACCTCGCAGAACCACAGCACGTCGATTATATAGAGATCCTGATTCAAGAGTTTTAGGTGGAGTATTGTCAGGAATGGGCGCATACTTTGGAATTGATCCTGTGGTGTTGAGAGTAATTTTTGTGATCCTATTCTTCCTTTCAGGTAGCTTTACATTTGGAATTACCGGAGGTGCAATACTATTGGTATATATCTTACTATGGATTGTAGTACCAAAGGCGACTACTATAGCACAAAAATTGGAGATGCGTGGTCAGGATGCTAATATATCAAACATAGAACGTAAGATAAAGGATGAATATTCTGCTGTAAAAGATAAGGTACAAGACTTTACAAATTCAAAGCAATATGCTACAGGTAAAGAGAAAGTGTCTCAGGCAGGTGATGCAGCTTATAGCGGATTGAAATTATTATTGAAAGTTATAGTAGTGATTCTAGGTTCACTATTAATGGTTGCCGGAATTGTTGGGCTGATCGGTATGATTTTATCTGTTGTGGTAACCAAATCAGTAATTGGTATTATTCCAGACGTTGGTCTTCATATTCCAGCTATTGGTGACTATCTATTCAGTTCAGGAAGTATGTGGTTGATGATTATTGGTGCATTCCTTGTGGCTGGTTTACCTATCTTGATGATGATCTTTGTTGGATCGAAGATGGTGTTCAAATACAAGACCAATAACGCATTGATCGGTTTCTCAGCTCTTGGAGCATGGATTGTAGGTTTGTTTGTATTATTCGCAGCAGGCATAGGACAGGTGAAGAACTTTAGTAATTATTCAAATCAAACAAATTCACACGTACTCGAGACTACCACGGATACGCTTTATCTGAAGCAGCAACCGAATAATTATAAGATTTACAATGATGAGATCATGGATCTAGGGCGCATGAAACTAATCATGATTGATGGTGAAGAGATATTATTGGGTGAAACAAGATTGGATATTGCGCCAAGTCCATCCGATCAATTTATTCTTCAAATGAAATATAATTCGAGAGGAAAAAATGCTGAGGATGCAAGAGAGAATCTACAACTTATAGAGTACAATTTTAATGTTAAGGATTCTGTTCTTTGGTTGGATGAATTCTTTAAGTTGGAAGAGGAGAAGAAATGGAGAAGCCAGCAACTTGATTTGACCCTTAAAATTCCGGAAGGAAAAGTAATATACTTAGATGAATCTGTTCGCAGTATCATTTATGATTTAGACAATGTTGGTAACATTCATGACTCAAAAATGATAGGATCTTACTGGATTATGAAACCTGAAGGTCTTACGCAACTTTAATAAAAACAAAAAACAATCCTAATTATTCATTAAAAATCAAATGTTATGACCAAGATAGCTTTTTTATTGGGAGTCTTATTTAGCATGTTATTTGGAGAAGCCAATGCACAAGGTAAATCTCAAAGAATATATGACAGGTACGCCGATGAAGCAGGTTTTTCGATGATGTCGTTTTCTAAGAATATGCTTGATGTTGTAAACCTAACATTAGACGACGAAGGCAAAAAGGTAACTGGAGATTTGAAGGAGATCAAGGTACTGTACTATAATCCTGCAAAAGGTACACTTTCGCCAACAGATTTCAAGAAGGATATGGTGAAGCGTTTCCCTGCTGCGTATAAGAAAGTTAAAGTAGATGACGTGGAAGAGAAAGGCAACACTGGTATTGAAATGAGAATGTTAGGGACGAAAAGGAAAGTTAAAGAGTTCCATGTGGTTTTGTATGGAGAAGGATTGAATGCACTAATTTCGTTTTATGGAAACATGGATGTTCGCAATATTGATGAAATTAGAGAGTTAGGTGAACAGGTTGCAGGAAATAATCGTTAATCAATAAACTGAAATAAAATGAAGCGTTTAACCAGGTCAAGAGATAAAGTAATCGCAGGTGTTTGTGGTGGATTATCACATTACATTAATCCAGAGTTGGATCCAGTAATTATTCGTGTTATTGTTGCAGTAATAGGTTTTTGGAATCCTTTGATTTGGATTGCATATTTGGTACTGGCGATAGTGCTACCGGAAGAAAATCATGTTTTTTAAATAGTATAAAGTGTTATCGAAGAATGTAGGTCGGATCTCAGAGGAGGTTCGACCTTTTTTTATGATTAGTTTAGCTAATATGCATTTACTACCTTTGAAGTATAGATCGGTTGTCGGTATGTGGCAGCTGTGATGTGAAAAATTGATTGTCTAAACATCTAATAATCTTAAAAAAATGAAGTTAGTTTTTGCAACGAACAATCAGCATAAGATGAATGAATTAAAACGTATGCTGGATGAGAAGATCGAATTGGTAGGTCTGAAAGAGATTGGTTGTGTGGAAGAAATACCGGAAAATCAGGATACGCTGGAAGGCAATGCTTCAGAGAAGAGTCATTATATCTTTGATCGTTACCAAGAGGCTTGTTTTGCTGATGATACAGGACTTGAAATTGAAGCACTTGACAATGAGCCTGGAGTATATTCAGCCCGCTATGCAGGAGAAGAAAAGGATGCTGAAAGCAACATGAAGAAAGTGTTGTTGAAGATGGCAAAAATAAAAAACAGAAAAGCTCGTTTTAGAACTGTTATATCATTGATTCTTGATGATCAACAGGAAATTCTTTTTGAGGGCGTTGTTGAAGGAAAGATATTGGAAGAAAAGCATGGGGATGAGGGATTTGGTTATGATCCTATTTTCCAGCCCGACGGATATGAAGAATCGTTTGCAGAAATGTCAATGGAAGAGAAGAATAAGATCAGTCATAGAGGAAGAGCTGTTCGAAAGTTGGTTGAATATCTAAACCAGCTCAACGTTTAATTTTAATGTGTTAAAATGAAAACCACTGTAGTCGCAACTTTTATCATCTGTTTGTTGTGTTGTAATCAGGTTAAGTCTCAGGTGTTGGGATCCTGGAGAGATCATTTATCGTATAATAATGGTCGTATGTTGGCGGTTAATGAACAATATGTATTTTGTTCTACTGGCGATGGAGTGATTCAATACAATAAGGCTGATGCTTCTATTGAGACCTTATCTAGAACCAATGGTTTATCTGGAGTAGGGATTACGGCAATAGGCCATGGGGGGGAAGCTGGTGTTTTGGTTGTAGGTTACAGTGATGGAAATGTTGATCTGGTTAATGAGGATGGGATTTTTAATCTAACTGATATCAAGCGATCGTCAATATTAGGCGATAAATCTATTGGTGCTATCGAAATTAGTGGATCTACAGCATACTTATGCACAGGTTTTGGGATTGTTGTTCTAAATCTGGAGCGCAGGGAGGTGAAAGAGTCGTACTTTATTGGAGAGAATGGAAGTGCGTTAAAAGTGAATGATGTTGCCATCTACAATAGTCGTATTTATGCAACAACTGAACATGGAGTTTATAGTGCTCCGTTGAGTGATGAGATTAATTTACTTGATTATTCCAATTGGACGAGGTACGACAATATCCCGAACCAGAATGGTTCATTTAGTGATGTTGAGGTGCTGGGACAAAATGTTATAGTAGCATATACTCCAGAGGGAGAAGACAATGATAATTTGTACCGTCTGGGAGGAAATGTGTGGGGAAGTATATTATCGCAGGTTGATGAGGTTGTTGGTATGCGTGTTGAGGACGGACGGCTAACAATTACGGGAGATAATAAAATCAGGATTTATAATGATGCTTTGGCGTTGGAAAGCACAGTTGACAGGTATGCTTTTGATGATGGCTCAGCAGCTATGTCGTATGCTCAGGATGCATTGTTCAGGGAAGATGGCTTATGGGTTGCCGACCGGTATCAAGGTTTAGTTCACCAGCAGCAAGGTGGTGGAAGCAAAATGGTTCCGGAAGGTCCAGGAAGCAATCAACATTTCAGTGTATTGGCAGATCATGGTACCATATGGACGACCGATGGGGGGCGAAATGGATCTTGGAACAATGAGTTTAATGCTGCTCAGTTTCACCAATTTAATGAAGAAAGTAATTCCTGGGATGCTTTCAGTAAGAATAATATTCCCCAAATGAGTGGACTAATAGACTTGGTGAATGTTGCTGTTGATCCCAAAGATAAGAACCACTATTTTGTTGGTAGTTGGGGAAGTGGAATTCTTGAATTCTCAGACAATCAATTTACGAAACATTACACAGAAGAGAATAGCTCATTGCAGAGTATTCTTGCAGGACAGTATATCAGGATAGGAGGCATGGACTTTGATTCAGATAATCAACTTTGGGTTACAAACTCAGAGGTAAATGAGGTTCTGTCGGTTTTACGCACTGATGGTAACTGGGAATCTTTCCGATTGCCAGAGCTTGTAGGTGTTCAAGGATTAGGACAGGTTTTAGTTACCGAAGATGATCATAAGTGGTTGGTTATTCCTCGTGGAGCAGGATTGTATGTGGTAAATGAAGATGTAACTCAGCGAAGGAAAATTACGGTTAGAGCCGTGTATGGTGAGAACATTTATACCATGAATAATGTGTTTTCATTAGCGGAGGATAACGATGGTAAGCTATGGGTTGGTACTTCTGATGGAGTGGCAGTATACTCTTCTCCACGTCGTATTTTTGATGAAGAAAACTTCTATGCAAGTCGTCCTGGTGTTGATCAGAATGATGGTTTCTTTTATCCTTTGTTGGCAGCCGAGACTGTTACCGCAATTGCTGTTGATGGAGGAAATAGAAAGTGGCTGGGAACAAGTACTTCAGGTGTTTATTTGGTATCGCCAGATGGCAGTGAGTTGATTAATCATTTTAACAGTGAGAATAGTCCGTTATTGTCGAATGAAATAATGGACATCGACATTAATGCAGAATCAGGAGAAGTATACTTTGTTACAAGCAAAGGATTGATTTCATATCGAGGAGAGGCGACTGAAGGTAATCGCGCTTACCAGGATGTATATGTGTATCCTAATCCTGTTAGAGAGGATTATGATGGGGATGTTGTGATCACAGGGCTGGTTGAGGATTCGAATGTAAAGATTACAGATGTTAGTGGTAATCTTGTTTATGAGACAACATCGTTAGGAGGTCAGGCAATATGGAATGGAAAGGATATGCGTGGAAGGCGAGTAAGTACTGGAGTATATTTGGTATTTTTGGCTACTGAGGATGGAGAACAAAAGCATGTAACGAAACTATTGTTTATTCACTAGAATGATACACAAGACAAAAGGAGTAGCGCTACACTTTGTGAAATATTCAGAAAGCAGTGTTATAGCAACAATATATACTGAGGATTTTGGTCGACAAGCTTATATGATTCGTGGTGTTCGACGCAAAAAAGCAGCGATTAGAACGAATGTCCTTCAGCCATTGTTTTTATTGGATATGGAGGTGATGCATAAGACAGGAAGAGATATCCAGAATGTGAAAGAGGTAAAAAATAGTCAGCCATTTTCTTCTATCCCTTACGATATAGTAAAGAGTACACAGGCAATTTTCATAGGGGAGGTACTGTATCGCACATTACAGGAAGAAGAATCAAATCCTGCATTATACCAGTTCATTACTCATGCCGTTCAAATTCTTGATTTATTGGAAGAAGGAGTTGCTAACTTTTCTTTATGGTTTCTGGCTCGTTATTGCGGGTATCTTGGATTTGCTCCACAGGAAGGAATAATTGGTGAGGAGCAGTATTTTGATATTCAGCGTGGGAAGTTTGTTTCACAAGAGCCCATTCATCCAAATTACATGAAAATATCTATGGCTCATGAATTTAAAAAGATACTGGAGCTGAATGTTGCTGATATTTCGACCTTGAAGTTTTCAAATCATTTCAGAAGGGCATTGCTTGAGCAACTTATTCAGTACTACAGCATTCATCTGGAAGGAATCGGAAAAATTCAATCTTTAAAGGTTTTGCACGAGGTCTTTTCGTAGAATTAGCCCAATTATGATTATTTTTGGTAGTCGCAGGATCATTGTAGCTTGTGAAAAATATTTATAGCTTTGCAAACAACATTTGTATAGCGTATGATTCATACTAAACTATTTAACTCAAGGAAGAGTGTATTCTCCGCAATGTCGGAATTGATAGGAGAGCAGGGAGCAGTCGATATGACGGTTGGAAGATCAGATTTTCCATGTCCGCCAAGATTGATTGAGCTTGCACATGAACATATGTTGCGTGGTATGAACAACTATTCTCCTATTGAAGGAGTAGTGAGTTTACGTGAAGTAATTGCTGGGATAATTGAGAAGCAACATGGTGTTTGTTATAATCCTGAAAAGGAGATTACCATTACTGCTGGATGTATTCAGGCTGCTACTACTGCAATAAGTGCATTGGTTGGAGATGGAGATGAGGTCATTATTTTTGAACCTGCTTTTGATTCATATGTACCTGCGGTAGAACTTAATGGAGGTAGACCTGTATATGTATCCTTAAAAGCTCCTGATTTCCATATCGATTGGGATGAAGTGCGTAAGCGTATTACGCTAAAGACCAAGATGATTATTATCAATTTCCCTCATAACCCGACAGGCTCGGTTTTGAGTGAGGAGGATATGAAGCAGTTGAAGCGACTGGTTAACGGGACCAATATTGTTATATTGAGTGATGAAAACTTTAAACACTTGGTATATGACAATAAGAAGCATCAAAGTATTGCTGATTATGAGGATCTTGCCGAGCGAAGTATAATGGTTTCATCTTTTGGATCGGTTTATAACATCAATGGTTGGGGAATTGCCTATTGTGCTGCACCTGAAAAATTGATGGCTGAATTCAGAAAGATTCATCAGTTCCAGGTATTCAATGTGAATACTCCACTTCAATATGCATTGGCTGATTTCTTAAAAGAAGACAAGACATATCTTGAGATCTCAGATTTCTATCAAGGTAAACGAAACTATTTTAATCGTTTACTTAAGGATACTGGATTTGAATTTATTCCATCACAGGGGTCTTATTTTCAGGTGCTTAATTATGCATCATTGTCTGATGAAAAAGAACCAGATTTTGCAGTTCGTCTGGCACGAGAATATGGTGTTGCAGCATTACCCATATCGATATTTCAGCACGAGAAGAACAATTCACAGCTGTTGCGATTTTGTTTTGCAAAGTCCAATGAAACATTGGAATTAGCAGCCGAAAGGTTAGCCTCTGTGCCAGCATTGATTTAACATAGATGTGGTTTTTTGTCATTTCTGTTTGGCTGTAAGTCGAATTTACATATTTTTGCAGTGCTTTACTGAAAAAGTAATGGCCCCATAGTTCAAGGGATAGAATAGCAGTTTCCTAAACTGTAGATCCAGGTTCGAGTCCTGGTGGGGCTACAAGCAATTTAAGCTGATAGTATTATCAGCTTTTTTTGTGTCTTATTGTTTCGACTCATCAAAATACATATGATTTAAATTTCTTTTTGAATGAAGACGATGAGTTAAGGTATAAAAAAGAGGCTGACATTTGAATGACAACCTCTGCTTCAATATTGTTATTTTTTTATTTGTCTGTTTTTTTCCGTTCTCGGTAAGGGGAAGCCTTATAGTATTTCTCTTGCAGTGAACTCAACTTGAGTGTTGTAAGTTCCTTTTTTAAGGTCTTGTTCGAAGATTGATTGTCCGTTCATTCCATTTCCTTTGGTTCCCATTTCCCAGTAGATAGTGAAACCGTTGGTATCGTGATCGCCTGCGTTCATTCCGTCGTTGCTATGACCTAAGATCATTGTCTCTTTCTTGCTCAAAGCCAAAGTTTGCTTGTCAGCCTTGTTTACAATAGCGTTGGTTCCTCTCCATTTTGCAGTAAGACCTACATTGTTCAATGGCATTACATCTGTGTTGTTTGAATGTTTGAAATCTTTAGTTGCACGGAAGAAAAGGTTCCAGTTGTTAGTAGACGAAACAGAACCTGTAGAAGCGTATTTCCCGTCGTATGATCCTAATCCGTTTTTGTAATCAGCAAGCGTGTTGAAATCGAATACAATGTCAGACTCGTCTAAAGTCAAAGCGATTGTTGTGTTCAAATTTGCTGTAAGA
>SJCO01000091.1 GCA_005217565.1 Puteibacter caeruleilacunae
GGGAAGGCGGAGCCGTCAAGGCCAGACGGGAGGGGGAAGGCGGAGCCGTCAAGGCCAGACGGGAGGCCGCGCTTCGTCAGCCGTCGAGCGAATCGACGCCCCCGACGCCCCGACGGGAGGCACGCCGGACGTCGASCTCGTGTTCRAGACGGAGGCRAGCGCCGTCCCCCCGCGGCRCGTYRACCAYGAGCAAGAAGACGACGCCGGCGCGCTCGCGGAAAGCCTGCAGGACGTCCCCCTCGAACCAGAGATGAYGGCGCAACCAGTCCCCGRTGTGACTACGTCGCTCCTCGTCGACCAAAAGGTAACGACTAACTCCCATCTTGCGTCATTTCGACTCGGCCTCAACCCGCCAAACGACCTCGTTTTGGCGGGCGCTCTCATTGAGGCGAGTGCAACCCCACTGAGGTTCTGTATGAGATCGCCTTGGGACCGACTGACGGACGTCTCGACCTACGGGCCCTCTGGGTCCGAGGAAGATGACGATCCCAGCATCGGTTGGGATTTCTCCAGACTTGGCAACCCCAGTGTCGTGCGGGACTTCATGACCGCATGTGACTACTGTCTATCCGACTGTTCCGAYGGAAGCCGCAGCCTTGGCGACGAGAGYTGCGGCCCAAGCCGCGAATGTTTCCACATCGAGCTAGGGGATCCCWCCGAAGGCAACCATCTTGGCATGCCGGAGGAYGGTGATCTCCCTAGGCCGGTGCCTCGCGCCGACATCCCACGGGAGCTAGCTGTGGTCCCCGCTCCGGCGGGGGGTTACGACCCACAACTCGAGCAAGTCCGCGAGGCGCAGGCCAGGCTCAACGAGGGAACAGGAGCGCTTGAGCCGATCCGTCGGGACGTCGGRCAGGCATGGGYGGGCCAACCCYYGGCCGGAGAAATACGTCACCTGCCCCRAGGTCTCCAGCACCRCGTCGCCRACGATGTCAGGRTCAGGCCGCCGCCCGCATCCAGGGGGGTTGGTCAGAACCTGGCACCCGCAGCRATGCTCMTCCGGGGGATGCCGGARCCATCAACYACCGAGGGTCGGCGGATCCAGGGAGARCTCAAGAATCTCCTGGAAGGCGCYGCGGCCCGRCGGGCCGAGAGCACTGCCTCCCGAAGGCARGGATAYCCCTCGGAACCTCATGCCGCGACTTCCCGATTCAYGCAGGAAGCCTCGGTCTGCACCGGACGCACGCGCAACACCGCGCCTGCGGCCCCGGGCCACCTCGGCAACGAGC
>SJCO01000093.1 GCA_005217565.1 Puteibacter caeruleilacunae
CGGCCAAACCAACTCCATCTTTCTCCATTTGTTTTGCCGATGGAATTCCAGGTAAGTGCTTTCGGTCTTTAATAAATTGGTCAACTTCATCAAGGGATTTCAAATCATAGTCATCTTCAAACACATAATCAGGTCCATCATTTAAATTCACCTTGATTTCCTTTGCTCTCATTGTTCCTGCAACATCAAGGAGATAGTCAGGAGTATCAGTTCCAATACCTACATAACCATTACTTTGAATGCGCACTCTTTCTTGTCCAAAAGTTGAGAATCCCAGGAATCCACCACATGATGAGCCTCCTCTATAAAATGAAATAAAACCATTATTTTCATCATTCTGATGCTTTAATCCCAGTCTAAAAGTCTCAACATTCACAGGCTGAGAAGTAAGTGTCTTCACATAAAATTGAAACGATTCTTCATCTGCTTGTGCGAGTATCGCACTATATTTTTGATTGCCGCTAACAATGTGAAGAGGAGCAATTGGATTATTTGTCCTTATCCCAATATTACCAGCAAAAAACATATGCGGCACACCATTCTCTGCTGGTCTGTTTCGTATCCAGAAATCAACATTCGAATTTTCATCCATAAAGTAGATAGGATACGTTAGGGAACCATCATTATCATACCCTTCAATCAGAAGTTTTTTCCCATATACATTGGTTCCTGTGTTAAACTCTCCACCAAGCCTTAGCTGAACACCTCCTGATGGGCCACTATTGCCAACTCCCCAAGAGCCGAGAGATAATTGTGCCTGAGGAATATTTAATCCTATCCCAACCTTCTGATCACTAATGTAAATGGGACTAGTTGATCCTCCAACTTGTGTTTGAGCGTTAAGCTTTAGTGTTACACAAAGGATTGCACCTAAGAACAGCAGTTTTTTCATGATATCGTTATTATTATTGATTTGTTAGATATTGCTCTATTTTTTCCAATCGACTCTCCAATGAATCAATTGTCTTCTCATTTTTCACTTGATTAGTTTTCAGTGTTCTAACCTCTTTTTCTTTCTCTATCAAATGCAGCGTTAGTTCCTCCACTTTCTGTAGCAGAAGCTTATTCATCTCGGCCAAACCAACTCCATCTTTCTCCATTTGTTTTGCCGATGGAATTCCAGGTAAGTGCTTTCGGTCTTTAATAAATTGGTCAACTTCATCAAGGGATTTCAAATCATAGTCATCTTCAAACACATAATCAGGTCCAT
>SJCO01000098.1 GCA_005217565.1 Puteibacter caeruleilacunae
TTTAAATAAATTAAAGATCCAATGATAATAGCATATACACTATTAAAACAAGAAGACATATAATATGAGTGAAACACATACGACATACACCCCAAAAGAAATACTTCAGATATTGAATGATTTGTATTTGTTCCAATCAGAGTATTGTGGACTTGCAACATTAAAATGATCTTTCTAGAACATAGTTTTAGAAAGATATTGTCTGATAAATACAATTCGATTTTACTTGCTCCAGAACAAATGAGACATGGATATTCAAAAGGAATAATTATTGATTCTGACAGCGAAAAAATCTTCTTCTATTTGATAATTTGGTAACGTAAAATGAAAAAAATTATTTGGAACTGGAATATGGTATACTACTTTCTCTGCAGATGGGAAGTTGTAACTCAAGAAGTGTTTAATTACCCATTTCTTCTATTATTGAGGAATAAAAAGATAAAAAAACTGTATGCCAAACGAGGTGTAAAAAATCCAGAGCAAATTGTTAAGAATGCGGTTGGTAATTCAAAATCTGGAGCGAATAGCATTCCTGCAGGAATTCATATGGGGGGTCTTTTGGTTCTGTTGGAATATAGTATCTTTAATTTTATCCAAGCCTTAATTGGAAAATCCTTAGTGCAATACTTTTTTGAGGATGTCTTATCTCTGATATTATTTCTTGCATTATTTATAACACCTGCAGGTATTATGAATTATTACACGCTCTACAAAAAGGACAAATATCTGCAGTACTTTAAAGAATTTGACAAGACTTTCAAAAATAATAAAAGGAAATACGGATGGAGAAGTTTTTTGATTATCATCTCTTTTTATTCACTTATCGCACTGAGCTTTATTATTTAGTCAAAGCTATTTAAGCAAGTGGAATATTACATTCTATGAAGAAAAAAATCAGAATTCGGGATTCTGTGCAATAACTTTACGTTTATAACAGACCATCTCCTGCTGTAAGTCCAACGCCGCAGGAGATCTGTCTTCGACATATGATTATGAGTTAAAAAGAAATAACAATGAAAAAAGAATTTTATAGATTATCCGCCTTATTATTTGTTCTATTCTGGACTCTTGGAGCCTGCAACTTTGCTCCAGGCAGCTATCCATATGCCGAGAGATATGAACTGGAGTGTAGTGAGATAGAATTGATTAATGCTA